>NZ_NKFK01000005.1:0-2804354 GCF_002223365.1 Burkholderia sp. AU6039
CGACGTGGATCGCCTGCATCTTCTTCCAGTCGGCGAACGAATAGTTCTCGATCGGGTTGACGATCTGGATGCCCGCGTTCGACACGAGGATGTCGACCGAGCCGAACGTTTCGGCCACCTTGTCGATGCCGCTGTTCACGGCTTCCTCGTTCGTCACGTCCATCGCGACGCCGATTGCCTTGCCGCCCGCCTTGACGATCTCGTCGGCGACCGCGTTCGCGCCGTCCTGGTTCAGGTCGGCGATCGCGACGGCCGCGCCCGCTTTCGCGAGCTCGAGTGCGATTTCCTTGCCGATGCCGCTCGCGGCGCCCGTGACGACTGCGGTCTTGCCATTCAGGTTGCTCATGTTCGAATTCCCGTGGTGAAAGGATTGACAGGGAGAAAGGACTGCGGACGTGTTACTGAGCCAGGTAATCGTAGACGACTTCGCCAAGGCCCAGTGTCAAATCTGCGACGATGTGGCGGGCTTCGACGATTTCGAGCACGGGCAGGTCGGCCACGGGCGCGAGCGCATGCGGCGCCAGCTCGAGCGATGCGGGGCCCGTCCACGCGCCCTTCATCTTGATGTCCTGCATGTAGTAGCGCACCAGTTCGCAGACGCGCGCGGTGCCGTCGACGTGCGGGATGATCTTCAGCAGGAAATTGGGGCCGGCGAGACGCCTGGTCTGCTCGTCGATGTCGAGCTCCTTGTGCTTGTAGCCCATCGTGCCGGTGGCGACGCGCACCTTGCCGTAGTCGAGCGTGCCGAGGAGGTGGTCGGTGTTCACGTGCAGCGTGGGCGACGCGAGCTTCTTCGGGAAGCCCCACAACTCGCGGCCGCCGGCGATCGGCGGGTGATCGTCGAGATACATCGCGAGCGTATAGCCGCCCGGCTGGCCGTTGTATTCGACGGGAATCACCTGACCGCTTTCGGTGTAGTCGCCGAAGCCGGTCGAATCGGCCATGCGGATGAATTCGTAATGCACGAGTGGCTCGGTGACCTGCAGCGGCTCGGGGACGATTTCGCGGAGACGGTCCGGATCGGTGCGATACGTGATGATCAGGAACTCACGATCGACGAAACGGTAAGGGCCCATCGGGAAGGCGGGGCTGGTCAACGGCATCGCAAACGCTTTCGATCGGACATCGCTGGGTTTCATGCGGACTCCTTGTTGTTGATCGCTTCGTGGATGAGTGCTCGTAAGCTCGTAATCCTATGCCTGTGCGTTACCGTTGTGCGATGCCGCATATGGAATTAATTGTTGCCGATTTCGAAGCATTTGCAGCGTAAATATTGAGATGAATGACGCAAACGGTCTGGATGGCACCCGGCGTCCCGATGTTTGCACGCGTCGATGACGCCACGATGTGAAAAAGGTGAGTCTTTACGGGATGCCAGGTGAGCCTTTTCGGGAGACGGTCGCGCGGGAATATGACAAATGTGTGAACTTGTGTTGCGGTGCAGGCTCTAAGCGCGTTCGCGGCGGCGGGCTTCGTCGCGCGGTCGTCTTATTAAGCATCACTTAAGCGGGTGCGCCTTAGCATCGTTCGTAGCAGGCCGGGCAACCGGCCGATTTTTTACGCCCCACGCAACCGGATTCATGCAGACCCTCAATCTCACCCTCTTTTCCGCCATCAACGCCGGGGTTGCGCCGCAGCCGGGCGTGGCCCGCCTCGCCATCTTCGCCGCCGACTGGCTCGTCTATGCGTTGCCCGCGATGCTGCTGCTGACCTGGATCTTCGGCGCGCGCCCGACGCGGCGCCAGGCGATCGAAGCCGGCGTCGGCGTGTGCGTGGCGCTCGCGCTCGCGCAAGTCATCGGACATTTCTGGTTCTCGCCGCGCCCGTTCATGGCGGGCGTCGGCACGCAGCTGATTCCGCACGCGCCGGACAGCTCGTTTCCGAGCGATCACATGACGTTCGCGTGGAGCATGGCGGTCGGGTTGATGCTCGGCGGCACGACCCGGTTCACCGGGTTCGTGATGGTCGCGATGGCCGCGGCGATTGCATGGGGACGTATCTATGTGGGCGTGCACTGGCCGTTCGACATGGCAGGCGGCGTGCTGGTCGGCACGGCTGGCGCGCTGGCCGCGCACCTGTACGGGCAACGCGTGACCGCGCTGCTCGAACGGCTCGGCGATTCGGTGCATGCCGCCGTGATGGGCCGCCGGCACGCGCCGTAAGCGGCAGGAGAAAGGGCCGAACGCGGTCAGCCGGGTGTCTTGGCCGATTCGGCCGATGTGGACGGGCCAGCGCCCGCATCGTGCAGTTCAGCGGTATCGGCAGGGTGTTGCGCGGCGTCGCGGTCGAGTGCGCTTTCCTTCAGGATCGCGCACATCGCGACGAACAGCGCGAGTACCACCGCGGCTAGGCCGCAATAGCCGGCGATCTTCAGGTTGCGAAGGAACGGCGAAGCGTGGCTTTCTTTTGTCATGACCGGGCGCTCCTGGGCGGGCTGCGGCGGCTGTCGCCCGACAGCGGCGTCGCACCCACAGATATATACCAGTCGCGATAGCGGTGCCAAGCCCGCTGGTGCGCCGACGCCACGATCGTGTCATCGGCCGGCCAACCTCAAGCGGTACCCGTTTGCCGGGCACCCGCATCCATCAGTCTTCCAGCGTTTCGTGCACGGCCGCCGCGCCGCGTTTCCAGTAGGCCGCCGCACGGATGCGCGACTTGTCGACGCCGCGCTCGCCGGTCAGGTGCTGGCGTACCGCGCGCATCGACAGCGCTTCGCCCGCCGCCCACACATAGCCGTCGCCGGACGGCGGCAGCGGCAGGTCGCGCACGGCATTCAGCAGCACGTCGCCGTCCGCCGCGTCGGCTTCGGCGCGGAAGCGCCAGATTTCATGCACGTCGGCGCGCGTGTCGAACGCGATCTGCGCGGTGCGATCCGCGACTTCCATCACGACGGCTACACGCGCGCCGGCCGGCAATTCCTCGAGACGCCGCGCGATCGCCGGCAGCGCCGTATCGTCGCCGATCAGCAGGTGCCAGTCGAAACCGGTCGGGACGACGAACGAACCGCGCGGGCCGCCGATGCCGAGCCATTGGCCGACACGTGCCTGCGCGGCCCACTGCGACGCGGGGCCCGGGTGGTTCAGCACGAATTCCAGATCGAGTTCGCCGGCGGCGCGGTCGAAGCGGCGCGGCGTGAAGTCGCGCGCGACCGGCTTCGGTTCGCCTTCCGGAAACTCGGGACCGTTCGCGCCGAGCGTCGGCAGCACGGGCCGTTCAGCGCCGGGCGGCGGGAAAAATACCTTCACGTGATCGTCGAACGACGCGGATTCGAAATCCGCGAGATCGGGGCCGCCAAGCGTGACGCGCAGCAGGTGCGGCGTGACGGTGTGCACGCGTAGGACTTGCAGCAAGCGGAACTTGAGGGTGTGGCGCACGCGGGTCACGGTGCGGTCGGATGTGTTCTGCATCAATCCGTTCTCCTTAGGGTTGGAAGGGGCGGCGCGGATTACGCACCGCTGCCGCCTTCGATTTCAGCCGTCGCGCGGCGCATGATGGCGGCGATGCGGCGCTGTTCGTCGGCGTCGGCGGCGCTCTTGTGCAGCAGCGCGCGCTTGAGTGCGAGGCGTGCCTCGACGAACTCCGGCAGCCAGCCTGCTTGCGCTTCGTCCGGCGTTTCGTTGCCCGCCGATTCTCCTGCGAACGCGCGGCGCATGAACTCCATCTTGCGCGCGAGGTGCGTGAGGCGTGCGAACAGTGTGTCGACGCGTTCGCGTTGCGCGTCGAGATGCGCGCGGCCGGCGTCGGTCAGCGCATAGCGCTTGCGGTTGCCTTCCGCCTGCGACGCGACGAAGCCGACTTCTTCGAGATACGTGAGGGCCGGATACACCATGCCGGGGCTCGGGCTGTAGAAGCCGTTCGAACGCGTGTCGAGCGCCTTGATCAGCTCGTAGCCGTGGCTCGGTTGCTCGGCGACCAGCGCAAGCAGCAGCAGCTGGAGATCGTCGGAGCTGAACTGGCGGCCGCGCGGCATGCCGTCGTCGCCGAAATCGCCAAAGCCGCGCCCGCCACGGCCACCGAACGGGCCGCCACCGCCGAGCGGATCGTGGCCGCGGCGATGGCGGCCGATTGCGTACCAGAGACCGGCGAACCCGTCAGGGCGGGCATGCGCACCATGACCGTCGCATCGGGCATGGCCGCGGGAAGGGTTGTGTCGCATGATCGAGTCCTATATGTCGTAAAACATATCTAAAGATATATATCGAAAGATAGGTCGTCAAGGGGATTTATTGGGGCTGGATAGCGCGCGAGGATAGGCTGGCGGCTCGGGGCGGAGATGGCCGTCGATGCGGTGCATCAAGCTCGTTGGCGTGTCGATCACGACGATCGGACCGTTCGCGCCTTGCCGGCCTCTGCGGCCATTGACAGCGATTGATCGTGACGCGGCGGCGTGCCGGCACGTATCCGCTCGCCGATGGCACCGCGAGACATCGGCTGCGACGCAGCTGAACCCCACAGTTAATTCACGTAATGAGATTTGATAAAACGCCGACGATAATTATTTGAATCTCTGAAACTGTTTAATTTATTTTCTTTCGATCAAACAAATTTTCCGCGCCGGCAAAGGTATTTAAATCGACCCCGTCATTCAATGTGGTGACTCTGTCGATTGCAAGCCTGTCATGGCCTGCAGGGTGGTGAAGATTTTCGACCCTTTATATGCGAGCTGAAGATTCGTTGTAAATGTAAAGCATTGCAATATTAAGGCGGGATTTGGGTATTTCGATTGTGAAGCGTGATTTTATTTGGCAGGATTTTCATCAAGTTGCTCGAATTTAAAACAACAAAACAACCGACCATTCAATCAGTCGAAATAACACACACCGGATGAGCAACGATCCGAACGGAAGTTGACGAAGAAACTGGTAACGAGGCGGCGAACGGTCGACACCGTTCGCGATCACTGAATCAATCGCGATCCCGGGCGTCGACGCGTCACTCGAGCGATCCGGGCGAATCCGATACGGGGCAGCCATGGCGATACTCAAGAACGATTCTTCCGGGCAAGCGTGCCTGCTCCGCGCGTATCACGTGTTCGGCCGCGACGCCGCGCGCTGCGATACGGTCATCCGCGACGCGTCGGTGTCCCGGGTCCACGCCCATATCCGCTGGGTCGGCGGCCGATGGGAGCTCCACGACCACAGCAGCAACGGCACGTCGGTATCGGGCGTGCCGTTGCGCGACGGCGAGCACGCGGTGCTGCAGCGCGGCGACGTGATCCGGTTCGGCAGGGCGGGTGTCGCGCCCTGGCGCGTCGAGTCGCTCGACGATCCGGCCGATACGCTATGGCCGGTACGGGGCGCCGTGCACCCGATCGTGCTCACGCCGCGCCAGATCCTGGCTGCCCACGCCGCGCAGCCGGTCACGATCGTCCGGTCGCCGGCCGGCGATTGGCTGTGCGACGACACGTTGCCGCCGCGCGCGCTCCATGACGGCGATGAAGTGTCGACGGGCGACGTCACGTGGCGCGTGGCGCTCGTGCGCCATGGCTCGACGATGACGCTGCGCGCGCCGGCCGATCCGGCCGTGCCGGCCCGATTGCTCGAATTCTTCGTCAGCCGGGACGAAGAGCATGCGCGTGCGCTGCTGCATGTTCGCGGCGGCGTGGTCGACCTCGGCGAGCGCGCGCATCACTACAGCCTCGTCACGCTCGCCCGCGCACGTTCGGCCGACATGCAGGCCGGCTACGACGCCGCCACGCAAGGCTGGATCGAACTCGACCGGCTGGCGCGCATGCTCGGTATCGATACGTCCCATCTCAACGTGCAGATTCATCGCGCCCGTAGCCAGTTCGCGGCGCTGCCGGGGCTGGACGCGAGTCAGCTGGTCGAGCGGCGGCGCGGCAGCGTCCGCTTCGGCGATTTCCCGTTCCGCGTCATGCGCGGCGAGCGCCTCGAATGCCAGTCGGTGCCGGGCGTTGAGGCGCGCATCGGCATGCATCGTCCGGCGCCGGACCCGGTCGTCCATTGCTCGTGAACGCGGAACGACCATCCGGGTTGCCGACCGCGGCACGCGCTCGCGTCGTGCCGCACGCGCATGAATCGCAGCGGCCCGCCGCGCCTTTCGCGACGTTGACCGGCAAGCGGCATTACCAGCTCGGTGCGTTGCTCGGCGAAGGCGGCAGCGGCGTGGTGTTTCGCGCGACTTGCGGCGAGACGGGTCAGGACGTCGCGATCAAGCTGATGCGGGACGATGTCGCATGGACCGAAGCCGAGCGCGCGCGCCAGCGCATGCGCTTCCGGCGCGAGACGAGCCTGTGCGAGGCGCTGCGGCACCCGAACATCGTGGCGCTGCTGGACCAGGGGGAAGCGCCCGACGGGCGGCTGTTCGCCGTATTCGAGCGCGTGCAGGGCCAGACCCTGCACGACCGGCTCGCGATGGAGGGGCCGCTGTCTGCCGTCGACACCGGACGGCTGATGACGGAGGTGCTCGATGCGCTCGCGGCTGCACATCGCCGCGGCATCGTGCACCGGGATCTGAAGCCGCAAAACATCGTGCTCGTGATGGCCGACGACGGGCCGCACGCGAAGCTCCTCGATTTCGGGATCGGCGCGCTGTTGCCCGGCGCGACCGAGATCGCGCCCCAGGCCGCGACGCTCGCGGCCGAGGTGCTCGGCTCGCCGTCGTACTGCGCGCCCGAGCAACTGCGCAACGAACCGCCGACGCCCGGAAGCGACCTGTATGCGTGGGGCCTGGTCGTGATCGAATGCCTGACGGGCGAAGTCGTGATGCAGGGCGCAAGCGTCGCCGACATTCTTTATCGGCAACTCAGTCCGGTGGATGTCGCGCTTCCCCCGTCGATCGCGTCGCATCCGCTCGGCTCGGTGCTGCGGCATGCGTTGAGCAAGCATCCGGCGCAGCGTGCCGCCTCGGCCGACGAACTCGCGGCGCAGTTTCGTGCGCTCAATTTCGCCGCGCTCGTCGGTCCGTTCGATGCCGGCCGCGCAAGCCGCCGCATGCGGCCGCATCCGTTCGCGCCGCGCAGCGACGCGGTTGCAACGGCGGGCGAATACCGGCAGGTCACCACGCTGTGCTGTTGCGTGACGATCGCCGGAGACGGCCGGCAACGCCATGCGGGAACCGATCACGGCGCCCTGCTCGACCGCTACGAGGCGCAGTGGCTGACGAAGTGCGCGGATATCGCCGTCGGCTATGGCGCGCAGGTCGACGAGCGGCTCGGCGACACGCTGCTGTTCCATTTCGGCCTGCAAGGCGATATCGATCGGCCCGCGCGCCGGGCGGCACGTGCGGCACTCGACATGGTGCGGGTGGCCGGGCGCGCGCGGCTGCCGGTGCCGGCCGAAGCCGGCTGTACGGACAGCGGCGAAGGCTGGCGCGTCGAATTGGCCGCCGCGATTCACGTCGGGCAGGTTCTCGCGCATGCGGCGCAGTGGGCGGGCGGATCGACGCCGGCCGCCGCGTCGCGGTTGTTGCGGCTGGCCGGGCCCGGGCAGATCCTGATCAGCGACGATGCGCGGCTCGCGCTCGAACGGCATGCCGACTTCCGGCCGACCGGGTTGCGGCTGGCGCGGGCGGGCCTCGCCCCGCAGCCGGTGCATGAACTGCTCGGCGAGCGTCGGGCCGATACGCCGTTCGATTCGCTCGACGGCGGCATGCGGGCACCGATGATCGGCCGTACGCGCGAACTCGATGCGCTGCTGCGCGCGTGGCAGGAGACGCTTGCACGGCATCGTCGCGTAATGCACGATGTGCCGCCGCGGCTCGTCGTCGGCGACGCGGGAATCGGCAAGTCGCGCCTCGTACACGGGCTGTGCGAGACCGTGCGGGCACAGGGCCACGCGTTCGCGCATTGCGGATGCCAGCCGGAGCGGGAGAATCATGCGCTGTTTCCGATCCTGCGGTTCATCGGCGCGCATTGGCAACTCGACGCCGACAGTCCGGCCGACATCACGCACGCGGCGATCGACGCGATGCTCGCGGCGCTCGAATGCGATCGTGCGGCGGCCCGTGTCGCGCTTGCGACCTGGCTGGGGCTGCCCTGCGATGCGAAGGCGGCGAGGTGGCCGGGCGCGCGCGAACAGGACGCGCTGTTCGATGTGCTCGAGCAATTGATCGTGTCGCTCGGCAATGGCGCGCCGGTGTTGCTCGTCGTCGAGGATGTCCAGTGGATCGACCGCTCGACCGAGGATTTTCTGGCGTACCTGCAGCGCTCGCCGCGCGCGGCGGCGCTTTGCATCGTGCTCACGTCGCGACCCGTCAGGCTCGCGCGCTGGCGCGGCGTGACCGAGCGCCTGGTACTGCGCCGGCTGCCGCGCGACGACGCGCGGCGCCTGATGTCGGCGCACCTGGGCCAGGGCGCGCTCGATCCGGCCTGGCTCGACCCGCTCATCCATCGTACGGCGGGCATTCCGTTGTTCATCGAGGCCGTTGCGCGCGAGCTGACGATGTGCGGCGCGGACGGCTCGCTCACGGCGCTGCGGACGATGGACCCGTGCCCGCTTCCGCTCAGTCTCGGCGGAATGCTCGGTCGCGCGTTCGACCGGATCGACGATGCGCGCGGCACCGCGCAGCTCGCCGCGACGATCGGGCTCGAGGTGGATGCGCAACTGCTGGCCGCGGCATCGCCGCATGATCGCGTCACGCTCGACGCGCACCTGCAGCTGCTGCTCGAAGAGCGGATCATGTATGCGCAACATCGGCGCGATCGCGTGTTCTATTCGTTCCGCCATGCGTTGATTCGCGACGCGGCGTACGCGTCGATGCCGCCGGCCGTGCGGTGCGCCAACCATGCGCGAGTCAGCCAGGCGCTGGCCGCGCAAGCCGATCACGGAGCCGGCGCGCATGCGGACGGCGTCGACGAACACGCCACGCGCTTGTGCATCTGAATCCTGCACTCGATGCACGGATGTCCCAGCGGTGCTGCTACCCGCGTCCTACAGTGGGCCAGATAGGCCGATACGGCTTTCAGCGCCGGATCGGCTTTCGACAATCTGGAGACAACCCCATGACAGCCGACTACACCCTTCAACACCGGATCGCGGGCGACGCGTGTGACGCCGCGCGGGGCGAGTGGTTCGAGAAATTCGAACCGTGCACCGGGCACCTGCTTGCGCGCGTGGCGGCCGGCACCGGCGCCGACGTCGACCGGGCCGTGCGCGCGGCCCGCGCGGAATTCGACGGCGGATCCTGGCGCCGCTTGCCCGGCGCGGCGCGGGCGAAGCTGCTGAACCGGCTGGCCGACCTGCTCGAGCATGACGCGGAACGCTTCGTCGAGTTGCTGGCGCGTGAACAGGGGCGCCCCGCGATGGAAGTGCGCATGATGGACCTGCCGATGTCGATCGACACACTGCGCTACTTCGCCGGATGGGCGGACAAGCTCGAAGGCCGCCAGATTCCGACCGGCGGCTTCATGGGGCGCCCGACCGTCAACTACACGGTGCGCGAAGCAGTCGGCGTCGCCGGCCTGATCGTGCCGTGGAATGCGCCGCTGATGATCGCGTGCTGGAAGCTGGCGCCCGCGCTCGCGGCCGGCTGCACGGTCGTGATCAAGCCGTCGGAGGACGCGCCGCTCGCGGTCGGGGCGCTGGTGGACCTGGCGGCGCAGGCTGGTTTTCCGCCAGGTGTCGTGAATCTCGTGCACGGCATCGGTGCGTCGGTCGGGGCCGCGCTGGTCAATCACCCGGGCGTCGACAAGATCAGCTTCACCGGCAGCACCGAGGTCGGCCGCACGATCGCGCGCGAAGCCGGCGCACAGTTCAAGCGGCTGACGCTGGAACTCGGCGGCAAGGCGCCGCAGATCATCTTCGACGACGCGAATCTCGAGCAGGCGATCGCCGGCGTCGCGATGGGGCTGTTCGTCAACCAGGGGCAGACGTGCGCGGCCGGCACGCGCGTGCTGGTGCAGCGCCGTCACTACGACGACGTCGTCGGCGCGCTAGCGCATGCGGCGCGGTCGGTCAGGGTCGGCACGCCGTTCGACCCGGCGACGCAGATGGGCGCGCTGATCAGCGCCCGCCATGCCGACCGCGTGAAGACGCATATCGCCGTGGCGCTTCACGACGGCGCGACGATGGTCGCGGGCGACGAACCGGTGCCGTCGCAAGGCTTCTTCGTGCGGCCGACGGTGTTCGCGAATGTCGATCCGGCGATGCGCATCGCGCGCGACGAAGTGTTCGGGCCGGTCGGCACGATCATGCCGTTCGATACGGAAGACGAGGCCGTCGCGCTGGCGAACGACACCGTCTACGCGTTGTCCGCCACGCTGTGGACCCGCGATCTCGCGACCGCGCACCGTACTGCCGCCCGTCTGCGGGTCGGCGCGGTCGCGGTGAACGCGTGGAGCCCGCTCGACGCACGGCTGCCGTGGGGCGGCTTCAAGGAGAGCGGCGTCGGGCGCGACCTGTCGCAGAGCGGGCTCGATGCGTACCTGGAGGAGAAGGTCGTCACGATCGCGATGTAGCCGCGCACGTGCCGGCTCGGAGACACAACAACAAGATCGCGAGCATTGCTCGCCCGCCTATCCCATTCGACAGACACATGACTACTCAAGACCTGACCTTCGATTACGTCGTCATCGGCGCGGGTTCCGCCGGTTGCGTCGTGGCCGCGCGGTTGATCCAGCAGAACGCCGGTTCGGTGCTGCTGCTGGAAGCCGGCACGCGCGACGACAATCCGTTTCACCGGATTCCGGGCGGCGTGATGCAGGTGTTCCAGAAGAAATCGTGGCCGTACATGACCGAACCGCAGCCGAACGCGAACGGTCGCAGCATGATCATCGCGCAGGGCAAGGTGCTGGGCGGCGGCAGTTCGGTCAACGGGATGATCTACATCCGCGGGCAGCGCGACGACTACGACGACTGGGCGACGCAGTGGGGATGCACGGACTGGCGCTACGACGACGTGCTGCCGTATTTCATGAAGGCGGAAGCGAACGAAAGCCTGGGGCCTGCGTATCACGGCCAGACGGGTCCGCTGCCCGTCAGCGAGAACCGTTATCGCCATCCGTTGACGGCTGCGTTCATCCGGGCCGGGCAGGAGATGGGGCTGCGCTACGTCAACGATTTCAACGGCGAAGTGCAGCAGGGCATCGGCTATTACCAGACGACGACGCGCAACGGCGAACGCGCAAGCACGGCACAGACCTATCTGGCGTCGGTGCGCGACGACGCGAAGCTGAAGGTGGTGACCGGCGCGCTCGTGCACCGGATCCGGACCGATGCGGGGCGTGCGGTCGCGGTCGAATTCAGCGAAGGCGGTCACGCGCCCGTGTCGGTGCGCGTGCGCAACGAGGTCGTCGTGAGCGCGGGGGCGATCGGGAGTCCGAAGGTGCTGATGCTGTCCGGCATCGGGCCGGCGGAGCATCTTGCCGCGCTCGGGATCGATACGGTTGCCGCATTGCCGGTCGGCCGGAATTTCCACGATCATCTGCACATGTCGGTGCAGGCGTCGATTCGCACACCGGCGAGCCTCTACGGCGAGAACACCGGGCTCCGGGCGATGCGCCATTTCCTGCAATGGAAGTGCTTCAGGAGCGGGCTGCTGACCAGCAACATCCTCGAAGGCGGCGCATTCATCGACACGCTGGGCACCGGGCGGCCGGACGTACAGTTCCATTTCCTGCCGCTGCTCGACAATTTCGACAATACGCCGGGAGAGAAGCCACCGGCGAGCGAGCACGGCATGTCGGTCAAGGTCGGCCATCTGCAACCGAAATCGCGCGGGCAGGTGGCGTTGCGCAGCAAGGATCCGTCGGATCTTCCGAGGATCGATGCGAACTTCCTGAGCGACCCGGCCGACCTCGACGGCCAGATCCGGGCCGTTCAGGCCGGGCTCAGGATCCTGTCGGCGAAGGCGCTGCAGGCGCACGTGAAGGAAATCGTCGCGCCTGCCCGTGTCGATCCGGACGATCTGCCGGCAATCGAGCGATTCGTGCGGCAGGACATCAAGACCGTCTATCACCCGGCCGGCACCTGCAGGATGGGTACGGACCCGCGGACGTCGGTGGTCGACCAGAAGACGCTGCGCGTTCACGGCTTCTCCAATCTGCGCGTGATCGATTGCTCGATCTGCCCGCAGGTGCCGAGCGGCAACACCAACGCGCCGGCAATCATGATCGGCGAACGCGGCGCTGACCTGCTGCTCGGTCGGTGAATGAGGCGGCGCAGGGCTGACCTGCGCTGACTTCGCGTCGGGCGATGCCGACGCGGTTTCGTTCGAATCAGAGCGGAAACACGGCCTTGAGCCAGAACGCCGCACCTTCCGGGCGGTTTCGCACATCGGTTTCCATCTGGTATTTGGCGGTCACGAACCAGCCCTTCCCGCTGTCGTACTTGATCGACGGGCCGATCGCGAACGCACGGCCGCGATTGCCGGCGATGGTTTGCCCGGCCTGTGAGTCGTCCGTCATCTGCCGGTAGACATAGCCGCCCGCGCCGACCGTCAGCCCGTTGCCGAAACCCCAGCCCGCCGAATAGTCGACGATGAATTCCTGGCCGGATCGGTAGTCCGTCGCGTGGTTGCGCTGGTTGAAGGTCCACATCAGCTTTGCATCGAACACCGGCCCGGTACGGCCGCCATACGAGATCCCCGCGATCGGCTGGATCGCCCAGACGTGTCGGCCGATGTTGGCCAGGTCGCTTTTGTCGTACCGGCCCGTAGGCGCGAAGAAATCGACGGCGAGCAGCGTGTGGAGCGTCGGCGTGACGTGCCAGCCGAGCGCCGGCCCGAACGTCATGTCGCCGACACCGGTCCGCCGCTGCGATTGCCCGCCCGCGTGCACGTCGAGCGTGACGAGCGGAAGCAGCGCATGCATGGCCAGCGACGCGCCGGCAAATGTGTAGGGTGTGACCCACACGATCCGTGGCGTCACCGAATAGGCAGTGATGCTGAAGTCTGGCGGCGCGACGTTGCGGCCGTCGTTGTTGCGCAGTTCGCCGGCGCGGTAGCGCTCCGCGTAGATCAGTGCATAGAGCCCCGGCGGCGGCAGTGCGCAGCACAGGTAGCCTTCCGCCCCGGTCGGGTAGACGGAGCCGCCGCCTTCGGTTGCGTGAGCGCCGTGCGCGACGACGAGCGCGGACAGCATCACGGAAAGGGAAAGTCGTTTCATCGTTTGTCTCCTCCTACGGCGCACGGCCGGAAGTCGTCTTTCCGCCCGTCAGCAGGGTGCCGCGCCAGTTTTTCGCTCGCATGTGTTTGCGTGCAAAGCCGTCAGGAGTACGGTGCATCTAGGGGAAATCTTTACAACGTCAGGTAGCGTTCCGGCCACGCATGGGAGTTGTGCGAATGTTCTTTCGCATCGATGCGCCGTACGCTACGAGCCGATCCCCTCTTATCGGTGCTGGCCGGGCGCGTGTCGTCACACATGACCGGAAGTCGGGCGAGTCGATCGTCGCGCTCGCTGCATGCGTACGCAGGCGGCCACGCAACGGATGTACCTGAAAGCCGGATTTTTCTGGAGGCGAACGTCATGATCGATTCGGAAGCGCATCCGCCGCTGCAGGCGGGCGGCGTGTCGTGCTGGTCGGAGCAGATCCGGCATCGGTTCTTTCCGCTGGAGCTGAACGCCGGCGCGTCCGGCGAATTCGACGCGAGCGTCGACGTGTTCGATCATGCGCGCTGCCGCGTGGCGCGCATTGCGGCCAGCGCGCACAGCGCCTCCATCGGGCGCGATGCCTGCAAGACGCTGAAGCACCGCTACGTCAAGGTGATCTGGCAACTGAGCGGCGTGGCGAGGCTCGAGCAGGGTGCCAGCGACGTGATCGTGCCGCCCGGGCATTTCACGCTGTACGAGGCGAGCAGCCCATACTGGATTCAAAACGACGCACACGGCGAATTCGTCACGATGCTGTGCGAAGTGGCCGACCACGACGCGCTGCTGGCGCTGGCCCGGCAAGCGATCGGCCGCGCGATGCCGACGACGGGCGGCGCGGCCGTGGCGCTCGCGAGCCTGCAGGCGATGATCGCCGAGGGCCGGCGCATGAATCCGCGCAGCCGCTTCGGCGTGCTGGAACTGGTGGCGACGTTGCTCGCCGAGACCATCGATTTCGCGGACGGCACGGCGCCCGCTTCGCGGCGCAAGATCCGCGAGACGTTGTTGCGCGACGCGCAGCAATACATCCATCGGCATCTGGACGACGGCGAACTGTCGCCCGATCGTATTGCCGCCGCATTGAAGGTGTGCCGCCGCACGCTTTACCAGGCATTCGAATCGATCGGCGAGCGGCCGCAGGCGATGATCCAGCGCCTTCGGCTCGAGAAGTGCCATGAAGTGCTGTCGCAGACCGGTGCCGACGGGGCGAGCATTACGCGCCTCGCGCTGCAGTCGGGGTTTTCCGATCCGGCGTATTTCGCGCGCCTGTTTCGCCGGCGCTTCGGCGTCACGCCGTCGCAGTGTCGGGATGCGGCGATGCAGGACGGGGGCGGTGCGGGATCGTCGGGTTAGTCGCGGCGTGCATTCGTTGCGATTCGAACCGACTCGATCGGAGGATGGCCGGCAGCGTGTGACGACGAACGCGGCAGCGCGGGCCGGCACCGCGCCTGCGTCGTCAGGCGATCCGGACACAGGGGCGTCGCCAGAATCCGCCGGGGCGGCGGCCTAGAACCGCGTACTGAACCCGAGCCGCGCGATCGACTGCAGCGCGCCGCCCGACGCGCCGTTCGCATCCATCACGCCGTTGATCTGCGCGTTGCTGCCGTGGTTCGCGCGCTGGTGCACGCCCGCCACGTACACCATCGTGCGTTTCGACAGCCAGTACTGGACGGCGGCCAGGAGCTGGTGCGCGTGCGCGTTGTCGAGCGTGTCGTTGCCCTTCATGTACGTGTAGCTCGCGCCGATCACCCATGCCGGCGACGGCCGCCATGCGGCACCGGCTTCCGCCGACCACGCACCCGCGCCGTTCTGCGCGTTGCGTACCGTCGTGAAGAGCGCTTTCCCGGTGACCGTGCCGAGCGTGTAGTGCACGCCCGCGCCCCAGTTGCGCACGCTGGTCGGCGGCAGCACGTCCGTCGCGCCATACTTCTGGTTCGTATAGGCCGCGCCCGCGCCGAACGTGCCGTTGTCGTAGCTTGCGCCGACGCTGACCGTGTTGTTCGCGCCGACCGACCCCGCGACGTTCCCGAAGCCGTACAGCGCGCCGAAGGTCAGTCCCGACAGCGACGGGCTCGTGTACTTGACCGAATTCGCGACGCGATTGCTGCCCGCGACGCGATCCCAGTCGAAGGCGCCGGTCGGGTTGTTCGGCAACGCGAGCTTGTCGAACGGCCCGTTGCGAAAGCCGTACAGGCCGACGAGATCCTGCGCGATCTCGTTGCCGCTCGCGGCCAGCGCGTCGACCATTAACTCGTACTGGTTGCCGAGCGTCAGCGTGCCGTACCGGTCGTTCTGCAGCCCGACGTAGGCCGTGCGCGCGAACAGCCCGCCGCCGATGATCGAGCCGTTGCCGAGCGAATACTGGTTGACGAGCCGGAAGATCGCGCGCGTGCCCGCGCCGAGATCCTCCTTGCCTTCGAAACCGAGCAGGTTCGGGAAGAAGATGTTGTCGTCGAACTTCGCGGCGCCGTGGCCGCCTTGATTGCTGACGTAGCTGATGCCGGCGTCCATCAGCCCGAACATCGTCACGCTGCTCTGCGCGAACGACACGGCGGGAATGGCGCATGCAGCGAGCGCCAGAACGGTCTTTTTCGTCATCTCCAATGTGCTCCTCACATGTTTCCGATCGAGTCGGATATTTTTGATTGGACTACTGATTGATATGAGCAAAGCTGAACCGGATGATCCCGGCTCAGTGACAACCGAAGGAAATCGATGTGTGACGGGCATCGGCAGCAATCGCGGGCGTGCCGATGCCCACTCGGCAGCGTGCTAGACCGTCGAATACCCGCCATCGACCGGCACGACCGCGCCGGTCACGAACGATGCGCTGGGCGAGCACAGGAACAGGATCACGTCCGCGACTTCGTCGGCCGTGCCCCAGCGCCCGAGCGGCGTGCGCTCGAGGATGCGCCGCGACGCCTGCATGTCGGCCATCAGGCCGCTGCTGAGCGGCGTATCGATCCAGCCGGGCGCGACCGCATTCACGCGAATGCCGCGATCGGCCCACGCCTGCGCGAGCGAGCGCGTGAGCTGCGCGATGCCGCCCTTGCTCGCGCTGTACGCGGGCCGGTCCTTGCTGCCGAAGTACGTGTACATCGACGCCACATTGACGATGCTGCCGCCGTGTGCCGACAGCGCCGGCCGTGCGGCGTCGGAGGCACGCATCACCGACGTCAGGTTCACGTTCAGCACGAGCTCGAACTGGTCCATCCGGTATTCGTCCGCGTGCCGGCTGATGCCGACGCCGTTGACGAGCACGTCGAGCCCCGGCAGGGCCGCGATCGTGCGCGTCAGCGCATCGCTGTCGGTCACGTCGAGTTCCACGCAGCGAACGCCCGCATGCACGGGCGCATGCGGGCCGGCCGCATTGAGCCCGAGCGCGACGACCGACGCGCCGGCTTCCGCGAACCGCATCGCCGTGCGCGCACCGATGCCCGACGTGCCGCCCGTCACGACGACGGACTGCCCCTCAAACGCCCACTGACGACTCATGCTCGACGCTCCCGATGGTGGGCGCGCGACGGTCGGGCCGTTGCGCGGGTGAAACGAGGATCTTGATTTGCGCGCGGTCGGCGAGCAGCGCGTCGAAGCCGTCGGCGACGGCGTCTTCGAGCGACACGGTGCGCGTGACGATCGACGTGAGGTCGAGCGCGCCCGACGCGACGATGCGCAGCAGGTCTTCGTACGCATGCCGGTAGCCGACGCTCGCCGTGAAGGTCAGCTCGTCGTTGACCGCACGGAACGCGTCGAAGCCGGCATGCGGCATCAGGCCGACCATCACGACGCGGCCGCCCTTGCGCAGTGCCTGCATCGCCGATTCGAACGTGGCCGGCAGCCCGGCCGCTTCGAAACTCGCGTCGACGCCGAGCCCGCCCGTGGCCGCGTGGATCGCGTCTTGCAGCGCGGATGCACCGAGTGCGCGTGCGTCGAACGTATGCGTCGCGCCGAAGCGCGCGGCCGCCGCGAGCCGTTCGGGTGAGACGTCGACGGCGACGATCGTGGTCGCCCCCTGCAGTTTCGCGAGCATGATGAGCAGCAGGCCGATCGGGCCGAGGCCGAACACCGCACAGGTTTCGCCGAGCCGCAGTTCGCCACGCCGCAACGCGTGCAGCGCGACGGCCGCCGGCTCCATCACCGCGGCCTGCTCGAGACTCACGCCGTCAGGCAGGCGATGCAGCATGTACGCCGGCACGACCGCGAAGTCGGCCATGCCGCCGTCGCCCATCAGCCCGGCGAAGCCCATCGATACGCACAGGTTGTACGACCCCGCGCGGCAATACGCGCACCGGCTGCAGCGATACTCGGGCTCGACCGCGACGCGATCGCCCGCGCGCAGCGCCGTCACGCCGTCGCCGACTTCGACGACGGTGCCGCAGAACTCGTGGCCGAGCGTCAGCGGCGCGGTGCGGCGCGACAGCGGATGCGGCGTGTCGACCGGAATCGCGTGCGGGCCGTCCGCATATTCGTGCAGGTCGCTGCCGCAGATCCCGCAGTACGCGATCGCGATGCGCACTTCACCGGGGCTGACGCGCGGCGTGTCGATTTCCACGAGACGGACGTCGCGCGGGCCATGCCATTGAAGTGCCCGCATGTCAGTGGCCTCCGAGGTTTTGTGGATCGAGATGGTTCGCGGCCGAGCCGGCGAGTGCGCGCTTGCGCAGCACAGCGGGCGCGGTCTCGACGAGGCCGAACGACAGCACGCACGCGAGGATCGCGCCGGCAGCCGACGTCCACATCGCGAACTGCAGGCCGTACTGGTCCGCCGCGAAGCCGGCGACGGTCGGTGCAACGAAGCCGCCGATCAGCTCACCGGCGCCCATGATCAGGCCGAGCGCGCTGGCGATCGCGCGCGGCGGCACCGTTTCGGCCGGGATCGTCGCCATGAACAGCGTGAAGCAGCCGAGGCCCGTGTACGTGGCGAACACGAGCGCGCCGAGCGCCCACAGCGAACCGGCATGGATCATCACGACCGGGCACACGGCCGCGATCAGCGCAAACACGATCATCGTCGGCTTGCGGCCGATCCGGTCGGAGATCGCCGGCACCGCGAAGCCCCAGAACACCCACGCGGCGCCGAGGCAGGTCATCACGACGCCCATGTCGGACGGCGACAGATGGCGGCTTTCCACGAGGAACACCGGCGCGAACGAGATGATCACGACGAACCACGTGAGAAAGAAGCCGCTGATCAGCACGCAGAGCAGGATGTTGCGCTCCTTCAGCAGCGCCCATCGGCTGACTGCCGCGCCGCTCGCGGCCGATGCGCCGCCGGGTTCGGCCTGCGCGTGCCGCACGCCGCCGGGTGGCGCTTCGCGCACCCAGCGCCAGATGCAGAACGCGATCAGGAAGCCCGGAATGCACGACACGTAGAACGCCTCGCGCCAGCCGTACGTGGTCGCGATGCCGATGACCACCGGCGGGCCGATCATCGCGCCGAGCAGGCCGGCGGCGGAGCCCTGCAGCAGGCCCATGTTCAGCCCGCGGCGGCTCGGCGTCGAGCTTTCGACCATCAGCGATTGCGACAGCGGCAGCACGGGGCCTTCGGCGATGCCCATCAGCGCGCGGAACGCGATCAGGCTCGCGAAGCCGCCGACGAGCCCCGACAGCGCCGAGCACACGGAAAAGCCGAGCACGGCCGCGACCAGCAGCGGCTTGCGCGTGCCGCGGGCGTCGGACCACGCGCCGGTCGCGGCGCCGGACAATGCCCACGTGAGCGCGAGTGCGGACGACACCATGCCGAGCTGCGTGTTCGTCAGATGCAGCTCGGCCGACATGAACGGGAACAGGAACGACAGCGCGAGGCGGTCGAAGAACACGAAGCCGAACGTCATGAACAGGATCAGCAGCAGCCGGTTCTCATACGTCCACGCGGATCGGGAGGCGGAAGGGGATGTCATGGTGAGCCTTGCCGCGCGTCAGCGGAACAGCTTCTCGATCGCTTGCGCGCCGAGGCCGACCTTCTCGTAATGCGCTTTGCACATCGCGATGTACGAATGCACGTCGAAGTAGCCGTCTGGATTGCCTGCTTCGTCGAGCCAGATCAGCGGCCCCTTCACGATGAAGAACGCGCGCATCGGCTCCGGGTGATCGAACGCGACGAGCGTGTGGCCTTCGCCCGGCGTTTCGTACACGAAATCGCCGCGCGTCGCGGTCCATTCGTGCTCCAGATAACCCCACTTTCCCGACAGCGTGTAAGCGAACACCTCGTGCGGGTGATAGTGCCGGTTCACGAGCCCGGCTTCCTTCGCCATCAGGATGTCGCACCATTTGTTTTGCGACGGCGAGATCCACAGCGGCCGTGACGAAACCGTTTCGGTGAACGGAACGTAATAGCGTTCGTCGTCGGTGGCCGCGTTCGCGATGTACGCTTCGGGCAGCGCATCGGGCTTGAACGGATTGGCAATCGGCGGGATGTTTTGCCAGAATTCGGCTACGGCTTTGTCGACCACGGTTTGTCTCCTTGGGTATCAGTTGTCGTGGGCTCGACTTTAGCCAGCCGGTGCGCGCCGCTCTTGACTGGGCTGGACGCATTGCTTGACCGCGCCGGACATTGCATCGCAACACAATCCAGACGAACCATCCCCCAATCCGTGCCGCTCCGCACGACAGGCGCCCGCAGGAGGCGACGTGACGAATACGACCGTTTTTTCCCGCACGCGAGGCTCGACGGCCGACGTGCCGGCGCGCGACAGGATGGCGTACTGGGATGCGTTCAATGCGGCGACGCTGGTCGGGCTGCGCTGTTCGTCGCTGTCGCCGGCCGGGCTCGAGGTCGAGAAGACCGATATCGCGCTGCCGGGCCTCGGCATCGCGGACATCAGCGGCCAGGATCACGTGATCGAGCGCAGCCCCGCGCTGGTGCGCCAGTTGCCGAAGGAGTCGCTGTTTGCGTGCCAGATCCTGAGCGGGCGCGCGTATTTCATCCAGCGGGACCGTTGCCTGCTCGCGGACGCCGGCGATGTCGTCGTCTACGACACGCGCGTGCCCTATCTGTTCGGATTCCTGACGCCGATGCGGCAGCTGCTGATCGATATCCCGATCACGACGTTCGACGACCGGCTCGATGCGGAACTGGCGGCGCTGCCGCTGCGGATCGCGCCGAAACCGGGCGCGGGCGCGATGCTCGGCGCGACGTTGCGCGCGAGCGTCGAGCGCTTCATGAAGGATCCGGTCGAGCGTGACGCCGCGCAGTTCGCCGAACACACGTGCACGCTGGTCGCGGAACTCATCGATGCGGAGGTGAATGGCGCGGGCGCGTCGCGTGCGTCGCTGTCGTATCTGCTGACCGCGAAGCAGTACGTCGCGACGCATCTCGGCGATCCGGAGCTCGGGCCGCAGGCCGTCGCCGACGCGGTCGGGCTGTCGCTGCGGCATCTGAGCCGGCTCTTCGCGGCCGAAGGCGAGTCGATCACGCAGCACATCTGGTCGGAGCGGCTGTCGCATGCGCATCGCGAGCTGACCGATGCGCGACTGCGCAAGACGAGCGTCGGCGAAATCGCGTTTCGCTGGGGCTTTTCGAGCCAGGCTCATTTCAGCCGTGCGATTCGCGAGCGCTACGGTGCATCGCCGATGGCGCTGCGCGAGGCGGTGCGGACGGACGGGGGGTGATTGCAGCAGGTGATGCAGATGAAGCGGCGGCGCGTGTCTCACGCGCGGTCTTTTGATTGTCGTGAACGAAAACGCCCGCGCGCCGCGTTGCGTTACTCCGCGAGCATGAATTCGGCGCAGCGCTCCGCCATCATGATCGTCGGCGCGTTCGTATTGCCGGACACGATGCGCGGCATCACCGACGCATCGCAGATTGTGCGGCGGGCCGCCCGGACCCGCGCCATTGTATTCACCCGCCACTCACGAATGACCCGCCCCCGCGAATGCCGCGACAAGCGCGCGCACATGACACCGGCCGGTCGCGGAACCGCGCGGACTGCGCGATCCGATCGACCGGCCTGCTACAGCTGACTTCAGGCCGCGCTGGCTTCGTCGATCCGGCGAATGTCGTCCTGATCGAGCTGAACGCGGATCGCTTCGCCGAGCGATGCCAGCTGCGCCAGCGACGTCGCGCTGGCGATCGGCGCGGTGATCGTCGGCCGCGCGATCTGCCAGGCGAGCGCGATGGCGGCCGGCTGCGTGCCGTGCTTCTCGGCTACCGCATCGAGCGCGGCGAGGATACGCAGCCCGCGTTCATTGAGATACCCGGCGACGCGATCGCCGCGCACGCTCTTCTTCAGGTCGGCCTCGCTGCGGTACTTCCCCGACAGGAAGCCGCTCGCGAGCGCGTAGTAGTTGACGACACCGAGCTTCAGGTCGCGCACGACCGGTTCGAGATCGCGTTCGTAATCGGCGCGGTCGAGCAGGTTGTATTCGGGCTGGATGACCTGGTAGGCGGGCAGCCCGTCGCGCGCGCTGATCGCGGCAGCTTCGCGCAGCCGTGCGCCGCAGTAGTTCGATGCGCCGATGATCCGCACCTTGCCTGCGTCGATCAGCGTTTGATAGGCGCCGAGCGTTTCTTCGAGCGGGGCCGTATCGGCGAGGTCGCGATGCGAGAAATACAGGTCGATGTAGTCGGTCTGCAGGCGACGCAGCGAGTCGTCTGCCGCCTTCAGGATGTTGTCTTTCGACAACCCCGCGCGCGCGCCCAGCAGGCCGACCTTGGTCGCGATCACGACCTGCTCGCGCTTGCCGGAGCGCTTGAGCCACTTGCCGATGATCGTTTCCGATTCGCCGCCGTGGTTGCCGGGGACCCACGCCGAGTAGACGTCGGCCGTGTCGATGAAGTTGATGCCGGTGTCGGCGAGCGCGTCGAGCAGCGCAAACGACGTGTTCTCGTCGACGGTCCAGCCGAAGACGTTGCCGCCGAACGCGAGCGGCGAAACCTGGATGTTGGACGTGCCGAGGGTGCGTAGTGCCATGTTCTGCTCCGATATCTGCGGGTGACGGAATGGAACTGCGGGATGGGCCGGGACGATCGCGGCGAGACGACGGGTACGTGGTGCGGTCACGCCGTTGTCGCGGGACGCCGGACATTCTCGCCGATCGCTTCGAATCGTGCAGGCGGCGCGCCGTCGCGATGACGGACGGCCTGACGCGGATGACGGACGCTCCGTCCGTTGCGTGGGTACTTCGTGTGGCTGCGTTCGATCAGGAACCGATTTTTGTCGCGGCTGGCGCGACTTGACGCGGAACGGCGCGTGGGCGGAAGCAGGCGGGAGGGCGGGAACGTGGATGCTCCGGCATTGCGCCGAAGCGGGCGGGACGACGGGCGGTAGGCGGCCGCCCGTGCGACGGTGAGCCGGTCAGCGCAACTGCACCGCCGCGAGAAACAGCACCATGCTGCCGATTGCGCCATCCAGCACGCGCCACGCCATGGCCTTGCGGAACCACGGCGCCAGCAGCCGCGCACCGTAGCCGAGCCCGAGGAACCACACGACGCTGACCGCCATCGCGCCGATCGCGAACGCGAGCCGCGCGCCTTCCGGCTCGCGTGCGCCGGCCGTGCCGATCAGCAGGAACGTGTCGAGATACACGTGCGGGTTGAGCCACGTGAACGCGAGCGTCATCAGCACGATCGCGAGGCCGCTCTGCGGCGGCGGCGCGACCGCGTCGCCGCGCACGTCGAGCGTTTCGTGGCCGGGCTTGAACGCGCGGCGCAGCGCATTGATGCCGAACCACGCGAGATACGCGAGGCCGACGTACAGCACCGCGTGGACGAAGGTCGGATAGCGTTCGACGAGCGCCGACGCGCCGCCGACGCCCGCGCCGATCAGGATCATGTCGGACAGCGCGCACAGCAGCACGATCTTGCCGACGTGCGAGCGCATGATGCCCTGCCGCAGCACGAATGCGTTCTGCGCGCCGATGGTGACGATAAGTGAACCGCAGAGCGCGGCGCCGTGGGAAAAAGCGAGCCAGTTCATGATGGGTGACAGCAGTGGAAGCAGTAGACGAATGAATCGGGTAGCGCTAGTCTGCGGTCAGCCTGAAAATAAGAGAAGCTAAATCACCTAATGCTGATTAAGGAAATCTAATGCTCGACTACGCGTTGCTCGATGCCCTCGCGGCCGTGATCCGGCACGGCTCGTTCGAGCGGGCGGCCAAGGAGCTGAACGTCACGGCGTCGGCCGTGTCGCAGCGCGTGAAACTGCTGGAGGAGCGGGTCGGCAGCGTGCTCGTCAAGCGCGGGCAGCCATGTGTCGCGACGACGTCGGGTGCGCTGCTGTGCCGGCATACCGAGCGCGTGCAACTGCTCGAGGCCGAGCTGGGCGGCCGGATGCCCGCATTGCCGGGTCAGATCGCGAGCACGTGGCCGACGTTGCGCGTGGCCGTCAACGACGACAGCGTCGCGACGTGGTTCATCGACGCGGTCGGGCCGTTCTGCACGGAGCGCGAAACGTTGCTCGACCTCGTGATCGACGACCAGGACTACACCGCATCGCGCATTCGCGACGGCAGCGTGCAGGGCGCCGTGACCGCGCAGGCGGAGCCGATCCAGGGGTGCCGGTCGGAGCGGCTCGGGCGCATCCGCTACCGCGCGGTGTGCTCGCCGGCGTTTTACGAGCGCTACTTCAACGCGGGCATCACGCGCGATGCGCTGCGCCGCGCGCCGTGCGTGATGTTCAATCCGAAGGACGGGCTGCAGGCGCGTTTCATCCGGCGCGTGACGCGCGCGGATCTCGATCCGCCGCAGCACTGGATACCGCACGTCGCGGGCTACCTGCGTGCGTGCGAAACGGGATTGGGATGGGGGATGTGTCCGGACCGGATGGTCGACCGCCAACTGGCGGCGGGTGAACTGGTCGACATGTCGCGCGGGCGAACGATCGACATCGACCTTTACTGGCAGAGCTGGCGTTTGTCGATCGGCTGGCTCGACGATTTCAGCGCGGCGCTGAAGGCGCGCGCCGCGCTGTTTCTCGATTGACCGATCGCGTGACGCAGGCGGCGCGAGAGGTGCGCGCCGTGCGGCATCACATCAGACGTGATGCAAACCGTCGAAATCGACGATCTGGACGTGGCGGCCCTGCATTTCGATCAGGCCGCGCTTCTGGAATTTCGACAGCGTGCGACTGACCGTTTCGAGCGTCATGCCGAGGTAGCTGCCGATGTCTTCGCGCGTCATCCGCAGGTTGAATTCCGACGGCGAGTACCCGCGCTTCAGGTAGCGCGACGAGACGTCGAGCAGGAAAGCGGCAACGCGTTCTTCGGCATTCAGCGAACCGAGCAGCATCGTTTGCGACGTTTCGCGCACGATCTGTTCGCTCATCAGCTTGTGCATGCGCAACTGCATCGAACCGGCTTCCGAGCACAGCGTCTTGAGCGCGCTGTACGGAATCACGCAGACCGAGCTGTCTTCCAGCGCGACCGCGGTGCGCGGATGCGTGTCGTCGCAGATGCCGTCGAGGCCGAGCGCTTCGCCGGCGAGATGCAGGCCGGTGACCTGCTCGCGGCCGTCGTGGCGCGTCGCGACGGTTTTCAACGAGCCCGAGCGCACGGCGTACAGGTTGTCGAATGCGTCGCCTTCGCGGAACAGCGCTTCGCCGCGCTTGACGGGGCGCGCCGCGCAGATGACCGACTCGAGGCGACTGAGCGCTTCGGGCGCCAGGCCCTGCGGCATGCACAGGTGCCGCATGGCGCACGACGAGCAGTGCGCGGCCTGGCGAGGGGCCCAGCTGCCGGCATGAGGCGTGGCGGCGGGACGTGTGGCGACGGGCGTCAGCATGATCGTTTACTCCGGCGTTGAATCGACGGAATCATTGTCCCACCGCAACTTGCCGCTGTCGGGTGACAAAACGTCGCGACTGCCCGCGCATGCCGAACGCTGCTCACGCAACTGTTTCGTCGACGTTGGCGGCCGCCGGAATCAGCAGCACGGGCAGCGTCGCGTGGCGCACGCACTGCTCGGCGATGCTGCCGAGCACGAGACGGCGGAACCCGCGGCGGCCGTGCGTGCCGAGTACGATGAGATCGGCATCGAACGCTTTCGCGCCCTCGAGGATCAGCGACGACACGTCGTTGAGCGACGTCGCTTCGCCCAGCTTCGTCTCGCCCTTTACGCCCGCTGCCTGCATCAGCGCAGTGAAATCCTTCGCGAGTGCGTTGCCCTGCGCGACGAGCTGATCGCGCAGCACGGACGGATCGTAGCCGGGCACGTTGTAGTAGATCGCGGCGTTCTCGACGACGTAGAACGGTTGCAGCTCGGCGCCGTGCGATTTCGCGAGCGCCAGCGCGGCATCGAACGCATGGCGGGACGTGTCGCTGCCGTCGACGGCAACCAGAATACGCTTGTACATAGTGTCTCCGAGTGGCGGGTTGAAACGAAGTCGGCCGGATGGCCGATCGGGCTGGGCAATGCGCAATGCTGCGAGGCAGAGTAAACCAACGGCAGGGACTTTGCAGTGAGGTGCCGGTCGTGCCGCGCGGCGGCGCCGCTTCCGTTTCCGCGGCGCACGGCCAGGCACCTACGTATGCTGTGACACGCGACACGCGACACGTGTCGTGCGACGTGGTGGCCCGTGTTGTCTGCATGGTCGGCGGGAAGACATGCGCGCGCATCGGTGTCGCGTGTGGCGCACGCATACGCCTTGCCGCGCACGCCGATCGCATCGACACGGCACGACGATCACGCGGATGCATCGCCCGCATCGCCATTCAATCGCAACTGCGCCGTTTCGACATGACCTCGATCAACGCATGTGCGTCGGTGCAATTCACGGTGTGCATGACGCCGCCCGCGCTGCTGCGCGGAATCATTCGTTCGTGCATCGTGCATCGCGCGATGTCCGGTGCACGATCGGCGCACGGCAGTGGCGTACGCCGATCCCAGCCATCGGCTAGTTGGCCGATACCGGTTCGCAAACGAACGATCGATTCAAACGCCGCGCCGGCTATCTCGGCACGGGCGTCAGCTCGAAGACGCGCTCCGGCCGACGCTGGTGACCGGGCCAGTACGTGCTGCCGTACATCCGGTGGACGGGGCCGAACAGCGCGTCGCTCAGGGGCGGCGGCGCGTCGAAGCCCTTCTCGATCACCATGTAGCCGGCACGCAGCGCGAACGCCGGATGATTGCCGCCGGGGCGGCTGTCGAAACCGGCGAAGCCGTCGCCGGCTTCCGGCATCGCATTGACGAGCGACGCGTTGCTGCGCGTGATTTCGTCGGGCGAGATCGGGCCGCCGCCGGCAAGGCGCGCCGCCTCGCGGTTCTTGCCGTCGGTGTCGACCGTGCTGTCGTGCGTGTCGTCGTTGTCGAGCTCGATGCTGCGCGGACGCGAACGATCGGTTTGACCGGATGATTCCATCGCGGCTCTCCTCGCGGCGAAGCGTTCCGGATCGAAGCAAATCCCGTTCCGGGCATGACGGGAAAAGGCGCGCGGGCGATCGCCGCGGTCGCGCGACGCGCACTGATTTGTCATGATTTATTTCAGCTAGAAGACCCGTTTTCTACAGAGTATGATTCTTTTCCTGCGAAGCGGCGACAGGGGATTCAGTCGCGCCGCCTCTGCCCGCGCCGGGGGGCCGCAGCACCCTTAAAGACGGGTAGTGAACAACAAAGCAAGGGACTAGAGGTGGCGGATTCATGCAAGCGACTACTGCCTTCACGCACCGCGGTTATCTGTTGAACTGCGCGCCCGCGCGCGCCAGTGACGGTTCGTTCAAACCCTACGTCGTGATCTCCCGATCGAGCGACGGGGAACTCGTTGCGAACCGATTTTTCCCGATCGAGCTCCAGTTCAACGACGAAGGCGACGCGATCGCGCACGCGCGCGACTGGGCCGTGCGATGGATCGACGCGAGCAGCATCACGATCTGACGCCGTCGCGATCCCGTGCCATCGGCCGTCCGGCCGATCCCCGGCGTGCCGCTCCCGGACGGAAAACGCGGTAATCTTGCGGAACCCGTCACTTTATTAGCGGCCGTGCGACCGAGCGCGGCCGCCTGCATTGGCATATGTCGACATCACCCGCCCGTCAGTGGGGCCTTGAAGAAATCGTTGCCGGCTTGCGCGAGTCGCGCGAGGAACTCCATCGCACGCGCCATCCGCGCGGCATTCGCGAACTGCCGTCGCGCGATGCAATCTGCAAGATTGTGACCGGCCTGCGCGCGTCGATGTTTCCGACGCACTACGGCGCACCGGATCTGACCGACGAAAGCGTCGACTTCTACGTCGGCCACACGCTCGAAAGCACGCTGCGCATTCTGTCCGAACAGATCCGCCGTGCGCTGCCGTTCCTGCCCGAGCATGCCGATACGCCGTTCGCGGAGCTCGACGAACGCGCGTTCGAAATTGCGCGCGAATTCGGCCGGCAGTTGCCGGCGGTCCGCGCGCTGCTCGTCAGCGATATCCAGGCGGCCTATGCGGGCGATCCGGCCGCGCAGCACATCACCGAGATCCTGCTGTGCTACCCCGGCGTGCTGGCGATGATGCATCACCGGCTCGCGCATGCGCTGCACCAGCTGGGCGTGCCGCTGCTGGCGCGATTCATCAATGAAATTGCCCACTCGGCGACCGGCATCGACATCCACCCGGGCGCGCAGATCGGCCCGAGCTTCTTCATCGACCACGGCACGGGCGTCGTGATCGGCGAGACGGCGATCATCGGCGAGCGCGTGCGCGTGTACCAGGCCGTCACGCTCGGCGCGAAGAGCTTCCCGGCCGATGGCGAAGGCGCGCTGGTCAAGGGCAATGCGCGGCACCCGATCGTCGAGGACGACGTGGTGATCTACGCGGGCGCGACGATTCTCGGCCGTGTGACGATCGGGCGGGGCTCGGTGATCGGCGGCAACGTGTGGCTCACGCACAGCGTGCCGCCCGGCACGAGCGTCGCGCAGGGCAAGGTTCGAGAAGGCGGGAGCGCCGACAAGCCGTAACGCGGCGCGCGGCCGACGGCTGCCTGCCGTCGACGCGCGCACCGGTCAGTGCTTGCGGTCGGGCGCGCGGTGCTTGTACAGCACGTCCTGGTCGACGCGGATCAGGTTCTGCCCCGCATCGACGACGAAATCCACGCCGTTGTACGCGTTGCCCGTCAGCATCAGGATCGCGCTCGCGACGTCGTCGGGGCCGGCGATACGCGCGAGCGGCGTCGATGCGCGGCTCGCGTGCTCGAAGTCGGCCTGCGTCTGGTCGTCGCTCGGCAGCATCAGCCCGGGGAACACCGCATTCACGCGCAGCACCGGCGCGGACGACAGCGCGAGCATCTGCGTGAGGTTGCCGAGCGCGGCCTTCGCGACCGTATAGCTGAAATGGTCGCGGTGAAAGTTTTCCTTGATCTTCTGGTCGACCACATTCACGACGACACCCTGCGCACCGGCCGCGCGGGCCCGTTCGTAGAACGCGCGCGTGAGCAGGATCGGCGCGCGGCAGTTGACGGCCCACGCCTGGTCGAATGCCGCGAGGTCGAAGCTCGGGAAATGGTCCTGCCAGAACACCGACGCGTTGTTGACGAGCACGTCGAGGCGCCCGAAGCGCGCATACACCTGGTCGATCAGCGCGGTGATCTGCGCGGCATCCGACAGGTCGGCCTGCAGCGCGACCGAATCGTGTCCGCGCTCGGCGATCGCACGGGCCGCCGCCTGCGCGGCATCGGCCGAACGGTCGTAATGCACCGCGGTGCGATAGCCGTGCGCGGCGAAATACTCGGCGAACGCGCGCCCGGCCCGGCGCGCGGCGCCGGTCACGAGCACGACGGGCGCGTGCGTCGCTTGCTTCGTCTGCTCCATTACGTATTCGTCAGATTCACGGAAGAAGGATTCGCGACGATCGACAGGAATTCGCGCCGCGTCGACGGATCGGTGCGGAATGAGCCGAGCATGCGCGACGTGACCATCTCGACGCCCGGCTTGTGCACGCCGCGCGTCGAGATGCACTGGTGCGCGGCCTCGAGGATCACGCCGACGCCCTTCGGCTGCAGCACGTCGAACAGCGTGTCGGCGATCTGCACGGTCATCTTTTCCTGGATCTGCAGGCGCTTCGCGAACGCGTCGACGAGGCGCGCGAGCTTCGAGATGCCGACCACGCGGTGGTTCGGCAGATACGCGACGTGCGCGCGGCCGATGATCGGCACCATGTGGTGCTCGCAGTAGCTCTCGAAGCGGATGTCCTTCAGCACGATCATTTCGTCGTAGCCGTCGACTTCGCTGAACGTGCGCGCGAGGATGTCGCGCGGCTCCACCGCATAGCCGGCGAAGAATTGCTCATAGGCGCGCACGACGCGTGCGGGCGTGTCGATCAGGCCTTCGCGCGCGGGATCGTCGCCGGCCCAGCGCAACAGCACGCGAACCGCGTCTTCCGCTTCTTCGCGGCTCGGTCGGGATGCGGCCGGCTCTGGCCGCGCGGACTTCTTTTTAGCCATCTATTTGCTCCATCGAATGCCGCCGCCGGGGCGGCGCGGGATCCGGGCATTGTTTCATGCTTTCGCGGGGCGCGTGTGCGGCCTGGGGCCCGAGCACTCACTTCGGCCATTCGTCCTGCTCGTCGTTGAACAGCGACGCGACGACGCCGCGCAGCCACGCGGTGCGCGGATCGTTGTGATACTTGCGATGCCAGTGCTGCTTCAGGTCGAAGCGCGGCAGCGCCAGCGGCGGCTCGACCGGCACGATGAACGCGTGCTCGGCCGCGTACGCATAGCCGATCGCATGCGGCACCGTCGCGATCAGGTCGGTGCGGCTCAGGATGAACGGCAGGCTCATGAAGTGCGGTGTCTCGAGCACCGCGCGGCGCTGCATGCGCTGCTTCGCGAGATATTTCTCGAGCACTTCCTGGCTGCGTCCTTCGGCGCGCACCACCGCGTGCCCGCACGTGAGGAATTGCTCGACCGTGAACGGCGGCGCCTGCTCGAACGGATGGCCGCGCCGCATCAGGCACACGAACCGGTGCGTGAACAGGCGCTGCTGGAAGAAGTTGTTGCCGTCGAGATCCGGGAAGTAGCCCACCGCGAGATCGATCGAACCGGCTTCGAGCCCACGCCCGACCTCGTCGTGCGCGAGCGAGACCGAGCGCAGGTTCGCGTGCGGCGCGCGCGTCGCGAACGCCTGCAGCAGCTTCGGCAGGAACACGATCTCGCCGACGTCCGACAGCGCGATCGAGAACGTATGCGTGCTCGCGGCCGGGTCGAAGTCGTGCGGCGCGACGAGGCCGCGCTCGATCTGCGCGAGCGCGTCGCGGGCGGCCGGCAGTAGCGCGAGCGCACGCGGCGTCGGCTCCATCCCGCGCGACGTGCGCACGAACAGCGGATCGCCGAAATACTCGCGCAGGCGGCCGAGCGCCGTGCTCACGCGCGGCTGGCTGACGCCGAGCAGGTCGCCCGCGCGGCTCACGTTGCGCGTGTCGTCGAGCGCGACGAGGTAAGGAATGAGGTTCAGATCGAGCGCATCCATCGCCGGGCCAGTATCGTCAAAACGTATACAACATATCTCCTGAATCGCATTGCCGCATAGTCGGGAAAGCGCTCAAATGGGTTCCATTACTCGAACCAAAGTTCTGGAGACGAACAATGCGCACCCAAGTCGCGATCATCGGCGCCGGCCCGTCCGGCCTTCTGCTTTCCCATCTGCTGCGCCTGCAAGGCGTCGATTCCATCCTCGTCGAAGCGCGTTCACGCGAATACTGCGAGAACCGCATCCGCGCCGGCGTGCTGGAGCAGGGCACGGTCGACACGCTGAACGAAGCCGGCCTCGGCGACCGGATGCGCCGCGAAGGGCTCGAACACCACGGTATCGAACTGCTGTTCTCGGGCCAGCGCCACCGCATCGACCTCTCCGAGCTGACCGGCGGGCGCGCGATCACCGTCTACAGCCAGCACGAAGTGGTGCGCGACCTGATCGCGGCCGGTGTCGAGCATGGGCACGCGATGCACTTCGAGGTAAGCGACGTCGCACTGCACGACGTCGAGGGCGAGCACCCGTTCGTCACGTTCAAGCATGCCGACGGCCGCGAAGATCGCATCGACTGCGACTACATCGCCGGCTGCGACGGCTTCCACGGCATCGCGCGCCAGACGATTCCGGCCGAACGGCTGAACACGTTCGAGCGCGTCTATCCGTTCGCGTGGCTCGGCATCCTCGCCGACGCGGCACCGTCGCTCGACGAGCTCGTCTACGCGCATCACGACAATGGTTTCGCGCTGTTCTCGATGCGCTCGCCGACGGTCACGCGCCTGTACCTGCAATGCAAGCCCGACGAAGACCTCACCGAATGGTCGGACACGCGGATCTGGGACGAATTGCACACGCGTTTCTCGAACGACACGGGCTGGACGCCGACCGAGGGCCGGATCACGCAGAAGAGCGTGACGCCGATGCGCAGCTTCGTGTCCGAGACGATGCAGCATGGGCGCCTGTTCCTTGCCGGTGACGCGGCGCACATCGTGCCGCCGACCGGCGCGAAGGGGATGAACCTGGCGGTGGCCGACGTCCGCGCGCTGTCCCGCGCGCTCGGCGCGCGCTACCGCAACGGCGACGCGACGCTGCTCGACACGTATTCCGCGACCTGCCTCGAGCGCGTGTGGCGCGCCGAGCACTTCTCGTACTTCATGACGAACATGCTGCATTCGTCGCCGGAAGACTCGCCGTTCGTCAATCGCCTGAAGTTTGCCGAGCTGAAATACGTGACGCGCTCGCGGGCCGCCGCGCAGGCGCTCGCCGAAAACTACGTCGGCTTGCCGTTCGACGACGCAGCGGCCCCCGAGGCAACCCGCCTTGACAACGCGCTGTGCGCGACTCTATGATCGGCCCATCGTTCGCTAATCGAATCTAGGTTCGAATAGCGAACAAAACCGGGATCGACATCGGCCCCGGCGCGGCACGCGGCACGCGCGTGTCCCCTCGACAGGCCGCGCATCGAGCCGCGGGTTCGTATCAGGAAGAGACATGGTCAACAAGATTTTCGAATCGCTTCAGTCGGCGGTGGCCGACATCCACGACGGCGCGACAATCATGATCGGCGGCTTCGGCACGGCAGGCATGCCGTCCGAGCTGATCGACGCGCTGATCGAACAGGGCGCGCGCGACCTGACGATCGTTAACAACAACGCGGGTAACGGCGAGACGGGCCTCGCGGCGCTGCTGAAGGCGAAGCAGGTGCGCAAGATCATCTGTTCGTTCCCGCGCCAGAGCGACTCGCAGATATTCGACGGGCTGTACCGCGCCGGCGAGATCGAGCTGGAACTCGTGCCGCAGGGCAACCTCGCGGAGCGCATCCGCGCGGCGGGCGCCGGCATCGGCGGCTTCTTCACGCCGACCGGCTACGGCACCAAGCTCGCGGAAGGCAAGGAAACGCGCGTGATCGACGGCAAGCCGTATGTGTTCGAGACGCCGATCCACGCCGATTTCGCGCTCGTGAAGGCGTACAAGGGCGACCGCTGGGGCAATCTCGTCTATCGCAAGACGGCGCGCAACTTCGGGCCGATCATGGCCAGCGCCGCGAAGGTCGCGATCGTGCAGGTGTCGGAAGTCGTGCCGCTCGGCGCGCTGAACCCGGAACACATCGTGACGCCGGGCATTTTCGTCCAGCGCGTCGTCGAGGTGCCGCAGGCCGCGCACGCGGCCGAGCTGGCCGCCGAACACGCCACGTCCCAAGCCGCCTGAGGAAACCGACATGAAACGACTGACCCGCGATGAAATGGCCAAGCGCGTCGCCCAGGACATCCCCGAAGGCGCGTACGTGAACCTCGGCATCGGCGTGCCGACGCTGGTGGCGAACCACCTCGACCCGAGCAAGGAAATCTTCCTCCACAGCGAGAACGGGCTGCTCGGCATGGGCCCCGCGCCCGCGCCCGGCGAGGAAGACGACGAACTGATCAACGCCGGCAAGCAGCACGTGACGCTGCTCACCGGCGGCGCGTATTTCCACCACGCGGATTCGTTCGCGATGATGCGCGGCGGCCACCTCGACTACTGCGTGCTCGGCGCGTTCCAGGTGTCGGCGAACGGCGACCTCGCGAACTGGCATACGGGTGCGCCCGATGCGATTCCGGCGGTCGGCGGCGCGATGGACCTCGCGATCGGCGCGAAGCAGGTGTTCGTGATGATGGAGCACCTGACGAAGCAGGGCGAGAGCAAGATCGTCGCGCAATGCTCGTATCCGGTCACCGGCGTGCAATGCGTGAGCCGCATCTATACGGATCTCGCCGTGCTCGACGTGACGGCCGATGGCCTCGCCGTGAGCGAGATCTTCACCGACCTGTCGTTCGACGAACTGCAGAAGCTGACCGGCGTGCCGCTGATCGACGCGACGCAAAAGGCCGCTGCCTGAACCCCGAGCGTGCCGGCGCGTGCGCTTGCGCGCAGGCCGGCACGCTTGGGTGGACAATAGGCGCACGCCGTTTCCCCAATCTGATGCCATGCTCGAAGACAGCGCCCGCCTGACCTCCCTCATCTGCGGCACCGAGCCGCTCAACCGGATCTGGTCGCCCCGCGCGACGATCCAGCGGATGCTCGACGTCGAGGCCGCGCTCGCGCGTGCGCTCGCCGCGCAGCAGGTGATTCCCGCCGCCGCGGTCGCGCCGATCGAACGCGCATGCGAGGCCAGCCGGCTCGACGCCGACGCGCTCGCGCACGGCGCGGCGCTCGGCGGCAATCTCGCGATTCCGCTCGTCAAGCAGCTCACCGCGCAGGTGAAGGCCGACGACCCCGAGGCCGCGAAGTTCGTGCACTGGGGCGCGACGAGCCAGGACATCATCGATACCGCCACCGTGCTGCAGTTGCGCGACACGCTCGACGTGCTCGAACCGATGCTCGACGAAGCATGCGCATCGCTCGCGGCGCTCGCGCGCACGCATCGCGCGACGCCGATGATCGGCCGCACGTGGCTGCAGCAGGCGCTGCCGATCACGCTCGGCCTGAAATTCGCGCAATGGCTCGATGCGCTGCTGCGCCATCGCGCGCGCTTCGCCGAATTGCGCGAACGTGCGCTCGTGCTGCAGTTCGGCGGCGCGGCCGGCACGCTCGCGAGCCTGCGCGAGCACGCGGCCGGCGTCACGGCCGCGCTGGCGGGCGACCTGAAGCTCGCGGCGCCGGCCGTGCCGTGGCACACGCAGCGCGACCGCATCGCGGAAGCCGCGTCCTGCTTCGGGATGCTGACGGGCACGCTCGGCAAGATCGCGCGCGACGTGTCGCTGCAGATGCAGACCGAAGTCGGCGAGCTCGGCGAGCCGGCCGCCGCCGGCAAGGGCGGCTCGTCGACGATGCCGCACAAGCGCAACCCGGTCGGCTGCGCAGCGGTGCTGACGGCTGCCGTGCGTGCGCCGAACCTCGTCGCGACGGTGTTCGCGGGGATGGTGCAGGAGCACGAGCGCGCGCTCGGCGGCTGGCAGGCCGAATGGGATGCCTTACCCGATCTCGCGCGCCTGACCGGCGGCGCGCTGGCGCAGATCGCGCAGATCGTCGCGGGCCTCGACGTGAACACCGAACGCCTGGCCGCGAACCTCGACCTGACGCGCGGGCTGATTCTCGGCGAAGCGGTGATGCTCGCGCTCGGCGACAAGATCGGCCGGCTCGACGCGCATCACGTCGTCGAACATGCGTCGAAGGAAGCCGTGCGCACGGGCGCGACGCTGTTCGACGTGCTCGCCGCCGATGCGACCGTGTCGGCCCACCTGTCGCGCGACGCGCTCGCGCGGCTGCTCGATCCCGCTCATTACGTCGGCGAGGCGCAGGCCTACGTCGACGCCGTGCTCGCGCTGCATGCGGGCGCGCAATCACCAGGAGAACATTGATGCCTTTCGCCACTGTCAACGGCGTGAAACTGCATTACCGGATCGACCGTGCGGCGCGCGACGACGCGCCGTGGCTCGTCTTCTCGAACTCGCTCGGCGCCGACCTGCAGATGTGGGCGCCGCAGATCCGCCCGCTCACGCAGCACTTCAACATCCTGCGCTACGACACGCGCGGCCACGGCCATTCCGACGCGCCGGCCGGTTCGTACACGATCGAGCAGCTCGCCGGCGACGTGATCGGCCTGCTCGACCACGTCGGCATCGCCCGCGCGCATTTCTGCGGGATCTCGATGGGCGGCCTGACGGGTGCAGCGCTCGCCGCACGCTTCCCGTCGCGCATCGTTCGCGCGGTGCTGTCGAACACCGCCGCGAAGATCGGTTCGCCGGAAGTATGGGCGCCGCGGGCGCAGAAGGCGCGTGCCGAAGGGATGGCCGCGCTCGCCGACGCCGTGCTGCCGCGCTGGTTCACCGACGCGTTCGTGGAACGCGAGCCGCGCCTGTTCGATGCGATCCGCGACACCTTCGTGCATACCGACAAGGACGGCTATGCGGCGAACTGCGACGCGCTGAACGCAGCCGACCTGCGCGAAGAGGTGAAGGGCATCGCGCTGCCGGTGCTCGTCGTGACCGGCGCGAAGGACATGTCGACGCCGCCCGACCAGGGCCGCGCGCTGGCCGCCGCGATTCCGGGTGCGCAGCACGTCGAATTCGACGCCGCGCATATTTCGAACATCGAGTGCACCGACGGCTTCAACCGCGCGCTGCTCGATTTCCTGACTGCGTGAGGCACCGGCGATGGATGACCAGGAACGTTATGAAGCAGGGATGAAGGTGCGTCGCGCGGTGCTCGGCGACGCGCACGTCGACCGTTCGCTCGAGAACCGCACGGAGGTGACCGACGAGTTCCAGAACCTGATCACGCGCTATGCGTGGGGCGAGATCTGGACGCGCGACGGCCTGCCGCGCCATACGCGCAGCCTGCTGACCATCGCGATGATGGTGGCGCTGAACCGCGGCGAGGAACTGGCGCTGCACCTGCGCGCCGCGCGCAACAACGGCGTGACGCGTGACGAGATCAAGGAAGTGCTGCTGCAGACCGCGATCTATTGCGGCGTGCCGGCTGCGAATTCCGCGTTCCATCTCGCGGACAAGATCTTCAAGGAGCAGGATGCGGCCGGTTAAGTACCGGGTGTAGTCCGATGTTGAGTCGAGGCCTGCGGATGGTTCGCAGGCTTCGGCGATGAATGAACGTGCCGGCAGAGCATCGGCGCGCGGCGCACCGGATGGCCGGTGCGCGAACAAAGGCGAGACGTGGTTCCGAGGCCGCGTCGCTTATAAACATATTGGCTTTGCATGGGATCCAAGTAAGCGCTAAAGCGCTAACTTGGATCGACACAGGAGACTAGCGATGAATCGCGCACCCGTGGTCGATGTCCAGACCTTCATCAACGAGCAGCCGTTCGGCGGCTTTCAATGGCTCGTATTCCTCATGTGTTTCGTGATCGTGCTGCTCGACGGCTTCGATACGGCTGCGATCGGCTTCATCGCGCCGTCGCTGCTCGGAGAATGGAACCTCACCAAACCTGATCTCGCACCGGTGCTGAGCGCCGCGCTGTTCGGCCTCGCGTGCGGCGCGCTCGTGTCGGGCCCGCTGTCCGACAAGCTCGGGCGCCGCTCGCTGCTGCTCGGCTCGGTGTTCCTGTTCGGCGTCGCATGCCTGATGTCCGCTTTCTCGACGACGATCGGACACCTGACGATCCTGCGTTTCATCACCGGCGTCGGGCTCGGCGCGGCGATGCCGAACGCGGTCACGATGATGGGCGAGTTCTGCCCGGACAAGCGCCGTGCGACCGTGATCAACCTGATGTTTTGCGGCTTCCCGCTCGGCGCCGCGTTTGGCGGCTTCCTCGCCGCATGGATGATCCCGCATTTCGGCTGGCGCAGCGTACTGATCCTCGGCGGCGTGACGCCGCTGCTGCTCGGCGTGCTGTTGCTGCTGAAGATGCCGGAATCGGTGCGCTTCATGGTCGCCAACAACCACGCCGTCGACAAGGTTCGCGCGACGCTCGCGCGCATCTCGCGCGATGCGCTGAACGCCGGCTCGTTCGCGCTGACCGAAGCCGCGCCGCAGACCGGCAGCAAGGGCCTCGGCGTCGTGCTGTCGCGCTCGTACATCGTCGGCTCGGTGATGCTGTGGCTCGCGTACTTCATGGGGCTCGTGATCTTCTACGCGTCGATCAACTGGATGCCGATCCTGCTGAAGGATGCCGGCCTGACGCCGAAGAGCGCGACGCTGATCTCGGCGCTGTTCCCGCTCGGCGGCGTCGGCGCGGTGCTGTGCGGCGTGCTGATGGACCGCTTCAACGCGAACCGTGTGATTGCCGTGTGCTACGCGCTGACGGCGGTGAGCGTCTACGCGATCGGGCAGGCGGCCGGCAACGTCGGGCTGCTCGTGCTGGTCGTGTTCGTGGCCGGCGTGCTGATGAATACCGCGCAATCGTCGATGCCGGCGCTCGCCGCCGCGTTCTATCCGACCGAAGGGCGCGGCACGGGTGTCGCGTGGATGCTCGGCGTCGGCCGCTTCGGCGGGATTGCGGGATCGTTCCTCGTCGCCGAGCTGACGCGCCGGCATTTCTCGTTCGCGGGCGTGTTCGCGACGATCGCCGTCGCGGGTTTGCTCGCATGTGTCGCGCTGCTGATCAAGCAGATGGCGCGGCCGCATGGCGTGACGCAGCCGGCAGGCAAGATCGAATCGCTCGGGCATTGAGCGACGCGCGGGCCGGTGCGATGCGCCGGCCCCCTGATACGGCGGCCGGCGGGCCGCCGGCTATTCTTCCGTGTCGTGTTCCCGCACGAAGTTGCGCAGATACGCGCGCAGCGCGGCCTCCCGGCCGCGATGATCGGCGAGGTTCGCGGCGCCCATGTCTTCCTCTTCACCGAACATCGTCGGCGGCGCGCTGTAGATACCGATCTCGATGTCCTCGCGCAGCACGCGAATCTCGTGCGTGAGCGGGTGATACTCGGCGATCCAGTGCATCCCCTCGATGTGTTCGCCCGCCCTCAGCAATGGCTTCATCGGCACTCTCCCGGCAGCAGCGGCGCAACCGGCGAAACGGCTGCGCGCGCCCGTAACAAAAGGGTACGCCTGCATCGGGTGAATCTCAACGGGTGCGCGGTGAGCGCTCACTACGCCAGCAGGTGCGCGATCAGCGGATACAGCGACAGGATCAGCAGCACGGCCATCGTCATGTTGAACATGCGCAGCGCGCGGGGGTTTGACAGGAAGCGGCGCAGGCCGAGGCCGAAAGCGGCCCACAGGCAGATGCACGGGAAACCGATCAGGATGAACACGACGGCCATCCAGGCGGCGTTCATCCCGTAGTCGGCGGACAGGCGGACCGTCGTCGCGGCGGTCAGCACCATCATCCAGGCCTTCGGGTTGATCCACTGGAACGCGGCGGCTTCGATGAACGTCATCGGGCGCGGCTTGCCGCCGTGCGCCTTCACTTCACCCGACGTGCCGATGCGCCACGCGAGGTACAGCAGGTACGCGACGCTCGCGGCCTCGAGGATCGTGTACAGCAGCGGCATGCGCTTGAACGCTTCGCCGAGGCCGAAGCCGACGCAGAGCATCAGGATCGCGACGCCGATGCTGATGCCGAACAGGTGCGGCATGGTGCGGCGGAAACCGAAATTGACGCCGGAGGCGAGCAGCATCGTGTTGTTCGGGCCGGGCGTGATCGACGTGACGAGCGCGAACAGCATGCCGGCGGGCAACGCGCTGAGGGTGAGGAATTCCATCGCGGATTCTCCTTCGGTTCTGGACTGGGATGGAGGTCAGTTTAGCGACGGTTTTCTGTACAGTACCGGTACAGTTGGTTTGACGAATGCCGGTACGGGGATGGGGGTGAATGGGAGTGCGGGCACTCGCTCGCGTTCCCAATCCCGCCGAGGCGATCAGGACTATCGAGACCATGAATCAACCGTTGCCGAGTGAGTGCGTCGGGATGAAGCCGATCAAGCCGGGCGCGTCCAAGCGACCCGGTGCCCCCGAGAATTGTTGAGATTGTGTGGCGTAGTTTTTTGGCTACTGTCAAGGCCGTCGTATAAGAAAAATCGCGTCAAAGATACCGTGTGAATATTCACGGCGGCACGAAAAAATCATTTAATAAACATCGGCTTGCGTATTTGTATGAGTTTGCTGTTGTGAAAAAAGAAATACACAATTTCTATTTCTTCGTGGGGCTCGTTGCTTTCACCGCTCTTACACTCGCGACTCCCAAACGGGCATCTATCCGGGCATGACCAACAGAACAAGGTCCCCGGGCGGTTGCAGACCGTTTATGAACAAGGTCGCGAGACCTGCCTCTTTTTAGAAGGGAGCACCACGAATGAACAAGACCCTGATCGTTGCAGCAGCTGCGGCATCGTTCGCTACCGTCGCTCACGCGCAAAGCAGCGTGACGCTGTACGGCGTGCTGGACGCAGGCATCACCTACCAAAGCAACGTCCAGACCGCATCGGGCCAAGGCAAGTCGCGCTTCTCGATGGGTTCGGGCATTGACCAGAGCCGTTTCGGCCTGCGTGGCTCGGAAGATCTCGGTGGTGGCCTGAAGGCGATCTTCACGTTGGAAAGCGGCTTCAATATCGGTAACGGCAAGTTCGCGAACGGCAACGGCGGCATGTTCAACCGCCAGGCATTCGTCGGCCTGTCGAGCCAGTACGGCACGGTCACGCTGGGTAAGCAATACGACGCGACGCAAGACTACCTGGCACCGCTGACGGCAACGGGCTCGTGGGGCGGCACGTACTTCGCGCACCCGCTGAACAATGACCGCCTGAGCACGAACGGCGACGTCGCGCTGAACAACACGATCAAGTACACGAGCGTGAACTATGCCGGCCTGCAATTCGGCGGCACGTACTCGTTCTCGAACAGCACGAACTTTGCGAACAACCGTGCATACAGCGCTGGCGTGTCGTACCAGTTTGAAGGCCTGAAGCTGGGTGCGGCGTACTCGCAAGCGAACAACGCTGGCCTGTCCACGTCGGGCGCGGTGAACCCGTCCGTCGACACGAGCGGCAACGCATTCGGCATTCAGGGCCGCACGCGGACGTATGGTATTGCCGCAGCCTATGCATTCGGTCCGGCTCAAGTCGGCGCGGCATGGACGCAATCGCGTCTCGACAACCAGACGAACGGCCTGGGTACGCTGCGCGCGGACAACTACGAAGTCAACGCGAAGTACAACCTGACGCCGGCTCTCGGCCTGGGCGCTGCCTATACGTACACGAACGCGAAGCAGAACGGCAACAGCACGCACTGGAATCAGTTCGGCGTGCAAGCTGATTACTTCCTGTCGAAGCGTACGGACGTCTACGCTCAGGCGGTGTACCAGCGTGGTACGAAGGGTGCCGGTTTGGGCGCATCGATCTACAACGGCGACATCAACGCGTTCCCGAGCTCGAAGGTCAGCCAAACCGCCGCAACGGTTGGCCTGCGTCACCGCTTCTAAGCGTGACGGCTGGCTAGTCAGTTCCGAAAAAGCGCCTTCGGGCGCTTTTTTTTGATGTCTGAACTGGATTCTGGAAAATCATCAGTATTGCGAAGCGATGGAGAATTGTCGATTTCGATTTTGGCGGGAATGTGACGGCGGAGTGAGGGAGCATGCTTGAGAGGTTGCGACAGTGCGTTGCCCAATATGGTTGGCAATGTTTGGCGAGCGAGTGGCTGGGTGTCAATTCACGTCATCCGTTCGCTTGCGCTCGTGGGCACGTTTTCGAGCGCGTGGCATTGACCCTGCTCTATCGAAATGGCGGTACACCGGTCTGCATATCCTGTCAGCAGGAAGATATTCGTGATAGATGGTTGGCGAAATTGGCAGAGCGAGGAGGGACGCTTCTGAATGGCCCATTCATTGGATTATTCGCGCGTTACCAAATTCGTTGCGCAGCGGGGCACGAGTGGAGCGTGGAGGGAAGGAAGATCAGTGAGGGGCGTTGGTGTCCGAGCTGCGCGCATGGTGACGCGACGCGGAGAAGCTGCTGTGCGGATGGTTTGGCCCGGCTTCACGCTAAAGCACAAGAGAGAGACGGGAAATGTCTTTCGGCTCACTATACGATCGAGAGTCGTCTATATCGATTCGAATGTGCAAAGGGGCATCGTTGGGAGGCGAGGGCAAACGATATCTTCCGGGGAACCTGGTGTGGTCGTTGCGCAAAATTAACGTCCTCCAGGCAGGTTGATCCCAATGGCTTGGCACGTCTGCAGGCGGCCGCCCGGGAAAAGGGAGGCGTTTGTTTGGCAGATGCCTATGTAGGTTCAGCCGAAAAATATCCTTTTCGTTGCGCGGTGGGCCATGAATGGATGGCGATAGCGAGCCGAATTTGGCTCGGACACTGGTGTCGGCAATGTGCGGGCCTCAAATTGCGTCAGACAATTGATGACATGCGAGCGCTTGCAACCGCTCGTGGTGGACTGTGTTTGTCGACGGAGTATCAGGGGCGGCGGACCAAATTGACTTGGCAATGCCATCGCGGCCACGTCTGGGAGTCTCGGCCGATCAATATCAGTGCGGGAACATGGTGCCCGCAATGTGCGATTACTAACCGCACTCGCCGTAGAGACAATTGAGCGCGATACCGGCCTTAAAGCTTCAGGACATGCGTATCTGGCAATAGTACAGATCCCGCACAGCCCACCGCTACCGCGAAGTGCGGCCACGTCGACCAGACGGTTCCCTTGCACAATGCTCATCTCCCCCGTGCAAGACACGACATGAATGATGATGCGGTCCGCGCGAACTCGGTGGGCGCGCCGACAGCGAAATTGCACCGTGTGACGTGACAGGCGGAACGCGCATTTCAATTCATCGCATGCGCGTTCGCCACGCGTCAATGAACGGTTCGGTAAGCGCTTTAGTCGTAGTACGCGTCGTCGTAGCGATGCTTGTTGCGACGCATCCTGCGCATGTTGTCGCGGTCCCGTGCGTCGTCGCGCTCCCGTGCGTTGCGGCTGAGGTTGCCCCCCAACGCCGCGCCGCCGCCACCGCCGAGCGCCGCGCCGAGGAGCCCGCCGTTGCGGCCGCCCATCGCATGGCCGGCCGCGGTGCCCGCGCCGCCGCCGAGTGCGCCGCCAATGATTGCGCCGTCGCGCTCGTCGCGGTTCGCCGCGATCGCGCCGCCGGCGCCACCGCCGATGGCGCCACCCACCACCGCGCCGGTGCGGCCGCCCAGTGCGTCGCCGACGGTTGCGCCGGCGACACCGCCCAGCGCACCGCCGAGCGCGTTGTCCCAGTTGTCTGCCACGGCCGGCAGTGAAATCACCGCGGCCGCGGTGACGATGAATGCGGAGGCGATCTTCTTCAACATGCGAATGCTCTTCCTTGTGCTCAATCTGAAGTCCTGTTTCTTGCGTTGCTGCCGATTCGTTTCAACGAGTCATTTCAACGAAAGGCCGGCGAAAGATAGCACTCCGATCAAAAGAAGGGTCGCCATTGTCGTAACAGATTGTGTGCACCTGGAAAGCCCCTTCGGCATCGCTACTTTTTTTATTCCGACTCCATTGTTTCTCCATCAAACCGCACAAAGACGTCCATCGACGCCAGGCTCTCGCGGGACGCCGGAGATTTCACGCACGTCGATTTCGAGATCGCACCGGGCCTTCGAGCAGCACAGCAGCGCGAGGCCGCGGGTGCGCTCGTCATTGGAAAGCGCCCAGATTGCACGCCGGAAGCAGATGCGCGATCGGACCGTTGCTTTGCGCTTCACTGCCTCGACTCGGTTTCAGCCATTCACCGTGGGGAATGTGTGCGTCCACACGCGTTCTTTCTCCGTCGAGCCACACGCGCAACTGATGCAGGTCGATCTCTCGTTCGCGATAGCGGCGGAGCATGTTCTGAATATCGGGGTCCATTGCGGTCATGCAGCTGATTTTCGACGGGTGTCGTCCGGATGGGACAGCGTTGGAGACGGGTTTCCGATCGTCATAAATACGATGCGTCGCATGTGTGTCAGGAATTGGCTTCCCTAACCTTGCCGCGCTCGGCCGGTGTCACGCCGAGCGCGCTCTGGACGGCCTCGTAGCGCGAGCCGACCTTGAGCTTCTCGAAGATGTTCTTCAGATGCCACTTGATGGTCTCGGGCGCGACCCGCAGCGCCCGCCCGATTTCCTTGTTCGACATGCCGCGGGCAATGTGATTGAGGATCTCGATCTCACGCGCGCTGAGCAGGTTTCGCGCGTCGCGCACGTCGCCGTCGTCCGTCGGTGTGCGACGCGGATCGAACGCGGCGAGCAGTTGGTCGACGAAGGCCGGTTGAACGGCATCGCATCCGGACGCTTCGCGGCGCAACTGAGTCAGCAGGCGCAGCATCGGTTCGCCTTCGTCGACGAAACTGCCGATCATGCCGTTCGGCTGCGCATAGCGCAGCGCGTCCGTCAGCGCGGCCGACGCCGCTTCATGCGCGTGTTCCTGTTGGAGCGCCATGGCGTACAGCAGCGACATCCGTGCTTCCAGGTAGGTCATCCCGGCACGGGAGAGCGTGGTCCTCAACTCGCGCAGCCGTTCGGCGGCCCGATCCGGCCGGCCTGTCGCGATGTCGAGGCGTGCCTTGATCTCGCACCAGCTGGCCCACGTCTCGATGAAGCTGCCCATCGGCGTCGGGACCTGCTCGGGCATCAGCGCGTCCAGTGCGTCGGCGGTTTCCCTTGCGCGATCGACCCAGCCCTGCTGCAGGCACAGCCGTACGATTTCCGCGTCACACGATGCACGCATGCGCAACCAGTGTCGGGACGCTGCGATTTCGCTGGCCTGCTGCAGGCACAGCAGCGCGGATGCGATGTCGTCGTTTCGCGCGTGGAGCCGCGCCGCGGTGCGGCAGTAGCTCGACAGGGAGCCGAGCGGGCACGCTTCCGCCGTGATGGCCGAGCGATCGTTGATCAGCTGCCGCGCACGGGACACGTCATTCTGCTCATAGCAGAGTGCCGCCAGGTAGCCCGCCGGAACCGCCGCTGCCGCCGACTGGCGGAACACGTTCGCTTCCGCATGCGCGATCGCCGACTCCATCAGCACCATCGCTTCCGGCAGGCGGCCGCTCACCAGCAGGTTCAACCCGAACATGCATTCGCGGTAGACGTTGGCGTAGATGAAGTCGTGATCGTCGGCCGGGACGGCGGCTGCGCCGTGCCTGAGGCGCTCGACCTCGTCGAAGCGGCTGTCGTAGATCAGGCCGAAGATGTGCGCCGTTTCGCCGAGCCGCCTGACCCACGCGGACGCGGGCAACGGCGAGAGGACGACTTCGCGTCCCAGTTCGAGTGACCGGTAGCTGTCGTCGTCGAAGCCGGAAATCGCCGCATCCACCGCGATCATCTCGATCGGCAGCGCCGCGTCGGGTTCGCCTTCTGTCCGCGTGCGATCGGCGTGATGGCGCGCAAAGTCGGATTGCGCGTGTCGCAGCACCTCGCCGGCTTCCGGCATGCGCATCAGGAACGCGAGCGCCCATGCATTCGCCAGTCGCAAGCGCAGCCGCGACTTCACCAGTTGGCGCGGCAGCTTGCCGATCAGGCTCAGCAGCGTGTTCACGTCGCTGCGATCCATCAACGCCGCTGCGCAGTTCTCGACCCAGATCGCGGCCTGCAGTGTGTCACCGGCGGCGAGCGCGTGACGCACGGCGTCCGGCCATTGCCGCGCATTCGCGAACCACTGGCCGGCGCGTTGGTGAAGCCGCGGCAATTCATCGGCCAGTTGCCGGGCGGCCCGCCGCCTCAGCGCGTCGGACAGCAATGCGTGATAGCGGAACCATTGACGCTCGTCGTCGAGCGCGCGGATGAACAGGTTGTGACGCTCGAGCCAGTCGAGCTTTTCCCAGCTGCGTGCGCCGGCGCCCATGATGGCGTCGCAGAGGTCGGGGCTCAGGTGATCGACGATCGAGGTCCGCAGCAGGAACTGATACACCGGGCGCGGCAGATGTGACAGAACGGCGTCGTCGAGATAGGTGTCGATGCCGAATCGATTGCCGGCGAGATCGCGCGCGACCTTGGCGGCGTCCGTTTCTTCCTTCAGCGACAGCGACGCGAGTTGCAGGCCCGTGATCCATCCTTCGGTCGCTTCATTCAGCATCTCGACGGCGCCGCGATCAAGCGGCGCGGTGCCGGTGCGCGCGAAGAACGCCTGTGCATCGTCGGCGGAGAAGCGCAGATCCGATTCGTCGATCCGCAGAAGCTGGCCCTGCGTGCGGAGCTGGGCCAGCGCCAGCCTCGGCTCGCCCCGCGCGCCGAGCAGGACGTGGAAATTCGCCGGCGCGTAGCGCAACAGGCGCGACACCACCGCACATACCGGGGGCGACGTGAGCCGGTCGAAATCGTCGAGGATCAGAAAGACCGGTTTGCCGCACGCGGCGATCTCGTTGAGCAGCACGGAGATGACCGTCTTGCCGGGCGTCATCGGATCGTGGCGCAGCAGCTTTTCTGCCTGCCGACCGACGCCGCCCGTGCCATGGTTCAACGAAGCAACGAGGTAGGCGCCGAGCTGATCGGGATGGTCGTCGTCATGGTCCAGGCTCAGCCACGCGACGAGCTGATGGCGGGTGCGGAGCACTTCGCACCATTCGGACAGCGTCGTCGTCTTGCCGAACCCGGCCGGCGCGATGACCAGCGTGACTGCGTGTTCGGCCGTCGCGGCCAGCTTCTTCGACAGCGTCCGCCGCGCGACTCGGAACCGGGGCGGGCGCGGTGGCGCCATTTTCGTCTGTATCAGCGAGAGATTCCAAAGGGGCTCATCGGATTCGGACGGCGAGTTCATGGGGGGAAAGTCCGGAATGCACCACATCATGTTAATGATAGTCGCCCCCACGACGATGGGGGTTTTCCCACGGTAGGGGGGCGATCGCATGGCACCCCCCCGTCGCCAGACTTCTGCCTCCCCTTTGGAGGGGGGTAAATCCCCCCGGCCTGCTCTTAGTCTTGCATTCGGTCCACGTCGGTCAGACGCTGCGATACGGTCATCATCGTTTCGCATGACGTCGTGAACGACGTGCTTCGTCGAATCGCGCTCTACCGGAAATTCGTCAAGGAGTCCTGCGTGCACGCCGCATCGCCGGTCGGTCAGACGTCCTCGACCTGTACCTGCCTGCCGCGAACCACACCCGGGGAGCCGACGAGGTTCGCCGCCTGACGCACATGCGCATTCGCGAGCGTTGCCGCTGGTCGATGCGATTCGCGTACGCCATTCCCTCCATGTGCCGGGATCGGCCCGCCGCAGCCACATCGTTGGCCCGCGCGGGTCATCGTGAGCCGTGACGGTTCGATCGCCTCATGGTGAATGCCGGATGGCGTGTGGCGATTGATTGTCACTCGACATTCAATGCCGTCGATGAAGGCGATACGCGTCGTCGACCGCATCGACGCGCGCTCGGTTTCTGCCGGACGCGGCGCGTCCGGATTGGGAAGTCTCCGCTCGGCGCGAGCACCGGCCGTGACGGACAGGTTGTGACGTGTAGCGAAAGCGCCGATCGGCACTTTGCCGTGACGCGACATTGAAAATAACGATCTGGGTTTGGAGGATAGACATGAAATCGACTTGGCGTCAGGGAACGCTCGGCCTGGCCATTGCTGCGTCGCTGGGCGCGACGTCCGGCATGGTGCATGCCCAGAGCAGCGTCACGCTCTACGGGGTGCTCGATGCCGCCGTGCTCTACACGAACAAGTCGCTGAATACGAGGACCGGCGCGAACGACGGCCACAAGTTCGCGATGGTCGACGGTGCCGCGGCGGCATCGCGATTCGGCTTGCGGGGCGTGGAGGATCTGGGCGGCGGGATGAAGGCGACGTTCGTCCTCGAGAGCGGCATCGACGTCCCGAGCGGCGCGTTGGGCAATTCAAACGGCAACCTGTTCGGCCGCCAAGCGTGGATCGGGTTGAGCGGCGATTTAGGGGCGGTCAAGGCCGGCCTGCAATACTCGCCGTTCGTGCTGTCGCTGATCGGAACCGACCCGCGCGACGTGGCCTATTTCGGCAGCGGCGCCGTCATCTATGTCGACAGCGTGCTGGTGACGGGGCTGTTCAACCAGAACGCCGTGTCCTACACGAGCCCGGACATCGCCGGCTTCCAGGGTAGCGCGATGTTCGGACTGGGCGGGAAGGCGGGCGATTTCCAGGCGGGGCGGCAGTATTCGGCGAGCCTCAAGTACCAGCGAGGCGGCTTCCTCGTCACGGCGGCGCTCTACAACGGCAACGCGGGCGGCACGCCGGGGACGCCGATTCCCAGCACCGTCCCGTTTACCGGCCGGACCATCGGTGCGGCATACAGTGTCGGCAACCTGACCGTCAAGGGTTCCTACGCGCTCTACAAAGTGAGCGGCGGGTTCGACAGCCGCGTGTACGGCGCCGGGGCAAGTTATTTGTTCACGCCCGCGGTCGAAGCCGACGCGGGCGCATGGCTGACGAGCGACGGCAACGATACCGGCAACCGTTCGGTGCTGACGGCGATCGGGTTGAGGTACTTCCTGTCGAAAGCGACGACGGTGTACGGGCAGGTCGGGGTGGTCCACAACCACGGCCTGATGAATACCGGGCTCGCGATCAACGGCGCGCTGCACGAGGGGCGCGGAACGACCGTCGGGACGGTGGTCGGCCTTCGCCATACGTTCTAGGCGGGAGCCTGCGCCGTCGCGGTGCCGACGGGGTACCCGGCGGCGTGCTGGCAGGACGCGTAAGGTGTGCCCAGGACGGTTCCAGGGCTACCTGCGCCGCTGAACCCGCGCCTTCGCACACTTGAACCACAGCCGCATCGCACCGACGCCGCCCGCGACCGTGATCCGCGGCAACAGGAACCGATCGTCGCGCACATCGGCGCAGCCGCGCCGGGTCGTCGTCGCGTTGTGGTAACCCGCGGCGGCGACCTGGTCGCGCACGCGCGGGTCCAGATCGCCGTACGGGTAGCAGAACGATTCGACCGTCTGGCCGCTCAACGCTTCGAGCCGCTGCTTCGATTCGACGATCTGAACCTCCGACACATGCGCCGGCACGTGCGACAGCGCGACGTGATCGAGCGTATGCGAGCCGATTTCATGGCCGTGATCGCGCCAAGCGAGCATGTCCGCGTGCGTCATCAGCGGCGAGCGTGCGGTATCGGCGGCCGCATCCCAGTCGTTCTCGCCGCCGAACCGGCCGGCGACGAAGTAGCAGGTCGCGGTGAAGCCGAGCGCATCGAGCACGGGCATCGCATGCGTGAGCACGTTGAGAAAGCCGTCGTCGAACGTGATGCCGAAGACCTTCCCGCTGCGCTCGCCGCGCAGGTACGGCTGTAGTTCGCGCACGCTCAGGCCGCGGTAGCCGAGTCGCCTGAACAGCGTCATCTGGCGGCGGAACGCGTCGGGGGCGACGCTCAGGCTGCGCAGCCGGTCGGGCGGTGGCGGCGGCGTGCGGACCTGGTGATACATCAGGATCGGGTAGCGCGTGGCGGGCAGCAGCATGAGCGGGTCGCGGGAACGGGGAATTACGCGGCCTTGCGGAAAATTCGCAGGGTCTTGAAGTCGCCGATTTCGACGAAATCGGCATTCGCCGCCCATTGCTCGATGATCGGCTCGGCCTTCCGGTACGCCGACGAGCCCTTGTAGAACAGCAGGTGGCCGTCGCGCGCGGTGTGTCGTGCGAACAGGTCGAGCACTTCGGCGTCGGTCTTCGCGCCGTAGCGGCTGTTCGTCTCGTCGCGGAATTCGCACAGATGGAACAGCGTGACGACGTCGAACGCCGGCAGCAGATCCGAATTGCTCGTATAGATGTCGCCGAAATAGGCCAGATAGGTCTTGCTCACCTCGGGTTGCCGCGTGACGAGATCGACGTACGACTTGTATTCCTTCGGCGACGCCGTCACGCCGAAGACGGTGTTGTTCAGGTGCGGCCGCGCGCATTCCACGCCGACATGATGATGGCCGCCGGTGCCGAAGTGATAGATGCGGATGCCGTTGAGGCGCGCGGTTTCCAGCCATTCGACGAAGTGCACGTCACACGGGCACTCCTGCGTGCGCAGGTCCCAGTACTTCTTCCAGATATTCATTGCCATTAAACGGACCTCATGGATGTCACCCGACGATACGGGTTGTGACGAATCGATTTCTGATAGACGGACAGCGTCGCGTCGATGAATCGTTCGAACGAGAATTCACGCTTGCCCTTCAGCCGCGCGCTGCGCCCCATCGCGCGCACGCAATCGGGCTCGCGCACGATCGCGCGCAGGATGGCCTCGATCGCTTCGGGTTCGCGCGGCGGGACGACCCAGCCGTCCACGCCCGGCTCGACGTTCTCCGGTAGCCCGCCCACGCGCGTGACGATCGCGGGGCAGCCGAGCGACATCGCTTCGCGGCACGCATACGACAGGCTCTCGTGGTACGACAGCACGAACGACACGTCGATGATCGAGAACGGTGTCCGCACGTCGTCGAGCCGGCCGGTGAAAACGGTGCGCGCGGCCATGCGGTGCAGCGCGATCTGTTCGCGTTGCTCGGCGGTCGGCTCCGCGCCGACCAGCAGCACGCGAAACCGCTCGCGCTCGTGTTCGGGCAGGCGGCCCAGCGCCGCGATCAGGTCCATCCAGCCTTTCTCCGGCGCGGTGCCGGCGCTGCTGCCCAGCACGATCGCGTCCGCGCCGGACGGCCCGAACAGCGCGATCTTGCGGCGACGGATTTCGTCGCTGGCCAGTCGTTCGGCGGCCTGCCGGCGCACGCCGTGCTTGACGACGGTGACGTTCCCGTACGGCGACCGGAGCGCGAGCATGCCCGCGACATAGTCGCTGACCGCGATGGTGTGGTCGGTGGCGAGGCGTGCGCGCAGCACGTTGCCGAAGCTGTCGGCGCGGTAGGTGTTGTGCTTGGTGAGGACGACGGCGGGCCGATACCGGCAGCCGAGCAGCGCGAGCATCACCTGCCGGTGATCGGCGGAGCCGTTCACATGGATGACGTCGAAGCGCTCGGCTGCGATCCGCTGGCGCAGCCGGAGGATTTCCTGGCACAGCCGGTTCCAGCGCGGTTTGAATTCCATGTCGAAGATGGCCACGTCGGGGCTGTCCTTCAACAGTCGCGACAGGCGGCTGCCCTCCGGTGACGCGACGGTCACGCGATGATGCCGGCTCATCGCGGCGGCGAGATCACGGACGTAGGTGTCCTGGCCGCCGCCGTAGTCGCCGTGGAAGTTGGTATACAGAATGTTCATCACGATGCCGCCTTTCCCCGATCATTCATTGGGCAGGACTGCTGAGAAAATGAGCGTGTCCGCCTGTTGAAAGCAATGACTCGAACCTGGTCCCGCGTTGTCGATGCGGGATCGCGCATCGACGCCCGGGCGGGGCGTCACCGCGAATCGTTTCCAAATATTACAGAAGCATTACGTACCGTAGTGTCAAGGTCTGCGCATCTTTGTGAACATGTGTCGCGATCGTTCACCGTGTCGTCACGCGGTGCGATGCCGCCGGGGAGGAGGGGAGTCCGGCGACAGGGTTCCTGTCGCCGGTGCGTGGAGCGCGGCGAGCCCGGTGTGCGACCGGTGATGCGGCCCGATTACCCTCGTCGGCGGGGGCTGGATGCGGGCTGGATCGCGACAAAACCCGACTTTTCGACGGCATCCGGACGCAGATCAACCCCCTCGACTTTCAGATTCGAAAGCCGGGCGGCCATTTGCGTTAGAATGCCCCCCCTTGTCCGCCATGGCGACTGCCGATGGCGGACTCGTCGCACCCAGAGAGACGTGGGTTTCGATTCGTAGCCGGGCGCGGAAGATGTGCCAGCCGTTAGCAACATACGCTTTGTGATTTGGATTACTAATGAAGAAGAAGCACAACATCACCAAGTACATCGTTGTCGCGATGATTCTTGGAATCGCAGTGGGTTACGCCTGTCATAGCGCGTTTCCCGACCCGAACATGGCGAAGGAGGTTGCCGGCTACGTGTCGTTGCTGTCCGACATATTCCTGCGCCTGATCAAGATGATCATCGCGCCGCTGGTATTCGCGACGCTGACCGTCGGCATTGCGCAGATGGGCGACGGCAGTGCCGTGGGCCGCGTCGGCGTCAAGGCGTTCGGCTGGTTTTTCATCGCGTCGTTCACGTCGTTGCTGCTCGGCCTGCTGACCGCCACGATCCTGCAACCGGGCAGCCATCTGAGCCTGCCGCTGCCGGCGTCCGATGCGTCCCTCGGGCTGAAGACGGGCGCCTTCACGCTGAAGGACTTCGTGGTCCACCTGGTGCCGAAGTCGATCGCGGAAGCGATGGCGAACAACGAAATCCTGCAGATCGTCGTGTTCTCGATCTTCTTCGGCACCGCGCTGTCGGCGCTCGGCGAGTCGGGCAAGCGCCTGACCGGCGTGATCGACGATCTCGCGCAGGTGATGCTGAAGGTGACGGGCGCGGTGATGTGGTTCGCGCCGGTCGCGGTGTTCGCGGCGCTGGCGTCGACGATCACCACCCAGGGGCTCGGCATCCTGCTCACGTTCGCGAAGTTCATGGCGAGCTTCTATCTGGCACTGGCGCTGCTGTGGGGCGTGCTGACGCTCGCCGGCGTGACGTTCCTCGGCAAGCGCGCGTTCACGCTGATCCGGCTGATCCGCGAGCCGTTCCTGCTGTCGTTCGCGACGGCGAGCTCCGAGGCCGCGTATCCGAAGCTGCTGGACGCGCTCGACCGCTTCGGCGTGAACCGCAAGATCTCGAGCTTCGTGCTGCCGATCGGCTATTCGTTCAACCTCGACGGCTCGATGATGTACTGCACGTTCGCGGTGCTGTTCATCGCGCAGGTGTACGGCATTCATCTGCCGCTGGGCACGCAGATCACGATGCTGCTGATGCTGATGGTCACGTCGAAGGGGATGGCGGGAGTGCCGCGCGCGTCGCTGGTCGTGATCGCGGCGACGCTCAACCAGTTCAACCTGCCCGAAGCCGGGTTGCTGCTGATCATGGGCGTCGACATGTTCCTCGACATGGGGCGCTCGGCCACCAACGCGGTCGGCAACTCGATCGCGGCGGCCGTGGTCGCGAAGTGGGAAGGGCAGCTCGACGACCCGCGCGACGACAACGATCCGGGCAATGGACGCGCGATGCAGGTGAAGGCGCCGGAGACCTCGGCATCGGCATGATGTGCGGCAGTGCAGCAGCGCAGCGATAGGGGTGCGCTGCCTGCTTCCCGGTAGTGGATAATCGCCGGCCTGGATTCGAAATGGATCCAGGCCGGCGATTTGTTTTTGGGACGACGATTCCGTCTTGAATGCGGTCGTTTTCACTGATTCGCTGATTGATACCTGGCGCTCGCCATTTCAATCCGTCGTCGTTGAACACACGGCGATATTCCCCGCGCCTGATTTTCCCGATCCCTGATTCGACGTGTAAGTGATCATTCACTGTCGCGCAGTCACGCTCGCCGTCGGCGCGCCTGGGTGTCAACGGCAATGCCGTCAAAGCCGATTCCTTGAAAACCGCAATGACGCGAGCGATTCGCAATTTTTTTCGATTTATATAACGCTATTCTCGCGCTGCGCATTATCGAACGCATGCTGCACGTAATACCGACTGCGCCGGATGATTCAGGGTAAGAATTTACGCATTACGGTTTTCAAGCCATCCGGCCGGCCCTTCATGTGAATGTTCGCACCATTCAGGAGAGCATCCGTCATGGTCGCCAGACAACGGTTTCAGGCTGCGCTTCTCGCCGCAGCGATCGCCGCGATTACTCCCGCCGTTTACGCAGGCAACACCACCGACTGGCTGGCGAATACGTACGGCACGCTCGCGGCCCACGTCGGCAACGTCGCGCGCGCGATGTGGGTCGCGCCCGAAGGCGTGATCTATACGGCGTCGATGTGGGACGAGGACGAGGGCGGTGTCGCGATCTACCAGAACGGCAAGAGCGTCGGCTCGATCGGCACGCACTCTGAGTTCCAGGGCAGCGCGATCACCGGTAACGCGACGTCGCTGTTCGTCGCGCTGCAGCCCGGCAAGACGTACGGCAGCGGCGCGGTGGGGCGCTACAACCGCGCGACGAAGTATCGCGACCTTGTCATCCAGGTCAGCGCGGCGACCAACCAGCCGCGCATCGACGTCGTCACCGGGCTCGCGACGGCCGGCTCGCTGCTCTACGCGAGCGACTTCTACGGCAATCGCGTGCGTGTATTCACCACCGACGGCGTGTGGCAGCGGGACATCAGCGTGTCAGCACCGGGTGCGCTCGCGGTGGATGGCGCGGGCAACGTGTGGGTCGCGCAGAAGAGCGCGGGCGCGATCGCCGGCTTCAGCCCGGCCGGTGCGCTGCTGAACACGATCCGGATGCCGGCCGGGTCGCAGCCGTCGGCACTGGTTTTCGATGCGGCGGCCGGCCAGTTGCTGGTGGGCGACGAAGGCCCCGACCAGAACATCAAGCGCTATACGGTGTCGGGCCGGCCCGCGCTGGCCGGCAGTTTCGGCGTGCGCGGCGGCTATCTCGACACGACGACGGGCATCAAGGGGCAGGTCGGCGCGCAGCGCTTCACGCGCATCGTCGGGCTCGGCAAGGACACCGGCGGCAATCTCTATGTGCTCAACAATCCATGGGGCGGCAGCTGGGATCTCGGCCGCAACGGCGCGACCGACATTCACGCGTACAGCAGCACCGGCAGCCTGCGGTGGACGCTGCAGTCGCTGAACTTCGAGGGGATCGCCGCGCCGGACCCGGTCACGGACGGCGCGCTGTTCTACGGCGGCACGCATATGTACAGCGGCGGCGCGGGCGGCACGTTCGTCGCGAATACGGTCGATCCGTTCACGTATCCGGCCGATCCGCGCATCAACATGAGCGACACGCAGCGCGACGAGCATTTCGGGCTGCTCACGTCGGTGGGCGCGAACCGGATTCTCGTCGCGGCCGGCCAGAACCCGCCGATCTTCTATTTCTTCCACTTCAACGCGGCGAACGGCTATATCGCGATTCCGGACGGCTCGATTCCGGGCCCCGCGTTCAACACCACGCGGCGCGTGACGAGCGGCTTCAGCATCGACAGCAAGGGCGGCGTGTGGGCCGGCCTCGACAAGACCGGCGCGATTACCCACTACCCGCTGACCGGTTTCGACGCGAGCGGCAAGCCGTCGTGGGGGCCGGGCGTCGCGACCCGCGTGCCCGACAGCATCCAGCCGCTCACGCGCATCGTCTATCTCGCGGACAGCGACACGATGGTGCTTGCGCAGGGCGCCATCGGGAGCAACGACTGGACGTCGATCGGCACGCGCATCGAGGTGTATCACGGCTGGAGCGCGGGCAACACGACGAAGCCCGACCCGGTGATCACGCTGCCGCACAGCGGCGCGAAATCGATCGACGCGGTGGGCAACCATCTGTTCGTCGGCTACTGGTTCAGCAGCAGCGGGCCGCTGTGGCCGAACGTCGACGCGTTCAACCTCACCACCGGCAAGCTCGATACCACGCTGGTCAACGCAAGCCCCGCGACCGTCGATACCAGCAGCGCGATCGATGCGATGTACAGCATCCGCGCATACCGCCGATCGAACGGCGAGTACGTGGTGATGAAGAACAACGTGAAAGGGAACAGCATCACCGTGTATCGCTGGACGCCCTGACTTTGATGAGGCATGCGCGGCCGCCTCGACTTCGGTCGGCGGCCGGGCTCGCGACGCCATGATGTGATTCATCGCGGTTTCGCGGGATTTCCATGCCGCTTCCACGGAATTTCCACATCGCGCGTTCGTAATGACCGGCGTGCGCAACGCGCGCCTCACCGCCCGCCGGGCGGCTGTCCTGAACCTCCCGACACGGAAAACCCGATAAGGGCACAATGACAGCGGCGCCGGCGGCACTGCGCGTGCCCACGACGATGAACCGAATCGACTGACGGGTTGCACCGGCGCATTGCTGCACCGGTGCATGTGCGCGGCAACCGCTGCCGCGTTTTTTGAGCCGAAGTGACGAAAAGATGAAGACGAAAACCACCCCGAACCGCCTGTTGCTGATCGCCGTGCTGGCCGGCGCGCTGAGCGGGACTGCCCACGCAGAGACGGCGCCGGCCGCCGCGACCGTCGCGACCGTTGCGACGGTCAACGGTACGCCGATCACCCAGGCCGACGTCGATACGCTGCTGCGCGCGTCCGGGCAACCGGACTCGCCGCAGATCCGCCAGGCGATCAAGAATCAGCTGATCACGCGCGTGCTGGTTCAGCAGGCTGCCGAGAAGGCGAACTATGCCGACAAGCCCGAGGTCAAGGCGGCGGTGCAGCAGGCGAAAACGAACGCCGAAGTGCAGCTTTACCTGCGCGACAACGTGAAGCCCGAGCCGGTGACCGAAGAACAGGTCAAGGCGCGCTACGACGAACTCGTGGCCGCGCTCGGCAAGAACGAGTACAAGCCGCGCCTGATCATCGTTCAGGATCCGGTGACGGCCGCGACGGTGCTCAGCGAGCTGAAGGCGGGCAAGTCGTTCGAAGGGCTGGCGCGTCAGTACAGCATGGCGCCGAGCCGCGATACCGGCGGCGAGCTGCCGTGGGTGAGCTTCCACACGCCGGCGACGGAAGGCAAGACGTCCGGCCTGCCGCTGCCGGTCGCGCAGGCGCTCGAGAAACTGAAGGTCGGCGCCGCGACGAGCGATTCGATTCCGGTCGATGGCGTGCGGGCGATCGTGAAGCTGGATGCGAAGCGGCCGACGCAGGTGCCGGGCTTCGCGACCGCGAAGCCGGGGCTTCAGCAGCAACTGCAGGCGGCTGCGGTGGAGAAGGCGAGTGCGCAGATGATCGGCAACTTGCTGAAGGACGCGAAGATCACGCAGTAATGCAGTCACGCGGCGGCGTTGAAACGCCGGACGTCACGCGCGCCAGATCATGCTCGCGCTCGTGTCGGTTTCCGATTCGTTGCGGAAGCCGAGCCGTTCGTAGAGCCGCCGTGCCGGGTTGCCGTGCAGCACGCTGAGCGATACCGGCACGTGCGCGCGTGCCGCGTCGGTCAGTATTGCGTTCAGCACGGCTTCGCCGATGCCCCGGCCCTGGTGCACGGGGAGGATCTGGATCTGGTGCACGTGCCACTCGTCGGCGGCGCGTGTCACCTTCAGCAAGCCGATGGCGTCATCGCCTTCGCAGACGATCATTGCATCGTCGAAATGCGCGCGGATGCGCTGGTGGTGCGCGTCGTCATCGGTCGGCGCGCCAACGCGTTGCAGGTGCTCCGTCATCGTGAGCCGGCGCAGGTTCAACAGGAACGGCAGGTCGGCGGCAGACGCCGGGCGCAGGCGGATTGCGTGTGTCATCGTGCGGGCTCGTTCGTTCGGGAATGCGGGATCGTCGACGGGAAGGTTGAACCCCGCAGCGCATCATTCCCGATGGCGGGCAGCCGGTCAAAGGGTGCAGCGCCGACGCCGGTGCGCATGCGTGGCCGATCATGCGGCGTGCCGGCCGGATATCTTTTGCGTGTCCGCGAGATTGGCGATCAGCGTGTCGACCACCACGCGTTTCAGGCTTGCGAGCGCGGAAGGCGCATCGCCTTCGCCCGCATGAAGGCACACGTCGACTGACGGCAGCGGCGGCAGGCCGTCGCGCTCGCCGAGTTGCCGCAATGCTGGCGGCACACCCACCATCGTCCGCGCCGTAATGCCGAGTCCGCCCGCAACACCTGCCCACAGGCTTTGCAGGCTGCCGGTCGTGTAAGCGAGCCGCCACGGGATCCCGGCCTTGTCGAGCGCATCGGTGCCGGCCTTGCGAAACAGGCACGGAGGCTTGTACAGCGCAAGATCCAGCGGCACGCCGGCGCGCGGACGCACGTCGATGCCTTGCGGCCCGATCCACGCCATCGGCAGCGTGACCAGATGTTCGGCGTCGGCCCGATGCCCGCGGCCCATCGCGAGCACGATGTCAAGTTCGCCGCCATCGAGCCGGTCGAGCAACGCACCGTTGCCGTCGACGACGATGTCGACGCGCACGCCCGGATGCGTGCGCTTGAACTGGCCGAGCGCGACGGGCAGCCACGATTCGGCGAAGTCGCCGGGCAGCCCGAAGCGCACGGCCCCCTCGATCGCCGCGCCGCGGATCGCGCCGACCGCCTCGTCGTTCAGTTCGAGAATGCGGCGCGCATAGGACAGCATCAGTTCGCCGGCCTCGGTCGGCACGAGGCCGCGCCCCTGGCGGCGAAACAGCGGCTGGCCGATCTGCGTTTCGAGCTTGCGCATCTGCTGGCTGACCGCCGACTGCGAGCGGCCGATCCGGTCGGCGGCGCGGTTGAGGCTGCCGAGCCGATCCGCGGCGATCAGCGTGCGCAGCGCATCCATGTCGAGATTCGGGAGCGTCATGATTCGGTTTTTCTTATAAATCGATTTCGAATTATCGTATTTATTGCATATTCCCGTCGCTACCATCAAGTGAACCGGTCGTTCCGGTTCACGGGGATGCACGCCGTACGCGGCTGCGGATGCCCCGTGAGGTTGCTTCCCTTCTTTCTCACGAGGACAGTGAATGAACATCCGCTCGATATTCCGCCAAGGCTTTCCCGGCATGCTGCTGGCCGCATCGATGATTCCCGGCGACGCATCGGCCGCGCCGTCGCTCGCGGGGACATGGACGCTGGTCGCGGCGGACGTACAGCATCCCGACGGCACGGTTGGCCGCGACTATGGCGCCGATCCGAAGGGGCTGCTGCTGATCGACGTGCACGGAAACTACTCGCTGCAGATCTTCAAGTCGGAGCGCCCGCGCTTCGCGTCGAACGACAAGGCGACCGGCACGCCGGACGAATTCCGTGACGCCGTGCTCGGCTCGAGCACCCACTACGGCACGCTGACCGTCGATCCCGCGAAACACAAGCTCGCGTTTCACATCGTCAATTCGTCGTACCCGAACTGGATCGGGCAAACGCAGACGCGAAGCTATCAATTGAAGGACGGCGAGCTGAGCTACCGCGTGCCGCCGCGTGCCAACGGCGACATACCGATCTCGGTGTGGCGGCGAGTGGATTGAGGTGGAAGGGCGTCAAAGCCCCGGCAGCTGAATCTGCAGGCCGGCCGGGCGATGTTCGAGGACATTCGTCACTTCGTATTCGGTTTTTGCGCCGTCCGAGGTTTGCCACTGCTGCATGCGGACATTGACGATTTTGGCCGTCCGGCCAAGACGACGTTCTGACGTGTCCCAGCCGAACCCGGCACACACCGAACTTTTGCGATAACTTCCCGGTCACAACCGCCAGCGCGCGGGCGCCCCGGCGCCCCTCACGCGGTTCCGGCCCCGGTATTCCCCGGCCCGCCCCGTCCGCATATCATTCGCACATCGCGCGCCTGCCGACCGCGGGCGCAGCACACAGGGATTCTCGATGGACACCAAACGATCGCGGCCGGGCCTCGTCGCCGCGCTGCTCTGGGCGACGCTGTATCTCGCGACCGGCTACATCTCGCACCAGTTCAACGGCCCCGTCCGGCTGACGGGCTACATCTGGCTGCCGGCCGGCGTGACGGTCGGCGCGTTCATGCTGCGGCCGATGCGCGAATGGCTGATGCTGGCCGGCGCGTTCCTGGTCGGGCAACTCGCGCTGAGCTCCATCGAACAGGCCAGCCTGGTCAACGCGGTGCTGTTCACGGTCGACGAGGTCGGCGCGGCCGCGCTCGCGGTGTGGCTCGTCCAGCGCGTGCGCTTCTCGCTCGAAGGGCTGTATTTCCTGCGCTCGGTGATCCTCGCCGGCCTGATCGCGGGCGTGGTCGGCGCGATCGGCGGCGCGGCCTGGTACACGGTGGTCAAGGGCGCGCCGTTCTTCGACGTGTGGTCCGTGTGGGCCGCGTCCGATTTCGTCGGCGTGCTGCTGGTCACGCCGGTGCTCGCGTCATGGTCGCGCTTTCGCGCGCACCGCTCGGGCGATCACGAGCGCTTCGACCTCGTGCTCGGCATGGTCTCGTTCGTGCTGGTCGTGGGCGTCGCGCTCGTGATCTTCGACGGCGACACGTCGCGGAAATTCGGCACCGGCGCGGGCTTCGCGCTGACGTATATCCCGTTGTTCCTCACCGTCGCGGTGACGCTGCTGCTCGGCGGCCGCGCGGGCTCGTCGTCGGTGCTGGTGCTCGCGCTGATCGTGATCGAGCAGACCGCGCAGGGCGACGGCCCGTTCGCGTCGTTTCACGAGCATTACGGCAGTGCGCTGCTCGAGGCGCAGCTTTATCTGGCGGTCGCGTCGCTGCTGGTGCTGACGGCGAGCACGCTGAAGACGACGCGCGAACGCGTGCACGAACATGCGGCCGTCCTGCAGAACAACATGGAGCTCGCGCTCGCGAGCGCCGGCCAGATCGCGTACGTGCTCGACCCGGAATCGGGGCGGATCGAGTGGAGCGGCGACGTCGAACGCGTGTTCGGCGTCGGCGTGGATGCATCGCAGATCGCGAGCGTGCCGCTCGTGCTCGAACGCGTGCAGCCGGGCGACCGCGATGCGCTGCGCGACTACTGGGATGCGGAGATCGCGGGCGAGGATCGCGCGTCGCTGTCGCTGCGCATCGTGCAGCGTGACGGCGGCACGCAGACGATCACCGATCACGGCGCGCCGCTGCTCGATTCGAATGTCGACGTGACGGTGGTGGCGGGGGTCTGGCAACTCGAGCGCGTGTGGCCGGCGGCGGACGAATGAGCGGACGCACGTCATGACGGGCCGCACGGGCGTCCTGCTGATCCACGGGCTCGGCGGCACGCAATACGATCTCGGTTCGTTGCACAAGGCGATGCGGCGCGCGGGCGCCGACACGCACATGATCACGCTGCCGGGGCACGGCACGCGCCCCGAGGATCTGGTCGGCGTGCGCGCGGAGACGTGGCTCGACGCGGTGACCGAACAGTATCGTGCGCTGGAAAACGAGTACGACACGCTGCATGTCGCGGGCATGTGCATGGGCGCGCTGGTCGCGCTGCTGCTGTGCCATCGCGTGCAGCATGCGCGCGGCCGGCTCGCGTTGCTGGCCACGCCGGTGTTCATCGACGGCTGGTCGACGCCGTGGTACCGCGCGCTGCGGCACGTGCTGTACCGCGTGCCGGGTGTGGCGGAGCGGATGCGTGTGGAAGAAGGCGAGCCGTTCGGCATCAAGAACGCGACGATCCGCGCGATCGTGAAGAAGAAGTTCGAGCGCGAGGACAGTTTCCACTACGCGTGGGTGCCGCTCGCATGCGTGCGGCAGGTCGACCGGATGCGCGACTGGGCGCTCGAGGCCGCGGCCGGCACGCCGAGCCCGACGCTCGTGCTGCATGCGCGCGAGGACGAACTGACGAGCCTGCGCTCGGCCGATTTCCTGCTCGAGACAATGCCCGATGCGCGCGGGATCGTGCTCGAGAACAGCTATCACATGATCTGCGCGGACAACGATCGCGACGACGTCGCGCGCCACGTACTCGACTTCTTCGGGTTCGATCCGGTGCATGCGGTGAGCCCGGCGATGGCGCGCCGGATGGGACGGCTGGCATCCTGACGGCGACGTGCGCGGCCCGGGATGCCCGATATTCGCTGCCCCCGGTACGCATCGGGTCACGCATGCGTACCGGGGCGTGGCGCATTCATGCCGTTTCCGTTTCCGTCGCGCGTCGCGCCAGCAGGGTCGATGTGGCCAACTGGGCGCGTACCGCATCGATGGCGGCGTCGCTCGGCGCAATGCCTTCGAGATAGATGAAATCGACCGTCGACAGGCCGATGACGGCCAGCACCTGCTTCAGGTACGGGGTCAGGAAATCGGGCTGCCGTGCCGCTGCGCCGGTGCAGATGCCGCCCGAGCGTACCAGCACGAGCACGGGGCGATCGGCGAGCAGGCCGAACTTGCCTTCCGGCGTGGCCGTGAACGTGCGGCCGATACGCAGCACGAAATCGATCCACAGCTTCAGCGCGGCAGGTACCGTGAAGTTATGCATCGGTGTGCTGATCAACACGCCGTCGCTGGCTTCCACTTCCGCGATCAGTTGTTCGGAGTACGCCAGTGCGGGATCGGAATCCGGCTGCCTCGCGACCACCGCATGCGCATAGTCGGCCGATAGCGAAGGCAAGCCGGGTTGACCGAGGCTGCGCGACACGACCCGCGCATCGGGGCGGGCCTCCCGCCATTGCGCGATGGCTTCGTGCGCAATGCGTGCGCCCAGCGAATGACTGCCATGCGGACTGGCATCGACAAAAAGAAGGTTGTTCATCAGAGCGCCCGTAGTGACTGACTGAAATGCACGCCGCGGGACAGCAGCCCCTGGCGGAAATAGAAACGCTGCGCGAGCGCGTTGGAGAGCCCGGTATCGAGTACCAGGTGCCGGCAGCCGTGTTGCCGCGCGTCGTCGCGCACCGCGTCGAGCAGCCGCTCGCCCAGCCGTTGACTGCGCGCGTGTTCGGTCGCGACCAGGTCGTCGACATAGACGAAGCGCCCGTACAGCGTGTTTTCGAGGTGACGGTATCCCGCCAGCGCGACGACCGCGCCGTCCGGGCTGCCGTGCCGTGCGGTCAGCAGCACATAGCCTTGTTCGGCCTGGCGGTGCATCTGCCGCACGAACGCATCGACATCGGTCAGGTGCGGGCGTAGTTCACGCATCACGTCGAACGTCGACCGGTAATCCGCGTCCGTCACGGCGCGTTTCAAATGGATCTCTGGCATCACGATTGCTCCACGGTAACGTCGTTACTGTACGAATCGGATGGCGTATCCTGAAGGTCCAAAAAGTGACTATTTGACTGGGACATGAAATTCGACGATCTGATGCCGGACCGTCATCTCGACATGCCGGTCTATCGGCAACTGGTTCGGCGCTTCCGCGAGGCGATCGAGACGGGCAAGCTGGCGCCGGGCAAGCGCGTGCCGTCGGTACGGAGCCTGGCCAGCGAACTCAATCTGGCACGCGGCACCGTCGAAGCGGCCTATCAGATCCTCATCGGCGAAGGGTACCTGGTCGCACGCGGGCCGGCCGGCACCGTCGTGTCGCCCCAGTTGCCCGATGGCCGGCAGCCGCGCGCCGCGCCGCCCCGGCTGGACGAACCGCCGCGCGGCGATTCGGCGGCGAGCGGGCCGAAGCCGTTCCAGATCGGCATTCCCGCGCTCGATGCGTTTCCGCGCATGCCGTGGATACGGCTCACCGGCCGTCATGTGCGGGCGATGGCGACCCCGTCGCTGGACTATGCGCCGCCGCAAGGGCATGACGGGCTCAGGCGTGCGCTGTCCGCGTACCTCGGCGTGTCGCGCGGCATCGACTGTTCGGCCGGGCAGATTTTCATCACCGCGGGGTATCGCGGTGCGCTGGACCTGATCTGCCGGACCTTGCTGCGTCCCGGCGACGCCGGCTGGTTCGAGGATCCCGGGTATATCCACGCACGCCGCGTGCTCGAGCATGCGGGGATGCGGCTCGTGTCCGTGCCGGTCGACGACGATGGCCTGTGCGTGGAAGTGGGGCTGCGGCGGGCGGCCGATGCGCGTTTTGCCGTGGTGACGCCGACCCATCAAAGCCCGCTCGGTGTCGCGCTGTCGCTGCCGAGGCGTCTGGCCTTGCTCGACTGGGCCCGCCAGCAGCGGGCCTGGATCGTCGAGGACGATTACGACAGCGAGTTCCGCTACCACGGTCGCCCGCTGCCCGCGCTCAAGAGCCTGGATCGCCACGAGCGCGTGCTTTACACCGGATCGTTCAGCAAGGTGCTGTATCCGGGCTTGCGGCTGGGGTATCTCGTCGTTCCCGACGAGCAGGTCGCCGCCTTTCGCGACACCGCCGGCTGGCTCGGCGGCAGCGGCCAGATGCTGATGCAATCGGTCGTCGCCGATTTCATGGAGCAAGGGCACTTTGCGCGTCATCTGAAGAAAATGCGGGCGCTATATGCGTCCCGCCGTGCGTGGCTGATCGATGCGCTGGTTAAGGTCTTCGGCGATACGCTGCACATTCCGCCCCTCGCGGGCGGCCTGCATGTGGTGGCCTATTGGCGCACGGCGGTCGACGATCGCGCCGTCGCACGCATGGCCGACCTGCAGGGCTTTTCCGTCCAGCCGCTGAACGACTGGAGCCCGGGCGGCCGGATGCCGTCGGGCATGCTGCTCGGCTTCACGAACCTGACGTCGGCGCAGCAGGCGTTGACGCTGGTGCGGCGCCTGTATCGGCTCATGCGCGCGTGAACCGCGTGTGGCGGATCACGCGCCCGTGGGGTGCCGGAGTGCTCCTCAGAGCGTTTGGCGGGGTGTTAGAAGCCAGAGCGCGTGCCCCAGTCTAGGGACACGCGGGCATTGATGAATGTACAGAATGTGGTACAATGATTCCTGTTGTACTGTGCAGCAGACACAGCATCTCTCCCTGTCCGGAGAGTGTCCGCTGTTACGAGCCTCCGGCCTGACAATGATCTAATACCTGAAACTGATCCTGACGCCGCTCACTGAAAATTGAACTGATACTGTCACAGCTAAACGACTACTGACCTCGATACTGATACTTCTGGCGCTAATTTACCTATCTATCTAACTGATGAATATTTGCCGGGATCGGACAGGATCCCTTGGAGCTCTTGATGAACATCCTGACTTTCAGCGAGGCGCGAGCCGGCCTGAAGCAGGCGATGGACGACGTTTGCCGGGATCACGAGCCTGCTGTGATCACTCGGCAGCGCGGAGAGCATGTGGTACTGATGTCGCTTGACGACTTCAACAGCATGCAGGAGACCTTGCGGTTGCTTGAGTCTCCTGCCAATGCGAAACGGCTCAGCGAGTCCATCGCCCAATTCAATGCTGGCAAGACCTCCATTCGAGGTTTGATTAATGAACCAGCAGAAAAAGAAGGCCCGGAACAAAGCCGAGGCCGTAAGCGGAGTTAAGGTTGCGTGGTCTGACCATGCATGGGATGACTACCTGTTCTGGCAAAAAACCGACATGGCAATCGTCCGCGAGATTAATGGTTTGCTCGAAGAAATCTCGCGCGATCCGTTTCGAGGGACCGGCAAACCCGAGCCCCTAAAAGGAAGTCTCACTGGCTTCTGGTCTCGCCGGATCACCAAAGGCGACCGCTTGGTGTACTTGGTTCAAGCGGGTGTGATCCACGTGATGCAATGCCGCTACCACTATTAACCTGACCAAGAGCACCGGAGACGGTGCTCTTTTTATGGCTTAGGTAGTTTTCGAGCGGGCGGCTTTGATTGCTGCCCCATGTTTTCCGGCATGGCATCGATCTTAGTTGGTTTAATCGACTGAACCGCCTGGATTTCTTGGGATGTAAGAAAGCGATGCAGGCATATCTCCTCGCCCTGTTTGAAACCATGAAGCGATCGCGCTTTCGTGCACCACACCCGCTGAGCATGGTGAAGTCCGCTCAACGCCGGTGAACAGTCACCGTGGAATCTGAAAGCGTATGTCCGCTTCGGGTCGGCTGCAGTCAACCGGGCGATACGAAATGCCCCTACTTTGGCGCCGCAGTGGACCAATTGCGCGAACTCCGACGCGCGCCTCCGCCCGGGCACCAGTGTCGCGATTGGACGCAAGTCGCTTATTTTCTGCGCACACCGTTGCCGATACTCCTGCGCCCTACCGCACCAGCAGCCCGGGCCGCACACGCCGGCCATCGTCGACCGTGATGTCAATCCGCAGCGATACCGCTACCCCGCCTCCGGCCGCCGCGCGACCCGCGCACGGGTGGCCGGCGACGCAAGACAGGTGGCCACGGCTTCATAGCCCGGCGCGCCGGGGTACGGCGCGACGCGGGCCGGCGGGCTATGGTTCGCGGGACACAGAATGATCGCTTCGTCGGGGCCGACGGCCGACAGGTCCAGGATCGCCGACGAGCGGGTCAGCATGAACAGCGGCCGCAAGCCCCCGGCTCTGGCACGCTGGCGAAGGCACGCAATCAGCGCCGCCTGCGTCGGCTGGTCGAGATCCTGTTCGATCATGTCCACGACGAAAGCGCCGGCGCCGTCCGCCTCGAGGCCGGCGAGCAGCACGGTCAGCGCCGCAGACGCCGTGGCGCCTTCGTCCGCGAGCCATGCCGACGTGCGTTCGACGCGCGCCTTCAGCGCCGGATCGGCCCGTAACGCGGCGAAGGCAGCCGCGCCGCCGTCTTCCAGCCGGTCCAGCCCGATGAACGCGGCGCCGGGCAATGCATCGGCCAGCCGATGCGCGAGACGGGTCTTGCCGCTGCCGAGCGAACCGATGATGTAGTTCAGCGGACGGATATCGCGAAATTCGAACCATTCGCCGTCCCACGGCCAAGGGAGGCTGAACGCCACCCCGGTGGCGGCCGGCGCGAGCAGGCGCGTCAGTTCGCCGTCGTCGGGCATGCGGCCGCGGGCAAGATCGGCGCGGATCGCGCGAACCTTGTCGACCTTGCCGACCAGATCCTGAATGCCGCGCCCGAGCGCCGCTTCATGCGTCGCCAGGGCATCGCTCAGGCTGCGGGCGTCGCCGCCCAGCACGTTCGCGACCTGGGCCAGGCTCAAGCCGAGCGCGCGAAGAGCCGCGACTTCGGCCGCACGCGCGAGATCGTCCGGGCCGTAGGCGCGGTATCCGGCTGCCGTTCGCCCGGGCGTGACCAGTCCTTGCCGCTCGTACAGCCGCAGCGCCTTGACCGATACGCCGAGCCGCATCGCGGCTTCCGATGCGCTCAGGCCGCGCGTGGCATCGCTCATGGGTCACCTCCGGGTCGTCGATTCGTGACGACGAGCATAAAGGCGATCCCAAGGGCCGGGTCAAGTGAGTTCCTGCAGGTTTTGGCCGGCTGCGTTGAAGGAACCGGGCATCGTGACGACGGCCGACCGGAAGCCAGGGAAGGATCTGTCGAGCGCTTAATGTTATCGATAAAATTTCATCGAAGAGTAGGGCTTGACTTCGCGTCGCTCCTAGCCTGCTTAGCGAAAGCCTGTTGTCTGCCTATTTGTTGATAAAATCTCATGCTTGAAGCGTGCATCAGGGGTTCGGGCCAATGGCTTGCAGCCCCGTAGAGGCTCACGCAATCCATAAAGACGACGGCACCTCCATGTGAGCGTTCCGTAGGCTGGCCAGCTTCTCGGCCGCCGGCATAGTTCATACGATGCCTATAAAACTGGCGTTTCAAGACGAGAAGCTCCGAACAGTGTGCGAGAGCCCTGTTTCGGCAAAGCGGAAGTACGGGGAGGTCGGTGGGTCGGCGATTCATAACCGACTGGCGGACTTGCGCGCAGCGGATTCTCCGCTCAAATTTGTCGAATGGGGCTTTGCCAAGTTCGACGAGACGGCGCATGACCGGATTGTCATCCCCATCGATGGCGGGTACCGTATGGTCGCAGTGGCCAACAATCGCCCACCTCCTGGCGAGCCGGGAGCGCTGGACTGGGCGCAGGTGACGCGCGTGAAAATCTTATCTATCGAGCGTGCCAATGAGAGCTGAAGCCGAATTCGCGCCCATGTGGGCGATTCCGCCTGGTAGGACCATCAGCGATTTGATGAAGTCGCGGGGTATCGCCTCGACGCATTTGGCGAACTCATTCGATATGTCTGAAGATGACTTCGATAATCTTCTGCAGGGTAAGCGTGCTCTCACTGCGCCCATTGCCGCACGTCTTGAGGCTGAGCTTGGTGCCTCTGCCAGCTTCTGGTTGCGCCGTGAGGAACAATATCGGGAGCAACTCGCCGAACTGACCGATGGGGTTGACCCAGACAACGATGAGTATCAGGCATGGCTCAAAAGCCTTCCGCTGAAGCAGATGCAAGAACTCGGCTGGCTCGAACCGACTAAGGACAAGCGAGAGAAACTCCGTCGGTGTCTTGCATTCTTCGATGTGCCGAACTTGGACGCGTGGCGTCGGACGTATTCCGATGTGAAGGGTGCGGCTGCCTTTCGTACAAGCAACACGTTCGCAGAGGATGCCGTAGCAACTACGGCATGGCTCCGGCGGGGTGAGTTGGAGGCAGAGAAGATTAAGTGCGGGAAGTGGAATCCCGCTCTGTTTGAGGAGCAGCTCCCAAAGATTCGGGCATTGACGGACATACCTCACCCGTCGGAGTTTATGCCGAAGCTTCAGCAACTGTGTGCCGAAGCTGGCGTAGCGGTCGTCATCGTGAAAGCCCCAAAGGGATGCCGCGCGAGTGGCGCCACGTTCTTTGGCCACCCGGATAAGGCGGTGTTGCTTCTATCTGTTCGCTATTTGAGCGATGACCAATTTTGGTTTTCTTTTTTCCACGAAGCGGGGCACTTAGTCCTGCATTGGGATGCTGATTTGCTGATTCTCGAAACGTCAGATGGACCCATGTCCCCCCAAGAGGATGAGGCAAACAAGTTCGCGACGGAGCAGCTTATTCCGCCCCATCTTCAGGCACGCTTACCCGCGGCTTCGAAGTCACTCAAGGGCATCATGAGGCTTGCTCGCGAAGCCGGGGTATCGTATGGCATCGTCGTTGGACAAATGCAGTTCCGTGGTCTGGTCAGTCAAAAAAACTATAACAAATTGAAAAACCGATATAAGTGGAACCAAGATTAACCGCGGAACGGTTCGTATTTGATAGGGTTTTTTTGCCAGTTGCAGAGTGCATCCTCGATGACTTGCATACCCACCCCCAAGGTCTTCTCGAGGTCGATTGAGAGCTGATCAAGCGTCCTTTTCGAAAAGGTCTTGTCTTCAATCGATCCGCTGAATAGTAGACGGGCACCTGTCTCAGGCCCCGTAGCGTCTACCATGTACGCAGAGGGTGGCGTGATGTCCAGTAGCCCAATTTTCCCAATCATTGTGAGATAGTCAAACTTGCCTGTTCGGCCGAATTGCTTGACAGCGTTCATGCTTTTGTAAAGATGGTCGAACAGAATCTTGGGATCGTTTCCCGCCTTGGCCGTCGCGGCGGCCATGAACGCTCGGTGTGACCCATGCGCACCAATCCATGCGGCATAGCTCTCGAGTACGATATCGAGCTTCCTCCGACTTTCAAATTTGCGGTGATTGCCAAAAGGAAAATCGGCCTTTTGCTTTTCGATAGCATCGATATGTTGATGAAACCATATCGAGAATTGATTCGGATTGCTGGTGAATTTTTTCCAAGTCCAGACGAATTTGTCGTTATACGCACCATATATCATTCGCAACAGGCCGTATCCTTTCTTGAGATGCTTGCCGCAGAGAACGAAAAGGAAAACTAACCAAAATGCCTCATCTTCGTTGTTGTTGCGCATGTAATAGATGGCCGCTCGCAGGGGGTCGAACATTTCTGCATCTTTAGGGTCAATACGCCTCGGCGAGATGGGGCGTGTCGTAATGACCTTCACGTAGTTAATTCGGGCGACGCTATCTACCATCTGCGCAACCAAGGCGGCGCGCTCATCGGCTGAGGGAAGGCCTAGAAGGGGGGCGCCATTGAGGCGATAGGCTTTGAGCTTTCTGTCCAGTTCTGTCGCGAGTACTGGATTTGAGCGCAGAGGGTTTTTCATATTTAACGGTCCTTGGTCTGGATGCTTGTGCTTGCTTACCGCAGATTTGAGTCGCCGCGTGTCGGTTGTTGGGCATCGAGCTCTGTGGTGTCGAACAGCAGTTGCTCTATCGTAGGTACTGTCGCCGGAGCGCGGAGTTGGCGCTTTAGGATGTGAACGTCATAGACGCCCGTAGTCATTTGCTCCTTGATGCCGTCGACCTTGTCCCGCTGTGCCTGACGTGCACCGGTGCGAGAGTAGCGAAATACCTGCAAAAGCCTCACAAGGTCCGCCCAATAGGGAGCGAGGTCACCCAATGTTGCCTGCTTTCCTCGCCGGATGATGCGCTCTGCCTTCAGCAGTTTCGCGACTGCAGACCATGGGTCACCTGTCGGCATTGGAGGCATCGAAATACTTTCTTGAAAACCCTCGGCAAGATAGTCGTGGACTGCTTGAGTGTTGTTGGCGTAAAGGTGGAGACTACCCACTGCGTGTTTGTACTGGCCAATTTCGACTCCCAACGACCGGGCGATGAGCTCCTGCAACATGGTGAACGCGAAAATATCGTGCGGTAATCCCATGAATGCATCGTTCGAACGCATCATGACCATCGCGTGCAGCTGATGGTTGCGGATTGTGAATTGCAGTGTGCACGTGCAGGGTAGGTCTTCGCGTCGACTCACGAGGTTCGCGGCGAGGTCGTCGCCGTGGAAGAGCTGGATGACCGCCCGGCGCGAAGGTTCACTTGCGCGGAGTGTCCGTATGACGTTCTGTACTTGGTCGGTGCCGCTGGTCGGACCGAACAGGCGTGGGCCATAGGCTCCGAAGACGGTCTTCCCATCATCGGAAAAATCCTTGTACCGACTAATGTAGTATTGGATGAAATCTAGCTTATCGCTACCGGCGAGATACCAGAGGAATTCGCCTAAGCAGCTGAATAGAGTATTTTTCCGCTCGCTTTGGCTAAGTCGGGCTCTGGGATTTTTTAGAAGGAGTAGCGCGCCATTAATCTCGGTCGCTGGACCTTTTGTCGGATTGATCTCGCCCGAGCCGCGCTTTCGCAGCAGGCGACCGTAGACTTTGCGGAGCAGGTCGTCAATTGTTTCTGCGGTCAGATACATAACAAGAACGGCGCGCCAAGCGTGGTCTGTCGCCGGCGGAACCGTGAAAGTTATAGGCGACGCAAAAACCCGAAGCTCAGTCAAACAGTCGAAGCTGAGATTCCGGTCTTGCGAGCGATTCTTGGAGTTCGAGTTTCAATTGGCGGCCACGCATGACGAGTGTGCGTCGGTCGGCCCGCATCGCGCCCCGACTCAATGCTACGTCGCGAACTTCGACAGTGACGTCGTAATGCGGTAACGACGCTTGAGCCTGGAACCAGCCCCGCTTCAATCCCAGAGACTTCGCGAATCCGTGCAGTTCGTCAAGCGAATCGGCAACCAAATGGCACCATTGGCGGCCGCGCCAGACTATCCGAGCGTTGTCTACATAGACCGCCAAGGTCTTTCCCTCACAAATGATCTTTTACTTTTACCCTACTCCTCGAAGATGATACTCGAAATCACAGAGGTGTTGTCTCTCATGTCTTTAGCGTGCCGGTGTGGCGCGCAGCGTGTGTTCGGTCCTGCGGATTCTTTGCATTTTGGGCGCAAACTCTAGTGAGGGCGACGTTTTATGAGGGCGCCGGACGGGACACGTCTGCAGCCAGTGTTCAATGCAGGCTAATGCGACGAGCTAGAAGTGGGGCTCCGTTCGGACTGCGCGCGTCTCCATTGAGCACGTGCGTAACCTGCGCAAGACTAAATCCGAGCGCACGCAGCGCAACGATGGAGACACACTGGTGCTTCCAAGCTCATTGCGGACGCTGCTTATCTACTGTCCCTCTCTGTTGTACTTGTTGCGATCAGAATAGTGACGATCCCAAGGGCTGGTCAAACTCGGACACGTGCGTATGCATGACGGTGCTTCCGATCAGTTGACGGATTTGAACTCCTCGCGCAGCGCGTGATACAGCCGCCGATACCGCGCCAGCCGCCCCGCCAGCAGATCGACAATGGCGGCATCGGGCGCGACCGTCTCCGTGACGGGCGGCGCGACGCAGACTTCCGCGAGCGTGTCATCGGTCGCGGCCAGGCGCGCCAGCCGCGCCGCGCCGAGTGCCGCACCGACCGCGCCGTCCGCGTGGCGTTGCATCCCGAGCCCGGTCGCATTCGCGCACAGCCGCGCCCAGAACGCACTCTTCGACCCGCCGCCGATGAACGACACCGCGTCGAGCGTCGTGCCGGCCGCACGCAGCGCGTCGTAGCCGTCGGCCATCGCGAACGCGACGCCTTCCATCACCGCGTACGCGAGGTCGTATGCATCGTGCTCGTTGGACAGCCCGAAGAACACGCCGCGTGCGTGTGCGTCGTTGTGCGGCGTGCGCTCGCCACCGAGATACGGCAGGAACAGCGGCGCACGCGCCGGCTCTGCACGTTCGGCGCGCGCGGCGAGCACGCCGGCGGTGGTGGCGTGCGCGCGCGCGAGCCAGTCGAGGCTCGCGGCGGCCGACAGGATCACGCTCATCTGGTGCCAGCGCCCTTCGACGCAGTGGCAGAACGCGTGCACGGCCGCATCCGGGTTCGGCGCGAAGCGGTCGTTGCCGGCGAACAGCACGCCCGACGTGCCGAGCGACAGGAAGCCGCTGCCGGCACCCGTCACGCCCATGCCGATGGCCGACGCCGCGTTGTCGCCGGCGCCGCCGGCGATCGTCACGGGCCCCGCGATGCCCCATTCGCGCCGCAGCGTGTCGCGCAGCTGCGCGGCGGGCGCGTTGCCTTCGACGAGGCGCGGCATCTGCGCGCGCGTCAGCTCGGTCGCGGCGAGCATCCGGTCGGACCAGTCGCGGCGCGCGCAGTCGAGCCACAGCGTGCCTGATGCATCCGACATGTCGGACACGAATTCGCCGGACAGGCGCCAGATCAGGTAGTCCTTCGGCAGCAGCACCTTGTGCACCGCGCGGAACACGGCGGGCTCGTATTTCGCGAGCCACAGCAGCTTCGGCGCGGTGAAGCCGGGCATCGCCATGTTGCCGGTGATCGCGCGCGATTCCGGCACCAGCGCCTCGAGTTCGACGCACTCGGTGCCGGCGCGCGTGTCGTTCCACAGGATCGCGGGGCGCAGCACCTGGTCCGCGCGATCGATCAGCGTCGCGCCGTGCATCTGCCCCGAGAGCGAGATGCCGCGCAGCGCGGCGAAGCCGGCCGGGTGTGCGGCGCGCACCGCCGCGATCGCATCGAGCATCGCGTGCCACCACGCCTGCGGGCTCTGTTCCGACCAGTGCGGATGCGGGCGGCTGATCGACAGCGCGGCCGAGCCGGTCGCGAGCGGGGCCGAACGGGAATCGGTGAGGAGTACCTTGACCTCGGACGTGCCGAGATCGATGCCGAGAAATGTCACGTGTGAAGCATCCTGTCTGGGGCGCGCGGCGGCGTGCGTCGCGGGGGCGGCGCGTCGTCGCGGCCGTGCGGTTCGTTGAGCCGGTGCAGCGCGCGGAACCTCGACGGCGGCACCTGCTTCATCGCGAGAAACTGACGGTTGAAATTCGACAGGTTGTTGAAGCCAACCCGGTAGCAGATGTCGGTCACCGTCAGGTCGGAAAACATCAGCAGCTCGCAGGCCTCGTTGATGCGCAGCCGGTTCAGGTAGCGCACGAACGACGAGCCGGTATGGCGGCGGAAAAACCGCGTGAAGGTGCTGACGCTCATCCCGGCGAACGCGGCGACGTCGGTCTCGCGCAGCATGCCGGGCAGGTTCTGCTGCAGGTACGACAGTACCTGGTTGATGGTCGACGACATGTAGTGCTGCGCGTCGCTGCGGTAGCCGGGGCCGGCGAGCACGCGCCGTTCGCGGCACGACGACAGCCGGTCGAACAGCGACATCAGGATCTCGACGCGCCGGCAGCCGTGCGCATTCGCGAGTTCGAGCATCAGCGGCGCGACGTCGCGGCCGACGCGGTCGGGAAACTGCACGCCGCGCGCCGCGTCGTCGATCAGCTCGATCACCGGCTGCAGCTCGCTGAACGCGCCGACCATCTTCTCGATCGCGTCGCGCGAGAACTGCAGCACGACGTCGCGCGACGACACGCGTTCGCCGTCGGGGAGTTCGCTGACCCAGTTGTGCGGCAGGTTCGGCCCGGTGACGATCAGGTTGCCGGGGCCGAAATCGCCGATGTGATCGCCGACGAACATCTTGCCGTGCGACGACTGGATCAGATGAATCTCGTACTCGGGATGAAAGTGCCACTTCGCGACTGAGTGCGGATAGTCGTGGACCCACGCGCGGAACGATTCGTCGCGGTGGGTAGGAACGATCTCGAGATCCGGGTTCATCGTGTGCTCCGTCGGGGGCGTGCCGGCGTGCTACGGACGGGACATCGACCAGCCCGTCGCGGCGGGCGGCGTGGTGCGCGTCGCGGCCGCCGGCGGCGCTGCGTGCGCGATCGGGTTCGCGTCCGGCAGCGTGACGTTGCGCTCGGTGCCGGCGTCGAACAGATGCAGGGCTTCTTCGTCGAAGCGGAACGCTACCACGGCCCCCGGCGCCGGGGCCATCGGGGCCGGCACGAGGGCCGCGCACGGCTGGCCGTGCCAGTCCAGCGTGACGAGCGCCTCGGCGCCGAGCAGCTCGACGAGCTCGACCGTGCCGGTCAGCGCGAGCGTGCCCGGGGTCGGATCCGGTTCGGTGACGAGCCGCAGGTGGTTCGGGCGGATCGCGGCCTTCACCTGCTGGCCGTCGTGCAGCGGGGCGAAGCGCGGCGACGCGAGCGGCCAGCGCGCGCCGTTGCAGTCGAGCAGCACGTTCGCGCCGAGGCGCTCGATCGTGCCCGCCGCGAAGTTCATCGCCGGGGTGCCGACGAAGCCGGCGGCGAACATCGTGTGCGGCTGCCCGTACAGCTCGGCCGGCGTGCCGATCTGCTCGATGTGGCCGCCGCGCATCAGCACGACGCGATCGGCCAGCGTCATCGCCTCCAGCTGGTCGTGCGTGACGTACAGCGTGGTCGTCTTCAGCCGCCGATGCAGCCGCTTGATGTCGCCGCGCAACTGCGTGCGCAGCTTCGCGTCGAGGTTCGACAACGGCTCGTCGAACAGGAACACGGCCGGCGTCTTGATCATCGCGCGCGCGATCGCCGCACGCTGCTGCTGGCCGCCCGACATCGCGCGCGGGCGGCGGTCGAGCAGCGCGTCGAGGCTCAGGATGCGCGCGACGTCGCGCACGCGGCGGTCGATCTCGTCGGCCGGCACCTTCAGGCGCCGCAGGCCGAACGCGATGTTGTCGTACACCGTCATGTGCGGGTACAGCGCGTAGTTCTGGAACACCATCGCGACATTGCGCTCGCGCGACGGCAGGTCGTTGACGACCGCGTCGCCGATCACGAGCTCGCCGCCGGTGATCGCCTCGAGGCCCGCGATCATCCGCAGCATCGTCGACTTGCCGCAGCCGGACGGGCCGAGCAGCACGATGAATTCGCCGTCGGCGATCTCGAGGTCGAGCGGGTGCAGCACGGCGGGGCCGCCGTCATAGTGCTTCGACAAACCTTTGCAGGTGATCTGGGCCATGGCTCAATCCATTTCGATCTGAATCTTGACGTCGCGCGGGTGGCCGCTCGCCGCTTCCTCGAACGCGCGCACGCCTTCGGAAAACGGGAACGTGCGCGAGATGAACGGCTTCACGTCGATCGCGCCGGACGCGATCAGCGCGAGCGCGCGCGGAAAGATGTTCGCGTAGCGGAACACCGATTCGATGCGGCCTTCCTTCGCCTGCAGCGCGACCACGTCGAGCGGCACCGGGGCGACCGGCATCCCGATCAGCACCGCGCAGCCGCCCGGGCACATCAGGTCGACGAGGCCCGCATACGCGTTTGCGCTGCCGCTGGCCTCGAACACGACGTCCGCGCCCCAGCCGTCGGTGGCTTCGGCCACCACGTCGGCGAGCGGCTGCGTGCGTACGTCGACGGTCGTGACGGCACGGTTGCCGGCGAACAGCGCCAGCTTGTCGGGCACGACGTCGGCGAGGATCACGCGCGCGGCGCCGCCGGCGAGCGCGGCAAGCGCCGTCATCGCGCCGATCGTGCCGGCGCCGATCACGACCGCGAGGTCGCCCGGCTTCATCGCCGCCTTCTTCGCGGCCTGCAGGCCGATCGACAGCGGCTCGACGATCGCGCCTTCGGCGAACGAGACGTTGTCGGGCAGCCGGTACGTGAACGCGGCCGGATGCACGACGTACGGCGTCAGGCAGCCGTGGATGGGCGGCGTCGCCCAGAAGCGCACGTCGGGATCGAGGTTGTAGAGCCCGCGCAGCGTCGCGGGCGAATCGAGGCGCGGCACGCCGGGCTCCATGCACACGCGGTCGCCGACGCGCAGGTGCGTGACGCCGGCGCCGGTCTCGACGACGGTGCCGGACGCCTCGTGGCCGAGCACCATCGGCGCGTCGACGCGAAACGGGCCGATGCCGCCGTGCACGTAGTAATGCACGTCGCTGCCGCACACGCCGACCGTATGCACCTTGATCCGGACGTCGCCAGGGCCGACTGCCTGCGGCAGGTCGATGTCGCGCAGCGCGAGTTCACGCGTGCGTTCGAGTACGAGTGCTTTCAACACATCCTCCTTATTTTCCCTTGACGATCGAATTGAGCAGACGGCTCAGCATGCCGACGAACACGAGCGGCGGCAGCGCGAGCAGCACCGTCGACGCGTTGATCACGCCCCAAGGCACTTCCTGGCCGAGCGACGTGAACGCGGATGCGACCACCGGCAGCGTCGCGCTGCGCGACGACGTCAGCGCGAGCGCGATCATCAGTTCGTTCCACACCAGCACGAAGCTGAACACGATGCCGCCGAGCAGCGTGCTCGCGCACACCGGCAGCGCGATGTGCCAGAACACCGCGTACGGGCCGTAGCCGTCGAGCGCGGCGGCTTCCTCGATTTCGCGCGGCAGCCGGCGGAACACGGGGATCGACAGCCACGTGATGGTCGACAGCGTGACGAGCAGGTACGTGACGATCATCGACAGCTTCGTGTCGTACAGCCCGAGATCGACCCAGATCGCGATCAGCGGCAACGCGACCGCGACCGGCGGCAGGAAGCGCAGCGACAGCAGGAAGAACTGGATGTCGCGCTTGCCGCGTATCGGGTAACGCGCGATCGCATACGCGGCCGGCACGCCGAGCACCGCGCCGATCAGCACGGCCGCGCCGACGATCGCGATGCTGTTGCCGAGGCCGATCAGCACCTCGGGGCTCGACAGCACCTGCTCGTAGTTCGCGAGCGTCGGCGTGAAGATGAAGCGCGGCACGGGCGTGACGATGTCGAGCAGGTGCTTGAGCGAATTGAGCACGGCCCAGAACAACGGGAACGCGGCGACGAGCAGGATCGCGCCGGCGATCGCGACAGTCGTTGCGGTCGAAACGGTCGCGGCGGTGCCGCGGCGGGCCATCAGTCGTCCCATTTGTTGACCCTCTTCCAGATGAGCGTGAAGACGAGCGTGGTCGCGACCATCATCAGCACGGCCATGCCCGACGCATAGGACACCTTGCCGGCGAGGCCGATGCCCTGCTGGTACGCGTACAGGTCGAGCGTTTCGGTCGCGATGCCGGGGCCGCCCTTGGTCATCACGTAGATCAGGTCGAACGAGCGCAGCGATTCGACCATCTTGATGAACACGAGGCTCACGAGCGGCGCCTTCAGCATCGGCAACGTGATGTATGCATGCACTTGCCATGTCGTCGCGTAGTCGAGCCGCGCGGCTTCGAGCGGTTCGGGCGGCAGCGTCTCCAGCAGCTTCAGGATCACGACCGCGAAGAACAGCCCCCATTGCCACACGTCGACCAGCGCGACCGCGTACAGCGCGAGATGCGGATCGGCGAGGAACGCGGTGTTCTCGATCCCGATCGTGCCGAGCAGCCAGCTCAGGATGCCGGTGAGCGGCGCGTACATGAACTTCCAGATGAACGCGGCCGACACGCGCGGCAGCAGCACCGGCATGATCAGCACCAGCGACGCGAGGCGGCGCCAGCGGCCGTGCACGCGCTCGAACAGGAACACGGCCAGCGCGATCCCGACCAGCACCGCGCCGGCCACCGTGACGACTTCCCACAGCACCGACACTTCGATCGCGTTCAGGAAGCGCCGGTCGGACGCGAGCCGGATGAAGTTGCGCAGGCCGACGTATTCGCTGTCCGGATAGCGCAGCACGCGGTTGCGCAGCGCGAGATTGATCGCGGCGACCGTCGGGACGAGGCTCAGGACCGCGAGCAGCGCGAGCGTCGGCGCGAGGAACACCCACGGCAGGCTCGTGCGGTCGCGGCGTGCGCGGCCGTGCCGGGCGGACGGTGCGGAAGGCGGGGCAGGGGCCGGACGGACGCCGAGCGCGCGTCCGTCGGCGCCGTCATTTGCGAGCGCCATGTTCGAGCGCGTCCTTCGCGTACTGGTCTGCGTCGTCGAGCGTGCCGCGCACGTCCGTCTGCGTGCCGGTGAACACCTGCTCGAGCGCGATGCCGAGGTTGTCGCCGATATCCGGCCACTGCGGCGTGCGCCAGATCGTCACCTGCGTGACCGGGTTGGTGTCGTTCAGCCCGGCCTGGATCTGCGGCGCGACGTGTTGCTTGAAGTACGGGCTCGCGATCGTGCTCGACCGGTTGTAGTCGCTGAACACGCCGTTGCGCAGCCGCGCCTGCTCCTGGTCCTTGCTGGTCGCCCACGCGATGAAGCGGCCAGCGGCCATCCGCGTGCAGTCGTCCTTCGCGCCGACCGCCGAGATCGCGAAGCCGTGGCCATAGGCGGCCGACGGCAGCGGTGCGGGCGGGCGCGTGTAGCCGACCTTGCCGGCCACGCTCGACTTGCTCGCATCCTCCATCCAGTCCGCGAACGGCGTCGACTCGATCATGAACGCGACCTTGCCCGAGCGGAACGCTTCGAGCGCGTTGCTCCAGTCGTAGGTCGCGGCGCCCGGCGGCGCGTACTTGAACAGGTCGCTGTAGAGCTGCGTGGCCTTCACGGCGGCCGGCGAGTTGAACGCGGGCTGGCCGCCCTTGTCGGTCCACGCGCCGCCCATCCCGAGCATGAACGGCGACCAGCGCCACACGTTCATTCCGGAGCCGCGCTGGCCGCGCGCGACCCAGCCATACAGCTTCGGCGGCGCGTTGAGCTTCTTGATCGCGGCGACGAGCTGGTCGAGCGTCTTCGGCACCGGGATGTGCGCGGCGTCGAGCAGGTCGCGGCGGTAGAACAGGAAGTCGCCGCCGCCGATCAGCGGCGCGAAGTACGCGACGCCGTTGTAGCTCGCGACCGCGCGGCGGCCGGGCAGGAAGTCGTCGTAGTCGTATTCCTTCGGGTAGTACTTGAGGAGCGGCACGATCCAGTTGGCCGACGCGAATTCGGCGACGTTCGCCTCGTCGACGTAGTAGATCTGGTAGGAACCCGCGCCGGTCGACGCGTCGAGCCGCGATTTCGCGCGGCGGTCGTTTTCACCGAAATAGCTGATCTCGACCTTGGTGCCGCTCTTCTTCTCGTAGTCGGCCAGCGATTTCTCCATGACCGACAGGCCGAGGCTCTTCTGCGCGAGCACTCGAAGGGTCGGCACCTTGCAGACCTGCGCGGCCGCGACGCCCGGCAGACAGGCGCCGAGCAGCAGGCCGGCTGCGACGATTCGCATCTTGTTCACCCGTGTCTCCTTGATTCTGCTTGTTCGAATGCCGTCGATGACGGCAGGAACAATGGTGTGACGGGGGCGATGCGGGCACCACATCAAAAGAAAACGCCAACCGATACTTTTTGCTCAGGGTTGGTCGTGCGATGCACAAAATGTGGTGGTGGGGGGAGGCGGGACAGTGCGTGATATCCGCGTGACGTGGCGTGACTGCATCAGTCGCTACGACCGGCCGCACACGCTTTTCTGCCGCGATTCGAGTGACTGGCGGGCCGGGGGCTACGGCGTTGCTTTCCCGTTCGGAGAGTACGAGCAGGTGGCGGCTGCCATGCGCACCTGCGCCGGTCGGGCTGATCCAGGCGATGCGGTAAAGTGTCGCCGTCGTGGGGGCACCCGCTGAGGTGGGCGAGGTGTTCCTGGCTCGCGACGCCTATCTGATCATGCGCAACACCGTGTCGACCTACAACCGATTCGTAAAGCCCGAGGACCGGGTGCTCTGAACCATGAAAGACGATACCTGGGAACGTCTGGAAGCCTTCACACGCGAAGAACTCGGTCGGCCGCTGCTCGGCGGCAGGCTGAACCTGCAGCCGGAATCCCGGCTTGAGCAGGATCTCGGCGTCACGGGCCTCGATGGGGTGGAGTTCATCGACAGGTGGGCAGAGACGTTCGGCGTCGACGCCCAAGGATTCCCGTACCGGCGCTATTTTGGCCCCGAAGGTCAGGAACTGCTGTCGTCACTTATCGGGTTGTTCGTCAAGCGCCTCCGGCACCCGGAGCGGCGGCCGCTGACCTTAGGGATGCTGGCCGAGGCAACGCGACGTGGGAAGTGGGACACGGACGCGATCGAGGCTGCAGCGGGGCAGTGATCGTATATGGCAGGGCCGGTCGATGTACTGACCGGCCCTTTTCGCTGGCGGAAACACAATTACGCCACGCGAAAATTCTCTACCTAGCTGTTTATTGCGCTTGAGCTGGTGCATTTGTCGCGCGCGGCTTCATCCGCGCGCCGGCCCGTGCGGCGTGTCGAGCGCGATCCGGTACACCCGCAGCGCGTTGTCATGCCAGATCGCGCGGCGTGACGCGTCATCGAGGTGTGTCATCGCACGAACAAACGTGCGCAGCAGCGCCGGATACGACACACGCAGCCCGGCCACCGGAAAGTTGCTGGCGAACAGGCAGCGCTGCGCGCCGAAGATCGCGATCGTGTCGCGGATGATCCGTGCGTTGTCCGCTTCGTTCCACACCGCGTCGCGCAGGCCGAGTTCGGAGATCTTCACGGTGACGCGCGGCGACGCGGCAAGCGCCTCCATGCCGCGTTGCCATCGCGCGAGGCCCGCGTCCGAGCGATCCCACGGCAGTCCTGCATGTTCGAGCACGACGTCGACATCCGGTGCATCGGCGAGCATCGAAGCCGCTTCCTCGAGATGCCAGAACGGTACGCGCAGATCCCAGCACAGCCCATGCGGGGCGAGGCGCGCGAGCGAAGCCGGCCAGCGCCGATCGCGCAGCGTGCCCGGCCCGTCGACCGACGCATCCGGCGCGGCCGAGGTGCGCGGCTTGAAGCGCACGCCACGCACGCGCGGCCACGCGGCCTGCTCGGCGAGCCGCTCATCCGCGTCACCCGCGAGCAGGTCGACCCACGCGACGACCGCCGACGGCAGCCCACGCGACGCCGCGACTTCATGCAGCCAGCGCGTTTCCGCCAGCGCCTCATCACGCGCACGTTCGGCCTCGACGTGCACGCTCGCGACGATCGGTGCGCCCTGCGCCGCGTGCCGGAGCGCGTCCACCCCGAAATCGCGGCACAGCGCCGCGTAGTCGCCGAACATGAAGCGCGCCGGATCGTAGTCCGCCTGCAGCCACGGATAGTGCGCACCGGCATCGAGCCGCCACAGGTGGTGATGCGCGTCGACGAGCGCATCCGGCATGCCGTCAAGCGGTGACGCGTCGCGCATGTCAGCGTGCCCCGGCGAGCACGTACGACGCATCGGGCTCGCGCAGCGTCGCCAATGCGCCGACGAAACGCCACGTATCGAGATCGAGCTCGCGCACGTAGTCGTCCTGGAACGACACGTACGCGACGCGCCGCGACGGATGAAACGACAGCGCGGTCGGGTTCGCCGGCAGCGCGATGCGTTCGATCTCCTCGAGCTGCCGCGCATCGAACACGGAGATCGACTGCTCGCCCGAATTGGTCAGCAGCAGCAGGTCGCGGCCGTCGGGCGCGCACGTGCGGTAGATGCGGTTCGGATCGCTGCGCGTCTTCACGCGGCGGCCGCAGGTCATCATGTCGGTGTCGATCTCGACCAGCGTATCGTCGCCGCGATTCGCGACGAACAGCGTGCGTTCGTCGCTCGACAGCGCATTGCCTTCGGGGCGCGGGCCGGGCATCACCGCGCGCGGCGTGACCGTCGCGTCGCGCGGATGGAATTGCGTGACCGTATTCGACAGCAGGTGCACGCCGTATGCGCGGCTCGCATCGCGCGTGAGCGTGACGAGGTGCGTCTTCACGCCGCCGGACGGCACGGCCATGTTCGGCACGGGCTGTCGGGTCGGCTCGTCGAACACGAGCAGCATGTCGTGCGCCTCGCTCATCGCGTACAGCCGGCCGTCTCGGTCGCTCGCCATCCCGTGTGGCCGGTAGTACGGCCACAGGTCGAGCATGCGCGTATGCGTGCGTTCGACGAGATCGATCTCCGCGATCCGATGATCGCCGTCATGGCCGCGCGACCACGCGGTCTCGATCCCGAAGATGCCGACGTACGCAAAACGCTCGTTCACGTCGACGGTGAACTCGTGCGGGAAGTTTGGCAGCACGACGTGCTTGAGCGCGGCCTTGGTGTCGAGGTCGTAGAAGCTGAAGGTGTGGGCGCATTTCTGCACCAGCAACAGGATGTCGTTCATGGTGGGGTCTCCGTCGATTCGTCAGCAAGCCTGCGTATTCGTGTATCCGGTTTCAGTCCTCGCAGCGTTTCGGCAGCGTCAGCGCGAGCAGGCCGGCCACCGCGAGCGTGATCGCGAGGCTGTACACGCCGGCCGCCGCGCTCACGTGCTGGGTCAGCACGCCGACCGCATACGGGCCGCAGAAGCCGCCGAGATTGCCGAGCGCGTTGATCAGGCCGCGCGCGCTGCCGGCCGTCTCGACGCTGCAGAGCTTCGGCGGAATCGCCCAGAACACGCCGGCGGCCGCCTGCAGGAAGAAGCCGCAACCGATCAGGAACGCGAACGATACGGCCATCGACGCATGCGTGAGCACCGACAGCGCCAGGCACGCGGCGAAGCCGACGAGCGGCAGCAGCACGAACAGGCGGCGCTTGCCGGTTCGGTCAGACAAATACGACGTGACGAACATGCCGATCACCATCGCGACATACGGGAGCATCGCGAGCAGGCCGATCTTGCCCATCCCGGTGTGCGTGAGGTTTTTCAGCAGGGTGGGCAACCACATCGTATAGCCGTAGATGCCCACCTGATAGCAGAAGTTGATGGCGATCAGCAGCCAGATCGTCGGGTTGCGCAGCAGCTCGCCGAACGACGCGGCCGCCGGCGTGCCGGCCGCGCGCTTGCGTTCCTGCTCTTCGCGCAGCGCGTCGAGGATGTAGGCCTTCTCGCGCGGCGACACCCAGCGCGCGGTCTCCGGGCCGTCGTCGGCGAACATCAGCCACACGACGAGACACAGCAGCGACAACGCGCCCGCACTGAAGAACAGGTGATGCCAGTCGTACGCGGCGAGGATGAAGCCGGACAGCGGCGCGGTGATCATGCCGGCGAGCGGCACGAACATGATGACCATCGCATTCGCGCGGCCGCGTTCGCGGTCGGGAAACCAGTGGCTGACCATCGTCAGCACGACGGGCAGCATCCCGCCCTCGGCCACGCCGAGCAGGAAGCGCAGCGTCAGCAGTTGCCAGGTATGCGTGACGAGCCCGGTCAGCACCGACAGCACGGCCCAGCTCACGAGCGACCATGCGATGAAGGTCTTGCCGCTGCCGAGCGCCGCGCGCCGGCCGCCGGGAATCTGCAGGAACAGGTAGCCGAAGAAGAAGATGCCGCCGGCGAGGCCGGCCATCGTCGCGTCCATGCCGAGATCGGCGTTCATCCCGCCGGGCATCGCGAACGCGATGTTTACGCGATCCATGTACGAAATGATGCAGGCGAGCAGCAGCGGCGGAATCACGCGCAGCCAGCGGCGGCGCGGAATGGCTTCGCCGGCTTCATAGGCCGGGGTGGCCGGGTTCAACAGGGTCATGGTGTCTCCAATCTTGGTGAGGGCGGCGGCGGTCTTCTGATGGACCGCTGTCACGCCGTGACGCGCCGGTGCGCAACGCCCTGCGGCGTTGCACGGGTGAACCGATGCCGGGGGCCTCGCGCCTAGCGCCCCCAGCGCAGCACGAGCGGATCGAGCCGCCGCGCCGCGTCGAGCAAGCCGGCGCGCACCGGGGGAGGCAGCTCGGGCCACGGTGCGCGCGGTGCGTCGCACGCGATCACGCCGCCTTCTCGCATCAGCGCCTTCGCGGTCAGGAATCCCGACTGACGGTTCTCGTAGTTGATCAGCGGCAGCCAGCGCGCGTACTGCGCGACGGCTTCGTCGCGACGGCCGGCGAAATACGCGTCGGTGATGTGGCGAATCCCGTCCGGATAGCCGCCGCCCGTCATTGCGCCGGTTGCGCCGGCATCGAGATCGGCGAGCAGCGTGATGCCTTCCTCGCCGTCCCACGGCCCCTCGATCGCATCGCCGCCGAGCGCGATCAGCTCGCGCAGCTTCGACGCGGCGCCGGCCGTCTCGATCTTGAAGTACGACACCGCGTCGATCTCGCGGGCGAGCGACGCGAGGAACGGCGCGGACAGCGCGACGCCGCTCGCGGGCGCATCCTGGATCATCAGCGGAATGTCGAGGCCGTCGGCGGCTTCGCGGAAGAACGCGCGCACCTGCGCCTCCGGCACGCGGAACGTCGCGCCGTGATACGGCGGCATCACCATCACCATCGCCGCGCCGAGCGCCTGCGCGCGCCGGTTACGTTCCGCGCAGATCCGCGCGCTGAAGTGCGACGTCGTGACGATCACCGGCACGCGGCCCGCGACGTGCTCGAGCGTGGCGCGCGTGATCAGGTCGCGTTCTTCGTCGCCGAGCGCGAATTGCTCGGAGTAGTTCGCGTGGATGCAGAGGCCGTGCGAGCCGGCGTCGATCATGAATTCGAGGCAGCGGCGCTGGCCGTCGAGATCGAGCGCGCCGGTCGCGTCGAAGATCGTCGGCACCACCGGAAAGACGCCCTGGTAGCGTGCGTTCATGGCGGGCCTCACTCGACGATGTCGAACTGGTCGAGGAATTCGGTCTTCAGCGTGAGGCCGAGGCCCGGCACGTCGTCGCGCAGTTGCACGAAGCCGTTCTCGGCCACCGGCTCGCCGTCGAAGATGTAATAGAACAGCTCGTTGCCGACCTCGACGTCGAACATCGGGAAGTACTCGCTCATCGGCGACGCGAGCGTGCTCATCGTCAGGTGATAGTTGTGCATCTGGCCCGCATGCGGGATCACCGGCACGCTGTACGCCTCGCACAGCGCGTTGATCTTGTGCGCCATCGTGATGCCGCCGACGCGGTTCGTGTCGTACTGGACGACCGACACGGCCTTGCGATCGAGCAGCTGCTTGAAGCCGTACAGCGAGAACTCGTGCTCGCCGCCGGAGATCGGGATGCGCGTGAGCTGGTTCAGCTCCGCGTAGCCGTCGATGTCGTCGGCGATCACCGGTTCTTCCAGCCAGCGCGGCTGGTATTTCTCGAGCTTCGGCAGGATGCGCTTCGCGTATTCGAGGTTCCAGCCCATGTAGCACTCGAGCATCAGGTCGTTGTCGTAGCCGATCACCTCGCGGATCGCCGCGACCGACTTCAGGTTCTCTGTCACGCCCTGCTGCCCGTGCGCGGGCCCGTAGCCGAAGCGCATCTTGAACGCGCGGAAGCCTTCCTTCAGGTAGCGCTGCGCCTCGTCCTGCATCTCCTTCAGGTCGGTGCGGTAGAGCTTCGAGTAGTAGCAGGGGATCTTTTCCTTGGTGCGGCCGCCGAGCAGCTTGAACACGGGCTTGCCGACGCTCTTGCCGAGGATGTCCCAGATCGCGATGTCGACCGCCGAGATCGCCGCCATGCCGATGCCCTTGCGGCCCCATGCGTGGGTCGCGCGATACATCCGCTGGTTCAGGTATTCGTAGTCCCACGGGTCCTGGCCGATCACGAGCGGCGCGAGGTACTGGTCGATGATCACCTTCGCGACGTGCGGCGCGAGCGCGACGTTGCCGAGGCCGACGATGCCGTCGTCGGTCTCGACTTCGACGACCGTCCACGCATGGAAGCGGAACGTGCTCATCGTTTCCTGCGGCGCGTACAGCAGGTCCATCGCGTTCGAGCAGAAGTTGCCCTGGGGCGGCACGGTCTTGCCTTTCCACTGGAATACGCGGGCGCGCACGGATCGGATCTTCATCGGGTGTCTCCGGAGTTCGGTGTGATGTTGTCGTGTTGAAAAGCGGTCGGCCGGCGGGGCCGTCGGGTCAGGCGGAAACGGGCTGTGCGCGGCGCGCGGCGCCCATCCGGCACGCGATCTGCAGCGCCTGCCAGGTCGCGCCGACGTCGGCCGTGCCGCGGCCCGCGATGTCGTACGCGGTGCCGTGCGCGGGCGTCGTGATCGGCACGGGCAGCCCGCCCTGCACGGTCACGCCGCGCGAGAAGCCGAGCAGCTTGATCGCGATCTGCCCCTGGTCGTGGTACATCGTGACGATCGCCTGGTAGTCGCCGGCCTGCGCCTTCAGGAAGATCGTGTCGGCGGGGAACGGGCCGTGGAACGGCGCGTCGGTCGGCCAGTCGCGCGACTGCAGCTGGCGCACGGCCGGCTCGATGATGTCGACTTCCTCGCGGCCGCAGCTGCCGCCGTCGCCGCCGTGCGGGTTGAACGCGGCGATCGCCACTTTCGGCGCGGCGACACCGTTCGCGAGCAGCGACCGGTAGATCAGTTCGGACGCCTGTTCGATTCGCTCGATGCTCAGGTAGCCCGGCGCATCCTTCAGCGGAATGTGCGACGAGATGCGGGCGGTCCACAGCTCGCCGAGCGTGTTGAATTCGCAGAAGTAGCCGGTCACGCCGAGCGCTTCGGCGAAGTGGTGCAGCTCGTCCTCGTGCTTCAGCCCGCCGAGCTTCATCGCGTACTTGTTCAGCGGCGCGAAGCAGATCGCGTCGATGTCGCCGGCGAGTGCCGCGTCGAGGCACAGGTCGAGCACGGTCAGCGTCGAGCGGCCGCCGGCCGCGCCGGGCTGGCCGACGGTGACGTCGGCCGGATCGATCGTGTCGACGGCGACGAACGCGGCGCGTTCGGTCGAGGGCCGGCCGCGCGCGGCGGCGAGCGACGCGACCGGTTCGACGTCGACCGTCACGCCCGCGACGCGCTGGCCGGCTTCCCACAGCCAGCGATCGCCGATCAGCACGAGATTTGCGCGGGCGGTGGCGTCGGGACGGGCGAGCAGTTTCGCGATCAGTTCGGCGCCGATGCCGGCGGGGTCGCCGAGCGTCAGCGCGACGACGGGCAGGGCGGCGGCGGGCGAGGGGGTGTTCATGCGGTGTCTCCGGTGGCGGCGCTTGGCCGTTTGTCTATCGGGTTCATGCTAGGTAGACGGAATGAGTCGGTAAATTGAAAACTCTTGATGAATCGATAACCTGGAGTAATCAAAGATGGGCTCGATCGACCGACGAGACTCGACGCCGCAGCTGCTGAACCGGCTGCGCATGCGGCAGATCGCGCTGCTGCTGGCCGTGGACGAATGCTCGACGCTGCGCGCGGCGGCCGACCAGATGGGCCTCACGCAGCCGGCCGCGACGAAGATGCTGGCCGAGCTGGAGAGCGCGCTCGGCCAGCGGCTGTTCGATCGCGTCGGGCGCGGGCTCGTGCTGAACCCGGCCGGCGAGCGCGTGCTCGGCTATTTCCGCGGGATCCGCGGCAGTGTCGAGGCGCTGAACCGCGAGCTCGGCGAACTGCAGCTCGGCAGCGCGGGGCGGCTGGCGATCGGCAGCATCATGGCGGCGTCGCCGGGGCGGCTCACCGAGGCGCTGGTGCAGTTGAAGGCGCGTTACCCGCTGCTGGCGATCGACATCGCGGTGGATACGAGCGACCGGCTGATGCCGCAGCTGCGCGAAGGCGTGCTCGAAGTGGTGATCGGGCGGCACGTCGGGACCGATTGCGATTTCCGCGTGGTGGATGACGAGGCGCTCGCGATCATCGCGGGCCGCGACCATCCGCTCGCGGGGGCGGGGCCCGTGGCGTTCGACGCGCTGCTCGATTACACGTGGATCCTGCAGCCGGCCGGCAGCCCGGCGCGCGAGGTCGTCGAGCGCGAGTTCAACGCGCGGCATCAGCCGATGCCGCGCGGGCTGGTCGAAACGGGGTCGATCCTGACCACGATGAACCTCGTCGACCGTTCGACGATGCTCGGCGTGATTCCGCTGACGGTGGCGCAGCGCAATGCGGAGCACGGGCTCGTCGCGATCGTCGATTACACGCTCGAACAGAAGCTGCCGTCGTACGGCAGCCTCGTGCGGCGCGACCGGCCGCTGAGCATTCCCGCGCAGCAGTTTCTTGCGCTGTTTCACCGCGAAGGGGGCGGAGATGATGGCGGCGCTTGATGGGGCGGTTTGCCAGCCGAGGCGGCCGAGCCAGCCGCGGCGGCCGAGGTGGCCGAATCAGCCGCGGTGGCCGAATCAGCCCAGCCGGCCGAACCAGCCGAGCCGGCCGAGTCAACCTGGCCAGCCGCGCTACCCCGGCCAGCCGAACCAGCCGAACCAGCCGAGCCAGCCGAGCCAGCCGAGCCAGCCGAGCCAGCCGGATCAGCGGAGCTAACCGAGCCAACCAAGCCAACCGCGCAAGCCGAGTCGGTCATGCACCACCATCGCGGCGAGACAGCCGACGCAGGCGAAACCGCGACGCCCCCCTCAGTGCACCGACGGCGCCGCAGGCGCGTCAGCGAGCACCGACATCGATTCCGCCAACGAACGATCCGGGCGAATCCGCAGCGCGGCGACGATGCCGATCAGCAGCATCGCGACCGAGCCGATGAACGGCACGGTCCAGCTCCCCGTGCGATCGACGAGATAGCCGAACAGGATCGGCGACAGGATCCCCGAGATCGCGGAGCCCGCGTTCATCATCCCGCTCGCGATGCCGGCGTGGGTCGGCGCGATGTCGCTCGGCACGGCCCAGATCGGCCCGATCGTCAGTTCGAGGCACAGGAACGACCCCGACAGGCACAGCGCGACGCCGGCCGTCGAATGCACGACCGCGAGCGGTAGCAGGCACACGAGCGCGCCGACGAAGCTCGCGACGATCACGCTCTGGCGCGACAGCGCGAGGTTGCCGGTCTTCCGGTAGATGCGGTCGCACAGCCAGCCGCCGAGCGTGTCGCCCACCACGCCCGCGAAGAACACGCCGGATGCGAACAGCGCGGTCGACTTCAGGTTCAGGCCCTGGCCGTTCAGGAAGAACGTCGGCAGCCACGTGAAGAACAGCCACGCGGTCCAGCCGTAGCAGAAGTAGACGAAGATGGTCGGCGCCATCCGGCGGAACAGCGGCCCCCACGGCGTCGGGCCGGCGAGCGGCGCGGGGCGGGCGGTGCGCGTGCGGCCGTGGCCGGTTTCGTCGCCGAGCGGATGTTCGCGGAAGCCGACGATCCACCACGCGAGCCACACCAGCGTGACCGCGCCGATCACGAAGAACGCCGCGCGCCATGACAGCCAGGTCATCAGCGCGGCGACGATCGGCGGCGTGACCGCGTTGCCGAGCCGCGAAAACGAATGCGTGAAACCCTGCACGACGCCGCGCCGTTCGCGCGGGAACCAGTGGGTGATCGCGCGGGCCTGGGCGGGCAGCGTCGCGCCTTCGCCGATGCCGAGCAGCAGCCGCGCGGCGAACAGCAGCCCGAGGCTGTGCACGAGCCCGGTGGCGAAGGTCGACACGACCCAGATCAGCCCGCAGCCGATCAGCGTGATGCGGGCGCCGAACCGGTCGGCGATCCAGCCGCCGCCAATCTGGCAGATTGCATACGAATACGCGAACGCGGAGAATGCGACGCCAAGTTCGGTATTCGACAGGCCGAGTTCGGCCTTGATCGCGCCGGCTGCGGTCGCGAGGTTGACGCGGTCGACGTAGAGGATGAAAGAAAGCGCGCACAGCAGCCACAGCGTTTGGCGCCGTTGACGGGGGTCGTTAGGCATGTGTCTCACTCCATTCTCGTGCGCGGCGTGTCAATGACGCCGCGTTCACTGGCCGGGCCAGCATCGCGCGGCGGCGGAGACACTGTCTAATGAATCTTTGGGATCAATCGATAACCCCAGGTATTCATTCCCGTTTCAGCGGCATCATCAGCATCGGTCGTACCCGACGCAATGGAGCACCACAGGTGAAGAATTGACCGACGACGAAGAACTTTCACTCCGCCGCGAGAGCCGCTTCTGGGACTTGCCGCCGGTGAAATGGTGGATCCGCGGGCACGGCCGCGACGGCTATTCGTTCCGTCTGCTGCTGTGGCCGCCGGTGATCGTGTTCGTGCTCGAATTCATCTGCATGCTGTTCGACGCGCTGTACACCGCCATCGGCATCAGCGCCGTCGCGACGCTGTTCCTCGGCTTCGCCGGGTACCACGGCGCGCAGCGCGAGTGGCTGGTGCCCGCCGCGACCACGCGTGCACTCGTGAAGGCGCGCATGAAGAAGGCGTCCGAACGGTTCTCGTCGCTCGGCGTGGGCGCGACCGTGCTCGCGATCTTCGTCGCGGCAACCTCGCTGTCGCTCGTGCTGTCGGGTCAGCCGGTGCTGGACACCGCCTGGAAGGACGCGGTGTCGATCTTCATCGCGCTGGTGTTCCTGCCGGTGTACGTGTCCGGCGCGGTGCGCAAGCTGGCGATCGCGCGGATCGAGGAACTGGAGGCGCTGCGCAACGCGACCCTCGGCACCCGCCTGACATTCGACCGGGCCGGTGCGGTGCGCGCGGTCGTCGTGCAGGGCGCGGCGGGGAAAGGAACCGTGTCCGTGCGGGAGTACACGGTGCTCGGGTTCAATCCGCCGCTCGAACAGGTCGGGCGCGAACCGGGCGCGTGACGGTTGAAGCGGACGTAAAGGCGACGTGAAGCCGGCGTCTCAAGCCGGAAAGCGCGCGTTGTCCGGCGCCGGCACGAGGTTGTCGGGCCACTGCACTTCGAACCGCGTGCCGCCCGCGCCGGTCGGCATGCAGACGGCTTCGCCGTGGTGCGCATGGGCGATCGCCGCGACGACGGCGAGCCCGAGGCCGCTGCCGCCGGGCTGCGACTCGTCGATGCGCCGAAACGCCTTGAACACGAGCGGCGCGAAATCGGCCGGGATGCCGGGGCCGTCGTCCTCGACGCGCAGCCGGCATATCCCATCTTCGATGCGCGTCTGGATCCGGATCGTGCCTGGCACCGCGTGGCGGCGTGCGTTTTCCAGCAGCGCGAGCAATGCCTGACGAATCCGCACCGGGTCGCAGCGCATGCGCCGCGGGTCGAGATCGAGCACCGGATGCTGGCCGGCGGCCTGCAGCGCATGGGCGAACACGTCGACCACGGCGCGCACGTCGGCGGCAAGGTCGGCGTCGCGGATCTCGATGCTCAAGTGGCCGCCATCCGCGAGGCTGACCACGCGCAGATCCTCGATCAGCCGCGTCAGCCCTTCGACCTGCGTGAGCAGGCTGCGGAACTGTGCTTCGTCGGGCTTGAACACGCCTTCGGCGAGCCCCTGCAGGCGCCCGCGCAGCACCGTGACGGGCGTGCGCAGCTCGTGCGCGATCGCGGCATTCCAGATCGCCTGTTCGTTGGTCACGCGCTTCAGCTCGTCGGCGAGCGCGTTGAAGTGGTCGGCGAGCAGCGCGGCTTCATGCAGCGAGCGGTCGCCTGCCACGGCACGCGCGTCGAGATCGCCGCGCGCGACGCGGCGAATGCTGTCCGTGACCGAATTGAGCGGCACGAGGATGCGGCGCGCGAGATTGACGGCGACCGCGACCGACAGCACGAGGCCGACCGACGTGGTCGCGATCAGCCACAGCCATTCCGGCGCGCTCGGCAGCAGGTTCTTCGTGTTGAAATGCGCGGGCCAGTAGTTGAACGCGACGTAGTAGAAGAGGGTGGCGGTGAGCACCATCAGCAGCGTCACGCCGAACACCATCCCGGCCATCGTCAGCGCGATCTGCCGGCTCAGGCCATCGAGCTTCACGTCAACTCCAGAGCTTGTAGCCGACGCCGCGCACGCTGACCGGCACGCCCTGCACGCCGAGGTCGTCCAGCTTCTTGCGCAGCTTGCTGACGTGGCTGTCCACCGTGCGTTCCAGCGCGTCGCCTTCCGGCAGGCAGGTGGCCATCAGCTCGGCGCGGCTGAACACACGCCGCGGCGCGCGCGCGAGCTGCGCGAGCAGCTTGAACTCGGTGAGCGTCAGCACGAGCGTGTGCCGTTCGCTGCCCACTTCGAGCGTGGCTTCGTGGCGTTCGAGATCGATCTCGAACGGCGCGACCCGCAGCACGCGCTGCTCTTCCTGGCGGGAGCCGGCCATCGAACGGCGCAGCACCGCCTGCGCACGCGCGACGACTTCGGCGGGATTGAACGGCTTCACCACGTAGTCGTCGGCGCCGATGCGCAGGCCGGTGAGCTTGTCGATGTCCTGGTCGAGCGCGGTCAGCATGATCACGGGCGTGTCGCCGCGATGGCGGATTTCGGCGAGCACCTTCCAGCCGTCGACGTGCGGCATCTGCACGTCGAGCAGCACGAGGTCGGGCTTGAGCTGCAGGTGCAGTTCCAGCGCGCGGCGGCCGTCGGCCGCGTGCACGGTGCGCAGGCCGCCGCGTGCGAGATAGGCGGTCAGGATCTCGGCGATCTCGGGTTCGTCTTCGGCGATGAGGACGAGCGCCTGGGCGTCCTGGCCGGCGCTGGAAGGGGGCGGGAGATCAGGCAGGGCCATTCGTGTGAGTCCATCGGGGGTTCCATCGAGTCGCCATACTACCGCATGGGAAACGCCGTCGAGCAGAGGTCGGGCGGCGGTGCGCGCCGGCGCGGGACGGCGTGTTGGCGAACGATGTGACGACGATGGCCCGGTTCGACGGGGCCGGGCCGCGCCCGCGGTCGGCCGGCACCGCGGGCGGGACGCCCGTCTGCAACGTGAAGGGGCGCGACGTGCGGCGCGGGCCGTGTCAGTGGCCGACTTCCTTCAGCAGCGCGGCGGCCGCGAGCTTGCCGATCCCGTTCGATGCGAGCGGGCTGTCGCCGGTGATCAGCTTGCGGTCCTGATGGCAGCGGCCGGTCATGTCCTTGTTGAGCACCTTCGCGCCGAGCTTGTCCAGGCTTTGCGCGACGAGCCACGGCAGCGGGCCCGGCATGTAGCCGATCTCGAGATTCGGGCCGGTGTCGAGCGCATCCGGGAACACGCACATCTCGTAGCCCTTGAACGGGTAGTCCCGCGGATCTTCGTCCACGGCAGCGGACAACAGGCTCGCGGGCCCGTGGCACAGCGTGATGATGTGGCGGTCGTTGTCGAGCGCCCAGTGCAGCGCGCGCTTCACCTCCTTGCTGTACGGAATGGCGGCGAGCACGCCATGGCCACCCGGGATGAACACGGCGATGTACGGCGATTCGGGCCCGAGGTTGGCGTCGAGCACATCGGACAGCTTCAGCGGCGCCTTGAGCTTCGGCAGGTACTTCCGGTACGTGCCCTGCACCGCCTCGTCGTCGCCCGGCATCGCCCAGAGTTCGAGTTTCGCGGGGTTCCCCGACAGTGTCGCGATGTCGATCTCGAAGCCGGCGTGGTCCATGTGATGCATCGGCAGCAGCATTTCGACCGGATGATTGCCGGTCGAGAACATCTTGCCGTTCGTCATCAGGATGTAGCGCTCGTCGGTCGCGATCATCAGCACCTTCCACTTGCCCCCCGTGTACGGATTCGGGTAATCCGCGCCGGTGAAATCGGTCTTCGACGACGTGTACTGCGACAGCGAATACGGGGACGGAAAGTACGCGTTGTTTTCGGCCGGATCGGGCGTGGGCGTTCTGTCCATCTGCGGCTGTTCGGAAGTCATGGCTGCTCCTTTCTCGGGGGATGGATTGAGGATTCGGCATGCAAAACGGCACACAACGCGTGCATTGCACATGCACGGTTGCGAATCGGCGGCGTGGGCCTCCGTTCATGCCCGGGGCGAGGGGATGCGCGTCCCGAACAACGGGTTGCGCGCCGTCATGAATCGTACCTCGGCACCCGGTGCGCCACGCCCCCCCGATCAGGTGGGTCGTGGCACCGCACCGCGCACCGTGCGCCCCTCGTCGTGGATACGCCCGGCACGTGACGCGCGGATGTCCGCCGGGCCGGCGCGCCAGCGCCGACTCCCCCTGACAGGGGGGGGCGCCCAAGCCGGCGCGTCGGGTATCGTGGCCCCACTCGCGAAGACCGGCCCCGGCGGATGCACGGGCCGTGCCGCCCGCGGGCGCGCAGCTTTGCCCGGCCGGCATCGTGTCTGACCGGTCGCTTATGGAGCCCTTCATGAATCCGTCACAGCCGCATTTGCACGATGCGCCGGCCCCGTCCGCGCATGCGTATCCGCTGCTGATCAAGCAGCTGCTTCACACGCCGCTCGCGACGCGGCCCGAGCAGGAGATCGTGTACGGCGACCAGGTCCGGCACGACTACTGGACGTTCCGGCATCGCATCGGGCAACTCGCGAGCGGGCTGACGTCGCTCGGCGTCGGCGCGGGCGATACGGTCGCCGTGATGGACTGGGACAGCCACCGCTACCTGGAGTGTTATTACGCGATCCCGATGATGGGCGCGGTGCTGATGACCGCGAACGTCAGGCTGTCGCCCGATCAGCTCCTCCACACGCTGAACCATTGCGGCGCGCGGGTCGTGCTGGTGCATCGCGATTTCCTGCCGTTGCTGGACGGCATCCGTGACCGGCTCGTGGCCGCGCAGCGCTTCGTGCTGATCGCGGACGGCGCCGAGACCGGGCTGCCCGACGGTTTCGCCGACGAATACGAACGGCTCGTCGCGGCCAGTTCGCCCGATTTCATGTTCGGCGATTTCGACGAGAACACCCGCGCGACGACGTTCTATACGACCGGCACGACCGGGCTGCCGAAAGGCGTCGCGTTCAGCCACCGCCAGCTCGTGCTGCACACGCTGGCGGGGATGGCCGCGCTGTCGAGCGCGCGCGAGCGCGGGCGCCTGCATCGCGACGATGTCTACATGCCGATCACGCCGATGTTCCACGTGCACGCGTGGGGGCTGCCCTACATCGCGACCGCGCTCGGGCTCAAGCAGGTCTATCCGGGGCGCTACTCGCCCGACGGGCTGCTGGCGCTGATCGCGCGCGAATCGGTGACGTTCTCGCACTGCGTGCCGACGCTGCTCGGCATGATCCTCGACTGCCCCGCATCGGCATCGGTCGATCTCTCGTCGTGGAAGGTGGTGGTCGGCGGCTCGCCGTTGCCGGAAGGGCTCGCGCGGGCAGCGCTCGCGCGCGGCATCGACGTGTACACCGGTTACGGGATGTCGGAAACCTGCCCGCTGATGACGATCGCCCAGGTCGATGCGTCGCCGACGGCGAACGGCACGGCCGACGACGCGCTCGCGCGCCGGACCAGGGCGGGGCTGCCGCTGCCGCTCGTCGACCTGCGCATCGTCGATGCGCAGTTTCGCGACGTGCCGCATGACGGCCGTGCGGCCGGCGAGGTCGTCGTTCGCATGCCGTGGGCGACGGCCGGCTATCTCGGCGACGCGCCGGCAACGGCGTCGTTGTGGGCCGGCGGCTATCTCCATACGAACGACATCGGCGTGATCGATCCGGACGGCCGGCTGCAGATCACCGACCGGATCAAGGACGTGATCAAGACGGGCGGCGAATGGGTGTCGTCGCTGGAGCTCGAGGACATCCTGTCGCGCCATCCCGCCGTGCGCGAATCGGCCGTGATCGGCGTGAGGGACGCGCGCTGGGGCGAGCGGCCGCTCGCGCTCGTCGTGCTGGCCGACGACCAGGTGGGGCGCGTCAGTCCGGCCGAGTTGCAGGCGCACGTGAAGCAGGTCGCCGATCGCGGGCTGATTTCGCGGTACGCGGTGCCGGAGCGGCTGCTGATCGTCGACGCGATCGAGAAGACGAGCGTCGGGAAGATCAACAAGCGGGCGCTGCGGGATCGCTACCAGCCCGCGTGACGGCGCGGCCGGCCAAGCGCCGGCTCATCCGAGCGTCGTCTTGCCGAGATCCTCGAAGAGCCGGACGTTGTCCCAGTAGGCAGCCAGCCGCGTGATGCGGCCGTCGGCGTCGAACTCGAACACGAACGCGTGCCGCAGCGTGAACGACCGGCCGCGATTCCGGATACCGAGGAAGTCCCGCGCCTGCGTGCCGCGGATCGTGACCTCGGCGGTGGCGTGGCGGCCGGCACCATCCGCATGAATGGCGTCGATCCGGTTCGACAGGTCCGGGAACGCATCGAGCAGCGTGCCCCAGGTCATCCTGCCGTGCGTGGCGACCGGAGCCGCCGCGCCGGCCGGCACGTAGTCGAGCACGGCGGCGGGGGAAAAGAGCGCGAGCATGCCTTCGACGTCATGCTGGCGATACCGGTCGAAAAAGGCGGCGACGACGTCGCGACGGTTCATGCGGACTCCTCGTGGAACGGCTGGGCGACGGTCCCGACGCGCGGCGCGAGCCGGCTGTGCAGGACACCTTCCGGTCAGGATGGAGTGACTTTCCCGGCGCGGTAGCCCCCCGAATGGGGGGCTGAACAGCACCGGCCCGATCGAGAACAATGCGAGTCCTTCCGTTCGACCGGCGCACGCCGCGGTACGGATATCACCTACTTTTGACGGCCGTCGCCGTGTCGCTATGCTGTTCCGGCGCGGGGCGGCGCCGCGCCGCGCACCGGGCCGCACGGCGGTCCGGCCTTCCAGGCGGACGCACGCGCGCAGCGCAAGGAGAACAGGAACAGCATGACGTCCAGCGACAGCAGACAAGCAGCAGGGCCTGCGGACGCCGACGGGATCGAAGTGCTGGTGCGCACCAAGCTCGCACCGGCATCGGCCCGTGGAATCGTGTCGCGCATCGCGCGGTTCGGCCGGCTCGCGCGCGGCCTCGATCGGCGGCTGACGCTCGTGTGCGCGCCGGCCGGGTACGGCAAGACGACCGTGCTGGCGGAGTGGCGCCATGCACTCGTCGCGACGAACGTGAAGGTCGCCTGGGTGAGCCTCGACCAGGACGACGACAACGCGTCGATCTTCTCGTCGTACGTGGTGGCGGCGATCGTCGACGCGACGGGCGGGGTCGGCGGCCGCGCGCAGCGGCTGCTGCGCGACCGCGCGCTGATTCCGCTGAAGATCGTGTTCGACGAACTGCTCAACGAGCTGGAGGGGGCGGGCGTCGAGCTGGTCCTGATGCTCGACGACTACGACCGCCTTGCGTCGCCCGTCATCCACGACGCGATGTTCGAGCTGCTGCGCTATGCGCCATCGACCCTGCACGTGGTGCTGTCGTGCCGCTCGGCGCCCGCGTTGCCGCTCAGCTATTTCGAATCGCGCGACGAGCTCGTCCGGGTCGACGAGGACGACCTGCGCTTCGACGAAGCGGAGACGCGCGCGTTCTTCGAGCGCGTCGCCGGCAAGCCGCTCAGTGCGGAAAACGTCGGGCGGCTGCGCGCGGCCACCGAAGGCTGGGTGTCTGGCCTGCAACTCGCGGCGCTCGCGTTGCGCGACGACACCGATGCGGCGCGCGTCGCCGAGCAGGTCAGCCATGCGCGCGCCGGCATTGCCGCGTACCTGAACGAGAACGTGATGACGCAGGTGCCGGATGCGATCCGTCACTTCCTGCTCTGCACGGCCGTGCTGGACCGCATGACGCCCGCGCTGTGCGATGCGCTGACGGGCCGCGACGATGCCGTCGCGTGCCTGGAGTGGCTGAGCACGCACAACCTGTTCATCCGGTCGGTCGACGGCGGCCGCCGGAGCTACCGCTATCACGCGCTGTTCCTGCAATACCTGCGCGAGGAGCTGGCGTTGCGCCGGCCGGACGAGGTCGGCGCGCTGCATCGCCGCGCGAGCGCGTGGTACGCGGCCGAGCGGCAATGGCCTGATGCGGTCAGGCATGCGCTCGCCGCCGGCGATTTCGACGCGGCCGCCGGCTGGGTCGAGGCGTGCGCGATGAAGCTGATCGCCGCGAGCGACGTCCGCACCGTGCTCGACTGGGTGTCCCGCCTGCCGGAGCAGGCGCTGGCGGGCCGCCTGCGGCTGCGGATCGCCCACGTGTGGGCATTGGCGTTGTCGATGCAGATGGTCGACGCGCGCCGCGCGCTGGAGGCGATCGAAGCCGATATCGACGAACGGCGGCTCGGCACGGACGCGATCACCGCGACCGAACTGCTCGGCGTCCGCTCGCTCATCGCGGGGCTGTCGGACCGGAGCGTCGAGTCGCTCGCGCTCGGCGAGCGCGTGCTGGCGGCCGGCCCGCCGGCCGGCTCGTGGGTCGAGCAGATCGGGCAGACGACGCTGATCTTCGGGCTCGGCTACGCGGGCCGTCTCGACGACGTGCTCGACCTGCGCGCGCGCGCGGAACGCGCGGCGTCGGGCCAGGAGCCGCTGTTCGCGCATGTCTACCGGCAGAACATGTCCGGCCTCGCCGAATTCGTCGCGGGCCGCCTGCACGATGCGTCGAAGACCTTCGAGACCGCGCTGCGCGGCGCGGAACACTCGGCGGGGCGGCTGTCGGCGGCAACGGCGCTGTCGGCCGGCTACCTGTCCGCGATCTACTACGAATGGAACGACTGGCCGAAGGTGCGCGACGCGCAGCGCGACCGGTTCGACATCGCGATGCAGGCGTGCTCGCTCGGGCCGCTGCTGCGGTTCATGCAGACGGCCGCGGTGCTGCAGTTCCGGTCCGGCAACGAGGCCCGTGCGCACGAGATCCTCGACGAGGTCGACCACATCGCCTGCAGCCGGCAATGGCTGCGGTTGCGCGTCGCCTGCATGGCGACCGGCGTTCGGCTGCACGTGAGCGCGGGGAAGCTGACCCAGGCCCATCGTGTCGGGCGGGCGCTGGCGGCGCTGGTGCCGGCTGCCGCGCCGGAAGCCGCGTCGAGCTACGTCGAGACGTGGCAGATGGCGCAGTGCACGCGGGCGCGGCTGCTGCTTGCCGATGCCCGCGCGGAAGAAGCTGCGCAGATCATGGCCACGGTGCACGACGTGCTGGCCGCGCGCGGCTTCGACTGGTTCGCCGCGCAGGCCGCCGTGCTGCGTGCGGTCGCGCTCGAACAGGCCGGGCAGGAAGACGACGCCCTGGCCGTGCTCGCCCCGGCGCTCGAATACGGGCAAGGCAACGGGCTCGTGCGCACGTTCGTCGACGAAGGCGCCGTGGCCGAGCGTCTGACGGCGCGCGTGCTGAAGCGGGCCGACCGGTTTCCGGCGGTCGGCACGTGGTATCTGCGCGAACTCGCGCGGGCGTTCGAGGCGGACCGCGCGTCGAATGCCGCGCCGGCCGCGCGGCCCGGCACGGCCGGCAACCTGAGCGCGCGCGAGGTCGAGATCCTCGATTACGTCGCGCGCGGCCTGTCGAACAAGGAGATCGCCCGCGCGCTGCGCGTTGCGCCGGAGACGATCAAGTGGCACCTGAAGAACATCTTCGAGAAGCTCAACGTCACGTCGCGCATCCAGGCCGTGCGCAGCGGGCTGGCGCTCGATGCGTCGTCCCGCACGCGCGTCGGCGACGAATAGGCGGTGGCGGGCGGTGCGGTGGCGTTGCCACGGTGCGACGGGCTCAGCGATGCGCGTCGAACGCGGACACGATCTCGTCGATCGTCGCGCGGATGCGCGCGGTGTGGCGCAGGTCGCGATGCGTGACGAGCCAGACCTCGTACGGCGCGTCCCGCGTCTGCGCGGGCCAGATGCGGGCGAGGCCGTCGCGTTCGCCCATATGCACCGGCACTTCGCCGATGCCGAGGCCCGCGCGCAGCGCGGCGCGCATCATCAGGCTCGAATTCATCCGCCCGACGATGCGTCCTGCGTCGATCGGCTCGCCGGCGATCGCCGGCTTCCGGCTCGCGTCGACATACGGCTGGTAGACGACCAGGTCGTGCCCCGCGAACGCGCTGCCGCGCACGGGTTCGCCATGCCGTTGCAGATAGTCGTGCGAAGCGAACAGGCCCATGTCCCAGCAGGCGAGGCGGCGCGCGACGAGATCGGGGTTGTCGGGCCGCACGGTGCGCACCGCGATGTCGGCTTCCCGTTTCGCCAGGTTCAGGATTTGCGTCGCCGTGTTCAGCGACACGCATACGTCGGGGTGCTTCGCGTGCAGCCGCGCGATCGACGGCATCACGAATTCGAGCGCGAGCGCATCGGTCGTCGTGATCTTGACCTCGCCGGCGAGCCGCCGGTCGACGCCCTGCGTCACGCGGACGAGCTCGTGCGCATGCTGCTCCATCGCCTCGGCGGCGCGCAGCGCCAGCTCGCCGACCGGCGTGGTCAGGTAGCCCTTCGACGAGCGCAGGAACAGCGTGGCGCCGAGCATGTGCTCGAGCTGCGCGAGCCGGCGCCCGACCGTCGCCTGGTCGACCCCGAGCGTTTGCGCCGCGCGGCGCAACGTGCGTTCGCGATGAATCGCGAGGAACACGCGTGCGTCGTCCCAGTTCATCGCTTGTGCTGACTGATGCATTTTTGCATTCCTCGTTCGGCAATTCACTGCGTGCCCGCGCGCGGCACCGTCCCTAGACTGTCTTCACACCCATTGCGATGCCGCGATTCGAGGATGATCCGCGAATCGGCCGCGCATCGACGAACGTTGAGGATCATATCGTGACTGATGACGTGAAACCCCTGCCCGCCAACATGACGGCGATCGAAATCGTGCGTCCCGGCGGCCCCGACGTGCTCGTGTCGACCATGCGTCCCGTGCCGTCGCCGGGCCACGACGAAGTGCTGATCCGCATTCATGCGGCCGGCGTGAACGGCCCCGACGTGTTCCAGCGCAAGGGGCTGTACGATCCGCCGCCCGGCGCGTCCGACATTCCCGGTCTCGAGGTTGCCGGCGAAGTCGTCGCGGTCGGCCGCGACGTCACGCGCTTCGCGCTCGGCGACGAAGTCTGCGCGCTGATTCCGGGCGGCGGCTACGCGGAATACGCGGTGGCAAACGAAAGCAATACGCTCGCGATTCCCGACGGCCTCGACATGACGGAAGCGGCGGCGATGCCCGAAACCTTCATGACGGTCTGGCTGAACCTGTTCCAGCGCGGCGGCTTCGCGGCCGGCGACAGCGTGCTGATTCACGGCGGCGCGTCGGGCATCGGCACGACCGCGACGATGCTGGCGAAGGCGTTCGGCGCGTCGACCCTCATCACGACGGTGGGCTCGGACGCGCAGCGCGACGCGAGCCTGCGGCTCGGCGCGGATCTCGCGATCGAATACCGCAACGAGGATTTCGTCGACGCGGTCAAGCGCTTCACCGACGGCAAGGGCGTCGACGTGATCGTCGACATCATCGCCGGCGACTACGTCGCGCGCAATTTCGCGGCGGCCGCGATGAACGGCCGCATCGTCCAGATCGGCGTGATCAACGGGCCCGCGAAGGAGCTCGACCTGTTCCCGATGCTCACCAAGCGCCTCACGCACATCGGCTCGACGCTGCGCTCGCGCACCTACGCGGAGAAGGCGCAGCTCATCCGCGAGCTGGAGGAAGCCGTGTGGCCGCTGATCCGGCAGGGCAAGGTGAAGCCGCAGGTCTACCAGACCTTCGACCTTCGCGACGCGAGTGCGGCGCACGCGCTGATGGATTCCGGCCGCCACATCGGCAAGATCGTGCTGCGCACGCCGGCTTCCGTCGCAGACGGCAAGCATTCCACATGATCGGCCCGCGCTTCAGCCCCCCGGACGGGGGGCTGAAGGCTGCGCGGCGAATGGCGACAATCGGTACCACTGAACATGACGGCGCGCGACGCGATCGATGGCCCAGCGGCACGTCGACGCTTCGCGGGCCGCGGTTCGAAACCGAGGCCGCGGTGCGCGGCCGGGCGCGGGACGGCCCGGTCGTGCGCGCGTGGCGGATGGCGCGCCGGCCGCGATGGACGATGAATCGAAATGGACATGCTTGAAAACATGCGGACGTTCGTGCGTGTCGTGCAGGCCGGCAGCTTCACCGCCGTCGCGAGGCAGGGCGACATGGCCACCGCGCAGGTGTCGCGGGCCGTCGCCAGCCTGGAGGACTACGCGCAGATCCGGCTGCTGAACCGGACGACCCGCAAGATCGCGCTGACCGACAGCGGGCGGCGCTATTTCGAGCGCCTGCTGGCGATCCTCGGCGATGTCGACCAGGCCAACGCCGAAGCGCGCAATGCGCTGGTCCGTCCGTACGGGCGGCTGCGCGTGCATACGATGCCGGGGCTCGGGCAGAGCCACGTGACCGCGTCGGCTGTCGCGTATCAGGCGATCTTTCCCGAGGTGTCCGTCGAAATGACGTACTCGCAGCGGCTGCCGAATCTCGTCGAAGAGGGGTACGACGTGTCGGTCGTCACCGCGTCGAGCCTGCCCGATTCCGGCTACATCGCGCACTCGTGCGGGCGGAGCTACAGCGTGCTGGTCGCGTCGCCCGCCTATCTCGCGCGGCATGGCACGCCGCACAACCCGGCGGAACTGGCGGACCATACGTGCCTGCGCCTCGATACGCCTGCCGACGCGAATGGCGAATGGCAGTTGCACGGCGGCGACGGCTGCGTTGCGACGCATGCCGTGCTCGCCGCGCCGTTCCACGCGAATGCGCCGGAAGCTTTGTCGATCGCGCTGCGTGCGGGGCTGGGCATCGGCTCGCTCGCGATCTATTCGGTCATCGACGATCTGCGCAGCGGACGGCTCGTCCGCGTGCTGCCCGATTACCGGCTGACGATGCTCGACGTCTACGCGATGTTCGCGTCCCGCCGCTTCGTGGACGCGAAGATCCGCACCTTTCTCGACCACCTGCGCGCGACGCTGTCGCCCGCGCTGGCGGCCGACGAACACGCACTCGAATCGATCGCCGCGCCGCGCGGCCGTGCGCTAAGCCGTGCGATGTCCGGTGCGGCGGCCTGACCGCCTTCCCCCGCCGTTTCCCCCCGCAGTTATCCATCGTTCCTTGAGGAGATTTTTCGATGAAGATTCGTCTTGCCGTCATTGCAGGTTGTGTTGCGCTGTCGCCGATCCTGGGCCATGCGCAGTCGGGCGCACCCAATGCGGACGTGTCCGGCCCGCAACGGGTCGCCACGTCGGCGGCCGCGTCCGCCGTTGCGTCGCCGTCACCCGCGGCGGCGGCACGGTCGGCGAAGAAGGCCGATCGCGCGGCCGATCGCGCGTTCGCGAAGAAGGTCCGCCAGGCGATCGCGAAGGCGCCCGGCATCGGCGACGCGCATGTCACCGTGTTTGCGAAGGCGAAGACGGGCGACGTGACGTTGGCCGGCCAGATCACGGACCCGTCGCAGGATCAGGTCGCGGTGGAGGCGGCCCGCCAGGTGCCGGGTGTCACGTCCGTGAAAAGCCGGTTGCAGTTGCGTCTGGAAGGCGCGCAGTAACGGGCACGTGCCCCCCGGGCGGCGACGTCCGGGGTATTCGCGCGTCATGCCCGTGAATCGACTGCCGGCCCTCCCGGTGCGGGTATGCGCACGTTCCGGCCGGGCCGGCAGCGATTGTTTCAAACGGGCCTCTGCCCGGCCGGCTGGCGCGTGGCTGCGTCAGATCTGGCCCATCAGCACCAGTATCACGACGATGACGACGACCAGCCCGACGGTGCCCGAGGGCCAGTAGCCCCAACTGCGGCTGTGGGGCCATGCAGGAAATGCACCGATGAGTAGGAGAATCAGAATGATGATAAGGATCGTACCGAGCATCGCACCCCTCCTGGAACGGATTGGACATCGCGGTTCTTCCGCCTAGGAGAGGGGAGCAATGCGCGTGCCGCGACGGCGCGCGCCGAACAGCGGCAAGGTCCGAAGCAGGGCGGATTCACAAAATGAATACCCCCGGATTCAGAAAATAAAGTTTAAAAATGCGTCCCCGCCCCCTATGCTGAATCCTTCTGATCTGGCGGGCATGCGATGGCTGAACTATTTCTGGTACGGCATGGGCAGGCGTCCTTCGGCACGGACGACTACGACCGGTTGTCCGCGGCGGGCGAGCAGCAGGGCGTCTGGCTCGGCGAATACTTCGCGCGGCAAGCGCTCACATTCGACCGCGTGATCTGCGGCACGCTGAACCGCCACGCGCAGACGGTCGACGCGATCCTGCGCGGGATGGGCCGCGAAGGCGCGCCGGTCGACCGCCACCCGGGCCTGAACGAATACGACTTCCATGGCCTGTTCGCGGCCGCCGCGCACGACTACCCCGACATCGCCCGCCTCGCGGCCGGCTCGATGAAGGAGCATTTCCGCGCGCTCCGGCAGGTGCTGCAGCTCTGGTCGGAAGACAAGCTCGGCGAGTCGGCCCCCGAGACCTGGGCGCACTTCCAGCAGCGCGTGGCCGAGGCCCGCGCGGCGATCCGCCACGGCGGCGGCCAGCGCGTGCTGGCGGTGAGCTCCGGCGGCCCGATCGCGGTCACCGTGCAGCAGGTGCTGGCCGCGCCGCCGTCGAGCGCGATCGCGCTGAACCTGCAGATCCGCAACAGCAGCCTTTCGCAGTTTTTCTTCAACGCCGATGCGTTCCACCTCGCGTCGTTCAACGGCATCCCGCATCTGGAGGATCCCGAACGACACGCGCTGCGAACCTACGGCTGACCCACGAACGATCGCGACGATGACGAACCCTACCCAGCAACTCGACGTAGCCCGCCTCACGCGCTATCTGGAAGCGCACGTGCCGGGCTTCGAAGGCCCGGTCGACACGGAGAAGTTTGCCGGCGGCCAGTCGAATCCGACTTTCCTGCTGCACGCGAAGAGCGGCCGCTACGTGCTGCGCCGCCAGCCGCCGGGCGAACTGCTGAAGTCCGCCCATGCAGTCGACCGCGAATTCCGCGTATTGAGCGCGCTGTCGGGCACCGCGGTGCCGGTCGCGCATCCGTATCACCTCTGCGAAGACCGCGACGTGATCGGCAGCCTGTTCTACGTGATGAGCTACGAGGACGGCCGGATCTTCTGGGATCCCGCATTGCCGGAGCTGCCGAAGGCCGATCGCGCGGCCTGCTACGACGCGTTGCTGCAGACGATGGCCGCGTTGCACGACGTCGATGTCGAGGCAGTGGGCCTTGCCGACTACGGCCGCCCCGGCAATTACTTCGAGCGCCAGATCGGCGTGTGGACGAAGCAGTACCGCGCGGCGGAAACCGAGCGCCTCGACGCGATGGAAACGCTGATCGACTGGCTGCCGAAAGCGTGCCCGGAGGACACGGGCCGGCCGACGCTGGTGCATGGCGACTTCCGGATCGACAACCTGATGTTCGCGCGCGACAGCTATCGCGTGCAGGCCGTGCTCGACTGGGAACTGTCGACGCTCGGCAACCCGCTCGCCGATCTCGCGTATCTCTGCATGTGCCTGCGATTGCCGTCCGGCGGGCAGGTGCGCGGCCTCGCGGGCCAGGATCGCGCCGAACTCGGCGTGCCGGACGAAGCGGCGATCGTCGCGCGCTATTGCGAACTGCGCGGCATCGAGCCGATCCGCGACTGGCACTTCTATCTCGCGTTCAGTTTCTTCCGGCTCGCGTCGATCGCGCAGGGCGTGAAGGCGCGCGCGCTGCAGGGCAATGCGTCGAGCGAGCAGGCACTGCGCGTCGGCGCGATGGCCGGGCGGCTCGCCGAGCTGGCCGTCGGCGTGATCGACGCGCATCGCTGAAATTGCCGGTTTCACCGGGCAGCGGCAGGACACCACATCAATGGAGGAGCACAGCAACATGGCAACGAATCTGTTCGACCTGACGGGCAAGATCGCGCTGGTGACGGGCGCGAGCCGCGGCATCGGCGAGGAAATCGCGAAACTGCTCGCGGAGCAGGGCGCGCACGTGATCGTGTCGAGCCGCAAGCTCGCCGACTGCCAGACCGTGGCCGACGAGATCGTCGCGGCAGGCGGCCGCGCCGAGGCGCTGGCCTGCCACGTCGGGCGGCTCGAGGACATCGCCGCGACGTTCGAGCACATCCGCGGCAAGCACGGCCGTCTCGACATCCTCGTGAACAACGCGGCCGCGAACCCGTATTTCGGGCACATCCTCGATACCGACCTCGCCGCGTACGAGAAGACGGTCGACGTGAACATTCGCGGCTACTTCTTCATGTCGGTCGAGGCCGGCAAGCTGATGAAGACGCACGGCGGCGGTGCGATCGTCAACACGGCGTCGGTGAACGCGCTGCAGCCGGGCGACCGGCAGGGCATCTACTCGATCACGAAGGCCGCGGTCGTCAACATGACGAAGGCGTTCGCGAAGGAATGCGGGCCGCTCGGCATCCGCGTGAACGCGTTGCTGCCGGGTCTCACGAAGACGAAGTTCGCGGGCGCGCTGTTCGCCGACAAGGACATCTACGAGACCTGGATGGGGAAGATCCCGCTGCGCCGCCATGCGGAGCCGCGCGAAATGGCCGGCACGGTGCTGTATCTCGTGTCGGACGCGGCGAGCTACACCAACGGCGAATGCATCGTCGTCGACGGCGGCCTGACGATCTGAGCGCGCGATGAAGATCGACAGCTATGCCGGGCAAGCCGTAATGATCACCGGCGCCGCGAGCGGCTTCGGCGCGTTGCTCGCGAGCGAGCTGGCCGCGATGGGCGCGCGCGTCGCGCTCGGCGACCTGAACGTCGACGCGCTCGAACGCGTGGCCGCGCCGCTGCGCGCGGCCGGCGCCGACGTGATCGCGCAACGCTGTGACGTGCGCGTCGAGGCGGAGGTGGCCGCGCTGGTGCAGGCGGCAGCCGAGCGGTTCGGCCGGCTCGACGTCGGCATCAACAACGCGGGCATCGCACCGCCGATGAAGGCGCTGATCGATACCGACGAAGCCGATCTCGACCTGAGCTTCGCGGTGAACGCGAAGGGCGTGTTCTTCGGGATGAAGCACCAGATCCGCCAGATGCTCGCGCAGCGCGCAGGCGTGATCCTGAACGTCGCGTCGATGGCCGGGCTCGGCGGCGCGCCGAAGCTGGCGGCCTACGCGGCATCCAAGCATGCGGTGGTCGGGCTCACGAAGACGGCGGCGATCGAATACGCGCGCCACGGCATTCGCGTGAATGCGGTATGCCCGTTCTACAGCACGACGCCGATGGTCACCGACAGCGATATCGGCGACCGCCAGGATTTTCTCGCGCAGGGCTCGCCGATGAAGCGGCTCGGCCGGCCCGAGGAAATCGTCGCGACGATGCTGACGCTGTGCGCGAAGGAAAACACTTATCTGACCGGGCAGGCCGTCGCCGTCGACGGCGGTGTCTCGGCCTTCTGACCGAACCGGACGAACGGAATCGAGGAGTCGATCATGGATTTTGGCTACACCCCGAAAGTGGAAGAACTGCGCAGCCGCGTGCGCGCATTCATGGACGCGCACATCGTGCCGCGCATTCGCCAGTGGAACGAGGAAGTGCATGCGGGCCAGTATCCCGTGTCGTTCATGGAGGAGCTGAAAGCGCGCGCGAAGACGGAAGGGCTGTGGAACCTGTTCCTGCCGCACCTGAAGGACGACGAGCCCGGCATGGGCCTGACGAACCTCGAATACGCGCCGCTCGCCGAGATCATGGGGCGGGTGGGCTGGGCGTCGGAAGTGTTCAACTGCAACGCGCCGGACACCGGCAACATGGAGCTGCTGCACATGTTCGCGACGCCCGAGCAGCGCGAACAGTGGCTGAAGCCGCTCTTGCGCGGCGAGATCCGCTCGGCGTTCGCGATGACGGAGCCCGACGTGGCGTCGTCGGATGCGACGAACATCACGACGCGCATCGAGCGCGTGGGCGACGAGTACGTGATCAACGGCCGCAAGTGGTTCATCACGAACGCCGCGCATCCGAACTGCAAGATCTTCATCGTGATGGGCAAGACCGATCCCGAGGCCGCGTCGCACCAGCAGCAGAGCATGATCCTCGTGCCGCGCGACACGCCGGGCGTGACGATCGTGCGCAACATCACGGTGGTCAATCACTACGCGCCGGAAGGGCACTGCGAGATCACGTTCGACAACGTGCGTGTGCCGGCGCGCAACCTGCTCGGAGAGGAAGGCAGCGGCTTCGCGCTCGCGCAGGCCCGCCTCGGGCCGGGCCGCATCCACCACTGCATGCGTTCGATCGGCGCGGCCGAGCTTGCGCTGGAGCTGATGGTCGACCGCGCGCAATCGCGCGTCGCGTTCGGCAAGCCGTTGAACAAGCACGGCACGGTCGGCGAATGGATCGCGCGCTCGCGCATCGAGATCGAGCAGGCGCGTTTGCTGGTGCTGAAGGCCGCGTGGATGATCGACAAGGTCGGTGCGAAGGCTGCCCGCAAGGAAATCTCGATGATCAAGGCGCTGGTGCCGACCGTCTATACGGACGTGTGCGACCGCGCGATGCAGGTGTTCGGCGCGGCGGGGTTGAGCCCCGATACGCCGCTCGCCGACCACTGGACCTGGGGCCGCGCGCTGCGCTTCGCCGACGGCCCGGACGAGGTGCACCTGCAGGCGATCGCGCGAATGGAAATCAAGGACGGCGAGCCGGGTTCGACGGCCGCGTACCTGACGCCGCCGCTGCGCGGCTGAGCATCGCGCCACGATGCGCAGGGCCGTGGACGAACGAGAGGCGCACGCCGTAAGATGCCGGCAAGGAGATCCGGCGATGCGCCTTTCGAAGATTGACCTGAACCTGTTCGTCGTATTCGACGCGATCTACACCAAGCGCAACCTGACGCGCGCGGCCGAGGTGCTGAACCTCACGCAGCCGGCCGTCAGCAACGCGCTGGCACGGCTGCGCAAGACCCTGAACGATCCGCTGTTCGTCAGCACGCCGGCCGGGATGATGCCCACGCCGCTGGCCGAGAACATCGTCGGCCGCGTGCGCGAGGCGATGCAGCTGCTCGATTCGAGCGCGCACGAAGGCGACGTGTTCGATCCGGCGTCGTCGACGCGCGTGTTCCGGATGAGCATGAGCGACCTGACCGAGGCGCTGCTGCTGCCCGCGCTCGGTGAACTGCTGCAGACGCATGCGCCCGGCATGCACGTGCGCAGCTACACGATGGACCGCCGCGAAGTCGCGACCGCGCTCGCGAACGGCTCCGTCGACCTCGCGATCGACGCGCCGCTGATCGGCGATCCGCACCTGCACCAGGCGCTGCTCGTGCGCGACCGCTATGCGTGCATGATCCGCGACGATCACCCGTTCAAGGGCGACACGCTCACCATGGACGACTACCTTGCGATGGGGCACATCCACGTGTCGAGCCGCCGCAAGGGCAGCGGGCACGTCGACGCGGAGCTGACGCGCCTCGGGCTGCGCCGCACGATCCAGATGCGCGTGCAGCACTACATGGTCGCGCCGCTGATCGCGATGCGCGGCGATCTCGCGCTGACGGCGCCGCTGCGGCTGCTGCAGCGCTATCCGGCGCGGATTCTCGAACTGCCGTTCGAGATGCCGGGCCTCGAATACTTTTGCTACTGGCATCGCAGCGCCGATCAGGACCAGGGCAGCCGGTGGCTGCGCGAGCAACTGATGACGCTGATGGGCGGGATCGGCGACGCGCAGTGATGCGTGTGCAGCGACCCTTGGCAACTTCGGCGTGAGCCGACTGCACATCGAGTGGCCTTCTCGATGACGCGGATGCAAGCCGCCCCGCGATAACCGCGCATCAACGACGCGCTTGCGCGGCCGCTTCGACCGCGTCGCGAAATCGCTGCAGCGCGGGCAGGCCGGCCATCGTCGCGAGATGGATCAGCGCGATCTCCCCCACCGGCATGACCGGAAAACCGATGACCTTGCGGATCACGCCCATGCGCGCGTAGTGCAGCACGGCCGACTGGGGCGCGACGGTCAATGCGCCGAGCGCGTCGGCCATCTGCAGGTTCGTGTGAAACGACATCGATTCAACGAGCGGGCGCGGCGGCATCAGGCCGTGATCGACGAACAGCGCGTCGAAGGCGCGGCGCGTATCGGTGCCGGCATGCGGGATGATCCATGCTTCGCGCTGCAACTGCTCCGTCGAGATGCGTCGCGCATCGGCGAACGGATGCGCGAGCGGGCACGCGATCGCCAGCGGTTCTTCGTACACGGGCAGGATCGTCACGTCGAGCCCGTCGAGCTTCGATAACGCTTCCGCGTCGGGGCGACTGATGATGCAGTCGATCCGCCCGGCGGACAGCGCGTCCAGCAGCCCAGAGACGTTCGATTCCATGACCGTGAGCCGGGGCGCCGGAGCGTCCCGTGTCAGGTGCCGCATGATCTGCGGCAACAGCGCGACGCTGACCACGGGCAGCATGCCGATGCGCAGCAGCGGCCGGCCTTCGTCGTTGCCGTCGCCGGCCAGCGCGACGTCGAACTGCGCGAGTGCGATCCGCAGGCGCTGCAGGACGGCTTCGCCGTCGGCGGTCAGCCGTCCGCCGCGCGCGCCGCGCGTCACGAGCATCGTGCCGAACACCGCTTCCATCTCCTGCAGCATTTTCGTGATCGCCGGCTGGGACAGGTGCAGCGTGCGGGCGGCCGCGGCGAGCGAGCCGCCGTCTGCGACCAACTCAAGCATGCGCAAGTGCCGCAGCCGCAGGAAATTGCCCGCATTGCGTCGCCCGGAAATCAGGTCGGGATTCATGTTTTCGGAAGGCTGGTTCATGAATCTTCAATTTTCATGAAAGCGCAACCTGCCCACAATAGCGACTCGACCTAATGGAGAGAGACATGCGCAAGGGGTTGGGGCAAGCAGGGGACCGGCAACGGCAGCCGGCCGGGTCGCCGAGCCGTCGGGCGGCAGCGAAAGGGGCGAAAGGGGCGGCGGGAGCGCGGACATGACGGCATTCAAACCGCTCACCGGGATTCGCGTGCTGGATTTCACGCACGTCATCGCGGGCCCGCTGGCGACGTTCCATCTGGCACAACTCGGCGCCGAGGTCGTCAAGGTCGAGAACCGCAACGGCGGCGACGTGATGCGCCGCGGCAATGGCCGGATGGGCTTCGTTGCGCTGAACGCCGGCAAGCGCTCCATCGAACTGGACCTGAGCGACGCAGGCGACCGCGACCAGGCGCTCGAACTCGCACGCGAAGCCGACGTGCTGGTCGACAGCCTGCGACCGGGCGTGCTCGATCGCTTCGGTCTGGGCGATGGCCCGCTGCGCGCGCTGAATCCCGGGCTCGTGTATTGCGCGATCAGCGGCTGGGGCAACGCCGGCGCGTGGCGGAACCGGCCCGCCTACGACCACGTCGTCCAGGCGGCGACAGGCATGACGTTGATGGCCGGCCGCGAAGGCGAGCCGCCGGTCAAGACGGGCTTTCCGGTGGTCGATGCCGGCACGGGGCTCGTTGCCGCGATGGCGATCCTGGCCGCACTGCGCGAGCGGGATACAACCGGTCTCGGGCGCTATCTCGACGTGTCGATGACCGGCGCCGCGTTGCAGTTGATGTATCCGTTCGCCTGCCAGGCGCTCACGGGCCGCGTGGCGCCGCCACGGGTCGGCAACCAGGGCTACTCGGGCAGTCCGGCGGCGGATCTGTTCGCCACCCGGGACGGCTGGGTCGCGCTGGGCGCCAACACACCACGGCAACTGGCTGCCGCGCTCGGCGTACTGGGGCGCGCCGACATCGCACGCGATCCCCGCTATTTCGATCCGCCGCTCGATGCCGGCGGGCCGGCCGCGTTCCTGCGCGCCAGCGACCCGGCGGCGTTGCGCACCGCACTGGCCACCGCGATCCGGGAATGGCGCGCGGCCGATCTCGAGGAAGCGTGCGCCGGCGTCGGCGTTGCCTGCGCGAAGGTGCGCACGATCGTCGAGTTCGTCGACGACGCGATGAACCACGACGCGCTCGAATCCGTCATGTTGTCCGACGGCGACTGCAGCGTGCTGTCGCCGGGCCTGGGCTACCGCGTGCACGCATCGCGTCCTGACGGAGGGGCATCGGCATGAACACCGGAACGGAATGCTCGACGGACGGCGGCGGCATGGCCGCGCGCAGTGAGGCGGATCGGGTGTACGCGCGCATCACGAGGCATCTCGTGCCGCTGTTGTTCCTGTGTTACCTGGCCGCGTTCGTCAATCGCAACAACATCGGCCTCGCGAAGCTGCAGATGCAGGGCGCGCTCGGATTCACCGACGCGGTATACGGTGTCGCGGCCTCGGCGTTCTTCGTCGGGATCCTCCTGTTCGAACTGCCGAGCAACCTGATGCTGCGGCGGGTCGGCGTGCGTCGCACCCTGCTGCGGATCATGGTGTTGTGGGGCGTGGTCGCGGCCGCGACGATGTTCGTCAGGACGCCTGCCCAGTTCTACACGCTGCGCTTCCTGCTCGGCGCGTTCGAGGCGGGATTCTTCCCCGGCGTCGTGGTGTATCTCACGTTCTGGTTTCCAGCCGAGCGCCGCGCGAAGGTCATTGCGCTGTTCATGACGGCCGCCGCCGCGGCCGGGCTGGTGACCGGGCCGGTATCGGGCTGGGTATTGAACTCGATGGGTGGCGTGGCCGGCCTCGGCGGCTGGCAATGGCTGATGCTGCTGGAAGGCGTGCCGAGCGTCGTGCTCGGCGTGATCGCGTACCGGGTGCTGCCCGAAGGCCCCGAACAGGCACGCTGGCTGTCGCCTGACGAGCGCCGCATCGTGCAGCAGGCACTGGGTGCGCCCGAGGGGCCGCATGTCGCCGGCCATCCATTGCGCGCCGCGCTGCGGGAGCCGTGCGTCTATCTGCTGGGCTTCACGACGTTCTCGCTCGGGTGCGCGACCAACCTGCTGATTTTCTGGCTGCCGTCCATCATCGAGGCGACCGGCGTCACGAACCTGCAGCACGTCGGCCTGTATGTCGTGATCCCGAACCTGACCGGCACGATCGCGATGGTCTGGTACGGCCGTCGTTCGGACCGGCGCCGCGAGCGTCACGTGCATTTCATCGTCGCGGTCGGCGCGGGCATTGCCGGACTGTGCACGATGGCCGTCTCGCACGGTGCGCTGTCCGGCGTCATGGCCGGCGCCATCGTCGCGACCTGCGGCATCGCGTCCGCCTATCCGGTGCTCTGGGCGATCGCGACACGCCTGTTGCCGCGCGACGCCGCCGCCGCCGGCGTCGCGCTGATCTCGAGCATGGGCGCCGCATCCGGCGTGAGTTCCGCGCTGTTCGGCGCGATTCGCGTGCGGGCAGGCAGCCTCGACCCGGCGCTCTATCTCGTCGCGCTCGCGCTCGTCGCCGTGGTGCTGCTGTTCGCCTGCGTCATCCGTCCCAAGGCCGTCGAAGCGGCACTCATCAACCAGGAACTACGCTCATGAATCAGACCTTCACGGCCACGAAGCCGGTGCTGGGGCCGGCTCCCTTCTTCGACCAAGCCGAATTGCTCGACGAATCGACGCTGCAGCCCGAGATCGTTTCGGATGACGTGCGCGAGAGCCGGCATCGCGCCGGGCGCCGGGTTCGCGTCATCGAGCTGACCTTCACCAGCCAGCAATGGCATGGGCTCGTCTGGCGGCATCCCGCCCGCATCTATGTGCCCGACGGTTACGACGGCGACGGCGCGGCCGGCATCATCGGCACGGAACGCCAGGCCTTCGAGCCCGGGGAATGGGCGCGGCGCGTCATTCCCGGCTCGACGCTCGATACCGAGGGCGAATACGCGGAAGGCACCGCGCTCGACTTCGGGATGCCGGTCATGATCTTCGCGAATCCGGCCGATTGCCCGTTCGGCCTCGACGAATCGGATTTCACCGGCTATGCGCTGAAGAAGATGCTGGAGACCGGCGACCTGACCTGGAACGGGTACTACCCGATCGCCAAGGCATATCTGCGCGCCATCACGCTGCTGCATTCGCTCGCGGGCATCGGGACGAAGCGGGCCGTCCTGCTCGGCCATTCGAAACGCGGGGTCGGCGTGGCCATTGCGTCGGGCGCGGACCCGGACCGGGTGGCAGGCGTGATGGTGTGCGGCTACCACGGCGGAAACAACCTGTATCACCTTGCGACGAAGTTCGCCGAGTTCGGGCCGCACGTCGCCGGGCCGTCGGAGTCACGTGCCGGGCCTGGCTTCCAGGGGGCGGAGACGATGCTGCGTGCACTCAACAATCCGGTCGGCTTTCAGATGCTGATGCATTTCGATCCGTATCTGTGGCGTGACCGGATCAAGGCTGCGTACCTCGTCGCGCTCGGCACGAACGACGAGTTCTTCGCGCTCGGCGCGCCCAACAGCATGATGACCGACATGGCGGGCGACAAGGCCTATCTCGCCATCGACAACGTGCGTCATTCGTGGGTCTCCACGAAGCATCTGGCGGCGTGGCGGATGTGGCTCGCCCGCACCTTTGCCGGCCGTCGCGTTCCCGGCACGCCGGTGGTCCGGCATGAGATTGCCGGTGACAGGCTGGACGTGGCCGCGCGCGTCGAGCCGGAGCAGGTGTCGGGTGTCAGGCTGTTCCACGCGTTTCATCCGGTGTCGCAGGACTGGCGCAGCGCCACGTGGCAATCGACGCCGATGGCGGCGCGCGACGGCGCGTGGCACGCCGCGCTGAACCTGCGGGCGGGCTACAACCTCGCGTGGTATGTCGAGGTCGAGCACGACGGCGCGGGCGGGCCGGGATACGTCAGCTCGCTCGTGCAGAACGTCGGGCAGCTCGCCGAGTAATCCAGGAGGACGGGGATCGGCGAACGCGCGGAACGCCGATCCCGGCAGTAACCGGTAGCAACCCGCGGTGGCTGTCGGTGAATCGTTTCGGTATGCGAATGATGAAGTGAGGCGGTGACGAACACATAAAGCCAGGCACTGGCAGGAGGAGACGGATGAGAACATTCGCATGGGTGGCATTGCTCGGCGCATTGCCGGGCATCGGCATGGCGCAGTCGAGCGTGACCCTCTACGGGCAGATCGGCGGCGGGATTCGATGGACCAACGGCATGCAAGGCGGGAGCGCCGTGGGGTACAACAACAACCTGATCGCGGGCAACGATTTCGGCATCCGGGGAAGGGAGAACCTGGGCGGCGGGTTCAAGGCGCTGTTCGTGCTCGATGGCTCGTTCAGCAGCGGCACCGGCGCACTGAAGACGTCCGGCACGCTGTTTTCGCAGGCGGCGTACGTGGGCGTGACGGGCGGCTTCGGGCGCCTGACGTTCGGGCGCCAGTTCAACGCGGCGACCGACTTCGGGATCGTCGTGGATCCGGCAGGCGGGCGCGGCCAGTCGCTTGCCATCGAGCCCGGGGTGCTGTGGAGCGGCAATCCGTTCACGCTCGATTCCCGCTTCAACAACACGATCAAGTACATTGCCGAACTGGGCGGCCTGCGTGTTGCGGCGAGCTATTCGCCCGGCGGCGTCGCCGGCAATACGCGCGCCGGAACCAATTTTTCCGCTGCGGCGATGTACCAGTACCAGACGGTGCTCGGCGGCGCGTCCTACGCGAAGACGTACAGCGCCGACGCGACGCAGTACGCGCAGACCTGGATGGCGGGCGGGACCTGGCAGATCGGTGCCGGCCGGCTCTATGCGAGCTACTCGGCCCTCGACGTATCGAGCGCGAACGCGAACCGGCCGCATCGCCGCGACAAGATTCCCGCGCTGGGTGTCGTCTATCAGGCCACACCGTTCCTGCAGTTCACGGCCGGCATGTACGACGACATCGGCAGCAATCTCGGCAATCGGCGCGATGCGGACGGGCACAAGCTCACGACGTATGCGGTCGTCGAATACTTCCTGTCGAAGCGCACCGAGATCTATGCGGAGTTCGATCGAAACGGCTTCTCCGGTGCGTACCGCACCGATCCGACCAATATCGCGGCCATCGGCTTGCGGCCCGGCGGCAGCGGCATGACGGGGGCATCGATTGGCCTGATGACGAAGTTCTGAGCGTCGGTCGCCGTCATTTTTCGTATGTGAAGGGAGACTCAATGAAAGCATTGCAACGTGGATGGGGCGCGATCGTCGTGGCACTCGGCATCGTGGCCGTCGCCGGCGCCGCGCGAGCGGCATCGGATCCGGCGTCGACAACCGTTGCCAGCGGGGTATCGGCGGACAACGCGCGGCGGGCCGAAGACCGGCGCCTGACGCGTCGTGTCAGCGCCGCACTCGCTCGCACGCGCGGGCTGAATGCGACGCGCATCATGGTGCGTGTCCGGAGCGGCGTCGTGACGCTGCGCGGTGGCGTGAGCGACGGCCAGCAGGCCGCGATGGCCGTGGAGGCGGCCCGGCAAGTCGACGGGGTGACGCAGGTGACGAACCAGCTTCGCCTGGGTGAGCAGATGCCGTGATCGGTGCGGGCTGCTCCGATGCAGAACGATCGGAGGGGGCCCGCGCATCCGGCAGGTATGCCGGCCGAGGCGTGCGAGTGCCGCTACCGGGAGTGTTCGCGCCAACACCTTCGCCACGTTCAGCCTCGCATTGCGCGTGGCGATCGTCATCGAATCGATTCGACGCGCGTCCGGTTTCGCGCGTGCGGGTGCGACGGCTCGTCATCGACAGTTGCGGCGACGCATTCCATCGGTAGAATCAGCACTTCCCGAACGGAGTGCCTCGCATGGACTCTCACGCCCCGAACCGAGGCGCACTGGCGCCTCTCGCCTACCACGAAGCCGTGGCGGACTATTTGTACCGGCACGAGCCGGACGTCTGGCGCTGGACCGGCGAGCGCACGACCCATGCAGAACAGCTCGAATCGCTGCGAGCGTCGTTGCTGCGTGAAACCTACCGGATCGATGCGGACGCCCACGGCGATGTCCATGCCGCGCTGGCGCTGGCGATGGAGCGACTGGGGATCGTCGGTGTGCCGGCCACGCTCTACCAATCGCCGGGTACCCAGATGAATGCGTCGCTCGTTTTCGTACCGGGCGAGATTCACATCCTGTTGCAGGGGGCCGTGCTCGAGCGCCTGTCGTCTCTCGAGCTGCTGGCGATCCTCGGGCACGAGCTCGCGCACTATCTGCTGTGGTCGCTCGACGGTGGCAGGTTCCTGACGGCAGACCGGATCCTCAACGACGCGGTGGCCGCACCCGGCGGAGCCGACAGTCACCGCGAGACGTTCCGGCGTTACGCGTTGCACACCGAACTCTTCGCCGATCGCGGGGGCGCAATGGCGGCCGGCGCGGTCGCACCGGCCGTTTCGACACTCGTGAAGGTGCAGACGGGCATCAGTACGGTCGATGCCGCCGCATATTTGCGCCAGGCCGCCGAAGTCGAATCGAACGAATCCGGCGCCAGTGCCGCGTTGAGCCATCCCGAGACCTTCATCCGTGCACGCGCGCTCGCCTTGTGGTGGGACGGCGAGGCCAGCCTCGACGACTGGATCGACGCGCGTCTGCACGGTCCGCTTTCGCTGGAGCGGCTCGATTTGCCAGGCCAGGCGCGTCTGCAGGCACTGACGCGCGGGTTCGTTGCGCACTATCTCGACGGCGCGTCGCTGGCGAGCGATGCCGTGCTGGCCCAGGTTCGCATGCTGTTTCCGGATTGGCGTGACGACGAACCCGTTGCCGGCCCGGACGCGTTCGAGGCGGTGGGCGCCGACGACAGCGTGCGCGGCTATCTGAATGCGCTGATGATGGATCTTGCGCTGGCGGACCCCGATCAGCGGGACGTTGCGTTGCTGCGTGCCGGGCAGGTTGCCCGGGCGCTCGGCAGCCTGGATGCATTGCAACTCAACCTTCGGCGCGACGCGGGCCTCGGCAAGCGCGAACTCGAACGCTACAAGCGGCAACTGGCCCAGGAGAAGGACGCATGACCGACAGGATCGCCGACGGTGCGCCGCGCACGCTGCGCACGCTGATTGCCGCGCAGGCCGGCGCGGCCTTGCCGACCGATGATGTGCTCGTCCTGGTGCTGCCGCTGTTCGGGCAGGTTGCCGAACTGCATGCGCGGGATAAGGTGGCGGCGCTCGATGCCGACGGCATCGTGATCGACGAAGCGGGTCGGCTGGCGCTGCGACGCCCCGAAGGCGACATGCCGCAGATGGATGTCGGCGCCGTGCATCGCGTGCAGCCGCATCCGGCATCGGGCCTGAACATCGTCGGCGCGCTGCGGCTGGACTCCACGCCCGACGGCCAGCACAGCCAGACCGATCTCGCGTTGCAGCTCGATGCGGCGGCGCCGATCGAGCGTCCGGTCTTTTTGCCCGGCTACGCGAGCTGGGAACGATCGATCGGCCATCACGACGAGATCACCGACGTGTTCGCGCTGGGGATGGTACTGGCGAGCCTCGCATGCGGGCTGAACTTCGAAACGGGGAGCGACCTGCAAGCGTTCGTTGCGCATCGGCGCAATCTGTTCGTGCTGCACGAGCGGCTGCATCCGATCGTTGCGGCGGTGATCGTCGAGATGACGGAGGTGAACCGCCATGACCGTGCGACTGACGTGGCGGCCCTGGCGATGCGGCTGCGCACCTGGCGCGAGCAGCCGCTCGGCCTGGACGTCGAGCGTGCGCTGGCGGGGGCGACGGGCGCGGCATCGCGCCGTGGCGCCGTGCTGACGCACCTGCGTGACCGGCTGTTCGATCTGTCGCGTCGCAACCGGCTGCTGCATTTCCGTCCGACCGCGGCGACCGTCAACCTGACCGTTGCCAGCGTGCCGCTGATGCTGCAGATCGAAAGCGTGCGTCCGGAGCACATCTGCACGTGGGGCGGGCCGTTCGCGGCCGACCTCGTGGCCGGCAAGGCCGTGCCGTTGCAGCAATGGCTGCGGTTCGACGATCAGCCCTACCTGCCGGCGTCGCTCGACCGGCTGATCGCCGATACGCGCCGCGAACGTGCCGAGTTCGGCTTCAGCAACCTGCGTCTCGTGGTCGCGTTCCTGCGCTGGCACAACCTGAAGGAGACTCCCGACGAGCGTATCGTGTCGCCGCTGCTCTGGTTGCCGGTCGAACTCGTCAAGCGCAAGGGCGTGCGCGATCAGTACGTGATCCAGTGCACCGGCGGTGACGCCGAATTCAATCCGGTGTTGCGGCACCACCTGAGCCAGCTCTACGACATCCGGCTGCCCGAAACGGTCGATCTGGGCAAGATCACGCTGGCCGAGATTCATGCGGACATCCTGGCGCAGATCCGGCGTTCCGAGCCGTCGGTCGAGCTTCGGCTCGTCGACAGGGCGTCGATTCGCATGGTGCGCCAGAAGGCGCTGCAGCGCATGCAGCAATACCGGCGACGCAAGCCCGCCGCGCGGGCCGGCGATGCGCGCAGCAGCCGGCTGCCGTCGTTCAGCTACGCGCAGGACGACTACCGCCCGCTCGGCCGTGCGCTGTTCGAGGAATGGGTGCGGCCGAGCGAACTGCCGCAGCGTTTCGAGGCCGGCGCCGCGCCGGGCGCCAGCCTGCGTCGACCGCAGATGGCCGACGCGGCGGGCGAGGCCGTCGACGAGCGGCAGGGTTACGTGCTGCAGGAGTCGGAGGGGCATCGCTACGCGTGGGATCTCGACCTGACGCAGGTAACGCTGGCCAACTTCAACTACAGGAAGATGTCGCTGGTACGCGACTACGCGCAACTGCTCGAGGAGACCAGCGCGAATCCGGCGTTCGACCGCGTGTTCTCGATCGAGCCGCGCGAGGTGGAAACGTCCGCTGCCACCCCGCTGCCGGCAGGCGAGCAGTGGAACGTGGTGGCGTCCGATGCAACCCAGAATGCGTCGGTGAGCCTGGCCCGCGGCCAGCGCAGCTTCATCATTCAAGGCCCGCCCGGCACCGGCAAGTCGCAGACCATCACTAACCTCATCGCGGATTACGCGGGGCGCGGCGAGCGTGTGCTGTTCGTATGTGAAAAGCGCGCGGCGCTGGACGTGGTGTTCCACCGGCTCAAGCAGAGCGGGCTGGACGCGCTGTGTTGCCTGATCCATGACTCGCAGACCGACAAGAAGGCGTTCATCGCCGATCTGAAGACCTGCTACGAGCGCTGGATCGCCCAATCGCACGACAGCGAAGCGCTGCACGCACGGCGCGCGACACTGATCGATGCGCTCGACGTGCAGCAGCAACGCATCGATGCGTTTGAAGCCGTGATGGCGGAGACGCCCGACGCGTTGGGCGCCAGCGTACGTACCTTGCTGCGCCGGCTGGCTGCGCTGCCGGTTGCGCCGGACGTGGGGTTCGCGTTGCGGGAGCGCCTGCCGGCGCTTGCGGTCTGGGATCAGCACGGAGAGCTGACCCAGCGTGTACATCGTGCGATGCGCGAGCGGTTCGGCGCGAACAGTCTGGCTTCGCAACCCTTCGCGCGGCTGTCGGCGGCGCTGCTGGCCGACGAACGCGCATTCGGACGGGCCGAGCAGCTGTGCCGGGACGCCGAGGCGCTGTTCGACCTGCTCGATCCGGTGCTCGACCACGCGGTGGCGTCGATCGGGCATGACACGGCACTGCCGCGTGCATGCGCGATCGCCGCCGACAGCCAGTGGCTGATCGATACGGGTCTCGCCGCGCATCTCGACGTGCTCGAGCCGGCCTCGTCCGCGCAGGCGGCATTGCGGGAAGTTCGCGACGCGCTGTCCGCGCACGCGGCGGCGCTGACTGCCGCGCGCGCCGCCACCGTGCACTGGCGAGACAAGCTGTCGCCGGGCGATACCGCGTCCGCGCTGGCGCTCGCGCGCCGGTTCGAGACGTCGGCGATGCGTTGGCTGCAGCCGGCATGGTGGCGGTTGCGCGGCGAGCTCCGGCGTCGCTACGATTTCGGGCAGCATGCGGTGCATCCCGGTTACGTCAAGGTACTGGAGCAGCTTGCCGCCGAGCAGGCGGCGGCGGCCGCGCTCGACGCAGCCGATGTCGAATGCCGCAAGCGCTACGGCGTGAGCGAGATGGGTGCGTTCCTGCACGCGCTGGCCGAACTGGAAACCCGCCTGGATTCGGACGGCGATCTGCGCGACCGGATCGCGCATCTGCGTCAGGCCGTCGATCCGCTTGCCGCGGCGCGTCTCGATGCCGGTGCACGCGAGGCGCTCGACAAGCTGGCGCGCCGCGTCCGCGAAAACCTGGTCATGGACGACGACGTGTCGTTGGCCGACATTGCCGAAGCGCTACGCGACCTTCGGGAGGGGCTGGACGACCTGCCTGACTTGCTGCCGCTGCTGCGCGCCGTGCATGCGGCCGCTCCCGCGTATGCGGCGACGCTTCAGTCCATCGATCTCGCGCCCGTGGAGATGGAGGCACTGATTGCCGACGAGGCGTTGCGCAGGCTGGAGCGCGAGAATCCGGTGCTCGCGCGATTCGGCGGCGCGGCGCTGGCCCAGGCTGCGCGCGCTGCCGGCCGGATCCAGCACGAACTGCTGGCCGTGAACGCCCAGGTGGTGAGCGCGACGTTGCATCGGCAGTTTGCCGAGCACGTGCGCCAGTCTTCGCTGTCGGCCACGCAACTCGATGCCGACGGCAAGACCTTCAAGAAGCGCTACGCGACCGGCCGGCGCGAGCTCGAACACGAATTCGGCAAGAGCATGCGACACCGCTCGATCCGCGATCTCGCCGACGACGAAACGGGCATGGTCGTCAATGATCTGAAACCGGTCTGGCTGATGAGTCCGCTATCCGTATCGGATACGCTGCCGCTGTCGCCCGATCTGTTCGACGTGGTGATCTTCGACGAGGCCAGCCAGATTCCCACCGAGGAATCCGTGCCCGCGCTCAGCCGTGCCCGGCAGGTCGTGGTGGTCGGCGACGAGATGCAGTTGCCTCCCACGAGCTTTTTCACGGCTGCGGGCACGGAGGGCGAGGACGAGATCGTAATCGAGGAGGAAGGCGAGCGCATCGCCATCAATCTCGACTCCGACAGCCTGCTGAATCAGGCGGCGCGCAATCTGCCCGCGACGCTTCTGGCGTGGCACTACCGCAGCCGGCACGAAGCGTTGATCAGTTTTTCCAATGCGGCGTTCTACGACGGTCGTCTCGTGACGATCCCCGATCGGATGCTCGAGCGAGCCGACGATGACGTGAAGCCGGTGCGATCGAGCCAGGACGACGCAGGCATAGCGGGTACCGATGCGCTGCTCGCGCGGCCGATCAGTTTCCACCGGCTCGACGACGGCGTGTACGTCGAGCGCAGCAACGCACCCGAAGCACGTTACATTGCGTCGGTCGTACGGGAGATGCTGCGCCGGGAGACGGGCCTGAGCCTCGGGATCGTCGCGTTTTCCGAGGCACAGCAGCGCGCGATCGAAACCGCGCTGGAGGCGCTGGCGGCCGAGGACGCCGATTTCGCCGCGCGACTGGAGCGCGAATACGTGCGCGAGGACGACGACCAGTTCAACGGCCTATTCGTCAAGAACCTGGAAAACGTCCAGGGCGACGAGCGCGACGTGATCATCCTCAGTATCTGCTACGCGCCGGGTCCCGACGGCAAGATGCTGATGAATTTCGGGCCGATCAACCAGCGCGGCGGCGAGAAGCGGCTCAACGTCATCTTCAGCCGCGCAAGGCACCGGATGGCCGTCGTCTCGACCATCCAGGCCGACGCGATTACCAACGTGCACAACGACGGCGCGGCCGCCCTGCGCGCGTTTCTGCAATTTGCGCAGGCCAGCGCCACAGGCCAGTTCGACCGTGCGCAGGCCGTGCTCGGTGCGCTGAATCAAGGTGCGCGCGATGCCTTCGCGCGACGGACGTCGTCCGACGCCATTCGTGACGCACTGGCCGAAGCGTTGCGCGCGCGCGGCCATCGGGTCGACGTTGATGTCGGCCGTTCGCAATTCCGCTGCGACCTGGCGATCGTCGGTGCGTCGAAGCAGGACTATGCGCTGGCCATCCTGCTCGACAACCCGGCCAATGCCGTGGCCGATACGGCGGAACGCTACGTATTCCGGCCCGGCATTCTGCGCGGCTTCGGCTGGCGCGTGCTCGACATCCCCGGGAAAGACTGGCTGGATGACTCGGCCGCGGTGCTGGCACGCATCGAGGCGATGCTCGCGGATGGCGAAGATCGTGCGCTCGACCAGGAAATCGAATTGCCGATGTCATCCGTTCAGACGTCGGCGCATGGCTCGACGGCTGCGGAGCAGGCGACCGTGGCGGAGGCCGGCGTGACGACGGAATGGGTGCGATCGCTGCGGTTCGAGCAAGGCACCTCCAGCAAGTTCTGGCGCGCCAGCGTGCGAGGCACCGAGCTGAACGTGACCTACGGCCGTATCGGGACGAACGGGCAAGCCAACCTGAAGCAATTCGCAACTGTCGAACGGGCGCGACGCGAGATGGACAAGCTGGTGGCGGAGAAGCTGCGCAAGGGCTATGTCGAAGATCCGGCCGCGTGACGGCCGATGCCCTCTCTCGGCCCATGCCCCGTCCACCGCTTGAACGCGCGCCGGAAGTTGTGCGCGTCGCTGAACCCGACTTCGTGCGCGACGTCCTCGATCGACAGCCGCGGGTTGCTCAGCAGCGTGAATGCGCGCTTGCGGCGGATCGTGTCGATCACCGTCTGATACGACACGCCCTGATCGGCGAGCCGCCGCCGGAGTGTGCGCTCGCTCATGCACAGCTGCGCGGCGATCGCCGCGAGCGACGGCGCGTGCCGCAGGTCGCGCCGCATGATCCGTTCGATCGATTCGAGAAATTCGGTGCCTTCGGGTTCGGGCGGCAGCGCGTCCTGCAGGAATTCGAGCGTCTGGCGATGCGCGAGCGGGTCGTGGGTCGCGATCGGGCGGTTGCCGAGCGCGGCGTCGCACGAGAACAGGTTCTGCTCCTGTTCGAACCGCACCGGGCACGGGAACACACGCGCGTATTGTTCCGCATAGGCCGGCGGCGGGTAGCTGAGATCGACGCCCTTCGGCTGGAACGCGGGGCCGACGAGCGAGCGCCCGATCTTCATGAAGCTGCCGAACGCTTCCTCGACGAGGAACGCCTCGATGTCGGGTTCGAGGAAGACGTTGGTCGCGCGGATCGACAGCGTGCGTGCATCCGACGTCACGTCGAAGCGCAACAGCGGCCCCGTGTGGCGCTGCAGTTCCATCCCGACCGCGATCGCCTCCTTCAGCGTCGGGCTCGTCAGCATCGCATAGCCGACCAGGCCGATCGACGCGATCGTCTCGCTCGTGCCGAGTTCGAGGCCGAGCGCCCGCCCCGGCGCCATCTCGAGCGCGCGGCGGATCATCGTGCTCGCCTGGCGCAAGGAAATCCGGCACGACGGATTCGACAGGTCCGCGACGTCGAAGCCGAGCCCGAGGCACAGCCGCGTGGGGTCGATGCCCAGTTCCTTGCTTGTCTCCGCGAGGCACCGCAACAGATGGACCGGCAGATTCGCCGTCGTATAACGGTCGGGTTCGTCCATGGATGCTCCGTATTTTTTTCCATGGATTGTACTCGTCCCGCCCGGCCGGAAACCCGGTGCCGCCCCGGCCGCGATTGCCCACATCCCGCGCGGCTCCGCGTCAGAAGTAGTGGCGCAGGCCGACCGTCGCGCCGAGCTGCGTGGTGCTCGTGCTCGGCGACTGCCCATTGATGCCGACCAGCTGCGCGCCGACCAGGCCGCCGCGATAGATCGCGTAGTCGACTTCCGCATAGAGCATGCTGCGCTTCGACAGGCTGTAGCCGGCGATCACCTGGAACTGGCGCGCGCGGCCGTCGAAGTCCGGCGTGTAGCCCGACTGCGTGGTCCACCATGCGTTGACGGCGGCCGTGAACGCCGACGTGAACCGGTAGGTCAGCCCCGCGAGCGCCATCTTGCGGCGCCGGAACCCGCCGGGCGTCGACGGATCGACCACCTGCGCGGGCGAGATGATGCCGAGCGCGGCGAGATCGGTCGAGCTGAACGGGCCGTTCGCGAACGACGTGAAGTCGTTGTCGCGCGCGTTCTCGATATAGCCGGCGTTGACGGTCGCGTTGCCGAGCGTGACGGAGCCGCCGCCGCCGTAGATGTCGAATTTCGCGTGCGTGACGTCGTCCCAGCTGCGCATGAACGACGCGCCGACCGTGAACGGCCCCTTGTCCGGCGCATACGCGATCGCCGCACCGGCCTGGCCGCCCAGCACGCCGCCGCCCGCATGGCCGCCCGGCGCGTACTGCGCGAGCAGGTACAGGCTGCCGAGCTGCGCGCCGTACTGGATCATGTTGCTGGTGCGCGAGCCCGCGAGCATCGTCTGCTCGGGCTTGAACAGGTTGAAGTACGGATCCTGCGGGCCGGCCCACAGGTTCGAGCCGTAAGTCAGCGACACCATCTCGAACGGCACGTTGTACTGGCGCCCCAGCGCGAGCTGGCCGAGCGACGTCGACGTGAGCCCCACATACGCGACCTCGAAGAAGTTCGGCGCGCCGGCCGGCACGATCGCACCGCTGTTCGGGCCGAAGTGGCTTTCCACGTTGAACTGCGCGGACAGCCCGCCGCCGAGATCCTCCTGCCCCTTGAGGCCCCAGTAGCTTTCCGTCAGGCCGCCGCCGTCGGCCATCGAGATCTTGCGGCCCGTCGACACCGGCGCGCCGTCGGCGCCGTAGGACACGCCGTGGGTTTCGTAGCGGATGCCCGCATCGATCACGCCGTACAGCGTCACGTTGCTTTGCGCGTGCGCGCCGGTACTGGCCAGGATCATCATCGCGCAGCACGCGGCGCGAACGCTATCGTGACGATTCATTGTTCTGGACTCCGCATCGAAAAGGGGCGGCGGCTCGACCCGCCGGAAACGAATGGTGAAAGCCGAATTTGCATGGGCCACGGCCGCGGCGGCCATTCGCGTGGTGCGTCGCGGCCACGCCATGTCGCACTGCGGTCAGGGCGACGTCGACGCGCGCGCCACCGCGCCGGGCGCCGCGCGGCGCAGCGCGAGCCGCACGAACGGGGCGGCGGCCAGCACGGCCACGCACAGCACGTGGGCGACGCGCGAGCCGCCGAAGCGGCCGAGCAGCGCACCGGACAGCGCGGTGCCGATGCCGGCCGCGAAGAACGTGACGACGAGCGTGCGCGCGACCAGCGAGCCGTCCGGGTCGACGTCGGACAGCATCCCGGTGAGGAACGGCACGATCACGAAGAACGCGCTGTTCAGCACGAACTGGCTCAGGAAGTACGCGCTGCCGCCGCGCGCGCTGAAGAACCATTCGATCGACGCGATCATCGCAAGCTGCGCGGCCCAGATCAGCGCGAGGCGGTGCTTGTGGCTGGCCGGATGCGACGGAATCGCCGCGCCGACGAAGCCGAGCAGCGACGACACCGACAGCAGCACGCCGATCGTCGTCGGCGACAGCCCGGCACGCTCGCCGACGAAGCCGGCGATCGCCCATTGCGATGCCTGCACGCCGTAGACGAGCGCGGTCACGACCCAGATCGCGATCACCGGCCGCCACGGCAGCGTGCCGGCGTGCGCGTGGGTCTGCGCGGGGGCGCTCGCGAATGCGTCGATGCCGCGGATCGCGGGCGCCAGCACGGCGACGACGGCCGCCAGCAGCGCGAACACCCCGCGCCCGAGCGAGGCGGCCGGCAACGCGGAGATCAGCACGAGGATGCCGCCATTGATGACGCCCGCGAGCAGGTTGATTTGCCCCCACAGGCGGTCGGTCGACGCGCGCTGCGACACGCCGGACGCGACGACGACGAACAGCATCCCTTCGAACAGCCCCGTCATCCCGCGCGCGAGCGCCGCGGACACGATGCCGGGCGCGACCGCGCTGAGCGCCTGCCCGGCGATCGTGCCGACCAGGCCGGCCAGTGTGAACGGCCGCGCGGCGCGCGCGATCCGGTGCGACAGCAGTGCGCAACTGATCGCGATGCCGAGGATCTCGGCGCTGACGAGCGCGGTCGCGGTGCCTTCGTCGAGCCTGAAGCGCGTCATCACGGCCGCGACGAGGAACGGCGACAGGATCAGGCCGTTGGTGGCCGCGGCGAACGCGAACGCGAGACGAACGACGGCGCCGGTCGACGGATCGGGGCGCGACTGTGCGGCGGCATGCAGGGTGGCGGTGCTCATGAGGCCTCCTGGTTGGATCGCGGCCGATCTTGTGCGATGCCGGCCGTTTCGTGCATCGGGTGTGTCCCTCGGCGGGCCGGTGTGGCGCACGCGGCTGAGGCTACGCTTGCGCGTTGCGGCAGGCCGAATAGCGTGCGCAGGTACGGCGTCAGGAAGCGGCCATGCGGGTCCATCCGTTCGCGCAGCGCGAGGAAATCGTCCCAATGCGGATAGCACGCCGCCAGCTCGGCGGCCTTCATCGCATGCACCTTGCCCCAGTGCGGCCGCCCGCCGTGATTGCGGCAGATCGCCTGCACGCCCGAGAAGTACGCGTCGAACGGCATCCCTCGATACTGGTGCACCGAGATACGCACGCTGTCGCGGCCGTAGTCGGGGCTCAGCCAGATATCGTCGCCGCGCACCCAGCGGTATTCGAGCGGGAACATCAGCGGGAAGCTGCGGCGCGCGATGAACGCGCGGATCTCGCGCAGCGCATCGGCGCCGCGTTCGGCCGGCACCGACCATTCCATTTCGTTGAAGCGCACGCGGCGCACCGTCGACAGCATCGCGTAGCTCGCATCCACGTGGCGGCCGGCCGACACCGTCGATGCGCACAGCCGGCTCAGCGCCGGGCACAGCGTCGGCACGCGCCGGCCGAGCCCGCACAGCGCGCCGAACACCGTGTTCTCGAGGAACGACTCGGATGCGCGGCTCGCCCAGTGCACCGCGTCGGCCGGTTCGTCGGTCATGTCCCATGCCTTGGTCAGCACGGTGTCCGTATGCGGGAACCAGTAGAACTCGAACGACCGATGCTTCGCGATCAGCGCATCCGCTTGCGCGAGGCAGTCGTCGAGCTGCATCCCGCCGCGCTCGAGGCGCAGTTTGAACGCGGGCACGAGGCGCAGGCCGATCTCCGTCAGCACGCCGAGCGCGCCGAGCCCGATCCGGCCGCCGGCGAACAGGTCGGGATGCGTGTCGGCGCTCGCGCGGATCTCGCTGCCGTCCGCGCACATGAAGGTCAGGCTGTCGATCTGCGTCGACAGGTTGCCGAGCGTGATGCCGGTGCCGTGCGTGCCGGTGCTGGTCGCGCCGGCGAGCGACTGCACGTTGATGTCGCCGAGGTTCTCCATCGCGAGGCCGTGCGCGGCGAGCGCCGGGCCGAGTGCCCACAGCCGCGTGCCGGCCTGCACGCGCGCGACGCGCCGGTCGCGGTCGACGTCGATCACGCCCTGCATCGCGTCGAGCGACAGGATCACGTCGTCGGTCTGCACGAGCGGCGAGAACGAATGACCGGCGCCGGCCGCGCGCACGGTGGCGCCGGCGGCCGCCGCGTCGCGCAGCACGGCCGCGAGCCCGGCGGGCGACGCAGGCGTCGACACGGTTGCATCAGGACTGCAGACATATCCCGACCAGTTGCGCCACATGGCTTTGTCTCCGTGGTTGTCGTTTGAATAGGTTGAACGGGTTGACCGGTTTTGAACGACGGGCCGCGCGGCCCGCTAGAAAAAGCTCTTGCCTTCGCCGCGATAGGTGGGCGCCTCGCCGACCACGCGGCCGCCGCGGATCAGCAGCAGCGTGTTGAAGCGCTCGCACAGCTCACCGGCCTTCGCGTGGCGGAACAGGATCGGATCGCCAATCGCCGGTGCGACGCCGCGCGGCACGCGCACGGGCGTTTGCACCTCGCCCGCGCCTTCGTTGTCGATCAGCGTGCAGCCGGCCGGCAGCCACGGCCTCGGCAGGCGGCTCTTGCCGGCCGGCCCCGATGCGATATAGCCGCCGCCCGAACAGGTCACGATGCCCGGTTGCGGAATCCGCACGACCGGCAGCGCGAAGCCGGCGGCCGGCTGCGCGTGAAACGCCGCGTAGTGATCGAACAGCGCCGGCGCGTAGAGGCCGGAGCCGGCCGCAAGCTCGGTGACCGATGCGTCGTCGAGCGTGCTCTCGATGCTGCCGGTGCCGCCGCCGTTCACGAAGCGCAGCGCGTGGCCGGCGGCCGCGAGCGCCTGCACGGCCGCCTGGCGGCGCGCGTTGATCTCGCGCGCCGAGCGGCGCTTCAGGTGCCGCACCAGCGCGTTGCGGGCGCTGCTGCCAGGCTCCGTGTCGGCCACGCCGGCGATCTGTCCTTCATAGCCCATCAACCCGTCGAGCCGCACGTGCTGCCGCTCGGCGATGCGGTTCGCGAGCGCGAGTGCGCTGGCCGCGTCGCGCACCGGCGAGCGGTACATGCCGAAGTACAGGCCCGGATACGCGGACGACATGTCGAGATCGATCGCGAGCGGGATCGTCACGCGCTCGTCGTGGGCGATGCGGTCGATCGCGTCGACCTGCGCGGCGGCGTCGACCATCAGCGTGATCGAGCGGCCGCGCCTCAGTTGGGCGGCGACCGCGCGCAGGTCGTCGGGCTCGACGGTCGGATACGCGACGACGATGTCGTCGAACCCGCCGTCCGCGAGCCATGCGGCTTCCGCGGCCGAGTAGCACAGCAGCCCCTGCATGAACGGGCCGGCGGCGAGCACCGCGCCGATCAGCTCGCGCGAGCGCACCGACTTCGTCGCGAGCCGGATCGGCAGGCCGCGTGCGCGGCGCTTCAGGTCGGCGAGGTTCGCGTCGAGGCAGTCGAGGTCGACGAATGCGGCAGGTAGCCGGCGGCCCGCGAGCGCGTCGCGATAGGTCGGATAGTCGTGGACGGCGGCGGGTGCGCGATGCGGAAGGTCTGCACGGCTCATGGAACGGGCTCGGCTGGGTGGGGTGGGCGTCGCGCCGACCGTTCGGCGCGTGTCGGAAACCAGCATAGGGCTGGCCAAAATGACGACCAAGCGCTCAGCGGGTCGTTCGACGGGTCTTATCCGGCCATCCGTATCGGTCACGCCCATCTGTGACCACCGCACGCCGTGCGGCTGGATCGCTGCTTGCTTGGTGTCGCGGCGCACACGGTACGTATCGGCCCGAACCGCCGCCGGACGGGCGTGACGTGCGACATGGCGCGCCTGGCCGAACGACCACGAAACGCGTTTCAAACGTCTTGCGGGGCGAGGCCGCTGCGAGCAGGTTTAGTGCCGGCGTTCTAGATCCGCTTTTGACGGGATGCCGGATTCGACCTAGAACCTACTCGCGGATGCACCGGCGAAGAACGGCATGACGTGACGAGGAGGCGACGTGAAGAAGAACAGGGCACTCTGGCGGCGCACGGTCGCGATCGCGGCGATCGGCGTGGTCGTCGTTGCAGTCTGGCGATATGAAGCGGCGACGCCGGCGCAAGCCGCGTCGTCCGGCACAGCAGCGACCACGATGGCGAGCGCGCAGCCAGGCACCGCCGATGCGTTCGGCACCGGCGCCGCGACGCCTGGCCCCGAGGAGCGGCGGCTCGACGTCGACGCGCTGCGCCGCAGCCTCGCGGGGCGCCCCGACGCGGATGCCGAAGTGAAGCGCATCGTCGCGTTCGCGCGCTTTCGCGACGAGGTTGCCGCGTATGGGGATCGCCGCAACAGCATGCCGCAAGCCGAGCGCGCCGCGCTCGCGCACCGGATTCTCGACGCACTCCCCGACCATGTCGCGCGCAACGAGATCGTGCCGGTGCAGGCCGAGGCGCTGAGCGCGGCGCTGCTCACCGATACCGAAGCCGATCCCGCGACGCGCGGCGCGGCGATCCGGTCGATGCGTGCGCAATGGGACGCCTATGCGCGGCAGACGGTCGGCCCGTCGCCGGCGCAGGACCCGCGCTATCTCTCGTACGAACAGCAGAGCCGCGACGTCGTCCGGCAGGTTCAGGCGAGCGTTCCCGATCCCGACCAGCAACAAGCCGCCATCGCGCAGCGCCTGCAGGCGTTGCGGGTCCAGCTGTTCGACGGCGCTTCATCGTCCGGCGTGCACTGAGCGCCGAATCCGCGACGCCGAGGCGAAGCCTGGCGGCCGCGTTATGTCCATCGACAAGGAGGGGAGATGTCTACAGCACGAAGCCTGCTGCGCGCGGCCGTTGCCACGCTGCTCGGTTGCGCGGCACTGAACGGTCACGCCGCCGATACGACGATGCCGGATCCGGCAGTTCCGTATTATTCGTGGTACGAAGTGACGTTGCCGGAGAGCACCGGTGCGTCGTGCGGCAACGGCACGCCGATGCGCTTCTACGTCAATCGCGCGCAGTCGGACAACCTGCTGTACATGATGGAGCCGGGCGGCGCGTGCTGGGACTACGGCACCTGCACGCAGACGTCGACCGGCGCCGAGGCCGGCCTCGGCGGCTTCAACCCGGACGGCATTCCGCACAACTACATGAACGGCACCGCGAACCAGAGCCTGTTGTCGTCGTTCCTGTCGCCGCTGCTCACGCGGATGGATCTCGCGCATATTCTCGTCGGCGAACCGAAGGTCGAGACGCAGCAGTGGACACAGGTTTTCGTGCCCTATTGCACCGGAGATATCCACATGGGCAGCGCGGTGCGCAACTACACGTCGCCGAGCGGCGACTGGCGATTGCAGCACTACAGCGGGCTGAAGAACATCCAGGCCGTCGCGCAGTGGCTGACGTCGCACGGCTTCGGCAAGCCGAACCGGCTGCTCGTGTACGGGATGAGCGCGGGCGGCTACGGCACGCTCGCGAACTACGCGACGCTGCGCAACACGTTGCAGCCGCAGGCGCATAGTTCGCTGCTCGACGACGCCGGCACGGTCTTCAACACGCCGTTCGACGCGGACGCGGCCACGCATCCGTCGGTCGGCCTGTACGACCGCGTGCGCACCGAGTGGGGGATGACGGGCCCCGACGGGATGATCACCGTGAACAGCCGGCTGACCCGCCATTTCGATCCGGGCAACATGGGGAGCGCGTATGCGGCGCTGTCGGCGACATTCCCGCACGACCGCTTCGGCTTCTCGAGCTACCAGCGCGACAAGATCATCGCCGCGTATCACTATCGCGCGTTCGTGCCGGCCGTGATCGCGGCGCCCGACGACGCGACGAAGGATTCACTGTCGCTCGCGATGTTCGAGCAGGAGCTGGACGGGCTGAAGCAGACGCTGAACCCGTTGCCGAACTTCGGCTACTTCATGCCGGGGGCACGCAACGACTTCATCGCCAACCACCAGGTGACGGCGGTCAGCTTCACCGGGTCGGGGATCCACGAGCACGGCATCGACGCGGATATCGGCACCTTCGTCGACAACCTGCTGAACCAGCAGGACCCGGCTGAGACACCGGTGATGAAGGCGTTCCGCACGCAGCAGGGGTCGGATTTCACGTTCTCGACGTTTCTCGCGTGGATCGACAGCATCTTCAACCTGACCGGTGAAGCGGGGCCGATCTCGGGGCACCGGGCGTGACGTGAAGCGGCGGTTCGCCCGAACGGGCGAGCGCGGCGCAGCGCGGCGGCCGGGTGTCGTGGCCGCTCGCCTGCGTCGATGCGTGGCCGTGCGGAGCGGCGTTACGTTACGGCTTCACCACCGCAACCGCCGGCGCGCCTGAATCCGTGCCGGGCACACCGTTCGACCCGTAGGCCGCCTCGGCGCTCTTGCGCTCGGCCAGCCGCTTGGCGGCCAGGCGTTCCTGCGCGGCGACGATGTCACCCGGATAGTTGTCGCCATCAGCGGCGATCGGCTCGTAGCCGACCGATTCGAGGTCGAACAATTCCTGGCGAACCTGCGCCCGCGTGAGCGTCGAGTGCGACGACTGCGCGTACGACACGGCCGGTGCGGCGAGGAGGGCGGTGGCGGTAGCGGCGACGGTGGCGATGGTGACGATGATGGATTTCACGGTTTCCTCAGGCGGTTTCGTTGCGGTTCGGCGCGATGGCGGCTGGCTGAACCGACGAGACAAGTTTAGGAACCCGGATCGGCCGGATAAATGCCGATTCCTGTCCAACTGTGTTCCTGAATCCGTGACAGTGGGGGAAATACGGCGTCCTTGGTGCCCGGTTCCGGGTGGGTTGACTCGCGTGGAATGCCGATCGATGCGGGGCACGCCGCCGTTGCGTCAGACCGGCTACGCACGCGATGTTCGGCGGGCAGACGCATGCCTGCCCGGCACGGCTAGTCGTCGAAACGCGGAAAGGCCCGCTGGCGCTTCATGTCCTTCAGCCATTCCTTGACGTTCGCCGGATCGTCGAACTCGCGCAGCGTCAGGTTCAGGTCGTGGATGCTGCGCTGCGTGCCGGCGATGTCGCGCGTGAGCATGCGCATGATGGTATCGGGCGCGACCTTGACCGACGGCGCGATCCCGTAAGTCCGCCGGAAACCGGTCTCGACGTCCTGGATCTCCTGGTCCAGCTCGCGAAGCTGATCTTCGAGGATGCCGTTGTAGCGCGCGAGCCGATCCTCGCCGAGGCCGTTGATCGCGTGCCGGTCGATCTGTTCGATCTCCAGTTGCAGCTCCAGCAGTTGCAGGAGCTTGCCGTTCGCGTAAGCGTGGTTGACCCGCTGCATCAGCACGGTCTTGCGTTCCTGTTCCTGGGGATCGGTCTCGCGATCGGGGTGCAGCGCGCTCGCCAGCTTCCGGTAGACCTCGCGGATCGACCGGCTCGCTTCGGCCTGCTCGGCTTCGCGCTTCGCCAGCGCGGCCGATTGCCGGGGCGCTTTCTTGCGCTTGGCGCGCTGTGCCTCGCGGGCCGCGTGCTCGGCCATGTCCCGCTCGAACTGCGCGTCCAGGTCGGCCTGCATGCGCGCCATGAGTTCTTCGGGCGACAGCGCGTCGAGATCGTCTTCCTTCGTCACGCCGGGCGTCGGTTCCGACTTCGGCTTCGGCACCGGCTCGGCTGCTGCGTTGCTGCCGTGATCGGCGGCGCCGTGCCGGGCGTGGATGGCCTTCAACTGCGCGTCGTCGCTGAAGTCGAGCAAGTCGCGCGCCATGCTGGCGATCATCCCGGACAGGGTGTGCTGTTCCGCCTTGCTCAATCCTTTCTGCAGATACGCGTCGTCGAGCTGATTGAGCAACCGGATCCGCAGCGCGGTGGACGTCTGTTCGAGCGGCAACAGCTCGTCGACGAATTTCTTCTGGAAGGCCGGCATCGCCGCTTCCCACGCGCCGAGCCGCTCGCGCCGCTTCTCGATCTGCTGGACGAGCGTATTGAATGCTTTCTGGGCGTTCGACAGGCTGGCTGCCTCGTGGCCGGGCGCGATGGCGACCGCTGTTCCGCGACGTGCGGTCATGATGAATCTCCTTCGGCTGCGGCAGGACGCGCAGCAGCGCGGTATTTTAACCGGCCCGCCGTGTCTCCCTTGCCCGACATGGCAGGGCTACTCCTGGAACAACTGCCCCTGCCCGGAGATCACGCGCTCGAAGTCGTCGCGCAGGAACGGCAGGATCGCGTCGGCCACCGGCTGCAACTGGCGGCTCAGGTAGAACGCGTAGTCGATCGGCGAACGCATCGTTTCGAGCGGCTCGGGGCCGGCCGTCGTCATCACGTAGCTGATCCAGCCGCCGCGCTGATACTGCAGCGGTCGGCCCTGTGCCTGGTTGAAGTCGTCGGCGATCCGCGCCGCGCGCACGTGCGGCGGCACGTTGCGCTCGTACTCGCGCAGCGGCCGGCGCACGCGCTTGCGGTAGACGAGCTGGTCGTCGAATTCGCCGGCCAGCGTACGCCGCACGGTGTCGCGGATGAAATCCTGGTACGGCTCGCGGCTGAACACGCGACGGTACAACTCGCGCTGGAACTGCTGCGCGAGCGGCGTCCAGTCGGTGCGCACCGTTTCGAGCCCCTTGAAGACGAGGTCTTCGCCGCCGTCGGCCGCTGCCGCGAGGCCCGCGTAGCGCTTCTTGCTGCCTTCTTCCGCGCCGCGCACGGTCGGCATCAGGAAGCGGCGGTAGTGCCGCTCGTATTGCAGCTCCAGCGCGCTCTCGAGCCCGAAGGTTTCGCGCAGGTGCGTTTGCCACCAGCGGTTCACGTGCTCGACGAGTGCACGGCCCTTGGTGCCGGCTTCGTCGTCATCGTGCGCGCGGCCGAGCCACACGAACGTCGAATCGGTGTCTCCATAGATCACTTCGTACCCCTGCGCTTCGATCAGCTCGCGCGTGCGGTGCATGATCTCGTGGCCGCGCATCGTGATCGAAGACGCGAGGCGCGGATCGAAGAAGCGGCAGCCCGTCGAGCCGAGCACGCCGTAGAACGAATTCATGATGATCTTCAGCGCCTGCGACAGCGGCGCGTTGCGCTGCCGCTTCGCGTCGTCGCGGCCTTCCCACACGCGGCGCACGATATCGGGCAGGCAGTGCGCGGTACGCGAGAAGCGCGCGCCGAGAAAGCCGGGCACCGACGCGTCGTCGCCGGGATGCGCGAGCCCTTCGATCAGCCCGACCGGATCGATCAGGAACGTGCGGATGATCGACGGATAGAGGCTCTTGTAGTCGAACACGAGCACCGAGTCGTACAGCCCGGGGCGCGAATCCATCACGAAGCCGCCGGGGCTGTTCTGCCCCGTCACGTCGCCGAGGTTCGGCGCGACATAGCCGAGCCGGTGCATGCGCGGCAGGTACAGATGCGTGAAGGCCGCGACCGACCCGCCGGTGCGATCGGCCGCGAGGCCCGTCACGCTCGCGCGTTCGAGCGCGAAGGACAACAGGTCGGCCTTGTCGAAGATGCGCGTGACGAGCTCGCAGTCCTTCAGGTTGTAGCGCGCGAGCGCCGGCTTGTCGTGATCGAAGCGGCGCTGGATCTCGTCCATCCGCTGGTACGGGTTGTCGATCGACTTGCCTTCGCCGAGCAGCGCCTGCGACACGTATTCGAGGCTGAACGACGGGAACGTCCACGTCGCGGATTTCAGCATGTCGATGCCGTCGAGGATCAGCCGGCCGGCCGCGCCCGCGAAGAAGTGGTCGGGCTGCTGGCCGTGCGCGCGCCAGTCGAGCACGCTGCCGCCACGCCCGAGCTTCAGCGGGATCCCGTATTGCTCCGAATGGGCATGCAGGATGCGCAGGTCGAACTGCACGAGGTTCCAGCCGATCACCGCATCGGGATCGTGTTCGTCGAACCATTCGTTGAGCCGCGCGAGCATCGCGGGCCGGGTGTCGCAGTAGTCGAGGTTGAAGTCGACGGCGTTTGCTGCGTCGCTGTCGCCTCCGTTCGGCGGGCCGAGCATGTAGACCTGCCGTTGCCCGCAGCCTTCGAGCGCGATCGAATACAGCTCGCCGTGCACGCTGGTTTCGATGTCGAGCGACACGCAGCGCAGCGCCGGGCGATAGCCGTCGGCGGTTTTCAGCTCGGCGCCGGCCAGCGTGCCGTCGGGGCCGGGTTGTCCGCGAAACTGCACGCACGCGGTGATGAAGCGCTCCATCGCGTAGCGGTCGGGCGGCTGCACGTCGGCTTCGTAGACGTCGACGCCGGCTGCCGCGAGACGCTTCTGCAGCCCGGACAGATGGCGATAGCGCTTGCAATAGAGGCCGACGACCGGGCGTTGCCGGAAGTCGCGCAGCGCGAGCGGGCGCAACTCGGCCTCGCGCTCGCCGGCCAGCGCGCGTTCGGCGAGCGCCTGCTGTTCGGCCGGAATGAACGCGACGGCTTCCTGCGGGCGCAACCGTACGCGGCGCGGACCGTGTTCGGTTGCCAGCCAGAACTCGATCTCGATGCCGGATGCGGTGTCCCGCCAGTGGCGGGTGAGGATGAAACCCTGCTCGAACGCCGTCAAAACGCTTGCTCGTGGTGGATGCCCAGGCGGCGGATTTTAGCGCTTGGGCGGGGGAACCGCAGGCGCCGGCCGCGAGAGCGTCACGACGTCACCGCATTCTGCGAGGGGCCGGCAACGGACGCGAGGCAAACGATCATGACAGGGCGTAAGGGGGCGGGCATCGCCGCTGGTGGGCGTCGTGCGGGTGCGAAAGTCAGGCGGCGGGCAGCCGCTCGGCGACACGCCATGCCGTACGCGTGGTATCGGCAGGCCGTAGCAGCCAGCGGCGCGCGACGACCTTGTGGCGCTTCTGCGTGACGTATTCGTCGACGGCGAGTTCGAGCGCGTCATCGTCGACGCGGGAAAGCATGGCTGTGGCGCCGGATCCGTCCGCGAATTCGATGACGGCGGGATGCGGCGTCGCATTGCGCGGCGCATCATTGCCGAGGGTCACTGTGCTACCGGGATACAGGTGCGAATGGGTTGTGCGGAGCAGCAGGGTTAAATTACTAAAGCCATTCATATGGATGAATGAATAGTTACAGTTTTCAATTATTTGAATTCCGCCCGATTGACGTCACAGAATCGTCATTCGTAGAATCGTCAGTCAAGAACAACATAATTCTGAGAGAGGCGCTATGGATGCGCACGGCGTGATCGGGGCGATTACGGGAGGGCTGGCCCAGCAGGAGCGGCTTCTCAAACTTGATACTCCGCTTGGCAGCAATGTTCTGATCCCCCATCGGGTATATGGGCAGTCCCGTATCGGTCGAGATTACCTGTTCATGATCGACTGCGTGTCGACGTCGAACGATGTCCAGCTCAAGACACGGCGTTAAATCCCCATACGCTTCAATCGTTCGTTTCATGCGCATGTCAAACGAACGCTCCTACAAAGATTGAAAAATGAGAAAGTCGCTCTCAATTTATGCGGTTGTGTTGCTGGCGTGTGCCTGCACCCCAAAGGAAGACTCAGTGGAATCGAATCTACCCGATATGTCGGCCGTACGGGCCAATCTATCATTCACGTGCGTCCATGAGGCCGAACACCTTGCACCGCTTGATCCGAAGGCAGATCAGTTGTTTCAGTATGGACGGTATTTACAGAAACTTGATGGTCCAAAGGATTTCAATGAGATCGTTCGATACTATCGAATTGCTGCAGCGTATGGCCACTATAAGGCTAATTCTAATGCGCAGAAATTGATTTCTCAAGGGATGGCCAATTCCCCGGATGGAGCAAAGGAAACTGTTGAGCTTGCAAAAAAATTAGTCAATGATGGCGTTCCTGGTGGCTATTACGACATCGGGCACTACCTTGAAATAGGCTATGGGTTAAAGCAAGACACCGAGATGGCCTTGCGGTATTTCAGGAAGGCGGCCGACTTGGGAAATCCTGAGGCCCAAACCTACGTCGCTGAGCAACTTGCGCCACACGATCGGGCTCCCGATATTGCTAGGCAGATGCGACAGTGCGCTACTGATCAAGGCTATGGCGAGGCTGCCGGGGTGCTCGGAATTAATCTTCAGGAGCAAGCAAATTATCAAATGGCGGTGAAAATATTTCAGTCAGGAGTTCGGGCCGGGGATGTAACCTCTGCCTCGTATTTAAAAAATGGATTTGTTTCTTCGTCGCCCAAAGACGAACTCTATTACTTGGGCCTCTCGGTGGACACCGAGCGATCAAAGCGCTACGAAGCTATCTGGAAATTCCTGACCGATCATGAAACCAGGAACCCCAAGGTTCTCGATATCGACAAGATCGTTCCATTGCCACCCGCGAAGCTGCCACCTTGGGACGGCACATTCCAATGGCAAAAGGAGCAAGACGCAGCTACGCCGCCTCAGAAGCCTTCGGATGAGTTCATCAACGAGATGGCGAAAGCCAAGCATCTCGATCCTGCGACCGGGTTGCCGCTTCCGGGATCGGCAGACAAGACGTCACAGGTCGAGCAACCAGAAAATGTCGCGTCCCGCCTGCCGTTGGGTGCAGTGGCGCGCACCGGCCAACCTTGCCCGGAAGACGGAGTATGGTGCGCGAAACTCGGTAGCGGTCAGACCGGCGATACGGAACGTCGATTTCTGAAGGGAGACGCATTGCCGTCCGTCATCGTGCATGAACCGAGAAAGATGGCGATACTCGACAGCATGATGGGTACGCGCCAGCACGTCGAACAGGTTTCGTGGGAACTTGTGGCATACCTTGATCAGGTTTGATCGACTCAATCCACAATGCTGCGTGGCCGCTATCGCTAGCTCGATTGCGGCCACGCGAAACAGGCTCGATCAATCATGCGCAGAACGCGTATCGTCCTCCTGATTTCGTGTCTGCTGGCAGCTTGCTCGAAGAGCGAAAACGCCGCGAGTCCGTTACCTGATGTGAGCGCGGTACGTCTGAATCTGGCCTTCGCCTGCGTCCACGAGGTCGATCATCTGCCCCCTCTCGATCCGGAGGCGGACAAATTATTTCAATACGCCCGGTATCTTGAGAAAGAAGAAGCGCAGAAAGGTCTCAACGACGTCGCTCGCTACTACCGGATTGCAGCAGCGCTCGGGCATTACAAGGCCAATCACAATCTACAAATTCTGATTTCGTCCGGGGCAGCGTCGTCACCTGACGCCGAGAAGGAGAGTGTCGAGCTTGCCGAGCAGTTGATCACGGCGGGTGTCGCTAGCGGCTATTACGATATTGGCCACTACCTGCTGAACGGCTATGGCCTCCAGCGCGATGAAGATGCCGCGCGCCGGTATATTCGTAAAGCGGCTGATCTGGGCAGCGCCGATGCTTAATATTACGTTGCGAACTTGCTTGATCCAGTCGACGCTGCGCCTGACATCGCTCTTCAGATGTTTCAATGTGCAGCGGAGCAGGGTCATGCCGAGGCGGCGAACTACCTTGGCGTGAGTCTTCAGACCGACAAGAAATTCAGTGATGCTGCCAAAGCATTTCAAATGAGTGTTGCGGCAGGCAGCAGTCAATCGGCGCTCTTGCTCGAGAGCGCGTTTGATGTAAGTGGCGGGAACGACCCGGTAAGCAATCTTGACCTTCACGTTGATCCTGAGCGTGTTCACCGATACAACGTCATCGGGAAATTTCTTCGAGCCAATGACGGCCGTAACCCCAAGGTCCCCGACTTGGACAAGATCGTTCCGTTGCCGCCTGCAAAGCTCCCTGCGTGGGACGGCACATTCCAGTGGCAAAAGGATCAAGACGCCGCCACACCGCCCCCGAAACCCTCGGGCGAACTCATCAACGAATTGGCAAAAGCCAAGCATCGCGACCCCGCGACGGGACTACCGCTTCCCGGCAGCCCGACATCGCACGGCTGATTACCTCATCGACCCCGGAGTCCACATGAATTCACCCACTCGGCCCGTCTCGCTACCCGGTGCGGCGGCACTCATCGCAGCGTTCATCATCACGCTGCTGTTTCTATCCGGTCTCTACGTGCAGTTGACGAGGTTCTCGTTGGACACGCGGATGCTGGCGTTGCAACTGGCCAGTTTCATCCAGAACCTGGTGTTTCGAACGGGCCTGGTTTATCTGATTGTCCGATGGCACGGGGAGCATCGCGATCAGCTTGCGTTCCGTCGCCCCGCGAGGCTGCTCGCGAGCTATGCGTTATGCCTGCTGGTCTGGCAGATCGCACAGATATTCATCGTCCAGGTGGCGCTGCTGAGTCTGGCCAGAAATGGCACCCGTCTGACGGTCATCGTGAACCTCATCGCGCCGGTGAGCGCCGCCCTTTATACGCTCGTAGCCTGGTTCGCATGGCGGCTCGTCACGCGCATGTTTCGCCACGATGCGCTCCCCGAGGCGCCGCGAGGTCGCGCGGCGCGGCCCATTGCCGGCCTCGCGGCGTGGCTGTTCGCCAGCGTATGTCTGCTCTTGATGACGACGACGGTGCCGATGTTGCTCGACTATTTTGACGATGACCTCGCGCGCATGATGTTCGGCTACGTTGGCGCGGTTGCCGTTCCCGCGGTATTGGTCTTTGCGGGAACGCGACTCGGCCTGCCTCGCGACCTCGTGCGACTGCACGGCTGGCGTCTGCTGGGCGCGTCGCTCGCGGCGATGGCATCCACTTCGGTGGTGTTCTATTTGGCGGTGCAGTTGCTTGGCGGCATGCTGGGGGCGGGCGTGTTGTCCGGAACGATGGCGATCGTGGTTCTTGGCAGTGCCTTTGTGGCTTGTTGGGTGTGGTTCCGCGTGTTCTACGCGTCCGTGAGCCGCGACACGGTTGAAACCCCGCAGGGCATGCCGTCGCCGTAGCTTCAGGTTGTCGCGCGCGAGTCGTTTGAGGGGCCGGATCGAATCGGAACCATGACAAACTGAATCACACGGGTTCCTTGCTGCCGGGTCGCCGCGAAGGTGTGCGCGACAGCGGCAGCGCGTATAGTGGGGCTAGCCTTGTCGCCGGTTCCATGGAACAGTCCTCGCATTCGGGCGTGACATCGTCCGGGCGTTGGGGCGTGCGGGGGCATCGATGCCCCGGGTCGGCATGGTGGATGTGGCGTCGACTTTGAAGCAGGCAGTGCCCTGGCTTGCACGAACCGGATCCGGACGAAACGGCGCCCCCATGAAAATCGATCGCAGCTCCATTCCCTGCTACCTCGTCCTTCGTGCCGGCTGGCCCCCCTATGTATTGAATGCGGACCGCCTGGTGCTCCGCCGCGAAGCGAGCCCGATGTTGCGCGCGTTCGCGCGCGCGCGTGGAGGGTTCGCGCATGTCGATGACGTTGCGTGGAACGTCTTCTCCGCCGCCGAGGGCCTTTCGGTGGTCGAGCGTCGGGAGACCGGGTTCTTTGCGCTGATCAATGGAACCGAGACAGAGCATCAACTGTGTTTGCTGGCCACCCTCTGATGTCGCCGCAGGGATGGCCGTGGTCGACGAATGCGCGTCCCGTCGAAGCGTCGATCGGTGACGCCCGGACGGCGGCGGCGCAGTCCGCCCTTGCGCCGAAAGCGCTTGACACGCTCTGTGATGGCACGTACTGTCGGTCGGTGAAGTATTCAAGAAGCGCGATTGCTGCTCATCATCGACCGTAGCCTGCGGTATTCGTTGTCCTCCCCCTCCTTGATTCTTTTCCCGGACCCGTCAGGGTGCGTTACGCACGTTCATTTTCAGGAGATCTAACATGGATACCGGTACCGTCAAGTGGTTCAACGATGGCAAGGGCTTCGGCTTCATCACGCCCGACAAGGGCGGCGACGATCTGTTCGCGCACTTCTCCGAGATTCGCGGCGACGGCTTCAAGACCCTCGCCGAAGGCCAGAAAGTCAGCTACGAAACGAAGAGCGGCCCCAAAGGCCTGCAGGCATCGAACATCACCCCGCTGTAATCGCCCTGAGCCGTCCGCCTCGTTCACGGAGCGGCGCGCAATCGCCGCTCCTTGCGCCACGTGCCGCCGAAGCCGGCCCTGGATACGCAATCGCGTCCGAAAAAGCGCACGCCGGCTCCGCAATAGCGATCCGGATCATTCCGTCAGTCGAGAGGCGGCCACCGGCTGCTTCGCCGGGAGAGCGATTCTGGCGACGCCGGCCCGATCGTGACCGTCTTCGTCGGGACAAGGCGACGCGCTCCGCGCGACACCTCGCAACCCGACATCGTGTACCGGCGGCGCGTCCATGGGTTTTGTGCGTCATCCGGAATAAGTTGGACGGTCGGCAAATGATGCGCGTATGATGGGTTCATCCGATCGACCCTGGTAAGCCGGTCGTTCGCTCCTCCATCTACCTGTTTGCTGCATCGCCCCGCCTCCGCGCTGCAACGTTGTCCCTTTCACCTCACTGGCCCGCCCCGTTACGGGGATGCTGGCCGGCCCTGTTCGCCCGTGCGATTCGTCGCGGCCGGACGCCAGGAGCTTGTCATGAGCATGCATGTCTACCGTGGATTCGAGATCTATCCACTGATTTACCCTCACGCGCCGGCGCTGGATGGCAGCCCGCACAACTACGATGCCGGTTTCGATGCGGCAGTCAAGATTTGCCTGCGCGGCGATACGCTGACGCACAGCCAGACTTTCAGGTTGCGCGACAACGCCCCGTTCGGCAGTGCCGGCGATGCACGTCGTGCTTCGCTGCGCTACGCGGAAAACATCATCGACGACAATCGCGACAAGCAAGGCTTCTTTTCCGGCACGCCTTGAGGCAAACCGCCAAGGCAACGCGATGTGTTGTCAATTCGGAGGACGAAATGATCATCGATGAACTGCTCGGCCTGATCAGGCGGCATGAGGTCATCAGGACCGACGCCGTCCTGCCCACCGGGATCGGCGATTCAGCGCGGTGCCATCAGCAGGAACTGCAAATGTTCGTGGCGGTACGCGCGTTGTCGATCGGAGCCGGATATTCGGAGTTCGAGTCCGACGAGATCGCGAGTGCCGTCATGACACGACTCGGCTAGTGTGCCGTTCAACCATTCGAAAACAGGATCACCATGACAACCGTTACGCTGAAGGTCAACGAACCGATCGATGTCGCGCTGCGACGATTTCGGCGCGATATCGAGAAAACCGGGCTGATTCGGGAGTTGCGCAGTCGCACGGGCTATGAAAAGCCCACGACGGAACGCAAGCGGAAAAAGGCGAGCGCCGTGGCCAGACAGCGCTTGCGCGCGAAGCGCATGTTGCCACCGCGCAAAATGTACTAGGAGGGCATCATGTACACCATGCCGGCCGAGGCGCCCCCGTTTTTCCCGCTGACCAGATGCCAGGTCGATCTCGATCGGCAGAAGGACATGGTGACGCTGCTGCCGAGCTTCTATGCGTTCGGATGCGAGTACACCAGCCGCGGTTTTCTGATCGGACGCGACGATGCGTTCAAGTTGATTGCCGCGCTGGAGAAGGCGCTCAGCGTCCAGGGATGAGCTGACGACGACGCGCTCGCGAGCATCGACAACCCAAGGGCGAACCATGCGTGTCACGACGAAGTACGTGGATCTGCTCTATTTCCTCGTCGTATTGCAACTCGTGACGCAACGGAAGACGCACGAGTGGCTGTCGTCGTTTCAACTCGTCGAATCGCTGCAAGGCTGGCTGGTTATCCATCGTGCGAAATGCGATTGGCGCGATCGTGTCTGGATAGGGCATGCTTCCCTTCAGATCGCGAAGGCGGCCCGCCCGGTCGACGACGCTGAATCGACGGGGACGGGCGCGCCACGGGATGCGCTGGCAGACCGGTCGAGTTTGCGGATGAAGTGCATCCGCTACCTGCGGGAGCATGTCTGAGCGTGGCCGCGCTCGCACGGGCGGCACGCGGGTGCCGGTCGGCGTCGAGCCGGCGTCAGTCATGCGGGATCGTGCCGGCGGCCACGCCGCTACACCGCCACCCACGCAAAATCCTGCTTCAAATGCTCCAGCCGCTGCGGCCGCTGATACAGATACCCCTGCGCATACTGAATCCCGACCGTATGCAGCGCGCGATGCTGCGCTTCCGTTTCCACGCCTTCCGCGATGATCTTCAGGTCGTAGTGATGCGCCACGGACGCGATCCCTTCGATCAACCCGGCACTGCCGCCGTTCAGTTGCGAGACGAACTGGCGATCGATCTTCACGTAGTCGAACGGAAAGCGTGACAGCAAGTCGAGATTGCTGTGATGCGTGCCGAAATCGTCGATCGCGAACTTCGCGCCTTTCGCTCGCAGCGCATGGAACATCGCGGTGGTCCGCGCATTCTTCTCGAGCAGGATGCGCTCGGTGACTTCGAGCACCAGCGTAAAGCCGGGCGGCAGCGCGCGGATCGCCTCCTCGACGACGGACACGAACCGCGTGCGCTCGAGATCCTTCGGCGCGATGTTGACGGCGATGCGCAGCGGCGCGCACGGCGTCAGCGCGGATAGTTCCGACACGGCTGTCCGCAGCACGAATTCGGTCACTTTCGGCAGCACCGCGCTCGATTCGACCTGCGGGATGAACACGGCCGGGCTGATGGCCCCCCACTTGGGGTGCTGCCAGCGCAGCAGCGCCTCGACGCCGACGGTCCTGCGCGTCTCGACATCGACGATCGGCTGGTACACGACATGGAGCTCGTCGCGCCTGAGCGCGTTGCGCACGGCCTTCAGCAGCAGCCGGCGCGGCGCCATCGCCAGCAGGTAGGCCGCCATCACGAGGCCGTCCGCCAGCAGCACGATCGTGATGGCGATCAGCCGATAGTGCTGCCGGACCTGCGACGCATAGTGCGCGGATGCGGCAACCCGCACCGTGAACGGCCAGCGGGGTGACACGATCGTGCTTCCAACCAAGGGCTCCGTGGCCGACTCCGGCGTGAACTTCCCGTGCTGGTCGAGATGGCCCGAACCCGCGATCGACAGCGTCGCGGTTTCCGTCCCGTAGCGGGCGCCGTGCGCGAGCGCGTCGGCCACGTAGTCGCCTTCGATCAGGTAGAGCACCCCCGCGCCGGGTGCGGTCGCGTAAAACACGGGCAGCACCGGGATGCCTTGCTGGAACGGCGTCTGGCGCAGCAGCGTGACGAGCGTCGAGCCCGGTTCCGGCTCGTGGGTATATGCGCCGAGCGGCAGGTCGATCGCCCCCAGCGCCGACGAGCACATGACACGGCCCTCGTGCACCAGCGCGACGGCGCGCAGATAGCGCAGGCGCGTGCCTATCTCGGCGAGCGTCCGGAATACCGCCGGGCATGGCCGCCCGACGAGCGCGGTCAGTTCGTCCACATGCCGCAGGCGCGCGCCGTCCAGGATGCGGTCCACCGAGGCGACGATGTCGTTCGCGATGACGCGTTCATGCTCGGTGACGGTATCGCGCGCGTAGCGGTCGGCAAGCGCGATCGCGAATGCCGGCACGAGCACGCAAACGATTACGGCGGCGAAAAAGGCGACCCGCGGCCATGCGCCGCTGTGCTGGAAAACGGCCTTCGAGCCTGGCGTGAACGCTGACATTCCCGCGGTCGCCTTGGGTGTTGTGTGTATGAAGAGGCGAGTCGAACCGGTCGATACACCCCGGCGCATGCGTCATGCCGGGTTCGGGCCATGCGCGGTGCGTGCCGGGATCGCAATGCGATCGATGCTACGGTCGCGACGGGCATTTGCGGCAGACCCGTTGCAATCGGCCAATCGTTCCGGAGGCTCGCCTGTATAAACATGCAGCACATGTACATAGACGTAGCACACCGAAAAAACCCCGGCCGCATGGTCTTGCGGCCGGGACAAAAAAACACCGTCTCTTGGCACGAGGATGGTGCGCGGCAAGTATAAGATGTGATGAGAGATTACGAAATATTGTTATTCAACTATTGGTGTAGTTTTGTCATTGTGTCTCGACAAGAAACATTCTTTCGGGATGCTGTCTTCGTCGACCTGCCGACGGCCGGTGATCAGTCGCCGCGCGCCACGGTCGCACGTCTCGCCGGAGCTTCGGGATGGAAGAAAATACCGCGCCCACGGTCATCGTGACCGATGGCGCAGCCGCGGCCGATGGCGGTTCGCTGTGGATCCGGATTGCCGTGAACGGGAAAGCCAGCAACTACTCGCTCAATCGCGCGCTCGCTGCGCGCGGCACGCCGCACTACAACACCATCAGCGGTGAACGTGGCCCGCTTTCGAAAGGTGAACGAAAGGAGTTGCTCGCGCTGCTGTGCAGCATTGCCGATCCCGCGATATGGGCCGGCATGGTCGGCACGTTCGTGCAGGTGCTGCAGGCGTCCGGAGATGAGTGAACGATACGGTGCCGGCGCGTCGCGCGGGCCGCGCTTCAGAAATCGTTGCGCATCTTGCGCAGCAAATCACCGCCCGATTGATGCGTGTCCACCGCGGTGAGCACATCGGTCAGGAACCACGGCAGGTTCAGTTGCGTATTGGCATCGCTGACGCACACGCGGATCGGCGGCGCCTTCGACGGTGAGCGGGCGTCGGGCGTGGCGTCGCGGGACGGCACGCAGTTTTTCGCGTGCGCTTGAACGGGCGCCGGCTCGGCGCTGCCGGACGGCGCACCGGCGGCGGCCGGCAAGCTGACGGCGGCCAGCAGGGTCAGGAGAGCAACAGGGGCAACGCGTTTCATGGGATTCTCCGGCGATGCTCGTTCGACCGCGCGGGCGGACGCGAGTTCGTCGGTAGCACGCTTGCGCACCGCGCTCAGCCGCGCGCGACGTTCGCTGCCCGCGCCGGTTGCCGGCTGCGCCACTGCTGCGGCGATTCGCCGGTCCAGCGCCGGAAGGCGCGCGTAAAGGCGCTGTGTTCCGAATAGCCGAGCAACCAGGCGACTTCCGCGAGCGTCAGCCGAGGATCGTTCAGGTGGTCGATCGCGAGCCGCCGCCGCGTGTCCTCGCGCAGTATCCGGAAGTTGAGCCCGAGTTCGGCAAGCCGTCGATGCAGCGTGCGCGACGACACATGCAGGTTCGCGGCGATCTGTTCGAGGCTCGCTTCGCCCTGCGTCAGCAGGCGCGCGACGGCTTCGCGCACCGACTGTTCGAGATCGTCCGTCTGCCGCAGCTCGGCAAGCAGCGCGCTCGCCTGGCGTTCCATCATCTGCAGCAGCGCGTCATCCGGCTGGCGCAGCGGCTGCATGAGCAGGTGCAGCGGGAACGCAAGGCGGTTCACCGGCTGGCCGAATCGCACCGGGCAGCCGAAATAGTCGATGTACGGTTGTTCGTCGCCGGGCGACGGATGCACGAAGCAGACCTCGTCGGGCCCGTGATGCGTGCCGGTGATGTTGCGTGCGAACTGGACGATGGCCGTCAGCGCCACTTCGTCGACGAGCGGGCCGAGCGGCTCAGGCGCGTCGTGCCATTCGATCGCGACCGACGTCGCCTCGACCCGCACCTCCATGCGCGCGACGTTCGCGATCAGGTGTTCGTATTGCTGCCAGCGCGCGAGCGCGGCGCCGGCATCGCGGCACGCATGCAGCGCATAGCCGAGCGCACCGAGATGGGCCGGCGTGATTCGCTGGCCGACGTGCAGGCCGAGCAGCGGATCGTCGAGCGCGCGCACCGCGCATTCGAGCAGGCGCCGCCAGTGAGCGCTCGCATACAGCGTGAGCCCGCGATCGTCCTCGGGCGGCCGCGCCTCGCCGAGCACGCGCGCGGCATCCTTGCCCTGCTCGGACAGATAGTCGAACAGCAGCCGCACGTAGGTGCTCGAGTAGTAGACGCGCTGCGTCGATAGCGGGGAGGCGGCGGGCATGGCGGAAAGTGTCAAGTAATCGTCGGCAAGTGTCAACGCGGGACGACCCGCGCGCGACCATACTGCCGATCAGTTCTTGATCGAGGCCGCGAACATGCCGACCGAGTTGACGACGTGGCTCCATGCGTTCCTGGGTAACGACGTGGACTGGAAGCAGGTGCTGCTGATCGGCATGACGCCGGTCTTCCTGATCGCGTTCGCGATCGAATACGCGGTGATGACCGGGCGCGGCCGCCGCGAGCCGTTTCGCTGGAAGGAGATCGCCGCGAACCTGTCGCTCGGCGCCGGCTACCAGGTGGCCGAGACCGTGATGGGGCTCCTGTTCACGGGCGCGATCTTCGCGTGGGTCTACCGGCACCGGCTGTTCGACGTGCCGGTGAACGGCTTCACGATCGTGCCGATCTTCGTCGTCGTGGAGTTCTGCTACTACTGGTTTCATCGCACGTCGCATCGCGTGCGCTGGTTCTGGGCCGCGCACGTGCCGCATCACAGCGGTGAAGTGATGAACTTCACGACGGCGATGCGGCAGTCGCTGCTGAACGCGTTCGTCGGCGTGTTCGTGTTCTACCTGCCGCCGGTGTGGCTCGGCATCCCACCGGCCGTCGTGCTGTTCCTGCTCGCGGTCGATCTCGCGTACCAGTACTTCGTGCATACCGAAGCGATCGGGCGGCTGCCGCGCGGGTTCGAGTACGTGTTCGATACGCCGTCGAACCATCGCGCGCATCATGGCCGCAATCCGCGTTATATCGACAGGAACTACGGCGGCGTGCTGATCATCTTCGATCGACTGTTCGGCACGTATGTCGAGGAAACGGAGCCGGTCGACTACGGGATCACGCAGCAGATTCGTTCGACCAACTTCCTGGTGCTCAACCTGCACGAATTCGTCGACATGTGGCGCGACGTGTTCGCACCCGGGCCCGTCCTGCAGCGGCTGAAACACCTGTGGATGCCGCCCGAATGGGAGCGGCCGGGGCATCGGCCGATCCATACGTGGAGTGTCGAGCGCAAGGGCGAGGAGGAGACGGCGACAACCTCGTGTGCGATGCCCGACGAGGATGCGTCGGCGCCAGGGCGCAAGATCGTACAAGCCACCGGTACGCGATCCGGCTAACCTGCGTGCTTTCCTCGGCGAAAGGCGCGGCGGGCAATGACGAAGAAAGTATTCTGGGACGATCCCTACCGGACGACGCTGGATACCGTCGTCAGCCACGTCGACGGCGATCGCGTGCGGGTGGACGCCACCATCTTCTTTGCGTTTTCCGGTGGGCAGGAAAGCGACGCGGGGTCACTGGGCGGCTATCCGGTCATCCAGGCCGACAAGCAGGCCCTCGACATCGTCTATACGCTGCCGCACGATCATGCGCTGAGCGTCGGCGATCGCGTGACCTGGCGCATCGACTGGACGCGGCGGTACCGGCTGATGCGTCTGCACTTCGCGGCTGAAATGGTGCTGCAGCTGGTCTATCGGCTCAGGCCCGGCATCGCGCGCATCGGCGCGCATATCGGGCCGGACAAGGCGCGCATCGATTTCGCGAGCGACACGAGCGTGGCGCCGCTGTTTCCCGAGATCGAATCGGCTGCAGCCGACCTGTCGAAGCGCGACCTGCGCATCGTGACCGATTTCAGCGATGTCGATGCGCAACGCCGGTTCTGGCGTGTCGACGGCTTCGCGACGATGGCGTGCGGCGGCACGCATCCGGCGTCGACCGGCGAGATCGGCATGCTGACGCTCAAGCGCAGGAATACCGGGAAAGGCAAGGAGCGCATCGAGGTGATGCTGGTCGAGCCGGAGAGCGCCGGCGGGTAGCGGGGTGAGCGGGTTGCGTCATCCGCTGCCCGCGTCACCTCACTGATACCCGTAACACTGCTTCAACCCCGCGTAGTCATAGAAGTGGCTGCCCGGCGCGATCTTCGCGCCGTCGCACGCGGCCTGGAAATCCGTTTCGCGCTCGTTGTACAGCATCTTCACGATGAGTCGCGAGCCGTTGCGGTAGACATCCCACTGCATGTTCGCAGCCATCGGTGACACCTGATCACCGCGCCACGGATTGCTCGCGTACGTGTAAGTCTGCGCCTGCGGCGTCGGCACGAACACGTTCTTCAGGTTCATGAGCGACGCGAACGGAATCACGATCTCCGCGTGCGTGAAGCGCAGCTTCGCGGCGCGGGTCAGGTCGCCGCGCGCGATCGCATCGACTTCGCCGAAGAAATCGTCCTGCAGGACCTTCGCCATCCGGTACGTGACGGGGTTCGCTTCCTGGATGCCGGGCCCCTTCTGGTAGTAGTCCTCGGCATCCTGCAGATACGCGAGATACTGCGCCTGCTCCGCGCCGATGTACTTTTCCATCGTGACGCCGCCGGTTTCCGCGGTCATCGCGGGCGCGACCTGCAGCAGGTTGTACAGCACGTTCACCGCATCGACGGCCGTTGCGATCTTCGTCTTGCCGTCGCCCTTCAGCGTGTTGGTGAACTTGCCGTCCGCCGACGTGAATGCGTAGGTGCCCGTGTTCGCGAACGTGTAGCCGTCGGCGCCGAGCTTCGCGATGAAGGCCTGCGACACGAGCGCGGACAGCACCGTCTGCGCGACGTCGGCCGCCTGTGGCGCGGCCTTGATCGCGTTGAGCTTCGCGGCCACCGTCGCGTCGTTCGCATAGGCCTGGTATGCCTGGCTTGCCTGGTAGGTCGCGTAGTACGGATTGCCGGTGTCGGTCACGAGATCGGTGGCCGGCTTCAGCGCGTGGAAATACAGCAGGAAGCGGTTGGTGCCGGCCGGCTGCGCGACTGGCGCGTTCGCGGGATAGCCGGACGGCGCGGCCGGCAGCGTGATCGCCGTGGCCAGCGCCGGCCGCGCGGCCACGAGCGACGCGGAGAAATACGTCGAGCTGTCGACCGCGCGATCCTGGCCCGAGTTGACGACGACGACCTGCCGGTTGCCGGCCGCGAACAAGGCGGGCAGCCGCTGCGCGAGCCGCGCGGCGAGTTGCTGGTGTTCGCGGATGCCGGTTTGCGTGAGATTGCCGTACCCGGGCGTCGAGATGCCCGCCACGCCATAGCCGAGCAGCGCATTGGCCTTCATCATCGCGTAGGTGTCGGCCTTGAGCTGCGCGCCGAGCGTGGTCAGTGCGCCGTCGGCCTCGGCCTTGACCAGCATCGCGTAGATCGCGCCGTCGTACTTGAAGCCTGACAATCCACGCGAGCCGTGGCGCGCGACGAGTTCCGTATAGACGGGCGCGTAGCCGGCGGGCGGCGCTTCGTACGTCGCGGCGTCCTGCTGCGGGCGGTACGGCGTCTTCGTCTGGTAGTAAGTCGCGGGTGTCGGCTTGGGCTGTGGCTGCGGTTGCGGTGCGGGCGTCGAACCGCTGTTGTCGGCAGAGGCCGCGGGTGGTGTCGAGTCGTCCCCGCCGCAGGCAGCGAGCAGCAGGCAGGTAATCGCGAGGGCGGTGGCGGTGCGGATCGGGCGTGTCATCGTGGCGTGCAACGGGCGGGACGAGGCAGGTTCGCGTCGTCCCGTCTCCGGGAGTGATCGGTCAAGCCCGGAAGTGTTGCAAGCGACTTTGACAGTAGAATGTCAGGATTCGGTCGGGCAATCGTCGGATTGCCGCGGGATCGTGGATGGCCGGCCACCGCCGGCCCGTGTGCCGGCGTTCAGTGCAGGCCGGCCGATGCGATCGAGCGCACGGTGTCGGTGATGTTCACGCAGCGCGACAGGCCGAAATGCTCGGCTTCGCGGCGCTCCGGTTCGCTGCTCGCAATCGCCACCGCGCGTTCGGGCGGCACGCCGAGTGCCTGCAGCGCGACGTCGAAGGGATGCTGGTTTGATCCGGAGTCCTGCTGATTGGCGTCCGTGACGACGACCGAGAAGCGGTCGAGGTTCGCGCGGCCGAACTGGCCTTCGAACATGTCGCTGAGCCGTGCGGCCGGCAGCGTCGTGACGAGACCGAGTCGATATCCTTCTTCCGATGCTCGGTCGAGCCACTGGATGATCGCGTCGCGTTGATGGCGCGATTCATGCGAATCCGGTGTTGCTTCGATTTGCGCGAATGCTGCGTCGAGACGGGTGACGATGGCTTCGATGACCACGGTGATTCCTCTTCAGAGACGTGATGATCCGTTCGCCGACGGGAATGCCACACACCTTAGCGTCGTTCCGGAAAACGCGACCAATTAATATTTATAGCCGACCCATACGATTCGACTAATGAATGGGGCGTCGACCCAATGTGGGCGCGGGATGCGTTTCGCACGGTCTGTTCCGCGCGCATCGCATCGTATCGACGGCCTTCGATGTGATGCACCAGATTCGCGCACGTGGTGAATGCACCGCGCATGTGCATATGAAAAAACGGCATATCGAGCGATGCACGCCCGATATGCCGTCTTCCGATCCCGCGTATGAACAGGCGTGATCAGTGCAGCTTGATCGACGGCTGATTGCGGCTTTGCAGCCAGTGGCTCAGCGACTGGAACAGCGCACGCTTCACGCCGACCACGCTGAACAGGTGCTTGCGATACAGGAACTTGTACAGCCCGATCGCGGCCAGCCCGTCGACGATCAGCGAGCGCGAACGCACGCTGATGTCGGCCTGGTACACGGCGCCCGCATGCCCGAGCGACACGACGGTGCCCGCATCGCGGAACGTGAAGCCGTCCACCGGCTTGCCGGCGACGCGGCGCGCGAACGCGTTGACCAGGTACACGGCCTGCTGATAAGCGACCTGCGCGCGCGGCGGCAGGAAGCCGTTCGCGACGCCCGTCGGGCAGGCGGCGCAGTCGCCGAACGCATACACGTGCGGATCGTCCGGCGTCTGCAGCGTATCGGTCACGATCACCTGGTTCGAGCGGTTGAGCGCGATGTCGCCGATCTGCCGCAGGAACGCGGGGCCCGCCACGCCGGCCGCCCAGATCGTGATGTCGCTCGCGAGCCGTTCGCCGGTCGAGGTCGTCACGGCATCCGCGCCGACTTCCGCCACGCGGGTATCGGTCAGCACGTCGACGTTCAGCGCGCGAAGCTGCGCATGCATCTTGCCGGACAGCCGCTCGTCGAGCGCCGGCAGGATGCGCGGGCCGCCTTCGATCAACCGGATGTGCACGTCGCGCGCGGACACCAGCGCCTTGAAGCGGTACGTCGTCAGTTGCTGGATCGCATCGCGCAATGCCGCTGCCAGCTCGACGCCCGTCGCGCCCGCACCGATCACGTTGATGCAGATCGGCGCCGCGCGCCGCGCGGGCTGCTGCTCGGCCAGGTGATTCGCCTTCGTGCAGGCCGCGAGGAACTTCCGGCGGAAATCCTCGGCCTGGTCGAGGTTTTCTAGCGGCAGCGCGTGGCGCGCCGCACCCGGCACATTGAAGAAGTTCGTCACGCTGCCGACGGCGAGCACGAGATCGTCATAGCCGAGCTCGCGCTGCGGCAGGATTTCCGTGCCGTCCACGTCGTGCACGGCCGCGATCGTCGCCGTGCGTGCCGCGCGGTCGACCTGTTGCAGCGCGCCCTGCACGAAGCGGAACCCGTGGCGCTTCGCTTGCGCCGCGTATTCGATCGTGTGCGAGGCCGGGTCGCGATGGCCCGATGCGGCTTCGTGCAGCAGCGGCTTCCAGAAGTGCGTCGGATAGCGGTCGACAAGCACGACTTCGGCTTGCCCGCGGCGTCCGACCGTATCGCCGAGACGCGTGGCGAGGTGCAGGCCGCCGGCGCCGCCGCCGACGATCACGATGCGCGGCAGGCGCGGGGCGCGGTCCGTTGCAAGGTTGGGCGTGGTGTTGTCCATGTAGGGCTCCCGCTTTAATGACGATTCGGATGACATTGCTCAAGAACCGACGATATAGTTTCGAACCCACTCGAACAATTTAATGTTTATAAGCGACTCATATGTATTCACTTATAGGAAAGACCGCGACGTTCCGGCAGCTGAAGGCGCTGGACATGATTGCGCGGCTCGGCAGCGTGTCGCGGGCGGCCGAGGAACTGAACCTGACGCAGCCGGCCGTGTCGCTGCAGGTGCGCCTGCTCGAGGAGGCGGTGGGTGCCGCGTTGCTGCAGCGGGTGGGGCGCGGCGTGCAGCTGACCGCCGCCGGCGAGATCGTGTCGCGCTATGCGCGCGAGATCCTGCATCTGTGGAGCGAGGCCGGCGACGAAGTGGCCGCGCTGACGGGCGATCTCGGCGGCACGCTGCGGATCGGCGCGATCACGACGGCCGAGTACCTGATTCCGCCGCTGCTCGTGAAATTCACCGCGACGCGTCCGCATGTGAAGACTTATTTCAAGGTGGGTAATCGCGACGACATCATCCGCATGCTCGCCACGCATGAAATCGATCTCGCGGTGATGGGCAGCGCGCCGAAGGAACTGCGCACGCATGCGGTCGAGTTCGCGAAGCATCCGATGGTGTTCGTCGCGGCGCCTGGCCATCCGCTGATGCAGCGCAAGCGCGTCGCGCTGAAGGATCTCGAATCCGCGCACCTGCTCGTGCGCGAACGCGGCGCGGGGACGCGCTCGACGGTCGAGAGCCTGTTCAAGAACGCGGGTTACCGGTTCCATGTGGGCTCCGAACTGTCGAGCAACGAGGCGATCAAGCAGATGGCCGAAGCGGGGCTCGGCGTGGCGTTCCTGTCGTTGCACGCGTGTGCACTCGAACTGCGCACCGGGCTGCTCGGGCAACTGCCGTTCCCCGGCAACCCGATCGAGCGCGAGTGGTATGTGGTTACGCTCGCCGACCGGCGCATTTCGCAGGTCACGGGGCTGTTCCGCGATTTCCTGATCAAGCAGGGCGCGCCGGTGATCGACGGCGCGACGGTGGCGCCGCACGAGCGGCGGCGCAAGTAGGCGGATGCGTTGACCGGCCGGTCAGACGAGCCCGAAGTCGTCGTTGCTGTCGGGGATCGATGCGAGCAGCCGTTCGAGCCGGGTCCAGCCGACGATGCGCAGGCACCAGGCGATGACGGTGGCGAAGGCGGTGCGGTCGTTGCGGGGGCCGGACGAGGGGCGATTGGCGGCGGAAGGCGAGCGCGCGGTGAACGCGGCGCGTTGCACGAGGCACTGATGGGGCATGACGGTCTCCGTAGGTGTCGGATGGGGCCATCGTAAGCGGCGCGGCGCCCGCCGGCGCGCACGCAAGGATGGCCCTGAGCAGGAACGGATGATCTTTTTCTGCTCGACCCGGGCGGGCCGCTGGCAGGCCCGGCAGACCGCCCGAAAACGCGTCACAATGCGCGTTCGACATCCCGATCCACTGGAGGAAGGCCATGAGCGATGCGATTCTCGCGGCGCCGACGGACAACGGCGTCCCGGTCAGCCTGCGCTCGAGCCGCGGGCTCGGCTGGCAGGGCTTCGGCGCGTCGCTGCTGGCCATCCGCGCGGGCACCTACCGGATTCCGGCGGCCGAGCATCACCGGATCGGCGTGCATATCGGGTCGCCCGTTCGCGCGGATTGCGTGTGCGACGGCGAGCGCGTGTCGCGCATCCAGGCGCATGGCGACGTCGACGTGATTCCGGCCGGCCTGCCCGGCCAGTGGACCGACAGCGCCGACTGCCAGATCCTCCATATCGCGCTCAGCGACACCTTCGTGCGGCGAACCGTCGAACAGCTCGAACTGAAGCCGTCGCAGGGGCAGATCCGCCGCCGGCTGCAGGTGCGTGACCCGCGCCTGCAGCACATCGCGTGGGCGATGGCCGCCGAACTCGAAGCGGAAGACGCGTCGGATCCGCTCTATGCGGAAAGCCTGTGCACGGCGCTCGTCGCGCGGCTGGTCGACGGCCAGCCTGCATTCCGCGAGCGCCGCCGCACGCTCGCGCCGAAGGCGGCCGCGCGCGTGATCGACTACGTCGAAGCGAACCTGGAGCGGCGCATGACGCTGGCCGAACTCGCGGCGCTCGTGTCGATCAGCGTGCCGCATTTCAAGGTGCTGTTCCGCGAAACGCTCGGGATGCCGGTGCACCAGTACGTCGTGCGGCGCCGGGTCGAGCGCGCGAAGGCGTTGCTGCTCGAAGGCCGGCTCAGCATCAGCCAGATCGCGCTCGAGGCCGGGTTTGCGCATCAGAGCCACATGGCGAACTGGATGAATCGCGTGCTGGGCGCGACGCCGACCGAGATTGCGCGGTCGGGGGCGCGGGGCGGGCTGCGGCTCGCGTATGACGGCGAAGGTAGCGGGTGTGGGGCATAGCGGTGCGATGGCCCCACCGGGGATGCGGGGTGTCCCGACAGAATTCATCTCTCTAGACTATGCGGTGATTGCCGGCTAAGAATTACAAGAGATATCAACAGAAATACCAACAGGCAACGGTGCATAGGCCGGACACGTCGAGGGAGCGCCGTGCGTCTCCCCGTGTTGCCGCCAGAAGCAAAAAATTCTGGAGAGTTGGAGACAAGTACGTTCTTTCGCTTGTCAGGCTTATCTGGCAAGGCTTCGACTATCTCCCACCTTATCTCCGGAACATCAAATTTCTTGGAGATAACGTTGGAGATAGCGGTTGGTCGAAAACAATACCGTTCGCTCCGAACTGACCGGCATCTGGAACGCTCCGCGCAAAGAATTTCCCCGGCCCCGCCACCTACCGGCCGCCGCGACAGAGTTGAAAAGGGGAGTCGCAAAGTTGGTTTGCCCCCTCACGGGCGTCGGTTTTCTGTTCGGTGAACCTGTCCTCATGCCGGCTGCCTAGATAGTCGGACTCGAGATTACTCGCCGCGGCGCGAAGTAAGGTTCGAGTTGATCCACGATGCCACGTCAGTGACCGGAATGGCGTGGCGTTGATTGAAGGTCCCACGCTTGTCCCAAGCGACGCCCCGCCCCTGAGCAAAGGCCGCACGATACTTCCGCATCATGTTGTTCGGGTCGTGCGCCAGCTCATCCAGCAAATACTGCTCGCTCCACACCGAACGGCTGAACTGCCGGCCCAGGCCCCCTTCCAGCTTGTCGGCAACGTCCCCATAAGTCACGGTGTCGCCGGCCAGATACACGATCTCGTTCCGGATACGGGGCTGGGCGAACACGATCGCGGCGGTCAGCGCACCGATATCATCGGGCGTCGTCAGCGTCACGGCGGTGTCGAGGCTCCCCAGCGCGTGGACTGCGTTGTTTTGCAGGTCGACGACACCGAATTCCGGCTCGAACAGGTAGCTCATGAACATGCCGGTCGAGATGATGACCCACTCGGTCTCGTGCTGACTGCGCAGAAATTCGCGCACGTCCAGCTGTGCGTCGAAGATGTCCTGCGGACTGCCGCGGCCGATCACGTCGAAATCGACCCCGAACTGCCATGGGAAGTACCGCGGGATGCGTGCCTGCAAGGCAGCCCGCGCCAACTTCATCGGCGTGTCGATTCCGGCTGTAATGCCCGCGCAACCGATTACCGTGTCATATCGCGCGAACAAGGCGGCGAGCTCATCGATGGAACTCTTCACGAAATCGCCAACGACGATCTCGATCCCGAAATCTCGAATCTCCGCGATATCATGCCGCTTGGCGGGTGCACTGGACTCGACGGCGCTCGCGCGTAGCAGTACGCTGATCTTCGCGCCTGCGACGTCCTTCGCTCGACGCGCAAGATTACGTAGCACCGGGAGGCCGAGTTCGCCGGCACCGAGCACGAGAATGTTTTGAGACGTAGCGTTAGGATCTGTCTGGTTCATCGTCTAGCCTGCTGAGGATTGCGTTGCACGCAGTCTAGCGGTGCATGGACGTGTATGAAAGAAGGTACATGCGTGATACTGGGAGCCAGATAGTTGGATCGAGACGAACTTCTCCGATATTCGCAGACCGTGTGCGACGGCCTGCGAGACGACGATGACGGGCTGCGGCGGGAGGTGCTCGCGCACGCCGGAAGTCGTTGGTCGCTCGGTGTCATCCACACGCTCGGCGTGTACGGCAGGCTGCGCCACGCCGAAATCGGCAGGCGCATGCACGGGGTGACGCAGCGGATGTTGACGCGTACGTTACGACAACTCGAACGTGACGGCCTGGTGCTCCGTCACGATTTCGAAGAGGTGTCCCCTAGAGTCGAATACGAGTTATCCGACACGGGAATGGACCTGCTCGTTCGCATGGTGCCGCTGTGGACCTGGATCGTCGAGAATGCGGACCGCTTCCGCGAAGCGAGGCGGAGTTTCGACAGCCAGCACCGCGACGCGAACTCGTAGCTTGCCGGTTGTTGATTTTCCCTGGCCAGGGAAGGATTGGCGCCTCTGGACGATCTGATGCTGTCTGCTTGGTCTGGTCCAGCTTGACCAGGTGATTTGAGGCCCGGACCACTAAATTGCGGGCGACGTGATCGAATCGCGAACCCGCATGATCGTTTGGCGGCGCGTGCCGTAGCGTTTCGCGAGGCTTGCCACGCTTGCCCCTCCACTCAATTGCCGGCGCACTTCGTCCTGCTGTTGCTTGGTTAGCGCAGCCGGCCGCGCTCGTCAGGTCGACACCGCCAAGTGCAAGGCAATGAATCCGAATTCCGCGATCTGCTAGCGCTTCGACCGTTGTGCGCACATCCATCGTGTTCCGGCCAAGTTCTATTTCTGAATTGCGGCGTCTGCCAATGTGTTAATCGCGATCGTTCAGTGGTGCGTCGCGGTATCGCATTTGCTCGGGCAGCACTGAGGCTTCCTATCGATGGTCGGGCCTGAGTGGGAGGGGCGATGAAACATGGCAATGGTTTGGGGGCTTGGCTGGTCTCCCGTCAGATCCCACGGCGATTGTCCAACAGGTTGTTGGACAATCGCCGCGTTCGTTCTCATCTGGAAGCCTCCTTGCCGCCCATCGTTTTGATGGGCTTGCAGAAGCGCAATGCCTTGGACGTGAGCGGCTCATCGATTACGGGTGTGTTGCTGCATGTGATCGGCAGACTATACGACTCAAAACGACGGGCGATGCGTCGGACAACTCGCGTGGCAGTCGCCACCTAGTCCGTCATCCTTTCCTGCTGTATTCATCTCTCCCTGCGCGCCGCTCCCGCCGCCCAACCTGACAATCACTACACTTTCTTCCCCCAAGGAGCGAATCGTGTTCGTGATCTTCGGTGCATCCGGCAACGTCGGCCAGTCGACCGTGACGGCCCTACGCAACGCCGGCCATCCCGTGCGCGCGGTATTGCGCGACGCACGCCATCGTGAACGTTTCGCGCAGCTTGGCTGCGACGTCGTGATCGCCGAGCTGACCGACGCAAACGCGGTCGCATCGGCAATCGACGGCGCGCGGGCCGTGCAGATCCTGTGCCCGGTGCCGGTCGCCGACCCCGATCCGGCCGCGACGATGACGCGGACGATCGACGTCGCGGCTGCCGCGCTCGCCGCCAACCCGCCGCCGGTGCTGCTCGCGCTGTCGGACTACGGTGCGGAGCGCGACGGCAATACGGGCATCACGCGTCTGTTTCATCACTTGGAAGAGCGGCTGAAGGCGATCCCGACGCACGTGACGCTGCTGCGTTCGGCCGAGCATATGCAGAACTGGACGCGCATCCTGCCGGTCGCGCTCGGTACCGGCGTGCTGCCGAGCTTTCACCATCCGGTCGGCAAGGTGTTCCCGACGGTCTGGGCGCCCGACGTGGGCGTCGTCGCGGCGCGGTTGCTGCTCGATGCGCCGGAAGGCGGCAACGGTCCGCGCATCGTCAGCGTCGAAGGGCCGCGGCGGGTGAGCGTGACGGCGATCGCCGATACGCTTGGCGCGGCGGCCGGCCGGGCCATCGTCGCGCATGAGCTGCCGCGCGAGACGTGGAATGCGACGCTGCTGCGCGCGGGCCTCAGCGAGCGCCATGCGCAGTTGATCGTCGATCTCTACGATGTGCACAACGCGGGGCAGATCGACGTCGAGGAGGGGGTGTCGGAACGGCTGTATGGCACGACGACGCTGACCGATGCGCTCGCGCAACTGGTGCGCCAGCACGCGCGGTAACAGTGGTGGCGATCACCGTGTATGACCTTATCGGCATCGTGTCGGTGAGCCAGCGGGACGACTCGGGCGACAGCACATGATCGGTTGCCGCAGCAATGAAGTAACCGTCTGCAGGCGGCATGTGGGTCATGCGCTGCTGCTGGCACGGTCGCAGGTACAGGACTGCGTCTGCTACTCTCCGGTGCGGATCGCCGACGTTCTCTGTAGTCCGAATGTTATTGAGATGAACCTATACATGATGCGATTAGGATTGGTCTTTTCGAGAGGATCAGTCAATGAATCGACGCATTGCAGTTGTAGGCGATAGTCTTTCAAGTGGTGGGACAATTCAGCCATACAGCGGACCACCGTTCCTTGTACGTGGGCATCAAGCAGCCCTGATTGGCGGAAGCGCATTTTGCGATGCGTGCAAAAACACTGGCATCATCGCAAAGGCGGGTGGTCCGTATCGGCTCAAGTTTCGAGGTGAGGTCGCACTAGACCAAGACATCGTGCTGTGCAGTTGCTCGATGCCACCGCGCATCATGGCTTCACTTGCCGGTGAAGCATGGTGCAGTGATGGACTAAAGGGTTTCGGGGAGGTCGTTTCGAGCCGCACGGCAACCGGTGGTGTCGCATCGGTCAAAAAAGGCGCATACGATGAACGCGTGAGGGCAACCGAGCATGCGACGGAAGGCATGCCGTACTACATCGAAACTTCGGATGGCCGCGTGCATTACGGGCGTCTTGATGCGAGCGGCCGTCTTCCCCGCATCCACACCGGCGACAACTCCGACGACTACACGATCTATTGGGGCGACGACGCTCTCGTAAAACAACACGGAGAATGACGCGTGCCACACCCTACGCCCATCAAAATCCGTTCGAACAACACGCAAGGTTCAGAGAAGGAAGTCCCCCTTTCCGGCGTCACGTTTAAGGAACTTTGGGATAACTTTCCGTCGGGCAAGCCATATGACAACCCCGCCTACACAAATCAATGCGCCATTCGAATGAGCGTCACGTTGCATCGTGTCGGCGTCGGCATGAAGTCATTCAACTCGAAGACGGTAAAGCCCGTGTCGGGCGCAAAGACCATCGGCCGAATCATGCTCGATGACAAGCCGACCGCAACACGTGCCGAAGAGATGGGCAAATGGCTACAGCTTCAGCCCTTCGCCGGTCTTCCCAGAGCAGAGGACATCACTGGGGCGGACTGGGAATCGAAGGTCAAGGGACGCACCGGTATCATACAGTTCTCCAGGTACTGGACGCGCAGCGGCGAATCGAGCGCGAATGCGAGTGGTGGTCACATAGATTTGTGGAACGGCTCGCGAATGACAGTCAGCAGCGTACCTGGAGTGATATCAACGTTCGGCAGGGCTTTTGGCCTGCACGAACTTCTTCCCGACACGGATTTCGGTTGGTCAGACCTGCGCAATTCCAAGCAGATACTCTTTTGGGAAATCAAGTAATGCGCCGTTTTTTGGGGACCGCAGGATTCGGGTTCGCTGGCGTCGCTAGTGTCGTCATATGGACGTTGATTGATAGCTATTTGTGCTCAGTCTTTTCGAGCCTCTGCGTCCCGCGCGTGGGCGAATGCGGCGGCGGCGTGGATGCTTGCGCCATCACCATACAGAGCACAATCAAACTGTTCTCATACGTCTTTGGTCCGATGGTTCTCTTTGCGGTGCTCGGTTTTTACTTGTTTGCGCGACGGCGCGCGCCGCTTGTCATTGCTGGATATCTCATTGGCGTGGTCGCTGCCCATTGGCTCTTGGCGTTTCTGTGCGTGCGCATATTGCACATCTGATTAGCCGAGGCAGCGACGCGCGTTACCCATCACGCCCGCCGCCGCACCTTGTTCAGTACCGCATACGAAATCGACCCGATCACGATCCCCCAGAACGCGGCGCCGAGCCCGAGCCACGTCATGCCCGACGCGGTTGCTAGGAACGTGATCAGCGACGCCTCGCGGTGGTTCTCGTCCTCGAAGATCCCGTGCACGTTCGCGCCGATCGCGCCGATCAGCGCGAGCCCCGCGAGGATCGCGACGAACGCCTTCGGCAGCGCGAAGAACACCGTGACGATCGTGCCCGCGAAGAGCCCGCCGATCAGGTAGATCGCCCCGTTCGCAAGCCCGGCGATGTAGCGCCGGTCCCGGTCTTCGTGCGCGTCCTTGCCGGTGCAGAGCGCGGCCGTGATCGCCGCGACGACGATCGTGATCCCGCCGAAGCACGCGACCGCGAGCGACATCACGCTGGTTGCGGTGATGATCGGCCGCGCGGGCGTGTGATAGCCGGACACGCGCAGGATCGTCATGCCCGGCAGGAACTGGCCGGTGAGGCTGACGACCACGAGCGGCAGCGCGAGGCTGAGCGTCGTGCCGAGCGTCCATTCGGGCGCGATGAAGATCGGGTGCGCGAGGCTCGCCGACACGTTGCCGAGATGCGTCATCCCGAGCAGCGTCGCGAGCGCGGCGCCCGTCAGCAGCACGAGCACGATGCTGTAGCGCGGCAGCAGGCGCTTGAAGATCACGTAGGCCGCGATCATCCCGAACGCGAGCGCGGGCTGCTCCGACGCGGCGGCGAACGCATGCGTGCCGAACGGCAGCAGGATGCCGGCCATCATCCCGCACGCGATGCCGCGCGGAATGTGGCGCACCAGCCGGTCGAAATAGCCGGTCACGCCGATCAGCAGGATGATCAGCGCGGCCGTGATGTACGCGCCGACGGCCTGGTTGAGCGTCAGTTGCGGAAACAGGCCGACGAGCAGCGCGGTGCCGGGCGCCGACCACGCGGTGATGACCGGCACCTTCAGCTTCCAGCTCGCGAACAGGCCCGAAATGCCCGCGCCGATCGAGATCGCCCAGACCCACGACGACACCATCGCATTCGACGCATGGGCGGCCTGCGCGGCCTGGAAGAAGATCGCGAGCGGGCCCGCGTAGGAAATCAGTACCGCGAGAAAACCCGCGGTAATCGCGGAAACGGACCAGTCGTTGCCGATCGCGCGGATTGCGCCGGGCGGGGTGTTCGGTTGCATCGTCGTGGGGGCATGCGGCGCGCGGCCGGGAGCAGAGCCGGGGCGAATGATTGTTGGAAGCCCCGGACGAGCCGCCATTCTGGGCATTGCCGACGCAATTGGCAATGCGCGGGCGGGAGCAAGAATGTTGGCGTTTCGTAAGGAATGCGCGGCGGGGCGGACGAATCGTCGGCTCCGCCGCACGTCACGTGCTGATCTGCAGCACCTTGTCGACCACCGCCACCTTCACACCGCTCCCCGTCGACAACGACGCCGTGCCCTGATCGAACGGATGCACGGGCGTATCGGTCGGCGTCCACGCATGGCGCGCGAGCAGTTCGCGATACCCGCCGCGAATCACGAAGCCGCCGCACTTCCGCGCATACGCATCGCGGCGCATCCGGTATGCACGCGGCAGGTCGTACCACGGCAGCTTCGGCAGGTCGTGATGGACGAGGTGATAGTTGTTGTTCAGGTACAGCAGCCGCATCGCGAAGCCGGCTTCATTGATCGCGATGCGCGCCTTCGGATGCGGCGCGGCGCGGTGCTCGTACAGCGAGCGGATCATCGCGATCGACAGCGCGGGCCACGTGACCACGAGCAGGTAATACCACCACGGCACGCCGATCGCCCATTGCAGCCACGCGAGCAGCGCAACCACGCAGGCGATATGCATCGCCCACATCGGCAGATAGCGAAAGTCGCCGCGACGAAACGCGGCGAATGCATCGATGCACATCGCAAAGATGCTCAACGGCGGCCCGGCGATGAAGCGTCCGATGAAAGTCTTGCGGGCAACCGTCAGCACGCGGCGCCAGCGCGGCAGCTGCGCCCAGCGTTCGCGCGTGACGTAGTTCGTTTCGGGATCGACGCCCGGCACGGTCAGGTCTTCGTCGCGGTGATGGTCGAGATGCGTGTCGCGATACAGCGTGTACGGATACCAGACCGTCAGCGGCGGATAACCGAGCAGCTTGTTCACGAGGGCGGAGCGTGTCGGGTGGCCGTGCAGCAGCTCGTGCTGTAGCGACAGGTGCCACGCACCGAGCAGGATCAGCGGCAGCGTCCCGGCCGCGAGCGACAGGGTGCCGTCGCGCACGAGCAGCAGCACGGCGAGCCAGCCGCCGTAGATCGCGACGACCAGCAGCCAGGTCGGCCACTCGGTGCGGGCGGTGAAGCGGGTGTCGAGCGCGGCGATCGCACGCGCGTGGTCGACGTCGAAGTATTCGGCCATGGCGTTGAGGCGGATTGAACGGGCAGTGCGGGGAACGAGCGGTTGAACCGGTGCGCTCGGCCCGGGTGCGCAGGTGTCTCGCGGATCACGGTCGGCCTGTCCGTTATCACGTGCGGTAGCGATGCTCGGGCAGGCATCAGGACGGTACCGGGATCGCACCGCGCGGCCAACCAATCGATTCGCATTTGCTTATCGTCGAGCGGCCGATAAGCTTCGGGCGTGCTGCGCGACGATCAGCCCCCGTTTTACAGAGATCGAACCGGGTTCCGTTGTGCGAGCGTCGATGCGTAGAATGCCCGCATGAGCCCCTGGATCGCTGCCCTGCCGATGTACAACGTGACGCCGCGCCACGATGCGCTGTGGCGCGCACTGCTGCGCGACGCGCTCGATGCGTTCGCGAACGCGGGCGGGCCCGCCGATGTCACGCTTCCCGACGAACCCTTCGCCGACCTGCACGCGCTGTGGCGGCGCGACGATCTGTTGCTGTCGCAGACCTGCGGCTACCCGTACCGGATGCTGGGCTTGCGCGATGTCGTGCGACTGATTGCAACCCCCGTGTTCGATGCGGACGGTTGCCACGGCGCACACTACAGCAGCGTGCTGGTCGTATCGGCACGCGCGCATGCGGGCGGCGCGACGACGCTCGCCGCATGCCGCGGGCTGCGGGCCGCATTCAACGGCCGGGATTCGCACAGCGGGATGAACGCGCTCCGGCATGCGGTGGCGCCGCATGCGCGCGACGGACGATTCTTCGGATCGGTTGCAGCGCTCGGCTCGCACCTGAACGTGCTGCGTGCGCTGGCTTCGGCGGAAGCCGATTGCGCGGCGATCGACTGCGTGACGTTAGCGTATGTGCGCGACGCGTTGCCCGAATTGCTGGAGGGCATCCGGATCGTCGGGATGACGGCCTCTGCGCCGGGTTTGCCGCTCATCGCATCGCGAACACTCGAAGATCCGCAGGTCGCTGCTTTGCGAGATGCGCTCGACCGCGCGGTGGCGACCGATGTGGAACGGGCGCGCGTGCTGCGGCTGAGAGGGTTCGAACGGCTGTCGCCGGATGACTATGACGCGATTGCGCGGTTCGAGCAGGAGGCTGCTGCGCATGGGTATCCCGCGCTCGCGTAGCAAGCAGGCGATGCGGGCGGCTTGACGGGGCGGCGGCCGATTGCCGAAAGCGGGGCGACGGCCGCAGGTTGTCCGGGGCGATGCAAGGTCAGGGACAGATTCAGGTTCGGCTTAGGCGCCACGGCGCGGCGATGCCGCCGCGACGCCTCCACGTTACCGCTTATTCTTCGTCCATCAACCGAACCTTGACCCGCTTGCCCTTGATTTTCCCGGCATTGAGCTTGCGCAGCGCATCGCGCGCCACGCCGCGCTCGAGCGCGACATAGGTCGAGAACTCGGTCACGTTGATCTTGCCGATCTGCTTGCCGTCGAACCCGGCATCGCCGGTCAGCGCGCCGAGCACGTCGCCCGGGCGGATCTTGTCCTTGCGCCCGCCGAGGATCTGCAGCGTTTCCATCGGCGGCGTCAGCACGCCGTCGTCGGCCGGCGTCAGTTCCGCGAGCGGATGCCATTCGACGTCGCGCTTCTGCGCCTGCTCGATCGCACCGACGCGGCCCATCTCGTCCATGCTCGCCAGGCTCAGCGCCCAGCCGTCCTGATCCGCGCGGCCGGTGCGGCCGATACGGTGCACGTGCACTTCGGGGTCGGGCGTCACGTCGACGTTGATCACCGCTTCGAGCTGCGCGATGTCGAGCCCGCGCGCGGCGACGTCGGTGGCCACCAGCACCGAGCAGCTGCGGTTCGCGAACTGGATCAGCACCTGGTCGCGTTCGCGCTGGTCGAGCTCGCCGTGCAGCGCGAGCGCGTGGAAGCCCTGCGCGTGCAGCACGTCGAGCAGGTCGCGGCACTGCTGCTTCGTGTTGCAGAACGCGATCGTGCTCACCGGCCGGTAGTGGTTCAGCAACTGGCCCACCGCATGCAGCCGCTCGTCTTCCGTCACTTCGTAGAAGCGCTGGCGGATCTTGCTGTTGTCGTGGCGCTCTTCGAGCTTGATTTCCTTCGGGTTGCGCAGGAACTGCTGGCTCAGCTTCGCGATGCCGTCCGGATAGGTCGCGGAGAACAGCAGCGTCTGGCGCGTGGTCGGGCACATCCGCGCGACCTTGGCGATGTCGTCGAAGAAGCCCATGTCGAGCATCCGGTCGGCTTCGTCGAGCACCAGCGTGTTCAGCGCGTCGAGCTTCAGGTTGCCGCGATCGAGGTGATCCATGATGCGGCCCGGCGTGCCGACGACGATGTGCGCGCCGTGCTCGAGGCTCTGCGCCTGCGGGCGCATCGGCGTGCCGCCGCACAGCGTCAGCACCTTCACGTTCTCTTCGGCGCGCGCGAGGCGGCGCACTTCCTGCGCGACCTGGTCGGCGAGTTCGCGCGTCGGGCACAGGATCATCGCCTGCACGTCGAAGCGGCGCGCGTCGAGGCGCGCCAGCAGCGCGAGCGAGAACGCGGCGGTCTTGCCGCTGCCCGTCTTCGCCTGCGCGATCAGGTCCTGGCCGGCCAGCGCGACCGGCAGGCTCGCGGCCTGGATCGGCGTCATGTCGACATAGCCGAGCTGCGCGAGGTTGGCGAGCGTGGCGGGCGTCAACGACAGCGCGCTGAACGGCGTGGCGGTCGGCTGGGTCATTCCAGGTCTCCGAGGTAGGGGCGGCCTTCCATCTGCTCGTAGACGACCTTGCCTTCGTCGTCCTCGAAGCGTTCGAGGTAGTTGCGCGCGCCGCACAGCGGGCAGCGGAACAGCAGCCCCTGGCCTTCGTCCTTGATGACGACGTCGGACTGCTCCCACGGCGTGCCGCAGCTCTGGTTTCGGCAGGTAAACACGGTCTTTCTCCAGCTGAATTCGGTTGATGGCGCGCCCGGGCGGGCGCGGCAACGGCGGGCGGCGCTCGCGCGGCTTGGGCGCGGGCCGCACCGGGCGTCGCTTGGATTGCGTCGATGCGGATGATGGATCGGGCGGCGACAGGGTCGCGCGTGCCGCAATTCTAGCGGAAGCGGGCGGGCCGCCGGGCGGTTTCGCCCGCGACCCGCCAAGAAAAACGGCCGCCCCGGAGGGCGGCCGTGTCGTGCGGCGCGAGAGTGTCGCGCGGCGCTCGGCGCGTTACAGCGCCATGTCGGTCGCCGCCTTCGCCGGGCGGGCCGGCGCGGTGCCGGTGGCCTGCGACGGCGTGCCGAGGTCGATCTTCGGCGGCGGCGACAGCTGCAGCACGTCGCTGGTGGTCGTCCATTCCTCGACGACCTTCGCCGGGCTGTCGTTCAGCTTCGTGCCGTAGCTCGGCACGATCTGGCGGATCTTCTGCTGCCACTCGGGCGTCGCGACCTTGTCCTTGAACACCTTCTTCATCAGGTTCAGCATGATCGGCGCGGCCGTCGACGCGCCCGGCGATGCGCCGAGCAGGCCCGCGATGCTGCCGTCCTGCGACGCGACGATCTCGGTGCCGAGCTTCAGCACGCCGCCCTTGACCGGGTCGCGCTTGATGATCTGCACGCGCTGGCCGGCTTGCCACAGGCGCCAGTCTTCCTTCTTCGCGTTCGGGAAGTACTCCTTCAGCGCGTTGAAGCGGTCGTCGTCGGACAGCATCAGCTGGCCGGCGAGGTACTGGACCAGCGGGAATTCGTCCACGCCCACGCGCATCATCGGCGCGACGTTGTGCAGGTTGGTGCTCTTCGCGAGGTCGAAGTACGAACCGTTCTTCAGGAACTTGGTCGAGAACGTCGCGAACGGCCCGAACAGGATGATCTTCTTGCCGTCGATGATGCGCGTGTCGAGGTGCGGCACCGACATCGGCGGCGAGCCGACCGACGCCTTGCCGTAGGCCTTCGCCAAGTGCTGCTTCACGACGTCGGGGTTGTCCGTCACGAGGAACGAGCCGCCGACCGGGAACGCGCCGTAGTCCTTCGCCTCGGGGATGCCCGATGCCTGCAGCAGGTGCAGCGCACCGCCGCCCGCGCCGATGAACACGAACTTCGCGTCGACCGACTGCGCCGGTTCATCCGAGTGCAGCTTGACCCAGCTCACGTGCCACGTGCCGTCGGCATTACGCGAGATCTCGCGCACTTCGCTCGACAGCGACAGCGTGAAGTTCGGCTGCGTCTTCAGGTAGCCGACGAACTGGCGCGTGATCTCGCCGAAGTTCACGTCGGTGCCGATCGGCGTCCACGTCGCCGCGACCTTCTGGTTGCGGTCGCGGCCTTCCATCATCAGCGGCACCCACTGCTTGATCTGGTCGTAGTCTTCCGAATACTGCATGCCGCGGAACAGCGGGCTCGCCTGCAGTGCTTCGTAGCGCTTCTTCAGGAAGCGGACGTTGTCGTCGCCCCACACGAAGCTCATGTGCGGCGTCGAGTTGATGAACGAGTGCGGGTTCTTCAGCACGCCCTGCTTGACCTGCCACGCCCAGAACTGGCGCGAGATCTGGAACGACTCGTTGATCTCGATCGCTTTCGAGATGTCGATCTTGCCGTCCGCCTTCTCCGGCGTGTAGTTCAGCTCGGCGAGCGCCGAGTGGCCGGTGCCGGCGTTGTTCCAGCCGTTCGAGCTTTCCAGCGCGACGCCGTCGAGGCGCTCGACCATCGTCATCGACCAGTCAGGTTGAAGCTCGTGCAGCCAGACGCCGAGCGTCGAGCTCATGATGCCGCCGCCCACCAGCAGGACGTCGACCTTCTTCGTATCGGCGGCATGCGCGGACGATGTCGCGACGCACAGCGCGAGCGCCGACAGTATTACCCGTAACGTTTTGATCACAGCAGATCCCTTTTTCAACTTGAATGCATCGGTTTGCCAAGCCGCCCGGCGCGGGTGTCGATCGCGGTGAAACACGGATCCGGAGATCCGGACACGCGAATCCGGAATTCCGGATCGACGCCGCACGCCGTTGCATTTGCGCACGCGAAGCCGTCGGGAAGGACACCTTCGGATCGGCTGCCTGCGGGCAGGCAAGCGCCTGCGTCACAGTGGCGCACAACGCGCCCGGGCCCTTGCGGCAAGCCTGAGCGGAAGACGCTTCAGGCTGCGTGGAATGAGGCCGCGCGCGACGCGTTTTGCGGAGGCGGGGTGGCAAGGGGCGCGTAATGTAACCGAACTCGTTTGCTGTGTCACAAACGAAAAAAGCCGTTGTTTTTGTGGGGTTTTTTGTGTGTCCGGGTTTCCGGAATGACGGTCGCGGGAAGCGGGAAAGCTGGGGATAACTGCGCGGGATCGGGGGTGTCGGGCGCGGCGTCGCACCGCGTCCCGATCACGTCATGCCATGTTGCGTCACTTCGCGAAAGTGTTCCGGCAGAACTGCTCGTACGCCTGCGCCGAATTCGCGAAGCCCTTCTGCTTCGCGAGTTCCCAGGGGCGCTCGCATTGCTGCGTTTGTTCGCACCACGAATAGCCGGCCGACGGGATGCAGCCGTGCGGATCGCGATCGCTGCCGGGCATCGGCGGCGGGGGCGGCGCGGCAGCCTCGGCCGGCGCCGACGCGGCGGCCGGCTCGGTGGGTTGCGCCGCACAGGCGCTCAACGCGAGCGCGCAGGCCATGGCGGCGGCCAGCGAAGCAGACGGAAGAAGACGTTTCATCAGGTAGCGCTCCATGGGATGACGATCGACAACGGATGCCCGGGCACGGGCGCGGAACAGCATGAACGGTCAGTCGCCTGGCACCGGCACGCGCGACGAGAACTTCACTTCGCGCAACGCGAGGCTCGACTGGATCGACGACACCCCGGCCTGCTTGCGCAGCACGTGCTCGACGAATTCCGCGTACGCGTCGAGATCGGCCGCGACGACCTGCAGGATGTAGTCGGCCGCGCCGGTGATCTTGTGGCAGGACGTCACTTCGTCGTGACGCCGCATCACGTCCTCGAAGTGATCGGAATCCTGGCCGGAATGCATGTTGAACGTCACCTGCACGAACGCGAACACGTTCATGCCGAGCGCGCGCCGGTCGAGGTTCGCCTGGTAGCCGGTGATCACGCCTTCGTCCTCGAGCCGCTTGCGGCGGCGCCAGCACGGCGTGACGCTCAGCGACAGCTTCTCGCCGAGCGTCGCGTTCGACAGCGCGCCGTCGTCCTGCAGCAGGCGCAGCATGGCGCGGTCGACGCCATCCAGTTCGGCCGAAGCGCGATTTTTGCTCATTTCCGGGAATCCGTAGGCGGTTTTCTCAAAATTGTACGAAACGCGCGGGTCGAAAGCAAAGCTATTGCCGATTGCCGTCAATAAACTGTTGCCACCCTCACTGCAACGCTCAACCATGCTCACGGTCTACAGCAGCGATCACCAACTGCATCGCGGCGTCGAACTGAAGGACGGCGCGATCACCGATTCGTTCGAAAACCCCCTTCGCGCCGAAACGGTGCTTGCGCAGGTGCGTGCCGCCGGCCTCGGCGACGTGATCGCGCCGAAGCCGTTCGACCGCGCCCACTACGCGGCCGCGCACAGCGCCCGCTACGTCGATTTCCTCGCCGGCGCATGGGACGAGTGGGCCGCCACGGGCCGCACCTGCCAGGCGCTGCCGCTCGTGTGGCCGGTGCGCGCGATGCCGGCCGCAGCCACCGCGCCCGCGTTCATCGACGGCAAGCTCGGCTTCTACGCGATGGACGCGGGCGCGCCGATCAACGCCGGCACGTGGGATGCCGTGAGCGGGAGCGCGAACTCGGCGCTCACCGGCGCCGACCTGCTGTCGAGCGGCGCGGCGCGCGCGGCGTTCGCGCTGTGCCGCCCGCCCGGCCATCATGCGGGCCGCGAGTATATGGGCGGTTATTGCTACCTGAACAACGCGGCGATCGCGGCGCAGCACTGCGTCGCACAGGGCGCCGCGCGCGTCGCGGTGCTCGATGTCGATTTCCATCACGGCAACGGCACGCAGGACATCTTCTACGACCGCGCGGATGTGCTGTTCGCGTCGATCCACGGCGAGCCGCCGGTGTCGTACCCGTACTTCTCCGGCTACGCGGACGAGCGCGGCATCGGCGCGGGCGAAGGGTTCAACCTGAACCTGCCGCTGCCGAAGGGCACGCTGTGGGACACCTACTCGGCGGCGCTCGACCACGCGGCCGCCGCGATCGCCGCGCATGCGCCCGACGCGCTCGTCGTGTCGCTCGGCGTCGATACGTTCGAGCACGACCCGATCAGCCATTTCCGGCTGCGTTCGCCCGACTACCTGCGCATCGGCGCGGCGCTCGCGCGCCTGGACGTACCGACGCTGTTCGTGATGGAAGGCGGCTACATGGTCGACGAGATCGGCATCAACGCGGTCAACGTGCTGCTGGGATTCGAAGGGCGCGCGTAACGCGCGGCGCCGCAGCCGTGCCGCCGACGGGGATGCGGCCCGCGGTGCGGGACGCGCTGCATCACTGACCGAAACCGATTCGTCATCCGAACCACAACCCGTCCCGCGTTGAACGGGGCCCACAAGACTGACCAGGAGACAGACATGCTTCGACATTCCATGACGGCATTCGCGGCAGCGGCGGCGCTCACGTGCGCGCTGTCCGCACACGCGGACGAGATCGTGCGCATCGGCCACGTCGCACCGCTGACCGGCGCGATCGCGCACCTCGGCAAGGACAGCGAGAACGGCGCGCGCCTCGCGGTCGAGGAAATCAATGCGAAGGGCCTGACGATCGGCGGCAAGCAGGTCACGCTGCAACTCGACGCGCAGGACGACGCGGGTGATCCGCGCACCGCGACGCAGGTCGCGCAGCGGCTCGTCGACGACAAGGTCGTCGGCGTCGTCGGCCATCACAACTCGGGCACGTCGATTCCGGCGTCGCGGGTCTATCGCGATGGTGGCGTCGTGCAGATCTCGCAGGCCGCGACCAACCCGACGTACACGCAGCAGGGCTTCAAGACGACCTATCGCGTGGTGGCGACCGACGCGCAGCAGGGGCCGGCGCTCGCGATGTATGCGGCGAAGAACCTGGACATCAAGACGGTGGCGGTGGTCGACGATTCGACCGCGTACGGCCAGGGTCTCGCGACCGAGTTCGAGAAGGCCGCGAAGGCCGCCGGAATGAAGGTCGTGTCGCGCGATGCGACCAACGACAAGGCGATCGACTTCCGCGCGATCCTCACGAAGATCAAGGGCGCGAACCCGGACGCGATCATGTACGGCGGGATGGACGCGACGGGCGGGCCGCTCGCGAAGCAGGCGCGCCAGCTCGGCATGCGCGCGAAGATCCTCGCCGGCGACGGCGTGTGCTCGACCGACCTGCCGAAGCTCGCGGGCCCCGCGTCCGACAACGTCGTGTGCTCCGAGGCCGGCATCGCGCTCGAGAAGATGCCGGGCGGCGCGGCGTTCGCGAAGCGCTACGAAGCGCGTTACCACCAGCCGATGCAGGTGTATGCGCCGTTCTCGTACGACGCCGTGTACATCATCGTCGACGCGATGAAGCGCGCGAACTCGACCGATCCGGCGAAGGTGCTGGCCGCGATGCCGGCGACCGACTACAAGGGCGTGATCGGCGAGACGAGCTTCACGCCGCAGGGCGACCTGAAGCACGGCGCGATCTCGGTGTTCACGTACAGGAGCGGCAAGAAGGCGCTGCTCGATATCGTGAAGATGTGATGCGGCGGTGACGTTGCATTGACGTCGCGAAGGCCGCGAAGCAGGCGGTGCTTCGCGGCCTTCGCCGTTTACAGCGCGTGCGTTTGCTCGCGTTCGGCGCGACGCTCCGCGTCATGCACGATGTGCAGCTCGCGCGTGCGGATCGGCAGCGCGCAATGCGCGTCGGCGAGCGTCTTGCGCACCTGGCGCGCCAGGCGCCAGCGCATGTCCCAGAACTTGTCGGTGTGCGTCCACACGCGAACGTTCGCGACGACCGTGCTGTCGTCGAAGCGCATCACCATCACGTTCGGCTCCGGATCCTGTAGCACGTCGGGGTCGGCGAGCGCCAGCTTGCGCAGCGCATCGAGCGCGCGATCGATATCGTCATGCACCGACACTTCCACTTCGAGATCGAGGCGGCGCGTCGGGTTGCGCGTGTAGTTGCGGATCGAGCTGCCCCACAGCGCGCTGTTCGGCACGTATTCGCAGATGCCGTCCGGCTTCGTCAGCCGCGTCATGAAGAGCCCGACCTCGTCGACGGTGCCCGCGACGCCCGTGCCGCCGTCGATATAGTCGCCCACCTTGAACGGCCGCAGCAGCAGAAGCATGATGCCGGCCGCGATGTTCTGCATCGTGCCCTGCAGCGCGAGCCCGATCGCGAGGCCGGCCGCGCCGAGCACTGCGACGATGCTCGCGGTTTCGATGCCGAGCTGCGACAGCGCGCCGACGATCGCGACGATGCGGATGCCCCACACGGCGACGTCGCAGAGGATCGGCCGCAGCGTGTCGTCGACGCGCTCCTTGTTCGAGAGCAGACGGTTCAGCCAGTTGCCGATGCGTTTCGACAGCCACCAGCCGGCGACGAGCAGCGCCAGGCCGGCGCACAACTTGAGGGAGAGGGTGGACAGCGCGTTCCACAGGAACGTCCAGCGTTCCGGATGTAGTTGATCGAGAAACATTAACGGGATTCCGGGTTGAAGAAACGATGCGTGACGCGTGGCGTGCCCGCCGTGGTCGGGCAGGCTTGCGCTCACGCGCCGGGCAGCGTTCGACTGTACACGGCACACAATGGTTCGCCCGAACGGGTGGGGTCGAATGCCGCATGGCCGTGCCGTCAGGCCGCGAAATCGAGGTTTCGTTTTTGTACTAAGCGGCTTTTCCATCAAATGAGACTAGTCCTATTCAGCAGCGTCGAGCCCGCCGCTACACTTGTTTTCACGTTGCCGGGTCGCGACGATCGTTCCTCCGCGATACCCGGTTCTTTCCCGATTTTTTACTGACAGACAGCGAGTGACGACGTCATGCGGTTAGACCTGCGTTTCCGTCTCGCACGCGAACAAGGTCAACCCGCACAGCGCGGCGTTCATGGTTTCCCGATGCGCCGCGCGTTGCTGCGCGGTGTCATCGCGGCGGCCTGTGTGGCCGGCGCACCGGGTGCGGTGGCAGATGCGTCGCACGACGCCGCGCCGTTTTCGCCCGTGACGGCCGACCTTGTCGACGTGCCATTTTTCAATGCCGCGCGCACGACGTGGGGCGGCTTGCACGCATCGACGGCCGCGCCGCTCGACGTGGCCTACACGTCGCATGCGTCGACCGCGTCGACCGCGCCGACGGCCGGCGAACGCGACGACCCCGTGGCGCGCTTCGGTGCCTGCGTGGCTTACCGCGTGCTGTGCGACGCGGCGCGCGGGGCGGTCGAACGCGCGTACGCGTCACGGTTCGATTACGGTCTTGCGTCGGCGTTGCCCGCGACGGGCGAGCAGGCTGCGTTCGAACGGCGTCCCGTCGATCTTGCCGCCGCCGAGCCGTTCATGTTCGAGCAAGCCCAGCACGGCGCGCGGGCCGGCGCGATCGTCGGCAGCCTGCAGGCGTCGCTGGCGCGTGCCGATCTGCCGGCCGGCGTTGCCGCGCAGATTACCCGCCTGCTCGCCGGTCGCATCGACCTGAAACAGCACGGTGCGCTTGGCGATACCTTCCGCGTCGCCTACGAACAGGACAGTGAGGCCAAACTGCCGGGCGGCGTGCGCGTGACGGCGCTCGAGCTTCGCTTGCACGGCCAGCACGTCGCGGCCGTGTGGTTTGCGCCCGATGCCGGCTCGCCGGGCGCCTATTACGACCTCGACGGCATGCCCGTCGCCGGCGCGCGGTTTGCGATGCCCGTCAGCGCAAACCGGATCAGCTCGCATTTCGGTACGCGCGTGCATCCGGTCACCGGCGCACGTCACGTGCATTCCGGCGTCGATCTCGCGGCGCCGGCCGGGCGTGCGGTTCACGCGTCGGAGCGCGGCGTCGTCTCGTTCATCGGCAGCGAGCCGCGCGGCTACGGCAAGTACGTGGTGATTCGTCATGACGGCGGTTATGCGTCGTACTACGCACACCTGTCGGCATTCGAGCCGACGCTGCGAACCGGCATGCGGGTTGCGCGCGGCCAGCGTGTCGGCGCGGTCGGCAGCACGGGTACGGCCACGGGGCCGCATCTGCACTTCGAGGTCCGGCGGCATGCCCGTCTCGTCGACCCGGTCGCGCTGGTGCAGGCGGGCAAGGCAGCGAAGCTGAAGGGCGAACGGCGCGTTGCGTTCAATCGCGTGGTAGTCGATGCACGCACGCGCCTGGCTTCGGCTGGGTGGTCGCAGCCGGTGGCGATGTCGGAGCCTGCCGGATCGTGGGCCGGTTGACGGTTGGCGCGGTGCCGCCGGCCGTGGCGAGCCACGCCGCGGCCGATCAAGGCAAACCGCTTACGCAGCAGGTTCGACAGGCAACCAGATTTCCAGCACGCCGGCGCCCGTCACCGGATCGTAGTCCGCGCTGTAGCGCTCGAACTCGGGCGCGTCGACCGCCTTGAATCCTGACGTAGGCAGCCAGCCGTTCCAGATGCTGTAGAACGTCTGGTGCAGCGTGGAGATATGCCCGACGTGTTCGAAGACCGCATACCGCTGCGGTTCGAGTTCGATCCAGCGAAAGGGTGCGGGCAACCGGTCGCGGCTCGTCACTTCCACGCCCGCGATGTATTCGAAGCTGCCATCCGCATCGGGGTTGCAGCACACGCCGTAGGTCACGTCGTCGACCTGGCCGGGTAGGGTACCGATGTATGGGATGAACGCTTGCCACAGCGCCGGAATGCCTTCGTTGGTTTCGAAGGTGTACCGGTCGCTCATGCCGGCGATCAGCCGCTTGCCGGCGGTTTCGAAGCGTGACGGTACAACGTCGATGATCTTCAGTTCTTTCATGCGAAGCGGCTCCACTAGTGACAACCCGTCAAGGGTGCGCCGTGCCCGCACGTCTTCGGGCGTGATGCCGAAGCAATCGCGGAAGGCGCGCGTGAACGCCTCATGGGAGCCATAACCGGCATCGAGCGCCACCTGCAGGATGTCCGGCGCGCCTTGCGCCAGCGTGCGTGCCGCACGCGTCAGCCGCCTCGCCCGCACATAGCGCATCACCGGCCAGCCTGTGTTCATCGAGAACAGGCGCGAGAAGCCGAAGCGCGACATGTCGCAATTGGCGGAGATCCTGTCGAGCGTCAGTTCGCGGTCCAGTTTGGTTTCGATAAACCAGAGTGCTTGTCCTACCGGATTCATGGCTTTCCAATGAGCGTGTCGGGCGGACTATATGGTATCGGCGGCGGGGGCGTTTGATCGTTCTTGCAGGGGCGGGGCGGGCCGGGGCGTCCACGCGGATCGCCACGCCGGGCGGCGTGGCGATGGGAGGCGAGCTTATGCGGCTCAGCCCAGCGGCCAGTTCAGGATCGCGATCCCGTCGTTGTAGTCACCGTCCGTCCCGTCTTCCGATCCGACCAGACCGAAGTAGGTCTTCTTGAAGATGTCGACCTGACGCGAGCCGATCTTCGACGGCTTGCCGTTCGCCGTCACGACCACGCGCACCTTCCCCTTGCCGGAGTTCACGATCTGCGTGTTCAGGTTCGCGTCCTGCGTGCCGGCGCCCTGGAACGTCGCGGCCGGCTTCGCGTTGTCGTCGACGAAGACCTCGATTGTCTGCTGCGCCGACGAATTGACCAGCGCGGTCACGCCGAACGCGATGTTCGGCGGCAGGTTGAAGACGCCGTCGCGTTCGCCGCCGCCGGTCGTCGTGGGATCCGGCTGCGTGGGTTGCGGCTGCGGCGTCGCTTTCGAGAAGTAGTTGACCACCGCCCCGACGCCGAACTTCGCCGCGGCGCCGGGCAGCACACCGGGCGCGCCGGCCCACGTCACCGTGCAGGCGACCACCTGCCCGGCCGCATCGGCCTTCACCTTGTTCTGCCAACTGCCGACGTCGAAGCTGTACGGGATCGTCGCGATATCGACGAACACGTCGTATTGCGGCAGCTTTTCCACGAGCTGTGCGGTCATGAACTGGCGCATGCGGTCGAGCACCGCCTGGTCGCCGTTCGCCTGGACGGCGGTGGCATCGTTGCCGGCGAGTTGCAGCAGGGCGTACAGATCGTCATGGGTAAACGGTTGTGACATGTCGTCCTCGTCTCGATGAAAGGTCTCGCGTTGCGCGGCCGGTGAATGGATTTCGCCGTGGTCGCGCACGGAGTACAGCAGTGGAACTGCGATGGACTGCTCGAATGAATCGGTTCGCAATGTCGGGTTGGCCCGGGCGCCATTGCGGATTCGACCACGGCGCGCACGCCCTGCCGCGCCGTGAATCGTCGTGCTCAGCCCAGCGGCCAGTTCAGGAACACGATGCCGTCGTTGTAGTCGTCGTCGGCGCCGTCTTCCGAGCCGACGATCCCGAAGTACGACTTCTTGAAGAGGTCGACCTGCCGCGAGCCGAGCCGCGACGGCTTGCCGTTCGCCATCACGATCACGCGCACACGCCCCTTGCCGGAGTCGAGCACCTTGGTGCCGAGGTTCTGGTCCTGCACGCCGGCGCCCTTGAACGTGGCGGCCGGTTTCGGGTTGTCGTCGATGTAGATGTCGATCGTCTGGTCGTTCGCGGCATTCGTGAGCGCGGTGACGCCGAACTTGATGTTCGGCGGCAGGTTGAACGTGCCGTCGCGCTCGCCGCTGCCGCCGATCGTGCCGCTACCCGAGCTACCCGTGCTACCCGAGCCGCCCGGATTGCCGCCCGCGCCGGTTTCGCCGCTTCCGCTGCCGGACGACGACGATAGCGCGGCCGTATCGCCGATCGCGGACAGGCTCGCGTACGAATCGATGTGCATCGCGCTGCCGCGCACGCTTTTCCACTGGCCCTTCACGAACGTGACGCCGGTGCCGACGTCGATCGTCGCGACGAGCGTGAACGGCATGCGCCCGGTGGCTTCGGGCACTTTCGACGAATAGGTGAAGCAGCCGTCCGCGACGACGCCCTTGTTGGTCGCGATCGCGAAATAGATGCCGGGGAAGTTGTTGCCGGTCGCGTACGGCGTCGGCACGTTGAGGATGACCTGCAGTTTCCCGTCTCGAATCTCTGCCTTGGCGATGTCGATGTACAGGCCCGGGATGTCGACGTAGGTTTCCGAGGTCGCCACGGGTGCGCTGACGATCGAAGCCGAAAGGAGGGGCATGGATGTCTCCGTTGGTAGGGCGGGTTTCGATGCAAAAAGGGGGCGGTGCCGCTGAAGGCGGCGCGCAACCGCCGGCCGGCCCGGAGACGGCCGGCGGGGGGGACGCGTCAGGTGCGTCGTCAGACGCGGGTCAGGTCAGCCGATCGGCCACTGGAGCACGACGATGCCGTCGTTGTAGTCGCTGTCGTGGCCGTCTTCCGACACGACGATCCCGAAGTTGACCGTGTACGGCGAGCCGTCGGATTTCTTGCCGTTGATCGGCGCGAGGCGCGCGTCGGTGGCCGACGGCTTGCCGTTCACCGACACTTCGAAGCGGATCTTGCCGTTGCCGGAATTCAGCGTCGCTTCACGCGTGCCGTCGCGCGTCGTCAGCTTGTGATACGCGGCGGGTTCCTTGCTGTCGCCGATAAACAGCTTGATGTGCTGCTGCTCGGCGGCATTCGCGAAGAAAATCGCGCGGAAATCGGTATTCGGCGGAATCGAAAACTCGCCGGCGCGATTGGATGACGTTTGAGAATCGGCCATGCTTTCCTCCTGAGGAATGATGGATAAGGCTTCCAGCTGTGTCGCGCAAACGTTTGCTGTTTGAAATGCGACGTACCGAGCATGCCGAAAAATAAATAAGAAAATAATCGCCGGGGAATGGCCATTGTTCAGTAAATCGGAAATGGTGGTTAATCGATTTAATGAACTGCGTTTAATCGAAGGTATTTCGATATATTCGAGAAACTATATCGACGGGCGTATCGATTTCCTGAACGATGCGCGGTTGCGCGGGCGGGGCGGGATGGGGGGAGGCGGGGGCAATCGGGCTTCGGCGCGGACGCTCGGCGTTCGCATATGGCAGCGTTGGTTTCAACATCAGCATCTCGGTCGTGGCCGCGCCCACCGGCCACCACCGAACGCCCACACCGAAACCCGATTGTTTGCAACAGGAGGGGGTGCGGCAACCGGCGAAGTACGTAGACCAACTCACTCCGAACGTGAACAGGGCCCTCACCGGTGCCGCACCCATGAAGCATATCGACCCGGTGGCGCGCCGCCTATCGGACAGGACTGATTCTGAGCCATCAAATTCCGCGCCATGTGCGCCCAGCCCGTTGACAGCCCCCATCCCCCTGTGATCTGATTTCGGCCATGCAAGCCGCCCAGCCTCTCTTCTCGCTACGACTACTAGCCCGTTTCTCCGGGCTGGGTCTGCGGCTGCGCGCTTTCCATCTGCTTCTTTCCTGAAGCGCCAGATTTCCCCCGCATTATCGACCTGGCCCCGGTTGTCGACCGGCGCCTGAGTTCGTCCTTCTTCCGAATCGCTCCGCTCCGTCCCGGTCGCTCAACCGCCAAGGCTGTCGCTCGCCGTACCGCTTTGCCGTTGTGCCGCTTTCACCCGCTTTCACCCGTTTTCACCGCTGCGCGCGCAGCCTGCCACCACGACGGATGGCCAGCGCGTGGCGGTTTCCTGACAAACCGACCGAGGACCGAACATCATGATGCTGAAGAACCCCGCGACGAAGTACCGACCGTTCACGCCCGTCAACCTGCCGAACCGAACGTGGCCGACGCGCACGATCACGCAGGCGCCGATCTGGATGAGCACCGACCTGCGCGACGGCAACCAGTCGCTGTTCGAGCCGATGGACGCCGCGCGCAAGATGCGGATGTTCAAGATGCTGGTCGCGATCGGTTTCAAGGAGATCGAGGTCGCGTTCCCGTCGGCGTCCGAGACCGATTTCAACTTCGTGCGCGAGCTGATCGAAGGCGGCCACATTCCCGACGACGTGACGATCGAGGTGCTCACGCAGGCGCGCGACGACCTGATCGAGCGCACCTTCGACTCGCTGCGCGGCGCGAAGCGCGCGATCGTGCACCTGTACAACGCAACCGCGCCGGAATTCCGCAAGATCGTGTTCGGCCTCGACCGCAACGGCGTGAAGGAGCTGGCCGTGAACGCCGCGCGCACGATCAAGCGCTTCGCCGATGCCGCGACCGACACGCACTTCACGTTGCAATACAGCCCGGAAACCTTCACGGCGACCGAGCTCGATTTCGCGAAGGAAGTGTGCGACGCCGTGTTTGACGTGTGGCAGCCGACGCCGGAGCACAAGGCAATCGTGAACCTGCCGGCCACCGTCGAAGTCGGCACGCCGAACTTCTACGCGGACCAGATCGAATGGATGCACCGCAACCTCGCGCGCCGCGATGCGCTGATCGTGTCCGTGCATCCGCACAACGACCGCGGCACCGCGGTCGCGGCGGCCGAGCTCGCGGTGATGGCCGGCGCGGACCGGATCGAGGGCTGCCTGTTCGGCAACGGTGAGCGCACCGGTAACGTCGATCTCGTCACGCTCGCGCTGAACCTGTACTCGCAGGGAGTCGATCCGGGCCTCGATTTCTCGCAGATCAACGAAGTCGCGCGCACGTCCGAGGAGTGCACGCAGTTGCCGATCCATCCGCGCCATCCGTATGTCGGCGACCTGGTGTTCACCGCGTTCTCCGGCTCGCACCAGGACGCGATCAAGAAGGGCTTCGCGGTGCAGCGCCCCGATGCCGTGTGGGAAATGCCGTACCTGCCGATCGATCCGAGCGACGTCGGCCGCACGTACGACTCGATCATTCGCGTGAACAGCCAGTCGGGCAAGGGCGGTATCGCGTACCTGCTCGAGCAGAGCTATGGCGTCGCGTTGCCGCGCCGCCTGCAGGTCGACTTCAGCGCGGCCGTGCAGCGCCTGACCGACGACAGCGGGCTCGAAGTGACGAGCGCGCAGATCTGGTCGCTGTTCCAGCAGGAATATGTGGAAGGCGATGCGCCGCTGCGTTATGTCGGCCATGAGCTGACCGAGCGCGACGGCCGCGAGACGATCGTGCTGACGGCCGACGTGCATGGCGAGCGCCGCGTGCTGCGCGGTGAAGGCAATGGCCCGCTCGATGCGCTGATGCATGCGTTGCGTATGCCGCTGCGGATTCAGCACTACGAGGAGCGCGCGTTGTCGCAAGGCGCCGATGCGAAGGCGATCGCGATTGCGGAACTGGCCGGCACGGGCGTGCGCGGCAGCGCGTTCGGCGTCGGCATCGACGCGAACCTGACGACCGCGTCGATCCGCGCGGTGATCAGCGGCATCAATCGTGCGTATGCGCGGGCGGACGAAGCGGTGCAGGCGACGTTTTTTGCTGCGCAGCCCGCGGTGAAGGCTGTCGCGTAAGCGGGGGCTTGGCGGCCGCGCCGGGGGTGACCGGCGCGGCTGCATCGTCGTGCGTGCGGTTGCTGCCGCACGATCCTGAGAGCGCGGCACGCAGTTCCGCTTTCATGAAATCCACCCACGCGCGGGTCTTCGCGTCGAGATGCTTGCGGGACGGATACTCCGAAACCTCTTCCGCCCGGTAATGGAATCACGATGCGGTTCGCGATGGCGGGGTGTACGGCAACGGCGTTCGTGCTGAAGGGAAGGGGACAGCATGATGGGGACGGATGTCCCATATTGACGCCTGACATACCTGACAGGCGATGACTTCTCGCAATGGGCGTATCGTGCATGCGGCGCGCGCGAGGCTGTTCTCCCGCGCCTATCACCATGAGGAGTGCGGCATGTCGAAGGATGATTCCCTGCGGGGACAGATCAAGGAGCAGGCCCACGCAGCGGATCGCCACAATCTGGCGCGGCCGGCTGCGAACGGCGCGCTGTGGGCGCGCGGCCTCACGACGCAACGGGTCGCCGACCTGTTCCGGACCCTGCAGGGGTTGCCGGGGCACTGGATGCAACTGCAGAACGAGGTCAACGCCGGGAATCGCTATTTTTACGGCGTGCAGAACGGCAGCGTGACGACCGACGAAGGGAAGGCGCTGATCCGCTGGATCGCCCAGGCGGTCGTGAGCGCCGCCGGAGAGGCGCAGTTCGACTTCCCGTTGCAGCAACTGCGTTTCACCGCCGACATGGGCTGGCTGAAGCTCCAGCGTGTGCAAGGGCGTGTGATGGTGTTTTCGCAGCCGTAGGATGTCCGTCGGCCGCAAATCGGCAACGCCAGCGCCCGTGCTCGCCTATCAGCCGACGAGACCGCGAAGATCCGCGGCCAGCTCGTCGAGCACGGGCTGCCAATCGGCAAAATTCCGCTGGCGATAAAGCGCCGCACTCGGATAGAACGGGCTGTCACGCCGGTCGTGCTGCCAGATCCAATGCGGGTTCGCATCGAGCAGCACCCAGGTGGACTGGCCCAGCGCACCGCTCAGGTGCGCGACCGACGTGCAGACGGTGATCACCAGATCGAGCGCGCCGACGAACGCGGCGGTGTCGTCGAGCGTCTTCCATTCGCGCGTCATGTCGGTCACGTCGAACCCGGCCGCTTTCGCGGCTTCGACGTCATGCTGCGCGCCCGGTTGCAGCGAATAGAACGCGACGTCCTTCTGCACGCCGGCAAACGCATCGGCGTAACGCTCGAGCCCGACGCGGCGGAAGCGGTTGCGTTGATGGTTGAGGCTGCCTGTCCACGCAAGGCCGACCTTCAGCCGCTTCTCGCCGGACAACGCGTGGCGCCATGCGTCGGTAGCGCCGGCGTCAGCATGGAGGTACGGCACGGACGTGAAGAGGGTGTCCGCGTCGAGGCCGAGCATCCACGGAATGCTCATCAGCGGCAGTTCGTAGTCGAAGTGGAGCAGGTGCTCGACGCGGGTGCGGGTATCGAACACGTCGGCGTGATCGCCGAGGCTGCGCTCGATCAGCGCGCCCATCTGCGGAAACACATTCCACACGAGCCGGCCGCCTTCGCGATGCACGCGCTCCGCGAGCAGCGGCACGTAGCGACTGAACTGCAGTACGTCGCCGATGCCTTGTTCGCCCCACACGAGCAGCGTCTTTCCGGCAAGCGATTCGCCGCACCAGCGCGGCCGAGCAAACCCGGGCAGCGTGCCGCGCAGTTCCGCTGCGCCGTGCCAGCGCGCCTCGTAGTCAGCCCATCCCGATGCGAAGTCGCCACGCGCGAGCCGTAGCAGCGACAGGTTGTGGCGGTGCGTCTGGTCGTGCGGATCGAGCGCGCACGCGCTCTGCACGTACTGCTCGGCTTCGTCCCATCGTTGAGCTTCCTTGAGCGCGGTGGCCGCGTTGTTGGCCGCGAGCGCGCTGTCCGGCGCAAGCGCCACGGCACGGGTGGCCGCGCGCAGCGCGCCGTCCAGGTCGAAGCGGTTGATGCGCGTGACGACCGCGTTGGTCCACGCCTGCGCGTGGTTCGGATCGTCGTCGAGCGCACCTTCGATGAATGCGTGTTCCAGGTCGGGATCGTCGCCCGACAGCCGGATCGCGAGCGCGAGATTGTTCTTCAGCGACGGCCACGCGGGGGCGAGCGCGAGCGTCTTGCGATACGGGACGATTGCTTCCGCGTGACGCCCGGCCATCTGAAGCGCGTAACCGCAATTGAATGCCGCCGCGGGCGATGCCGGATGCTGTTGCCAGTGCATGACCGCGAGCTCGGCAGCGCGCGCGAGATCGCCGCGCTCGATCAACGTCTGTGTGGCGGCGGCGACGGATTCGTCGAGCATGCCGGGTGCGGCCTCCGCTTCGATCGGAGCGGTTTGCGTCGCATCGGCGAGATCGAGCGGAAGCCGAGGGATGTCGGCAAGCGTGGGCATGTCGTGCGGGGTGATCTGCATGTGGGTTCTCTCCGGAAAGCCGTTCGCGCATCGGGCGGCGATCGGCTGCATCGTGAATCTGGGCGGGCTGGCAACACTTCGCGATGCGAAGCATGGCGCCGGATGGCGTCGCGGGCTGTCGTTCCGGTTGTGGTGGAAGACCCCGGTGCCGTGATGCACTCCACTTTATGCAGGTACCGTCGGCAATTGAATCGGACAAGTCCTAAACGTAATCATTTGGAACTTTGACTAGTACGTAACTCTTGCGAAAGTCGTCGGGAAGCCCGTTGGACGCGTGCGCGTAGGCCGAGTCTGATTCGGGCGTATCGCGGGGCGATGTAAGACCTGTCTGATGGAGATCGATGTCGTCTGCGTTTTTAATGCGAGACATTCGGGGCCAGACGGTCGGCCTCGACTCGATCGAGAGGACAGACGATGTTCGATGTTGCGACGAAGAACCTGCGCGAAGCCGACGGGCGCATCCGCATGAACACGGACGACCTGTCCGCGCGCACGATCGACGCGGCGAAGAACGTGCTGCGACAGCAGCTCGAAGCGCAGGCGGATCAGCGGGCGATGGCTGCGCTGGTCGAGAAGCTGGCGGCGCAGGCGACGATTCAGCAGTAAGTTGGTGGTGTGTGAAGGGCTGCCTGGTGTGTCTGGCGACGTCCGTCAGACAAAATGGCAGCCCGCCTTTCGTTCACGTGGAATTCCCCGCTCGGTCTGTTCGAGCAGATGTGAGTCTGACGCGGGTTATGCGCAGACTCCGTGAATGGCTCGTATCAGAAGCGTCCGTATGCGGTCGTGACCCTGATCCGTATCCAAACATTCAAGCGGTTTCTGCCCGGCAAGCTCAGTGTGTGGCAACTCTATCCATTGGGCGGCCAGCACTTCGCATTCGAACAATTCGACCGCGAGCTGGAAGGTGTCACGCAGGCTGGCGAGACGATCAGATTCCGTGGGCAACACGCGCGCTGCGCGCGCAAGCTCGCGGAGGATCGATTGGTTCGGGAGGGTGAGCGTTGCAGAATCAGCCTGGTCCGATTGGTTGTAACGATCGTTCACGTTAAATTGAATACGCGTGGTATCGGAGGGGCTTCGGCGGCGACCGTTGGGCCCGGTCGCAGTCATGCTATCCATTGATGGCGCTACTCCTAACGCTGCCCTATGCGAGCGCCGAGGATATTCCGGTACTAAACACTTCCTTTCCAGGACGGGGTCTTGGTCACGCTGCGACAGTGATAGCAGCCGAACACGAGCGGCTTGCAGGCTGCACCACGATTTCCACATGCTGGCCCAGCGACACCAGCGCTTGCATCAGCCGCTCCAGAGAAATGTTCCGGAGTTGGTAGCGACGTACTTGGGACACCTTCGGTTGCGTCATGCTGGTGATGGATGTCGTCTCGATTTGAGTCAGGCCGCGCGAGTCGATCAGTTCGTTGAGCTTGAGGGCGAGTGCGGCCTTGGCCGTCAGTGCCTGGGCATCATCGAAATCCAGGTCGACAAGCACGTTGTCGGTGCACTGAGGACATTCGTCGCGATTCATCACTGACCTATCCAAAGAGTGTGGTGCCGAAACTGTTATGGCGGCGGCCGGAACCGGCCACCGCACACACTACTTTCCGTCTACTTCACCAACCGTCAGACCGAAACCGTGATACCCACCGGCCCCGATTCCGTCGCGGGCCGCACCACGATTTCCACATGCTGGCCGAGCGATGCGAGCGTCACCATCAGCGTTTCCAGCGAAACGTTTCGAAGCCTGTCGCGCTGCTCGGGGGTGACCACCGGCCGGGTCATCTCGGCCAGCGCAGCAGCCTCTTCCTCACTCAGGCCGCGGGACGCGATCAGCGCATTGAGCTTCAGCACGAGCGTGGACTTAGCCGCCAGTTCTCCGACGTCGTAGAAGTCGAAATCGGCCGGCACGCCGTCGGTGTATTGGTTCGGGGCGTCGTGATTCATTGTGCTTCTCCTGCCATCACCGATTCCAGTTGCTGCCCCGTCGCGGGATCGCCATCGGGGCGTTCGTGCGTTACGCGACAATCGCTGCCCGCATCGTCGATCGGGGTAATCACCAGCCGCTTGTGCGATACCTCGATCTGCAAGCGTTGCTCCGGATCGAAACCCGCCGCTTCGATCCACCGGCCGGACAATTTCGTCCACAGATACATGACAGGCGGCGCCATGTCGGTCAGCCTGACGTGCGGAACGAGCCGGCCAGATTGAGAGGACGATTGCGGGGAGAAAAAACAATCGCGGAAATACGTCGGTGCGTTATGATTCGCGCCAGCCATGGTCAACTCCTTTGAAGTTGGTTGTGGTCAGCGGCCCGCAGGTGTTGTTGTCACCTGCGGGCCGCGCTCGTTTACACAGTGGATTTCGTTCGCCATTCCGTTACATGATTGGCATGTCGAAGTGAATGAACCTTCCACGCGAGAACGTGTAACCACTCTACCGAGATTAACTGCTGGCTGATATCGGTCTTGTACGGTTTTATCGACATGGGCCGTTCGGCCGATGTCTTGCGCGCTTGAAGTCCAACGATTCCGGGGCAGTTGCGCTGGCGAACCGCTTCGTCACCTCATCGCCGATATGTCAGAAAACGTGTCAGCCGACTGTTGCGACTCGCCAGCCGCACGTCGCACGAGGATCTCTTTCGCGTCGTGCCGATATCGCTCGAACTCACGCGCGAACGCCGCGGCGTCGCCCGCCAGCGCCAACGCTTCCATCGATGCGCGCAGACCGGAGATCTCATGCTCGCCGATCGTCGCGAAAGCGCCGCGCATGCTGTGAATCTCCGCTCGGGCAGCCTTCAAGTCACCGTCCTGGAGCGCCCGTGCGATTGCGCCATTCGACCGGTACGCGGTGTCGGGAAGCACCTTGTGCAGATCATGAGGCAGCGGCCCATACCGGCGCGATGGCGGTGAGGAATGCGGCGCCTGTGATGGACCCGTGTGCTTCGTGATCGCCAGCTCCAGGGACTTCAACGACGTCGGTTTCGCGACAATCTCGTCGATCCCCGCTTCCCGCGCGAAACGCAATTCATCCGGCTCGGCATGGGCCGTCACCGCGAGAATCGGCCGCGCTCACGCAACACCCGCGTAAACGCATGGCCGTCGAGCCCCGGCATGTTGAGGTCGGTCATCACGAGCGCATAGTCATGTCGATCGACGAGGTCGAGCGCCGCCGCGACGCTGACGCGACGTCGGCCGGATAGCCTAGGACGTCGAGCTGGTCGTGAGTCAGCGGACGGTTCACCGGGTTGGCGTCGACGAACATCACGCGGGCATTGGGGGCATCCGCGTTCACATCGGCGCACGCGGCGCCCGGACGGTGACCGAGCGGCAGCGTAATGACGAAAGTCGAGCCGACGCCCGACACGCTGTCCACCACGATGTTGCCGCCCAGCGATTCGACGAGCTTGTGGCTCAGCGCCAGCCCGATGCCGGTGCCCCCGAATCGTCGCGCGATCGACCTGTCGGCTTGCGCGAAGGGTTCGAATATGTGCGCGAGCTGGTCGGGTGTCGTCCCGATTCCCGAATTGCTGACGCGGATCGTCACCGGCGTCGCATCGACCGCCGATGCCGACGCGGAAAGCGCGACCGTCGCTGCGCCGGGGTACGTCGGTGCCGCTACGTTGCTGCCGACACGTGGTGCGTTCACTCCACGCGCCGCGACGACTCGTGGAATTTTCTAATTTCTTGGGCGGCCGCTCGTCACGACTGGCCGCCGCTTTTTTGATTGGTGTTCTTCAGCGTGCGCCCGAAATGCAGCGCGACCCTTCGCGCCATTCGCATGAGGGAATCGCATCGAACATCGTCCCGCAAAATCAGACCTGACTGATTTCCCGCTCACCGCGCTTCATCGACAATCGGGGTTCTGCGGGTCGGCGCGCCCCCCGCGCGCGCCGGACTTTGAGGTGTGTCCTCCTGGCGGCCGGTTATCTCGACCGGTCGCCTTTTTTTATTCCCTCACCGTTATCGAGGAGCACGATCGCGATGCCGGTCGACCGCCTGATCCCCGAAATCCTGTTTGGCTTCACCGGCCTGATCGGCATCATCAATCCGTTCGGCATGGCGTTCGTGTTTCTCGAACGCACGCAATCGCTGATGGAGGCCGAGCGCGCGACGCTGTCGAAACAGCTCGCGACGAACGTGTTCTTCACGCTGCTCGTGATTTTTTTCATCGGTGCGCCGGTGCTGAACTTCTTCGGGATTTCGATGGAGGCGCTGCGGATCGGCGGCGGCTTCGCGGTGGCCGTGGCCGGCTGGTCGATGCTCAACGCGCCCGACGTGCCGGGTGGCGACAGTGCCGTGCATGGCGACGATCTGCCGAAGCTGATGGCGCGTGCATTCTTCCCGCTCACGGTGCCGCTGACGATCGGCCCCGGCTCGATCGCGGCCGGCATCGCGCTGCATGCAAACCGCGCCCGGAAGGCCGCGGATTACCTGATGTCGGGCGTGGTGTCGATCGCGGTCGCGGCGCTCGTCGCGTTCGCGATCTGGCAGATCTACAGCCGCGCGACGACGCTCGCGCGCTATCTCGGCAGCGAGGGGACGAAAGTGGCGATGCGGGTGTCGGCGTTCCTGCTGCTGTGTGTGGGTGTGCAGATCATGCTGACGGGGCTGGCGGCGTTCGCGCAGACGCTGGGCGGGCAGGCGGGATGAGGGGCAGGCCATGTGGCTCACCGTGACGATCGACGGCAATCTCTTTGCGAAGGCCGTGCAAACGGCCGGACCAGGGATGAACGAAGCGGACTTATTGCGGGAGGTCATCAACACGCTGGTGCGTGTCGAGGCCGCCAGACGCCTGGCGGCGTTGGGCGGAACACGGTCCGGCATGGCAGACATTCCACGGCGGCGCCCGGAACCGGAGTCGTCACGCCGTAACGTTGCGCCGCCGGTTCGACTTGCCGGAATCCGGGCATAGCCGTTACAGCAACTTCGCCTGAACGCGCGCGATCCCCTGCTGCGCACAGGCTTCATCAAGATGCCCGCCCGGCGCACCGCCCACACCCACCGCGCCGATCACTTCGTCGCCGGCCTTGATCGGCACGCCGCCGCCCAGCACCAGGAACCCGTCGATGGCCGTCATCTGCGCGGCGGCCGGGTTCTTCTGCAGGTTCGTGGCAAGCGTACCGGTCGGCGTCTTCGTCGACAGCGCGGTGTAGGCCTTGCGCTTCGATGCGTCGACGGTATGCAGCCCCGCGTTGTCGCCACGCAGCACGACGCGTGCGAGACCGCTGCGATCGACCACGGTCACGGCCACGTTGTAGCCGTTGGCGGAGCAGGCCTGCACGGCCTGCTGCGCGATTTCGCTGGCGAGGTTCAGCGGCAGGTTCTTTTCCTGAAGGACTTGTGCGGAAGCGGCGGTCGTCAGCGTGGCAGCGGCGAGCGTCACCAGGGTCGATCGAATGATCATGTGAATTCCTTATCGAAATGGCAGAAAGACGAGCGGTGGATTCACGGTGCGCATCGCGTGTCGTGATGACCGGCGATGCAGCGACCGAACCGCTCGATGCGCCCAGTTTCGACCAGGGGGCGATGAAGCTGAATAGGACGGGGCTTATTTTGGATGCGGCGTATCGGCAGCACCGCTTGCAGGCAGCGCGACACCGCAATGCGGGCAGCACGGTTCATCGCCCGTGGCCGGCCGTGCGTTGACACGCGTGCGCTCCAGCGCCGACGCCACCAGCTCCGCGCCCATGATCCCGGTCGGAAACGCGATGATCCCGTAGCCGAGCAGGATCGCGCACGACGTGATGAGCCGGCCGAGCGGCGTATGCGGCGTCAGGTCGCCATAGCCGGTCGTGCTCATCGTCACGGCCGCCCAGTACACGCCCACCGGAATGCTCGTGATGCCGTTCTCGGGCCCTTCGACGAGAAAGATCACGGTGCCGAGAATCACGGTCAGCACGAACATCCCGCCGATGAACACGAAGATCTTGCGCCGCGCGCGGGTCAGCGCCCGCATCAGCATCTGCCCTTCCTCGAGATAGATCGACAGCCCGAGGATGCGGAACACGCGCAATAGCCGGAGCAGCCGTACGTCGATCAGCGCATGCAGGCCGGGGAAGAAGAACGCGAGATAGGTGGGCAGGATCGACACGAGATCGACGATGCCGAAGAAGCTGCGCGCGTAGTGAAGCGGCTTGGGTGCGGATAGCAATCGCACCACGTATTCGGCCGTGAACAGCAGCGTAAATGCCCATTCGGCCGCATAGAGTGCGTGGCCGTACCGTTCGTGCAGGTCGTGCACGCTGTCGGCCATCACGACGAGCACGCTCGCGACGATCAGTGCGAGCACCACGATGTCGAGGTTGCGGAGGAACGCGGGGCGCCGGGTGCAACGCGCGACGGTGTCGCGCAGCGCGTCGAAGGTGGACTGGAGTGCGGAAATCATGCGCCGGAGTTTACGGATCGCATCCGGCACGGCCAATCGGACGAGTCTGATTTCGGCGTCGCGCTTTCCGCCGCGCGCGATCCGGCCTTACGCGTGCAGCGCATCCATCTGCCGGAACAAGTCCCGGCCCGGCCCCGTGGCTGCGGTCGAGGCGCGGACGTGAAGGCGCGGCTGCCCTTCGGACGACGCGCGTTACTGGCCGAAGCGGTCCGCCACGGCATCCTTCAGCCGCGCGGCGGTGATCTCGCCCATGTGCGATTCGACGAGATTGCCTGTCGCGTCGAAGAAGAGTGTCGTCGGCAGCCCGCGCGAACCGTAGGTTTTCATCGCGTGCAGCGTGCGATCGAGCAGCACGTGATCGAACCGCAGCCCTTTCTGTTCGAGGAACGCGCGCACCGCCTGCGCGTCTTCGCCCTGGTTGACCATCAGCACCGTCATCCCCGGATGCTCCTGCTGCGCTTGCGCAAGGATCGGCATTTCGCGCTGGCACGGCGGGCACCACGTGGCCCACAGGTTCACGACGACGGGCTTGCCCGCGAAGCGTTGCACCGGCACCGGCGTGGCATCGAGCGCTTCGAGCTGCAACGCGGCAAGCGGCGGCGCGCCGTGCTGCAACGTGGTGAACGTGCCCTGCGCGATGCCCCATGCGGCCACGCCCGCGAGCATGCCGGCCATCACCGGGCGACGCAGCGCGGTCAGGCGGCGCAGGCGCCAGCCCGCGAACACGATTCCCGCCGCGAGGCCGATGCGCCAGTCGAAGCCGCCGTCGCCGAGCGCGATGATCGAGCGCGGCGCGGCGGCGTATTCGTGCCACCACTGCGCGACGTAGCCGATACGTGCGGCGAGCAGGCCGAACAGCAACGCATCGAGGATCAGGCTCGATGCGGTCTTGTGATGTCCGTCCGGCGGGCGACGCTGGATGAAACGGGCGACGAGCCACGCGAGCAGCGCGGCGACGGCTACCGCGACGACGCGGATCGAGAAGGGACCAATGCTCAGCATGAAAGGGCGGGACGTGATCGAGCGGGGCTGGAGAAGGGATTGTCCGCCACGGCGATGAAGCCGTCGACGGTCGTGCGGCGATTCGACAGGTCGCCGCGTATGGGGGTTCCCGTCGAGAACGTAACGGCGCGTTGCGGATTCGAGCGAGCTGGCGGGCTCAGGACTCCGTGATTTGCAGGCGGGCAGGCTGCAAATCAGACCGGTCTGATGGTCGTCGGAATCGCGTTCATCAACAATACCCAGGCCGGTCCGGAGTGGTGTCCGCCGGCATCCCGAACAGGGATCTCTCCTTGACGGCCGCTCTTCCCCGGGCGGCCGATTTTTTATGGTCATGCGTGCGGGCGTGAATGCCTGGTGGCGGCCGGCGGGCGCGGCCGCGAACCGACTCCTGTCGGCTGATCAAACGGAATAGGACCGCTGCCAGATGCGAGCACCGGGCATTCACTCGCGCACTGCACGACGCCGGCCGACAGCCGGCGGGAATCACCCGATGGAGGAGACACATGACGAACCATGACGCGGCACTTCGCACCGCGCACCCGGGCGACACCGCCACGACTGCCTCCGCGGGCCGCTATGTGCAGCTTGCGCTGCTCGTTTGCGCGGCCGGCGCGATCTACCCGATGCTGTACCTGCGCCAGTTCTACCAGGACACGATGCTGGACCTGTTCCAGATCACGCGCACGCAGCTCGGTTATCTCTATTCGGCGCTCGGCACCACCTTCCTCGTCTGTTACCTGCCGAGCGGCTGGCTTGCCGATCGCCTGCCGCCGCGCTGGCTGATCAGCTTCTCGCTCGCCGGCACCGGCGCGCTCGGCTTCTGGTATGCGAATGCGAGCGCGCCGTCGTATGCGACGTTGATGGTGATCTTCTGCGGCTGGGGCGTGACGACGGGCCTGACGTTCTGGGCATCCGTGATCAAGCGCGTGAAGACGATCGCGCGGCCGAGCGAGCAGGGCCGGTTCTTCGGGTTTCTCGACGGCGGTCGCGGGTTGATCGAGGCGCTGCTGGCGACCGCGTCGCTCGCGCTGTTCGCCTGGCTCGTCGACACGCGCAGCGTGTCGCACGGCGGCGCGTTCCGGCAGGTGGTCGTCGGTTATTCGGCGGTATGCATCGCGCTCGGCGCGCTGCTGCTGTTCGTCAAGGATGCGGGTGGGTCGCCGGCGCACGATGCGGCGACAGCGGAGCAAGGCCACCTCGGCCGCGACCTGCTGACGCTCGCGCGCAATCGCCGGCTGTGGGTGTTCGCGCTGATCGTGTTCTGCGGCTACCACCTGTCGTGGGCGACCTACAGCATTTCCCCGTATCTGCAGCAGAAGGGCGTCGGCATGTCGATCGTCGCGGCCGGCTTCATCGCGTCGCTGAAGCTGTGGATGCGGCCGATCGGCGGCATCGGCGGCGGCTTCGTCGGCGATTGCATCGGCACGCTGAACGTGCTCGGCGGCGCGCTGTTCTGCGCGGCGCTCGCGTTCGTCGGGTTGATCGTGTTTCCGTCGTTCAACCAGATCGCGTTGCTCGTGGGCGTCGTGATCGTGATCGGCCTGCTGACGTATGCGGTGCGCGGGCTGTACTGGAGCGTGCTCGAACGCTGCGACGTGCCGGCTCGCATCACGGGGCTTGCGATCGGCATCATCTCGCTGCTCGGCTATTCGCCCGACGTGTTCCTGCCGTTGCTGAACGGCTGGTTGACGACCGCGTATCCGGGCATGCACGGTTATCAGCTGTACTTCGGCTATGTCGCGTGCGTGAGCGCGGTGGGTGGGGGCGCGTGTCTGCTGCTGAAGGGCATGCTGAAGGACGAACACGCCCGCTGAACGTTGCCCCGGTCGATATCCGCTTCGTCGTCGAAGCGGCGCGCGCCGGGGTGACCGCCCGACGAGCCGCGCATGTGCGGCCCGGCGGGCGTCGACGATTACAGCTTCTTCGCCTGCGCGGCGTCTGCCTGTTGTTGCGCGTCAGCCGCCGGTTCGAGCGTCGTCAGCGTCTTCTCGGTGAATGTCTCGTAGAGCCAGTTCATGCGCGTATCGTCCATGCCGCCGGCGATACCGCCGAGCGCATACGAAGCCGACACCTTGAAGCGGTCGACTTGATGATTGTCGGCGTCGACGAGCGTCACGGTGCCGTCGACATGATCGTTGCCCGCCATGAAGCCGAACATGACGGCCGAGAAGCTCGAGCGCACGCGAATGCCGGTGACTTCCACGTTCAGGTGCATTGCATCGGTCGAATCCGCCTTTGCCAGCAGCTTGCGAGCGGCCAGTGCGCTTTCGATTTTCCCTTTCAGGTTCTCGGGGCTGAATTTCAGGTTGTCTTTCAGCGCTTCCTGCGCGGCGTTGTCGAGCGTGACTTGCACGATCACGGGCTTCGAGCCGAATTTGGGCGTCGATGCCGTTGCGATGGCCCCCGCCTGATCGCTGGCGTCGCGTGTCACGCTGCTCGCGCAGCCCGACAGGAAGCCGATCGTTACCAGTGCCAGCGCGGCATGACGGAATACAGATTTCATGATTTGGTCTTTTTTAGTTCGGGTTATTTGAGGTGGCTCTGTGGCCGGGCGGGAATTTAACACCGGACGATTCGATTCAAAAGGTCGAAAAGATCGGCAATCGAGTCGGCATGGCTTCATCGCCGCGTTTGGCATGCATGAAAGAGCCGGCGACTGCGCGGCGAAAGATTTCTCACACCCGTGATCGGGTCTTGCCGTCGCGGCGCGGGCCGCCGCGGTCACTCATTGCCCTGTGCCGGACATCGCGTCGCCGAGCCGATACGCCGTGAAGAACTCATACCAGGGCGAACCTTCCCCAACCGGCACATTGAGTGCCGCCGTGCGCCGCTTCAACGCGCCGAACACGTCGTTGATCCGCGCCGTCTGCCCCGCATCGTTGAATGGATAAGGCCGCGCCCGGCCGGCCGCGAACGCGCCATAGGCGATCGCGAGCAGGCGCGCGCTGTCGTCGGTCGACGCGATCGAGCCGTTGATCATTGCCGCGAAGCGCGGCCGGTCTTCCGCGCGTGATCCGGACAGGCACAGGAACACGATCGCCGACAGTTCGTGCAGATCCTTCACGCGTAGCAACGCGGGCATCCGCGCGACGATCTTCTCGACCGGTTCATCGCGTAGTGCATCGCTGAAGTCGAGCACGGCGGTCATCGGATTCGTGTCCGCTTTCAGGCGATCGAGCGGCGGCGGTGCGGCCGGCGCGTTCGCCTCGTCCGGCGACGCTGCCGAAGCGGCCCGCAACGCATCGGCCACCTGCTGCGTCCATTCCGGAAAGATCATCCGCACGTTGCCGAACTGTTCGCCGCCTTCCGCGGCCGGATTCCATCGATACACGATCGTGCCGCCGCGAATGAACGGCGAATACAGGTGCTCGGGCGTTTGCGGCAGCGGCCGCCGGTTGATCGGCAGCCACGCGAGCGTCAGCCAGTCGTAGCGGCCGGTGGCGGGCACGGAAGGGCCCGAACTCGCGACGACCTCCCACGTGCCGCGATTCGCATAGCGGCGCCGCGCGTCAGGCACCGGGACGGTCCGGCCTTTCGCGGTGTCGAAGTAGGTCGTGCCGGTCACATTCGTGCCGCTGTCCGCGGCCGGCGTGACGGTGGCGATGACCCACGACGCACCGTCCGCCCCACGGTAGTCGGACGGCTTGAGCGTCGCGACGTCGTGCACCATGCGCGTTTCCGCCGCGACGGGGCTCGGGGGGAGATTGGCGGGCGCGGCCAGGATGCTCGGCATGGGATGTCCTCGGAATCGGGTGCGCATCGTCGGGCGGCGGCGACGTGCAACGGCGCAGATTGTTTTATGTCACTGTAGAACGTCGCAGCCGGAAACGGAAACCGGTTGCGCGGCGCACCCCGCCGACGCGTTCCGCCGCTTCGGCTTACCATGCGCAACCTGAGCCAACGACGCACACCGGGCGGGAGCGCACATGACCGACACGACAGCCATCACCGAACACTGGACGCAGGTCGCCGACCAATGGATCGACTGGGCCGGCAAGCCGGGGCACGACGCGTTCTGGAAATACCGCGTGGGGCTCGCGGCCTATATTGGCCGCGACACCGGCCGCGCGCTGGAGATCGGCTGCGGCGAAGGCCGCGTGAGCCGCGAGCTGAAGGCGCTCGGCTACGACGTGACCGCGACCGACGTGGTGCCCGCGATGCTCGACGCCGCGCGTCACGCGGATTCCGCGCATCGCTACAAGCTGGCCGACGCGGCGTCGCTGCCGTTCGACGCGGCCAGCTTCGATCTCGTGATGGCGTACAACGTGCTGATGGATTTCGACGACATGCAGCGCGCATTGAACGAAGCGCGCCGCGTGCTGAAGCCGGGCGGGACGCTGTTCATCTCGCTCGTGCATCCGTTCCGCGATCGCGGCGGGTTCGCGGGGCCGCAACCGGATGCGCCGTTCGTGCTGAAGGGCAGCTATTTCGGGCGGGAGCATTTCGATGGCGTGGAAACGCGCGACGGGCTGTCGATGCACTTCGCCGGCTGGTCGCTGCCGCTGCAGGCGTACATGGAGGCGCTGGAAGCGGCCGGGTTCGCGATCGTGTCGCTGCGCGAGCCGCCGCCCGACCATGCCGATACGGATCAGTTGAAGCAGTGGGCGCGCGTGCCGCTGTTTCTGTGGATGAAGGCGCGGCCGGTAGGGTGAATTTCGCCGGGCCTCAATTCCCCTTGTCGGGATCTGCCAGCAATTCCGAGCGACCGATGACCTGTCTCGCGGTATCGGCCCGATCTGCGTCCGAGAATCCGGCAGCTTCGATGTAGCGCAACGCATAGTCGTCCGCCTGGCGATAGAGATGAGCGACGCGCTTGCCTTTGACATAGACGTGAAGGCGCATGTCACGCATCTCCCATCGTGCGCTGCTCGGCCAGCACGTCGTCGAGCGTGCGCGCGTGTCCGCGCTTCACCGCCCGCAGGTCATAGCCGGCGGCCTCAAGGAGACGAACGAGCGCAGATACGCTCATGTCGCCTCGCGCAAGCGTTTCCATGCGAGCGACTGTCGTACGTGCGACGCCGGCGTGTTCGGCCAGCTCTTGCTGCGAAAGCCCCGCTGAGTGGCGAGCATCTTTCAGCATCTCTCCAACATCGGCCAATGTCGTCATTTGTAGCCCCAGGGCATCAAAAATTGCCAGATTGGCTTCGATTGTAGCCCTTTTGCTACAAATTGGTAGAAAAGAACTGTAGCCCAAGGGATACAAAATCTGGCCAGAAGGGCGATTTTGTGTCCCTTGGGCTACTAAGCTGATCGAGATGACGGTTCCGACGAGGGGGCGTGGCATTCCATCAGGGGGGCGATTCAGGAGCGGGGGCTTGCCCACGCCTCGCCGTTCAACTCAGCGCGACAGCTCCTTCCGATAGAGCACGGCCCCCGGCTTTGCCGCGACGGTGTCGTAGAGCCGCATCGCCGTGTGATTCGTTTCGTGCGTCTGCCAGTACACGCGCTCGGCGCGATGCGCACGCGCGGCGTCGTACACGGCTTCGATCAGCGCACGGCCGACGCCCTTGCCACGCTCGCTGTCGAGCGTGAACAGGTCCTGCAGGTAGCAGGTCGGCCCGATATGCGTCGTGCTGCGGTGATACAGGAAATGCACGAGCCCGACGAGCCTGTCGTCGCGCTCGGCGACGAGCGCATGCACGGGTTCGTAACCGTCGAAGAAGCGCGACCACGTGAGTTGCGTGATGCGCAGCGGCAGCGCCGTGTCGTCGAAGCGGCCGTAGAAGCGGTTATAGCCGTCCCACAGCGGCAGCCACTGGTCGTAGTCGTGTTCGGTGACCGCGCGTACGGTCAGTCCGGTGTCGTTGGCGTTCATGTTGGCGAACCTGTCGATGAGAAGAGGGTGCGCCGCCGATCCGGCCGGCGCGTCGCAGGTCTCCACGATAGGAAGTTCGCGGCCCCATGGGTAGGCCCATGATGACCGCATTTCATGGTGCCACGATCCGCCAAACTCTCATGACGCTGGCCGTCGGCCAGAACCCGCGGCGATCATGCCGGCTGCGCTTGGGGCTGTCGGGTTCAATCCCCGCGCATCCCCGAGCAGTGGGCTTTCTTCCGCGCGACACCCGCCGCCATACCGCCCCACACGCCACCACGCCACGCTTGTCACTCTGTTAGACTTTTTCGCCCATCGCCGCCATCCGGGCTGCGCCGCGCCCGGTTCATCCCGCCATGAACGACACCCGTGCGTCGCATCCGATCACCGAGGTCCTGCGGGCCTACTGGAAGGCCGATCGGCTGATGTTGCTGACGGTCGTGGCGGTCGTCCTCCTGTCGAGCGCGAGTGCGGTTGCCGCCCCCTATCTGTTCTCGCGCCTGATCGACGCGCTGTCGCACCGCGGCGTGCTCCACGCGCTGATCCCGGGCTTCGTGCTTTACGCGGTGCTGCTGGGCTTGTCCAGCGCGCTGCAACGCGTGGTGCAGTACCTGGCGTTCATGAGCTCGGAGAACCTGGGCTTCATCACCAGCACGCGCTTTTTCGAGCGCATCCTGAAGAAGACCACGGCCTTCTTCGTCGAGCACAATCCCGCCGAAATCCAGAACGCGAACCAGCGCGGCAGCCGGGCGCTGTCGGTGCTCGTGCTGCTGAGCCTGATGGAGCTGATCCCCGGCACGCTGCAGATCGTGCTGACGCTCGTCACGCTCGGCGCCCTGATCAACGTCGAGGTCGTGGTGATCACCGCCGCCTACGGTGCGGTCGCGGTGACGATCGCGATCGTCGGCGCGCGGCGCTCGCGCGCGTTCCTCGATCGCGCGATCGAGGCCGGGCAGGAGAATGCGCGCTTCGTCGGCGGCGCGATCAATGCGATGGAGACGCTCCGGCATTTCGGCAGCCATCGCTGGATGAACGAACGTTTCTCGGAGAAGGCGCGCGTCGTGCGCGACAGCTGGCGCGCGTATGTGCTGCAGCACGTCCGCTATCTCGCGGTGCTGGGGCTCGGCCTCGCGATCCAGTTCGCGGTGACGTTCTGGCTGCTGCTGCCGCGCCATGCGGCGGGCGCGCTGTCGATCGGCGACATCGTGTTGTTCAACACGTTGCTGCTGCAACTGAACCAGCCGTTCGAAATGATCGCGCGCGCCGTCGACGAGTGCGCACGCTCCCGCGCGGCGCTCGTGCCGTTCGCGGCGCTGTGGACGGCGCCCGAGGAACGGCAGGTGTCGCATGCGTCGGCGTTCGCGCCGCGCGACGGGCGCATCGTGTTCGAGCGCGTCGCCTATGCGTACGACAACGGCCGCGGCGTGACCGACGTCGACTTCGTCGCTGAACGGGGGGCGATCACGTTCCTCGTCGGCGAAACCGGCGCGGGGAAATCCACCGTCTTCAAGCTCGCGCTGAAGTCGATCGAGCCGACCGGCGGGCGCATTCTCGTCGACGGCGTCGATCTCGCCGAGATCGATCGCGCCGACTGGTACGGCGCGGTGGCCGTCGTGCCGCAGGATGTCGTGCTGCTGAACGAAAGCCTGGAAGACAACATCCTGCTCGGCCGGCCGCGCGATGCGCAGGGTCTGCGTGAAGCGGCGGCGAAGGCGACGATCCTGACGTTCATCGAGAGCCTGCCGGACGGCTTCCGCACGACGGTGGGCGAGCGCGGGCTGAAGCTGTCCGGCGGCGAGCGCCAGCGCATCGCGATTGCCCGTGCGCTGTATGGCGAGCCGACCGTGCTGTTTCTCGACGAAGCGAGTTCCGCGCTCGACGAAGCCACCGAGCGCGACATCATGGAACACGTGCGGCTGCTGGCCCGCGACGTCACGGTCGTGGCGATCACGCATCGGCGCTCGGTCATCGGGCCGGCCGACAAGGTCGTGCGGCTCGGCGACGCGCGTGTGCCGGCGTAGCGCTGCACGACCGCGTTCGCAGGCTCCGCCGGCCGTCGGCGCCTACCCGCGCAGCGGCGGATTGAGTTGCGCGAACGCCTGCTGGCGGCGATACGGAAAGTACGGATAAGGCGCTTGCACCGCGCTCGTCGCATCGAGCTTCGCGACCTGCGCATCGGTCAGCGTCCAGCCGACCGCGCCGAGGTTCTGCCGCAGTTGTTCCTCGTTGCGTGCGCCGATGATCACCGACGACACCGTCGGGCGCTGCAGCAGCCAGTTCAGCGCGATCTGCGGCACGGTCTTGCCGGTTTCCTCGGCGATCGCGTCGAGCGCATCGACCACGTCGTACAGGCGCGCATCGTCGATCGGCGGCCCGAAGCCGGCCGTTTCATGCAGGCGGCTGCCTTCGGGTAGCGGCGTGTTGCGCCGGATCTTGCCGGTGAGCCGGCCCCAGCCGAGCGGGCTCCAGACGAGTGCGCCGAGCCCCTGGTCGGCGCCGAGCGGCATCAGGTCCCACTCGTAGTCGCGGCCGACGAGCGAGTAATAGACCTGGTTCGCCACGTAACGCGACCAGCCGTGCCGATCGGCCACCGCCAGCGACTTCATGATCTGCCACCCCGAGAAGTTGGACACGCCGATGTAGCGCAGCTTGCCCGCGCGCACGAGATCGTCGAGCGTCGACATCACTTCCTCGACCGGCGTGCTCGCATCGAACGCGTGGAGTTGCAGCAGGTCGATGTAGTCGGTGTCGATGCGGCGCAGCGCGTCGTCGACGGCGCGGACCAGCCGCGCGCGCGACGTTCCCGCGTCGTTCGGGCCGCTGCCGGTCGGCAGGCCCGTTTTCGTCGAGATCAGCACCTGGTCGCGACGTCCGTTGATCGCGGCGCCGAGCACGCGCTCGGATTCGCCGTCCGAATACACGTCGGCCGTGTCGAACAGGTTCACGCCGGCTTCGAGGCAGATGTCGATCAGGCGGCGCGCTTCATCGACGCCCGTGTTGCCCCAGGCGCTGAACAGCGGGCCGGTGCCGCCGAACGTGCCGGCGCCGAAGCTCAGGGCAGGAACCTTGAGGCCGGAGCGGCCGAGGGTGCGGTATTCCATGGCGGGTTTCCTTTGGGGGGCGACGTGTCGAGGGGCGGCCGCGAGGCCAGCGTTGGCACACTGTATCGCTTGCGGATATTTCGGATAATTGGCCAGACTTCGAAAATATCGTTCGGAAGGGGCGAATAATGCTGCTCGACAATCTCGCGCTGTTCCTGCGCATCGTGGAGAAGGGCGGACTGGCCGCGGCGGGCCGCGAGTTCGGGCTGTCGCCGGCCACCGTGTCCGAGCGGCTGACCGCGCTCGAGCGCCACTACGGCGCGGCGCTGCTCACGCGCACGACGCGCGCGATCAGCCTGACCGACGAAGGCCGCACGCTCGTCGACGGCGCGCGGCGCCTGCTGGCGGAGGCCGACGAACTCGAAGGCCGTGTGCGGCTCGGCGTGCAGACCTTGTCGGGGCCGGTGCGCCTGAGCGCGCCGGCCGATCTCGGGCGCGAGCGCGTGGTGCCCGTCGTCGACGCGTTCCTCGCCGAGCATCCGGGCGTCACGGTCGACCTGCATCTCGGTGACGGCTACGTGGATGTCGTCGGGCAGGGGCTGGATTTCGCGATCCGTCGCGGGGTGCTCGCCGACAGTTCGCTGCGCAGCCGTTCGCTCGGCCGCGCGCGGCGCGTCGTGTGCGCGTCGCCCGCGTATCTCGCGGCGCACGGCACGCCGCGGCATCCGGACGATCTTGCCGCACACGACTGCATCGTGATGCGCTTCGGGCAGGACCTGTATGCCGAATGGCCGTTCAGCATCGATGGCGAACCCCGGCGCGTGACGGTGCGCGGCAGGCGGGTGGCCAACGACGGCGCACTCGTGCGCGCGTGGTGCGTCGCGGGGCATGGTGTTGCGCTGAAGTCGCTGGTCGACGTCGAGCAGGATCTGGCGTCCGGCGCGCTCGTGGAAGTCCTGCGCGCGTTCTCGCCGGGCGACGTCGATCTGCAGATCGTCTATCCGGGCAACGCCGTGCAGCCGCGGCGGGTGCGGGCGCTGATCGAACGGCTGGCGCAGGCGCTGGCGGCGTGAACGTGTTGGATGTAATTGCGTCGGACTCGACGTGACGACGCCAATTTCGTGCCCTTCGGGTGGTCATTGTGGCGAGTTCGCTTCGGCAACGGCGAAACTCGGCATGGGTTGTCCTCGGAATCGGATGCGCGTGATTGAACGGAAACGATTCATAGCGGTGCGTATCGCGCTTCCTGCCAGAGGACTTTGCCGCCGGCAACGGAGCTCGTACGCAGGTGCACGAGGTATCGATGAAGAAGACGCTCACGGGGCCGGATCAACCGGAGCAGGCAATGCCGCGCAATCTCATTTGCTGTAGCAACATACCTACATTGATTGGTTTGAGGAGTCCATGATGACCATCACAACGCTCTCGAGTCGCGAACTCAACCAGGATGTGACCAAAGCGAAGAAGGCAGCGAAGGATGGCCCGGTGTTCATTACGGATCGTGGCAGGCCTGCCCATGTGCTGCTGAGTTTCGAGGAATACCAGCGTCTCACGCAGCAACGGCGCAACATTGCCGACGCGTTGGCCATGCCCGGTGTCGAGGACGTCGAGTTTGCCCCTCCGCGCGTGGAGATCGGTATCAAACCGGTTGATTTTTGATGATGTTCGTCCTCGATACCAACGTTGTTTCGGAACTCCGGAAGGTGTGAACCGGCAAGGCGGACAAAGGCCTGGCGGCCTGGAGTTCAACCGTCGACGCACCCACGCTTTTTGTCTCGGCAATCACGATCATGGAGCTGGAGACAGGCGTCTTGCAAATCGAACGCCGGGACACGGCTCAAGGTGCGCTTCTGCGGGCATGGCTTGACGGGCATGTCCTGCCGGAGTTCGCGGGTCGCGTGCTGCCGGTTGATACTGCGGTCGCACAACGATGCGCACGACTCCATGTACCGGATCGGCGGTCGGAGCGGGACGCACTCATTGCCGCAACGGCGCTCGTGCATGGCATGACCGTCGTGACGCGCAATGTCGCCGATTTTGTTGAAACCGGCGTTCCTATCGTTAATCCGTGGGATTGAGCTAGCGAACCCTCCCTCTCGAACAATGAAACGGCCGCGGGTTCGTTGACAGACCGCGCATGCATTTCACGGTAACGCTTCCGCGCACCCCTTGCATCCCCCGCACTGGCGGATGGGCCGGGCCAACGGATAGTGCATTGCGCGGCCGCTCGCTCGGCCGTGCGCGGCGCGTGGTGTGCGCGCCGCACACGGCAGGCAGGCGCGTCGGGACGATCCTGCCGCACATGACGGATCGCAATGCGTTTCGGGCCCGACTTGTATGCGGAATGGCCGCTCGGCATTGACGGCGAGCTGAAGCGTGTTCCCGGCGCTGTGTGCAACGCGTTGCAGCTGCGCGCTTGCCGCGATCGCATCCGGTGCCGATACGGCGGCCCAATACACCCCAGCGTCAGCTCAAGTCGCCCTTCGAACCAATTGCACACATTTCGTCATTTAGCTAATATTCAAAACGTTAAATGAAACCGAACCCATGGACGACGTCACCCGTATCAGCGCACTGGCCAACGAAAGCCGCCTGGCCGTGATGCGCTGGCTCAAGCAGCCGCGCGAGCATTTCCCGCCGCAGCCGCACGGCGATTTCGACGAACTCGGCGTGTGCTGCACGTACATCACCGAGAAGCTCGGCATCGCGCCGGCCACGACCACGCGCCACATGCGCATCCTCGCGGATGCGGGGCTCGTGCAGGCGACCCGCGTCGGCAAGTTCACGTACTACAAGCGGATCGACGGCGCGCTGCAGCAGCTCGGCCGCGATCTTTTGCAACTCTGATTCCCCACGAGGCAACCGACATGGACGAACTTGCATTGCTGGCCGACGCCGACCGGCGCGCGCACGCGTATCTGGCCGCGACGAACGAGCGGCGCGCGTTTCCCGACGCGGCCGCCTTGGCCGGCCTGGCGGCGTTCGACGAGCCGCTGCCCGATACGGGCGGCCCGGCCAACGACGTGCTGCGCCTGCTCGACGAGCGCGGCACGCCCGCGACCGTCGCGTCGAACGGCCCGAACTACTTCGGCTTCGTGATCGGCGCCACGCTGCCGGCCGCGGCGGCGGCCGAGCGGTTGATGCTCGCGTGGGACCAGTGCGCATCGTCCTATGCGAATTCGCCGGTGGCCGCGACGATCGAGCGCCAGGCCGCGCGCTGGGTCGTCGACGTGCTCGGGTTGCCCGAAGGCAGCGCGGTCGGTTTCGGCACGAGCGCGACGGCCTGCACGCTCGTCGCGCTGGTGGCCGCGCGGCGCGCGCTGCTCGCGCGCAAGGGCTGGGACGTCGATGCGGATGGCCTGATCGGCGCGCCCGAAGTGAAGGTCGTGATCTCCGAGCTGGCGCACATCACGGTGAAGAAGGCGCTGCGCGTGCTCGGTTTCGGGATGAAGCGCCTCATCGTCGCGCCGGTCGACGCGCATGGCCGGATCGATCCGGCACAGCTGCCGGCGCTCGACGACATGACGATCCTCTGCGTGCAGGCCGGCGAAGTGAACACGGGCGAGTTCGATCCGTTCGCGGCGCTGATTCCGCCCGCGAAGGCGGCCGGGGCGTGGGTGCACGTCGACGGCGCGTTCGGCCTGTGGGCCCGCGCCTCGTCGAAGCGTGCGCTGACGGACGGCATCGACGGCGCGGACAGCTGGACCACCGACGGCCACAAGTGGCTCAACACGCCGTACGACGGCGCGATGGTGATCTGCCGCGACGCGGCCGCGCTCGCGACCGCGATGAACAGCGACGCCGTGTACCTGAGCGGCGCGCAGGACGCGCAGAAGAACCTGAACCTCGAGTTCTCGCGGCGCGCGCGCGGCATTCCCGTGTGGGCCGCGCTGCGTTCACTCGGCCGCGCCGGCGTGGCCACGATGGTCGAGCGGCATTGCGCGCAGGCGGCGCGGGTCGCGGACGGCCTGCGTGCCGCCGGCTACGACGTGCTGAACCGTGTCGTGCTGAACCAGGTGCTGGTGCGCGCCGGCACCGACGATGAAACGGCGGCAATCCTCGCGGCCGCGCAGGCGTCGGGCGACGTGTGGTTCGGCGCGACGGTGTGGCAGGGGCGGCCGGCATTCCGGATCAGTGTGTCGTCGTGGCGCACCGAAGACGCGCACATCGATCGTCTCGTGGCCTTGCTGACGGAGCTGCGCGGCGTGCACGTGCGCTGAGCATCATGCGCCGTCCGTGCCCTGAACGGTTGCAGCCGCGCCCTTCAGGCACTCGATGAAATGCAGTGCGGCCGGCGTCAGCAGCGCATGCCGCCGCATCACGATCGCGACCGTCAATGCGGGCATCGGCTCGGCGAGTTCCAGCGCGACGATGCCGCGTGACTTGCGTTCGACGTCGGCGAGCGGCCGCGCGAACACGCCGAGCGCATCCGTTTGCGACACGAGCCCGAGCGTCGCGGCAAACGACGGGCAGTGGACCACCCGCTTCGGCACGTCGATGCCGAGCGGCATGAAGATCGAGCGCACCAGATCGTCTCCCTCGTCGCCGTAGCGCGGCACGCACCAGTGCGCATCGACGAGCTCGCGCAGCGAGCGGGCGCGCGCGAGCCGATGCCGGCTTCTCGCGACGACTGCGAACGCCGTCCGGAACAACGGAATGCTCGCGAATTCGTCAGGGTCCGGTATCGCGTTCGACAGCTGATGTGTGACGATGAAGTCGAGCGAGCCGTCGCGCAGCCGCGCGAGATCCGTCGCGGTCAGCGCATCGTCGACGTTCAGCGTGGCGCCGGGCAGGTCGCGCGAGAACGCGGTGAAGGCACGCGGCAGCAGCGTCAGCGCGACGGTCGGGCTGACCGCGATCGATACCGAGCCGGTCGTGCCGAGCCGCAACTGCTCGATTTCGTCGCGCGTGCGCTGGATCTCCTCGACGATCAGCCGCGCGCGAATCGCAAACGCGCTGCCGTAATCGGTCAGCTCGATTCCCTTCACGCTGCGCACGACGAGCGGCACGCCGAGCTCCTGTTCGAGCTCGCGCACGATGCTGCTGATCGCCGGTTGCGTGACGCCGAGCGCGCGCGCCGCGCCGCGAATGGTGCGATGCTCGGCGACCGCGAGAAACGCATCGAGCTGCTTGAGCTTCATGAATGACCGATCAGAATACGAAAGAAGCGCGGGGTGCCGGGCCAACCACCGAGTGACAAGAAAAAGTTATCGTCCACAACGAAATCTTGGATTTTTCTTATTGGGTCGAGTGTATATGCTCGGTGCTTTTCAGGAGCGGTCACGATGATTCTCGTTAACCAGCAACGGCTGTGGGATTCGCTGATGGAGATGGCGACGATCGGCGCGACCGCGCACGGCGGCAGCTGCCGGCTCGCGCTGAGTGACGACGACGCGCGCGGCAGGCGCCGCTTCATCGCGTGGTGCGAAGCAGCCGGTTGCGAGATCCGCATCGATCCGATCGGCAACGTGTTCGCGCGCCGGCCGGGCACGGAACCGGGTTTGCCGCCCGTGACGTGCGGCAGCCATCTCGACACGCAGCCGCTCGGCGGCCGCTTCGACGGCGTCTATGGCGTGCTCGCGGGCCTCGAAGCGATTCGTACGCTGAACGAGCATGGCATTGAAACGCGGCATCCGATCGACGTCGTCGCGTGGACCAACGAAGAGGGTTCGCGCTTCACGCCTGGCATGATGGGCTCGGCCGTCTATGCCGGCGCGCTGGATCTCGACTACGCACTGGATCGCCCGTGCATGCAGACGGGCGTGCTGCTGCGCGACGAACTCGAACGCACGGGCTTCGCTGGCCCCGCGCGCGAGCGGCAGATGCCGAAGGCGTATTTCGAAGCGCATATCGAGCAAGGGCCGGTGCTGGAGCAGGCCGGCTTGCCGATCGGCGTCGTGACAGGCGTGCAGGGCATCTACGAACTCGACGTCACGGTGACCGGCTTCGAGTCGCATGCAGGCACGACGCCGATGAGCGTACGCCGCGACGCGATGGGCGCGGCGGCCGCGATGATCGCAGCGATCGTCGAGCACGGTCATACCTTCGATACCGATGCGCGCGTGACGGTCGGCCATGTCGCGTGCCAGCCGAATTCGCCGAGCACGATTCCGGGCAAGGTCCGGTTCAGCGTCGACGTGCGTCACCCGTCGCGGCCGGCGTTGCAGCAACTGGTCGCCGACATCGAAGCGATCTGCAAGCAGCGCACCGCGCTGCGCGGCACGAGCGTGCAGGTAGAGACGATCGCCGAATACGAGCCGGTGGTGTTCGATGCGGCATGCGTCGAGCGTGTGCGGCAGGCAACGGCGGCCGCCGGCTATCCGTCCATGGAGATGTGCAGCGGCGCGGGGCACGACGCGGTGAACCTGTCGTACGTCGCGCCTTCCGCGATGGTGTTCGTGCCGTGCAAGGCCGGCTTGAGCCACAACGAAGCGGAAGAGGCCGATCCGGTGCACCTCGCGCAAGGCGCATCGGTGCTGGCGAACCTGCTGGCCGATTGCGCGCGTTAGCCGCGTGCGAGGGCGGAGTTTGCGACCCCTCCGCAAGCGTGAAAATGTCGGACAATGGCCGCTGCGCGCGCCACGCCGGCGCCGCGTTCAACCGAAGCATTCACGCTTGCGAGATCCCCATGTCGACTCCCTTTCCCCGGGAACTGCTGAAGGCCGCCGATATTGCGAAGATGGAACCGACGCGCGCGGTGCATTCGCTGAATCCCAATGCCGTTCGGCTCAAGCGAACACTGAGCGACCTGACCGGCCTGACGCAATTCGGTGTTCACCTGCTCACGCTGATGCCCGGTCACGAATCGGCCGAGTATCACCGTCACCTGTACGAAGAAGAGTTCGTGTACGTGCTGTCCGGGACGGGCGCGGTCACGATCGGTGAACGCACCAGTGAAATCGGGCCGGGCGATTTTCTGGGCTTTCCGCGCGGCGGAGAAGCGCATACGGTGCAGAACACCGGCGATACGCCGCTGGAGCTGCTCGTCGGCGGGCAGCGGCTCGAACACGACGTCTGCGAATACCCGCGACTCGGCAAGCGGCTTTATGTGGCCGGCGAGCTCGAGGACTATGTGGATCTGCCGAAGCAGCCTTGATCGCCAATCACGCATTCACCGCCCCATTCCACATAAAAACCGAATCAATGACCTCGTGTTTAGATAAACGAAATAAAAATTCGTAAAAACACGGGGTAGAGAAAACGCGTTTATTTGGGCACGCTTGTGCACATTGTCCGCTCCTGGGCGCCGGTATTTCGACATGCCGGTGCGTCTGTTTCCAGGTGCGCGCATTCGGAAATAACGACACGCAGCCGGGATTTTCGACCGATTGGCCGGGCAAGCGGAATTCATCAAAAGCATCCTGATTGAAAGCTCAGTAGTTCGAATCAATATCCAGATTCAAGAACGATACGGAGACGGACGATGTCCAGGAACTGGGGGTTGGGAACGGCGCTGCTGGCGCTGTGCGTGGTCTTGTCTGCCTGCGGCGGTGATGGCGATTCACCGTCGGTGTCCGCGGCGAACCTGTCGGCTGCCGCGCAGTCGCAGGGCAATGAAAATGGCAACGGCGGCAACGACAACGGTAACGAGAACGACAACAGCAACGGCAACGAGTCGTCGAAGAAAAACGCCGACATCCACGTCGCGCAGTACGTCAATCCGCTGATCGGCACCGACTACGCGACTGACCAGCCGGCCGACCCGGTCGGATCGGGTCTCGGCGGCGGCACGTTCCCGGGGCCGACCGTCCCGTTCGGGATGATGCAATGGAGCCCGATGACACCGACCGCCCAATACGACAGCAGCAAGGGCGACGGCTCCGGTTTCTCCGGCGGCTACTGGTACGGCGACACGTCGATCAACGCATTCAGCATCCTGCACCTGAGCGGCACCGGCTGCTGGGCGAACGGCGGCTACCTGAACGTGATGCCGCAGCTCGCACCGGGCGACGCCGGCACGCCGGCCAGCTTCAATCACGCGAACGAAACCGCGCAGGCCGGCTACTACGGCGTCACGCTCGGCAACGGCATCAAGGCCGAGCTGACGACGACGGTGCGTACCGGCTTCGCACGCTTCACGTATCCGGCGCTCGCACAGGGCCAGCAGGCGACGATCGCGATCGATCCGACCGTGCTGAACAACCGCGCGCAGGGCACGACGAGCGACACGATCAGCCAGGTCGGCGACCGCGCGTTGTCGGGCACGATCGCGGGCGGCGGGTTCTGCTGGGCCGGGCACGCGGTGCCCGTCTACTACTACGCGGAATTCAGCCAGCCGTTCGCGTCGAAGCCGGTGCTGTCGAACAACAGCCCGGTGACGGTGACGTTCAATGTCGACCGCAAGCATCCCGACGTGATGATGAAGCTCGGCATCTCGTTCGTCAGCGAAGCGAATGCGAAGGCGAACCTGCGCGCGGAAAATCCTGAGACGGACGCGCAAGGCAACCGGAACTGGCGTTTCGACACCGTGCGCCGCGCGGCGAGCACCGCGTGGAACACGCGCCTGAACGCGATCCAGGTCACGGGCGGCAGCGACGCCGACAAGACGAGGTTCTACACGGCTCTGTATCACGCGTCGCTGCACCCGAACGTGTTCAACGACGTGAACGGCCAGTACCCGGATTTCTACGCGTCGAACGGCGCAGCGGCCGCGCCGACGCGTCAGGTAGAAAAAGGCCGCACGATGTACGCGAACTTCTCCGGCTGGGACATCGACCGCTCGTTCATCCAGCTGCAGGCGTTGCTCGATCCGGTGCGCACCAGCGACATCGTGCAATCGCTCGTGCTCGATGCGAAGGCGTGCGGCGCGTTCCCGCGCTGGGCGTACTTCAATACCGAGACGGCCGTGATGCCGGGCGACGCGGGCTCGATCATCGTCGCGAATGCGCATGCGTTCGGCGCGACGAACTTCGACACACAGGCTGCGCTGTCGATCATGAAGAACAGCACGGCGCCGGGCGCCGCCTGCGCCGGCACGCCGGTGATGGGCAGCCGCGCGGACTACGACCGGCTCGGCTACGTGCCGTCGTCGGGCTCGGGCGACAACCAGACCGCCTCGAACACGCTCGAATACGCGGTGCGCGATTTCGCGGTGTCGCGCTTTGCGGCGGCGCTCGGCGACACGACGACGGCTGGCGCGCTGCTGAAGTCGAGCGGCAACTGGCGCAACCTGTTCGACCAGGGTGCGATCCAGCCGAAGACGTCGGCCGGCGCATGGGTCACCGACGGCACCGGCTTCATGGAAGGCAATTCGGAGCAGTACACGTGGTACGTGCCGCACGATCTCGCCGGCGTGGTCGCGCAGGCGGGCGGCGCCGCGCCGGTCGTCAAGCGGCTCGATACGTTCTTCACGCACCTGAACATCGGCACCGTGCAGCCGTATTTCTACGTCGGCAACGAAGTGACGATGGCCGTGCCGTGGGTCTATGCGTGGGCCGGTGCGCCGTCGCATACGCAGCGCGTGCTGCACGCATCGCTCGCGAACGAGTTCGGCACCGGCGCAGCCGGGCTGCCGGGCAACGACGATCTCGGAGCGATCTCGGGCTGGTACGTGTGGGCCGCGCTCGGTCTTTATCCGGTCGTGCCGGGCGTGAGCGGCGTCGCGCTGTCGAGCCCGCAGTTCGAGAAGATCACGGTGCGCGTCGGGCAGAAGGACGGCAGCTACCGTCTGCTGCACATCGTCGCGCCGGGTGCCGGCTCCAGCGATGCCGCGTCGTTCTATGTGAAGTCGCTGAAGCTGAACGGCGCACCGTACTCGGCCGCGTGGCTGCCGTTCGAGCAGATCGCGAAGGGTGGGAAGCTGTCGTACGCGATGACGTCTGACACGAGCGCCACGACCTGGGGCACCGACGCATCCGCGATGCCGTCGTTCCCGCAGGCGGCCAGCGCGCCGTAGCAGCCAGGGGGATCGACGAGCGGTTCTTGCCGACAGGATCGACGCAGAGAGAGGGAGGGACGAACGGATGAAGCTACGTCATGTGGTGGGTATCGGGTGCCTTGCCGTGTTGTCGGGGTGCGGGGGCGATCAGGGTTCGACGGATGCGAGCGTGCTCGCGCAGCGGTCGAACGTGCAAGGCAACCAGAGCGATCAAGGCAACCAGAACGACCAGGGTGACCAGAACGATCAAGGCGAAAACGGCGGCGCGACCCAACGGTCGGTGCTGCACAGCGTCGACCCGATGATCGGCACCGCGAATCTCGACATCAACGCGGACTGGAGCAGCGGTGTGCGGGGCCACGGCCACGTGTACCCGGGCGCGACCGTGCCGTTCGGGATGGTGCAGCTCGGGCCGGACACGACCGGCGGCGCGCACACGCTGCCGTGGAACTGGGATCGCACGTCGGGCTACCAGTACGACGATCCGCTCATCACCGGCTTCACGCATACGCACCTGTCGGGCACCGGCATCGGCTCGGGCGGCGAAGTGCGGTTCCTGCCGACGTTGGCGCCGGTCGATACCGCGACGCTGGCGAAGGTCGCCGCCGATTCGTCGATCACCTATAACGCGTCGTTCAGCCACGACGACGAAACCGCGAGCCCCGGCTACTACCGCGTGAAGATGGCGCCGGTCGGCAGCGGCAACACGCCGTGGAACGTGCAGGGCGCGAAGATCCTCGCGGAGATGACGGCCACCACGCACGCGGGCGTGCATCGCTACACATATTTCCCGAGCGCGGCCGCGCAGAAGCGCAGCATGATCGTCAGCATCGACAACCCGATCGGCGGCTCGACCGCGACCGGCAAGATCCAGGTGCTCGATGCGCAGACGATCGCCGGCTGGGAGATCACGAACAACTGGGCGAACAACAAGCCGACGTATTTCGTCGCGCGTTTCTCGAAGCCGTTCGATACGAAGCACGTCGCGTTCAGCGCCGACGGCTTCAAGGCCTACCTGACGTTCGCCGACGGTAACGACAGCGGCGGCGCGGTGACGGTGAAGGTCGGCATCTCGCCGTCGAGCATCGCGGATGCGCAGGCCAATCTCGCCGCGGAAGTCGGCGCGAAGTCGTTCGACCAGGTGCGCGGCGCGGCCGAGCGCGTGTGGCGAGCCGCGCTCGACCGGATCCGGATCAAGGGCGGCAGCGCCGACCAGCGGACGATGTTCTACACGTCGCTGTACCGCACGATGCTCGCGCCGACCGTCTACAACAACGCGGACGGCAGCTACGTCGGCACCGATTCGACCAACGACGGCACGACGTCGCCGCCGACCACGAGCAAGCATGCGAATCCGGGCTTCGACTATTCGTCGACGTTCTCGCTGTGGGACACCTTCCGCGCCGAGTCGCCGTTGATGACGCTGGTGCAGCCCGAGCGCGTCGACGGCTGGGTGAAGTCGCTGCTCACGCAGTTCAGGCAGAACGGCAAGGGCGAGCTGCCGGTGTGGCCGCTCGCGCAGACGGAAACCTTCACGATGGCCGGCCACCCGTCGATCCCGCTGATCGCCGATGCATACCTGAAGCACCTGACGAGCGCGGGCATCGACGACATCTGGACTGCATTGACGACCACGCAGAGCGCGAGCGCGCACGGCTTCGACCAGTACCGGCAGAGCGGCTACGTGACCGCGGGCGACAACGCATCGGTGTCGACGACGCAGGATTATTCGTTCGACGACTGGGCGACGGCGGCGGTCGGCAAAGCGGCGGGCAAGAGCACGGCCGACTACCGGCCGTACCTGCAGCGCAGCCAGAACTACCGCAACGTGTTCAACCCGGTGCCGAACAACGGCTGGAAGTTTGCGCAGCCGAAGGATGCGCAGGGCAACTGGGTGGCGGGCTTCGACCCGACGGCGGCGGAGAAGACGGACTTCTCCGAATCGAATTCGTGGGTCGATACGTGGAACATCTTCCACGACTTTCCCGGCCTCGTGGCGCTGCTCGGCGGCAAGAGCCAGTTCATCGCGCAGCTCGACCGCACGTTCGATCCGGCCAATCCGCTGACCTTCCTCAACAACCAGGGCTTTCCGGACCTGACCGGGCGCAGCGGCCAGTTCTTCGCGGGGAACGAGCCGGCGAACCACCTGCCGTACCTGTACGACGTCGCGGGCATGCCGTCGAAGACGCAGGACCGCGTGCGGTCGGTGATGGACGACATGTACTCGCTGACGCTGACGGCCGGCGATCGCGCGCTGTTGAGCGGCGACAGCCTGAAGGCCGCGCTGGCCGATCCGCGCCGCGTGCGTGATGCGGCGATTCCCGGTAACGACGATTGCGGGCAACTGTCCGCGTGGTACGTGCTGTCCGCGCTCGGCATTTATTCGCTGAATCCGGTGGGCGGCGTGTTCTACCTCGGCACGCCGCTGTTCGAGGAGGCGACGATCGACATTCCGGTGGCGTCGGGCGGCGGGGACGGAAAGAACCTGCAGTTCGGCGCGACGCGGCGCTTCAAGGTGACCGCGCATACGGCCGGCGGCGGCGCGCCGTCATCGGTCAATCGCTATGTCCAGTCGGTCAGCCTGAACGGCACGCCGCTGCATCGGCCGTACATCACGTACGACGAGATGAAGGCCGGCGGCACGCTCGACTTCGTGATGGGTTCGACGCCGAACGACGCGTGGGTCGGCAACTGGAACGGGCAGGATCCGAACAGCGCGCTCGCGCCATCGCTGGCGCTGGCCGGCAAGTAGCGGCTGCAGGTGGCCCGCGGCGACGCGGGCCGCGTCTCTTTCCCTTCATTTGACGGGACGGCGCGGGGCGCGGCCGCGAGGCAGGAAGCGGCCTGCCCAGGGGATCCGTCCTCGGGCCGCGCGGCGGGGACGCCATGCGCCAACGCGGTGACTGCTTCGGCGGCCCACACGCAAGCGGGGCACGACAGCAAGCGATGGTCTCCGTCCCGGCCGGCAGGTCGCTCATGCCGCTCCGGCTCGGCATCGAACGGATCCGGCACTGACGGCCGACCGCTTCGGCTTGACCGATTCAATCCCGATGGCGGTTGCCGTCACGTTCGTGTCATGGGGCGTCGTCGCGCTTATGATGCGGGAACGCCACTGACAGGGTTCCCCGATATGGACGCGCCGCTCCCGCCGATGTCTGCCCCGATTTCCGAAATGGAACCTGAAACCGAAACCGTCGCCGAGCCGCGCGCGTCGCGCGTGCATCGGCCGGTCGCGCTCGTCACCGGATCGACGTCGGGGATCGGCGCGGCGATCGCGCGCCGCCTGGCGGCGGACGGCTACGCGGTGATCCTGCATTCGCGCCGCTCGGCCGACGAGGGACGTGCGATGGCGCGCGAACTCGGCGGAGCGTATGTGCAGGCCGATCTCGCGAACGATGCGGAACGCGTGCGGCTGATCCGCGACGCACTAGCCGTACACGGGCGGCTCGACGTGCTCGTCAACAACGCGGGCGTGAGCCGCGTGATTGCGCATGACGATCTCGCTGCGGCGACGCCCGACGTGTGGCACGAGATGCACGAGATCAATGTGATCGCGCCGTTCCGGCTCGTCGCAGAAGCGGAGGCTGCGCTGCGCGAGGCGGCATCGCACGGGCGGGCCGGGTGCGTGGTGAACGTCAGCTCGCATGCGGGCGTGCGGCCGAAAGGTGCGTCGATTCCGTATGCGGCGGCGAAGGCCGCGCTCAATCACACGACGCGGCTGCTCGCGAAAACGCTCGCGCCGGCGATTCGCGTCAATGCGGTCGCGCCGGGGCTCGTCGATACGCCGCTTACGGCCGACTGGACGGACGCGCAGCAGCTCTGGCGCGAGCGCGCGCCGATGCGCCGTGCGGCGACGCCGGACGACATCGCGCAGACGGTCGCGATGCTCGTCGCGTCCGACTATGTGACGGGCGAGATCGTGATGCTCGACGGGGGAATGAATCTGACGTGAGGCGAGAGTCGGTGACGCATCGAAGCGCCGAAACACCGAAACACCGAAGCACCGAAGCACCGAAGCGCCGAAGCGCCGAAGCGCCGAAGTGCCGAAGTGCCGAAGTGCCGAAGTGCCGAAGTGCCGAAGTGCCGAAGTGCCGAAGTGCCGAAGTGCCGAAGCGCCGAAGCGCCGAAGCGCCGAAGCGCCGAAGCGCCGAAGCATCGAAGCGCCGAAGTGCCGAAGTGCCGAAGTGCCGAAGTGCCGAAGTGCCGAAGTACCGAAGTACCGAAGTACCGAAGTACCGAAGTACCGAAGGCGTATGCGGCCGCGCACCCGCGCGCAGGTGTCAGACGCACAACTACCGCGACCGCTAACTTGCCGAGCGACGCGATCAGCCGAGCCGCGACCGCAGTTGTGCGAGTGCCTGATCGTGCGTGCGCTCGAATTTCAGCGGCGTGACGGCGACATACCCTTCGGCAAGTGCAACCGTTTCCGAATCCGCATCGTCGTCGCGCGGTGCGCGGGAGAGCTTCAGCCAGTGATACTCGAAGTCGCGCGGGTCGCGCCCCGACACGATCTCGACGCCCTGCAGCGTGCCGGCACCCTGGTTCGTCACCTTCAGGCCGCGCACATCCTGCGCGGGCCGCGGCGGGAAATTCACGTTCAGGCACGCGTCGCTGTCCCAGCCGGCGGCCACGAGCCGGCGAATGACGTCCGGCGCAAGCGCGCGTGCCGTGTCCCACGGCACCGCGTTGCGATCGGTGAAGGCCTGGCTCAGCGCGATGGCCGGCACGCCGACCAGCATGCTCGTCATCGCGGCGCCCACCGTGCCGGAAAACACCGTTTCGGTGCCGAGGTTCCCGCCGCGATTCACGCCGGACAGCACGATGTCGGGCCGTGCGTCCTTCATCAGGTGGCTGGTGGCGATGGCGACGCAATCGCCGGGCGTGCCGCGCACCGCGAAGCGGCGTTCCCCCTTGCGATGCACGCGCAGCGGTTCGTGCAGGCTCAGCGAGTGCGACGTGCCGCTCTGATCTTCCGCCGGCGCGACGATCCACACTTCGCGTGCCAGTTGCGTGGCGACGTGTTCGAGCACGTCAAGGCCGGGGGCGTCGATGCCGTCGTCGTTGGTGAGCAGGACGCGGTCGAACAGCGGGCGGGTTTCTTGCATCGGGACGATCCTCGCGGAGTTGGACGATGAGAGGGGAATGCAGCGTGGCGCAAGCCTCAAGGCTAGCATTCCCGCGTGAGGATCGTCGTGTCGCGCGATGGGCGCGGATGTGAAAACGGGCGCACTGCGCGCCCGTTCGTGGTGGCCGTGCCGCGGTGTGCGCGGCGGGTCGGAACCGCTCAGCCGAGCAGGTGCCGCAGCAGGCCGGCCGACACGACGCCGACGATGACGGTCGGCAGGATCGACAGGCGCGTCGCCGCGATCAGCGTGATGGCCAGCGCGAGCAGGTCGGCCGGGCGCGTCGACACGAAGGCCGGCGCGATCACCGAGATCAGCACGCAGCCGGGCACGTTCTCCATCACCGATGCCATCCGCGGGCTCAGCGTGCGGTTGCGCAGCAGCACGTAGCCGAGGATGCGCGACAGATAGGTGGTCGACGCCATCAGCACGATCGTCGCGACCGTGCTGAAATCCGGGAAATCAGGCATCGCGCGGCTCCCACAGCAGCGCGGCGATCAGCCCCGCGCAGGCGCCGGCCGCGACGTACCATGCGCCGGGCACGGCCAGGTGCGTGGCGGCAGCGACCACGAGGCTCACGAACCACGGGCGGCTCGCGCGCATCCCTTTCCACATCCCGCGCAGCAGCACCAGAAACACGGCCGTGAACGCCATGTCGAAGCCGTACTGCTCGACGTTGCCGATCGTCGGGCCGATCGCCGCGCCGAGCGTGGTCATCGAGATCCACGTCAGGTAGAGCCCCATGCAGATGCCCGCGTAATAGGGCACGCTGATGTGCGTGGCCGAGCGCGCCCGGGCATCGGCGAGCGACATCGCCCAGCTTTCGTCGCACATGAAGAACAGCGCGAAGAACGCGCGGCGGCGCGGCAGGCGGCGGATATACGGCTCGAATGCGGCGCCCATCAGGATGTGGCGCGAATTCACGAGGAACGACATCGCGACGATCAGGGCGATGTGCGGCGGCGATGACCACAGATGGATCGCCGCGAATTCGGAGCCGCCGCCGAAGTTCATGCCGGTCATCATCGGCACTTCGAACAGGCTCAGCCCTTTCTGCGCGGCCTGCGCGCCCAGCACGAGCGCGAACGGCACGAAACCCAGCATGACGGGCAGCGCCGCGCGCAAACCGCGACCCATCTCGGCGACATAGGCGGGCTTGTCGCGAAGCCCTGACGACGTTGAAACGCTACTGCTCATTACTCCTCCTTCGGGGGAGGAATTGTCTGCTTTTTTGACTCGAATCGGGTTGCGTTGTGGCCAGATTTTTCTCAGAATTTGGCATTGAACGCGTGATTTGAAAATTTTTTGGAATCGGATGCCAATGAAACTTGACGCCATCGACCGCCGGATCCTGAGCGCGCTCCAGCGCGACGGCCGCATGCAGAACGTGGAGCTCGCGCACGAGGTCGGGCTGTCGCCGTCGCCGTGCCTGCGGCGCGTGCGCCTCCTCGAGGAAGCCGGCGTGATCGAAAAATACGTGGCCGTGCTGAATCCCGCGAAAGTCGGCAAGGGGCTGACGATCTTCACGCGCGTGTGGCTGAAGGGGCAGGACGCGGAATCGGTGAACCGCTTCGCGGAGGCCGTCCAGCAGATGCCGGAAGTCGTCGAATGCCACCTGATGGCGGGCGACTGCGATTTCCTGCTGCGCGTCGTCGCGGCCGACATCGACGATTACCGGCGCTTCCAGATGGAAACCCTCACGCGCATTCCGGGTGTGCTGAGCGTGAAGACCGACATCCCGATGCAGAAGGTCAAGCTCACGTCGGCGCTCCCGACCTAGCGTGACGCGAGGGCTCAGCCATGCGACGACGACGGGTCGACGAACGGTCACGGCTCGGTGACAATCGTCCGATAGACTGACGAATCACGCCGCTTCGAACCGGTTGCCCGAGCGATTGCGCGACGTTCGATGCGCAAGCAACTAACGGTCAATGTCGGCGTGATCGGGCAGGCGGCGCTGCGCGCCGGGTCGTGCGTCGGCGCGAATGCGTTATTTCTTGTCGAGCCATTCATGCAGCCAATCAACAATCCGTGGAATTCGCTGGAAATCGTCAAGCTCGTGCTGGGCGTGCTGACGCCGTTGTCGGTCGCGTGTCTCGGCTGGCTCGTCGCACGCCGGCTGAAGCGGCTCGAACTCGTGCAGTGGACCAACCAGCGATTGATCGAGAAGCGGCTCGCGCTGTACGACGCGGTCGCGCCGCAGCTCAATGCGCTGCTGTGCTTCTACACGTGGATCGGCTACTGGAAGGACATCTCGCCGGACGACGTGATCCGCGCGAAGCGCGACCTCGACCGCACGTTCCACATCTACCGCTACCTGTTCGACGACGACGTGTACGACGCGTATCACACGTACATCCATGCGCTGTTCGACGTGCATACGGGCCCGGGCCGCGATGCGCGGATCCGTTCGCTGGTCCAGGCGCCCGACGGCGATCGCAGCGTGCACGGCGCGTATGAATGGAAACCGGCGTGGTCGGATCGTTTCGCGACCGCGAATGTCGTGCCGAAGGACGACGTGCTGCGGTACTACACGCAGTTGATGGAGCGGCTGCGCGTGGCGCTGGGCGCGACCCGCTGAAGGCCGCGCGGCGTCCGCGCCCGGTATCGAAATTCGCCACCCGGCGGCGCGGATACCCGCCCTTGCGCACGAAGCGGATGCGGCGCGCGGCGGCGGCTGACATGCTCGCGCCATCCCCACTCGCGCGAGGTCCGTATGGTTGTCGATACCGGCTGCCGGCCGCTCATGATCCGTTCGCCCGAAGCGGGCCGGCGGCGTCTCTTTTCCGTGGGTTCACACGATCCGCGTGACATGCGGTTGCCGATCGAGCCGGAGATCGGCGACATCGTCTTCATCCGCGTGACCGTGCGGCCGTTTCTCGAAGTGGCGAGCGCGACGCGCTCGTGGACGAATCACGTCGGGATCGTCGTCGGCGAGCGCGGCGGCGAGCCGTTGATTGCGGAGAGCACGTTTCCGCTATCGCGCGTCACGACGATGTCGCGGTTTCTTGCGCGCTCCGATCGCGGCGCGTGCGTGATCGCGCGGCTGAAGCAGCCGCTCGATGCCGCGCAGCGGCGCCGGCTTGTTGACGCGGCGATGCGCCGGATCGGCGTGGTCTACGACACGGGGTTCAATCTTGCGTCGCGCCGGCAGTTCTGCTCGCGGTTCGTGCGCGAAGTCGTGCGCGATGCGACGCGGATCGTGCTCGGCGACGTCGAGACCTTCGACATGCTGCTGCGCCGGAATCCCGATCATCCGCTCGGCTTCTGGCGGGTCTGGTACTTCGGCCGGATTCCGTGGCGCCGCCGCACGGTGACGCCAGCGAGCTTGCTGGGTAGCGGGGCGTTGCGGGTGGTGGCGGATACGCGCAAGCACGTTGAGAACGTGTCCGAAGGTGACGATCCGGACAGCGTCTGACTCAAGCGAGCGCGATCACGAGCCTTTTGTCACCGCCCGATGCCTGCTTGAGCGGCGTATCGAGTGTTGGTGCACGCCGGCTCGCCACGAACGCGAGCCGGTGTTACTCCACAGTGGGCGCGCTCGTTTCCGTGCCTTCCACGACATCGGTCGACGCTACGCCGGCCGCTCGCCGCGCAGCAAGCATTGCGTCGAGCGCCGCAAACTCCTCGCGGTTCAGTCGTTCGTATTCAGCACGCAACTCGGGGTCGGACAATGCGCGTTTGCGCAGATCTTCATACGTTCCCATATCAAACCTCATCAACTCGATTGCACCAGCGTGATTCTCCGACGGCTTCACGACTACTGCCGCCCCGCCACCGCCAACCGCGCCGCCAGCCCCACGAACACCGACCCGAGCAGATATTGCGGCAGCTTCGACGGGCGGCGGCGCGCACCGATCCGCTGGCTCAGCCGGCTCGCGGACAATACGACCGCGCCGTTCACGACGAGGCCGATCAGGTTCAGCACCGTCGCGAGCACGAGAATCTGCACGGCGATCGAACCGTGTTCGGGCCGCACGAACTGCGGAAACAGCGCGAGCACGAACAGCGCCATCTTCGGGTTCAGCAGGTTCGTCGTCAGCCCCTGGCGGAAGATCGCCGCGGCCGAGTGGCGTCGCGGCGACGCGACGGGCGACAGTGCGGTCGCATCCGAACGGAACGTCTTCCACGCGAGATACAGCAGATAGGCGGCGCCCGCGAAGCGCACCGCGTCATAGGCGAGTGGCACCGCGACGAACAGCTGCGACAGCCCGAGTGCGGCCGCCAGTGCGTGACAGTAAGTGCCGGCCTGGATGCCCGCGAGCGTCGCGAAACCTGCGCGCCGGCCCTGGCTCACGCTGCGGGACGCGATCAGCAGCATGTCGGGGCCCGGCGTGGCGGTCAGCGCGAGACACGCGCCGGAGAACAGCGCGAGCGTGGAGAGGTCGATCATGGAAGTCCCTTTTGTGGATACCGCGTAAAAGGGAGGTCAGTTTAGGAGGGCGCGCGAGGCCGGTCAATCGAACGAACGGACGATGGTCTGGCGGGCCGTTGAGGCCGATCGTCACCGCGCGTGCGCTGCCTTTGGCACGTACGCTATTGCCCGACGCTGTATCAACATGGAGTGCGTGGGGTCGGCAATCGCCACCCTGCTCAACGCTTGCGGCAGGCCACCTGATAATCGATCACGGTATTCGCCGACGGCTTGTCCGGCTCGCCGCCGACCGTCGTCACGCCGAGCACGCCGGCTGCGTTCCGGTAGCGCAGCGCGCAATAGCCCATGCCGGTGCCCGAACAGGCTTCGGCTTCGATGATGCCGTGCTTCGCGAGCGTCGCCGCGCCGTCCGTCGCATCCGGCTTCTCGCGCGGGCGCAGCGGTTGCCAGCCTTTCGCGATCAGGATCCGGCGCGCGACGTCGAGCGGTTTGCCGTACACGTTGGGCACGACCGCGCGGCCCTGGCAGTAGGTGCTTTCAGCCGCGACCCGGGTCAGGCGCAGGCCGCCGTTCTCTTCGCGCAGTTCGCCGACTGGTGGCGCCGGGCCGTCGCCGCCCCAGATAAGCAGCGCGCCGCTTTCCAGCCGATCGGCCGTGCCGAGCTGCCAGCCCGCATTGCGCGCCGTGTAGCCGAGCGCGACGAGCGTCGTGCCGTCGAACACGCCGACGTTGCCGTTGCGTGCGAAACAGATCGCGCTCGTGCCGGCACTGAATCCGCTCGCGAACGTGACGACCGTGTAGCGGCCGAGCGGTGCTTCGGACGTCACGATCCAGTCGCGCTTCGCGACTTCACGGCCGGCCGCGGTGGTCGTCTTCGCGCGGTATTGCGTGCAGAACGAGTCCAGCGAACCGTTCTCCGGCGAGTGCGGCAGCACACCGAGCGGCACCAGCGACGCACCGGCGATATCGGAGGTCGTACGCAGCGTGTCGGCCGATGCCGTACCGCCGAGCGCGGCACATGCGACGGCCGCGATCGACATGATCGACACGCTCGACGCAAGACCGCGGGCAAACGGCAACGCAACGAAACGGGACACTTGGGTGGTCTCCGGGGAAAGGGGAACGGGCGCGATGATCGCGGGTTTGCGCCCGCGTGTCACGGCCGCGCACCGTCCGGCAGCAGGCGTGTGTGCCGCCGGCGGCTCAACCCTTCGCGACGACGTCGATCCGCAGCGCTTCGCCGCCGTCGACGATGGCCAGCAGGCGATCGACGTTCGGATGCGCGCCCGGGCGATTGCGTGCGTCGGCCGTATGTTCGGCGAACACCGCGAGGCCGTGCTCGGCGGCTTTCGCGTCGAGCGTGCCGAATGCCTGCTTCAGGTAGTGGTACACCGCGAGCGAGCCTTGCTTGCCCGGCTGGTTCTCGATGGTCGCGACCACGTCGCCGTTCGTGCCGACGAGATCGATGCGCGCGACGCCGTCGATGGCCGGCAGTTGCGCGAGGTTGTCCTTGAATACTTGGGTCGGTTGAATCACTGAAAACACTCCGTCGGTTCGGTCAGGGGCCAATGAGCATGGCCGGCCGTATCTTATCCGATCGGCCTCTGCGCGCCGGCCGGCGAACGGGTGCCGGCCGTGTGCGACGCCAGCGCCGCGCTATCGTCCGGCGGCAACGATGCGGTTCAGGTATACGCGGTCGTTGCCCCGACGTGCTTGCCATCGCGCTCCACGCCGCCGGCCGGCACGCCCGCATCGCGCGAGCGCTCGATGTCCGGGCTGCGATACGCGCGCTCGGGAATCTCGGCGAGCCGCGATGCATGCACCTGATGCGGCGTAAGGCCGTAGAACTTCTGGAAACTCATGATCAGCGGCGACCACTTGTCCGGATCGATGCGGTCCGCGTGGCCGTCCATCAGCAGGTCGGGATGCACGTGCACGCGCTGGATGCGCAACTCGAACACGCGGATGTGGCCACGCACGTCGGGCGCGTCTTCACCGATGCCATGCGTGGCCGCGACGACCGCTTCCATATGCACCGGGCATTCGAGCGCACGCGGCGGCGCGACGGTTTGCGATGCCGCTTCGGTGAGCCCGGCCGTGCCGAACTTGTCGGGTTCGTACACGTAGCCCTTCGCGCGCTTGCCATCCGGCACCGGGTAGGTGCCCGTCGTGCGCGCGATCCGGTCGACCGCGTGCGCCTGTGCCGACGACGGCAGGTTCAGTACGCACTCGCCGGTGCGCAGCAGGTTGCGGGTGGTTTGCGAGCTGGCGGCGATGCCGATCACGCCGCGCCAGCCGAGCCAGAACGCGGACGAGATCGGCGCGAGATTGGCCGTGCCGTCTTCGTTCAGCGTGCTGACCAGCACGACGGGCGTGCCGAAATAGAGGATGTTCGGTTCGGTGACGCAATGCGGAACGTTCATGATCGGTGCCTTCGTTGAGGGATCAGTCCGCATGCTGATCCTGTCGCGACGGCGTCGCGCTCCGAATCTTGTCGTGTCATCCCGCAGGGGCGGGAACGGCCTTTGCGCCGGACAGGAGCGCCCGGCATCGCACGCGCTTTTCCGCTACAGTAGGAGATCGCAGGCCGCGCCCGCCGCGTCACACGGGCACGCGCGGCCTTGTTCCGCCAACGCACACGAGGGTCCGATGGATACCGAGCAACGCTACACCGCCAACGCGCCGACGCGCGCGGAAGTCGACGCACTGGGCGGCCCGACCGTCATCGAATTCGGCGCGAACTGGTGCGGGATCTGCGCAGGCGCGCAGCCGGCGATCGTCGCGTCGTTTTCCGCGCATCCCGCCGTGCGGCACCTGAAGATCGAGGATGGCCCGGGTCGGCCGCTCGGCCGCTCGTTCGGCGTGAAGCTGTGGCCCACCCTGGTGTTCCTGCGCGATGGTGTCGAAGTCGCGCGCGTCGTGCGCCCCGCCGACGCGAAGCAGATCGAAGCCGACGGCTTCGCCGCGCTGGCCTGAGGTCACGACGATGCAACAGGCGATCACGCATATCGGCATCGACACGCGCGGCAGCGGCCTCGTCGAATTCACGTCGCAGGTGCGCGCGTTCGTCGACCAGCAGGCCATCAGTACCGGCCTGCTCACCGTGTTCTGTCGCCATACCTCGGCATCGCTGCTGATCCAGGAGAATGCCGATGCGTCGGTGCAGCGCGACATCGAGCGTTACTTCGCGACGCTCGCACCCGAGGACGCCACGCGCTACGAGCACGACACCGAAGGCACCGACGACATGCCGGCGCACCTGCGCACGGCGCTCACGCAGGTGCAATTGTCGATCCCGGTCGAGCAGGGGCGCATGGTGCTTGGCACGTGGCAGGGGATTTACCTGTTCGAGCATCGCCGCGCGGCGCACCGCCGCGATATCGTGCTGCACCTGATCGGCGAGTAAGCGGCAACCAGCGCAACAAGCGGCAACCAGCGCAACAAGCGCAACAAGCGCAACAAGCGCAACAAGCGCAACAAGCGCAACAAGCGCAACAAGCGGCGCATCGCCGGCACACCGGCTCAGGCGAGCAGCTTCTCGACGAGCGCGCCGAGTTCGCGCAGGTGGACGGGCTTCGGCAGGAATGCGTCGAATACCTGCTTGTTCTCGCGCAGCGCCGCCGATTCATATGCGCTGACGCCGAGGATCGCCGGATGCCGGCCGTCGTCGTCGGGTACCGCGACCGTGCGAATGCGCCGCGCGACTTCGAAGCCGCTCAAGTCCGGCAGCTCGAGATCGATCACGACGATGTCGTAATGTCCCGTGCCGAAGCGCGCGACGCCTTCCTGCCCGGTGCCGCACAGATCGGCGTCGATGCCGAGCGCAGACAGCATCGCGCCGAGCGTTTCGCGCGCGTTGTCGTCGTCGTCGACCACCAGCGCGCGCCGGTCGCGGTGCACGGATGCGTGCGGTAGCGCGAGCGCGTCGCCGGCCGCGTGGCCGGCGGTGTCGATGCCGGGCACTTCGGCCGGCAGCGTCACGACGAACTCGCTGCCTTCGCCCACGACGCTGCGCACGTCCACATGCCCGCGCAGCGTCGTCACGATTTCGCGCACGACGGCGAGCCCCATGCCGATCCCGTCCACATGCAGCCCGACCGCGTCGTTCGCGCGATAGAACGGCTCGAAGATCTTCGACAGGTGCGACTTCGCGATGCCGGTGCCCGTGTCGCGCACGGCGATCTTCAATTGCTGGCCGGCCGGCGCGTCGGCGAGCGTGATCGACACGTCGATCGACCCGCCGAGCGTGTACTTGACCGAGTTCTCGATCAGGTTCGACAGCACCTGGCGCAGCAGCTTGCGATCCGAACGGATCGTGAGGTCGTGCGGCTCGACCTGCTGCGCGATCGCGATCCGCTTGGCCGCGATCTTCTCGCGCAACGGGTCGAGCACCTCGGCGAGCAGCGACGCCATGCCGACGGTTTCCCGTTCGGCGAGGCGCTTCGTCGAGCGCAGCTTGATGTAGTCGGTCAGATCCTTGACGAGCGCCTCGAGCGACAACGCGGAATTCTGCAGCCGCCGGATCGTCTTCAGGTTCGCCTCCGACTGCGGGCGCGCGAGCAGGATCTCGACCGATCCGCAGATCGCCTGCAGCGGCGTGCGCAACTCGTGGCTGACCATCCCGAGGAACGCGTTCTTTGCCTCGATCATTTCGAACGCACGGTCGGACGCCTTGCGTTCCGCGTCGAGCGCCGCGTCCTGCCGCTCGAGCAGGTCGTCACGCGTGCGCATCGTATAGAACAGCAGCAGGAACAGCGCGCACAGGATCACGCCGAGCACGATGCCGAGGATCAGGATCGCACGCTGCTTCTCCTTCAGCTGATGGAACGTGAAGTCGCGCTGCGCCATTTCGATCGCGCGGAAATAGTTCGCGAGGCCGTTGACCTTCGGCCAGTACGCATTGACCTCGTCGATGACCTGCTGCGCGCTTTTCGGCGAATCGCGCAGCAACGGGACTTCGCGCTTCAGGCGCGCCATGAATTCGCCGAGCGCGTCGATCTCGTTGCGCGCGCGCGGGATGCGCAGCCAGTATTCGGATACTTCAGACGGCCGCTGCAGAAAGCCGAACGACACCGACAGGCTGTCGAGCTGCATCTGCACGTGATTGAAGTCGTCGTCCTGGTGCGTCGTGTAGAGGATCAACTGCCGGTCGAACCGCGTATAGACGTTGCGGTATTGCGCGGCGGTCCAGAACACGCCTTCGCGCGGCCCTTCGAGCACGCCCTCGTTGACCGAGGTGGCGAGGAGGTCCCACAACAGGAACGCCCACGCGGCGAACCCCATGATCCACAGCGAGCCGAGGACCAGGATGATTTTTCTATTTTTCCATCGCCGGCGTTTCATTTCACCGTCAGGCCGATGATCTGCCACGCGAACTTGGCTTCGCCGAGCGGCGTCTTCAGTTCATCGGGATACTGGTCGCGCGGGTACATGATCCACAGCGGGCCGTAGTTGTCGTTGCCGAGCACCTTGCCGTTCATCGTCCGTGCGAGGATTACGCCGTAGCGATCGGCGTCGGACACCGGAATCGTGAACGTGTACTCGTCGATGCAGCGGAACTCGATCTGCGTGCCGTGCGCGCCGACGGTCTTCAGGATGTCGGACAGGCGCGGGCCGGTGAAGGCCGCCTTCGGCGTCCAGCTCGTCGACGTGACGATCGTGTGCTGCGGCAGCGCCATCAGCGCCTGCTCGGAAAACACGTACGCCGTCTTGCCCTGCTGGTTGTGCTTGTCGATCTTGCCGTCGACGGTGAACGTGAACGACGAAGCGGCCCAGGTCGCGGCGGCCATGCCGAGCAGGCAGGCCGTCAGCAGGTGCTTGGTCCAGATGGTCGAAATTCGCATGGGTTGCCCTCGGTCGTGCGGTGGTGATTTGTCGTTGGAGTCTCAGTTCGCGGCGGCGGTGGCGGCCGGCAGCGTGATCTTCAGTTCGCGCGCCACTTCGGCGAACAGGATCGGCAGGCGCACCGGCTTTTCCTCGCAGCGCGCGTTGTAGTGCGACACGATGTGCGCGATTTCGTCCTCGCTGGCTTCGCCGGTCGAGATCTTGCCGGTCAGCAGGAAGATCGGCGCGCCGCTGTTCTCGCTCGAGCGGATGCCGCGCACGAGTTCGGCGGCGGTCTGGTCGCCGAGCATCCAGTCGAGGATGTAGCCGTCGAAATCCTCGACCTCCAGTGCCTTGCGGAATGCCGCGCCGTCGAAGTACGGGATCGCGTTCACGCCTTTTTCGATGAAATATTCACATACCGTTTCGGCGACATCCTGCGAATCGTCGACCACGGCGATGCGCGCCGCATACACGTTCGGCTGGGCCGAGCGCAGCTCGATGACGTCGACCGGATACGTGCGGCCCTCGCGCGCGTGCTGACGCTCGGTGATCAGCCATTCGCCCTGCCACTGCAGCGCGACGAAATCCGTCTCGCTCTGGCTGCTGGCCTTGGTCGAGATCGCCGCGCGGCAGCGAAAGCGCCGCGACTCGATCACGAGCGTCGCGTCGATCATCTCGGCGGCGGGCGGCTGCGTGCCCTTGTCGTCGAGCAGGATCGCGGGCGGCACGCCGAAGTGCGTCGCGATGTCCTGCAACTGCGACAGGTTCCACGGGATCAGGCCTTTCATCTTGCGCGTGACGACCGAGAAGCTCAGGCCGAGCACGTTCGCGATCGTCGTGTTGTGACTTCGCGGCGGAATCCCGTTCCGGTTCAGTAGGTCGCGCACCTTGTTGGCGGTGATCAGATCGACGTTGGCCTGCTCGCTGTTGGACATCTCGATGGGGTCTCCAGGGGTTTTTGGCGAGGGTGAGCATATCAAAACTGACGCGTCATGCAAGCTTTGAAAAAGCGAATGACCTTGACATGCCATTTTTCTTCATTATTATTGCTCACCACGTCACTATTGTTTGTCGCGTCATGTTTGGAGATCGATGCCGGCGACAGCCGGAACAACGAAAAGCGACAGCAATGAAGCAGTGACGGAACGATTCGAAGAGAGAACCTGAGAGAGCCTTGGAGTGCGTGTCGGCGTCGGCGGATTGTATCCGTTGCGCCGCACGCCGCCGGGTGCGAGCTCACGGGGGTGGGATAGCTCGAAGAATTGCGGCGCCAATAAAACCTGAGGAAAGTAACAATGTACCGCCGTTTGATCGCATCGGGGCTGCTGTTGCTATTGGCCGCGTGCGCGCAGGATCCGTCCCTCACCAGCAACACGGTGCGGATCTGCGACGACACCGGCTGTTCCGACCGTCCTAAAGATCAGGTCTCCTATCAAAAGAGGGGCGATTCGGAAGACCAGGAAAGCCCGCGCATCGCTGCGCTGAAGCAGACCGCGAAGACCCAGCCGAAGGCCGCCTACGACCTCGGCCTGCGCTATTTCCGCGGTGACGGCGTGCGCCAGGACAGCTACCAGGCACTCAAGTGGATGCGCGAGGCCGCCGAGCGTGGCGACCTGCAGGCGCAGAAGGCGCTCGGCAGTTTCTACCTGTTCGGCCTCGAGGAAATGGGCTCCGATGCGCGCGAAGCGGAGAAGTGGCTGTCGATCGCGGCCGGCCGCGGCGACAAGGAGTCGAAGAAGCTGCTCGATCTGGCGCGCAAGGCCAAGAAGGAAGACGAAGAAGACTGGAAATGGCGCACGGAATGGCGTGATCGCTATTACGGCTACTGGTACTCGGGCTATCCGTACTACGGCGTCTGGCAGCAGACGTACTGGTACTACTGACCGGGGCTGAAGCAACGGGGGCAGTAGCGGGGAGACCACCATCGCGCGCCAGCCGGGGGGCTTATCGAAGTTCGCACGAACACATAAGCCGAACAACGACTCTAAATCGATCGACAAAAACATGAAGACCAACCTTTCCCAACGTCTCACTCAAGGTGCGCTGGTGGCAGCGCTTTGCGCGTCCGTGGCAGGCTGCGGCGGCGTGGTGACGCCCGGCGGCCAGAACGCGGGCGTGACCGGTGCCGCCGCGGGCGGCGCGAGCGCCGGCGCCGATTCACAGCTGCAGCGCTGCACGTCGCCGCTCGGCACGATCGCCGTCGATGACGGCCGCAACGCCGACTGGTGGGGCCCGTTCGGCAGCGCGACCAAGGTGACGAGCATCGACCCGCTGCTGCGCCTGGCGGTGCAGCAGTCGAACTGCTTCGTGATCACGTCGATCGGCAACCAGAAGAGCGACGCGCGCCTGTCGCGCATCACGCAGTTGCAGCGCAACTCGGGCGAGTACCGCGCGGGCTCGAAGCAGCAGAAGGGCCAGCGTGTCGCGGCCGACTACTACATGGAACCGCAGATCGTCATCAACGATTCGCCGATCGGCGGCATCGGCAGCATGATCGGCGGGCTGATCGGCAACAGCGCGGTGGCCGCGGTAGCGGGCCATCTGCAGACGAAGGCGTCGGTCGTGACGCTGACGCTGTTCGACGTGCGCTCGGCGGTGCAGATCGCGGCGTCGGAAGGCAGCTCGACGGCGACGAACTACGGCGCAGCGCTGGGCGGCTTCGGCGGCGGCGTAGGTGGTGGGCTCGCCGGTTTCTCGACGACGCCGGAAGGCAAGGCGACGGTCGTTGCGTTCATCGATGCGTGGAACAAGATGGTCGTCGCGCTGCGCAGCTACAAGGCGCAGGACGTCAAGGGCGGCCTCGGCCGCGGTGGCCAGCTCCAGGTCAACTGACGTCCACGGGCCGGCGGTGCGCCGCCGGCCGATTCCTGATTCGTGATGCTTGACTGTCCGTGCGCGCGGCGTGATCCGCGCGTGCCGGCTTCGTTCGTCCTTTTTGCACCGAGGTGATCCCGATGAAAGCCGTTGCTCTGATTGCATTGACCTGTCTGGCGCTGACCGCTTGCGGCGGCGACGATTCCTCGCCCGCGGCGTCCGGTGGATCGGGCACGAGCAACAACGGCGGCACCGGTGGAACCGGCGGCACGGGCTCGGGCGGGACGGGAAGCGGCGGCAGCGGTGGTTCGGGCGGTTCGGGCGGTTCCGGTGGCTCGGGCGGCGGCACGTTGACGTGGCGTTACGAGGCGCAACCCGTCGCGGCCGACAAGGCGAGCTTCCTGACGCTGGTCAACAATGAAGGCGCGAAGGGCTACCGCTATCTGGGCGACTACTACTACAGCGCGAGCAACGGCGGGACGCAATCGATCTTCGTGAACGACGGCACCGCGCAGACCTACACGTACCAGCTGCAGAACGCCCCAGCCGACATGACGTCGTTCGTCAACACGGCCAATGCGCAAGGGTCGAGCGGCTACCGCTACGAAGGGCCGCTCACGTACGGCGATCTCTATCGCAAGGACGGCGGCTCGTCGGCCACGTACACGTACACGACGACCAGCTTGCCGGCCGACACGAATGCGTTCCTCACGCAGGCGAACGGCCAGGGCCAGTCGGGCTACTGGTTCCTGGGGCCGATCGTGGTGGCATCGGTGCAGGCGAACATCTACATGAAGAACAACGCGTCGAGCGCGACCTATACGTACGACGCGCTGGCGCCGGCGTCGACCGTCAGCGACTTCATCGCGCAGGCCAACAGCGAAGGGGCGAAGGGGTATCGCGCGAAGGGCGCGATGGCGTTCGGCACGGCGATTTCGTGGGTCTACGTGAAGGACCAGACGCAGTCGCCGACCTTCACGTACCAGTCGGCCGCGATCCAGTCGACCGGCGCGAGCTTCGTCCAGCAGTCGAACACGTTCGGCGGGCAGGGCAGCGCGTATCTGAGCGACATGGCGCTCGGCACCACGCCGCCGCTCGCGATGGCGTCGTTCTATTTCACGCCGAAGAACTGCACGGGCTTCCTGTGCACGACGCTGAATCCGCTCACGCAGAACTGAGCGAACGACGCGGCTGCGACAGCCGCCGGCCGGGCATTTTTTCGAAGCGGGGCGAGGGCCGGAGAACGGCGCTCCCCTGCTTTTTTGCATCCGGCGCAGACCCGGCGATCACGTACGTCGTTCCGACCCTCACCGACCGAATCGGGATGCGGATTTCGTTCAAGTTCCAAATAAGAATTAAATAATATTGGACGTGTACTAAACCGTTCATTCCGGACTGATTTTAGGAAAACCGTTTGGCATGATCGTGGCATTCCAATTCCCTGGGCCACTTTCGTCCGCGATGCCGGAGCCGGATGCAGACGCGTCCCGGCGCCCCGGCGTCGTCGCATTGCGACATGCCAAACAGTCCGCTCCAATCCATTCGCCGCTATCAGAACATCTCGGTGTTCGGCGGCGGGATCGTCGTCACGATCCTGATCCTGATCGCCTGCGCGCTCGGGATGGGTTCGATCGTGTACGGCTATCTCGATGGCGAGCGGCACAACTTCCTGACGGGCATGGTGCAGACGCTCAACGAGATCAAGGTGAGCGAGACGTCGTTCCGCAACGGCGTGACCAATGCGCAGCTGATCTGGCGGGAAACCGGGCCGGTGCCCGACAGCGTGGTCGACGCGTTCTATGAAGCGGGCGAGCGTACCGCGATCAAGCCTTATCCGTCCGTCGTGTTCGGCGTATCGGAGCAGCCCGCCGACCGGGCCGAGGTGGCCCGCTACCTGTCGTTGTCGGTGCTGCTGGCGCGCATCTGCGCGGCGAGTTCGATCAATCGCGGGCAGACGCTCGCCGGCTATCACTACAGCACGCGCACGAGCCTGCTCGGGCTCGTGCCGGATTCCGGCGCCGGCGGCGGCGCGCTCGCGACACCGGAAGGCCGCGCGCGCGTGATGGATGCGCTGCGGATCGATTTCGGCGCCGACCCGGCGCAGGTGGTGGGCCCCCCGGGCCGGCCGCACGTGCGCTGGCTGCCGCCGTTCACCGATCCGGTGTCGGGCGCCGCGCGCATCCGCCTCGCCGCGCAGGCGCAGGTCGACGGCAAACCATTCGCGGTGCTCGTCACCGAATATGCGCCCGAGCACCTGCTGTCGTGGCAGCTCGAGCATCCGGTCGACGGCGTGTTCTTCGTGACGACCGGCGACAACCACCTCGTCGCGGCGAGCCCCGGCGTGGCCGGCGACGCAGCACGCACCGGCCGCCTGGTCGCGCTCGATGCGTCGCGCGATCGCACGAAGCCCGAGCAGGCTGCGTTTCGCGACGGCTTCGTGATTTTCCACGGCACCCTCGACGCAACGGGCTGGACGCTGGCGTATGCGCTGCCGTGGACGGACGTCGTCGCGAACGTCGCGTGGCGGGCGAGCCTGCTGCTCGGCGCGTCGCTGCTCACCATCGCGATCATGTGGATCTTGCTCGTGCGCTTCCATCGCCGGGTGTTCGCGTCCGTCTATGCGCGTTCGCAACGCGTGTTCGACAGCGAAGCGCTGTGCCGCAGCGTGATCGAGACGGCGCCGATCGGGCTCGGCCTGATCTCGCGCGCCGATGGCCACTTCATGCTCGTCAGCCCCGCGCTGGCCGAGATGATTGCGCGGCTCGGCAGCGACTATCGCGCGCTGTCCGCGCAGGCGGTGGCGCGCTACGACGCGTTCGTCGAAGGCGGCGCGGCCGGCGGCACGATGCAGACGGATTTCGTACTGGCCGATGCGGATGCCGGCGCGGCGCCGCTGCATCTCGAGGTGAGTGCCAGCGGCGCGCGCTACCAGGAGATCGACGTGCTGATCGTCGCGGTCGCCGACGTCACCGCTCGGCGGCAACTCGTTCAGCAACTCGAGGAAGCGGTGCGCGCGGCCGATTCGGCGAACGCGGCCAAGTCGTCGTTCCTGGCGGCGATCACGCACGAGATCCGCACGCCGCTCAACGTGATCCTCGGCAATCTCGAACTGCTCGACCGCTCCGCGCTGGATGCGTCGCAGCACGGTCGCGTGCAGACGCTGCGGGCGGCCGCTTCCGGGCTGCTCGGCCTCGTCAGCGACATCCTCGATTTCTCGAAGATCGAAGCGGGGGCGATGACCGTCGAAGCGATCGAGTTCGACGTGATCGGTGTGATCGAGCGCACGCTTGGTGCGTTCGCGCCGGTCGCGAGGGCGAAGGGGCTGTCGCTGTTCTGCGAAATCGACGCGAGCGATGCGCAGCGGATGCGCGGCGACCCGACCCGGCTCGGGCAGGTGCTCGGCAACCTGCTGAGCAACGCGATCAAGTTCACCGCCAGCGGGCACGTCTTGGTGCGCGTGTCGGTTGCGTCGGCCGGATGCGGCGACGCCGAGCTGTCGATCGCGGTCGAGGACACCGGCATCGGCATCGCGGGCGCCGATCGTCACAAGCTGTTCAAGGCGTTCTCGCAGGTCGATGCGTCGATCACGCGCCGCTATGGCGGCACCGGGCTCGGGCTTGCGCTGTGCGATCGCCTCGCGGTCGCGATGGGCGGGCGGATCGACGTGGCGAGCGTGCCGGGCACCGGCAGCCGCTTCACGTTGACGGTGCCGCTCGGGGAGGCGGTCGTGCCGCTCGACGCGCATTCCGCGCGCGGCGTGCGCACGCGGGTGATCGTCGTCGGGCGTACGGAATGGCAGCGCTTTGCGTTACCGCATCTGCGTGCATGGGGTTTCGACGTCGACGCGTACGAGCGCCCGGCGCTGATCCCGGCAGACCGTCATGCGCGGGCTGCCGCGATCGTCCTGTTCGGCGAGTCGGATGCGTGGCCGCGCGCGGAGCTCGACAGCGTGGGCAGCGACTGCCCTGTCGTGCTTGCCACGCCGGACGGCCCGCCGCGAGCGTATCGAGCGGGCAGGACGATACGCGTGTCGAGTTATGCGCTGGGTGGCTTCAAGGCCGCGCTCGCTCAAGCGATACCCGACACCGCAGGCCTTGCCGCGCAGCGAACGGCGAGCACGCACGTGGAAACCGCTCGTCCGGGTGCATGTCGCGTGGTGCTCGCCGGCATCGATTCGGTCAGCAGCACGCTGATGCAGGAGCAGCTCCATGTGCTGGGCTGCGAGGCCCGGACGGCCGGTTCGGCCGACGCGGCGCTCGACATGATGGCCACCGGCGAGTGGCACGTGCTGCTGGTGGATGCGAGCCTGCCCGACATGTCGGTCCGCGCGCTGGCGAACGCCGTGCGCGATCTCGGCATGGGCGGTGACGTGGTGGTCGTGACGTCGCATGTCGCACCCGCCGACCGGCGGCAGTATGCGGACGCGGGAATCGACTGCGTGCTGACGAAACCGGTGACGCTCGCGCACCTGCGCGGCGTGCTGGCAGGCATCGCTCGACGGCACGGTGCGCCGGAGCGGGGAGTCGGGACACAAGAACAGGACGTTGCGCACTTCGCACACGGTGGCACGGCATGAACGCGTGTCGATGGTCGTGGGCGGGCCCGACGAGGTCCGAAGGATGGAAGGCAGCGCGTCGCACGGGCTACGGCGGCGTAGATCAATCAGGTGAGAAGAGGGGAAGACCGTGCGCTACATGGTGAAAGTCTTCGTGATGTTGCTCGATTTCGCCACGCTTCCCGAGAAATCCAGACGGGATTTTCTCGGCAGGATGAACGAATTCCTGATCATGTCGCCGATGCAGAAGCGGCGCGCGATCACCGAATGGAAGCAGACGCTCGAGGAACGGGGCGAATCGGGCGAAGGTGTCCACCGACCATAACGACGATCCGGATGCCGGCAAGCGGTCGATGCGCGGCAGGCTCGCTGCTGCGCGAGTGGTTGCGATGGGATAGGGAGCGGGACGGGACGAGCCCGGCGCTGCGTTCCGGGAAGCCACTACATGCGTCGGCGCGTGTCTCGTACACATGCGTGGCGCCGGCCCGGAAGGGCATGCCGATCGGCAACGCCTGCTCACGTTCGGCCGGCGCGCCCATGCTGGGCATGGCGCAGGGCGACCCGACATACGGTCTGCCTCTGCCTGTCGGCCAATGCTTACGGTCTTACCCACGTTTTATCTTAAAATCGAGTCGCGCTTGCATTCTCCGACGGGTCGAATGTGGCGGGTCGAATCGACGGCCCGTCGGCTGGATGGAACGGAACCGGAACGGTTGCCCGCATCCTGCGGCTGTCGGTGAGTGCGCGATCAAAAGCCTCGGGGAGAAATGGGACGATGGATGAATTCTTTGTGCGTGTGATGGTGGCCGATGACCACCCAGCAGCCGCGATCGGCATGTCACAGGCGCTTGCCGACAGCAGCACGATCCGGCTCGTCGGCTCCGTGTCCAATTCGACCGATCTCGTGGCGGCGCTCGACGAGAAGCCGAGCGACGTGCTGGTGGTCGACTACGTGATGCCCGGCGGCAAGTTCGGCGACGGGCTCGTGCTGCTGTCGTTCCTGCAGCGTCGCTACCCGGCGCTGAAGCTCGTGACGATCACGATGATCGACAACCCCAGCGTGCTGCATGCGATCCGCAAGCAGGGCGTCGGCTGCATCCTGAGCAAGTCGGATGCGATTTCTCACCTCGTCGGCGCGGTGCACGCGGCATACGTCGGCGCCAATTACCTGTCGCCGCATATCAAGCAGCTGCTGGAGTCGGCCGGCTCGTCGGAGACGAGCCGCCCGCTGACGACCCGCGAGATCGAGGTGGTGCGGCTGTTCGGCGCCGGCTATACGGTCGGCGAGATCGCCACGCAGCTCCACCGCAGCAAGCAGACGATCAGTTCGCAGAAGACGAGCGCGATGAAGAAGCTCGGCATCGTGCGCGACGCCGACCTGATCCGCTATGCGAGCGACGGCAACCTGGCCGATGCTGCGGCGCCCGATGCGCCGGCCGCCGGCGAATAACCGGCGCACTGAACGTGGCCACGCCGGAGGTATCGCGCGAAGAAAGGCGATCCGCCAGTGTGGCGCGCCGAACGCGCGCATCCCGAGTATGACTTTCCCGTCCGGCGCCGCCGATCACCCTCCATGCCTGCAAAACTGAAACGACTGATCGCGCACGCGGCGGCGATGGGCCGCAAGCCATTCGACCCGAGGCGCGTTCGGCGGCAGCAGCGGGTGTTGCTGTATGGGGGCGGCGGCGCGGTCACGGCGTTCGTCGTCATCTGCGCGGCGCTGGTCATCCGGCTCGACGTGCATGACAGCCTCGGGCGCGCGCAGTCGACGTTTCTGCAGCGCGAGGCGGAGTTCTACGGGAACCTGCAGGCGGTGGACCGGGCGCTGATGACGTTCGGCTCTCGGACGGAGCAACTCTGGAACCAGGGCGCGCTGCCGTCGCCGGAGGCGCTCGAGACGTTCGCGGCGGCACACGGCAGGCTGGTCGCGAGCAATGTAACCGGCTGGAAGCCGTTCTTCGCGGTGGCCGAGATTACGCCGAATCATCCGGCCGAGTCCTATGCACGCTATCTCGGCGCCATGCTCGGGCAAATCGACCCGAAATCACAATATCCGGTGCGCCCGGCGAACGCCGAGCCGATCGGCGGCTACCTGCTCGGGCTCGATGGTCCGTTTCTCGGTGTCATTGGGGCGGGGATTGTCGCGCGCGCGCAGGCGCTGCCGTCCGATACCGACTTGCCGGCGCTGATCGCGAAGTTGATGCCGACTGGCGCGTCGACGCAGAAGCCGGCCATGCAGGGCCGCACGTTCATGCTCGATCGTGGCTACGATCCGATCATCGGGCGGAGCGTCGTGCGATTCGCGCGCCGGCTCGACGATGCGGCTGGTCGTCCGTTCGGATGGTTCGTGTTCAACGGCCTGTTCCGTCTCGACGACATCATGTTGCCGCAGTCAGACGACGAGGACGTGGCGGTGGTGGACGCGCGCGGCAGGATCGTTTTCGGGCGGCAGCGCGATCCCGCGATGATCGAACGCGCGATGAACGGCACGCGCGCTTCATCCGGTGGGCAGGTCGTCGTGCGACGGGTCGGCACGCGATTCCTCATCAGCGACGCGGTGCCCGATTCCCGCCTGACCGTGATGACGACGTTTTCGTGGCGCAGCGTGGCGAGAGCGACCGCTGTCGACATCGGCATCACGCTCGCGTCCGCGCTGTTCGCGATTGCGATGCTGTGGATCGCAATCCTGACATTCGATCGCCGCGCGCTGCGTCCGGCAAACCGGCGTGCGATCCGGTTGATCGAGAGCGAGGCATTCAATCGCACCTTGATCCGCACGGCCCCCGCCGGCTTGTTGCTGCTGTCTGCGGCCGACGGCGACACGATGGTGCGCAACGACGCCGCGCTCGCGTACGACAAAGGTGTATCTGGTCTGCCGCTCGGCAACCGCATCTGGCAGGCGTATCGAGAACGGCAGCCGGCTGGCGCGAGCGACCGGCACTTCGTCATGCAGCAGGAGCTGGCGGTCGAGCGTGCCGGTCACGACACGACGTATCTCGCGGCGCACATCGTCCGCACCAGGTTCCGCGGTGTCGAGGTGCTGCTGTGCACGCTCACCGACGTGACGGCCCGCAAGCTGACCGAAGACAAGCTGCGCGAAGCGCGCGTGGCCGCGGACGACGCCAACAAGGCGAAATCGACCTTCCTCGCGACGATGAGCCACGAGATCCGCACGCCGCTCAACGCGATCGTCGGCAACCTGGAGCTGATGGAGCGCGCGGAACTGCCGGCGGTCGAGCGGCGTCGCCTGAAGACGATCGTGTCGTCGTCGGATACGCTGCTGCACGTGATCAACGACGTGCTCGACCTGTCGAAGGTGGAATCGAACCAGATGGCGCTCGAGCACATCCCGTTCGACCTGCGACGCGTGCTGCAGGACGTCGCGGCGATTTTCCGGCCGCTCGCGGAAGCGAAGGGGCTGGCGCTCGAATGCGATGCCGCGGCTGAACTGGCCGATGGGTATGTCGGCGATCCGACGCGCTTGCGCCAGCTCGTGTCGAACCTCGTCGGCAATGCGATCAAGTTCACGGAGCGCGGCGCGATCACGATCGACGCACGGCTCGCGCGCAGCGGCACGGGTGTCGGATGTGTCGAGATCGCCGTGCGCGATACCGGCGTGGGGATTCCCGATGACGCATTGCCGACGCTGTTCGATGTTTACATGCAGGCTGATGCATCGATCTATCGTCGATTCGGCGGCACCGGGCTCGGATTGCCGCTGTGCCGTCGCATCGCGCGATTGATGCAAGGTGAACTGATGGTCGAGAGCCGGGTAGGCGAGGGTTCGACGTTCGTGGCGACGCTGCCGCTGTCCGACGCACCGGCTGGCTGGCGCGGCGTCGAAACCGAGCTGGATGCGACGCACGCCGGGCAAACGCGACCTCTGCATGAAGACGTGCCGCCACTGCGCGTGCTGGTGGCGGAAGATCACCCGGCGAGTCGCGCGCTGCTGCGGGACCAGCTCGACGCGCTCGGCTATGACGCGACGATCGTCGAGAACGGCGTCGAAGCGATGCGCACGTACTTCGAGCATCCGTTCGACATCGTGCTGACCGACCTGAGCATGCCGCAGCTCGACGGCTTCGCATTGGCGAATTTTCTGCGCGAGCAGGGTGCAAAGGTGCCGGTGATCGCGATGACCGCGCATGCGACCGACGAGGATCGGCACCGCTGCGTGCAGGTCGGTGTGGCCGAGGTCGTGCTCAAGCCGCTGTCGATTGACAGTCTTGATGCGGTGCTGCGCCGGCACGGCGGTCACGGCGGAATAGCCGTCGACGCAACGCAATCGGCGGCGCGCGAGGCCGTGCCGGCGATGACCGATGAAATCCGGCGGACTTTGCGTGAGGCCACGCTGCGCTCACTGGCCGCGATCGAAGCGGCCGTGTCCGGTAGCGATACGGATTCGCTCCGCGTGGAACTGCATTCGATGCGTGGCGGTTTCGCGCTGGCCGGCGACAACGGCGCGCGTGACGCATGCGCGGAGATGGAGACGGTGGTGAACACGGGCGGCGCGGTGGCGTTCGAATCGCGCTGGGAGGCGTTTCGGTACACGATGGAGCAGGCGCTCGAGCGAATCGATCGCTGAGGTGGCGGGGTGACGTCACGTATCGCCGCGATACAGCCCGGTCGAGGATTAAAAATAGCCACAGCGAAATCGGGTGACGGTTGATTTTATTTAAAGAAAAAGAATGTATTGCATAGGGGGCGGCCACGTTAACGTGGTGTTCCGCACGCGATCTATGTGATTAATGTTCGAGTCGATCGAATTAATCTGATTCCAGTTGATCTCCTGGAAGCACCCACCGTCTCCATCGGCGATCACACTGAACCGGGCCTCGTCCCGATCTATTCCACGGTAGCTCGGCACTGCCGACGCATCTTGAGCGTTTTCCATTTTTTTGCAACGACCCCGGTGACGCCGCGAGCACCGGAGCGCGTTGTTTCGATCGCGCTGCGGAGCGTACGCGACGCTCTGCGGACGAGTCAGCAGAAATAGACAAAAATGGTCAAATAAATTTAGTACAAGTACTAGAGATTTTTGGATTTATATAGGACTTGTTTTATGGATTAGGACTTTGTTGAAGGATATGATTAATTCGACTCTGGTGAGGAGTTATTTATCTGATTTAAAACGGAGAAAATGTATGGCAATCAACATGACGAAAATCACCGTCGCGGCAGCGCTTGCGTTGGCAGCGGGTGCCGCAATGGCATCCGACGGCACCATCAACTTCTCGGGCTCGGTGGTTGCATCGACCTGCCAGATCAACAACGGCACGAAAGATCTGACGGTGAATATGCCGCAGGCAGCGTCCAGCCAGCTGACCGCCCAAGGTTCCACGGCAGGTCGTACGCCGTTCACGCTGACGCTGTCGGGTTGTACGACGGACTCGAAGGACGGCGAGGGCAATGTGATTCCCGCGCCGGTGAAGAAGGTGTCGGTGGCGTTCGAGCCGGGCCCGAACGTGAACCTCGCGTCCGGCCGTCTGAAGCCGACCGGTGCCGGTACCAACGGTGTGGCAAGCGGTGTCGAAATCGGCATCCTGAACGACAAGTACGAACCGATCATGATCGGCGCGGAAAGCTCGGCACAGAAGGTGCAGACCGTCGATATCGATACGGCCGAGGGCGGCTCGGGTACCGCGACGCTGCAATTCGCGGCTCAGTATGTCGGGACGGGCGCCGAGGTCAAGGGCGGCAAGATGGACTCGTTCGTCACGTACTCGCTGATGTACCCGTAAGCACTCGGTACGCCGAGTGAGGCGTGCCGGCTGCCGGAAGGCGGCCGGCACCTGAGTCTATTCAAAATCGATACGACCTGATTTTAATTCGGACTGCAAATAACTGGAGATGAGATGAAGATGAACCGTCCGTATGGGATCTTGCTGATCCTGATGTCCATGCTGTTCTGCGCGAGCGTTCAGGCGAGTGTGACGTTGTCGGGCACGCGCGTCATCTTTGCCGGCAGCGAGAAGGAAGTCACGGTCCAGCTCACCAACGACGGCAAGCAGCCGGCCCTGGTCCAGGTATGGATCGACAAGGGCGACGAACGCGCGGCGCCCGACACGATCGACGTTCCGTTCGTGATTACGCCGACGGTTTTCCGCGTCGAGCCGGGCAAGGGCCAGACGCTGCGCCTCATTTATTCGGGCGAGCCGCTGCCGGCGGACAGGGAATCGCTGTTCTGGCTGAACGTGCTCGACGTGCCGCCCAAGGCGTCGTCGAACGACGACGTCAATCGCCTGCAGTTCGCGTTTCGCACGCGGGTCAAGCTCATGTATCGCCCCGACGGGCTACCGGGTAACCCGCTGGACGCGCCGGGGAAACTCAAATGGACCCTCGCAACCGACAGCGAGCAGCGCACCGTGCTGAAGGCGACTAATGAGACGGCGTACGTCGTCAACCTCTCCGGTATCGCGCTGAAGTCCGCCGGCAAGACCTTTGAAGCCGAGCTCGGCTATGTGCGTCCGGGCGAATCCGCGACGTTCCCGCTCAAGAGCGTGGCCCGCACGGATCTCGCCGGCGGAACGGTCCTGTACAGCAGTGTCGACGATTGGGGCAGCAATCACGGCCACGAAGCACAGGTTTCGAAATAACGCAGAGCGGGCGTGCCGTCCTTGTGGCCGGGGTCGGCCTGCGCAATTCACGTAATCAAACAAAGCAATCTACGAGAGCGGACGAATGATGGAGCGGCAAAACACAAGTGTGCAGGCAGAGAGCAGGCCAAGGCTGAAGCCCATTTGCGCATTGCTTCTCACGATCATGGCTGGTTGGCAGGAAGTGTCGCACGCGGCCCAGGCCGATGAAGGCGTGACGATGCAGCTCGCCGACGCCGGGACGATGCAGGTCGCGCAGACCGAGTTCGCGCAGGTCGAATTCGAGGGCGGCTTCCTGCACAACGGCGGCGGCGCGATCGACGTGTCGCGCTATCAGCGCGGCAACGTGGTCCGCGCCGGGGCGTACAGCCCGGACATCTACATCGACGGCAACTGGGTCGGGCGCGCCGAGCTGCCGTTCAAGTCCGCGCCGAATACGGTCGATGCGCAGCCGTATTTCGACAAGGCGCTGCTGAACCGCATCGGCGTCGACCTGACGCGCCTGCCCGCGGATGTCCGTGCGGCGCTCGACCAGCCCGGCACCAGCTTGCGCATCGGCCAGGTGATCCCCGAGGCGTCCGTCAGCTTCGACTTCAACAATCTGCGACTGGACCTGAGTATTCCGCAGATTTCGCTGCGGCGTACGGCGCGCGGCTACGTCAGCCCCGATCAGTGGAGCGAGGGCGTGCCCGTCGCCATGCTCGGGTACAACGTCAATGCGTACCACTCGCGTGCCAGCGGCCAGAAGGGCAGTACACAGGGTTACGTCGGGGTCGACGGCGGGTTCAATTATCAGCGCTGGCATTTCCGGCACAACGGCTCGTTCAACTGGGACGACCGTGGTCAACGCAAGTACCAGAACGTGTCGACGTATGTGCAGCGCGATCTCGCCGCGTGGTCGTCGCAACTCGTCGTCGGCGATACGTACACGACCGGCGACCTGTTCGATTCGACGTCGTTCCGCGGTGTGCGCGTGTATACCGACGACCGGATGTTGCCGGAATCTCAGCGCGGCTACGCGCCCGTCGTGCGGGGTGTCGCGAACACCAACGCGAAGGTGACGATTACGCAAAATGGCGTGAAGCTGTACGAGACGACGGTCGCGCCCGGCGCATTCGTGATCGACGACCTGTATCCGACCGGATACGGCGGCGACCTGCACGTTGCGGTGACGGAAGCGGACGGCTCCGTGCGGACGTTCTCGGTACCGTACGCGTCGGTACCGATGTCGCTGCGCCCGGGGCAGAACCGTTACAGCTTCACGGTCGGCACCGTACGCAACCTGACCAACACGAAACCGTTCTTCACGCAGGCGACCTGGCAGCGCGGCTTCACGAATATGCTGACGGGTTTTGGCGGCGTGACGGTGGCGCAGGATTACCTGTCTGCGATGGCCGGCGCGGTGCTGAACACGTCATGGGGCGCGTTCGGCGTCGACGTGACGCACGCGACGACGAAGATTCCGAACGAGCAGACTCATTCGGGACAGAGCTTCCGGATCAGTTATGCGAAGACGGTGGCGGCGACCGGCACGAACGTCGCGATTGCCGCTTACCGCTATTCGACGAACGGCTTTTTTGGTTTGAACGACGCGATGAGCGCGCGCGACCTGGCGAAGGGCCAGGTCACGTCGCAGGCACTCTATCGCACGCGCAATCGTGCGTCGCTGACGATGAGCCAGCAGCTTGGCGAGAAAGGCGGCAACCTCAACATCACTGGGTCGACCTCGACGTACTGGAATCGCACGGGTACGGATACCGATTTCACGGTCGGTTACAACAACTCGTTCCGCAACCTCTCGTACACCGTGTCGGCATCGCGGCAACGCGACGCGTGGGGCAAGTCGAGCACGCTGATCTATGCAGGGCTCTCGATCCCGCTCGGCAGTAAGCAGCCGGCGACGTTGTCGACGAACTTCAACCACGATTCGAGCGGTTCGACCCAAGTGTCGACGAACCTGTCCGGTTCGCTCGGCGCGGACAGCAACCTGTCATACGGCGTCAACGTCAACCACGGCGCCGGATCGGGCAATGCGCAGACGACTGGCGGCGCGAACATGATGTATCGCGGGTCGAAAGCAGAGCTGAGCGGTAGCGTCAGCGCGAGCAAGGACTACCAGCAGTACTCGGTCGGTACGCGCGGCGCGATCGTCGCGCATCGCGGCGGCGTCACGCTGTCGCAGCCGTTGTCGGAGACGTTCGCGATCGTCGAGGCGAAGCATGCGGAGGGTGCACGCATCACCAATGCATCGGGCGTGCGCGTGGACGGCAACGGCTACGCGATCGTGCCGTACCTGTCGCCATTCTCGATGAACGACGTGTCGCTTGATCCGAAGGGGCTGTCGACCGACGTCGAATTGAAGGAAACGAGCCAGCGCGTCGCGCCGTTGTCGGGCGCGGTGCCGATGCTGGTCTTCAAGACCGATTACGGCCGCTCGGCGGTGATTCGCGCACGGCAGGCCGATGGCGCGCCGGTGCCGTTCGGCGCGGTCGTCACGGACGGTGCCGGCAAGGATGTCGGCGTGATCGGTCAGGGCGGCAAGCTGCTGGCGCGTGGCCTTGCCGAGCAGGGTGAGCTGAACGTGCAGTGGGAGAAGGAAGGCGGCAAGGGCATTTGCAAGATCGCGTATTCGCTGCCGGTGCGCAAGCGGGCATCCGGTTATCAGCCGCTTCAAAGCCTCGAATTGCCGTGCGTGGCGGGTAGCGTCGCTCAATATGCTCCGCCCGTATCGAAGGTGGTCACGCAGCCGGCCACGTGACGTGTCCGAGCGTGATTAGGACAACGTGGCCACGCTGGAGCTCATCGAGAGCGCGTGCAACATGAAGGCAACGGCGGCTGCGTGTGCGGACAAGGTGTCGCAAGGCGGGTGCGGCCCGGAAATTGTGAAGGGTGACAGGCAAATGGGGATGAAGAGAGTGACCAGGATCAAGGAAATGTTGATCAACCGGATTGGAGCCAGAAGGCTTTTCATTTCAGCCATGATTGCAATGGGGGCGTCATGGTCATCTTCCGGTTACGCGATCGACCAGTCAGTGACCAAATTCGGCTCGGCCATCACGTTGCCGAGTACGACGCCCGCCGGAACGATTCTGGCTCGGGATTACGTGTCGATGCAGCAGATGTGCGGTGCGGCAACTTGCTCGATCAATGCCGTATCGTTGTGGACATACGGGGGCGGAACGATGAGCGACGGTCCCGACGTTCCGACGAATGTGTCGGGCATATCCGCACGGTTGTTGATCAACGGCGAGCCGCAGATACGGATGAATGTCACCGGAAAGACGATCGTCAGCAGGCAACCGCTCGAAGTGCAATTAATCCGGGATGGGCTACCTTTGCAGCCCGGCAACCTGGCGGGTGGCCAGGGCGGAACCAATCCGGCCTACTTCTATATTTGTGACCGGCAGGTCTCCGGTTACTGCGCGAGCACGTACACGAAGCTGGCGATTGCGCTGTCCGCCAAGGTTCAGCTGGTTGCCGGCACCTGTCAGACGCCCGATCAGACCGTTGTGTTGCCGGGCGTATCAAATTCGGCATTCAAAGGGGTTGGCACGACGTCGGGCGTAAGTGGAGTTCGAAGTTTCAATTTGCAGTTCAAAAATTGTCCCGCGGGATTTAATCGTGTTGGCTACTCCTACGTACCGGTTGGCGCACCCTTGCCGTCGATCAGCGGCACGTTGCCGCTTGGCCAAGCATCGACAGCGAGCGGCGTCGCTATCCAGATCATCGATCAAAAAAGCAGTACACCCGTAACGTTTAATAACTCGATCAGGCTGTCGGAATACAGCACGGCGACTGGAGGCTCATTTTCCGTACCGTTGACGGCCACATACATGCAGACGGGCTCGAAAATTACGCCGGGAAGGGTGTTCGGCGCGCTACAAGTACTGATGGACTATCAATGATGCCGGCATGATCGCGCAGGGCGGCAACTGCCTGACCATCGACTTTGACGTTGGGGCCTGCAAGTCGGATGTTAAAAGGAGCTGCTATGCAACTGACCCGTCGCGATTATTCACCTCTTTCCGTCATGACGCGGAAGTTGATGGCGCAGTGCCTGGGTGCGCTATGCCTGGTATGGTTCGTTTTTTTTTCGAGCGAGGCGCATGCGATCTCGACCTGCTGGAGCTCTTGGGGCGGCAATTGGACCGTCACGCCAGTTCCGGCGCAGAACATCACGGCTGCAATGGACGCGCTTGCACCGGGCACGATGCTCTCGAGCACTGCAACGGCCACGACCGGGGATGGGAAGGTGATTCCCCTGGATCAGACCCCCGAGTGTATCGATAGCGCCGGCAGGCGCATTGCGTACGAAGTGACTCGGACGCCGCTGCCCGGCGTGACCTATCAGGCGAATGGTGCGAGCTATTACGTTTTCGATAGCGGTGTGCAAGGGATCGGATATGCGCTCGAAGTCAGAGCGGGTACGCCGGCAAGTGACAGGAAGTGGGTGCCGGTCAACACCATGTCGACTCCCCTTGCGACCACGAGAGACAACTCCGCGACTTTCTTCTTTGAAATGCGGGTCATCGTTGTTTATACGGGGCGCTTGAAATCCGGTTCGTACTCCGTACCGGAACAGCGCTTTGGTGGAAGATTTGCGATTTATGGCGCGGGGAGAGGAAACCTGCAGACCTCCAATTCTCTTTCGTGGCAGATCGCCAGCATCAAGGTCGCGCAGCGAACGTGCAAGCTGGCAAGTGGTACGCCGCAGGATGTTGTGCTGCCTCGCATTGTGACGACCAGTTTTCCGGACAGTATCGGTGCGGTGGCCCGGAACGGCGCCACGTCATTCGCCCTGCAATTGGATTGCGATCGCGACGTGAAGGTACACGCAACAATGACCGATGCGTCTAACCCGACGAACACCAGCGACATGTTGAGCGCGGCACGCCAATCGACTGCCAGTGGCGTCGGTATCCAGATTACCCGGCCGAACGAACCGGCGCCGGTGAAGTTCGGGCCCGACTCGCCCGCCAATGGAACCGTGAACCAATGGTATGCCGGGACGTCGCCGGTCGCCGGTGGAGGCTTGACGTTGCCGTTCGTCGCCAAGTATGTCAGAACCGCTCCCAAGATCACGGCAGGATCGGTTTTCGCGATAAGCACGATTACGTTCTCTTATCAATAAAAGCCGACTTCCCGCGTGCTTTTCAGTCGTCGAGCTTTCGAACCCGAAACACACGCATCTGCGATGGGCCGACGGTTTCGAGTCGGGGTGCGCCGCAGGCGATGCCGCTCATCATATCGCTGCACGCGACACAGTCGGTGCAGGCCGGAACGTCGCCCACTGCGTGTCGGCGGGGCATCGCCATCCCGGCCCCGTTCCTGAAGATCTCGTGGTACGCGCTCAACGCCGGTATGCCACCGAGAAGCGCATACAGCACCGTCGACCCCGGTTCGAATTCGCCGCACCGCACATTGTCCAGCATCCCGAGCATCGATTTCCCTTCGTAGACGGGATCGGTCAGCATCCCCTCAAGCCGCGCTTTCAGGCGAATCGCTTCGGGTATGCCGTCATTCGGCAGCCCGTATTCGTGGTCGACGTAACGCGTGTCGAGTACGACGTCCGCGTCAGTGATCGGGTGGCCGAACTCGACGGGCTGGGCATTACGCCGCGTGCTGTCGTGGAATCAGCTCAAGCCGTCGTCGGTCGACGTGCTCAATAAGGTACTGCGGCGGCATGTCGATGCTGCTGTCGCGCGAGATGGGACCGGGAGCGATTCGCGCGGGGGGCTGGCAGTGTCGGTCGTGACTGAAGAGATCCGGCGGACATTGTGCGTGGCGACGCTGGAATCGATGTCCGTGCTAGCCGTAGCTCGATCGATCGGCGATGTCGATTCGATGAAAGTCGAACTGCATTCGATGCGCGGTGGGTTTGCGTTGGCTGGAGACACCGAAGCGCGCGACGCCTGTGCGCGCGTGGAAGCTGCGGTGATCGAACGTGGCGCGGTGGCGCTAAACGATCTTTGGCCCGCTTTCCAGGACGCGATCGACCGTGCGCTGTCGCGGCTTCAGGACTGATGCGTCAGCGGATCGCTGACGTGCTCGCACCAGCTTGAGAAGCGGCGCGGCCTCCGAGCGGAGGCGGCGGTTTGGGTTGGGGCGCGGAAGGAGGGCACCGACATCGTGCCGTAACGATGCATGGGCGTGAGCCGTACTGTTCCCGATACACGGAGCGTCTGCCCGGAAAGGAGACTGCGGCGCAACCGTGTCGATCGTTACTGGTAGCTCATCGTGAACGTCGCGACCGCGTTAGCGATACCGCCCTTCACTTTGGCTGCAGTCTGGATGTACCGTGCTGTCAGCGGAATGGTGAAGCTTCCCATGCCTTGCGGAATGGTACCGGCTTTCCATTGATTCGGGTTACCGGCAGCACTGGAGTCGGGACCGAAGCTCAACACCGTACCGTTCTTCAATACCTGGACCGCGAACCCCGCTGCGTCGGAATCTGGCGAAAGTGACAGCTCGTTCGACCGGTTGCCGGGATTCGAGTTATCCGTGAGCGTGACATGGGCATTCGTCGACGTGCCGTCGTCTCCTCCGGCGCAATCCAGCTTGATGCTGAAATCCCGCTCGGGCGTGGTGCTGCCAACGCCGTTGAAGTCGCGTGTCGTAAAGCCGTTGCCGGACGGGCTGAGCTGAACGTCGATTTTCTTCGTTGCGACCGAGCAAGTGGGTACCTTCGGCGTGATGGATATCGAGCCGTTGATGCGATACGAAATGAACTGAAATGCGCCATCCTGGATCCAGGTTCCGCCGATTTCTCCCTGGAGTCGGCCCTGGCTCGTAATGGGGCCGGTCTTGACGAATTCGACGACGAGCGGCTCTGCGTCTATCTTGATCCACTGGACGCTGGCGTTGAAGGAGGACGGCCACCACGAGGCGGAGGATGCAAAGCGGATGCGTACTCCTACGCCCGCGACCGTGGTCGGATACGTGTTGTACACCGGTTCGGCCGTGGCACCCAGTCGACCGTTGAGCACATTCTTGACGCTGCACCACGCTGTATAGTTTCCACCTGCTACGCTGATTTGTCGTGAGTCGAGAACCGTGCCTTTAGGAACCGACGGATTGAACTCGGGGGTTGCGTAGCCGTTGATTGTAAAGACAATGGGCTTCTGGCCGAGGTTGGTTCCGTTATTGTCCGTGATATAGCAGCTGCTGGCGGCACTCATTGCCGGAGAGGCGGCCGCGCCGAACAGGGTCGCTGCCAGGATGAATTGACGCATGATGATTTCCTAACAAATGTTCCATGTGATTGTCAGCGCCGGATTGCTCCGTCGCTCAGGCCGATTCGTCAGCAATCAGCGTCCTGCCATCCGGCAACTCATCGAAACACGCTCGTACGATTGCACGGTGTTTCGCGGCGGCAATGCATAGTCGCCCTCGCACTTGCCTTGACTCCACTGGATCGACAGGCGCCCTTGATCCTTGACACCGAACACGAGCACGCGCGACGCGTTGTCGACCATGCCGAGCACCTTGCCATTCTCGTCGTAGGCCGTTGCGCCGAACGGCACCTTGCCGCCGTCGCTGGTCGTGACGTCGAACTGGATACGGCGGCCCGTTTCAGCCGAGAAGCGGGTCTTGACGATCGCGCCGCGGGTCGGAACCACCGGCTTCGAGTTGTCGATCAGATCCGTATCGGGCCCAAGGCTCGCAGTATCAATGCTGACCCAGTTGTAGCGGTACGGCTGCATGTAGGGCAGCACCGCGTAACCGCGCCGATCGGTGCTGACGCTCGATGATGAGTCGAACTGCGCGCCGCGCACGCCAGGCACTTCCGCGATAGCGAACGTTTCGCCGACCGGCTGGCCGAGCGTGATGCCGCCGCGATGCGCGACGATCGAGCCGGTGGCACCGACGTCGACGTGGCGGCTGTGGCCCGACTGGTTGTAGTTGGAACTCAGCTTTGTCGACGGCGTATCCCAGCCGAGTCCGACGCCGCCCGATCCACCGGAATCCTTGTTGTAGTCCGCCTGAACCGAGTAGTTCACCGTGTTGCTGTCGTTCAGGAAGCCGGACACGCCTGCCTGAACGCTCGTGTTGCCCTGCGTCGACGTGACGGCGTTCGCATAGGCGCGATGCGAGCGTGCGCCACCGCCGATGGGGATGCTGACCGATGCGGTGAACTGCGTGTCGGATCGCCCGAACGGCCCGCTTTCCTTCGTGCGTGCGACAGCGACGCTATAACTGAGATTCTTCAGTGCGCCGCTGTAGCCGAGCTGGATGTTGCGACTCGTGCCGCCGCGGTTCCAGTAGCTCGTCTCGCCGATGCTCGCGTACAACGACCCCTGACGACCGAGCGACTGGTTGATGTTCAGGTCGATCCGGCTTTTCTGCCGACTCAGGCCCTGGCCTTGCCGCTGGTCGAGATCGTCGACGTGCTGGCTCAAGGTGCGATAGCCATCGGTCGAGTAGCGATACCCGACCATCGTGAACGTCGTATCGGTCGCCTTCAGCGTCTTCGAGTAGAGGAACCGGAAGCTCTGGCCGCTCGACTTGCGGCCAGGTGTGGTCGACTGGCTGTGCGTGATGTCGAACGACAGGCCGCCGAACCGCGAGTTGTAACCGACGCCGAGCGCGATCGCCGCGTAGTTTTGCGCGCCGAGCAGGCCCCCATAACCGGTCAGGTTGTCGGAGACGCCGTAAACGAGCGTGCCCTGCGCGAATTTCGGGCGCGTTTGACCGTAGCCGCGATACTGGCCGGCTGAGAATGCATAGCGCATCGTGCCGCGACGAATCATCACGGGCAGGTACGAATATGCTTGCCGATAGGTGCGAATGCTGCCGTCGGCCTCGGTGATCCTGATTTCGAGGTCGCCGTTCGAGCCGCTCGGATAGATGTCCTTGAACTCGAATGCGCCGGGCGTGACCGTCGTCGAGTAGATCACGTAGCCGTTCTGGCGAACCTCGACTACCGCGTTGCTTTGCGCGATACCGCGCACGACCGGGGCATAACCGACTTCGTTGTCGGGCAGCATGCCGGTATCGGAGTTGACCTGGACACCGAGGAAGCGGACGCTATCGAAAATTTCGCCAGACGAATACACCTCGCCCACCGCCAGCGTGCCCTTGATGCCGCGCAGGTCGCGTTCGACGTAGCTACGATTCGTCGTAAAGCGGGTAGGCGAGCCGTTGCGTCCTGTCAGCGAAGACTCGTTGCGCAGGCGCCAGCCGGCGATGTTGATCCCGTTGCGTAACCCGAGATAGTAGTAATCGCTGCGGTAGCCGGTATCGGTATCGTGGCTGAAGTTCGCCTGGTAGTTGGTGTACGCGGCGGTGACGCCGTCGTCCCACAGCGACGGATCGACGTAACCGCGTGCCTCGCCGGGCACATACGCTTGCGGGAGACTGATGTCGAGCGCGAGCGTGCCTACGTCAAAGCTCGCCGAGCCGCCATCGGCGATTTTGCCGAGATCGAGCGGCGTGTTGTCTGCGAGGCCGGTTTCGAGTTTGCCTTCGCGCTCGAGGCGTGCGATGTCGACGCCCAGATCGCGGATCAGGCCGAACGTGATGACCGGCCGCACTTCACCCGATGCATCGGCAGTAAAGACGATGGAGCGCCGCGTGGCGCGGCGCTGATTCAGCGATACGTCGACGTCATAGGTGCCCGGCGGTACGGCGCTACCACGCTCGAAATACTTGAGCTCGACTGGCGCATCGCCTTTCTTCAGGAACTGATCATTGAACTCTGCTGCTTGCGACGCGGCGGGGGCGACCAGCATCCCGATCGCCATCAGGCAGGAAGCTTCCCGGCAGGCTTCGACGATTTTCTTAACGGTAGTATTCATGCCCAGAATGCGTGCCTTTCCTACTCTGCCAAGCCCTCAGAAATGCTCGCCCTATTAAATTAGTACAACGTATTGAACATTTGGATTGCCGGGTGACGCCGATTCCGATTGGCTGCTATCTGGCGATTTCCGCTTGATTGCTGTCGGAGGCACCGAAGTCGTTGATCGAATCGAATTCAACCCGGGTGCCCGATGCCGGCGCGTGGCCGGAAAATTCCTTGATCGCCATGCGTTTGCTCGATTTTGGCGGGACCATTTCGGTGGTGACCGCGTAAGTTCGTGTACCGATATGCACGCTCGCCTTGGCCAGCGACACGAAGTACGGGCTGTCGTTGACCGCTTCGAGCTGTGTTTTCCCGCCTTCGACGGTCCAGCGCCACTGGAGCTGTTTCGCTGCCTCTGCGGGCTTCCCGGCCAGCTCGGTGGGGCGGTAGAACAGCTTGATGCGCTGTCGTACCGCGATCTGCAGCGTGTTGTCGTCCTTCGCTTTTTGCGGGATTTCCTGAACGTTTAGCCAGAACACGGACTCCCGGTCGACCGGCAGGCCCTGCCCGGCGTAGAAGATGCGCAGGATTTGTTGTTTGCCGCCATTGAGGCGACTGAGCGAAGGCGTGATGGCGAACGGCAGGTCGTCCTGCTTGTCGCTCTGACTTTCCAGCCACGACTGAATCATCACGTCGTCGCTGGACTGATTCTTGACCGTCACCGCACCTTCCTTGTCCTTCTGTGCATAGACAACGCGCGTAGCGGACAGGGAAATGCCGGCATGGGACGGCATCGAAGCAGACAAAAGCGAGCCAGCCGCGATCAGTGCGGCGATGATCGATCTTTTCATGTTTGATTGGAGCGTGAAGGGTGGCGGGCAACACACCGCGCCGCCACCGGATGGAGGGATTTACTCGTACGTCAGCGTGAACGGCAGCGTGCCGTTCGCGGCGCCCGACTTGAACGTGGCGCCGTTCTTGACGTAACCGGCACGCATGTTCAGCGATGCGGTGTAGACCGGTGCTTCAGCCGTGCCGCCCTTGACCAGCAGTGCGTCGAACGTCTCGTTGGCCGCCAGGTTCAACAGCTTGTTGCTGGTGTCGTACATGCCGATGCCAACGCCTTCTGCGCCGCCCGTAACCTTCAGCAGCATGTTGTTCTTGGCGTCGACGCCGGAACCCGAAATCGGGTCGAACTTGACCTTGACCGTGGTCAGGTCTTGCGCGGTGTTGCCGCAGTCGAGATTCAGGTTGATCGACGTGCCTGCCGCGATGTTGGTGCTTTGCGCGTCGGGGATCGAGTCCGAGCTCACGGTGCCGAGGTTGACGGCGATGTTTTGATCGCCCTTGCCGCCCGACACGTTGGCGCCGGAGCCGCCCGTGATCGAGCACGATGCTGCCGTGATCTTGCCGGTGAACGAGATGGTGCCGTCGGCCGCCATGGCGGAACCGGCTGCGAACGTTGCTGCGATGGCGGTGAGTGCCAGGATGTGCTTGCTGAAAGTCACGATTTTCTCCGTTGATTCGGGGTTGGGATGAACTCTTGTCAGAGCGGACTAAATGATATTTTTTGGGGAGGGAATTGGTCTTTGGGACGTGTACGATTTATTTTTTTATTTTTGATTTACTAGTACGAAAATTGATTAATGGATGTTTTAAACCGACTGCAATGGATTGATCTTTAAATGGATTTGACGATTGAGTGGGCGCCGAAGTCGATCGCTCGATCAAACAAGGATGTATCGATGTCGATGGCCCCGGGGCAGGCGGTGCCTGTTTCGATATACCGTGATGGTGGCGACGAGGGCCGGCGTCGTATCGCACAACGCCGGTCCTGTTTATCTCGGCGCTTAGTCCTTCAGAACGCCGAGGTTCGAATCGCGGCCGCCGGAGAGGGTGCTGCTCGAGAACGACTTGCTGATGCTGCCGCCGATGTACGCGACGCCGTTGGCCGCGACGTTGACGTTCTGCGCCGTCACGTTCGAGATCTCGCCGAAGTTCCAGCGCGCCAGCGCGCCGGTGGAGACCGGCATGCCATGGCGCGGGGTCAGCGCCGTCGCCGTGATGTCCTGCCGCGGCAGGTACGCGTGCGCGAAGACGTGGCCGCGTTCGAGGTAACAGGCGGTGATCCGGTCGGCGGCCTCTTTCAATGCGGCGAAGTCGAGAAGTCGAGATTGCGGTCGACCAGGTCGGTCAGCAAGGCACGCAATTGCGCGGCGTCGATCGAGTGGTTGCCGTCGATGTCGAATGAGTTGACCGCGATGCGCGGGCTGACTGCCGACGTGGGAACGGGTGCATCGCTTTGCCCCGAAATTGCGAGATCGGGTGTCGTCGGTGCTGGTAATTCCGGGCGGGCGGCTTCGACGTCGCGCAACGACTGTCCGGCGCTCGGTACTTGTGCGAGCGCGACGCGGGGAAGTGACGGGGCGATACCGGCAAGTGGGCGTGGCGCATATCCGGTTGGCATGGTACGGGGCCACCGTACCGTCAATGGAGAGTGACAGTACCGAACTCGGCTGCCGGTGCCGGGATGTGAGTGATCGTCTTCAGTCGGAGGATGCGGGTGAGCGCAGTTGTCGTGTCATCGATCGCACGACAACGCGCCATTGTCTGACGGCCGTTCCGTTCTACTGATAGCTCATCGTAAACGACGCGTAGGCATTCGCGATACCCGCCTTGATGCGTTGCTCGGTTTGTACGTAACGTGCCTGAAGCGGAATGGTCATGCCCGCCTCGCCCTGTCTGACGCGGCCGGCCCACCATCGATTCGGGTTGTCGAGGGCAGAGGAGTCGGGGCCGTAGCCGAGTACGACGTCATCCTTCAGGATCTGAATGCCTACGCCGGCAGCGTCCGAATCCGACGATAGCGAAAGCGTCGTGGATCGATTGCCGGGCTTGGTGGTGTCGGTCAGTGTGACGTACGCGTTGGCCGACGTTCCGGTGTCGCCTCCGGAGCAGGAAAGACCGATCGAAAAGTTCAACGGCGGCGCCGTCGTGCCGACTCCCTTGAAGGTGGTCGTGGCGAGCGTCGACCCCATCTGGACGGGGATGCGCGGCGTCGTGACGGTGCAGGTCGGAACCTTGGGGGTGACGAGGACGGGCTTGGAATATTGGTACTCGACAAGAATCTGGCCAGAGGCATTCATGTTTTGATAGCGAGCGTATGCGCCGCTCAAAACACCGCCTTCCGTGACGTTTCCCGTCTTGATCAATTGAATCGTCGGAGCGTAGCTCGTGTTCCAGTACCCATCGTAGGTGACCCAGGAACCTTCTCTGAATGGAAAGGGGCGCTTCGCATAGTCAATGATTCGGATCCCGACATTCGGGATGCCTGTCGGATAGACATTGTTGGGGCCTAGTGTGCCAACGCCGTTGTTATAGGTGAGCATGCCTTCAGGGCACTTGTATTCAGGGCTCCACGGATAGACCGCATTGGTAAACGTCAGCCCAGTGGCTGTCGCTTCATAAATGACGCCGCCGATCGGGATGTCACCCGGACTGAACGGCGGAGGCTCGAACCCTCGTACCTTGACGATATAGTAGTCGCGGCCGTCCGTTGTGACGGCGGTACATTTTGCCAACGCACTGAGCGGCAAGGTCGACGCCAGAAGTATCAGGCTGAATTTGATGAGTGTCATGGCAAGTAGCTAGCATCCTTCACTTGGTCAGTGTGGGCGTTCTGTATTGTTCGAGGGCGGTCATATTTGAGCGGAGTCACATACCCCCAGCACGGTTCAGCCAAATCACGTCGATGCTCGATCAAATCCAGGACGAACTGAGTCTGGAGTAACGTCATGTGGGTATTTTGATGCTCCTTGGCTGCTCACCGACGCGAAATGGGTTGGCCATGCGTAGCTCGCCACGATGGCTCGTATCGCGCAGTGCTTTGAGTTGTCGGTGTTGGGATTTGAGTCAACCGCTTGTTTTGAGGGGCAATGTTATTTTTGTTGCCTGACTTTGTATTTAGTACGATTACTAATTTCGATATAGATCGTCCATGTCGTGTCCTATTTTTTCTCTTTGGAATTTGGCCAAGCTCGAAGAGCGATGCCCACCGGCGAACGAAACTCGTCAACTATCGACTTGCCTGCGTAGACCGGATCAGTCAGCTCGCCTTCGAGCCGCGCGCGCTGTCGAGTTGCTTCGAGCGTGCTGTTGTTCGACAGTCCATGACGGCTGGCATCGGGCACCCGGACTTGTGCATGCGTAAAGGCATACAGCGACGGCGTAAGGCCGATCGTGCTTGCGCTGGTCGCAACAGCTTCAATTTCCCTTCGCGTCGACGAACGGCTTCGCCGGCCGGTTCGACTTCACACGACGAAACTTGATCGCGGGATGGCAACTGCCGCTGACCTGCCTGGATCGACTTGCTCGTGATCGATTGCCAGTGAAGTCGTTTTTCGCTGTTCCCCCTTTCCATGTTGGTTCGCAGCATCGGGTGACCGGTCACGCCATTGCGTAACCGGATCCGGACGACGCCGGATCCGCCTGCGGGTCGAGATGGAGGCCGAAACGTCGTCGTCATGCACGACGCCGGCCTCCTTCCTTCCCGCTTAGTCCTTCAACACGCCGAGGTTGCTGCCCACCAGTGCCACGCCACTATCGCTTGCGTGATTGCGGCTCAGCGTCCCGTAGTTGATCCCGGCAAGCGCGCCGTAGTTCTGGTTATAGCCGCTCGTGAACGCGATGTGGCTCTCCGTCGTCGAACGGTCGATGCTGCCGAGGTTGACGCCGGCGAGCCCGCCCAGAATCGCATAACGACCGCCGGAGACGATGCCGCTCGAGGATGACTTGCTGATGCTGCCGCCGTTGATGCCGACGAGGCCGCCCACCTGGCTGTAAGCGCCGGCATGAACCGAACCGGTGGCACGCGACGCGTCGACGGTGCCGCCGACACGGCCGATCAGGCCACCTGCCGCGCTGTTGTCGCCGGCTTCCACGTCGCCCGATGCGAGCGACTTCGCGACGCGGCCCTCTTCGCTGCGACCGATCAGGCCGCCGACGTCGGATTGCGCGCCGGCCTTCACGTTGCCGGACGCGTTCGATGCCAGCACGGTGCCCGTGTTGCGACCGATCAGGCCGCCGGCATGACTGCGTGCACCGGCCGTGACGCTGCCGGTTGCAGCCGAGCTGTCGACGGTTCCCTTGTTGACCCCCACGAAGCCGCCTGCGGCGCTTTCGGCGCCGGCCAGCACGTCGCCTGTCGCGCGCGACGAGACGACCGTGCCGGTGTTGCTGCCCGCCAGACCGCCCACGACGCCGCCGTTGCCGGCCACGACCTTGCCGGATGCGCTGGATTTGGCGATCTTGCCGGCGTTTTCGCCGACGAGGCCGCCCGCGACGCTGTCGTTGCCGGCGGTCACCGTGCCTTCGGCGATGGATGCATCGACGAACCCTTCGTTGATGCCGACGAGCCCGCCCAGCGTGCCTTTGCCGTTGACCTGCACGTTGCCGCGCGCGATCGACGCCTGGATGTCGCCGGTCCCGGTATTCTGACCGACGAGGCCGCCCGCCGCGCTGTTCGTCCCGGCCAGCACGTGGCCCTGGGCCGTCGCGCGCGCGATGGCCCCTTCGTTCAGGCCGACCAGACCGCCTGCGCGGGTCGATGTGCCCGTCTTCACGTTGCCGTTCGCCAGCGAATCCGTGATGTGGCCGCGGTTCTGGCCGACGAGCCCGCCTGCCGAGCTGGAATCGCCCGCTACGACGTCGCCGTCAGCGCGGGACGTGTCGATATCGCCGTCGTTGAGACCGACGAGGCCGCCGGCGTTGGTGTGGTGACCGGCCGTCACGATGGCGGACGACGACGAACCGCTGATGACACCGCCTTGCTGGTTGACGCCGACCAGACCACCGGCATTGCCGAAATTGCCGTTGGCGATCACGCTGCCCGCGCTTGACGAATTCACGATGACGCCATTGTTGATCCCGACGAGGCCACCGATGCCGTTGCTGCGTGCGGCGACCACACGGACGTTCGCGTAGCTGTTGCTGATCTTTGCCGCCGACGGCCCCACAAACGAGACGTTTTCACCGACCAGCCCGCCAATCGCGAGGGTGTCCCGATCGCCTTCGACCTTGCCGCTCACGCGTGCGCGATCGATCTTGCCGCCGTAGTTCGAACCGACCAGGCCGCCGATGTACGCGACGCCGTTGGCCGCGACGTTGACGTTCTGCGCCGACACGTTCGAGATTTCGCCGAAGTTCCAGCCGGCCAGCGCGCCGATGGAGACCGGCATGCCGTAGCGCGCGGTCAGCGCGGTCGCCGTGATGTCCCGCAATGACAGGTTCGCGATGCGCCCGATGTTCATCGAGAAGAGGCCGACCATGCCGCTGTACGGATTGGTGATGTTCAGGCGGCTGATCGTGTTGCCGAGGCCGTCGAACTTGCCCGAGAACGCGGAATAGTCGCCGCCGATACTGCGGAAGTCGGCGTTCGCGCCGTCGATCTGGTTGCCGAGCACGTAGCGGCCGCCCAGGTTCGCATCGACGTTGCGCAGGTCGGCGAGCGTATGCAGGACCTTGTAGTCCTCGCCGTTCGAGCGGTACGACGCGTTGTCGCCCGACAGCGTAACGACGGCCTTGTCGTTCGTGAACAGATGGCCGTTCTTCGAATTCAGCTCGAGATGCGCGTTGCGGCCGGTGAGCTTCACGGCATCGTTCACGTTGATCCGATTCGCAGCGTTCAGCAGCAGGCTTGCATTCGTGCCGCTGGCCGAAATCGCCTGATTCAGGTTCACGTTGCCGTTCTTTGCGGTCAGCGTCAGCGCGTTGTCGCTGGTCCACGTAACCGGGCCGTCGACCGTCAGGTCGTTGCGGGTGTTGGTCAGTGCGACGTTGGTCGTGCCGAGATTGCGCGACAGCGTGTCAGCGCCGATCGAGCCGCCATCGCCGCCGACGCTGGCGTTGGCGGCCTCGATGGTCCAGGTGCCGGCCGTGTTGCCCGCACGGGTATCCACCGTCGTGTCGTTCGCGACGTTCACGCGCTCGCCACGCGTGATCACCGACCCGGCCGGCGTATTGGCCTCGCTCGCGCTCGCGTCGAGCTTGCCGGCTACGTTCACGGTGCCGCCGTCGAGCGTGATTTTGCCGCCGCGCGCATTCAGGCCGCGTGCCTCGATCGTGCCGGTGTTGTTGACCACGGCGTCGAGCAGGTTGCCGGCCGCGCGCGCGGTCATCAGCACTTCACCGCCGTCGGCCTTCAGCAAGCCGCCGTTGGAGGCTTGTGCATCGACGGCACCGCTGTTCACTTGCAGGTTCAGCAGGCCGCTGCCGTCGAAGTTGACGGTGAACGCATTGCCCGCACCGAGCGCAACACGGCCCATCTTCGCCTGGATCACACCGTTGTTGGCGACGCGCGCACCGAGCAGCGCGACACTGCCGCCGTCGCCGGCGGTGATGTGGCCGTCGTTGACGATCGATGCGGTGGAGTTGCCGGAGAAGCGGTAGTTGCCCGCGAGGAAATCGGCATCCGACAGGTTCTGCGTGGACGCGACGAGCCCGCCGACGTTGACCTGTGCGCCGGAGCCGAACAGCACGCCGTTCGGGTTGACGAGGAACACGCGGCCGTTGGCGGAGATCTGGCCGTCGATGCGGCTGCCGTTGGTGCCGATCACCCGGTTGAGCGCGAGGGACTGGCTGTCCGGCTGATGGAACGACACACGCTCGCCGCCGCCGACGCTGAAGTCCTGCCAGTTGGTGATGAGCTTGTCGGTGTGCTGGTTGATGTTCATCGTGCGGCCGTCGTCGGTGCGCACGATATCGGCCTTGCCGGACAGGATCGATTCGCCGGACGGCAGCGCGAAGGCGGGCAGCGCGGCTAAACCGAGCAGCGAGACGGCGGCGACGGTCGCGTGCTTGCCGCCGGCCGACTTGCCGCGACGGCGCGCGGTTTCCCCGACGGCGGTCCAGCAGCGTTGTGCGCCGTTCCATACCAATGCGTAGGTCTTGTTCATGGTTGTTGCCTCATGGTTGAGCTGATTTCCAGCCAGAAAGATTCCCGAGCACGGGAGAAATACGTGATACGGCTCGGGATGGAGCGCACGCCTGCGTGTCGCTTCGAAGAAGCGACGCGAGGCGGCGAGAGAGACGAGGCGAGGCAAAGCCGACGTTCATCGCCTTCGCTCACGCCCCCGGGCAAACCACCGCATTGCGAAGTCGCGAAGCGGTGGCTTGTCTGGTCATCCGCTGTCGGGTGTTGACGCAGGCAAGGCGGGCTTACCAGATCGGACCCGGGCGCGAATCGCCATCGACCGTGCCGAGGTTGAGGCCGACCGTGTTGAATTGCTTCGCGGGGCCGAAGGTGGCGCTCGATTCGATCGAGCCCGTGTTCAGCCCGACCAGTCCGCCAACGAACGGGGAATGGATCGATGCGTTGGCATCGAACGTCGTATGCGAGGCCGACGAGCGGATCGTTCCGTCATTGATCGCGACGAGGCCACCAAAAAATGCGGCCCCGCCGCCGTTGACGAACCCCGATGCCTTGGCGTGCTCGATCAGTCCGCCTGCCTCATTGACCCCGACGAGGCCGCCGAGGTTGGCGTGGAATGCCTGGACGCGACTCGTGGTCGACGCGTGGCGGACCACGCCGCCACGGGCGTTCGTGCCGACCAGCCCTCCCACGTTTGCTTCGGGTCCTGCGGAGACGTCGCCGCTGCTCGATGCGTGTTCGATCGTGCCGGTGTTGTAGCCGACCAGGCCGCCGACGGATCCCGGGCCGCGCGCGACGACCTGGCCGCTTGCCGAGACGTTCGACAGGTCGCCCGAGTTGAAGCCGACGAGCCCGCCTGCGTAGGCCGACGTGCCGGCCTGGACGGTGGTGTACGACGACGCGTCGTCGATTCGACCGTGTTCGTTGCGGCCGACGAGGCCGCCCACTGCCGCGGCATTCAGCGCGGTGATGATGCCGCTCGACCGCGCATGCTCGATCGTGCCGCCGACGGTCCGGCCGACGAGCCCGCCGACGTTGCTGTCCTTGCCTGCCGAGAGGGTCACGTCAACCGACACGTTGCGCAGCGTGCCGCCGTCGTTCGCGCCGACGAGCCCGCCGACGTTCATGGCGTCGCCGGCCACGATGCGGCCGCGGCCGGACGAATTCGCGATGGTCCCGCTGTTCCGGCCGACCAGCGTGCCGACGCTCTGGACATGCGGGGCGATACCCTTGGCACGGGCAATCGTGATGTCGACGTCCGCGCGGCTGTTCTCGATCGTCGCGAGTACGCCTTCGTTGCTGCCGGCGATGCCGCCGAGGCTCACCGTGTCGCGCATGCCGGCAAACCGGCCGCTGAAGCGGGCGTTGTCGATCGTGCCGGAGATGTTCCGGCCGACGACTCCGCCCACCCAGCCGAGGCCCGAGCCGTTGTGGACGACGTTCATGTTCGTGGCCGCAACGTTGTGGATCCGGCCGGTGTAGTTGATGCCGACGAGCCCGCCCATGACCGGGTTGTAGGACGCCGAAGCGCTGCTGACGGTGAGCGCATCGAGCTTCAGGTTGCCGATCGACCCCGCGTTCCACCCGAACAGGCCGATTACCTGGCTGCCGGGATTGCTGATGTTCAGGCGGCGGATCGTATTGCCGAGGCCGTCGAACGTGCCCGTGAAGACGCCGACGGTGCCGCCGATGGACGTAAAGCCGGCGTTCACGCCGTCGATCTGGTTGCCGAGCACGTAGCGGCCACGCAGATTCGCGTCGACGTTGCGCAGGTCGGCGAGCGTGTGCAGCACCTTGTAGTCCTCGCCGTTCGAGCGGTACGACGCGTTGTCGCCCGACAGCGTGACGACGGCCTTGTCGTTCGTGAACACATGGCCGTTCTTCGAATTCAGCTCGAGATGCGCGTTGCGGCCCATGAGTTTCACGGCGTCGCTCACGTTGATCCGGTTCGCGGCGTTGACGAGCAGCTGCGCGCGATTGCCCGAGGCCGACAGCGTCTTGTTCAGGTTCACGTTGCCGGCATTCGACGTGAGCGTCAGCGCGTTGTCGCTGGCCCACGTGACCGGGCCGTCGACCGTCAGGTCGTGGCGGGTGTTGGTCAGCGCGACGTTCGTCGTGCCGAGATTGCGTGACAGCGTGTCCGCGCCGATCGAGCCGGCATCGCCACCGACGCCAGCGTTGGCCGCCTCGATCGTCCAGGTGCCGGCGGTGTTGCCCGCACGGGTATCCACCGTCGTGTCGGTGGCGACGTTCACGCGCTCGCCGCGCGTGATGACCGAACCGGCCGGCGCACCGGCCTCGGCCGCGCTCGCGTCGAGCGTGCCGCCAACGTTCACCGTGCCGCCGTCGAGCGTGATTTTGCCGCCGCGTGCGTTCAGACCGCTGGCCTCGATCTTGCCGGTGTTGTTGACCACCGCGTCGAGCAGGTTGCCGGCCGCTCGCGCGGTCATCAGCACTTCGCCGCCGTCGGCCTTCAGCAGGCCGCCGTTGGAGGCCTGTGCATCGACCGCACCGCCGTCGATCTGAAGGTTCAGCAGGCCGCTACCGTCGAAGTTGACGGTGAACGCGTTGCCCGCGCCGAGCGCAACACGGCCCATCTTCGCCTGGATCACCCCGTTGTTGGCCACGCGCGCACCGAGCAGCGCGACGCTGCCGCCGTCGGCGGCGGTGATCGTGCCGTTGTTGATGACGGATTGCGTCGAGGAGCCGGAGAAACGGTAGTTGCCGGCGAGGAAGTCGGCATCCGACAGGTTTTGCGTGGACGCGACGAGCCCGCCGACGTTGACCTGTGCACCGGAGCCGAACAGCACACCGTTCGGGTTGACGAGGAACACGCGGCCGTTGGCAGAGATCTGGCCGTCGATGCGGCTGCCGTTCGTGCCGATCACACGGTTGAGTGCGAGGGACTGGCTGTCCGGCTGATGGAACGATACGCGCTCGCCGCCGCCGACGCTGAAGTCCTGCCAGTTGGTGATGAGCTTGTCGGTGTGCTGATTGATGGTCATCGCGCGGCCGTCTTCGGTGCGCAGGATGTCGGCCTTGCCGGACAGGATCGCTTCGCCGGACGGCAGCGCGACCGCGGGCAGCGCGGTGAAACCGATCAGCGACACGGCGGTGATGGCGGCGCGCTTGCCGCCGCTCGCCTTGCCGCGACGGCGCGCGGTTTCCCCGACCGCGCTCCAGCAGCGCTGTGCGCCGTTCCATACCAATGCGTAGGTCTTGTTCATCGTTGTTGTTTCCTCGTGGTTGGTTCGCTTCGCCGGCACGACACGGCCCGTGTGCGCGACGAATCGAAGCAAATGGGCGGAGGGATCCGCCCCTTCGGATGCGGGCAGTGACGCTGCCCGCCGGTGCGGTCCGGCTGACGCGAAGCCGCCGCCGGACCACATCGCCAGCCGCTCAGAAATACTGAGCAGCCTGCAACCAGACGCTCGGCGCGCGCGTGATCGACTGCGTGCGGTTCGCATTGCCGAGCGGCCACGCGGCGGTGACGCTGATCTGCCGGCTGGCGCCGTACCAGCTCGCGCCGACCCTCGTGCCGGACAGCTGCAGCGTGTTGAGCTCGTCGCGTATCCACGGCTGTTTGTTGATCTGCATCCGGCCCGTGTCGACGAACGTGCTGACCTGCCAGCCGGGCGCGACGAGATAGCGCAGCTCGGCGCTCGCCTGCCAGCCCTGGTCGCCGCTGCCCGCGCCGAGTGCGTAGGCGCGCACGCCGTACGGGCCGCCGAGGCTGAATTTTTCCGAGGAGTCGAGATTGCGCGACGCGAGCTGGGCGCTGAATTGCGTGTAGAACTGCAGCCGCGAGCCGAGCGCCTGCAGCCGCATCGCATTCACGTTGAGCTTCGCGAAGCTGCCGAGCGTGTGTGAATACCGGTTCATGCCGAGCGGATCGTTACCGCTCATCCGGCCGATACCGAGCGTGGCCGAGAACACGTTGCGGCCGCCGCCGAACCGGTCGTCATTGCTGTTGGCCGTGACGGCGAATGACCACAGGTCCACGCGCTTGTCGCTGACGCGCTCGAACACGCCGTAGTCGTCGCGCAGGTGCTTGTTCTCGTAGATCACCTGCGCGCTGGCGCTCGCGCGCCGGCTGCGCAGCAGCGGCTGCGTGACGAACGCGCTGCGCACGCTCGCGCGGCCGTGATAGCCGAGCGGGCGCATTTCCTTGCCGAGCCGGTAGCCCATGTCGGAGAAGGCGACGCCGATCCGCGTCGACGCGGGACCGACCGGTACCTGGTACATCGCGCGGTAGTACTGCTGGTTCGTATTGCTGGTGAGGCCGCGCAGCGAGAGTTGATCGCCGAGCCGCAGCGGCGAGTTGACCGTCACGGCCCCGGTGGCGCGATAGCGGCCCGTGACCGGATCGCCGAAGTTGTCGAGTTCGATTGAGCCGGTGGCGAGCGGGCCGCGCTCGGCATCGATCAGCAGGTCGGTCGTGCCGGGTTCCTGGCCGGCACGCAGCGTGCCTTTCGCGGCGACGCCGGGCAGTTCGTCGAGCAGGGTCAGCGCGCGTTCGAGATCCGCGCCGCGCACGATGTCGCCTGCCTGCACGGCGCCGAGCGGCTGGCGCAGCACGCTGTCGAGTATGCGCGAGCGGTTGTGCAGTTCGATGTGCCCGTAGCGGCCTTCGACGACGGCGATGCGGACGACGCCGTTCTCGATGTCCTGATGCGGCAGGTAGGCGCGGGCCAGCACGTAGCCACGCTCGCGGTAATAGGCGGTGATCCGGCCGGCCGCTTCGTTCAGCGCGGCGAAGTCGAGCTCGCGGCCGACGAGATCGGCAAGCAATGCGTGTAGCGGTGCGGCGTCGATCGCGTGGTTGCCTTCGATGTCGAACGCGCTGACTGATATGCGTGGGCCGTCAGTCGTAGCGGGCGCGGATTCGTTGCCCGGTGCGGGAATCGCAAGGTCGGGCGCGGCGGGGGCGGGCAGTGCCGGGCGGACCGTCTCGACGTCGCGTAGCGACTGCCCTGCGTTCGGGATCTGGACTTGCGCATGCGCGACACCGTGAAGCGACAGCGCGAGGCCGGTCAGGCACGCGACGCGGAATGGGCCGGCCAGCTTTCCGGCAGTGTGCCCGGATTGGCGCAACGGCCGGACACGGCGCAGGGACACTGGTGTGGTGTGGGGAGAAGTGGGTGCTTGCGCCGGCGCCGGGGGAGGCCCGGTCACGGCGATCAGGGAACGGACAGAGCGAATTTTCGACCTCGAACGGATGGGCCTGTCGGCCGATGCGTGGTCTCTCGCCCGGCCGTTTGGAACGCCGACGATGTTACGAAATGGTTCCCGGGATGAATATGGAACAAGTACGAGTGATGCAGGCCGATTATTCGGTTCCGTCAGATTTTTAACTGACGTGTACTGATAGTGCGTGTTTCTCGATAGATGGCGTTTCTCGAAAATGCCACTCGGCCAATTCCTGAGTGCCGGGCTGTGCGCGGAGTCCATTGCAACGGGAAGCTGCAAGCGTTCGCGATCAAACCGGATTTTCGATGCGATGCAGCGATCCCGAAGTAGACCGAAGAAGAGGGTCTCCTGCGTCGCTTACATCTCCAGATGCTTGACGATTAACTTGCCGTTGAGTAGGCAAGATTGGTTTTCCATGGATTGGGACAAGACAAGTTCATGAATCAAACAATTTAGTATCTGTCCGATTTTTCGAGTGCGCCCACGGTGGCAGTATTCGTACTTCACCGTGGTGATGGGCAACGAGTTTAATGACGGGGCCACCATGGTGGGTCATTTCGAATCTCTGAGTCTCGCTATCTAGATCGATTATCTGATGATGTTTGATGTTGATTGGTGACTCTTTGAAACGATGTAAATACGTCATCCTAAATAGTGGGAGTGGTTTTCCTGTGAATGAAGGCCGTTCGTAGGCCACGACGGTGTGACGCGTGGAATTGTCCGTGCCGGTGCCGTCGATCCGCTTCTATGGAGAATCGACCAGGTCTTATGCGTTCGTTCGATCATGCTCGGAGTACCCGATTCGTCAGCGGAAGAGCCATCTGGTGTCGGCTGATAGAGGTGTGTCTGCTCGCGGCCGCCGCCGCGGCGGCTAAGCAATGGACCGATGGCTCGTCGTACTCGAAGTCCGATGCGATGCTGTTCGCGCTGTTGATGCCGTTCATGCTGATCCTGTTCTCGTCGGAATTCTTGCGTGGCGAACCCACGCACCGCGTGAAGCGGTTTCGCGTGCGGTTGGCGGCTACGGGGTTGTTGGTCGTGCTGGCCGGTGGTGCAGCCTTCGCGGCGTGGATCGGCGGGCAGCGCATGTCCATGCCCATGCCTGGCTGGGTGGTGGGCTGGTTCGTCCTTGCTGCGATCGGGTATGCAACGTCATTCAGCATACAGCGCTGGCTCTGCCGACGCGCAGCGTCGTCGCGTGCAATGCGTCGACCTGTTGCCGTCGTCGGGCAGGGCGAGCATGGATTCGAATACGCACTGCGCGCCGAACAGGATCCAAATTCGCGAGTGCGCGTTGCCGCGATATTCGACAGGGCACTGGCGCCCGTGGTCGATGCCGGCATTGCGAGCGTTCACCGTGATCTGACGAGCTTCGTCGAGTGCGTCCGTCGCGAGCGCGTCGAGGAAGTCTGGATCGTGTTGCCCCTTTCGGCGGCCGATAGCGTTGGCGCGATCGTTCGCGCATTCAGCAAGGATCTCGTGGACATCCGTTTCGTACCGGATCTGACGGAGATGGCGCCGTTCGGTTCGTACCGGACGAATCTCACTTTTGCGCCTGCGCTCGATCTGGTCGTGCGACCGCTGTCGCCCCAGGCGCTGGCCGGCAAGGCGATCTTCGATCGCACCTTCGCCTGTTTCGCGTTGCTCGCGGTTGCGCCGCTGATGGCTGTTGTCGCGATCGCGGTCAAGCTGTCGTCGCCCGGCCCGGTGCTGTTCCGGCAACAGCGGATGGGCGCTTACGGGCGGCCATTCACGATCTACAAGTTCAGAACGATGCGCGTGCACGACGCGGGCGCTCCGGGAGAAATCCGGCAGGCGACGCGAGGCGATCCGCGCGTGACACGCGTCGGCGCGTGGCTGCGACGAACGAGTCTGGACGAACTTCCGCAGTTCTTCAACGTGCTGAGGGGCGATATGTCGGTGGTCGGCCCGCGACCGCATGCGGTGGAGCACGACGTCTTTTATCAGGACCTCGTCGATGGCTATATCCAGCGCTATCGGGTCAAGCCCGGTATCACCGGTTGGGCACAAGTCAACGGCCTGCGAGGCGAGACCGATCGCATCGAAAAAATGCAGCGACGGATCGAGCATGACTTGTATTACCTGCGGAACTGGTCGATCGCGTTCGATGTGCGCATCGTGCTGGCCACGCTGCTTAACGTAAAGGCACACGGCAATGCGTACTGATCGAACTCTTTCTGCATGCACGCGCGTCGTGCTGGTCGCCCGTGTCCGGCCGATAGCTCGTTGCGCGGTCGCATGGCTGACGGGTGCCGTGCTGGCAGGTTGCGCCTACGCGCCTGGCATGCGAATGACGGCACCGGCCGATGCGCAGAATCCGCAGGTGCCCTATGTCGACACGGACAGCAATGGCGCGCAAACGGATCGGCATGCACCGATCGTCGAACTCGATCTCGGTCGCGTCCGGCAGATGCGTGGTCACGCTGCGCAGGCGTCGGTCGACGTGTCGCGCTCGCTCGCCGGAACGGCTGCGCCCTACACGATCGGTCCCGGTGACGTGCTGCGGATCGTCGTCTGGAACCATCCCGAACTGGCTGCCGCGCAGGGGCCGCAGCAACCTGGCGCCCTGCGCGATGCCGATCCGGTCGCTGGCTTCGTCGTCGATCAGGACGGCGCACTGTCGTTCCCATATGCAGGACGGATCGAGGTCGCTGGATTGCGGCCGGAGCAGGCTCGAGAACGCGTCGCGGCTGCGTTGTCCCGCTACTTTCGCGATCCGCAAATCACGCTCGGCGTAGCGTCGTTCCGGTCGCGCCAGGTGTTCGTCGAGGGTGAGGTGCGCAATCCGGGCGTGCTGTCGCTGAACGACGTGCCGACGACGCTTTACGACGCGATCGGTCGCGCCGGCGGTTTGAGCGATTCGGCCGATCGCAGCAGGATTGAGTTGATCCGCGCGGGCACGTCGTACACGCTCGACCTGACGCAACCGGCGGCCGGGCATGCCGGTGCCGCGCGTGTTGCGTTGAAGCCGGGAGACCTGCTGCGCGTTGCGTCGCGCAACGACAGCTTCGTCTACGTGATTGGCGAGGTCGGCAAGCCGGTCGCCGCAACGCCGGATCGAAACGGGCGCATCACGCTCGCCGACGCGCTGGTGCAGGCCGGGGGCCTGAATCCCGGCTCCGCAGATGCCGCGCAGATGTATGTGGTCCGCGGCTCGCTCGACGAGCAGCCGCAGGTGTTCCATCTCGATGGCACGTCACCGGTCTCGATGCTCGTCGCGAAGGAGTTCGACCTGCAGCCGAAGGATGTCGTCTACGTCGACGCGAACAACCTGGTGCGTGCGAGCCGCGTGCTGAACCTGTTGCTGCCCGCCATCAATGCCGGCCTGACGGCCGGACTGGTCACGAAGTGACGCACGGTGATGCCGTGCAAATTTCATGACATCTACTACGCATTCCTAATTCATGATCGCTCACGTTCTATTTGTCTGCACCGGCAATCTGTGCCGCAGCCCGATGGCCGCCGGCCTGTTCGCCCGCTTGCTGCCCGAGGTGGCGGTGACGTCGGCCGGCCTCGATGCGCCGGTCGGCCATCCGGCCGCGCCGGAAGCAGTCGCGGTGCTGCGATCGCATGGCATCGATCTGTCCGGCCATCGCGCGGTGCGCCTGTCGGACGCGATGTGCCGGGTCGCCGACCTGATTCTCGTGATGACCGTGGCACAACGCCGCGAGCTAGAAGCGCGTCATCCGTTCGCGCGCGGCAAGGTGTTTCTCGTCCGTGAGTTCGATCGTGTCGACGTGTTCGACCCCGTCGGCGAATCGCGCGAGCGCTTCGACGCGTGCTACGCGTTGCTCGCGTCCGGCCTGGCCGACTGGATCGCCCATCTCGGCTATGCGGGCCGACGCCGTGCGGGAGGATGGCAATGACGAGGGCCACTGCACCGGAAGTCGGGTTCGATTTCGCCGCGTTGCTCGATACGTTCCTGATGCATCGCCGGACGATGGCGGCAGTCTTCGCGTCGGTCACGATCGCGGGTGTCGGCTGGGCCGTGCTGTCGGCACCGGTTTATCAGGCCGACATTCTCGTTCAGGTCGAGGATAGCAGCACGGATTCGATGGCGCGTTCGGCGTTCGGCGACCTGTCGTCGATGTTCGGCATCAAGACCTCCGCCGAGACGGAAAAGCGCGTGCTCGGATCCCGCTTCGTCGTCGCGCGTGCCGTCGACCGGCAGCGTCTGTTCATCGATGCGCGACCGATGCGTTTCCCGGTGGTCGGCGATGCGCTGGCGAGAATGATGGCGGATGGAGCGTCGTCGGGCGGGGCCGGATGGGGCGGCTATGCGTGGGGTGACGCGCATGTTGCGATCGACCTGTTCGACGTGCCGTCCCGGTTCGAAGGCAACCGGTACGACCTCGTCGTGCTGCCGGGAGGACGTTATGCGCTGTCGGGGCCGGGGCTCGAAGGGCAAGTGACCGGCGAGGTCGGGCAGCACATGCGATTCGGCGGCGCGAGCGGGCCGATCGCATTGAAGATCGATGCGATTGAAGGAGCCCCCGGCACGCGCTTCGAGCTTGTCCGGCATGCGCGGCTCGACGCGATCGTGCGCTTGCAGGACGCGTTGAGCGTGGCTGAGGCGGGCAAGGATTCGAACGTGCTGAGTGTCAGGCTGAGGGGCGCGGACGCACGCCGGATCACGGCGACGCTCAACGAAATCGCCGGGTTCTACGTCGAGCAGAATGCCGCGCGCAAGGCCGCCGAGGCTGCGCGATCGCTCGATTTTCTCGAACGCCAGCTTCCGGAACTGCGGCGCACGCTCGACGATTCCGAGGCGCGGCTCGCGGCTTTGCGCAGCAAGCTGGGATCGGTCGACGTCGCGGGCGATGCGCAGGCGATCCTGCAGGCAGCGGCCGACAACGAGACGCAGCGCGTGCAGTTGCGCCAGAAGCGTGCCGAACTGTTGAGCCGCTTCACGGCGGAACATGAATCCGTCGTGTCGCTCGACCAGCAGATCGCCGTGCTCGGCGCGCAAGCAAATGAAATCGGCACCCGGATCGCGCAACTGCCGAAGCGGCAAGGCGAGCTCGTGCGGCTCGAGCGCGACGTGAAGGTGAATAGCCAGCTCTACGTCGGCCTGCTCGACAACATCGAGCAGCTGAAGCTGCTGCGGGCGAGCCGGATCGGCAACGTCCGCGTGCTGGACCTGGCCGAGGAACCGCAGCGACCGATCCGCTTCCGGCGGGTACTCGGCATCGCGGGCGCCTGCCTGTTGGGCGCGCTGCTCGCGATGGCGGCTGCCTACGTGCGCGGGCTGCTGTGCCGGGCACCTTCCGATCCGGCGGAACTCGAGGACGCAACCGGCTTGCGGGTAGTGGCCGCCGTGCCGCGCGTGAGTGGGAGACGCGGCTGGCGCGCCGCTCGCGGCATCGACTTGCGGCCACTCGCAAGCCGCGATCCCGACGATCCGGCGATCGAGGCATTGCGCAGCCTTCGGGTCACCTTGCAGTTTGCGATGCGCAGGTCGGGCAACAACGTCGTGCTGGTCACGGGGCCCACGCCTGGCGTCGGCAAGTCGTTCGTGTCGGCCAATCTCGCGCTGGTGACCGCGGCGGTTGGCCAGCGCGTGCTGCTCGTCGACGGCGACTTGCGGCGCGGCCGGCTCGACGCGATGTTCGGCGCCGCGCAGGCCAGTTTTGCCGACGTGCTCGCGGGCGATTCGCCGGTCGATGACGCGATTCGTGCGACGGATCATTCCAATCTCGACTTCATGGCGTCCGGCGTAGGCCGGCGCAATGCAGCCGACCTGCTCAATGCCGGGACGCTGCCGGCCGTCATGGCCGAACTGGCGGGCCGCTATGACGTCGTCGTGATCGACAGCCCGCCGCTGCTGCTGGTGACCGACGCGACGCTGCTGGCGCCGTTTGCCGCCGGCAATGTGTACGTGGTCGCCCGCGCCGGGCGTACCGAGCGTGGCGAATTGCAGGAGGCAGCACGTCGCTTGCGCCACGTCGGTGTCGAGGTGAACGGCGTGATCCATAACGGCATTGATCCGCATGCCGGCCGGTTCCGCTACGGCATGAAATACGCGACCTATCGGTATGGTGCCTCGAAGGGCCGCGATGCAGAGACCGTGCAGGAGGTTCGGTCATGAGCGGCGCAGCGCGACGGGATGCGACGGCGCTCGCGCTGCTCGTGCTGAGCGCGGGCGGTGCGGCGATGCTGGCATTCGCGGTGCAGGCCGTGCTCGCGCGCACATGGGATGTCGAAACGTACGGTCACTTCTCGACGGCCCTGGCCGTCGTGACGATTGCCGCGCCGGCGATCGGGTTCGGCGTGCCGGCATTCTGGCTGCGCGCATACGGGATGGAAGGTGCGCGCGCCGCCCGCTGGGTACCTGCATCGCTGCGTTTCATCTGCATCACTGCGGCCATGACCACGGCAGCGGTCGCTGCGTGGGCGTGCATTGGCGTTCACGAAAGCGGCACGGCAAACCTGTTGCTGTGGATGCTGCCGGCCTTGCTCGGCCAGAGTGCAATCGAGCTGTGCGGCGCGCGATATCAGCTCGAAGGCCGGTTTGCATGGGTGAGCGCATGGCAGCTCGTCCAGCATGCGGTAAGGCTCGGCGTCGCGCTGCTGGCCGGCTGGCTGCATGCGGGCGCGATGCCCGTCGCTATCGCTTTCGGCGCGATTGCCCTCTGCATGGCGTTCGGCGCGTGGCGATCGATTCGCGTGCTGCGCAACGAGCGGGCCGTGCTCGACGGACACGGTGGCGGGACGGAGACGAGCGCGCCGGTCGAACCGGCACCCGGTGTCGCACAGATTGCGCGGCAGGCATTTCCGTTCGGCATCGCGAGCCTGTTGTATTTCGCCTATGCGCAGGGCGGCCTGATTGTCGCGGCTGTCGTGCTCGGGCCACGCGACGTGAGCGCGTACAACGTCGTTGTCACGACGATGGCCGCGGTCTACCTGCTGCCCGCCGTGCTGTTCCAGAAACTGCTGATGCCACGCCTGCACCGTTGGGCGGCGATGGACCCGGCGCGCCTGCGGCATGCGTTTCGTGCTGGCAATCGCTGGATGGCGCTGGCCGGCGTGGCAGTGGGCGCGGTGCTCGCCGTGCTGGCGCCCGTCGTCGTTCCGCTCGCATTCGGTGAGCGCTATCGCGACGTCGTCCCGCTCGTGCAATGGATGGCGCTTTGCGCACCGCTTCGGTTCGTGACGACCAGTGCATCGTCGGTGATGACCACGCGCGATTTCATCGCGATTCGGAATCGGTGTGCGTTCGCCGCGCTCGTCGTCAACATCGGGCTCGGTGCGTGCCTGATGCCGGTCTGGGGATTGGCCGGTGCCGTGGCTGCGGCGATCGCGGGCGAGGCGCTCTGGTGTGTGCTGGCGCTAGCGGCGGGACGGCGTTGCCTGGCTTTTGCGCAGTCGCCGTACGTCCCGACCGGATCCGTTGGGACGCCGGTCGGGACGTGCGGCGCGTCGCCCGAATCTGCACGGCCGCCGGTCGCGCCGGTCAGCGTGATCGTGCCGTGCCATCGCAGCGTCGCGACGCTCGAGCGGGCCGTGGCGTCGGTCCACGCGCAGACGTGGCGGCCCGCCGAGCTGATCCTGGTTGACGATGCGAGCCCCGACGACACGCTTGCCTGTATCGACAGCCTGCGTTCGAAATACGGCGACGAATGGGTTCGCGTGATCGCGCTGCCGCGCAACGGCGGTCCGGGTGTTGCACGCAATATCGGCTGGCGTTTCGCGACGCAGCGTTTTGTCGCGTTCCTCGATGCCGACGATACGTGGCATCCCGACAAGACCGCGCGCCAGTGCGGCTGGATGGATGCTTGTCCGGAAGCGGCGATCACGGGCCATCCGGTGCAGCAGCTCGATGAGGGCGCAGCGCTGCCTGCCGATCGTGCGGCGTATCGCGCGCCCGTGCGGGTATCGCGCCGAGACGTCCTGTTCTCGAACCGCTTCACGCCATCGAGCGTGATGGTGCGCGCCGATATCGCGGCCCGTTTCGACGAGCGCAAGCGTCACGCCGAAGACTATTTCATGCTGCTGCAGCTCGTGCTGGTCGAGCGCGGTGGCGCCTATCTGTTCGATATGCCGCTGTCGCATGTCTATAAGGCGCAATTTGGCGCAGGCGGCCTGAGCGGCCAGCTGTGGAAGATCCAGCAGGGCGAGCAGCACAACTATCGACACTTCCGCCGAGTCGGCGCGATCGGTGTCGGTGAGTGGTGTGTCTATGCGGTGCTGAGCTTCGCGAAGTACCTGAGGCGATGCGCGTTGTCGGGCAGGTTCGTATGACTTGGCGCATGTTGTCGAAGCGGAGCGTTCGATGATCCACTATCTCGTTCCGCTTGCGATCTTCTATTTCGGCATTGCACTGTGCGCGACCTATGGCGGTACGAGCCGGACGGTGCTGCTGGCCGCCGCATTGCCGATGGTCGCGCTCGTCGCGCTGCGCGGGCACGCCGGTACCGACACCGCAGCTTACTACACCGCCTTTTCCGGACTGGAAGCGGGCGTCGGCTACGGATCAGAGCCGATCTTCCTGGCACTGACCGGGTTGCTCTGGTCCATCTGGCCCGATCCTCGGTTTGTCGTCAACGGCGTCTCGCTGCTGATTGCGTTGACCATGCTTTGGGCGCTCGGAGGCGCACGATACGGCGCGTGGTTTGGTGGTCTGCTGATCGTGCCGGGCATGTTCTACGAACTGTCAATGAACGTGATGCGGTTCGGGCTCGCGGCCGCGCTTTTCCTGCTCGCGACGCGCATACCGGCACACGCTCGGCCTTGGCGCTATGTCGCCTTCACCCTGCTGGGCACAGGCACGCATTACTCGTCGATCCTGCTCTTCGTCCTGTTTCCCGCGGTAACGCGCCGCGGGCAGGGCCCGGTGCTGATGTTCGGCGTTCTGTGTGCATTCGTGGCTGCACTCGCGATGCCGGCCTATCTCGGCGACAAGACCGATCTGTATGCGGGGATGACTGCACCGAATGCGTCATCGGGCCTGCTGTTCGTGCTGTTGCAGACGGCAATGCTTGCCACGCTATGGCGCTTTCGCGCCGAGTTCACCGTGCCCAGAACGGGTTTCTGGCTGCTGGTCGGGCTGGAAGTGGCGTTCTACGGACTCACGCGGCTCAGCTATGCGGGTATCCGCTTCCAGTTGCTGCTCACATTCCTGATGGCCGTGGTGATGTTGCGTCAGTACCGGCCCGCGAACGGCCGCATGTCGCAGGCACTTGCCACGTGCCTTCTCCTCATCGGGCTCGTCGCGCTGGCGGGCCGATCCAACAACATGCTCGACGAAGCCGGACGCGGCGCATCTCCGTTTTTGCCGTATCGCGTGATGCCGGCACTCGAAGCGATCTACCCATAAACAGAAGAGCTGACCAATGAAATCCTCTCCCAGAAGAATCGTGCACATGACGGAGGCGCTCGGCGGTGGCGTGCTCCATTGCATTGCGCTTCTCGCAAACGCACAGGCCGCGTCCGGCGATCAGGTGATCGTCGTGCATTCGGTCCGACCGGATACGCCGTCGTCCGATGTGCTCGATACGTGGTTCGATTCCCGGGTCGAGCGTCGCGTGCTGCCGATGTCGACCTCGATCGGCCCCCGCGACGTGCTCGCGCTGCTTCGGGTCGCAATTTGCCTGAGGCGCTTGCGTGCCGACGTGATCCACCTTCATTCGTCGAAGGCCGGAGCGCTTGGCCGAATGGCTGCACGTCTGCTTGGTAGTGCAAATCGAACCCTGTACTCGCCGCATGGGTTCGCGTTTCTGCGGCGAGACATTTCGAGCCGGCGGGTGCGGCTGCTGATCGGGATCGAGCGGATCCTGCACGCCATCGGCGGTCCACTGGTTGCGTGCTCGCGCAGCGAGGCGCGTTACGCAGCGATGCTGTTGTCGCGCAAGCGCGTTCACGTCGTCGACAATGCGATTGACCTGAGCCGCTTCGGCGAAGCAGGCGACGTTCCCGAGCGCCGCACCGCCGTAGTCTGCACGTCCGGCCGCGTCGCTTTTCAGAAGGCGCCCTGGAGATTCGCACAGCTTGCTAAATCGCTCGCCGGCCGGCATGACGTGCGATGCACGTGGCTTGGAGACGGCGCTGCCGATCAGGTTCGCCGGTGGCTTGCCGATGCTCCTGTCGAGCAGTCTGGCTGGATTGCGCCGGATGCGATGCGCGATGCGCTGGCGCGCAGCGATGTGTATGTCCTGCCGTCGCTGTGGGAGGGCATGCCGATCGCGTTGATCGAGGCGCAAGCGATGGGGTTGCCAGCCGTGGCGAGCCGCATCGTCGGCAATCGGGACATCGTCGAACATGGCGTGACCGGGTTCCTTGTCGACAACGATGACGAATTGCTGCATTACACGGAACTGCTGTTGCAGGACGCCGCATTGCGGCGGCGTATGGGCGAAGCGGCTCGCGCACGCACGTTCTTGCGCTTTGGCGCGGCACGGTTCGTGCGGGGATTCGACGCACTCTACGACGCCGCGGGTGGGCGCCGCGCGTCGCGTGCGCCGTTGCGTCGGGGATGGCGCGAGGAAACGCCATGAGCGAAACGTCGCAATTCACGCAAATGGACACGCGAGTTCCTGCGACACGGCGGCGTGCGGTGCGGATCGCATTCTTCGGTTTTTACGGACGCCGCAATTTCGGTGACGACCTGTTCGGCTATGTGTTGCAACGGATGGCCGAGCGCGCGGGCGGCGTACAACCGATGCTCGTCGGCGCACCGGTTCAGCCCGAACTAAGCGCGGCATGGCGATGGAGTTCGTTTTCGCGCTACTTCGGGCACGGTGGCCTGATCGGAACGATTGCGCGCTTCGCGACGTATTGTGCGGCCATGGTGCGGGCAGATGTCGCGGCATTCGGCGGCGGCTCGTTGTTCGGCGCGCATGCGTCGCTGGCATTCGCGCGCCTGATCGTCTTCGGAGGAGCGCTGTTGCGCAAGCCGGTCGCTGCGCTTGGTGTCTCGCTGGGGCCGTTCGAAGACAGCGGGCGGCGCCGGCAGTTTCTCGACCTCGCGGCGCGGCTCGACGCGCTTGCAGTGCGCGACGCGGCATCGCTGAAGGAACTACGCGATTCCGTGGTCAGGCATCCTGCGGTGCTGCTTGGCGACCTTGCGTTCGCGTTGCCGGCGCTCTACCGGCCTTCGTGCGTCGGCGAGTCGCGCACGCTGATCGTTGCCGTGCATCTGATAGGGTATGTCGAGCATGCGGTGGCTATCTTGCGCGACGCTGATCGGAGCGGTCGTTTCGACCGTGTGCGCTTCGTCGCGCTGGATGATGACAGTGCGCGGGTGGCCGACGCGATACGCCAGCGCTACACGCCGCAGACGATGCAATTCGATGACGTCCGCTTTGCCGATTCGATCGAGTCGATCATCGACGTCCTTGCATCGGCGTCGTGCATCGTGACATCAAAGTTGCATGGGGCGATTTCGGGGCACGTTTACGGCGTACCGGTATTGCTGTTCTGCTATCAGCGCAAATGCGCGGATTTTCTGGACGACCGTCGATTGCCGGGGCCGCGCGATCCAATGCCGGCCCCGGATGATTGCGTGGCTGCGGTTCATGCGCTGATGGGGGCGTCGAGCGATGGCGTCGGCGAAGCGTGTTATCGGCGTGCGGAGCGGTACCGTCGCGTATTTACCGGTTTCATTCGTACCGTGGCTGGGTTGAACGACTGACGATGCGTCGGGTTTCCCGAGGTCGGCAGAGGCATGATTTGCCCCTGCCGATCCGGCATCGCTCCTCCGGTGCCCGTCACCCGTTCCGGAAAATCTCGCTATACGCGCTCAACGCCGGCACGCCGCCGAGATGCGCATACAGCACCTTCGACCCCGGCTCGAATTCCCCACGCCGTACCTTGTCGATCATCCCGTGCATCGACTTCCCTTCGTATACCGGATCAGTCAACATGCCCTCTAGCCGCGCACACAGTCGAATCGCCTCGAGCGTGCCATCGTTCGGCAGCCCGTATTCGGGGCCGGCGTAGCGCGTGTCGAGCACCACGTCCGCTTCAGTGATCGGCCGGCCCAGATCGACGAGTTCGGCGGTGTGCCGCGCGATACGCGTGATCTGCTCGTGCGTGCGCTCGGGCGTGGCCGACGCGTCGATCCCGATCACGCGGTCGGCGCGCCCGTCGGCCGCGAAGCCGACAACCATCCCCGCCTGCGTGCTGCCCGTCACCGAGCACACGACGATGTAGTCGAACTTGAAGCCGAGTTGCGCCTCCTGCGCCCGCACTTCTTCCGCGAAGCCGACGAAGCCGAGCCCGCCGAGCGGGTGCTCCGAGCAGCCGGCCGGAATCGGGTAAGGCTTGCCGCCCGCCTGTCGCACGCGCTCCATCGCTTCTTCCCAGCTGCGGCGGATGCCGATGTCGAAGCCGTCGGACACGAGCCGCACGTCCGCGCCCATCATGCGCGACAGCTGGATGTTGCCGACCCGGTCGTACACCGGATCTTCATAGTTGACCCAGTGCTCCTGCACGAGCACGCATTTCATCCCGAGATGCGCGGCGACGGCTGCGACCTGGCGCGTCTGGTTCGACTGCACGCCGCCGATCGACACGAGCGTATCCGCGCCCTGCGCGAGCACATCCGGGACGAGGTATTCGAGCTTGCGTGTCTTGTTGCCGCCGAACGCGAGGCCGCTGTTGCAGTCCTCGCGCTTTGCATACAGCTCGACCTTGCCGCCGAGGTGTTCGCTCAGGCGCTTGAGCGGCTGGATCGGTGTCGGGCCGAACGTGAGCGGATAACGGGGGAAACGTTGCAGGTTCATCGGCGGGCTCCGGAAAGCGGTGGACAGGGCGGGAAACGGAATCGTGCGGGCGCGGCCGGGAGGCCGTGTTCCGACCAGAAAAATGTTAGGCAGAAGCGCGAGAAATGAGCTTGCGAAATCAATTGCGACGGCCTACGTTATCGACGATATGAGAACGCGATAAGCAATTTCGATTCGTGAAGAAGGAGGATGACGCAATGAAATTAGATCGAGACAGCGCATCGCCCGCTGACATCGCTCCGGCGCTCGACCGGATCGACCGCGCGATCCTTCGCCAACTGCAGCAGGACGCGTCGATCTCCAACGTGAGCCTCGCGGCGAAGGTGAAGCTGAGCGCGCCGGCGTGCCTGCGGCGCGTCGAGCGGTTGAAGGAAATGGGGCTGATCCGCGGCATCGTCGCGCTGCTCGACCCGAAGCCGCTCGGTGCGGGGATGCTGGTCGTGATCGGTTTCGTGCTGGATCGCTCGACGCCCGAAGCGTTCGCCGCGTTCGAGAAGGCCGCGCAGAAAGTGTCGGGGTGCGTCGAGTGTCACGTCGTGACCGGCGAATTCGACTACTTCATGCTGGTGCGCACACGAGACAACGACAGCTTCAACCGGCTGCACGCCGAACAGCTGCTGTATCTGCCGGGGGTGCGGCAGGTGCGCTCGTTCATGGTGCTCAAGGAGATTCTGTCGACGCATGCGCTGCCGTTGTAGGCACGCGTGTTCCACGAATGCGCGCTGGACTGGCGCCTGGCATCCCCGTCGGCTCGTCCATTTGCCGACGAAACGGCGACAGTCGCCCGACACCGCCGAAAGGGACCGAACGACCCGCGCGCCGGCGCGTCGCACCTTCACGACGCGGTGCGAAGCGATCGCGTATGCTCGTCGCGTTCGGTGGCGAAGGCGGGCACCGCAGCCGATTCATTCGTGTGACGACCCATCAACGAGCGAGGACAGCATGGCAAAACAGACGATGGCGGAATATCTGGCGAAGACGCTGGCGGCAGCCGGCGTCGAGCGCATCTGGGGCGTGACGGGCGACAGCCTGAACGGCCTGTCGTTCAGCCTGAGCCAGATCGGCTCGATCCGCTGGATGCATACGCGGCACGAGGAAAGCGCCGCGTTCGCGGCCGGCGCTGATGCCGCGTCGACCGGGCGGCTCGCGGTGTGCGCGGGCAGCTGCGGCCCCGGCAACCTGCACCTGATCAACGGGCTGTACGACTGCCACCGCAATCACCAGCCGGTGCTCGCGATCGCCGCGCACATTCCGTCGACCGAGATCGGCCTCGGCTACTTCCAGGAAACCCATCCGCAGGAGCTGTTCCGCGAATGCAGCCACTTCGCGGAGCTCGTGACGAACGCGTCGCAGTTCCCGCGCGTGCTCGCCCGCGCGATGCGCACCGCGATCGACGAGCGCGGCGTTGCCGTGATCGTGCTGCCGGGCGACATCGCGCTCGGCGACGGCCCGGAAGAGGCGCCGGCGTGGAGCGAAGCGGCGCCGCCGTCGATCCTGCCGGCCGATGCCGATCTCGACCGGCTCGCGGCGCTGCTCAATGCGTCCGACGCGGTCACGCTGCTGTGCGGTAGCGGCACGCAAGGCGCGCACGACGAGGTGGTCGCGCTGGCCGACACGCTCGGCGCGCCGGTCGTGCATGCGCTGCGCGGCAAGCAGTTCGTCGAATGGGATAACCCGTTCGACGTCGGGATGACGGGGCTGATCGGCTTCAGCTCGGGCTATCACGCGATGGAATCGTGCGACACGCTGCTGATGCTCGGCACGGATTTCCCGTACCGGCCGTTCTATCCGTCGAACGCGAAGATTGCGCAGATCGACTGGAAGGGCTCGCAACTCGGCCATCGCGCGCCGCTCGCGCTCGGCCTCGTCGGCACCGTGAAGGAAACGATCGCGGCGCTGCTGCCGCGCTTGACGCGCAAGACGCAGCGGCGTTTCCTCGAGAACGCGCTGAAGCACTACGCGGCGGCGCGCAAGGGGCTCGACGATCTCGCGGTGGCCGAGCCGCCGGGCCGCGCGATTCACCCGCAATACCTGACGAAGATCGTCGACGAAGTCGCGGCGGAAGACGCGATCTTCACGGCCGACGTCGGCACGCCGACGCTGTGGGCCGCGCGCTACCTGACGATGAACGGCAAGCGGCAACTACACGGCTCATTCAATCACGGCTCGATGGCGAATGCGATGCCGCAGGCGCTCGGCGCGCAGGGTGCGCATCCGGGGCGGCAGGTGGTGTCGTTGTCGGGCGACGGCGGGCTGTCGATGCTGCTCGGCGATCTGCTGACCGCACGCCAGCTCAAGCTGCCGATCAAGATCGTCGTGTACAACAACAGCCTGCTCGGCTTCGTGTCGATGGAGCTGAAGGCGGCCGGCTATCTCGACACGAACGTCGACCTGAGCCCGACCGACTTCGCGGCGATCGCGAAGGGCGCGGGCATCTTCAGCGTGCGCGTCGAACATTCGGAGAACGTCGAGGAAGCGCTGCGCATGGCGTTCGCGCATGACGGGCCGGCGGTCGTCGACGTGGTCACGTCGAAGTACGAGCTCGCGATGCCGCCGAAGATCGAACTCGCGCATGCGAAGGGCTTCAGCCTGTTCATGCTGCGCGCGATCCTCAGCGGTCGCGGCGACGAGATCGTCGAGCTGGCGAGAACCAACCTGCGGTAATGCGGTGCCGCGCGCGATGCAGCGGGCAGCGCGCGCGGCGTAACGCATCGATGAACGTGCCGGGGTACGTTCGTCGGTGCGCTACGCGTTGAACAACACAAGAACATGGCAATCGAGATTCGCGCCTACGAGGCATCCGACCTGCACACGCTGTCGGCCATCTGGTTCGACGCATCGCTGCTCGCGCATCCGTTTCTCGGCGAGGCGCGGCTGCGCGAGCAGCGCACGCTGATCGAAGCGGTATATCTACCCGAGGCGGAAACCTGGGTCGCGTGCCGGGCCGGTGAACCGGTCGGCTTCATCGGTCTGCTCGATGGTTCAATCGGCGGATTGTTCGTCGCGCCGGCGTTGCACGGCCACGGGATCGGCCGCGCGCTGGTCGAGCATGCGCTCGCGCTCAAGGGCACGCTCGATCTGGAGGTGTATGCCGACAATCGCGATGCCCGCGCGTTCTATGCACGGCTCGGCTTCGACGAAATTTCGCGGCGCGACGAGGACGACGAAGGCCTGCCGTTCGCGAACATCCTGATGCGCGCGACGCGCTGAGCGAACGGGCATGCTGACGGTCGACGATCTCGCCGCGATCGATACCGCACTGCAGCAGAGCAGAATCGTCGGCGCTCGCTGTCCCGCGCATTTCCAGCCGCGCATCGACCGCTGAACGGACACACGCCGGCCGATCTGGCGCGAATTGATCAGCGGAATCAGGGACAATCTTCACGTCGTCTTAAGTTTGCGTTTCCTAGAATCGATTTGAACGTCGCGCTTCCTGCGACGGACCGCTTCGTCCAGGAGGATGCGCATGCCCAACCCCCGTGTCGCCGTAGCCCTGTTCCACGAAGCCATCGGCACGTCGCGGCCGACGGTGCAACCGCTGGAGGCCTGCGCATGATGTGGCCGAACGCGTGGCGTGTCTCGGCACTGTTCGTGCGCGAGTGGGTCGGCCGTCCGGCCGCGGTGGGCGCGTTGTGCCCGAGTTCGCGGCAGCTGGCGCGCGAAATGGCCGATGCGGTGCCGGACGGCGACGGGCTGGTCGTCGAACTCGGCGGCGGCACCGGCGCGATCACGGCGGCGTTGCTCGAACGCGGTGTCGCGCCGCGGCGGCTCGTCGTGGTCGAGCGATCGCCGGCGTTCGTCCAGCATCTGCGGCGACGCTTTCCGGGCATCACGATCGTGTCGGGCGATGCGCGGCAGCTCGAGCGGCTGCTGCCGACCGATGCACGCGTCGACGCGATCGTGTCGTGCCTGCCGCTGCGCACGCTGCCGCGCCAGGACGTGGCGGCCATCATCGACCAGTGCCATCGCGTGCTGTCGGCCGACGGTGTGATGATCCAGTTCACGTACGACCTGCGGCCGCCCGGCCGTCATCCGCTCGGCGACTCGGCATTTGTTGCCTGCGACAGCCGAATCGTGTGGGCAAACATACCGCCCGCGCGCATCGTGACCGTGCGCAGCGTCGCCGCCGAACACGCGGAATGACGTCGCCTCACAAGGGGCGCTCGATCGTGGCGCCTCGCTCTCGCCTTTCATAAATCCTTCTAATCCTTCCAATTTCCATTCATATTGCCGTCACATCAGGTTCCTACCATCGCCTTTCATTTCGAAAGCATCAATGGCGGGGGGAGCGGGCAACATGAATCGAATCAAACTGGCGGCGCTGCTGTGCGCGGGCGCCTTTGCACTGGCCGGATGCGGCAGCGACGACGGCCCGACCAGCACGGCGCCCGGCCCCGTGCAGGCGGCCGCGCGCAACGTGATCTTTTTCCTCGGCGACGGCATGGGGATCACGACGCTGACGGCCGCGCGCATCTACGCGGTCGGTGAAGACGGCGCGCTCACGATCGACACGCTGCCCGAAACCGCGTTCGTGAAGACCTATTCCAACGATGCGCAGGTGACGGACAGCGCACCGTCGATGTCGGCGTACATGACCGGCGTCAAGACCAACAACGAAGTGATCTCGATGTCGCCCGACACGAAGGCGATCGAGCCGACCGCGAGCCTCACCGGCAACTGCGGCGCGAACAACGGCAAATCGGCTGCGACGCTGCTCGAGATCGCGAAGGCGCAGGGGCTGGCCACCGGTGTCGTGACGACCACGCGCGTCACGCACGCCACGCCCGCGGCGACGTATGCGCACGTGTGCCATCGCGACGCCGAGAACGACATCGCCGCGCAGCTCGTGCCGGGCGGTGCGGGCTACAACGGCGCGCTGGGCGACGGCGTCGACGTCGTGCTCGGCGGCGGCACGCAATTCTTCGTGCCGAAAGACGGCGGCGGCAAGCGCACCGACGGCCGCAACCTGGTCAACGAGCTGAAGGCGAAGGGCTATGCGGTCGCGCAGAACCGCGACGACCTGCTGGCCGCCGACGCGACGAAGGGCGGCAAGCTGGTCGGCCTGTTCGCGTCGAGCCACATGAGCTACGACCTCGATCGCGGTGCAACCAAGGAGCCGAGCCTCGCCGACATGGCGACGCGCGCGCTCGACGTGCTGCAGAAGAACCCGAACGGCTATTTCCTGATGGTCGAAGGCGGACGGATCGACCACGCGCTGCACGACACCAATGCGAAGCGCGCGCTGCAGGACACGGTCGCGTTCGACAACGCGATCAAGGCCACGATCGACAAGGTGCGCAAGACCGATCCCGACCTGAAGAACACGCTGATCGTCGTCACGGCCGATCACGATCACACGCTGGTGCTGAACGGCTATGCGGCGCGCACGGGCAAGACCGAGGCGGGCAAGCCCGGCGTGCTCGGCGTGCTGCGCAGCTACCAGAGCGGCGCGGTCGCGAAGGATGCGGACGGCGCGCCGTACACGATCATCGGCTTCGGCAACGGCGAGAACCGCGTGCAGGGCAGCCGCGCGGGCACCACGCTCACCGACGCGGTGACGGGCGCCGACGACTATCGCCAGGAGGCGGTCGTGCGCATGGACAAGGGCAGCGAGACGCACGGCGGCACCGATGTGTTCCTCGGGGCGATCGGCCGCGGCGCGGATGCGTTCCACGGCGTGATCGAGAACAACAAGGTCTTCGAGCTGGTGCGCAACGCGGTGCAGCTGTGAGCGCCGACCATACGGGTACAGGGGAATACAGGATGTCGACCATCAAGTGCATCGCGGCGGCGCTGGCCGTCGCGGGTTTCGCGTGCGGCGCGGCGCACGCCGCCGGCCAGGCGAAGAACGTGATTTTCTTTCTCGGCGACGGCATGGGGCCGACGACCGTGACGGCGAGCCGGATCTACAAGGTCGGTGAGTCGGGACAACTGACGATGGAGAAGCTGGCCCGCACCGCGCGCGTCAAGACCTTCTCGAACGACGCGCAGACGACCGACAGCGCACCGTCGATGGCCGCGTACATGACCGGCGTGAAGATGAACAACGAAGTGCTGTCGATGTCGTCGGACACGCGCGCGGTCGCGCCGGGCAGCGACGCCAACGGCAACAAGACCGTCAACAACTGCGCGCCGGGCAACGGCCAGCCGGTCGCGACACTGCTGGAACTCGCGAAGGCGCGCGGCAAGGCGGTGGGTGCGATCACGACGACCGAACTCACGCACGCGACGCCCGCCGCGACCTATTCGCACATCTGCCATCGCGACGCGCAGTACGACATCGCCGCGCAGGCGGCGCCGGGCGGGGCAGGCTACAACGCGGCGCTCGGCGACGGCGTCGACGTGCTGATGGGCGGCGGCCGCAACCACTGGACGCCGTTCGATCCGGTGGCGAACAAGCGCGGCCGCGCGGACGGGCGCAACCTGCTGGGCGAGATGAAGGCGAAGGGCTACACGGTCGTCGCGACCCGCGATCAGCTCGCGCAGGCCGGCAACGGCAAGCTGGTCGGTCTCTTCAGTTCGACGAGCCACCTCGAGTACGAACTCGACCGCGTCGCGGGCAAGGGCGAAGGGCCGACGCAGCCGAGCCTTGCCGAGATGACGTCGAAGGCGATCGACGTGCTGTCGAAGAATTCGAACGGCTATTTCCTGATGGTCGAGGGCGGCCGGATCGATCACGCGCTGCACGGCACCAACGCGAAGCGTGCGCTGGAGGACACGGCGGCGTTCGACGAAGCGATCCGCGTCGCGCTGTCGAAGGTCGACCTGTCGAACACGCTGATCGTCGTGACGGCCGACCACGACCACACGATGACGATCAACGGCTATTCGAAGCGCGGCAACCCGATTCTCGACATCAGCCGCAACTATCGCGACGGCCAGCCGAGCAAGGACGCCGACGGCAACACCTACACGACGCTCGTGTTCGGCAACGGCGCGAACCGGCCGAACGTGCGCGCGTCGGTCGATTCGGCCACCGCGACGAACGAGGCGTATCTGCAGGAAGTCGGTGTACGGATGGGCAGCGCGGGCTCGGAGACGCACGGCGGCGGCGACGTGATGCTGTTCGCCGATGGCGCGGACGCGAAGGCGTTCAAGGGCACGATCGACAACACGAAGGTGTTCGGTCTCGTGCGCTCGGCGTTCGGTTTCTGAATCCGTTGACTGCATGAGGAACGGGAACGCCCGATGAAACGTCAGCTTCTCTGCGTGCTCGCCTGCGGGTGGGTTGCGCTGCCAGCCGTTGCAGCGGCCGATCTCGACGCCGTGCTGCTGCACGAGAGCCGCACGGTGTCGGCCGACGGCGTGACGCGCACGACGATGTATCGCGAACGGATGGTGCGCCGTGACGGGCACGTGTGGGTCGAACGCGTGCTGCCCGTCGCGGCGGCGGGTGGTCACCGTAACGATCACGATCACGACCATGACCACGACGCGGGCGTTCGCGCCGGCATGCAGCCGGCCGCCGCCCACGCGGGCCACAAGCACTTCAACTTCCAGGCAGCCGCACGGCACGTGACGTACGACGGCAAGACGGCGCGCATCGAGTACGTGGACGCGGCGAACCGGACGGTCGTCAGCGTGCCGCCGGCCGAGTACGAAACCACGGGCTTCGACGGCTCGTGGGACAACGCGTACTACGTCACGCCGCCGTCGCAGTTGAAGCGGCTCGCGGCGGCGAAGCGCGGCGACGTACCCGGCACCCGCTGGTACGAGCAGGCGGTCGACACGCCCGGCGCGCGCGGCGTGAACCGGATCCTGTGGAGCGAGACGCTGCAGGCGCCGCTGTCGGTCGAGTACCGGAGCGCCGACGGCCGCGTGGTGCGCAAGCTGACGCTGACACCGGCGGCGGCCGCGCGGCGCGAGACGTTGCCGTGGCAGGCGCTCGCCAGCTATACGCGCAAGGAATACGCGGATTATCTCGACTGATCGACGAGGTCGACCGTCTGTACGCGGGGCTTGCGGTCAGGCCGGCCGGTATCGTCAAGCGATGCGGCCGGGCCCTGGCCGATTTTTTTCTCCCGGCGACCCGGCAGCGATGGCCGATGACACGCTAGAAGCGCGCGCCGTCCGGCACGCGCGTTGAAGGCCGCGACGCGACGCGCTTGATGAAACGGTCGAGCGGTGTCGCATAGCCGCGCGCGATCGCCGCGCTCAGTGCCGCCGACAACACCAGATATGCAATCAGCAACAGCAGCTTCGTGTCGCCGTGCGTGGCCGACGGCGGCCATACCGTGCGCAGCCCGCCGAGCACGATCAGGTGGAACAGGTACAGCTCGTAGCTCAGCTTGCCGGCCCGGCCCAGCGGTGCGAGCAGGCGGCCGTGCACGCGCTCGCCGTTGACGTGCGCGCCGATCAGCAGCACGGCCGTGCCGAGCGCCATCGCGGTGACGCCGGCGACATGGCTTTCAGCGATCGGCCACGCCAGATAAAGCGTGGCCATCGCCGCTGCGACGAGCCACTGCACGAGCGGCGCGGCCAGCCGCCGCCCGTTCACGCGCTCGGCCAGCAGCGCGGTGCAGCAGCCGATCGCGATCCCGTCGAACGACGCGAAGTACGCGTAGAGGAACCCGCCTTCATCACCGGCATGCGTGAAGCGGTACACGGGCCCGATCGCGGCGATGGCCACCCAGAACGCGACGAGCCGCGCATCGCGGCGCAACGCGATGCACAGCAGCGGAAACGACAGGTAGAACACCTCTTCGACCGACAGCGACCACAGCACGCCGAGCGCGTAGTTGACCCACCCGTACGCGCCGATCAGCACGTTCATCCAGAACGTCAGCGACGCGAGGTTCACGAGCCAGAACGACACGGCGATGCCCTCCGGCGCATGGTTCTGGAAGATCGGCACGCCGGCCGCCGCGAGGCCGTTGACGAGCGCGAGCAGCAGGACCAGGCACGGGACGATGCGCGCGAGTCGCGACACGTAGAACGCACGCACGTCGACCGCGCCGAGGCTGCCCCAGCGGCGGCGCGCATTCGACGTGATCAGGTAGCCGGAGATCACGAAGAACATCGTCACGCCGTAGTTGCCGTTGCGCGCGATCGCATGCACGGCATCCCAGCGGAATACGCGTGCGAGCGACGTGTCGCGCAGCGAGTAGGGGATATTGAAGTGATGCAGCAGGACGAGCACGATCGACACGCCGCGCAGCAGGTCGATCCGCGCGTTGCGCGGGCCGGTGCTCATTGCGGCCTGCCCGGTTCGGCGAGGGCCGGCAGCGTCGCCAGGAACGTATCGCGTGCGCGCAGGCCGGCGTTCGGCGTCTGCCGCTCGTCGTCCTGGATCAGGTACGCGAACGCGACCTTGCGCGGCCCCTTGGCCGCCCAGCCGACGAACCAGCCGTACGCGTGCGACGCATCGTACTTGCGCCCCGGCGATCCGGTGCCCGTCTTGCCATGCACGATCCAGCCGTCGGGCCGCGTGTCGATCAGCGTGATGCGCTCGGTCATGTCGTACGCGTGCGCGCTGACGGGCAGCGTCCGGTTCGCGATCTTGCGCATGAAGGCGACCTGCTCGAGCGGCGAGATGCGCAGCGACGCGTTGACCCATGCGCCCATCACACCGTTCAGTTCGCCCGCTGGACTGGTCGCGTCTTCGTTGCCGTAGCCGAAGGCGGTCGTGTACTGCTGGAAGCGCGCCTGCCCGAGCGCCTGCGTGACTTGCTGCGAGTACCAGAAGATCGACAGCTTCATCCAGCGCGCCGGGTCGGTCGGCTCGCGCCACGGTGCGCCGCCCCAATCGGGGTAGCCGGCGTGGAAGTCGAGCGTCGGGGTGTGTGCGTCCTTCAGGACGCCCGCATCGAAGCCCATCAGGCTGATGGCGACCTTGAACGTCGACGCCGGCGTCACGCGGGTCGCGCAGTCGCCTTGCTGCACGAGCATCTGGCCGGTGGCGGCGTCGGCGACGACGGTGCAGATCGGGCGGGCATCGGAAGTCGCGGCGGCCAGGAGGCCGGCGGCGAAGGTGAACAGCGCGCGGCGCCAGTGCTTCAAGTGACACTCCTCGGGGATGGGCGGCAAGCGCGCGGTGCGGGCGGATAGCGGCGGGCCGTGCGCAAGGAAGGCGGCGGCCGGCATCGGGGATCGTGGGGATGGCGGCCGTCGCGGAGGTCCACAGTGTATCGGCGGATGGTTGTTCGTTGACCTGTCACGGTTGACGGGACGAGCGGGCGCTTTTTGCCGATTCCGGCAACATCGGCGGGTCACGCGTGACGGCGCCCATGAAAAAACCCGCCGGCAGGCTTGCGCTTGCGGGCGGGCAAAGACACCTCGGGCAGACCCGCGCGGGTGTCGCGTGAAGAACGGAGAACCGCGTTACATCAGAACTTGTGGCGCAGCGCGACGCGCACGGCCACCTGGTTCGACGTCGACGACGGCGCGTCGGTACCGGGGATGAACGCGTTGTCGAGGATCGAGTTCGTCTTGTCGCCGGCGATGTGCTGGTACGCGGCCTGCACGTACACGTCGGTGCGCTTCGACAGGTTGTAGTCGGCCATCAGCCCGGCCGAATGGATCTTCGGCTTCGCGTTGCCGGTCGATGCGTCGTACTTCTCGAGCGACAGCACGTACTGCGCCCCGACCATGAACGCCGGCGTGATCTGGTACGAGCCGTTCACCTCGAAGTTCTGGTACTTGATCGCGCTGACCGTCGCGCCCGGGGCGATGATCGCGCCCGGCGTGCCGAGGTAGCCGTTGCCGGTCGGGTTCTTGTAGTTCGAGTTCGTGTACGCGAAGCCGACCGTCGCCTGGCCGAACGTGTAGTTGATGCCCGCGCCGAACACGCGCATGCGCTCGGCGATGTAGCTCGCGTCGTTCGCGGTGATCGCGCCGGCCGAGCCGTTGCCCGGATGGTTCGCCTGCAGGTACGCGGCGCCGATCAGCAGGCCGTTGTTCTGGTACTGCGCGCCGAAGCTGTACGCGCGGTTGTCCGAGAAGCTCGTGCTGTTGCTGAAGCTGTATGCGCCGCCGAACTGGAAGCCGCCGAAGTTCGGGCTCGCGTACTTCACCGTGTTGTCGAGGCGGAACGAGTTGTCGGTGTTGTCGTTGTCGAACGGGTGCGCGAGCAGGTAGCCGCCCCAGTTGCCGTTGGCCGTGGTCGGCGCGAGATAGTCGACGACGGAGTCGTACTGGCGGCCGAACGTCAGCGTGCCGTACTGCGCCTGGCTCAGGCCGACGTAGGCCTGGCGGCCGAACATGCGGCCGCCCTGGTTGAGCCGGCCGCTGTTCACGTCGAAGCCGTTTTCGAGCTGGAAGATCGCCTTCATGCCGCCGCCGAGATCCTCGCTGCCCTTCAGGCCCCAGCGGCTGCCCTGCGCGTAGCCGCTCGCCATCTCGTAGACGTGGCCGGTGCCGACGTTGTTCGTGTAGTTCAGGCCTTCGTCGATCACGCCGTACAGCGTGACGCTGCTTTGCGCGAACACGGGGGCCGCGAAGGTTGCCGTTACGGCGAGCGCCGTCAGGGTCTTTTTCATTGAGATCTCCGGGATATCCAGCTGGTATCGGTTGTCGTGAGCGCGCCCGGCGTGGCGCGCCCCGTCATCCGGGGCGACCCGATGCAGCGCGCGCGGCGCCGGGTCGCGCATGGCGCGGCGGCGCGGCAACCGGGAGCGTCGGGTCGTGTCTCCTCCGATGACACCGCGCATTCTTCCCAAGCCGGCAAGGAACCGAAAGCGAGTAATTTCGATGGATGGGATCGGGTTCGCCAATGGGGTCGCGACAGGCCGTTTCGACAGTCGAAACGGGGCGTGGCGTGCCGCGCTGCAACGCCGGCCGCGCAACGGCCGAACGCGGGGGCGGCGCGGCCCGCGCCGGGTCTTGAACGGGCTCGGAAAATCGGCCGCGAGGCCCGTCCGGCGGGCCTGACAGCGCATCCGAAGATCGATCGACGCCGCCGATTGCAATCATCGGAATTACTCGTTTCCCTAAACAAATTGGCGGCGGAAACATGCAGGCTGACCGGACGTGGATACGTTCACGCTTCGCCGGTCGCCGCGCATGCCGCGACGCACAAACAACAGATTCGATTTGGAGACGACCCACCATGCAGATTCGACGACTGAAGACGGTCCTTCTCGCCGCCGCGGCGATCCTGTCCGCGCCTGCCGCCCACGCGGCCGGCGGCGCGTGCACCGACGGCAAGACGGTCCATTTCGCGGGCATCACGTGGGAAAGCGGGTCGTTCGCGACCGAAGTGCTGCGGCAGATCATGGAGAAGGGCTACGGCTGCAAGACGGACGTCGTGCCGGGCAGCACGGCCGCCACCGAAACGGCGCTCGCGCGCAACGACCTGCAGATCTGGGCCGAGCAGTGGACGGGCCGCAGCGAGATCACCGCGAAGGCCGTCTCGTCGGGCGCCGTGAAGCTGATCGGCGACACGCTGCCGGGCGGCACGACGGAAGGCTGGTTCGTGCCCGACTACGTGGTGAAGGGCGATCCGGCGCGCAACATCAAGCCGGTCGCGCCGGGGCTCGTGTCGGTCGACGATCTGCCGAAGTACAAGCAGGTGTTCGCCGACGAGGAGGAGCCGGACAAGGGCCGCTTCCTGAACTGCCCGACTGGCTGGGACTGCGAGCGCGTGAACACGCGCCTCTTGCGCGTGCTGAAGCTCGACCAGTCGTACACGAACTTCCACCCGGGCACCGGCGCGGCGCTCGACGCGGCGATCGCGTCCGCGTACCAGCGCGGCGCGCCGATCGTGTTCTATTACTGGGGCCCGGCCGCGCTGATGGCGAAATACAAGTTCACCGCGCTGAAGATGCCGGCCTATAACGAAGCCTGCTGGAAGACGTTGCGCGACGAGAGCAGCACGCACCAGTGCGCGTCGTCGTACATGGTGTCGCGGCTGACGGTCGGCGTGTCGAAGCCGTTCGCCGATGCGAACCCCGATCTCGTCGGCGTGTTCGGCAAGGTGCGTTTCCCGATGGACTTCCTGAACCAGACGATCCTCGAGATGACCACGAAGAAGATCGACGGCGCGGCGATGGCCACGCAGTTCCTGAAGACCCGCCAGGACATGTGGAAGCAGTGGGTGCCGGCCGACGTCGCGCAGAAGATCGCCGGCAGCCTGAAGGGCGCGTAACCTGCGCGCGGCGGCGGGCCCGCGCCCGCCGCCGCCGTCACGCGCCTTCGCGGCGCGACGGAGAATCAAATGAACGGCTTCTTTCTGCACCTGTCGATCGCCGACTGGGTGAACGGCGCGCTCGAGACGTTCGTCGCGCAATACGGCGACGGCTTCCATCACTTCAGCGTACTGGTGCTGCGCTACCTGCTCGTGCCGCTCGAAGGCGCGCTGCGCGTGGCGCCGCCGTGGCTCGTGCTGCTGGTCGTCGGCGCGATCGCGTGGAACGCGACGCGCCGCATCGGCCTCGGCGCGCTCTTCATGCTGCTGCTTTACGCGATCGGCTGCTTCGGCCTGTGGGACAAGCTGATGCAGACGCTCGCGCTGATGCTCGTCGCGACGGTGCTGTCGGTCGCGATCGGCGTGCCGGTCGGCATCCTCGCGTCGCGCAGCGCGTGGCTGCGGCGGATGCTGCTGCCGGTGCTCGACGTGATGCAGACATTGCCGAGCTTCGTGTACCTGATCCCGGTGCTGATGCTGTTCGGCCTCGGCAAGGTGCCCGCGATCCTCGCGACGATCATCTATGCGCTGCCGCCGCTGATCCGCCTGACCGATCTCGGCATCCGCCAGGTCGATCCGGACGTGACGGAAGCCGCGCGCGCATTCGGCACGACGCGCTGGCAATTGCTCGTCAACGTGCAGTTGCCGCTCGCGCGGCCGAGCATCATGGCCGGCATCAACCAGACGACGATGATGGCGCTGTCGATGGTCGTGATCGCGTCGATGATCGGCTCGCGCGGGCTCGGCGAGGACGTGCTCGCGGGCATCCAGACGCTCGACGTCGGCAAGGGGACGCAGGCGGGCCTCGCGATCGTGATTCTCGCGATCGTGATCGACCGGATCAGCCAGGGCTTCGGCCAGGAGCGTCGCGCCCGGCGGCGGCTCGCGCAGCAGCGCCGGCAGAAGGGCGCGTCGCGCGTGCCGTACCGGCTGCCGCGCAAGGCGCAGTCGACGGGCGTCGATTCGAATCAGGCGACGCAGTCGTCGCGGGCATAGGAACGGAGACAGACATGGCGACCATCGACGTCAAACACGTGTACAAGCTGTTCGGGCCGCAGGCCGCGCATGCGCGCGTGCTCGACCTGCTGCGCTCGGGCAGGCGCAAGGCCGAGGTGCTGGCCGAAACGGGCTGCAACGTCGGGCTCAACGACGTGAGCCTCGGCATCGAGTCGGGCGAGATCTTCGTGATCATGGGGCTGTCGGGTTCCGGGAAATCGACGCTCGTGCGGCACTTCAACCGGCTGATCGAGCCGACGGCCGGCGAGATCGTGATCGACGGCCGCGACGTGATCAAGCTCGACGCGCACGGGTTGCGCGAGCTGCGCCGCTTCAAGGTCAGCATGGTGTTCCAGAACTTCGGGCTGCTGCCGCACCAGACCGTGCTCGACAACGCCGCGTATGCGCTGCGCACGCGCGGCGAGAAGCGGCACGATGCGGCCGAGGCCGCGCGCAACTGGCTGACGAAGGTCGGGCTCGACGGCTATGGCGATCACTATCCGGACGAGCTGTCGGGCGGGATGCGGCAGCGCGTCGGGCTCGCGCGCGCGCTGGCGGCCGATACCGACGTGTTGCTGATGGACGAGGCGTTTTCCGCGCTTGATCCGTTGATTCGTACCGAGATGCAGGATCAGTTGCTCGAACTGCAGGCGACGCTCGCGAAGACGATCGTGTTCATCACGCACGATCTGGACGAAGCGCTGCGCATCGGCGACCGGATCGCGATTCTGCGTGACGGCACGCTCGTGCAGGTCGGGACGCCGGACGATATCCTGTCGCGGCCGGCGGATGATTATGTGAGGCGGTTCGTGGAGAAGCGTACGAGCGTGAATTGACTGGGGCATGAAGGACGGCACGCCGCGACAGGCGGCGTGCTTTTTTCCGGCGCCATGGCGACGACACGCGATCGCCCACGAAAAACCGCCGCGAGTCTCGTGGACACGCGGCGGTCTCGTCGCGATCGTCGAACACCGATCCGTGACCGGTAATCAGTAATCCCACAGAACCGGCACGAACCGGAATCCGTCGCCGTTCCTGGCGATATGGCCGATGGACGGAAACGCGACGTGCGCGGCGGCCAGCAGCGCGCCGGTCTCGGCGGCTTCATTGAACAGTGCGATACGCACGGCGGCAGCCGTTTCAGGATCGTGCTCGAAGCCGTTTTGCCACTCGGGATGATCGAAGTTGACTTCGAAGATCGCATCGCCCGCGAACGTCAGCTTCTCGCCGTTCGATGCGATGTCCACGACGCAGTGCCCGGGCGTGTGCCCGCCCGTCACGCGCGCCGACACGCCTGCGGCGACTTCCACGGTCTGGTCGAACTGGACGATGTTTTCGCCGTAGAGCGTCACGAACTTCTCGGCCGCCTTGCGCAGGGCCGGCGGCACCGTTTCCGGCATCACCGTCTTGCTGAAGTCCGGATTTTTCCAGAACGCCACTTCCGCGGCCGACACGTGAATGCGCACGTCCGGGCGCAGCTTGGCCTTGACGCCGTCGACATTCAGCCCGCCGACGTGATCCATGTGCATATGGGTAATCACGATATCGGTGAGCGCCGACAAATCGATGCCGGCCGATTCCAGACGCATCACCGACTTCCCGGCGCGCGTGAAGTATTCGAAGCCGTCGCCCACGCCGGAGTCGATCAGGATCAGGCGTTCGCCGCTGCGCACGAGCGCGATGTTCAGCGCCCAGTCGAACATGTCGCGTTGGAGGAAACGGCCGTCGAACCAGGCGTTGCGGTCCGCTTCGCTCACGTTGGTGGACATGGTGGAGGTCGGCAGCGGCAGAATGCCGTCGCTGATCAGCACGACGTCGACGTCACCCACGCGGACGGCGTAGCGGGACGGCACGAGTTCGCCTGAACCTTTCTTGCCGAGGTCGGAGATAACCGGCTGAACATTGCGGGTGGTTTCGCTCATCATCAATAGTCCTATTCATCAAGTGGGGTTAGTCGCACTGCAGGGTGCGTTTCACGAGCACGACCACGAATTTCGCGCGTTTCGCTTCGCTCGCCTTTCAACCGGGCGTGAGAAGGATTGTAGTCAGGGGGATGAAAGGCGGAAGCACCGGGAGCGCACACATCATGTTGTTCGACCGGCAACAATCGACGACGGGCGGGAAGCGACGGGCCAGGCGAGGGAAGGATGGGTCGACGCGCCGTTCAACGACCGCGACGCTTCCTGTCCGCAGACGGTTGCAGGGCGGCTGCACGCTGCGCCGGTGGTGATCGGGCCGGACGCGCATGCGCTTCGCCGGCGTGCGGCGAGCGTCGCCGGTTTCGACGTGCGGCCGCTACTTCGTGCCGAGCACGCAAGCGAGCGGATGCGACGGTATCCCGTTGCGATGGATGACAACCGACGCGAAGCCGGCTTCGGTCATGAGGCGAGCCAGTGTGTCGGGCCGGTACGCATCGTACGGCGCACGCTCGATGTCGCGTACGGTGAGCGCGGCGATGCCCCCGTTTCTGACGACGCGGCGCAATTCACCCAGGCCGAGCGCCGGGTCGCGCCAGAAGTAGATGCAGTTGATCGAGAAGACCTTGTCGAACGCGTCGTCCGCGAACGGAAGCGCGTCGACGGAGCCGAGCGAGAGCCGTACGCGGCCTTGCTCGATGAACGCGCGATTCAGCTGCCTGGCGGCGGCCAGCATGGTCGCGGAATGATCGACCCCGGCGATGCGGCAGGATGGGGCGGCTTCAGCGGCGAGCCTGATCGCATCGCCGGGGCCGAACCCGACTTCGAGTGCCCGCTCGCCGTCGCCGATCGCGAGCAGCGACAGCGTCCACACGTTGTCCGGCCGGTTGTGGCGGCGCATGATGCGGCCGACGATCCATCCGACGAGGCCGCGCGGCCGGCCGGGTTGCCCGAGATGAGTGGTCGTGGCGTTCTCCTTCCGGTTTGCCCGCGAGCAAACGGCGTGCCGCATGCGCGGCACCCGGGAAAACACGGCGGCCACCATTTCAGTGTGCGACGGTTTCCCGTTCGCCGGCCTGCGTGCCCGTCCTGTCGCCGCGCAGCGCATCCGCCAGGATCAGGTCCGCGCCTTTCTCCGCGACCATCATCGTCGGCGCGTTGATGTTGCCCGACGTGATGTTCGGAAACACCGACGCATCGACGATCCGCAGCGCCTGCAGCCCGTGCACGCGCAACGACGCATCGACCACCGACGTCGCCGCGTCCGGCCCCATCGCGCACGAGCCGCACAGGTGATAGATCGAGCCCGACTGCTCGCGGAAGTACTGCAGCATCGCTTCGTCGGAATCCACCTGCGGCCCCGGCGAGATCTCCTCGACGGTCATCGACTTCAGCGCCGGCGCGCGCATCAGCGCACGGATCACCTTGCTGCCCTGCACGGCTTCGTCGAGATCCTTCTGCGTGGTGAGCGCGTTGATGTGGATCTTCGCGGCATCTTCCGCGCGGTTCGACGCGATCTCGATCGTGCCGCGGCTCGTCGGCCGGCACGGGTTGAACGCGATCAGGAAACCCGAATAAGGCTCGGGCTTGATGCTCGCGCGATCGCTCTTCGGGATCCGGTACGACAACGGGTTGAAGTAGAGCTGGAGGTTCGGCTCCGGCGTATCGTCCGTGCCGCGGAAGAAGCCGCCCGCCTGGTTCACGCTCATCGCGAGCGGGCCGCGCTTCGTCAGCAGGTAGCGCAAGCCGATCTTCATCTTGCCGATGAGCGTGCCCATCTCGTCGTTCAGCGTCGGCCGGTTCGCCTTGAAGTAGAAGCTCACGCACAGGTGGTCCTGCAGGTTGCGGCCGACCGCCGGCAGCGCATGCACGAGCGGCACGCGCCGGCGCGCGAGCAGCGACGGATCGCCGACGCCCGACAGTTGCAGCAGCTTCGGCGTATCGACCGCGCCGGCCGCGAGGATCACCTCGCGCGCGGCGACGAGCGTCTCGTCGCCGTGTTCGCCCGCGATGACCACGCCGGTCGCACGCGTGCCGTCGAACGTCACGCGCCGCACGAGCACGCCCGAGCGCAGCGTGAGGTTCGCGCGGCCCAGCGCGGGGCGCAGGTACGCGAAGCTGCTGGAGCAGCGCTCGCCGTGCTTCGTGTTCAGGTCGTAGATGCCCGCGCCTTCGAACCGCGCGCCGTTGAAATCGTCGGTGCGCGGCAGGTTCAGTTGCCCGCAGCCCTTCAGGAATTCGTGGACGATCGGATGCACGTCGGCCTTCATCGACGTGATGTGGATCGGCCCGGTCGAGCCATGATGCTGCGGATCGGTCGCGCCGGCCGCGTGGGTTTCGAGCTTGCGGAAGTACGGCAGCACGTCGTCGTACGCCCAGCCCGGGTTGCCGGCGTTTGCCCAGTCGTCGTAGTCGCTGCGCTGGCCGCGCACGTAGACCATCGCGTTGATCGAGCCCGATCCGCCGACCACCTTGCCGCGCGGGCAGTACAGCTTGCGGTCGGCGAGCTGCGCCTCGGGCTCGCTGTAGTACATCCAGTTGTAGCGGCGGTTGTAGTAGGTCTTCGTGAAGCCGACCGGCACCTTGAACCAGAACGACGCGTCGCGCTCGCCGGCTTCCAGCAGCAGCACCGAGTGCCGGCCCGATTCGCTCAGGCGGTTCGCGAGGATGCAGCCGGCCGAGCCCGCGCCGACGATGATGTAGTCGTAGCTCATGTCTGTCCTTTGCGCTCAGCCCTTCGCGGGGGCGAGATCCTTCACGTCGACGGGGTGTTCGCCCATCTGCAGGTGAAGCCGTTCGCCGGTGTACGGCGTGTGGCGCTTCACGACGTCCATGTCGAGCTCGATACCGAGGCCCGGTTCGTTCGACGGGATGATGTAGCCGTCTTCCCAGCGGATCGGCGTCTTCACGACTTCCGCGTGGAAGCCGCCCCACGTCATGATGCTTTCCTGGATCAGGAAGTTCGGCGTGCAGGTCGCGAGCTGGATGCTCGCGGCCGCGCCTACCGGGCCGTTGTACAGGTGCGGCGCGATCTGCGCGTAGTGCACTTCGGCGAGCGTCGCGATCTTCTTCGCTTCGAGCAGGCCGCCCACGCGCGCGACGTTCAGTTGCAGGATCGATGCGCCACCGGCTTGCAGCAGCTTGTGGAATTCGTACTTGGTCGTCAGGCGCTCGCCGGTCGCGATCGGAATCGACGTGTGCTGCGCGACTTGCGCGATCGCTTCTTCCTGGCCGGGGGGAACCGGCTCCTCGAACCACAGCGGGTCGTATTTCTCGAGCCGCTTCGCGAGCCGGATCGCCGACGACGGCACCATCTGCCCGTGCGTGCCGAACAGCAGGTCGGCCTTGTTGCCGACGGCTTCGCGCACGCGGCGGCAGAACAGTTCGCAGCGATCGAGCACTTCGAGCGACAGCTGATGGCCCGAGTAAGCGGTGTACGGGCCGGCGGGGTCGAACTTGACGGCCGTGAAGCCGAGCTTCACGTTCTCCGCCGCGCATTCGGCGGCGAGGTCGGGATCGTCGTAGTCGTATTCGCCCTTCGCGTTCTTCGGGTACAGGTACGTGTACGAGCGCAGCCGCTCGTGGATCCGGCCGCCGAGCAGTTCGTACACGGGCTTGGCCGCAGCCTTGCCGATGATGTCCCAGCACGCCATCTCGAGGCCGCTGACGACGCCCATCATCGTGAGATCGGGCCGCTGCGTGAAGCCGCTCGAATACGCCTGGCGGAACAGCCGCTCGACGTGGTGCGGATCGCGGTTCAGCAGATGGCGTTCGAACACGTCGTCGATGATCGGCGCCATTGCCTTCGGGCCGAACGTCGCCGAGTAGATCTCGCCGACGCCTTCGATGCCGTCGTCCGTCTTCAGCTTCACGAAGATCCAGTACATCCCGCCGACATGCGGCGGCGGCACGGCGACGATATGGGTTTCGAGCGAAACGATCTTCATGCGGACTCCTGGGTGCGATTGAGGCGGTACTTGAGGAATGCGGCGGCGCCCGCGCCGCAGAGCGCGATGGCCGCGATATAGCCGAAATAGAGCTGGTAGCCGTGCGCGCCCGGGTAGGTCTGCGTCACGTAGCCGTTGATCAGCGGCACGAACACGTCGGGCGAATAGCCGAGCACCGAGATCAGGCCGATCGCGAGGCCCGCGCAATGCGTCGGCACCTTGCAGTCGTCGAGCAGCGACCAGTACAGGCCGCGGATCGCGTAGGTGAGGATGCCGATGAACAGCACGAGCACGACGAGCATCGCCTGCGGGCTGTGTGCCGGTGCGGCGATCAGCCCGACCAGCGACAGCGCGGCGAGCACCAGCGCCCAGAACAGCACGGACACCTTCGATACGCGGTCGCCGAGGAAGCCGCCGCCGATGCCGCCGACGGGGCGCATCCACAGCTTGAGCGTCGTGATGAAGCCGGCCGCCGTCGCGCTGAGCCCGAAGTTGCCTTCGTGCAGGTACGCGGAGAAGCTGTAGGTCGCCCAGAACACCTGGTAGCCGCAGAACACGATCGCGGCGACGAGCCACAGCTCGGGGATCGCCGCGAGCGTCTTCAGGTCGGTCAGCACGTTGCCCCGGGCGCGCTTCGTGGCCGCTGCACGGTCGCCCGTGCTCGACGGATCCTTCACCAGCGCGAGCAACACGCCGAGCGCGATGCAGAAGAACGCGTACAGGTGGACGACGAGCTTGAAGCCGGCTGCGTCAGTGCCGCCGCGTGCCTGCGTGACGTATGCGAACAGCGTGATCGCGATCGTCGCGAGCAGTGCCTCGACGAGGCCGCGGCCGCCGTCGAGCAGGCCGAAGAAGCGGCCCTGTTCGTCGGGGCCCGCGATCATGTTCACGCGCTTGATCACGGCGGCCCAGAACGTGAGGCCGGTGGTCAGCCCCCAGCCGCCGAAGATCAGCACCAGCAGGTCGAACGACGGCCCGGTCGCGTAGACGAGCCCGAGCGCGCCGGTGGCGAGCAGCGAGAAGCAGATCAGCCAGCGCGGCGACAGGCGGTCGGCCAGCCAGCCGCTCGGCAAATAGCTGATCAGGAAGATCGTGCCGAGCGACGAATACAGGTAGCCGAGCTGCACGTCGTCGATACGGAAGAACTGCAGCATCGTCGGCTGGTACACCTGCCGCAGATACAGCATCGGGTAGATCGCGCCCGCGGCGATCACGAGCAGCAGCAGTTGCAGGTAGCGTTGCGCGCGGGAATGCTGCGACGCGTGGGCGTCGAGCGCTTTGTCCTGCAACGCGAGCGATGCGGCGGGTGTCGACGGTTGGGTCGGCATGATGTCTTCCTCCATCAGGCATCCTTGAGGCGGAGGCCTGCAGATTTTTTATGTTCTGGTTGGGTCAGGGGCGGCGCGCGGCGTGGTGTTTGAGTGCGCGCGCCGGAAACGGTGCGTCGGCGTGACGGCGTCAGTACTTCATGACGACGAGGCGCGTCTGCGTGAATTCGAGCATCCCGTGCTTGCCGTCGTCGCCGCCGAGGCCAGAGCGCTTCCAGCCGGCGTGGAAGCCCTGGTACGGATCGGCCGGCGTGCGGTTCACGTACAGCTCGCCGGCTTCGATCGCGTTCGCGACGGTCATCGCGGTGCGGTAGCGCTCGGTGTAGAGCACCGACGACAGGCCGAACTGGTGGTCGTTCGCGAACCCGATCGCTTCGTCGATCGTCGTGTAGCGCAGCACGGGCATGATCGGGCCGAAGGTTTCCTCCTGCACGATCTCCATGTCCTGCCGCACGCCGGTGAGCAGCGTGGCCGGGTAGAAGAAGCCGGGGCCGGCCGGAATCGCACCGCCGGTTTCGAGCGTCGCGCCGGCTGCGATCGCGCGTTCGACCATCCCGTGGATGTGCGCGCGCGCCGATGCGCTGACGAGCGGACCCATCCGCGTGGGGTCTTCCGCACGGTCGCCGATGCGCACGACCGCCATCTTCTCCTTCAGCAGCGCGACGAAGCGGTCGTGCACGCTGTCGTGCACGTACACGCGTTCGATCGCCGTGCAGAGCTGGCCGCAGTGCGTCGTCTTCGACGCGACGAGCGCGGCGGCCGCGCGTTCGAGGTCGGCGTCGGGCTCGATGATCGCGGGCGTCTTGCCGCCGAGTTCGAGCGACGGCTTCGCGATGTTCGCCTTGCAGTAGTCGAGCACCTTGCGGCCGGCGTTCACGCTGCCCGTCAGCGTGATCATGCCGACGGCCGGATGCGTGCACAGCGCTTCGGCCGTCGCGTGATCCATCGTCAGGATGTTGACGACGCCCGGCGGGAAGCCCGCATCGTCGGCGGCTTTCGCGATCTCGAACGCGGACACCGGCGTGTGGTTGCTCGGCCGCACGACCACGGTGTTGCCGGCAATCAGCGCGGGCGCGACCTTGCGCAGCAGCGTGTAGACCGGGTAGTTGAACGGGATCAGGCAGGCGACCACGCCGATCGGCTCGCGCTGCAGGAACAGGTTCTCGTCGGGCGTGTCGCTCGGGATGATCTCGCCCTCGATCCGGCGCGCCCACTCGGCGTGGTAGCGCGTGATCTGGCCCGCGTAGACGGCTTCGTTCGACGCGTCCTCGACGCTCTTGCCGGATTCCTGCGCGAGCGCCGCGCCGATCTCGGGTGCGCGTGCGGTCAATGCGTCGGCGAAGCGGTGCAGGTACGTGGCGCGTTCGGCGCTCGGCAGCGTGCGCCACGCCTTCTGCGCGGCGGCCGCGGCGTCGACGGCGGCGAGCGCGTCGGCCGGTGTCGCGGCCGGCACGCGCGCGAACGGCGCTTCGGTGGCGGGATTGTGGACGACGATGAACGTGTCGCTTTCCGGGGCGACGAAACGGCCGTTCACGTAGTTGCGTTCGGTGCGCATGAAGTGACTCCTCCGATGAATGCAGGCGGATCGCTTCGAGTGGCGACACGCGTGGCACGGGATAGCGGCCATTCTGTTCATGCGTTTAGCGCACGACAAACGACTTATTTTCGCGTCGAACATGAGAAAAACGCACGTTACTCGGCGAATCGGCTGGAGTCGCCCGTCCGGCAAGGCTGCCGTGGCGTGGGCCCGTGGGGGAGCGGGCGGAGGGCTGTCGTATTTTCCGACTGGTCCGAGTGCGGACGGGCGTGGAAGCCGGTAAGGTGTCGCCCGCGGCGGTTGGTGGAGGGTGGTCGGGGAGGGACGCGTGCTAGGCCAGCGGCACTTGCGGCAGCGGCGACGACGGTTCGAGATGGCGCTTCGCGAGCCACACTTCCTGCTGCAGCCAGTCGCGGAACTGGACGATGTGCGGCAGGTTCGTCTGCTCGGGCCGCGTGACGAACCAGTACGACTGGTGGCCGTCGACGTGCACGTTGAGCACCTGCATCAGTTGCCCGGTCGCGAGTTCGCGCGCGACCATGTGGCGGTCGGCGATCGTGATGCCGAGACCGTCGATCGCCGCGCGGATCGCATGGTCGAGCAGGTCGAACTCGTAGCCGCCGCGCGTGTCGACGTCGGCGATGCCGGCTGCTTTCAGCCAGTGCTGCCAGGTCAGGTAGCGCTGGTCGTCGGTGGCGAGCACGTGCAGCAGCGTGAAGCGGTTCAGGTCGATCGGCGCGCCGTCCTGCCGCAGCCGCGCATACAGCGCGGGCGCGCAGACGGCGATATGCTGCTCCTGCATCAGCAGCGCGTTGTCGAAGCCGTCCCATTCGCCGTCGCCGAACCGGATCGCGCAGTCGAGCACGCGCGATTCGCCGAGGCTGTCGTGGATGCGGGTCGTGAGGCTCAGCTCGAATTCGGGATGCGCGTCGCGCAGCCGGCCGAGGCGCGGCATCAGCCAGCGCGCGGCGAAGGTGGGCGGTACGTTCGCGCGCAGGCGGTTCAGGTGGGTTTTCTCCTGCAGGCTGCGCACGGTCAACTCGATCTTGTCGAACGACTGCTGCAGCGCGCGCAGCAGCACGCGGCCGGCCGCGGTCAGTTCGAGCTGGTGATGGCGGCGCTCGAGCAAGGTTTCGCCGAGCTGGCCCTCGAGCTGGCGAACCTGGCGGCTCACCGCGCTCTGCGTCACGTTGAGCAGTTCGGCCGCGCGCGTGAAGCTGCCGGTGCGGCCGGCCATCTCGAAGGCTTTCAGCGCATTCAGCGCCGGCATCTTGCGTCTCACGGGGCGGTGTCGTGTGGGGTGCGGGATGCTTATTGTAGGCGGGTGGCGCGGGCGCGGCGACGCTGAATGGCGGCGACGGCGGCCGCGGGGTTTTTGGGATTGCGGCTGGCGTGCCTTGTCGCGACAAGGCTGCCCGCAGGAGGGCCGGCGCTGCCGGCCGGCAACGACACGAACGATACGAACGAAGGGGACACACATCATGCGACGCCTGCCATCGTTGATCGCATTGCGATTTTTCGAGGAGACCGCGCGTCACCTGAGCTTCAACCGCGCGGCGGTTTCGCTGTGCGTGACGCAAGGGGCGGTGAGCCGGCAGATCCGGCTGCTCGAGGAAGCGCTCGGCACGCGGCTGTTCGAGCGCGATCACAAGGGCGTGCGCCTGACCGATGCCGGCGAGCGCTTGCTGCCGTTCATCGGGCAGGCGTTCGACACGATCGAACGGGGCGTCGGCGAAATCGCCGCCACGCGGCCGGGGGCGAAACGGCGGCTGACGGTGTCGCTGCCGCCGACGTTCGCGACGCAGTGGTTTTCGCCGCGGCTCGGTACGCTCGCGGAGGCGCTGCCCGACGTCGAGCTGTCGATCCGCACGGAGCCGGATGACGATTGCCATTGCCACATCCGCTTCGGGCGCGCGGCGCGCGCCGGGATGCAGTCGGAGCTGCTGATGATGGAGCGGCATGCGCTCGTCGGCGCGCCGCGCTATCGCGGCGATGCGCTCGACGTGCTGCTCGGCCGGTTGCCGTCGCTGCATGTGCTGCACGAAGGCAAGCGCCTGACGCTGTGGGCCGACTGGTGCGAGCAGGCGGGCGTGCCGCCGGCGCGGATCGGCGACGGCATCGAGTTTTCGACGCTCGAACAGGCGATCCGCGCGGCGCGCAAGGGCGCGGGGCTCGCGGTGGTCGACCTCAACATGATCGAGGAGGAGATCGGCGAGGGCAGCCTCGTGCGGCTGTCGCCGGTGCAGCCGATCGGGCCGTTCGGGTATTGGCTTGATGTCGAGCCGGAGAGTGTGGCGGTCGAGCCGGTGGTCGCGTTTGCTGCGTGGTTGCGGGAGCAGGCGGGGAGAAGGGGGTAGGGCGGCCTCGTTGCTGAGACGCGGCTGATCTTTCCGTGGAAACAATCGGATCAGTCCGCGCCGGTCGTGTCGTGTTTCCTGCCTGGATGTCTGTCAAAGATCGTTACGAGCTGAAGACTGGCTAGATCGTCGTTGAAGCGAGCCGTGCGGTTGCGCTCCATTGCCGCGGGTTACAGGTCGGGATCCTGTCCGAAGTGCATGAGTGTTTCCCGGCGACAGCGGGCTTCGGCATCGGCCATCGAGATGATCTGCAACGTGCTCTTCGAGTGATCGATCGGTCCGACGTCGAAGACTTTTCTTTGTGGCGGTGATACCGGCTTGCCGGCCGGTTGCGCGGGGTATTCGGCGGCAGATGTCAGCGCCGCCGGCGCTTGACCCTGATGGCGTGCGTTCGCGACGAGTTCGCCGATGAGCAGCCGGATTTCCGAAAGACGAATGGGGCGATTCTCGTTCGTCGTGCGGCTGCGCCTGGCTATTTGCTTCGCGGAACGGAAGCCCGTGATCGGATGGTGCTTTAGGGTCATTCGTAAATTCCTTTTTCGATCAGGTATTGCTGCAGCGTCAGCACTGAATGGGCATGCGGGGCAACCTCGAATGTCATCCAGCGATGCGACCCGGCGACGCGCCAGAAGTCCCGCCCGAATCGCGTTGCGTAGAGTGCACGTAGCGACCGAAGCGACCGGTCGGCCAGCCCGACCGGATATCCGGGGAAATACTGGAACAGCGCAGCCTCGTCACCGTGCCGATCCGGAATGGGCGCATCGAAACCGAACCTGGGCCATGCGTAGTATCCGGAGAGCCGCGGCCCGCCGGGTTCCGGCGCGGCTTTGCGACCGCCTATCCCGAACGCGCTGATCCGGGCAATCTTCAACCTATCGCACGCTCTAACGATTCGCCATAGCATCGCTGCACCGAGTCCGGCGACAGCGTTATCGACAAGATCGATGGATCCCAATTCGAGTACGGACGAGTCCCGGGTTTGAAGCACGGAGACGCGATTCTCCGATCGGATCAATGTCGGATGCGTGACGGCGAACGTCAGCCTGTCCGTGCTGTCGAGATAGGCTTGAATGTCCGATCCGGCAGGCGCGCCGCACAACGCAACGAGCAGTTCGTCGGGGACGTTGCCGCTCACCCCGAGCAACGCGGAAATATCGAGATCGTTTCGATCGACCTCGAGCCGATCGTCGAAGTACGACGTTTCATAGGGCAGGACATGACCGAGATCGACAGGTTGAGCGGGCATGGCTTCCGGCAATGAATGGAAAGCACCCAGCATATCGGCGCGAATCCGGCGGGCAGAGTCCGCCAAACGGCCAATCACGAGGCGGCGCGACCGCCCGTCCCGCCCGCCCTACGACCAGTCGAACGTCAGCAGCGCCACGCGGCTGGCCGGCTCGTAAAACAGGAGAATCGAGTCCGCGCCCATCGCGCGGTATTCCCAGCCGGTGACGCGGGCGACGAAGCGAAAGCGCGCACCGTCCGGGCCGATCGGCCGGATGTCGTCGGGATTGCGGTCGTCGACCGGAAAATCCGACGCGCCCGACCAGTTGCCCCAGCCGACCGATCCGCCGAGCTGGTCGATCAGGTTGCACGGCTTTTCCCGGCTGAAATCGCGCTCGTCCGGCGCGTACTGGTTGGACGAGTAGAGCACGCCGTATTCGGCGAACCGCTTGCGCGCGGTTTCGATGCTGGCCTGCTGCTCGGCGTAGTGCGCCTCCAGTTCCGCGCGATAGCCCGCGTCGTGCGCGCCGGGCGGGTTTTCCAGATAGAAGTAGCGCGGGTCGCCGAGCAGCGTGTAGCGGTTGTTCTCGTCGAGCCGGAACCCGATCCAGTTCGCGCGCAGATAGTCGTTGTGATATGCGGCCGTATCCTGCCCGACGAGCCCGTCGTACGGCTCGACGGGGCTGAGCAGGTGGATCCAGCCCTCCCACGACGGATTGACCGTCGACAGGTCGATCGACACCAGCGGATGCAGGTGGCGCGCGAGTGCGGCATGGGGCTCGGCAAAGACGTCGGCGTCTGGCGGGTAGACCTTCAGGCCAGGTTGTGGCGTGACGATGTCTTCAATCATGATCGCTGCTCGCACGGTGAGGGTCCGGTAAGGCTACACGAGTGCGCACGAAAACCGGATGAAGGTCCGGCGCCAGAGCAGCCTGCCTGAAGCGTGTCCGGTTCCGTTCATCCGTCCCGATCGGCACGTCGAAAGCATTCGCGCCGATCTTTGGGAGACCCTCTTCTTGATAATAGTTGATAGGCGCGATACGCTCGATGGATCGAATTCAATCCGGTCGGGAGGTCGACATGATCAGTGCGGAACTCGGGCAGCAACTGGAGGCTTACGTCGCGAAGCTGGTCGAATCAGGCCGCTACGGATCCAAGAGCGAAGTGCTTCGCGAAGGTGTACGCCTCATCCAGGATCGCGAGGCACAGCTGAACGCGCTGGACGCGGTGATCGCGCGCAGCCTGTCCGATGCGGAAACCGGACGCGGCGCCGATGCGGCGGAAGTCTTCGATCGTCTCGAGGCGAAGTATCGGGCCCAGGCGGATCGGCAGGCCTGACCGTGCGCCTGTCCGACTTTGCGATTGCCGAACTCGAAGCGATCGCCGATTACATTGCACGCGACAACCCGCAACGCGCCGTAACGTTCGTGCGGGAGGTTCGCGATAAATGCCTGAGCCTGGCCGCGATGCCGCTGGCGTTTCCGCTGGTGCCGCGCTACGAGCGTCACGGCGTGCGGCACCGCGCGTACGGCAACTACCAGATCTTCTATCGGGTCGTCGGCGATTCGCCTGCGCGGATCGACATTCTTCACGTCCTGCACGGCGCGCGGGACTACGCATCGATCCTGTTCTGAACGAACGTGCGCATCGCATCGCGTCTCAAATGAACGAACCCGGCCACGGCCGGGTTCGTTCGAATCGAGCGCAGCATCGCCGCAGCGTATCAGCGGCGTGTCGATACGAAAGCCTCGATCGAGCGCGATGAAGCAGGCGGCCACGCAGCCCGCCGCCCTCATCAATGCCCCGACGCCTCCTCCAGCGTCAGGTGCTTCGTCTCCGGCGCCCACGCGATCGACACGATCATCCCCACCAGCAGCACGCCCGCCAACGCGAACATCGTCGCGTGAAAGCCGAGCGTGGCGATGCCGACCGGCAGCAGGAACGTGCCGATCGCCGAACCGAGCCGGCTGCACGCGATCGCGAGCCCCACGCCGCTCGCGCGCACTTCGGTCGGGAAGCACTCGGGCGGAAACACGCCGACGAGGTTGCTGAACGCCGACATCGTCAGCGTGAAGATCGCGAACGCGACGATCATCGCGAGGGCCGCCGACGACGGCAGCACCGCCAGCGCGACGAGCGACGCGCACGTCACCGCGAACGAGCCGATCAGGAAGCCGCGCCGCGACAGCCGGATCGTCAGCCAGATGCCGATCAGCGCGCCCAGCACCAGGAAGCCGTTCAGCAGCAGGTCGGCGCCGAAACCTTCAGCGAGGCCGATCGTCTTCAGGATCGTCGGCAGGAACGTGTAGATCGCGAAATACGGAATCACGAGGCACACGAAGAACGCGCAGTTGAACATCGTGCGGCGGACCAGGTCACGCTGGAACAGCCGCGCGAAGCCGCCGTGCGCATGCGGCTCGGTCGAACCATCGAGCATCACGTGCGGCCCGAAATGCTTCGCGACGATCGCACGTGCTTCCTTCTCCCGGCCCTTGCCGAGCAGCCAGCGCGGCGATTCGGGCGTGCCGATCCGCAGCACCAGCACGATCAGCGCGGGCAACGCCGCCGACGCGAGCAGCCAGCGCCACGCGTCGGGCGTGACGTCGCTGTACGCGAGGCCGAGCACGTTCGCGGCGACATAGCCGATCGTCCAGATCACGCTGAACGAACCGAGCAGCGCACCGCGATGCTTGCGCGGCGAGAATTCGGCGAGGATCGCGTGGCCGACCGTGAAGTCGCCGCCCATCCCGAAGCCGATCAGCACGCGCAGCACGCACAGTTCGAGCGGCGACGTGACGAAGCATTGTGCGAACGCGGCCGCCGTGATGATCACGAAGCTCGTCAGGAAGATCTTCTGCCGGCCCATCCGGTCGGACAGCCAGCCGAACACGAGGCTGCCGAAGAAGATGCCGATCAGCGCCGAGCTGCCGATCATCCCCATCCAGAACGCATCGATCGGCATCTGCCTGCCGAGCGCGGCCAGTGCATAGCCGATCGTGCCGAGCGTGTAGCCCTCGGTGAAATGCGCGCCGAACGTCAGGCCGGCGATCTTCACGTGGAAGCGGTTGAGCGGCACGTCGTCGAGCGCGACGGGGCGGTGCGGCGCATCGGCGCCACGCGACAGCGGCAACGCGCGTGCGGTGCCGGATTGAACGTTGGCTTGAGTCAAGCTGCCTCCTGGATTGTTATCGGGCACGCCGCGGCGCGCGCGGGCGGAGCGCCGCCGCGTGTGCCGTGCAGGGCGCCGCGCGGCCGGACGGCGCGCGGCGCGGGTCGACCGCGGGGAGCGGCCGGGGGTCAGCGGCCGAGGCCGGCCATCAGCGTGTACTTGAGTTCCACGTACTCGTCGAGGCCGTACTTCGAACCTTCGCGGCCGAGCCCCGATTGCTTGACGCCGCCGAACGGCGCGACTTCGGTCGAGATGATCCCGTCGTTGACGCCGACCATCCCGCTCTCCAGCGCACCCGACACGCGCCACGCACGGCCGAGGTCGCGCGTGTAGAAGTACGCGGACAGCCCGAACGGCGTGTCGTTGGCCGCGGCCACGGCCTCTTCCTCGGTCGCGAAGCGGAAGCAGCCGGCGACGGGGCCGAAGGTTTCCTCTTCGGCGATCAGCATGTCGGCCGTCATGCCGGTCAGCACGGTCGGCTCGTAGAACGTGCCGCCGAGCGCGTGACGCTTGCCGCCGGTGAGCGCGTGCGCGCCCTTCGCGGTGGCGTCGGCCACATGCCGCTCGACCTTGCCGAGCGCCGCTTCGTTGATCAGCGGCCCCTGGTCGACTTCACCCGTGAGCGCGTTGCCGACGCGCAGCTTGCGCACGGCTTCCGCGAGCTTGCGCGTGAATGCGTCGTACACGCCGTCCTGCACAAGGAAACGGTTCACGCACACGCAGGTCTGGCCCGTGTTGCGGAACTTCGATGCGATCGCGCCTTCGACCGCCGCATCGAGATCGGCATCGTCGAACACGATGAACGGTGCGTTGCCGCCGAGTTCGAGCGACAGCTTCTTCAGCGTGTCGGCCGACTGCTTCGCGAGCAGCTTGCCGACCCGCGTCGAGCCCGTGAACGACAGCTTGCGCACGACGGACGAACTCGTCAGCGTTTCGCCGATCGCGACCGCGTCGCCCGACACCACGTTGAACACGCCGGCCGGCACGCCCGCGCGCTCGGCGAGCACCGCGAGCGCGAACGCCGATAGCGGCGTCTCCTCGGACGGCTTCAGCACCATCGTGCAGCCGGCCGCGAGCGCGGGGCCGGCCTTGCGCGTGATCATCGCCAGCGGGAAATTCCACGGCGTGATCGCCGCGACGACACCGACCGGCTCGCGCGTGACGATGATCTGCGCATTCGGCTTCGGGCTCGGGATCACGTCGCCGTACATGCGCTTCGCTTCTTCCGCGAACCATTCGAGAAAGCTCGCCGCATACGCGACTTCGCCACGCGCTTCCGCGAGCGGCTTGCCTTGCTCGCGCGTCAGCAGCTCGGCGAGCGCGTCGCGGTTTTCGAGCATCAGCTCGCCCCAGCGCTTCACGCGGGCGCCGCGTTCCTTTGCGGTCAGCGCGCGCCAGGCGGGAAATGCGTGTGCCGCCGCATCGATCGCGCGTTGCGTGTCGTCGGCGCCGCCTTTCGCGACCTTTGCGATCGTCTCGCCGGTCGCCGGGTTCAGCACCGGATAGGTTGCGTCGCTCGCGCCATGCGATTCGTGCCATTCACCGCCGATGAAATGGCCGGTCCTCAGAAATTCGTTCATCGTGTGTCGTTCCTTCAGTGCCTCGGAGCTTCGTGCTTCAGTGCATCAGTGCTTCATTCCGTCGCGAAGCTGCCCTGCGCCGGACGCGATTCGCGCGCGATGCGCTTGCCGGCCGTGTAGTCGTTGATCAGGTCGCACGGCGTGTAGTTGCGTTCCAGCTCGTGCAGCTCTTCGTCGGTGAGCTGCGTTTCGAGTGCGCCGAGCGCGCTGTCGAACTGCGCGACGGAATCCGCGCCGACCAGCATGCTCGCGATACCGGGGCGGCTCAGCACCCATGCCTGCGCGATCTGCGCGGGCGGCACGCCGCGGCGCTTCGCGACCTTCGCGACGGATGCCGCGATCGCGAGCGATGACGCATCGCCGTACATCTGCGCGGTGAAGAAGTCGGTCTGGTTGCGCGTCGATTGCGGCTCGCAGGTGAGCAGGCCGCGCGCGAGCGGACTGAACACCGATACGCCGACGCCCTGGTCGATGCAGTACGGCACCATCTCGCGCTCTTCCTCGCGATACGCGAGGTTCAGCTGCAGCTGCATGTTGATCGGCTTGTCCCAGCCGTTTCGTTCGCAGGCCTGCATGATCTTCGCGAACTGCCACGTGTACATCGTCGACACGCCGATATAGCGCGCCTTGCCCGCCCGCACGATGTCGTGCAGCGTGCTCATCGTTTCCTCGACGGGCGTGTTCACGTCGAAGAAGTGCAGCATGAAGATGTCGACGTAATCCATCCCGAGGCGCTTCAACGACCCGTCGATGCCGTCGAGCACGTGCTTGCGCGAATGGCCGCCCGCGTTCGGATAGCTGCCCATGTCGTAGCCGACCTTGGTCGTCACGACGAGCTCTTCGCGGCGCGCGTTGCGCTTCAGGATGCGGCCGACCACTTCCTCGCCGACGCCCGTCGAATAGAAATCCGCGAGATCGATGAAGTTGACGCCGGCGTCGAGCGCGCGGCGCACGATCGGCTCGCTCTGCGCTTCGTCGAAGATCCAGGGCTTCCATTCGGGGGTGCCCATGTTCATCGTGCCGAGACACAGGCGGGACACCTTCAGGCCGGACTGGCCGAGGCGGACGTATTCCATGTTTCCTCCAGATGCGGCCGTCCGTCGCGCGTCGGCCGCTTGTCGTCGTCAGTTTTTCTTCGGGGTGTAGAACGGGTTCGACACGTCGCGGGCGGCGGCGAACACCGCGTCGCGATGCGGCAGCCCTTCCATTGCCGCGACGATCGCGTTGCGGCACGCGCGGTAGTTGTTCTCGAACACGGCGTCGAGATCGTCGGTCTGCGGGTTCACCCAGTTCGCCGACACGACGACCCAGTCGTTCTCCGCTTCGGGCGGCAGCGTGCCGTTCTCGAGCGCTTCGGCCACGGCCTTCGCGATGCCGGCCTGCGACGCGCCCCACGTGGCGTTGCCGTGGAAATCGCTGGCGATCTGCGCCTTGTTCACGTACAGCGTGAGCGGCTTGGTCGGCACGCCCGGCTGCGCGATCACGACGAACGGCGCATGGCCGGCCGACGGCGTCGCGAGCGCGGTGGCGAACGCCTGGCCCGCCGGGCCATTGCGCGGGCCGACCAGCACGTTGATGTGCGCGAGGTTGACGCCGGGGCCTTCGAAGCCTTCGCCGATGTAAAGCTGCCTGGGTTGGGATGCGGTCATTGCGGTGTCTCGTCGATGAGGTGGGGGTGAGGCGATTTTGGTGGGCCGTGAGGCGGCCGGTGAATCGATGTTTTCTGATCGGGCCATGAGTTTTCGTCGTCTCCGGGAAAGCCCTGAAGCCGGCCCGCGCATGCCCGCCGGGCGGGCCTCGGCCGTGGTCGTAGCGACCGGCGGGGCGGGATCGGCGGGTGGGCATGCGCGTACCGGCTCCGGGTTTGTCATACCCGGGCAGGGGTTGGAGGGCCGAGCTCATCCGGACAACAATCGGCGTACTCCGAGCCCTATCTTTCGTCTTCCCTTCTTTTTTCGAAAGCGAGTAATTTCGATGGCTGCCATTCAAAAGCCCGATTGGTCGAAGCTCAGTTCGCTGGATCCGGAACTGATCCGGGCATTCGTCGCGGTCGTCGAAAGCGGTGGCTTCACCGCGGCGGCCCGGCAACTGCATCGCACGCAATCGACGATCAGCCTGCGCATCCGCACGCTCGAGGAGCGGCTCGACACGCACCTGTTCATGCGCAACAGCCGGCGGCTCGAGCTGTCGCGCGACGGCGAGAATTTCCTGATCCATGCGCGCCGGATCATCCAGGTGCAGAACGACGCGATCCTCGCGCTGAAGCAGGCGAGCAGCGACCGCGGCGTCGTGCGCTTCGGGCTGCCCGAGGACTACGCGGAGCTGTGGCTGCCCGACCTGCTGAAGTCGTTCTATGCGATGCGGCCGGGCGCGCGCCTGCACGTGCATTGCCGGATGTCGCTCGAACTGCTCGACCGGCTGCAGGCCGGCGAGCTCGACGTGGCGCTCGTCGTGCGGCACGGGCCCGGCGCGGGCGGGCGGGTGCTCGGCCGGCACGACGTCGTGTGGGCCGCGCACCGCGATTTCGCGCTCGACCGCCATGCGTCGGTGCCGCTCGCGCTGTTCCCGGAAACGTGCTGCTACCGGCAGCGCGGGCTGCAGGCGCTCGCGACGGCCGACCGGTCGTTTCACGTCGTCTACACGAGCCAGAGCCCGACCGGCATCAAGATCGCGGTGAACCACGGCGCGGCCGTGACGATGATCGACCGCTGCACGCTGCCCGGGAACTGGCGCGTGCTCGACGAGGCGGACGGCTTTCCGTCGCTGCCGGCGGCCGACCTCGAACTGCATCGCTCGCCGGGCATCTGCGATCCGCTGACCGACGATCTGGTGTCGCTGATCGAATCGATGGTCGACGAGCGGCGGCGCGCGTCGCTCGAGGCGTTTGCCGCGTAACGGGACGAACCGGCGGGCGAACGCGGCGCAGGCGAGGTCGACGCGCGCCGTGGGGCGCGACCACCACGCACCCATGACGATCGTGCGGTCAGCCGCCGGCCGGTGGCGTGTTGTGTCCCCTATGCCGTTTTTTGCACTGCCGCAGCGTTTTTTTGCACGACGTTTATGTCGTCTCTTCTAAGCTGCGGATGTGTCGAACAGCCGAGACGGCTTCCGTCCGCTCCATGACCTTCATTCATCCCGTTCCCGCCTTCCATGTCGCCGGCCGCCCGTTGCGCGCCGGCACACCCGACAACGTCATTCCGTTCCCGCCGCCGCGCCCGCGCCTGCAGTTGCCCGTCACGCTGACGGCCGACTCCGGCGAGCACGCGCACGCCCGCCTCGCGGCGCTGCTGCATTCCCCGCTCGGCGTGTACGTCGTCAGCGCGCGCGCCGTGCGCGACGTGGTTCACGTGCACTTCGACATCGCGCCGGAAGACCTGGATTTCACGCTGCACATGCTGATCGCGCAGCAGGCCGATGCGGTGATCGGGCCGGTCGCGCGCCGCCTGCGCATCGGGCCGAACGCGCGGTGAAGCAGGGAACGGTTATTGCTCGCTCGTGGATGGCTGGTCCGATGCGCCGCCCGATTGCCGGTCGCCGTGCTGTCCGTCGACCGACGGCGGACACGCGCGCGACACCGCGTGCGCGGCGCCGATCCTGAATACGGAGGGGTCATGCACCTCATGGAAGCAGTACCTGTCGCGCGGCCGGAGAGCCGCCGCGTACGGACGGCGTCGTTGCCGTCGGGCCAGCAGCTCGCGCGTCAGCTCGTGACGACGGTACGCGTGGCCGAAGTGCTGCTGCACCAGGCGATCGTCGTGCCCGACCGGCATCAGTGGTCGGTCGACACCGAACGGGTCGACGCGGCCGGCGGGCCGCTCGCGGCGTGGGAAACCTGCGTGAGCTGGCGGATCGGCAAGACGTTCGCGTCGACGGTCAGCCCGGCCGCGCGCGTCAACGACCGCGACCAGGTCGCGGTCGAGATCCGGCTTTATTTGCCCGAACAGGACTATGTGGCCGGGCGGCGCGTGAGCACCTTCGGCCTTCGCCACGGCAACGCGTTCGGCGCGACGCTGTCGGTCGCGGCGGGCGCGCAGTGGGGCTGGCAACGCAAGGAGCACGTCGCGCCGGAACACCGGCACGTGCGCGGCGACACACTCGAGGCGCTCGTCGATACGGTCGCCGCGAACGTCAACGCGGCGCTGGGCGCGGCCGGGTTCGGCGCGACGCGCTGATCAGGCTTCGCCGGTCTGCCCGGTCTGCCGCTGCAGGTCTTCCATCAGCTGTTCCGCGAGAAAGTCGCACGGCGGCCGCTTCGACTTGGTGCTGCGCGCGAGGATCAGCTCGAGCGGCGGCAGGTCGGGCAGCCCGTGCGAGCGGCCGAGCATCGAAAGCTGCGCGGGAATCGCGCAGCGCGCGAGCGGCGCGACGGCCAGGCCGGCCTCGACCATGCTGAGCAGCCCGAGCAGGCTCGGGCTTTCATAGGACGTGCGGTACGGCACCTTCGCGCGTTCCAGGCTGCGGATCGCGTTCTCGCGCGCGACGCTCCCCGGCATGAACACCGCGATCGGCAGCGGCCGTTCTTCCCACACGCGCGGCCCGTTCGTCATCGCGGCCCACGCCATCGGCTCGTGGCGGATGAAGTCGCCGGACAGCCCCTTGATGCGCGTGCCGCACACGAGATCGACGGTGCCGTCCTTGATCAGCGGCGCGAGTGCGCTGCTCGGCAGCCCCATCACCTGGATCTCGACCTTCGGGTAGGTCGCCGAGAATTTCTTCAGGACCGACGGCAGCAGCGACGACGCATAGTCGTCCGGCACGCCGATCACGACCTTGCCGGTCACTTCCGGCCGCACCACGGCCGCCCAGGCCTCGTCGCGCAGCGCCAGCATTCGTCTGGCGAATCCCAGCAGCACCTCGCCTTCGCGCGTCAGCACGATGCTGCGCGGCTTGCGCACGAACAGCGGCCGGCCGATCGCGTCTTCCAGGCTCTTGATCTGCATGCTCACGGCCGACTGCGAGCGGTTCACGGCCTCGGCGGCGCGGGTCATGTTGCCGGTTTCCGCGACGGCGACGACGGTGGCCAGCACGTCGTGATCGAGCATCTTCATAGGTATAAGGAAAACTGAACGTAACGATCAGCATTATGCGTTTTTATTGTTGCTGTGTGTCTGCCATAGTGCGATCACGCTGACGTTTCACCCGAGGGTGGCGCGGCGTTCGGGCCGGCCGAGCCGGCGTGCAGCACTGAACAGGAAAGCGTGGTGTCTCGATGATGGACCATCCGTTGCGCGCCGCACTGGCCGCGGAATTGCATGCCCGGCCGTTCCTGCGGCTCGCCGAAGCCGTGTCGCTCACGCATTACGCGATCTACGCGGACGGCCAGCCCGACATCCACGAAACGCTGCTGCACGCGCTGTGCCGCGACACCGGCATCGCCGCGCCGCACGAAGGCGCGACGCACTACGCGGTGCAGTCGCCGAGCGGCTGGCACCTGAAGTGGGAACGCCACACCGAATTCTCGACCTTCACGTTCGTCGCGCCACGTCGCGACACCGGCTATTTCGACGATCTCGCGATCGAAGGCATTCCGGCCGCGTGGTTCGCGCGGCTGGCCGGCATCCGCTTCGTCGCGGTGCGCATGGAGCTGCTGTCGGGCGACGCCGCGCGGCTCGTGTGCGGCGACCTGCGCCGCTGGATCGACGGGCCCGCGCTCGTCGGCAGCAACGTGCTCGGCGGCGGCAAGGTGTTCTGCGACTGGCACGTGCGCGACGACGGCTTCATGCGCTTTCTCGTGGTCGACGAGGATTTCCGCGAGGAGCAGGGCGGCCGGCTGCTGCAGCGCCTGTATGAAATCGAAACGTACCGGATGATGGCGCTGCTCGCGCTGCCCGTCGCGCGCCGGATGAGCCGCGAGCTCGACGAGATCCACGCGGCGCTGCACGCATTGATGCAGCGGATGGACGCGAGCGGCGCGGACGGCGACGATACGGCGCTGCTCGTCAAGCTCACGCATCTCGCGGTGCGGGTCGAATCGCTGTCGGGATCGGGCGCGCGTTTCAGCGCCTCGCGGGCGTACGAAAAGCTCGTGCTGGCACGCATCCACGAGCTGCGCGAGGAGCGCATCGAAGGGATGCCGACGATCGCCGAATTCATGGAGCGCCGCTTCGCGCCCGCGATGGAAACCTGCCGCAGCGTCTGGGCGCGCCACGAGCAGATCGCCGCGCGGATCGCGCGGGCGGTCGACCTGCTGCGCACGCGCGTGAACCTTGCCCAGGAAAAGGACGTGACGCGCCTGCTGGCGGGCATGGAGCGCACCGCGCGCAATCAGCTTCATTTGCAGCACGCGGTCGAAGGGCTGTCGGTGGCCGCCATTTCGTACTACGTGCTGTCGCTCGCGACGGCGGCGTTCAAGGCGCTGCACGTGATGAACCTGCCGGTCGATCCGGAACTGGCGGAAGGCTTGCTGATCGCGCCGGTCGTGTTCGCGGTGATTCACATCACGCGGCGCACGCGCGCGCAGCTGGCGCGATCGGAGGCTGCGCATGACGGCGCGCCGGTGCATGCCGCGGCGTTGAAGCAGGCTGGTTAGAACATCTAAAACACAATCGATGAAAGGAATGGAGATGACTTTTTCGCAGACACAAGCGGGCTTTTACAGCGGTTTCGATGCCGCGTTCGACGAACCGGCACCGGGTGAGCCGGGCGCGCCGGACGAGCCGCGCGTGACGTCGTATCAGGCCGTGCTGCAGGAGCCGATGACGTCGCTCGTCGGGAATACGATCGATCGGCCGGACGTCGCGGCGGTGGCGATTCTCGGGTACAACTGACGCGATGGCTTGCCCCGGTCCGGGGCAAAGCCGGCCTTCATGACCCGGCACGTCTCGAGACGTGCCGGGCGCGGTTCACTTTCTTTTTTCCCGTTTCCCCGCCTGCCGCGCCAGCGCCAGTTCGACGAACGCGCGCGCGGCCGCGCTTCGGTACGCCCCCTTGCGCTGCAGCAGCACGGCCGTGCGCCGCAGGACGGCCGGATCGAGCGCGATGGCGACCAGATCGTCATGGCCGGTCGCGATCGTCGCCGGCAGCAGCGTCGCCAGGTTCGTGCGGCGCACGATCTCGATCACCGCCCCCAGTGAATTCGCTTCCATCAACACGCGCGGCCGCACGTCTTGCTCGCGGAAATAGCGGTCGATCTGCACGCGTGTCGCGAACTCGGCCGTGAGCAGCACCAGCGGCGCGTCATGCAGCGCGCGCACGCCGGCCTTGCGTTTGCCGGCGAGCGCATGCTCGCGGTTCACGACGAGCGCGAGCGTTTCGACCAGCAGCGTTTGTGCTTCGATATCCGCCGTCTGCACATCCTCGAACGCGATGCCGACATCGAGCTCGTCGTCGACGAGCAGCGCCTCGATGCGTTCCTGCGACATCTCGCGCACCGACAGCGACACGTCCGGATAGCGGCCGTGAAACGCCTCGACGAGCGGCCCGACGAGATAGCTCGTGAAAGTCGGCGTGACCGCGATCCGCAGCGAGCCGCGGCTCAGGTCCTGCACGTCGTGAATCGCGCGCCGGCCTTCCGCGAGATCGTGCAGCGCCTGCCGCGCATAGCGGAAATACACGTCGCCGGCGTCGGTCAGCCGCGTCACGCGCCCGGTGCGGTCGAACAGCTGCGCGCCGAGCGTCTCCTCGAGCTGGCGGATCTGCTGGGACAGCGCGGGCTGCGACACGTGCAGTGCGGCGGCCGCGCGCGTGAAGCTGCGGTGCTCGGCGACGGCGAGGAAGTAGTGGATATGGCGCAGCAGCATGGCGGTTCCTATAAGTCCTGCTTATCGGGAAGATCATAAATCAGTCTTTTACGTTATTGGAAGTCCGGCGTAACCTGCCCTTCATCGATTCCACCTGCACCGGAGAACACACGATGAAGGACATCATCGAAGGCTTCCTGAAGTTCCAGCGCGACGCCTATCCGGAGCGCGCCGCACTGTTCCGCGATCTCGCGCGCAGCCAGAACCCACGGGCGCTGTTCATCTCGTGCTCGGACAGCCGGCTCGTGCCCGAACTCGTCACGCAGCGCGAACCGGGCGACCTGTTCGTGATCCGCAATGCCGGCAACATCGTGCCGTCATACGGCCCCGAGCCGGGCGGCGTATCGGCATCGGTCGAATACGCGGTGGCCGCGCTGCGCGTGACCGACGTCGTGATCTGCGGCCATTCCGATTGCGGCGCGATGTCCGCGATCGCCACCTGCCAGTGCCTGGATCACATGCCGGCCGTCGGCCACTGGCTGCGCTACGCCGATTCGGCACGGGTCGTGAACGAGGCGCGCCCGCATCGCAGCGAACGCGAGCGGATCGACTCGATGGTGCGCGAGAACGTCGTCGCGCAACTGGCCAACCTGAAGACGCACCCCGCCGTGCGGCTCGCGCTCGAAGAAGGGCGCCTCGCGCTGCACGGCTGGGTCTACGACATCGAATCGGGCTGCATCGACGCCTACGACGGCGCGACCGGCCGGTTCGTTTCCCTGGCGGACCACCCCGAGGTCCGCGCCACGCCCGCGACGCTCGCCGTCGCGGCCTGAATCCGGATTGCTCCCACCCCACCACGAGGAATTGCCATGATCCAGTCCCAGCACAGCCAGACCGCCCGCCACGCACTTGCCGAAACCATCGTGCTCGCGAAGGCGCGCAAGAACCTGTCGTTCGCGCAGCTCACCGAAGGCACGGGCCTGAGCGAAGCGTTCGTGACGGCCGCGCTGCTCGGCCAGCACGCGCTGCCGGCGCAAGCCGCACGCAGCGTTGCCGACAAGCTCGGCCTCGACGACGATGCGGTGCTGCTGCTGCAGATGATCCCGCTGCGCGGCAGCATCGACGATCGCGTGCCGACCGACCCGACCATTTACCGGTTCTACGAAATGCTGCAGGTGTACGGCACGACGCTGAAGGCGCTGGTCCACGAGAAGTTCGGCGACGGCATCATCAGCGCGATCAATTTCCGGCTCGACGTGAAGAAGGTCGACGATCCCGAAGGCGGTTCGCGCGCGGTGATCACGCTCGACGGCAAGTACCTGCCGACCAAGCCGTTCTGACGCCGGCGCGGCGCCGCGGCAGCGGTGCCGCGCAGGTTCCTGCCCGATGTGCGTAGGCCGCCGGCCGGCGCGCGTTCCCGCCATTCCGTTTCAACGAGGACGCAGCCATGGATTTTGTGAAACGCACGATCGATCTCGCGATGAAGAACGTGGAAGAGGGTGGCCGCCCGTTCGCGACGGTGATCGTCCGCGACGGCGAGATCGTCGCGGAAAGCCCGAACCTCGTCGCGCAAACCAGTGACCCGACCGCGCACGCCGAGATCCTCGCGGTGCGCGATGCGTGCCGCACGCTCGGCACCGAGCACCTGAGCGACTGCGAGATCTACATTCTCGCAAGCCCTTGCCCGATGTGCCTCGGTTCGCTGTACTACTGCAGCCCGAAGCGCGTGGTCTACATCACGACGCGCGAGGACTACGCGCCGTTCTACCGCGACGACCGCAAGTATTTCGAGCTCGACACGTTCTACGCCGAATATGCGAAGCCGATCGACGAGCGCCGGTTGCCGATGGTGCAGCAGAAGCACGGCGACGCGATCAACGTCTACCGGCGCTGGAAGGAACTGAACGCGAAGTGATGTAACACGCGCGGCGCACCGGCCGCGCCTGGCAGCCGCCCGGCTGCTCGTTTTCCCGACCCTCCGTTTCACCCGGCGGCGCCCATGCCGCCGGGCGCCCGCGCTGCCGCACGGGGCCGGCTCGTGCCCCCGTTTTCCTGCCTCGCCAAACATCGATCCCGTTCAATGTCCGGAACGGAAATCCGCGATCCAAAAGGTTTTTGACGCGTTTAAAAATTCGCACTGGAGACGACAGAAACGTGCGGAAAGCCCGATGAAAACCGATGAAATCTTCATGACAGCCTGCGCAGCGACCTCGGTCGGTCGCCACGGATGGCCGCCGATCGCCGTGCGTTTCCCCACCCCTGTTTCGTTGCGCCATACGTTCCGGACGAGGAATCGCTCGATTCCTCTCCGCCAGCACGGTGCGGCTGCCCGGCCGGTCGCGCCTGACGCCTGAGATTCGCTTACCTGCTTACAACGGACCATCATGAAACGGGATTCATTCAGTACACCTGATGCGCTGCATCGCCCGACGACGGACATGCTCAAGCCGAACGACGCCTTCGTACGCATCGAAAACGTCGTGAAGAAATTCGGCGACAGCACCGCCGTCGACAACGTGAACCTGACGATCGCGAAGAACGAGCTGTTCGCGCTGCTCGGCAGCTCCGGCTGCGGCAAGTCGACGTTGCTGCGCATGCTCGCCGGGCTCGAGACGGCCACCTCCGGCAAGATCTTCGTCGACGGCGAGGACCTTGCTTCGCTGCCGCCGTACCGCCGCCCGGTGAACATGATGTTCCAGTCGTACGCGCTGTTCCCGCACATGACGGTCGAATCGAACGTCGCGTTCGGCCTGAAGCAGGAAGGCACGCCAAAGAACGAGATCAAGGAACGCGTGGCCGATGCGCTCGCGCTCGTGCAGATGAGCAAGTACGCGCAGCGCAAGCCGCACCAGCTCTCCGGCGGGCAGCAGCAGCGCGTCGCGCTCGCGCGCTCGCTGGTCAAGCGCCCGAAGCTGCTCTTGCTCGACGAGCCGATGTCCGCGCTCGACAAGAAGATCCGCCAGAAGACCCAGCTCGAACTCGTGAACATCATCGAGAAGGTCGACGTGACCTGCGTGATGGTCACGCACGACCAGGAAGAGGCGATGACGATGGCCAGCCGCCTCGCGGTGATGAGCGAAGGCAAGATCGTGCAGATCGGCGCGCCGGGCGAGGTGTACGAGTTTCCGAACAGCCGCTTCTCGGCCGAGTTCATCGGCTCGACCAACCTGTTCGAAGGGCGCGTGGTCGAAGACGAACCCGACCACATCTTCGTCGAGAGCGACGACCTCGAAGCGCGCATGTACGTGAGCCACGGCGTCACAGGCCCGCTCGGGATGCCGGTCGGCATCTCGGTGCGCCCGGAACGCATTCACGTGTCGCGCGAAAAACCGGGCTCGAAACACAACTGGGCGCGCGGCGTCGTGACCGACATCGCGTACATGGGCAGCTACTCGCTGTACCACGTGCGCTTGCCGAGCGGCAAGACGGTCGTGTCGAACCTGTCGAGCTCGCACCTGATGAACGACAACGCACCGGCGTGGAACGACGACGTGTTCGTGTCGTGGTCGCCGGCCAGCGGCGTCGTGCTGACGCAGTGAGGACGCCACGATGAGAACCTCTGCTTCCACGCCCTCCGCTCCGGTGTCGACCGGTACGACCGCCGCGCCCCAGGCGTACAAGCGCCGCGGCCGCCTTGCCGCGCTGGCGCGCTTCCTGCCGTCGGGCCGCAGCGTCGCGATCGGCGTGCCGTTCGTGTGGCTGGCCGTGTTCTTCGCGCTGCCGTTCGTGCTGGTGCTGAAGATCAGCTTCGCCGACCAGGTGATGGGCATCCCGCCGTACACGTCGCTCGTCGAGATCAAGGACGGCGTCGTGCACTTCGCGCTGCAGCTGTCGCACTACGCGTTCCTGCTGCAGGACGACCTGTACATCGCGACCTACCTCAGCTCGCTGAAGATGGCCGCTGTCTCGACGGTGCTGTGCCTGCTGATCGGTTACCCGATGGCGTACTACATCGCGCGCTCGGAGCCGAACCGCCGCAACGTGCTGATGATGGCCGTGATGCTGCCGTTCTGGACGTCGTTCCTGATCCGCGTGTACGCGTGGATCGGCATCCTGAAGGACGACGGGCTCCTGAACCACACGCTGATCGCGCTCGGCATCATCCACACGCCGCTGCGCCTCTATCACAGCGATGCAGGTGTCTACATCGGGATGGTCTATTCGTACCTGCCGTTCATGGTGATGCCGCTGTACGCGCACCTCGTGAAGATGGACCTCACGCTGCTCGAAGCCGCGTACGACCTCGGCGCCAAGCCGTGGGTCGCGTTCACGCGGATCACGCTGCCGCTGTCGAAGAACGGGATCATCGCCGGCAGCCTGCTGGTGTTCATCCCGGCGGTGGGCGAGTACGTGATTCCGGAGCTGCTCGGCGGCGCCGACACGCTGATGATCGGCCGCGTGATGTGGGATGAATTCTTCAACAACATGGACTGGCCGATGGCGTCCGCGGTGACGGTCGCGATGGTGCTGCTGTTGCTGGTGCCGATGGCGCTGTTCCAGTACTACCAGGTCAAGGAACTGGAGGACGCGAAATGATCAAGCCGAGCAAACCGCTGTCGACGGGCGTTCTCGCCTTCGGTTTCCTGTTCCTGTACATCCCGATCATCAGCCTGGTCGTGTACTCGTTCAACGAGTCGAAGCTGGTGACGGTGTGGTCGGGCTTCTCGCTGAAGTGGTACTCGGCGCTGCTGGACGACGACGAGCTGCTGAGCGCCGCGTGGCTGTCGCTGAAGATCGGTCTCTTGACGGCGACCGCGTCGGTCGTGATCGGCACGTGGGCGGGCTTCGTGCTTGCGCGCTTCGGCCGCTTCAAGGGCTTCACGCTGTACACGGGGATGATCAACGCGCCGCTGGTGATCCCGGAAGTGATCCAGGGCATCTCGCTGCTGTTGCTGTTCGTTGCGCTGGAGCAGATGTTCGGCTGGCCGAAGGGGCGCGGGATGGTGACGATCTGGATCGGCCACGTGATGCTGTGCGTGTCGTACGTGGCGATCATCGTGCAGTCGCGCGTGAAGGAGATGAACAAGTCGCTGGAAGAGGCGGCGCTCGATCTCGGCGCGACGCCGCTGAAGGTGTTCTTCGTGGTGACGCTGCCGTTGATCTCGCAGGCGCTGCTGTCGGGGTGGCTACTGTCGTTCACGCTGTCGATCGACGACCTGGTGCTGTCGGCGTTCCTGTCCGGGCCGGGCTCGACGACGCTGCCGCTGGTGGTGTTCTCGCGCGTGCGGCTGGGGCTGAACCCGGAGATGAACGCGCTGGCGACGCTGTTCATCACGGCGGTGACGATCGGCGTGATCGTCGTGAACCGGATGATGATCGCGCGTGAGCGTCGCCGCATCGCCGACATGAAGGCGGCGTTCGCGGTGGCGTGAGGGCAGGGGTGGGGCAAGGGCATGAACGCGGCCGGCCACGTGATGCGTGACGACGGGTGACGAAGGCGGCGGGTGAGCCAGCACGGCATGCGCGCCGCCGCGCTATAGTCGTACGATTCCCGCGCGGGGCGTTGCATGCCCGGCGGTGTCTCTCTTCGACCGAACCTGCCCCATGACAACGCAACCCGACGTTTCCATCCGGCTCACCGACACCGAACAGCCGGCCGCACACGACTTCATCAGCGGCAAGCTCGGCGAATTCAATCACGCGATGACGGGGCGCGCCGACGCGGCCACGCTCGACGTGTATGTCACCGATCCCGCGACCGGCGAGATCATCGGTGGCCTCACGGGGCGCACGTCGCTCGGCCTCTTCTTCATCGATCTGTTCTACCTGCCCGAATCGCTGCGCGGCGGCGGGTTCGGCAGCCGGCTGCTGCGCGAGGCCGAGGCGGAAGCGAAACGACGGGGATGCGCGCGTGCGGTGCTCTACACGATCTCGTTCCAGGCACCGGATTTCTACCGGAAGCAGGGCTACGAAGCGTTCGGCGAAGTGCCGTGCGAGCCGGAAGGGACGTCGCGCGTGTTCATGGTGAAGGTGCTTTGAGCCGGCTCGCGTTGTGCGGCAAGCACGATGGCGTGGCGCGAATGCCGGCAACCGCGCGCGGGCGGCGTCGCTGAATCCCTGCACCGTGCCCACCGGCTTCACCCCGTGCGAACCGCCACGGGGCGCATGCCACGCCGGTCAGCAATGCTCCAGCGCGTACGACAGGTCGGCGATCAGGTCGTCCGGATGTTCGAGCCCGACCGACACGCGAATCAACCCTTCCGACACCCCCGCCGCCGCACGCGCGTCGGCCGGCACGCCCGAATGCGTGGTCGACGCCGGATGGCAGATCAGCGACTCCGTGCCGCCGAGACTGACCGCCGACTTGAAGAGCGTCAGGTGGTTGATGAACCGGAACGCCTGCTCGCGGCCGCCGTCGAGGATGAACGCGAACGTGGAACCCGGCCCGCTGCACTGGCGCTGATAGACGGCCTGATACGCCGGATCGTCGATGAGTTCCGGGTGCAGCACGCGCACCGGCCGATGCGGATTGTCGGCGAGCCAGCGGGCGACGGCGCTGCCGCTGCGGGCGGCCTGCTGCATGCGCAGCACGAGCGTTTCCATCGAGCGCGTGATCATCCACGACGAATGCGGGTCGAGCTGCGAGCCGAGCGTGCTGCGGACCGAGCGAATCTTCGTGATCAGCGCGCGAGCGCCCGTGACGCCGCCGGCGACGAGGTCGCTATGCCCGCCGATGTACTTCGTCAGCGAGTACACGCTCAGGTCGATGCCCTGCCGCGACGGCTTCTGGTACAGCGGGCCGAGCAACGTGTTGTCGCAGACCGACAGCGGGCGATAGCCGTGGCGTGCCTCGAACGCGTCGATCTCGCCGCGCAGCCCTTCGAGGTCGAACAGCGCGTTGGTCGGGTTCGCGGGCGTTTCGATGTAGCACATCCGCACGTGGCCCTTTTGCGCGGCCGCTTCGAGCGCGGCGCGGATCGCGTGGGGGGACAGCCCGTCGGCGATCACTTCGGAGCGAATGCCCCACTCGGGCAGGAACTTCGAGATCAGCGTTTCGGTGCCGCCGTACAGCGGCACGGACTGGACGACGCAGTCGCCCGGCCGCAGGAAGGTCAGCAGGATCGCGGCGATGGCCGACATGCCGCTCGACGTCACGACGGCGGCTTCGGAATCGTCGAGCAGGGCGAGGCGATCCTCGACGATCTCCAGGTTCGGGTGATTGAAACGGCTGTAGACGAGGCCCGCGCCTTCGCCTTCCGGTGAAGGCTTGCGCCCGGCCACGACGTCGAAGAATTCGGCGCCGTCCTCGGCCGTGCGGAACGCGAACGTCGACGTGAGGAACACGGGCGGCTTCACCGATCCTTCCGACAGGAACGGATCGTAGCCGTACGACATCATCTGGGTTTCGGGATGAAGTTCCCGGTCTGCAATCTTGCGCTTGTGGTAGTTGCGATAGGCCATGCAGTGCTCCGTGCAGGGGTGGTGAGGAACGGCCGTTGCAGCGGTGGCATGACGCGCGCGGCGCCGGGTAGGCACCGGCCATTGCGACCGCGTGTGGCGATACTACCCCGAAGGCGCTGCTTGGTGAGGCCCCCCTGACACAGTCGTCAGGGTGTCGCCTGTTCGACGATCATGTCGTACAACGCACGCGCGGCCGGCGACAGTTGCGCGCGCTTGCGCGTGACGAGCACGAGCGTGCGCGATATCGCCGGCTCGACGAGCTCGATCGTGCGGATCATCGGATACGCGTTCTTCTGGATCGCGAGCTTTGGCACCACGGCCGCGCCGAGCCCTTCCGCGACGAGGCCGAGCGCCGTCGAGCTGCGCTGCACTTCGTAGAACGAATGCAGCGACACGCCGCTCGTTTTCAGCGCGCCGTCGAGTAGCCCGCGATTGCCGCTCACTTCACCGGCGAAGATCAGCGGATGCGGCTGCAGCGCGGCCCAGCGAATGCGCCGCCGCTTCGCGAGCGGATGATCGTCGCGGCACACCAGCACATAGGGGTCGCTCGTCAGCGGCACGTTGACCAGCTCGGGATGCTGGTCGCCGGCGATGCCGATGCCGAACTCGGCCTCGCGATGCAGCACGGCCTGCAGCACCGACGCCGACGCATGATCGAGGATCTTCACGCGATCGTGCGGCCGGTGCGCGGAGAACGCGCGCAGGATGCGCGGCAGGTATTGCACGCCGACCGTTGGCACGCATGCGATCGTGACGTCGCCGCGCTGGCTCAGGCCGGTTTCGCGGATTTCGGTGAGTGCATCGGACAGTTCGTTCAGCAACCGGCGCGCTTGCGGCAGGAAACGCCGGCCGATTTCGGTGAGCGTGGTGCGGCGCGTGGTGCGCTCGACGAGCGCGACGCCGAGGAAGGTTTCGAGCTTGCGCAGCCGCTGCGTGATGGCTGTCTGCGTGACGTGCAGCGTGTCGGCCGCCTGCCGGAAGCTGCCGCCGTCGGCGATGGCGACGAAGGCCTGGACACCGAGCGTATCGATTTTCATTAGAGATTTGAATCAATCACGATATTAAATTCATTTTACTGAACTCGGTGACGATCGCAGAATGCGGTGCATCGACGGCCACCGGCATCCCGTTCGCATCGAATGCAACGCCGTCCACGCCGACCACGCCGACCAGGAGAACGACATGACGACCCCACTCGATCGATACGCGGCCCAGTACGTGCAATTCGAGGACGAACGCACCCGGCCGATCCGCGACCTGCTGGCCGCCGTGCCGAACACGCCGATCCATACCGCGATCGACATCGGCTGCGGGCCAGGCAATTCGACCGAGGCGCTGATCGCGCGTGCGCCGGACGCAACCGTCCACGGGATCGATGCATCGGCGGACATGATCGACGCCGCGCGCACGCGCCTGCCGGACCTGCGTTTCGATGTCGTGGATATTTCCACCTGGGACGATCCGGGCGGCTATGACCTGATTCTCGCGAATGCGGTGCTGCAATGGGTGCCCGCGCACGACACGCTGTTTCCGGCACTCGTCGGCCGGCTCGCATCGGGCGGCCATCTTGCGGTGCAGATGCCCGACAACCTCGACGAACCCGCGCACCGGCTGATGCGCGAGGTCGCCGCGGCCGGGCCGTGGGCGGACAAGCTGAAGGGTGCGGCACGTACCGAGCGGTTCGATGCGCGTGACTACCACGCGCTGCTGTCGCCGCTGTGCTCGCGGGTGGACGTATGGCGCACGACTTACTACCACCCGCTGCGCGGCGGTGCCGACGCGGTCGTGGAGTGGTTCAAGGGCAGCGCGCTGCGGCCGTTCCTCGCGGCGCTCGACGACGGCGAGCGCGCGGCGTTTCTCGCGCAGTATCGCGATGCGCTCGCCGGCCCGGGCGGCTATCCGGCGCTCGCCGACGGCACCGTGCTGCTGCCGTTCCCGCGCCTGTTCATCGTCGCGACGCGCACGTAACGCGACACTGATTCGGCCATGACGCACGGGCGGCCGTGCGTCAGCGCACCGGCCGCACCGATTCCGGGTCGACCGTGCGGATGCGTGCGGTCTGCCCGTCGCGCAGGTCCTTGTACCAGAACAGCGCCACTTCGCCGTCGTTCTCGTCGTCCGCGTACAGCAGACGATCGTGTCCGCCCAGCACGAAGCCTGAGCGGGCATACGTGCTGCACGCGGCGACGTTGTTCGACTGCGTTTCCAGCCGCATGAAGCCGAACCCGTGGCCGCGCGCCCACGATTCGGCGGTCGCCAGCAGCAACTGGCCGATGCCTTGCCGCCGGCACGGGCGGTCGACGGCCAGCTCCGCGATCGCCGCCATCCCGTTCCAGCTCTGGCCGATGGCCACGAACCCGGCGAGCCGGCCGCCGGCCGTCGCGCGAAAGAGCGCCGTCTTGCCGGACGCCTCGTCCGCCCAGCCGGCCGGATCGAAGCCGTAATTCTTGCGCCGCGTCGGCAGCGCGCGAAGATCGAGCAAGTCCTGATACGGCGCGTTCAATTCCCAGGCGATGTCGAACGAGAAGTCGCATCGGTCCAGCTCGTCGGCGGGCAGCCCGCTCGTCTGTTCGATGCTGATGTGCTCGGCTCGGTCCATGTGTCGGTGTCCTGTCTTCTGCGGGATGCGTGGTGGTGTCCGTGATGCGATTGTCGGCGCCATGATATGCGCCGCATGGAGTGTGTTCTGGCTTCGCTTTCATGCACCTGCACAATTCGCCGCGCGCGAGACCGGCACAGACCGGCTGCGTCCGAGGCGACGGAATGCGGTCGAGCGCCGAACCTGACGGACGCGCAAACGTGTGCGAGGTTCGCGCGCTCGCCGAGGCGCTCGTTCACTCGCCCGATTATGCTGGATTTCGGCGGTGGCCCTGTACTCGCATCGCTGCGATGACGGCCGTCGCGTGTCGCGTCTTCGATCTGCATGGCCGTCGATCGCATGTGGATGAAAGACGACAGGAACCCGAATAACTGTTTACGGTTGCGTGACAACTCGATATATTTCGCGAAATATATCGAAGGTCGTGGCGTCGTCAGGCGCCACGTCGTCCACCCGCTCCACGAAAGCCGGAAGAGATGCTGACCTGCATCGCCGGAGCAACGCGTCGTCGCGGCATGCGCAACCGGTGCGCACGCTTGTCGACGCTGCAACACGAGCGGCCGCCCTACGGCATGCCGCTTCCGCAAGCCCACACTGGCATCGAAACGAAACATCGTGCACGCGCATGAGGTGGTGCTGCGTGCGGCGATCCGGTGGCTTGCGCTCGTTCATCAGCCGGTTCTTCGTCAACACGCCGCGCGTCACGCTGCGACGCAGGTGCGCGCGTCAACAACAAAAAGGAAGTGAGCATGAAAAAGACCATCGTGGCCGCGGCCGCACTCGGGATGTTCGGCACCGCCGCGCACGCGCAAAGCAGCGTCACGCTCTACGGGTTGATCGATGCGGGTATCACGTATTCGAACAAGGTCGCGACGACGGGCGGGCACGACAAGCTCGTCAAGTACGGTGACGGCGTCGCGTCGGGCAGCCGCTGGGGCATCCGCGGCACCGAGGATCTCGGCGGCGGGTTGAAGGCGCTGTTCGTGCTGGAGAACGGCTTCAGCAGCGGCGACGGCTCGATCGGCCAGGGCGGCGCGATCTTCGGCCGGCAGGCATTCGTCGGCCTGTCGAAAAACGGCATCGGCTCGCTGACGTTCGGCCGCCAGTACTCGTTCTCGACCGACTACATCGGCGCGAACTATTCGATGGGCAGCCAGACGCCCGCCGGCAACTACGCGTATCACATCAACGATCTCGACCAGCTGACGTCGAGCCGCATCAACAACGCGGTGAAGTTCCAGAGCGCGAACTTCGCGGGCCTCACGTTCGGTGCGATGTACGGCTTCTCGAACTCGACGCAGTTCGCGGGCACGCCGACCACGACCGGCGCGAACGGTTCGCAGGGTTCGTCGAGCGCGTACAGCTTCGGCGCGAACTACGCGCAAGGGCCGTTCGGCATCGGCGCTGCGTACACGAACATCCGTTTCCCGAACGGCGCGCAGCCCGCGTTCGGCGTGAGCATCGCGAACATCAACACGCAAGGGTTGCGCGACCTCGAGACGGTCGGCGTCGGCGCGCGCTATGCGATCGCGGCGGCCCTCGTGTGGGCGAACTGGACGCACACGAAGTTCGTGCCGCTGTCGGGCGAGACGTCGAAGCTGAACAACTACGAAATCGGCGGCCGCTATGCGTTCACGCCGGCCCTGAGCGGCGGTCTCGGCTATACGTTCTCGAAGCTCGACGGCCGCTTCGACGGCAAGTGGCACCAGGTCAACGCCGCGCTCGACTATGCGCTGTCGAAGCGCACGGACGTGTACGTGAGCGCGGCCTACCAGAAGGCGTCGGGCAGCAACACGATCAACGGCCGCGTGGTGCCGGTGCAGGCCGAGATCGGCTCGTCGGGGTCGTTCATCGGCAACGCGGGCGCGAACACGCAGTTCGTCACGCGGATCGGCCTGCGTCACAAGTTCTGATATCCGTACGGCCGTTCGGCGCGTTCCACGAGGATCGGCTCGTCTAGCGCGTGCCGCGTGGCTGAAAAAGCATTCGGGCGCGACGGGGTACGTCGCGCCCGAATGCGTGTCGGCCCGATGCGGGCGGCCGACACCGGCTGGCCATACCGTCAGATGTTGATCGTGACGGGGCCCGCGAGCGGCGTGTAGCCGTCGTCGAACAGGAACCACGCATCGTACTGCCCCGACGCCAGCGAACTGTTCGCCGTGGACGAGAACAGCAGCGAGCCGCAGCTCTTCGGCAGGTACGCCCACGACTTGTAGCTGCCCTTGGTCGGCTGCGCGCCATGCGCGAAGATGCCCACCCAGTTCTTCGGGCTGTGGCTCCACGGCGGCGCGACGTAGTCGAACCGCAGCGTGCCGTACGTCGAGCCCTGTGACGCGAGTGCCGCGACGAACTTCTTGCTGGTATTGCCGATCGCCGAATCCGTGAGCAGCGTGCCGGATTGCGTCTGCACGCAGCCGGCCACCCGGCGCAGGAAGTTCGGATCGTTCGCGTCGCGGATGCTGGCGTCATACCAGCCGCCGTCGCCGTACCACGTGACGGCCTGCGTCGCGCCGCCGGCGACGGTGTACGACTGCCGCGTGTTCATCCCGTAGGCGTTGTCGGTGAGCTGGAACGTCGTCGCGCTGGTCCCCGCCGAATTGTCGAGCGTGATCTGCACGTTGCCGTTCGCCACGTCGTAGCACAGGCTGATTTCGGCGGTCGATCCCGTGTTGCCGGACGAACCGATGCTGCCGCGGAACGTCTGCAGGAAGCCGTTCGGGCCGTAGACCGAGTAGTCGTAGCCGCCGCCGCTGTTCAGCGCGAGCGAATCCGACAGGGTCGTGCACTGGCTCGCGCCGGCCGCGATCGTGTAGTGACGGGGGATCGTGCTCGTGCCGTCGACCCATGCCTGCAGGTGCACGCCCGCGGTGCCGGTGTTGGTCATCGTCAGCGCGAGCGCGCGGCCGACGCGGTTGACCTTGCCTTGCACGAAGAACTCGTAGGGCAGGGGGCAGGCGGTGCTGCGACCGGTGGCCTGCGCCGGCACCGCGGTGGTGGTCGGGTAGGGGATCGGGACGGCCGGGCCGTTCGGGTTCATGTTGCTCGCGGGCGGCTGGATCGCGGGCACCGCCTGATCGGCGTTCGAGAAATCGAAGGCCGACGTCAGGTCGCCGCACACCGTGCGTCGCCACGGCGTGATGTTGGTCTCCTGCAGCCCGAAGCGCGCTTCCAGAAAGCGGATCACCGAGGTGTGATCGAACACCTGCGAGTTGACCTTGCCGCCCTTCGACCACGGCGAGATCACGAACATCGGCACGCGCGGGCCGAGCCCGATCGGCACGTCGCCGCTGGCCGAGCCGTCCGATGCGGCGCCGCTGCTCGCGACGAATTCGGCGGCCGTCGACACCGTCGACTGCCCGGTGCCGGCAGCGGCGCTGGCCGGGACGGCCGGCGGCATGTGATCGAACAGGCCATCGTTCTCGTCGTACATGACGAGCAGCACCGTGCTGGCCCACACCGCCGGATTCGACGTCAGCGCATTGAGGACGTTGCTCACGTACCATTCGCCGCCGCTCGCGGCCCACGACGGATGTTCGCAGTACGCGTAGGGGGCGGCGATCCACGACACCTGCGGCAGCGTGCCGTTGGCGACGTCGGCCCGCAGCTGGCTGAAGAGGTTCGTGTCGTATTCCTTGCCGCCGCCTGACGGGTCGATCTGCGTGCCGTTGAGCGCCGGCGCGAGCGGATCGCTCGCACCGAGGTTCTGGTACTGCTTGAAGTTCAGGATGACGTTGTCGCCGTAATTGCCGTTCCACCAGAGATCGCTTTTCGAGCCGTTGTATTCGCCGTAGCCAAGGCCGGCATCCAGGCCGTTGCCCTTGTCCTGGTAGAACTTCCACGTGACGCCCGCCGTGTTCAGGCGCTCCGGCATCGTGGTCCAGCCGGTGCCCGTCATCGTGTTGGTCGTGTACGGCGAATAGCCGGTGACGTTGCCGCAGCACCCGGTCCACAGATACAGGCGGTTCGGGTCCGTCGGGCCGAGCATCGAGCAGTGGTACGCGTCGCACACCGTGAACGCGCTCGCCAGCGCGTAGTAGAACGGAATGTCGTTCTGCGTGAAGTAGTACATCGTGCCGCTGGTCTTCGCGGCGGTCCAGTTGTCATAGCGGCCGTTGTTCCAGGCGCTGTGCGTGGTGCCCCAGTCGTGCGGGAGGTCGCCGTAGTAGGTGTCGCCATTCGCCGTGCCGAAGGGCGGGGACGGGTTGAACGGGAACACGTAGGACAGCATCCAGGGCTGTCGCCACACCGGATAGCCGCTCGAAATCACGACCGGCCGCGGATCGCCGAAGCCGCGTGCACCGCCCAGCGTGCCGAGGTAGTGGTCGAACGAGCGGTTTTCCTGCATCAGGATCACGACGTGCTTCACGTCCTGGATCGTGCCGGTCACGGTGGCCGCCGGAATCGCCTGCGCGCGCGCGATGCTTTCGGGCAGCATGCCCGTGATCGCGGTGGCGCCGGCGAGCTTCAGCGCATCGGCAATGAATTGACGTCGGGTTGTGGGTTTGTTTTGCATGATCGCTCTCTGTCTTGGATGGCTGGCCCGGGGGCCGGCGTCGGTCAGTGGCACGCGCTCGCGCAGTGCAGGACGGGCGTGGACGCCGAGCCCGGTGCGGCCGCGCGCGCGGCCGCCATGCCGGCTGGCGTGCCCGAGTCGCCGTCACCGCAGGCGGCCAGCGTGCACAGGAGTGCGATCATGAAAACGCCGCGCCAGTGCGGAAAGCGGCTTTCCGGTTGACGCGAATTGACGACAGGCTTTCGATCCGATTCGAGTCGGATTCCTGAATGATCGAGACTGTTGCTGCGTGCTCCGTATTTCATTACCCCTCCAGACATGAAAAATGGACAGCAGAGGATATCGCCCGAATCAGAACAACTTCATGACAGGCCACCCGCGCGTGCCGGCCACGTGCAACAGCCTGGAGTCGGGATTGGTGGCGACCGGATGCGTGACGTAATCCAGCAGCGGCACGTCGTTGATCGAGTCGCTATAGAAGTAGGTGCGTTCGAAATCAGACGGCGCGTAGCCAAGGGATGCCAGCCACGCGGTGGTGCGCACGATCTTGCCTTCGCGGAAGCTCGGCACGCCCGTGCTGCGCCCGGTGAACGCACCGCCTGGCGTGCCGTCGTCGGTATCGAGCTCGATGCCGAGCAGGTGCTCTATGCCGAATTCCGCCGCGATCGGCCGCGTGACGAACACGTTGGTCGCCGTCACGATGCAGCAGAGATCGCCGTTCTCGCGATGCCGGTCGACCAGCTCGCGCGCCTGCGGCGTAATCGCCGGGCGGATCACTTCGTCCATGAACCGCGCATGCCAGCGTTCGAGCACCTTGCGCGGATAGCGGGTGAGCGGTGCGAGCGTCACGGCGAGATACGCGTCCATGTCGAGCGTGCCCGCCGCATAGTGAGCGTAGTGCTCGTCGATCAGCGCCACGTGCGCGTCGTCTTCCCGCCAGCCGACCCGCGTGATGAAGCGGCTCCAGGCCTGGTCGCTGTCGAGCGGCAGCAGCGTGTGGTCGAGGTCGAACAGCGCGAGATTCTTGTGCATGGAGGATTCCTTGTGTTGCGTGGTCATGTGCCGATGCGCTTCTCGATCGCGTCCTTCGCGCTCTTGCCGTCGATGGTCGTGACGCCGTCGAGCCACTTCGACAGCACGCCGGGGTTCTTCTTCACCCATTCCTTCGCCACGGCGACCGGATCGGCGTGATTCATGATCGGCACCATCAACTGGTTCTCCTCGTCGGTCGTGAACTTCAGGTTGGTCAGCAGCCGGCCGACGTTCGGGCAGCGTTCGAGGTAGCCGGGCGTGACGAGCGTGTAGACCTTCGCGGAGCCGTAGTTCGGGCCGAATACGCTGTCGCCGCCGTCGAGATAGGCGATCTTGAAGTTGATGTTCATCGGATGCGGCTCCCATGCAAGGAACACGATCATCCGGTGCTCCTGCACCGCGCGCGTGACCTGCACGAGCATTCCGGCCTCGCTCGATTCGACCAGCCTGAAGCCACCGAGCCCGAACTCGTTCTTGTCGATCATCCGCTGGACCAGCGCGTTGCCGTTGTTGCCGGCGCCGATCCCGTAGATCTTGCCGTCGAGCTGGTCGCGGAATTTGGCAATGTCGGCAAAACTCTTGAGGCCCTTGTCCGACGCGTATTGCGGCACGGCCAGCGTGTAGCGCGCGCCGATCAGATTCGGCTGCGGCAACTGATGGACGGCGCCGGCATCGACGAACGGCTTCACCGTGGGCGTCATGCTCGGATCCCAGTAGCCGAGGAACGCGTCGATCTGCGCCTTCTTCACGCCGGCCAGCACGATCGGCGGCGACGCGATCGTCTTGGTCGCCTCGTAGCCGAGCCCGTCGAGCAGCATCATCGCGACGCCGGTGGTAGCGGCGATATCGCTCCAGCCGACATCGCCGAGCGTCACCTTCCTGCAGACGTCGCTTTCCGACGCGTGACCGGGGGCCGTCGCCAGCGCCGCGAGCAGTGTGGCCGCCAGCATCCATGCCTTCTTCATCATGTTGGTCTCCTAAGCAAGTGTTCCGGATCGTGTTGCCTGAATGGTCTGACGATTGATCGTGCCGATCGGATGAAACAAGCGAACCTGGGTCTGGCTTTGTAGTTTTGCGTACCGTATATTAGAAACCACAAAATCGCAAGAACGCACAAAAATACAACTCGCCGGTTGCCGAGGTTGGCCACGGGCGAGCGAGGGCAGGAAGAGTCGGGCGGCGGCCCAGGCGGGCCGCGTTTCATCAGGTAGACCAGGCAAAGCAAGGAGACTTCGCATGATCAGTCAGCTGGAAATCGTGTCCCGCCTGTTGCTGGCGGCATTGCTCGGCAGCATCGTCGGCATCGAGCGCGAGCGCCTGTCGTGGGCCGCCGGATTGCGCACGCACATGCTGGTGGCGGTGGGCGCCGCGCTCGTGATGGTCGTGTCGGCGTTCGGTTTCGCGGATATCCAGGACGCGAAGAACGTGTCGCTGGACCCGTCGCGCGTCGCCGCGCAGGTGGTGTCGGGCATCGGCTTCCTCGGCGCCGGGTCGATCATGCTGCGCGGCGAGATCATCCGCGGCCTGACGACCGCGGCGAGCCTGTGGGTCGTGGCGGCGGTCGGGCTCGCCGTGGGCGGCGGCATGTATGTCGCCGCGATCGCCGCGACGGCGATCGTGCTCGCGATCCTGGCCGGCCTGAAGCCGATCGAGAAGCGCTTCTTCGCCGCGCGGCAGCGCTGGGGCGTGCGCATCCTCGCGCGCCGCGGCGCGGTGAAGCTGACGTCGCTGCAGGCGATGCCCGGCATCGACCAGGCGCGCATCGTCCAGTTCATCATCGAGCAGGACGACGCCGAGCCGGACGACGACCGCATCCACGTGGTGTTTTCAAAGATGACGAGCCGCGAGTTCCAGGCGGTCCGTCAATCCTTGCAGACCCTCGTCGGCATCAAAAAGATGGAGGAGAGCGCTGCATAGCCCGCCGTTCGAATAACATTGACGCTCATTCCGAGGACATTCCATGTGGCAAGAAGAGCGATACCAGAGGATCCGGCTTCTGTTATCGAAGATGCAACGCGTTTCCACCGACCGGATCATGGCCGACCTGAACGTGTCGCGGGAAACCGTGCGGCGCGATCTCGTCGACCTCGAGGCGCTCGGTGAATTGAAGCGCGTACACGGCGGTGCGGTGCAGGTGGGCGACGAAGCGCCGATCGCCGAGCGCGCGCAGACGCACGTGAAGGCGAAGCTGGCGATCGCCCGCGCGGCGGCCAGGCTGGTCGCGGGCTCGCAGACGCTGTTCATCGATGCGGGCACGACCACGACGCTGCTGGCCGAGGAACTGGCGAAGCTGTCGGGCCTCACGATCGTCACGAACTCGATCGACGTCGCGCTGAAGATGCGGTCGAGCGACCCGGCGCAGGCGAGGAACGAAACGATCCTGCTCGGCGGGATGATCGGCAGCCGCGCGGCCGCGACCGTCGGCGACGGCACGGTCGCCGAGATCTTCCGCTACCGCGCCGATCTCGCGCTGCTGTCACCGGTGGGCGTCGATGCCGTGCGCGGTGCGACCAACTACGACCGGATGGAAACCGAAGTGGCGCGCGCGATGGTCAGCAACGCGGCGGACGTCGCGATCCTGGCCGATTTCAGCAAGCTCGGCACGAACAGCCGGATCAGCTTCTGCGAGCCGGCGCGGATCGGCACACTGGTGACGGATGCGAAGGCGGAATCGGTCGACAGCTACAAAGGCCTCAAGAAGGTCATCAAGCACGTCGTGCTGGCGTAGCGCCACGCAGTGCGGGCGCGATCGGCCGCCGTTATGCCGCCCATGCGGCGCACCTTCTGTCGGCCGGCTTTTTAGCGGCGTAATATATCCGCCGATACAACGCAGGCCTGTCCACCGACGGGCCGTCATGGAGGCGGGCGATGGAGATGGCAGGGACGGCGGCGCCTTCGGCGCATCAGGCGGAGGCAGGCTCGATCGCGCTGACGGGCGCATTCGAGCGGCCGATGACGGTGACGCTCGACGACCTGCGCCGGCACGCGAGCGCGACGGCCGAGCCGTTCGACTTGCGCTGCTTCACGACGAACCGCTTCATCCGCTCGGTCGCGCCGTATCGCGGCGCGCGGCTGAAGGATCTGCTCGACGCGGCCGGACTGCGCAACGACGCGCCGGGCGACTTCAAGCGCATGGTGTTCATCGCGCATGCGCACGACGGCTACGCGGTCACGTTCTCTTGGCACGAACTGTTCAACACGCCCGTCGGCGAACACGTGATCGTCGCGTTCGAATGCGGTGACGCGCCGCTGTCGATCGACGACGGCGCGCCGCTGCTGTTCTCGGGCGCCGACCGCCTGCCCGCACCGCGCCACGTGAAGCGGCTGGCCGGCATCGTCGCGCGCGTGCTCGAGGTCTGAACCGGCGCCTGCCGCACCGGCCATCGTGTATGCTTGCCCGCATCGTTCAAAGGGCGGGACAACATGAAGACACCGGCACACCCCAAGCCTGAGGTGCGGTTCAGGATGCGTATCCAGCAAGCCGACACGATCGCGCTCGGGCCGGGCAAGGTCGCGCTGCTCGAAGCCGTGCGCGAGCACGGGTCGATTTCGGCGGCGGCGCGCAGCCTGAAGATGTCGTACCGGCGTGCGTGGTTGCTGATGGACGAACTGAACCGCTCGCTGAAATCGCCGGCGACGGTGTCCGAACATGGCGGCCAGAGCGGCGGCGGCAGCGTGCTCACGCCGGTCGGCGAGGAGATCATCCGCCTCTATCGCGGGATCGAGGCGCGCGCTTACGCGGCTTGCGCCGACGACATCGCCGCGCTCACGAAAATGGTCCGGCGCTGAAGGTGCGCGGACGCTGACAACCGGCTTTCACGGGCAGCCTGAAGGGCCACCCATGCGGCGAAGCGAATCAGAGCCTAGCCGTGCCGCAGGCAAAAGCGCGACGCGTCGCCCGTGGCGGCATCCGGTGCCATCACGTCGCGCGCCTGCGCATCGAGCCGCCCGATCAGCTCGACGAAACTGGCGACGCTCGCCGTGCGCAGCGGGTAGTACGCGATGTGGTGGCGTTCGCAGATGCGCTTGAGCAGGTTCATCGAATCGTGGTCGATACAGTCGACCGGGAACACGACCATCCGCGCGCCCGGTAGCGCCGCCGCCAGCAGGCCCTTGCGATCCTCGATGCCGCCGTCGTGCAGCGTCACCTCGCCGCCCGCCGCTTCGACGATCCGCTTGATCGCGCGATTCGAGCCGGGACGCCCGCCGACGTACACCAGACGCGTACCCAGAAGGATCGACAGCGGATCGGCCGCGCGCTCGGCCGGATCGTCCGCGGACGCCTGCACCGCCCGTTCGATCGCGCTCGCTTCGGCGCGCAGCGTCTTCACCATCGCCATCAGTTCGTCGAGCCGCGCACGCATCGCGCGGGCGCTCGCCTGTTCCGCGGCGATCCGCTGCTCGGCTGCCTCGCGGCGGCTCGTGTGCAGCGCGAGCCGTTCGTCACGCGCGGCCAGTGCTTCGCGCAGTTCGTGCACTTCGTCGCGCAGGACGCTTTCCGCCGCCAGCGGCTGCGCGTTCTGGCGCGCGGCGAGGGCATCGCGTTCCTGCAGCGCCGCGTCGCGCTGCGCGCTCATTTCGTGCAGGCGCACCTGCTGCCGTTCGATCTTCGCGTGCAGCGCCGCATTCTCTTCCTCCAGCGCGACCAGCCGCCGGATATCGGCACGATTGGCCGCGCCGACCAGGTGCGACAGCATGTGCAGGTCGCCGAACGCGGCCTGGCGCACGCCCATCGTCGTGCGCGGATGCGTCATCAGCGCCCAGTACGCGGGTGGAATGTCGCCGCTCTTCAGCGCTTCCTTCCAGCGCGCGAGGAGTTCGTCCGCATCCTTCACGCTGTCGAACGCGCGGATCGCTCCGGCGTAGCGCTCGTCGAGCGCCTTGTGCAACGCCTTCGCGCCGGCCGTGCCGTCGATGGCGAGTTCGACGGCCGCGTGATGGATCTCGAGGTCGGTCGCGCGCTGGCGATCGAGGTCGGTGAACTTCGGCACGAGCCTGCGCAGTTCGTGCGTGGTCAGGCAGGTGCCGATGATCGAGCAGTGCAGGTTCGCATCGAGTTCGGACAGGCGCGCGCGGCGCTTCAGCTCGGTCAGTTGCGCGCGCGACGGCGCGCAGCATGCATCGATCCGCGTGCCGGTTGCCGCGGGCAGGGTACCGCCGGGCGTCGAAAGATCCGCCGTGCGGGCAAGGCGAAAAGGCGGAGCGTGCATGTTGACCTCTGTCCGGCCTGATCGGGCCGGGGACGGATGCGCGAAAGATTTGCGAAATATACCACGGAATATAACGCTGGAAATTCCGGGGAAATCACGGAGCAAGGCCGCGCGGCGCGGTCAGCAGAGCGCGGTCGAATCGTCGGTGAGCGGCAGTGCGGCGGGGGCTGGGGCCGGTGCCGGTGCTTCGGGCGAAACGGGGAGCGATGGCGGCGCGTGACGTGCCATCACGTACTCGACGCACAGCCCGACGAACAGCACGTCGACACGCTCCAGCGCGGCGACCGCGTCGCGCATCGCGGCCGGGTCGTTGCTGAACGAGTCGGAAAACACGTCGTCGCGCGTGCGTTCGAGGCGGCGCGCGTGGCCGATCACCCGTTCGAGTTCGGGCAGGCGCGTGAAGCGGGCGGCGCGGGCGGCGTCTTCGAGCGTCGACAGCAGTTCCCGAAAGCCCATCGCGGACAGCGCATCGTCCGGCCAGCCTTCAGCGTGCGCCGCCGAGAACATCCGGATGAAGCGCACGACGCTGCCGCGCAGGCGCCGGAACGCGTCGACGACATCCGTGACCTGCTGTGCGCGCGCGTCGCTCGACAGCGGCCTGAGCGCGTGGATCTTGCGCGCGAGCGGCTGTTCCCGTGCGGCGCGCTGCGGGGCGCGATCCGTCGGCGTGCGGGGCATGGCGAGTCTCCGAAGGTGCTGGTGTCGATATATTCTACGGAATATATCGAGTGCGCAGAAAAAGACGGCACCGTGGAGGAGACACGGTGCCGTCAACGGCCGGAGCGGCCGACTGGTCAGTCGATATCGCTCACGGCCGTACCGGACGCGGCCATGACGCGGAGGGACCTGCCGCCGGGCAGGAGGATCGGCGAGTGACAGAACCCCCTATCCGGCCCAAAGCAGCGAACGTGCCTAATGCTGCCGTGCCACCGCCACCGCCGCCGGCAACACCACAGCCCGCGCACCCGCCGTCTGATCCACGGTCGCCCGGCCACCGTCGCGAAAGAACGCCTGCTCGGCGGCATTGTTCATCACGAGGATGCTGATGCGGCGATTGATCGGCTCGTCCGCCACATTCTTGTCGAGCGGCAGGGCATCCGCGAGCCCGCGCACCTGGAGCAGCTTGTCTTCCCGCAACCCGCCCGCGACCAGCGCGCGCCGCGCCGCGTTCGCGCGATCGCTGGACAGCTCCCAGTTCGAATAGCCCGTGGAGCCGTCGGGATACGGCGTCGAGTCGGTATGCCCCGCGATCGACACGCGGTTGTCGACATCGTCGAGTGCCGACCCGATCTGGGTGAGGATCGCGGTGGCATAGTTTTCGGGTTGCGCGCTACCCGACGCGAACATCGGGCGCTTCAGCGAATCGACGATCTCGATGCGCAAGCCCTCGTTGGTGATCGCGATCCGGATCTGGTCCTGGTACGCGCGCAACGACGGGCTTTGTGCAATCGCCGCGGTCAGCTTCGCCTTCAGGCGTTCGAGCTTTTGCGTATCGACGATGCTGGCGAGTGCGGCGGGCGAGCTGGCCGGCACCGGTTGCGCTTTCGCGTTGATCGCCGGCGTCGGGTCGGACATGTCGCGGCCGCCCCCTTGGACCACGCTCGGACGCGGCGCCTGCGCATTCTGCCCGCCGGACAGCAGCGTCGACAGCGGTGTGTTGAAGTAGTCCTCGATGCCCTGCTTGTCGTACTTGGAGACCGAGCCGAGCAGCCACATCAGCAGGAAGAACGCCATCATCGCCGTGACGAAATCGGCGTACGCGATTTTCCAGGCGCCGCCGTGATGGGCGTCGTGGTCCTCGCCTTTCTTGCGGCGCACGACGACGAGCGATGCCGCGACGGACGGTTTCGACGGGTTGGAGCGACTGTCGGCCATGGCGCCTCCGTTACGCGGCCTTGGGCGACTTCGTCGCGCGGACGGCCTCGTCGAGCTCCTTGAAGCTCGGGCGATCGGCGGTGAACAGCACCTTGCGGCCGAATTCCACCGCCACCGGCGGCGCGTAGCCGCTCATCGACGCGAGCAGCACGGCCTTCACGCACTGGAACGGCTTGGCCGCGGCGCGGCCCTTCGCGTTGAGCAGATCCGCGAGCGGGCCGACGAAGCCATACGCGAGCAGGATGCCGAGGAAGGTGCCGACGAGCGCGCCGGCGATCATCTTGCCGAGCACGGCGGGCGGCGCGCCGACCGAGCCCATCGTGTGCACGACCCCCATCACCGCGGCGACGATGCCGAACGCCGGCAGGCCGTCCGCCATCTTCTGGATCGCATTGGCCGCGACCGACGCCTCCGCATGGTGCGTATGCAGTTCCTCGTCCATCAGGTCCTGCATCTCCAGCACGTTCACGTTGCCGCTCGACATCATCCGCAGGTAGTCGACGATGAAGTCGAGCAGGTGATGGTCTTCGAGCACGTGCGAGTACTTCTGGAACAGCGGGCTTTGCTCGGGCGCATCGACGTCGGCCTCGAGCGCCATCATGCCGTCCCGGCGCGCCTTCTGCAGCAGCTCGTACAGCAGCGCGATCAGTTCGACGTATTGCTGCTTCGTATAGCCGCCGCCCTTGAAACAGGTCGGCAGGGTCTTGAGCGTCTTCTTCAGCGTCGTGACCGGATTGCTGACGACGAACGCACCCAGCGCGGCGCCGAAAATGCATAGCAGCTCGAACGGTTGGAGAAGGGCCGGCACATGGCCACCCACACCGACAAAACTGCCGATCACCGACCCGATCACGACGATCCACCCGATGGCTACAAACATGATTACCTCGTCCGCGACTTGCGCTGCTGCATCCGTTGTTCAATAGCGAGCGGGGCGCCCGGCTGTCCCGCTCCATGCCCGCGATGGCGCCGGTTCGTTGCAAGACGACGTCGATCGGCGGGTGTTGATGCAATAACGGCGATCGTCTGGACAACTGAACCCGTGATTGCACGGATCCCGTGTGGCGCATGAGCTGCACACGTTTGCGCGTGCCGATGTGCGCAACTTTATTGATCGAAGTCAAAAAATGCACGGCCGTCGCGTGAACGACCGGGCGGATGTGAGCGGGAAACGGGGCGGGAGTGATGCAGCCCTCTCCGAAAAAGGATGGCGCGGGATGCCGGGGAACGTGGCGCGCATCGCCGGTTGAACGGCAGGGTTTTCATCAGGACAACCGAGACGCCGCACGATCCATCATGGCGAAAGCGCTATCGCAGCCAACCGCAGGAGGGCGCACCGTGACGTCCGCTTCCATTCCCTCGACCGCCTTCGTGTTCGCCGGCGGCGGCAGCCTGGGTGCGATCGAGGTCGGCATGCTTCGCGAACTGGTCGCGAGCGGCGAACGGCCCGATTGCGTGATCGGCGCGTCGGCGGGCGCGATCAATGCCGCCTATTTCGCCGGCCGGCCGGATGCGGACGGCGTCGCGATGCTTGAAGCACTGTGGTGCAGGATCCGCCGCCAGGACGTGATGCCGTTCTCGATGCGCGGCCTCATCGCGATGCTGCTGCGCAACCGGCCGCATCTGGTCGAGGCCGACGCGCTGCGCCTGTTGCTGGAAAACAACCTGCCGTATCGCCGGATCGAGCAGGCCGCGTTGCCGCTCCACATCGTCGCGACCGACGTGCTGAGCGGCCGCGAAGTCGTGCTGTCGGCCGGCCCGGTCGTGGATGCGGTGCTGGCCAGCGCGGCGATTCCCGGCGTGTTTCCGTCGGTCAGCATCGACGGCATGGAACTCGTCGACGGCGGCGTCGCGAACAACACGCCGATCTCGGTCGCGATCGCGCTCGGCGCCAGGCGGATCGTCGTGCTGCCGGCCGGGTTCGCCTGCGCGTTGCGCGTCCCGCCACGCAGCCCGATCGCGCATGCGACGCACGCGCTGACGCTCGTGATCGCGCGGCAACTGGTGCGCGATCTGGAGCTATACGGGGCGCGCGCGCACATTCATGTCGTGCCGCCGCTCTGTCCGCTCGAGGTGTCGTCCTATGACTACTCGCAGTGTGCGCAACTGATCGACAAGGCCGCGGCACGCACCCGCGCGTGGATCGAGGAGGGCGGGCTCGCGGCGTGTGCGATTCCAGGCCAGTTGCGCGAACACGATCATGCTGCGGTGCTTTCGTATTGATCGTTGCTCATGCACCGTGCAGCCGCAGGGCCGTCGAACGCCGGTTGCCGGGCTGCCTGGGCCTCGTTCCATGAATCGGTAAAAAAGACGGCACCGTGCCGCGAGACACGGTGCCGCCAACGGCCTTGAAGGCCCCACTGGTCAGTCGATCGCGCGCATCGCGTGGCGCAGTTCCTGATAGCTGCGCAGCCCCGCCACGCCGAGTTCGCGCCCGATTCCGCTGAGCCCGAACCCGCCCCAGCATACGTGCGGGTAGATGAGCTGCGGCGCGTTGATCCACACGAGCCCCGCGCGCACGCGCTGCTGGAATTGCTTCGCGATAGCCGCATCGCGCGTCACGACGGTCGCGACGAGCCCGTAGCGCGTGTCGTTCGCGAGCGCGATCGCTTCGTCGTCGGTGCGGAACGATTTCACGCACGCGACGGGGCCGAACACTTCGTCGGTCCACAGCGGGTTGTCGGCGGCCGGCTCGGCGATCACGACGGGCGCCATGAAGAAGCCGTCGCCGCCGGCATCCGCCACGCGGCCGCTGAAGGCGACGCGTGCGCCCGCCTCGATGCCGTGCTGGAGCATCGCTTCGACGCGCGTACGCTGCGCGGCCGAGATCAGCGGCCCCATCGCGACGTGTTCCGCGGCCGGCGGCGCGACGACGAGCGCGCGCACGGCGGTCTCGAACGCGGCCATGAAGCTGCGGTACACGCTGTCGTGCACGAGGATGCGCGCGGTGGCCGAGCACATCTGGCCCGCGTTCGTGAAGGCGCCCGCGACCGCGAGCGACACGGCGACGTCGAGGTCGGCGTCGTCGCGCACGATCAGCGACGACTTGCCGCCGAGTTCGAGCGTCACGCGCTTCATGTCGACGGCGGCGGCCTGCATGACCTTGCGGCCGGCCGCGGTGCTGCCGGTAAACGAGATCTTGTCGATCAGCGGATGCGCGGTCAGCGCCGCGCCGACCTCGGCGCCGCCGTTCACGAGGTTGACCACGCCGGCCGGCACGCCGGCTTCGGCGACGAGGTCGAGCAGCGCGTGCTCGGTCGGCGACGTGAGTTCGGACGGCTTCAGCACGACCGCGCAGCCGGCGGCGAGCGCGGGCGCGAGCTTCCACGCGGTCGTGACCATCGGGAAGTTCCACGGCATGACGAGCGCCGCGACGCCGACAGAATCGTGGAAGCGCTCGGCGGTGACGGCGTCGCTCGGCAGTGCGACCGGTTCGGCCGTGAACAGCGCCGGGTCCTCGCACAGCTTCGCGTAATACGCGAACGTGGCGGCGACGTCGCCGACATCGGCGTCGGCTTCGAACGGCGGCTTGCCGCTCACCTGCATCTGCAGCGCGGCAAGACGATCGCGCGACGCCTCGACGCGCTCGGCGATCGTCGCGAGAATCCGGCCGCGCTCGGCCGGCGGCGTATCGCGCCAGCCGGCGAACGCGTCGCGCGCGGCGCGCACCGCGGCGTCGACGTGCGCGGCCGTGGCGAACTCCTGCCAGCCGATCGCGGCACCCGTCGATGCGTCGAAGATCGGCGCGCCGGGCGCGTCGGCAGGCGTGCGCACGGGCTGGCCGGCGATGTGCGCGGCGGGCAGCACGAACGTGGCGGTGGAACGGGAAAGCTCGGCGGTGGACATGAAGGTCATCCTGTCGGTCGGGTTAGCGGTAGGCGACGCCCGGCATCACGCAGAGCATCTCGAACGCGAGGTTCGCGCCGGTGAGCGCGGTGGTGCCGGTCGGATCGTATGGCGGCGCGACTTCGACGAGGTCCGCGCCGACGATGTTCAGGCCCTTCATCCCGCGCACGATCTCGAGGCCCTGCTGCACGGTGAGGCCGCCGATTTCCGGCGTGCCGGTGCCGGGCGCGAACGACGGATCGAGGCCGTCGATGTCGAAGCTCAGGTAGACCGGCGTGTCGCCGACGCGTTCGCGCACCTGCGCCATCAGCGGCGCGAGCGACTGGTTCCAGCATTCCTCGGCCTGCACGACGGTGAAGCCCTGCTGGCGGCACCAGTCGAAATCGTCCGCGTGGTAGCCGGTGCCGCGCAGGCCGATCTGCGTGACCTTGTCGCATTGCAGCAGCCCGTCTTCCACCGCGCGGCGGAACGGCGTGCCGTGCGCGATCTTCTCGCCGAACATCGTGTCGTTCACGTCCGCGTGCGCGTCGACGTGCACGACGGCGACCTTGCCGTACTTTTTATGCAGCGCGCGCAGGATCGGCCACGCGATCGTGTGGTCGCCGCCGAGCGTGATCGGCCGGCAGCCGTTCGCGACGATCTCGTCGTATGCCTCCTCGATGCGGCGCACCGAGTCCTTCAGGTCGTACGGGTTGGTCGCGACGTCGCCGATGTCGGCCACCTGCAGCGAATCGAACGGCGCCGCGCGCGTGGCCATGTTGTACGGGCGCAGCAGCACGGATTCGGTGCGGATCTGGCGCGGGCCGAAGCGCGAGCCCGAGCGGTTCGACGTGCCGAGGTCGAGCGGCACGCCGACGAAGCACACGTCGAGGCCGTCGGTCGTCGCGGCTTGCGGCAGCCGCATCATCGTGGCGATGCCGCCAAAGCGCGGCATCTCGTTGCCGCCCATCGGTTGATTCAGTTCGCGGGGCATGGGCCGTCTCCTTTATTTGAGGTCAAGCGATCGGCCGATGGTAGAGGAGAACACGCGCGCGAAGATTTTGAAGTCGCAACGTTTACATCGACGGGCTTCGATGCAAGTGGCGCTACCGCATCGACGCGGCGCAACCGAACGCGGCCGCGCAGTGCGGCCGGGTGTGTCAGCTTGAGATGGCGGTCGGCGCGGCGCCGTCGTGCGATCCGGTAGACGGGAACGCGGTGGAGGCTGAACCCCACGCGGCAAGCTCGCGTTTGGTGCGCACGCCGAGCTTCGCGAATGCGCGCTTCACGTACGACTCGGCCGACGCGACCCGCACGCCGAGGATCTCGGCCGTCTCCGGCACGGTCTTGCCGGAGAGCAGGTGCTTGCAGGTTTCGTATTCGCGCTTCGACAGCTTCACGCCGTCGGCCGCGATCCGCGCATCGAATTGCGCGAGCGGATGGACATCGGGTGTCGGGTGTGCGAGCCGCCGCACGGCCGTGGTCGACGCATGCAGTTCGAGCAGCGGGAACAGCATGTCGCTGATGCTGCGAAAGCGGTTCATCTCGGCGAGCGTGAACGGCGGCCGGTCGCGGCCGCGCTCCAGCGCGATCGAATGCTGCGAATAGCGCGTGCCGCGCGCGAGCACGCATTCGTGCCCGATACGCACGTCGTCGAACAGCCGCTGGCGGAATTCACCCGGCGGGATCGCCGCGATGTCGCGCACCACCAGCATCGTGCCCGTCTTGCCGCGCAGCCCCGCGAACAGCGGGTCGCTGTCGAGAAAGCGCTCGTAGTAGAGCGTCATCACGTCGGAGATTTCGGTGGATTCGGTATCGATGCCGCTGCTGCCGATCCATTCGCATCGATAGCCGGTGGGCATCGAGCCGTCGACGCGCGAGCGCTCGACGTGCGCGACGTCGAGCGGCACGACTTCATTGAGCAGTTGCGTGAGGCGCGGCACGAAGTGCGGCGTGCCGACCGTCTCGATCAGCTCGCCCAGCGCCTTGAACGACACGTTGAAACGGTCGTTGTCGCGGTGGAAGGGGTTCACGTTGAGCAGCATGCGGTTCCCCGGGTCAGAAGCCGGCGGATTGTAGCGTTCGCAACCGAAAACGTCATTAAGGGGAAACACCGTCGGTTGTCCTGCCGACCCGTTTGCCCCGGAAAACACCGCTTGTCCCCCCCGGAGGGGGGCATACCGGGGCAGTGTAAATGAGTAACTTTGTCTCTGCTTTTTTCAATCAAGAGACGAAAGATTCACATGACCAAACTGATCAAGGACATCCTGCCGCTCGGCGCAGGCATCGGCGAATTCACGAAGCTCGACTTCGGCATGGACGAAAGCGACTGGCGCGCGGCGGAAGGCAAGAGCGGCAACTACATCATCGGCTGGTGGGAAGGGAAAGTCGGCTCGGTGGCGTTTCCGGAAACCGCGGCCGACGAAGCCGTGTGGCTCGTCGAGGGCCGGATCGCGCTGACCGACGTCGAAGGCAACCGCAAGGAATTCGCGCCGGGCCAGGGCTACCTGCTGCCGGCCGGCTTCGCGGGCCGCTGGGAGACGATCGAGGACGCGAAGAAGTTCTACGTGCTGCTCGAGAAGTCGTGATGTCCGAAGCCGCCGCCGCGGTGTCGTCGTCCGTGTGACGCGCGCCCGGCGGCGGTTTCGCTGTTCGCGTGTGATGGCTGGGATCATGGAAATGGAAGTCAAGACAAGAGAGACTGCACCGGAGCAGGCGCACGCGATGCGTGGCGCGCCGGTCGCACTGGGCGTCGAGGCGGCGCTCGCGAATACGAAGCTGTTCCCGTACTGGCTCGACAACCCGGCCGCGCCGGCCACCGAGCCGGAACTCGTCGGCGACGCGACGGCCGACCTGCTGATCGTCGGCGGCGGCTTCACGGGGCTGTGGGCGGCCGTGCAGGCGAAGGAACAGATGCCGCACCTGAACGTGGTGCTGATCGAGGCCGGCAAGGTGGCGCACGGCGCGTCGGGCCGCGCGGGCGGGATCATCTCGACGTCGGTGATGCATGGGCTGCCGAATGCGGTGCGCGTGTTCCCGAACGACATCGCGCAGCTCGAGGCATTCGGCCATCACAACCTCGACGGTTTCGAGGATACGCTGAAGCGCTACGACATCGACGCCGATATCGAGTGGAACGGCGAGATGACGGTCGCGGTCGATCCCGAGCACATCGCGCACCTGAAGGGCGACTACGACCTGCATCGCGAATACGGCCACAACGTCGTGCTGCTGAACCGCGAGGAAACGCTCGAACAACTGAATTCGCCGCTGTTCGCGGGTGCGCTGTGGTCGCGCAACCGCAGCGGCATCGTGCACCCGGCGAAACTCGCGTGGGGGCTGAAGCGCGCGGCGCTGACGCTCGGCGTGAAGCTCTACGAGCACACGCCGCTCGTGACCGTGACCGACGAAGGCAGCACGGTGTTCGTGACGACGCCGATGGGCAGCGTGCGCGCACCGCGCGTGGTGTTCGGCAGCGGCACAGCGAAGGTCGGGATTCCCGACATCAACCGCCGCGTGATGCAGGTGCGCGACCACGTGCTCGCGACCGAGCCGCTCACCGACGAGCAGCTCGCGCGCATCGGCTGGAAGAATCGCCAGGGCGTGTACGACACGCGCACGCAGCTCAACTATTTCCGGCTGACGAAGCACAACAACATCATCTTCGGCGGGCTGGTGAGCTATCACTTCGACGGCGACCCGGAGCCGCACCAGGACGGCCAGCGCGAAACCTACTACCGGCTCGCGGAAGCGTTCTACCGCACGTTCCCGCAGCTGTGCGATGTGCGCTTCTCGCACGCGTGGGGCGGCCCGATCGACTACTGCTCGCGCGGCTCGGTATTCGCGAAGCGCTACCTCGGCGACAAGGCCGTGTTCGTCGCCGGCTATACGGGCTTCGGCGTCGCGGCGAGCCGGTTCGGCGCGTTCATGGGGCTGAACATCCTGTTCGACCGCGACAGCCCCGAGCGCAAGCTCGACATCGCGAACCAGAGCCCGAGCTATATCCCGCCCGAGCCGATGCGCTGGGTCGCCGCGAAGATCACGTTCCATGCGTTCGACGGCGCGGATGCGGAGGGCGGCTGGAAGCGCGCATGGATCAGCGGCATCAAGGCGATGGGCTTCCCGATGTAGGCGACGGCAGGGCGGCCCCGCGCCGGGCCGCCGCCGTCGCGACACAAAAAAGACGATCCCCAGAGGACACGGTCCGCGCCGCGGACACGGAGAGAGACACCAGATGAATGTAGTCAACCTGCAGGATGAAGCACGGCAGGAAAGCGCGCTGTTCGTCGTCGTGATGCTGCTGCTCGGGATGCTCGGGCCGACGGTCTTCCTCGGCCTGCCCGCGATCGTCGGGCAGGTCGAGCGTCATTGGGGCTTCGGCGAAGCGGCGCTCGGGCTGTCGAGCTTCATCGAGGTGCTCGGCGAATCGACGGGCACGCTGCTCGTCGCGTTCGTGCTCGGCCGCCAGCCGGTGCGATGGGTGCTCGCGGGCGCGGTGACGCTCGCGGCCGGCGCGAACCTCGGCACGCTCGCGACGCACGGGCTGGTGGCGTATTCGGCGCTGCAGTTCATCGCGGGCGTCGGCTCGGGCGGGCTGAACGGCATCGCGCTGCGCTACCTGTCGTATTCGCGCGCGCCGGAACGCAATCTCGGGATCATGCTGATGGGGCAGGTGACGTGGAGCATGGTGCTGCTCGCCTTTATCTTCCCGATGCTGAGCGACACCTGGGGCGCGCACGGCGTGTTCGGGTTCGTCGCGTGCGTGCTCGGCGTGTTCGTGCTCGCGACGCCGCTGTTTCGCCGCGGTGAGACGCTGGCCGCACCGGCACCGGACGGCGTCGCCGGCCGCATCGACCGCAACGGCGCGATGCTCGTGCTGTGCGCGCAGCTCGCGCTGTATGGCGGCGTCGGCGTCGTGTGGACCTTCCTCGAGAAGATCGGCACCGCGGCGGGCCTGAGCGGCCAGTCGGTGTCGCTGGTGCTCGGTGCCGCGAACATCGCGAGCCTCGTGATCTGCGCGGCGATGCCGAAGCTCGGCGCGGGCGCGGGCCTGCGCCGCTGGGCACTCGTGAACCTCGGCGGCTGCGCGGTCGCGGCCGTGCTGCTCGCGCTGCCGGCCTCGGCCGCGACGTTCACGCTCGGCGCGATCGTCTTCATCGGCTGCTGGACCGGTGGCGCATTGCTGATCTACGCGACGATTCCGCAGTACGACCTGGTCGGCAAGTCGGCCGCGTTGTCGCCGGGTTGCGTCGCGCTCGGCTATGGCGTCGGCTCGGTCGCGGGCGGCTCGCTGATCGAGCGCGCGGGCACGCAGTCGGCGCTGATCGCGGCGATCGTGCTGTGCGCGGTGGCGTTCCTCTGCTACCGGCGGCTGCGGCCGGCCGTGTTCGGGATGGAACGCGCGCTCGCGGTGGCATCTGAATGACGGTGGCGACGCGTACCGCTGCCGATGGCGGCGCGCGTCCGGTTCGGTTCATCGGCGCAGGCGGCGAGCGTGACGTGCGAGGCGCGTCGTGCCAGCCGGCCGGGTAACGCGCACACGCGCAGCGGCTTGAAGCATGTTCTCGAATACTTCCGATCTCGATCTCCGGCTCATCCGGGTCTTTCTGGCCGTCGTCGACGCACGCGGCATCACGGCCGCCGAGGCGTCGCTCGGCGTGCGGCAGTCGACCATCAGCACGCAGCTGTCGGCGCTCGAAGCGCGCGTCGGCTTCAAGCTGTGCGATCGCGGGCGCGGCGGCTTTCGCCTGACGTCGAAGGGCGAGCGCTTCGCGGCCACCGCGCGCACGCTCGTCGCGGCCACCTCCGAATTCGTCGCACGGGTGCGCGACATCGATCGCAAGCTGGTCGGCACGCTGTCGATCGGCCTGATCGGCCAGGCGCCGCTCGTCGAGAACGCCCGCGTGGCCGATGCGATCGGCGCATTCCGCAAGCGCGACCAGGCGGTCACGTTCGCGATGAAGGTCGCGTCGCCGCAGGAGCTGGAGGAGAGCCTCGTCAACAACCAGCTCGATCTCGCGATCGGCTATTTCTGGCATCGCGTGCCGGGGCTGCTCTACACGCCGCTGTTCACCGAGCAGCAGGTGATCTACTGCGGGCGCGGGCATCCGCTGTTCCATGCATCGCGGCCCGTGACCGCCGACGACCTGCAGCTTCACGACTGGGTATGGCGTACGTACCCGGTGCCGGAGGAACAGTACCCGCTGCCCGAGCGGCGCGTGACCGCGAGCGCGGACAGCATCGAGGCCGCGACGATCCTGATCCTGTCGGGTGGCCATCTCGGCTACCTGCCCGCGCATTATGCGGAGCCGTTCGAGCAGCGCGGGCTCGTGAAGGCGGTGGGCCGCACGACGTTCAGCTTCGACGTGCCGCTGCATCTCGCGATGAAGCGCAGCGCGAGCGACAAGCCGATCGTCGACGCGTTCTGCGAGGACCTGCTGCGCGCGTTCAACATCAAGGCGGCCGCGCTGGCCGCTTAGGGCCTGTTCGAGAAAATTCATTCGTGGGGCTGGCCACCAGAAGGGCCGATCGCCGCGTCATGCTCCTCGCGAATACGTCGAGTATTCGCTTCGTCGCAATCCTTGCGCTCGGCCCTTCTGGTGGCCAGCGCAAGCCCGTTATTAGCGTGAACAGGCCCTAGCCCGCGGCGCGCGTTCAGCAGTCGACCAGCACCCAGTCGAACAGCTCGCGGCGCGTGCGCACGCCGAGCTTCGCGAACGCGCGCTTTACGTACGACTCCGCCGTCGACAGCTTCACGTCGAGCTGCTGCGCGGCCTCGGGCACCGAGCGCCCGCACAGCATCAGCCGGCAGATCTCGTGCTCGCGGCGCGACAGCTGCACGTCCTGCCGTTCCAGGCGCGCGTCGAAGCTCGCCTGCGACGCGGTGTTCACCGTCCCCGACGCCACGCGCCGCGCCGCGCAGGTGCGCGCATGCAGCTCGAACATCGGGAACAGCAGGTCGACCATCTGCCGGAAGTGGAACAGCTCGTCCATCGTGAACGCGGGCCGGCCGACGGTGCGCGCCAGCCCGAGTGCGTATTGCAGGTGCGCGTTGCCGTGCACGAGCATGCATTCCTGCTCGATGCCGGGCTCATCGAAGATCCGGCGGCGGAATTCGCCGTGCGCGATCCCTTCCACGTGGCGCTGCACCAGCAGCGTGCCGGCCTTGCCGCGCAGCGGCGCGACCAGCGGATCGAGCTGGCAGTAGTCCTGGTAATAGACATCCATCACGCGCAGCGTATCGGCCGCGAAGCGCAGGCTGCCGCTGCCGATCCATTCGACGACGAAGCCCGACGTGCTGCCCGTATCCGCGCGCCAGCGTTCGAGGTGGACGGCGTCGGCGTCGATGCTGTCGTTGACGAACTCCGTGACCGCGCCGACGAAATCCGGCGTGCCGACCGCGCGCAGCGTCGCGCCGAGCGTGTCGGGGCGCACACCGATCAGGTAGTGGCCGCGGGCGGCCGGGTCGGGCTGGAGAAGTCGCATGGTCGGGCGTGGGCGGTCAGGGGACAGTGCGACGTTACGCGAACGATATACGCGCGTCAGCCGGGAATTCACCGAATCAACCCCACCAATTTCGTGCGTTGTCCCCAAAACGATGACAAGACCGTGCCCGCGGCGGCCGCAATTCGTCCAAGCCCCGGCGGCGGGGGGGCATACCGCCACGAATCGTCTGCCTATAGTGAAAGCACTTCGAAAACCTGATCAACAGAAAGGACAGGCCATGCAGATGCAACCGACGCGCGCCGCCGTCAACGATTCAACGCCGGCGGATTTCGTACTGACCAATGCGAAGGTCTATACCGTCGATCCGCACAAGCCGTGGGCACAGGCGGTCGCCGTGCGCGACGGCCGGATCGTCCACGTCGGCGACACGGCGGCCGTGCAGGCGTACGTCGGCGCGGATACGAAGGTCGTCGACGCGGCCGGCCGGCTCGTGTTGCCGGGCTTCGTCGAATCGCACTGGCACTTCGAGACGACCGCGTTCGCGTTCCAGGCGTTCGTGAACTACGAGGATCCGCAGAAGGTGCTCGCCGCGCTGCGTGAGTACGTCGAGTCGCATCCGGACGAGCCGGCGATCACCGGAATGGGCTGGGTGCAGGCGACGATTCCGCCGGCGCTGCTGCGCAAGGAGACGCTCGACGCGATCTGCGCGGATCGCCCCGTGTGCCTGCTGTCGACCGATTTCCATTCGATGTGGGTGAACTCGAAGGCGCTGGAGATCGCCGGCATCGACGCGTCGACGCCGCCCGTGCAGGAAGGCGCGAGCTGGTTCGAGAAGGACGCGGTGACCGGCGAGCCGACCGGCCTGATCGTCGACGGCGCCGCGTATTCGTTGCTGATGCAACGGATCAGCGCGGCCGGCCTGCTGCCGACCGGCATCGACCTGTACCTGAAGTCGATCCCGCCGTGGCAGAAGAAGCTGTGCGCGGCCGGCGTGACGACCGTGTTCGACGCGGGCTTCTTCGACGCGAGCGGCGACCAGTCGCTGCTGTACGAGACGCTGCAGACGATGGAGCGCGCGGGCGACCTGAAGCTGCGCGTGGTGGGCAGCGTCGCGGTGATCGGCGAGATCGACGATCCGGTCGGCACGCTCGTCAAATATCGCGAGCAGTACGATTCGCCGCTCGTGAAGGCGCGCGCGCTGAAGCTGTTCCTCGACGGCACGGAAGCGAACCACACCGCGTACCTGCTCGAACCGTACGCGGACCGCCCCGACACCTGCGGCGCGCCGACGATGCCGGCCGACACGTTCAACCACTACCTGGTCGAAGCCGATCGCGTGAACGCGAACGTGATGGTCCACTGCGTCGGCGACGCGGCGGTGCGGATGGCGCTCGACGGCTTCGACGCGGTCAACCGCACGAACCCGCCGCGCGACCGCCGCCATGTGATCACGCATGCGTTCCTCACGCATCCGGACGACATTCCGCGCTTCCGCCGCGCGGGCGTGATGGCGAACACGCAGCTGCAGTGGGGCGTGGTCGACGCGTACACCGAGCAACTGCGTGACCACTACGGCCACGAACGCTGGAGCAACATGTACAAGTTCCGCACGTTCCTCGACGAGGGCGTGACGGTGTCGATCGGCATGGACGGCCTCGCGTGCCAGTGCCGCTGCCAGCACAAACCGCTCGAGCACATCGAGTCGGGCCATACGCGTCAGCTCGCGGGCGAGCCCGATGCGCCGGTGTTTCCGGACATCGCCGAGCGCCTGAGCATTCCGCAACTGATCGCCGCGTACACGATCCACGGTGCGTACCAGCTCGGGATGGAGCACGAGGTCGGCTCGCTCACGCCCGGCAAGCGCGCGGATCTCGTCGTGCTGGAGAACGACCTGTTCGAGGTCGGCCAGTACGACATCGGCCGCATCGACGTCGCGCTGACGATGATGGACGGCCGCGTCACGCACGTAGGCGAGGACTTCGGCGTGCGCACGGGCGTGCAGGCATCCTGAGCGGTTTTCGGTTTTTGATTGGCGTGACGACGCGGCGAAGGAAGCTTTCAATTCGCTTCCTGGTCGGGACGATCGGGGCATCCGCCCGGAACCGGGTGCCCCGATTGTGCGGCGTGTCCCCCTAACGGCAGGGCAGACCGGCCAATTTCCTCTGGCTACATTTTTCCGGACCGAAGCACACACCGTTCATCGCGAGCGGATCATGACATCGACGGAGGAAACCATGGCAGGGGATTGGAGCAAGCATCTGAAAACGGCATGCGCGGCGCTCGCGCTGGGCGGTGCGCTGTGGGCCGGCGTGCCGGCGGCGCACGCGGCGGACGTCGTCAACGTGTACAACTGGGGCAACTCGATCGGCAAGGCGACGATCGCGAACTTCGAGAAGGCGACCGGCATCAAGGTCGTCTACCAGGAGTTCGATTCGAACGAGACGCTGCAGGCGAAGCTGCTGTCGGGCACGTCGGGGTATGACGTCGTCGTGCCGTCCGACATCTTCTGGGCGCGGCAGCTGCAGGCCGGCATCTACCGCAAGATCGACAAGAGCCAGGTGCCGAACTACGGGCTGCTCGATCCGGAAATCATGAAGGTGCTCGCGAAGGACGATCCGGGCAACCAGTTCGGCATTCCGTGGACGTGGGGTACCGACGGGCTCGGGATGAACGTCGAGAAGGTGAAGGCCGCGCTCGGCAACGACGCGCCGCTCGACAGCTGGGCGCTGCTGTTCGACCCGAAGTACGCGCAGAAGCTGAAGCACTGCGGCATTTCGGTGCTCGATTCGCCGGTCGATGCGTTCGGGATGGCGTTCGTCTACCTGAAGAAGGATCCGAACACGACGAACCCGGCCGACTACCAGGCCGCATACGAGCTGCTGAAGACGGTGCGGCCGTACATCACGCAGTTCAATTCGAGCAGCTACATCAACGACCTCGCGGGCGGCGACATCTGCCTCGCGCTCGGCTGGTCGGGCGACGTGAACTCCGCGCGGATCGCGGCCGCGTCCGCGAAGAAACCGTATCACATCAAGTACGTGATCCCGACCGAGGGCAGCGCGATGTGGTTCGACATGATGGCGGTGCCGAAGGATGCGCCGCATCCGGACGCGGCGCTGAAGTTCGTCAACTTCGTGCTGTCGGAGAAGGAGAGCGCGAACCTGACCAACGACACGTCGTATCCGTCGGCCGTGTCGTCGTCGAAGCACCTGGTGCGCGCCGACGTGACGAGCGATCCGGCCGTGTTCCCGCCCGCCGACGTGATCCGCAAGCTGAGCCTCAGCAAGCCGGTTCCGCCTGAGCTGATGCGTCTGCAGAACCGTCTCTGGACGAAGCTGAAGACCGAGTAAGCCGGCCGCCGCTTCTCCCCACTCCCGACTACCTTTCGCGCGCCCCGCCGCTCATCGCGGCGGGCGGGGGCGCGCGCGTCCCGACGACCACCCACACCATGAAAATCACACACATGACGGCGCTGTGCCTGCTGGCGCTCGACGCCACCGCGGCATTCGCGCACACGCCGCAGGCGACCGACGCGAGCAGGATGAAGGCGCTGCAGGCGCAGGTCACCGCGCTGCAGCAGCAGGTGAACGAGCTGCGCGCGAGCATGCTGGCGGCGAAGCCGGCCGGCGCGGCAACGACCGCCACCGCCGCCTCGGGCGGCGCGAAGATCGGCACGATCAACACGGCGGCCGCCGCCGCACCGGCCGCGGATGCGGCGCCGGCGTTCACGAACGACGACCTGCAGCAGATGCGCGAGCAGATCGCGAACGCGTCGCTGAAGGTCGACTCGCTGCAGGAAGCGGCGACCACCGGCCCGCTCGCGGGCCTGAGCATCACCGGCTACGTCGATCCCGTGTACCTGTTCAACCGCGCGCAGCGCACGTCCGGCTTCCAGTTCCTGAACCATGACCCGGGCGCGTACGACTACTTCAACAGCACGATCGGCGACGTCTACCTCGACATCAAGAAGACCTTCGGCGTCGGCCCGATGGCACCGGCGGCGGAGGTCGTGATCCAGCCGAACCGCGGCTTCGGCAACGTGTTCAGCAACGCGCACGGCGGCATCGGCAACAACATCGTCACGCAGGCGGTGGTCACCGTGCCGCTCAGCACGACGCGTACCTTCGAGATCGGGATGATGCCGAGCCTCGCCGGCTACGAGGTGCAGCCGTCGACGCAGATGCTGACGCTCACGCACGGGCTGCTGTACGACTTCAGCGAGCCGGGCAACCTGATCGGCGTCGGGCTGAAGGGCTCCAACGCGGCGATGACGCGCTTCTGGCAGGTCGTAATCGGCAACGAGGTGCTGCGCACCGCCGGCGCGATCGCGAACGCGGCGAACAACACGACGAAGACCAACTGGACGCCGACGATCACCGCGCGCTTCGACAACGCGACGTCGACCGCCTTCGACTTCGGCCTCTCCGGGATGCTCGGCCGGCAGTCGCTGTTCTCGCCGTGCGCGCAGCCGGGCGGCTACGGCTACCAGTGCAACGGCGCGTCGCCGACCGGCCTCTACAAGTACGTGGAAGCCGACGTGACCTATACGCACGACAAGACGCAGGTCAACGCGCAGGTCGACTACGGCGAGCTGCAGAAGGGCGCATGGAACGGCGGCACCGCGCGCTGGTACGGGATGTCGCTGCTCGGCCACACGAAGTGGACGACGTCGTGGGTCGGCCGCATGGGCGCGACGCTGCGCTTCGACTACCTGAACAACACGTCGAACGGCGGCGGCGGCACCAACATCCAGTACGGGCTCGCGGGCGGCAACCCGTCGGTGAACGGGTCGAGCGGTTTCGGCATCGATCCGGCGTGCTTCCAGGCTTCGTCGACGAACGGCACCGAGTGCAAGGGCGCGCAGCGTTATGCGATCACGGCCGACCTGTTGTTCTATCCGACGCAGCAGATCACCGTGAAGCTCGAATACCGCCACGACGCGGCGAACCATCCGGTGTTCCTGAAGAGCAACGGCACGTACGCGCGCAGCAACGACCTGGCCGGGATGCAGTTCATCTACTCGTTCTGACCCGCTGCACGATGTATCACGCGCCGGGCCGCGCGGGCCCGGCGCATTCAACCCAGGAGATTTGATCTTGAAGCTGCACACTTTCGTGACCGACATCACCGATCCGCGCGAGCGCGGCCGCCTGATCGGCGAGCGCTTCGCGCCGGCGATCCGCGAGACGGTCGCGCTGTATCTCGCGTTCTTCCCGAAGCTCGGCATCGCGCCGCAGCGCGCACGGGAGATCGGCGAAGCGAGTCTCGCCACGCTCGGCGCGTGGTGCTCGCGCCTCGCCGCCGAAGTCGAGGCGATCGCCGACGGCGTCGACCTGCCGCGCTGGCAGCTCGCGTGCCTGAATGCACGCACCGAGATTCTCGCCACCGCACCCGCATTGGCCGAAGGCGAGTGCTCGACGACCGTCCATGCCCCAGCCGGCCCGCACGCGCCGCGCACGCTGCAGACGTGGGACTGGCACGACAGCCTCGCGCCGCAGGGGCTGCTGATGCAGATCACGACGCCGCACGGCCGCACCATCAAGCTGTTCTCCGAATTCGGGATGCTGGCGAAGCTCGGTGTAAACAGCGCGGGGCTCGGGCTGCACTTCAACATCCTGCATCACGCGAGCGACAACGACAGCGCCGGCGTGCCCGTGCATGCGATCGCGCGGCGCCTGCTCGAAGACACGACGACGGTGCAGGAGGCGATCGACATCGCGCGCACCGCACGCGTGAGCGCGTCGACGGTGCTGACCGTGTTCACGCGGCACGACGCGAACCCGCGTGCGGCGAGCATCGAGCTGAGCCCGTCAGGCGTGGGTGTGGTGATGCCGCGTCCGGACGGCTGGCTGCTGCATACGAACCACTTCCTCGATCGCGCGTTGAGCGGCGGCGAGTGCATGCCCGACAGCTCGACCACGCGCGAGCGTTTCGCGCACCTGAATGACGTCGTGAACGGGATGACGAGCGCCGATGTGCGCGAGCGCGCGGCGGCGATGTGCGGGGCGGCCGGCGACCAGGCCGTCGTGTGTTTCCATCCGGACCTGTCGATGCCCGACACCGAGCGCTGGGAAACGCTGCTGACCGTCGGCATCGACACCGATGCGTGCGCGCTCGACTACGTGGCGGGCAATCCGCATGACCTCGCGCGGGATGGGGCTCGGCGGTTCTGACGTGACGTACGACGCACGACGCGTGGTCAGCGGTAGCGGTAAGACCGGGCGGCACGTGCGTGCCGCCCTCGTGACGCTTATGCGTCGATGCGCTCGACCTTGCCAACGAGCAGCCCGTACGACAGGCTGCCGGCAAGCGCCATCGCGGCGATGTAGGTGATCGCGCGCGAGAAGTCGGCGCCGTCCACCAGCAGCCCGATCACGATCGGCGTCGCGATCGCGGACAGGTTGCCGATCAGGTTGAACACGCCGCCCGTGAGGCCGAGCAGCCGCGCGGGCGCGAGCCCCGACACGAGCGACCACGTGATCGACGCGAAGCCGTTGCCGAAGAACGCGATCGTCATGAACGCGATCACCCAGCCGGTCGACGTCACGTAGTTCGCGCCGATGATGCAGGTCGAGATCAGCAGCCCCGAGATGATCGGCAGCTTGCGCGCGAAGCCCTGCGATGCGCCGCGGCGCATCAGCCAGTCCGACAGCACGCCCGAGCACAGCACGCCGACGAACGCGGCGAGGAACGGCAGCGACGCGAGGAAGCCCGATTTAATGAAGTCCATGCCGCGATACTTGACGAGGTAGGTCGGGAACCACGTGAGGAAGAACCACAGCGTCGAGTTCAGCGCGAACTGGCCGAGATAGATGCCCCACAGCTTGCGCCGGCCGAGCACGACGCCGAGGTCACGCCACGTCGACGGCGCGCGTTCGGTGCGTGCCGCGACGCGATCCTCGAGATCGACGAGCCCGCCGCCGTCGCGGATCAGCGCGATCTCGGCCGCGTTGACGCCACGAAACGCGCGCGGCTCGCGATACACCGCATACCAGATCGCGGCCCACACGATGCCCGCGAGGCCGGTTGCGACGAACACCATGTGCCAGCCGAGATGCACCTGCAGCCACGCGAGCACCGGCGTGAGGAACGCGAGGCCGACGAACTGGCCCGACGTGTAGCCGCCGATCGCGCTCGCGCGTTCGCGGGTCGGGAACCAGGTCGTCACCACGCGGTTGTTGATCGGATAGGCGGGCGCTTCGAGTGCGCCGACCGCGAGGCGCAGCACGATCAGCCCGACGAACGAGCCCGCGAAGCCGAGCAGCAGCGTCGCGGCCGACCATAGCGCGAGCGCACCCGCATACAGCACGCGCGGCGACACCTTGTCGACGAGCCAGCCGCCCGGGACCTGCATCAGCGCGTAGGTCCAGCCGAACGCGGAGAACACGAGGCCCGCGCGCACCGGATCGATGTTCAGCTCCTTGAACAGCGCGGGCGCGGCGATCGACAGGTTGCTGCGGTCGAGATAGTTGATCACGACGGTCACGAACAGCAACGCGAGGATCAGCAGCCGCTTGCGGCTCGGTGGCGTGGTGGGTGCCGCGGCCGAACGGGCGGCGGGTTCGGATGCGATGCCGGCGCGCGCGGGCGGTTGTTCCGGCGGGTGGGCGTGGGTGCGCGACGCGGAATGGGCCACGGTTGTCTCCTGTGTTCGGTGCCCGGCCGTCGCCCGCGAACGGGGCGGCCGAATCGAATGGCGTTGGGGCGAACGTTAGAGCCGTGGCAGGAAGCACGTCAACATTTGGACAGGCATCCCTATTAATGGGACGTGACGCGCTCAATATGTGGGAATGAGCGGCGATCACGCCGCCGCGTGCATCAGTTGGCCATCGCTTCCTTTGCGCTGACCCAGCCCTGCACCGTGCCCGCTTGCGGGTTGCGATACCGCACCTTCAGCCACTGGAAATCGGCGCTCGTGTCGATCAGCTCGACCGTGTCGCCCGCGACGACGTAGCGGCGCGTGGGTGCATCGTTCATCGTATCGTGCAGCGGCAGGCGCGCCGGGCGCACCTTGAACGTGACGGTGCCGCCGCCGTACGCGTCCGGGCGGCGCGATACGCGCTTGCCTTGCGCGTCGTAGGTCAGCAGCATCGACGACGGGCCGGAATCGGTGTCGAGCAGGTCGCGCAGGTCGTCGGGGATCGCTTCGCTGGACTGGTACAGATACAGCTTGCCGCGCGCATCGTAGCGGTACGCATCGGTGTACCAGATCGGGCCGCCGCGGCAGGAGCTGTACAGCGTGCGTTCCTTCGGCTTCGCGACCACGTTGACCAGGTCGTCGCAGTTGCCATGCCGCATATTGCTCGCCGGCATGCGCAGCGGTTCGAACTGCTGGCGTGCGGGGTCGTACAGGTAGATGCCGTAGCTGTCGTTGACCATGCCGAGCGTCGCGTGCATGGCGAGATCGCGGTGGCCGTCGAAGTTGTAGTCGTCCGACGAGAGGTGATAGTGACCTTCCTCGTCGGCAGCGATCACGTCGAGCGTTTGCGTCTTGCCGCTCGGCAGGAAGCGCACGGTGATGTGCGCGCTGTCCGCGCGTTCGACGCGAGCCGTGACGGTGTCGTCGACCTTGAACGTGAGCAGCGGCTTGGCTGCGTGCGCGGCAGGCGCAAGCGATACGCACGCGGCGAGCAGCAGCGCGGTCGCGGCAAGACTGGGAAGCGGGAAGCGCGTCATGAGCAGGCGTAAGAGCGAAAGTCGAGGATGAACCGGCTGACGACGGCCTAGCCGCGCGTGCTGTCGTCCTGAAAGCCGTTCTTGCCGACGAAGATCTCCTTCAGCGCGGCGCGCAGCGTGACCGGGTCGTATTGGCCGGGCGCGAGATGGATTACGTAGCGCGTCTGGCCGTCGAGCCGCGCGGCGAGCGCGGGTTCGATCTCGACGTCGATCGTGTCGTCCGTCAGGCGCACCGACAGATCCTTGACGCGCGCGTTGACCTGGTCGCGCACCATCACTTCGATCAGCGCGTCGTCCGGAAAGCGCGACAGCGCGAAGCAATAGTCCTGCTCGGCGTCGTGGCAGTAGATGTTGGCGAAGCTTTCGTCGTCGTCGAGATCGGACGTCGCCGCGCCGATGGTGGCGTGAAGTTCCATGAGTGTGGGTTCCTGCGTATGGGAGTCGGGGTTATCGGGTGGAATGGTGTGCTGTTTCGATGGCGGTTGCCGCATCGGGCGCGACACCGATATCGCACGACGCATCGGCATCGCGCGCTTTCAGCCACAACCCGAATTCGCGCATGACTTCGACGACGGGCCGCAGCCGGTCGCCGTCGGCGGTCAGATCGTACTCGACCCGCACCGGCACTTCCGGATAGACGGTGCGCCGCACGAGCCCGGCGTCTTCGAGTGCGCGCAGGTCGAGCGTCAGCATGCGCTGGGAGATGCCGGGCATGTCGCGCCGCAGGTCGCTGAAGCGTCGCGGCCCGTCGAGCAGATACGACACCAGCAGCAGCCGCCAGCGGCCGCCGAGCAGGCGCATCGCTTCTTCAACGGAACATCCGGTCGCACTCGTTTTCATCGTGGCGAATCCTGGTCGGTAAATTTTTTGTGACTACGGCACAAACGACTGCCGTCTTCTCAGCCTCGCGCCGATGCGAGATATTAGCGCCCGCGTCGCGGCGAATCGATACATGGACAACCCACGAAGGACACGCATGAAGCTCTATCACGCTCCCGGCAGCTGTTCGCAGGCCATCTGCATCGTGCTGCGCGAAGGCGGCATCGACGCGGAAGTCATCAAGGTCGACGCGCGCAAGCATGTCATTGAAGACGGGCGCAATTACTACGATGTGAGCGAACTCGGCTACGTGCCGCTACTCGAACTCGACGACGGCACGCGGCTGCGCGAAGGGCCGGTGATCGCGCAGTATCTCGCGGATCTGTGTCCGCAGGCGGCGCTTGCGCCCGCCTACGGCACGCTCGCGCGCTATTGGCTGATGGAGTGGCTGAACTTTCTCACGGCGGAAATCCACAAGGGCTTCATTCCGCTGCTGTACGCGGTGCAGGCGGGCAAATACGTCGACCCGGCGAGAACGAAGCTCGACAGCCGCTTTGCCTGGATCGATCGCCAGCTAGACGGCAATACGTTCTTGATGGGCGACTCGTTCACGCTCGCCGATGCATACCTGTTCGCGCTGACCGGCTGGGGCAAGGCGGAATGGCTGCGGTCGGTGTACCACGCGGATATCGACCTGACCCGCTATGCGCATCTGCGTGCGTGGTACGAGCGGGTGCGGGCGCGGCCGGCGGTGCAGGCGGTGCTGGAGGCCGACGGGCTCGCGCGGTAGCAGGCGACGGCGGTCGCGGAGTCGGCACGTCGTTACGCTTCATCGACGCGCTGCCACACAGCAAAACCCCGCGCTATAATCCCCGCCATGAAATTCCTCCGGACGCTCATCCTGCTGCTGCTCTGCGCGGTGCTGCCCATCAGCGGGCTGGCAGCCAGCGGCCTGGCCGGGGAATGTCCGATGATGCAGCAGGGCATGTCGATGTCGATGGACATGGACGCCGGCATGTCCGCCGACATGCCGGGCTGCGATTCAATGCAGTCGTCGTCCGCCGGCAAGGCCCACGCGAAAGCGAAGGGCACGGCCTGCAAGCTGACGGCGCAATGCCAGTTCGGCAGTCTCTATCATCCGGCCGCTCGCGCCGAAGTCAGTCGCCCCGCGGCATTTGCCAGCACCGTCGCGTTCCACTACGCGCAAATCCTCCCGGTCCGCGATCCGAACGGATTGTGGCGCCCTCCACGCATCAGCTGATCCCGATCCGATAGGTTCGCCGCATTCGCGGTGAGGTTCGTCCTGTATCAGGACGTGGAATCCCTATGGGGTTCCGCCGTTGGGGTTCAACCATGTCATTCCATCCCGGCATGCCGCTTGCGCGGCGTGCACGTCGGCGCGCGCCCATGCTTTGGGCGGCGCTGCTGGTGGCGGGCGCCGTTCATGCGCAGCCATCGCCTGTCACGCTGGACGCCGCGCTGCAGTCCGCCACCGATCATTCCGCTTCGATGCAGGCCGCGCAGGCGTCGGTGCGCGCGAGCGCGGAGGCGGCCGTGAAGGCCGGCCAGCTGCCCGACCCGATGCTCAAGGCCGGCATCGACAACCTGCCGGTCAACGGCGGCCAGCGCTTCACCGTCGGCCAGGACTTCATGACGATGCGCCGCATCGGCATCGAGCAGGAGTGGGTGTCCGGCGACAAGCGGCGCCTGCGCTCGGCGCTCGCCAACGAGCAGGTCGGGCGCGAGCGCGCCGGCTATCTCGCACAGCTCGCGAGCGTGCGCCAGCAAACCGCGACGGCCTGGCTGACCGCCGTCTACGCGAAGCAGGCGCTCGCGCTGCAGCAGGCGCTGCTCGATCACATGAACCATGAGCTTGAAGCGACGAAGGCGTCGTATCGCGGCGCGAAGGCGAGTGCGGCCGACGTCGTCCAGGCGCGGGCCATGCTCGCGCAGACGCAGGATCAACTGCTGAAAGCGCGGCAGGTCTACCAGACCGCGCTCATCGCGCTGTCGCGCTGGACCGCCGTGCCGGTCGACGACGTTGCGGGCACGCCGCCCGCGCCGGAATCGTTCGTGTCGTCGTTGCCGCCGGACGAGTTGCGGCTGTCGCAACCGGCGCTGATCACCGCCGCCGACGATATCGCGGTGGCCGAAGCCGATACGGCCGTCGCGGACAGCGAACGCAGCCCGAACTGGACCTGGGAAGTCGCGTACCAGCAGCGTGGCGGCGCGTATTCGAACATGGTGTCCGTCGGCGTGACGATCCCGCTGCCGCTCAATCGCAAGAACCGCCAGAACCGCGACGTCGCCGAAAAAGCCGCGCTCGCGACGAAGGCGCGCCTGATGTACGAGGACACGCTGCGCCAGGTGCAGGCCGATATCCGCACGCAGTCCGCGACGCTCGCGAGCGGTCGTGCGCGCATCGCGAATCTCGGCGACGCATTGCTGCCCGCCGCCGACCAGCGCGTGCAACTGGCGAACGCGGCCTACCGTGCCGGCACAGGCTCGCTCGCCGATACGTTCGCCGCGCGCCGCGCGCAACTGGATGCGCAATTGCAGGTGCTCGATCTCCGGCGCGAGGTGTCGCAGACCTGGGCGCAGCTCGAATACCAGGTCGTGCCGTCGACGCTGGCCGCCGCGCAATAAAGGAGAACGACATGACGAAGCAAACATGGGCCCGCGCGGCCGTGCTGGCGTTCGCCGGTGCCGCGCTGCTCGGCACGGGCTATTTCGTGGGCGCACGCCATGCGGCAAGCGCCGCGACTGACGCCGCCGCGTCGGCCTCGACCGGCAAGCCCGGTTCGACGAGCGGCCGAAAGGTGCTCTACTGGCACGACCCGATGGTGCCGAACCAGCATTTCGACAAACCGGGCAAGTCGCCCTTCATGGACATGCAACTGCAACCCGTCTACGCGGACGAAGGCGGCGGCGCGTCCGGCATCCGGATCGATCCGGGCCTGCAGCAGAACCTCGGCATCCGCTATGCGACCGTGCGCTGGCAACAGACGGCGGCCGGATTCGATGCGGTGGGCACCACGCAGTTCGACGAATCGCGCGCGGACGTCGTCCAGTCGCGCGTGACCGGCTACATCGACCATCTCCATGCGCGCGCACCGATGCAGCGCATCGCGAAGGGCGCACCAGTCGCATCGCTGTTCGTGCCCGACTGGCTCGCGCCGCAGGAGGAATACCTCGCGCTCAAGCGCGGCGGGATGGACGGCAGCCTGCTCGATGCATCGCGTGCACGGATGCGGGCGCTGTCGATTCCCGACGGCATGATCGCGCGCCTCGATCGCACCGGCCGCGTGCAGACGCACGTCGTGCTGACCGCGCCGGAAACCGGCGTCGTCAGCGAGCTGAACGTGCGCGACGGCGCGATGGTCGCGCCCGGTCAGACGCTCGCGAAGATCGCCGGGCTGTCGACGCTGTGGCTCATCGTCGAGGTGCCGGAAGCGCTTGCGCTGACCGTGCAGCCGGGGATGGCGGTCGATGCGACGTTCGCGGGCGACCCAACACAGCATTTCACCGGACGCATCCGCGAAGTGCTGCCCGGCATCAGCGCGAGCAGCCGCACGCTGCAGGCGCGCGTGGAGATCGACAACGCGGCGCTGAAGCTCACGCCCGGCATGCTGATGCGCGTGCGGGTCGCCGCGCGGCAGAGCGTGTCGCGCCTGCTCGTGCCGTCCGAAGCGGTGATCGCGACCGGCAAGCGCTCGATCGTCATCGTGAAGCATCGCGACGGCCGGCTCCAGCCCGTGACGGTGACGGTGGGCAACGACGTCGGCAGCGACACCGAAGTGCTCGGCGGGCTGAACGAAGGCGACACGGTCGTCGCATCGGGGCAGTTCCTGATCGATTCCGAGGCGAGCCTGAAAAGCGTGTTGCCGCGGCTGGAAAGCGGCACCGGCGCGAGCGGGGCAGCGGCGATGCCCGCGTCGACGCCGACAGCAGCGGCACCGGTCTACGAAACCACCGGCAAGGTCGAACAGGTCACGGCCGACGACATCACGTTCTCGCATCAGCCCGTTCCGGCGCTCGGCTGGGGCGCGATGACGATGGCGTTCGGCAAGCCGTCGGCCACCGCGTTCCCGGACGTGAAGCCGGGCCAGACGGTGCGCTTCGCGTTCACGCAGGGCGACGACGGTTACCGGCTGACGAAGGTCGAACCGAAGGGAGGCGAACGATGATCGCGCACGTCATTCGCTGGTCCGTCCACAACCGCTTCCTCGTGCTGCTCGCCACCGTGCTGATTGCCGCATGGGGTGTTCATTCGCTGCGGCAGACGCCGCTCGATGCATTGCCCGACCTGTCGGACACACAGGTGATCGTGAAGGCGTCGTATCCGGGCAAGGCGCCGCAGATCGTCGAGGATCAGGTGACCTATCCATTGACGACCACGCTGCTCGGCGTGCCCGGGGCGAAAACCGTCCGTGCGTATTCGTCGTTCGGCGACGCGTTCGTCTACGTGCTGTTCGACGACCGCACCGATCGGTACTGGGCGCGTTCGCGCGTGCTCGAATACCTGAGCCAGGTGCAGAGCCGGCTGCCAGCCGGCGCGACGGTGTCGCTCGGGCCCGATGCGACCGGCGTCGGCTGGGTATACGAGTACGCGCTCGTCGATCGCACCGGCCGTCACGATCTCGGGCAACTGCGCGCGCTCAACGACTGGTTCCTGAAGTTCGAGCTGAAGGCGGTGCCCGATGTGTCGGAAGTCGCGAGCATCGGCGGCATGGTGCAGCAGTACCAGGTCGTGCTCGATCCCGACAAGCTGCGCGCATACGGCATCACGCAGGCGGAAGTCGCGAGCGCGCTCGGCAACGCGAACCAGGCGTCCGGCGGTTCGGTCGTCGAGCTGGCCGAGTCGGAGTACATGGTGCGCTCGACCGGCTACCTGCGCACGCTCGACGATTTCCGGCACGTGGTGCTGCGCACGAACGACGCCGGCACGCCGGTGCTGCTCGGCGACGTCGCACGCATCCAGGTCGGCCCGGCGATGCGGCGCGGGATCGCGGAGCTGAACGGGCAGGGTGAGGTGACGGGCGGCGTCGTCGTGATGCGCTCGGGCAAGAACGCGCTGACCACGATCGATGCGGTCAAGGCGAAGCTCGCCGACCTGAAGCGTTCGCTGCCGCCCGGCGTCGAGATCGTCACGACCTACGATCGCTCGCAGCTGATCGCGCGCGCGGTGGGCAACCTGAAGGACAAGCTGATCGAGGAGTTCGTGATCGTCGGCATCGTCTGCGCGGTGTTCCTGTTCCACCTGCGCAGCGCGTTCGTCGCGATCCTGTCGCTGCCGCTCGGCGTGCTGGCCGCGTTCATCGTGATGCGCTACCAGGGCGTGAACGCGAACCTGATGTCGCTCGGCGGGATCGCGATCGCGATCGGCGCGATGATCGACGCGGCGATCGTGATGATCGAGAACGCGCACAAGCATCTCGAAGCATACGACCACGCGCATCCCGGCGAGCCGATCACGCCGGCCAGACGCTGGGAACTCGTCGCGGCGTCGGCCGCGGAGGTCGGGCCCGCACTGTTCTTCTCGCTGCTGATCATCACGCTGTCGTTCATCCCGGTGTTTTCGCTGGAAGGGCAGGAAGGCAAGCTGTTCGCGCCGCTGGCGTTCACGAAGACCTACACGATTGCCGCGGCCGCCGGCCTGTCGGTGACGCTGGTGCCGGTGCTGATGGGCTATCTCGTGCGCGGCCGCATTCCGCACGAGCACGCGAACCCCATCAACCGCGTGCTGATTCGCGCGTACCGTCCGCTGCTCGAAGCGACGCTCAGGCGCCCGTGGGTCGCGATCGGCATCGCGGTCGTCGCGCTCGTGCTGACGGCCGTGCCGCTGTCGCGGCTCGGCGGCGAATTCATGCCGCCGCTCGACGAAGGCGACCTGCTGTACATGCCGACCGCGCTGCCCGGCATCTCCGCCGACAAGGCGAGCGAGCTGTTGCAGCAGACCGACCGGCTGATCGAGACCGTGCCCGAGGTCGACACGGTGTTCGGCAAATCGGGCCGCGCCGATACCGCGACCGATCCCGCGCCGCTCGAGATGTTCGAGACGACGATCCGCTTCAAGCCGCGCAGCGCCTGGCGGCCCGGCATGACGCCGGAGAAGCTCGTCGACGAACTCGATCGCACGGTGAAGGTGCCGGGGCTGTCGAACGTGTGGGTGCCGCCGATCCGCAACCGGCTCGACATGCTGTCCACCGGGATCAAGACGCCGGTCGGCGTGAAGATTTCCGGGCCGGACCTGGCCGGCATCGACGCGATCGCGAAGCAGGTCGAGGCGGCCGTGAAGCCCGTGCCGGGCGTGACGTCCGCGCTCGCGGAACGGCTGAACGGCGGCCGCTATATCGACGTCGACATCGACCGGCTCGCGGCCGCGCGCTACGGGCTGTCGGTGGCCGACCTCCAGTCGGTCGTGTCGACGGCGGTCGGCGGCGACGACGTCGGCGAAGTGATCGCGGGGCGCGAGCGCTTTCCGATCAACCTCCGCTACCCGCGCGAGGTGCGCGATTCGGTCGAGAACCTGCGGCAGCTTCCGGTCGTCACCGCGCGCGGCGCGCGGATCCGCCTGGGCGACGTCGCGCGCATCGCGATCGCCGACGGCCCGCCGATGATCCGCAGCGAGAACGCACGACTGTCCGGTTACGTGTACGTCGATCTCCGCGGGGTCGACCTGAGCACCGCCGTCCGCGCGATGCAGCAGGCTGTTGCGCAGCAGGTCGCGTTGCCGCCCGGCTATTCGATCGCGTGGTCGGGGCAGTTCGAGTATCTCGAACGCGCGGCGGCCAGGCTGCGCACCGTCGTGCCGGTGACGCTCGTGGTGATCTTCGTGCTGCTGTTCCTCACGTTCGGCTCGACGGCCGATGCGCTGCTGCTGATGTCGACGGTGCCGTTCGCGCTGGTCGGCGGCTTCTGGCTCGTGTGGGCGCTCGGCCACGCGGTGTCCGTCGCGACGTCGGTGGGCTTCATCGCGCTCGCGGGCGTGGCCGCCGAATTCGGCGTCGTGATGCTGCTGTACCTGAAGGGCGCGCTGCAGCGCCGGCTCGATGCCGGCGAACCGCTGACCGATGCGCTGCTGCTCGACGCGATCCGCGAAGGCGCGGTGCTGCGCGTGCGCCCCAAGGCGATGACGGTGGCGGTCGTGCTCGCCGGCCTCGTGCCGATCATGGTCGGGCACGGCGCCGGTTCCGAAGTCATGCAGCGCATCGCCGCGCCGATGGTCGGCGGCATGGTCACGGCGCCGCTGCTGTCGATGTTCGTCATTCCCGCCGCATGGCTCCTGCTGCAGCGCCGTCGTGCGCGAAGCATGGGCCATGCGTGGCATTCCGAAGCAGTTCCTCACGGCACGAACGTGCCATCCATCCCAACCGGAGAATCCCGATGAAGAAGTTGATCACTGTTACCGTTGCTGCTGCCGCCGTACTTGCTGTCGGCACGCTCGTCACCCCCGCCTTTGCAGCCGGCGACATGGCCGGCATGGACATGTCCGGCATGAAGATGTCGTCGGGCGGCATGGCCGAATCGAATGCCGCGCTGACCGACGCCGAAGTGAAGAAGGTCGATGCCGCGACCGGCAAGATCACGCTGAAGCACGGCGCGCTCGAGAACGTCGGGATGCCGCCGATGACGATGGCGTTCAAGGCGAAGGACGCGGCGATGCTCGAGCACGCCCATGCGGGCGACAAGGTCAAGGTGCGGATCGAGAAGGTCGACGGCACGCTGACGATCGTCAAGCTGGTGAAGGCGTCCTGACCTGAGCGCATGCCGGTGCGTCGCCCGTCCGTGAGGCGGGCGGCTGCACCGGTGCCGTGCGCGTCGGGCCGGAAGCCGCGCGTGCGGCCGGGTTTGACGGTGCGCGAAGGGCTGGGGAGCGGCCACGCACGGGATCTGCACCTTCATTTCAACAATGCTTGAAATATTGAAATGATGGCGCTATCCTTCGCGCCATGGACTCCAATCTCGTCGTGCGCGCCCTGGGCGCGCTTGCTCATGAAGCGCGCCTGGCCATCTTTCGCGTGCTGGTCGTGGCCGGGCCCGAAGGGCTGCCGGCTGGTGCGATCGCCCAGCAGATCGGGCTGTCGCCATCGAGCCTGTCGTTTCATCTGAAGGATCTGTCGCATGCTGACCTGGTCACCGCGCGCCAGGACGGCCGGTTCATCTATTACGCGGCGAATTTCGAATCGATGAGCGGGCTCATCGGGTTCCTGACCGAGAACTGCTGCGCCGGCGCGGCCTGCGGCGTTCCGACGGCGCCCGATTGCTGCGGAGGCGATGCATGACCGGCTCGGACGTTGCACAACCGCAAGCCGTGGCGGCCCCGCCCGTCATCGGCTTCTTCGAGCGCTACCTGAGCGTGTGGGTGGCGCTGTGCATCGTGCTCGGCATCGCGCTGGGCCAGGCGCTGCCCGGGCTCTTTCAGCACATCGGCCGCATGGAATACGCGCAGGTCAACCTGCCCGTCGGGCTGCTGATCTGGGTGATGATCGTGCCGATGCTGGTCAAGGTCGATTTCGGCGCGTTGCATGAGGTTCGGCAGCATGTGCGGGGGATCGGCGTCACGCTCGTCGTGAACTGGCTCGTCAAGCCGTTTTCGATGGCGCTGCTCGGCTGGCTGTTCGTCCGGCAGCTGTTCGCGCCGATGCTGCCCGCCGACCAGATCGACAGCTATATCGCCGGCCTGATCCTGCTGGCCGCCGCGCCGTGCACGGCGATGGTGTTCGTGTGGAGCCGGCTGACGGGCGGCGATCCGCTGTTCACGCTGTCGCAGGTCGCGCTGAACGACAGCATCATGGTGATCGCGTTCGCGCCGCTGGTCGGCCTGCTGCTGGGGATGTCCGCGATCACGGTGCCGTGGGCGACGCTGCTCACGTCGGTCGTGCTCTATATCGTCATCCCGGTGATCCTCGCGCAAGTATGGCGCAGGCTGCTGCTCGCGAAGGGGCCGGCGGCGTTCGACCGCGCGATGGCGAAGATCGGCCCGTGGTCCATCGCCGCGCTGCTGGCCACGCTGGTGCTGCTGTTCGCGTTCCAGGGCGAGGCTATCCTGAAGCAGCCGCTGGTGATCGCGCTGCTCGCGGTGCCGATCCTGATCCAGGTGTTCTTCAACGCAGCGCTCGCCTATGGGCTCAATCGTCTCGTCGGCGAGAAACACAGCATCGCGTGTCCGTCGGCGTTGATCGGTGCGTCCAATTTCTTCGAGCTGGCCGTGGCCGCCGCGATCAGCCTGTTCGGCTTCCACTCGGGCGCCGCGCTCGCGACCGTCGTCGGCGTGCTCATCGAAGTGCCGGTGATGCTGCTCGTCGTGCGCGTCGTCAACCGTTCGAAGCGCTGGTACGAGTGCGCGTGAAACCATTCAGGAATCCGGAAATGACCGACATCACGATCTATCACAACCCCGATTGCGGCACGTCGCGCAACACGCTGGCGATGATTCGCAACGCCGGCGTCGAGCCGCGCGTCGTGCTTTACCTCGAAGCGCCGCCGAGCCAGGCAGAGCTGCGCGCGCTGATCGCGGCGATGGGCATGCCCGTGCGCGACGTGCTGCGGCGCAAGGGGACACCGTATGAAGCGCTCGATCTCGACAATCCGAAGTGGAGCGACGACGACCTGATCTGCTTCATGGTTGCTCACCCGATCCTGATCAATCGCCCGATCGTCGTCACCCCGCTCGGCACGCGGCTGTGCCGTCCGTCCGAGCAGGTGCTCGACATCCTGCCCGATCCGCAGAAGGGGCCGTTTGCGAAGGAAGACGGCGAAATCGTGATCGATGCGGAGGGCAAGCGTGTCTGAGCGACTGAACGATCTGCCGCAACTCGATGCCACGCTTTTTAGCGTACCGGACGCGAGCCGGCTGCAGCCCGCGCAGCCGTCGACGCATCCGCCTCGAATCGTGTTGCTCTACGGGTCATTGCGCACGCGCTCGTTCAGCCGGTTGCTGGTCGAGGAGGCGGCGCGGTTGCTGACGGCGATGGGCGCCGAAGCCAGGATCTTCAATCCGGCCGGCTTGCCGCTGCCTGACGATGCGCCCGACGACCACCCGAAGGTGGCCGAGTTGCGCGAGCTCGTGCAATGGTCGGAGGGCATGGTGTGGTCCTCCCCCGAGCGGCACGGCGCGATGACCGGCGTGATGAAATCGCAGATCGACTGGATTCCATTGTCGGTCGGCGCGGTGCGGCCGACGCAAGGCAAGACGCTGGCGGTCATGCAGGTCAGCGGCGGATCGCAGTCGTTCAATGCGGTCAACCAGATGCGCGTGCTCGGGCGCTGGATGCGCATGCTGACCATCCCGAACCAGTCGTCCGTCGCGAAGGCGTTCATGGAATTCGGCGACGACGACCGGATGAAGCCGTCCGCGTATTTCGACCGGGTCGTCGACGTCATGGAGGAACTGGTCAAATTCACGCTGCTGACGCGCGACGTCGGCGTGTATCTGACTGACCGCTATAGCGAACGCAAGGAAAGCGCCGAGCAACTGTCGCAACGTGTGAACCAGACGCGCATCTGAATCGCTTGCGGGCCGCCGGCGCGACGAGGCTTCGTTCGCGCCGGGCAGCAGGATCGCGCCCGGCGCGTCCATTGAGTCATTTCAGCGCGCCAGCGTCAGGAACAGATACCCCGCATACCCCGCGCCGTTCGCGAGCAACGCCCAGATCGCGAGCCCGCGCGTGCGTGCATTGACGCGCAGCCATGCCGCCGCCGCGAGCGTGATGATCACGCCGGTCAGCACTTCGGGGCGCGGCTCCCACGGCGTCAGCATGATGCCGATCGCCGGCAGCAGCGTGCCCTGGAACACCATCGCGCCGGTGATGTTGCCGAACGCGAGCGTGTCCTTCCTGCGGCGGATCCACAGCACGCTGTTGACCTTCTCCGGCAGTTCCGTCGCGATCGGCACGATGATCAGCGACAGCAGCAGCGCCGATATGCCCAGCGCGTGCGACACGCCTTCCACGCCGTGAATGAAACCCTTCGCCCCGCCGACCAGCAGCGCGACGCCGAGGAGCAGTTGCAGCGCGATCGTCGCGAGGTTGGTCGGCACACCCAGGCGTGACAGGAACATCGTGTGCGGCGCCTCGGTGCCGTGCCCGGCATCGACGAGCTGGCTCGACGCGCGGAACGTCATCACGACATACATCACGTAGATGCCGACCAGCATCGCCGCGAGCAACGCACGCACGGCCCCGTTGTGATGCGGGACGAACATCGCGGCGGTGGCCAGCGAGAACGCGGCGAGAAAGTAGTTCATGTCGCGCACGAAGCCCGTGCGTTCGGGCGCGATCGTGCCGCGCAGCCCGCGCGAGCGGATCACGGCGAGCGTCATCAGGAAGGTGGTGAGCGTCGCGAGCATCAGCGGCGCGCCGAGAATCGCGCCGACGCCGATTTCCTCGTTCACGGCCTGGTTCGCCGTGCCGCCGGCGAGCGCGAGCAGCGGCACCATCGTTTCGGGCAACGCGGTGCCGACGGCCGCGAACAGCGAACCGGTGACGCCTTCGGAAATCTTCAGGCGTTCGCCGAGATGTTCGAGCGCATTGGTGAAGACCTCGGCGGCGATGAGGATGACGACCAGCATGAACGCCAGTTCGACAAACATGAGAGTCATGCGGCACCTCCGCAGGCATGCGCGCGGACGGCGGCGAAACGCGGGGAGAGGGCGGTGTGGGACATGGGGACTCCGTGGTCGGACGCTGACAAACCATGGCGCATCCGCCGACGTCCGACCAGGAACGACGCGATGCGCCCATGGTCTCGCCAGGCCAATCAGGCTGATCGTGCCACGGCTGCAGGCCGAGTGTGTTGACACGATCGCTTTCCGGGGACGGAAAGCAGGCTACTCCCCAAAGACGAAAGGCAGTCTAGCCGAGCGAATTGCTTTCGGCAATCCTTCATCTCAAATTCCCGGCAGAACCCGTCGCAGCAGTACGCGCGCCTCTCGTCGGTGATGTGCTGCATCTGTCCTTTGAGGGGCGGCAGGCTAATCATGCCTGAGCGATGGGCATGGACTGACGATCTGAGATGGTATTGACGAACGGTTGTCGACCATCTTCGTGTGACCGGAGTGCAATTCCGTCAAGAGCGTTCGTGGCGGGATGCGATACACGTACCACCGCGGCTCGCCGAGGCGAATCTGTTCATTCCACGCGCCAGGCACTCGTGGATGCTGACACGGTTGCCAAAATGGATAGACAAGAGGCTGCGGAACTCGAGGACCCAATGTCGGGCTGTCTGGCCACGAAACCTTCCGTAACAATCGTGCCGCCGGAAAACTGCTCGTGCCTCTACGACCCACGTAGGTTTGGCTTGATCTGGCAAGTCATCCTCATTATTGCCGTTGGGTTTGTGGTTGGAATTGTCGGGGTTTTGATTACGCTGAGACCGGTTCTCTTGCGAATCACTATTCAAGCGTTATGCTCGACGTCAAAAAAGTCCCGTATTACCAGCTGGAATCTGGAGTCTTCTATCGCGGCAAACGGTGGAAATGTCGCGCTGGCGTGGTCGGATGCGTTCCCATCGACACGCAGCAAACAATCTCGTTCGACAGGCGTGCGCCGAACGAGCCACCATCGCCGCCCAAGACACCCGTTCCGGTCAAAGCGCATCACACGTCCACTCCTGCGCCAGCGCCCACCAAACCGCAACCGAGCGACAAGCCTCGAGACGCGGAGCAAGCCGACAAACTGCCCAAGTTCGATCTTCAGGACATCCCCAAAGCGATGGACAAGATGGGCTGGCCAATCTCGGCCAAGCTCGCGCGAGAATGGTTTGCGCGCCCAAGACACGTCTATGACGACGACCTCAATTCTGTACAGCCGATCGATGACACGACGGTTTCCCTGGATTGGGCGCTGAAATTTCGCGGTGCAACCGAGCGATTCAATCAACTTGTCCGGCAAGCGATTTACACACCGAATGCCGCACGAGCAGTCACGAAAGTCCTGGCGCCCGTGGTCGAGCGGAGTTTTTCGGCCGGGCAATTGAATGCAGCAGGTATCGCTATCGACACCTCACCGTTTCTGAAGGACCCGCTCCAGTTTCACATCGCCTGGGGATTCCAGTACCAGCCCGTCTCATCCCTCGACACGCTTGACGGTACCGCGATGACCGATTTGACCGGCGCCCTGGCGAACTTCAATTTCTACGCTGCCGTAGGGAAGGCTGCCGTAACTGGCGAACGCTTTTATCAATACGAAGGCAAGAACAAGATATTCTGTCTCGAGCCTGTCGCACAGATTACCCACGTCTATGTCTACATCAAAGACAGCTACTCGTTCAACGACGATTCGCTTTCCAAGAGCCAATACCTCGGCCACTGGAACAAGAACGGGATGGTTCTGTCCTACGCCGCGGCAGTCAACGATTTTTTCAAAGGCAGCAACTTGAACGTCGGGAACTCGACTATCGAAGAATGGCGCTACCTCCCCACGGGCGAAGAGGTCGACAAGCCGATCGACAAACGCACAAGCCTCTTTCGGAAGTTCCTGGCGAAGGATGTCTACTGGCCTGTTCATAACAAGACGTACCGCGACTGGAGGTCGGCGCATAATCGTGGTGGCGACTTCATGGTCTACAGTCGCCCCAAACTCATCAAGCTGAACAAGCCGATCATTCTGAAATTCGATACCGTATGCAGAACCATCCCGGCCGAGCAATGAAGGCGATCTCCACCGTTTTCAAAGTGGTCTTGACCGTTGTCGTCTTGTGCCTGGTTGTCGCCATTGCGTGGATGTTCCTGCCGGCCCACACGCGGAACGCGATCACGCTTTTCTCGCTCAAGAATGCGAAGGGCATGATCTTCGCCATCACGTCGATCATCTTCGTGCTCTACTTCTACTGGTTTGTTAGAAATATCGACCACTTCAGCCGAATGAAACGCGTAGGACTGGCGGTCGTCACGCTGAGCTTCCTGGTGTTCTTCTATCTCGTCAACTTTCGCGGGATCACGACCGACGACACCGATTGCCAGCGATTCAACTACAACGCCAAGCTGAACGGTGGCGTCAAGCAGATCGATGGCACAACCTATATCGTCAACATCTGCGGCAGTGGCCGCAGCGGCAATGGCCTTTTTGCTGATCAGAACGAGCAGGTCAAAATCGTCGTGGCCGATGCGCACGGGTCGACCCTCGCGACCCGGCTATTTTTCGTCTTTTGGAGCGGCCGGCCCGGAAATGATCCGATCGAGATCCATGACGGAAAGCTGATCTACTTCGACGCATCGGATGCGTACGACAGCACACGGACGATCTCGATGCCGCCTTCCACGATGGATTGGGTCGCGGCGAGAATTCCGATTTCGATGCGCTGATCCGAGCGCTGAAACGCATCGCAGTCCCTGCGCAAGGGATTCAGTGACAACACCTTATGTTGTCTGGCCCGCACATGATCCAACAACCCTATGCGGGCAGGAACCCACAGCGGTCCATCGGCATTGTGCACCGATGTGAAGTGCGTGAACGCTTCCCACTTCACAGCCCTGGAGGCGCACAACTCGCGTCAATCCATGACCCTTTCCCCCTTAACTCGATGGTCTACGGGATGCGCCCTGGTGCAGGTTCGTCAGCAGCCCGGGCATTGCGAAAGATAGGCTCGGTATAGACGGACGGCGCTTGAGACAAGTGGGCCGGCACGGAAAGATACGGAGTGGACCTCCCTGTCAAACGTGTACCTGAGATGAAAGCCTGTCGAAGGCGAAATACCCCTCGCCTCTATAGGGGAAACCTCCTGGAGATATACTCCCCCTCCCTATCCAGGAGTCCCGTCATCGATGAGCCATACCGTTCGTGAAAAACAGAAGCTGCTGAACCGCGTGCGCCGTATCAAGGGCCAGGTCGAGGCGATCGAGCGCGCGCTCGGGGATGAGCGCGGCTGCAACGAGGTGCTGCAATTGATCACGAGTTGTCGCGGCGCGATGAACGGGCTGTTGGCCGTCGTGCTGGAGGACCACATCCGCGAGCACATGGTCGATGCACATGGACCGGATGAGCACGAAGGCAGCGCGACCGAGCAGCTGATCGACGTGGTGCACAGCTATTTCAAGTAATCGGGGCGGAACATGGGCAATTTCACGAATGACGCGTTCGGCGCGGGGCACGACCATATTTTCCTCGGCGCTGCGCACGAGCAGAACGAGCGGCGGACGTGGATGGTGATCGGTCTATGCTCGGCGATGATGGTGGCCGAGATCGTCGGCGGTACGCTGTTCGGTTCGCTGGCGCTCGTCGCCGACGGGCTGCACATGTCGACGCACGCAGGCGCGATGCTGATCGCCGCACTGGCCTATACCTATGCGCGCAGGCATGCCGACGATCCGCGCTTCGTGTTCGGCACCGGCAAGCTGGGCGACCTGGCCGGGTTCACGAGCGCGATCGTGCTCGCGATGATCGCGATCCTGATCGGCTACGAGGCCATTGCACGTTTGCTGGCACCCGTTCCCATTCACTTCGGCGAGGCGATTCCGATTGCCGTGCTGGGGCTCGCGGTGAACCTCGCCAGCGTGTGGTTGCTGAGCGGCGACCATCACCATGCGCATGGCCACGGACATGGTCACCACCACGACCACGACCACGACCACGACCATGATCACGACGATGACCACCACGCGCATCACGATCACGGTTCGCACGCGGCCGCCCATCGCGACCACAACATCCGGTCGGCCTACGTCCACGTGATCGCCGACGCGGCCGTGTCGGTGCTGGCCATCGTCGGCCTGCTGCTCGCACGCGCGTTCGGCTGGGTCTGGATGGACCCCGTCGCGGGCATCATCGGCGCACTCGTCATCGCGAACTGGTCGTACGGGCTGATGCGCGATACGGGCGGCATCCTGCTCGACGTCAACGTCGACCGCAAGCTGGCGGAGCGCGTACGTCATGCGATCGAGGCGCTCGGCGACAAGGTCAACGATCTTCACGTGTGGCGTGTCGGCCCCGGCCATATGAGTGCGATCGTGTCGGTCGAGACCATCGATGCGGCGCGCGACGCGCGCTTTTACCATGCACTGGTCGAAGGTTTCGACGGCGTGTCTCACGTGACCGTCGAAGTGATGACGCCTGCGAAGGCGGCCTGATCGTGGCCGTGAAATCGCCGTGTATCGAGCTGTGCGCGTTCGATGGCCGCACCGGATTCTGCGTGGGTTGTTTGAGGACGCGCGACGAGGCACGTGACTGGAAGAAACTGACCGACCATCGCCGGCACCAGATACTGAACGACCGCAATCGCCGCCACGCGAAGATCCGGCGCGAGCCGGGGGAGTGACGGCGTCGAGCGGTGGTGGTCGTCGCGCTTCGTTCGGCGTTGCACCGGTCGTCATGCCGATGCGAAACGCGAGACGAACGGCTTACCCTTCCGTGCCGCGCGGAAAATAAAGCGCGAATGTCGTGCGCCCGTCGCGGCTCGCGACCTCGACCTTGCCGCGATGCAGTTCCATGATCGACTTCACGATCGCGAGCCCGAGCCCCGCGTTGCGCGCCGCGCCGTGCCGCGACGAATCGATCCGGTAGAAGCGCTCGAAGATCTTGTCGACCTGTTCGGGCGGAATCGCGGCGCCGCGATTCGTGACTTCGACGACCGCGTAGCGGCCTTGCGCCGACACCGCGAGCTCGATCGTCGACGCGGCTTCCGCATGTTCGAGCGCGTTTGACGTAAGGTTGCTGACGGCACGCCGAAATAGCGTCGCATCGGCGACGACCGGCGCTTCGCCGTGCACGTCGATGCGCACGCCGGCTTCGTCGGCCAGCGCCTGGAAATACGATGCGAGCCGGCGTAGCTCGCTGCCTGCATCGAGCTCGGTGGTCTTCAGGTGCTGCCGGGCGTTATCGGTGCGCGCGAGAAACAGCATGTTCTCGATCATCCGCTGCAACCGTTCGCATTCCTCGATGTTCGAGTCGATCAGCGCTTCGTATTCCTCGGTCGTGCGCGCGCGCGACAGCGTGACCTGCGACGCGCTGATCACGTTGGCGAGCGGTGTGCGCATGTCGTGCGCGAGATCGGACGAGAACTGCGACAGCCGCACGAACGCGCGTTCGAGGCGGTCGAGCATCCGGTTGACCGACGTCGCGAGTTCACGCAGCTCGACCGGGCCGCCGCGCGCGTCGAGCCGTGCGTTCAGGTTGTGGGCCTCGATGCGCGACGTCTGCCGGCCGAGGCTCTCGACCGGGCGCAGGCCGCGCGACGCAACCGCATAGCCGAGCGCGCCGACCAGCAGCGCGCCCACGGCCGCCGCGAGCCAGATGTCGACGCGATAGCTTTCGAGCAGCGACTGGCGATCGGTCGCCGTGCGCGCGAGCGCGACCCGGATCGTGTCGCCGGACGGCAGCGTTTCGCGTGCGTAGACGCAACGCGACGTGCCGATGCCGGGCGGCGAACAGGTGAACGGCACGCCGGCTCGGCTGGCCGGATGCGGGGCCGCGATCACCGACGCCAGCGTATTGCCGGCCTCGTCGGAATGCTCGACGAGCGCGTGGTCCTGCGCATCGTAGATGCCGAGATACACGCCCGGGTGCGACAGCAGCACCTCGTGAAACACGGCCGGATCGGCACGCAGCGCGGCGATCGATCCGCTCGCGTGCGCCAGTTGCAGGAACTGGTTGAGCTTGCCGGAAATCTCGATGTCGTCGCGCCGCGTCAGCTCGGCGGACAGCGAGCGATACAGGTACGCGCCGGTCAGCGCGAACACGAGCGCGGCGACGACGGCGAACGCGAGCGTCAGCCGCTGCAGCAGCGAATACGCGCCAGGGCGGCGCGTCACGCGCGATCCTCGAGCACGTAGCCCATCCCGCGGATCGTGTGGATCAGCTTCTTCTCATACGCGTTGTCGACCTTCGCGCGCAGGCGCTTGATCGCCGCATCGACGACGTTCGTGTCGCTGTCGAAATTCATGTCCCAGATCTGCGACGTGATGAAGGTGCGCGTCAGCACTTCCCCCTCGCGTTCGGCGAGCAACTGCAGCAGCGCGAATTCCTGCGCGGTCAGGTCGATGCGGGTATCGGCGCGCCGCACGCGGCGGCGGATCAGGTCGACTTCGAGATCGGCGACCTGCAGGATGTCGCGCACGTTGCGCGGCGCGCGCCGCAGCAGCGAGCGGATGCGCGCGAGGAACTCGGCATACGCGAACGGCTTGAGCAGGTAGTCGTCGGCGCCCAGCTCGAGCCCGGCGACCTTGTCCTCGATCGCCTCGCGCGCCGTCAGCAGCAGCACGGGCGTCTGCTTCTGCGCGCGCAGCCGCTTGAGCACCTCGAAGCCATCCATTTCCGGCAGCATCACGTCGAGCACGACGAGATCGAACTCCTCGTGCAGCGCGAGGAACAGCCCGTCCTTGCCGTTTTCCGCGACGTCGACCGTGTAGCTTGCCTCCATCAGCCCCTTGCGGAGGTACGACGCCATCTTGGGTTCGTCTTCGACTATCAGTATTCGCATGGTGAGGCAGGCTGTCCGTGAGTCATCCGTGATTCCAGCCGGTCAGTGTAACGCGTGAGCTTACGGCGCCGTGCGTGCGCGAAGGGTGACCGCCGGATGACGGAATTGTCATGAAATGCCGGTCATGTTTCGGCCATGTCGTCGTCACCGCGGCGGCGATAAGCTGCGGCCGTCGTGTCCCCGGAGCGCGCCGTCGCGGCGCTGCGCCGGCCCATCCGGTCGTTGCCTGCGTGATTTCGCATCCATGTCGTACTGGCGCAAATTCCTCGTCGTCGTGCTGCTGGCGCTGAGCCTGCCGATCCAGTCGTTCGCGGCTGTGTCGATGGCGTGCGCGGGGGCGGTCGTGGCCATGCCGCACGCGGGGGACGGAGCAAGCACCGATGACGCGGTCGCGCCGCGTGCGATGCCGAGCGCGCATGGTGGCCAGCATGAAGACGAGCACGCGCACGGCGATCATGCGCGACATGCGCAGCCATGTTCCGCATGCGGGTCCTGCTGCCTCGGCGCTGGCATGGCGGATCTTCCCGCGATGTCCGTTGCGTCGGGTATCGGTATCGCGCGCGTTTCCTTCGCTCCGACGCCGGTCGTCGTGTCGTTCCTGACTGGCGGCATCGACAGGCCGCCACGCGGGCATCTCGTCTAGACCCCGCCCGCGGCTTCGACCTGCCGCGCTCTGCAATCCGTTCCGGCGGCGGCATCACGACCGCCGGACGACTCATGACGAGACCCATTCATGCGATCCATTACTGCGGCGCTGTTGAGCGCGGTGGCCCTCGTGCCGTCGCTCGCACCAGCGCAAACCCCGCTGCCTGATCCAGCGGATGCCACCGTGGCCGTGCCGGATATCACCGTGACATCCGCATTCGACGGCTACCGGCCGTATCGGGACGACGAAGGCCCGGGCTGGAAACAACTGAACCGCGACGTGATGGCACGGCCCGCGAAAGGACGTGCGACGGGCGGCGCGGCCGGAAGCGGCGCCGCGCATTCGAAGCACGGAGGCACCGCGCAATGACGATGCTTGCGATATCGCCGAGGATCGGCGCGGCCGCGGCCGTGCTCGCCTTCCTCGCCGGCTGCACGACGTTTTCGAAGGACGGTGGTTTCGACGCGGTGTCGTCCGCCGCGTCGGAACGCATCGGGAAAGACGCGGTCGTGGTCAGGACCGACGCCGATCGCGAAGCCGTCGACAAGCGTACGAAGGAGCTGCTTGCGAAGCCGCTGTCGATGGACGACGCGGTGCAGGTCGCGCTGCTGAACAACCGTGGCCTGCAGGCTTCGTATGCGGAACTGGGGCTGTCGGAAGCAGACCTCGTCCAGGCTGGCCGGCTGCCGAACCCGCGCTTCGCGTTCAGCCGCACCCGTGCCGGCGACGGCGAGCTGACGCTCGGCCGCACGTTCTCGGCGAACGTGTTCGCGCTGCTGACGATGCCGCTCGCGACGAACATCGAACGCCGCCGCTTCGAGCAGACCAAGCTCGAAACCGCCGACGCGATGCTGAAGGTCGCGGCCGACGCACGCCGTGCGTACGTCGAGGCCGTCGCGGCCGAGCAGGCCGCGAACTATGCGCAGCAGGTGCGCGATGCCGCGAGCGCGGCCGCCGAACTCGCGCAGCGCATGCGGCAGGCCGGCAACTTCAGCCGCCTCGATTACGCGCGTGAACAGGCGTTCCATGCCGATGCGGTTGCGCAGCACGCGAAGGCGCGCCAGCAGGCCGTCGCCGCGCGCGAGAAGCTCACGCGTGCGATGGGCCTGTGGGGCGAACGCACGCGTTACGCGCTGCCCGAGCGCTTGCCCGATCTGCCGAAAGCGCGGCCGAACCTGCCCGATCTCGAACGGTTCGCGATGAGCAACCGCCTCGACATCCAGGCCGCGAAGTTGCAGACGCAGGGTGTCGCGTCGTCGCTCGGCCTGAGCAAGGCGACGCGCTTCGTCAATGCGGTCGACCTCGGCTACGTGAACGACTACGAGACCGGCAAGGGTCACGAGCACGGCTACGAGATCAGCGTCGAGATTCCGCTGTTCGACTGGGGCGGCGCGAAGGTCGCGCGGGCCGAGGCCGTCTACATGCAATCGGCGAACCGGCTCGCGAAAACGGCCATCGACGCACGCTCCGAAGTGCGCGAATCGTATGCGGCGTACGTGACGAGCTACGACGTCGCGACCCACTATCGCGACGAAGTCGTGCCGTTGCGCAAGACGATCTCCGACGAACTGCTGCTGCGCTACAACGGGATGCTCGCGAGCGTGTTCGAGCTGCTGACCGATGCGCGCGAGCAGGTCGGCGCGGTCAACGGCTACATCGATGCGCTGAAGGATTACTGGCTCGCCGAAACCGATCTGCAGATGGCCGTCGGAGGCCGGCTGCCGTCCGACGGCGCCACGCCGCGCGTGACGCTATCCGTCGAACCCGCATCCCCTTCACACGCCGACGCTGCGCCGCAGCCGGCTTCTTCATCCGCGGCGCAACCGGCGCCCGCGACGCAACCGCATCCGGAAGGTCATTGACATGGTGTCCCGTCGACAATTTCTCAGCGGCTCGGGCGCCGCGCTGCTGGGCGCCGCGATGGTCAGCAAGGCCGGCGCCGCGTCGCTGCCCGAAGCGCCCACGATGGCGAAAACGGCCACACAGCCGCCGCTCGTGCCGCCGAACGGCCGCCCGTACACGCCCGTCGCGACGCTGAACGGCTGGACGCTGCCGTGGCGGATGAAGAACGGCTGGAAGGAATTTCACCTGACGGCCGAGCCCGTCGTGCGCGAGATGGCGCCCGGCATGAACGCGAACCTGTGGGGCTACAACGGCCAGTCGCCGGGCCCGACGATCGAGGCCGTCGAAGGCGACAAGGTGCGCATCTTCGTGACCAACCGGCTGCCCGAGCACACGACGATCCACTGGCACGGGCTGCGGCTGCCGAACGGGATGGACGGCGTCGGCGGCCTCACGCAGCCGCATATCCCGCCCGGCAAGACCTTCGTCTACGAGTTCCAGCTGGAAGCGCACGGCACGTTCATGTATCACCCGCACGCCGACGAGATGGTGCAGATGGCGATGGGGATGATGGGCATGTTCATCGTGCACCCGAAGGATCGCGGCACGATGCCGGTCGATCGCGATTTCGTGTTCCTGCTCGCCGCGTACGACATCGATCCGGGCAGCTACACGCCGCGCGTGAACGAGATGACGGACTTCAACATGTGGACCTTCAACTCGCGCGTGTTCCCGGGCATCGATCCGCTGCCGGTGCGCGCGGGCGACCGCGTGCGGATTCGCTTCGGCAACCTGACGATGACGAACCACCCGATTCACCTGCACGGCTACAGCTTCGAAGTCGCGGGCACCGACGGCGGCTGGATTCCGCCGGCCGCGCGCTGGCCGGAAGTGACGGCCGATGTCGCGGTGGGCCAGATGCGCGCGATCGAGTTCACCGCCGATCGCCCGGGCGACTGGGCATTCCATTGCCACAAGTCGCATCACACGATGAATGCGATGGGCCACCAGGTGCCGAACCTGATCGGCGTGCCGCAGAAGGATCTCGCGCAGCGCATCGGCAAGCTCGTGCCCGACTACATGGCGATGGGCAGCACCGGCGGCGCGATGGGCGGCATGGAGATGCCGCTGCCCGACAACACGCTGCCGATGATGACGGGCACGGGCCCGTTCGGGCCGCTGGAGATGGGCGGCATGTTCACGGTCTGCAAGGTGCGGCAGGGGCTCGGCCGCCACGACTATCGCGATCCGGGCTGGTTCAAACATCCGAAGGGCACCGTCGCATACGAGTACACCGGCGAACTGCCGGACGGCTGAGCAGCAGCATGCGGCGGCTGCGTGCATGCGGCCGCCGGTTTCATTTCATTCACTGGGAGTCGACACGATGAAGAAGGGACTGGTTTTGATGGCAATGGGGTGTGCACTGGTGTTTTCCGGCGCATCGTACGCGGCCGGCGACATGGCCGGCATGGACATGAGCGGCGGCGCGAAGCAGGCAGCCGCGGCGACGCCGGGCATGTCGCACGGCGAAATCCGCAAGGTCGACACGGCTGCCGGCAAGCTGACGATCAAGCACGGCCCGCTGGACAACCTCGGGATGGACGCGATGACGATGGTGTTCAAGGTGAAGGACCCGGCGATGCTGTCGCAGGTGAAAGCGGGCGACAAGATCGACTTCGTCGCGCAAGACGTGGACGGCGCGCTGACCGTCGTCGAGCTGAAGAAGCCGTGACGCGGAGCGTGCAGATGAAGATCACGACCCTCACGCGGCTGACCGCGATCGTCGCGACCGGCGCGATGCTCGCCGCCGCACCGATCGCGGCATCCGCGCACGGCAAGCTGGAAAGCGCCGCGCCGGCGACAGGCAGCACGGTCGACACCGCGCCTGACACGGTGCGGCTCACGTTCAACGAAGACCTCGAACCGGCGTTCAGCTCGGTGAAGGTGTCGGATGCGAACGGCAACGCCGTCACGCAGGACAAGGCGAAGGTCGATGCGGCGAACCCGCGCGTGATGAGCGTCGCGATGCCGAAGCTCGCGCCCGGCGCGTACACGGTGCAGTGGGTGGCGATGACGGCCGACGCGCATCGCACGAAAGGCACTTATACGTTCAGGGTGAAGGGGTGAACGACGACGTCATCGGTCTCCTGCGGCTCGTATCGGTGGCGATCCAGAACGCCGGGTTCGCCGTCGTCGTCGGCGCGCTGCTCGGCCGCCACTGGCTCGCGCGCGGCGCGTCGGCGTGGCAGCACGGCATCGGTCGGCGGCTCGTCGCGACACTGCGCATCGCGTCTGTCATCTCGCTGCTCGCAAGCATCACCGCATTCTGGGCGCACTGCGCGCTGATGAGCGAGGTGTCGTTGCTCGAAGCGGGGCCGGCCGTCTGCGCGATGCTCGCGGGCACCGGCTTCGGTCATGCGTGGCTGGCCGGCGCGGTGTTCATGCTCATCGTCGTGGTGCTGTCGTTCGTCCGGCGCGCGAACGCGTCGCGCTTGCCGTTCGCGATGTGGGCCGCGCTTGCCTGCGTCGCGCTCGCGCGCAGCAACGGCGGGCATCCGGTGGATGCCGGATTGTTCAGCGTGCCGGTGTGGATCGACTGGCTGCATCTGCTGGCGATCAGCGCATGGGTCGGGCTCGTGCTCGTGACGGCATTCGGCGTGATGCCGAGGCTTGCAGCGATGCCCGCGAGTGAACGCACGACCGGCGCATCGTTCGTGCAGTCGCTGTCCGATGCGTCGACCTACGCATTGATCGTGCTGTTCGCGACCGGTGCGTACAACGGCTGGCGCGGCGTCGATACGCCCGCCAATCTGCTCGCATCGACGTACGGGCAGATCCTGCTGCTGAAGCTCGCGCTCGTGCTGATCGCGGCGGCGCTCGGCGGACACAACCGCTTCTTCGGGATGCCCACGTTGCTGGCCGCGTTGAAGGATCCGGCCGCCTCGATGCCGGCCAGTTCGTTGAAACGATTCGGCACAGTATTGCGGATCGAGGCGGTCGTGCTGGGCGGCGTGCTGATGGTCGCGGCCGTGCTCGTGTCGAGCGCGTTGCCGGGCACGGTGTAGCGTGGCGGCGCGGAGCCGCGCAGCAAGACCACGCGGGGTAATCGTCACGGTCACGGTGGATTTTCATCAGACGATTTCCCCGCTTTTTCCGGCGTAAACGCACGCTCGACGGCGATCGCGGCGTGATAACGACAATTACATCCGACTGTCTTCCGATTACCAAAAACTGTCATTGAGCGCCGCTAAGCTTTCGCCACCCTCACAACCGGGATTCCCCGTCATGCGCTCGACAATCCGCCTCTTCACCCCGCTATTGCTGCTTCCGACGCTCGCCGCGCCGGTTTTCGCCGCCACGGCCGCGCCCGTCAGCCCGAACTGCGGCGGCAGCACGACGCCGATCGCCGATATCCAGGGTCCGGGCGCGCCGTCGCCGCTCGCCGGCCAGAACGTGTCGATCGAAGCGGTCGTCACCGCCGATTTCGGCGGCACGGACGGCTTCGGCGGCTTCTTCGTCCAGCAGGCCGACGCGCAACGCCGCAACCAGCCGGGCGTGTCCGAAGGCCTGTTCGTCTACGCGCCGAAAGTGCGGGCGCAAGCGGGCGACCTCGTGCACGTGACGGGCAAGGTCGAGGAGAAGTATGGCCAGACGCAGCTCACGCAGTCGGGCACGATCGCGGTGTGCGCGAACAACCAGACCGTCACGCCCGCGACGCTCACGCTGCCGGTCGACAGCCCGAACGCGTTCGCCGCGTATGAAGGGATGCGGGTGCGCCTGCCGCAGACGCTGAACGTCACCGACAACTACGAGCTTGGCCGCTACGGCAGCGTGATGCTCAGCAACGGCCGCCTGCGCACGCCGACGAGCGTCGTGCCGCCCGCGCAGGCGCAGACGCAGATCGAGGCGAACGCACGCAACCGCCTGATCCTCGACGACGGCTCGAACAAGCAGAACCCCGCGACCGTGCCGTACCCGGCGCCGGGCCTGTCTGCCGCGAACACGCTGCGCGCGGGCTACACGGTGCGCGACGTCGAAGGCGTGCTCGAAGTGCGCTACGGCGCATGGCGCGTGCAGCCGCTGCCGGGCGCCGCCGTGCCGGCATTCGAAGCCCGCACGAACCCGCGCACCAACGCACCGGCGCGCGATCCGAAATCGAACCTGCGCGTGGCGTCGTTCAACGTGCTGAACTACTTCAACGGCAACGGTCTCGGCGGCGGCTTCGACGATCCGAACAATCGCGGTGCGAAGAACTTCCAGGAATTCCAGCGCCAGGAAGCGAAGATCGTCAGCGCGCTGAAGGCGATCGACGCCGACGTGATCGGCCTGATGGAAATCCAGAACAACGGCTACGGCGAACTGAGCGCGGTGCGCCAGCTCGCGGCGAAGCTCGGCACCCAGTGGCGCGTCGTCGATCCGGGCGTGTCGCGCCTCGGCGGCGATGCGATCACGGTCGCGATGATCTACGACAGCCGCAAGGTCGAACCGGTCGGCCGCGCGGCGACGCTCGCGATCGACGACAAGAACCGCCAGCCGCTCGCGCAGTCATTCCGGCTGATCAACGGCAACAAGCAGTCGCTGACGGTGGCCGTGAACCACCTGAAGTCGAAGAACTGCCCGGACGCCGCGAACGACGATCTCGACCAGGGTGACGGCCAGGGCTGCTGGAACCCGACGCGCACGCGCGCGGCGGCGAAGGTGGCCGACTGGCTCGCCGGCAACCCGACGGGCGTCGCAGGCCAGGGCGTGCTGCTGATCGGCGACTTCAACAGCTACACGTACGAAGACCCGATCCGCACGCTCGAATCGCGCGGCTACCGCAACCTCGTCGCGCGCTGGATCGGCGCGAACGCGTACAGCTACGTGTACAACGGCGAAGCCGGATACCTCGATCACGCGCTCGCGACGCTGCCGCTCGCATCGCACGTGAAGGCCGTGCACGAATGGCACATCAACGCGGACGAGCCGCTCGCGCTGCAGTACACGCTCGCGTACAAGTCGGCCGAGCAGCAGAAGACGTTCTACGCGCCGGATGCGTATCGCTCGTCGGATCACGACCCGGTGCTGATCGATATCGCGCTGCCGGGCGGCGGGAAGTAATGGCGGATTGAATGTGGAAGAAGCGCGGCGTGCGGCGAGGTTGCACGCCGCGCTTCTTCCCTGCTGGAAGGCCAGCAATAGAAAGGGTAAATAATTCCGCCGAATTTTCGAGGAATGGAGAGATCGGTATTTTATGGATGACGCGGTGCGGATAAGCGCATCGATTGAAGAATGGCTGAAGTGACTTGAATCATCGAATGGCGGCGTATGCATGCCGTCGCGCCGAATTAATCGATCACGGATAATTAAAATGAAAGAATAATTCCGGTGATCTGAAGGCTTTCGAGGCGCAACATCAACGCCGGTAAAGGATTGACGGTCGTGCGATAAAAGCGGCAGATTCGGCGGATTATTGTCGATAGAACGCGCAATGCACGAATAATCCTGTTTTCTTTCAATTGCCAGACACTGTCCGCCGTTAGCATCATTGCGGGTTTTTTAATATCCGAATGATCTTTGACAACGCGGCGCAGCACCGCCTATTTTTGTGTTGTCGTAAATTTGGGTCATATAAAAGTTGTCCAAACTGCAGGGGGCGTCCGAGCACCATTCTCGCCAGCAGTTTGCTGTGTCTGTATCAAGTTCAGTCTCTTGGAAGTCCAATCCCCAACCGCCGACTGCCGACCGTGCAACGCGAGTGGCGGGTTCGCCTGCGCGTTTCGCAGGCGTTGGCGGCCTGTGTGAAACGGTATCCGAATCAAAGGACAGAGATGAAACCAGACAGGAGCTGTACCGGCAGCCGCCGTGGCCGTCACGGCCGGTTGGCCGGGCTAGGTGCATTGACCGTCATGACACTGGCGCTCGCGGCATGCGGCGGCGACGATTCGTCGTCCGTCGGTGCGTCGAGCCTCGCGCAGGCCACCGCCAGCCAGCAGGCCAGCGCGCAACAGGCGGCCGGGCAGACGCCGGCCAACCAGCCGTACGTCGACCCGGTCGCGTATTCGATGAATGCGACCGACGGCCTCGCCCCCGGGCAGGTGTCCGAGAAAACCGCCGTCATGCATTACCAGTGGAAAAACGGCGGCACGACCGTCAACTACACGACCACCACCGGCCACCTGACCGCGCAGGACGCGAACGGCAACCCGGAAGCGTCGATGTCGTATGTCGCGTACACCGCGCCGAGCACGAACGGCAAGCCGCGCCCCGTCACGTTCGTCTATAACGGCGGCCCGGGCTCGTCGTCGATCTGGCTGCGGCTCGGCTCGTTCGCACCGACCCGCGTGGCCACGCCCGATCCGCTGTTCGGCAGCAACTGGCCGAACTATCCGCTCGTCGACAACGCCGAAAGCCTGATCGACACCACCGACCTCGTGTTCATCGACCCGCCCGGCACCGGGCTCTCGGAAGCCGTGTTGCCGAACACCAACCAGAAGTACTGGGGTTCGGATGCGGACGTGAACATCATGCGCGACTTCATCCAGCGCTACCTGAACGTCAACAGCCGCGGCACGTCGCCGATCTACCTGTACGGCGAATCGTACGGCACGCCGCGTACCGACATGCTCGCGCTGGCGCTCGAATCGGCCGGCGTGCACCTGACGGGCATCGTGCTGCAGTCGGCGATCCTGAACTACTTCGCGGATGCGGTGGAAGCCGTGGCGATCACGCAGTCGACGGAGGGGCTGCTGCTGGAAACCGATACCGTGGCCGGCTACCTGCCGGGCTATGCGGCGGTCGCGGCGTACTTCAACCAGGTGTCGCCGGCACCGGTGAACCCCGGTCTGTACGCACTGCAGACGGAACTGTTCACGACGCTGATCTACAACCAGCTGCAGAAGTACTCGCAGTCGTGGGTGTTGAGCCAGCTCGGCATTCCGGATGCGCTCGGCACGCCGGTGTTCCCGAGCGATGCGACGCTCAAGCTGTGGTCGATCCCGTCGAGCCTCACGCAACAGGCGCTGCGCGGCTATTTCAACGCGAATCCGTTCGGCACGAGCCTGCTGCCCGGGACGACGATCGGCCGGTATGACGGACGCGTGTCGTTGCCGAATTCCGATCCGCGCCTGCAGAACGACGGCGACCCGTCCGACATCCTGATCTCGCAGCCGTTCACGAACGCGCTCGCGACGCAGATGCCGGATTACCTCGGCTACACCGCACCGAACGCGACGTACCTGCCGCTGAACGACAACATCATCGGCGTCTGGGACTTCACGCACGACGGCCAGCCGATGCCCGACACGATTCCCGATCTGCTCGGTGCGCTGCAGCTCAACCCGAAGCTTCGCGTGCTCGCGGAGAACGGCTTCCACGATCTCGCGACACCGTTCTTCAACACCGAGAAGCAACTCGCGCGGCTGCAGACGGTGAAGGGCTTCAATCCGAAACTGCAGGTGAACTTCTTCCAGGGCGGCCACATGATCTACCTGGACGACGTCGCCCGTCCGCAGATGAAGCGGGACCTGAAGACGTTCTACAAGGGGGCGCGGATTCCGACGGCGCTGACGCTGCACATGCTGCCGCCGCCGTGGCCGGATGAAAACCCGCCGAGCGTGCCGACCGGCAGCGTCCCGGGCGCGACCGCCGGGACGACGCTGGCGGCGGCCCCGTGAGCGAGCCTGAGCGACGGACTCCTTGTCAAAGGAACCCTCTATTCATCCATTGAATGCGAGTGATCATGTCCCTAATCAAATTGATGCGGTGGTTGTCTCCGTTGGTCGTCCTCGGTGCCGTGATGAGCAGTGCCTACGCGTTGCCGCCGCAGGCGGTGGCGCCGGTGAAGCTGCCGCACGGTGGGCGCGGTGTCGACGGTCCGTTCTTTCCCGCCACGAAAGCAGCGCCGGTGTTGCCGTCGACCGGTGCGACGCTGCAGCAGCAGGCGCAGCAGCGTGTCGATGCGCGGCTCGGCGCCAATACGGTGCTGAGCAACGGCGCGGCCGTGACGAAGGCGCAGGCGCAGAGCAGTGGTCTCGGCTTCGTGTCGAAGCACTTCGACGAGATCGATGCGAAGCACACCGGCCGCGTGACGATGAGCGATGTGCGGCAGTTCATCCAGCAGCGGCAGGTGCAGGCGCAGCAGGAACAGCAGGACGAGTGACGTAGCAGGCAGGGCGGTGGCCGGTGCGGACGCCTGCGCACCGGCCGCCGGACGATGAACGACAGCGTGAACGACAGGCGCTAGAGCGCCTGGCGCGCGTAGCGCTTCGCGGTGGCCGACGGCAGTTCGCCGAACATCGCGCGATAGTCCTGCGCAAAACTGCTCAGGTGCCAGAAGCCCCACTTGGTGGCCGCGGTCGTCACGGAGTCGCCGAGCCGCAGCTCGCGGCGCACGTGGTTCAGCCGCACGGCCCGCAGGTACGCGATCGGGTTCAGGTTCAACGTGTCCTGGAACGCGTATTGCGCGGTGCGCCGGCTGACGCCGAGCTCCACGCACAGCTCGGCGATCGACAGCGGGCAGGTCGATGCATCCTGCAGCCGCTCCCGCACCGCATTGACCAGCGACCAGTACTTCGTCGTGCGCACGATCCGTGCGCCGGCCTCTTGCGTTGCGGCCGTCATCACTTCCGAGATCGCGTACAGCACGGTGCGTTCGAGCAGTTCGATCCTGTCCTGCGTCGTCACGTCGTCGATGCGGGTGGTTTTTACGGCGGCGGCCAGTGTCTGGCGCAGCAGGTCGCGCAGATGATCGGCCACACCGGTCGCCATCGGGATCACCGGCGCATGGGTTTGGGCGCGCAGTGACGCGGCCACCGTGCGCAGCGCCTGCGTCGACAGCTTCTCCGGCTCGATCTCGACGTTCACGAGCAGATGGCGGTCGGGCGAATAGAACTCGAAGGCCGGCTGGCTCGAGAACACGTGCAGGCTGTCGCGCCCGCTCTTTTCGCCGCACAGGCGCGCATGCCCTTCCAGCTCCAGCGGCACGGCCACGGCGATCCGCTCCGTCGGCACCGCGCCTTGCTGCAGGATGACCTTGTCGAGATCCTCGACAAGCAGCTTGATGCCACCCAGCGACACGATCGACGACGAGCCGTGAAATCGCCCACCGGAGATCTGCGTGTAGTTCATGTTCCAGCCGTCGAACGCGCGCGCCTGTTCCTCCACGTCGGTGAACGCGCAGAACGCGACCGTTCGCGCGAACAGCGGATCGCCGGAGAAATCGCTCGGGTGGGCAGGCGGCGTCATCGGGGGCGGAGGCGGGAACGGGCGGGCCGGATCGATTCATTGTAGCCGCTTGTCGCGCCGGTCAAAAAGCGCCGGACGGGCATCGTCTCGTCAAAACCCTGACTTGCCGAAATCCGATAGTGGAAAACCTTTCGGTACCTTACCGTTGGCACCCATACGACGCTGGAGAGACGTGATGGAACTTCCCCGTGGCGGATTCTGGAGAAACTGGGTCGGCAATCAGTCGTGCGTGGCCGCGCACCTGGCGTCGCCCACCAGCGAGGCCGAGATCGCGGCACTCGTGCATGCCGCGACGCGGCAAGGCAAGCACGTGCGGTGCGCGGGGTCGGGGCACTCGTTCACGCCCGTCGTGGCCACCAGCGGCCTGCTGCTGTCGCTGCAGGACTACCAGGGCATCGTGGATGTCGACGAAGCGCGCAAGCGCGTGACCGTGAAGGCCGGCACCAAAATCAATGCAGTGACGCGCCACCTGAAGGCACTCGGCCTGTCGCTCGTCAACCAGGGCGACATCGATTCGCAGGCGATTGCCGGCGCGCTGGCCACCGGCACGCACGGCACGGGGACGACGCTGGGCAACCTGTCGTCGCAGGTCGTCGGAATGCGCATCGTGCGCCCGGACGGCTCGATCATGAAAGTGAGTGACCGGCAGGACCTCGACCTGCTCCATGCAACGCAGGTGAACATCGGGATGTTCGGCGTCGTGTCGGAGATCACGCTGCAGGTGACCGATGCGTTCTGGCTGCACGACCGCGTGTGGCGCGAGGACTTCGACGCGCTGATGGAGCAATACGACGACCTGGCCGCGAAGCACCGGCATTTCGGTTTCTTCTGGTGCCCGACGTCGGCCAGCCGCGAGCTTTACTGCCTGCCCGACACCACGAAGGTGTCGAATTCGAAGAAGGACTACGACGTGTGCGAGATCAAGGTGATGGATATCACCGACGCGCGCACGCTCCATGAAGGCGAGCACGAGAAGATTGCCTACAGCTCGGAGGTGTACGCGATCCACTACGTGCCGAACTTCCACGAGCTCGAGTACGCGGTGCCCGCGCAGCACGGCAAGGAAGCGCTGCGCCGCGTGCGCGAGCTGATCCTCACGAAACACCGCGACTGCATTTTCCCGGTCGAGTACCGCTTCACGAAGGGCGATCCGGCGTGGATCAGCCCGTTCAACCACCAGGACAGCGTCACGATTTCATGCTCGGGCGGCCCGAACGGCGTCGACTACTGGCCGTTCCTGAAGGACGTCGACACGATCCTGCGCGACTACGGCTCGCGGCCGCACTGGGGCAAGCTGCATTTCACGAACCGCGAGGACGTCGATCGCTGGTTCCCCAAGGCCGAGGCGTTCCGCGCACTGCGACGCAGCGTGGACCCCGAAGGCTATTTCCTCAACGATCACCTGCGGACGCTGTTCAGTTGAGCAGACCGAACGAACCAGAATGGAGCACGCAACATGAATGTCAAGATTGACGGCCGCCTGGCCGGCAAGGTCGCGATCGTGAGCGGCGGCGCCGGCGGCTGCGGCGGCGCGGCGTCCGAACTGTTCGCCGCTCAGGGCGCGAAGGTCGCGATCATCGACCGCGATGGCGACGCCGCCGACACGCTCGCGTCGCGGCTGCGCGATGCGGGCCTGCAAGCGATCGGCCTGGGCGCCGACGTGTCGAAACAGGCGGAAGTCCAACGGGCCGTGCGCGCCGCGCGGGAGCAGTACGGCAATGCGGACATCCTGTTCAATCACGCCGGCACGCTGATCGTCAAACCGTTCCTCGACATCGAGGAATCGGAGTGGGACTGGCTGATGGGCGTGAACGTGAAGAGCATGTTCCTGATGACGAAGGCGGTGCTGCCGCAGATGCTGGAGAAGGGGCGCGGCAGCATCGTCTGCACGTCGTCGATTTCGGCGGTGTGCGCGACGCCGGGCGAAGTGCTGTATGACGCGACCAAGGGCGCGTGCCACATGTTCGCGCGGGCGATCGCGGTCGAGTATCGCGACCGCGGCATTCGTTGCAACGCGCTCGCGCCGGGGTTCATCCGCACGCCGCACGGGATGCGCGAACTGAAGGACCTGCAGGCGATGGGCGTCGACGCGACCGAGGCGGCGATCGCGGTGCAGCAAGGCCGGCTGTGCGAGCCGTCGGAAGTCGCGGCCGCCGCGCTGTTCCTCGCGTCCGACGAGTCGAGTTTCGTCAACGGCACGCACCTGTTCGTCGACAACTGTTTCTCCGCCGTCTGATCGCGGATGCTCGCCAGATTCAACCGCTGCAAGGCGGTTGAATCTCGTCGTTACGCGTGGACATGAAAAAACCGACTCGCGGCACGAAGCCAGCGAGTCGGTTTTTTTTCAACCTGCTTCGAATCCGCTTCAGACAGACGGATCGACGTTCGCCTCGAGTTCGCGGATGCGCTCGAGATTGCGCGTGTCCTTCAACACCGGCGGCCCCGCGAACGTGTTTCGCACGCCGAAGCCATACCAGATCACCATCAGCACCACGACGAAACCGACGAGCACGTACAGCACCTTCTCGTTCGGCGGCTGGATGCCGACATACGCGAGCACGCACGCGCCGACCAGCGCGAGCAGCGCACACGGCTTCGACCAGATTCCCAGTTGAAACGGGCCCTTGTCGGTCCACGAGCGGCCTTCGGCCAGCATCCCGGAGCCGATCGGCATCGCATACGAGATGAACAGGAACACCGCGCTGCCGGCACTCAGCACCGAGAATGCGTCGCCGTACAGCGTGACGACGATCGCGAGCACCGCGCACGTCCAGATCGCCGGGCCGGGCGTCCGGTGCGTCGGGCTCACGCTGCGCAGCAGCTTCGACGCCGGCAGCCCGCCGTCGCGTGCGAACGCATACACCATCCGCGACGTCGACATGATCGCCGCGAGCCCGCACACGTAGTTGATGAAGAACATCGCGAGTTCGAGGGTGACGCGCAACGCCTTCGGAATCGGCGCGAGAATCGCTTCGAAAAAGCCGGTGCCCTGCTTCATGCTGGCGGTCAGGTCGGGCATCACCAGCACGAACGCGCACACCATCACGTAGCCGAACACCGCGGACCAGAACACCGACCCGATGATGCCGCGCGGCACGTTTTTGGCCGCGTCATGCGTCTCTTCCGACGTGTGCGCGGAAGCGTCGAAGCCGGTGATCGTGTAGGTCACGAGCAGCAGGCCGGACAGGAACGCGAGCGGCGTGGCCTGCTTCGGCCATGCGCCGCCATCGACGCCGGTGAAATTGGTGAACGTCACGAGCCGATGCGCGTCGAACGCGACCGGCGAGTAGACCAGCAGCGACACCACGAGCGCAATCGTCACCACGAAGATGAGGTAGCCCGACAGGTCGGTGATCTTGCTCGCGATCCTGATGCCGCGCGCATTCAGGATCGCCTGCGAGATCGTGATGAACGCGATGAACGCCGTCTGATGCCACCAGGTCAGGCTGTCCGGGCTGACGCCGAACATCGGCGCGATCAGCGTCTTGAAGAACGGATCGTAGGTGCCGAAATTGATCGCGGCGATCACGAAGATCAGGCCGATCAGGTTGAGCCACGCGGTCATCCACCCCCATTTCTTCCCGCCGAGGATCGCGCCCCAGTGATAGAGGCCGCCGGCCGTCGGAAACGCGGACGCGATCTGCGACATCGACACCGCGACAATTAGCGCGAACAGCGAGCCCAATGGCCAGCCGAGGCCGATCGACGCGCCGCCGGTGGCCGAAAACGCGAGCTGGAACGCGGTAATGCCGCCCGACAGGATGCAGATCACCGAGAACGACACCGCGAAGTTCGAGAAACCGCTCATCCGTCTCGACAGTTCCTGCGCATAGCCCATCTTGTGCAGCAGGCTTACGTCACTGTCGGTGCCTGAATCAGGCTGGCGTTTTGCATCCATGGTCGCTCCGTCACGAATGTCCTGCGTGGCAGGACCGTCATCGCCGCCCGGGCCAAGGAACCTGGCCCGCTCCTGGGATTCGTCGGCGGCTCGCGATGCCGTGTCGAGCGGCCATCGCATGCCAGTCCGATGCGTGAACGGTATGAAATCAAATTTCCCGGCTCTATCAGATTTCGGCAATGGAGTGAAAATCCCGAGGGATGCACCGGAACAGGGCGTATCGGCCCGTTTCGTCGCCGGGAGGAGCGGGAGCGTGACGGAGGCGCGGCGACGGTGGCGGCGGTGGCGGGCGATCGCCGGATCGCCGCCAGGCAAGCGGCCCCGGACGCAAGCGGGAACCGGCGACGGCCTATTCGGTTTTCGGCGTGCCGTGTCGCGGTCCGAACCGGGCGCGATAGTCGCGCGGGGAGACGCCGACCTGCTTCGCGAACGCGCGCTGCAACGCGTCGACGCTGCCGAATCCCGACCGCTCGGCGATGCGTTCGAGCGGCCAGTCGGCCCGCTCCAGCAGCGCCTTCGCGCGCTCGACGCGTGCGGCCAGCACGAACTGCGCGGGCGATCGTCCGGTCTCCTTCAGGAAATTGCGCGCAAACGAGCGTTCGCTCATGTGCATCCGCGCGGCCAGCGCGGCGACGCCGAGATCGCCGGCCGGATCGTCGGCGATCTCGGCGAGCAGCGCGCGCATGCGCGGCGTCGCGTTGGCCAGCGAGCCGAGCCCGACGCTGAACTGCGCCTGTCCGCCGGGCCGGTGCATGAACAGCACGAGTTCGCGTGCGACCGCGAGCGCGGTCGGCGCGCCGCAATCCGCCTCGACGAGTGCGAGACACAGATCGATGCCGGCCGTCACGCCGGCCGACGTATGGAAGGGGGGATCGCTGACGTAGATCGCGTCCGGTTCGATCCGCGCGTCGGGACGGAGCGCCTGCAGCATCGCGCACTGGTTCCAGTGCGTGGTCGCGCGCCGGCCGTCCAGCCATCCGCCCGCCGCCAGCACGAACGCGCCCGTGCAGATGCTCGCGATGCGCCGCGTACCGGCGACCTGCGTGCGCAGCCACGGCAGCACGCCGGCTTCCGACGCGGCGTGGCGCAGCGCCGCTTCATCGCCGCCGGCGACGATGAGCGTGTCGATCCGCTCGGGCAGCGCCGCGAGCGCGGCCGTGCCGGCGAGGCGCAGGCCCGCGTGCGTGACGATGTCGCCGCCGTGTTGCGACGCGAGCGTGAGCCGGTACGGCGCGGCATGGTCGGGAAGATGACGGTTCGCGACCGCGAACACTTCCATCGGGCCCGTGATGTCGAGCGACTGGACGCCTTCGAAGCCGACGACGACGATGTCGCGTGCCGAACAGGTTGACGGGGACATGGCGGAAAGTGCGGTGGAGTTGTCCTTGTGACCGCGAGCATGATCCTTGTAATTTTCCGGACATGCAATCGACGGAAGCGGGTGAACGATGCGGGGACGGAAGACAGGCGGGGCGGTGCTGCTCGTTTGCGCGATGCTGGGCGCAAGTGCAGCGGGGTGGCATGAGCCGGTGAAGGCGGAGGACGCACGACCGGTCGCCCAAACGCTGACGATCGGCGCGCCGAAGGCGGGCCGCACGCGGCCGCTCGTGGCGATCGTCGCGGACAACGCCGGAACGGAGACGACCGATTTCATCGTGCCGTACACGCTGCTGAAGACGTCCGGGGCGGTCGATGTCGTCGCCGTATCGGCCGATGAAGGCGAGGTCGAACTGATGCCCGCGCTGCGCATGCTGGCCGATACGACGTTCGACCGGTTCGATGCCGCGACCGCTGCGGGGGCCGACGTGGTGATCGTGCCCGCGCTGCATCGCGCGGACAGCCCCGCCGTGCTGGCGTGGTTACGCAAGCAGGCCGCCGCCGGCGCGACGATGGTGGCGATCTGCGAGGGCGCGGAAGTGCTCGCGAACGCCGGCGTGCTGCGGCATCGTACGGCGACGTCCCACTGGTATTCGCGCGACAGTTTGCGGCGCCGCTTCACCGATACGACGTGGGTCGACGATCGCCGCTATGTGATGGACGGCAACGTCATGACGACGACCGGCGTGTCGGCGTCGATTCCCGCTTCGCTGGCGTTGGTGAGTGCGCTGGCCGGGCCGGCAGCGGCGCGCGAGACGGCGCGGCGCGTCGGCGCGCACGCATGGAGTGACGTTCACGACGGCAGCCGGTTCGCGTTGACGGCGCGTGCGGTGGCGGTTGCGTTGACGAACCGCGTCGCGTTCTGGCGGCACGAGACGTTCGATCTTCCGGTCGAAACCGGGTTCGACGAGCTACCGGTTGCGTTGACCGCCGACGCGTGGGCGCGGACCTGGCGCAGTGACGTCGTCGCGACGGCAGACGCGCGCGTGGTCGAGTCGAGGCACGGGCTGCGGTTGCTGGCGCAGCCGGCGAATGCGCGGCACGCGCGCATGACGGTGCCGGCTGACCGGCGCGGGGAAGCGGTGCTGCCCGGTGTGCTCGGCGACATCGCGGCACGCTACGGCGATGCGACGTCTGGCTGGGTCGCGCTGCAACTGGAGTATCCGAAGCAGTAGCCGTTGTGCGTGCTGCGCTTGTAACGGAATTCACCGGCGCCGGGCAGCGGAAATGTAGAGGCACGGCCGTTTCATGTCGATCTCCTCGCGAACGCTGTGCCGCTCACGCGCTGGCGGGGCGATGTTCCTGATCGATCAGACAGAGGCCGGAGCTTCGGCCGTCCTCCGGGCGGACAGCCGACTCCACAGCATGCCGGAGCGGCTGCCGCTGCGGCAGTACGCGAGCACCGGCTTCTGCAGCGTGTCGACCAGTGCACCGAAGGCATCGATTTCCGCATCGCCGATGCCGTCGCGCTCGACCGGCAGGTAGCGTGCTTCGAGGCCCAGTTCGCGGGCCGCTGCGGCGATTTCGTCGAACGCCGGATGGGCGTCGCCTTCGCCGTCCGGCCGGTTGCAGATGACCGAGCGGAAGCCCGCATTGCGGATCGCCTTCAGGTCGGCCGGCGTGATCTGCCGCGACGCGGAGAAGCCGTTCGCCGCCGTCGCGCGACACTGTTCGATCGCGTGGCGGAAACAGGCGATCGCGAAATCGACATCCTGCTCCGTCGTAAAGCGGCCGAAGCTCACGCGCACGGTGCGGCCGGCCGTTTCCGCATCGAGGCCGATCGCGGTCAGCACGTGGGACGGTGCGCCGCTGGTCGAGTTGCAGGCGGACGTCGACGACACGGCCAGCGCTTCGCCGAGCATGAACGGGAAGAAGCCCGGCGCATTCACTGTCAGGCTCAGCGTGTGCGGGATGCGGCGCGCGGCGGCCGCGTTCTGCGTGACATCGCCGAGTGCGACCAGCGCGTCCGTCAGGCGCGCGCCGAGCGCCGCGATTCGAGCGGCTTCGCCGTCGAGCTTCGCAGCGGCCAGTTCGCATGCCACGCCCATGCCAACGATCTGATGCGTCGCGAGCGTACCCGAACGCAAGCCGCGCTCATGCCCGCCGCCGTGAATCTGCGGGGCGATCTGGTCCGCGATGTCGCGGCGCACGAACAGCGCGCCGATCCCCTTCGGGCCGTACACCTTGTGCGCGGACATCGACAGCATGTCGATGCCGAGCGCGCGCACGTCGATCGGCGTCTTGCCGAGCGCCTGCGCGGCGTCGACATGGAGCAGCGCGCCCGCGTCATGCACGATGCGCGAGATTGCGCCAATATCGGTCAGCGTGCCGAGTTCGTTGTTCACGAGCATCAGCGACACGAGGCCCGTATCGGGGCCGATGGCGGCAGCGACTGCGTCGGCGGTGATCTCGCCGTCGCGCGTGGGCGTCAGGAACGTGACCGTCGAGCCGTGCTTCGCCAGGTTCGCCATCGTGTCGAGAATGGCCTTGTGCTCGATGCGGCTCGTGATCAGGTGGCGCTTGCCGGTCGCGTTTTCCGCATAGCCCTTCAGTGCGAGGTTGTTCGATTCGGTGGCGCCCGAGGTCCAGACGATCTCGTCGGCGTCCGCGCCGATCAGCGCGGCGACTTGCGCGCGGGCCTGCTCGACCTTGTCTTTCGCGAGCCGGCCGGCGGCATGCGAGCTCGATGCCGGGTTGCCGAAGATGCCGTCGAAGCCGAGGCAGGCCGTCATCGCTTCGATCACGCGCGGATCGGCGGGCGTCGTGGCGGCGTAGTCGAGGTAGTGCAGCGTGGTGGTGTCGCTCATGTCCTTCTCATGCTCGTTTCTTTCGGAATGGAAGAAATGATACGGGGGACAGAAGGGAAAAAGGATCCAAAGTTGGCTGGTGATTGCGCTTGATATGGAATAACGTTTTATCTAATTGTGGATTGGGGGAATTTATTTTTCTGGCGGCGGGCGAGTGCGATTTGCGTGCCCGCTGCCCATTTTGCGAGGGATGATCGCGATGCAGTATGAACTGACGACGTTGTCGTGTTTGCTGCTGGAGCAGGATGCCGTTTCCGCCGGCGCACACCGATGGGTATCGGATCCGGGGGCCGCGGGGCGTCTGCTTGGCGCATGGCGTTCGGAAATCGGCGAATTGGGGCAGATCGTCGTGCTGCGCGGCTTCGATGAAATCGCCGAGCTGCAACAGGAGCGCCGTCGTGCGTTGATGAGCGGCGGGCCGTTCAATATCGACCGTGACCACGTGGGTCTCAGCATGGAAACCTACGAACTGTTTCCGTTCCTGCCTGCGATCGAGCCGTCGACGCTCGGCAGGTTCTACGAATTTCGCCGCTATTGGCTCAAACCGGCCGGGATCGCGCCGACGATCGCCGCGTGGGGGCAGGCCGTCGGCCCCGCGCAAGCCTATACGTCGCATCTCGTCGCGAACATGTACGCGATCGACGGCCCGCCTCGCATCGCCCATATCTGGGGGTTCTCGAGCCTGGAGGAGCGCATGGCATTGCGCGCGCGCCACTATGCCGAAGGGCTTTGGCCGCCCAAGGGCGGACCGCAGCAGATCGAGCGGGCTACGTCGACGATTTGCATGCCGGAGGCATGGTCTCCGCTGGGTTGAGCTTCGGTGAATTGCCGATCAGGTTGCCGAATCTTGTTCGTTCTGAACCGCCAATCGATAGGCATCCCGCACCCATGCCTGGAGTGCGGACTCATATCTGGCCGGGATCGTGATCGTGAGGGTGGTGAGGCGCGTGCAGTTTCCCGGCAGCTCCAGATACCGCTGCCACACCTTCCGTACAAGCTGCGACATCGCGGAACACGTCATGCCGACTTCCGCCGCCACGGCCCGCTGCGATCGGCCCTTGACGAAAATCTCGTGCAGGGCCCATTGGTTCAAAGGCTTGATTCGTGTATTTTGCACGCGCAACAGGCGGAACTGTTCGGCAGTCATGCGTCGGGTCTTCTGCATTCAAACTCGCCCGGAAGTGTGAAGTGAAGAAATCAAGGTCGCGCCGCATGACGTCTTGTGACCATCGAAGGCAGCGTCTCGACCTTCGACCTTGAATGCGGTGTCGCCCTCGGCAATCTCGCAAGCGCCATGAATCGGACACGAGCATGGGTCGCCGCTACGGGCGACCGCGCGCCCCATCACCGTGCTTTTTCGGGCGCCGGATTCGACCCGGCCGCCGTGGGTGTGCGTATCTTCTACCCGGATAATTCCCCGCATGGGATTCCGTCCTCCAAATGGTTTGAGGTCTGACGCGGCGATCACGCTCGGATGAAGCAATCTGCCGCGCCGGTGTGCATCACCATGAATAGCCTTGCATGCCGTAATTCGTATCGTGTCGACGTCCCCACCACGGCAGGTAGGCGTTGTTGCCGCCGCGTGCGCGGAACCAGTCCTTGTCGGGATCGATCGGCGTGAGTGTCGACGGTGGCCGGACAACGACCGCGACCGGGTGATCCGGATCGGTCGTGCCGGCGACGAGTGCGTTGCCGCCGAAGTGATTGATCCGGCCGATGGCGAGCGCGACGTCGGTCAATGCGCTGCCGGTTCCCATATCACCGAGTAGGGCGGCTGTGTTGAATGTCTGCTTCTGGTGGTCGTATTCGGGAAGGGTTTCCGTCAAGGTTTGTGCGAGCGCGGCGACGCGTGACGATGCGGTATCGCTGCCTGCACCTGCGTCGTGGACGATGTACTTGAGATCCGGAACCGCGATGCCGGCGTTGCGCGCCGCTTGGTCTATGGTCGCCTTCCACGCCTGCACGGTGCGCGTCGTGCCGGCCTTCTTCGGAAAATCGAGCGTGTTACCGGTCGCGGCCTTGCTGATCCAGGCGAGGGGTTCACGCTCGGTGTTGAAGGTTGGGCCGGCGAGGAACAGCACGACAAGGTTCTCGTTGATCTGTGCATCTGTGGGCGGGAAGTTGGGTGCGTCCCAGTTCACTACCCAGACGCTCTTGTCGGGGTTCGCCTGCAAGTAGTCGAAGGCTTTGTTCAGAGATGTGAAGCCGGCGTTGGAGCCGCCTTGCGTGATTTGTACGTCGGGGAGCGTGCTCTTACTCCACATCGTTGGAAAATGCGTATTCCCGATCGAAAACGTCCGTCGAATAGAGTCCTGCAAATAGCTTTGCGATTCGGCTGCGTCGAGTCGCTCCGGAATTGCAAGTTCGACACGGATGCCAGCCAGCTCACGCCAGCTCTTCTTATCGTCAGGTTTGACCGTGTAGAAGTATTTCGCATTGCTCGCATAGCGCGAGTGAAGCAGCAGCGGGAACTTGGTCATGTACTTGCTATAGAAACCTTCGAATGTTTCTGTGCCTTCGTTTCCGTATGCAATACCTGCTACCGACTGGAGCGTCGTAAAGGACTTCGGATCGGTCCGCACCATGTCGTCGTTCTTGTTCGGGGACGCGAGTCCTTGCGTCCACAGCAATTGCCATTCGGTTGGATAGTCCATGCGTTGCAACGGATTCAACCAGATCAAACCCACAACCTGCGCGACGAACGGCTTCGCCGCTTCTTCCGCGGATGGCCCTGCATGCGTTACTGGTTCCGTAGCGGGTGCCGCGTGCGCTGACCGTATCGTGGCCGTGGTGAACAGGAGCACCATGAGCGCAGCCAAGCTGGGTACGACTACAAATCGTTTCATCCAATCTCCTATTTCAAGTTGAATCGGGTCCGGTTGTTCTATGTGCGCCATCAATGAGGCCATGAGCACGGCCGCGATCATCCATGCTGCGACCGCAACGGCGACACGTCGTGGCCATGTACCGATCAGTGTCTTCATATCGCTCCCCCGACCTTCAGATAGAACTGACCTTCTCGTTCATCCGTGATCGTGCCCGGCATCTTGCCTTCACTGCTCTCCGCATGTACCCATTCATGCATCGGAAGCCCGTCAAGCTCTCCGCGCATAAAGTACTCGGCGTATCTCTTGTTTTGGCTATTTTTGGGAATACCGTCTCCCATCCGCCAATCCGCCTCAATCCGTAGCGCTTTCATTTGCTCGGGCATCAAATAGCAAACCCCAATCGCCACATCGTACGCAAGCGCCTTTTCGGCATGCTTCGGATTGGTCATCGTCGTGGAGTGATTCGTCGGGCTGTTGGTCGAGCCGCGATCGAGCCAATCGACAATCTGTTTATCGCGCCATTCCTTGTAGCCCTCCGGCATTTCGCTCTTGCCGTCCTCACCGATCACGTGGCCATCACCGTCGAGCCATTCCGTATTCAGCGTTCTCCGCGCCTCCATCCGCATCAACGCGCGGTCCTCGTAACGCTGTCCGGCTTCGCTCTCCGCCGTACCTTGCGCGACGCTGTCCTTGTTCTTTGCCGTGTACTGATCGTAGGGATCGTCCGCGCGCTTGTCTGCCTCGCTCTTGCTTGCGTCGCGCCATGCGGCCGGCGGATCGTTGCCTTCGTTGAAGTCGCTTGTCGCATTGCCGTCCTTCGTTTCGATGGGCTTGCCGAACCGAAACGCCTTCGGCGGGAACGGTTCGTCGAGTGCCGGCGCGTCCGCCACCACGGTCCAGCCCTCCGGCGGAATGGCGTTCACGCGGAACATATTCAATGCCGAGCTGATCTGGGTCACGAAAAACATGATCGGCGCGGATGCAAGCGTGGCCGCTATCCCGAACACGGACTCGTTTCCCTTGAGTGCACCGATGAGGTTGAATTTGGCAGGTGGCGAAGGCGGATACCAGAATCCCGACGTCGTTCCCTTTTTGCCATGCCGCCAGTCATCTTCCCAATACCGATATTGCTCCTGCACGCCGACGTGGAAGCCGGAGGCAAAGACGCGCTGCGTCAGCACGCCGGGGACGCCGATATCGTTCAGCTCGTTCTCGTCGATGCCGCGCCAGCCGATGCCTTGAACCGTGACCGCCGAAATCACTTGGTCGTGTGGACAGCAATACGCGGTGACGCGACCATACGTCGATCCGTTCAGGCCGTGGCGTACCCGATCCTCGTGTGCGGCATACGACCGCTTGCTGGTCGGTGATACCCGTTCGTTCGCCATGTCTTCATCGATCTTGTCTGCGGAAAGTTCATAGGCCTTCCGCGTACCGACGATCGACAGAAACTTGCCGAACGTTTTCGTGCGGGCGGTGTAGGTCTGCCGCCCGCGACGGCCGCCACCGTCCCTGGTCGCGCGTTGCGACCAGGTATCCATGAACGTATCGGATGGATTCGGGCCGTCTGCGCGCGCAAGGCTGTACGGTGCATTCGCCAGCACGTAGGCATCCGCCACGCAACGCCCGCTACGTCCCCACGGATCTTCGACGTCGGGTAGTGCATCGCCGAAGAAAGCCGCGGTAAGGCCCACGATGTTGCCCTGGCTATGGCACACGACGGTGATCGGCACGTCGGCCTGCATGCGGCGAATCGACTCGATCAACCTCGCAAGGCGCAACGCTGCGAGCACGCCATATGCGCGGGGCGGCGCGCGATACAGCGGTCGATTGGTCGGGTTGATCCCCTGGACGGTCAACCACCCGGCCGCGCGGTCGTCGAGGCCGCCGTGCCAGAGATCGGGCAGGCTCGCGCAACCGTTCGTGAACGGGCCGCCGCCCCAGTAGTCCTTCTCGTTCAGAAAGATCTTGTCGCCATACTCTTTCAGCTCAGCGGCGGTCGCCCGATAGCCCCATCGGAAATGAATGACGGGAGAGAAGGACGGGTCGGATTTGATGTAGTTGCCGGACCAAAGCTTCGGATTCAAAAAACCGTCCGGCGTCACGCTTTCCGTGTACTTCGCAGGCACCAGTTGCCCGGCCTCGATACCGCGATACTTGAGTTGATCGTCCAGCCGTCCGAGCCGGCGGTTCAAGCCATCGCACAGCCCCTGCTCGGCGGCCTCGAACCATTCGCCTTCTGAGTTCACCCCATGCACGAAGATGACGATACCGGGCAACGGAAGTTGTTTGATGCAGATCAGCCGAGTGTCTTTCGTCCACATCGCGACCCCTTCGCTCCGGCCGACGACGATCTGCGGCGGCTCCGGGCGCGGCGCAACCGCGTCGGGCACGTCGGTCTTCGCGGCATGCTCGTTGGTGCGGACGTCCGCAGCCGGTCGAGGATCGAGAGATGAATCAGTCATACGGAGTCCTGCGCTTGCGTTAAACATTCTTCTTGGTGAACTGAACCGCCAGCTTCTCGAACCGGTCGGTATCGACCTCCGGCAGTTCCCCGGCCATGTCGGTCGTCAAATCCGACAGCGTTCCCGATGCCTTTCGAATCTGTCCTTCGAACCCGGGTGCCGCGTGACCGTCCGTTGGGCGGACCAGCTTCGGGACGCGGCCGAGCGGACGTTGATCGAACGTCGGCAAGTCGACGCTCATGCTGGCGGGGCCATCCCATGCATGACCGTTCGATTTCACGGTGAACTTGCCGGGGCATCCCAGTTCGATATCGCCGCCATGCAGCTTGAGATACGCGCCGCCGGACGTGACGAATACGACTTCGTCGCTTGCCGTGCCGGCGAGCTTGCCGTCGGCGGCAGTCAACCGGATGTTTTTGCCGGCCTCGATTTGCGTGTCGTCGTTCTGCGATTGAAGGGCGACTTTCCCCCGATGCGCGATCGCCGATACGCCGTTGCCGTGCGCGAACATCGCGATGCCATGCCCGGCATGCAGATTGATCCGCTCGCCGCTCGTGATCTGCATGTGTTGCTGCGCGATCTGATCGATGTTCTCGCCCGCATACATGACGTGCGTTTTCGGCGTGACGTTCAGCGACCCTGCGTGCGCGCCGAACGCCATGAATGCGGAGGCGTCACTTGCCGCGCCCGCTTCCGATCCGCCGGGTTTCCAGTGACGGAACGCGTTGGCGAGGTTGTCCTGGCCGGCCGTGTCGGCGGCGCGACCGCCATGCTGGCCGGCATGATCGCCGAGCGACTTGAACAGCTCCGTGCATTGGTCGAGCAAGCGAATCAGCTCATCGCGATCGAGTTGACCGCCGGTCGCGTGCGACCGCGCATAGGTCGTCAACAGCATGCCCTGGGCGGCGCGCAACGCCGCAGCGGCGTCGGTCCGCAGTTCCGCGCCTTCCCCCCGGTCGCTCCCGTGTCCATCACGACGGGGCTGCGTCAGATAGCCGAGATTCAATTGGGTATGCGCATGTTCGCTCGCCAACTGCGCCGAAATCTGCGACGGCGTATCGTCCAGGCGAAGCTGGTTGTACCGATGTCCGTTGATTTCCTTGGTCTTGATCCCGGACAAGTAACGGTTGCCCGGTAGCGAACCGGTATCGCTGAAGGTCGCGGGCGGGTTCGCGCCGTTGCTCAGGATTCCGATGATCACCAGACGGTCCGGATCGCCCGACAGGCTGCCCAGCAAAACCTCCATGCCGACCCGAGGCAGGAAAAGCGCGCCGAAGTATTTCCCCGCGAGACTTGCTCCGACGCGAATCGGCGCGCTGTCGCCGGCCAGGCCGGTCGTTCCGGCGCCTTGCGCGTGGGCGTGATCGACCGGGTCGTAGCCGTGAATCTGCACGCGCACGCGGCCGGCCTCATCGCAAAACACTTCCTCTCCTTGTGTGCCGACGATCGTGCCGGTGAGCAGGTGAACCGGCGGCACATCGATTCGCGGATCGTAGGAAGGCGTGAGCGGCACGCCGCGTCGCACGCACGTGAAGCTGTTCTCATAGCGCGTGTCCGTTCGTCCCGATGCATCGGCCGGCGCCGGCGGAACGACTTGCGCCAGGTGACGGCTTGCCGTGAACAGCCCGTTCACGCGACCTGCCAGGATCTTCGGCAGGTTGTTCCAGATATCGTGCCGAACCGACGTGACGACAAACTGCCGATGATCGGCGGGCTTCATATCCAGCTCGGGGTCGCCGGTCAACGTGAACCAGTGACCGACCGGCAGGTCGCGCACGCTGCTGATGCCTTCATGGCGGACGGCTTCGAACTGATGCGCGAGCATCCGGTCGTGCGTGAGGCGATCGTGATCGCTCCACGAATCGCCGACGTGCGGAATGTCGATCGCGACGTCGGTCAGCAGGTGCGCGAGGTCGTTTCCCGACTCGCCCTGATCGATGTCGGTGACACTCGTGGATTCGTCTACGCGGGCTTTCTTGTAATCCCACGACGGACGGCTGACTTGGCCGGGCGACAGGCTTTGGCAGCATGCAAAGAGCGTTACCGTGTCGCGTGGTTCGACTCCGGCATCGCGCGGATGGACGCGGACGGTGCCGGCCGGCGCTTCCGTCAGGCGATAGGGATCATCGCAAAACAGGAGGGTGTGGACCGGGCGTTCGTCGGGCATGCCGCTCGCCCCGCCGATCGGTCCCGCCTTCGCAAATACCGTGATGCCGTCCCGACGCAACAGACGCCGGATGAAGCGCGCGTCGGACTCGTTCACCTGCCGTGTCAGTTCGCGCACCGGATAGCGTTCGGCCCGCAATGCCGACAGATCGAAATCGAATGCCTGCGCGAGTGCGGGGCTGCGATGTTTCCACTCATTCATCAGCGTCGCCAGAATGTCGATCACGTTGCACGATCGGAACAGGCGGGCGTTGGTGCGGCGGTCCATCAGCGACAGGGCGTCGCACACGTGCAACTGGTACACGGTCAGTTCACCGTCGGATTGGCCGGTCCGCACGTCGCGCACGATCGCGTTGATCGCTCGAATACCGCCGCGATCGGTCGTCAGCCGGACCGACACGGGTAGACCGAGAAACAGCGCGGGCGACAGATGAGCGTGAGTGGACACGCAGGTCAGTTGCCCGTCGATCCCCGATATCAACCCTTCGCGAATATCGGCGTGATGGAGCGCCAGCAGATGGCCGACCGTGCGTTGCGCCAGCCCGAAATAGAGATCGACAGGCCGCTGGTTGCCGCCCATCAGACCGGGCGCAAAATTTCGGAATGTACTTTCTATCGACATCACCGCAATCTCGTTATTTTCGTTCTCAATTCGGATTGGTTCGAATTGAGCTTTGAGGTAAATAAAAATAAGGTTCTGGAAAATTTGCGATGGAGGGTATCAAACTTATTTGTCGCGATAAATGATTTGATATTTAGAGATGGTTTTTCTATTTCGGGGAGACTGTATTTGACATTCTTTTCGATGGATTGAAATTTGTGTTTGGTAATGAGGGTGAATGTTTTGAATGAGAATTTATTGTTGAGTCGACGGATATTGATTTATTTTTCATCGAAATAAATTGAATGAAAGGTGTGAAGAATAAGATCCATCCCATGTCTGGACGAACTGCGGCGCATTGCGGTGTCGGAAAGGGAGGTGAACAGGATTGCGCCGGTGCTCGTCCGGTGCATCTTGGTTTGCCCCCGTTTTTCGCCCCCCGCTACCCGGCTGTCGACTTCTGTGCATGCATGGCGTGAATGGCGCCTTGCGTGGATGCCCCGATGTCCATGAGGGAATTCCCCCGTGACGCCCGAGCGAGCGTCACTTCGATGCCGCGCCCGCGCTCTTCGCGTTTCCCCGTCGACCATTTCCGGCACCCCCCGGGATTATTTGCATTTCGCGAATGGCGCGTTCGTCGGTTGTTCCATACCCGATTGGCGGCCGTGCACCTATCGTGGTGACGTCGGCTGATTGAACCCAACGCGTGGCACCCGAACGCCAGCCGGCACTTCCTCGCGATTCGCGTCGCACACAAAAGACATCGGACCGGGCTCATGCGCTGGCGCTGCGGCACGCGCAGGCGAACCTGTGTCCACGGAGACGGACATGAAAGCAAACGAGTGGGATACCTCATACGAATGGAAGGCGGTCACGCTGCTGGCGCTCGGCTTCGGGCTGGTCGGCCTCGATCGCTGGCTGATCGCGCCGCTGTTCCCTTCGATCATGAAGGACCTCAACCTGAACGCGCAGGACGTCGGCAACTGCATCGGCGTGCTCGGCCTGTCGTGGGGGATCTTCGCGGCGCTGATGGGCGGCATCTCCGACAAGATCGGCCGCCGCAAGGTGCTGATTCCGGCCATCATCGCGTTCTCGCTGCTGTCGGGCTTCTCGGGGCTGGCGGGCGGCCTGCTCGGGCTGATGGCGATTCGCGGCCTGATGGGTGTCGCGGAGGGCTCGTTCTGCCCGACGAGTTTTGCCGCGACGGCCGATGCATCGCATCCGCGGCGGCGCGGGCTGAACCTCGGCCTGCAGCAAAGCGGCTTCGCGCTGTTCGGGCTCGCGCTGTCGCCGATCATCGCGACGCAACTGCTCGGCTTCGTGTCGTGGCGCTGGGTCTTTGCGCTCGTCGCCGTGCCCGGCCTGATCCTCGGCGCGATCATGTTCTTCGTGATCCGCGAGCCGAAGGTCACGAAGGCCGTCGCGTCGGAGCATGCGCCGGCGTCGCTCGGCCATGTGCTCAAGAGCCGCAACATCCTCGTGGCGATGGCCGCCTTGTGCTGCGCGATGACCGGCGTATTCGTGCTCGGCGCGCTGTTGCCGCTGTACCTGACCGACTACCTGGCGCTCGGCACGCAGAAGATGGGCCTCGTCGTGTCTGCGATCGGTTTCGGCGGTTTTCTCGGGCAATTCGGGTTGCCGGGGCTGTCCGACCTGGTCGGCCGCCGCCTCGCGAGCATCGTCGGCTTCGCCGGGACGGCCGTGATGCTCTATATCTTCCGCGGCCTCGGCCCGCAGCCGCTCGCATTGTTCGGGGTGCTGTTCGTCGCGTCGTTCTTCACGCTCGGGCTGGTGTCGCTGCTGTCCGGCCCGGTGGCGACCGAGGCCGCGCCCATCGGGCTCGTGTCGACGTCGATCGGCGTGGTGGTCGGGGTCGGCGAGATCTTCGGCGGCGGCATCGCGCCGGCGATGGGCGGCTACGTCGCCGCACACTTTGGCATCCAGAACATTCTGTGGCTGCCGATGTGCGCGGTCATGCTGGGCATCGTGGTCAGCCTGCTGCTGAAGGAAACCGCACCGGCCGTGCTGCAGCGTCGGTTGGCGGCCGTGCAACCGGAACTGGCGGCGGGCGAGCAATCGCGGTAAGGCAATACAGCGGCAGGGCGGCGCATGCACGGGCCGGCGTCATCGACGATTGACATCGATTGGGTGACAGAGTGACGCCTCCCGCATGACACAGCCCGTGATCCGCACGGGTAGACTGCCGGTTTCGCTGTCGAAAAAGGGCGCGGTATGGACCGGTTCCTGAGCATCGAGGCATTCGTCCGGGTGGCGGAGGCGAGCAGCTTCGCCGAGGCGGCGCGGCAGCTTGGCGTGACCAGCTCGGTCGTGACGAACCGCATCCAGCAGCTCGAGAAGTTCGTCAACGCGCCGCTGTTCCATCGCAGCACGCGCCACGTGCGCCTGTCCGACGTGGGTGAGGCGTTTTATCGCGAATGCGCGGACGTGGTGGGGCGTGTCAACGAGCTGACCGACCAGATGCGCGAGCTGCGCGCGACCCCGACCGGGCGGCTGCGCATCCAGATGCTGCCCGGTTTCGCGCTCGATCACTTCGGCGCGCCGCTGGTGGAGTTCAACCGGCGCTACCCGGGCATCCAGCTCGACGTCATCGTCAATGACCGTGTCGTGGACCCTGTCGAAGAAGGGTTCGACATCGCGTTCCAGATCTTTCCGCCGATCTCCGAGTCGCTGATCGAACGGCGGCTGTTCACCGTCAGGCGCCTCTTCTGCGCGTCGCCAGCGTACCTCGACGCGCATGGTGCGCCACAACATCCGCGCGACCTGCTGCAGCACACCACCGCGCTCTATTCGGGCTATCCGTCGCGCAACCGCTGGACGATGACGCGCGGCGACGAGGTCGTCGAAATGGAGTTGCCGGGCATGATCCGCTCGAACTCCGTGCACCTGCTGCGCGAGTACGCGCTGTCCGGCGGCGGCGTCGTGTGCCTGCCGACGCTCGTGGCGAGCGAGGCGCTCGTCGCGGGCCGGCTGGTGCCGATCCTGACCGACTTTCAGCTCTCGCCGCTGAGCTTTGCCGCGGTTTATCCCGCAACGCAGCGACAGGCGTTGAAAGTGAAGGCGCTGGTCGAGTTCCTCGCGGAAACCATCGGCGACGAATCGCCGTGGGATCGTCCCCTTCTGGAGCGTGGCTGGGTGCGTTGAAGCGCGCGGATTATTCGCGAAACGCAAATGCCGTAGTCGCCGTCCCGTGCCTTGTTGCGGTGGGTGCTTGCCCCTAGAGTGGAATCCAACAAGCGGTTCAACTCAGGAGACAGAAATGACCGACACGGCATTCCACACCGTCTTTGGCTCGCTCAACGATTACCGGAAGGGCGAGATCGAAATCACGAGCGGCAGCGCTCAACACTACGCGTTCTCGAATGTCTTCGAGGTCGCATCGAAGTCGGCCCCTTATGAAAAGGTCGTCGCCGGCAAGAACCTCGAATACGTGATCGAAGTGCTGCGGACCGACGGCCAGTCGCCGTGGTTCGCATGCGCGCACGATGAGTTCGTGATCCAGATGGATGGCGAAGTCCGGATCGAATTCATCAAGCTCGATACGCCGCCGCAATCGGGCCGCGGCACCGTGAACGCCGGCACGCAGCCGGCCGGCCGCAAGATGGGCTACGTCGTATTGCGCCAGGGCCATCAGGCGCTGCTGCCGGCCGGCTGTGCATACCGCTTCACCGCCGGCAAGCCGGGCGTCGCACTCGTGCAGACCATCCTGGGCGAGCTGTCCGTGGAGAAGTGGGCCGACATCTGCCTGCACTGATTCGTCCGACCTCATTCGACACTTCCAGGAGACACGTTATGGCCACTCTCGACACCCTCGACACGTCCGCAGGCTTCGCCGCCGATCTGGTGCAAGCCACCGAACCCGATGCCGTCACCGGCTACCGCCGCTTCCAGCTCGGCGCATTCGAATTCCAGCGCGACGAATATTTCGTGAAGATCAGCTGGCCCGCGAAAGGCCAGACCCGCACGCACGCGATGCCGGCGGACGCGTTCCTGCGCGCGATGATGCGCGACGTGGCATGGGGCTTCTTTTACGGCTGGGTGAACTTCGACCACGTGTTCGGCACGCGCAACCACTACGGCAAGGTGGACATGTACGCAGGCACCTTCAACGGCATCCTGAAGGACGCCGGCGTGGACTACACCGAGACCTTCGACACGCCCACGATCATGGCGACCTTCAAGGCGATGCTGCACGACTGGACGAACGAAGGCTTCGATCCGTTCGCGGCGCCCGAGGAAACCGGCACGGCGTTCGGGCGCAAGCACGGCGAGAACGGCTCGGCGATCGAGCGCACGCGGATCGCGACGCGCCGCATGCCGGGCCTCGAAGGCGATTCGCCGCTGCGTGACGACCTGCCGGTCAACCGCGCGTTCCTCGACGTCGCGCAGGACGAACCGGAAGTGCACGTCGAGCCGGGCTTCGAAGGCGAGCTGCACGCATTCAACCTGTTCAAGTACCTGTCGCGTTCGGACGTGACGTGGAATCCGTCGGTCACGTCGGTGTGCGGGCGCAGCCTGTTCTGCCCGACCACCGAGGAATTCATCCTGCCGGTGTTTCATGGCAACGACCGCGTTGAATGGTTCCTGCAACTGTCCGACGAAATCGTGTGGGACATCGGCGACAAGAACACCGGCGCGCCGCGCGCCCGCGTGACGATGCGTGCCGGCGACATCTGCGCGATGCCTGCCGATATCCGGCATCAGGGCTATTCCACGAAGCGGTCGATGCTGCTGGTCTGGGAAAACGCGACACCGAACCTGCCGCAGCGCTATGAGAGCGGCGAGCTCGCGCCGTATCCGATCGCGTTCTGAGCGGCGCGCCGGTTTCCGCTTGCGCTTCACGCCATACACCGAGGACGATTCATGCAAACCCAACTCTTCATCGACGGGCGCTTCGTTGACGCCGTCGACCGCGGCACGATCGACGTGCTGAACCCGCACGACGGCTCCGTCATCACGAAGATCGCGGCCGCCGCCGCGGCGGACGTCGACCTGGCCGTCGAAGCCGCGACGCGCGCGTTCCCCAAATGGTCGGCGCTGCCGGCCGCCGAACGCGGCCGGTTGTTGCTGCGCCTGGCTGATGCGATCGAGGCCAACGCGGAGGAGCTGGCGCAACTCGAATCGCTGGACACCGGCCACCCGATCCGCGATTCGCGTGCGCTCGACGTGCCGCGCACGGCCGCGTGCTTCCGCTACTTCGGCGGCATGGCCGACAAGCTGCAAGGCTCCGTGATTCCTGTCGAGACGGGCTTCCTGAACTACGTGCAGCGCGCGCCGATCGGTGTCGTCGGCCAGATCGTGCCGTGGAATTTTCCGCTGATGTTCACGAGCTGGAAGATGGGCCCGGCGCTCGCGGCCGGCAACACGGTAGTGCTCAAGCCGTCGGAAATCACCCCGCTGTCGACGCTGCGCATCGTCGAGCTGATGGCCGAGGTCGGGTTTCCGGCGGGCGTCGTCAACATCGTCCCCGGCTATGGGCATACGGCCGGCCAGCGGCTCGCCGAACATCCGGGCGTCGGCAAGATCGCGTTCACGGGATCGACGGCCACCGGCCGCCGGATCGTCGAAGCGTCGCAGGGCAACCTGAAGCGCGTGCAGCTCGAACTGGGCGGCAAGGGCGCCAACATCGTGTTCGACGATGCCGATCTCGACGCGGCCATCAACGGCGCCGCGTGGGCGACCTTCCACAACCAGGGGCAGGCGTGCATCGCCGGCTCGCGTCTCGTGCTGCACGAGCGCATCGCCGATGCGTTCCTCGAGCGCTTCGTGGCGCTCGCATCGTCGATCCGGATCGGCAACCCGCTCGATGCGAACACCGAGATGGGACCGCTGACGTCGAAGCAGCACCTCGATCGCGTGCTGGCGTTCGTCGATGTCGCGCGCGAGCAGGGCGGCCGTGTGCTCACCGGCGGCAGCGCGCCGCAGGACCCCGCGCTCGCCAACGGCTACTACGTGCGCCCGACGGTCATCGAGGCCAGGAGTGCGGCCGACCGTATCGCGCAGGAAGAAGTGTTCGGCCCGTTCGTCACGGTGCTGCGCTTCGGCAGCGACGACGAAGCGCTGGCCATCGCGAACGCAACCGAATACGGGCTGGGCAGCGGCCTGTGGACGAAGGATCTGTCCCGCGCACACAAGATGGCGTCGCAGATCAACGCGGGCATGTGCTGGATCAACTGCTACAAGCGCGTCAATCCGGGCAGCCCGTTCGGCGGCGTCGGCCAGTCGGGCTACGGCCGCGAGATGGGCTTCGAGGCGATGCACGACTACACCGAGGCGCGGTCGGTGTGGGTCAACGTCGACGGCAACGTGCCGCCGCACTTCAAGCGCTGAGGTTCGCCATGGATCGCTTCGTCTATCAGGGCACCCCGTCCCGCGTGGTATTCGAATGGGGCGCGCTCGACAGGCTGCCGGACGAGCTGTCGACGCTCGGCGCCCGCCGCGCGCTGATCCTGTCCACGCCCGAGCAGCGGCCGCTCGCCGAGCGCGTGGAAGCGATCCTGGGCGAGCGCGCGGCCGGCATCTGTGCGCAGGCGGTCATGCACGTGCCGATCGAGGTCGCGCATGCGGCGCGCGAGATGGCTGCCGAGCTGGAAGCGGACTGTTGCGTCGCGATTGGCGGCGGGTCGACGATCGGGCTGGGCAAGGCGATTGCGCTCGAATCGGTGCTGCCGATCCTGGCCGTGCCGACGACGTACGCCGGCTCGGAGATGACGCCGATCTTCGGGCTCACGGAAGGCCGGCTGAAGCGCACCGGGCGCGACGCGCGCGTGCTGCCGCGGACGGTGCTCTACGACCCGTCGCTGACGTTGTCGCTGCCGCCGGACATTTCCGCGGCATCGGGCATCAATGCGATGGCGCATGCCGTCGAGGCGCTGTACGCGGAAGACGCGAACCCGGTGATCAGCCTGATGGCGGAAGAATCGATCCGCGCGCTCGGCGAAGCGCTGCCCGTGGTCGTGCGCGATCCGGCGAACCGCGACGCGCGTAGCCGCGCGCTGTACGGCGCGTGGCTTGCGGGAACCTGCCTGGGCGCAGTCGGCATGGCGCTGCATCACAAGCTGTGCCACACGCTCGGCGGCACCTTCAACCTGCCGCACGCGCAGACCCATGCGGCGATGCTGCCGCATACCGCGCACTACAACCACGCTGCCGCGCCCGATGCGCTGCGCCGCGTGGCGCGCGCGCTGGGCGGGAACGACGCGGCCGAAGCCGGCCCGCTGCTGTTCGCGCTGAACGCGCGGCTCGGCATCGCGCCGGCGCTCGCCGATATCGGAATGTCGGAGGCCGGCCTCGACGAAGCGGCCGATCTCGCGTGCCGCAACCCGTATGCGAATCCGCGGCCGATCGAGCGCGACGCGATTCGCGCGCTGCTTCAGCGCGCATGGGAAGGGCGCGCGCCGCAATGAAAGGCCGGATGCGCCAACGGAGACAACCATGAGCCTTGACCACCATGACGGTGACACCACGCTGGCCGAGCCGGTTGTCGCCCGCTTCGACGGCATGCCGAGCCCGCGCTTGCGTGCGCCGATGCAGCGCCTCGTGCGGCTTCTCCATGCGTTCGTCGTCAATCGGAGCTGACCGCCATGGCAAGATTTTTTGCGGTGTTTGCGACGGACCAGCCGGGCATGCGCGACGTGCGCGATCGCGTGCGGCCGATTCACCGGACGTACCTGCGCTCGGCCGACCAGCACGGCGTGGTGGTGCGGCTCGGCGGCCCGACGCTCGACCCGCACGGCGACGCGATGAACGGCACGCTGCTCGTCGTGGAGGCGGACGACATTCAGGCGGTGATGCAGTTCATCGGCAACGATCCGTATGTGAAGGAAGGGTTGTTCTCGCACGTGGAGGTTCGGCCGTGGGACTGGAGCCTCGGCAACCCCGAGCAGAGAGTGTGAATCATGGACGCACGACAACTCTGCCGGTTTTCCGACGTGCCAGACGGCGGCGCGCGGGTCGTCGACGAAGCATGCATCGGGCGCCCCGTGATCGTCGTGAGACGCGGTGAGCAGGTGTGGGCTTATGTGAATCGTTGCCCGCACTTTTCGGTGCCGCTCGATTTCGTGCCGGGTAGCGTTTCCTGCTACCGGTCGCAGGTGCTGATGTGCGCCCATCACAGTGCGCTGTTCCGGTTCGACGATGGCGTGTGTATCGACGGGCCGTGCTCGGGATGGGCGCTGGAGGCCGTGGTGGTGGAGGTGGATGCCGCCGCGTGGGTCGTCTATCGAGGCGCTTGATTCCGGTGTTTTGATGAAGGGCGGCCAGGGCCGTTCAATGCGACGGCCATCGTGTTTATCGATCAGTAAAGCTAATCATATTTCAGGTGTCTGGTAATCGATACCTGAATGACGGCGATTCCTTGTGCAGCAACGAGCGAGCACCTGCCACGTAGCAGGTGGTGGCCTCGCTTTTTCATAAAAAGACGGAGACGGAATGAAACTCAGGTTTGGAGCAGTGGCGATTCTCGCCGTGGCGCAGGGCGCATGGGCACAGAGCAGCGTGACGATGTTCGGGTTGATCGACGCGGGCGTCTCTTATGTCAGCAACGAAGGTGGCGGAAAGAACGTCAAATTTGACGACGGCATATTCGCGCCCAACCTCTTCGGCTTTCGCGGCACGGAAGACCTCGGGGGCGGATATCGCGCGATCTTCGCGCTGGTGAACCAGTTCTCGATGGCGAACGGCGCGATCATCGGCACAGGGATTTTTGGGCGCAATGCGTACGTGGGCCTCGAAAGCAACCGGTTCGGCAGTATCACGCTGGGCAATCAGTATGACTTCATGGTGGATTCGCTGTTTTCGAAGAACAACGCGATTTCACGGGATATCTCGGGGTTGTACGGTTTTCGTAATGGCCCGTTTCAACGTCTCGCGCTTCCGGACAATCCGACCGGTGCATTCGATTGGGATCGCACTGCGGGTAGCAAACCAATCGCGAATTCCGTCAAGTACAGTTCGCCGACGGTCTCGGGATTTTCCGGTGGTGCGATGTATGCGTTTGGTGGGGTGGCCGGGTCGGTCGGGGCGGACAATGCGGTCAGCGCCGGGGTGAACTACGAGATGGGGCCGTTCGGGGTGGGCGCGGCCTACACGAACGAGAAGTACGGCCCCGCGCCCGGCGTGCCGTCCACCAGCGTGCGCAACTGGGGCGTGGGGATGCATTACGACTTCGGTGTCGTCACAGCGAACGCGCTGATGACCACCGTACACAACTCGTTCAACGATGCCGGCGTGTGGATGGCCGAAGCGGGCGGGCTGTGGCACGTCAGGCCGGATGTCGTGCTGGGTGCGAAGTACATGTACATGAAAGGTAATGAAGCGGTGAACAACAACCACGCGCATCAGGTCAGCGTGGCGCTTCAGTACCTGTTCTCGAAGCGGACGATGGTGTATGTGTCGGCGGATTATCAGCGTGCGAACAACGGCGCGAACGCGCAGGTCAATGGCGTGCTGGACCCGAACGGGGCATCGAGTTCCGCGAGCCAGACGGTGGCGCGGGTGGGGTTGCATACGGTGTTTTGACGAGCCGATCCGGACCGAATCACGCGCCGCGCTATTCCAGCAGATAGCGCATCGTCGCGGCGCATGACGGGCAGAGTGTGCGAACGCGGCCATCCGTATGGCCGCGCAACGTGGCCGGATCGCCGCAACGCTCGCACATGCACTGGCTCAGGTTCGCCGCGGAGGCGAGCCAGCCGTCCACTTCGCGGGTCACGTTGCCGCGCACGCGGAAACGCAGGCCGCCGAGCTTCTCCTTCACTTCGAGCACGAGCAGCAGCGACTTGCGGGCTTGCGCTTCGAGCCGGCACGACAGCTGGTCGATGATCGCGTACCAGCCGTCGTCGCATTCGAACAGGCAACTCCCGGAGAACCGGGGCGCCAGCGCCTGATAGATGGTGGGGTAAGTGTCGACCAGCTTGTTTTCGAGTTCTCGATTCATCTGCAAATTCGCTCGTTCAATGAAGAATCAGCCCGGATTCGTTGTTGATGCCGTATGGCACGTGGCCGGTCGCGACCCGGTGTGCGGCTGATTCACAGTTGCGGACGTGATCGTCGAAGAAGATGTCGGGGCGAAATTCCGCGAGGAAGCCAGCCTTGTTCCTGCCGCCGAGGAACATCGCTTCATCGACCGTGATACCCCACGCGATCAGCGTGCGAATGGCGCGCTCGTGTGCCGGGGCGCTGCGTGCGGTCACCAGCGCGGTGCGCACGTTGATGCCGGATGCGCGCATGCCGCGCAGCGCACACAGGGCAACGAGGAACGGCTTGAGCGGGCCAGGCTGCAGCGGCGCGTGCGCATGACGCGTTTCATGGTCGTTGAATGCGGACAGCCGACGCCGTTGGAACACGCGCTCCGCTTCATCGCTGAAGAGGACGGCATCCCCGTCGAAGGCGATGCGCAATTCGTCGTCGTGCGTGCAGCCGGCAGAGGCGGGCGCCGGATACAGGCAGGCCGCCGGGAACCCGGCGGCCATCGCGTTCTCGACATCCCCGGCATGCGTCGAAAGGAACAGGTTGGCGCCCAGCGGTGCGAGGTAGCGATGAGGCTGCGCACCGCCGGTGAAGATCGCCCGGTGAATCGCCAGCCCGTGATGCCGCGCCGACGCAAACACCCGGAGGCCGGTCGCGGGGTCGTTGCGCGACAGAATCGCGACGTCAACGGTTGCCTCGTCGTCGCGATTGAATGCCAGCAGCTTGCGCACCAGCGGGAACGCGACACCGGGGCCGGCCGGCACGTCGAGCCTCGACGCCTGCAGCGCTCGGTAAGCCGACGGATCATCGTCCCGATACACGAGATGCTCCGCGTCGAAATCGAACAGTGCCCGCGCGGAAACCGCAACGGTGATTTTCATGCCTGAATTCATGGGCTCTCCAATGACTGCAGGCGAGGATGCGGCACACCTGGGACAAATCGTGTCCTGATAGTCCCGCGGAATCGTGTCGCGTGGTCGAAAGTGTTCTACGCGGCATCATCCGACGCGCGTCTGAAGCGCGGTCTTTCGCAGCATGTTCGTTCGGGACATGAATTGTCCCGAACGAACATCACTATCCGGCCTGACGCATCGATCAAAGAGGCGGCTGCGAACCTAAAGTTGGCTGCTGTTGGCGCCGTTAAGTCGATGGAATATTTCTCGGCTTCAGGCGCGAGATGCGCATGCCCCCACAGCCGCCGTTGCGGCCCGACGCATGCCCGACGTGAACGGGTGGCGTTGGAATGACGATACAGACCGGAGATTGACATGCTTAACAGAGAGGCGGCAGCGACCGCACGCAGCCAGCTCGAGGCAGCAGCCAAGGAATACGACAAGCGCCAAGGTGCGGTGCAGGCGCTCGCGACGGAGCTTTACATGCTGCGGCGCGAGAGCAGTGAACTGCTGATCGGCGAAGTCGAGGCCTACGTCAACAGCCTGGCATCGACGCCGAAGGAGTTCGATCGCGCGTTTGCTGAATACAAGGTCGAATACCGGACCTTCGAAGGCGTGGTGACCGAAGTCGACCGGCAAATGCACGACATCAACGTGACGGGCGGCGCGGCGACGGGCGTGGGTGTGGCCGCCGGCGCATCGACCGCGTTGCTGGCGCCGACGGCGGCGATGGCCATCGCGACCACGTTCGGCACGGCGTCGACGGGCACGGCAATCGCATCGCTCTCCGGCGCCGCGGCGACCAACGCCGCGCTGGCGTGGCTGGGTGGCGGCGCGCTGGCGGCGGGCGGCGGCGGGATGTCCGCGGGCGGCGCGCTGCTCGCGCTGGCCGGCCCGGTGGGCTGGACGCTGGCCGGCGCGGCCGTCGTGGGCGGCGGCGTGTTCATGTGGCGCGCCAATGCGAAGGCCGCGGAGGAAGCACACCAGCGGCGTATCCCGATCGAGAAAGGGATCGCGTCGCTCCGGATGGCCGCAGGCGAAATCGACGGGCTCAAGACGCTGACGCTGACCCATTCGGCCGGCATGAAATCCTTGCTTGCCGCGCTGAAGCAAACCGCGCCGACCGACTACGGCCAGTTTTCGGCGGAAAGCAAGGATGCGCTGGGCGCCCTCATCAATCACGTTCGCGCACTGTCCGCGCTGTTGAACAAAACCATCCTGGCCGAGGCAGCCTGAGCCCGAACATGACAACTCAATCGTCAGCGGACCTTGGCGGGAGCGACGCGTTGCCCGAGGCCGCTTCATTCCCTCGCACGTCGAGCCTGGCCGACCAGGCCGCGGGTGTCGTGGTTGATGCGATCAACAGTGCGCGCGTGGCCGCCGAAGCGGCATTGCAGTCGGCGCAGGATCGCGCGTTCGACAGCGCGATGGACGCAATGAACACGTTGCGCGAATTCATCGGTGAACCCGGGAAGATTCTCGGCCGGATGGACACGAAGCACGGCGAGATCGCGGAGCAGGTCGAAGTCGCGGTTCGCCGCGCCCGCGATTTCCTCGCGCAGGTCGCACCCGGCGCGACCTTCGAGGGTGTCGGGCGAACGGCGCCGATGGACTATCGAATCGACGGCATCGACTTTCAGTCGAAGTTCATCAACGGTTCGAGCAAGGGGCTGACGCATGTGCTCGAGCATATGGGCAAGTACAAGGATTTCGCGACCGACGGCGTCTATCACATTCCGAAGGACCAGCACGCGCAGATTCTCGAGGTGCTGAAGGGCAATACCGGCGAACTGAGCGACAAGACGATCCGTGCGATTCAGGAGAAGGTCGCGCAAATCGAACTGGCGAGCGGCAAGCCGTTTTCGGCGGTCGTGCAGCCGTCGGTATCGACCTACAGTGAAGTTCAGCTCGGCAAGGTCGACGAAACGGTCAACGGCCATGAACAGGATCTCAAGCAGCAGAACGAGACGCTCAAGGACCAGATCCGCATCGAACACGAGCCTTCCGTCGCCGAAGGGTTGAAGGCAGCAGGCGGCGCGGCGGCGGTTGGCGCGGCGGTCAGCCTGACCACGAAGCTGTGGCAGAAGTATCGGGACGGGAAGAACATTTTCGCCGGCGACTTCAACGCCGAAGACTGGGCGGAGGTCGGCCTGTCCACCGCAAAGGGGGCGGCCGGTGGCGCCATTGCCGGCGGGGCCATCTACGCGCTGACGAACTGCGCCGAGATGTCCGCGCCTTTTGCGGGGGCTTTCGTCAGCGCCGCCAAAGGGATGGCGGTGCTCGTGGCCGACTATCGGTCGGGGAAGATTTCGGTCGATGCGCTCATCGACAATGGGATGTTCGTTTGCAGCGACGCGGCGATCGTGGGGCTGTGCACGGCAGCCGGTCAGGCGTTGATTCCGGTGCCGGTGCTGGGCGCCGTCCTGGGTTCCATCGCGGGCAAGTTCCTGTCGACCTTCATCGGGAAGAAGGCGCGCGAAGTGACCGACAGGCTCGCCGAGCGTACGAAACGCATCGTGGCTGCGCTCGATGCCGAAGTCCGCAAGATCCTTGCGTTCCTCGAAGCGGAATTCGAGCGGCTGGGCGAGCTCACCACGGCGGCGTTCGACCTCAAGGCCAACGTGCGTCTGCTCGAGTCGAGCCTGACGCTTGCCCGTGCACACGGCGTGAGCGAATCGCTGCTGATCAAGGGCGACGCCGACCTGGACGCTTTCATGACGGGGCGGTAAGCCGCGTCGACAACCACTGAGGAACGCTTGACATGACGATTTTCTGGATTGCACTGATGACGGCGCTCAATGGATGCCTCGAGATTCTGGGGACCCTCCTCGGCACGGCGCTGGCGGCTACCTTCATCTGCTTTCTGATCGCCGCGTTGATTGCGATGGTGATCGAAATGTTCAAGGACGAGCCCGCGGCTGCGTAATGCCCGGTGGGCACACGGCGCACATCGAAGCAGCGATTGAACGATCCGGACTCGGGCAGCGGCCCGTGTTCGGCCGACGAATGGATCTGTCGTCCCCGGCGACACAAGAAAACGAAAAGAACATGACCTACGAATTTGTTGAGAAATGGTGGAGCCTGAGCGCGCTGCTGCAAGTGGCGGACGACGACGATCTCGCCATCCTGGCCGAGCACCTGACCGACAAGGGGAAGGGCCGCAGTGCGCTGTCGGGCACGCGGCTCGCGCAGTTGACGGCCTGTTGCGAATCGGGCGTATTCGGGCACGTCGACCGCAACGACATCGCGAGCGAAATCCGCCTGTTTGGCGGCAACAGCATCGCCAATGCCATGCGCGGCGGCGAAGGCGTGTCGTACCAGGAACTCGTCGTCGACGTGGCGAAGCACCTGAAGATCGATGTGGAAAGCTGGGAGTCGGCGCTTTCTGTCGAGACGCAGATGCTTCGCAAGCTGTTTCTGAATGCGCTCGATGCGATGACCGGCGACATGCGCCGAACCATCCTGTCGGATGTCGGCCTCGGCGCGCTGGCCGATTTCGGGCGCGCGGAGATTGCCGCCGCGTTGCGCGAAGCGCCCGCTCACGGCGACATCCGGGTGAAGGTGGCGGCGTTCGTCGCCGAGTCGACGGCTGCGACCGTTCTCGGCCGGGGGCTTGCCATCGCGGGCAAAGCCGGCGCGGCGTCGACCATGCTCGCATCCGGCGCCGTGGCTGCTGCCGCGAGTGTCGTTGCCCCGCTCGGGCTGGTGTTCGGTGCGGTGGCGCTGGCGGGGCCCGCCTATCGCGTCTCCGTCCCGTGTGTGGTCCAGGTGGCCTACATCCGGGAGAAGGCGTACCACAAGGTGCAGAACGGCGGCGCGCTCGACGTCGTCGGCCCGGCGGCTTCGTCGGAAAAGATGCCGTCGATGCCGCCGGTGCCGGATATCGGTACGTACGCGATACCCTTGCTTCCCAAGATCAAGCGCATCAAAACGTACTGACGTCGAATTCGGCCGGTCGTGCCGGCGCGCGTTAGACGAAGGAGAGGGCGGCTTTTGCCGACCCTCGGTTGACGGTCGATCCTTCTGTCGGGGTCACGACGTCATCGGTGGACACGCTTGCGTGGTTCGGGCTGCGCCGTATCGTGCGGCAAGCCGTTCGTACTCGCGTGCGAATTCGTCGCGCAGGGACGCCGGCGCGAGGATTTCCGCATTCGCCCCGAAGGAGCGGAGCCACCAGCGCAGCTTCAGGCTCGGAATGACGGTGCCGCTCACTTTCAGTCTTCCATCGGGCAGGGTTTCCAGCTTCTGGTCCCTGGCCATCGGCGTTTCCTTGAGATGGTTGCCGGCGCTGCCGTCGAACGCGATGCTCAGGTGAATGGCCGGCTCGGTCAGGAAGTTGAAAGCCTGCTCTCCATCGATATAGGTGCGCAGATGAAAATCGCCAGGATAGTTGAACGTCTTGCCGGATTCGCTCGCCGACACGATCCGGTCCAGCCGGAACAGACTGCGAAGCCACTGGATTCTCGGCTTGTCCTTGCGTGGCTCGAATGACGGATCCTGCGCCACCATGTACATCACGCCGGCCGACTCCACCAGGGCGAGCGGCCACAGGATCTTCGGCTTCAGGTCTTCCGTGTCGGGCTTGCCGGCCGGGCGATACTTGACGAGCACTTCGCGCTCGAAGAACGTTGCGGTCGCAATGACCTGGAAGATCTCTTCACTCAGGTTGGGGCGGATGAGGGTGAAGTTGCCGTCGACCGAATCGACCTTGTCGGGCCACGCCTGGTAGATCCGGCTGTCGGCCTTCTCCTGCGACAGCCGTACGTCGGCTGCGGCGAAGAGCGGTTCGAGATCCTTGGTCACCGCGGCCGGGAGCTTGGTCCCCGCGAAGCGCTGGAGGATGTGGAACGCAACGGCCTCGGCCGCGCCCATGAGACTCGGGCTGTCGCGCGTGCCTTGCAGCCACGGCTTGCGCTGCCAGAGCAATTCGCGTCCACGAGAGGTCGAGATGACGACCTTGTCCTTCTCCAGCTTCATCAGTTCCCGCAAGACCTTCTTCGGGTATTTCGTGCGGTGTCCTCGCTCTTCGAGCTGTTGCCGGACTTCAGACGTGGAAATCCAGTCCGTCGCATCGCGGTGGGTCGGCAGGATGCGCAGAATTGCTTCGTCTAATGATGTTGTCACTGGTCCCTCGATCACGCTTTTTTGGTCGATTTCTCCGCGCACCGTCGATGCGATTGCGCGCGATGACGTCGATGCTAAAGAAGAATCGGATTCTACGTACGATCGGGACACAAATTGTTCCGATGCACATCGATACTGTTCGGCAGTTTGGTGTCGGGATTGCGATCGGGCGATGCATTGCGCGGAAGGTTGAAAGGGCCGCAAGCGTCTGCGGGTCCTTTGTGACGCAGAAAGTTCGGGAATTTGCGAACCGCTCACTAAAGTTGCGGTGCTGATTGTCGATAGTTATTTATGTATTGAAGCATCGTGTCTGATCACTCGATTCAAGGAGAGTCAAATGAAGAACTACACCGTATCCTACGAATTGCGCAAAGGTTCGAGCGCCAGCCGATATACCGTCATGGTCAAGGCCGAATCGGATTTCATGGCCATGAAGCAGGCCGAAGGCAAGGCGCGCAGCCAGCACTCGAGCAAATTCTCCAGCGGTTACGAATTCAACTTGATCGAGATCCGGTAACGGGAGACGCGACATGGGTAAGTACTTTGGTCTGGGCGACGACTGGAAGGAACTGACAGGCAGCTACCGGAGCGGCGGGGATCGTGCTACTGCCGGTTTGAAGCTGCTCGGGAAAGGGTTGTTCAACGTCGGGAAATTCGCGGTGACCGAGGTTGTGCCGGGAATGGTTTCCCAGGCAGGGAAGCGGGCGGAAGAGCATCTCGATAAGAATCGGGAAAACATGTCGTCGGAGCAGATCGCGCGCGCCGAGGAGCTTTCCGAGAATGGCCGGCAGGTACGTGAGCGCCACGAAAAGATTCGCGATGTCGACTGGAAAATTTCCGATCTGGAATTGAAGCTCAAGGAACTTCCCGAGGACGATTACAGGCGTGAAGAACTGGAGAGCCAGATCGAAAGCTTGCGCAGTTCCCGCCCATCCAGTGCGTTTCATGACTAACGGGATGCAGTTGCTTCGATAACGCGAAGTCGGGCTTGCGGTCGACAGTGAAGGGCGCTTGTGCGCTCTTTGTCTTTTCTGCGCTGCCGCATTGCCCGATGGCATTTTGCATCGGCTCGCCATTTCTCTACGACGATCGCTTCAATATGGTCCCGGTGTTCACGTGAACGGGTATTGAAATGACGCATGTGCTGTTTTTACGGGGGGCATGTGAATCTGGAAGAACTGAAGCAACTCGAATCTCGATGGAAGGGCCCTGAAGCGAATAAGGGCCTCGACGACATTGCGCGGAGCGAGGCGATCGTCGACTGGCAGCCGATCGAAGGGTTGATGCCGTATCGAGACAAGTGGGCTGCAGTCGTCGATGGTCCGGACTTGAATCAAGAGGAAGCGCGGCCGGAACTCTCCGCCGCATACGTCGATGCCGTCAGAAAACTTTGGCTCGGCACCGATGTCGACGAGCCTGCCAGCAGCGGCCCCGGCCACTGCGGAAACGCGGGCCATTTCCACTGCTACAAAACCACTACCAGGGGGAAGGGGGCGCGCGTCTGGGAGCCGTGGCGACGTCAGAGCAGCGGCGCGGTCACGTGGTGGTGTTCGAGTTTGCAGGAGGCCGGACATCGCTACTCGTGGCCGAACCATCCCGCTGGGACGTTCGAACAGTTGAGCGCCGCGCTCCAAGGCGCGATGCGCGCCGGAAATGAAGTGACAACGAATGTGGTGTGCCGGAAGATTCTGGATTGGGGAGGCGTTCGCGGCCGTCCGCATGCTGCTCGCGTCGACTGGCTCGACGAACAAACGCAACGGGGAAACCTGATATCGAGCATTCGCATCGCGACGCGCGCGCTGCGCGCAACGTCGACGTCGAGTCTCGATCCGGTGTTTTCGGAGGGTGGCATTCCGATGACGTCCGGGACGACGAAAATCTTTGCGGCCGCGGCAATGGATTTTTCTGCAGGATGGTTCGCGCCCACGCAAGACGTGCTCATTTTCGACGGTCGTGTCACGGGGGCGCTTGGCCTCATCGCACGCCGCGTTTCCCACGCACTGCCGGATGCGTTCCGTTTCCCGTCAAGCCGGGAATCGAAGCGCCGCCGCGACGCGTCATGCGCGCATCTCACGTTGCCGAACTTGCACAGCCTGACCAACGTCGAGCGGGCGAGATTCGCACGTCTGGGCGCTTACTGCATCGACCGGATCGTCGGCAAGTCCGAATTCCTGCTGGCGGAGAAAGCGCTGTTCATGATTGGCTACGATGTCCGGTGGCGATGCGATAGCCAAAGTCGGGCCTGTCCGTAAGGACTTGATGGAGACCCCACTCGTCTCACCGCGCACGTCGGCGTGCGGTGAGAATAATTAAGGTTGCTACCTCACCATTTCCTTCACGCAGCGTCTGCTGGGCGCCCGCAATTTGAACGTCTACGGGCGCCACCGGTGCGCGGGCTGGATCGGTGGCGCCGTCCGGCCAAAATGTCGCTCTCCGGGCACGCCTTGCCTGATATCGGATTTTCGGTATAATGAACCAACGTTCGGAATGTCGAACGTGAGAAGTCAAGCATCCAGAGTCGGATTCTCCGACGCCAACCTGCCCTCCCGGGCAAGGTGGACGCCTCTGAGGCGATGCGGCCGATTTACGGCAACGAAACGGGAGCAGCATGGCTGGCACCGGTTCGATAACCACTCATCCGGAGCAACCATGCGTCAAGCTACCTCTGCCTCCTGTCCGACAGTCTGTGAAGACTGGTCACACTTCCTTCCTGGTTTCACGCTGACGCATACGGTTCATCTCGTGTCGAGACGGAATCCGGGCATCGTCTCGACCGCGGCTGCCGTGCTCGAAGGTGAAACCGCCACGGTCGACCGTTGGGCCATCACCCGCTGTGGTGACGTTCTCGAGCAAAAGATCGTTCTCGGGGAAATGACGGAAGGGCAGGCGGTGCGGCTGCGCGAGCGACTGGCCGCGCTCGAGGGCGTACTGCGCACGAGGGTGGAGCATCATTTCGTGCGGGGTGGGGCGGCCGCCTCCGACAATACTCTCGACAGTCTCAAGCAACGGACAAATGCCTGTTGTCCGTTGCGTTGAAGTGGGCGTCAGGCGCATCTTCAAAACTCGTCGGATAGTCGCCGTCAATACCGTTGGGGATGTTGCCTCGGCAAGCCACGCGTCAGCGACTCCCGCGAGGCGCAGCGTTGCCGCGCCCACCGCCGGACGGATTCCCGGTCGTACTCGGCCAGTTTCCACCGGAAGTGCCACTGCCCGACCGGCCGCCGCTCTGAGTCGATTTGGCCCCACTGGAGGAGCCCTTCGATGCACTGCCCGAGTTGCTGCGCGCACCACCTTGGCTACCGCCTGTCCCTTTGCTCATCGCCACCTCCATTGCACGTTTAGGGCGCTAGTAGCCGCTTCCGATGAGTCGGATTGCGCATCAGAAGCGAGACCAGCACACCACGATACTCCTAGGGCGTAGCTACCGCGAATCTTTGAATAGCCTCGCGGGGCAGGAGCGGCAAATGGCCATCTTCGTACGAAGACATCTGCACGCTTCTGCACCAGGTGAACACTCGTTCAAGGCCGCGCCATCCAGCGTTACATGCTGGCGCGCTGCCGGGGAATTATGCTGACTGAAGGGCGGCGATGATTCGCTTGCCGAGTTGCTGAGTGTTCGCCTCGGTCCCGCTTTCATGTAGTGTCGAGATGTCTAGCTTTTGCGCCAGTTTTTGAAGCACGGGCCTCGCTGGGGACACGGGTCGACCATCCCGCTCGAGTTCAATGGCGCCGCTCCCCAGCCGTCTGACTACGTATCCGTCATACACTGCTTCCTCCTCTTCTCCTCCTGCAGAAGACGCAGGTTCCCAGGAAACCTCTCCGGGATTCCGCAAAAGCTGCCTGATTTTCTCAGCGGCCTCGAGTGTGCGGTCGGCCCAAGCCCGAGACAAAACATAGGTCGTCCCGTCGATGAAGAACATCTCGTCGGGTCCGAAGAAATATCGAAGCTTCTTTTCTGGAAACAATGCTTGGAACGCGGCTTCATCCGCGTGGCCCGGTGTTGATATGAAGAGGTCGCGCTTTCGCCAGGTGATTGCTTCACAGATTTGATCAGGTGAACGCCCTTGCTTGATGGCCTCGCGCACTAGCGCAAGTATCAGTCGGCGCTTTGGAAGATTGGGATAAAACGCGTCTCCGATGGTCAAATCGTATCGGGTCGTGTCCCGGTTCGTGACCCGCACGCTGTCTTGTTCAATAGACTTTTCGCGCAGAGCAACCGTGTATTGAGCAGTCTGCGGAAGCGGTATGACTTGTTGGATGTCCAGCAAGACGCGAGAGTCAACGGCATGGGGGCGCATCTGGACACACCGGATGTCCAGATTGCCCTGTTTGTTCAGCCAGAGGACAGCGGTCGTCAGTTCGGAGGAGAAGTTGGCCGACGCCAGCACGATACGCACCTTATCCGTGAATACGACTGGACCTTCATCCACTTCCAGGAATTCGCGAATCGCTTGCTCGGGGTCTTCGCTGGAGTCGTTGTCAGTCAGGTACTTTCGGTGAGCAGCCACTGCTTGATCGAAGCGCATCGTCGAGATCATCGCGGCGTACCGCAAGGCCTGAAGATCCATATGGGCGCCGTCGTCACGCTTCAGCTCAACCACGACCAGATTTGCGTTTTCGTCCACGCACAACAAATCGATTCGGCGATTTGCGCCAGCCCAATCACCAAATTCTTCAGCGAGGACTTTGGTCCGAACACCAGGAGTGATGGCCTCGATATGTGCTCGGACGGCGCGTTGAATATCGGCTCTTTCGTATAACCCCAAGTTTCCGAAGGTGTTTAAAGGAATAGGTTTCAAGCCATCGCCAGCGATTTCAAACAATGCCATACGTGTTCCTGTCTTCTAATATGGTACGCAATAGATTATCTATGTTTTGAATACCAAGAGCATGGAAATTGGCGATTTTGGTTAAGAAATCGCAATGACGGGAAACAACGTGGTGTACAAGGCGGGAATGTCCCCGATAAAACACCGGGTACGAGCTTGATGCGACCGTTGGGCCATCACCCGCTGTGGTGACGTTCTCGAGCAAAAGATCGTTCTCGGGGAAATGACGGAAGGGCAAGCGGTTCGACTGCGCGAGCGGCTGGCCGCGCTCGATGGCGTACTGCGCACGAAGGTGGAGCATCATTTCGTGCGGGGTGGGTCGGCGACGGGCAACTGAATGTCACTGCCCCCGCCCGTCGCGCTGCTGCTCGCGTGTCGGGGATTGTTGTAGTCTGGGCAATACGATAGTGTGGCGCACCGGCCTGCCGCCGAACTGACAATGAACCTATGATGGGTCGCGCAGGCGATCGGTGAATACGAACGGTTGGAGCGTTACCGATCGTTTGATCCTGCCGATCTCATCGTCGACCGATTCGCCAGAAAATCAGGAGTGTGTCGTGTTTCACCGGAGATCCATGTTGGGCCGTCGGAATGTCGCGTGCGTCGTCGCCGTGGCGATCATGCTGGTCCCGGTCGCGGCGAGTGCAGCGGCCGACCATGTCAACGAAACGGCGAGCGTCGCGCCTGCCGTTTCGGCCAACACGTCGCTTACGCGGCCGATCGTCGGCGACGATCCGGTTGCGATTCGGGAAGCACTGGAGAAGCTGCACGTCAAAAGCGCGTCCCCGTCCCTGAGCGATCGCGTCCGCGGCCTGATCCCCGGCGTGGCCGACAAGCACGGCCAGAACGCCGACCTGGCCGCGGTCAACCTGGATCGTGAGGTCACCTTCTTGGTGCCGGTTTCGTACGGGCTGCGATATCAGTCGCAGAAGCATCTGTTGAAGGTGAACGTCGACCTGGTCGACGCCGACGGCGAAGGCCGGACCGGCATCCTGCTCAGAAAGGTCATTACCGGGCCGCGAGGGCAAGGGCTCGTGATCGCACCCGAGGCGAAGGCAAAAGGCTATATCCAGCAGATCGACATCATCGAGCTCGATCCCGGAAAAGGCGGGAAGTCCACCGTGCGCGGCAGCGTGAGGCTGTCACCCGCTGCGTACGCGCAAGCGCAGGGCGGATTCGTGTTGGCTCTTTCCGGGCGCCTGGTCCGGCCGTACCTGACCGAACATATCGAGCACGCCGAGCCGAACAACGACGAGCCGACCGACATCACGACGAGAACTTCGAGGTTGTACCTCGATGTCGAATCCATTTCGCTCGTGAGCCGGGCGAGTGGTGCGGTGTTGTTGAAGAAGCTGAGTCTGTCGAAATAGCGGGTTGCGTGTGCGAGGCTTTGGTCGGTAACGGGGCGCCGCAACGGAACGTTTCGAGCGTGCGGGGTTGAGCGTGCGCACGCTGCAGCGGCGCTTTTCCAGCGATGTGGGCGTGACGCCGGAGCGGGTGATCTGTCGATACCGATTGCATGAGGCCATCGGCCCACACCGGTCAGGCCCTGGATTTTCTGTACTTTTTGTGGAAAGTGCGGCACCGCGAGGCCCTTGTCACATAAGGCGATGCGGGATGTACGTGTCGTGCATACAGCCTGTTTTTCTGTACAGCGACGTGCTAGTTCAACCGTTCGAACGTTCCGTCTAGCGCGGACGGGGACCCCCGGTGAGCTTTCCGAAGTTTCTCAGTGGCCAAGCGGCCAGAACACCTCTTGGAATCATCGTAAGCTATTGATTTATAAAGATTGGCCGTTTATTTTGCAAAAAACAGATATCTACGGCTAATGCTCAACTACCTGCCCCTCTCGGACAATGCTGCTCGTCAGGCTATCGACTCGTCTACCGTGTTCGAGGAGTTCTGTCTGACGAAATCCGAGGCTGTGAAATATGCCGGAGGTATGTACTGGGAGACTCAGGGCCCTTAGGCCCCGGATAGGTCCACCCTCACTCCACCGTCACCGACTTCGCCAGATTCCTCGGCTTATCAATATCCGTCCCTCGCGCGAGCGCGGCGTGATACGCAAGCAATTGCATCGGCACCGTATGCAGAATCGGCGACAGCGGCCCGTAGTATTCGTTGAGCCGAATCACCTCGATCCCTTCACTCGGCACGAGTCCACAGTCCACATCCGCGAACACAAAGAGCCGTCCATTCCGCGCACTGACCTCATGCATGTTCGAGCGTAGCTTCTCAAGCAGCATGTCGTTCGGCGCGACCGCAATCACCGGCATTTCGTTACTCACCAACGCCAACGGCCCATGCTTAAGCTCCCCCGCCGGATAAGCCTCCGCATGAATATACGAAATCTCCTTCATCTTCAGCGCGCCTTCCAGCGCGATCGGATAATGCATCCCCCGCCCGAGAAACAGCATGTTGTCGCGTCGTGCGAGCAGCTCCGACCAGGCCATGATTTGCGGTTCGAGCGCGAGCACTTTCGACAGCGCATCCGGCAGATGTCTTAGCGCACGCAGATGCTCCTTCTCCTCGTCGTCGCTCAACCGCCCACGCACCTGCGCAAGCGACAACGTCAGCAGAAACAACGCAACGAGCTGCGTCGTAAAAGCCTTCGTCGAAGCCACGCCGATTTCAACGCCTGCACGCGTGACAAACTGCAGCGCACATTCCCGCATCAACGCGCTCGTGGCGACATTGCAGATCGCGAGCGTATGCATCATCCCGCTGCGCTTCGCGACATGCACCGCCCCGAGCACATCAGCCGTCTCACCACTCTGCGACACCGCGACAACGAGCGTTCGCGGATTCGGCACACTATCGCGATACCGAAACTCGCTGGCAATTTCCACGCTGGCCGGCAGCTTCGCGATGCTCTCGATCCAGTACTTCGCCGTGAGCGCCGCGTGATAACTACCGCCACACGCGAGCAACAACACCGAATCGACGTCGTTGAAAACCCGCCAAGCACCATCACCAAACAACTCCGGCATGATCGAAGACACATCGAGCAACGTATCGGCCACCGCCTGCGGTTGCTCGAAAATCTCCTTCTGCATGTAGTAGCGATACGACCCGAGATCGGCCGCCCCGCTATGCGCGGCGACTCGCTGCACCGCGCGCTCGACACGCTGGCCGGCCGCATCGACGATCCAGTAGCGATGCAACTGGATATCGGCAACGTCACCGTTCTCGAGGTAAGCGATGCGATCGGTAATCCCCGACAGCGCAATCGCATCCGACGCCAGAAAATTCTCGCCTTCGCCGACGCCAACCACGAGCGGCATGCCATCACGCGCGCCGACGATCCGGTGCGGCTCGTCGCGGCACATCACCGCGATTGCATAACTGCCGCGCAGTCGCGCAACAGCACGCCGCACCGCATCGAACAGGTCGCCGTCGTACAGATGATCGATCAAGTGCGCGATCGCTTCGCTGTCGGTCTGGCTCGCGAACACGTAGCCGTGCGCCTGCAGTTCCGCACGCAGTTGATCGCAGTTCTCGATGATCCCGTTGTGCGACAGCGCGATGCGCGCATTGGCGTCGCTCGGCGAGAAGTGCGGATGCGCATTGAGCGTGACGGGCGCGCCGTGCGTAGCCCAGCGCGTATGCGCGATGCCGGTGTAACCCGACAGCGCATGCTCGGCGATCTCGCGCTGCAGGTTGGCCACACGATCGACGCTGCGGGCGCGCGCCAGCGCCCGGTCGCGGTACACCACGACGCCGCACGAATCGTAGCCGCGGTATTCGAGCCGCTTCAGGCCGTCGACCAGGTTCGGCAGGATGTCCCGCTGGGCGACCGCCCCGACAATTCCACACATATCGCGCTCCGTAAATGTCCTGTCTGGATCAGTGAGAGCGATGGTAGGGCCAGCCAAATGGAATTAAATTTCAAAATACAATAGCAAATGAAATGAATGGCAGATCGTCTATCATGTTGAAATTAAATTTCACGCCCTGACCGGAAGGAGCCGCCGATGGCCGGCATCACCCTCGACGATCTCGACCTGCGCATCCTCGCGATCCTGCAGGACGACGCGTCGGTGTCGAACCTGCAACTGGCCGAGCGGGCGCTGTCGTCGCCGCCCACCTGCATGCGCCGCGTGCGCCGGCTGACGGAAGCCGGCGTGATTCGTCGGCAGGTCGCGGTGCTCGACCCGGTGGCGATCGGCACGGCCGTCACCGCGCTGATCGAGATCAGCCTCGACCGGCAGACGGCCGAAGACTACGACGCGTTCGAAGCGTACGTATGCGCGGAGCCGGCCGTCACGCAGTGCTATCGCGTGTCGCCGGGGCCGGATTTCGTGGTGGTGGCCGATCTGGCCGACGTCGCCGAATACGACGAATTCGCGCGACGGCTGTTCACCGGCGCATCGAACGTCCGCAACGTGCGGACGTTCTTCTCGACGCATCGCGCGAAGTTCGAAGCGAACGCTCGGGTCACGCACGCGATGCGCAAGCGCGCGTGAGGTGATCGCGCGATCATCCGCGATGCGTTCACGAATGCCTGCGCGATGTCATCACGTCATCACGCAGCAGCATCATCCGCGCCCACCAGTTGCAGCGGCTTGCCATACCCAAAGCAATGCGCTGGTTCCGGAAACACACGCTGCCGCACGTCATGCGCGTACTGACGCATCGCATCGCGCATCACCGCATTCGCATCGGCATAGCGCTTCACGAAGCGCGGCGTGTACGCATCGAATGCGCCGATCATGTCCTCGGTCACGAGCACCTGTCCGTCGCATGCGGGCGATGCGCCGATGCCGATCGTCGGGATCGTCAGCGTGTCGGTGATATGGCGCGCGAGCGCTTCTGCCGTCCCTTCGATGACGACACAGAACGCGCCGGCCCGTTCCGCCGAACACGCGGCATCGAACACCTGCGCGGCCGAGCGCGGGTCCATCCCCTGCGCGCGGAAGCCGCCCGTCGCGTTGGCTTGCTGCGGCATGAGGCCGACGTGCGCCATCACCGGGATACCGCGTTCGGTCAGGAAGCGGATCGTGTCGCCCATCTCGCTGCCGCCTTCGAGCTTCACGCCCTGCGCGCCGGTTTCGGCGAGCAGGCGCGCGGCGGAGCGATACGCCTGCGCGGGCGATTCCTGGTACGTCGAGAACGGCAGGTCGACGACGACACATGCCTGCGCGGCGCCGCGCACGACGGCCGCACCGTGTGCAATCATCATGTCGAGCGTGACGCGCAGCGTATCGGGCATCCCGTACAGCACCATGCCGACGGAGTCGCCGACGATGATCACGTCGGCCACCTCGTCGACGAGCTTCGCCATCGGCGCGGAATACGCGGTCAGCGACACGAGGCGGCCGATGCCCTTGGTCGAACGGATCGCGGTGACGGTCTTGCGGGTGGTGCGGGTATGAGCGCTCATGAACGGAAGCCGTGTGAAAGAAGAGCCGCCACGGTAGCATCGCGCTCGTTCGTGCAATGACCTTGGGAGGACGTCTTATGGTGCTGGCGGGACAATCGGGTGACCCTTACGCGGTGCCGCGGATGGCGTGCCTGCCGAGGCCGCTGTATGTGCGTGCGTTCGGGATTCCCGGCAACGTGAGCATCGACGCGCACAGTCATCCGTGGGCACAGTTGATGTATGCGACGAGCGGCGTGCTCGAGGTATCGACGCCGTCGGGCCGGCACCTGCTGCCGCCGCACTATGCGATGTGGATTCCGCCGCACGTGCCGCATGCGGTGTCGACGCGCGATTGCGTCGCGTTCCACAGCCTGTATCTCGACGCGGCGATCGCGCGTGACGACGTGCACGACGATTGCGCGATCCTCTGCATGACGCCGCTGCTGCGCGAGCTGGTGCTCGCCACGGCGGAATTGCCGGTGAACTACGACGAGACGGGGCCGGACGGTGCGCTCGTCTGCCTGATCGCGGACCGGATCGCACGCATGCGGCAGGCGCCGCTGACGGTGCCGCTGCCGCGCGATCCGCGTCTGCTGAAAATCGCGCGTGCGTTGCATGCGGATCCGGGCGATACGCGCAATCTCGACGAATGGGGGCATCAGGTCGGCGCGACGCGACGCACGCTGTCGCGCCTCTTCCGGCAGGACACGGGGCTGTCGTTTACCGAATGGCGGCAGGCGGTGCGGCTGCTGGCGGCGCTGCCGCTGCTCGATGCGGGCGAGCCGATCGGCACGGTGGCCGCGCAACTGGGCTACGACTCGACGTCGTCGTTCATCGCGCTGTTCCAGGCGAAATTCCAGCTGACGCCCGGCGCGTATGCGAAGCGTGAAGCGCGCCGGCCCGCGCTGAACGCGTGACGCGGCCGCACACGTCCTCTCAGAACGCGAGCGCCTGCTGCACCAGATGGTGGGCGCCGCGCTCGAACCCCGCGCCTTCGAGCGACAGCAGCGCGCGCTTGCGATCGATGCCGCCCGCATAACCGGTCAGGCTGCCCGACGCGCCAACCACGCGATGGCACGGCACCATGATCGACACCGGGTTCCGGCCGACCGCACCGCCCACGGCGCGCGCGCCGCTCATCGGCAACCCGACGCGCTCGGTGATGTCGCCGTACGTCACGAGTTCGCCGAACGGAATCGCGAGCAGTTCCTTCCATACCCGTCGTTGAAACGCGGTGCCTCGCAGGTGAATCGGCACGGAGAATGTCTCGCGCATGCCGGTGAAGTACTCGGCGACTTCTTCCGCGACCTTGCGCGCAAGCGGCGACATCGCGAGCGCGTCTGCCTCGTTCACGATCGCAACCGGCGGGAAGTATTTCTGGCCGACGAAGTAGAGGCCCGTCAGCGCATCGTCCTCGATGCGCACGGCGATGTCGCCCAGCGGGCTCGGAATCAGGTGAGCGGGAGTCATCGCGACACATCTCCATGAAGGCGCCACACGTGCAGTGCGGCATACGCGCGCCACGGCGCCCAGCGCGCCGCATGCGGCGCGGATGATGGCACACGGGTGCGTTCGGTGCGCGCGGGCAGCCACGCATCGTCGGCCGGGAACGCATTCGGCCAGGCCATCGCGCGCATCGCGACGTACTGCACCGCGTGCTCGTCGAAGCCGGGCAGCGCGCGCAATGCGTCAAGCGTCATGTCGAGCGGCGCCATCGGTTCGAGCGAGAGCGTGCCGTCGTCGACGGCGCGGGCGAGCGACACGATCGCCCGTGCGGGTTCGCGCGCGATGCCGATCGTTTCAAGCGCGGAAGGCGGCAGGGCGGCCAGCGTCGCGGCGGAGGGCAGCGCGTGCATGAGGCCCGGCGGCGCGCCTTCGATCGATGTGCCGAAACGTTCGGCGAGGCGCGCCAGCACCGGCGCGCCCGCAGGCGTCGCCGCAAGCCGTTCGCCTGCAATCGCACGGATCGCGATCTCGATGCCGTCGAACGCACCGGGGACACGCAGGCCCGGCGAGCCGCTCGCGAGTTCGCCGAGATGCGCGTCGATCACGTCGGGGCGGCTGTCGAGATCGAACAGCCGCCGCACGCGCGCGAGCACGGCCGGTACGACCGGCGTCAGCGAGGGCGACACGGTGACGGCCAGCGCGAAGCGCTGCGGCACATGCGCGACGGACAGCCAGCCGGCAATACGCCCGCTACCGCCGTTGACGTTCGGGTTCGGCAATTCAACGACACGCGCATACCCCTGCGCATCGATCCGCTCGGCACCGTCGATCTGCCGCTGCGCGAGAAAGCGCATCAGGTCGTCCCACGCGAACGGCGGGCGATACGGCAGCGGGAACGTCATGTCGCCATCGGCCGATGCGCGGGCCCCTTTGCGCAGCCGGAGCGGATTGAGGCCGTAACGCTGCAGGAACAGGTCGTTGAAGCGCCGCACGCTGCCGAACCCGGCCGTGGACGCCACGACGGCCACCGGCAGCGCGGTATCGGTCAGCAACCGCTTGGCCATCAGCAACCTGTGCGTCTGCGCGAACTCAACCGGCGACACACCGAACTGCGCGCCGAAGATCCGGCGCAGGTGGCGTTCGGTCACGCCGACACGCCGTGCGAGCGCATCGACGGAATGCGCGTTCAGGAAACCGTCCTCGATCAGCGTGGCGGCCGCGTCGGCGAGCGTGCCGGACAGGTCGAGCAGCCCGTGGCCGGGCGCGAGCTCGGGGCGGCAGCGCATGCAGGGTCGAAAGCCGGCTTTCTCGGCGGCTGCGGCGCTCGGGTAGTAGCTGCAGTTCTGCGCTTTCGGCGGCTTCACCGGGCAGACGGGGCGGCAATACACGCCCGTCGTCGCGACGCCGACGAAGAACCAGCCGTCGAAGCGGCGGTTCCGCGAAAGCAGGGCGTCGTAGCAGGTATCGGGATCGAGGCGCATGAGACGACTGTAAACCATCCCGCCCGCCGATTCTGGCTGGAATCGGACATGTGTCTCGGTGGCCGCCCTCGCGCACGCCGGTCAGGAAAATCGGGGAAAAACGGTTAATGCCATGTAGTGAAACAGTCGTCTCTTTTGCGGTTGACTAATTTGAGATGACTCATCGAAATCCCCGACTGACAGGGCATGGGCGCACGTCCTATTCTTTGAAAAACGTTTTCCAGATTGATCGACGGAATCGGCCGTGCGCGACAGGCGCGCCGCCGTCCGCCCCGGCGCCGGTCGCCGGTCAACGAACATCGTGCGGCGCGACGGGCGCGACCGCGCATCGGAGACATTCATGCAATCTGCCGTCGTCGGTGCCGTGCGCGCTGCCGCCAGCCGCTACCGCTGGACCGTCTGTGCGCTGCTGTTTTTCGCGACCGTCATCAACTACATGGATCGGCAGATCCTCGGCCTGCTCGCGCCGATGCTCCAGCACGACATCGGCTGGAGCCAGGTGCAGTACGGCCGCATCGTGATGGCGTTTTCCGCGTTCTATGCGCTGGGCCTGCTCGGCTTCGGGCGCATCGTCGACCGGCTCGGCACGCGCATTTCGTACGCGCTGGCGATGCTGGTGTGGAGCATCGCCGCGATGCTGCACGCGGCGGTCGGCTCGGTGATGGGCTTCGCGTTCGTGCGCGCGCTGCTCGGGATCGGCGAGGGCGGCAACTTCCCGGCCGCGATCAAGACGACGGCCGAATGGTTCCCGCGCCGCGAACGCGCGCTCGCCACCGGCATCTTCAACTCGGGCGCGAACATCGGCGCGGTGTTCGCACCGGCGATCATCCCGGCGATCGCGGTGGCCTACGGCTGGCGCGCGGCGTTCGTGATCGTCGGCGCGATCGGCATCGTGTGGCTCGCGGTGTGGCTCGTGCTCTATCGCCAGGCCGATACGCGCGCGCTCGCCGCCGAATACGACGAGCCGCGCGACGAAGCGGAAGCGCTCGACGCGGCGAATGCGAATGCCGGCGCGCCGCGCTGGGGCGAACTGATCCGCAAGCGCGAGACGTGGGCGTTCCTGATCGGCAAGTTCCTGACCGACCCGGTGTGGTGGTTCTACCTGTTCTGGCTGCCGAAGTGGCTCAACGAATCGCGCGGGATGGACATGCAGCACATCGGCCTGCCGCTCGTCTGCATCTATGCGCTGACGACGGTCGGCAGCATCGGCGGCGGCTGGCTGTCGTCGATGCTGCTGCGCGCGGGCTGGAGCGTGAACGGCGCGCGCAAGACGGCGATGCTGATCTGCGCATGCTGCGTGCTGCCGATCGCGTTCGTGTCGCAGGTGCAGAGCCTGTGGGCCGCGGTGCTGATCGTCGGCCTCGCCGCCGCCGCGCATCAGGGCTGGTCGGCGAACCTGTTCACGACGGCGTCCGACCTGTTCCCGCGCCGCGCGGTGGCATCGGTGGTCGGCATCGGCGGGATGGCCGGTTCGATCGGCGGCGTGCTGTTCTCGGAAGTGATCGGCCAGGTGCTGCAGCGCACGGGCCACTACTGGGTGCTGTTCGCGATCGGCGCGTCGGCCTACCTGATCGCGTTGGGCGTGATGCACATGCTCACGCCGAAGATGAAGCCTGCGCAGCTCGACGCATGAGTGCGTGACCGCGTGACCGCGTGACCGCAAACGAACGCGCCGCCCTTGGGCGGCGCGTTTTCTTTTGCAGGCGCGAAACAGGAAACTCAGCCGACCGCGGCCGTCGACGCGCGCATGATCAGCCGCGGCTCGAACGTCGAATAGCTCGCATCGGTGCGGCCCGCGAGCGCGTCGATCAGCTTCTGCATCGCGAGCTCGCCCATGTTCTCGCTCTGGATGTCGACGGTGGTCAGCGCGGGCGCCGCGTATTCGCCGTACGGCACGTTGTCGATGCCGGCGACCGACACGTCCTGCGGCAACCGGAAGCCAAGCGACGTGGCCTCCTTCATGAAGCCGAGCGCGATCAGGTCGTTGTAGCAGATCACGGCCTGCGGGCGCTGCGGCCCGAGCATCACGCGTGAACACGCACGCTCGCCGGCCTCGGCAGTCGGCGCATGCGCATCGTGCACGTCGAGCGTGAGCCCGGCTTCCGCGAGACAGTCGCGCGCGCCCTGGATCCGTTCGTCGTTCACGCGTGCGGTGCCGAAGCCGAGATACGCGATGCGCGTATGGCCGAGATTGAGCAGGTGGCGCGCGAGCATGTAGGTTGACAGCCGGTTGTCGATGCCGACGCTCGGAATCGGCAGACCGGGGCTGCGACGCAGCAGTACGAGCGGCTTGTTGAGATCGAGCATCCAGCCGGCTTCGTTATCCGGCATCCGCGTGCTGACGATCAGCCCGTCGACGCGCTGCGCGAGCGCCTCGATCAGCGAGCGTTCGCGTGCCTGGCTCTCCTCGGTATCGACGAGCAGCAGCGTGTAGTCGTGCTGCAGCGCGACGCGGTTCGCGCCTTTCACCACGTTCGTGAAGTGCGGGTTGCTGATGTCGAGGATCACGAGGCCGATCGTGCGCGTGCGGCCGGTGATCATCGAGCGCGCGAGCGGGTTCGAACGGTAGCCGAGCCGCTCGATCGCCTCCTTGAGCCGGGCCTCGACGGTCGGCGAGAAGCGCTGCGTGCCGTTCACGTACTTCGATACCGTCGCGACCGACACGCCGGCTTCCGCCGCTACGTCGCGGATCGTCGGGGAAACTTTTTTCATTCGAAGGGTAACGTTTTCGTTCCGTAAGGCCGGATTGTGGCAGAAAAAGGGCGCGCGCGGCCACGCGCCGATATCGGGAAAGTGCGGATGGCTGCGAGCGGGTTCGACCATTGACGTTCGGCGGTGCGCCCGCGTATAGTTGGAAAACGTTTTCCGATTCTGGTCAAATACCAGCTCGGCGCCCAGGTCAGATTCAAGGAGATTCATTGACGTCCTCCTCCGCCTGCCTAAAGGCGGAGGATTCCCACACCTGGCGATGCACGTCCGCATCGGAGAATGTTCAACGCAGCGTTGGTATCTCGATCATGCACGACACCGCAGTCACTGCAGGCCCACTCTCTTATTCGCAGCCCCGCGATACCTTTCGGCCGCGTCGTGCTGTCTTTCGACCCGCACGCCGAACAGGACTGGGTAGAACCGCTTTCGTCGACTTCCTCGAACGTGGCTCCGTGCGCGATCGCTTTGTAGCGGAGCTTGTTTCGGAAGGACGACCAGGATGCGTCGTAGACGCTCTTCGCCATCCTGGTTCTGGCGAGTTTGACAGCCGACACGTTGCCGACCGCGATGTAATCGAAGCGCCGCACCAGATCGAGCGCAAGCTTGTGCTGGAAATCGGCACGGGCATTCGCGACCTTGGCGTGCAGCTTCGCGATATGCCGCTTGTGCTTTCTCGCCCGTTGCGCTTTCGCCAGCTTTTCCGCCGCTCGTCGACCGAATCGATCGTTAGGCAGCTTCTCGCCGGTCGAAAGTGTGGCGAAGTCTTTCAGGCCGAGATCGATGCCGACACCGGAACGGATTGGGCGGGCCTGAACTTCGGGCATCTCGATCACGATATTCAAGAACCAGTTGCCGCGCGCATCCTGCGCAAAATTGGTCCCATCCTTGATCTTGCCTTCTGGAAGCGGCCGACTATTGAACACGCGAAAGCTGTTGCCGGCGAAGCGAAATGCGTTGCCTTCCCGCTTCAGGTCACGGCCCTTCAGCGGCACCCAGCCAAGCGATTTCCTGCCGCGATAGCGCAGGTAGGGCCGACGGTGCTGACTGCGCGACTTCGCGTATTGCTCACACGTCGCGTTGACCGTGCCGGAGTGAACGCCGAGCTCCTTGCTGCTGCCGGTGGTCAGCACGTTCAGATCAAAACCCGTGGGCCACTTCTTGTTCCACTTGAGCGCGTGCTTCTGCGTGTCGTTGCAGAAGTTCCAGACGTAGTTCACCGCACGGCTCTGCTTGTTAAGCAGTCCGTTGAGCGATTTCACCCGGTAACGGTAGACAAGGATCATGCCGGCCATCCTAACCCGTGGAAGAAGCTGCCTGTCAAGCGCACTCCTTTCACTCTCCGCCCCGTGTCCCCAAGGAAGTTTCCTTGAGGAAAAGAGCGGAGTCTCTCGGAGAAAATTCTGATGAACGCCTCATCCACCGGCGCGCGCAAACCGTTCGGGCGCCTGCTGCTGACGGGCGCGGCCGGCAACCTTGGCCGCCAGTTGCGCGGCGCGCTCGCCGACTGGGCCGACGTCGTGCGCGTCAGCGACATCGCGACGCTCGGCGACGCGGCCGCGCATGAAGAAACCCGCGTCGTCGACCTGGCCGACCGGGCCGCGGTGATGCAGCTGGTCGACGGCGTGGACGCGATCGTCCACCTCGGCGGCATTTCGGTCGATGCGCCGTTCGACGATCTCGTCGGCGCGAACATCACCGGCACGTACAACCTGTACGAAGCCGCGCGCAAGCACGGCGTGAAGCGCGTCGTGTTCGCGAGCTCGAACCATGCGATCGGCTTCCATCCGGTCACGGAAGTGCTCGACGCCGATTCGCCGCTGCGGCCCGACAGCCTGTACGGCGTGACGAAGTGCTTCGGCGAATCGCTGTCGCGCTACTACTTCGACCGCTTCGGGATCGAGACCGTGTGCCTGCGGATCGGCTCATCGTTCGAAGTGCCAAAGAATCCGCGCATGCTCGTGACGTTCCTCAGCTACCGCGACTTCATCGAGCTCGTGCGCTGCTCGCTGCTGACGAACCGCGTCGGGCACGCGATCGTGTACGGCGCGTCGGACAACCCGGTGAAGTGGTGGGACAACACGAAGGCCGGCTTCCTCGGCTTCCGCCCGCGCGACAGCTCCGAGCAATTCGCCGGGCTGTTCCCGGTGACGGCGCCGACCGCCGACTACGACGATCCCGCGCAGCGGTTCCAGGGCGGCGGGTTCGTCGTCGGCGAGCCGATGGAGCGCGACGCGTCGTAAGCGTCGCCGGCGTCGCGGCTCAGCGCAGGATGTCGGTCGCCTTGTGCCGCGCGTCGACGCCGTCGATCAGGATCAGCGGGCCGCTCGCGTGCCGTGCGCGCAGCGGCTGGATCTGCCGGTACGCATCCGATTCGTACCACGCGCGCGCCGTGTCCAGATCGGGAAACGCGATCACGATCAGGTCGCCGCGCCACACGCCTTCACGTACCTCCGGCCGCGCGCCGTGAATCACGAAGTGGCCGTTGAACGGCGCGAGCGTGCCGTCGATGCGTTCGAGGTATTCGACGATGTCGTCGCCCATCTCGACGTCGTGCAGGTGGGCGATGGCGTAGGCGGTCATGGCGGGCTCCTTGGCGTGATGCGGTTCGTGCGTCGATGGAGCCATGATCGCGGCGCGGGCGGCGCGCGTCGATTACCTGCGACGTAAGCAAATCCGCGCGGCTGCGGAAGGGGGCAGGCGCGTGCCGGCAGACACACTGCGCGTGCGGCGCGGCAGCGTCCGTGCATACCGCTTATCCGCACGCATCGCCAGTCGCGGCGCGGCGGCGCTGCGTCACCGTCAACGCGTCTTGCTGCAAGCCGGATCGCTACCTCGCCGCTCGGCCGAATCACACCAGTAACCCGGCCGCCACGCTTCGAACGTGACCGCTTTCGCCGCATTGGCGCGCGTGACGCGCACCGGGTCGGCTTTCAGCGCATCGCCGTTTGGGTCGTCGTTGAAGCGCCAGTTCCGGAACACCTCGCGATGGAACACCCACGTGCGATGCGCGTTGTCGTAGCGAAACGTGACACGGTCGCGCCAGTGATCGTGGCCCGCGAATACGCCCTGTTCGATCGTGAAGGTGCGCGGTTCGATCGTGAGCGCGTTCTCGGCGACGCCATCGAGATACGGGTCGCCCATCCCGCCTTCGTCGGCTTTCATGATCACGGCATCGTTGCGCGCCGCGAGCCGGTAGTGCCCGTCCTTGCCCGGCAGGAAGATCATCAGCGGACGCAGCGACGCCTTGCGCATCGAGTCGTCGGGCTGATGCGCGACGACGACATAGCCGATAGGGGGGCCGTCGGTCAGTCGCCCTGACGCGGCGTCCATCGCTTCGTAGCCGGCGGGCAGTTGCGCGACGATTTCGTCCGGAAGGTCGGGGGCGGCGGGGCACGCGAACGATGCAGGCGTATCGGCGCACGTCCGGGCGCAAGCGTTGCCGACGCCGATGCCGAACGTCAGCAGTGCGGCGACGAGGAATCCTGCGGTGCGGGGGATCGTCATGCGGATCGGGTCTTGAAGTCGCGCCGCGGAAGCCGGCGCACACGCGTCGACCCGTCTCGCCGCAGCGAAGGTTGATTGTTCGTCAGGAGACGCAGTTTAACCAGTCACGCGCGCTTGCGTGTCGGCCGCGGGACCGGCGCGGGCACCGGTGCCGGCGCCGGCGCTTCGTCGGCCTGCGCGCACATCCGGTCGAGCATCCGTTGCGCGGTTTCCGCGCAATCCTCGCCCTCCGGCTTGTTCTCGATTTCCTCGATCAGCACCTCCAGATGTTGCCGGTTCTGCGCGAGACGCTGTTCGAGCCGCACGATTTCGTCGACCTTATGCCGCAGCGCGACCAGCAGCTCGTCGCGCGGCCACGCGCCGAGATCGGGCGGCAACACCGCGCGGATCTCGTCGAGCGCAAAACCCGCGCGCTGCGCACGGTCGATGATCGCGAGCCGCGTCAACGCTTCCGACCCGTATTCCCGATAGCCGTTGGCCTGCCGACGGGCCGGTTCGAGCAGCCCGCTCGCTTCGTAGAAGCGGATACGGGACGCCGCGAGGCCGCTCGCTTTCGCCAGTTCGCCGATTTTCATGCTGTGCTCCAAAAGGGCTTGACCTTAAAGTTGACTTTAAAGTTATCGTTGGGCATCGTCAATCGAGGGTGCCCTCCATGAACCTGTTTACACCGCTGACACTGCCCAACGGGGCGGTGATTCCGAACCGTCTGGCCAAGGCCGCGATGGAAGAGAACATGGCCGATGCGAACCACGCACCGTCCGACGCGTTGCTGCGCCTGTACCAGGCGTGGGCCGATGGCCAGGTCGGCCTGATCCTGACCGGCAACGTGATGGTGGACGGCCGCGCGATGACGGGGCCGAATGGCGTCGTGCTCGAGAGCGATGCGCATCTCGACCGCTTCCGCCGCTGGGCGCAGGTGGCGCGCTCGGGCGGCGCGCACGTGTGGATGCAGATCAATCACCCGGGGCGCCAGATGCAGGCGGCGCTCGGCCAGACGACGCTCGCGCCGTCGGCCGTGCCGCTCGCGCTAGGTGCGCTGTCGAAGCAGTTCCCGGTGCCGAAGGAGATGACGCCGGCCGATATCGCCGACGTGCAGCAGCGCTTCGTGCGCGCCGCGCAACTCGCGGAGCAGAGCGGCTTCACCGGCGTGGAGATCCATGCGGCGCACGGCTATCTGCTGAGCCAGTTCCTGTCGCCGCTGACGAACCGCCGGCAGGACCCGTGGGGCGGCAGCATCGAGAATCGCGCACGCCTGCTGCTCGACATCGTGCGGGACGTGCGCGCGACGGTGTCGCCGCAATTCGCGGTCGCGGTCAAGCTGAACTCGGCCGATTTCCAGCGCGGCGGCTTCAGCGCGGACGATGCGAAGCGCGTGGTCGAACTGCTGAATCCGCTCGGCGTCGATCTCGTCGAACTGTCGGGCGGCAGCTATGAAGTGCCGGCGATGCAGGGCGAGGCACGCGACGGGCGCACGCTGGCCCGCGAAGCGTATTTCCTCGAGTTCGCGCGCGACATCACGGCGGTTGCGCGGATGCCGCTGATGGTGACGGGCGGCATCCGGCGTCGCGTGGTGGCCGAGCAGGTGGTCGACAGCGGCGTGGCGATGGTCGGCATCGCGACCGCGCTGTCGATCGAGCCGAACCTGCCGCGCGACTGGCGGGCCGGCAAGGACAGCGCGCCGGTGCTGGAACCGATCCGCTGGAAGAACAAGGCGCTGGGCGCGCTGGCCAACATGGCGGTCGTCAAGTTCCAGCTCGCGCGGCTGAGCGTTGGCCGGCGCACGCACCCGCAGGTGTCGCCGCTGCGCGCGCTGGTCACGCAGCAACTGGCCGCGCAGTGCCAGACGCGGCGCTACCGGAAGTGGATGGCGGGGCGCGCGGCGGGCACGCGTGCGTGACGCGCGGTCATGCGACCCGGCGAGGGATTCGTCGGGCCGCCACTGTTCGCCGGTCCGGGGCGTTCATGCGGTTGCGTGAGTGGCCGCGCCTTCGCGGTGAGGTCGCAATGCATGCCCCCGCGGCAGGGCATGCGCACTGGCGGGCGGGTGCGGTGCACCGCATCGCACCGCATCAGAACCGGTAGTTCGCCACCACTTCGAGCCGCCGGTCGTTGCCGAGCAGGTATTGCGTCTCGTTGTAGTACGCGGACTGCACGAAGCGCCGGTTGAACACGTTGTACGCGCGTGCGGTGATCGTCGTGTCCTTGCGCGGCTTCCACGCGAGGCCGAGGTCGACGGTCGTGTACGACGGCATCACGAGCTGGTTCGCGGTGTCGGCGAAACGCTTGCCGACGTACTTGACGCCCGCGATGCCCGTCCAGTCCGGCGCGAAGCGCCAGCTCACCCACAGGTTCGCGAGCCGCTGCGGCACCGACACCGGCACGTTGCCCGCGCGCGATACCGTCGTGCCGCCGGACGTCTGCTGGAAGTCGTCGTATTTCGCGCGCAGGATCGACACGTTCGCGTCGACGCGCCAGTCCTGCGCGATCTCCGCGCCGACCGTGGCCTCGAGCCCGCGCGACGACTGCTGGCCGATCTGGATCGACTGGTTCGGGTTCAGCGGATCGGCCGTCAGCAGATTGCTCTTGACGATCCGGTACGCGGCCAGCGTCCATTCCGCCTTGCCGCCGAGGAACGACTGCTTCACGCCGATCTCGATCTGCCGGCCGGTCGCGAGCGTGAAGTTCGCCTTCGACGCATTCAGCGACAGCAGCGAGCTGATCGGATCGGCCGCGACCGAATACTGGCCGTATACGGCGAGGCCGGGCTGCACGTCGTACACGGTGCCGATGCGCCAGCCGGTGTTCGCGAACACCTTCGTGAATGCGCCGCCGTTCACGAGATCGTCGCGGTTCACGCTTGCGTGGTCGTAGCGCAGCCCGCCGATCACCGACCAGCGCGGCGTGATCTCCAGCCGGTTCTCGGCGAACAGCGCGTACTGGTTCGCCTGGCTGCGGTACTTCGGATAGGTGCCGGCCGTGTTGATGAAGCTGCCCGGATCGAAGTTGAACGGATCGACCGTCGACGTGCCCGAATACGGCGAGTTGTTGTCGTGCTGGAACGTCGTGTGATTGAACTCGAAGCCCGTCGAGAACGTGTTGCGCATGCCGAGCAGCGCGGTGGTGACGGTGGCCGCCGTCACGTTGCCGTACTGCTCCTGGTCGTGGAAGATTTCCGTGAAGCTGCTGCGCCGCACTTGCGCGGTCGACGGCAGGTACGTGTAGTACTCCGCATCCTTCCAGTGACGGTTGCTCTTCATCCGGTACAGCGTGCTGGTCACGTTCAGGCTGTCGCTCGGCTGCCAGTTCGCCGCGACCGTCGCCCAGCTGTCGCGGAACGCGATGTCGCTGTCGCCGACGTTGTAGTTCTTCTTGTCGAACGCGCGATCGCGCGCGCCGTTCACGAGCGGCACGCCGAAATACTGCATCGGATGCTGGAAGCCCTGCGCGTACGACGCCGTCACGTACAGGTCGGCGCTCACGTCGTAGCGCAGCGCGCCCGAGATCGACAGGTTGCGCGAATTGCCGCGGTCGACCCAGTTCGACGAACGGTTGCCGCTGATGTCGAAGCGATACGACAGCTTGTCGTTGATCGCGCCGCCGCTGCCGAACGCGACCCGCGCCGTGCCCTCGGTGCCGCCGCCGACCTGCAGCTCGTTCTGGATCGCGCCACGCGTCGGCTTCTTCGGCACGATGTTGACGACCCCGCCGATCGCGCCTTCGCCGTAGATCACCGAAGCGGGCCCGCGCAGCACGTCGATATGGTCGACCGACCACGTGTCGAACGGAAACGTGATGCCGATCGCGCCGTACGGGCGCACGCCGTCATAGAGCTGCGTGACCGACGACGCGCCGACGAAGCCGCGCGCGCCGAGCTCCGAGCCGCCGTTGCCGGGATGCGGCGACGCGCTGATGCCGGCGGCGCGGCTCACCGCGTCGACGATCGCGCTGTCGCCGCGCGTGTCGAGCGTCTTGCGATCGATCTGCTCGACGCTCGCGGGCGTTTCGAGCGAAGTCAGGCCGAGACGGCTGCCGGTGTCGAGCGGCTGCGTGAGCGGTGTCGCCTTCTGGGCGCTGACGCGAATCGGTGCGAGCGTGGCGCCGGCACTCGCGGCATCGCTCTCCTGGGCTTGCCCGGCGGGCGAGAAGGCCGCGAGCAAGGCGGCGGGCAGCATCAATCTGAACTTCATGTTTCGAGATCCTTTGAATCTGTTCAATGCGGTGTTTCTTGTCAGGCCGGGCATCAGAACGCGTACCGCATGCCGGCGAACACGCTGCGCCCTTCGCCCGGATAGAAGATCGCGGTGTTCGCGGTGCGCGCATCGGCGACCGTGCTGATGTCGCTCACATAGCGCTTGTTGGTCAGGTTGCGCGCGTCGACGAACAGCGAGAGGCCATTGCGGAAGTCGTAGCCGGCCTGCAGCCCGAGCAACGTGTAGCTCGGCACGCGCAACGTGTTCGCATCGTCGGCCCACGCGCCCGACGGCACCCAGTCGAGCGTCGCCGCGATGTGGAAGCCGCTCGGCCGCGCGTAGCCCAGCGTCGCGCGCAGCACGTTCAGCGGCACGCCGGCGATCCGGTTGTTGCCGTACTGCGGGTCGTTCTTGAAGCGGAAGTCGTTCAGGTTCCAGATGCCCGACAGCGTGACCTTGTCGCCCGCGCCGCGCCCGGTGACGTTGCGCAGCAGCTCGACCGACGCGCCGGCTTCGATCCCTTGCAGCACCGTCTTGTTTGCGTTGAACGTCGACGCCGGCACGTCCGGGTTCGTCGTGTACTGCAGCAGCTGGTCGCGCACGAGCGAGCGATAGGCGGTCACGTCCCAGCTCACGCGCTCGCGCGCGCCGCGCGTGCCGAACTCGATCGTCCACGCGTGCTGCGCCGCGAGCGGTGTGAAGCGCGTCGTGTTCGAGAAGGTCTGCGTGAGGTCGGTGAAGTCGGGCACGTCCTGGCTGCGCGTGATGTCGACGTAGGCCTGGGTGTGCGCATCCGGCTGCCACAGCAGCCCGAGCTTCGGATTGACGCCGCTGTAGCTCGCGTTCGTCGACTTGGTGTTCGGGTCGCGCGGCAGCCCGCCGTTGTCGATGTACTCGCGCACCGAGTGCAGAACCTTCACGCCCGTCATCAGCGCGACGGTCGGCACGAAGAACAGCCGGTTCTCGACATACGCCTCGTAGTTGAAGGCCGTCTGCGTCGAATCGAGTGTCTGCGCGCCCTTGTTGCCGTTGACGTTCACGTACTGGTTCGCCTGCGTGCGGCCGCCGAAGAAGCGCGCGCCGACGATCAGGTCGTTGCGCATCCCGCCGAGCGTCAGGTGGCCCGTGTAGCGCGGCGCGAAGCCGTAGGTCCAGCCGTCCTGGTCGAGCGCCTGGAAGATCGGGTGATAGAGGCTCTTGTGGATCGCCCACGTGTCGAACTGCAGCTCGCCCGAATCGAGCTTCACCGTCGTGCGGTTCGCGATCCGCTCGGTGCGCGTGTTGCGCGCCTGGTCGCCCGATATCGCGTTCGGCGCGGCCTTGGTCGGATTGTTCAGCGCGTCGGACAGCGACAGCGTGCCGGGCAGCAACTGGTCGACGACGTACACGCCGACGTAGAAGCGCGTCTCGACCGTCGGGCTGAACCGGTAGCCGACGTTCGCGTTGAACTGCTCGTATTGCCCCTTCGAATGATCGCGATAGCCGTCCGCGTGATTGACGCTGAAGTTCGCGAGGAAGTCGAGCGGGCCGAGCACGCGCGAGACCTGCGCGCTGGTGCGCACCGTGCCGTAGCTGCCGCCTTCCACGCGCAGGATGTTCGGCGCGTCGGCGGTATGGGCGGTCGGCGTGATGAAATCGATCGCGCCGCCGAGTGTCGACGCACCATACGCGAGGCCGTTGCCGCCCTTGTAGACCTGCACCGCCTGCAGTGCGAGCGGATCGATCTGGTAGTAGTCGCCGCTGCCGTCCGCGAGGTTGGTCGGGATGCCGTCCTGCAGGATCTCGAGGCCGCGCGTGTGGTACGAGCGGGCGATTCCCGAGCCGCGAATCGACAGCCGCAGTTCCTGGCCGTAGCGGTTCTCGACGAACACGCCGGGCACGTCCTTCAGCACGTCGCGCAGCGTGAACGCGTAGGTGTTCCGGTAGCTGTCGGCATCGACGAAGCCCACCGAGCCGACCGTCTGCTCGAGCGTGCGCTTCAGCTGGCCGGTCGATTGCGATGTCAGCGAGTCCATCTCGCGGGTTGCGTTGACGTTGATCGCGGGCAGCGTCGACGCGGCCGGTGCATCGGTGGGCGCGTCGGCGCCTTGCGCGCAGGCGGCCGACGCGAAGAGAACGGAGATCGCGCCGGACAGCGCGGCGGCAATACGGGTCGAGGTAAACATGTCGTTGTACGTATGGTTATGGTGACGATGATGAGTCGAACACGATGCGCGCCATGCGCGGCGCCGGCCGCCGCGCGTGGTCACGCGCGCGGGTTCGGCATCGGGCGCCGGCAGGGCGGGCAGGCGAAGCGGGCGGCGCCGTGCGGTGTGCGGCGGCGCGGTCGCGAGGTGCGTCAGGCGCGGTCGGAAGGCGGCCCGCGCGCGGCGAGCGCGTAGCGCTTCGGCGGGTGGCAGGCAGAGGGGATCGGCGGCGCGGGCGGCGCATGCCGCACGGCCGGGGAGGCGGAGAGCAACACCGCGGACTGCAGCGGCGGATGGCCGGCGAGCAGGCCGCAATAGCCGCAGCGGTCGAAATGCCTGTCCGATGGAGAATCGGACGACGAATCGGGCGACGCCTGCGATTGCGCGTGCGCCACGAGCGTGTTGGCGGTTGCCGAGCAGATCGGCGCGGCCGGCAGGCCGTCATCGGGTGCGGCAGCGCGCAGTTGCGAGATCAGCGGCGCGACGAGCGCGAGCACGAGCGCGAACAGCCCGAGCCACGCGGTGGCCCGGGCGTGTCGCGTCGGCGCGCCGCGTATGCCGGCGCGCGATGAATCAGGCCGCTGCGCGTGCCGCACGGCCGAACAGCAGACGGTCGATCAACCAGACCGCAACGATCGTCGCGCCCATCAGCGGGAAGACGATGCCGAGCAGCACGAGCCCCGCGATCCAGCCGCGCATCGGCGGCGCGCCGCGTTCGCGCGACGGCGCGCCCAACTTGCGAGCCGGACGGCGCTTCCACCACATCACGGTGCCCGTGACGGCCATCGCGGCCAGCCCGAGCGACAGCACCGCGCAGACGATCTGGTTCGCGAGCCCGAAGTAGCGGCCCATGTGCAGCGACGTGCCGTACGACACGGCGCGCGATACCGCACCGTAGTCGTCATAGCGGATGTCCTTCAGCACGGCCCCGCTGTACTGGTCGAGGTAGATCGTCCGCTCGGCTTTCGGGTCGTCCGGGAAGTACGACGCGGTGAACACGCCATCCGCGCCGGACGGCAGCGCGAGCGTATAGCCGCTCGTCACGCCGAGGCCCGCGACGATCGCGATCGCGCGGGCCAGCGGCAGCGGGGCCGGCGTCGGTGCCGACGGCGAATGCGGGACGGGCACGTTGCCGACCGCCCACGGCGTTTGCGGCAACGGCAGGTCGTCCATCACCATCCCCGGCATCGACTCGCCGGATTCGTGGTGATGGCCGGACGGCGCGGCAGCCTGGGCAGGTGCGGGCGCCGCGGCGGCACCGGGGCGCGTCGAGCGAACCGACCCGCCGCCCCATGCGCCTTCCGGCGCACCGAGGTTCACGGTCGCGGCCAGCGCCTTGAAGTTCTTGCCCCACGAGCCCGACCACGGCAGCCCGGTCAGGATGAATGCGACCGTGCCGGCCGCGAGCCAGATGCCGGCCGTCGCGTGAATGTTCTTCCACAGCGGCCGGCCGCGCAGCGACAGGTCGGGGCGCAGCGCCTGCCCGACGCGCGCCGCGCCGCGCGGCCACCACAGCGCGATGCCGGTGCCGATCATCACGAAGGTCCAGCACGCGGCGAGCTCCATCAGCAACTCGCCCGTCTTGCCGAGCAGCAGCTTGCGATGCAGCATCCGGTCGATCTGCATGAAGCGGTTCTCGACGCTCAGCGTGCCGAGCACGCTGCCGTCGTACGGGTTCACGTACACGCTCTCGCGGCTGCCGTCGCGCAGCCGGAACACGTATTCGGCGCTGCGGTCCGGTGCGGTCGAGACCTGCACGGACACCGGCGTCGCGCCGGCCGGCATCGCGGTGCGTGCGCTCGCGAGCAGTGTGTCGGCATCGAGCCGCGGCGTGGCGCGCGGCTCGACGACGAGCCGGTGCGGATACAGCAGCGGCTCGATCTGCGGCTGGAAGCAATAGAGCGTTCCGGTGATCGCGAGGACCACCAGGAACGGCATGACGAACAAGCCGGCATAGAAGTGCCAGCGCCAGAGCGTCCGGTAGCCGGCGTGGGTGGATTGGGCGGGCGAGATCGCCCGTTCGACGGTGGTCGACATGGTGTCAGCTCCTCGGGTTCGTTGAGCGGCCACGCCGGCACGGGCCGGCGGACGTCAACGCGCGTCGCGCCCGCCGGCCGGCATCGACGAAACGGGCGGCGCGACGCCATGCGCGGAAGCGGCGCATGACGGCGTCGCCCGCGCGAGGCGGGCAGGCGGGTGAACGCTTGAATCAGGTCGTGTGAGACGAACGGCATGCAGGCCCGCGCACGTCGACGTGCACGAGCCGCGGGGCGGAACCGTCAGCAGAACAGCGGAGGGGCGCGGGAGGGTGGGCGATCGTCGAGGATCGATCGCACGACGGGAATACGGTCGAAGTAAACCCGGAAGCGCCGTGGCGCGGCGGCGGGAAACAGCAGCACCAGCAGCACGAACGACGCCAGCGCGGTGAACAGCGCGGCGCCGAATGCGCACAGGCTGTCGCCGCTGCCGGACGAGGTCGCATTGTCGGCATGGCCGTCATGCTTGAGCGCATCGGCGAGCGCGAGCGCGTCGTTGGCCGGTGTGATCGGCGCGCCGGCATCGAAACGGGCCGCCAGCGCGGCCACGTTGACGATCAGCGGGCCGCGGCCCGAACACAGCACCACCGAGCCCGCATCCGGACCGTCCGGATCGAGCATCACGGCGCCCGACATCAGCGCGCGGGACAGCAGCGTCACGAGGAGGACCCCCCACAGAAGCTGTCGCGCGACGCCTTGCCGGAGCAGGAAGCGGCGAAGTGCGTTCATGGCGCGCGATTGTACCTCCGTTTGCGGGGCGGGGCCGTCCGCCACGCTGATGCACGGCATCAGCCCGGCGCGCTGCTGGAAGCGGATGGCGGGCCCACGGCGGCTATTCGGAACCGGACGGGTTCCTGGAGATCATGCGGCGAGGTCATCGGGCATGCGTGTGCCGCGAATCGGGGAAGGGCCGCCGCGGCCGTACGTGACGCCCGCGGCAGCCGATGCAGCGCGCCGGCTCAGGCCGGATACGCATCGTCGACTTTCAGGTTCGCGAGCCGGAACAGCGTGCGCAGCGTCTGCGGATGAATGTCGCGGTGCGCGGCGAGCGACGTCAGCATGAAGTCGAGCACCTTCGCGTAGCGGAGCAGCACGAGGCAGCGCGCGAGATCGGGCGTGCGGCCGCGCATGTCCTCGGCGAGGTGAACCATCTCGGTGGACAACGAGCGTGCCATCTCGAGTTCCATCTGCTGTTTTTCGGTCCAGTCGGGCAACGGCTGTTCGAGCAGCTTCGCGAGAAAGAGCTGGAACGACGTGTCGGACGAATTGGGCAGCGCATCCATGAAGGGCCTCGTTACTTGCTCGGATCGTTCGGGCGTGTCCGCTGGATGCGCCCGACGGTGGGTTCGTGTCCGCGCGGTGATCGGCGCGGTGGTTACCCGAACGGGATGCAGGTTTCGTACCAGCGGCGCGAGACGATTGTTGAGTATTGTTGAGCCGCGACGCGACGAGGGCGGCGAGTCCCGCCGGTACTGGGTGGTTGAGGGGACCGAGGAGGCGGTCTACCGGCGCGGCGCGATGCATATCGCGTACGCGGAGCGGCTCGCCGACGCGAAATGCTTCACGGATGTAACGTAACGCCGGGATAAATTGCGTGGCGCGTTCCCCGGCAGTCTGACGAAACGGGCCGGCCCGCGCGTGCCGCCTGCGCCTGTCAAGCGTTCGAGCCGGCGGAAGCGGGGGGACAGGAGGTCCGCCATGCGCGGCAAAAGCCACCGGCGAATGTGACGGGTGTTTCAAATCCGAGACGGATTTACCCGTGGCGATCCGGTTGCGCGCCTCGTCCAACTGGCCCAGCGAATTGTCGGCCAATTGTCCATGGGCAGACGGCGCGCGTTTGCCAACAATGCCCCGATCATCCCTGCGAGGTTCGACATGAGCGTCCACGCCTTCTTCTCGGCCAACCTGCTGCTGGCCTACACGGCTTATTTCATCGGGACGGCCAGCCCCGGGCCGAGCAATCTCGCGATCATGTCGGTCGCCGCGAACCAGGGCCGCAAGGCGGCGCTCGCGTTCGCACTCGGCGTCATTTCCGGGTCGATGTGCTGGGCGACGGTGGCGGCGCTCGGCGTGTCGGCCGCGCTGCTCGCGTGGTCGAAGCTGCTGGTCGCGATCAAGCTGTTCGGCGGGCTGTACCTGCTGTGGCTCGCGTTCAAGTCGGGGCGCACGGCATGGTCGGGCAAGGCAGCGGCGTCGACGAATGCAGCGGGCGAGCAGCGGCTGTCGCGCTTCTATGTACGCGGCGCGATGCTGCACCTGACCAATCCGAAAGCGATCCTCGTGTGGGTGTCGATCGTCGCGCTGTCGTCGAACGGCGCGGGCGCGTCGCACGGCGCCGTCGTGCCGGGCTGCATCGTGATCGGGTGCCTGGTGTTCGGCGGCTATGCGCTCGTGTTCTCGATGGACGGTGCGCGCCGGCTGTACGTGCGCGGCCGGCGCGCGATGGAAGCGTGTCTTGCCGTCGTGTTCGGCGTGGCGGGGATCAGGCTGCTGGTGTCGAACGTCTGACGCGGCAGGCCCGCGCGTCTAGCTCTGGCGGGTGGCGCGTCGCTTGGGCGAACGCACGGCGTCGCCCGGCTGCTCCGCCGGGCGTGTGAACAACGACACGATCGTTTGCCGGAGCCAGCGGTGCGCGGGATGGCTGTCCCAACGCTGATGCCAGATCACGCAGTAAGGCCGCGCGGGCATGCGCACCGGCGGTTGCCGCGACACCAGTTCCTTCTCGTGGATCGACAGATCGAGCAGCGTGGTCGGCAGCACGCCGATGAAATCCGACTCCCGGATGATCGCCAGCGCGGGCGAGTACGCATTCAGCGTGAGGACGAGATTGCGCTGCAGGCCGTGCGCGGAGAGCAGGCTGTCGTACACCGGCACCCGCATGCCGGAAAACCCGACGTCGAGATGCCGCGCCGCGAGAAAGCGCTTCAGCGTGAGCGGCCCCTTCGCGAGCGGGTGATCCTTGCGCATCAGGCAACTCCAGTGGATCGGCCACATCTCGTGCGTGCGCACGCCGCTGCTCGGGCTCGAGTCGTTCAGGTAGCCGCCGATCGCGAGGTCGACGCCTCCACGGTCGAACATGCCCGGCAGGTCGGCGACGCTGAACGGTGTGAGCTCGATTCGCATCGATGGCGCATGCGTGCCCATGTACTGCGCGAGGCGCGGCATGATGCGCTCGACCGAGTAGTCCGACATCGCGATCGTGAAGGTGCCCCGATGTTCTTGCGGGTCGAACTGGTCGGGCGAGATCGCCTGCTTCAAGGCGTCGAAGTGCGGCTGGACCGCCGACCACAGCTCGCGCGCCCGCGCGGTCGGCCGCACACCGGAGACGGTTTTCTCGAACAGCACGTCGTCGAGCGACTCGCGCAGCCGGCGCAGCGCATTGCTGACCGCCGACTGTGAAAGCGCCAGCCGTTCGGCGGCGCGCGTGACGTTGCCTTCGGCCATCAATGCCGCGAACACGCGCAGCAGGTTGAGGTCGAGCTGGCGGAACACATCCTTCATCGCACATCTCCCATTCGGATGCCGGCATCCCGCGCGTGACGTCGCGAGCCGGAACGTCGTGGCGGCCAGTGTCCGGGCCGCGGGCCGTTCGCGCAAGGTCGCGTTTGCCCTTGCAGAGCGCCGGCTGGCGCCGCGACGAAATCGCGCGCCGCGCTCGCACCGTTATTCACGTTGGTGATGATCATATTCCGGAAATCCGTTGGACGCGGTAACGGTGCGCATCGAACATGAGCACGAAACCACTGCAGCCAGCAGCGGGAGGAGACAGACGATGAAAGAGGATGCAGTGAATCCGGCGGGCGCCCTCGCGCTCGATCGCCTTTCGGCCGCGGCGCAGCCGTCGGAGCGGGCAGGCACGCTGCGCGACGTCGCGGCGGCCGCGGCAGGCAACGCGCTCGAATGGTTCGACTTCGTGATCTACGGCTATTTCGCCAGCGTGATCGCGAGGCTGTTTTTCCCGGTGGCCGGGCCGGTCGGATCGCTGTTGCTCGCGACGGCGACCTTCGGCGTGGGGTTCGTCGTGCGGCCGCTCGGCAGTGTCGTGCTCGGGCTGTACGGCGACCGGTACGGCCGCAAGGCGGCGATGTCCGTCACGATCTGGCTGATGCTGGCCGGCACGGCCGCGATCGCGGTGGCGCCGCCGTATGCGCAGGCCGGCTGGCTCGGCGCGACGATCCTCGTGCTGGCGCGGCTCGTGCAGGGCTTCGCGGCATCGGGCGAATTCGGCAGCACCGTCGCGTTCCTCGCGGAAAAGGCGCCGCCGCATCGGCGCAACTTCTTCGTGAGCCTGCAGATGGCGAGCACGATGCTGGCCATCGTGCTGGGCGGCACGATCGGCACGATCCTGACGACGTCGCTCAGCCCGCATCAGCTCGAAAGCTGGGGCTGGCGCGTGCCGTTCGTGGTCGGCCTGCTGATCGGCCCGGTCGGCTTCTACATCCGCAGGAGCGTGTCGGAAACCGATGCGTTCGTGCATGGCGAAGCGCTGCCGGTCGTGCAGGTGCTCAAGCGCCTGTTCGGCGAGCATCTCGCGTCGTTCCTCGCGGCGATCGGCGTGACGATCGTCAGTACCGCCGCGTTCTACATGTATCTGATCTACATGCCGACGTTCGCGGTGAAGCAGCTCGGGTTGCCGATGTCCGCGCCGTTCATGAGCACGACGGTCGCCGGCATCGTGATGGTCGCGATCGCGCCGCTCGCGGGCCTGCTCGGCGACGTCTGGCGCCGTCCGGTCGCGATGGTCGCCGCCGCGATCGTCGTGCTGTCCGCGATCACGCTGCCGCTCTACATGTGGGTGATCGCGAGCCCTTCGCTGCGCAACCTGCTGATCATGCAGGCCGCCGCCGCCGCGCCGATGGGCGTGCTCGTCGGGCTGGTGCCCGCGCTGGCCGCGCGCGCGTTCCCGGCCGCGGTGCGCAGCACCGGGCTCGCGGTGTCGTACAACATCCCGACGACGATCTTCGGCGGCTTTTCCCCATTGATCGTCACGTGGCTGATCGCGACCACGCACAACAAGGCGTCGCCGGCGCTGTACATCGTCGCGATGTCGGTCGTGAGCCTGGTCGCGCTGCTCGGGTTTCGACGCTTGCCGAGCGAATAAGCGAACCGGGTTCGGTCGCCATTCGTATCGCTGAAATGCAGGATAACGAATCAAGTGAAGCGGTATGGCGACGTCGCAATGGCCGACCGATGCGGCCGTCCCGTCACTCTCAACAGGAGAAGTCACGCATGAAATTCACCCCTACGTTTGCGCCGCCCAGCGAGGCGGAACTCAAAGGACGCCTCGAGCGCGTGCGCGCCCGCATGGCGGAAGCCGGCCTCGATCGCTATGTGGTGTTCTCGCCGGACAACATTTACTACCTGACGAACTTCGCGAACATCGTCCACGAGCGGCCGTTCGTGCTGGTCATTTCGCGCAGCGGCCCGCCGCAGTTCGTCGTGCCGCAGCTCGAGCAGCCGCATGTGCGGACGCGCTCGATTGGCGAACTCGAGCTGATTCCGTATTTCGAATTTCCGGCGCCGGCCGGGCGCGAGTGGAGCGACCGGTTCAAGGCGCTGTTCGGGGCGGGCGAGCGTGTCGGCGTCGAGTCGGTGTGTCCGTTGCAGGTCTATGCGCAGACGCCGGGCGAGCGCGTATGCATCGACATCATCGACGACGTGCGGATGATCAAGTCCGACTACGAGATCGGCCGCCACGTGTATGCGTGCGGGATCGCGACCGACGCGCACAACCTGCTGCTGAACGAAGCGCGCCCGGGCCTCGGGATGGCGGAGATGTCGTCGCGCATTCGCGGCTTCATCATGCAGCGGCTGCTGGCCGACGATCCGACGCTGAACCCGTTGGCGACGCGCATCGGCGCGGTGTTCCAGCCGGGCAGCGTGTCGCACGATCCGCACAACTTCAGCAACATCGACATGCGGATGGAGGAGGGTGGCCCGCACGTGTCGATCGTCAATGCGGTGATGAACGGCTATGGCGCGGAAGTCGAACGGACCTTCTTCCTTGGCCACGTGCCCGACGCGGCGCGACGCGCGTTCGACGTGATGTCGGAAGGGCGGCGGCTCGCGTTCGACGCGGCGATGCCGGGCGCGCTGCTGAGCGACGTCGATCGCAAGGTCAACGACTATTTCCGTCGCGCGGGAATGGGCGACCGGCTGCTGCACCGGACCGGGCACGGAATGGGCGTCACCGCGCACGAGGCGCCGTTCTTCGCCGAAGGCTACGACCGGCCCATCGAGAAGGGGATGTGCCTGACGATCGAGCCGGGCATCTATATCGAGGGTGTCGGCGGCTTCCGTCATTCCGATACGGTGCTGATCGGCGATGAAGGCCCGGTTCAGCTGACCGGTGGGCCGCTGGAACTCGACGCGTTGACGTTCCCGGTTCGGGCGTAGTGACGCGCTGGCGTTAAAAAGCCGCTGCACGGGTGGGTGCAGCGGCTTTTTTGCGAGCGGCGCGCTTCCGAACTTGAAGCGTCCATCGACGAACTTCACGATCTGCACCCCATGATTCCGGTGAATTTCATACCGGACGTCATGGGCTCGCCTATAGTCACGAAAGACATCGGTGTCGAGGCTTGCTTCACGCCGAACATGGACGCGCCGGGTGCTTCTCGGCAACAGGGTGCAGACAATGAAAGATATCAATGTGCGGGGAGGATCGTGATGGCGTGTTTTGTTCGTTCGCTGCTCTTGCTGACGGGGCTGTGTGCCTGCTCGTTTGCGTATGCCGTGGAACCCGGGATGAACAATCCGTTGTTATCGGAATTGCGTCCGTGGTGCATCGGTCGCCTGATGTTCGACCGGCCCGTCTCGAGCGAGATCTCGGACGAGCATTACGAGTACCGCGGCGAAAAGCTGGTGACGACGCACGATGTGTCAGTGGAGGACTACGACGCCAAAGTCGCGGCGCGCGAGAAGGAACTGCGCACCAAACAGCGGGTGAATCCCGTCGATCTGCAGGAGCAGACGGGACGCATGTCGCTGGAAAAGGCCTTCTCTCCGGTGCCGCACTCACGGGTTTTCGTCTTCAACGATGCGGTGGTGAAAGCTGTCGCCTTGCCGTTCGATACGGAAGGCTATCTGTTCGCGAACCGCACGCTCGTCCGGACGACGAGCTTGATCGGTGCGGATGTGCTGGACCGGGCCGAAAGCATCTATGACGATACCTACCGCCGTATCAAGGTGCGCGACAACTGGGCCGTGCCGACGGAATCCGGCTTTTGCTTCGATGGCGGGGTCGTCGCCGGCCCGTCAACTTACTCGGAAGAAGTGAGCCAGTCGTTCGCGTTGATGCCGGGCCGCCCGGCGCTGCTCGTGATCAAGCTGCGGGATGCGGTGGACGTCGATCTGGAGCAACCGCTCACCCGCAATCTGCGCGCGCTGCGCGCGACACTCAATCGCATGCCGGGACGCTACAGCATTCTGCGCCAGGGCAAACGGCAGGTCGCCGGCATGGACGCGGAGGAGGTGCTGTTTGCGCTCAGGGATGGCGCGGTCACCGTCTATCGCTTCTACTTGCTCGCGCCGGGGAATCCCGCGACGGTGGAGCAGCCGCATACATCGGTCGAACTGCTGCTGGGCGCGCCCGCGCGCGACGACTTGCCACCGGAAAAGGCCACCTCGCCGGTGGACGAAGCGGGCGCGTTGCAAGTATGGGACACACTGCTGAACAGCCTGCGCGCGAGGCCTGGTGCGATCTGACCGGAGGCGGACGAGGTGGGGTGCGCACTCAACCCGATGACTCCGCCGCACTGACGCGCGGCGGAGGGCACCCGAATCAGAGCGGCTTCAGAAAATAAAACCCGTATTGATGAACTTCGAGTGGTGATCCGACACGATCGAATCGAGCAGCTGCTTGCTCCCTTCGGTCTGCTTCGCCGCGACCATCGAGCGGATCGAGAACGCGCGCAGCGCGTCGCTCACCGACAGCGTGCCTTCCGCCGAATCCTTGCGGCCCGCGAACGGGAACACGTCCGGCCCGCGCTGGCACTGGCAGTTGATGTTCACGCGGCACACCTGGTTCACGAGCGGATCGACCAGCGCGCCGATCTGCGCCGGATCGGACCCGAAGATGCTGACCTGCTGGCCGTGATCCGACGTCGTCACGTAGTCGAGCGCGGTGTCCACGTCGTCGAACGTCGCCACCGGAATGATCGGCCCGAACTGTTCCTCGCGGTACAGCTTCATCCCTTCCGACACCGGGTACACGACAGCCGGATAGAACAGCGTCTTGCTGAACTCGCCGCCCGAATGGTTGACGACCCGCGCGCCCTTGGCCTTCGCGTCGTCGATCGCGTCCGTCATGTACGCCGTGCGATGCATGCCCGGCAGCGGCGTGATGCTGACGCCTTTCTCCCACGGCATGCCGATCTTCAGCTGTTCGAGCGCGGCGGTGAAGCGCTTCAGGAATTCGTCGACGATCGAGCGGTGCACGAGCAGCATCTTCAGCGCGGTGCAGCGCTGGCCGTTGAACGACAGCGCGCCGAGCAGGCATTCCTTCACGGTGAGGTCGAGATCGGCGTCGGGCAGCACGATCGCCGCGTTCTTTGCGTCGAGGCCGAGGATCGCGCGCAGCCGGTGCGACTTCGGGTGCTGCTTCTTCAGGTGGTCGGCCACCTTGCTCGACCCGATCAGCGCGAGCACGTTGATCTTGCCCGACGCAAGCATGTGCGGCACGACCACCGCGCCCGGCGCGTAGATCGTGTTGATCACGCCCTTCGGGAACGCGTCGCGGAACGCTTCGAGCAGCGGCTCGAACAGCAGCGTGCCGTACTGCGGCGGCTTGAACACCACGGTGTTGCCCATCAGCAGCGCGGGGATCAGCGTCGCGAACGTTTCGTTCAGCGGGTAGTTGTACGGGCCCATGCACAGCACCACGCCGAGCGGCGTGCGGCGGATCTGGCCGATCGTGCCTTCGGCGATCACGAAGCGCGAATTCGCGTTGTCGAGCTCCTTCAGCGCGTCGATCGTCTGCGTCATGTACGTGACGGTGCGGTCGAACTCCTTCTGCGAATCGGCGAGGCTCTTGCCGATCTCCCACATGATCAGGTTCACCACCAGCTCGCGCTGCGCGACCATCCGCTTGATGAAGTCCTGCATGCACGCGATGCGCTGCTCGACCTTCATCGTCGGCCACTCGCCGCGGCCGGCGTCGTACGCGCGCACCGCGGCGTCGAGCGCCGCGTCGCTTTCCGTTTCGCCCATCACCGGGTAGCTGCCGATCTCGACCTGCTCGACGCTGCCGTCCGCCTGTCGCACGCACACGGGCGACAGCACGGTCTTGGTCGCGCCGTCCCACGGCCGTAACGCGCCGTCGACGAGCGACACGCGCTGGTGAATCGGCGAAGCGAGCCGGTACTCGGCGGGGATGTCCTGAAAGGCGGGAAACAGCTGCTGCAGGGAGGCGGAATCGGGCATGACGGTCTCGTTTGACGGGGTGTCCGGGAAGGACGGGCGATGCGAATCCTGAGCGGAAGATCCTCGATCCTGAATCGGCATCATGACGCGCGGACGACGACACGTCACGCGTGACCCTGGCCGATTCAACGACTGGAACCAGTTCCATTAAAAAGGAACGCCGGCGCGAATGCAAGAATTGCCGAATCGCGCCGCATGCATCGTAAGCATTCAGAAAGACTGTTGCCGAATGCTTGGTATAAGCCGCCAACAGCGCTCGCAAACGTTTCAAACGGGCCAGTTTCAGCGGATAATGGCCCGGCGCGGCGAAGAAAAAAATGAAGCGAGCCTGAGAGCATATGTAGTGAAGAACGGAAGAAGGTCCGCCGCGCTGCCGATGCGAGGTCGGCTGCCCGGAGCGCCGGGTCGGGGTTGCCCGGTCCGGCGCGCACCGGACTTCGAATGCGCGCCGTCCGCTTCGACGGATGCTTCGTGATCCTCTCCAGTCCTTTCGTCGTCGTCTCCCGAATCCCGCCTGTTGCCTGGCCCGTCATCGCCTGATGCGGCCGAAGCATTTCTTTCGTCTTTATTACGGCCGGGTCGCATAAAAGCGCGGAATAGAAAGGCATTCGTCAGGAATGCAGAGCGCGATGCGCACGCACGTTGCGGGCAGGCGACACGTTAAAAATTAACTAAAAACACGAATCATTCTCGTTTAATATTTCGCTCCGTTACGAGCCGTGACGGAGCGTCACGGCCTCTTTCGTGCCGGTTCTGCCGGCCGGCTGCCACCCGCCGCCGGCCGTTCACCGGCCCGTCGGCGCGACGAGGCGATCCCTGCGCGCCGCTGCTTGTTCACGGAAAGGATTTCGCCAGCCCGATTCACAGCGTGGTTCGCGCGTTGGCCGGATGCGTTTCCGTTCGCCGTTTTCCCTCAGCCTCTACTTCAACGATGAAACTCAACAAGAGCGCTTGCCATGCGCTGCTGATCGCCACGTCGCTGGCCGGCGCACGCACCTCCTTCGCACAGGCGAGCGACGCCGCGGCAACCTTGCCCGCGATCTCGGTCAAGGCGACCGCCGAGCATGCGTCGTACGACGGCGGCCGCTCGCGTGCCGCAACCAAGACCGACATGTCGCTGATGGACGTACCGCAGACGGTGAACGTCGTGCCGCACGCGGTGATCGAGGACCAGAACGCGACGTCGATGCAGGATGCGCTGCGCAACGTGCCGGGCGTCGGCTTCTCGGTCGGCGACGGCCAGCGCGACCAGATCACGATCCGCGGTTTCAACAGCATCACGGACCAGTACGTCGACGGCATCCGCGACGATGCGCTCTACTATCGCGACCTGTCGAACGTCGATCACGTCGAAGTGCTGAAAGGGCCGGCGGCCGTGCTGTACGGGCGCGGCTCGGCGGGCGGCATCGTGAATCGCGTGTTGAAGCGGCCGGACGCGAACCCGGTGCGCGACGTGGGCGTGACGCTCGGCACGCGCGGCGAGCGGCGCGGCGAATTCGACCTCGGCTGGAATGCGAACGACGCGGCGCGTTTCCGGATCACCGGCGCGGCCGAGAACTCGAACAGCTTCCGCGATCAGTTCCAGCTCAACCGCCAGGCGATCGCGCCGTCCGCGCAGTTCAAGCTCGACCGCGACACGGTGCTGAACGTCGAATTCGACTACCTGCACGACCGCCGCACGTCCGACCAGGGGCTGCCCGCGTATCTCGGCCGGCCGGTCGACGTGCCGATCAACACGTTCTACGGCTCGGCCGACGCGGCGAACAGCTCGTACAACGATGTCTCCGCGAAGAGCGCGACGGTGTCGCTCGATCATCGCTTCAACGATTCGCTGTCGTTCCATGGCGCGATCCGCGCGTACGACTTCTCGCTCGAACGCAAGAACTACGTGACGTACGAGCCGATCAAGACGGCCGCGCATCCGGTCGTCACGCTCGACCAGTCGACGCGCCAGCGCACCGACCACGGCATCGACGGCCTGTTCGAGCTCACGCAGAAGACGTCGCTGTTCGGCATGCGCCACGAGCTGCTGTATGGGCTCGAACTGTCGCAGCAGCAGAAGTTCGACACGATCTACAGCGTGTCGAAGGTCGCGACCTACGATCTGTTCAATCCGCAGCAGGTGGTGCTGCCCGGCGTGCCGACCGGCACGCGGGCGAAGACGAACGCGTCGACCGTCGTCGGGCTCGCGGGCGTGTACGCGCAGGATTTGATTTCGCTCACCGAGCACTGGAAGGTGCTCGCGGGGCTGCGCTTCGACTACCTGAACCAGATCCGCCACGACTACACGTCGTCGAACGTCAACCTCGACCGCACCGATCACGCGTGGAGCCCGCGCGTCGGCCTGATCTACGAACCGCTCGACTGGCTGACGCTGTACGGGTCGTTCAGCCAGTCGTTCTCGCCGCTGGCCGATACGCTGATCAGCTCGGGCGCATTCTCGAATGGCGCCGCGCTCGCGCCGCAGAAGACCACCGCGTATGAAGTCGGCTCGCGCTTCGACCTCGGCGGCAAGGCGACGGCCAGCGTCGCGCTGTTCGACATGCGCCAGACCAACCAGCAGATCGGCGACCCGGCGAATCCCGGCTATGCGCTGCCGATCGGCACGCAGCACGTGCACGGGATGGAGCTTGGCTTTACCGGTGAGATCGCGCCGAAGTGGTCGGTGTATGCGGGCTACGCGTACCTGAACGGAACGGTCGACGGTTCCGCGCAATCGACGGCGGCCGGCGTCGCGGTGTCGAGCAACACGCCGGGGCTGATGCCGCGCCATAGCGCGAACCTGTGGGTGAAGCGCGAGCTGCCGTACGGCTTCTACGCGGCGGCCGGCATGCAGTTCCAGTCGGCGCGCTACACGTCGGCGAGCGATCTCGTCACGCTGCCGTCGTTTACCGTGTTCAACCTGGGCGCCGGCTATCGCAGCAAGAAGGTCGACGTGACGCTCACGCTCGACAACCTGTTCAATCGTCGCTACTTAATCGCCGCGCACGGCAATGCGGACCTGTACAACATGCCCGGCGATCCGCGCACGCTGACCGCCACGGTGAAGTGGCACATGTAATGCACGTGATGCAGGCGCCGGGTGACAATGCGGGTCGTCGTCACGATGACCCGCACCTCATTGCCCATGATTCGCCAATCGATTGATGTGTCGAACCTGACCGGCCGCGCCCGCGTGCTGTGCGCCGTGTTGGTGCTGGCTTGCGGCGCGGCCGCGGCGCACGCGCAGACGATCCCGGCCGACGCCGAACCCGAATGCCATTCGGTGTACGTCGGCCGTGCGATCACGTTGTCGGGCCGTTACGTAGTGGATTACGGCGACGAAGAGAGCGGGGAAGACGTGTGGTTCGAGGAGGACGACGCATCGGCGCGGCGCCTGCCGGACCGTTCGCAACGCGCGGGTGTGATCCGGTTCACGAACCAGCGCGATGCACGGCGCAGTCTGCGGCTGCCCGCCGCGCAACCTGAAGGTGTATGCCGCTTCGACGGGCACGCGACGCTCGTGATTCGCGATCTGGAAACCGTGTGCCCGGGGCTGGAAGAGCCCGATCACGCGCGGTTGGTGAAGGTCGTGAAGGCCAGCCTGCCGACGCGACATGCGTGCGAGGCCGCCGCGCCATGAGGCGGGCGCGACCGCGCCGCTACTCGACGTCCTCGTCGTCCACCAGATCGCCGCCATCCGCGTCGACATCCGGCGCCGCATACGCGCTCGCCTGCTCGAGCAGCCAGCCGCGAAACAGCTCCAGCGGCTTGCTGTGGCTGAACTCCGTCGGATAGACGAGGTAGTACGCGGAATCGCCGACCGTCGCCGCATCGCACGGCACCACCAGCCCGAGCTGCTGCAACTGTTCCTCGACGAAGAACTTCGGCACGAGCGCGATGCCGAGCCCGGCCGCGGCCGCGCTGATCAGCATCGTGTGCAGCTCGTAGCGCACGCCCTGCATCGTGCGGATGTCCTCGACGCCGTGCGTCTCGAACCACTGCGCCCACGCGCCGGGGCGCGTCGTCGAGTGCAGCAGCGGGTAGGCGAGCAGGTCCTCGACGCTGTGCACGGGCCCGTCGAGCAGCGCCGGCGAGCAGATCGGCACGACTTCCTCGCCGAACAGGTAGTCGGACGACGTGCCGGGCCAGGTCGGCTTGCCGTAGTGGATCGCGGCCTCGAAGTGGGTGTCCTCGAACGAGAACAGGTCGGTGCGGCTGCCCATGTTCACGCGCACGTCGGGCGTGCGGTCGTAGAAGCTCTTGATGCGCGGGATCAGCCAGTGCGACGCGAAGGTCGGCAGCACCGCCAGCTCCAGGTAGCCGCCGCCGCTGCCGTGCGCGATGATCGACAGCGTGTCGCGGTCGAGCGCCTCCAGCGCGCGGCGCACCTGCGTGCCGTACAGCTTGCCGGCGCGCGTCAGCACGACGCGCTGCTTCACGCGGGCGAACAGCCGCACGCCGAGGCTTGCTTCGAGCGTCGCGATCTGGCGCGATACCGCGCTTTCGGTCAGGAACAGCTCCTTGGCCGCGTGCGTGAAGCTTTCGTGGCGCGCGGCGGCTTCGAAAGCCACGAGCGCGCCCATGTTGGGGATCTTGAATTTACGCATGATGTTCGATTCGTCTGACGATCAGGCCCATTCGGCACAAGGCGGACGGCGGGGCCGGGCAACGGCTGATAATTCCAAAAACTCATCACATATCAATTTAATCTCGCTTTACGCCCGGCTGCAACCCTTTGAATAATGCTCTCCACGCAAGGTCAGGCGCCCGTGGGGCGGCCGGCCGACGAGTTGCCGGCACGTTTGCCGGCGGTCCCCCGAGACGAGAATCCTGATGCGCAATCCGAATATCGAGAGCTTGCTGACGAAGCTGCTGGGACAGGCGAAGACCGACGCCCTGTTCTCGACCCTGAACATGCCGGCCATCCTCGAAGAATGGGAAGACGGCGTCGTGACGCGCGCGGAAATCGCGCAGGCGATGAACATGGCGCTGTTCGAAGGGCTGCTCGAACGTTCGGCGAACGGCCGTGCGTATACGGCCGAAGCGGTCGAAAGCGGCGGCTCGGTCTATTTCGACCACGGCGCGCTGCGCACGGTGCGCTGGCCGCACACCGGCGCGCTGCCGCCGGGCGAGGCCGCGTTCACGCGCATCCTGCGTCCGCTCGGCTTCCGCCTGAACGGCCGTTACCCGCTCGACAAGCTCGGCATGACCGGCCGCGCGTATGCGCATGAAGACGCACCGGACGAAATCGCGCAGTTCTTCGTCAGCGAGCTGCATCCGGAACGTTTCTCGAAGGAATTCCAGCAGGCCGTGACGAACGTCGTGAGCACGTCGCGCGATCCGCTGTCGCCGGCGGCCGTCGCGCTGCTGTGGGAAGTCGAGCGCGAAGGCTGGCTGCCGCTGGAGGCCGCGCATGCGCTGCTGCCGGAGATCGTCGGCGCGTTCGCACGCCAGCACGACCTGCCGAACGAACTCGACTACGAGACGCTGCTGCTCGAATCGGCGGAAATGGCGTGGATCGCGACCGAAGGCAATGCGTTCAACCACGCGACCGACCGCGTCGCCGACGTGTTCAAGCTGTCCGACGACGAGAAAGCGAAGGGCCGGCCGATGAAGCCGGAAGTCGAGCGCTCGCGCTCGGGCCGCGTGTTCCAGACCGCGTATCGCGCGGATACCGTCGAACGCGAATTCCGCACGCGCGACGGCGGCACGGTGAAGCGCAACGTGCCGGGTTCGTTCTACGAGTTCATCACGCGCAAGCGCACGTTCGACCAGGCGGCGCGCCGCTGGGTGACCGACCTGCGTTTCGATGCGGGCAACGCGCAGGGCATCTTCAAGATGACGGCGAACGCGGCGAAGTAACGCCGGTGAAGCGGCCAGCGGTGCGTGCGGCGGCGGCGTGATCGCCGTGCCGGTGCCGGCGGGCCGCTGCTGAAGGAAATGATGATCGATCGGGCGGGGCGCGACAGCGTCCTGCCCGATTGCGTTTGGCGGCGCGCGTCAGTCGCGCGGCGCCGTCGCGTCACGCAAGGTCCGCGCGTCGTAGCGACGGGCGCCGTCCTCCGCGGTCCCCGGCTCAACGACGCGGAACGTGGCCGGATCGGCACCGTCGATCTCGACGAGGCTCACGTAGCCGACGATGTACGCGTGCTTGCTGTCGCGCGCGAAATCGTCGTCGAGGAATTCGAGCGTCGGTAGGTGCACGCGCTTCGTCGATACCGGCCGGCGCCCGAAGAACAGCTTGTCGCCGGCGCGCAGGAAAGTCGGGTGCAGCACCTGGAACGCGCTGGCCGGCACGTCGACCTGCAGCGGCTTGCCGTCGCAGAACAGGCGCTCGCCGTCCCACGCGTAGCTGCCCTCGACATGCAGCCGAGCGGGGTCGATGCCTTTCTTGACGACACCGAGGTGAAACGCCCGCGTCGCATCGCGCGCCCAGCCGCCCGACAGCACGCGGAACGCGGCCGGATCGGCGCCGCGCAGCGGCTGCGGCTGGGCGGGCGTGAACGCGTAGAACACATTGACGCCATCGGTGAAGTAGTGCGGGCCGAGCACGCGCAGCGCATCGATCGGCTGGTCCGAGAAGCGGGTCAGCTCGATCGGCATTTCCGCACAGGTCCGGTGCGCCCAATGAATGCCGTGCGCGTCGCCGCACAGCCATTCGATCGAACCGAAATCGAACAGCGTCTCGCGCGCGGCGAAGGACGCGGGATCGAAGCCGGTCAGCGTCGCGTCCCGGAACTGCACCGTCGTGTCTGCCGCCGGCCGTGGCTGCCGATGCCACCAGTAGTCCCGCAGTTCGGGGCGCATCGTGAAGAAGCTGCGCCAGTCGTCGAACATGCGCGTCTCCTGCACCGTCTGCCGTTCGCCGGATTCGATCGGGCCGATCCGGTCGGTGCATCTCAGGTAGCCGGCCTCGTCGGGGCCGCACAGGAAGCTCGCGCGATCGATGTCTTTCGGCCGGCCGTAGTAGTACACGCGGTCGGCATCGGCGAAATAGCCGCCCGAGAAGCCGATCGCACTCGCGCCATGCGAGCCGTTGATGCGCCGGCCGTTCATGTAGATCGATTCGTCGTCGGTCGCGATGTACTCGTGCTCGCACATCTCGAACGTCACGCCGCGACCGTCGGCCGGCCGGTTCCAGGTTTCGTAGACGAGCGGCCGGAACGCGTGCGGGCTGCGCGTGCGGATCGTCCGGCCCGTGATGTAGTACGCCTGCCGCGCATCGCGCGCGTAGCGCTGGTTCAGGATCTCGAAGGTGTCGAGATCGGCGTCCTCGATCCGGTAGTAATACAACATCACCGTCGCGCTGCCGAGTTGACCTTGCACGATTACGTGTACGCCGTCGGTGAACCAGCGGCCGCCGATGCAGCGGAACGCTTGTGGACGCTCGATCGGCAGCGGCTTGCCGTCCTTGGCCCACAGCGGCAGGCCGTCCGCGCGGCGGATCACGGTGTCGCCGGCGATCGCGTAGTCGGGATGGTTGGTGTCCTGCAAGGGCGGCTGGGGCATGGCGGATGGCGCGCGGGCGTCGTGGCAGTCGCCGTAGTATGCCGTGGAACGCGGGCGGGAATGCGGGCGGCGCGCCGCTGGGTGACCGACCTGCGTTTCGATGCGGGTAACGCGCAGGGTATCTTCAAGATGACGGCGAACGCGTCGAAGTAACGAAAGGAAAGCAGGGGCTGCGTCGGCCGCGACCGATTGGCCGGCCCATGCACGAACCGCGGCCAAACTCTACAAGGGGCACTAAGTGTCGCGAGCCCGGTGTCGAACGCCGGGCTCGTCCCTCATGGCGTTGAACCTGTCATGCCGGCGTTTTTTGACGGGGCGCTTCGCCGACGCGCTCGATGACCCGTCACGTTGCGCGACGGAACAGGCGAATCACGAGCAAGAGGATCACCGCACCGATGAGGGCGATGACGATCGAGCCGAGAATCCCGCTGAAGCCGATACCGAGCAGTCCGGCGAGCCAGCCGCCGATCACCGCGCCCAGAATCCCGACAACGATGTCGATGAGCAGGCCGAAACCGCCGCCCTTGACGAGTACGCCCGCAAGCCAGCCGGCGATGGCGCCGATGACCAGCCATATGATCAAGCCATGCATGTCCATGAACGATATTCCCCTTGGATTGGCGAAATTGTTGTAAATCGGGTGGTCATGTCCTTACCGGTGGCATCGCGCACGCGGCGCAATGCCGGCCGTTTCGAAGAACGTCGGCCGGCCCCGTCGTGACGCGTTCATTGCGACGCGGCCGTTGCCGCGCTTGCCGCCTTGGCTTTCTTTGCCGCGTGGTGGTGGCCGATCGCGCAACCCGCGGCGGCACCCACTGCCCCGTGGTGCCCCGCGACGTGGCCGGCGACCCCGCCCACGGCCGCGCCCTTCAGGCACCCTGCCGCAAATCCCGGGATCGAAGCGGTCATCAAGGCGATGCAGGCGACCGAGATCGAAAGCAATTTCATTGTTCATCTCCCTTGAAAACGAGTTGTTTTGATCGGCTCTGATCGAGCCGGCACGCTCAGAAGACGTGCGTGATCAGAAAGAACAGCACCAGCAGCCCGACCGGCACGCCGAGCAGCCAGGCGATCAGGTATTTGCCCATGTCGTTGTCCTGGTGGCCGCGACGCCGTGGGCGCCGCGGCGGTTACATTGAAGCGCGATCGAAGCGCGATCGCGTTACAGCTCGCGGTCGAATTCCTTCAACTGCTTCTCGGCTTCATCGCGTGCGATGCCGTAGCGCTCCTGGATCTTGCCGGCCAGATACTCGCGATTGCCGTCGGCCACCTTCAGGTCGTCGTCGGTCAACTTGCCCCACTTGGCCTTCAGCTTGCCCGAGAGTTGCTTCCACTGACCCTTGATCTTGTCCTCGTTCATCATGTGCTCCTTGTCATGCAGGGATAAAAGGCGCGGCGGCATGCCGCGCCGGGAGGTCAGGCCTTCGCCTTCAGGCCGGATGCGTCGACGTGCTTCACGCCCTTGATCGCGCGCGTGACGGCGATAGCCTTCTTCACGGCGACCTTCGACGGCAGCACGCCGGTGAGCGTGACGACACCGTCGACCGTCTTCACGCTGATGTCAGTGCTCTTCACGCCGTCGGTGGTCGCGAGTTCCCCTTTCACCTTGGTGGTGATCCACGTGTCGGTGACGGGCTGGTTCGATTCGGCCGTCATGCCGCTGTCGGTGGACGAGGCTTGCGCCTGCGCACTCGTGAGCGGTGCGGCGCAAAGCAGGAAGGCCGCGCTGGCGGCGAGCAGCGTCGAAAGGTGCGAGGTCTTGTTCATTGATGTTCTCCTTCGATGGGCGTGGTGAATGGATTGACTGCCGAGCATGGCGCGTGCCCGGATCAACGGGCGATCGGCGTGTCGTAGCCGGGCTCGCGCGGCGGCATGTCCGGGCGCGGCACGTCGGGCGGCAGCGGAACCGGCGGATCGGTGCCGGGCGGCGGTTCGGGCGGATTGTCCGGGGCCGGTTCGGGCCGCGTCGGATCGGGTGTCTGATGCAGCTTCATCGTGCTTCTCCTCTGCGGTTCGGAAGGCAGCGCATGAGCGCCGATGCAGTACCAGCGTACCGATGCAAACGTGCGTCGACATCGCGCAAATTCACCTGATCGGCTAGTGCGTTTGCACGGGGCGGCGAGAAGGGGGAGGTGGTGCGCCTGTCGGCACGGGACGTGCGGAAAGCAGGCGCGGTGGATGCTTCGGGGAAAGGCGGGACACCGCACGATGGGGCAGGCCGTGCGCATGTACTATGACGAATAGTGCATCCGCGTCTGTCGTGCACCGGTGCGGCACGCGATCATCGCCACACGCGCCGGCCGGCGCGTGTCGACGAAGCGGCAACCGGGCCGGCAGTCATGCTGACGACAGGGACAACCATTCGATGAACGAACAGGTAAACGAACAGGCGCTGAAGTCGCATACCGATCGGCGCCAGCTGCACCAGATCATCGCGGGGCTCACCGAGGGCGTGATCCTGGTCGAGCCCGACCAGCGGATCGTCTGGGCGAACGAAGCCGCGCTCGCGATGCACGGCGTGACCGAGCTGAAGGCGCTCGGCGCGACCGTCACCGACTACCGCGAGCGCTTCCGGCTGCGCTACCGGAACAACCATCCGGTGCGCGACGGCCACTATCCGATGGATCGCGTGATCGCGGGCGAGGAGTTCAGCGACGTGACGGTCGAAGTCGAATCGGCCGCCGACGAAACCGTGAGCTGGGTTCACCGCATCCGCAGCCTCGTGCTGACGAATGCGGCCGGTGAACCGGATTGCCTCGCGCTCGTGCTGCACGACGCGACCGAATGGGCGAGCGCCGAGGAGCGCTTCGAGCGCACCTTCAACGCGAACCCGGCGCCGGCGGTGATCTGCCGGCTCGACGACCTGCGCTACGTGAAGGTCAACCAGGGCTTTCTGGACCTGACCGGCCACGCGCGTGACGACGTGCTCGGCCGCTCGGTGTACGAGATCGACGTGCTCGACCAGGCCGACCGGCGCGACCTCGCGATCGAGCGGCTCGGCGAAGGCGCGACGATCCCGCAGATGGAGGCCGTGCTGAAGCTCGCGGACGGCAGCACGAAGGCCGTGGTGGTCGCCGGGCAGCCGATCGACATGAACGACGAGGCGTGCATGCTGTTCACGTTCATGGATCTCGAGCCGCGCAAGCAGGCCGAGCGCGCGTTGCGGCAGAGCGAGGAACGCTTTGCGACGGCGTTCCGGATGGCGCCGGTCGCCACCGCGATCGTCACCGCCGACCGCTTCGAATTGCTCGACGTGAACGACGCGTTCGCCGCGCTGACGGGCCATGCGCAGGACGACCTGCTCGGCAAATCCGCGGACGAGATCGGGCTGTGGGCCGAGCGCGGCGCGTGGCAGCGCATCGAAGGCCGGCTCGCGCGCGACGGCAACGTGCGCAACGCCGACGTGCAGATCCGCACGCGCGAGGGCGACGTGCGCGATTGCGTCGTGTCGGCCGATCCCGTCGCGATTCACGGGCGCGACTGCCTGCTCGTCGCGCTGCTCGACATCAGCGACCGCAAGCGCACGGAGATGGAGCTCGTCTACGCGATCGAAACGGCGATGCAGGATGCATCGTGGTTCAGCCGTACGCTGATCGAGAAGCTCGCGAACGTGCGGCGCGCGAATGCGCCGGATGCGGGCGCCCAGCTGTCGGACCTGACCGCACGCGAGCGCGACGTGTTCGACCTGCTGTGCCACGGTCTTGCCGACAAGGAGATCGCCGGCCGCCTCGGGCTTGCGCCGAACACCGTGCGCAATCACGTCGCGACGATCTACGCGAAGCTCGACGTGCACAGCCGCGGCGAGGCGATCGTGTGGGCGCGCGAACGCGGGATCGTCGGCGCGGCCGATGCGAACGGCGCGCGTGGCGAGAAGGGCGGCGCGAAGGACAAGGACTGACGCCGCCGGTACGAATGCACCAGGCGCGCTGGTGCATCCGCATCTGCCGCGCGCGGCCGCCGCTTGCGATCCTGTCCACTCGGCGGTGCGACGCGGGCCGTCACGCCGCCGGCTCTCCCCCAACCATCGCAGGAGACGACCATGGACAGGAATCGCATCGAAGGCAAGCTCAAACAAGTCAAGGGTTCGGTCAAGGAAGCGCTCGGCAAGGTCACGGGCGACCGCGAGACGGAAGCGGAAGGCGTCGCTGAACAAGAGGCCGGCAAGATGCAGGAGCAGGCCGGCGAGGCGGCCGATGCGGTGCGCAAGCAGACGGGCACCGATCGGCACTGACCGATGACGCGGCGCCGCGGGCGTCGCGATGGCCGGCCGGGCCGTCATCGCAACGATGATGCGTCGCCGGCATGACCACGGCCGGCCTTGATGGCAGGGCGTCGGCGCGGCATTCCACGGTAATGATTTACCCGCGGCCCACCGTGGCGTAGGCCGCGGGCCGCCCGCGTACGCGGCACTTGATGACAAATCCTCACAACATAGTTCCGATATTTCGTTTGCTGCACGGGTATTGGCTATCCACAATCCATTCACCTCTTTCGCGATGAAAGGCTCTTCGGAGACGGAGCCGCGGCGATCGACCGGCCGGTAGCGGCGTTGCAAGACGCCTCGCAGGCGGACGACATGACCGGCACGCGGGAGGTTGCCGACGCGCGGCAGTCGCGCGTTGCATCCCGGCCCCCAGAACAAGGATTGTCATGACGTTCCGCATTCGTTCGCTTTCCGGCGTCGCATTGACCGCCGCGATCCTCGCGCTTCAGACCGGCGCGGTTCACGCGCAGGAGACGGTCGTCAAGGTCGGCGTGGCCGGCCCGCTGACGGGCGGCGGCGCTGCCTACGGCAAGGACATCGAGAACGGCGTGCGCATGGCCGTCGACGAAGCGAACGCCGCGCGTACGACGGTGGGCGGCAAGCCCGTCAAGTTCGTCGTCGCGTCGCAGGACGACCAGAGCGATCCGCGCACCGGCGTGCAGGCCGCGCAGCAGCTCGCCGACGCGCAGGTGGCCGTCGTGATCGGCCACTTCAACTCGGGCACGACGCTGCCCGCGTCGAAGATCTACGCGAAGGCCGGCATTCCGATGATCACGCCGTCGGCGACCAATCCCGACATCACGCGCGCCGGGCTCGGCACCGTGTACCGCGTGATCGCGACCGACACGCAGAACGCCGGCAACGCAGGCGCGTATGCGGCGAGCGTGACCAAGGCGAAACGCATCGCGATCATCGACGACCGCACCGCATTCGGCCAGGGCGAAGCCGACGAATTCGAGAAGTCGGTGAAGGCGAACGGCGGCACGATCGTCGCGCGCGAATTCACGAACGACAAGGCGGTGGACTTCAGCGCGCAGCTCACGAAGATCAAGAGCACCAACGCCGATCTCGTGTTCTTCGGCGGGCTCGACGCACAGGCCGCGATGCTCGTGAAGCGCATGCGCCAGCTCGGCATCCGCGCGCAGTTCCTCGCGGGCGGCGGCGTGATGAACGCGAACTTCATCAAGCTGGCCGGCAATGCGGCGGAAGGTGCGTCCGTGTGGGAATACGGGCAGCCGCTCGCGCGTCTCGCGAAGGGCAAGGAATTCGAAACGAAATTCAAGCAGAAGTACGGCATCGACATGCTCGCGTACGCGCCGTTCGCGTACGACGCGACGTGGATCGCGATCAACGCGATGCAGAAGGCGAACTCGACGAAGCCGGCCGATTTCAACGGCGCGCTGAAGGGCACGCGCTACGACGGCATCACGGGCACGATCGCGTTCACGAACACGGGCGACCTGAAGAACCCGAGTTCGACGCTGTATGAGGTGAAGAACGCCGCGTGGCAGCCCGTCACGACGAAATCGGCTGATTGAACGCCACCCGCGCGCGGACTTTCGCGGCGACGCCGGACGTGCTGAAATGCCATCAGCGATCGGTGGCGATCGCGGCGCACGCCGGCGTGGCAGCCGCACCGGTCTGCCCGCGCGACGCCGCGCGTGAAGCGGCACGAACAACCCACGGGCGCGGCCGGCTGGCCGCGCCCAATCTGTGCAACTGGAGTCAGTCGTGAGTTCTCAAGTCGTCATCGTCGGCGGTGGTGTGATCGGCAGCTCGATCGCCTATTTCGTGCGCGCCACCGATCCCACGGTTTCCGTGACCGTGATCGAGCGCGACCCCACCTATGCGCGATCGTCGTCGGCGTTGTCGGCCGCGTCGATTCGCCAGCAGTTCTCGACGCCGCTGTCGATCGAGATGTCGCTGTTCGGCATCGACTTCCTGCGCACGATCGGCGAACGCCTCGAAGTGGACGGCCACCAGCCGTCGATCGACCTGCACGAAGGCGGCTACCTGTTCCTCGCGACGCCGGCCGGCGACGCGACGCTGCGCGAGAACCACGCGCTGCAGACGAGCCTCGGCGCGGACATCCGGCTGATGGATCGCGATGCGCTGCGCGCGAAGTTCCCGTGGCTGAACGTCGACGATCTCGTGTCGGGTGCGTATGGCGTGAGCGGCGAAGGCTGGTTCGACGGCTACGGGCTCGTGCAGGCGCTGCGCAAGAAGGCGCAGGCGCTCGGTGCACGCTATGTGCCGTCCGACGTGAAGGACGTGGTGCGCGACGGCCGCAAGGTGACGCACGTGGTCACGGCCGACGGCGAACGCTATGCGTGCGACACGCTCGTGAACGCGGCCGGCGCATGGACGCGCACGCTGTCGTCGATGATGGGCATCGACATCCCCGTGTATGCGCGGCGCCGCAGCATCTTCAACGTGTCGTCGCCGGCGAAGCTCACGGATTGCCCGCTGCTGATCGATCCGACCGGCGTGTATTTCCGGCCGGAAGGGCGCACGTATATCTGCGGGACGTCGCCGAGCCCGGACCGCGACCCGGACGACCTGCCGCTCGACGAAGTCGACCACGACCTGTTCGACGAGGTGATCTGGCCGACGCTCGCGAACCGCGTGCCTGAGTTCGAAGCGCTGCGCGTGGAGAACTGCTGGTCCGGGTACTACGAGTACAACGTGTTCGACCACAACGCGATCATCGGGTATCACCCGGACCTCGACAACGTCGTGTTCGCGAACGGCTACAGCGGCCACGGGCTGCAGCAGGGGCCGGCGACGGGGCGCGGCGTCAGTGAACTCATTCTGGGCGGGCGTTACGACACGCTCGACCTGTCGACGCTCGGCTGGGCGCGCGTGCTGGAGAACCGGCCGATCGTCGAAAAGAACGTCGTGTAGCGCGGCGTGACCCGCCCGGTGTGGTGGGCGGGATTCTCCTTGTGTCTCACCTCATTGGCCCGACCGTGTCGGGCCTTTTTTGTTGCGCGCGCAATGACATGGCGCGGGTCTGCGTGTGTCAACCGACGCCGTAGACCGCGTCGCGCAGATCGAGCGTGTACGGGCCGTTCATCCCTTCGTAAAGCGTGTTCGACAGCGACACGACGGTGAGCCCGCGCGCGCGGTCGACGAACCACGAATGACCGTAGACGCCGCCCCAGCGCCACGTGCCCGGCGACTCCGGCGACAGCGCCGCGCGCGGGTCGCGCAACACGGAAAACCCGATCCCGTAACCCGCGCCGGGCAGGTCGGGCAACTGGAGGTTGCCGGTGTGGATGCGGCCCATCTCGTCGACCAGCTCGGCCGGCAGAATGGCGCCGCCACCCGCGCGCAGCGTGTCCAGTACGTTCAGCACGTCACCGGCGGTGCCGACCATCCCGGCGCCGCCCGATGCGAACGCCTCCTTGTCGAGCGCGCGCGACGGCGAGTACGTCACGCCGACGGAGCCTTCGTAGATGGGCACGGCTTCGTTCTCGGCGAGCCGGTGCGGCTGCGGCGTGTCGTTGACGTAAGGCGTCGCGAGCCGCGCGGCATCGCGTGCGACGAATCCCGTGTCGCGGGTGCCGAGCGGGCGGAGCACCAGCGCATCGACCGCATCGGCGAGCGGCTGTCCGGTGACGGCCTCGATCACCGCGCCGACCACGTCGATGGAGAGCGAATAGTTCCAGCCGGCGCCGGGTGCGTACTGCAACGGCACGCTCGCGATCCTGCGCATGTTCTCGGCGAGCGTGATCGAGGCGCCATCGAGCCCGTCGGAGACGCCCGCGCGTGCATACGGGCCGGCCGCGTCGGCTTCCGCGTAGCGATAGCCGAGGCCGGCCGAATGCGTGAGCAGGTGGCGCACCTTGATCACCGGCACGCTGCCGTCACGCAGCGCCGGGCGGAACTCGGGCAGCCACTTCGTGACGTCGTCGTCGAGCGACAGCTTGTGCCGGGCAACGAGCGCCATGGCCGCTGCCGAGACGATCGGCTTCGTCACCGACGCGAGCCTGAACAGCGTGTCTTCCTGCATCGGCGTGCGTGCTTCGCGGTCGGCGAACCCGGCCGCGCGGCGATAGACGAGCTCGCCGTCGCGTGCGACCAGGACGACCACGCCGACGAGGCGTTGCGTGTCGAGTTGGCGGGACAGTACCGCATCGACGCGCTCGGCGAGCGCGGGATCGGCCGACGGCTGCTGTGATGATGCTCGGTGGGGGATCATCGAAGACTCTGTCGTGAAGGAAGAGCCCACATGGTAGGCGGCACGCGGCGGACGGGCCATTTATCCGTACATGGAACAGGGCTTCGTGGGCGTCGTGCGCTGCAACGATCGGCATGGACGGCCACGGGGCGGGCGCTTCAGCCGGGGCCGCCGCGGCTCCGTTGCAGCGCGGCGCGTCGGCCGGCGGCGGCGCGCCGTCACGCCTGCGCCGGACAGCCGACAAAATATGCCCCAAGCGGCACGCGGCCTTCGTTAGAATCTGCTTTCGTCGAGAAAATAACGCAATTGCATGGGTGCAGCGCGGTATCGCATCACGGACACTGCTCGCCCAGATTCCATCGTTCATCTTTCACCGGAGGCGAGCATGCCAGGATTACTTCCCGATGTTGACCGCGAGGGGCTCCTCGAATATTCGGTGGTGTACACCGATCGCTCGGTCAACCATATGTCGCAGCGCTTTCAGGGTGTCATGCGCGACATCTCCGGCACGCTGAAGAAGGTCTACAACGCGAAGTCCGTCGTGATCGTCCCCGGCAGCGGGACGTTCGGCATGGAAGCCGTCGCGCGGCAGTTCGCCACCAACAAGAAGTGCCTCGTCATCCGCAACGGCTGGTTCAGCTTCCGCTGGTCGCAGATTTTCGACATGGGCAGCATTCCGTCCGAAACGACGGTGCTGAAGGCGCGCCCGGTCGAAGCGGGACGGCAGGCCGCCTATGCGCCGGCGCCGATCGACGAAGTGGTTGCCGCGATCAACGAACACAAGCCGGATCTGGTGTTTGCGCCGCACGTCGAAACCGCGTCCGGGATGATGTTGCCCGATGGGTATCTGCGCGCGGTGTCCGACGCCGTGCACGCGGTCGGCGGCATGTTCGTGCTGGATTGCATCGCGTCCGGCACGGTGTGGGTCGACATGCAGGCGAGCGGCGTCGACATCCTGATCAGCGCGCCGCAGAAGGGCTGGAGCGCGTCGCCGTGCTGCGCGATGGTGATGCTCGGCGAACTGGCCCGCGAACGCATCGATGGCACGACCAGCACCAGCTTCGCGTGCGATCTGCGCAAGTGGCTGCAGATCATGGAAGCGTATGAAGGTGGCGGGTTCGCGTACCACGCGACGATGCCTACGGACAGTCTCACGACGCTGCGCGACGTGATGAAGGAAACCGAGGCGTACGGCTTCGACAAGGTGAAAGCGGAGCAGCTCGAGCTGGGCAAGCGGATTCGCGCGTTGCTGGCCGAGAAGGGTTTCCGGAGCGTGGCGGCGGAAGGGTTCGAAGCGCCGGGTGTCGTGGTCAGTTATACGGACGACGACGGGATTCGAACCGGGAAGAAGTTTGCCGACGTCGGGTTGCAGATCGCGGCGGGTGTGCCGCTGATGTGCGACGAGCCGGAGGATTTCAAGACCTTCCGGCTGGGGTTGTTCGGGCTCGACAAGCTGCATGATGTCGATGGGGCGGTTGGGCGGTTTGCGGATGCGTTGGAGCGGATCATTTAAGACGCTTTGCGGATTGGGCGAGGCAATTGGCAGTGGGCGTGCGCGCCTGCGGCCCACTGCCTTGCTGGATTGATGGTCTTGTCTGACGTGCGCGTTCGGGTCGAGTCGCAGTGGGTTGGAAACAGATGGAGCGTGGTCAAAGCTTCCGGTTCGGGAGCGTCCGACGTGACCGCAAAGATGGATCGGTTTCGGTCCGGAAAATCTCGACATGTGGGGCATCGTGTTTCCTGTCGCGGTGCGCCCGCGCTAATTCACGCATTCCGGCACCACCGGGTCATTGCTGCCCGTGTAGACGAACCCGTCGGAGATCCATTGATTCGAGTCCAGTCGGTACCAAAGCCGTGTGGCGCCCCAGTTGCCGTTCACGGAGTCGCCGTACTGGTGGCACGCGAGCTGCACGGTGCGCCCATTCTCGAGCGAACCGACGACCGGCGCCGACAATGAAGGCGCGCTGCGCAGATTCGCCGGACCCGGTGCCTGTACACGCGCGCTGACGGGCGTGGACGGATCGCCGGAATCCGCGCTCCCGTAGTTGACCAGCCATGCCTGAGGGGAGACGCGCCGCTGATTGCGAACCGCGTATCCGGAATACGGCGAAGTGCCTTCGAAGAATTGCCAGCCGCCGATCGTCATGCCATTGACGGACACGTCATTGCCATCCTTGCTCAATGAAAAGTGAACATGCGGCCCCGTCGTTTGTCCGCCGCACGGCAGGCCGTTTCCGACGCTGCCGAGATACTCCCCCTGGCGAACACGCGTACCGCTGTTCAGCGACGTCAGCTGGACCATGTGGTAATAGGTCGTCGCATAGCCATTGTCGTGAACCACCTTCACGATGGCGCTGCCGCCGCGCTCGCAGCTCTTGTAAAGATAGCCGTCTCGCGCCGCCAGCACGCGGCCGTTGCCACCCGAGAAGTCGAGGGAGTTATACGGCCTGCTTTGTCCGGACCAGCCGTGTGCACCGCCCGTCCAATACCACCCGGCATTCGGTTCCCACGGCAACGCAAGGCCCGGTTGCGGCAATGCAGCCGACCTTGGTGCGAGCGATGCGCGTCTCGACGCCAGATTTTTCCGTTCGTCGGCCGCGAGCAGCGTGGGTGGCGCCGCATCGAGCAATGCTCCAAACTCGCTGCTGCCCTCCACACCCGAGATCCATCGGCCATTCACGTTGTGCGCGATGAACAGCTTCGTGACGGGATCACCGGATTCATCCTCGCGCAGGATGTGTGTCGCAGTGCCAAATACCCATCCGGAAACGTCGTCGGTTTTGATGGCCTCGACCAGGCTGTCGTCCGACCGGGCCGGCAGCTTCAACGTCCCACCCGATCGGGATTGAAGCGCCTGCCCGATCGAGCGTTGCAACGACGTCTCGATTGGGGCCGCATGCGCGACTTCGGCAAGGCTGGCCGCAATCAGCAGGATTCCAATGGAGTATTGAATCGAATTCGAGGCAGAACGACTTAATAAATTGCGCATGGTCAATTGCACCGCGAAGAGAGTTGGCAAGAAGTTCATGACGGCGCCGGCAAGCCTACATCATTCGCCAGTCATTGCAAGGAAAATGAAATATACGTGGATGCGTTTTTAAATTGGATGCTTCGGATGTAATTGTTGACGCGATAGTTTCAAAGTGAATTGACCACTCGGTAAACCGGAGTCGATTGATCTGGAATCACCTTGCGGGATGGCCTCGAAGCGCCGTCCATGCCCAGCATTGTGGCGAACCGCGTCGTGAGTTGCTTTGATCGACACAGGATTCAATGGCCGGTGAATTGGACTGGATTATTTATGGAAAAGAAACGATCGTGAGGTGGTCTTGTTGATATAAGTTACATCTTCCTGACAAATATAACAGTTTGATTTCAATCGGATCGAGATTTAAATTGAGTCGCGACAAAATAAATCATTTCGATTGATGAATTTTCAGGAGGGGATGTGATGTATCGAATGCTGTTTGGCCGGCTGTTTGCCGGTGCGATCGTGCTTGCGACGGCGATGCCCGCCCATGCGGAAAGTGCGACGGACGTTTCCCCCGTCTGCACGACCGTCCGGACCGAAACGAGCAAGGATTCGCTGTTGAGCCGGACCAGTTACTGCCAGAAAACCGAACCGCTCGTCTATGTCGCGACAGACGGCCAGAACAATGAAATCGGCCGGGTGGCGATTGATGCCTATGCGTATTCCGACAATCCGTCGAACCAGCTCGCATGGCCGGTGACGTTCCGCTTCCGCACGCGCGTCCTGTCCGGCAATCCGCCCGGCCTGATGATCAAGCCGATCGTCGAATGCGGCGCGGATTGTACGGTTGCGCCCAATGCCGGCGTGCCGCTTGCCCTTGGCGGGCTGTCCAACGAGCTATCGGTGATGATCACGCCCAACATGGGATCCGGTAATCCGCTCAGGTTCAGTCCGACGCTCGAGTACCGGGTGGCGAAATCGGGAGACTCGTTCGAGAACGGCGCAAGCATGAATCCCTACGCGGGCGCCGGCTATATTCCCAACATTCGATGCGACGTCGCGCTCGTCAAGAGCAACTCGCAAGGATGCATCTACGCGGACGCACCGGCCGTCCTGCGTACCATCGTCGACACGAATCCCGACGTCAACGAATCCGCAATCCACATACGCGAGGCGCAAGCCGCCGGGCGTCCCGGAAAGTTCGTACCGAAGGGCGACGGCACGATCTTTCCGGCCTTTGAAGCCAGGCCGCTGACACGCACGCGCGACGCAGCATGGCGGCGGGCCAACCGGAGCGATTCCAAGGCGCAATGCATCGAGAAATTCGGCCCGGTCACTGGCCAGTGCACATTCACGGGTGATCCGGACGAAACGCCGAGCGATTGCGATTGCGACGAGTATCCGTTTGCGTCGACGGAGCAAGGCGCATCACGAGAACCGGAAGTATCGGTCAAGCGTATCGATGCGAGCGATAATCGGCGCGCAGGCGCTTTCCTCGGAAGTTTCTATTTGAACCAGCGCGTGATCGACCAGGAGGCGTTTTATGTCGACGTCGGTTCTTCGCAGCCTGCCGCAAAACGTTGAGCCGCGGGCGACGAAAACCGCATTTTTGCCGTGGTTCGCAGGCATCCCTCGAACCACGGCATGACCACTCCAGGCACCATGAGCAATCACGAGAACTTCCCCTTCTGGCTCAAACAGCCCTACGATCTCTGTCGACGGTCCGTGCCGGGCGCGATGCAATCCGAGACTATTCCGGTCGAGGATGCGCTGACGCGCGTGACGGCGGCGGACGTTTTCGCCCTCGAGAATGTTCCGCCCGTTGCGCTCGCGGCGGTCGAAGGCTATGCGTTACGCGCATTCGATACCGTGCATGCGGCGCACGATGCACCGGTCGAACTCGAATTCCAGTTCAGCCGGCGCGCGCTGGCCTCGCCGGCCGGCAGTCCGGCGGCTCGCGCAATCGGCGCGCAGTGCGCGGTCGATGTCCCACCGTATTTCCCGCTGCCGGAACATGCCGACACCGTCGTCCCGAAAAGCGACCTCGAGGTTTCGTACCGTGGCGCTCGATCTTTTTTGCTGCTGCACGCGCCGCGATCCGCCGGCCAACATGTGATCGCACCGGGCAGCGAATGTCGGCAAGGCAGCCTGCTCCTGCCCAAGGGCAGCCGGATAACGGCCGAACGGCAGATCGCGCTGACGGCCGCAGGCATACGCGACATCGAGGTGACGAAACGGCCGCGCATCGGCGTGGTGATCGTCGGGTATGAGCCGTGCGCGCCCCGCACCGCACGCGAGGGTTGGCGGCGCCCCGACACGAGCGGGCCCTACCTCCGTGCGGTACTGCGGCGCTGGGGATACGAGGTGGCTACGGTCGAGTACATCGAGCCGCCGGACATGGCACGGCCGCCGCTCGAGGTGCAACAGAACGAATACGCGTTCAAGAAGAAACTGGCCGAGCTCGCGCAGCGTTACGACCTGATCGTGGGGGCCGGGCTGCCTGCCGTGCGGCCATTTCTGGATCTGGGGCTGAATACGCAGCAGGTGTACGCCTACGACGAAACGACGGTCGACATCAAGCAAACGCCGGCCAACCGCTTCAACTTCGGACGCAGCGACAATCGCTCGCCGCCGAAGAAAACCATGCTGCCGTTCACGCGTCCGGACGGTACGCAAAGCGGGATGACGGTCCTGACCAGCTACGATCAGGCCACCCTGATCAACCTGTCGGGCCACACGGGTGCCGTGGCGATGCTGATGCACGCGATCATGCCGCGTGTGCTCGATTTGCTCGAGCACGCGGCAACACCGGGGCCTCATTGGGAGTCCGGCATCGTCGACCACGGCGTCGAGCGCGATGGTCAACTGAACGCGATGCGATGGGGCAATCTGCATCGCGGCGTCGACGGAAACCCGGTCGTCCGCCTGCTGCCGTCCGAAGGCGACGGGCTGATCGGCGGCGTCGTTCGTGCCGATGTGCTCGTCGCGATCCCCGCTGCGGAATGTCCCATGGCGGCCGGTTCGTCCGTGCTGTTCCTGCGTCTCGACCGCGACCTCGCCAGTGAACCGCCGCGCCCCGTGGCGGAAACATCCGCCGAGGCAGCCTCACCGTCGCCGGTGGTCGACGCCCGCGCGACGACCCGCGAAATCGACGACGCACGCAGCATCGATCTTCGCGAAACATGGCAACGGCTCGAGGCAGCCTTCGCCGCCGATGCGTCACGTCTGCCGGGGGGTCTCAACGGGCCGGCGTCCGACGACGAGATCGCGGCCTTGCAGACTGCGCTGGGAACACGCCTGCCTGACGCATTCGTCGACAGCCTGCGCATTCACGATGGCCAGGCCGATTCGGGGGATGAATTCTCCGGAAGTGATGCGCTGCTGAGCTCGCACGAGATCCTCGCGCAATGGCGTATCTGGAAAGGTCTCGTCGACGGAGGCGATTTCGACGGCATGGAATCGGAACCGGATCCGGGCATCGGGGATGACTGGTACAACCTGAAGTGGATTCCATTCACGCATGACGGTAGCGGCAATCATCTGTGTCTCGACCTCGAACCCGCGGAAGACGGTTGCTCGGGACAAGTGATTCGGGTCTGGCATGATGACGCGCGACGCGAGCGCATAGCGGGAGGCTTTTCGGAGTGGCTTGCCCGCATCGCCGACGAGGGACGATCAGGCTGAGCACGCGCCGAGCATGATGGTGGCGGGGTGTTGGCCGCTACGTTGATGAGCGTGCACCCAGGGCAATGCCGGTGGACCCTTGGGCAAGCGCTTGGCTGCGCGGGACGGACCAGCGTTTCGTGCGCTACCGCGTCAAGCAATACAAAACATCGGGACAGCCCTCCTCATTCCTGCTCCCATCGCTGTATTCAACCGCAACGAACCCATGCCGCTCATAAAACGCAGCGGCATCGAGATTCATCTGGAACGTATGGAGCTGGAGCTTGCCAACCGTCTGCGACTTCACCGATTCCAGGAGGGAAGACCCGATCCCTCGTCGCTTGAATTCGGGGCACACATACAACTGGTCGAGCCACGCCACGCCGTCGGTGACAACGTGCGCGGCCATGCCGACGATGCGGTCATCGTTCACGGCAACGGTGACGTTGCCCGACGGCACAAGCATGTTGGCCACCCAATCGCGGACGGCGGCTTCGGAATGCGCGAGCGGCGCGTACGATGCCAGCGTGTTGCGCGACCGTAGATAGACTTCAGCCACCTCTGCGGCATCAGCGGCAATCGCTCGACGCAAGATCAAGGGCATGTATCTCCCGCTCCGAAATCGTCAAAAGGTGCACCACGATAGCAGCACGGAATCGACCTTCCAAGATCGCGGAAGCATGCCGCTGAAACCGGCGAGGCCGGAAGTTCAGTGCGACGTATCGAGTGTGCGGTACAGCGAACCGGCAGCGAGATCCCGTCACCGGTTCGCTGCTTCATTCCGGGATTCCCGGGCGCCGACATTCCCGTATCGTCTGTCCGATGCGCCTGTTTCGCAGTGACCTTTTCGTTCGGAATCCTTCCAGACATGCCTGTCGATCGACGATCAGTCACAGCTTCGTGCGCGATCGCCGGGTGTCGCCAGCATCACAATGACGTTGTGCCGCACGCCGTGACTGCTCGATGACGGGTGAGTATCCCGCTCGTTGATCCGACTGTGTCGGGCTTTTCTTGCTCGGTCGCGCAGGGGATGCCGGCGACGGCTGCGTGTGGCAACATCGCGGTGATTTCGACGTTCCATCCGGGTGCCGGCAGACCCATCTATCCGAGGGGGAGTCATGTTTGACCATGTCAAATTCGGCGTGACCGACTTTGCAGCGAGCAAGGCATTTTTCCTGAGCGCACTCGAGCCGCTTGGCGTCGTGGTGCAGGGCGAGGGCGAGCCGTCGTACGGCATCGAGATATCTCCGCCGGGCAAGCCTTCGTTGTGCCTGTTCCAGACGTCGGAGAAACCGGCGCATCTCCACATCGCGTTCGTGGCCGACAACCGGCAGCAAGTCGACGCGTTCTATCGCGCGGCGCTGGCGGCAGGCGGGAAGGACCATGGCGCGCCGGGGCTGCGGCCGCACTATCACGCGAATTACTACGCGGCGTTCGTCATCGGGCCGGATGGGCACAATATCGAGGTGGTGTGCCATCAGGCGCAGGGGTGAGCTTCCGGCGACTGATCGATGTCATTCACACCATGAGCGAACGCATACGCCACGCACGCAACCGAGCATTCCGGGATGAGTAACATCACCATTGATTTTCCTTTTTATCTCGTTGTGCTTGGAACTGGCATGGAATACTGGCCCGTGACGCTTTGTGTCGGCGTGGCAGGATTGTATGTCGGGGCAACTCGCCTGCGCGGTGTCTGGCAAGTTGTCTGCCTCGTCATTGCGCTCCTGTTCGTCGTTGATGCTGGCACCGGCATTTACTTGTCCCTGGGTTAGCGTTCAGGAAAATCACGCTGGCGCATGGCGTGCAAAACGTTGCCGGCGTGCGAACGTTGTACGCGTCGGAGTGCGGCCAGTCAGGAGCAGGCGCCGGGTCTCGGTACCCGGAGCGTCAACGCGTGGCGGAAAGAGCGCTGATTGAGCGTGAATATCCGGTCAGGGCTGGCCGAGACAGTCGATATGAAATTGCAGGCGATGCTTTGTGTAGCGGCACATCGAATGCTTCGGGCGGGTTTGCACCCGCATGCCGGACTTTTCCGGCAACGCAGCCGTGAACTGTGAATCGCGGTTGTTCCTTCACCGACTCGCTGCAACGGAGAAACGAGCAATGACCTCGAAAAGCATCCGCAGGGCAACGGCAGACGACGTACCGGTGCTGACGCGGATCCGGAATGACGCACACGCGAAGAAGCTCACGTACGACGACCATGTATGGGGCAAGGAAGGCGACGGATTTTCCGAGGCGTGGGTACGCAACAACGTGTCCCAAAAGGACGTGTATGTCGTCGAAGTGGGCGGCGCGTTGGCCGGAACGTTCTCGCTCGCCTTCGACGAGGACACGCACTGGGGGCCGCAGGAACCGATCGCTGGCTATGTGCACGGGCTGTGCGTGCGGGAAGGTTTCAACGGGCAAGGGCTCGGCAGCTTCATGCTCGACTGGTGCGGGCGCAAGGTGAGCAGCTTGAACCGGCGTTTCGTTCGACTCGATTGCGCCGTGGAGAACGTGACGCTCTGCGCTTACTACGAGTCGCTGGGCTTCATTCGCGTCGGGTCGAAATCAGACGGGATCGTCTGGTCACTGTACGAGAAGGCGGCTGAGTAGCGCTCCCTTGTACCTCACGCCACGTCACGCACGCTCATTCGACAGAACCGGCCGGATCATCGACAATTCGCGCCTATCAAAACATGAGAGAAGAGGGCAGGTGCATGCGCGGGTTCCGTAAAACGCTTGGGGTGATCCTGGGCTTTTCCGTCGTTGGCGTCACCGGCGTTCAAGCCGCTTCCAGCGAACTCGCCTTCCCCCGTTTCACCCAGGTGGAGGGCCGAACGGACGCCGACGGCCTCCCGCTGTCCGGCGTGAAACTCTGCGTGCTCCCCGACCATGCGCCATGCTTCGAGATGCCGCCCGTGCCGCTGCCCAATTCGCCGAAGGAGCTTTACCAGTTCGGACTGACGCCAAGGTCCGAGCGGCTGCCGATTGCGTCGGGCGGCTCGTGGGTGTTCTTCTCGGGAATGTTCTCGGGCGGCGGCAGCGGGATGCTGGAGCGCGTGGCGATCCTGCGTTATGGCGCGAACGGCAAGATCGAGAACCTGATGCCGGAAGTCACCCAGACGGAGCTGGCCGACCGCGCGATGTGGAAGGTGCCGGACGTGTCGTCCTATCCGGTGTTCGTTCGGGCCGATTATGTGTGGGGCAAGGACGAGAGTCATTTCGAAGCGCACCTGTTCGACGTCGATGCGTGGGTGTTCGATCCCGCTACCAACCAGTACAAGAAGCGGTTGTCCTACCGCACGACCAAACGCTATGACCGCGGCGAGGGCTCCGACCATGTGCTGACTTCCGAGCGTGCAGAAATTCTGCGGCGCCTCGCGGCCAGCAAGTAGCCCGGGGCCGGTGGCGCACCGGGAAGCCGTCGAGACGCACGACGGGTTTTGGCGGGGCCGGCGGGCCGTTCAACGCAGGTGTGGCTCGCGAAACCCTACCGCTGCGCGTCCCCGTAAGTCTCCCTGCACACCCCACGCAGCGCCTCGACGAGCAGATCCCGCGCCGGCGAGCGCGAATCGGCGGCGCGGGTAAACAGCGCGATGGGCGGAAGCGTCCACACCAGCGTGTACGGCACGATGGCCACGCCGGCGATCCGCACCAGTTCTTCCGCGATATCGGCCGGCACGATCGACACGGCCTCGTCGCTCGACGCGATCATCTCGCCGATCAGCTTGGATGAATAACTCTCGACGATCGGAACGGGCGGCGCGATGCCGGCCGACAGGAACAGGTCGGTGACCTGTTCCCGCATCGGCGTATGCGGCGCGCCGAGAATCCAGTCGAGCGCGTGCAGCTTGTGCCAGTCGAGCGCGGTGCGGGCCAGTTTCGCGGCAAGGCGCCGGCTCGCGATCATGCGCGGCTGCTGCTGGTACAGCACTTCGAAGGAGACCTGCCCCAGGTCGATCGCCGACGAAGCCCGCCCGATCACGATGTCGACGCCGTGATCCCTGAGCTGCAGCAGCAGTTGATCGCTGGTGCCCTCGTGAATCGTCACGGTCAGGCGCCGCTCCATGCGCGCTTGCAGCCGCTTGAGCGCCGCCGACAGCATCTGCCCGGAAATGAACGGAATCACGCCGATGTGCAGGTGGGCCGCATGGCCGGCGGCGACGGCCTCCATCTCGCGGGCGAGGTGGTCGAGATCCTTGATCATCGCCTTCGCCCGCTCGAGCACGACCGCGCCGAGCGCGGTGGGCCGCATGCCGCGCGACGAACGCTCGAACAGCGGCGTGCCGAACATGCTCTCCAGCTCGGACAGCGCGTTGGTCACGGCGGGCTGGCTGCTGGCCATGTGCTCCGCGACGCGCGTCAGCGACCCGTGCTGCTGGATCTGCAGCAACAGCACCAGGTGCCGCATCTTCAAGCGGGCGCCCAGCCGCCTGACCACGTCGTTTGCGTCAAAAGTCATTGACTGGTCACGTATCCATCATGAAAAAGTGATGGACCGATATTAAAACAGAATCAACACCTTATGGCGGATCCCTAGAATCCCCTTCATGGATCGCGCCGGGACTGGCCTGGCGCCCGTGCCCGGATCGAAAAACATGAAACAGACTGAGACACAGCAGCAGGCAGCATTCGACTATCACGAATTTCCGACGCCGGGAAAGATCTCGGTCGTCGCCAGCAAGCCGCTCGTGACCCAGCGCGATCTCGCGCTGGCGTACACGCCGGGCGTGGCGGGCGTGTGCGAGGCCATCGCCGCCGATCCGCTGCAGGCGCACCGGTTCACGAGCCGCGGCAACCTGGTGGGCGTGATCACGAACGGCACGGCCGTGCTCGGCCTGGGCAACATCGGCCCGCTCGCGTCGAAGCCGGTCATGGAAGGCAAGGCGGTGCTGTTCAAGAAGTTCGCGGGGATCGACGTCTTCGACATCGAGATCAACGAAACCGATCCGGACAAGCTGGTCGACATCATTGCCGGCCTCGAGCCGACCTTTGGCGGCATCAACCTCGAGGACATCAAGGCGCCCGAGTGCTTCACGGTCGAGCAGAAGCTGCGTGACCGCATGAAGATCCCCGTCTTCCACGACGACCAGCACGGCACCGCCATCACCGTCTCCGCCGCGTTCATCAACGGGTTGAAGGTCGTCGGGAAGTCGATTTCGGAAGTGAAGGTCGTGACGTCGGGGGCTGGCGCCGCGGCGCTGGCCTGTCTGGACCTGCTGGTCGACCTCGGGCTGCCGGTTGAAAACGTCTGGGTGACCGACATCGAGGGCGTCGTCTATCGCGGCCGCACCACGCTGATGGACCCGGCGAAGTCGCGCTTCGCGCAGGACACCGACGCGCGCAAGCTGGCCGACGTGATCGGCGGCGCGGACGTGTTCCTGGGCCTGTCGGTCGGCGGCATCCTGAGCGCCGAGATGCTGAAGGCGATGGCGCCGCGCCCGCTGATTCTCGCGCTGGCCAACCCCACGCCGGAAATATTCCCGGAACTGGCGCATGCGACGCGCGACGACGTCGTGATCGCGACGGGCCGCTCGGACTACCCGAACCAGGTCAACAACGTCCTCTGCTTCCCGTACATCTTCCGCGGCGCGCTGGACGTGGGCGCGACGACGATCACCCGCGAAATGGAGATCGCCGCCGTTCACGCGATCGCGGGGCTGGCCGAGGAAGAGCAGAACGAAGTCGTCGCGGCGGCCTACGGGGCGTACGACGTGGCGTTCGGCGCGCAATACCTGATTCCGAAGCCGTTCGACCCGCGCCTGATCGTCCGTATCGCGCCGGCCGTGGCCAAGGCGGCGATGGACGGCGGCGTGGCGAAGCGCCCGCTGACCGATCTCGACGCGTACGTCGAGCAACTGCAGCAATTCGTCTACCACTCCGGTGCATTCATGAAGCCGCTGTTCGCGACGGCGCGCCGGCTGGTGCGCGACGGCGGCAAGGCGCGGATCGTCTTTACCGAAGGCGAGGACGAGCGCGTGCTGCGCGCGGTGCAGGTGATCGTCGACGAGAAGCTGGCGCGGCCGATCCTGGTCGGGCGCCCTGAGGTACTGCTGGCGCGCATCGAGCGATTCGGCCTGCGGATCCGGCTCGGCCAGGATGTCGAGGTGACCAATCCCGAGTATGACGAGCGTTTCCCGCAGTACTGGACGAAGTACTGGGAGCTGCGCTGCCGGGATGGCATCTCGAAGGAGATGGCGCGGGTCGAGATGCGGCGCCGCCTGACGCTGATCGGCGCGATGATGGTGCGGCTCGGCGACGCGGACGGGATGATCTGCGGGACGGTGGGCGAGTATCACAACCACCTGCGGTTCGTCGACGAGGTGATCGGGAAGAAGCCGGGGGCGTCGACCTATGCGGCGATGAACATCCTGTTGCTCGACCAGCGGACGGTCGCGCTGGTGGATACGCACGTCAACGACAACCCCGACGCGGAGCAGATCGCGGAATTCACGATCGCCGCGGCGCGCCAGATGGAATGGCTGAACCTGACGCCGAAAGCGGCGCTGCTGTCGCGGTCGAACTTCGGGTCGGGGAGCGCGGCGTCGGGCGTGAAGATGCGCCGGGCGCTGGAGATCGTCCGGGAGCAGGCGCCGGATATCGAGGCGGACGGCGAGATGCATGGCGACTGCGCGCTCGACGAGGGCTTGCGGTCGAAGCTGCTGCCGATGTCGCCGCTGAAGGGCGCTGCCAACCTGCTGGTTTGCCCGAACGTGGATGCGGGGAATATCGCGTACAACCTGCTCAAGACCGAGGCGGGCAGCAACGTGGCGGTGGGGCCGTTCCTGCTGGGCGTCAACGCGCCGGTGAACATCCTGACGTCGAGCGCGACGGTGCGCCGGATCGTCAACATGGCGGCGCTGACGGTGATCGAGGCGAATCGCAACGCGTCTGCCTGAGCAGGCAACGAAGGCGCCGCGTAGCGGAATCCGGGTGGTAGCGGGTTCCGCTATCCGGTCGCCTGAATGAACAGGGGTGTGGGTGGTTCATGTCGCTGAGCCGCGTGTGTCAGGGGCGACTGGCTGCGGCTAGCTTCGGGCGTCGGCAATCGTTTGCACGCAGCCACCCGCACCTCGGTTTTACCCTGAGACGCACCCGCCGCCTACTTCCTTCGGCAGCAGCTTCTCGCGCCGATGCTGCAGTGCATTTAATAAGTATCACGTAACAACTTGCCCGGCGCGACATCCTGCCGCATCCACTTTTGATACCGATCCTAACGATCTTTTTAGGGCTCGCCACTTTCAATATCATCCGATAATTACCTTTTATTTTCGTCTAAAATCGCGCTTCTTCTTACTTTAGGACGGAAAGCGTTTTGAAAAGACTGACGAAAAATCTCTCGCGCACGGCCATCGCCGCATGCGTCGCTTATGCCGGGCTCCTGCCTTTATCCCGGCCCGCTGAAGCCCAGGTCGAACCTCTGAAGAATCCCGTCTACGGCGTGACCCTCGACGACCTGACCAAGCTGGACGCGATCGTCGCGTCGCTGCAGAACCTGCCGTACAAGCCCACCGTGCGTGTCGTGTTCGATCCGGGTACGTCGGCCGCCGACTACTACGCACCGCTGCTGCGCCTGCACGCCGTCGCGTACGTGATGGGCGAAGTCTACGATTCTTACTATTTCCCGACGGATCTCGCCACGTACAAGGCCAGGACGCAGGAACTGGTGTCGCAGTTGAAGAACACGGTCGACGTCTGGGAGATCGCGAACGAAATCAACGGCGAATGGCTGCGTAACGACCCGAGCGGGACGAACAGCGTGGTCAACGCGCAAGAGCAGCAGATCGGCCAGATGGTCGCGGCGGCCAACCAGATCGTCAAATCGAACGGCGGCAAGACGGCCATCACGCTGTACTACAACGACGACAGCAAGGGCACCAACTGCTGGGAGAAGCCGCAGGATTACTGGAAGACGTGGCCGACCACCTTCCTGTCGTCGACGGTCCGCCAGCAAGCCGACTACGCGCTGTTCAGCTACTACCCGTACCAGGATTGCCCGGGGCTGAATCCGACGTGGAAGAACGATTTCGCGGCGCTGGAAAGCATCTTCCCGAACGCGAAGGTCGGCTTCGGCGAAATCGGCACCTCGGATACCGCCGCGCCGGCGTCGGTGCAGCAGAACCTGATCAAGACGTACTACCCGATGGTCAACAGCATGACCGATCCGCGTTTCATCGGCGGATTCTTCTGGTGGAACTACGCCGAGCAGATGGTTCCGTATTCGACGAGCTCGTACTTCCAGCTGTTGCGTCAAACGATCCTTCCGCTCAAGGCGCCCAACTAAGCGAAAAGCGCCATCCATGAGCAAGCGTCAGCGTCGCTGTTAGAACCACAATGTCGCGCGTACCACGAGACCACGTGCGCGTGCCGCTGACGTCAACCCGAACCGGTATTGCACCGTGACATCCAGATAGCTTGCCGGCGCGCTATATCGGCCTTCGCGAAACCAGTACCGAAACTGGATGCCGGGCCCGGCACCGATCGCCGTCTTGTCCGGTTGCCGATTGTCGTGATCGCCGGCCACCGCGGCGTGCGGGTAGATGGTCAGCCGATCGCTGATCATCGGCAAACGCCAGGTGTGCCCGTAACGCAACTCCGAATAAATGATGTATCGCCCCGCGCTGATGAAGTAAGCGCCTTCAACGTAGGCCTGCCAGCTGCGCCAGCTCGGCTCGGTGACCCTCAGGTCGGTCCCGCCTTCCGACGAATAACCCAGGCGCATCAGCCAGTCCGTCATCGACTGGCTGCCGACGTGGAACAGCCGCTCGGCGGTCAGCACGACGTTCTGGTCGGGCAGCGGCTTGTAGCGCGCGCCCACCGAACCCTGCACGGTCGGCAGCCCGGTCGTGTTGCCCGATCCGTCGTAGGCCGTGCCGTAGCCGCGCACGAAGAACTGGAAGATGCGGCCGTTCTGATAGCCGATCTTCGGCGGCTGCCAATACACTTCCACACCCGGCTGCAACACGCTGATGGTGCCTTGTGGACCGAACGCGGCCGACTGGTACGGCGCGCTCAGGACGAACCCCCAGCTGCGCTGAAGCTGCTCGACCTCCCGCCGATAGCCGAACTTGTGTTGCGCATCGAAGGTGTGTTCGTTTTCGTCGGCGTCGAGGCTGTGCTCGAACAGGTCGATGGACTCCTGGTTCAGCCCGATCCGCTTGGCGGCGTAGCCCGCGTCCGCGTAGTTCATCGCATTGCCGGCACCGCCGGAAAATCCCGCCTGGAATGCGTCGAGCGCCTCGCGATCCTTGTGGTCGCGCAGCAGGTCATAGGCATCCTGCAACTTCTGTTGCGCGGTATTGTCGACCGGCGCCTCGGCGGCCTGATCGTCCAGCCGCGCCTGCGCCGCGATCGACGCGGCCATGTTGCGCTCGCCTTCGGTCGTCGCGTCGCTGGCCGCCAGGTCGGCCATGCGGATGGCGGTGTCGCGGTCGCCTGCCTGCAGGCTCATCTGCGCGATGCGCACCTGGACCACGGCCGATTTTTCATCGGCCAGCGGCGCCAGCGCGATGCCGGCCTCATGCGGAAGCTTCGCCGCGAGCGCGCTGTCCGACCAGGCGAGACGCAGGTTGCGCTGCTGTTCCTTGCTCCATTTCCCGGTCGCGACGGCGGCCGCGAAATCGCTGCACGCAACGTCGTAGCGCATCTGCCGCTGCGCCAGGTAGCCATGTTGCGCGCGTACCGCCGCACTCTTCGGAAAACGAACGATCAGCGATTCCACCATCGAATCCGCTTCGTCGACTTTTCCTTCCCGTCTGTATACGTCGACGAGCAGCAGCCCGAGCTGTTCGCTTCCGGGCTGAAGCTTGATGGCGCGCGACGCATACACTTCCGCGAGGGGCAGGTCGCCGGCATTGATTGCCTTGTAGGCGCTGTCGGCGAGCTTGTAGGCCTTGGGCGTCAGTTGCTGCGCGGCGGACGCCGGCGCCTGCCAGGCCAGCGACACGGCGATCGCCAGTGCGCTCAACCGTGCGCAGCGCTTGACGCTGGCCGCGATCGGGAGTGTCGAATGCTTCATGCCTGTTCTCCCGACGGTTTCTGCGCGGGAGCGCCTTGCTGCGCGGCCGGGTCGCCGTCGCGCAGGCGCGTGAGTTCGACGAAGCGCGAGTGCCGGGCGAGCTCGGCGGTAATCTCCGTGTCGCAGGCAATGAAATAGGCCACCTTCGCCCGGGCGCCGCGCCGCACGACGTCCTGTTCGTCCGGCGTGAGCGGCCGCCCGACCGCGATGTTCAGCGTGCCGTCGTCCGCCGTTGAAAACGGGACGGCCCGATACGCGTACTGCAGCTCGAAGGCGAGCGAATCCGCGAAGTGGCCCACCGCGACGTTGCCCAGGCTCACCCGGGGCAGCTCGGCTTGCTCGGCGATCGCGTCCGCGAGCGATTCGGCGGATATCGCGCAGCCTTCGACCAGCAGTTCCCCGAGCCGTCTGCCGCAGGTCAGCTGCTTCTCCAGGCTCGCCTGCAATTGCTCCAGTGTCACCACGCCCCAGCCGACCAGGATCTCGCCGACTTTCAGGCGCACTTTCCCGAGCGCTTCGTTCGACAGATAGGTATGACTGGTCTTGTCCCATGCTATGGGCTTGCCGGTCGCCAGGTGGCGGATATAGATGCGCCACGCGCGGCACACCGCGTAGAAGTTGATCAGGTTGTTGACGAACATCCGCGGAATCGAGAGCAGCCCCTGGGTCGGGCCGTTCAGCTTGCTGACGAAATGGAAGCGCTGCCCGGCGCGTGCAAACAGCATCGCGGTGTTGATCCACAGCAGTGGTGCGACCCAGTCGGCCGCCATGACGAGCGAGGCGCCGTTCGGGATGACATGGCCGGCTCTCTGGAGCGCGCCCAGCAGCAGGAAGTTGAGCAGCACGCCATAGGCAACGACCGAAAACAGCGAGGTCACGATGCCCTTGCGATCGTGGAAGAACATGTATCGGGTGAGCAGGTTGCCTTTCCAGCCGAGTTGCTCCCATCCCTGAAACGCAATGCCGAGGATCCAGCGCGTGCGCTGACGGTACGCGGTACGGAATGTTTTCGGAAAGTACTCGCGCGTGGCCAGCAGGTTTCGGCTGACGACGCCACCCTGCGCGCGCTCGTTGGTGTCATCGCGCGCGATCCCCGTCAGCGGAATGCACGCGAAGGTTTCCTTCATCCCCAGGTCTCTCAACCGGAAGCTGAAGTCGTAATCCTCGGTCAGCGAACTGGTGTTGAACGGAGAGCCGTTGCGTTCCTTCATCGCCGCTTCGATCGAGCGCCTGCTGTAGCACGACGCCACGCCCGCGCCCGGGACGACGCCGGTCAGCCGGGCTCGCACCGGCACGTCCTTCTGGTGCGTTTCGCTGAAGTCGTCGAGGTAGCAGCCGGCGACGAACTCGTTCCATTTCCGCGGCAACGACAGCACGGGAAGCTGGACCAGGTCGCTGTCCGCCACCGCGTGGTTGAGGTACTTGAGCTCGACCGGATGAATGACGTCCTCGCAGTCGTGCATGACGACGCCCGCGAACTGGATGTGATGGACCGATTCGTAACGCAGGATGGCTTCGACGATCCAGTTCAGGCAGTCCGCCTTGCAGGTCGGCCCGTCGTTCATCACGGTCGCGCGCGTGACCCGGCCCGGATACCGGCGGACCATGCGTTCGACCTCGGCCGTGGTTTCGGCATCGTTGTGATAGGTGCCGACGAATATCACGTAGCGCTCGTACTCGAGCGTCGCCAACGTGTTTTCGATCATCTTGGCGATCACGTCATATTCTTTCCACGCCGGCACCATCAGCGCCAGATGCCGCTCTTCCAGCGCGCGCAGCATGCCGATATCGATCGTTTGCGATTTTTCGCGGCGCAGGATGCGCCCGATCTCAAAGGACCAATAGCAGGCATCCAGCGTGAGGTCATCCAGTGTGCTGACCAGGATGACGATTGCGGTCACAATGGTGACGATGTTAAGCGCATATAAATACGCACTCCAAACCATGTTGTCCATCATCTTTCCCGCGCTGTTATCTTTTATTTGATTATTTCCCCTCGTACCGACGCAAGACGAAACGTTCATTCGCCCTCGTCGCCCCGTCACGTCCACTGCGTGGTGTGCGCCACGCGAATGCCTGCCGCTCGAAAAAGCGCGCGCCGCGCGCGCTTCGTCGATGCAGCCACGTCACATCGCGAGCGATGCAACGTGTTCCGTGGATGACTTTTGGACAGCCCATTTCCGCCTGCCTGCCTCCGTCACTGCATCCTTCAACGCTCGCAGCCGCTCTCCGCCCGGCGCGCGCGCATGGCTCCCCGCGCATCGACTTCGCAACACAGTGCTCATGTAGCAAGTCGTGCGCCATCGCCGCGCGACCCTTGACGTTGCGGGCGTCGCGAACCGCCGCACAGGATCGGCCCGCCGAATCCGAGCCAAATGTTTCAGTGCTGAAACACGCCGTAGATCGACCGGATGACACATCGTTTTCGGACCCTCGGCACGTGCGCGGCTGGCGGCCCTCGAAAATCGTCATGCGATTCCTGCGGTGATCGGCCGGATGAATGGAGGTTGAACCGAAAATCGAGCGCGCCAGGCGTCGTTGCGCGTGCGAGCGTGCCATCCACGGCGATCGTCGCATCGCGATCCGCGAAGCGTGGGGCACGACAGGTTTCACTTGGGGCGCATGAGCGGGTTTCGCGTGTTTGTCCGATTAAATTCGTGACATCGCCGCGTTGCACGCCTGAAACGTTTTATCGACGCATTTTCGAGCGGCCTCGATGCGCCAATTTCGTCGCCTTGGCGCTATGCCCATTTGCGACGGATGGTACGGTTCTAGCTTGAAAGTAAAACCATCTCCTACCGGATTTATTTGTCTGGTTTCAATTGCGCATCAAAATCTTCACGACATGGCGCCCCGATTCCGGATGGTGATTCGACGTGCTCGTTTCGCTGACGAGATGAACTTATTTCGCATATCAAAGGATGAAAATCATGCCTTCGCATCGCAATCAATCTTTTCGAAACGGGTTGAGCGCCGCCGGATCAATCGTCGCATTGATCACGACGCTCGTCTTCGCCGTCGGCGTTCAGGATGTGGGTGCGCAGCAGACGAGTAATTCCTCTGCACAGAAGATCAAGCCGCCTCCGCTGCCGAACGGCTCGGCGCACGTCAACGTGAAAGCCGGCATGTCCGACGAGGATTGGGAAAAGGCGTACAAGGAAACGGGCCGCCCGAAGTTCAGCAAGAAGTCGGTCAGTAAATCCAACGGCAATGTGGAACGTGAATAGGGAGAAACGGCCATGAAAAAGATCTTGCTCGTCATCGCCCTGCTTGCGGGACTCGCGCAAATGACATTGCCGGGCACCGCGCACGCGCAGGCCACCACTGCCCATACGCTCATCCTGTACGACAATCCGGCCAACGATCCGTTTTCGAAGCTGGGCCTGATGTACAGCATCATGCTGAGAAACCTGCTGGGTCACTTCAATACGACCGTCGATCTGGTTCCGATCCAGAACTACACGGCCGGCATGGTCGGGAATCACGACGCGACGTTCTATATCGGCAACTACTACAACAACCCGATTCCGACCGCGTTCATGAGCGACGTGATGACCACCAAGAAGACGGTGGTCTGGTTCAAGTACAACCTGTGGCAACTGGCATGGAACACGGCCTACACGTTCAACCAGACCTACGGGTTCAGCTTCCTGGGCCTCGCCGGGATGAACGCGACGCCATCGTCGAGCAATCCGAATCCCGGGTTCTACGACACGGTCACGTACAAGAACCTGCCGATGGTCAAGTACTACGCCTATGACGCGTCGTCCGGCACGATCAATGCGGATCCGGACGTCGGACTGACCCAGGTCGTCGATGCCACCAAGGCGCAGGCGCTCGTCACCATCAAGAACAGCAAGAGCGGCGCAACCGCACCGTACGTCATGCGCTCGGGCAACTTCTGGTACTTCGCGGACATGCCGTTTTCCTATATCGGCCCGACGGATCGCTACCTGGTGATCTGCGACATCCTGCACGACATCCTGCAGACCAATGCACCGGTGAATCATCGTGCGCTCGTCCGCCTGGAGGACCTCGACGCGTATACCACGACGAGTTCGATGCAGCTGCTGACGAACTACATGTACTCGAAGCGGATTCCGTTCACGATGGCCACCATCCCGTTGTATACGGACCCGAACGGCTACTACAACGGCGGTGTGCCGGAGACGATCCATCTGGCGCAGGCAACGGGCCTCAAGCGGGCGCTGAATTATGCGCTGTTGCGCGGCGGCTCGATCGTGATGCACGGCTATACGCACCAGTACGATTCGACACCGAACCTGTTGAATGCCGTCAGCGGCAGCGACTACGAGTTCTGGTACGCGGTGCAGAACCGGCCGGTTGATGAGGATTCCGTGCAATGGGCGGAAGGCAGAATGGCCGATGGCCTGCTCGAGTTCACGCTCAACGGCTACAAGATCGTCGGCTGGGCCGCACCGCAGTACCAGATGTCCCCGGCTGCGTCGTCGGCGACAGCCCTCACGTTCCCGACCACGTTCCAGCGGGCCGTGTATTACACCGCGACCAAACCGCAACTCGGCACGGGTGCCGCCAACCAGGATTTTTCGGCCGGGCAGTTTTTCCCGTACATCATCAACGCTGATTACTACGGGCAGCGGATCATTCCGGAGAACCTGGGTAGCGTGCAGTACAACATCTGCAACGTCGACCCGTTCTCGTGCATCACCTACACGTGGCAGCAAATCGTGACCAATGCGCAGTATGGCCTGGCGGTGCGGGACGGTTTCGCGTCCTTCTTCTTCCATCCGTACTGGCTCGAACCGGATCTCGGATTGCCGGCGTATCAGGACTTCCAGAGCATGATTACCGGCATTACGAATCTCGGCTACACGTGGGTGGACGGCACGACGGCCAAGTGACGCAGGCGTAGCGACAGCAACGTGCGACCCGCATTGGCAACGCGGGTCGCACGTTTGCATTTGATCGGCTACGATGACGCGCAGGCATGCTTCCGGAGAGCCAGCGATGACCACGTATGGGATCCCGGCCTGGCGCAGGATTCAACAACGCATGGGCCGGCTTCGACTCGCAACGCAACCGGGCTCGCTCGCCGCCGCGCCGCGTTCGCCTCGCGCGGCGACGCTCGCGGCGATCGGCGCATCGCTCGTCGTGGCCGCCTGCAGCTGGACCGCGCACGACGTGCACGCCGACGGCATCGCCTGGCAGGTGGACAACACGACGACCAATCCGGCCGGCAACTGGCAGATCCTCGGCATCCACGATCTGCTGATTCAATGGACCGTCGTCGACGATACCGCGTTCATCGCCAACACCCGCATCCAGCCTGCCGCGCACCTTCCCGACTGGGAGCGTATCGGTCGTGAGCCCTGGGCGAGGAACGTGATCCTGGGCCTCGCCGGCTACCAGGACGAAAAACGGGCGCGCACCCATCTGTCGACGCTCGCCGATCAATCCCTCGAAGTAGCGCACGCAACGATCCCGCTGCATGTCACCGGTTATTACTTTCCGGTGGAGATCGATCCGACCTGGCAGGACGCGCCCAAGCTCGCCGCGATCCTGCAACGGCTGCCGCGTCCGCTCTGGGTGAGCGTGTACGACCAGACCAACATCGGCGGAAAGACGCTCGCGGACTGGCTCGCGGCGTGGCTGCCCGCGGACGTCGGCGTGTTCTTCCAGGACGGCTGCGGCGTCTATGCCCGCGAGCCGTATGTCGCGCGCAGCTACCTCGACGAACTCGTTTCAAAACTGGGCAAGCAACGCGTGCGGGTGATCGCCGAGGCGTTCCGGCCCGCCGAGCGGGGCGGGTTTCGCGCCGCCAGCGCCGACGAGCTGAGCAAGCAACTGGTGGCCTATCGCGGCTACTCGGTCTATCTGTTCGACGGTCCGCACTACGTGTCGGACGACCTCACGCGCGCGCTCTCGACGTGGAAGCCCAAGCCGCCGCCGCCCGCGCCTGCGGGGCCGGCGCACTGATTCGGCCGGGTCCCGGCCACAAGCTGGGCGGGCAGGGTGAGCGCGCGGCGAAACGAAACAATCGGGCGGATTGGCTTTCCGCCGGCAACACGTGCGTCAAGCCCTGGGTCGAAACGCTGGCGGACCGCGCGTTTCGCTGCGCCCGCCAGCGCCCGATGTGATGACCAAACCGCAAGACCTAGTGCATAGATATCGTTTGCCGCGGCCTTAATGACTATCGACAATCGTGGCTCGATTTCACCGCCGTGGCGCCAGAAGCGCCGCGGTGGCCGGTATCGGGCGGCTATCCCGGCCGTCCGCGCCATCCAGCTCACGACGACATGTACGCGTTCACTCCCTCATTCCAGAATCCCGCCGGCTCGCCGATCCGCGAACTGTTCAAGTACCTGTCCGAACCGGGCATGATTTCCTTCGCGGGCGGTTATCCGGCCAGCGACCTGTTCGACGTCGACGGCCTGAACGCAGCCGCCGGGCGCGCGTACGCGCAGCCCGTGCGCTGCCTGCAATACGGCCCGACCGACGGCCTCGCCGAACTGAAGCAGCAATTGATCGCGCTGATGGGGCGGCGCGGCGTGACGTGCACGGCGGCCGAACTGCTCGTCACGACCGGTTCGCAGCAGGGTCTCGACCTGCTGCTGCGCGTGATGGTGTCGCCCGGCGACGTCGTGCTGACCGAGCAACCGGCTTACCCGGCGACGCTGCAGGCGATGCGTCTGCAGCAGGCGCGCATCGTGACGATTCCGGTCGACGGCGCGGGCCTCGACGTCGATCGTCTCGGCGAACAGCTCGCGTCCGGCGCGATCGCGCAGCCGAAACTGCTCTACACGGTCCCGACCTTCGCGAACCCGACGGGCGCGACGCTCACGCGCGAGCGCCGGCTGAAGCTGCTGCGTCTCGCGGTGCAATACCGTTTCCTGATCATCGAGGACGATCCATACGGCGACCTGCGTTTCGCGGGCGAAGCCGTGCCGTCGATGCTCGCACTCGCCGATGAAGTGGACGGCGCGCGCGACTGGATCGTGCATTTCGCGAGCCTGTCGAAGATCGTCGCGCCCGGGCTGCGCGTGGGCTGGACGATCGCGCCGGCCGAGATCGCGCGGCGCTGCGTGATCGCGAAGCAGACGGTCGATCTGTGCAGCACGCCGTGGACCCAGGCGGCCGCCGCCGAGTATCTGGCCGACGGTGCGCTCGAACGCCATCTGCCGCGCATCACGGCCGCGTACCAGCGCAAATGCGACGCGATGTGCGACGCGTTGCGCGACGGCCTCGGCGATGCGATCGAATTCCATCGTCCCGAAGGCGGGATGTTCGTGTGGGCGCGGATCGGCGCGGTGTCGTCGGACGTGCTGCTGCAACAGGCGATCGCGAACAAGGTCGTGTTCGTGCCGGGCAAGGCGTTCTTCGCGGACAACGTTGACGCGGCCTCGCTGCGCCTGTCGTTCGCCGCGCCGGACGTCGACGCGATCCGGGAAGGCGTGGCGCGCCTCGTGCGCGCGTATGGTGCGGCGCTGGCCGCGTGAGGAGACACCAACATGACGATCACCGTCAACGACACCGTATCGATGGGCGCAGCGCCGGGCGCGAGCGATAACCGGCCGGTTGCACACCGGTCGTCGCAGATCAGCGCCGGGCCGCAGTATGTGGCCGACGTGCTCGGCCGCTTCGGCGCGGAGCCGGCGGCCGACCTCGGCGACGCGGCACCGGTCGTGCTCGGCTACAACTGAGCCGCGCGGCGACGGCCGGCGCGCCACACGCGTGCCGTCGCTGCTGCAAACGGTTAAGCTGGCGCGATCGCAACCTGCACGATCGCCGCTTCGTCATGCCCGACTCCACTTCCGAATCACTCGCGCAAACCTACGAGCGCCTGTGGTCCTGCCTCGAATCCGGCGTGAGCGCGCAACGCTCGCCGTTCACGATGCTGCAGGCCGCGACGCTCGGCATCGACGGCGCGCCGAAGGTGCGCACGATCGTGTTGCGTCAGGTGAGCCGCGCCGATCGCGTGCTGTCGTTTCATACCGATGCGCGTTCGGAGAAGGTCGCGGAGCTGCGCCGCGATCCGCGCATCGCGCTCGTCGCCAACGATCTCGATGCGCTCGTGCAGATTCGCGTGGAAGGTGCGGCGTCGATCTGCGACGACGAAGCGCAACGGCGCGCGATCTGGCAAGCGAGCCGTCCGCATACGCTGCTGCTGTATCGCGCACCGTTGCCGCCCGGTACGCCGGTCGCGTCGCCGGAAGCCGCGCATGTCCCGGCGAGCCAGAGTGCAGCATCAACCGATGACGGCTACGACAACTTCTGCCTGCTCCACGTGACCGTGACGCGTATCGACTGGCTCGAACTCGCGCGCACCGGCCATCGTCGCGCGGTATTCGATCTGCACGAACGCGGCTACGAAGGCCGCTGGGTCGCGCCCTGACGCTGCCGACGCCCGCTCAAGGGCGCCCGTCCGACACGGCCTGTGTGGCCATCCACTCGCGCATCACGACGATCGCATCGTCGTCGCGCCGCTCGGCCGGATACACGAGATAGAACCCCACCGACAGCGGAAACGCGAAGTCGAACGGCTTGCACAGCCTGCCTGCGGCGATGTCGCGCTCGACCAGCGGATCGGTGGCAAGCGCGATGCCCTGGCCGGCGACGGCCGCATCGATCGCGAGCGACGTCTGGTTGAAGCGCAGCCCCTTGTGCGGATCGATGTCGACGGGCTCGGGCATCGCGGCGAGGAACTCGGGCCACAGGTCGTGCGCATCGTGCAGCAGCACGTGACCCGCGAGCGCGCGCGGCGACGCGGGCGCGGCCAGCAGCGCGGGGCTGCACACGGCACACACGTCGAGCGGAAACAGCGCATGCGTGGCGAGATGCTTGCCGAACGGCGGCTTGCCGTAGCGGATCGCGAGATCGACGCCGTCGTGCCGGAACGTCGCGATCTGTGGATCGGCGATCACGCGCACGTCGTAGTCGGGATGCGCGTCGGTGAACTGCGCGAGCCGCGGGATCAGCCATTTCGACGCGAACGACGGCGTCGTGCTGATCGTCAGCGCGGCACGGCGCTTGACGAGCTTGTCGGTCGCGTCGGCGATCGCATGCAGCGCGCGCTGCACGTCGGAGAAATACGCGGCGCCGTCATGCGTCAGCGCGAGGCCGCGCGGCAGGCGTTCGAACAGCTTCAGGCCGAGCACGTCCTCGAGGTGGCGCACCTGCTGCGCGACGGCGCCCTGCGTGACGCCGATCTCGTCGGCGGCGGCGCGGAAATTGAGGTGCCGCGCGGACACTTCGAAGGCACGAAGCGCATTCAGCGGCGGCAGGCGGGAGGGGCGAGGCGGCATCGTCAGGCTGTAGAAAAACTATCGTCTGGAGGCAGAAATACTGGTTCGACAGTCGGGAGGGATGCGCCTACATTACCACCATGGCGGGCCGAACGGCGGCTGCGCGGCGGCAGGATTCGAACGAGGAGTACATCGTGACTGTAGAAAAAGTAGCGTTGATCACGGCGGCGGGCAAGGGCATGGGCGCGGCGATCGCGCGCGAACTGGCGGCGACGGGCTATCGCGTCGCGCTGATGTCGCCGTCGGGCAGCGCGGTGGCGCTCGGCGAGGAACTGGGCGGGTTCGGCATCCAGGGCTCGGTGACGGAAGAAGCCGACATCGACCGGCTCGTGCAGGAAACGGTCGCGCGCTACGGCCGCATCGATGCGGTCGTGAACAACACCGGGCACCCGCCGAAGGGCGAGCTGCTGGCGATCACCGACGACAACTGGCACGCGGGGCTCGACCTGATCCTGCTGAACGTGGTGCGCGTGATGCGCCGCGTGACGCCGATCTTCCAGAAGCAGGGCGGCGGCGCGGTGGTCAACATCTCGAGTTTCGCGGCGGATGCGCCCGAGCAGCCGATGCCCGTTTCGTCGGCGCTGCGCGCGGCGCTGAGCGCGTGGACGCGGCTTTACGCGGAACGCTATGCGGCCGAGAACATCCGGATGAACGCGGTGCTGCCGGGCTTCATCGACAGCTGGCCGGAAACGCCGGAGATCGTCGCACGCATTCCGGCCGGCCGCTTCGGCAAGACCGGCGAGATCGCGAAGACGGTCGCGTTCCTGCTGTCGGACGGGGCGGGCTACATCACCGGCCAGAACATTCGCGTCGACGGCGCGATCGTCAAGGCGCTCTGAGCGGCGCGCGGCGCGGGCGGCTGCAGGGGCCGGGCCGCTCGCCGCGCAGCCGCTACAAACGCGTACAAATCAGACAAATACCGGATACATCAGACCTTTCAAATGGGCGACGCCGCGTGACGCGGGCGCGCCGGATTGAAAGCGTGGGCGCGTTTCCCGCGCGCGGCATGTTCACTTTCCACTTCACGAAAGGAGATGCCGAACGATGTCTTCCACACCGTTTTCCCCGATGCGTCGCCACCTGCTGGCCACCTCCGTGGCCGCCGGGGTCTCGGCGATGTTGCCCACCGCGCTGCATGCGGCGACCGGCGCGACCGGCATACGCCCGTTCACCGCGCACATTCCCGATGACGCCGTGGCCGACCTGCGCCGCCGCATCGCCGCGACGCGCTGGCCGGGGCGCGAGACCGTCGCCGACGAATCGCAAGGCGTGCGCCTCGCGCGCATGCAGGCGCTGCTGCGTTACTGGGGCACCGACTACGACTGGCGCAAGGGCGAGGCGCGCCTGAACGGCTTCCCGATGTTCATCACGGAAATCGACGGGCTCGACATTCATTTCATTCACGTGCGCTCGCGACACGAGAACGCGATGCCGATGATCATGACGCACGGCTGGCCGGGCTCGATCTTCGAGTTGCTGAAGGCGATCGGTCCGCTGACCGATCCGACCGCGCACGGCGCGAGCGCGGACGATGCGTTTCACGTCGTCGTGCCGTCGTTGCCGGGCTTCGGCTTCTCGGGCCGTCCGACACGAACCGGCTGGGGTTCCGATCACATCGCGCGCGCATGGGGCGAGCTGATGGCGCGGCTCGGCTATACGCGCTTCGTGTCGCAGGGCGGCGATTGCGGCTCGGTGATCTCGCACCGGATGGCGATGCAGCGCGTGCAGGGCCTCGCCGGGATCCACGTGAACATGCCGGCGACGGTGCCGCCGGATATCGCGACGCTGCTCGCGACCGATGCGCCCGCGCCGGCTTCGCTGTCGCAGAAGGAAAAGGCCGCGTACGAGAAGCTCGCGACGTTCTATCGTGACAACTGCGGCTACTCGGCGATGATGGTCACGCGCCCGCAGACGGTCGGCTATGCGCTCGCCGATTCGCCGTCGGGGCAGGCGGCATGGATGTACGACAAGATTTCGCAATGGACGTACAGCGGCGGCGTGCCCGAACGCTCGATTCCGCGCGACGAGATTCTCGACGACATTTCGTTGTACTGGCTGACGAACACCGCGACGTCCGCCGCGCAGATCTACTGGGAGGATCACTCGAACAACTTCAACGCGGTGGACATCTCGCTGCCGGCCGCGATCACGGTGTTTCCGGGCGAGATCTACCAGGCGCCGCGCAGCTGGGCCGAGCGCAGCTATCACAACCTGATCTACTTCAACGAAGTCGACAAGGGCGGGCATTTCGCGGCATGGGAGGAGCCGGAGCTATTTGCGCGTGAAGTGCGTGCCGGATTCCGGCCGCTGCGGCGCGTGTAAGCGGGGAAGGAATGGCGAACGCGGGCCGGCGCGGTCATGCGGCCTGCGTTCCTTTCTGTTTGCGGTTCAGCGCGCCCCCGCGGATGGCAACCTCGGCTGCCTGCGGTTCGGTGTGTCGTGCCTACAGGCCGTGACGATGGTGCGCCGAACAAGTCGATCGGCGCACCATCGAAGCCCGGGTCAGGTCACTTCTTGAACGAATCCTGCGGGACGGGAACCGGGCTCCAGATCTCCGCATCCGATGCGTTGGCCGTGAACGTCCAGATGTACGTGCCCTTCGCGACGTTTCTCCATTGGAGATCGAAGACAAGTTGCGAATTGCCCACGTTTTCGATGTAGCCCGATTGCGCGTCGTCCGATTGCGGGTCGAATTGCCATTGCTGAGAGGCCGACGCGTTGTTTTTCTTGTAAGTGTTCAGGTAAAGGTATTGCTCGGCGGATACCGTTCCGCAGTCGATGGCGAGCGTGGGGTCGCTGTGCAGCGTGATTCCGCCATCCGGTTGGAAGTCCCACTCGGTATACAGGTTGTCCGTACTGGTGGGAAGGAGCACCAACCGGTTGCCTTGGACGCGATCGGTGACGCCGATGAGCCAGCTGTTGTCGGCCGAGTAATAAATTTTTGCCATTTTTTCCTCTGAGCGGTAATTGGATGAGTCGATAAATGAACGCTTCTTTCCCGACAGCAGCCTCACGTGGAAATCATTCTTGCCCTTGATGTATCTGCATATATTCGACGAAAAATCGTCGGCGCTTGATTGGCAAGGTTTAATGATGGGCGTCTGCCTGGGACAAACATTAGGCTCGCCACATCGCTGAATCAATTACATGCGATTACACGAAGGGCCGCTACCGCGTCGGGAACGGGTCGACCTGCAACGCTGGCCTGATGAATTGCCCACGATTGAATGACATATCGATGAAATCGATCCATCCGGATCGAAACATTCCATCGTAATTATCTGATTTGAAAGCGATTTTGATAAAAATCAAAAATATATCGCGTGAATGATCTGGTAGTTTGAAACCCTCAATACAATGATTCGCGGCACAAAGGCAATTCGGCCCTTTCGCAGTTTCGCCCGATGAAAAAATACGTTCCGAGGTTTCGCGATGACGAATAACGACGTGCGCGAGTCGCGCGCGCCCGGCAATGGCATGCGGCCGCTTGAAGGCAAAAGAGGCATCGTCGTCGGCCTGGCGAACGAGCAGAGCATCGCCTGGGGATGTGCGCGCGCCTTTCACGCAGCGGGGGCCGAACTGGCCGTGACCTGGCAATCCGACCGCGCGTTGCCGTACGTCGAGCCGCTGCTGGAGCAGCTGAAGCCGGCGATCGCGATGCCGCTCGATGTCAGCCGGACCGATCAGATGCGCGACGTTTTCGACACGATCGGCGAGCAGTGGGGCCGCCTCGATTTTCTGCTGCATGCCGTCGCCTATGCACCGAGGGCCGACCTGCACGGGCGGGTCGTCGACAGTTCGCCGGAAGGGTTCGCGCTCGCGATGGATACCTCCTGCCACTCGTTCATCAGGATGGCGAAGCTTGCCGAGCCGTTGATGGATTCCGGTGGCAGCCTGATGGCAATGACCTATATCGGCGCCGACCAGGTCATCGCCGAGTACGGCGTGATGGGGCCGGTCAAGGCGGCGCTGGAGGCTGCCGTTCGCTATCTGGCCGTCGAGCTGGGGCCGGCAGGCATCCGCGTGCATGCGGTGTCGCCCGGTGCATTGCCCACGCGCGCGGCCTCCGGGCTGCCGAACTTCGATCACCTGCTCGACGACACCGCACGGCGCGCGCCATTGCGCCGGCCGTTCGACATCGACGACGTCGGCGCGCTATGCACCTTTCTTGCCAGCGATGCCGCACGCGCGATGACCGGCGGCATTCACTACGTCGACGCGGGAATGCACGTGCTCGGCTGACGCGAGACGGCCGCTCCCGGAATGCGTCGGGATTCACCTTGCCCCTCTGGAGAACAGTGTTATGGATGCTGCCACGCAACTGGCGCGCAGTCACGAGATCGCCGCGGAGATTGTCCACGTCCTGCAAAAGCGCACGCAGCACGCGCTGGAACAGTACGGGAAGCGGTTGAGCGAAGCATTCGACGGGAGCGACAGCTCCGGCCACGACCCGGGCGCCGCCCCTTTCGCCGCACCGCTCTCGCCGTTGAGCGCATGGCATTACGCGGTCGACGCCGTCCAGCGCTCGCTGCTGTTCTGGGACACGTTGCGCGAGCGCGGCACGCAATACGTCGAGCGCGCGGCCCAGGGACTCAAGCCGGTGCTGCATTTCGACTACGACGTGGTGCTCGACGGCCGGCAGTTCGAGCGGCCCGTCAATTACGCGCTCGTCCACATCCAGCCGCCGGACGGCGTGATCGTCGACGCCGCCAAGCGGCCCTACCTGATCATCGATCCGCGCGCGGGGCACGGCCCCGGTATCGGCGGCTTCAAGGACGATTCCCAGGTCGGCGTAGCATTGCGCGCCGGGCATCCGGTGTACTTCGTCGTGTTCTTCCAGGAACCCGAGCCCGGCCAGACGCTGCTCGACGTGTGTGCGGCGGAACAGGCGTTCGTCCGCAAAGTGCGGGCGCTGCATCCGGACAGCCTCAAGCCGGCCATCGTCGGCAACTGCCAGGGCGGCTGGGCCGCGATGATGCTCGCGAGCTCGTCGGCGGACGATACGGGCCCGATCGTCATCAACGGCGCGCCGATGTCGTACTGGAGCGGCGCGTGGAGCGACGGGCCCGGCGACAATCCGATGCGCTATGCCGGCGGGCTGCTCGGCGGCACGTGGCTCGCGTCGTTCTCGTCGGACCTCGGCAACGGCAAGTTCGACGGCGCGTATCTCGTGCAGAACTTCGAGAACCTGAACCCGGCGAACACGTTGTGGGACAAGTATTACCACGTGTACGACCACATCGACACCGAGCCGCCGCGCTTCCTCGAGTTCGAGCGCTGGTGGGGCGGCTACTACCTGATGAACCGCGAGGAGATCGAATGGATCACGCGCAACCTGTTCATCGGCAACAAGCTCTGGTCCGGCGAGGTGCGCGACGGGACGGGCAAGGCGTTCGACCTGCGCGAGATCCGCTCGCCGATCATCCTGTTCGCGTCGATGGGCGACAACATCACGCCACCGCAGCAGGCGTTCAACTGGGTCGCGGACATCTACGGCAGCACGGAGGAGATCAAGTCGCGCGGGCAGGTGATCATCGGGTTGATGGAGGAGGATGTCGGGCATCTGGGCATCTTCGTGTCGGGCAAGGTCGCGAAGAAGGAGCACGCACAGATCGTCAGCGTGCTGGATGCCGTCGAAACGCTGCCGCCCGGCCTCTATGCGATGTCGATCGAGGAAGTGAAAGGCGCCGACGGGAAGGTTGCTTACGAGGTCACGTTTGCCGAGCACCGTCTCGAAGAGATCGCGCAACACTTCAACCGCTTCGGGCGCAAGGACGAACAGGCGTTCGAGGCGGTCGCCGAGTTGTCCGAATTCACGCAGCGCGCCTATGAACTGTTCATGCAGCCGTTCGTGCAGCAGGCCTCGAACGAAACCACGGCGCGCGTGTTGCGGGAATTTCATCCGCTGCGCTTTCAGCGCTGGGCGTTTTCCGATCTGAACCCGTGGCTTGGCTGGCTGAAGCCGGCTGCCGACACGGTCAACGCGCATCGCCAGCCGGCCGACGATATCGAACCGTGGCGCAAGCTCGAACGCCGTGGCTCGGACGTCGTCAGCGCATCGCTCGATTTTTTCCGCGCGATGCGCGATGCCGGCACCGAGTCGCTGTTTTTCACGCTGTACACGCAGCCCTTCATGCTTCATTTCGCGGAGCAGTATCGCGACCGTCATGCCGCGTCGCCGGCGGCGACGGACCCTCGCGACCTGCCGTTCGTGAAGGACGCGCTCGCGTCGATCGATCGGGGCGGCTACACCGAGGCGGTTGCGCGCGCAGCCTTTCTGCTCGAACGCAGCGGCGAGCCGTTTCCGCTGGCGCAACTGGCGACCGAGCGTGAAGTCGCCGAAACCTACGCCGAGTATCTGCCGGACCTGCCGCCCGACCAGTGGCGGCGCATCTACGGCGAGCAGGAAATCATCGCGACCTACGCGCCGCAGCAGGCCGTCGCGACGCTGCCGGCGCTGCTGGTCCGGCCGGAGGATCGCCAGCGGCTGCTGACGTTGCTGGACAAGCTGCTGGGCGATCCGCGCGTGCAGAGCGCGTCGGTGAGCGAGCAACAGTGGGCGGCCCTGCAACGCATCCGCGCGGTGCTGGGCGCGCCGCCCGCGAAGCGGCCGGCCAAGGAGCCGGTAGCGGCCCTCGAGCGTGTGCAGTGACGGACAGCCAGGAACCACGATGGAAAACAGACACGAGAAATATCTCCGCCTCATCGAACACTGCCGGACGCTGGCGCCGATGCCGACGGCCGTCGCGCACCCGTGCGATCGAAGCTCGCTCGAAGGGGCGCTGGAGGCGGCGCGCAAGGGGCTGATCGAGCCGATCCTGGTCGGCCCGCGTGCCCGGATCGAAGCGACCGCCGCGGCGTGCGGGCTGTCGATCATCGATCACGAGATCGTCGATGCGCCGTACAGCGAGGCGTCGGCAGCCGCGGCGGTGCGGCTCGTCCGCGACGGGCGGGCGGCCGCGCTGATGAAGGGCAGCCTGCACACCGACGAGCTCATGGCCGAAGTGGTGCGTCACGATGCCGGATTGCGCACCGGCCGGCGCATCAGCCATTGCTTCGTCATGGACGTGCCCGCGCATGCCGATCCGCTGATCGTGACCGACGCGGCGATCAATATCGCGCCGACGCTCGAAGAAAAGGTCGACATCCTGCAGAACGCGATCGATCTTGCGCATGCGCTGGCCTTTCCGCAGGTGCGCGTGGCGATCCTGTCGGCGATGGAGACGGTCAACCCGAAAGTGCCGTCGACGCTCGAAGCCGCCGCGCTGTGCAAGATGGTGGACCGGCGGCAGATTACCGGCGCGCTCGTCGACGGCCCGCTCGCGCTCGACAACGCGATCGATCCCGAGGCTGCGCGCATCAAGCAGATCGATTCGCCGGTGGCCGGGCACGCGAACGTGCTGATGGTGCCCGACCTCGAAGCAGGCAACATGCTCGCCAAGAGCCTGTCGTTCCTGGCCGGCGCGGACGCCGCAGGGATCGTGCTCGGCGCGCGCGTGCCGATCATCCTGACGAGTCGCGCCGATTCGTTGATCACCCGGCTGGCTTCATGCGCGGTCGCGATGCTCGTCGCGAATGGGCAGCGTGAAGCGGCCACGCACGCGGGGTGACGCCATGGCAGACGTGATTCTGGTGTTGAATGCCGGCTCGTCGAGCATCAAGTTTTCCGCATTCGACGTGCAGGGCGACACGCTCGGGCTGATCGTGCACGGTCAGGTCGATGGGCTTTACACGGCCGCCGCGCACTTCAGCGCCGTCGACCATCACGGGGAACATCACGAGCAGCAATGGGCCGGCGGCGAGACGTTCGGCCATCACGAAGGGCTCGAGCAGATCGCCGCGTTCCTGGAGGCTCACCAGGAAGGGCACCGTCTCGCGGCGGTGGGCCATCGCGTCGTGCATGGCGGCCAACGCTTCAGCGGCCCGGTGCGCGTCACGCCCGAGATCGTGGCCGAGCTGGACAAGCTCACGCCGCTCGCGCCGTTGCATCAACCGCACAACCTGACGCCGATTCGCATCCTCGAAACGGTGCAGCCCGGCATCGAGCAGGTGGCCTGCTTCGACACGGCATTCCACCGCACGCAGCCCGCGGTGACCCAGGCGTTCGCGCTGCCCGAGTCGATCACCAGCCGGGGCGTGCGCCGCTACGGCTTCCACGGGCTCTCGTACGAGTACATCGCGAGCGTGCTGCCCGACGTCGCGCCACAGGCGGCGCGCGGGCGCACGGTCGTCGCCCACCTCGGCAACGGCGCGAGCATGTGCGCGCTCGTGGCGGGCAAGAGCGTCGCGAGCACGATGGGGTTCACCGCCGTCGACGGGCTGCCGATGGGCACGCGCAGCGGCAACCTCGACCCGGGCGTCGTGCTTTTCCTGATGGAAGCGCTCGGGATGGACGTGCGCGCCGTCGAGGATCTGATCTATCGGCGCTCCGGGTTGCTCGGCGTGTCCGGCATCTCGAGCGACATGCGCACGCTGCTCGCGAGCGACGATCCGCATGCGCGCTTCGCGATCGAGCTGTACGTCTATCGCATCGCGCGCGAACTCGGATCGCTCGCCGCCGCCATGGAAGGCATCGACGCGATCGTCTTCACGGCGGGGATCGGCGAGCACGCGGCGGCGATTCGCGAAGGCGTGATGCGCCGTGCGGCCTGGCTCGGCGTCGAGATCGACGTCGACGCGAACCAGACCGGCGGGCCGCTGCTCACGACGGCGTCGAGTCGCGTGTCGGCGTGGGTGATCCCGACCAACGAAGAACTGATGATCGCGCACCATACGCGCCGGCTGATCCGGTGAGTGCGGTCGAATCAAGCAAGGAGCCGTCATGGCCGAACTGTTGCTGGTCAATGTCGAAGAACACGCACGCGACGACGAGGTCGGCGCGTTCCTGACCCGGTATGGATTCCCGCTGTTCGATTCGATCGAGCGGGTGCCGGCCGGGATCGGTAATCCGATCGCGCTGCTCAGGTTCAGTACGCTGTCGTCGGTGGCGCTCTACACGTTGCGCGCACGGATCGATCACCTGTCGTGGCGGGGACGGTCGATCCGTGCGCATATCCTGCCGGATCGGAAGGTATGAGCGGATTCTCATGTCAGCGTGGTTGAAGGGGGGGATGCGGGCTGATTCCCCTGTCAACACGCCTCTCCAGCACGATTTTTGAATCGCCGTGTGTCGTGTTCACGCACAGATACGTTGGGATACAAAGCCTCTGGATGGATCGGATATAAATCCGGTGAAGCGATTCACACGGCAGCGCAGTGCCAGCGCCGCCGCCGCGAACGCGGATTCCCGAGCGCCCCTGCGCGCCGTGGTCCCCCTTCCTTAGCGATCGACACTGGAGAACGAGTCATGCCTGAAACCGTGAATACCCGCCGCCGCCTGATCCTCGGTACGACGCTGGCAAGCCTGAGCCTCGCCGACCTCGGCTTCAGCGCCCTCGCGCATGCGCAGTCGGCGCCCGATGCCGCGCCCGCAAAGCGCACGGCCGGCGTCGCGTCGCTGGGCACGATTCACCAGATCGACGCGGGCGTGCTCAACGTCGGGTATGCGGACCTCGGGCCGAAGAACGGCCCGGTCGTGTTCCTGCTGCACGGCTGGCCGTACGACATCTACAGCTACGCGGAAGTCGCGCCGCTGCTCGTCGCGGCCGGCTATCGCGTGATCGTGCCGTACCTGCGCGGCTACGGGTCGACGACGTTCCGTTCGGCCGACACGGTGCGCAACGGCCAGCAGGCCGTGACGGCCGTCGACATCGTCGCGCTGATGGATGCGCTGAAGATCGACCGCGCGGTGTTCGGCGGCTACGACTGGGGCGCACGCACGGCCGACGTGATCGCGGCGCTGTGGCCGCAGCGCGTGAAGGCGCTGGTGTCGGTGAGCGGCTACCTGATCGGCAGCCAGGCGGCGAACGCCGCGCCGCTGCCGCCGCAGGCCGAGCTCCAGTGGTGGTATCAGTTCTATTTCACGACCGAGCGCGGCGAACTCGGCTACACGCAGAACCGCGATGCGTTCAACAAGCTGATCTGGCAGCTCGCGTCGCCGAAATGGCAGTTCTCCGACGAAACCTATGCGCGCACGGCCGCGTCGTTCCAGAACCCCGATCACGTCGCCGTCGTGATTCACAACTATCGCTGGCGCCTCGGGCTCGCGAAGGGCGAAGCGCAGTACGACGACATCGAGCGCCGCCTCGCGGCCGGGCCGGCGATCACCGTGCCGACGATCACGATGGAAGGCGACGCGAACGGCGCGCCGCATCCCGCGCCGGCCGCCTACGCGAAGAAGTTCACCGGCAAGTACCAGCACCGCACGATCACCGGCGGCATCGGCCACAACCTGCCGCAGGAAGCGCCGCAGGCGTTCGCCGATGCGATCCTGCAAGTGGAGCATCTGTGATGCGGGCGCGCGTGGGTGTGATGCGCCGCATCATGCGACGCACGGTCGTCGCGGGCGTGCTGCTGGCCGGCGCGTGGTCGGCCAGCGGTCCGGCCGCATTCGCGGAGCAGCCGAAGCCGGCTGCCGCCGCTTCACCGATCTATGGCGTGACGATCCCGCCCGGCTACCGGAAGTGGGAAATGGTCGCGCCGGCCGAGGAAGCCGCGCCACTCGATGAACTCCATGTGGTGCTCGGCAACCCCGTCGCGATCCGTGCGCTCGAACAGGCGACGCTGCCGTTCCCGGACGGCACGATCCTCGTGAAGCTCGCGTACAAGCGCAAGCAGTCCGACGAGCTCCCGAGTGCGACGGTGCCGGGCCAGGCGACGACCGTGCAGGTGATGGTGAAGGACTCGCGCCGCTATGCATCGACGGGCGGCTGGGGCTTCGGGCGCTTCATCAACGGCGTGCCGGCCGATATCGGCCAGCATCAGACGTGCTTTGCGTGCCACCAGGCGCGTGTGAAGAACCACGACTACGTGTTCACGCGGCTTGCGCCGTGACGTGCGTGGTTTGATGGATTCGACCGAAGGCGTGCCGTGTATGGCACGCCTTTTTTCATGGTGAATGGGCTTGAGGGGATCGCGTCAGCAGACGGGCCGTGAACGATGCGGCAGCCCGGTTTGTATCGCACTGTATCTGCGGCCGTTCCTGAAAAACTGGCATGCAGAAAGCCCCGGTTTCGGAAACATCGCAGATACGTGCGCGGGTTCTACTGTCGACATGCAGGAAACGTTCGATGCCAGACGATCTGGATCGGATGCCGAATGATCGACTGACCTACCTCTCTCAAGGAGAACCCTCATGAAAGCCGCTCGAATCCTCGCCGTTGCCGTCCTCGCCGCCATCCCCGCCTTGTCGTTCGCCGATACCGGCCACGGCCTCACGCGCGCCGACGTACGCGCCGATCTCGTCCGCCTGGAGAAGGCCGGCTACAGCCCGGCCAGCAGCGAAGCGAACTACCCGAACGATATCGCGGCCGCGGAGAACGCCGTCGCCGCGCAGCAGGTCGCGCGTTCCGACCAGAACGGCCCGTCGAAGTCGCAAGGCGACAATGTGGCCGATGCGTCGACGCCGGCCGGCCATCACGACGCGTCCCAGTCGCGCTCCGCACGGAATGCCGCCGACGACCTGTACGCGCATTCGTGATTGGCTGCCGCGCTTGCCTCAGGCGGGCGCGGCCACCACTGCAGCACTACATGTGAAAAACACAACAGAGCAAGGAGCATGACGATGGCCGGTTCGATGAAACGCGTTCTGATATCCGCCGCGGTGATCGGCGGACTGTTCGGTGCGGTGGCGGCGCAGGCCGCGCCGAAAGAAGATCTGAAGGGGACGAACGTCGTGCTCGTGCACGGCGCGTTTGCCGACGGGTCGAGCTGGAACCGCGTGATTCCGCTGCTCGAGGCGCGCGGGCTGCACGTGGTGTCGGTGCAGAATCCGCTGAGCTCGCTCGCCGACGATGCAGCCGCGACGAAGCGTACCGTCGACGCGCAGAAGGGGCCGGTCGTGCTGGTCGGCCATTCGTGGGCCGGCGTCGTGATCAGCGAGGCGGGCAACGACGACAAGGTGAAGTCGCTCGTGTACGTCGCCGCGTTCGCGCCCGACAACGGCCAGTCGATCGCCGACGTCACGCAGGGGCTGCCGGCGCCCGCGTGGGCCGGTGAGCTGCGCAAGGACGCGGGCGGTTTCGCGACGCTGTCGGACAAGGCGATCGCGCAGGATTTCGCACCCGACCTGCCGCCCGCGCAGCAGCGCATCGTTGCGGCGACCCAGGGGCCGTGGTATGGCGGTTGCCTCTCGGAGAAGGTCACGCAGGCCGCGTGGCATGCGAAGCCGTCGACGTTCGTCGTCGCGACGCAGGACAAGATGATCGACCCGACGCTGCAGGAAGCGATGGCGAAGCGGATCGGCGCGACGGTCACGCGCGTGAACGGCAGCCATGTGGCGATGCTGAGCCAGCCGAAGGCCGTGGCCGACGCGATCATCGCGGCGGCCGAGCGCGCGAAGCAGGATACGCAGTGAGTGAACGCGGCGCCGCGCTTTCGCAGGAAAGTGCGGCGCCATGAGTGAGTGTGATGTCCTTCCACAAGGAGAAGTCATGACGGAACTCTGGCAACTGCCCGCAACCGAACTCGCGAAGCGCGTGCGGCATCGTGACGTGTCCGCGCGAGAAGTGGCGGATGCGGTGCTCGACCGTCTCGAGGCGGTGAATCCGGCGATCAACGCGGTGATCGAGCACCGGCCCGACGATGTCCGGCGGCAAGCCGACGAAGTCGATCGCGCGATCGCGCGCGGCGACGATCCGGGGCCGCTCGCGGGCGTGCCCGTCACCGTGAAGATCAACGTCGACCAGGCGGAATTCGCGACGACCAACGGCACGCGCCTGCAGGAGAACCTGATCGCGCACGCCGACAGCCCGGTGGTCGGCAACATCAGAAAGGCCGGCGGGATCCTGCTCGGCCGCACCAATTCGCCGACGTTCGCGTTGCGCTGGTTCACGTCGAATCTCGTGCATGGCCACACGCGCAATCCGCGCAACCCGTCGCTGACGCCGGGCGGATCGAGTGGCGGTGCGGCGGCAGCCGTGGCCGCCGGGATCGGCCCGCTTGCCGTCGGTACCGACATCGGCGGCTCGGTGCGTTACCCGGCCTACGCCTGTGGCGTGCATGGCATTCGTCCGTCGCTCGGTCGCGTGCCGGCGTTCAACGCGTCGTCGCCCGAGCGGGCGATCGGCGCGCAGCTGATGTCGACGGCGGGGCCGATTGCACGCACGATCGACGATCTCTCGCTCGCGTTGCGTGCGTTCGCCGCACCGGACCCGCGCGATCCGTGGCACGTGGCGGTGCCGTTCGACGGGCGCGAGGTGCCGAAGCGCGCGGCACTGTGCGTGCGGCCCGGCGGCTTGCAGGTCGTGCCCGAGGTCGAGGCCGCATTGCGCGATGCCGCGCGGCGGTTGATCGATGCCGGCTGGACCGTCGACGAGATCGACGACACACCGCCGATGCGCGAGGCGGCACTGTTGCAGGAGCAGCTCTGGCTCGGCGACGGATTCGACGCTTTGACGAACGCGGTCGTGAAAGACGGCGATCCGGGGGCGGCTGCCGTGGTCGAGGCCGTGCGCGGCAAGGTGCGTGACCTGCCGGCCGACGTGATCAGCCGCGCGCTCGTCCGGCGCACGACGTTGACGCGGCAGTGGCGGCTGTTTCTCGACGAGTATGCGGTGCTGCTGCTGCCGGTGTCGTCGGAACTGCCGTTCCCGGACGATCTCGACCGCCAGGGGCAGGACGGGTTCGATCGCGTGTGGGAGGCGCAGCTCACGTTGCGCGCGTTGCCGGCGATGGGGCTGCCGGGGTTGGCCGTGACCACGGCGCTCGTGAATGGCGTGCCGGTCGGCGTGCAGGTGGTTGCCGCGCATCATCGCGAGGATCTGTGCCTGCTCGCGGGGCGCGATATCGAAGCGCGCGGCGTGCCGGTCGCGCCGGTGGATCCGGTGGTGTGATGTGGTGATGGGCGTGGTGTGTCGGCGATGCGCGCGCCGATCGGCTGATCTTCAACGATCGATCATGCGTGCGCCGTTCCAGACGACGCACAATTACGTTTCGAATACCAAGATGACATACAGTCCGCCGCGTGGCGCACCGTTCGCTATCTCGTTCTATTTTCAAAAGCTTTCGGTTTCGGGCATCTATGATCCAAGGCTCGTGCCCACGTCGAGATCCACCTGTAGCTGAACGGGGACAAGGACTGGGTAGCGCTGGCGGATCAAGTCATACACGTTCGGCACGCCTTTGGCCGTCACGGTAACGACCAAGGCATATTTCACATCGGGTGCCGACGATGCTGGGACACTGCGGCTGGCGTTGCGAGCGTGATATTCGATGTCGAATACCGGGTCGGCAAGACTCGTTGGGTCTTCAAACGTCTTCTTCCGGTGCAATGTCGTTTCCCACTTATGGGCACTATCTCGTTGCTCGCGTTCGGAGGGGTAGTACTGGGAGCGGAAGCCGAAAAAATCCGAAGCGGTCTTATCTCCGATTCCCTGTTGCTTCCGAAACTTAACGCTCATACCGGAGCGAGTGTAGTTAAGTGCATGCTCGGGATCGGTATGAGATTGAATGCAAAGTGTCGCCGAGATCGTGACAGAGTCCGGAAGTATCACATTCGGAAAGGGTACGGGGCAGCGCCGATATTGATTCTTCGCGAGAGTGCCTTGGAAAATGATTGTGGCTGAATCGTCGTCGCACTCCAGAAGGCGCATAGGGTCTTCTACGAAGCGGCCCCAGCCCACTTCCTCACGCGCAGAACGCGGGCGGCGTTCTGCCCAGTGGATCATTAGTGCTTTGAGTGCCGTCGCTGTCATTTCGTACGCGGTAGACACCGCCGTCCCCGCAGCGGTCCGGAGAGTCAAAGGAGATGCGTAGCTCGTGCCCTGTACACCCACGACTGAATTCAGAATCGGACTGTAGACAAGGAGCGGATGTTTGCTGGTGCCTCCGAACGCAATGCCGTCAGGCTTTACGAATCCCGGGCTTCGGCCGGGTCCAACGCAACTATAAGGTGCTCGCCCCCATTTCGGACCTGGAGAGTCTGCTGCCCCAACAGCAATCGCGTTCACCATGTCACTTGGCGGCTGGATACGGTTGGCGCCCTCGACGTCCCCATCGTTGCCGACAGCGACAGTCGCAAAAATTCCGTGTCGGGCACATAGCTGATCGATTGTGGCCGTCCACGCATGAACCTCGTCATCCGCGATTGGCATGCGCGGTCCGATGCTGAAATTCGCAAACTTATATTTGCCGGTCTCTAGGGCAGCTTTAATTCGGTGAAGAACGTCGAATAGATCAGGATCTCTGCCGGACGAAGGGGACAGCACTCGGAAGTGATCGACATTCATGTATGGCCGAGGTAATCCTTTCCCGCTAACGGGACGACCAAATAGAAATGTTGATGTCACTTCGCTACCATGCAGTAGGAGGGATCCGTGTGTGCTTTGTGTTTCGTCGTAGACGATCTCGTTTGCCCATGTCGCGAGATCGGATGTGCCGAGCCCGCCATCGAAGATGGCAGCCCGTCTTGATATGTCAAGTGCGGGTGCTTCAGGAAAGGCTGGCGGCGGCATCAGAACGGTCTGTCTAGGTATATTCGGTAACGCCTCACGAATCTTTGACATTGGCCGCGCGACCCGAAGGAACGAGAATTCAGCAAGCGCTTTGAGCACATCGCAAGTCGCCGTCACCGGCAAGAATGTGAGGCCGCCGACACGAATTCGGCGGGCAAGATCAACGCTCGCAGACAGTTCGTTGGCAAAATCGGCAAAGGCTACGACGATATCCTCCTCGTCTGCGCCAGCATGAAGTGCAACCTCGAACGCGTGCGAGCTCGCATCCTGCGGGATCGCGCCGCGCAACTTCTCGTCCGGGGTTATCCACCGAACAGTTTCAATCTTAAGCAGGTCGGTAGCGACTCCTTTGGGTGGCTTCTCTGCGAACAAGAGATCCTTGAAGCGATCAATGCCACGCACGTCTCCGGCGACGAACAGTGATGCCGTTGCTTGCTTGTTGCCCTGGCGTACCGTCCGTGTCGATTTGCGGGGGACGATTTCTACCTCTTTGCTTCCCACGTCACGGAGCCCGCTTCTTCTCAGTGCCTTGGTTGGATAATAGGATCTCCCAAGAAACGCTGGATGGAGAATCAATTCAAAAACCCCTTCCTGGCGCGGCTTGGCGTCGCTTCTAAGCACCTCCAGCGACTTACGGATGAACTCCAGCGGAGCTTGAACTGCACTGCGTACTTCGCCGATGTCATACGGCCATGTCTTATTATTCGGCCCTCGGTCGATGGCACTCGTCGATTCAAGTGCCTCGCCGCCTCCCAGCAAAATATTTTTCTTAGTCGTCATTGATCTTTTCCTGTTTCAACGCCTTCAAAATGCGACCGACTGTCGGATGGGAAACGCCAACCGCTTCGGCAATCTTTCGTTGCGAGTAACCTTGTATAGCAAGCTGAATAATTTGCAGCTTTCTGGCTTCGCCGTCCAGTCGCCCTGAGACTAAGAGCGATTGCAATGCGATATTCACAATCGCCTCATTGGCCGAAATGTTGTCGAGAATAGCTTGCTTTCTCGCGGCATCCACCAGCCGTCGAATATCAGCGAAGGAGTACCCCAAAACGATTGGAGCCAGTTCATCCGCGATAACTTCCCTGATTCCCTCTGATCGAAAGAATTGCCTAATCGTGTCGACGTCAGGTGTGCCGAAGTCCATGACCAAATCGAATCGTCTCCAGACAGCGGGGTCCAGAATTTCCGGATGATTTGTTGCTGCAACTAGGACCGAAGTCGACGGCCAATCGTCTATCGCTTGAAGAAGCACGGTTACGAGGCGCTTTAATTCTCCGACATCTTTGTCGTCGTCGCGCTTCTTCGCGACGGCGTCAAATTCATCTAACAACAAAATACAAGGAAAGCTGCGTGCGTAGTCAATGACCGACTTGATATTTGTACCGGTCTTGCCGAGCAGACTAGACATCACCGTGGCAAGGTCGAGGGTCAAGACCGGTAGCTTCAATTCGCGACCTAACCAATGAGCAGCCAGCGTCTTGCCGGCTCCCGGCGGTCCTTTGAAAAGCAGAGCATGTATCGGTTCGAGACCTGCTGCGATCAACTTGGCTGCTTCCTTTCTCTCTCGGATGACTCCGTTTAGTGAAGCTTCAATCTGTTGCGGCCAAATTGGTTCTTCGGCAAGAACCACAGCCTGCACCTCCCGGAGCAATTGGCGACGGCTGTCGCTATCTACAGGCGGCGGCTGAATGACGCTGCCGCGCGTTGCAGAGTCTGAGGACAGAACTTCTGCGAGCCGCGCAGCCTCGTCAGGTTGTCTTCGTCGCAGACTGCTGACAATTTTTCGCGATATCAAGGCGAACCCTTGCGCATTCCCCCTTAGCCCTTGTTGCATAAGGCTAAGAAGATCATTCTCTTCGATGTGTACCATTTCAATGCCAAAAATGATGGTGTTTTTGTGGAATGGTACATTATCGGCGTGTGGTGTACCACAAAATTTACCAACGCAACTAACCGACATCTCTTGCCTTGGGAGCGCGTCGGAGCAGAGGTGCGGGCACCACAAGCCATGAAGGGCTGCGACACCTCTGATCATATGGTGCAGACACGCTTAGCCGCGTTCGACTGAGTCGAGGGGCAACGTCATCCGTAGAGCCTAGGGCTGCGATCCAAATACCGGGATAGTCCCGGCATTTGATGGAACGGACCCCCGGCCCCGCCCCGATAGCGCACGTCTGCTATTGCATTCCCCGTGCCGCTGATTAGGAAATGAATTTTTATTGGTTCTGCTTGCTCTTCCTCGCTCGCATAGTGGCGCTGACGGCTATAGACAGCACGCAAGCTGCAACGGCCGCATTCCCGGTGTCTTTGATCATACGAATCAACGAAAACAAGGAAGTGTCATGACGGTTGCATTGGAAGAACGAACCGCTGCGCAACAGGCGCTCGAAGACGCGCGCGCGGCGGCTACGGCGGCCGGCACGCCCTATGCGGGCGGCGTCGCGCCGGAAGTGGCGTGGGCGCTGTTCACCGCCGGCGACGCATTGCTGGTGGACGTACGCACCGCCGAGGAACGGAAATTCGTCGGCCACGTGCCGGAGTCGCTGCATGTGCCGTGGGCAACGGGCACGAGCCTGACGCGCAACCCGCGCTTCGTGCGCGAACTGGAAGCGAAGACCGGCAAGACGGCCGTCGTGTTGCTGTTGTGCCGCAGCGGCAACCGCTCGGCGCAGGCGGCCGAGGCCGCGACGAAGGGGGGCTTTACGCAGGTATTCAACGTGCTCGAAGGGTTCGAGGGCGACCTCGACGAACGGCAGCATCGCGGCGGCAGCAATGGCTGGCGTTTTCGCGGCCTGCCGTGGGCGCAGGACTGATTCACGGCCGTTACGGGGAGAAAGCAGCATGGCCGCATTCGACATCGACGACATCGTTCAATCGCTGCAAAGCGTGCGCCGTGCATGGCGCGAGAAGCAGCGGCGCTCGCTGGAACCGGGCGGGCGCGACCTGCCGGCACGCGAGGCGCTCGCGCAGATCATCGGCGCGCTGAAAGGCGTGCTGTTTCCGATGCGGCTCGGGCCGCCCGACCTGCGCCAGGAGAGCGAGAACTTCCACGTGGCCCATGCGCTCGACGCGTCGCTGAATGCGCTGCTCGCACAGGTGAAGCTGGAATTGCGCTACGCGGCGCGACAGCGCAATGCCGACGAACCGGTCGATAACGTGGATGACGTGGCGTCGAGCGCCGTGCAGGCATTCGCCGCGCGCTTGCCCGAGATTCGCCGGCTGCTCGACAGCGACGTGCTGGCCGCGTTCCATGGCGATCCGGCGGCCGGCAGCGTCGACGAGGTGCTGCTGTGCTACCCGGGCATCCTCGCGATGATCCATCACCGGCTCGCGCACGAGCTGTACGGGCTCGGCCTGCCGCTGCTCGCGCGGATCATCGCCGAGCAGGCGCACGCGGAAACGGGTATCGACATTCATCCGGGCGCGCGCATCGGCGCGGGCTTCTTCATCGACCACGGCACGGGTGTCGTGATCGGCGAGACGGCGATCATCGGCGAGCGCGTGCGCGTGTACCAGGCCGTCACGCTCGGCGCGAAGCGCTTTCCGCGCGATGCGGACGGCCATCTGGAGAAGGGGCACGCCCGCCATCCGATCGTCGAGGACGACGTGGTGATCTATGCGGGCGCAACGATCCTCGGCCGCGTGACGATCGGACGCGGTGCGGTGATCGGCGGCAACGTATGGCTCACGCAGGACGTGCCGGCCGGCGCGAACATCACGCAGGCCGTGCTGCGCAGCGAAGCGAACACCGCGCCGCGCGCGGCGGCGCGCGTCGCCTAGGAGGCGCGATGAGTGACCTCATCCATCACTTCGGCGCCAACGTGCGCAAGCTGCGCGAAGCGCGCACGTGGTCGCAGGAGCAGCTGGCCGAGCATGCGGGGCTGAACCGCTCGTATGTCGGCGAGATCGAGCGCGGCGAGGCGATCGCGTCGATCGTCACCGCCGACAAGATCGCGCGCGCGTTCGACGTGTCGATCTCGACACTGCTGCCGGGCGCGTACGTCACCTGAGGCTGCCTCGTTTCATTTCCCTTTCGGTTGCACGCGACCTGACGGCTATAGCATGTTGAGCCGGCAGGTGCGTGCTTCCGATAATCACCGAGCGTCATAAGCAATCCCGTTTTTCATCTAAAGAACCCGGAGCCACACATGTCGACCGTTGCAAGCGGCACGGCCGCGCTGAGCGATCACGCCGCCCGCCAACTAGCGAACGCTACCAAGACCGTCCCCCAGCTGTCCACGATCACGCCGCGCTGGCTGACCCACCTGCTGCAATGGGTGCCGGTCGAGGCCGGCATCTATCGGCTGAACCAGGTGAAGAACCCGGAAGCCGTGCGCGCCGCGTGCACGCAGCTCGAGGACGAAAGCGTGCTGCCGCAGACCTTCGTGCCGTACGAGGAACAGCCGCGCGAGTATTTCCTGAACGCGGTGAGCACGGTGCTCGACGTGCATACGCGGATCTCCGATCTTTACAGCAGTCCTCACGACCAGATCAAGGAACAGCTGCGCCTGACGATCGAGACGATCAAGGAGCTGCAGGAAAGCCAGCTGATCAACAACCCCGACTACGGGCTGCTGGCCAACGTGACCGACGAGCAGCGGATCTTCCCGCTGACGGGCGCGCCGACGCCGGACGATCTCGACGAGCTGCTGACCAAGGTGTGGAAGGAGCCCGCGTTCTTCCTCACGCACCCGCTCGCGATCGCCGCGTTCGGCCGAGAATGCACGCGGCGCGGTGTGCCGCCGCCGACGGTCAGCCTGTTCGGTTCGCAGTTCCTCACGTGGCGCGGCATCCCGCTGATCCCGTCGGACAAGGTGCCGGTCGCGGACGGCAAGACCAAGATCCTGCTGCTGCGCGTCGGCGACAAGCGCCAGGGGGTGGTCGGCCTCTATCAGCCGGGCGTCGCGGGCGAGCAGGGCCCGGGCCTGTCGGTGCGCTTCATGGGGATCAACAACCAGGCGATCGCGTCGTACCTGATCTCGCTGTATTGCTCGCTCGCGGTCCATTCGCCGGATGCGCTGGCTGTCCTCGATGACGTCGAAATCGCCAAGTTCCATGACTATCCCGACACCTACCGTTAATCCCGGCCTGGCCGGCGGCGACGCGCACGCGCTGCCGCACGCGCCGCTGCCGGCCGGCTTGCCCGACCCGGCGACGCTTGCGCGGCTCGCGTCCGAGTTCTTCGCGACGCCGCCCGGGCAGGCCACCGCGCCCGGGCTGTCGGCGGGCAGCGGTGCGGTGGGCGGCGTGCCGTCCGCGTTGCCGGCCGCCGCGCCGATCCTGGCGTCGGTGAGCAACCCGGTACCCGGCGGTTCGCCGCTCGCGGGCCCGGGCGGTGCGGGCACCGGCGTGCCCGGTCTCGCGCTCCCGCAAGGGAAAGTGCCCGGTGCGAACCTCGCGCCGTCCGCGCCGACGCACGTGCTGTCGCTCGGCAACCGCGCCCCCGCGCTCGCGCCGCATGCGGCCGCGCAGAACGGGCTGCCCGACAACGTCGTGTCGATCGCGCCCGCGCTCGAACCGCGCGTTGGCGGCGCGGCGCTCGGCGTGCCGCAAGTGAACGCGCCGGTATCGGAAGGCGCGGCGAAGGCCTCGCCGTACTACTTCACCGACGGCTCGCTGCAGGGCTGGCAGGCGACGCCGCAGGACATCGTCGTGCCGTCGAACGGCCTTGCTTCGCCGGAAGCGTTCGGGCTGCCGGGCGACGACGCGCTGCGCGAACTGCTCGCCGTGCATCGCGACGTGCCGGTGTCGCGTGCGTCGGGCGCCGACGTGCCGCGCTACTTCATCGACGACACGCACGCGGCGGAGCCGCAAGGCCAGCTGTATCGCGGCGCGCATCCCCCGTTCGACGTGAATGCGATCCGCCGCGATTTCCCGATCCTGCAGGAGCGCGTGAACGGCAAGCAGCTCGTGTGGTTCGACAATGCAGCGACGACCCACAAGCCGCAGGCCGTGATCGACCGTCTCGCGTATTTCTATGCGCACGAGAACTCGAACATCCACCGCGCCGCGCATGCATTGGCCGGCCGCGCGACGGACGCGTACGAGCATGCGCGGGAAACGGTGCAGCGTTTCATCGGCGCATCGTCGCCCGACGAGATCGTGTTCGTGCGCGGCACGACCGAGGCGATCAACCTGATCGCGAAGACGTGGGGCGTGCAGAACGTCGGCGAAGGCGACGAGATCATCGTGTCGCATCTCGAGCACCACGCGAACATCGTGCCGTGGCAGCAGCTTGCTGCGCTCAAGGGCGCGAAGCTGCGCGTGATTCCGGTCGACGATTCGGGGCAGGTGCTGCTCGACGAATACCGGAAGCTGCTCAACGACCGCACGAAGATCGTGTCCGTCACGCAGGTGTCGAACGCGCTCGGCACGGTCGTGCCGGTGAAGGAGATCGTCGAGCTCGCGCATCGTGCGGGCGCGAAGGCGCTCGTCGACGGCGCGCAGTCGATCTCGCACATGCGCGTGGACGTGCAGGCGCTCGATGCGGATTTCTTCGTGTTCTCCGGGCACAAGATCTACGGGCCGACCGGGATCGGCGTCGTGTACGGCAAGCGCGCGATCCTCGACGACATGCCGCCGTGGCAGGGCGGCGGCAACATGATCGCGGACGTGACGTTCGAGCGCACGGTGTTCCAGCCGCCGCCGAACCGGTTCGAGGCCGGCACCGGCAACATCGCGGATGCGGTGGGGCTGGGCGCCGCGCTCGACTACGTGAACCGGGTCGGCATCGAGAACATCGCGCGCTACGAGCACGACCTGCTTGCGTATGCAACGAGCGTGCTCGCGCCGGTGCCGGGCGTGCGGCTCGTCGGCACGGCCCGCGACAAGGCGAGCGTGCTGTCGTTCGTGCTGAAGGGCTATGAGACCGAGGAAGTCGGGCAGGCGCTGAACGAGGAGGGCATCGCGGTGCGCTCGGGGCATCACTGCGCGCAGCCGATCCTGCGGCGCTTCGGGCTCGAGGCCACGGTGCGGCCGTCGCTCGCGTTCTACAACACGTGCGACGAAGTCGATGCGCTGGTGAGCGTCGTGCGGCGGCTTGCGACGCGGCGCTGACGCCATTCGCTTGCGGCGGCCCGGGTGGGTCGCCGCAAGCGCTTTATCGCTACCAGAAAGTCAGAACCGCACGACCTGCTTCTGCTCGACGCTGAAGCCGTCGCGCAGCACGCTCGCCGAATCCGCGAAGTAGCGGCGGGTTTCCGACAGCAGGTCGGTGTTGCCGCGACGGCAGAACACGACCCCCGATCCTTCCTCCGTCAACAGTTCGTCGATCAGCGATTCGGGTTGCCCGATATCGGCGAGATGGACGTTCTGCACGCCGTGCGCAAGCGCATCGAGCGCGTCCCGTACGCAAGGCGCCGCCGTGGCCGCCGGGTGCTCGGCGAGCCAGTGCTCGAGTTCCGTGATGCCGTACAGCCCCGCGAGTTCGCCAAGTTCGCGCAGCAGCGTGCCGTCGACCATCATCACCAGCGTGACGGCGCCGGTGCGCTGCGCGAAGAGGCTGCCGAGCCGTTCCGCGCGCAGCAGGTGATCGTGGCCTGCGTCGTCCGGGGCGACCGGCATCACGACGGGCACCAGCCCGTTCTCGAGAAACGCGTTGAACGCGGTGCCGTCGAACCGTGCGACCGCGCTTGTGCCGACGCGGTCGGAATCCGCGCTCGCCACCAGCAGGCCGCCGTCGTGCCCGTCGATGCCGATCGCCTTGGCGCCGTGACTGCCGATCAGGCGCACCAGTTCATGATTGACGCCCGCCATCGCCGCGTGAACGGCGTGGATCGATTGCGTGCCGGCCGCGGCCGGCACACCCTGGACGACGATCGGTCGAACGCCGGTGAGCGCGAGCAGCGCGACATCCTGCGCGAATGCCTGGCGGGCGCGCGCATCGCTCGCGGCGCCGCCATCGACGATCACGACGGTCTGCCCGTGCAGGGCCTGCATGAACGGCAGCGAACGCGCCAGGCCGGCTACGCGGCGCGACGTCAGGGTGGGACTTTCAGGGTCTGGGAACATGGGATTTCGAATGGATGAAGGGCGTGTCTGTCGCCGCAGGGTGCGGCATCAGGGCGTGCGTTGCATCAGCTGGTGAATCTCGCCGGGCGTCAGCGCGTCGCGCGATGCCTGCCGGAACGGGCGTTCGCTGAAACACCGCGCCGCGTCGGCGAGCAGTTCGAGATGTGCGCGGTTGTCTTCCTGCGGCAGGACCAGCACGATGAACTCGCGCACGGGCTTGCGGTCTGGCGCGTTGAAGGTGAACGGATACTGCGCGCGGACGAACAGCGCGATGGCCGAGCGAAGACCGGCGACGCGCGCATGCGGAATTGCGACGCCCTGGCCGAGGCCGGTCGAGCCGAGTTGCTCGCGCTTCGTCAGTTCGGTCCTGATCCGTTCCGCGGATACGCCGCTGCTGCGCTCGACATAGCGCGCGACGAGGTCGAACAACTGGATCGCGCTTTCGACCGGTACGTCGAGCAGGATGTGGTCCGGCGGGCAGGCGTCGGCCAGCCGGGTCGCGAACGGTGCGCCGCCGCGTCGGTAGGGAAGGTCGGGTTGGCCGCCGGCGGCGGCCTGCTGCGTTTGCATGCGGATCTCTCCGTGTCGGGATGACAGGGAAATCCTAGACAAAACCGCGTAAAGACGGTGTCAGATACGAGCGGGCCCGGCATTAAAATTGTGTATCGATTGCCGGTGGAACCGGGCCCGAAACGTAGCGCTTCAGGTACCCGACAGCACGAACGGCAGCGTCGTCAGCAGAAACACCGAAATGCCGACCACCGGCGCACCGAACGCGATCGCCGCGAACGCCACCGCGGCGCTGGTCAGCACGAGCGTTCTCGACACCCGTCGGTGCCGGTCGTGTGCAGCCGCCCTGTCATCGCGGATTGCATCGGTCCGCGTACCGATCACGTGTTTCCAGAACGTCAGGCCAAGCATGATGGCTCCTGTATGAAAGATGGCCGGGGCTGGGCGCGCGACGCGCCCGCCAGGCGGGTCAACAACGCTTGAGCTTGAGCACGCGCGAGATCTGCCCGGGCGTGAAGCTGCTGTTGCGCACGTAAGGCGCGCAGTCGAGCGGAGCGGTGAGTGATTCGCTGACGACGTACTGGCCGACGAAGCGGTACGCGTCGGTGGCGATGCGGATGAACACCGGAATCGCATCGCGTTGCGCGGCGAGCGTCCTGCCGGCCGCCCGCGCGGATGCTCTGCCGTCGCAGAGGATCACGTCGGGCGCGTGCGGGTTGAGGTCCGTGCGCAGGCAGGCGGCCACGACCTTGCCGTTCTTCGTCGGCAGGAATGCCTGTTTGCTGCCGCCGCACGCGGTGTGGATGAATTCGCGGGTGTACTGCTTGTCGATCTCGAACATGATCGGGCTCCGGTATCGGGACTATCCGTTGGTTAAATCAGGTATGCAAAGCAATGCGATCGGATCGACATTTATGATGCAGGCATGCCAATCGATCGTTGCCGGGGCGGCGGATCGATGGCGCGTCGTGAGGCGGGAGTTTCCGCGCGAACACGCTTGCATCGCGCGATGCGCGGCTAACGCATCGACGTCGTGTTCAAGCGTGCACGGGAAGGACTACGGCGCGCACCGTCCGCCTGCTGGCAGGACGGTGGCTCGGGAAAAGAGACGCAGGCGTCCTGCCGGTCAGGCAGAAAAGCAACTCGGCGGGCGAGGACTTCGGATGCGCATGTGCCTACTCGGTGAGGGATGGATTGCGAACACATTCTAGTGAACGCATGCGCGGGCGCAAGTAAAAAGGTCGTAAAGGTTGTGTAGTCCGTGCGGTCCGGCGCACCAGGCAAAAAAACGCGTGACGACTATCGTCGCCACGCGTTTCCGATTGATTCAGGACGGCGCGTATGCCGGCGAACCGGCATACGCGTCGGGTCGTCAGAAATCAAACCCCGGCCCACCCGCACCCGGGCCGCCCGGCGCCGCCGCCGGTGCCGCGTCCTTCGGCGCCTCGAACACGGTCGCATCGGTCGTCAACAGCAGCCCCGCAACCGACGCCGCGTTCTGCAGCGCCGTGCGCGTGACCTTGGTCGGATCGAGCACGCCCGATTCGACGAGGTCGCCGTATTCACCCGTCTGCGCGTTGTACCCGAAGTTGCCCGAGCCTTCGGCCACCTTCGCGACGACGACGCTCGCTTCCTCGCCCGCGTTCGTGACGATCTGGCGCAGCGGTTCCTCGAGCGCGCGCAGCACGATCTTGATGCCCGCGTTCTGGTCGGCGTTCACGCCCTGCAGCTCGCGGATCGCCTGCCGCACGCGGATCAGCGCGACGCCGCCGCCCGGCACGATGCCTTCCTCGACGGCCGCGCGCGTCGCGTGCAGCGCGTCGTCGACGCGGTCCTTCTTCTCCTTCACTTCGATCTCGGTGGCCCCGCCGACCTTGATCACCGCCACGCCGCCCGCGAGCTTCGCGACACGTTCCTGCAGTTTTTCACGGTCGTAGTCCGACGTGGCTTCGTCGATCTGCACGCGGATCTGCTTCACGCGCGCCTCGATGTTCTTCGCATCGCCCGCGCCGTCGATCACGGTCGTGTTTTCCTTGCCGACCTCGATGCGCTTCGCCTGGCCGAGTTCGGCCAGCGTCGCCTTCTCGAGCGTGAGGCCCGTTTCCTCGGCGATCACCTGCCCGCCGGTGAGGATCGCGATGTCCTCGAGCAGCGCCTTGCGGCGGTCGCCGAAGCCCGGCGCCTTCACGGCGACCGTCTTCAGGATGCCGCGGATGTTGTTCACGACCAGCGTCGCGAGCGCTTCGCCTTCGACGTCTTCCGCGATGATCAGCAGCGGCCGGCCCGACTTCGCGACCTGTTCGAGCACCGGCAGCAGGTCGCGGATGTTCGAGATCTTCTTGTCGTGCAGCAGGATGTACGGGCTTTCGATCTCGGCGATCTGCTTGTCCGGGTTGTTGATGAAGTACGGCGACAGGTAGCCGCGATCGAACTGCAGCCCTTCGACCACGTCGAGCTCGTCCGCGAGCGACTTGCCGTCCTCGACGGTGATCACGCCTTCCTTGCCGACACGGTCGATCGCTTCCGCAATGCGCTGGCCGATCGATTCCTCACCGTTCGCGGAGATCGTCGCGACCTGCGCGATCTCCTTGCTCGTGGTGGTCGGGCGGCTGATCTTCTTCAGCTCGTCGACGGCCGCCGCGACGGCCTTGTCGATGCCGCGCTTCAGGTCGAGCGGGTTGAGCCCGGCCGCGACGTATTTCTGGCCTTCACGCACGATTGCCTGCGCGAGCACGGTGGCCGTCGTGGTGCCGTCGCCGGCGGCGTCGCTCGTGCGCGACGCGACTTCCTTCACGAGCTGCGCGCCGATGTTCTGCAGCTTGTCCGCGAGTTCGATTTCCTTCGCGACCGATACGCCGTCCTTCGTGACGACCGGCGCGCCGAAGCTGCGTTCGAGCACGACGTTGCGGCCCTTCGGCCCGAGCGTGACCTTTACCGCGTTCGCGAGAATGTTCACGCCTTCCGTCAGCTTCGCCCGTGCGACGTCGCTGAAAATGATTTCCTTCGCTGCCATGATTGCGCTCCGTTATTGATTGACGACCGCGACGATGTCTTCTTCGCGCAGCACGAGAAACTCGTTGCCGTCCACCTTGACGGCCTGGCCCGCGTACTTGCCGAACAGCACGCGCTCGCCGACCTGCAGGTCGGGCACGATGCGCTGGCCGTCCGTATCCTTGCGGCCGGGGCCGACGGCGATCACTTCACCCTGGTCGGGCTTTTCCGCCGCGCTGTCGGGGATCACGATGCCCGATGCGGTGGTGGTTTCCTGGTCGAGTCGTTTCACGATCACGCGGTCGTGCAAGGGGCGTAGGCTCATTGGTTCGTCCTGTGCTGATCTGTTGAATTGGGCTGGCACTCTTTAACAGAGAGTGCTGACGAGTATAAAAATGCGCGGCGGCGCGATCCAATAACGGATTCCGAAATGCATTCGCGCCGTCGTGCAAAAGCACGTTGCCTCCGCTATTGCGAAACGGCCTGCTGGGCGGCGGGTGTGCAGACCGGGCGGATCGTCTCGCCGGCGAGCACGCGCTTCACGAACGGAATCGAATCGGCGAGCGACGCGTTCACGGTGCCGTTGTGTTCGCGGCCCGCATACAGGTGCGCCTCGACCGTCGTGCCGGCCGTGCACGCATCCTTCGCAAGCGCGAGTTCGAGCGGCGCGAGCCCGTCGTCCGCGCCCGCGCCGATGAAGACGGGCGTGGCGATCTTCAGCGTCGGGTATTTCAGGTATTCGTCCCACCAGGCCTTCAGCCGTGCATCGCCGCCGGGCTTCACGGTGTTCGCGTGCGTGAGGTGCGCGAGCGCCGCGTCGTCCTCGAGCGATGCAAGGCAACTGATGCGCGACTGTTCGAGGATCGGCAATGCCTGGTCGGTCAGCACGTCGTCCGCGCGCAGCGACGGGTCGATCTGCTGCGCGGAGAGCACCGAATAGAACTGGTACGCGAGCGTCGGATCGACGCGCTCGGGATCGCGCCGGTACGCGCTCTCGAACTTCGGCAGCGACGCGAGCGTGGCGGGCGACGCGTTGTAGATCGTGCCGGTGGCAACGGTCGCGCGGATCGCGAGTTCGGGCGCATAGGTGGGTGCGTAGCCGGCCGCCGCGAACACGGCCGAGCCGCCTTGCGACTGGCCGACGAGCACGACCTCGTTCGCGAGGCCCGGCACGCCGCGGAGCACCGCGCGCACGCTGTCGAGCAGCGTGTAGCTGTTCGAGCGGTTGTTGAGCTGCGGATTCGGGCCGGGCGTGCCGAGCCCCTGGTAGTCGGTCGCGACGACCGCGAACCCTTGCTGAAGCCACGCGTTCAGGTAGCGCACGTCGCGATACGAGCGGCCGAACCACGACGGCGCGCAGATGTCGGCCATCCCGAACGTGCCGTGCGCCCACGCGACGATCGGCCAGCCGCCGGCCGGCGGCGTGCCGCGCGGCACGAACAGCGCGCCCGACACGGCGATCGGCGTGCGGCCGCCGACGCCGTCGGTCGATGCATACAGGATGCGCAGCTGGCGGCCGGCGCTCGCGAGCCCGAGCGTCGCCGGCAGCGGCTCGGTGCGCAACAGCACGCCGGGCGTCGCCGGAATGTCGCGGTCCCATGTGTAGAACGCGGACACGCGGCCGTCGCCTTGCAACGGATCGGGCGCAGGCACGCGGCCGGGGGAAGCTGCATGCGAGAGGAGAGACGAGACGGCGAGCGCCGAAGCCAGCAGCGTGCGTGCGGCGTAGCCGCGCAGGGGGAGGAGCGTCATGGTCGGATGGGTGTCGGTGAAGTCGGATCGGGCGCGCCGGACAGCGTGTGGCGCGGGCCGACCACGACGCAAGTTTCGAACCAGCGCAGCCGTTGGGCGCGTGGCGCGAGACACGACGGGCCGCTGCGCCGTACGGCGAGCCGCGCACGCTTTCGGCGGCTGCGCGTCGCGCAGCAATCCGGGCCGGCAGGCTGTTGCTCCCGCAACAGAGGCGCACGCGTGGATCGCACGGCGCGCGTCGTGCCAGGCGCACACGCACCGTGGCACGGGCCTTCGGCGCATGCCTGCCCGGCTGGCACGAATGCTGCTGATCCAGTGGCCGTGCGTCGCGGTGTTACGACATCGCGACGCGAGCCCATCCGTCCATCCGATCAAGGAACCCGTCCTCATGCCAGTCACCTCAACCATCGACAGCGGCGAACTCGTGGCATTCGTCGAGCGCGCCACGCGCGAATTCACGCAGGCCGAGCGCGTGCTGAAGGACACGCGCACGCTGTCCGCGACCAACACGTTCCAGGCGTTCCAGCGCGTGCCGGGCACGGAACTCATCGTCGCGCTGTCGGCGCCGAGCCCGTGGGCCGCGTCGCAGGAGATCCAGCCCGTCGTCGTGACGTTCGACGGCGACGTGCTGCACGGCGACGCGCGCGCGGGCGGCAACGGGCCGCGCTATGCGGACGTGTTCCGCGAGGCGCCGGAAGTCGGCGTCGTGATCCACGTGCATGGCCCGTACCTCGGTGCGTGGGCGAGCGCGCATCGCCCGCTGCCGATCCGCTATGCGCCGGCCGCGCGCTACACGCGCGCCCGCGAGATTCCGGTGTACGTCGATCGTCGCCCCGGCGAGCCGCGCTTCATCGTGGACACGATCCGCCGCGACCCCGAGGTGCCGGCGATCATCGAGGCGAATGGCGGTGCGACGTTCTGGGGCAAATCGATCCTCGACGTGTCGAAGTACATCCTGATTCTCGAGGAAGCCGCGTATTTCCAGGCGCTCGCGGAACCGCTCGGCGGCTCGCTCGAGTTCGGGCCGGGCGCGCTCGAGCAGCAATGGAAGATGACCGGTCTCGCGTGACCTCGTGCCGCGGCCGGCGCAATCCGGCCGTCGTCATACCGATAGCTCGATGAATTGGTTCGTGGCCGGCGCGCGCCTTGCTATCGTCGAGCCTTCCCCGTTCAACACGCCGGTCGTGCCATGGCCATCTTCAGCTTGCCGGACCCGACTTCGCATGCGATCACGATTCGTGCGAAGGCGCTGACGTTCGACGATCCCAAATCGCGGGTGCTGCTCGAGCGCATCCAGCTCGTCGCGCCCAGCGACGCGACCGTGCTCGTCACCGGCGAGAGCGGCACCGGCAAGGAGCTGATCGCGCGCCTCGTGCACTCGCTGAGCGAGCGCCACGACGGCCCGTTCGTCGCGGTCAACTGCGGCGCGTTCTCCGAGACGCTGATCGAGAGCGAGCTGTTCGGCCACGAGCGCGGCGCGTTCACCGGCGCGATCAACAGCCAGCCCGGCTGGTTCGAATCCGCGAATCGCGGCACGCTGTTTCTCGACGAGGTGGGCGACCTGCCGCTGTCCGCGCAGGTGAAGCTGCTGCGCGTGCTGCAGGAGCGCGAGGTGACGCCGGTCGGCTCGCGCAAGACCGTGAAGATCGACGTGCGGCTCGTCGCGGCCACCAACGTGAATCTCGAAGCCGCGGTGCGCGCGGGCAATTTCCGCGAGGATCTGTACTACCGGCTCAACGTCGTGAAGCTGAGCCTGTTGCCGCTGCGCGAGCGGCCCGGCGACATCGCGCCGCTGATCGAGCACTTCATCGACACCTACGCGAAGCGGCTGCGCGTGGCCGCGCCGACGCTGACGGACGCCGCGCGCGCCCGGCTGCATGCGCACGCATGGCCCGGCAACATCCGCGAACTCGAGAACGTGATCCACCACGCGGTGCTGATCTGCGCGGGCGGCGCGATCGATGTAGGCGACCTGCAGTTTTCCGCGCTGTCGCTGGCGCCCGATGCCGGTGATCCGCGCAGCACGGCGGCGGCACCACCGCGCCGTGCGCGCGACGTGGCCGAGGCGACCGATGCGCTGCGCCACGCGGTGATCGAACTGCTGGATCTCGGCACGCCGGCGCTGTGGCAGCACATCGAGGACACCGTCTACCGCAGCGTGTTCGACTACAGCGACCACAACCAGCTGCGCATGTCGCGCCTGCTCGACCAGTCGCGCAACATCGTGCGCGCGCGGCTCGCGCAGCTCGGCATCCTGAAGCCGCGCGACGCGGGCGACGCCGACGCCGACGCGCGGCTGCGCCGTCAGGCGTGATCGCGCCAGCGCAGCGCGCGCTGCGCGATTCGCTCGCATAGCGCACTCATGCCGACGGCAAGCGCCGTCACGCCCAGCACGCAGACCAGCAACACGTCGGCACGTGCGCCGGCCTGCGCGTTCTGCATCAGGCTGCCGACACCCGCACCCGCGTTGAACAGCAGCTCGCTGCTGGTCGCGGTGATCCATGCGAACGGCACGGCCTGCAGCACGCCCGCGAACAGGTCGGGCAGCGCGCCCGGAATCAGCACGTCGCGCCACAGGCCGATGCGCGTCAGGCGATACGACTGCGCGAGTTCGACGTAGCGCGGATCGACGCGGCGCAGCCCGTCGAAGCTGGCGGTGGTCATCGGGTAGAACGCGGCGAGCGCGATGATGAACACCTTCGCGAATTCGCCGGTGCCGGCCCACAGGCTCAGCAGCGGAATCAGCCCGAGCAGCGGCACATAGCGCAGCGCCTGGAACGCCGGCTCGCCGAGCTTGCGCGCGAGCGTCGAGCGCGCCATCGCCGCGCCGAACACGAGCCCGAACGCGACGCCGGCCGCGAGGCCGAGCGTCGTGCGGCGCAGGCTCGCGCCGAGATCGGTGGCGAGTTCGCCGCTGCGCGCGAGTTCGACGAGCGCGGCGTCCACCTGCTGCAACGGCACGAACGCGTATTGATGGGCCGCGTCACCGGACGACGCGGATTGCCAGGCGGCGACCAGCAGGGCCGGCACGACGAGGCCGCGCGCACGACGGCGCAGCGCGGCGAACGAGAATGAGGGGATGGCGCGGGTCATTCGGATACCTGTTCGTTCAGCGCGCGGGCGTCTGCCAGCGCAATGCGTAGCGTTGCACGAGCGCGATCGACCGGTCGATCGCGAAGCCGATCAGCCCGATCACCGCGACGTCGATGAGCACGACGTCGAGGCGCAGCATCTGCCGCGCCAGTTCCATCATCTGGCCGATTCCGCTGTCGGCGCTGAGCAGCTCGACCGCGACGAGCGCGAGCCACGCGCGCGCGAGCGCGATCCGCACGCCGGTCAGCAGCGGCGGCAACGCGGCCGGCAGCAGCACGTCGCGCAGCAGCGCGAAGCGGCCGAGCCCATAGTGCCGCGCCATCTCGACGAGATCGCGCGGCGCGTCGTGCACGCCGGTGTACGCGGCCAGCGCGACCGGAAAGAACACGGCCTTGCCGACGACGACGAGCTTCAGCGGCTCGTCGACGCCGATCAACAGGATCAGCAGCGGAATCAGCGTGAGCGTCGGCACTTGCCGCAGCAGGTCGAACGTCGGCCGCAGGTAATCGGCGAACAACCGGCTGCGCGCCAGCAGGATGCCGAACGCGGCACCGCCGGTCGCGCCGATCGCGAAGCCGAGCGCGAGGCGATGCAGCGTGATCAGCAGGTTGTCGCGCAGTTCGCCGGTGTCGAGCAGCGTGCGCAGCGTTGCCGCAAGCCGCTCGGGCGGTACGACGAGCTGCGGCGGAAACCAGCGCTGCGCGCTCGCGAGCCACCACAGCGCGACGAATGCGACGGGCGTGGCCCACCACAGCGCGATGCCGCCGAGCCGTGCGAGTCCGGGCAGGCGGAGCGCGCGTGCGCCGGTCGACGCGAGGGCATGCATCGGCATCAGCGGCTCGCGACGCGCGCCGCGTCGGTGCGCCAGTAGCCGTCGAGCCCGAGCTGCTTGAGCGCGGTCGACACGAACGTCGGCGCGAGCAGCGCGTTCACGTCGACCGGCGTGGACGTCAGGCCGGCCTGGCGGCTGTACGCGATGACGTCGCGGTAGTGGCCGGTCAGCGCGGGCGTGAAGAGCGGCGCCCATTGGTCCTTCCACGGTGTCGCCTCATCCGCGTATTCGCGGCGCACGATGCTTTCCGGCTGGCCGGACGCGCTCAGGATCTTCACGTACGCGTCGCGGTTCTGCGGCTGCGAGATCCAGTGCGCGGCACGCACGTAGGCGGTCGCGACGAGCTGCGTGATGTCCGGGTAGCGCCGCACGAAATCGTCGGACGCCCACAGTTCCGCGCGCATCTTCCAGTCGTCGGGCGCGGTCTTGGTCGACCAGATGATCTTGCCGACGTTCTTGTCGACGAGCGAATACGCGTCGGACAGCGTGAAGAAGCCGTCGACGCGGCCGGCCGCGACGGCCGCCGCGCCGGCCTGCGGGTCGAGGTTGTAGATCTTGAAGTCGGACAGCTTCAGCCCGTTCTCGGCGAGCAGCTTGCTGAACGGGACTTCCCACGGCCGGCCGCGATTGAGCGCGATGCGCTTGCCTTTCAGGTCGACGATCGACTTCGCGGTCGAGCCGGCCGGCACGACGAGATACGTGTTGCTGCCGACACCGCCCGGCACGATCAGCCGCGTATGGGTGCCCGACGCGTTGACGACGACCGACGGCAGGTCGCCGTAGCCGGCGAAATCGATGCTGCCGTTCGTGAACGCTTCGTTCACGAGCGTGCCGACCGCCGCGGTCGACACGGGCACCCATTGCAGCTTCACGTGCCGCGCGGCGAGCGCCTTCTCGAGCGACTTGTCGGCGTCGATCAGTGCCGACGCGCCCGCGTACTGCGTCTTGCCGCCGCTCGAATAGGCGACGGCGGCGATTCGCACGACCTTGGGCGCGTCGTCCGCATGCGCGGCCGGTGCGGCGAGCGATGCCGCGACGAACGGCAGCGCGGCGAACAGCGCGCGCAGCGGGCGGCGCAGCGCGGCGAGGGAGAGCGTGTGTTTCATGATGGTTCGGAACGGTAGGCGGAAAAGGGGCTCACGCGCGCTTCTGCAGCGACGGCCGCAGCACGTCGGCGAGCGGCCGCGGGTCGATCCAGTCGGCGACGTCGAAGTCGGCTTCGAGAAAGCCGTGGTCGTGCAGGAACGTCTTGAAGTCGTCGAGCGCGGCAACCGATTCGTCGTCGAGATTGACGCCGAGGTGCCGGTGCAGCTGGTTGCCGTACGCGGCGCGGACCCAGTCGATCGACGACGCGGTTTCGCCGGCCACGTAGAGCGCGGTTTCGTCGGGATGCGTGCCGGCCCAGTCGCCGGCCGCGACCACGAGCTTCAGGAAGCCGGCGACGATGTCCGGATGATTCGCGAGCACGTCCGCGTTGACGGTCAACGGGCGCGGCGTGCCGTTGTTGTTGCGGATCGCTCGCTCCGGATGAAAGCCGATGTCGATCACGACGTGCGCGCCGATCAGCTGCGCGATCTCGAGGCCGGTCGAGCCCTTCACGTAGATCGCGTCGACCTCGCCGCGCAGCAGCGCGCCGGCTTCGGCCGCGTACAGCGCGCGGCTCGAGAAACCGTGTGGCGACGCGAACAGGTCCGCCGCGCGCGCCGGCCCGACGGCCTGCAGCGTGCGGGCGCGCACGTCGACGAGTTCGACGTCGCGCGTGGTCAGCCCGTCGAGGCTCAACGCGTTGACGAAGCCGCGCAGCGCCGACGCGCGAAAGATGTCGATGCGGTCGTCGGGGCGGCTCGGGATCGCGATGCGGCGCCCGCGCAAGGCCTTCACCGAGCGGATGCCCGACTCGGGCCGCGCGAGGATCAACTGCGATTCGTCGACCCACGACAGCCCGATCACGCGCGTGTTCGCGCCGTTCGAGCGCGCCCACATCGCGGGGATGCTGCCGCCCTGGCGGAACGACTGCGCGAGCGTGTGATCGCTGATCGACGACACGTCGTGCCGCGTGGCGCCGCGCGGCGAGCGGATCGCGACGCCGTCGGCCGACGTCTCGCCGTTGAGCCAGCCGAGATGCACGGCGATGCCGAGCGGGGTCGGCACGGGCGACCGGGCGTACCAGAACGTCTGCTGCTTGTCCGATGACGAATCGGGCCTGTCTGTCATGGGTGAGATTCCCTCTCTGCGTAAGCATGGTTGAAGCCCGGTCGCGCACGGTGTCGGTGTCGCACGCGCGGGCCGGTCAACGTTGCAAGTTCCGGGCCAGTGAATGGAAACGGCGCGGCCGCACGCGGCGCGGGCATCGCGCGGGAGGAGCGGTGCGCGTACCGATGCAGGGCCTGTTGCGCCAGCAACAGTCGCGTCGGTTGCTGTTGCACGCGCAGCAGCAGTGGGGGCGGTGCAGCAGCGCGAGACGGGCGTGTCGTGACGGCATGGGCGACTGCGAGCGGCTGCGATCCGATTGCCGCTGACGCCCGGTATGCAAGGCACGGCGCGGGATCGCCGGCGACCACGTTCGCGCAGCGGCGAGCGCGTTGGCACACCGCGTGCTTTACAGCGCAGCACTCGCGCGGCACGCCGATGCCGCACGCAATCCGAATGGCCCGACCAGGAGAACTCCGATGGCTGTTGAATTTCTGTGGCGCCTGCCGATGCATGGCGACGGCCGGCGCGCACACGACCTGCATACGCGCGGCGAATGGAACCGCCAGCGCGCATCGCGCGTCGCGCCGAAAGTCGACGACGACGATTTCGGCTACATCGACTATCTGTCGCAGGTCGCGCGCGCGGCCGATATCGCCGGCTTCCACGGCGCGCTGATTCCGATCTTTCGCTTCACCGAGGAACCGTGGGTCGTGGCGGCCGCGCTGGCGCGCGAGACGCGCCGGTTGCGGCTCCTGATCGCGCTGCAGCCGCATTTCGTGCATCCGGTCTATGCGGCGCAGATGGCCGCGAGCCTGCAGCGGATCAGCCGCGGGCGCGTCGAGTGGAACGTCGTCACGGGCGGCGGCGGCCCCGACCAGCGTGCGTACGGCGACTTCATCGATCACGACAGCCGCTATGCGCGCACCGACGAATTCCTCGATGTCGTGAAGGGCGTCGCGGCCGGCGAACCGTTCACGTTCGACGGCCGCTTCTACCGCGTCGAAGCCGGCGGCCTGCTGCCGCCGCTGAGCGGCCAGAAGCCGCCGCGCATCTACCTGGCCGGCGCGAGCGACGCCGCGCTCGCGGTCGCCGCGAAGCACGGCGACGTGCACCTGAGCTGGGGCGAGCCGCTCGCGAAGCAGAAGGAAGTGATCGATGCGGCGCGCCGCGCGCTTGACCGCCAGAACGCCGAGCGCGACCTGCGCTTCGGCATGCGCATCGACATCCTGGCGCGCGAGACCGAGGAGCAGGCGTGGGCCGAGTTGCGGCAGATGTTCGCGACGGTGGGCGACGTGACGCGCGGCGGCTTCGGCGGGCGCGGCGAATCGTCGGAGTCGGTCGGCGCGAAACGCCAGTTCGCGCTGCACCAGGGCAACACGCAGCACTTCGACGACCTGATCGTCGGCCCGAACCTGTGGGCCGGGATGTCGCAGATTCGCGGCGGCCCCGGCTGCGTGATCGTCGGCAGCCACGAGCAGGTGGCCGAGCGGCTCGCGGAATACGTCGACATCGGTGTGTCGACGTTCATTCTCGCCAGCAACCCGCATCTCGAGGAGGCGTACCGCGTGGGCGAGGAAGTGCTGCCGCTCGTCGACGGTGCGCTGAACGCGCGCGGCACGCAGGCGGCGCTGCGCGTGGCCGGCGCATGAACGCGACGGCATTGCCGCGCCATCCAACGACATCGACAAGGACATCCACCATGACGACACTCGCTGCGCAGGCCACGGCCTGCGACGCACTCTGGTACACGCGCTGCCCGGTGCCGACCGCGCTCGGCATCGCCGTGCACCGCGGCTGGTTCGACGAGGAGTTCGGGCCGGACGGCATCACGCTGAATTCGCTGCAGGAGACGGCCGATGCCGGCAAGCGCGAATCGCATTTCGATCACAGCCTGCCGCACTCGTTCCGGCAGGGCGGCAACATTCCGGCGCTGTGGGCGCGGGCACGCGGCGCCGATACGCGCGTGATCGGCCTGTCGTGGACCAACGAATTCCAGGCGATCGTCACGCTGCCCGATCGCGGCATTCGCTCGGTGCGCGATCTGCGCGGCCGGCGGCTCGGGTTGCCGCGCCATCCGATCAGCATCGACTTCTGGCGGGCGGCCGCGCTGAAAGGCTTCCTGAGCGCGCTCGAACTGGAAGGGCTCGGGCACGGCGACGCCGAATGGGTCGACCTGCCCGACGAACGTGAACGTCGCACCGGGCCCGCATCGTTTGCGCGCGGCCCGCACGAGTACGGGATCGAGATCGCGGCGCTCGTGCGTGGCGAAGTCGACGCGGTGTTCGTGAAAGGCGTCGAAGGGCTCGAGACCGTGCATCTGATCGATGCGCAGGTCGTCATCGATCTCGGCGCGCACCCCGATCCGCTCGTGCGGATCGGCAACGGCACGCCGCGCACGCTGACCGTCGACCGCGCGCTGATCGACGCGCGCCCCGATCTCGTGAGCCGCTTCCTGTCGGTGGTGGTGGGAGCGGGCGACTGGGCCGCGCGCCATCCGGCGGAGACGGTTGCGTATATCGGCCGCGAGACGCGCGCATCCGACGAGTGGGTGCGCTATGCGTACGGCGCGGACGTGCACCGCCATCTGGAGACGGGGCTCGCGCAGACGTCGATCGACGGGCTGGTCGCGTTCAAGGATTTCCTCGTCGAATGGGGCTTTCTCGAACAGGATTTCGATGCGCGCGCGTGGATCGACCCGGCGCCGTTCACGCGCATCGACCGGCAACGCCATGCGTGGGTCGCATAGCGCGCCGCGGCGCGTCATTGCAAGGAGTCGAGCATGACAGGTCTGACGATCGAATACGGCGTGCCGCCGGCGCGCCGGCATGCGGCGCGTGCTGCGCCGCGTGCGGATACGGGCAGGACGGCGGCGGCGGTGCGGCCGCCATCCGCTTCGCCGTCGGCACGGCCGGATGCGCCGAAGGCGAAGCCGGGCGCGTGGCGCGTCACGGGTGCGATTGCGCTCGCCGTCACGGCGCTGCATGCAGGTGTCGCGTTGCTGGCCGCGCGCACACCTGCCGCGCCGCCCGTGCAGCCGCCGCGGCCGCAGCCGATGACGGTCGAACTGATGCGGCCGCCCGAACCGTTGCCGCAGGCCGCGCATCCGCCGCCGCCGGCAGTGCCGCCGAAGCCGCTGAAGCAGGCGCCGACCCCGCCGAAGCCGCGTGCGGTCGTCGCGCATCCGGCGCCTGCGCCCGCTGCCGCGCCGCAAGTCACCCGCGAGGCGGCCCCCGCGACGGCGGCACCGGCCGCCGCCGCGCCCGCCACGCCGGCTCCCGCGCCGGCCGCGCCTGCCGCACCGGTGCGCGAAACCGCACCGATCGGCGACGCGGCGTACCTGCGCAACCCGGCGCCCGACTATCCGGCGTTCGCGCAGGACCAGGGCTGGGAAGGGCGCGTCGTGCTGCGCGTGCACGTGCTCGCGAACGGCTCACCCGATTCCGTCGAGGTCCGCACGAGCAGTGGCCGCCGCATGCTCGACACGGCGGCGGTGGCCGCCGTGAAGCGCTGGACGTTCGTGCCCGCGAAGCGCGGCGACGAAGCGGTCGACGGCTGGGTCAACGTGCCGATCGATTTCAAGCTGGGCTGACCCGCCGGGCAGCCCGCCACATTTTCAAAGGAACTCACATCATGAACGGTATTCCGACCACCTTCATCGTCCAGGGCGCGCTCTGGCTGCTCGTCGTCTTCTCCGTCGTCACGTGGACGCTGATCGTCGTGAAGGCGATCCAGAGCCTGCGGGCGAGCGCGCGCAACCGGCGCTACGTCAGCGCGTTCTGGGCGGCGAACAGCTTCCACGAGGCGGCCGCGCTCGACGGCGCGAACAGCCCGGTGGGCGAACTCGCCGCGACGGGCTTCGACGCGCTGCGGCGCGCCGACGAGAGCAGCGCGCATGACCTCGAACACAGCTGGAGCCGCCACGACCTGCTCGAACGGCATCTCCGGCAGCAGATCCACAACGCGCGCCGGCGCGAGGAGGCGGGGCTGGCGGTGCTCGCGTCGATCGGCAGCACCGCGCCGTTCGTCGGCCTGTTCGGCACCGTATTCGGCATCATCCATGCGCTGACCGCGATCACGCACAGCGCGTCGGCGAGCATCGACGTCGTGGCCGGGCCGATCGGCGAGGCGCTCGTCGCGACCGGGATCGGCATCGCTGTCGCCGTGCCAGCCGTGCTCGCGTACAACTTCTTCGTGCGCCGCGTGAAGGCCGCGTCGGCCGACCTCGACGCGTTCGCCACCGATTTCGTCACGCTCGCGCAGAAGGCCGGCTTCCGCGTGCCGGCCGCCGCCGCCGCGCCCGCGCCGGCACGCCGTGCCGGCGACACCCGTCAGGAGGCCTTCGCATAATGGCCTTCTCCTATTCCTCCGACAACGACGACGTGCTCAGCGAAATCAACATCACGCCGCTCGTCGACGTGATGCTCGTGCTGCTCGTCGCCTTCATCGTCACGGCCCCGCTGCTGAACAACGCGGTGCACGTGAATCTGCCGAACACCGTCGCCACGGCGCCGGCCGATCGCAAGCCGAACGTCACCGTGAGCGTCGACGACAAGGGCGTCGTGTATCTCGACAAGCGGGCGGTCGCGCTCGCCGCCGTGCCGGCCGAGCTGGCCGCGCTGAAGGCCGGCCGGCCCGACGTCGCGCTCGACCTGCAGGCTGACGAGCACGTGCCGTACGGCACGGTCGCGAAGCTGATGGCCGCGATCGAGCATGTGGGCATCACGCGGCTGTCGGTGCTCACCGCGCCGCGCGGCTGACGCGCGGTTCACGACTCTGTCCAAGAACGCATCCATGAGCATCACGGCTTCCTCCAACGTCCAGTCGATCTGGTACACACGCTGTCCGGTGCCGACGCCGCTCGGCATCGCCGCGCATCTCGGCTGGCTCGACAGCGAATTCGCCGGCGACGGCATCACCGTGCGCGCGTTGCAGGAGAGCCAGCACGCGGCACTGCATCACGCGCACGTCGATCATTCGCTCGACAACGCATTCCGGCAGGGCGGCAGCATTCCCGCGCTGTGGGCGCGCGCGGCCGGCGCCGACACGCGCGTGGTCGCGCTGACCTGGGTCGACGAGGCGCAGGCGATCGTCGCGCTGCCGGAAAGCGGCCTGAAGCGGCCGAAGGACCTGCGCGGGCGCCGCATCGGCCTGCCGCGCCGCGACGGCGAGCGCATCGACATCTTCCGCGCGGCAGCGCTGCGCGGCTTCGTCAGCGCGCTGTCGCTCGACGGGCTCGGCCCCGCCGACGTCGAATGGGTCGACGTGCCCGCGTCGAACCTGCGCGCACCGGTGTCGACACCGGCGACGCGCGACGCGGCCTTCAGCCATCCCGCGAGCCTGTCGAGCCGCCGGCTCTACGCGGCCGAAGCGGCCGCGCTCGTGCGCGGCGAGGTCGACGCGATCTACGTGAAGGGCTCGCTCGGGCTCGAAACCGCGCACCTGATCGGCGCGCAGGCGGTCGTCGACATCGGTTTTCATCCCGATCCGCAGATCCGCATCAACAACGGGTCGCCGCGGCCGCTGACCGTCAATGCGTCGACGCTCGACCGGCATCCCGACATCGTCAGCCGCTTCCTCGCGCGCGTGACCGGTGTCGAAGGCTGGGCGCGCGAGCACGAGCAGGACGTGCTCGGCTATCTCGGCCGCGAGACGGGATCGGGCCATGACTGGCTGAGGCTCGCGTACGGCGCGGACGTGCACCGGCGGCTGCGCACGGATCTCGACGAAGCGTCGATCGCCGCGCTCGACGATTTCAAGCGCTTCCTCGTCGAATGGCGCTTCCTGCCGGCCGACTTCGACGTGCGCGCGTGGATCGACCGGCGCGCGCTCGACGGCATCGCGACGCGGTCTCGCGACGCCGCGCGGTGAGCGCATCGGCACGCGTCGCCGACGCATGGCGGCGCGAGCGCTTCACCGGCGGCTTCATGCTGCTGGCGCTCGCGAGCGGCACGACGATCAGCATGGCGCAGCTCGCGACGACGCTGTACGCGCTCGCGCTCGGCGTCGACAGCGCACGGCTCGGGATCATCGCGGCGATGGAGCCGCTCGGCATCGCGCTGATGACGCTGCCGGCCGGGCTGCTCGTCGCCCGCTACGGCGCGCGGCGCGTGTACTTCGTCGCGAGCATGGGGCCGATGCTGCTCAATCTCGTCGTGCCGTTTACCGGCGCATGGTCGCTGATCGCGCTCACGCAAGTGTTGATCGGGCTGTGCATCCCGTTCCGGATCGTGTCGATCAACGGCGTGTTCCTCGCGCGTCTCGCGCAGATCGGCCTCGCACGCGCCGGCTGGTACCGTGCGGCGATGTCGGTCGGGTCCGGCATGGTCGGGCCGTGGCTCGCGAGCGGGCTGCTCGGCGCGCATGGCGCGGTCGCGACGTTCTGCGCGGCATCGGCGAGTTTCGCGGGCATGGCGCTGTTCAGCCGGACGCTGCTCGGCGATGCGGAGCCCGCGGCGCGCGGTGTGCCGCCTGAACCCGGTGGCCTGCGCGCGTTGCTGGCGCTCGCGTGGAGTCACGACGTGCGCGAGCAGCTCGTGCTGGAAGCCGTGAACAGCGCGACCCGTTCGCTCGCCGGTGCGTATACGGTGGTGCTGGCGATCCAGTCGCTCGGGCTGTCGCAAACGAAAGCCGTCGCGCTGCTGACGCTGCAGGGCGTCGTCGCGGTGATCGCGCTGTTCGGGCTCGGGCATGTCGCGCAGCGGATGACCGCGCGCCGCTGCCACGCGCTCAGTCTTGCCGGCGCCGTGGCCGGATTGCTCGCGCTGGGTCTCGCCCATGACGCATGGGTCGTCGGCGTGGGGCTCGCCGCGCTGTGCGCCGGGTCGTCGCTGCTGCATCTCGTCAACATGCAGCGTCTCGGCCGTCACCCGGCCGACAAGAGCCAGGTGTCGAGCCTCTACAACCTCGCGTCGATGACGGGCGCGTTCTGCGGCCCGCTGGCCGGCAGCGCGCTCGTGCCGGTTGTCGGGTTGCCGGGCGTGTTTCTGTGCTGGCTGCCCGTCGTCGTGCTCGTTACGTTCGCATTACGCGTCGCAACGAAGCGGCGCGACGCATCGCGGCCCATGACTGCAAAGCTCTCCTGACGACCCTCATCGGGTGTTGCGTGACAAGCAGTTTGCTTCCCGTCACAGATGCGCATGCAGCAACACCTGCGCCACCTGCATGCCGGAAGCCCCGTGCGACGGGCCTCTCGATGCTGGCATCCGAATTGCAATAGATCACCCGTGCGTCGCGCACGCACGTGCGTTCAACCGATCAAACAGGATGACTCATCGATGTTCAGGAAAAAACTAATCGTCACCGCGCTGGGGGGGCTGCTGACGGGTGCAGCCGTATCGTTGCCCGCCTGGGCGGAAGATGGCGCGGTGACGGCGGCGCCGGACGCGAAGCCGGCGCAACAGGGCGCGGACGATGCCGCCGCGGCAGCGCCGAAGGCCGCCCGTGCGACCCGCGGCACGGCCGCACGCGAAACGAATCTCGGCACGGTGACGGTGACCGCGCGCCGGCGCAAGGAGAGCATCCAGGACGTGCCGGTCGCGGTGAGCGCGCTGAGCGGGGACACGATCAAGAACAACGAGCTGCGCGTGGTGAACGACGTCACGAAATATGTGCCGAACTTCACCGGCCAGTCGACCGAAGGCCGCGAGCGGCCGCGCTGGTTCCTGCGCGGCGTCGGCAGCAACGATCCGTCGGACCTGTCGCTGAGCCCGATCGGCGTGTACTTCGACGACGTCTACATCAACAGCGTGTTCGGGCAGGGCTTCCCGCTGTTCGACCTCGATCGCATCGAAGTGCTGCGCGGCCCGCAGGGCACGCTGTGGGGCAAGAATACCGTCGGCGGCGCGCTCAGCATCACGTCGCAGAAGCCGACCTTCGACGTGAGCGGCTACGGCAAGATCGGGCTCGGCCAGTACAACAGCCGGCTCGCGGAGGCCGCGATCGGCGGGCCGATCGGCAAGAACGACGTGCTGGCCGCGCGCGTGTCGGTGTATCACGAGAACGCCGACAGCTTCTACACGAACACGGTGCAGCAAGGGCGCTTCGGCGGCTTCCACGACAATGCGGTGCGCTTCCAGGTGCTGGCCGTGCCGACCTCGGATACCGATTTCCTGTTCAACATCCACGGCCGCAACTACACGGGCGGCGGCAATGCGTGGCACGCGCAGGGTGCGGGGCCGGGCGGCGCGAACCAGTTCGGCTTCGTCGGGTCGAGCGATCCGTACACGGTATCGCTCAACGCGCCGTCGAGCGATCACATCTCGACCTGGGGCACGTCGCTCACCGCGCACTGGCGCATCAACCCGGCAGTGACGCTGACGTCGATCACCGCGTTCGAAGGGCTGCATCGCTGGTACCAGGACGACGAGGACTATTCCGCGCTCGACGTCGCACGCTCGCACGATCGCCTGTCGAGCCGCCAGTTCTCGCAGGAATTCCGGCTCGAATCGCCGCAGAACGACCGGTTCAGCTGGCTCGTCGGCACGCACCTGTTCACCGAGCAACTGGCCGAGCAGGGCGCCGGCGGCGGCCTGCCGGGCTCGCCGTCGCCCGCGTTCTACCACCTGACCGACCTCACGCAGCACACGCAGAGCGCGGCGATCTTCGGCAGCGTGAAGTACCGCTTCACCGACCGCTTCAACGTGACGGGCGGGCTGCGTTACACGATCGAGCGCAAGAACATCAACCTGACCGGGCTGCAGGGCACCGGCAACGTGACGTTCAGCAATCCGGGAAGCTGGTGGGATCCGTCGTCGGTGTCGTCGCCGCTGGCGGTCAGCGCGCGGCAGAACCAGACGAACACGTGGCGCGCGCCGACCTGGGACCTCACGCCCGAATATGCGCTCAGCAGCAACGTGCGCGCGTATTTCCGCTATGCGCGCGGCTTCCGCTCGGGCGGCTACAACGGCAACGCGTATACGCAGAGCACGGTGTCGACCGTGTCGCCGGAGTACCTGACCGATTACGAGGTCGGCATCAAGAGCGAGTGGTTCGACAAGCGGCTGATCGTCAACGCGAGCGTGTTCCACTACGACTATCGCGACATCCAGGTGTTCGCGCTGGCGCCGAACCCGTTCGGCGGGCCGCCGGTGTCGACGCTGTCGAATGCGGGGCAGGGGCGCGCGGACGGCTTCGAGCTGGAGCTGAAGGCGCAGCCGGTCAACAGCCTCTACCTGTTCGCGAACCTCGGGATGCTGAACACGCGCTACACGGAGTTCCGCTACGTGCCGACCGCCGTCGGCAATTCGTTCGCGCGTTCGCCGCATACGACGATCAACGCGGGCTTCGACTATCGCGTGCCGGTGTCGTTCGGCACGCTGACGGCCGGCGGCGACGTGAATTACCGCAGCCGCGAGTACTTCAGCGCGACGCGGCAGACGATGCCGCAACTCTGGCAGGGCGGCTACACGGTGCTGAACGCGCACGTGTCCTACACGACGCCGAACCAGAAGTACATCGTGACGGGCTACGTGACGAACCTGACCAACAAGGTCTACAAGAAGCTCGAGCTGCTGCCGTCGTATGGCGCGTATCCGGCGCTGTACGGCGATCCGCGCACGGTCGGGATCACGCTGACGGCGAAGATCTGACGGGCAACATGCGGCGGCGCGGCGGCGAGCCGCGCCTGCCGCGCGTCAGATCAGCAGCGACAGCGTCCTGAACAGCGCGAGATCCGCCTTGCGTGCCGAGCGCGCATGCCGGCGGATCACGTGCAGCAGGCAGTCGATGAAGCAGCGCGCGGCGTCGCCGAGCGTGCTGCTGCGCCGCGTGACGATCCCGAGGTCGCGCGGCTCGAAGGTCTCCTTCAGCTGCAACGCACGCATCCGTTCGCCGAACGACGGCACGGCCGCGAGGATCGTCGGGCACCACGTGCACATGTCGGCCTGCTCGAGCATCGTCTGCAGCATCGCCACCGACTGCGCACGCACGATGCGCCGCTCGTCGATTTTGGCGCCGTGGCGCGTGAACAGGTAATCGACGAGCGCGGCCTGGCCGTCGGCCGCGAAATTCAGCACCCAGTCGTGGTCGAGCAGGTCGTGGATCGACCGCGCGTGCTCGAGCGGATGGCCGGCGCGCACCATCACCGCGGTCTCGTAGCGCAGCATCGGCTCGAACGCGAATTCCGGCGTACCGCCCGGTTGCACGTGCCCGAGCGCGAAGTCCATGCTGCCGTCGCGCAACAGCGGCTGCGCGACGGCCATCAGCGCTTCGTAGAGCTCGAGGCGCACGTCCGGCATCTGCTCACGAAAACGCAGCACCGCTTCCGCGAGGAAGGTCATCGTCAGCCACGGCGTCACGCCGAGGCTCAGCCGGCCCTCGACGCGGCCGCGCATGCGCTCGAGATCGCTCTGCGCGTGTTCGAGCTGCTTCAGCACGAGCTTCGCGTGCGTGAGCAGCGTCTTGCCGTATTCGGTGAAGCCGATCCCCTCCGGCGCGCGGACCAGCAGCGGCAGGCGTTCGCTGGCCTCCAGCTCGCGCAGCGCGCGCGTGACGGCCGCCTGCGACAGCCCGAGCGTGCGCGCCGCGCCGCGGATGCTGCCGGCCTCCGCGCTCGCGACGAGCGCCTGCAACTGATGCAGCTTGATCGTGCTCATGGTGCGATACCCGACAACGAAAGGTTGTCATCATAACGAAACCGCGGCTGTTCGCCGGGATTTTCGCTGCCTACGATGCGGGCACGGTCGGTCATTCGGGCGATCGGCAACCGGAACGCATCGAGGAGAATCGGGGTTGGACCACACACCTATCCATCCGGAAATGGCAGCCATCGAGGCGGAGATGATTGCGCTGCGCCACCGGCTGCACGCGCATCCGGAGCTTGGCTTCGAGGAACACGCGACGAGCGATCTGGTCGCCGGGTTGCTGACAACGTGGGGTTATCGGGTGACGCGCGGGCTCGGCGGCACGGGCGTGGTCGGCACGTTGACGCGCGGCCCCGGCAAGCGGCTCGGGCTGCGCGCGGACATGGACGCGCTGCCGATCCGCGAGGCGACCGGGCTGCCGCACGCGAGCCGGTGCGACGGCGTGATGCACGCGTGCGGCCACGACGGTCATACGGCGATGCTGCTCGCGGCGGCGCGCTGCCTGGCCGGGCGGGAACGCTTCACGGGCACGCTGAACCTGATTTTCCAGCCGGCCGAGGAAGGGCTCGGCGGCGCGAAGCGGATGATCGACGACGGGCTGTTCGACCAGTTTCCGTGCGATGCGGTGTTCGCGATGCACAACGTGCCGGGCCTGCCGGCCGGCGTGCTCGGCTTCTGCGACGGCCCGGCGATGGCCTCGGCCGACGAGGTGCAGGTGCGTGTGACCGGGCACGGCGGGCATGGCGCGGCGCCGCATACGACGATCGATCCGGTGGTCGTGTGCGCGTCGATCGTGATGGCGCTGCAGACCGTCGTGTCGCGCAACGTGAACCCGCAGGAGATGGCGATCGTGACGGCCGGCTCGATCCATGCGGGCGCCGCATCGAACGTGATTCCGCCGCAGGCGGATCTGGCACTCAGCGTGCGTGCGCTGTCGCCGGACGTGCGGGCGCTGCTTGAACGGCGCATTCGCGAGATCGTGCACGGGCAGGCCGCCAGCTATGGCGCGAGCGCCGAGATCGACTACCGGCACGCGTACCCGGTGCTCGTCAATCACGCCGCGGAAACCGCGTTTGCCCGCGACGTCGCCCGCGAATGGGGCGGCGACGGCGCGCTGATCCCGCATCTGCGGCCGATCGCGGCCAGCGAGGATTTCGCGTTCATGCTGGACGCGTGCCCCGGCAGCTACCTGTCGATCGGCAACGGCGACGGCGCCGCCGGATGCGGGCTCCACCACCCGGGCTACGACTTCAACGACGCGTGCCTCGCCACCGGCGCGAGCTACTGGATTGCACTGGCGGAGCGCTACCTCGCGTGATGGGCCCGCACGATTTTGACTGACGATTCACACAAGGAAGGAGACTGGTAATGAAGCAGTGGAAACGGATGGCGGCGCTCGCGGTGGCGCTGGCGGCAGGGGCGGCGCATGCGGGCGACTGGGCGGGCAAGGAGATCCGCCTCGCGGTCGATCCGACTTATCCGCCGCTCGAATACAAGCTGCCCGACGGCACGCTGACGGGTTTCGGGATCGACATCACGAACGCGTTGTGCGCGGAGCTGCATGCGCGCTGCGTGTGGGTCGAGTCGAGTTTCGACGGGATGATACCGGGGCTGCTCGCGCGCAAGTTCGACGTGATCGCGTCGTCGATGACGATCACGCCGAAGCGGCAGCAGCAGATCGCGTTCACGAACCGGATCTCGAATGCACCGGCGCGCCTCGTCGCGCGCAAGGGCTCGCCGCTGCTGCCGACGGCCGACGCGCTGAAGGGCAAGCGCGTGGGCGTCGAGCAGGGTTCCGCGCAGGCCGACTACGCGGTTGCGAACTGGCAGCCGGCCGGCGTGCAGGTCGTGTCGTACCAGAACCAGGACCAGGTCTATGCCGATCTCGTGACGGGCCGGCTCGACGCGGCGTTCCAGGCATCGATCGCGGCGAGCGACGGTTTCCTGAAGAAGCCGCAGGGCAAGGATTTCGCGTTCGTCGGCGCGGCGATCGACGACGTGAAGTACTTCGGGCAGGGCGACGGGCTCGGGCTGCGCAAGCAGGACAACGACCTGCGCGACGCCTTCAACCACGCACTTGCGACGATCCTCGCGAACGGCACGTACCAGCGGATCAACAAGAAGTACTTCGACTTCGACATCTACGGCGCGAAGTAAGCGGCGACGCCCGGAAAACGGGCAGTCACGACACGATAAATGAGGAAAACGAATGAACTGGAGATTGGCTTTCGTCGCGGTTCCGGCGCTGTGTGCGGCGCCCGCGCTCGCATTCGCGCAGGGCAGCGTCACGTTGTACGGCCTGGTCGATGCGGGTATCGACTACACGAACAACGTCGGCGGCCACGCTGCATGGCAGATGGCAAGCGGCTTCGCGCAAGGCAGCCGCTGGGGGCTGAAAGGCACCGAGGATCTGGGCGGCGGCTACAGCGCGCTGTTCCAGCTCGAGAGCGGCTTCAACGTGAACAACGGCACGCTCGCGCAAGGCGGCCGCATGTTCGGGCGGCAGGCGTACGTCGGGCTCGGCAGCCCGCGGTTCGGCACGCTGACGCTCGGCCGGCAATACGATGCGGTGGTCGACTATCTCGCGCCGACGACCGCGAACGGCAGCTGGGGCGTCTACCCGTTCTCGCATCCGCTCGACAACGACAACACCGGTAACACGTTCCGCGTGAACAACACGGTGAAGTATGCGAGCCCGGATTTCGCCGGCTTCTCGTTCGGCGGCACATACAGCTTCAGCAACGACACGGGCTTCGCGAACAACCGGCAGTGGAGCGTCGGCGCGCAGTATGAGCAGGGCGGCTTGCTGGTCGGCGCGGCGTTCCTGAATGCGGACAACCCGGGCGCGACGTCGGGCGGTGCGATCGCAGGCTCGGGATCGGTCGGCGCCGATGCGAACTTTGCGTCGGCGCGGCTGCGGATCTTCGGTGCCGGCATCAACTACACGGCGGGGCCCGCGACGGTCGGGTTCGCGTACACGAACAGCAACGTCACGCGGCCGAGCGCGAACGTCGGCTACCTGTTCGGCGACGAGACGATCGAGCCGGTGACCGGCCCGCTCGCGGGGGGCACGGTGTCGTCGATCAAGTACCAGAACTTCGAGGTGAACGGCAAATACCAGTTCACGCCGGCGTTGTTCGTCGGCGCGCAGTACGTGTACACGACGGTGCGCTACGACGCGACGACGGGCAGCGCGAAGCCGAAGATCCATTCGCTCGGGCTGATGGCCGACTACAACCTGTCGAAGCGCACGGACGTGTACCTGATGGGCGCGTACCAGCGGATCGCGGGCGATGCGACGGGCTCGTCGCTCGACCAGGCCTATGTTCCCGGCGCGGCGGACCTGTCGTCGACCTCGAAGCAGCTGATGGTTCACGCGGGGATCCGTCACAAGTTCTGATGGCGCGATGACGGAAGAGGCGGCGGGCCGAGCGACCCGCCGCCTCGACGCGCTTACGGCGCGACGCGGATCACGACCTTCCCGAAGTGCTGCCCCGACTGCAGATATGCATAAGCCTGCGGTGCTTCGTCGAAGCCGAACACGCGATCGACCACCGGCCGGATCTGCTTCGCGTCGACGAGCCGCACGACGTCGTCGAGCATCGCGCGGCTGCCGACCATGATCCCGTGCAACTGCCGGATCCCGCCGATCAGCGACAGCAGCCCGAGTTCGGGGCCGGCGAAGCTGCTGAGGCCGCCGATCACCGACACGATGCCGCCCAGCTTCGTCGCGGCGACCGAGCGCGGCAGCGTGTCCTTGCCGCCGACTTCGACGACCAGATCCGCCCCCGCGCCGCCGGTGAGTCGCAGCACGTCGTGCTGCCATTCGGGCGTCGCGCGATAGTTGATGGTTGCGTCCGCACCGAGTGCGCGGGCGCGCTCGAGCTTCGCATCGCTCGACGACGTGACGATGGTGCGCAGCCCCGCCGCATGCGCGAGCTGCAGCGCGACGATCGACACGCCGCCGGTGCCGAGCAGCACGACGGTCGCGCCGGGCCGCAGGTCGCCGTCGGCGAACAGCGCGTTCCACGCGGTAATCCCGGCGCACGACAGCGTCGCTGCCTCGTCGTAGTTCAGATGCGCGGGAATCGCGACCAGCGCGGCTTCGTCGGACACGAAATGTTCGGCCAGCACGCCGTCGAATTGCGCGCCGGGCGACCCCGAGACTTTCCGCGGCGTGGGCGGCCCGTCGATCCAGTGCGGGAAGTACGTGTTGATCACGCGATCGCCCGGCTTGAAGCGCGTGACGTCGCGGCCGGTTTCGATGATTTCGCCGGCGCCGTCGGCCACCGGGATCAGCGCGTCCGTGCCGATGCCGAGATAGTCGCCGCGCGCGAACATCAGGTCGCGGTAGTTCAGGCCGGCGGAGTGGATCTTCACGACGACGTCGGTCGGCCCGACCGCGCGGCGTGTCGCGTCGATGCGCCGAAGCCCGGCCGCGCCGTCGCCCGGTTTCACTTGCCATGCGTGCATGTCGACTCCTTTTCGAGATAGAGCGGACTATCATAGTGTTGCGCACGGGGACGCATTGGCGAGAATTCGGCCGACGACTGTCGCCTGTGCGGACACAACCCTGTGACCCAACCGGAGCGGAATGGCATGGACGAGCGGCTGAGAGGCGTGGCCGAATTTGTCGACGTGGTGGAGTCGGGCAGCTTCGCGGCGGCCGCGCTGCGGCTCGGTGTCACGCGCTCGGCTGTCGCGAAGGTCGTCGCGCGGCTCGAGCGCCGCCTCGGCGCGCGGCTCCTGCAGCGCACGACCCGCCAGCTCGGCCTGACCGACGAGGGGCTCGTCTATTACGAGCAGTGCCGGCGGCTGCTGGCCGAACTCGGCGAGACGGAGGCCGCGCTCGACGCGGGGCAGCGCGAGCCGGCGGGGCGGCTGCGCGTCAGCGTGCCCGTGCTGTTCGGGCGGCAGTGCGTGGCGCCCGTGATGCGGCGCCTCGTCGAGCGCCATCCGCGGCTCGAGATCGACGTGTCGTTCAGCGACCGCGTGGCCGACCTGGTCAATGACGGCTTCGACATCGCGGTGCGCATCGGCGAGCTGGCCGATACGAGTGCGCTGGTCGGCCGCAAGCTCGGCGTGCAGCGCATGGGGATCTGCGCGTCGCCCGCGTATCTCGACCGTCATGGCCGGCCGGCGGGGCTCGACGCGCTCGCGTCGCACGTCGGCATCGCGTATTCGCGCGGCGGGCAACCGACGCCGTGGCGGGTTCTCGGCGCGGACGGTGCGGTGCACGACCATCGTCCGGCCGGCCGCCTGCGGCTCGACGACCTGCAGGCGATCGCCGATGCGGCCGCCGCCGGCGCGGGCCTCGCGTGGCTGCCGTGCTGGCTGATGGCGCCTTACCTGCGCGACGGCCGCCTCGCGCTCGTGATGGACAGCAACAGCGTGTCGGGCGCCGAAGTGTTCGCGGTGCGGCCGGCCTCGCGCCAGGTGCCGTCGAAGGTGCGCGTCGTCATCGATGCGCTCGTCGACGAGATACCGCGCATGCTGGCGTCGGATGATTGAGGCCGGCGCGGTGCGGCGATCGCGACAGGCCCGCGCCGCACCGGCTCAATTCGTGGCCCGGTGCGGATTGCAGTCCACCGAATACTCCGCGTGCTCGCCATTGACGTGCAGGACCAGCGTCGCCTGGCAGATGTCGCCCGATTCGACGCTCAGCCGCAGCGTCGCCAGCGGCTGATCCTCGCCGCCGGCGAGTCGCGATTCGCCGGAGCGCGTCAGCGAGGCCGAGCCGGCGCCGCCGGTCCTGGTGATGCGCAGGCTGTACGACACGTCGACCGGCGCGGCCGCCCGCACGTGCGGCACGATGTTCACGCCGCCGGCACTGGCGGCGATGTCGAAATAGGCGTTGAGATCGTGAATGCCAACCATGATCGTCCCCTGTCGAATGAAAAAAAGGCCGAACGGGTAACCGTCCGGCCTTTTCGTTACACCGGCGGTGCTTAGTGCTGCTTGAGCGAAACGGTGTTGTTGAAACCGTTCTGGTTGATGCTCGCGTAGTTCGCGTTGCCTTGCTGTACCAGCGTGGCGTTGTTGTTGTAGCCGATCTGCGTCACGTAGCCCTGGTTGCCCGTGCCCGACACTTGCGACGCGTTGATGATGTTGAAGCCGCCGGCCTGCGACAGGCTCAGCACGTCATCCGCACCCGTCTGCGACGCATTGGCGTAGTTGCCGATGTCGCCCGACTGGCTCACCGTCACCGACGAGCCCGATGCGGCCGACTGCGTCACCGACGCCAGGTTGTCCGCCGACGCCTGCGTGATGGATGCCGTCGAACCGGCCGAGCTGCTCTGCGTGATCGACGCCGTGTTGAACGCGGCCGTTTGCGTGATGGACGCGCCGTTGCCGTAGCCGTACTGCTGCGTGATCGTCGCGTTGTTCGACGCGGCCGACTGGTTGATCGTCGCGTTGTCGCCGAACTCGAACCACTGATTGACGGTTGCGTTGTTGCCGTCGGCGGTCTGCGTGATCGACGTCGCGTTGCCGGCCGCCGCGAGCTGGTGCACCGTGGCGTTGTTGCCGCTCACGCCGCCCGATTGCGAAATCGTCGTCGTGTTGCCGCCGCCGAACGACGAGTTCACGGTGGCGGTTTCGGTGCCGCTCTGGGTCGTCGTGACCTGGTCGCCAGCCTCGGCGAACTGCGTCACGCTGGCGTTGGTCGTGCCGCCCGTTTGCGTGATCGACGTCGCGTTTCCGCCGCCCCAGGTCGTCTGGACGTTCGCGGTGCCGTTGTTGCCGGTCTGCGCGATGCCGACGGTGTTGCCGACCGTGTCCGTCTGCGCGACGGTCGCGTTGTTGCCGATCGCCGACTGGCTCGGCGTGCCCTGGTTGATCGTCACGTTGTTCCAGCCGCCGCCTTGTTGCGAAATCGACGCGCTGTCGATGTAGCTGTACTGGTTGATCGTGTTGGTGTCGTATTGCGGGCCGCCCGTGTAGGCCGACGTCGTCTGCGTGATGGTCGCCGAGAAGTCTCCGCCGCCGGACTGCGTCACATAGTTCCGCTCGTTCGACGTGCCCGTCTGCGACACGTTCACGCTCGAATACGGCTGCGCCCACCAGGAGTTCTGCTGGATCACGGTCGTGTCGCCGTTGCCGCCCTGCGTCGTCACGTTGGCGACGAACCCGTAGCGGGGATCGTTGCCGGCTGCCGACTGGTTGATCGACACCGCATCACCGTTCGTCGCCGTCTGTTCGACGGTTGCCGAGTTGAAGTTGCCGGTTTGACCGATGTTCACGGTGTTACCCGACGAATCGGCCTGTGCGGCAGCCGATGCGAGCATCAGCACTGCGATTGCGATTGCAGACTTGGTCACCTTCATTTGTTGCTCCTGATTCGAAAGAAAATTCGCCGGAAAAGTGGATCTTTTGCCGGCACCCCCGCCAATTGAGGACGCTCTCACGTCCCGCACCTCACACCACTTGAAGCAAAGCACCTGCAAACTGCATAACCGTTACCGCGTCAGCACCGTGGCGCGCGCACCGTTGCCGGTCTGGATCACCTGGATGCCGGTGTTCGATCCGCCCTGCACGAGGTTCACCGCGTTGTTGCTGCCGTTCTGCGTGACGCGCGCCGACAGCGACGTGCCGACCTGCGTCGAGTCGACCGAATTGCCGGCGCCGTTCTGTTGCACCTGCAACGTGTTGCCGTTGCCGCGCTGCGTCGCATTCAACCTGTTGCCCAAGCCGGCCTGCGACGCCGCGATCCAGTTCTGCGCACCGGCCTGCCGCGCGACGATCGCGTTGCCGTCGCCGGCCTGCCAGATCAGCGCACCGTTGTGGCCGGCCTGGTCCAGCGACGCGGCATTGCCGACACCGCTCTGGCGGACCGCGACGATGTTGCCGCTGTAGTCGAATGCCGGTTCGGGCGGGCCGAGATCGTTGAGCGGCACGGGTGCCGCAAACGCCGCCTGCATGGCGGCTGCTGCCCACACGGTCGCGAGCGCCTGCCGCGCCACGCGGGCGCGCCCGTTCCGATCATGGTGTCGATTCATCATGTGTTCTCCGCTGGCCGGCGTGGGCCGGTTAATGAGTGGACGCGCCCTGGCGATCGATCTTCTGCGGGTCGTACGCGGTGTTCGCGTCTTCCATGTCCTGCGCGTATTTCCGGTCTTCCTGCAGATACCGCTGCATCGTCGGGTCGTACCAGTCCTGGTCGTTCTTCAGCACCCAGGTCTGGTTCGCGACCCCCTGGACGATCAGGTGCGTGAGCGCCGATTCGATCGCTTCGTTCACGCAGATCTGCGCGGGTTCGTTACGTGTCAGCCCGGCTTCCGCCTGCAGCAGGTCCTTGAAGCCGACGAAGCGATAGATGCCCGTGTCGACCTGATACGAGTAGACGGTCTTGGTCGTCGACACGCTGTTGAGCACCTGGCCCGTGCGGATGTCGATCGCGCGCAGGTTGACCGTGACCTGGTCGATCCGGTATTGCGTCGACCCGCTGATCCCGAGGTAGGCGACGCCGGCCCCGCCGGTCCGGACGTTCGTGTCGTAGCCGACGATGCCGCCCTCGAGCACGATGTTCGCGGGCATCAGCGGCGCCATCGCATCGTTCTGCGCCTTCTTCGCATCCGTGCCGTCGGTGGCGCGCATGATCTTGCGTTCGGTCAGCAGGTCCTGCAGGTTCTCGCGTTCCACCGGCGTGAACCAGCCGGAGTCGCGCATCGCCTTGACGAGGAACGACGCGCCGCCCTGCGTGACCTGCGACGAGAAGGAGCTGTCCGGCGATGCCTTGTACTGCCCGGTCAGATCGCGAAAGCCGTACACGGCCGCGACGATCTTGCCCTTCGGCGGCGGCAGGTGCGTGAGGTCGCGCGTGGTGCGCGTCGGCGGCGTCAGCGTCGCGTTGCTCAAGGCCGGCATCGGCCGCGTGACGCAGCCGACCAGCGACAGCAGCAACAGCGCGCCCATGGCGATCCGTGTCGTCCCCGTGTTCAAGCGTGTGCGTTCAGCATTTGTTTTCATGATTCGCTCAGTCGTTTTTTGATTTATTGGCCGTTGCTGACGATGAACGTCGAGGTCGCACCCGTCGTCTTGTCGGTGGTCGTCACTTGCAGGTTGCCGTTGCCGGCCGCACTCACGACGATCGTGAAGTTGCCCGTGCTGATCGTCCCCGGCTTGAGTTCGCCGTTGGTGCCGACGATCGAGTTCGTCACCGAGCCGGCGACGCGCGACAGGATTGCCTGCTGCAGCTGCGCATTGAACTGGTCGAGCGACGACGTGGACGTCGGCGATGAATACGCCGACAGCGACGGATCCGTGTGCTTGTTCTGCGCGTTGGCCTCGTTGAGCAGATTGGGGCCGTTTGCCGGGTTGCCGCCGAAATTCGGGTTGTTCGGCTGATAAACCAGCGTCGACGACCACGCATACGGCGACACCGCGGTCATCGCGACCAGCGCGATCACGCTCAATCTGATTCGATTCATTTTCCCTCACCCCTGTTTTTGATTAATCGACTAAATCTCGTCTTTGGCCAGATCCGAATCGGGAAACAGCAAATTCGACAGATCGTCCTGAATGACGGTTTGAAAGGAAATACCGGCGGCGCTTTCGGCCACGGCCTTGACGTTTGCGCGTGCGATCGGCAGGAAGGTCTGGAATACGCGCTTTTGCTGGAATTCGACCCAGATCAGGCTGCCGTAACGCCCGGACGGACGTTCGTGAATGGCGACCATGTAGCGCTCGCTCAGCGGGATTTCCGACCACGTCTGCGAGAAGTAGGTATAGAAATCGCGGCCGGCGAGCGTCACGGCATCGGTCGTGACCGTGCCGCCGAGCTGGTCTTCGGGAAGGGCGTGGCGCGCGGCGGCCCGGGCGCCGGCCGACGCGGCGCCGGTGGCCGGCTTCGCCGCGGCCGGGCCCGCGCCGGGCGCGGGCTGCGGTGCTTCAAGGACGCGTTCGGCGTTCAGCAGCGTCGACGGCGGCGCAATCGGATGCCCGCCGTTCACCGCCGCGGAAGGCGGTGCGTCGACGGTGTCTTGTGCCTGCGCGCGCGCCGTCGCGAATAGCGACAGGCACGTCACGGCCCCCCAGGCCAATCGCCTGCTTGCGCTCGATACCATTTCCCCGACCCCGGAATCATTTGTACGAAATAAGGCCCCGCCCGATTTTCGGGTTATTCGTTCCTGGTCGAACGCGGCACATGGTGGGGGGAGTCAGCAAGAGGCATGCCCGCCGCTGTTTTAAACGGTATATTTGTTTAAGTCGTTATTCGTCTAATTTTTGAATCGCATATTCTCGTCACGTAAAACGTTTGCGAGTTCGATATTCATTTACAAGCTTTCTTTTATAAATGGAGCATTACAGTTTAATCAGACGATATTTAATGAAAATCGTGATTTGGAAATTCCTCGCGATGCTGACGCGGAGAAAACGTAACGTGTTGCTACGGGTTCGGCCGTAACGACACGACGTAACGTCCCGTTACGCACATGGAATCGTCCGATGAAAACGCAGGTTCCGATGCTCGCGACGATGCCCGCGCGCCGGTGTCGGCGCGCATCGCGCACGCGCACATGTGTGCGCGCTGATGGCGGGTATTCTGTTTGCGCGCATATTCCGCCACCCCGTTAGCATGTGACGAATCGGACTTTGGTTGCCGCGCACGCGACGCTAAGATCGCCGATCCCGTAGATCGAGCGTTCCAGAACAATGAAAAAGTCCGCGTCGCCGTTGCATGCCTTTCGTTTCCGTGTCGTCTGCGCCGCGATTGCCGGCGCGCTGTCGCTCGCGTCGTGCGGCGGCGTCGACAGCGATACGCCGTCGTCCCAGACGAACAACCCGCCGCCGCTGGCCGCGAAACGCCCGAACATCCTGTACATCATGGCCGACGATCTCGGCTATTCCGACATCCATGCATTCGGCGGCGAGATCAACACGCCGAACCTCGACGCGCTCGTCGCGTCGGGCCGCATCCTGTCGAACCATCACACGGGCACCGTCTGCGCGATCACGCGCGCGATGCTGGTGTCCGGCACCGACCACCATCTCGTCGGCGAAGGCACGATGGGCGTGCCGACCGATGAACGGCGCGGGCTGCCCGGCTACGAGGGCTACCTGAACGACCGTGCCCTGTCGTTCGCACAACTATTGAAGGATGCCGGCTACCACACGTACATCGCGGGCAAGTGGCATATCGGCTCGGGGATCGTCGGCAGCGCGACGGGCAGCGGGCAGACGCCCGACCAGTGGGGCTTCGAGCGCAGCTACGTGCTGCTCGGCGGCGCGGCGACGAATCACTTCGCGCACGAGCCGGCCGGCTCGTCGAACTACACGGAAGACGGCCGCTACGTGCAGCCTGGCCAGCCCGGGCAGCCGGGCGGCACGGGCGGCAGCCCCGCCGTGTTCTATTCGACCGATTTCTATACGCAGAAGCTGATCTCGTACATCGATTCGAACCAGCGCGACGGCAAGCCGTTCTTCGCGTACGCGGCCTACACGTCGCCGCACTGGCCGCTGCAGGTGCCCGAGCCATGGCTGCACAAGTACGCGGGCGTCTATGACGCCGGCTACGACGCGATCCGCAACGCGCGGATCGCGCGGCAGAAGGCGCTCGGCCTGATCCCCGCCGATTTCAAGCCGTTCGACGGCCTGCCTGAAACCACGGCTGCGTCGCCCGCGACCGCGAACAACGGCACGGCCGCCGCGAAATACATCAGCGCGGTGCATTCGGCCGCGGACGGCTACAGCGACTACGGCCCCGGCAAGGTCGACAAGCTGTGGCCGAGCCTGTCGCCGGCCGAGCGCAAGGCTCAGGCGCGCTACATGGAGATCTATGCGGGGATGGTCGAGAACCTCGACTACAACATCGGCCTGCTGATCCAGCACCTGAAGGACATCGGCGAATACGACAATACGTTCATCATGTTCCAGTCGGACAACGGCGCGGAAGGCTGGCCGATCGATTCGGGCGCCGACCCGACGGCGACCGACACCGCGAACGGTCAGGACCCGATCTATTCGACGCTCGGCACCGACAACGGCAAGCAGAACGCGCAGCGCCTGCAGTACGGGTTGCGCTGGGCCGAAGTGAGCGCGTCGCCGTTCCGGCTCACGAAGGGCTATTCGGCCGAAGGCGGCGTCTCGACGCCGACGATCGTGCGCCTGCCGGGCCAGACGCAGCCGTTGCCGACGCTGCGCGCGTTCACGCACGTGACCGACAACACGGCGACGTTCCTCGCGGTCGCGGGCGTCACGCCGCCGTCGCAGCCGGCGCCGCCGCTCGTCAACACGCTGACGGGCGTCGACCAGAACAAGGGCAAGGTGATCTACAACAACCGCTACGTGTATCCGGTCACCGGCCAGTCGCTGCTGCCGGTGCTGACGGGCACGGCGACGGGCGAGGTGCATACCGCGCCGTTCGGCGACGAAGCATACGGCCGCGCGTACCTGCGCAGCGCCGACGGCCGCTGGAAGGCGTTGTGGACCGAGCCGCCGCTCGGGCCGCTCGACGGTCACTGGCAGCTGTACGACCTCGCGGCGGATCGCGGCGAGACGACCGACGTGTCCGCGCAGAACCCGTCGGTGATCAGCACGCTCGTCGACCAGTGGAAGAGCTACATGAGCAACGTCGGCGGTGTCGAACCGCTGCGTCCGCGCGGCTACTACTGAAGCCGGGGGCGACACGATGCGGTTCCGGTTCTGGACGATCGGCGCGGCGCTGGCCGGCACGCTGTTCGCCGCCGCGTTCGCGGCCGGCTATGCGAATCCCGTCGCACCGGCGGGCGGCGCCTTCGACGACGCGAATCGCGGCCGCGCGCTCGCGCCGCTCGGCTCGGAGCGACAGTGCGCGCGCTATTCGGGGCTGCCGGCCGGATGGCGCGACGACCCGAAGGCCGGAATGGTGCACCTGCGCGGCGGCGCGTTCGTGTTCGGCAGCACGCGCGGCTATGCGGACGAGCGCCCGGCGGGCGACGGCCGCACGCGGGTCGGCGGGTTCTGGATCGACCAGACCGACGTGACGATCGCGCAGTTCGCCGCGTTCGTGCAGGCGACCGGCTACGTGACCGAGGCCGAGCAGCAGGACGGGGCGGCCGTGTTCCACGTGCCGACGCGCGACGAGATGAACACGCGCGATCTTGCCTGGTGGTCGTGGGTGAAGGGCGCGTCGTGGCGTCATCCGCACGGGCCGGGCAGCGGCATCGACGGGCTCGGCAACCTGCCCGTCACGCTCGTCACGCAGCGCGATGCGCTCGCGTATGCGCGCTGGCTCGGCCGCGACCTGCCGACCGAAGCCGAGTGGGAATACGCGGGCAAGGCCGGCCGCGACGACGCAGCGCTCGACGCGGCGCCGCGCGATGCGCAGGGCAAGCCGGCCGCGAACTACTGGCAGGGCGTGTTCCCGGTGCTCGACACGGCCGAGGACGGCCATGCGGGGCTCGCGCCCGTCGGCTGCTACGCGGCGAACGGGTTCCGGCTCTACGACATGATCGGCAACGCATGGGAATGGACCAAGGACACGTACACGGGCCCGCACCAGCCGCATACGAACGGCGACACGGCGGCCGTCGCGCCGCCGACGCGCCGGCACGATACGCCGATGGTCATCAAGGGCGGCTCGTTCCTGTGCTCGCGCGACTACTGCGTGCGCTATCGCGCGTCGTCGCGCGAACAGCAGGAAGCCGATCTCGGCGCGTCGCATATCGGGTTTCGCACGATTCTGAGGGATGCAACATGAGGCGGGTCGTGCATGACGTGGGCGCGTGGCTGATGGTTGCGTGCGCAATCGTTCATTCGGGTTTGACCGTGGCCGCCGAATCGGCCGCACCGGCGGTACGCGTCGGCGTGACGCGCGGTGTGCATGCGCAGATCCTGGACGAAGTGAAGCGGGTCGCCGCGTCGCGAGGATTCGGCATCGACGTGGTCGAATTCGACGATGCATCGCGCATCGATGCGGCGCTGGCCGACGGCCGGATCGACGCAGCCAGCTTCGAGGATGCACAACAGCTTGCCGCGACGCGCGCACAGAAGCGCTACGCGCTGACCGAAGTCGCGCCGACCGTCACGCTGCCGATGGCGCTTTATTCGCGCAAGCTGAAGAACCTGAACGAACTGCAGCCCGGCGCGACGGTCGCGATTCCCGCCGATCCGCGCGGGATGGCGCGCGCGCTCGTGCTGCTGCAGAACGACACGCTGGTGACGCTGCGCGAGCGGGCCGGCCTGCGTGCGACGCTGCGCGACGTGACCGGCAACCGGCTCGGGCTGAAGCTCGTCGCACTGCGCCGCGATCGCCTTTATGCCGCGCTCGACACGGCCGCGTTCGTCGCGATCGACAGCGACGATGCCGCGCGTGCCGGGCTGCAGCCCGCACGCGACAGCATCAGCATCGAGGATGCGCGCTCGCCGTATGCGAACGTGCTGACGGTGCGCGATGCCGATCGCGCGAAGCCGTGGGTCACGCAGCTCGTCGCCGCGTATCACTCGGACGACGTCGCGCGCTTCATCCTCACGCGCTACCAGGATTCGGTGCGGCGGCCGTGGTAGACACGTACCTGCTCGCGTGCAACGCATGCGGACGCTGCTGCAACAGCGCGCCGACGCTGTCGTTGCGCGAACTGTTCCGGCACGGGCATCGCTTCGTCGGTGCGCTGACGATCCGTCGCGTGCCGACGCGTCGAACCGGCGAGCGCTGGCGTGCGGGCGGTCGCGAGCACACGCTCGATGCGGAGGACGTCGCGGCGTCCGATGCGCTGTCGGCGCGGTTGTTTCATCGCAGCGGCGGCGCGGCGAGCGAATGGATCGCGCTGACGCTGCAGGGCTACGACTATCCGTCGCTCGGCCGTTGCGCGGCGCTGGCCGACGACGGACGCTGCAGCGTGCATGCGGACAAGCCGTCGATCTGCCGCGCGGTGCCGCTCGATCCGATGCTGCCCGACCGCTTGCAGTCCCGCGTGCTGGCCGCACGCCGCGACGATGCGGGATGGCTTGGCGCGAACTGCATCATCGAAGCGGCGAGCACGCAATCTTCTGTTGAATCGTCATTCCCGATTCCACTGGTGACGGCCGGGCAGGTCGCGGACCGTGCGGCGCTCGACGCGTATCGCGATGCGCTGGTGTTCGAGCGCGCGGTGTGGCGGGATGCCGTGTTCGCATCGTTGACCGATGGCGGGCAGGATGTGCGGCATGCACTGTCGCGGCTTGCGCCCGGCGGCTACCTGACCGTGTCGATCGTGCCGGTCCTGCTGGCCGTCGCATCGATATCGGCGCATTGCCGCACACGCTGCCTCGCGTTCATCGACGCGCAACTCGCGTTGATCGGGTTGAACATCGAAGCAGCACTCGCGCGCCGGCATGCCGACGACCGGCCCGCGACGCGCGAGTTGCGCGGCTTCGCGCAGGCGCTTGAACGGGCACGGCACGCCCTGGCCGCGATGCCGGCGCCCGCGGCCGGGATCCGTGAGGACGCACCGCACATCGACGCGTGGCTCGCCGACCGGCCCGACCTCGATACGCTCGCCACGTAATGACAGCGGCCAGCCGCACGTGCCTTACAATCGGCGCTCTTTCAATCGCTTTCGATGGAGCGGGCATGTACGCGTCGACCTTCATTTTCCGTGCCGGGCAATACGACGACGAATTCCACCGTCTCGACCGGCAGATCGCCGACATGGCGCGCGCAACGCCCGGCTATCTCGGCGAGGAGACGTGGGAGAACGCCGAATCGGGGCTGATCCAGAACGTCTATTACTGGGAGTCGGAGGCGGCGCTGCAGCAGCTGATGCAGCACCCGGCGCATCTCGAGGCGAAGACGAAACAGGCGCGCTGGCTGGACGGCTATCGCGTCGTGATTTCGAAAGTGTTGCGCGAGTATGGCGACGGCAAGCTCGCGCAGCCGCATGCGGGCCAATCCGCCTGACTGGCTGTCTGATTCATTTCTTTCGCATTACGGATCAATAACAAGGCGCCGCACTCGGCAGCCCGTGTTTTCTCGCGGGTTTCCGCGGGATCGCGTGCAATCAATTCTTCATCAAGCATGGCTAAGGTGGCGGGGCTTCACGTCGTCAGTCTGTCCACCCACAACGTCCTCACTCGATGTCGTACGGAGCCTTGTCCATGCCGAATCTCGCCTTGTCCGCGAAGCGCCGCCGCGCGCTGCGCGATCGTGCCGTTCCCGTCTTCGCACTGACGCTGATTGCCGCGAGCATCGGCGCACATGCTGCCCCGCATGACGACGACGGCGACAGCCGTTTCGTGCCGGGTTTCGTGCCCGGCTTCCTGGTCGTCAGCCGCAGCGTGTACGACAACGTGTCGAGCAACGTCCAGCCCGGCGCGATCCTGCCGCCGAACTGCGCGAAGACCACCGGCGGTTGCGGCGCGGCATCCGGCGCGCCGAACGACGGCACCTATCCGACCGTGTGGAACAACGACCGCTACGACGGCAGCTTCGGCATCACGTCGCGCATCTTCCTCGACCAGATCACGCCGGCCGGCGGTGTCGTCAGCACGCTCGAAGTGCCGAACAGCCTGCAGAAAGGCTTCGCGCACGACCAGCTGGTGACGAGCTTCAGCTCGAAGTCGGAACTCGGCCTGCACCTGTCGCTCGACGGCCGCTATCTGACGTTCATGGGCTACGTCGCGCCGGTCAATGCGGTCGACGTGTCGAACTCGAACACGCCGCTGGCGGTCGATACAACCAACCCGGACGGGCAGAACTTCTATCGCGCGATCGCGCGCGTCGATCGCCACGGGCATTTCCGCTTCACCGAGACGAACGCGTACAGCGGCAACAACGGCCGCGCGGCGATCCTGAACAATCGCGACGGCCGCGAGATCTACTACACGTCGGGCAACGCCGGCAACGGCGCGAACCCGCAGCCGGACAACGTGATCCTCGGCGCGGGCGCGCAGCTCATCGACGGGGCGACGCATCACGAAGCGCAGCAGGATCCGGGCGTGCCGACGCCGCTCGCGAGCTTCTCGGTCACGGAACTCGGCGCGAAGGCCGACAAGATCGGCAAGGACGACAACTTCCGCGGCATCGCGGTGCACGACAACGTCGTGTACTACACGAAGGGCAGCGGCGGCAACGGCGTGAACACGGTGTACTTCGTCGATACGACCGGCACCGCGTGCCCGTCGGGCGTCGGCGTGCCGTCACCGAAGGCCGTGCTGCCGACCGCGCCGCTCGCGTACAACGCCGCCACGCTGCAGACGGCTGGCCTGCCGAACACCATGTGCGTGCTGGCCGGCTTCCCGAGCACGCCGAACAAGACCGCGACGACGCTTGCCTATCCGTTCGGGATCTGGTTCGCCGACGCGAACACGCTGTATGTCGCGGACGAGGGCGACGGCTACACGGGCGGCGCGGACCTGTACACGCATGCCGCTGCGCAGAAGACGGCGGGCCTGCAGAAGTGGGTCTACGACGCGGGTACGAAGCAGTGGAAGCTCGCCTATACGCTGCAGAACGGGTTGAATCTCGGTCAGCCGTATTCGGTCGCCGGCTATCCGGCGGGCAACAATTCGGCCACGGGCCTGCCGTGGGCACCGGCGACGGCCGGCCTGCGCAACCTGACGGGCCGCGTCGAGCGCGACGGCACGGTGACGATCTGGGCGATTACGTCGACCGTCAGCGGCAACGGCGACGTCGGTGCGGATCCGAACCGGCTGGTGGCGGTGCGTGACGTGTTGAAGAACACGAGTGCGGCCACGGCTGCGCATGAGCAATTCGCGGTGCTGCGGACTGCGAAGTTCGCGGAAGTGCTGCGGGGGATCGAGTTCGCGCCGGGGACGGATACGGGGCGGTGGCGCTGAGGTAACGGGGCTCGGTTGAGGCCGGGGTTGAAGGCGAACGCGGCTGCCGGATGGCGGCGGCCGCGTTTAGTTGGTTGGGTTTGCCCGTCGCTGGGCGCGCGGGTTTGCCTCGTGCGCTCCAGGTCTTAAGAGGGACGGGGGCTAGGTACTTCTTCGTACCAGTGCAAATCGCCCGTCGGGCTTTCGCGTACCACCGGTATGGGCTTGCCAGTACGAACTCAATCGGATGGGTCTTACGATCGTTCCTGATATTCCTCGAACCACATCCACCGACCCGGCTCAAACAGGTTCGTGTACTGGTTTCGTTCTGCTTGCTCCCGAGGGGTGAGCTTGCGGACATCGGGAAATTTCTGACCTTTCCTGATCGCATGAGGGGTTACGCACGAAAGCACGATCAGGGCGGTCCCAATAGGCTTGAACCGCTTCCGGACACGCATAAGCATCTTCTTCATGTAACTGGCTCCGGTATCCCTCTTCGAATCTCACCATCTTTTTGCTTATGGGCTTTCGTCTTTCCGGGTCACGCTTGATTAAATTCCGGGTCGTGCATCCACCATACCGGATGATCGTGCGGCTCTCGCAGCCACATCCAGCGGCCCGGCACGTGCTCGGTAGGCCGCCGTTGTTCGCGTTCCTCCCAAGGCATCAACGTGCGGACCGTTGGGGAATGCTCGCCCCTTGTAGACCACCAATGAGTGGCTGGAAACCGTGGAGAATCCCTCCCACAACCCGGTCTCGGGACACAACATGCCAGTGCACAGGTTCATTTCGCCGTATTTCTGACGTTTCGCCTGCCGCTCTTCAAGGCGACGTTGCCTGCGTTCCTCGGGCGTCAAGATTTTGTATGTGCGGCGAATTCTCACTTCATCAAGGAAGGGCGGAGATGATCCGTCTAGCGAATTTACGTAAAATAGATTCACATTCACGGGAAACTTGCTTCCCGGAATGTCTTTTGAGCGGTAGCGGAAGGATCGCAAATTCGGCATATTCGGATCGTGTACCATCATCTCGTTCCCGTATCGACGAGTTCCCTCTCCGTCGACCCAGTAGTCCTCCAACTGAAGAAGCGATTTCATTTCCGTAGCCGACAAACCAGCAACCCTTGCGTCGAAGATAATCCTTACTCCGGCCGGAACAATTTTTACCTTGTCGCGATTATCGCTGTAGTCCTCCGGGTCGTCGCCTGTGGAAAATTCAATCTTCGTCCCGTGCAGCGCACGATTTGCGTATTTATAAAGAAATCCTTTTGCGGGAGGATGCGTCCACGTTGTGTAGTTTGTCCCAAAGATAATATTCTTCGGATCGTATGGCGCATCATCGCGCAGGATCGACATTGCTGTTTTAAGGATGGTGCGCAGCGCGACGCGCTGCTCCTCGGCTGTCGTGTGCATTTCAAATCCCTCCCCCAACGGCGTTAAGTGAAGCATCGTATCCTCCTGTGCACGTGCCGGGGTTGCGCACGAAAGCACGATCACGGCGGTCCCAATAGGCTTGCACCACTTCCGCACACGCATAAGCATCTTCTTCATGTAACTGGCTCCGGTATCCCTCTTCGAATCTCACCATCTTGGCCGCTGTTTCTGGCGACACTCTCAACAGCTTGCACACCTCAGCCTGTGCAATTGGCACGTCGGGCTTCAGATAGGATCCGCCCGTCTGATTCTGCAGATACGAAATCATCCAGTAATAGTGGAAAATCAACATGCGATGAAGTCCGGTGGCAACCCGTGCATCGCTTGGGATTTGAGTTTTCTTTGCAATCGCGTAAATATCTTCGTGGATGTATTGTTGATAAACGGCATTTATTTTCTGAAACAAAGAATAATCGTCGCTGTGCTGATTAAGCAAAGCCATCATCCAGAATGCCTGCTGGCAGTGTCGTGCTTCGTGATAAAGCAAGTCGGCGAATGCCTTCAGGTTGCCATTCAAGGCCGCTGCATTGTTTGATGATGTGATGATCTTCAGTATCTCGGTTTCTTGAATGATGATTGTCCACTTTGGTATGGAGAACGACGCGCTTACGTCCGAGCGCATGTTGTATTTGGCAAAACCTTCCGTTGAATTAACAATATCGATCTTGGGAGTCGCCCCATTTGAATTCATCGGGTCCCCTGAAGAACCACTTGGCAAGCCAAACGGCCCAGCGGCAAGGGCGGTATTCAATACATTGCCAACCGCGAGCGCGATGCTTTCCTTTGCCTTATCGGATATCTCGCCGCTTAACGTATCGAACCTGCCCCACTCGATCCCGTTGAGTGCCTTCTTGATCGCTACCGCATAGGCCTTCGCCACCGGATACTCGACATCCCGGCGCACCGGCATGTCAGGAGGTGCATCACCCTGTTTAGCCCCGTCGATGAAGTGATGGAAGCGCAACCCGAAGTTCAGCGGATCGCAGGTCGCGAACGCGGCCGGCTGACGCTCGGACGTCGCCCCCTGTTCGGGGGTGCTGACCTTCTTGCCCTTGATCGTCGTGGTGCGTTTGTCGGCGTTCGGCGCTTGCGCGGTGTAGGGCGTCGTGTTCTCGCGCACGATGGCGGCCCGATTCACCGCAATCACCTTGTCCGGATCGCTCGCCGCCAGCAGCTCCACCGTGCCGAACGCGATATCGTGGCTCGTCACCACGTCCGTTTCGCCCAGCTCGTTACTCACGCCCTCCATCACGCGTCCGTTGTCGAGCGTGACCCGGTACGGCTGGTTCGGCAGCGCAAATCCGCTGTCATGCTCCAACAGCACGAAGTGCGCCGCGTACTGCCCCGGATTGTCGGGTGTGACCGGCAGGCGCATGGGTCGCACCTGGCCTTCGTCTGTCTGATGACTGCCGGCATAGATCGTATGTTCGCCGGCCGTTCGCACCACATACCCCTGATCGCTGATGCGAACCTCCGTACTGCCCGCGTGCAGCACGATTTCCTCTGCCGCGTGCAGGTGGATACTGTCGGCCGTGCTCGTGATCTGGATTGCCTTCCTGGCGCTCACGTCAACACCATCGGTCCGCGCGTCGATCCGCACTTTCCCCGCTGCGGCGACCAGCGCGATGCCGGCCTTTTGCACGAACAGCGAAAACGCATTCGACACGCTCGCGAACAGCGAACGCCCCACGGCGAACCCGACATGCCGGCCGGTCGTCACCGCCACATCCTCTGCGCTCGCGATATGGGTGCTACGCTCGGACGCAAGACTAATCCCTGCCGGCCCGGTCATCACAATGTCGGGTTCCGTCAGCTCCGGGAATTCGTCCACCGTACCGGACGGTGTTCCCCGAATCGCATCGCAACGCGCCTTGATCGCACGGGTTACATCGCTCTGGTCTGCACCACGTTGTTGTGCGTCGTGCTGCTGCGCCAAATTCGTAAGGCTTTCTTGCAGCTCGCGCGCCTGCGTCAGCCGGCCCACCGCCTCCTTGGCGTCCTTCGCATGGCCTGGGCCACCTGGTTGTCCGTCTGCCGAGAAGAGCATGCCCTTCAATGCCCGGACAACGCCCCAGTCATCGGTCCGAAGATCGAAGCCTCTGCCGCGAGCATCGGCGCGCCCCGTCTTGCGCGTCATTCGCCGAAGGTTGCCGAGGCTCAGCATCGACATGCCCGCGTCGCTGGCAAGCTGCGTCTGGATTTGTTCCCGCGTATCGTCGATCGCCAGATGGCCGGATGCCGTGCCATGGAGCTCCCTGCCACGAATGACCGACACCGCGTGGTTGTGCGGTTGGTCCAGTGCAGGCTGGCGGAACGCATTGACGGCGCTCCCGATGATCACCGGCAAGTCCGGATCGCCGTAGTAGTGCGACACCGCCACTTCATGACCGATGCGCGGAATGAACGTCGCACCCATGTCCGCGCCTTGCCAAGGCGACAGCACACGCAGCCAGATGCCCGAATTCTCGTCGTGCTTGCCCTGCCGGTCCCATGCGAATTGCACCTTCACGCGGCCGTATTGATCCGTCCAGATTTCCTGTCCGGCGGGGCCGACGACAATCGCTTTCTCGGGGCCGCCCATAATGGGCTTGCGTACGCTGCGCTCGAGCCGGAACAGCTCGTTCGTCGGCAGCAGTTCGAATTGCGCGTCGGCGCGATAGGTCCGCGCGCCGCCGGCTCGCCCTGCGACTTCCTCGATATCGAGCGTGCAGGTCACAACCACATACTCGCGATTCGCCGCCTGCTGCGGATGGCCGATGAGCGTGAAGGTGTGGCCGACCGTGAGGCCGCGCAGACTTCCTTTACCGTTCGCCCGTCGCCCGGCACAGCGCTGCGCCTCAAGCCGCACACGCGCGAAGTGCCGCGCCTCCCACTCCGTATCGTTTGGCTGGCCCGTCAGTCCTTGCGCGCCGGCGAGCGGCTGACTGTAGTCTCCCCAGTCATAAATCTCGCCATCCGAGCTGGCCGTCGGACGAGGGTCTTCCACGGTAGTGTCCAGCCTCGCGCGTGGCCGCGTGTAGTCGTAATCCGTCACGCTCACGGATCCTGCCGTCAATCGACTGGTTACGGACAGCGTATGAATGTGTTCCTCGTCGATGCGCTGACCGCCGGGTGGCAGATAGCGCAAGGTCTCGTAAGCCTCGCCGTGCGGTTGGTGTCCGCCCATCGTGTCGCACAAGACCAGACGGTGATGGCCGTCATCATGTTCGAACCACCACCAGATGCCCCATTCCTCCCAGAGCCGTTGCAGGAACGCCCAGTCCGATTCAAACGCCTGGCGCTGCACGTCGCGTTTGGGATAGACGCCCCTGAATGCGCCCAGACGCTTGTCGACGGGGTAGGGATATTTCGAAAGCACCGCGTCGGTGATTTCAACGACGGTCATATCCTGAAACAGCCGGCAATCCTGCGTGAGGGTCGCGCGATAGAGCCATGGCCGCAGTTCGAGTTCGTACAGGATCGCGTCACGATCCTGACCGGCAAGCCGTGCCACTTCGACCAATCCGGTGATCTCGCGCGTACCCGCCCCAATGTTGCCGCGCCCGGTGTTACCCGCCAGCCCCGGCATGAACCGACCTTTGCCTTCGAGCAGGATCGACACGGTGACTTCCGTGCCGACTATCTTGTCCAGATCGAGATCGGCCGTGCGGCTCGGCGAAATAGCATAGGCGTCGTCGGTGCGCAGTGTGACGAGGTAGCGGCATTCGTCGAGGCGGCCGATGGTTTCGGTGCCTTGCAGGCGCACCGGGATGAATACCGGCAGCGCATCCACGCCATAGGTCGGCAATGACGCACCCGCGATCGACAGCGTGCGAGCCTGAGCAAAAAGCGCCATTTACGCTGCCCCTGTCGTCCGCTGACCAATGATGGTCGCACCGCACCCGGTCTTGTCGCCGTGATAGCCCACGCGCCGGCCGTGATGCGTGCGCCGGCCACTCGCCAGCAACGGAAAAACGCCACCGCATTTCGGACAATGGACGCCGTGGCCATCAAGCGCTACGCCAATTCCGAGATGTTTCAGGTCATGCGCACATTCGACGACTTCGCCGCCGTGGTCGGTTGAGTCACCCAGGCGGACCATTTCGCGGCCTCGTGCATTCTTCATCATCGATCTCATCTATCACGTGGAGCGAGATTGATAACGCGGAAATTCGAAGCCGACTATGGGATGAATACGATTTTTCGGACTTTGACTTTCGTTAAAGAAAAATGAGTTTTCTGTTTGCGCGCTACCGTTGAATGGCGGTACGCACACCGCCTCAAAGCGCCTCAACCAGCAACCGCTTGCTCTTCTCGCAATACTCATGACACGCCGCCCGCGCGGCAATCGACGCGCCATGCACGAACCGCGGCGCATCGGCCCGCCGCGACATCGACACGACGATCGACGGCGGCGACGGCTGCAGCGGCAACTCGACGACTTCACCGCTTTCGATCAACGCATCGACGAACAGCACCGGAATCGCCGCCACGCCAAACCCGTCGCGCACGAGCTGCACGATCACCGAGATCGACGGCGAGCCGGTGATGCGCGTGTCCGACAGCGGCACGCCGTGCGCATGCGCGAGCGTGCGGACGATGTCCTCCAGCGCACGATGCGGCGCCGTACCGCGCCCGTAGGTGAGAATCGGCTGCCGCAGCACCTGCCTGGCGAGCCCGGTGCGCGTGTTCGGCAGCAGCCCCGCGCGCGCGATCCAGCGCACCGGGTAGTTCGCGAGCGCATCGCACACGACCGACGCCTCGTCGCTGCCTTCCACGCGGATGATCAGGTCGAGTTCGCCGGCCATCAGCCGGCGCTGCAGCACGACGCTGACGTCGACGGTCAGGTCGATCTCGAGCTGCGGATAGTCGGCCGCCAGCCGCCGCATGTAGTGCGGCAGCCAGCTGTGCACGACGGTCTCGATCACCCCGAGCCGCAGCTTGCCGCGCAGCGCGCGCTCGCCGGAGGCCGCGGCCTGCAGCTCCTGCGTCGCCTCGACCACGGCCTTCGCATAGCCGAGCAGGTATTCGCCGTTCGGCGTGAGCCGGAATTCGCGGCTGTCGCGGTCGACGAGTACCGTCTGAAGTTCGTCCTCGAGCGCCTTCAGGCGCTGCGAGATCGCGGCCGGCGTCGCGTGCAGCGCGGCGGCCGTCGTGCGGAAGTTGCGCAGCTTCGCGAGCGTGACGAAGGTTTCGAGAAAACGCGTGTTCATGGCGGTCGGACGGGAGGGTGAGCGCGCACTTTGCCGGTGAGGAAAAGTGAACGGAGCCGGGGAAAACCCCAAGATCCGTTAAGAAATTCTATACACGAAGCGCAAAAAAACTCGTTGGCGACAAAATTTTTTCTTTTCTACTCTTCGCTGTATCCGATGACACGGCACCGTCATCCCGACGTCACACCGATCCGCGACAGAACCTCATGACCCCTTCCGAATTCCGCCAGTCCGTGCGCCACGGCGCGTTCCGCGGCCCGACCGCCGGCCACTGCGGCCCGTACGCGCAAGCGAACCTCGCGATCCTGCCCGACGCGTTCGCGCACGATTTCCTGCGCTTCTGCCAGGCGAACCCGAAAGCCTGCCCGCTGCTGGGCGTCGGCGAACCGGGCGCGTTCCGGGTCGACGTGCTCGGCGAGGATCTCGACATCCGCACCGACGTGCCGAGCTACAACGTCTACCGCGACGGCCGCCTGACCGAACGCGTCGAGTCGCTGGAAGCGCTGTGGCGCGACGATTTCGTCGTGTTCGCGATCGGCTGCTCGTTCTCGTTCGAGGACATGCTGGCGCGCGAAGGCATCGGCCTGCGCCATGTGGAGGAGGGGCGCAACGTGCCGATGTACCGCACGTCGATTCCGAATCGCCGCGCGGGGATCTTCGGCGGCCAGCTCGTCGTGTCGATGCGGCCGATGCGCGGCGCCGACGCGATTCGGGCGGTGCAGATCACCAGCCGGTTTCCGGGCGTGCACGGCGCGCCGATCCATCTCGGCGATCCGCGCGAACTGGGCATCACCGACCTGAACGCCCCCGAATTCGGCGACGCGGTGACGATCCGCGACGGCGAGCTGCCGGTGTTCTGGGCGTGCGGCGTGACGCCGCAAACCGCGCTGATGGACGCGAAGCTGCCGATCGCGATCGCGCATACGCCCGGCCACATGCTGATGACCGACATCACGAACGCGTCGCTGGCCGTGTTCTGAGCCCGGACGACGACGACCCGACCCGCACGGCACGCCGCACGCGCGACAATCATTCGACGGCGCATAACGACAGGAGTACCACCATGGAAAGCAAGACCCTCGCGGCGCACGCCGCGGAGCCCGCGAGCCCCGAGCGTAACGGCCTGTTCTCGTGGTACGGGGACGCGCAGCCGCGCGAGCGCCGCGCGTTCTGGAGCTGCAAGGTCGGCTACATGCTCGACGGGATGGACACGCAGATGCTGTCGTTCGTGATCCCGACGCTCGTCGCGACCTGGGGCATCTCGCTCGCCGACGCGGGCTTCATCGGCACGATCACGCTGCTCGCGTCGGCGGCCGGCGGCTGGATCGCCGGCATCCTGTCCGACCGGATCGGCCGCGTGCGCACGCTGCAGCTCACCGTGCTGTGGTTCGCCGTGTTCACCGCGCTGTGCGGGCTCGCGCAGAACTACCACCAGCTGCTCGCGGCGCGCGCGCTGATGGGCTTCGGCTTCGGCGGCGAATGGACGGCCGGCGCGGTGCTGATCGGCGAAGTGATCCGCGCGCGCGACCGCGGCAGGGCGGTCGGCCTCGTCCAGTCGGGCTGGGCGATCGGCTGGGGGCTGTGCGCGCTGCTGTATGCGCTGCTGTTCTCGGTGCTGCCGGCCGAGCAGGCGTGGCGCGCGCTGTTCCTGGTCGGCCTCGCGCCCGCGCTGCTGGTCGTCGCGATCCGTCGCTACGTGAAGGAGCCGGACGTCTACGAGAAGGAGAAGGCCGCGCAGGCGAAAGTGGCCGATGCGCCGCGCCTCACCGAGATCTTCGCGCCGAAGCTGATCACGACGACGCTGCGCGCGGCGCTGCTGACCACCGGCGCGCAGGGCGGCTACTACGCGATCACGACGTGGCTGCCGACCTTCCTGAAGACCGAGCGTCACCTCACGGTGATGGGCACCGGCGGCTATCTCGCGATGATCATCTTCGGCTCGTGGGTCGGCTACCTGACGAGCGCGTACCTGACCGACCGCCTGGGCCGCAAGCCGAACTTCATCCTGTTCGCGGTCGGCTCGATGGTGATCGCGTTCGCGTACACGTCGCTGAACCTGACCAACGCGTCGATGCTGTGGCTCGGCTTCCCGCTCGGCTTCTTCGCATCGGGCATCTTCTCGGGGATGGGCGCGTTCCTCACCGAACTGTTCCCGACCCGCGTGCGCGGCTCCGGCCAGGGCTTCTGCTACAACGTGGGCCGCGCGATCGGTGCGCTGTTCCCGTTCCTGATCGGCGCGCTGTCCAAGCAATACGGGCTCGGCACGAGCATCGGCATCTTCGCGGTCGCCGCGTACGGCGTGGTGATCGTCGCCGCGCTGACGCTGCCCGAGACCCGCGGCCGCGAACTCGACGCCGCGTAAGCGGCGGGGCAGCCCGCCCTTCGCTTTTCTTCCCCTTTGACCGACCCCGTGACACGGCGCGCGACGCGCGCCGTGCGGCGGCGCTCATCCCTCGATTCCACGACGCATCGACCCGACATCATGACCGACCGACACCTTTCCTCCGTTCCGTCCGACGCCGCACGCTGGCAATTCTGGATCGACCGCGGCGGCACTTTCACCGACATCGTCGCGCGCCGGCCCGACGGCACGCTCGTCACGCACAAGCTGCTGTCGGAGAACCCCGAGCAGTACCGCGACGCGGCCGTGGCCGGCATTCGCCACCTGCTCGGCCTCGCGGCCGGCGAGCCGATCACGCCCGAGCGCGTCGACATGGTGAAGATGGGCACGACGGTCGCGACCAACGCGCTGCTCGAACGCAAGGGCGAACGCACCGCGCTCGTGACGACGCGCGGCTTTCGCGACGTGCTGCGCATCGCGTACCAGAACCGGCCGCGCCTGTTCGATCTCGACATCGTGCTGCCGGATGCACTGTACGAGACCGTCGTCGAGATCGACGAGCGCATCGGCGCGCACGGCGACATCGTCGTGCCGTTCGATGCGCAGGGCGCCGAGGCGTCGCTGCGCCGCGTGTTCGACTCGGGCGTGCGCGCGCTCGCGATCGTGCTGATCCACGGCTATCGCTACACCGCGCACGAACGCGCGCTGGCGGACCTGGCGCGCCGCATCGGCTTCACGCAGGTGTCGGTGTCGCACGAGGTGTCGCCGCTGATGAAGATGGTGTCGCGCGGCGATACGACGGTGGTCGACGCGTACCTGTCGCCGATCCTGCGCCGCTATGTCGAGCAGGTCGCGCACGAGATGCCGGGCGTGAACCTGCAGTTCATGCAGAGCAGCGGCGGGCTGACGCGCGCCGACGCGTTCCAGGGCAAGGACGCGATCCTGTCGGGCCCGGCCGGCGGCATCGTCGGGATGGTGCGCGCCGCGCAGGCGGCCGGCTTCGAGCGCGTGATCGGCTTCGACATGGGCGGCACGTCGACCGACGTGTCGCACTATCACGGCGAGTTCGAGCGCGTGTTCGAGACGCAGGTGGCCGGCGTGCGGATGCGCGCGCCGATGATGAGCATCCATACGGTGGCCGCGGGCGGCGGCTCGGTGCTCGGCTTCGACGGCGCGCGGCTGCGCGTCGGGCCCGAGTCGGCCGGCGCGAACCCGGGGCCGGCGGCGTACCGGCGCGGCGGCCCGCTGACGGTGACCGACTGCAACGTGATGCTCGGCAAGATCCAGCCCGATCATTTCCCGCGCGTGTTCGGCCCGCACGCGGACGAACCGCTCGACCGCGACGGCGTGGTCGCGAAGTTTGCCGCGCTCGCCGACGAGATCCACGCGGCGACCGGGCGGCGCGAGACGCCCGAGGCGCTCGCCGAAGGCTTCCTGGAAATCGCGATCGGCAGCATGGCGAACGCGATCAAGAAGATTTCCGTGCAGCGCGGCCACGACGTGTCGCGCTACGTGCTGACGACGTTCGGCGGCGCGGGCGGCCAGCACGCGTGCGGCGTCGCCGATGCGCTCGGCATGACGCAGGTGTTCGCGCATCCGCTCGCGGGCGTGCTGTCCGCATACGGGATGGGCCTCGCCGACCAGACCGCGATGCGCGAGCGTGCGGTCGAGGCCGTGTTGTCCGACGATTCATTGCCGGCGCTGAATGGCGCGCTCGACCGGCTGGCCGACGAGGCCGTCGGCGCGCTGCTCGAGCAGGGCGTGCCGCCGGAGCGAATCGCGACCGAGCGGCGCGTGCACCTGCGCTACCAGGGCACCGATTCGGCGCTCGACGTGCCGGCCGGCAGCGTCGCCGAGATGCAGCAAGCGTTCGAGGCCGCCTACCGGCAGCGCTACGCGTTCCTGATGCCCGGCACGCCGCTCGTCGCCGAGCTCGCGTCGGTCGAGGCGATCGGCCGCTCCGACGCGCCGGTGGAGATCGCACCGCTCGCGCCGCGTCACGCGGGCAACGGCGACGATGCCGCGCCGCGCGCCCATTCCGCGGTGCGCTTCCATTCCGGCGGCCAATGGCACGACGCGGCGCTCTACGTGCGCGACACGCTGCTGGCCGGCGACGCGATCGACGGCCCGGCGATCGTCGCGGAGCAGAACGGCACGACCGTCGTCGAGCCCGGCTGGCGCGCGCAGATGACCGCGCAGGGCAACCTCGTGCTGGCGCGCACGACGCCGCTGCCGACGCGCCGCTCGCTCGGCACCGATGCCGACCCGGTGCGGCTCGAGATCTTCAACAACCTGTTCATGTCGATCGCCGAGCAGATGGGGCTGCGGCTGCAGAACACCGCGTACTCGGTGAACATCAAGGAGCGCCTCGACTTCTCGTGCGCGATCTTCGACGGCGACGGCAACCTGATCGCGAACGCGCCGCACATGCCCGTGCACCTCGGCTCGATGGGCGAGAGCATCCGCACGGTGATCGAGCGCAACCGCGGCCGCATGCGCGACGGCGACGTGTTCATGCTGAACGACCCGTATCACGGCGGCACGCACCTGCCGGACGTGACGGTCATCACGCCGGTGTTCGCGGACGGGTCGGACGCGCCGCTGTTCTACGTCGGCTCGCGCGGCCACCACGCGGACATCGGCGGCACGACGCCGGGCTCGATGCCGCCCGATTCGACCCACATCGACGAGGAGGGCGTGCTGATCGACAACTGGCAGCTCGTGTCGGCCGGCACGCTGCGCGATGCGCAAACCCGCGCGTTGCTCGCGTCGGGCCGCTACCCGGCACGCAACGTCGAGCAGAACATGGCCGACCTGCGCGCGCAGGTCGCCGCGAACCAGAAGGGCGTCGACGAGCTGCGCCGGATGGTCGCGCAGTTCGGCCGCGACGTCGTGCTCGCGTTCATGGGGCACGTGCAGGACAACGCGGAAGAAGCCGTGCGGCGCGTGATCGGCGCGCTGCAGGACGGCGCGTACCGCTACCCGCTCGACAACGGCGCGGAGATTCGCGTCGCGATCCGCGTCGACCGGGCGGCGCGGCGCGCGGAAATCGATTTCACGGGCACGTCCGCGCAGCTCGACAACAACTTCAACGCGCCGAAGGCCGTGTGCATGGCCGCCGTGCTGTACGTGTTCCGCACGCTGGTCGGCGACGACATCCCGCTGAACGCCGGCTGCCTGAAGCCGCTCACGGTGATCGTGCCCGCCCGCTCGATGCTGAACCCCGAGTATCCGGCGGCGGTCGTGTCGGGCAACGTCGAGACGTCGTCGGCGATCACCAACGCGCTGTACGGCGCGCTCGGCTGCGTCGCGTCGAGCCAGGGAACGATGAACAACTTCACATTCGGCAACGATCGCTACCAGTACTACGAGACGATTGCGGGCGGCAGCGGCGCCGGCGACGGGTTCGCGGGCGTCGGCGCGGTGCAGACGCACATGACGAACTCGCGGCTCACCGATCCGGAGGTGCTCGAATGGCGCTACCCGGTGCGGCTCGACTCGCACCGGATCCGCGCCGGGTCGGGCGGCGGCGGGCGCTGGCGCGGCGGCGACGGCGCGGTGCGGCGGATTCGCTTCCTCGAGCCGATGACCGCGTCGATCCTGTCGAACAACCGGATCCACGCACCGTTCGGCGCGGCGGGCGGCGAGGCCGGCGCGCTCGGCCGCAACACGATCGAGCGCGCGGACGGCACGGTCGAGGCGCTCGACCATATCGGCCGCGCGCAGATGGCGCCGGGCGATGTATTCGTCGTCGAAACGCCGGGCGGCGGCGGATACGGCGCGGCGGGCTGAGCCGGGTAGCCGGTGCCGGCGTGCCGCGCCGGTGCTCGAGCGGCATTGCAACGGACTGTGGAATAAAGCTGCGCATTGACGCACGAAAGGAATCAAATTCGACGGAAAGTCGGGTCGCCGGAGGGCGATCCGACCCCGCCGCCAGGCGCGGGCCAAAGCATTGCCGCCGAATCCTGAAATCAGCCGCAAACGCCCGCCTGGCGGGGCGCTCGGCCCGACTCGCCGAACCCGTTGCGCACCGCCGCAACCGCGATTGAGCCGCCTGCCCATCATGAAAAATCCGGCTTGCCAATCGAGTCCCAATTCCTTGACACTCTGCTCTAAATGTGAGTGCCAATCCTGATCGTCATTTGATAAGATGGCTCTCATCATTCGTTAGGCAGCACCTGCGCGCATGACGCGCGAACGCCGGGTCGCATTAGCGGGAAACAAGTACGGGACGAGGCCCATCATCACGGCACTCACGGCCGCCTTGCCGGACGCGCATCACGCGCGCCCCGGCACGGCGGCCGGCCGGCTCGCCTCCGTCTACACTGTGCGTTTTTTCTGGATCGGGGCGTCTCCATGGATGACGAAAACGATAGCGCGGTGCTCGAGGCGCACGTCGGTACGCGCAGCCCCTGCTGGCGTCTCGGCAGCGACAGCAACGCACTCGAACTGGCGGCCGTCCGCGGCCTGACCAACGTCGCCGTCGCGCTGACGGTCGAACAGGCCGCGTGCATCCGCGCGCTGACCGGTGTCACGTCGCACCTGGTGCTCGACATCGCGCTGTTCGGCGAACCGGTCAAGCTCCATCTCGTCGGCCGGAAGGTCGACACGACCAACTGGGCCGGCACGGCGTCCGCCTATTCCGATGCCGAGTCCGTCGCGGGCGATCTCGCGCACGGGCTCGCGTTCGCCGAGCAGGTCGTGTCCGAAGTGAATTCGCTCGTGGTGATCCTCGACCGCAACGGGATGGTGCAGCGCTTCAACCGCCTGTGCGAGGAAGTGACGGGCAAGCGCGAGGTCGACGTGATCGGCCGCAGCGCGTTCGAGCTGTTCATGACCCCCGAGCAGGGCGCGCAGTCGCGCAGCAACATCACGGGATTTTTCGCGAGCAACCATTCGTTCGCGGTCGAGCGCTACATCAACACGGTCAACGGGCCGCGCCTGTTCCAGTTCCGCAACAAGTTCGTGCAGAGCGGCAGCGGCGTCGACGAGCAGTTCCTGATCTGCTCGGGCATCGACATCACCGAGGAGCGCAGCGCGCAGCAGCGGCTCATCGAGCTCGCGAACACCGACGTGCTGACCGGCCTGCCGAATCGCCATGCGATCAGCGAGCGCATCCACGCGGCGATCGCCGCCGAGACCGCCGCGACGCGCGGGCAGGTCGGCATCCTGTTCCTCGATCTCGACAACTTCAAGCGCGTCAACGATCACTACGGGCACATCACCGGCGACCGGCTGCTGCAGGACGTGTCGGCGATCATCAGCGGCTGCCTGCCGTCCGGCGCGACGCTCGCGCGGCTCGGCGGCGACGAATTCCTCGTGCTGTTCGAGCACGGCACGCGGCCGCTGCTCGAAGCGACCGCGCAGATCATTCTCGAACGGCTGCGCACGCCGATTCATCTCGGGCTGATGGAGGTCTACACGAGCTGCTCGATCGGCATCGCGATGCATCCGCAGCACGGCGATTCGCTCGAGACGCTGATCCGCAGCGCGGATACCGCGATGTACGTCGCGAAGGAGGAGGGCAAGCATACGTATCGCGTGTTCTCGCTGGAGATGAACCAGAAGGTCGCGAAGTACATGTGGCTCGACACGAACCTGCGCAAGGCGCTCGAAGAGGAGCAGTTCGTGCTGCATTACCAGCCGGTCGTCGATATCGCGACCGGCGACGTGCACGGTGTCGAGGCGCTGATCCGCTGGCAGTCGCCCGATCGCGGGCTCGTCGCGCCGGTCGAGTTCATCCGCTTCGCGGAGGAGTCGGGCCTGATCGCGCCGCTCGGGCGCTGGGTGATGCGTACCGCGGCCGCGCAGGCCGCCGCCTGGAAGGCGAAGGGGCTCGGCATCCGGATCGCGGTGAACGTGTCCGCCCGGCAGCTGCAGGACATGAACATCGTGCATCAGCTGGCGTCGATCCTCGACGCCGCGGGGCTCAAGCCCGGCCTGCTCGACATCGAGCTGACCGAGAGCTGCTTCATCGAGGACGAGGATGCGGCCAACGGGCTGATGCGACAGTTCCGCCAGCTCGGCGCGGAGATCCATCTCGACGATTTCGGCACCGGCTATTCGTCGCTGTCGCAGTTGTCGCGCCTGCCGCTCGACGCGATCAAGCTCGACCGCAGCTTCATCACGGGCATCGACCGCAATCCGCGCTCGCAGGCGCTGGTGCGCTCGGTCGTGTCGCTCGCGAAGGCGCTGAATTTCGCGGTGGTCGCCGAAGGCGTCGAAACGCATGCGGAAGCCGAATTCCTCAAGCAGCTCGACGTCGATCATGCGCAAGGCTACTACTACGCCCGCCCGATGCCGGCCCAGGCGTTCGAGGCGTGGCTCGCGGAGACGAGGAAGCTCAGGCTGATCGCCTGAGCTTCGTTCACGAACAGGCGCCGCCGGCCAGCGGCGGCGCCCGTCGCATTACACCGTGCGCAGCTTCGACACGCGCCGGTTCTGCAGCATCACGAGGCGTTCCATGTACGCGAGGTCCTTCGGCTCGATCGTGAACGCCGCATGCACCCAGGCTTCCGTGATGTCCATCAGCTCGGAGCGCGTCAGCTGGAACACCCGCTCGCGTGCGCGCAGCATCGCGCGCACGCCGTTCAGCTTCGGCTTGGTCACGTCGATGAAGGTGCGCGTCGCGAGATACGCGTCACCCGCGTCGAACGTCTGGTCGACCAGCCCGCGATCCTCGTACCACTCGGCGGCGTGCGCTTCACCGGTCGAGATCAGTTGCTCCGCAACGCCCCGATCGGCCTTGCGCGCGACGAGCGAATAGCCGCCCATGCCCGGGAACAGGTTGAACGCGATCTCGGGAAACCCGAGCTTCACGCCCTTCTGCGCGAGCACGTAGTGATGCGCGAGCGCGGCCTCGAAGCCACCGCCGAGCGCGCTGCCCTCGACCATCGCGATCGAGATCGCCCCGGTGCCGAAGCCCGTGTAGATCTCGTACACGCCGTCGATGCACGAGCGTGCGTAGGCCATCAGCAGGTCACGCTTGCCGCTGCGGATCGCGTCGACGAAAAAGCTCAGGTCGCCGCCGACGTTGAACAGCTCGGGGACGAGCGAGCCCGTCACCCAGAAGTCGAACGGCAGGCCCGAATCGCGTGCGACGCGTGCGAGATGGATGATGTCGGTAACGAGTTGCTGGTTGAAGCACGGCCGCGGCTCCGATCGCAGCATCATCCACATGACATTACGTCCCTCTTCATAAAAGGCAGTCAGTTGCGTGAGTTCGCCGGCTTCATAAAACGGGCGGCACGCGGGATGGGATTGGAGTTGCATGGTATGTCCTCGTGAGATGTGGTTTTTGAAGACCATCGCGCCCGGTGCCGAGCGGGAGGCGAGTGTCCTGCAGGGCGCCGGGCGCGAGGCATCGCCATTGTTGCGCGCGCACAAAAGTCGAATTGCGAGGAACCACGCACGACCGGGACGCGGGCGCCGGTCGCATCGGTGCGGGTGGGGAAGGGGGCGGCGGGCACGGCCGGCCGCTATCGGGCCAAGGTGGGCGGCGCGTCGGGCGGAGCCGGCAGGCGTGTGAAGGCGGCCTGAACGGTAGCCGGGCAGGTTCGCCGTGTCGCGCGGATGCGTGTAAACGGCCGATCCGGCGCGTGGCCGCCGGCGTTGTCCGCTTACATGCTGAAAGCGGTGCCGGGCCGCCGTGCGGTCCCTATGGAAGATGCGGACTGGCGCCGCGCCCGTGCGTCGATTAGCTTTAAAGGATCACGCCGCGCGTGGCACCGGGCGTGCGGGAGGGGACCATGACCACGTTCCAGAAAGTGTGGCAGTTGCTCGTCGGAAAGCCGCTCGACCCGCTCGATCCGCGCACGCGGCATGCGATCGCCGTGACGCCGCTGCTGGCCTGGGTCGGGCTCGGCGCCGACGGCCTGTCGTCGTCGTGCTACGGCCCGGAAGAAGCGTTCCTCGCGCTGGCGCACCACACGCCGCTCGCGCTGTTCCTCGCGCTCGCGACGGCGGCGACCGTGTTCATCATCGCGCTCGGCTACAACCAGGTGATCGAGCTGTTCCCGACGGGCGGCGGCGGCTACCGCGTCGCGACGTCGCTGCTCGGCTCGAAGCCGGGGCTCGTGTCGGGTGCCGCGTTGCTGGTCGACTACGTGCTGACCGTCGCGACGTCGCTCGCGAGCGGCGTCGACGCGTTCTTCAGCCTGCTGCCGGTCAGCGCGCAGGCGTTCAAGCTCACGACCGAGATCGTGCTGATCGTGCTGATGACGGGGCTCAACTTCCGCGGGATGCGCGAATCGATCATGGTGCTGCTGCCGATCTTCATCGGCTTCGTGATCCTGCACTTCGCGCTGATCGTCTATGGGTTCGCCGTGCACGGCAGCAACCTCGCGATGATCGTGCCGGACGCCGTGCACGAAGCGCACGGGATGTCGCAATCGCTCGGCCTGTTCGTGATGCTCGCGCTGCTGATGCGCGCGTTCTCGCTCGGCGGCGGCACCTACACGGGCCTCGAGGCCGTGTCGAACAACGTGAACATGCTCGCCGATCCGCGCGTGCCGAACGGCAAGGTGACCATGTGGTACATGTCGACGTCGCTCGCGTTCACGGCCGGCGGCATCATCCTGCTGTACATGCTGTGGCACGCCCGGCCCGTCGAAGGCCAGACGCTCAACGCGGTCGTGTTCGGCAGCGTGATCGACCATCTCGGGCTCGGCTCGGCCTTCGCGCGCCACGCATTGCTCGCGGCCGTGCTCGCGTTCGAGGCCGGGCTGCTGATGGTCGGCGCGCAGACCGGCTTCCTCGACGGCCCGGCCGTGCTGTCGAACATGGCGTCGGATTCGTGGGTGCCGCGCCATTTCCGCGACCTGTCGGGGCGCCTCGTGCGGCAGAACGGCATCATCGTCGTCGGGCTGTCGAGCCTGCTGATCCTCCTGTGGACGCACGGCAGCGTCGACGTGCTCGTCGTGCTGTACAGCATCAACGTGTTCCTCACGTTCAGCCTGTCGTTGCTCGGGCTGTGCACGTACTGGTGGCGCCATCGCCGCGAGCCGGGCTGGTTCAAGCACTTCTTCCTGTCGGCGCTCGGGCTGAGCGTGACGGCAACCGTGCTCGTCATCACGTTGATCGAGAAGTTCACGGCGGGCGGCTGGCTCACGGTGCTCGTGACGAGCGCGGTGATCGCGCTGTGCTTCATGATCAACCGCCACTACGCCTATACGCGCGCGCAGCTCGCGAAGGAGGACGAATTGTTCTCGGGCAAGCCGCCCGAAGTCGACGAGGCCACCGCGCCGGGCAAGCCCGACCCGTCGCAGCCGACGGCGGTGCTGCTGGTGGGCAAGCATCGCGGCGCGAGCATGCACGCGCTGCTGTGGGTCAACCGGCTGTTTCCGGGGCATTTCCGCAACGTGATCTTCCTCGCGGTCGGCGAAGTCGACGCGAAGGCGTACGACGGTCACGAACACCTCGAGCGGCTGCGGCACACGATCACCGAAGCGCTCGACTACTATGTCGCGCACTGCCGCCGCAACGGCATCGCGGCCGACTACCGGATCGCGTTCGGCACGAATCCCGTCGTCGAGTTCATGAACCTGGCTTCATCGACGCTCGACGAATACCCGAACGCCGTGTGCTTCGCGAGCAAGCTGATCTTCCGGCGCGTGAATTTCCTCACGGCCTGGCTGCACAACCAGACGCCCGTGGAGCTGCAGGCGCGGCTGCACGTCGAGGGCAAGCAGATGGTGCTGTTGCCGATGAACGTCGGGTAGCGGCGCACGTCGTGTTCCGCGCCAGGTGACGACCAGGCGCAATGACGATGCGGATCACGTTTCGGCCCTGTGCCGCACCCGCTATCGTGATGTGGGGTGTGCGGGCGCGCATCGCGCCGGCCGATTTCCGGTGCGGCGAAGCTACGACGGCTTCTGCGGCAGGCGCCGGTCGTTCCGACCCCGCGCGGCGCGTGACCGGACGAAGGGGCGCCGGGCCGTACTCACGTCAGCATCGGTATCGCTTCGATCAGCGCGATGCCGAGCAACGCACCGATCGCGGCGCCGATCAGTCTCGGATGCCACCGCAGATGCAGCGCCGTCAGCAGTGCGCCGAACAGGATCAGGCCCAGCAGCGTGAACGCGATCACGAGGTAACCCATTTCGAAATCGCTATTGATGATCGCCATGATGCCTCCTTCCCCACGTCGGCACGTCGTGTCCGGCAGAGCGTCGTTTCGTCGACGTTGCATGCAGGGATGACCTGAATGAATTATAGGTTGCGACGTGATGCAAAAAAGGCGCTCCAGCTCGGGACAGGATGCACGGGGGCGGCGCATCGGCGTGGCGAAGCCGGCGCTGCACGCCCGGCGAGCTCGCCGCATCGCGCAGCCGGCTCGCCGCTGCGCGGCTTGACGCTCGCCGGCACGTCACCCACACTGGTTCGCACGACGGGCACGCGGCGTGGGTTGTCATGTGCGCGTCACGCGGATCGAACCATTCGCGCCGGCGCGCGGCCCTGGCGCCCGGCGACGAACGCGCGGAGAGCTTCGACGTGGTGCTTTTTCCTATCCGATGGACCGGCCGGCTACTCGCCTGCGCCATCGCGCTCGGCCCCGGTGCGGCCATGGCTGATGTGCGCGACCACGGCAACACGATCGACACGGCTGGCGGCGCGCCCGTCACGGTCGTCAGCGACGTCCACGAATTCGTGATCCAGCACGACGGCTCGCTCGACGAGCACGACGATTCGACGCTGCGCGCGAACGACGCGAACGGCATCGATGCCATCGCGCAGCGCTACGTGTGGTTCGACAGGAATCTCGAGAAGGTGGACCTGCTCGCGGCCGAGACGATCGACCGCGACGGCGTCGCGCATCCGGTCGGCGCGGATAGCATCCGCGACGTGCAGGAACCGCGCTCGGCCGGCGCGCCGACGTTCCAGGACGGGCTGCTGCGCACCGTCGTGTTTCCCGGCGTCGAAGCCGGGTCGAGTACGCGCGTGGCGTTCCGCAAGACCCGCACGAAGCCGGTCAACCGCGGCTACTTCGGCTATACCGTGGAGCCGTCGCGCGAGCCGGTCGACCGCCAGCGGCTGATCTTCGACGTGCCGGCCGACATGCCGCTGTACGCGGATGCGCACGGCTACGTCGCGCTGCCGCCGGTCACCGCGAACGGCCGCACGCGCTACGAATTCGACTACCGGCACGGCCCGTACGACCGCATCGAAAGCGGCGCGGTCGGCTATGCGACCTACGGCGACCGGCTCGTCGTGTCGACGCTGCCCGACTACGCGGCGTTCGCCGCGCGCTACCGCAACGCGGCCGTCGATCCGGGCGCGGACGATCCGGCCGTCGCGCAGCTGGCGCGCACGCTCACCGCGGGTGTCGCCGATCCGCACGGCCAGGCGCGCATCCTGTACGACTGGGTGCAGGCGAACATCCGCTACGTCGGGCTGTTTCTCGGCGAAACGGCCGCCGCCCCGCATCGCGTCACCGACATCCTGCGCAACCGCTACGGCGACTGCAAGGATCATGTCGCGCTGTTCGGCGCGCTGCTCGCGGCGGTCGGCATCCGCAGCGAGCCGGTGCTGCTCAATCTCGGGTCCGTCTACACGCTGCCGTCGGTGCCCGGTTACGGCGGCGGGGCGATCAATCACGCGATCACGTGGCTGCCCGATCTCGCGCGCTATGCGGACACGACGACGGCCGGCATCGCATTCGGCTATCTGCCGCCGATCGTGATGGACCGTCCCGCGCTGCTGGTCGACACGGGCGTGCTGTCGCGCACGCCGGCCACGCAACCGCGCGGCCGCATCGCGCGGGTCGAGATCGACGCCGCGGGGCCGGGCGCCGCGCGTTTTCACGCGCACACCGAGGACGACGGCTGGACGGCCGAACTCGAACGCAACCTGTTTCGCCGCGCGACGCCCGACGCCGTCACCCAGCTCGCGAACAACCGGCTGCGGCAAAGCGGCCTGCGCGGCCGCGCGCAGCTGTCGACCAGCGACCGGCGCGTGACCGACGGCCCGTTCGACGTGACGATGTCGGGCACGCTCGATCATTTCGTGTGGCCCGACGGCACGACCGCGTTGCCCGCGCTGTCGAGCCTGACGGGCGGCATCGCGACGCAGGTCGAGAACTGGCTCGCCGAGCCCGTGCGCACGCAGCCGTGGGGCTGCATCGGCGGCACGTTCGACGAGACCGGCCAGATCGCGCTGCCGGCGGACGTCGCGGTGACCGATCTGCCGGCCGATACGGCCGTGCACGACCGCTTCGTCGACTTCACGTCGCATTACGTATTCGACGCGGCCGCGCGTGTCGTGCAGGTCACGCGGCGCATGACGGCGGATTTCGGCCGTCAGGTGTGTACGGCGGACGAATTCACGGCGCTGCGCGCGTCGCTCGAGCGGATCGAACGCGACACGCAGGCGCAGATCGTCGTGCGGGCGAAAGGGCGTTGAACGGGCAGGGAAGGTGAACGCATTGATGCGATCGGTCGATGCGCAGGAGGAACATCATGACGGAACGGGATCACGAGATCGCCGATCTCTCGAAGGAATTGCTGGGCCGGATCGTGCAAGGCACCGTGGCGAGCGGTGCGGTCGTGGACGTGGAGCAGTGCGCGGCGCTTGCCGTGCAGTGCGCGACGGCGCTGATCGACAAGCTGGAAGCGCGCAGCGACTGAACGACGCTGCCATCACGTGTGAGGGCCATTGGGGCGACGCCTGGCGGCGCGGCCGGCATCACGCGTGAGGCGTGACGCGCGCCACGTCATGCACTACGCTTCGACGCGCACCTCGCCATCCGCGCGCACGGCGCCCGGCGGCTTGCCCACCACGCGCTTGAACGCGCGGCTGAACGCGGCGAGCGAGCCGTAGCCCAGCCGGTAAGCGACGGCCTCGATCGTCTCGTGGTCGCGCGTGATCCATTGCGCGGCGAGCCGCATCCGCAGCTCGGTCAGGTAGCGCACCGGCGTCATCCCGGTGGCCGCGAGAAAGCGTTCGGCGAACACCGAACGCGATACGCCCGCTTCGGTCGCGAGTTCCGCCACGCTCCAGTTGCGGCCCGGATCGCGATGCAGCGCGACGATCGCGCGGCCGAGCTTCGGTTCGCGCAGCGCCTGTACCCAGCCCGTCGCATCACCGCATCCGCATTCGACCCAGCCGCGCACGATGAACGCCGCGACCACATCCGCGAGCCGCGCGAGGATGCCCGCGAAACCCGCGCGCGCCGAGCACGCTTCGCGCTCCATTGCATCGAGCATCGGGCGGATTTCCGGATAGCGCGCGAGCAGCGTGCCGACGTGCATGAACTCGGGCATCGTGCCGACCAGCGGCTGCATGCCGCCGAGATCGAGCTCCATGCACGCGCTGAAGATCAGCGCATCGCCGGCACCCGGCTCGGTCGTCGCGCAACGGGCGGGCGACACGCCGGCCGACGCCACCGACGCGACCGTATCGCAGATCTTCGCGACCTCGAAGCCGTTGATCTCGCGGCACGGTGCATCGGGGTCCGACACCAGCGCGTGCATGCCGCCGTGCGGCAGCAGGATCGCGTCGCCGGCCTCGAGCCGCATCGTGGCGCCCGACGCGTCGCGCAGCAGCACGGGCCCGCGCCCGACGAAATGGAACTGCGCGCGGCCCGTCACGTGGCCGAAATTCAGCCCGAACGGCCGTGCGACCTGGATGCGGCGGTACTGGACGCCGCTCAGGCGCATCCCCAGCAGCAGCTCGCTGACGAGGTCGTGCACGTCGGGGATGGGCGGAAGCAGGGGCTCGGACATGGCGAGATTCGGACGAACGATCAACAAGAACGGATTGTATGTCATAGACCGTCCTGACGTGGTTCCTTACGATACGCCCTCATCAGTACTTTCCCTAACCGACACGGAACCACGCATGAATCCCGGAACCTCCACGGCCGCCTCGACGGCGGCCCCCCGCGAACCGGCCTGGGGCGCGGTATTCGCGATGACGCTCGGCGTGTTCGGGCTCGTCACGGCCGAATTCCTGCCGGCCAGCCTGCTGACGCCGATGGCCGACAGCCTCGGCGTGACCGAAGGCGTGGCCGGGCAGGCCGTCACGGCCACCGCGACGGTCGCGCTCGTCACGAGCCTGCTGATCTCGGCGCTGACGCGCACGATCGACCGTCGGCGCGTGCTGCTCGTGTTCTCGGTGCTGCTCGTCGCGTCGAACCTGGCGGTCGCGTTCGCGCCGAACCTGGCAATGCTGCTGGTCGGCCGCGTCGTGCTCGGCATCGCGCTCGGCGGCTTCTGGACGATGGCCACTGCTACCGCGATGCGGCTCGTGCCGACGGCGATGGTGCCGCGTGCGCTGTCGATCATCTTCAGCGGCGTGGCGGTCGCGACGATCGCGTCCGCGCCGATGGGCAGCTACTTCGGTCACCTGATCGGCTGGCGCAACGTGTTCCTGATCGCGGCCGCGCTCGGCGGCATCGCGTTCGTGTCGCAGATCCTCACGCTGCCGTCGATGCCGCCGAGCGGCACGACGCGGCTGCGCACGCTGATCGACGTGCTGCGCCGGCCGACCGTCGGCCTCGGCATGTTCGCGACGATCCTCGTGTTCACCGGGCACTTCGCGTTCTTCACGTACCTGCGGCCGTTCCTCGAACAGGTCGCGGGTGTCGGCGTGAACGGGTTGTCGGCGATCCTGCTCGGCTACGGCATCGCGAACTTCGTCGGCACGTCGCTCGCGGGCCGCGTGCTCGAACACCGGTTGCGGCCGATGCTGATCGGGATGCCCGCGCTGATGGTCGTGCTCGGCGTCGCGCTCGTCGCACTCGGCCGCGCGCCGATGATCGACGCGGTGCTCGTCGCGTTGTGGGGGATGGCGTTCGGCGGCGTGCCCGTCGCGTGGTCGACGTGGGTCACGCGCACCGTGCCCGATGAGGCCGAGAGCGCCGGCGGCCTGATCGTCGCGGCGATCCAGCTCGCGATCGCGACGGGCGCGGCGGCCGGCGGCGTCGTGTTCGACGCGAACGGCGCGGCCGGCGTGTTCGTGGCCGCGGCCGTCGTGCTGGCCGTCGCGGTCGCGACGATCGTGACCGGCGTGCCGAAGCGGGTCGGCGTGGTGTCCGCGCTGGCGGAATGACCGGCACCGGCGGGCCGCCCGGCCCGCCGCTCAGCGCACCGGGGCGTGCGTGTCGAGCAACTGCCGGTGACGCGCTTCGGTCGCGTCGTCGGCGGGGAACATGCATTCCATGCGCAACTCCTGCGCGGCGGCGCTTTGCGGCGTCCCTACCGTCGTGACCAGCGAGAAGTAACGCAGCACGACGCCTTCATGCACGAAGCCGATCGGGATGACCGGCAGCGACGGGGCGGCGGCCGGCGCCGGCGGCGTTTTCCAGTCGCGCGGCGCATCGGGGCTCGCGAGCAGGTCGTCGAGCAACTGCCGCGTGTCGTCGTCGATCACGCGGCCGACCGCTTCGCGATGCACGCGCTGCAGCAGGCTGCGCGACACCGTCTCCCAGTCGGCCAGGAACGGCCGCATCCCCTGCGGATCGAACATCAGGCGCAGCAGGTTGCGCGGGCCGTCGCGCGCGGCCAGGTCGATGAAGCAGCCAAAGAAGCGCGGCGCCGCGTCGTTGGTCATCAGCACGTTCCAGTGGCGATCCATCACGATCGCCGGAAACGGATCGTGCTGGCGCACGACGCGTTCGAGCGCGCCGATCACGCCCTGCATCTCCTGCGCATCCCACGGCGCTTCCGAATACACCGGTGCATACCCGGCCGCGAGCAGCAGCGCGTTGCGCTCGCGCAGCGGCACGTCCAGCGTTTGCGCGAGCGTCAGCAGCGTGTCGCGGCCCGGCACGCTGCGTCCGCTTTCGATGAAGCTGATCTGGCGCTGCGAGATGCCCGCGTCGAGCGACAGGTCGAGCTGGCTCACGCCGCGCACGTCGCGCCAGTAGCGCAGCAACTGGCCGAGTTCGTGCGGCGGCGCGTGCGGTTCGCGACGGCTGGCGTTCATCGTGCCTCCCTGGGCGCTCCGTGAGCGACGCGATCGACTATATCGGACTCACGCGGCGTTCGCCTGCCATGCGAATGCGTCGAACGGCGCTTCGAGCGCGGGCTGCGTCACGCTGCCGACGTAGTTCGTGATCGTCGATGCGGCGACCACCGCGATCACTTCCAGCAACTGTTCGGCGCTGAAGCCGGCGTCGAGGAACGCCTGCCGGTCGGCCTCGGGCAGGCGGCCGCGGGTGTCGATCAGCTTGCGTGCGGTGGCCGACAGCGCGGCCAGTGTCGGGTCGCCGGGCAGGGCGCCGCGGCGGATCGCGTCGACGTCGGCGTGGGTCACACCCTGTTTCAGCGCCAGCGCGGTATGGAACGCGACCGGCCATTCGCTCGCGTTCGTGACCGCGTTGGTGAGCAGGAGCGTCTGGATCTGCGGCTCGGTGAGGCTGCTCGCGTGCACGCGCTCGAACAGGCCGATGAAGCCGTTGATCAGCACCGGCGACGCGGCCATGGCCGCCGCGATGTTCGGGACGATGCCGAAGGTTTGCTGGAGCTGCTGGAGGACGGGCTTTGAGGCGGCCGGTGCCGAGTCGATGGTGTGAAGCGGGTAGGCGGACATGGTGTCTCCGGGGTGGTGAGCGCCGCCGGAATGGCGGCGCGACACCCGAAGCGTAGGAGCGGCCGTGTCGTGCGCCAATTACATGCGATGTAATCGTTCGATGGGCGCGCGAGGCTGACCGCTCCGCGAAGCTGTCAGCCGCCTTGCCTGACCATCTCCGCCAGCGTCTTCATCGCCTGCAGGTACGGATACGGCCCGTGGCTGATGCGGGCCACGCCGTATTCCGCGAAGTCGGCGAGCGTCGGCGTTTCCGTGACGCGCATCACGTTCACCGGCAGCGGCGACGCGGCCGTCAGCGCGCGAATGAGCGCAGGCGAGCCCAGCCCCGGCACGAACAGCCCATCGGCACCGGCCGCGGCATACGCGCGTGCGCGGGCCAGCGTGGCGTCGAGCAGGCGCTCGTCGTGCGTGTCGGCCGGCGCCGTGAAGAACACGTCGGTGCGCGCGTTGATGAAGTAGTCGGTGCCCGCGCGATCGGCAGCCTGCCGTGCTGCCGCGAGACGAGCCGCCGCTGCGTCGACGTCACGCAATTCGCCTGTCGCCGGGAAGCTGTCCTCGAGGTTGCAGCCGATCGCGCCGGCCTTGATGCTGAGCGCGATCGTTTCGGCGACATCTTCCGGCCGCTCGCCGTACCCGCTTTCGAGATCGACGGTGACGGGCAGGTCGGTCGCGCGCGTGATCCGCTCGAGCACGTCCATCATCAGCGCGCGCGGCATCTGCTCGCCGTCGCCGAAACCGTTGGCCGCCGCGACCGACCAGCTGCCGGTCGCCAGTGCGACGGCGCCCGCATCGGCCGCCGTGCGCGCGCTGCCGGCGTCCCACACGTTGAACAGCGCCAGCGGCTGGCCCGCACGGTGAAGCGAACGGAAATATGCGCCTTTCTCATTGCTGCTCATGCTTGCGTCTCCTGGTTGAAAACCGGATCGGTTGTCGTGCCGAACGATACTGCCACCGATTCGAGCGCCGCGAGGAAATCGCGTGCGTCGAACAGCTCGCCGAGACTGCGCACGCCGCCCGACACCCCGGTGTCGCCCGCGATCAGGCGCACGGCTGCCTCGACGATGATCGGTGCGCTGACCGCGTAGATGTCCTGCCCGGACGCCGTCGCGCGGTGCGTCGTGCCGCCCTGCACGACGATCGCGTCCATCGCGAACTGCTGCGCCGAGCGGCCCAGCGCGTCGGTCGGCTCGGGCGGCGGCGTGGCGGCATCGCGCACGTCGCGCAGCGCGACGGTGGCGAGCCACGATTCAATCGTATCGATGCGCAGGTGACGCGACAGTGTCATCACTTCCGAAAACGGCAGCAGCGTCACGTCGACGCGGCCGATCGGCGGCGGAAACGGCCATGCGCGTTCGCGTGCGGTCGACGGCACCGGCGTCGGCTTGCCGTCCTTCTGCACGAGCCGCACCGCGCGATTGCGTTCGCCCGTCACGCGCGTGCCGCGCGTCGGGTGCCAGCGGTCGAGGCCGGTTGCGATATCGACGCGCTCGATCGGCTGGTGCGGGTCCACGACGGCCGTGACGAGCAGGTCGGCCAGGCCGCCGTAGAACGCCGCGGCCGGCACGAGGGTCACGCCCGCGGCGCGCGCCCGCGCATCGCAGTGCTCGGCCAGCGCCAGCACCGACGGCTGCTCGGCGGTCAGGTCGAGATAGGGGATGCCGGCCCGCAGCGCCGCATCGGCCAGCGGCAGCGCGGTATCCAGGTACGGGCCCGCGCAGTTGATCACCGCATCCGCGCCGCGCAACGCGGCGTCGAGCGCGGCCGGATCGTCGATCGTGGCGACGCGCGCGAGCGCGAGCGCGAGCGCCGTATCGCCGCCGTCCTCCGCGAGCCGCGCGGCGTCGCGCCCGATGCGGATCGCGCGCACGCCGCGCCGCGCCAGTTCCGCGACGACGAACCGCCCGGTATGACCCGTGGCGCCATAGACTGCAACCGTCATTCGATCATCCATGATCCACTCCGATACAGAACGGTCTGTTTTATAGTACAGACCTGTAGCGTCGTCAAGCACGCGGTGCTATGATCGGCTCACTGTTGCGGTAGGGGCGGCCAGCACGGCCGGGTCGAGATGAAAAAGGAAACAGGCACACCAGGGAACGCGCCCGATACGCGCGAACGCATTCTGCAGACGGCCAGCGAGCTGTTCTACCGGGAGGGTACGCGCGCGGTCGGCGTGGACCTGATCGTCGCGCAGGCGGGCGTGGCGAAGACGAGCCTCTATCGTTACTTCACGACGAAGGACGACCTGATCGAAGCGTTCCTGCTGCGCGAGGACGCCGATTTCTGGGCGCATTGGGATGCGGTGGCCGCGCAATACCGGCGCACGCCGCGCGAGGAACTGGATGCGCAGCTGCAATGGATCGGCGAGCGCATTGCGCGCCCCGGCTATCGCGGCTGCCCGCAGATCAACATCGCCGCCGAATACGCGGACGGCAACCATCCGGCCCGCAAGGTGGCCGTCGCGCACAAGCAGGAATTGCGGCGCCGGCTGACCGAGCTGGCGGATGCGATGGGTGTCGACGAGCCGGAAACCTTCGCGCTGCGGCTTGCGACCGTGATCGACGGCGCGCTGAGCAGCGGGCAGGCGTTGCATGCGCATGGGCCCGTGGCTTTCCTGCAGGAATTCGCGCAACTGCTGTTGCCGAAGAAGGGCCGCAAGTAAGCCGCCCGGCCGCGGCGATCCGCGCGCCGGTCCGGCTCAATCGCGCGCGGCCGGATCGACCGACAGCGCGCGCAACTGGCCGCGCAACTGATCGACTTCTCCCGGCGCGAACGGCCGTTCGATCTCGGCATGCGTCTGCTGCCACAGCGGAAACGCCGCGGCGAGCAGGTCCTGGCCGGCCGGCGTCAGTTCGAGCAGGCGGCTGCGCCGGTCGTCCGGATCCTGGCTGATCGTGACCAGGCCGCGCCGCTCGAGCGGCTTGAGCGCGGCCGTGAGCGTGGTGCGGTCCATCGCGAGCAGCGACGCGACCGATTTCATCGGCGCCGGCTGGGGCCGGTTCAGCGACATCAGCAGCGAAAACTGGCCGTTGGTGAGATCCAGCGGGCGCAGCACATCGTCGAAGATCCGCGCAAGATTGCGCGCCGCGCGCTGCATGTGCAGGCACAGGCAGCAATCGCGCACCATCAGCGTCGTTTCGAAGGGGAGCTTTTCTTTTCGTGCCATGTTGCAATTGTGTTGATATCAACCTATCTTGTCAAGGTCGAGGCGCGGCAGCCCGTCGCGTCCGTCACCGGAGGGGACACATGAGTGCTCAACAGCAGTTGTATCTCGCGGTATTTCTCGGGACGAAGGAGAGCCCGGCGATGAAGGCGTGGATGGCGCTGCCGGACGAGGAGCGGCGCACGCGCGAGCGCGACGGCATCGCCGCATGGCATGCGTGGGTCGACCGGCATCGCGACGCGATCGTCGAGATGGGCGGCCCGCTCGGCAAGACGAAGACCATCGATGCCGCCGGTGTCAAGGACACGGCGAACGCGATGAGCGGCTTCACCGTCGTGCGGGCGGCCTCGCACGAAGCCGCGGCCGCGCTGTTCGAAGGCCATCCGCATTTCACGCTGTTCCCGGGCGTGGCGATCGATGTGATGCCGGTGCTGGCGATTCCCGGCGCGTGAACGACGCGCGAGGCCCGGCGCCGTGTATCGGCGATGCGCCGTGGCCGGCAGGTGGACGTTTTCCCGACATTCTGGATGGAGACTGGCGATGAAGCTTTACGGATTTGCCGGCACCCGCTCGCAACGCGCGCTGTGGGGGCTGAAGGAACTGGATGCCGATTTCGAGTTCATCTCGGTGAACCTGCTCCAGGGCGAACACAAGCGGCCCGAATTCCTGCGCCTCAATCCGGCCGGCAAGGTGCCCGTGCTGGTGGACGGCGACCTCGTGATTCCCGAATCGGCCGCGATCGTGCTGTATCTCGCGGACAAGTACCCGGAGAAGGCGCTGCTGCCGGTCGATCCGGCGCTGCGGGCCGAGGCTTACCGGTGGGTCATGTTCGCGGTGACGGAGCTCGAGCAGCCGCTGTGGCGGATCACGCGGCACTCGTTCATCTATCCGCCGGAGAAGCGTTCGCCGGCCGACATCGAACTGGCGCGCGAGGATTTCAGGACGATGGCGGCGATCCTCGACAAGCATCTCGAAGGGCGCGAATTCATCGTCGGCGACACGCTGACGGTGGCCGATTGCGTGACGGCTTACCTGATCGACTGGGCCGGCGAGTGCAACCTGATCGAACCGTTTCCGCAGTTGCGTGCGTATCTCGAACGGCTGTATGCGCGGCCGAAGGCACCGCAGCGGATCGCGGACGCGCGCAAGGCGGCGTGAACGGGCCGCGGCCGGTCATGCGTTGGATCGGCACGGCCGGCCGTTACGTTGGTGCGGTCGGCGAGCGGCAGTCTTGCCGCGTTTCAGGATGATGAAGCGTGCGTCGCGAACGCGGCGCACGCAGGTGCTCACGCCACGTCGTCAGGCCCGCCGAGCATGCGACACAGCATCGACAGGTCGCTGAGCGTGACGTGCGGCGTCGCGGCCTGCTGCTGCACACGCTCCGCTTCCGGATGCGTATCGCGCACCACCCACGCGGCCTGAAGCCCCGCGTTCAATGCGCCGACGATATCGAGGTGGTAATCGTCGCCGACATGCAGCAATTCCGCCGGCCGCACATCGAGCGCCTCCGCCGCCGCATGGAAGATCCCGGGCTCCGGCTTCGCGACCCCGAACGCCTGCCCACTGAGCGTCGCACGAAAGAATTCGCCGCCGCCGGTCAGTCGCAGATCCGCGTTGCCGTTGGTCACCGCGATCAACGGAAACCGCGCGCTCAACCACGCGAGCGCCGGCAACGCATCTTCATAGAATTCAACCCGGTTGCGCGCGGCATAGAAGGCTGCGTACGCACGGTCGGTGAGCGCGACATCTTCGTTCGCGCGCTCCAGCGCAAGCCGGATCGAGCCGATTCTCATCGCGCGGAAGTCGCCGGCGAGGTCGGGGCACAATCGTTCGTATTCCTCACGCAAGTCGCTGAGCGCCTGCTGCGTGGGCAGCACACGCTCGGTACCGGGCGCATGCTCGATCAGCCACGTGCGAAGCTCCCCTTCGGCCCGTACGACGGATGGCCCGAACGGCCACAGGGTGTCGTCCAGGTCGAACGAGAGGGCGGAAACTTGGGTGAGACGCATGGAGCTTGACGGGGAGTTTCGTTTACCAGGGCCACGGAATGGAGATTCCGGTGCCGTTTTCGAGGGCCTGCCGATACAGGAAGCGTGCGACGGTCAGGTCCTGCAGCGCGAGCCCGGTCATGTCGAAGACGGTGATCTCGTGCGGCGCGCGGTCGACCGTCGCGGTTCCCGCGAGGATGTCACCGATTTCCGTGCGTGGCAAATCGGGCGCCCACTGGCACTCGCCGATGCTGCGCGCCTGGTCGTGATCGTCCACGAAAACCCGCGCGCGGTCCAGCACGCCTGCCGGCAGCTCGCGCTTGCCGGCGGTATCGGCGCCCACGCAGGTCAGGTGGGTGCCCGGCTGCACCGCATCCGCATCGAACAGCGGGCCGCCGCCCGGCGTTGCCGTGATCACCACGTCGCTATTGGCCACCGCGTCGTTCCGCTCGCGCGCCACGCCGATCGTGCATCGTTCCCGGAAGGCCGATTCGAACGCCGGGTCGGGCTCGCCGCTGGCGCTCACGTACTGCACGGTGCACCGTTGCGGCAGCAGCCCGAGTGCATAGTCGAGCTGGACACGCGCCTGCACGCCGGTGCCGAACACGCAGATTCGCGTGCTGTCGCGTCGCGCGAGCAGTTGCAGACCGAGGCCGCCGGCGGCGCCGGTTCGCGCGGTGGTGATCGCATTGCCGTCCATGATGCACAGCGGGCGGCCCGTAGCCGGGTCGAACAGCGCGACGGTGGCCTGATGCGGTTCGCCGCCGAGCCCGCGGTTGCCGGGCCAGAATCCGGCCGCCTTGAAACCGAGCAGGTCCTGATTCGCGACATCGCCCGACTTGATGCCGAACACGCCGCCGGTGTGCAGTTTCTCGCGCACTACCGGGAACACGCGTCCGGCCCGTTGACTGTGCAGCACGAAGGCTTCGCGAACGGCCGCCGTCACTTGCGCGGCCTGGAGGGCGGGCGCGACGGTATCGCGGTCGAGAAGCAGGAGTCGGTCGTCGGTCGGCATGTTCGGGCAAGCGCTTTCGGCGCCACGCATATCGGGGTGGTTTAAATTTTGTCCAGATTTGGACAAATAGTCAATGAATCGACGGGGCGGCACGGGCGCGCGGTTTTGCTCACCACCCGTAGAAGCGCGGCCACGTTTGCGCGCCGCCTTCTTCGCCGATCGCTTGATATTCGGGATGTTGCGCACCGGTGGCGCACGCGTGATTCGGCAGGATGCGCAGGCGGGTGCCGATCGGAAACCGTTGCGCGATGCCGGCGTCGGGCGTGCCTGCCCGCGACACGATCCCGTGCTCCTGGTTGGCGGCGCTCATCACGTAGTCGCCGAGCACGTCGCCGTGTTCGGTGCAAACTTGCCCGTAGCCGAAATCGTGCGCCTGGCGCTGCGTGCCGCGGTCGCGGCTCATCGCCATCCAGCCGGCGTCGACGATCGCCCAGCCTTTCTCTTCCTGGTGCCCGATGACGGTGGTCAGCACCGACAGCGCGATGTCGGACAGGTCGCACACGCCGATGTTGTGCATCACGAGGTCGAACATCACGTACACGCCGGCGCGCACTTCGGTCACGCCTTCGAGATGTTTCGCCGTGAGGGCGGTGGGGGTCGAGCCGATGCTCACGACCGGGCAAGGCAGCCCGGCAGCCCGAAGGCGCTCCGCGGCTTGCACGGTGCGGCTGCGTTCCTGCTCGGCGATCGCCGCCAGCGCGTCGGGCGTGTTGTATTCGTAGCTGGAGCCCGCGTGTGCCAACACCCCGCCGAGCACCATCCCGCCGTCGACCAGTGCGCGGCCCACGTCGATCAGCAGGTCGGCGTCGGGCGGAATCCCCGAGCGGTGACCATCGACGTCGACCTCGATCCACACGTCGAAGCGCTCGTCGTGCGCGCGCCCGAATTCGGCGATCGCGTGCGCGGCCGACAGGCTGTCGGCGACCAGCTTCAGGTCGCAGCCCTGCCGGCGCAGCGCGAGCGCCTGGCCCAGCTTCGCGGGCACCATGCCGACGGCGTAGACGATGTCCCGGATACCGTGCGCGAAAAACTGTTCGGCTTCCTTGAGCGTCGACACCGTGATGCCCTGCGCGCCAGCCGCGATCTGGGCATCGACGACCTGTGTGCATTTGGTGGTCTTGACGTGCGGCCGGAACCTGACGCCGAGTGCGTCCAGATGGGCCTGCATGCGGCCGATGTTGTGTTGCATGCGGCCGACGTCGATCAGGGCGGCCGGGGTGTTGAGGGTTTGAAGGTCCACGATGCGTTGCCTCGGAGGGTTGCCGATGTGGACACTGTATGGCTGTCGATGAGTCTCGGGTTTAACGCGCTGCTAATCCGCCATTAAAGACTGTTTAATCGACAAGACCGCGTGGACCGTGGCGCGGCTCACGCATTGCCGCGCCACGGCGGCGGGCTGAGAAACCGTGTCGCGGCTTCGAGGAACACCCGTTGCCGCGCGGAACGGCCGGTGCGCGACGGCAGCAGCGCCGTCACGGGGGCGGGCGGCAGATGCCAGTCGGGCAGCAACCGCACGAGCTTGCCGTTCGCCAGCAGCGGCGCGACGTCCCACTCGGAGCGCTCGACGATCCCGAGCCCCGCCAGCGCCCATTCCGTGATGACGGTGCCGTCGTTCGACGACAGCGCGCCGCTGACGCGGATCACGGCGGACCGGCGCGGTTCGCCCTTCACGTCGCCGCCTTGCGAGAAGCGCCAGCGCGGGATGTCCTCGTCGTTCTCGCGCAGGCACAGGCAGTCGTAGCGGGCCAGGTCGGACGGATGGTTCAATTCCTTGATACGGCGCGCATAGGCGGGGCTCGCGCACAGAAAGCGGTCATTCGGCGCGAGCGGATACCCGATCCACGACGACGACTTGAGGCTGCCGACGTGAACGACCACGTCGGCGCCCGGCGCGCTGGTCAACGGGCTCTCCGACAGGTGGAGCGCGATGTCGAGCTTCGGATGCGCGCGCTGCACGTCGCGCACGATCCGCGCGACGTACTTGCGGCCGAAGCCGAGGGGGGCGACGACGCGCAGCGTGCCGCGCACGTCGCCGTGGTCGCCCGAGATGCTGACCGGCAGCGCCTCCACGCGCTCGAGGATGTCGACGGCTTCCTGGTACAGACGCTGCCCTTCGTCGGTCAACGCGATCCCTTTCGGCTGCCGCACGGCGAGCCGGGCGTTCAGTCGCGCTTCCATCCGCTGCAGGCGGATCGTGACCGCGGGCGGCGTGAGATCGAGCAATCGCGCCGCCGCGGCCAGCGAGCGTGATGTTCCGATCGCGCGGACGAGTCGAAGGTCGTCGAGGTCGAGCATTTCGTGTCTCTTAATGCTGGGTGTGCCGAGCATTAAACCGCACATCGCGACGCGAATCCATCGATGCGGCGGTGGATCGCGTCGGTCGCGCATCGAATCGGATTGCCCGGCCGCTTCGAATCACACGGCCCGCGACGCCACGCACCGTTACCGGCCGAGCCCGACAATCAGCGACCGGTGCGCGGCGACCCCGGCCATCACGCCCGACGCCGATGCGAACGTTGCGTTGGTCATCGGCGTCGACGCGTCGCCGGCCGCGAACACGCCGGCGACGCTCGTCTGCTTCATTGCATCGACGCGCACGACCGGGCCGAGCGGCCCGTCGTCGAATGCACAGCCGAGCTGCTGCGCGAGATCGCTCGCCATCGCCGTGTGCGCGCCGACGAACAGCGCATCGATCGGCACGACCTGCCCGTCGGCGAGCCGCAACGCATCGATCCGCGGCGTATCGCCGAGGATTTCCACGACCGGCGACCGTTCGATGCGCACGCCGCGCGCATCGAGCAACGCGGCTTCTTCTTCGTTCGCCTCGACTACACCCTGCGTGAACCACGTCGTCGGGCCCCAATCCGGAATCAGGATCGCCTGATGCACCGACAGCGGATGCGTGGCGAGCACGCCGAGCCGCTGGCCGCTCACCTCGTATCCATGGCAGTACGGACAATGCAGCACGCTCACCCCCCAGCGTTCCGCAAGCCCCGGCAGCGCGGGCAGTTCGTCGCGGATACCGGTCGCGAGGATCAACCGGTCGGCGCTCGCACGGCTGCCGTCGGCGAGCGTCACGTGGAAGCGGCCGTCCGCATCGCGCTCGGCCGTGCGCACGTCTCCCGCGATCCGCTGCACGGTGGGGTACGCGGCGAGCTGCGCGGCGGCTTCCTCGACGATCTGCGCGGGCGGCTTGCCGTCCTGCCCGAAAAAACCGTGCGCGTGCGCGGCAAAGCGGTTGCGCGGCCGGCCGGCATCGATCACGAGCACGCGGCGGCGCGCCCGCGCAAGCTGCATCGCGGCCGACAGCCCCGCAAAGCTGCCGCCGATCACGATCACTTCATGATGGTCCTGCATGCACCGACTCCTTTCCTGAACCTGCGTGAATGACGGACGTGCTCCGATGGTGGTCGTCTCGACTCAACTCAACCCAACTCACGAAACACGAGAAGTTGCATGATAGGGCGATGGTATCATTCACGCAACTTCAAAAGTTTCGAGAGAGGAGAGCGCCGCTCGTGAGAACCGATAGCCGCTTGTCGCGGATGCTGCATGCGCTGATCCACATGGATCAGGCCGACGGCCCGATGACGTCCGACGCGATCGCGACGATGCTGGGCACGAACCCGGTCGTCGTGCGGCGCCTGCTCGGCGGCTTGCGCGACTGCGGCTACGTGCAGTCGGAGAAGGGGCATGGCGGCGGCTGGGTGCTGAGCGTCGCGCTCGACGACATCACGCTGCTCGACGTCTATCGCGCGGTGGGCGAGCCGCCGCTGTTCTCCGATCTGGTGACCGACGACGAGGCCGAATGCCTGGTCGAGCAGGCCGTCAACGCGCACCTGTCGGCCACGCTGAAGGAGGCCGAGACGACGCTGCTCGCCCGCTTCGGCGAAGTCACGCTCGGCATGCTGTCGCGCGATTTCGAGGCGAAACACGCGAAGCGGCGCAAGCCGCGCTGACGCGCCGCAGCATCGCGGCCGGGCGTCGCGCAAAGCGCACGCCGACGCGGCCGAAAACGCTGCACCGCGATGTTCTGTCCCCCAACTTCTGCCCGGTTCGCCCGCCACAGGGCAAAATACGGGTTTTCCGCACCCGCGAGGGCGCGACCGAATCACGCGCCGGGCGGCGGCGGTGCGCCATCCGCACGCCGTCGCCGGGCGCCCAGGCAAGAAACGCTCGCCATGTCGCGAGCCCACAGGAGTCCAGACCCCATGCCCGAATCCAACCTGTCCTTCTTCGGCCGGCTGTCGCTGGCCGTCGGCACGTTTTTCTCCGTGCTCGGCAACCGCGAGTTCGCGGCCGGCGTGCTGCGCGTGCGCGATGGCGCCCCGGCACCGGTCGCGCCGGCCCCCGCCGCGGCTCCCGCGCCGGCCCCGGCGCCTGCCGCCGCGCCCGTGAAGGCGCCGGCGCCCGAACTGCGCGAAGCGAGCCCGCAGGCTGCGCTGCAACTGCTCGGCCTGCTGCAGCGCGATGCGCGCTTCATCGACTTCGTCGAGGAAGACATCGCCGGCTACGCGGACGCCGACATCGGCGCGGCCGCGCGCCTCGTGCACGACGGCTGCCGTGCCGCGCTGCGCGAACACTTCACGATCGTGCCGGTGCGCGACGAAGCCGAAGGCAGCCGCGTGACGCTGCCGGCCGGCTTCGACGCGACGGCCGTGCGCGTGACCGGCAACGTGGTCGGCGCCGCGCCATTCACGGGCACCGTCAGCCATCGCGGCTGGCGGGTCGCCGACGTGCGCCTGCCGAAGCTGACGGGCAGCCATGACGCGTCGGTCATCGCACCGGCGGAGGTGGAACTGTGAGCGATCCGCGCTATTCGATCGGTATCGATCTCGGTACCACCCACTGCGCGCTGTCGTACGTCGACAGCGCCGCGAGCGACGGCGAAACCATCACGCAGCAGGTGCTGCCGATCGCGCAGCTCACCGCGCCCGGCGCGCTGGAGTCGCGCGACCTGCTGCCGTCGTTCCTCTACCTGCCGCATGAGAGCGAACTCACGCAGGGCGACCTGACGCTGCCGTGGACGGCCTCGCGCGGCTTCGCGGTCGGCGAGATGGCGCGCACGCGCGGCGCCGGCACGCCGATCCGCCTCGTGTCGAGCGCGAAGAGCTGGCTGTGCCATCCGGGCGTCGATCGCCGCGCGGCGATCCTGCCGAGCGATGCGCCGCCGGAAGTGGCGCGCGTGTCGCCGCTCGAAAGCTCGATCCGCTACCTGACGCACCTGCGCGAAGCATGGGACCACGCGCATCCCGACGCGCCGTTCGCCGACCAGGACGTGACGGTCACGATCCCCGCGTCGTTCGACCCGGCCGCGCGCGAGCTGACGGCCGAGGCCGCCCGCGCCGCCGGCTACTCGCGGATGACGCTGCTCGAGGAGCCGCAGGCCGCGCTGTACAGCTGGATCCAGAAGAGCCAGGGCGGCTGGCGCAAGCAGGTGCAGGTCGGCGACCTGATCCTGTGCGTCGACGTCGGCGGCGGCACGACCGACCTGTCGCTGATTGCGGTGGTCGAGCGCGACGGCAATCTCGAACTGCATCGCGTGGCGGTCGGCGAGCACATCCTGCTCGGCGGCGACAACATGGACCTCGCGCTCGCGCATGTCGTCGCGCGCAAGCTCGCGCAGCAGGGCACGCAGGCCGATCCGTGGCAACTGCGCGCGCTCACGTACGCATGCCGTTCCGCGAAGGAAACGCTGCTGTCCGACCCGACGACCGACGCGGTGCCGCTCGTCGTGCCGAGCCGCGGCTCGAAGCTGATCGGCGGCTCGATCCGCACGGAGCTGACGCGCGCGGAACTCACGCAGACGATCCTCGAAGGCTTCTTCCCGCAAGTCGACGCGGCCGCGCGCCCGGTGAGCCGCGCGCGCGTCGGCCTGACGCAGCTCGGCCTGCCGTATGCGCAGGACGCCGGCATCACGCGCCATCTCGCGGCGTTCCTCGGCCGCCAGGTCGCGGCGCTCGACTCGCTCGAAGGCGTGCAGCGCACGCTGCCGCAAGGCGCGACGTTCCTGCATCCGACCGCCGTGCTGTTCAACGGCGGCGTGTTCAAGTCGGCGCTGCTCACGCAGCGCGTGCTCGATACGCTCAACAGCTGGCTCGCCGCCGAAGGTGCGCCGCCCGCGCGCCTGCTCGAAGGCGCGGATCTCGATCTCGCGGTCGCGCGCGGCGCCGCGTACTACGGCTACGTGAAGCGCGGCCGTGGCGTGCGCATTCGCGGCGGCACGGCGCGTGCGTACTACGTCGCGATCGAATCGGCGATGCCGGCCGTGCCGGGGCTCGAACCGCCGGTGCAGGCGCTGTGCGTCGCGCCGTTCGGGATGGAGGAAGGCTCGGACGCGGCACTGCCGCCGCAGGAGTTCGGCCTCGTCGTCGGCGAACCGGTGCAGTTCCGCTTCTTCGGTTCGTCGGTGCGCCGCCAGGACCAGGTCGGCACGCTGCTCGACTACTGGTCGCCGGAGGAGCTGCAGGAGCTGGAAGAAATCCAGGCGACGCTGCCCGCCGAAGGCCGCACCGTCGGCGAAGTCGTGCCCGTGAAGCTGCATGCGCGCGTGACCGAAGCCGGCACGCTCGAACTCGAGGCGATCCCGAGCGGTACGGACGAGCGCTGGAAGGTCGAGTTCGACGTGCGCGGCGCCGCCTGAGCGCGATGAAGCGCTATACGGTCGGGATCGACCTCGGCACGAGCAATACGGTCGTCGCGTACGTCGAGGCCGGTTCCGACGCGATCCGCGTGTTCGACGTCGAGCAGCTGGTCGGCCCCGGCGCGGTGGCCGCGCAGCCGCTGCTGCCGTCGGTGCGCTATCACCCGGCGGCGGGCGAGCTGCCGCCGGACACGCTGCGGCTGCCGTGGGCGGCCCAGCAGAAAGCGAGCGCGGCCGGTGCGACGCCGGCCGTAATCGGCCGCTACGCGCGCACGCTCGGCGCGCAGGTACCGGGCCGGCTCGTGACGAGCGCGAAGAGCTGGCTGTCGCACGCGTCGGTCGACCGGCTCGCGGCGATCCTGCCGTGGGGCGCGGCCGATGGCGTCGACAAGGTGTCGCCGGTCGATGCGAGCGCGAGCTATCTCGCGCATGTGCGTGACGCGTGGGACGCCCGCTTTCCCGATGCACCGCTCGCGAAGCAGGACGTGATCCTGACGGTGCCCGCATCGTTCGACGATGGCGCGCGTGCGCTGACGGTCGAGGCCGCGCGACGTGCGAAGCTGCCCGCGCTGCGGCTGCTGGAAGAGCCGCAGGCCGCGTTCTACGACTGGCTGTACGGGCAGCGCGACACGCTGCGCGAGACGTTTGCCGCTGCGCGCCGCGTGCTGATCTGCGACGTCGGCGGCGGCACGACCGACTTGACGCTCGTCGATGTCGCGCCGGGCGGCGACGGCGAGCCGACGTTCACGCGCGTCGGCGTCGGCAACCACCTGATGCTCGGCGGCGACAACATGGACCTCGCGCTCGCGCGCCTGGTCGAGTCGCGGCTGACCGAGCCCGGCACGCGGCTGTCCGCCGCGAGCCTGTCGCAGCTCGTCGAGCGTTGCCGTGCCGCGAAGGAGCGGCTGCTCGGCGACGATGCCCCCGAGTCCGTCAACGTCACGCTGCTCGGCGCGGGCAGCAAGCTCGTCGGTGGCGCGCGTTCGGCCGAGCTGACGCGGCAGGAAGTCGAGCAGATCGTCGTCGACGGTTTCTTCCCGCAGGTCGAAGCCGGCGAACTGCCGCGCCGTGCGCGTGCCGCGATCGTTGAATTCGGGCTGCCGTATGCGAGCGACGCGGCCGTCACGCGGCACGTCGCCGCGTTCCTGAACCGTCATGCGGAAGGCCCGCTGCCCGACACGCTGCTGCTCAACGGCGGCGTGTTCCGCGCGGGCGCGCTCGCCGGCCGTCTCGCGCAGACGCTCGGCGCGTGGCGCGGTGCGCCGCTCGACGTGCTGCACAACGCGCATCCGGACGTCGCGGTCGCGCGCGGCGCGGTGGCCTACGGGCTCGCGCGCGCCGGGCATGCGCCGCGCATCGGTGGCGGTTCCGCGCGCAGCTATTTCCTCGTGCTCGACGATGGCGTCGAAGGCGCGGCCGCGCGTGGCGTGTGCCTGCTGCCGCGCGGCACGGAGGAGGGCCACGAGATCCGGCTCGACGATCGCATGTTCGCGCTGCAACTCGGGCAGCCGGTGCGTTTCCACCTCGTATCCACGGTGGCCGACACCGCGTATCGGCCCGGCGATCTCGTCGATCTCGATGGCGGCGATTTCGTGCGGCTGCCGCCGATCGCGACGGTCGTCGACGCGAAAGCGGGCGGTGATGCGCGCGAAACGCCGGTGAAGCTCACCGCGTCGCTGACGGAAGTCGGCACGCTCGAAATGCACTGCATCGCGACCGACGATGCGTCGCGCCGCTGGCGGCTCGAATTCCAGTTGCGCGGCGATGCGCCCGCGTACGGCGACGACGCTGCGCTCGCGCGCCATCCGCGGCTCGACCAGGCGCTCGAACTGATCGAGCGCTCGTTCGGCAGCAAGGCCGCCGGTGTCACGCCGAAAGATACGCGCCGGCTGCGCGCGCAGCTCGAGCAGGTGCTCGGTGCGCGTGAAGACTGGGACGTCGCGCTCGCGCGTGAATTGTTCGACGCGTTGCTGGCACGCGCGCGGCGCCGCCGGCGCTCGGCCGATCACGAACGTGCGTGGCTGAACCTGGCCGGCTATTGCCTGCGTCCGGGCTTCGGGCATCCGCTCGATGCATGGCGCATCGAGCAGCTGTGGCCGTTGTTCGACGACGGGATTCAGTATGTGACCGACGCTCAGGTGTGGTCGGAGTGGTGGACGTTGTGGCGGCGCGTGGCCGGCGGCCTCGACGACGACGCGCAGACGCAGGTGCGCGACGCGATCGCGTTTCTCGAACCGACCGACGACAAGCGGCGCAAGCTGCCGTTCGATCCGGGCAAGGTCGGGCCGGCCGACATGACGCGGTTGTCCGCGTCGCTCGAACGGCTGCCCGTCGAACGCAAGGTCGAGCTGGCCGAGCGGCTGATCGCGCAATTGCAGAAGCCGGCCGAGCGCACGCTGTGCGCGTGGGCACTCGGACGCATCGGTGCGCGTCGGCCGTTCTACGGCAGCGCGCACAGCGTCGTGCCGGCGGACGTCGCCACCGGCTGGCTCGATGCGCTGTTCGCGCTCGACTGGAAACAGGTCGAGCCGGCGGCGTTCGCGGCCGCGCAGATCGCGCGGATGACCGGAGACCGTTCGCGCGACCTGCCCGACGACACGCGCGAGGCCGTGATCAAGCGCCTGTCGGCCGCGAATGCATCGGCGGCGTGGATCGACATGGTGCGCGAGGCGATCGCGTTCGACGAAGCCGACACGGTGCGCGTGTTCGGTGAAACGCTGCCGGCGGGGTTGAAGCTGCTGGCGGGGTGAGCGCGTACTGCCCCGCGTTTAGGCACCGTTCGGAGCGGGTAGTGGAGATGCAAGCAACTTCGTTGGGCGGATCCGACCGCCTAGCCGCTAGCCGACTATGCGCCTGAACAGGGCGCGATAGTCGCAGACGGATTCTGTTCCCGCCTTGTATGCCTCCGGCCGGTGTTCTGGACGTTGATAGTCGGTGGAATTGTACTGACAATGTCAGTACGATATGGGTATCCAAGAACTCTTGTTGACCGGAGGCTCCTCCATGTCCGCTACCCATAGCCCCCCGACCAAGCGCGACACCCTGAACTTGCGCGTGCAGCCTGACGAACGCGACCTGATCGATCGCGCGGCCGCCGCACGCGGGCAGAACCGCACCGACTTCATCCTGTCCGCCGCCCGCGCGGCCGCTGAGGAAACCCTGCTCGAGGCGACGCTGGTGCGCGCCAGTCCCGACGCGTACGCCGCGTTCGTCGCGCGGCTCGACGCGCCACCGGCGCCGAATCCCCAGTTGCGGCGCACGATGCGGACGCCCGCGCCGTGGGACGGCTCGGCCGACCCCGTCGCATGACGCTGCGCGCGCCCACCCCGATTACGCTCGAACATGCGCAGGCGGGCGCCCTGGACGCCTTCGATTCGGGTGAGCCGAACCTGGACGATTGGCTCAAGCGGAGAGCCCTGCGTAACCACGTGAGCGGCGCGTCACGTACCTTTGTGGTGTGTGATGACCAGCGCGTCGTTGCCTACTACGCGCTAGCGTCGGGTGCGGTGGATGTCGCGGCCGCGCCCGGACGGTTTCGCCGCAACATGCCGGACCCCGTACCGGTCGTCGTGTTGGCCAGGCTCGTGGTAGACCGGGCCTGGCAGGGCCGCGGACTGGGCCGCGGGCTGTTGCGTGACGCCGGGCTACGGGTCATGCAGGCGGCGGACACCATCGGGATTCGCGGGCTGCTCGCACATGCACTGTCGGCCGACGCGCAGCGCTTCTATCTGCAGGTCGGATTCGAGCCGTCGCCGCTTGACCCTATGACAGTCATGATCACACTGACCGATTTGCGCGCGTCGTTGACGTGAGCGCGCATCGAACATGTCCCGACCGACCATGGCATTGCGTACTAGCGTGCTCCGGCTGATCGACATGACGCCTGCCGAGGACGGAGCCTGATATGTCCACCTGCTCTACCAACTGACCGCGACGGCCGCCCAGACTTGCGTGTCGGTACCCGTGGCAGCGCCGTTTGCTGCGCTCGGTGGCAGCCGTACCGAAACTGCTCCGCGCTGGCGTATCAAACAACGAACGTTGCGGGCTTTTCGCCTCTCGATGTCAGGCCTGCGGTTCCCGCGCACGCTGCGGTTTGGCCAATTCGATTGCAGGCACGTCCGGTGCGTTCTGAATGGCCGCCCGCCGCGCCAGATGAATCCCCGCCAGCATGCAGCGCACCGATCCGCCGGCCAGTTCGATCGTCGGCACATCGAGCGGCAGCAGCCGTGCCGAACGCTCGATCGTCGCGCGCTGCACCGGCGTGAGGCAGTCGTACGCGCGCCGCGACAGCGCGAGCACACGCCCTTCCTTGCCCGACAATTCCAGCGTATTGCCCGCGAAATTCGCGATCTGCGAGGCATCGAGCGCGATCACCGTGCGGCCCGTCTCGGCGAGCCGTTGCGCGATTTCTTCACGACGGCGGCTGTCGGCAATGAGTTCGAGGCCGACCATCGCGAACTCGGTCGCGACGCTCATCATCACGTTCGTGTGATAGATCGGCCGCCCGTCGGCATCGGCCGTATCGAAGCAGATCGGCTCGAAATTGAAGTGCGTGCAGAAGCGTTCGAGCGCGACCGGATCGGCACGGCGCGAACGCGCGGTGTACGCGATCCGCGCGACGTGGTCGAGCACCATCGCACCGGTGCCTTCGAGGAACACGTCGTCGTATTCGAGGCCCGAGTAGTCGATCACGTCCTGCACGCGGTACTCGGCCTTCAGCATCTCGATCACGTCCGCGCGCCGCTCACGGCGCCGGTTCGCGCTGAACATCGGAAAGAGCGCGACGTGGCCGCCCGGATGCGTCGAGAACCAGTTGTTCGGGAACACGGAGTCGGGCGTGTCGCGCTCGCCGTGGTCGTCGAACACGTGCACGCGCACGCCCGCATCGGCGAGCGTCCGCGCGGCGGCCGTGACTTCGTCGCGCGCGGCGGCCGATACCGACGATGCGTCTGGTGTGCCACCGCCGGTCGCCGCGCGCTGGAACGCGTTGTCGGCCGCGGTCTGCGGGTTCGGCAGGAAGCGGTGCGGCCGGATCATCACGACGGCGGCCGGTGCCTGGATCGATACGAGATTCATGGAAGGCAGGAACGAAAGGCAACGGGCCGGGCGGCGCGCGGGCCGCCCGGGGATGACGGTCAGCGCGCGAACGCGGCGACGGCTTCGGTCACGTACGCCGCGTGACCCTGCGCGATCGCGGCCGGGTCGTCGATCAGCGCGAACAGGTTCTTCGGGTCGACGGCCGGCGGAATCAGCGCGATCTCGACGCCCGCGTTGTGCTGCTGCGCGAGCGCATACAGGTAGCGCAGCGCCGAGTAGTCCTCGAGCGCGAAGCCGACCGAGTCGAACACCGTGACTTCATCCGCGCGTTCGCGGCCGGTCGTCTCGCCCTGCAGCACGCGCCACAGCTCGGTGACGGGGAAGTCGGCCGGCATCTGCTGGATCTCGCCCTCGATGCGCGACTGCGGCTCGAATTCGACGAACACGCGGCCCGCCTGCAGCACACCGGCCTCGAGTTCGGTCTTGCCCGGGCAATCGCCGCCCACGGCGTTCAGGTGCATGCCGGGTTCGATCATGTCGGCCGTGACGATCGTCGCGTAGGCCTTGTCGGCGGTGACGGTCGTCACGATGTCGGCGCCGCGCACGGCGTCGGCGGTCGACGCGGCGCGCACCACGCGCAGCGCCGGGTAGGCGGCGAGGTTCTGCACGAGCTTGTCGGTCGCGTGCGGATCGACGTCGAACACGCGGATTTCGTCGATGCCGAGCAGCGTGTGGAACGCGATCGCCTGGAATTCGCTCTGCGCGCCGTTGCCGATCAGCGCCATCGTGCGTGAATCGGGGCGGGCGAGGGCTTGCGCGGCGAGCACGGACGTCGCCGCCGTGCGCAGCGCGGTGGTCAGCGTGAGTTCGGCGAGCAGCAGCGGGTAGCCGGTATCGACTTCGGCGAGCGCGCCGAATGCCATCACCGTGTGCATTCCGCGCGCGGCGTTGACGGGGTGGCCGTTCACGTACTTGAACGCGAACAGCGACGCGTTCGCGACGGGCATCAGTTCGATCACGCCGTCGCGCGAGTGGCACGCGACGCGCGGCGACTTGTCGAAGTCGGCCCAGTGCAGGTAATCGGCGCGCAGCGTGTCGACGAGCTCGCGGAGGAACGTCGTGACGCCGGTCTGGGCGATCAGTCGGGCGGTGGCGGGAACGTCGAGGAAGCGGGTCATGCGTTTGTCTCCTGTCGACCCGAGTTAGCGCTTTAGCGCTTACTCGGGTCCCATGCTTTGCAAATGCTCAGTGCCGGTACGGGTGTCCCTGGCGTTCTGGTCGACCGCGCGGTGCTTCGGCGCGCGTCCCGGCTTGCTGGAAGCGGCGGTGCGGCACATCTCGCGGGTCGATAGCGTCATTATTTCGGCGAGTCGAGCCAACAAAAAGACGGCAAAAGTGGCAGATTTATCGATAGACTTTGCAAATTGCTGGCCAGATATGGCAGTTTGACCAAGTTGCACTGGTCGATAGGCGAAGGCTCCGGCACGCTGGCGGCCGGTTCACGTTCAACAGGAAGGCTCGTTCATGATCACGCTCGACGACGTCGACCGGCAGCTCATCGCGCTGCTGCGCGACAACGCGCGACTGCCCGTCGTCGCGCTGGCGAAGGAATTGCGCGTCGCGCGCGCAACCGTGCAGAACCGGCTGACGCGGCTGGAGAAGCACGGCGTGATCGTCGGCTATACGGTGCGGCTCAAGCCGGCGGCCGAACGGCACCGGATCCGCGCGCTGATGTCGATCGCCGTGCAGGGCAATCGCGGCGCGGAAGTGGTGAAGGTGCTGCGCGGGCATCCGAACGTCGCGTCGATCCACAGCACCAACGGGCGCTGGGATCTCGTCGCCGAACTGCATGCCGATTCGCTCGAGCACTTCGATCGCGTGCTCGGCGCGATCCGGCTAATCGACGGAATCGCGAGTACCGAGACGAGCATTTTGCTGTCGACGCACAAGGCGTGACGCGGGCAGGCGGCGCCGGCGTCAGCGCTCAGGTTTGCTCAGGCGTCAGGCGCTGGTCGCCGATTCCGGAAATACCGGCTCACCTAGCGTCAGCATCAACCGGTTCGCCCACGCGAAGATCGCGACCGCGTGCGACAGGTCGAGAATCTCCTCATGCGTCAGCCCTTCGGCTTCCAGCGCGGCGATATCGCTCGCGTCGACCGTATCGGGCCGCTCCGTCAGCGCGATCGCATAGCGAATGATCGCGCGTTCGCGCGCCGTCGTGCCGGCCGTCACCGGATCGTCGAACACCTGCTCGATCGCGTCGGTGCGCTTCGCGAGCTGGGTAAAGCGCTGCGCATGCACGGACGCGCAGTACACGCAGCCGTTCACGCGCGACACGGCCGTGCTCGCCAGTTCACGCTCCGCGCGCGACAACCCGCCGGGGCCGTACATGATCGCGTTGAATACGCCCGAGCGCTGCCGCAGGATCTCGGGAAGATGGACGAGCAGCAGGTAATAGTCGGACGTCTTCGCTTGCGGGTGGCTCGCTTCGAGCACGGCCAGCTGGTCGGGCGTCGCGGCATCGAGCGAAACGGTGTCGAGCCAGGCGCGCCAGCCGAGCGTGTCGGACGTGAAGCCGTGCGTGGTCGTCGTCATGCGGCCTCCGCTGCGGCACGTGCCTGAAGCGCCTGCGCGGCCACCGCGACGCGCAACTGATACGCGACGAACGCCACGAGCTGCGACAGCGCGACGATCGCGGGCGTCGTGAGTCCGGCCGACTTCAGCGCGTCGAGATCGGACGGACGTGCATCGACCGGCGCGCGCGTCAGCAGGCGTGCATGCGCGAGGATCGCGCCGATGCGGCGGGGCAAGGTGTCGAATGCATCAGCGTCCGCACGTGCGATATCGTCGAGCGTGCCGCCTGCGTCGATCAGTCGTGCGCGATAGGTGTCGGCCAGCACGCGAGCGTTCGATTGTTCTGCGACATACCGCGCCGCGTGCAGTCGTTCGATCAACGAAAGATCGGGCAACGCGGGATCGAACAGCGCCGCTTCGCTCAGCCGCGTATGGAGCAGCACCTTGTCGCGTGCGCGACGCAGCGCGGCGACGGCGTCGCCATCGCGCAGGCCGGCCACCGCATCGATCGTGTCCGGCGCATCGGCCGGCGTGATGGATTCAGTCATCGTTTCGGGTTCCCTTCGTCGTCAATGTGATCGATGAACGCGCGCTCATGCGTCGGCGTCGCGCCATTCGTCGCCTTGCAGTTCGGCGTTGGCATACGCGACGAGCGCGTCGTAGTGGCGATCGCGGTCCGCGTCGAACAGCCGGCTCGCAATCCCGTGCGCGAGCCGCCTGGCGCCCGCGCTGATGGCCGGGATATCGCCGGACAGCTTGCCGTGGCTCAGGCTCGCCGCATGGTTGAAGCAGTGAATTCGCGTGATGGCCGCACATGCGCCGGGCTCGCGCTCCTGGAACGCGAACGCGGGGCCGAGATCGGGCGATTCGGCGAGCTCGTCGATCCACATGCCCGGCTCCGGTCGATAGCGATCCTTCCAGCGCCGCACCTGCGCGCCGAACGACGCGAATTCCGCGCGCGTCGTCCAGTCCGAATGAAAACCGGTCGCGAAGATCAGGAAGTCGACCGTGTAGCGTCCGCGCGGCGTCGTCACGTCGAGTCCGTCCGCATGTTCCGCGAGCGTCTCGATCGGGCTGCCCGCATGAAAGTGCGCGTGTTCGTGACGCGACACGCGCAGCACGCTGTCGCGCGGCGGCGGCGTCTGCGACGTCAGCGCGTAGTGCATGAAGCGCCATTTCGTCGCGTCGTCGAGATCGGCGTACCCATGCACGAGCCCCGGGCTGCCGATGCCGGTCAGCTTGTTGATGCGCGGGATGTCCGTGCGGCGGAAGAACAGGTCGACGCGCGCGGCGCCGGCTTCGAGCGCGGTGCCCGCGTTGTCGAACGCGGACGCGCCCGCGCCGACCACGCCGACCCGCTTGCCCGCGAGCGCCGCGAAATCGATCGGCTCGGACGAATGGGCCCAGCGCGTGCGCGGCGTGCGTTGCGCGACGGGCGGTACGTAGGGGCCGCCAAGCCCGTCGCGGCCGGTGGCGAGCACCACGTGCCGCGCGAGCAGCGTCTGCGCTTCGCCGTTGCCGCGCACGTCGAGCGCGAGCAGGCCGTCGTCGCGCGGGCGCAGCGCGACGAGCGTGGTGTCGTTGCGCACCTGCAGGTCGAGCACGCGCCGGTACCAGCGCAGGTAGTCCATCCATTGCGTGCGCGGAATCTTGTAGAGCGCGTCCCATGCGTCGCGGCCGTATTGCGCTTCGAACCACGCGCGGAACGTCAGCGCGGGCAGGCCGAGCGCGGGGCCCGCGAGCTGCTTCGGCGAGCGCAGCGTGTCCATCCGCGCGAACGTGACCCACGGGCCTTCGTAGCCGGCCGGCGCGCGGTCGATCACGCACTGGTTGTCGATGCCGAGCAGGCGCAGTTCGGCGGACGCCGCGAGCCCGGCCATGCCGCCGCCGACGATCGCGACGTCGAGCACGCGTGTGCCGTCGGCCTCGCGCGGCGGCACCCAAGACGGCGCGGGCAGGTCGAGCCAGCGCAGGTCTTGCGCGAGCCGGGCTTCGAGTGCCTGCAATGGATCGGTCGTCGTCATGCGGCCTCCGGGCGGGTCCGGCGTGCACGCGTCGTGCGGGTTGCCCCACGCGGCGCACGCTCGGCGCGCAGCCGGTCGCCGCGCAGCAATTCGTCGTGCGCGGCGGCGTCGTGAAAGATCACGTCGTCGAGCAGCGCGCGCGTCGTACGGTGCAGCGCGTCGAGCAGCGCATCGACCGCTGACGTGCGTGCTTTGCCGGCGGGCGTCGCGATGCCGAACGCGAACGGGATGTCGACGTCGAGCGGGCGCGCGACGACGCCCTCCACCGGCAGTGCCACGCCTGTTGCCGGATCGACGATGCCGATCCCGATGCCTGCACGCGCGGCCATCACCGCATTCAGCGACGCGTTGGTTTCGATGAACACGCGTGCATCGACCCGCGCGGTCGCGAAGGCCGCATCGATCCGCTGGCGCAGCCGGTGGCGGTTCGCGACCGTCACGATGCGGCGGCGGGCGAGATCGCGCAGCGCGATGCGCGGCTGCGCCGCGAGCGGGTCGCCGGCCGGCAGCACGGCCACGCAAGGCGTCTGCGCGATCCAGTGCACGTCGAGCCCCGCGTGCGCCATCGGCAGCGTGACGACGCCGACATCGGCCGTGCCGGCCAGCACCTCGTGCACGACATGCTCGGCCGATTCGCTGCGCAACTGGTAGTGGGGCGCCTGCGCGCCGTCGGGCAGCGCGGCGAGCGCGGCCGGCACGAGCGTGGCCGCGAGCGAAGGTGTGGCCGCGATGCGCACGGGCTCGGCGCTTTCATCGCCGAGCGCCCGGGCGCGCGCCTCGATCGCGCGCAGGCCGACCAGCGAGCGTTCGACTTCCTCGTAGAGCAGGAATGCGCGCCGCGTCGGCGTGACGCGCGGGCCGTGCCGGTCGAACAGCGCGTAGCCGAGATCGGCTTCGAGCTCCTGGATCTGCCGCGTGACGGCCGGCTGCGAGCGGCCGAGCAGTTCGCCCGCGCCGGTCACGCTGCCGGCCGACATGACCGCGGAAAAGGCTTCGAGTTGATGCAGCTCCATGACACCTTCCGATGATGCGATTTGCGCATTGTAGAAGTGTGAGCATGCGTGATTCATATAATGATTTTTGCTATCGACAGCGCGAAAACTGCGAAGGGCCCGATCGTTGCGACGGCCGGTGGTGCGTGCCTGAGCGTAGGTTGCGATCGGCGCCGTGAACGAAACGCCAATCGAATCAACGTGATGCGTTGCATGCGGATACATCGCGCGAGGCGGGGAGTGAGGATGGCCGCTCGCCAGCATCACTCCTTCGCGCCGCGCACGATATCGATATGCGCAAAACTTCGTTGGATCGTCCTGAACCGGGTGGTTACATGCCCTCACTCTTTTCGACTGACTGAGGCTGGGGGACGCATGAACGTTTCGGGGAACGACGCACGCGGCGCATGGCGGCGCGTGCTGGGCACGGTGGCGGCGCTCGCTGCCGCATGGGGCTTGTCGACGGGCGGCGCGCTCGCGGCGGGCGTGTCGGGCGAGCCGGTGGTGATCGGCGTGAGCGGGCCGCTGACGGGGCAGGATGCGCAGTACGGCGAACAATGGAAGCGCGGCTTCGATCTCGCGCTCGACGAGATCAACGGCAGCGGCGGCATTCACGGCCGTCCGCTCGCGGTCGACTTCCAGGACAGTCGCAGCGACCCGCGCCAGGCCGTGGCGATCGCGCAGAAGTTCGTCGCCGATCCGCGCATCGCGATCGAGCTGGGCGACTTCTCCAGCGCGACGTCGATGGCCGCATCGCCGATCTACCAGCGCGGGCAGCTGATCCAGTTCGGCTTCACGAACTCGCATCCGGACTTCACGAAGGGCGGCGACTATCTGTGGAGCACCGCGCTGAGCCAGGCCGAGGAGCAGCCGCTGCTCGCGCGCTACGCGGTGAAGGAGCTCGGCTTCAAGCGGATCGCGGTGCTGTACCTGAACACCGACTGGGGCCGCACCAGCAAGGACATCTTCGCGAAGGCGGTGGCCGGGCTCGGCGCGCAGGTCGTCGCGGCCGAAGGCTATCAGCCGGCGGAGAAGGATTTCCGCTCGACGCTCGTGCGCATCGGCGAATCGAAGCCCGATTCGATCGTGCTGATCTCTTACTACGCGGACGGTGCGCAGATCGTGCGCCAGGCGCGTACATCGGGGCTCACGCTGCCGATCGCGGCGGTCGGCTCCGTGTACTCGCCGAAGTTCCTCGAACTGGGTGGCACGGCCGTCGACGGCGTCTATACCGAATCGAACTTCTTCCCGGCCGAACCGCGCCCCGAGGTGCAGGCGTTCGTGCAGCGCTATCGCGCGAAATTCCACGCCGATCCCGATTCGTTCGTCGCGCGTGCATACGATGCGCTGATCCTGTCGGCGGAAGTGCTGCGCCGCTACGGCACGACGCGCCAGGCCGCGCACGACGGCTTCGCAAAAATCAGCGACGTGCCGAGCGTGATCTTCGGCAAGGTGCGCTTCGATCCGCAGACGCGTCGCGTCGCGGGCGCACGCACCGTGTATCTGGTCGTGAAGCAAGGGCAGTGGGCGCTGTGGGACGGCGCGAAACCGCAGCTCGCCGCGCGTTGAGCCCGGCCCTGAACAGCATGCATGTAACGGACGCATCGTGATGGCTTCCTGGCTCGACTACACGCTCAACGGCCTCATCGTCGGCAACATCTACGCGCTGCTCGCGGTCGGACTCGCGCTGATCTTCGGCGTGTCGCACCTGATCAACTTCGCGCACGGCTCGGTCTACATGGTCGGCGCGTTCATCGGCTGGCTGTGCCTGACGCGCTTCGGGCTGCCGCTGCCGGCGGCGCTGGCGGCGGTCGTCGTCGGCTGCGGTGCGCTCGGCATCGCGATCGAACGGATCGGCTTGCGGCCGCTGCGCCACGCGGCACGCATCGCGCCGCTGCTCGCGACGATCGGCATCAGCTTCATCCTCGACCAGCTCGCGCAGCTCGCGTTCGGCGCCGACCCGCGCGCGGTGCCGACGCCGCTGCCCGACTGGCATCTGCGGATCGCCGGCGCGACGCTCGGCTCGCTCGACCTGCTGATCGCGGGCATCGGCATCGCGGCGGCCGCGCTGCTGTACGGCTTCCTGCGCTTCACACGGCTCGGCTGGGCGGTGCGCGCGACCGCGCAGGATCGCGACGCGGCGCTGCAGATGGGCGTCGACGTCGACCGCGTCAACCAGACCGTGTTCGCGATCGCGTGCGCGCTCGGCGGCGTGAGCGGGCTGCTGGTCGGCATGTACTACAACAGCATCGATCCGGCGATGGGCTTCCAGGCCACGCTGAAGGGCGTGGTCGCGCTGCTGATCGGCGGGCTCGGCAACGTGCCGGGCGCGATCGCGGGCAGCCTGCTGCTCGGTCTCGTCGAAAGCTACGGCGTCGCGCTGTTCGGCACAAGCTATCGCGACCTGTTCGCGTTCGGGCTGCTGATCGTGTTCCTCGTGTGGCGGCCGAACGGGCTGTTCAGCGCGAACCGCGCGCTGCCGCCCGAGCCGATGACGGGCACCTTCCTCGCGGCCGCGAAGGCCGTGCGCGTGCCGCGTCCGGTCCTCGTTGCGCTGATCGTGGCGGCGGCCGTGCTGCCGTGGCTCGGCGCGTCGCCATACGTGCTGCAGACGCTGACCAACGCGTGGCTGTACGGGCTGCTCGCGCTGAGTCTCACGCTGGTGGCGGGCACGGTCGGGCAGATCTCGCTCGGCCACGCGGCGCTGCTCGTGATCGGCGCGTATGCGTCGGCGCTGCTGTCGTCGGATCTCGGCTGGTCGCCGGCCGTGACGATCCCGTGCGCGGGCGTGATCACCGCCGTGCTCGGCACGCTGCTCGTGTATCCGGCGTTCCGGCTGCGCGGGCACTACGTGTCGATCGCGACGCTCGGCATCGGCGAAGTGGTGAGCCTCGTGATCCTGAACTGGGACGGCCTCACGCGCGGCCCGCTCGGCATCACCGGCATCGCGCCGCTGCCGTGGGCGACGACCGCACGTGCGGCGTACTGGTTCACGTTCGCGGTGCTCGTCGGGTTCGCGCTCGTGCAGGTGCGGCTGCTGCGCTCGCATCTCGGCCGCACGCTGCGCGCGGTGCGCGAGGACGACGTCGCCGCGCGTGCGCACGGCATCGCACCGAACCGCTACAAGGCGATCGCGTTCGCGGTCGGCGGCGTCGCGGCCGGCGTGAGCGGCGGGATCGCCGCGCACCTGTACAGCTACATCAATCACCAGACCTTCGATTCGCAGGTGTCGATCCTCGCATTGACGATGGTGATCCTCGGCGGGCTCGGCAACGTGCTCGGCGGCATCGCCGGCGCGATCGCGCTGATCGGGCTGCCCGAGCTGTTCCGCTGGGCGGCCGACTACCGGATGCTGATCTACGGCCTCGTGCTGTTGCTGCTCGTCCGGTTCCGGCCGCAGGGCCTGCTCGGCACGGTGTGAGGAGGAACGCGATGACCACCCATCCACCCTTGCTCGACGTGCAGGGCCTGACGCGCCGCTTCGACGGTGTGACCGCGCTCGACGGCGCGAGCCTGTCACTCGCCGAAGGCGAACTGCTGAGCGTGATCGGGCCGAACGGCGCGGGCAAGTCGACGCTGTTCAACCTGATCGCGGGCGCCGACCGGCCCGATGCCGGCCGCGTGACGTTCGACGGCCGCGACATCACGGGCACCGCGCCCGAACGCCTCGCGACGCTCGGCATCGCGCGCACGTTCCAGCACGGACGCGTGTTCGGCAACCTGAGCGTGCTCGACAACGTGCTGATCGGTGCGCATGCGCGGCTGCGCGCGGCCCGGCCGGGCTGGCCCGCGCTGGGTGCGGCGGCCGAGGTGCTGCGCGCGCTCGTGCGGCCCGCGGCGGTGCGGCGCGAGGAAGCCGCGCTGCGCGACGAGGCGCGCGCGATCGTCGCCGGGTTCGGCGAGCGGCTGACGCCGCGCATCGATCATCCGGCGCACAGCCTGTCGTATGCGAACCGGCGGCGCGTGGAGATCGGCCGCGCGCTTGCGCTGCACCCGCGCCTGCTGCTGCTCGACGAGCCGACCGCCGGGATGAACGAGACGGAGACGGCCGAGATGCTGCAGCTGATCCAGTCGCTGAAGGCGCGCGGCCTGACGATCCTGCTGATCGAGCACAAGCTCGAACTCGTGATGCGCGTGTCCGACCGCGTGATGGTGCTCGACAACGGCGTGAAGATCGCCGAAGGCGCGCCGCGCGACGTGCGGCACGATCCACGCGTGATCGAGGCGTACCTCGGCCGCCGGCATGCGGGCGGCGCGCCGGCCGACCGCACGGCACAGGCGGCCGCATGACGGCACTTTCTTCCGGACCCGACACGACCATGACCGATGCGCTGCTGAAACTCGAACACCTGGACACGTTCTACGGGCCGGTGCAGGTGCATTTCGACGTGAACTTCGAAGTGGGCCGCGGGCAGATCGTCAGCCTGCTCGGCGGCAACGCGAGCGGCAAGTCGACGACGATGAAGCTGATCCTCGGGCTGATGCGGCCGCGCCGCGGCGTCGTGCGCTTCGACGGCGACGACGTGACGGCGCTCGCCACGCCGCAGCGCGTGCGGCGCGGGATCGCGGCCGTGCCCGAGGCGCGGCGGCTGTTCGGCGACATGAGCGTGCGCGAGAACCTGCTGATGGGCGCGTACACGCGTGGCGACCGTGCTGCGGTGGCGGAGGACTACGAGCGCGTGCTCGACCTGTTTCCGCGTGTGCGCGAACGGCTGACGCAGCGCGCGGGCACGCTGTCGGGCGGCGAGCAGCAGATGCTCGCGATGGCGCGGGCGCTGATGGCGCGGCCGAAGCTGATCTGCATGGACGAGCCGACGATGGGGCTGTCGCCGCTCTATGTCGACAAGGTGCTCGAGCTGATCGACGCGATCAACCGGCAGGGCGTGACCGTGTTCATGGTCGAACAGAACGCGAGCCTCGCGCTGGAGATCGCGCATTACGGATACGTGCTGCAGACGGGACGCGTCGTGCTCGAAGGGCCCGCGAAGACGCTGCTCGACGACGAGCGTGTGCGCGATGCGTATCTCGGCGGGGAGGCGGTGGCGGCGTAGCGGGCGGGGCGGCGGGGCAAAAAACGGTGATAGACGCCGGATTGTCAGGTAGATTGGCGCTCAGTCGCCATCACCGCCACCGGGAGCGCCGCACCATGTTGACCTATTCCGTTCAGAAAGTCGGCTACGCATTCGAGCAACTGGATCCGCAGGGCGCGACGGATTATCCGTCGTTCACGCAGGCGTTCGACGCGTTCCCGTGGGCGGCGCAGCATGCCGAATGGGACAACACGCAGGACGGCCCGTTGCCGGCCCTCGTGCTGCAGCATGTCGACGATCAGCGGGAGTTGTGGGTGACCGCGCTGAGCGATGCGCACGCGGGCGGCTTCCAGCTGAATGCCGTCTCGATGAGGATGAAAAAGGGGCTGTTCGGGATCGGCAAGGGCAAGCTGGAGCAGCATGTCGATACGATCGACGTCGACACGCGCGCGGATGTCGATACGTTGTGCCGGCTATTCTGCGATCGTCAGTATGACGAGCTGGACCGGCTGGTCGCGCGGCATGCGGAGCGCAACCGCTTCGATGACGACAGCGACGATTGAGCGCCTGCCTCGCATGTGCATGAACCGGCCCGGGTCCGTCGGTTCATGCCTCCTCCTCGCCGCTCCCCGCCGCGCGCGGAAACGTCAGCACTACCGCAAACCCGCCCGCCTCGGGAAACGCAAACCCGACGCGCCCGCCGTGCGCCTTCATCACTTCCTGCACGATCGCAAGCCCGAGGCCCGACCCCGTGCGCCGCTCGCTGCCGTCCGGCGCGATCCGCACGAACGGCTGCAGCGCGGCGTCCCAGTGCTCGCGCGGAATCCCGCGACCGTTGTCGGTGACGGTCAGCGTCACCGCATCGTCCGCGTTGCCCTGCGTCGCGACCGACACGACGATGTCGTCCGCATGCCCATGCAGCAGCGCGTTGTGCAGCACGTTCGACAGCGCTTCCTGCAGGCTGATCGCGTCGCCGTCGATCCACGCGAGCGGCGCGTCGCTCGCGAACGCGACGGCGACATCGCGCTCACCCGCGAGCGGAATCGCGCGGCCGAGCACGTCCTTCGCGAGCGCGACGAGTTCGACGGGTTGCAGCGGCACGGCCTCGGTGCGATGGATCACCATCGCATGATTGAGGAGCTGGCCGGTGAGCCGGCCGACGTCCGACGAGGTCGCACGCAGCGCATCGAGCCGCGCTGCGTGACGCGCGGGATCGGATTCGCCGTCGAGCAGCTCGATCTGCGCGTCGAGCCGCGCGAGCGGCGTGCGCATCTGGTGCGCGGCATCGGCGATGAAGCGCTGCATCGCGTTGATCCGCTCGGCGAGGCGGTGCATCAGCCCGTTGATCGACCCGATGATCGCGTCGATCTCGCTCGGCGTGTCGACGGCCACTGGCCGCAGGTCGGCCGGGTCGCGCGCGGCGATGATCGTGCCGATCTGCGCGAGCGGACGCAGGCCGCGCCGGATCGCGAGGCCGCTCGCGCCGATCGCGAGCACGCTCATCAGCAGGATCAGCGTCCACACCTTGAAACTCATGTCGTTCGTGAGCTGCTGGCGCGCGTTGGTGGTTTGCGCGACCGTCACGAGCGCCCAGCCCGGCGTGCTTTCCTCGGGCATGTAGCGCGCGATGGTCGCGGTGCGGATCCGGTGCCCCTGGTACAGGCCGTTCGCGAACGCGGGGCCCTGTTTCGCGGCGGCGAGCGTCGCGGGGCTCGCGAGATCGTTGTAGCCGGCCACGACGATGCCGCGCGAATCGACCACCTTGTAGTAGACGAGGTCGTAGCGCGACAGCGTCGACAGCGCGGCCACCGGCGGATTCAGCGCGAGCACGCCGCCCTGCACGTAGAGGTTTTCCGCGACCTGGATCGATGCGCCCGCAAGCAACTGGTCGTACGCGCGTTCGGCCGCGACGCCCGCGTAGTAGCGCGCGATCGCCGCGAGCGCGAGCGCGCCGGTCGCGACGACGAGCGCGATGAAGAGCAGCGTGCGTCCGAACAGCGTCTTCGGGAACCAGTCAGTGCGCCGCAATCTGATACCCCATCCCGCGCGCGGTGCGGATCTCGACCGAGCTGCCCTGCAGTTTCTTGCGCACACGGGTCACGTATTGCTCGACCGCGTTCGTGGTCGGCTCGTTGCCGAAGCTGAACAGCTGGTTCAGCAGTTCATCCTTCGAGAAGATCCGCTGCGGGCGGCTGGCAAGGATCTCGAGCAGCGCGAATTCCTGGCGCGACAGCGACAGCGGCTGGCCGTCGAGTTCCGCGAGGCGGCTGCTGCGGTCGATCACGAGGCCGCCGAGCGTCAGCACGTCGTTCGCGTGGCCGCTGTTGCGGCGCAGGAGCGCCTGCACGCGCGCATCGAGCTCGCGGTAGTCGAACGGTTTCACCAGGTAGTCGTCGGCGCCGAGGCCGAGGCCGCTTACGCGGTCGTCGATCGCCGAGCGCGCGGTGACGAGCAGCACGGGCGTCGTGCTGCCCGATGCGCGCAGGTGGCGCAGCACCGTGAAGCCGTCCATGCCGGGCAGGTTCGCGTCGAGCACGACGAGGTCGAAGCGCTCGACGCGCAGCAGCCCGTGCGCGGTCGCGCCGTCGGTTTCGAGATCGACGGCGTGGCCGAGCCGCGCCAGGCGGCTGCGGATCGCGGCGCCGATTTCGGCATCGTCCTCCACGACGAGAATGCGCATGGTGCCGTTTCGCAGGTGGGTGGGTTAGGGGTTTTCCCGGGGCCGGGATGTCAGCATTTTCTCAGACTCGGTCGATAACCTGTGTCGAGCCGGACGATGCAAGGACGGCCATTAATACCAGAACCACAGGAGACGGCAACATGCAGCAGCAAACGGGTGCGACGAACGCGCGGTTCGGCGCGTCGCCGGCCGGCGCTCGCCGGTGCGGCGAAGCGGGCCCCGACCGCCCGGCGTTTGCCGCTCGTGCCGCTCGTGCAGGGAAGGCCGGCGCATGACGACGTCGCCGCGCCGCCGCGCGTTGATCGCCGCCGGCCTCGGCGTGCTCGCCGCGCCTGCGCTCGTGCGCGCGAAGCCGCGCACAGTGCGGATTTCCAAAGGCTATGGCGTGCTGTACCTGCCGCTTCTCGTGATGGAGAAGCAGCGGCTGTTCGAGCGGCACGCGGCACGCCACGGCGTGCGCGACGTCGCGGTCGACTGGGTGTTGCTCGACGGCGGCAATTCCGTCAACGACGCGATGATGGCCGGCACGCTCGATTTCGCCGGGGCCGGCGCGCCGGGTTTCATCGAGCTGTGGGCGCGGGCGCGCGGCATTCCGAACGTCGAGGTGATCGGCATCAGCGGGCTGTCGACCACGTCGCTGTCGCTGAACGCGAACCGGCCGGGCCTCGTGTCGCTGCGCGACTTCACGCCGGCCGACCGGATCGCGGTGCCGGGCATCCGCACGTCGCTGTCGGCGGTGGTGCTGCAGATGGTCGCGAGCCGGCAGCTCGGCCCGAAGCATTTCGCGCAGCTCGATTCGATCACCGTGAACCTGCCGCATCCGCAGGCGATGCAGGCGCTGATTCGCCGCGAGAACGGCGTCACCGCGCACTTCACGTCGCCGCCGTTCTCGACGCTCGAGCTGCGGCAGCCGGGCATTCACCGCGTCGTGAATTCGGTCGACGTGCTCGGCCCGCTGACGCTCGACGTCGTGTTCGCACCGAAGCGGCTCGTCGACACGGAGCCCGCGCTGGCCAGCGCGTTTCTCGGCGCGCTCGACGAAGCGAACCGCCAGATCGCGCAGGACCCGCGCGCGGCGGCCGCGCTCTATGCGGCGTCGTCGGGCGTCGGCGTGTCGCACGACGACGTGATGCGGATGCTCGCCGCGCCGGACACGCGCTTCTCGGTGCTGCCGAACCAGCTGATGGACTACGTCGAATTCCTGTACCTCGCCGGCACGATCAAGGCGAAGCCGCGGGCGTGGCACGAGATGTTCGCGCCGATGCTCGACGACTATCGATCGGGTTGATGCCGCCGCACCCTTTCATCGAAATACCTCGTGCCTGCGCGCTTGTCGCGCGCAGCGCCGATTCAACCGCTATGCAACCGTTTCACGCAAGGAGCCTCAAGTGAACGCCACCGAAACCCTGGACCCCGCGTCCGCCGAAGAGCAGCGCATCATGTCGAAGATGGCGCGGCGCCTGATGCCCATCCTCGTCGTGATGTTCCTGATCGCGTTCATCGACCGGCAGAACGTCGGCTTCGCGAAGCTGCAGATGGTGCACAGCCTCGGGATGACGGAAGCCGCGTTCGGGCTCGCGTCGTCGCTGTTCTTCATCGGCTACCTGCTGTTCGAGGTGCCGAGCACGCTCGCGCTGCATCGCTACGGCGCACGCGTGTGGCTCGCGCGGATCATGCTGACGTGGGGGCTCATCACCGTGCTGATGGGCTTCACGACGTCGATGCCCGCGTTCTGCGGGCTGCGCTTCGTGCTCGGTATCGCCGAGGCCGGTTTCTATCCGGGCGTGATCTACTACCTGACGCTGTGGTTCCCGCAGAGCTACCGCGCGAAGGTGCTCGGCATCTTCACGCTCGGCAGCGCGCTCGCGAACATGCTCGGCTCGCTGGTCGGCGGCGTGCTGCTGAGCCTGAACGGCGTATGGGGGCTGGCGGGCTGGCAGTGGGTGTTCGTGGCGACGGGCATCCCGGCGGTGATCGTCGCGGTCGTCGTGTTCCGCGTGCTGCCCGCGTCGGTGCGCGACGCACGTTTCCTCGACGACCGCGAGAAGCAGATCGTCGAGGCCGCGCTCGAACGCGAGAAGCCCGCGAAGGCCGAGCATGGGCAGCCGTGGAAGGCGCTGCTCGATCCGCGCGTGATGCTGTTCGCGGCGACCTACATGCTGATGTCGACGTCGCTGTACGGCGTGACGTACTGGCTGCCGACGCTCGTGAAATCGTTCGGCGTGTCGAGCAGCATGAACGGCTTCCTGAGCATGCTGCCGTGGGCGCTCGCGGTGCTGCTGCTGTTGTGGCTGCCGGCGAAGCTGCGCCGCGCGAAGAGCATCCTGCGCACGATCGCGATCGTCGCGGCGCTCGGTGCGCTCGGCTTCCTGCTGAGCCTCGTGCTGCCGTCGACGCCGCTGCGCTTCATCGCGCTGGTGCTCGGTGGCGCATGCATCCCGCTGCTGTATCCGTGCTTCTGGTCGATGCCGCCGCGCTACTTCACCGGCGCGCGGGCGGCGGCGAGCGTCGCGGCGATCAACTCGATCGGCAACCTCGGCGGCTTCTTCAGCCAGAACCTGATGCCGTTTGCCGGCAAGGTGACGGGCACCGCGTTCGGCCCGATGATCGTGCCGATCGTGTGTCTCGCGTTGCTCGGGATCGGCGCGCTGGTCGCGTGGACGCGCTCGGAGCGGGGGATGGTGGCGGCGCGCGCGTGAGGGGGCGTGGTGTTATCGCTTCATCAACTCGTTCCCGACGAACGTGAAGTTGGCTGTAGCGTGCGTGTTCGACAGCAGGTATTTGAGCGCGTGGATGTCGGGGGCGGTCGTCGTGAAGCGGTTGTCGCCGTCGAAAATGAAGTCCCACGTGACGATGCCGCGGCTGGTACCGGGATCGTCCACGTGGATCTCCTTCAGCGACGCGAGCGGATACGCGCGCTCGTGCCAGTCGAACAGGTGTCGGACGTAGAGGTGATCGGGTGTGACGATCTCGTAGCGCCGCAGGAAAGGCGTTGCGATGACGAGGAGCACCGCCGTGAAGATCAGCCACGAGCGGGCGCCGCGCCACAGGACGGCCCGTGCCGACGGGCGGCCGCGCACCATGACGCGGTAGCGCGCGTAGGTGGGTTGCACGATGAGCACCGTGCCGAACCACCAGGCGATCGCGATGAACCCGAGCGGCACGTTCATGAACGGCACCGAGTAGGCGCCGACGAAGGTCGACGGAAAATCCAGGAACCGCGCGGTCGACACGAACCCGAGCCCGATGTAGCTGCCGGCCGGATGCGGGATGAACACGGCCGTCGTCAGGGCCTGAAGGGCGAGCAGGACGGGCCAGCACAGCAGCGATACGGCCAGCCAGCCGGCCAGGGCGGCGAGAAAGAAGAGCGGATAGCTCAGGATGGATTTCATCGTGAATAGGCGGAATGCGATCGGCTGGCGCATCAGCGCGCAAGGACGAGGGACGGTGATGGCCAGGGATTGTAGCGTTACGCCGATGCTGTCACCGCGCGCGGCGCGCGGGGTTCATCTACCCGCGCGCGCCCCCAACCCCACCATGCGCGACCGTCACTTGCGCAGGCGCCAGCGGAATCTCCACCTCGACCGTCGTCCCTTCGCCGAGCGTCGTCGCGATCCGCAGCGTGCCGCCGACGAGATACGCGCGCTCGCGTAACCCGACCAGCCCGAACGATCCCGACTTGCGCGGCACGCCGGGATCGAACCCCGCGCCGTCGTCGCGAATCGTCAGCTCGATCGCATGGCTCGCATGCACGAGTTCGACTGTCGCATGCGACGCGGCCGCGTGCCGCGCGACGTTCGCGAGCGCTTCCTGCGCGATGCGGAACACCGCCGTCGCGTAAGGCTCGTCGAGCTGCAGCTCGGGCGGCTCGACATGCAGCGTGCACTCGATGCCGTGACGGTGCCGGAAATCCTCCACGAGCCACTGCATCGCCGCGGCGAAGCCGAGATCGTCGAGCATCAGCGGGCGCAGGTCCGACGCGATGCGGCGCGTCGCGGCCACCGCGCCGCGCGCCAGCGCGTGCATCGCCGCGATCTTGCGCGCCAACTGCGCATCGTCCTGCGGCACGCGGTCGATCAGCCATTCGAGATCGTTCTTCAGCGTCGCGAGCGTCTGCGCGAGTTCGTCGTGCAGCTCGCGTGCGATGCGGCGCTGCTCGGCTTCGCGTGCGCTCGCGCTGATCGCGGCGATCTCGCGCAGCTCCTCGCGCGACGCCTGCAACGCCCGCTCGGCACGCACGCGGTCCTCGACTTCGCGCCGCAGGTCGCGGTTCGACGCGCTCAGTTGCGCGGTGCGCGCGGCGACGCGTTGTTCGAGCCGTTCGTTCGCGTCGTTCAGCTGCGCGCTCTTCTGCACGACGAGCAGATGCTGGTAGCGCGCGCCGGCCAGCGCGCGCACCGTCTGCGCATGCAGCCGGCCGTTCTCGAACAGCATCGCGAACAGCACGACGCCGGACGCGACGAGGCCGTACGCGCGCCCCGCGTAGAAGCCGAGGTCGTAGCGCCCGTGATTCAGCATCGACGACAGCGCGATGTCGAACAGCCACGCGACGAGCACCGTCATCACCCACAGGTCGAGCACGGAATGGCGCCGCCGCCGCCGCCACATCAGCATCAGTGCGACCAGGTTCAGCCCCCAGACGATCGTGATCGCGTTCGTCATCGTCGCGGCCATCCGGTTGCCGTTCATGATGCGCGGCAGCAGGTCGTGGCCGGCCGTCGCGAGCAGCGCGAGCGCGACGGTCGCGCCGATCGCGGCCGCGATGCACAGCACGATCGGAATCGCCGCGCGGCGCTGCGGGGCCGGGATCGGCCCCGGCGCACGCGACTTCGCGCGCAGCAGCGCGTACGCGGCGACCGCCAGCGGAAAGCCGCCGTGCCAGAACAGGTACAGCCAGGCGGTGGTCTGGTCGCCGCCGCCGAGCAGGCCGGTCGGTGCGAACAGCCCGGGAAAGGTCAGCATGTGGGTGCCGGCCATGAAACCCGTGAACAGGTAGCCGCCCGCGAGCACGAGCAGCGGCCGCTGGCGCAGGATCGCGTACTGGCCGAGCAGCAGGCCGGCGGTCACCATGTCGTTGACGACGATTGCCGACTGGTACACGGGGATGAACGCCCAGCCCGGCGCAAGCGGCCTGCCCGCGAACGGTGCAAGCGCGGCGAAGATCACGGCGGAGATGAGGACGGTCGCGAGTGCGAACCGCCGTTCGCGCCGGCCCGGCGGCAGCGACGACATGAACAGGCGCGACGCGTCCGGTTCGTCGTCGTCCGCGGGCGGGGGCGGGGATGAGGGCGGGAAGCGGAAGGCGGCGGTCATGCGTCGCCGCCGGGGTCGAGTTCGTGGCGCACCGCGTAGCGGACCAGCGCGGCTTCGTGCGGCAGTTCCATCTTCTCGAGGATCCGGGTCTTGTAGGTGCTGACCGTCTTTGCGCTGAGCGCGAGTTCGGTCGCGATCTGCGTGACGGTCTGGCCGGCGACGATGCGGCGCATCACGTCGAACTCGCGCGCGGACAGCCGTTCGTGCGGCAGCGCGGCGGCCGGCGTGCGCAGCGTGAGCGCGAGGCTCTCGGCCGCCGACGGGCTCACGTAGACGCCGCCCGCGGCCACCTTGCCGACCGCCTCGACGAGCTCGGCGGTCGCGCTGTCCTTCGTCAGGTAGCCGGTTGCGCCGGCCTTGAACGCCCGCGCCGCGTACTGCGCCTCCGCATGCATCGTCAGCACCAGCGTGCGCAGCGACGGCGCGTGGCGTTTCACCAGCCGGATCAGCTCGATGCCGGTCGGCGCGGGCATTGACAGGTCGAGCAGCAGCACGTCGGCGGCGCCGCGCTCGACCAGCGCAAGCGTGGCCGAGCCGTCGCTCGCCTCGCCGACGATTTCGAAACCGCCGGCCGTTTCCAGGATGTAACGCAGTCCGTCCCGCATGACTGCGTGATCGTCAGCCAGAATTACCCTGATCATCTAGCGATCCTCTTCGGGATGACGCCGCGCCCTGCTGTCCGGGTGTCGCCGCGGCTGTTCTTCTGATCAATATATTCCGCCGAATCCGAAAACGGTACACATCCGGGAAATTTTCGAGATAGCCGAACGTGGAATGTGTACTGAAACGAAACAATCCCAGGGAAAAGGCAGGCGGCGGAGCCGGCGGAAATCAGGGTATTCCCTGATTATTATTGAGACGGTGAAGAGGCGGCCCGTCGTGTCGCGCGCTACCCCGCGAACCGTTCCGATTCGGGACTAAACTGGTGCCCGATGCCACTACACCCCCCCGAGGAGCCCCGCGATGATCGATCTTGCCGATATCCTGCCGTCCGCACTGCCCGCTGCCGTTGCATGGGCGGAAGCCGAGGCGGCGCGCGGGATCGCGCAGGGGGCGCCGCTGACGCCCGAGCAGGCCGACGACGCGCGCACGGTGGGCGTCGCGCAGCCCGAGCGGGTCCGCGTGGTGACCGTCGACCGCATGCCGTTCCCCGAGGTGCCGTCGCTGGCCGCGATCGCCCGCGACTCGGGGCTCCTGGCGCCGGGGACGATCGGGCTCACGCTTGGCCATGCGGTGTACGTGCTGCGCGGGCAGGACACGCGCCGCCTGCTGACCCACGAGTTGCGCCACGTGCATCAGTACGAGGCTGCCGGCTCGATCGGCGCGTTTCTCGCGCGCTATCTGCAGGAGATCGCGACGGTCGGCTACCACGACGCGCCGCTCGAGGCCGACGCGCGGCAGCACGAGTTCGATTGACCCGCCCCGCCGGCGCGACCGCGCGCACCGCCCGATGAACATTCCCCATGCCATCACCGGCCCGGTGTCCGCACACCGGGTCGCTCCGCCGAGGCGCGTGCGATGAGCGACACGATCCACGCATGGATCGGCGCGATCGGCGCACATCCGCTGCTCGTGCTCGCGATCGTGTTCATGGCGGCCTGCGCCGAGGCGATCGCGCTGATCGGCACGGTCGTGCCGGCCGGCGCCGTGATGTTCGCGGCCGGTGCGCTGATCGGCGCGGGCGCGCTCGACGCCTGGACGACCATCGGTGTCGCGGCGGTCGGCGCCGTGATCGGCGACGGGATCAGCTATGAACTCGGGCGGCACTACCGCGGCGTGATCCGCAACGCATGGGCGCGCTTCGGCTATGCGGCCGCCTTCGCGCGCGGCGAGGAGTTCGTGCTGCGCCATGGCATGAAGAGCATCGTGCTCGCGCGTTTTCTTGCGCCGGTGCGCGCGGTCGTGCCGGTCGTGGTCGGCTGCGCGACGCTGCCGCGCCGGTCGTTCTATCCGGTCAACGTCGTCTCGGCGCTCATCTGGGCGCCCGTGCACGTCGCGCCGGGCATCCTGTTCGGCGCGTCGGCCGCGCTGGCCGCGGCGATCAGCGTGCGGGTCGCCGTGATCCTGCTGGTGGTCGCGGCGCTCGTCGCGCTCGTGTGGATCGGCGTGCGGGTCGCGTTGCGGCGCGGCTGGCCGCTGTTGCGCCGTGCGCTCGTCGACGGCTTGCACGCCTGCGCGCGCCGCTGGCCGCGCTTCGGTGCGCGGCTGCACGGCACGATCGCGTATGTGCGCGGCCTGCCCGGCGCGGTGCCCGTGCTCGCGCTGCTGTTCATCGGCTGCGTGTGGCTGTTCGCGGGCCTTGTACAGGATGTCGTCGCGAACGATCCGCTGATGCACGCGGACATCGCGCTGTATGCGTTCCTGCAGAACCTGCGCACGCCGCCGGTGGACGCCACGATGCGCGCGCTTGCCGTGCTGCACGGGCACGATACCGGGCTGATCGTCGCGGCCGCGTTTCTCGTCTGGCTGATGATCCATCGCTGCTGGCTGACGGCCGCGTGGTGGCTCGTGACGGTCGGCGTCGCCGTCGTGCTCGGGCCGGTGTTCGGCGCGGGCATACCCGGCGCGACGCCCGCGAGCTTGCCGCCCGGTGCGCCGCACGTGCCGCTGCCCGATGCCGAAGCGGCGTTCGCGATTCTCGCGAGCAGCGGCCTCGGCTGGGTGCTCGCGCGCGACCGGCCCGCGCGGTGGCGGATTCCGGTCGTGACGGCGGTGGTGTTGTGGATCGTGCTCGGCGGCTTCGCGCGGCTGTATGTGGGCGACACGTGGCTGTCGGGCCTGCTGGGCGGCTGGAGTCTCGGGCTCGCCTGGTTCGCGTTGCTGGCCGGCGCCTATGCGTACTGGCGCGTGCGCGAGCACGTGCAGCCGAGGGGCGCGCTCGTCGCGGTGACGGTGGTGCTCGCGACGGCCGGGGTATGGACGGTTCCCGCGCAATGGCAGCTCGACCGCGCGGCGCGCCCGCATGTCGGCGACGTGGTCGCGATGACCGTCGACCAGTGGCTGCGCGGCGGGTGGCAGCGCGTGCCGGTGCGGCGCACCGAGATCGGCGGCGACCGCGAGGAATATCTGCCGCTGCAATGGAGCGCGACGTCGGACACGCTCGACCGGCATCTCGCGCAGGCCGGCTGGCAGCGCGCGACGCCGTGGTCGCCGGCCACCGCGCTGCGCTGGCTGCTGCCGCAGGCGCCGGCCGAGGCGCTGCCGGTGCTGCCGCGCTACACGCACGGCGAAAGTACGCGCCGCGTGTTCGTGCGCGTCGATCCGGGACAGCCGGAAAGCCGACTCGTGCTGCGGCTGTGGCGTTATCCGTACGTGTTGCAGGACGCGCTCGGCATGCGGCCGTTGTGGTACGGCGCGCTGTATCGCGAGACGCTGCACCGGCCGGCGCGACTGATGACGATCGTGCGCACGACGACGATCGACGATGCGGCGACGATGGCGAAGGCGCTGTCGGTCGAGCCGGCGATCGAGCATCCGCCGGCGGGGATGGCGAACGCGCCGGCGGAGATGCTGCTGGTGTGGATGGTGCGGCCGTGAGCGGGCGGTGTGCCGCTTATGCGTGCACCTGCTGTGCAGGGACGACGGACAGGCGCAGGCCGACGGTCTTGAGCACGGCGAGCAGGGTTTTCAGTGTCGGGTTGCCGTTTGGGGAGAGCGTGCGATACAGCGATTCGCGGCTGATGCCGGCTTCGGCCGCGACGGCGCCGAGCCCGCCGTACGCTTCCGCGACCGTACGCAGCGCGAGCAGGCCGGCCGCGCGGTTGTCGGGATCGTCGAGCGACTCCATTGCGACACGCAGACAGGCCACCGCGAGTTCGCGGTCGGCGCCGAGTTCGGCGACTTCCGCGTCGTGGTGCGATACCGCAGATTTGACCTGCTTCATGCTTACCTCCGTGTCCAGTTCGACCTTGGTCGCAATTGTAGCTTATAAGTTACAAAAAGAGGGGGGGAGGAGGTGTGCGAGCAGCAAACCTGTCGGTGCCGGCGCGTCGCGCCTGGCGAGCCGACAGGCCTCCTGACGTTACTGCTTCGCCGGCGCGGCCGTCGCGATCTTGTCGAGCGCCGCCGGGATGTACGTATCGAGCTGCGCCGTGACCGATTCGTAGAAATCGATCGGCTTGCCCCACGCATCGGGCACGTCGACGTGCTTCCCGGACGCATACTCGGCCAGCGTGAACACCTTGCCGGCGGCCGACGGATAGAGCGCGAGCACCTTCTCCTTGTGTTTGTCGGTCATCGTCAGGATTACATCGGAATGCTTGATGTCGTTCGCGTTCAACTGCACCGAACGGTGCGCGGACGTGTCGATGCCGCGGCGCTTCATCAGGATCACGCCGTTTTCTTCGGGCTTTTCGTCATACGGATCTTCGTCGACCGCACGTGAAATCACCGCGATGTGCGCGTGGCGTTGCGCGATCAACTGGCCGGCGATCGCTTCGGCCATCACGCTGCGCCCGGTGTTGCCGGTGTCGACGAACGCCACCTTCTTCGGCTCGTCGGCGAACGCCGACGTCGCGCACTGGATGCCGACGCAACAGAGCAGTGCAAGCGTGTTGAGGGTGTGCCTTCTTTTCATGATGTCTCCGCGAGGGTGGGGAACCCCGGCGGCGCGCCGGGGCTTGCGGGAGATCATGACGGCCGCATGCGACGGAAAAAAATAAACGGCCGGTTTTTGCAAGACGACGTCGCTTCGCGGCAAGCGGGTCCGGTGACGGCGCATGCACCGCGCACCCGACCGGGGAGGCCGCGAACCACGGCCTCGATCGCGGCGCGTGACTGCTTCGTCGTCACGCCTTCATCGCCACCCGTTGCGCCGCAAACCCCGCCAGCGTCCGCAATGCATCCCGTGCCGACCGCAGGTAAAACGCCTGCAGATGAAACACATGCCAGCGCGCCGCATGAACCTCCAGCCGGCACGGCACGCCGCAGGCCTGCGCATGACGGGCAAGCCGCTGCGCATCCGACAGCAGCACCTCCTGGTCGCCGGCCTGGACGAGCATCGGCGGCAGGCCGCGCAGGTCGGTGTCGAGCGGGCCGCGGGCGGCAATCGAACCGGCGCCGTGATACCAGCGCAACCCTTGTTCGAGCCAGCCGCGACGGATCATCGGATCGTCATGACGGCGCGAAGCCAGCGTCGCGCCGCCGAGCGCGGGATCGGTCACCGGCGAGATCAGCAGCAGCGCGGCGGCGGCCGGCTCGCCGCGCTCGCGCAGCGCGATGGCCAGTGCCAGCGCCAGCGCACCGCCCGCCGAATCGCCGGCGATCACGATCCGGTGCGGCGCATGGCCCTGCGCGCGCATCGCGTCGTAGACGGCCAGCGCATCGTCGAGCGCGGCCGGGCTCGGATGCTCGGGCGCCAGCCGGTAATCGGGCACCCACACCGGCAGGGCGGCCTCGTTCGCCAGCCGCGTCGTCACGCCGCGATGCGTATGCGGCCCGCCGAGACAGAACGCACCGCCGTGCAGATAGAGGATCGCGCCGCCCGTGTCGCCGCGTTTCGGCGCCACGACTTCGACCGGCACGCGATGCGCGGACGTGCGGTAGCGCAGCGTGCCGCCCGTACCCGGCATCAGCGGCGACAGCAGCGCGACGACGCGGCGTTGCATGCGCGCGCCGAACGGCGGCCCGATCAGCGGCCGGAACGCGACGCGCAGGAAGCCGCGCAGCGATGCGGCGGTCAGTGCCTCCAGCCGGCCGGCGGGCGGCGCGACCACCACGTCGCGCGCCGGTGCGGCCGACTCCGGCAACGGATGCGTGAAGCGGTAAGCGCCCATCCCGGTGAGGCGCGTGATCCACCGGTAGGTCAGCGTGAAGCCCGGCCAGTTCGTGCTGTTGTGGCCCGACGCATCGACGTACCAGCTCTTGCAGCTGTTCCACACCGAGCCTTCGAGCCGCTGTTGCACATGCACGTTGAAGCGCCGGTAGCGGCGCGCGTCGACGTCGATCTCGCGCGCGCCGTCGCGCCGCATCATGCGCAGGCAACGCATCACGTGCGCGATCTGGCTTTCGAGCATATAGACGATCGAGTTGTGGCCGAGGTTGGTGTTCGGGCCGTACAGCATGAAGAAGTTCGGAAAGCCGGGCACGGTGAGCCCGAGATACGCCTGCGCGCCGCGTCGCCATGCGTCGTTCAGGTCGAGCCCGTCGCGGCCGGTGATGCGCATCGGCGACAGGAACTCGGTCGCCGCGAACCCGGTGCCGTAGATGATCGCATCGACCGGATGGTGCACGCCGTCGGCGGTCTCGATGCCGTCCTCCGTGACGCGCCGGATCCGCTGCGTGACGAGTTCGACGTTGTCGCGGCTCATCGCGGCAAGGTAGTCGCTCGACAGCAGGATGCGCTTGCAGCCGATCGGGTAGTCGGGCGTGAGCCGCGCACGCAGCGCGGGGTCCGGCACGTCGCGTGCAAGCAGTGTGTGGAACGGCCGGCCGACCGCGACCTTCATCAGCTTGTGCAGACGCGTGAACGCGATCGCGCGCGATTCGTAGCGCAGGTAGATCGATGCGCGATGCAGCTTCATCGCCCACGGCAACCGGCGGAACAGCGCTTTCTCCCACGGGCGGTACGCGCGGTCGGGGCGCGGCATCACATAGGCCGGCGAACGCTGGAATACGACCAACTGCTTCACGTCGCCCGCGATCGCCGGGACGAACTGGATCGCCGACGCGCCGGTGCCCACGACCGCCACGCGCTTGCCAGCGAGCGAATAGTCGTGATCCCAGTGCGCGGAGTGGAACGCGCGGCCGCGAAACGTGTCGATGCCGGGCAGGTCGGGCATCGCCGGGCGGCTCAACTGCCCGGTGCCGCTGACGAGCACGGCGGCGCTGAGCGTCGTGCCGTCGGCGAGCGTGACGCGCCACAGCGCGGCGGCTTCGTCGTAGCGGGCGTGCGCGACCTCGGCGCCGAAGCGCAGGTAGCGCGCGAGGCCGTACTTGCGCGCGCAATGCTGCAGGTACGCATGGATTTCGGGCTGCGGCGCGAACACGCGCGACCACGCCGGATTGGGCTCGAACGAGAACGAGTACAGGTGCGAGGGCACGTCGCAGGCGGCGCCCGGGTAGCGGTTGTCGCGCCACACGCCGCCCACGTCGTGCGAGCGTTCGACGATCGTGAAGTCGTGGATGCCGGCGCGTTGCAGCGCGATCGCCATGCCGATGCCGGCGAAGCCGGCGCCGATGATGATCGCCGCAAGCGGTGCGGCGGAGTCGGCGGTGCGAGAAGTATCAGGCGACAACATGGCGGGTTTCCTCGGGCTGGATGGCATCGTGCGCGGCACTCGCGGCAGGAACCGTGTCGATATCCGTCGTCATCCTGACGGTTTCGCGTTGCGGTTGTGCGGACGTTCGGCACACGCCCCGCATCAGGTCGACGGCCTTCTCGGCGATCATGATCGTCGGCGCGTTGGTGTTGCCGCCGATGAGGGTCGGCATCACCGACGCATCGACGATGCGCAGCCCCTGCAGGCCGTGCACGCGCAGTTGCGGATCGACGACGGCGAGCGCGTCGTGCCCCATCCGGCATGTGCCGACCGGGTGATACACGGTGTCGGTGCGCCGCCGCAGCACGTCGCGGATTTCATCGTCGGTGTCGACGTTCGCGGTGAACAGGTCGCGCGTGGTCCAGCCGGCGAGTGCCGGCGCTTCCATCAGCCGTCGTGTGAGGCGGAAGCCCGCGACCATGTCGTCGAGATCGCGCGGGTCGTCGAAGAACGCGGGATCGATGCGCGGCGCCGCGAGCGGATCGGCGCTGTTCAGCGTGACCGAGCCGCGGCTGCGCGGCCGCAGCAGGCATACGTGGCACGACAGCCCGTGGCCGGCGTGCAGCTTGCGCGCATGATCGTCGACGAGCGCGACGACGAAGTGCAACTGGATGTCCGGCGCGTCGAGCTCGGCGCGCGTCTTCAGGAAGCCGCCGCCTTCCGCGAAATTCGACGTCAGCATGCCGCGCCGTTCGCGGCGAAAACGCGCCAGCTCGCGCAGCATGCGCAGGCCGCCGCCCACGGACACGCCCATCGTGTCGACGCTGCGCGTGCGGTAGCCGAAGATGAAATCCGGATGATCCTGCAGGTTGCGGCCGACGCCGGGCAGGTCGGCATGCACGGCGATGCCCTGTTGCTGGAGTTCACGGCCTGGGCCGACGCCCGACAGCATCAGCAACTGCGGTGTTTGCAGCGCGCCGGCCGCGAGTACGACTTCACGCCGCGCGCGCAGCGTGCGGACCTCGCCACGCTGCCGCACCTCGACGCCGATCGCGCGCGTGCCGTCGAACAGGATGCGCAGCACCTGCGCGTGCGTCTCGACCGTCAGGTTGTCGCGGCGGCCGACGTGCGGCAGCAGGTATGCGCGCGCGGCGCTCCACCGTTCGCCGTGCTTCTGCGTGACCTGGTAGAGGCCGATGCCTTCCTGCTGCGCGCCGTTGAAATCGTCGGTGAGCGGCAGGCCGGCCTGCCGCGCGGCTTCCAGGTAGCGCGCATGGAACGGGTTGCCGGTGCGCAGGTCGCTCACCCACAGCGGGCCGTCGCGGCCGTGCCACGCATCGTCGAAGCGCTCGTTGTGCTCGCTCAGGCGGAAGTACGGCAGCACGTCGTCGTAGCTCCAGCCTTCGTTGCCGAGCGCGGCCCAGCCGTCGTAGTCGACGCGATGGCCGCGGATATAGACCATCGCGTTGATGGCCGAGGAGCCGCCCAGCACCTTGCCGCGCGGCTGGTAGCCGATGCGCCCGCCGAGGCCCGGCTGTGGCACCGTGTCGAAGGCCCAGTTGTTGATGCGGGTCGGCATCATCGCGACCGCGCCGGTCGGCACGTTGACGAGCGTGCCGTCGCCGCGGCCGCCGGCCTCGAGTACGCAGACGGTCACGGCCGGGTCCTCGGTCAGCCGCCCGGCGACGACGCTGCCGCCCGAACCGCCGCCCACGACGATGTAGTCGAAAGTCTTGCTCATGGATTGGTCCTCTGAGGGTCGATGGATCAAGCGGGGCGCGGCAGCGTGCACGAGCGGCCGGTGTGCGGCAGGCGAGGCGCGAGCGGCGGGGCGGGGGCGCGGCCAAACGCGGCGAACGCGAGGAACGCGACGAAAGCGTCGCGCCGGCATGCGAAGCGGGCTGCGGGATCGGTCGGGCGACTCGGTCGCATGGTGTCTCCTCCGGAGGGCGATGGCGTCGTTCGGATGACGACTGGATGACGCCGATGGTGCTGGCCGCATGGGAAAACACCAATGCTGCTTCGGGACAATTGTTTTAGTATTTGGGCCAAATCGGCGCTTCGAGGGTTTCTCCGCATGAGCTTCTGGGATTTCACCCGGAGTCCGGCCAGCGCCCGGCTGCTGGTCGATTTCGGCGACGAACGCGGCGTGCCGCACACGACGCTGCTGGCCGGCACCGGGCTCGCCAACGCGCAGCTCGACGATCCGAAGGTCGAGGTGACGGCCGCGCAGGAACTGCGGCTGACCGGCAACCTGTTGCGCGCGCTCGGGCGCGCGCCGGGCCTCGGGTTCGAGGTCGGCCAGCGCTATCACTTCTCCGCGTACGGGGTGTGGGGCTACGGGCTGATCGCGAGCGCGACCGCACGCGACGCGCTCGCGCTGGCGCTGCGCTTCCTGCCGCTCACCTATGCGTTCACGGTGATCACGTACCGCGAGGAAGGCGGCACGTGCGTGCTCAATTTCGGCGCACCGGAACTCGACGGCACGCTGAGCCGGTTCCTGGTCGAGCGCGACATGACGGCCGCGGCCGTGCTGCTGCAGGAAATCGGCGACGACACATTCGCGTTGTCGCGCTTCACGGTGCAGGCGGCGCGCACGCCGACCCTGCCGGTGCCGCGCATCGCCGGCATCGAGCCCGCGTTCTCGGCGCGCGCGAACAGCCTCGCTTTCGACCGCGCGTTTCTCGACCGGCTGCTGCCGCACGCGAATCCGCTGACGGTGTCGATGTGCGAGCAGATGTGTGGCCAGCTGCTCGAAGCGCGGCGTGCGCGCGTGGGCACGTCGGAGATGGTGCGCCAGTACCTGAGCGCGACGCCCGGCCCCGCGCCGTTCTCGCTCGAGGACATGGCGCGGCTGATGAACACGAGCCCGCGCACGCTCAAGCGCCGGCTGCAGGAGGAGGGCACGACGTTCCGCGCACTGCTCGCGCAGGCGCGTGGCGCGATGGCCGAGACGCTGCTCGGCGACGCGCGCCTGTCGCTTGCGGAAGTGGCCGAGCGGCTCGGTTTCAGCGACCTGTCGAGTTTCTCGCAGGCGTTCAAGCGCTGGTACGGCGTGCCGCCGGGCGCGTATCGCAGCGCGGCGCAACGGGACGGCAGCCGTTCCTGAATCACGGTACGATCGCTGGCATGCCTGCCGACATTCCCATCACGAGAGACTTCGCATGATCACGATTCGCCCGATGACCGACGACGATTTCCCGCGCTTCTGGCCGATCTATCGCGCGATCGTCGCCGCTCAGGAAACCTATGCATTCGATCCGGCGCCGACACAGGAAGCGGCGCGCGCACTGTGGCTCGATGCGCCGCTGTGCACGTGGATCGCCGAAGAGGACGGCGTGGTCCTGGGCTCGTACTACCTGAAGGCGAACGCGGGCGGCCCCGGCGATCACGTGAGCAACTGCGGCTACATGGTGAGCGAGGCCGCCCGCGGCCGCGGCGTCGCGCGCCTGATGTGCGAGCACTCGCAGCAGGTCGCACGCGAGCGCGGTTTCCTCGCGATGCAGTTCAACTCGGTGGTGTCGACCAACGAAGTGGCGGTCGCGCTGTGGCAGAAGCTGGGGTTTGAAATCGTCGGCCGGCTGCCGCGTGCGTATCGTCACGCGCGGCTCGGCTTCGTCGACAGCCTCGTGATGTACAAGTGGCTCGGCGACACGGCGGCCGCCGAAGCCTGAGCACGCAGCCGCTTCGTCAGACGGCGAACGCGCCGTCGAACACGATCCGGTCGTCGAGCGCGAGCGTGCCGCGCGCGAAGATCAGGTCGAGATGGTGGCTGCCGTTTTCGCCGCCGCCGAGCCCGAGGTGCAGGCCCGGATGGCGTTCCTCGAACCCCGCGTTGCGGCCGTACAGCCCGCGAATGCCGAGGTTCGTGCCGATGCCGAACTCCTCGATTCGTCGATGATTCGGATGCCGGTCGAGATAGGTCGAGAAGTCGCGCCGGAAACCTTCGTTGTCCGTGTCGAACCCGACGATCGTGCTGTTCTCGACCTGCAGCGTGGCGAGCTGCTCGGCCACCTTGTACTTGATCGCGAACGGCACGGTGCCGAGAAACGTGCCGCTGAAGACGACCGAGCCGTTGAGGTCGGTGACGTGCGTCGCGATCTCGCCGGGCACGACGTCGAGGTTGCCCATGCCGTCCACGCTCGTCCATTTCTGGTCCGGCGCGAGCGAGCCCGTCAGCGTGTTGCCGGCTTCGTCGATGAAGCGGATCCGCGATGCGCGTGCGGCCGCGTCGATCAGCCGGCCGTTGCGTGCCGCGATGTCGTCGAGCGATTCGGCGAACGCCTCGTCGAGATGCGGGCCGTAATCCTTGAACAGCACCGACTTGCTCCAGTGCTCGACGATCGCGGGGCGGATCGCGGCAAGGAACGGCGGCCCGCTCGGCGACGGCGTCGGCAGGCACGACGAGTCGTACAGCAGCACGAACAGATCGGCGCGATCGAGCGCGGCGGCGATATCGGCGGGTGGGGTGCTTTCGAGGCAGAGGGTGGTCGCGTCGAGCGAATCGGGCAGGGCGGAAAACGCGCGCAACGCGATGTCGCGGTTGCGGGTGTCATGGCCGACCAGCAGTTTTCCCGACTCGCCGCGCGCCAGCTTGTCGCGCAGCGCGGGGTGGAAGCCCAGCGCGCGATGCAGGTTCAGCATGCGTGTCTCCGGAAGCGGCGGAAGGGCCGCGGCCCTTCCGCGAGAACGGGTGGCCCGCTCAGACCGGCCAGAGCGCGGTGCCGAACGGCACCACGGCGTCCTCGACCATCATGTCGACGGCCTCGGGGTGCGTGTCTTCCTGCATCCAGTCAAGCAATTCGATCTGCTGGGTGTCCTGCATGTCAATTCTCCTGTGGTGAACATGAGTGATTCAACATGAAAGCGCGGCTAAAAAGTTGCCACTCCTCATCACGTATTTCGTGAATGCGCGACGAGTGGCGTTGATATTAGTCTGATGATTTTACGAATGCAATGCGTTGCAAGGTTTTTAGCCGAAGCGTGCTAAACACGGGGGATTGGCGGGGCGCGTGACGTAAAGCACGGATAAAGCGAATGACGGATTCGATGTCATTTTTTCAATGACGGGAATCCCGAGCGTTGTATTGCATTCGGCGATTTTTCATTGGGAATTCTATCGCCGCAACGCTGCCTGCGCGCGAACGCGTCGCCGGTCATCGGCGGCGCGTCAGCGGCCCGCTGCGCGTGTCAACCGAGCAGCGCCTTGCCGAGCGGTTTGGCCGGCTCGGACCGCAGCACCAGCGACGTCGTGACCGCGCCGAAGCGGGCGATCGCGTCGATGATGGTTTCGAGTTGTCCCGGTGTCGGCACCAGGACTTTCAGCAGGAAGCAATCCTCGCCGGTCATCCGGTGGACCTCGATGACGTGCGGCATCTCCGCGAACGCACGCAGCGCGGGCTTGATGTGTTCGTGCGTCGTCTTCAACCGGATGATGGCCATCATCCCCAGCCCCAGCGCGGCCGGGTCGATCCGCGCGCCGTAGCCCGCGATGATGCCGCGCTCTTCCAGCCGCTTGACGCGCTCCGACGTAGCCGGCTGCGACAGGCCGATGCGGCGGCCCACTTCTGACAGCGGCATCCGTGCATTGTCCTGAAGCGCCTCGAGGATCGACAGATCCAGGCGATCGAGCTCTCCGTTCGACATGTCCGCTTTCCCGCTCCGTTAATTCATCGGCATATTGTCTCAATATCCGATGATTTGCCATTCCCGGCCGGTTTCCGGCAAGCCAGACTGCGAGCTCGCTTAATTCATGGAGACGGAGATGGGCCAGACGATCGTGATCGTGCCGGGGATCGGCAACTCGGGACCGGATCATTGGCAGAGCCACTGGGAGGCCGCGCTTGCGGGCGCCGTGCGCATGGCGCCTGCGTCATGGGATGCGCCCGACCTGCGCGACTGGATGGCGGCGCTCGATGAAGCCGTTGCGCAAGCCGCGACGCCGCCGGTGGTGATCTGTCATTCACTGGGGTGCCTGCTGTTCGCGCACTGGCGGGCGGCGTCGACGCGCGTCGTGCGCGGTGCGTGGCTCGTGGCGGTGCCCGATCCGGGCGGCCCGCGTTTTCCGGTTGCGGCCCGTGCGTTCGCGGATGTGCCGGCGGGCGATTTCGGCGGCTTGCCGGTGCTGGCGATCGCCAGTTCGGATGACGGGTACGACCCGGCCGGGCGCGGCATTGCATGGGCGCAAGCGCGCGGCGCGACGCCGTTGCTGCTCGGCCCGCGCGGCCATCTGAATACGGAAGCGGGATTGGCGGAATGGCCCGAGGGACGCGCGTTGTTCACGGCTTTCATGGCGGGATTGCGGGGGTAGCGCGGGCAGGCAGCCGACGTACTTTCGCGATGGCTTGCGGCGGGCGATGCATGGACGATCCGCCTGCCGCGGCCGGGCTGCTATCGACAACGCATGCCGGCCCGCGACGGCTCAAGTATGATCGTCCGACAGAATCGGAAGCCTCGACAGTCGGGATGGGCGCGTGCGGAACACCGGTTCCGCCGTCACGACTGGCCGCGGCTTCGAACGACCAAGGAGACATGCGATGCGCGCAGCGCCGCAACCGGAGCAGGCCGGCCCGTCACGGCCTGGCACCGGCGCGACCAGCCCCTTCCCGGAACGTGACCCCGATCGCATCGCCGCGTGGCGGCTCGCGATCTGCCTGTCGTTCGGCAGCGCGATCGCGCTCGGCCTCGCGCGCTTTTCGTATGCGCTGCTGCTGCCGCCGATGAAGGCCGATCTCGGCTGGACGTTCGCGCAGGCCGGCGCGCTGAACACGGCGAACGCGGCCGGCTACCTGGTCGGCGCACTCGCGTTTCCGTGGCTGTCGCGGCGCTGGCGCACGGGCTCGCTGCTGGCGGCCGGATGCGTGCTGACTGCGCTGTTGATGGCCGCATGTGGGCTCACGTCCGGCATGCATGCGCTGCTCGTGCTGCGGCTCGCGACCGGCGTCGGCAGCGCGCTGATCTTCATCAGCGGCGGCGTGCTGGCCGCGCGGCTCGCATCGGCGTCGCCACGCGATGCAGGGTTGCTGCTCGGCCTCTATTACGGTGGCACGGGATGGGGCATCGTCGCATCGTCACTGCTCGTGCCGGCGACGCTCTCACACGGCGCACACGGCTGGCAACCCGCGTGGTTCGCGCTCGCGTTCGCGTGCGTGCTGTTCTCGGTGGTGGCCGTGTCGGCCGCGCGCCGCATCGAGCGCGTGCACGCGGCACCGAGCGCACCGGGTGACGGTGCGACGGCGGCCGCGACCGCGAGCCCCGCCCGCTTCGCGCTCGCGCTGGCCGGCTACGGCCTGTTCGGCGTCGGTTACATCGGCTACATGACGTTCATCGTCGCGCTGCTGCGCGGCGCGGGGATGAGCGGCACGGTGGTCGCCGCGTTCTACGTGATGCTCGGCGTGGCGACCGTCGTGTCGGCGCGGCTGTGGTCGGGGCTGCTCGACCGGATGCGCGGCGGCCAGGCGCTCGCCGTGCTCAACGCGCTGCTCGGCATCGCGACGCTGATGCCGGCGATGTTCGTGCATCCGGTGGCCGCGTTCGCGTCGGGTGTGCTGTTCGGCGCGACGTTCCTGTCGGCGGTCGCATCGACGACGGCGTTCGTGCGCCACAACCTGCCGCCGGACGGCTGGGCGAAGGGGATCAGCGCGTTCACGACGGTCTTTGCGTTCGGGCAGATCGCCGGGCCGGTCGCGATCGGCTGGGTGTCGGATAGTGCCGGGCTCGCGCGCGGGCTCGTATATTCGGCGCTGACGCTGTTCGCGGGCGCCGCGCTCGCGGCCGGGCAGCGCGCGTTGCGGGCCGCCGCGTAATCACGCGCGACACGCGCCATTCACCGCACGCACGCCGTGCGCGACACGCGATGAAACGCACGGCTGAAGTAGATCAGGCTGTCGCCGTCGTCGCGCACGCGGATCGACGTCGCCTCGATGAACATCACCGAATGCGAGCCGACTTCCTTCATGTCGGCGATCGTGCCCTGCAGGCTCGCGAGCGCGTCGCGCAGCACGGGCACGTCCTGCTCGCCGCGATCCCACACGGGCAGGTCGAAACGGCGCTCCATCGGCAGGTCGGTGAGCCCCGCGAAATGCCGCGCGAGTAGCTCGTGTTCGGCCGGCAGCACGTTGATGCAAACGTGGCGGTTGCGCTCGAACGTCGCACGCATCGCGCTCGACCGGTTGAGGCACACGAGCAGCGTCGGCGGCGTGTCGGTGACGGAGCACACGGCACTCGCGGTGATCCCGCAGCGGCCGTGCGGCCCGGCGGTGGTGATCACGTTGACGGCCGCGCCGAGGTGGGCCATCGCTTGCCGGAAGGCCTTCTGCGCGTCGGTCGGCTCGACGCGTGCCGGTCGCTGGATATCGGTCGTGGAAGACATGGGCGCTCCTGATTGGACGAACGCGGCGATCGCGTGGCACTGCCGGTGCAGCGCCGGATCGCCGATGATGACCCAAGCGTACGACGCGAAAATGCCGGCGACCATTCGCACGATTGACGATGGAGATGGCGTTCTCGCCAACGCGTCTAAAGGTTCTACCTAGATGCGCGCCGCACCGCGCGAAAAAAAGCGCGATTGCATGTTCATGCGGCACGTGAAGGGGTTTTCAGCGGGTTTTCGGCTCGTTATGATGTGCCGCACACCCCCAGCGAACGACGCGCGCGACGAGCCGGAACCGGCCCCGTATGCGGCGCGTGCGATACCGATACCGATATTCAGTGAGACACCCGCGATGACGTCACCCGCACCGATCGTATACATCGTCGACGACGACAACGGCATGCGGACGTCGCTCGCGTGGCTGCTCGAATCGGTCGGCATCGCGTCCGAAGGGTTCGCGAACGCCACCGATTTTCTCGCGCGCTTCGACGTGAACCTCCCTGCGTGCCTGGTGCTCGACGTGCGGATGCCGGAGAAGAGCGGCTTCGACGTGCAGGCGGAACTGAACGCGCGCGGCGCGACGCTGCCGGTGATCTTCGTCAGCGGGCACGGCGATATCCCGATGTCCGTGCGTGCGCTGCAGAACGGCGCGATCGATTTCGTCGAGAAACCGTACAACTCGCAGCAGATGCTCGAGCGCGTGCAACGCGCGCTGCGGCTCGCGCAGCAGCGGCATGCGGTGAGCCAGCGTCACCGCGAGCTGCGCCAGCGGCTCGATGCGCTGACCGCGCGCGAGAAGGAAGTGCTGCGCGGCGTGGTGGACGGCAAGGGCAGCAAGCAGATCGCGTCGGATCTGTCGATCAGCGTGAAGACCGTCGACGTGCATCGCGCGAGCATCAAGGAGAAGCTCGGCGCGACGTCGATCGCCGCGCTCGTGCGCGACGTGATGGTCGTGTGGGGCGACGACGGGGAAGCGTCGCGATAGGGGCTCGCCGCGATTCGACGAAGCGCTGCACGCAGCGCTCGACGCTCAGCGCATGTACAACCCGCCGTTGATGTCCCAGCACGCGCCATTCGCGAAATGCGCGTCGCCCGACGCGAGCAGCACGGCGGCATCCGCCACGAAACCGGCCGACCCGAGCTTGCCGCCCGGCAGGCTCGCGAGTACCTGGCGCAGCTTCTCCGGTGCGACGCTTTCATACACGATCGGCAAATCGAGCGGGCCGGGCGAGATCGCGTTGACGGTCACGCCCTGCGCGGCGAGATCGCGCGCGAACACCTTGGTCAGCGTCAGCGTGCCGCCTTTCGCGGCCGCGTAGTGCGCGCCCGTCGCCGAGCCGCCGTTCTGCCCGGCAAGCGACGCGATGTTGACGATACGGCCCGCGCCGCGTTCCGCGAAGTACCGGCCGAATACCTGGCAGCCGAACAGCACGCTGCGCAGGTTCACGTCGATCACCTGGTCGAACTGCTCGGCCGTGATCTCCATCGCGGGCACGACCTTCGATGCGCCCGCATTGTTCACGAGCACGTCGATCGTGCCCCAGCGCGCGACGAGCGCATCGCGCGCGGCTTCGAAATCGCGTTTCGACGTGACGTCGAGCGGCAGCGCGATCGCGCGTTCGCCGCTCGGGTCGAGTTCGCGCGCATGCGCCTGGATGGCGTCGGCGGCGATATCGGCCAGCGCGACGCGGTAGCCGGCCGCATGAAAGCGTTCGGCGATGACGGTGCCGAGCCCGCGCGCGGCACCGGTGACGAGGACGACTCGGTCTGACATGGTGTGTGATTCCGTGGTTCGCGAGCGCGCATCCGTCGATGTCGCGCCCGCATCGTGGTTCATGCGGCGAGTGCCGTTTCGAAGTGTGCCGCAATCGCACAGACGTGTTCGTCCGCACCCTTGCGGCCGACGATCTGCAGGCCGGCCTTCAGCGGCGAACCAGCGAGCGGCAGCGGCAGGCTGAGTGCCGGATGGCCGCTCAGGTTGAACGGCCGGATCAGCGACGACATCGCGATCACCGATACGCCATCGCGCGCCTGCTGCAGCGTGATCGGCAGCGCGGGCAACGTCGGCAGCACGAGCACGTCCGCGTGTTCGAGCGCTGCGTCGATCTGTGCGGTGAAGCATGCGCGTACGGCTTCGGCTTCTTTCAATGCCGCGGGCGTAGTCGTTGCGGCCGCACGCAATCGCGCATCGAGGTCGGCGCCGAGCTTGCCGGTTTCGACGAGATGGCCGAACGCGCGCGAGGTTTCCGCGTTGATCACGGTGAGCCCGGCGGCGAACGACGCCGGCATGTCGTCGAGCACGACCGCGTGCGAGCGCAGGCCCGACGCGCGTACGGCCGCATCGAGCGCGGCGGCGATGGCCGCGTCGGCGTCGACCGTGACGTGCGCGACCGTGCAGCCTGCCACGGAGGCCGCGGCTTGCGCACGATCGAAGCCCGGTGCGATCGCGGCCATCACCGCAACCAGCGTGCGGATATCGCGTGCGAACGGCCCGACGCAATCGAGCGTGGTGTCGGCGGGCGCGACGCCGCGCCGCGATACGCGGCCGAACGTCGGCTTCAGCCCGGCCACGCCGCAGCAGGCCGCCGGCCCGCGAATCGAGCCGCCCGTGTCGGTGCCGAGCGCCGCATCGACCGTGCCGAGCCCGACGAGCGAAGCGGAACCGCTCGACGAGCCGCCCGGAATGCGCGTCGCATCCTGCGGATTGACGGGCGTGCCCGTGTAGTCGTTGATGCCGGTCATGCCGAATGCGAGCTCGTGCATGTTCGCCTTGCCGGCGATCTGCCAGCCCGCGTCGAGCAGCAGGCGGACGACGTCCGCGTGTTGCGTGGCCGGCGGTGCGTCGGCGAGCGCACGGCTCGCCGCACGGGTCGGATAGCCCGCGATGTCGATCGTGTCCTTGATCGCGATCGTGGGGCCGGGGCCGCCGAGCGTGAAGGTGTCGATGAAGCCTGTCATGGTCGGTATCGTGAGCAAGCGGTGAAAAGGAGCAGGAATCAGGGCCGTGGCGCGGCGGCGAGCGGCCAGGGGCCGTCGAGCACGCGCTCGGTGCGGAAATGGCGGATCAGCCACGCAGAGCCGTTAGCGGCCGGCGCGAAATCGACGGTCAGCCGCGCGGCGATCAGTTCGGCCGAGCCGTCCGTGTAGCGCGACGCCTGCAGCATGATCCAGCGGCCACGCGCGCTCGTGTTGCCGGCACCGATCTCGATCGACTCCGACGTCAGGAAGTGCAGGTTCGCCGAGAAGTGCGGATCGGGCGGCAGGTAGCGGCCCAGCATCGCGACGATCGCGGCCGTGCCTTCGAGGCGGCCGAACTTTTTCGCATACTGCGGGCCGATGCCTTCCCACACGGCATCGGGCGTGAACAGCCCGGCGAGCGACGGGCCGTCGCCGGCATCCTCGGGCACGTCGCACAGCGCCATGTAGCGCGTCATTGTCGCGCGCACCGCGCGCTCGGCGTCGAGCGCCGCCACGCGCTGCGCAAGCGTATCGATCAGGCCGGGAGACAGGTCGGTCATCGCGCGCCTCACGCCGCGGGCTTCGCGGCTGACGGCACCGTCAGCGCCCGGCCGACGCGCGCCTCGATCTTGCCGTAGCGCCACAGGTTGTATTCGCCGACCGGCGTCGTGCGATACAGGTTGCACACGGCGACCGTCGTGTCGAAGTCGGCGACGTCGGCCATGATGTAGAAGGTCCACGGCGCGCCGTCGGCCTGGCCGACCACGAGGCGGTCGTCGTCCATCACGCCGAGCACGCGCACGCCGGGCATCGCTTCGACGGCGGCGAGCATCGCGCCGTACGCCTGCCACACTTCGCCGATCTTCTCGCGCGGCAGGTCGAAGAAGTTTTGCGACACGCCGCAGCAGAACAGGACGCGCAGCGGCAGCGGATTCGAATCGGACATATCAGGTTCTCCAGAGGAATCGGTGGGGCGCATGAACCGGCCGGCGACGGCGCTTCGGCGTCATGCGCGTTCAAAACAATTCGGTCGATGCCGGTTACAGATAGCCGGGAAACGGCGCGACGCCGGTGAATACCGCGCCGGCGCCGTCGAAGTTGCCTTCGCCGAGAAACGCGTGCTGCGTGACGACCATCGCGTCGCGCAGCAGCCGCTGCAGCGGGTGCGTGCGATAGATCGCCGCCGTGCCGCCGAGGCGGTACGCGCGTTCGACGACGCTCGCGCCTTCGCGTGCGATCTGCGTGGCCGCGAGGCGCAGAAGGCTGACCTGGTCGGGCGTCACCGGGTTGCCGGCGAGGATCGATTGCCATACGCCGTCGGTTGCGTCGTAGAAGAACGCGCGCGCCGAGCGCAGTTGCGCTTCGGCCTTCGCGAGTTCGATGCGGTAGTACGCGCGATCGGCGAGGCGCGGTGCGCCGGTTGTCGTCTGCCGGCCGCCCGACATGCGGTTCACGACGTCGAGCGCCGCGCGTGCGAGGCCGAGGTTCACGACGGCCAGCACCTGCGCCGCATACGCGACGGTCGGATAGCGGTACAGCGGCTCGTCGACGGTCGGCTCGCCGCCGCGCACGAAGGTCCACGCTTCGGGCACGAAGCGGTCGTCCACGCGCAGGTCGTGGCTGCCGGTGCCCTGCATGCCGACCACGCTCCAGTTCTCGACGATCTCGACGTCGGCTGCACGGAACACGGCCGTGCGCGGCTTGTTCGGCGCGGCGTCCTGCGCGCCCGGCACGGCGATGCCGACGCCGAGCCAGTCGGCCCCCTTGCAGCCGCTCGCGAACTTCCACGTGCCGTTCACGCGCCAGCCGCCCGGCGCGGGCTGGGCCGGCTGCACCGGGAACAAACCGCCCGCGAACACCTGGTCGGGGCCGCTCGCATACAGCTCGGCCTGGGTGTCGAGCGGCAGCGCGGCGAGATACACGTTCGCGGAGCCGAAGCTCGCGACCCATGCGGCCGAGCCGTCGGCGGTCGCGATCCGCTCGATCATGTCGAGGAACGCGGTCGGCGCGAGCGCGTCGCCGCCGAACCGGCGCGGCGTGCCCGCGCGATAGATGCCGGCCTGCTTGAACAGCGCGATCACGTCGCGCGGCACGTGCGACAGGCGGTCGAATTCTTCGCGGCGCGCGGCGACCGTCTCGATCACGGCGTCGAGCGGCGACAGCCGGGCGGCCGGTTCGCTGGCCGCGTGGGGAGCGCTCGGTGCGGTGTCGAGGGCGAGGGCGGCGTGGGGCATGGCTGTCTCCTGGGGCGGATTGGGGTTCGAATGCGGGGTGGTCACGACGATGCAACCAGTCTAGAAACGCCGAAAACACGCAGCAATTGGGACGACAAGCCGTGCGACTGGTGACGTTCCGTGCCGCACTAAAGAAATCTTCAGATGCGGGCGGCGCGCGCCGGTGCTATGTTGGGTTTCCGGCCGCGCGACGCCGCGCGACCCCATCCGAAGCCGATCATGAGTTTCCCCGACGAAGACGATTTCCACCGGCTGCTCGACGCGCTGACGACCTGCGTGCTGCTGCACGACGCGCACACCAAGGCGATCGTGTGGGCGAACCGCGCCGCGTGCATCGCGCTCGGTTTTTCCGTCGAGGAGCTGCTGCCGCTGAAGGCGCCGGACATGACGCGTCCCGAACCGAAATATCAACGCGAGATCGCGGTGAGCGCGTGGGATCGCGCGCTCGTCGACGGGCCGCAGGTGTACGAGTGGTGCTACCGGTCGCGCACGGGCGTCGACATGTTGTCCGAGGCGACCGCCACCTACGTGCCGCTGCGCGGGCGCGACGTCGTGATGGTGCAGTTCCGCGACATCAGCGCGGAAGAGGCGGTGCGCCAGCAGTTGCGCCGCTACGAGGCGCGGCTGCGCGAATTCATGCAGGACCTCGACGAAGGCATCGCGGTCGTCACGCCGCACGGCGGCGTGCAGTTCATCAGCGAGTCGGGCCGCCGCGTGCTCGGGCTCGCACCCGACGAAGCGCTCGGCGAGGTGCTCGACTACTGCTCCGAGGCCGACCGCGACCGGCTCGTCGCGCAGCTGCGCGATGCGCCGTCCGCGTATCCGTCCGCGCCGCAGCGCTACCGGATCGTGCGGCGCGACGGCTCGTCGTGCTGGCTGCGCATCCTGTGCCGGCAGGTCGAGATCGAGGACGATCTCGACGGGCTGCTCGTGCAGTTCCGCGACGTGAGCGACGAAGTCGCGATCGAGGATGCGCGCCGCGCGGAAGCACGCATGCTCGAACACGCGGGCCGTTACAACGCGATGGGCGAGATGGCGAGCGTGATCGCGCACGAGTTGAGCCAGCCGCTCGCGGCCGTGCGCAATTTCATCGAAGGCGCGGTGCAGCGGCTGAACGGGCGCGGCGCGATCGACGATGCGATCTGGGGGCTGCGCAGCGCGGACCGGCAGGCCGAGCATGCGGCGCTGATCATCAAGAGCGTGCGCGAGTTCATCGTGAAGCGCGAACCGGTCGTCGCGCTCGCCGACCTGCGCGACATCCTCGCGGACGTCGCGTATTTCATCGAGCTGCGCGCGAAGGAAGCCGGCGTGACGGTCACGATCGTGCAGGCCGACGCGCCGCTGCCGATCTGCTGCGAGCGCGTGCTGATCGGGCAGGTGATCCTGAATCTCGCGTTCAACGCGATCGAGGCGTTCGCCGGTTGCGAGCGGGTGTCGCGCACGCTGACGCTCGGCACTGCGAACGTCGACGGGCATGCCGAGCTGCGCGCGATCGACAACGGCCCGGGTATCGCGGCCGATGCGCACGACCGGCTGTTCGACGGCTTTTCGTCGTCGAAGGCCGGTGGAAACGGAATCGGGCTGTCGCTGTGCAAGAGCATCGTGACGCGCCACGGTGGCCGGATCGCTGCCAGCCCGGCCGATGGCGGCGGGCTCGACTGCCGCGTGACGCTGCCGCTCGCCGGGACGAAGGCTCGGGCGGGCACATCGTCGCCGGGGAATGCTTGATGCCGCGGCCGCCCGGCGGCCGCGTTGCATGAGCGGGCAGGCATGCGCGCAGCGCATGATCAGCGCCCGAGCGCCCGTGCGGTTTGCCCGCCGATGCCGAAATCGGTGTTCGGAATGTCCTTGATCATCACGCGGGTGGCTTGCAGCGGTGCGCCGAGCACGCTGGCGCTTGTCTCCGACAACGCAGCGATCAGCGCGCGCTTCTGCTCGTCGGTGCGGCCGGCGATCAGGATCGCGACGATCACGGGCAGCGACGGCGGTGCACCGTCGGCGGCGCTGCGGCCGCCGAGGCCGATGTGCGTCGCGGGCAATTCGGTCAGCAGCACGCGCACCGATTCGATCGGTGCGCCGATCGATTCGACGGTCGCACCGGTCAGCCGTGCGATCAGTTCGGCCTTGCGGGCGTCGTCATGGCCGGCCGGCAGGAAAACTTCGAGTGTGGGCATGGTCGTCGGGAAAGGTGAAGGTGACCGGCTCACCGTTGCGCCGGCGACGGGCGAACCGGTGGCCGCTTAAAGGTGAAGGTGACCGGCTCACCGTTGCGCCGGCGACGGGCGAACCGGTGGTCGCTTAAAGGTGAAGGTGACCGGCTCACCGTTGCGTTGGCGACGGCGAACCGGCGGCCGCTCACAGCAGGAAGCCGATCGCGCTGAGCGCTTCGGTCGAATCGATCAGGCGCACGACCTTCTCGGCGATCCTTATCTCGCCTTCCGCATCGACGTGCAGCTTGTGGGTGACATCGGCCGCGAACAGCGTCGCGACGCCGCGCTTGTACGCGACGACGACCTGCGCCGATTTCAGCTCGACGGTATCGGCGCTGCCACTTTCCAGCGTGAAGCGCGACACGGTCCGCACCGTGCGCGCCGCGTCGGTCGCCGACGCCGAATAGCCGGACACCATCCGCTGCACGCGCTTCTCGCGCATGTCGTGGTCGTCGAACACGTAGTTCAGCGTCGCGGCGAAGTCGGTCGTGTCGGGATCGATCGGCACCACGTAGTGGCCGGCCGGCTCCCACAGGTCGAGCCACGCGCGATAGTCGCGGCGGTCGAGCATCTCGGCTTCGCGCCACACGAATTCGACCGCGCGGGCGAAGGTCTGCTCGGAAAAGAGGGCGTTGCGGTCGTCCATCATTGTTGCTCCATCATCGTGCGCCATTGCTGGTAGGCCTCGCGCATGCCGGTCTCATCGGTTGCATGCGCGGTCTTTTCGCCGTTCGCGGCGGTCGTCTCACGGTTCAGCCCGCGATTCACGAGGATCGGCACGTCGGGGCCCGCATGCGCGCCGCGCTGTACGCGCTCCCATGCTTCCGCGTCGTCGGGGCTGCCGAAACCGAACGGGCCCTGGAAGTGTTCGTGAATGCGCAGCCGCTCGCGATTCGCTTCGTCGGGGCCGCCGTCCATCGCGAGCGCGACGTGGCGGATCTCGGTTTCGTTCGCGGAGATCGGCCGCAGCACGCGGAAGAACGCCATCGACAGCGCGAGGTTCGGGAACAGGTTCAGGTTGAAGCCGACGCCCATCAGCGAGCGCACGATGCGGCGCACTTCCTCCGGCGTGTGGCGCTCGGCGAGCTTGGCCGCGAGCGGAGCGAAGCGCTCGGGCAGCGGCGCGCCGTCGTCTTCGTCGAGGTCGATCAGTTCGGGCATCAGCACCGCGAGGCTGTGGCCGTTGCCGAGCCCGCGGCAGAACGCGTCCTCGCTCGTCATGAAGCTCGTGATCGCGGCGGCCGTCTCGTCGTCGATCGACTTCATCCACGACTTGTGCACGACCGGGAAGTGATAGAGGTCGGTCGTGTTCTCGAGCTGGATCTTCCAGTTGCCCTTGAACCTGAACTTGTGCTCGCCGTTCGCCTTGATCGGGTAGCCGGCGCCCTGTTTCATGAACAGGTCGATCCACGGCTTCGCGCCGCCGAGGAAATCCTCGAGCGGTTCGATCGCGTCGTTGAAGCTCGCGAAGATCAGCCCCTGGTACACGCCGACGCGCAGCTTCACGAGCGGCAGGTCGCCTTTCTCGCACACGCCTTCGTAGCCGTCGCCGTACGGCAGCGCGCGCAGCGTGCCGTCGAGCGCGTACGACCAGCTGTGATACGGGCACGTGAAGCCCTTCGCGTTGCCCTTGTGCGATTCGCACACGGTCGCGCCGCGATGGCGGCAGCGGTTCTGCAGCACGTTGATCTCGCCGGTCTTGTCGCGCACGACGATCACCGGCTGGCGGCCGATCGTCGTCGTGATGAAGTCGCCCGGGTTCGGCAGCTCGCTTTCGTGCGCGACCCAGATCCAGGTGCGGTAGAAGATGCGGTCGAGCTCGGCTTCGAACAGCGCGGGATCGTGATACATCGCGGGCGCGATGCGGTCGGGTTGCGCGAGGCCATGCAACGCGCTGGTGTCGATCGTCTGGTAGGAAATGTCGCTCATCGTTGTCGTGGGGAAAGAGTCGCGAGGAAGTGCAAGGCCCGGTCGGGCGGACCCCGTGCAGGTAGCGGGGCCAGTTTCGCCGTCACGTTTTAATCCGTCAAATTGATCTAAAAAAGGCATTCAAATAAGCTTGATTGATAATTAGACGGGAGACTCGCGACGCGCCGCGCCCATGCATGTGATTCATGGGCACCATTTTTGGCGGGAATTTGACCGGGCCCGGCTGCGCTCTTATCGTTGGTTTCACGCAGCGCAAGAACGCGATCCAGGACCTGCCGCCAGATACCTGGAAGGCAGGACAACTGAACTTATTCCCGACTCCCCATGAACTCACCAGCACCCCTGTCAGCGGTTACGTTGCCCGTCTCCCGCAGCACGAGTGCGGTCCGACGTGCGGTCATCACGGCCGTGCTTGGGCAGGCACTCGAGTGGTACGACTTCTTCCTGTACGGGACGGCCGCCGCGCTGCTGTTCGGCAAGCTGTTCTTCCCGGTCGGCAGCGATCCGCTGACCGGCACGATCGCGGCGTTCGGTGGCTTCACGGTCGGCTTCATCGCACGCCCGATCGGCGGCCTGCTGTGCGGGCACATCGGCGATCGCTACGGCCGCAAGACCGTGATGATGCTGACCATGTTGACGATGGGCACGGCGACGGTCGGGATGGGGTTGTTGCCGACCTATCGCGAGATCGGCATCGCCGCGCCGGTCGCGCTCGTGCTGTTGCGCGTGCTGCAGGGGCTCGCCGCGGGCGGCGAGTGGAGCGGCAGCATCCTGCTGATCCACGAGAACGCGCCGGCCGACCGGCGCGGTGCGCTGGCCGCATGGAGCCCGTGCGGCGCTGCATTCGGCTTCGTATTGTCGACCGCCGCATTCCTGCTCGTGCAGCAGTTGCCGGCCGCCGACATCGCGCGCTGGGGCTGGCGCATCCCGTTCCTCGCGAGCATCGTGCTGGTCGGGTTCGGTCTGTGGATGCGCCGCTCGATCGGCGAAAGCGCGGCATTCGCCGAAGCGCGTTCGAAACAGAAGGCCAGCGCGACGCCGCTCGTCGACGTGCTGCGCGAATGCCCGCGCGCCGTGCTGACCGTATTCGGCCTGCGTTTCGGTGAAGGCGCTGTGTCGTACGTGTTCTTCGCGTTCTCGCTGGCCTACGGGAAGTTCATCGGCCTCGACGCATCGTGGCTGCTGAGCGGGGTCGTGATCTCGATGCTGCTGATGATTCCGGTGACGCTGCTCGCGGGCCGCCTGACCGACCGGATCGGCCGCAAGCCCGTCTACATGCTCGGCGCCGTCGCCGTCGTGCTGATCGCCTATCCGTATTTCACGCTGCTGCAGTCGGGCCGGTTCTCGCACGTGATCGTCGCGCTGATCCTGGCCAACAGCGTCGCGATCGGCATCCTCGAAGGCGCGCAGCCCGCGTTCATCAGCGAACTGCTGCCCGTGCACCTGCGCTTTTCGGGGCTCGGCATCGGCCGCGAGATCGCATCGGTGCTCGGCGGCGGACTGTCGCCGGTGATCGCGACCGCGCTGCTGGCGCACTACCGCAGCGCGACGCCGATCGTGATCTATCTCGTGATCCTCGGTGCGATCACGGTCGTCGCGACCTGCATCGCGCCGGAAACCTATCCGAAGGCGATGCGCGATGCGGCCCGATCGCGCTGACCGTCACGCCGCTTTTCTTCCAGACCCTTCGCCCTTTCAGGACGTCACCATGCAAGCCCAATCCGCCCTCCGCGCCGCCGTGTCCGGCGCGCCTGTTCCGCTGCCACCTGCCGACCGGTCGCCGTTGTCGCTCGATACGGTGATCGCCGAAGTCGAACGCAGGCGCGACGAGTTCGACCGGCTGTCGCACGTGCCGCGCGACGTGATCGCGATGATGAAGCGCGCGGGCATCTTCCGCGCCGGCACGCCGGCCCGCTTCGGCGGCGATGCACTGCCGCCGCACGCGTTCCTCGCGATGCTCGAACGGATCGCGATCGCCGACGGGTCGGCCGCGTGGGTGGCGGCGTTCGGCTCGGCCAATACCTATCTCGCCGCGCTGCCGCTCGATACGCAACGCACGATCTATGCGGACGGCCCCGACCAGGTGTTCGCGGGCGGCCTCTACCCGTTGCAGCCGGCCCGGCGCGTGCCGGGCGGCTACCGCGTGACGGGGCGCTGGCGGTTTGCGAGCGGCTGCAAGGGGGCGGACTGGATCGGCGTCGGCATCGGCGGTGCGCCGGCCGACGGCGGCGCGCCGGGCAAGCCGTTCACGGCCGTGTTTCGTGCCGACGAGGTCGAGATCGTCGAGAACTGGCGCGTGGTCGGCATGCAGGGAACCGGCAGTCACGACCTCGCGCTGAACGACCGGTTCGTCGACGAAGCGTGGACGTTCGTGCGCGGCGGCGAGCCGACCGTCGATGAGCCGCTGTACCGCTATCCGGCGGTGGCGTACCAGGCGCAGGTACATGCGGCCGTGAACGTCGGCATCGCGCGCGCCGCGCTCGACCTGCTCACCGCGATGTCGGGCGCGACGAAGACGACGACCGGCGCACCGCGCCTTGCCGACCGGCCGTATTACCGCGAGGGCCTGGCGAAGGCGGAGGCCGACTGGCGCAGCGCGCGGGCGTTTTTCTACGAGACGGCGGAAGCGGCGTGGGCGTCGCTGGCCGCCGGCCGGCCGGTGTCGCCGCAGCAGGCCAACCTGCTGCGGCTGAGCGCGACGCATGCCGCGCAGGTGTGCGCGAAGGTCGTGATGCAGGCGTACCAGCTCGCGGGCACGGCGGCGATCTATCGCGAGAACCGCTTGCAGCAACTGGTGCGCGATTCGATCGTGGTCACGCAACACGCGTTTCTCGGCGAGGCGACCTACGACGGATCCGGCGCCGTGTTTGCCGGTATCGCACCCGTGACGCCGTATCCGTGACCGGCCGCCATGCCGATTTTTCGCAGCAGGAGTTTTCCATGAACGATGCAACGATCGACCACGACGTCCGGCAGGATTTCCGCGAGGCGATGTCGCGCCTGCCGGCCGGCGTCAATGTCATTACCACCGACGGCGCACACGGCCGCTGGGGCATCACGGCGAGTGCGGTCTGTTCCGTGACCGATACGCCGCCGACGATGCTGGTGTGCATCAACCGCGGCAGCCGCGCGCACGACATCATGTGCGGCAACGGACGGGTCGCGATCAACCTGTTGCCGCACGCGTGCCAGGAGGTGGCGCGGACGTTCGCCGGCATGACGCCGGCGCCGGGCGATGCCCGCTTCGACGAGACGCGCTGGCTGGACGGCAAGACCGGCGTGCCGGTTTTGGCCGATGCGAACGTCAGCCTCGAAGGACGCATCATCGACAGCAAGCCGGTCGGCTCGCATTCGGTGATGTTCGTCGAGGTCGACCACATCGCGCTGCATGCGGCAGCCGACGGGCTCATCTATTTCGGCCGCGCGTTCCATCGGCTCGCGCATCCGCTGGCTGCGCAGGCGGGGTGACGGATGGAGGTCTGCCTGTTCCTGATCGCCGATCGTGGCGACGACGATGACGCCGATGCCGACGCCTTTGCGCACGCTGCCGACGACGCATGGGCGGCGCTGGGCGCGGTGCGCGGGCTGGCGCGGCTGGTCGTGCATCGGCCCGTCGCGCTGGGCGCCGATCGCGCCGACCCGGTGGCGCGTCCGCCGTCGCCGGGATGCGTGCTGCAATGCTATTTCTCCGAGCTCGATGCGCTTGAAGCAATGCTGGCGCCGACAGGCGCCGCACACGCCTGCGTCGCGCGATGGCAGGCGGCCGGCCGGCGCGTCGTCCAGCAGGCAATGGCCGTGCGCCGGATCCCGTTGGCCGGCCCGGGCGCGGCCGCGCGAAGCTGCACCTACCTCGTCAGCTACGACGGCGAAGCCGCGGACCCGAACGCATGGCTGTCGCACTACCTCGATCATCATCCGCCGCTGATGGCGCAATTGCCGGGCATTCGCGCGATCGAGATCTATACGCGCGTCGACTACCGGACCGCGCTGCCGGTGCCGCGCGCGGACGCGATGCAGCGCAACAAGGTCGTGTTCGACGATGCCGGTGCGCTGGCGCACGCGCTTGCGTCGCCGGTTCGGCTGCGCATGCGCGAGGATTTCGATGCGCTGCCGTCGTTCACGGGCGCCACGCCGCATTTCCCGATGACCAGCGAAAGTTTTGAGATAACATCGGCCGAGTAGTCTGCGCCGCGTCGCGCGACCGCTTGTCCGTCGTGCCGACGCGCCTTCGCCGCGACTTGCGAGCGCCATGACCAAATCCCATCCGGTCGTCACCGACCTCAACCTGCTGCGGGTGTTTCTCGCGATCTCGGAACTGCGCAGCCTGACCGCGGCCGGCGAGCGGCTCGGGCTCACGCAGCCGGCCGTCAGTCACGCACTGCGGCGCCTGCGCAACCTGTTCGACGATCCGCTGTTCGTGCGCACGCCGTCCGGCATGGCGCCGACCGACGCGGCGCGCCAGTTGCACGGCCCACTCACACGCGCATTCGGCATCATCGATCTCGCGGTGCAGCAGGTCGCGCATTTCGATCCAGCCACCGCGAGCCGTACCTTCCGCATCTCGATGTCGGACATGTCGGAGTTCTATTTCCTGCCGCCGCTGCTGGCGAGGCTCGCGGAAATCGCGCCGGGCATTCGCGTCGACATCACGAGCGCGGCAGTCGACGCGGTCGGCGCCGCGATGCGCAGCGGCGAGATCGACCTTGCGCTCGGCTACGTGCCCGATCCGGGGCCCGGCTGCGTGAGCGAAACGCTGTTCTCGGACGAGCACGTCTGCATGGTGCGGGCCGGCCATCCGCTGCGCAAGCGCGCGCCGACGCAGGAAGACCTGGCCGCGCTGCGCTATGTCTATGCCAGCAGCAACGCGACCGGCCACCGGATGGTCGAGAAGTGGCTCGATGAACTGCACGTCGAGCGCACCGTCGTGCTGCGGCTGCCGCACTTCATCGTCGCCCCCGAGATCGTGCAGCACACCGACCTGGCGATCCTGTTTCCGCGCAGTGTCGCCGAGCGTTTCAACCGCGGCCGCGCGTTCCGGATCTTTCCGCTGCCGTTCGTGCTGCCGCCGATCGAGATCCAGATGCACACGCACGTGCAGTTCTCGACGGACCCGGGCATCGCATGGCTGCGCGCCGTGATCTACGAGATGTTCCATCGTCCGGATGCCTGACGGCGATTCCGCTCGCCTGCATAAAAATCCGCTCCACTGATTTAGAATGCGTTCACGCATCAATTCGACGAATAGTGGAGGCGGTCATGACATCGGTCGATCATCTCGATCTGAACCTGTTGCGCGTATTCCAGGCGATCGTCGAGGAACGCAGCCTGACGAAGGCCGGCGAGCGGCTCGCGCTGTCGCAGCCGGCCGTCAGCTATTCGCTCGGCCGGTTGCGCACGCTGTTCGACGATCCGCTGTTCGTGCGCACGCGCGCGGGCATGCAGCCGACACCGGTCGCGCTCGAACTCGCGGGCATCGTCGGCAAGGCGCTCGACATGGTGCGCGTGGCATTGCGTTATGCGGAGCGCTTCGATCCGGCCACCAGCACGCGCACGTTCCGGCTGTCGCTGTCGGACGCGGGCGAGATGGCGTACCTGCCGGCGATCTGCCAGGCGCTGCGCGAGCGCGCGCCGCGCGTGACGCTGAGCGTGCAGCCGCTGCCGGTGGAGGAAATCGAGGAAGCGTTGCGCGCGAGCCGGCTGGATTTCGCGATCGGCAACCTGCCGGAGCTGATGCCGCGCACGCGTCACCAGACGCTGTTCGAGGAAACCTACGTGTGCATGACGGGCCGCCGGCGCGGGGTGCCGAGCGGTGCCGCGCTGAGCCTCGAGCAATTCGTGCGCGCCGCGCACATCAACGTGAAATCGGTCGAGCACAGCCACCACGCGCTCGACGATGCGTTGCGCGCGCAGGGCGTGGGCCGCAACATCGCGCTCGAAGTGCCGCACTTCGTCGCGCTGCCGAGCGTGCTGTCGGTCACCGATCTGTATGCGACGCTGCCGAAGCGGCTCGCGCAGATCCTGAACCGCGACAATGCGTTCCGGCTGTACGAGCTGCCCGTCACGCTGCCGCCCGCGCCGGTGACGATGCACTGGCACGAGCATTTCCATGAAGACGAAGGCAACGCGTGGATGCGCACGCTGCTGGCCGAGCTTGTCGAGCGGTTCGATGACGTGTGATCGATGAGGGCGCCAGCAACGCACAGTTGTTCGCGTTGCTTGCCGAGCGGATCGGATCGCGCGACGACGCGTGACGCATGAGGACGAGGGCAGCGCGCGGATGCGCACGCCGCTGGTCGAGCGCGTCGAGCTCGTCGAGCGCGTCGGCGACGTGTGATCCACGAGAGCGCGGGCAGTGCGTTGGAGGCGCGCGTGGCTGGCCGAATGCATCGAGCCGTTCGAGCGCGCGCGAAGTCCTTGACGGACGCCGCCCGAACCGCGCGCATCAGAGATCGAGCACGAGCACCGCGGAGCGCGCACGCGACACGCAGCAGCAGATCACCGTGTTGCTCGCGCGCTCGGCCTTGCTGAGGCAATGGTCGCGATGGTCGGGCTCGCCGTCGATCACGGGCACCATGCAGGTGCCGCACACGCCTTCGCCGCATGACGTGTCGACCTCGATGCCGATGCGTGCGAGTGCGTCGACGATCGACGTGTCGGGCGTGACGCGTACCGATTGCCCGCTGCGCTGCAGGCGCACTTCGAAACCGTCGGCGGCCGGGCCGGCGCCGGCATCGGCATTGCCCGCATCGGCGGCGGCCGGTTCCGCCGCGAAGCGTTCGAGATGGATCGAATCTTCCGGCAAGCGCGTCGCGGCCGCCGCGACGACCGCATCCATGAACGGCCCCGGGCCGCATGTATAGACGTGTGCGTGCGCGTCGACCGATTCGACGCAGCGGTTCAGCTCGGCCGCGAGCGCGGCGGGCTCGACGCCGTAGTGGAACGTCACGTGCGACGCGAACGGCTCGGCCGACAGTTCGTCGACGAAGGCCGCATGCTCGCGGCTGCGCGCGAAGTAGTGCAGCCGATAGCGCGCGCCGCGCCGGTGCAGCGCATACGCCATCGACAGCAGCGGCGTGATGCCGATGCCGGCCGCGATCAGCACGTGCTCGCTCGCGTCATCCGTCAGACGAAACAGGTTGCGCGGCGCGCCGATCGACAGCTCGGCGCCGACTTGCACGTCGTCGTGCAGCGAACGCGAGCCGCCGCGCGACTGCGCTTCCTTCTTCACCGCGAACAGGTAGCTGCCGCGCTCGTCGGGGTTACCGCACAGCGAGTACTGCCGCGTGATGCCTGACGGCGCGGTCACATCGATATGGGCGCCTGGTTCGTACGCGTCGAACGGCTGGCCGTCGACGCGCGACACCCGGAAACAGCGGATGTCCTGCGCCGCGTCGATCAGCGCGTCGATCCGGACTTGGTGGCGGTTCGCTTGCATGGGTCAATCCATGGGGTAGGGGGAACGCGGCGCGGCAGACACCGCGCCGTCATGCGATCGAGAATAGGGATGGGCATCGCATAAATCAAATCGATTAAAAAGCGATATCAGAATCAGTGAGATGGATGATGGTCGGGCGGCGCGATTGCGCCGGCGTTCAGCGCGCGGCGATCGCGTTGCCCGCTTCGGCCGCGTGCGGCGCGGCGGCGGACGCAAGGCCGCGTTCGCGATCGAGGCTGCGGCGATAGTGCCGGCACCCGGCGGCGAGCAGCAGCGCAGCCAGCGTGGCCGCCGCGACGTTGACGATCGACATCGAATGACCGACCGCCGCCGGCGCGCCGAACACGCGGTCGGTGAACAGCGCGACGACGGTCGTGCCGATCCCGAGCGCGATCAGGTTCGACACGAGCAGGAACAGCGCGGAGATCTGCGCGCGCATCTGGTTCGGCGCGAGCGTCTGCATCGCGGCGGTGGACGTTGGCATCGGGAACGACGCGAAGAACATCGCGACCACGAGCATCGCGAGCGACGCGGGCAGCGAGTCGAGCTGCGTGAACAGCGTCGCGGGGATTACCATGCACGCGGCGCCGATCGCACCGGCGCGCATCGGCGCATCCTCGCGGCCGCGCCGCAGCAGCCAGTCGTTGAGCCAGCCACCGCAGAACACGCCGGCCGTGTTCGCGACCAGCAGCACGATGCCGAGCGTGTAGCCGGCTTCGACGGCCGTCATCCCGAAGTGGCGGATATAGAACGCGGGCGTCCAGCTCAGCAGGCAGTACAGCGTCATCGCGTAGAACGAGAAGCCGAGGTAGTGGCACGAGAAAGTTGCGCGATGCGTGCCGACGAAGCGCAGCGAATCGCGCATCGACACGCGTCGCACGGCGCCCGAGCGATCCTGCGCGAGCCCCTTGCGCTGCGGGTCGCGCACGGTCGCGGCGAACAGCAGTGCGACGAGGATCCCCGGCAGCCCGACGATCAGGAACGTGACCTGCCACGCATGCACCTGCCCGACCACCGGCAGCGTGAACGCGCTCGCATGCTTGAGCAGCGCGATCACGTAGCCGCCGATCAGGAACGCGACGCCGCCGCCGATGAACGAGCCGAGCGAGTACACGGCGATCGCGCGCCCGAGCTTCTCCTTCGGGAAGTAGTCGGCGAGCATCGAGTACGCGCCGGGCGACAGCGCGGCTTCGCCCACACCCACGCCCATCCGCGCGATGAACATCTGCACGAAATGCTGGCTGAGCCCGCACGCGGCGGTCGCGACGCTCCACAGCGCGATGCCGAGCGAAATGATCCGCGGCCGCGCATAGCGGTCGGCGAGATACGCGACGGGCAGCCCCATCACCGCATAGAACAGCGAGAACGCGAAGCCGTTGAGCAGGCTGAACTGCGTGTCGGACAGGTGCAGGTCGCGCTTGATCGGCTCGATCATCAGCACGAGGACCTGGCGGTCGACGAACGAGAAGACGTACGCGAGCATGCAGATGACGACGACATACCATTCGTACGTATAGCGCTTGCCGGCAGCGCGGGCCGTGGATGCGGACATGCGGATTCTCCAGGAGCGGGCGATGGAAACGCGCGGCAGCGGCCTGGCGGGCCGGGCGCCGTCGCGGCGCGAAAGCGTGCGGGGGCACGTATCGGAGACGCAGCGTAGTCGGCCAAATTCAGCCGCCATAGCCGGAGTGACAGCCGCGCCACGCGGGCATTTACCGACCCGGATAAAGAAAACACCAGGGTCGCGCGCGCCGGCCGCCGCGCAGCGCGCCTGCGGCGGGGCGCACGTGCATCATGCGGCGCATCTATAAGCGTTATAGAGCGCATTGCGTCGACGTCCGAAATTGTCGTTCCTAGACTCGGCCCGTTTTTGATCGGCAGCGTTGGCCCTTCGCGGCGAACGCGCTTCACACCACACGGCGCAACGCCGACCGGCGCCGCAAACTCTACGGGACGACGACGATGAACCAACCGAACGGGCGGGCCGACCGGCTTGCCGTACCGCTTGCCGCGCTGCTTGCCTGCGCGGCGCTGCCCGCCTTCGCGCAATCGAGCGTGACGCTCTACGGCCGCATCGACACCGCGATCGAATACGCGAACGCCGGGCCGAACCACGTGACGCGCATGGGCAGCGGCAACCAGTGGGCGTCGCAGTGGGGGCTGAAGGGTGTCGAGGATCTCGGCGGCGGCTACGCGACGATCTTCAAGCTGGAAGACGGCTTCAATGCGGGAAGCGGCGCACTGTCGAACAGCAGCGCACTGTTCGGCCGCGAAGCGTGGGTCGGCATCACGGGGCCGTTCGGTGGCGTGCAGTTCGGCGAGCTTTACACGATCCTGCACACGACGCTCGTCACGTACAGCCTGCCGGGCCTCGGCGCGGGGCTCGCGTGGGGCAATGCGACGAACAACTTCGTGGGGCCCGCGTTCCTGCGCGTGCGCAACTCGATGCGCTACACGTCGCCGCGCCATGCGGGCTTCATGCTGCGCGCGATGGCCGCCCGCGGCACCAACGGCGCGGCCGGGCAGCCGTCGACGCTCGGCGATACGTACGGCGTGGGACTCAACTACGTGCGCGGCGGCCTGTCGGTCGACGTCGACACCATGCAGCAGAAGTTCAGCCCGGTGGCGGCGTCCGCGCTCGGCGGCACGAGCCCGGCCGCGAACGGCAACTACACGCTCGGCGCGATTTCGTACGATTTCAGCGTCGTGAAGGTGGCCGCGCTGTACATGCGTCATCGCGGCGGCCCCGACGTCGCGACCGCGATCGACAGCCAGAGCGCGTATCCGCACAGCGACATCATGGAGCTGAGCGCGACGGTGCCGATCGGGCGTGCGTCGCTGTTGCTGAGCGTCGGCCACTACCGCAAGGTCGCGGACAGCGACGGCAACGCCGATTCGTATGGCATCCGCTTCGACTATCCGCTGTCGAAGCGCACGGTGCTGTACACGGGTGCCGCGATGGTGCGCAACGGCGCGCATGCACGCTTCGTCGTGAACGGCGCGGCGGGTGGCGGGGTCGCGGTCGCCAAGCCGGGCGCGACCGCGAGTTCGATCGTCGCGGGCATCCTTACGTCGTTCTGAGCGTTTCGGTCGCTCCGGAACCGCGTGCCTTCCCGCTTGCGCCGCTACGCGCAGGCGGGGGGCTGCGGCGCGAGCCATGCGTCGAACGGCGCCAGCTCGCCGATGTTGAACAGTTCGAGCAGCAGCGCACGCAGCCAGCGATGGCCGGGGTCGGCGTCGAAGCGCCGGTGCCAGTACGCGTTGACGGCCCATTCGCTCGCACCGGCGATCTCGTACAGCGCGCACGGCTGCCGCGCGGCGAACGTGATCGCGATCGTCTCCGGCAGGATCAGCGCATAGTCGCCGTCCTGCAGCAGCGCGGGCACCACCATGAAATCGGGGAGCGCCGCGCGCACGCGCGGCATCAGCCCGTGCCGCTCCAGCAACTGCATCGATTGCGGATGCGACGTGACCGCGACGAAGCGCAGCGTGTCGGGCGCGTCGCCGTCGAGCACGTAGTCGTCGGATAGCGCGACGCGCTGCGCGGTGCGACGCGGCATCAGCAGCACGCAGCGCTCGTGCAGCAGCGCGGTGCGCTGGAAGTGGCTCGATGCATCGGCGAAATGCCCGAGCGCGAAGTCGATACGCCCCGATTCGAGTGCGACATTGAGCTGGCATTCGTCGACGTGCAGCGTCTCGATCACCGCGCCCGGCGCGCGGCGGTCGAAGGCCGCGAGCAGCGTCGGCAGGAACGCGCTCGCCGCGAAATCGCTCATGTGCAGGCGGAACACGCGTTGCGTGCTGTCGGGCGTGAAGCGCGAGCCTTCGTCGAGCACGTCCTGCAGGATCGCGAGCGCCTTGTCGACCGACAGCGCGAGCCGCTGCGCGCGCGGCGTGGGCTCGACGCCGGTGCCGGTGCGCACGAACAGCGCGTCGCGGAACATCAGCCGCAGCCGGCCGAGCGCGTAGCTGACGGACGGCTGCGTGACGCCGAGCCGCAGCGCCGCGCGGCCGACGTGCCGCTCCTCGTATACGGCGCGAAACGTCTTCAGCAAGTTGAGATCGAGATCCTGCACGCGCAGTTCGGATGCATCGTTGTCGTGCGGTGCGGGTTCGGTGCGGGCCGGGGCCGCCGGGCGGCCAGGTGCGGAGTGCGTCATCGGGGTTGCCTCGCGGTGACGGAAGGCGCGTGGCCGTAACGCCGCGCATACGCCTTCGCGAAATGGCCGAAGCCATGGATGCCGTGCGCAATCAGCACGTCGGTCACGCTGCGCGCGTCGCCGCGTTGCAGCGCCGCGTGCACGGCGGCGAGCCGGCATTCGCGCACGTACGCGGCCGGCGTGGTGTGCAGGAACGCGCGGAACGCGTGCTGCAGCGTGCGCGGCGCGACGCCCGCGACGGCCGCCAGCGCGGCGAGTGCGAGCGGTTCGCCGAGGTGCGCGTTGACGTGATCGCACGCGCGCCGCAAGTGCGCCGGTAGCGGCGGCGTGCCGCGCGTGAGCGCGTCGCTGTACGAATGCGGCAGGTGCGTGAGCAGCAGCGACATCAGCCACGTCGTGAGATCGGCGCCGAAGGTCGCTGCGGCCGTGCCGAGGCCCGGCTGCGCGCCGAGCCGGCACAGGTATTCGAAGGTCGGCAGCAGCAGCGCGGCGCCCGCGCCGGTGCCACCGGCCGCGAGATCGAACTGCAGCGGCCGCGTGAGCGTGGCCTGCAGCATGTCCTGCAACTTGCGCTCGAGCGCGCCGCGTTCGAGCCGCAGCACGAGGTTGCGGCAATCGGGGCTCGTGCTCAGGCGGCTCGCGAGCGCCGGTGACGACACGGTCAGCTCGCCGGGGCCGGCGCGCGCGACGACGCTGCCGGCCTGCAGCTCGCATGCGCCGGCGAGCGTCAGCCTGAACAGGAAGTGCTCGGCATCGTCGCCGAAGTCGATGCGCGTTTCGCGGCCGTAGCAGAGTTCAAGCAGCGCGCCGTGATGCAGCGGCACTTCGTACAACTCCGCATGAAACGGATCACGGCCGCGCGCGGCCATCCGGTGCGGCCCGAGCCGGTGGGCGACCGCGCGTTCGACTTCGTCGGGGGCGTGCAGCGTGCCGAGCCGGTTCGGCGCATGGCGTGACAGGGCGATATCCATTCACGGGCCTCGTAGCGGATGCGGCGGGCGCGGCGGCATGCGCATCGCCGCGATTGCGTTGCGCGAACGGGCGTGCCGTTGCGCGTTTTGAAGCGACGCGGCGGGGGCGGCCGCGTAGTCTCGGAAACACTCAATCACCGGGAGAAGACGATGAAGGTATGTGTTCTGGGCGGCGGCCACGGCTGCCATGCGGCGGCGATCGACCTGCTCGAAAAGGGCCACGACGTGACGTGGTGGCGGCGCGACCGCGAGCCGCACGCGCGGCTGCGCGAGCTTGGCGTGCTGAACGTGACCGACTATCGCGGCACGCGCGCGGTGCCGCTCGGCGACGCGCCGGGTGCGATCCGCCTGACCGGCGAGCTCGCGGCCGCGCTGCGCGGTGCGCAACTCGTCGTGGTGCCGCTGCCGGCTACGTCGCATGACGCGCTCGCCGCGCAGGTCGCGCCGCTGCTGGAGGACGGCCAGGTCGTGTTCCTGCCGCCCGGCACGTTCGGCAGCGTCGTGTTCGCGCAGGCGGCGGCCGATGCCGGCAACCGTTCGCGCGTCGCATTCGCCGAGACGGGCACGCTGCCGTACCTGGTGCGCAAGCATGGCGACAACGACGTCGTGATCAGCGCGTATGCGACACGCTTGCCGACCGGCGTATTTCCCGCGAATGCGGCCGGCTGGGCGTTCGACGTGCTGCGTGCGGGCTATCCGTCGGTCGAGCCGGTCGAGGATGCGTTGTCCGGTGCGTTGATGAATGCGGGGCCCGTGATCCATCCGCCGCTGATCCTGATGAACGCCGGGCCGCTCGAACACTTCGACGCATGGGACATCCACAACGAAGGCACGCAGCCGTCGATCCGCCGCGTGACGAACGCGCTGGATGCCGAACGCATCGCGGTGCGCGAAGCGCTCGGCTACCGCGCGCCGCATTTCCCGCTCGCGGATCACTACGCGGCCGATGGCGACGAATGGATGTATGGGCGCGGCGCGCACGGCAAGCTGACCGATAGCGGCGACTGGCGCGAGAAGATCGATCTGCGTGCCCATCGCTACATGCTCGAGGATACCCGGCTCGGGCTGTCGTTCATCGTGTCGTGCGGGCGCTGGGCCGGCGTGCCGACGCCGGTCGCGCAGGGGCTGCTGAGCATCGCGAGCGCGGTGGCGGTGCGCGACCTGTATGCGGAAGGGCGCACGCTGGAGCGGCTCGGGATCGCGGCGCTGTCGAAGGACGCGATGCGTGCGCTGCTCGACAACGGAGTCGCGGGAGTATCAGCATGAGCGCGGCCGCCGATGTGGCGCGTGTACACGTGCTCGGCGCGGGACGCATGGGGCAGGGGATCGCGCTCGTGTTTGCCTTTGCCGGAATCGACGTGACGCTGATCGACTTCAAGCGGCGCGATGCGGCTGGCCAACGCGCCTTCGACGATCGTACGCGTGACGAGATCGCCAGGCCACTGCATGCGCAGGTTGCGCTCGGACGCATCGATGCCGCGCAGGCCGATGCGGTCGTCGCACGCATCGAGATCGTTTCCAGGGATGGCGCGGCCGAAGCCGTGAGTGATGCAGAGGTCGTGTTCGAGGCGCTGCCCGAAGTGCTCGACGCGAAGGCCGACGCGTTGCGCTGGCTCGGCGAGCATGTCGATGCACGCGCAACGATTGCATCGACCACGTCGACGTTCGTCGTCACGGAATTGCAACGCCATGTCGCACACCCCGAACGGATGCTGAACGCGCACTGGCTGAACCCTGCATTGCTGATGCCGCTCGTCGAGATCAGCCGCAGCGACGCAACGGGCCAGTCGGTGGTCGATGCGCTCGCCGCGCTGCTCGAACGTGTCGGCAAGAAGCCGGTGATCTGCGGGCCGGCGCCCGGCTACATCGTGCCGCGCATCCAGGCGCTCGCGATGAACGAGGCGGCGCGGATGGTCGAGGAGGGTGTCGCAAGCGCGGAGGATATCGACACGGCCATCCGCACGGGTTTCGGCCCGCGCTTCGCGGTGCTCGGGCTGCTCGAATTCATCGACTGGGGTGGCTGCGACATCCTGTACTACGCGTCGACGTATCTGGCCGGCGAGATCGGCCCGCGCTTCGCGCCGGCCGCGAGCGTCGTGCGCAACATGGAAACCGGGCGTGATGGCGTGCGCACGGGGGGCGGCTTCCACGACTATGCGGACGTGGACGTGCCCGCGTACATGCGGCAGCGGCTCGGCGAATTCGCGCGGCTGCTCGATCACCTGGGATTGGCGCCGGTGTTCGACGGCGCGCGGCGTGACCCGCGCGAGTAGCCCGGACGACCCGGCCGCGTGCGCTCGCGGTGCCACGAAAGCGCGCACGGGGCACCGTGAGCCGGTGTGTCCGACACCCGCGGTCAAGCGCACGGGAACGGAAGCGGATGCGGCCGACGCGTGCGGCACGCTCACACCGTATCGCCGCGCGTGCCGGCGTCGGGCGCGACGCGCGTCTCGCGCATCACGCACAGCGTCGCGACGGTCACGAGGCCGAGCGCAATGAGGAACAGCGACACCGGCCACGACGCCTGATAGCGCGCGAGCAGCGCGGTCGCGATCAGCGGCGACATCCCGCCCGCGAAGATCGACGCGACTTCATGCCCGAGCGCGACGCCGGAGTACCGCACCTCGGTGCTGAACAGCTCGCCGACGAGCGCGGGCAGCGTGCCGATCATCGCGCCGTGACTTACGGCGGTGCCGACCGTGAGCGCGAGCCACACGAGCGGCGTCACGCGCGTGTCGAGCAGCCAGAAGAACGGGAACGCGCACGCGACGAGGCTCAGCGCGCCGATCAGGTACACGGGCTTGCGGCCGATCCGGTCGGACAGCTTGCCCCACGCGAGCATCGCGCCCATCTCGACGATCATCGCGATCATCACGCCGGTCAGCATCACGCCGTTCGGGATGCCGACGTATTTGCCGTAGACGAGCGAGAACGCGAGGAAGATATAAGCGCCGCCGTTCTCGGCCACGCGCAGCCCCATCGCGAGCAGGATTTCCTTCGGATGGCGCCGGATGCATTCGACGATCGGCAGGTGCGTGTGCGCGCCGCGCTTGCCGGCCTGCTCGAAGTCGCGGCTTTCCGGCAGATGACGGCGGATGTAGATGCCGATCGCGAAGATCACGACGCTCGCGAGGAACGGCAGCCGCCAGCCCCACGTGCGGAACGCGTCGTCCGGCAGCGCCTGCGCGGCGAGAAACGCGGCCGACGACAGCACGAAACCGCCGCCCACGCCGAGCTGGCTCCATGCGGCGTAGTAGCCGCGCTGTTCCGGCGGCGCGTTCTCGCTGATCATCAGCACGCCGCCGCCCCATTCGCCGCCGGACGCGATGCCTTGCAGCAGGCGCAGCACGACGAGCGCGGCCGGCGCCCACACGCCGATCTGCGCATAGGTCGGCAGCAGGCCGATCGCGAATGTCGATGCGCCCATGATCAGCAGCGTCCACACGAGCGACGCCTTGCGCCCGTAGCGATCGCCGACGTGGCCGAACACGATCCCGCCGAGCGGCCGCGCGACGAAGCCCAGCGCGAAGGCCGCGAACGCGGCGAGGCTGCCCGTGAGCGCCGATGCGCCGGGCGGGAAGAACACATGGCCGAACACGAGCGCCGCGGCCGTGCCGTACACGAAAAAGTCGTACCACTCCATCGCGTTGCCGGCGACGGAGGCGATGACGATTCGGCGCAGTTGCCGGTCGGCGAGCGGCCGGGCGGCGCTCGGGGATTGCATGATGTCGGTCGGGACCATGGCGGACTCTGAAGGGGAGGCGGGCGCGTGCCGTCTGTGCAGCACTGCGGGCTAGTGTTGTCGGCACCGTGCCCCCGGTCAAATCCGCAGAAAAAGGGGAGTGACATCACTCCCGCTGATGATGGTCGCGGCGCGTCCCCGCGCCTACCCCACGCCTTCCCGCAGCAGCGCGATCATCCGCTGCGCCAGCGGCGGCACGTACGCGCCGGCCCGGTGCATCGCGCCGATGCGGCGGTCCAGGTCGAGCTCGCCGGCCCGCAGGTCGAGCGCGCGCAACCCGCTCATCTGGTCGAGCGCGTCCGTGCCGCCGACACACAGCAGCCGCGTGCCGCGCAACAGCTGCAGCAGCGACGTATTGCCGAAATCGGTCTCGATGCGCAGGCGCGGCGCGGGCAGGCCGCGTGCGCGGAACGCGTCGTCGATCCGGTGCCGCACGGGAATCGTCGCTTCCGGCAGCAGCCATTCCTGATCGGCGAGATCCGCGAGCGTGAGCCCGCGCTTGCGCTGCAGCGGGTGCGCGGCGTCGGCGAGCACGGTCAGCCGGTCGTCGAACAGCGCGATGGTGTCGAGGCCCGCGTCCGGCTGCTGCGGTTCGGGCGCGACGACGAGATCGAGCTCGCCGGCCGCGAGCAGGTCGAGCAGTTCGCGCGCGAGCCGGCAGCGCAGCCGCAGCCGCGCGGCCGGCCGTTCGCGGATCAGTTGCCGGCACGCCCCGAGCACGAACGCATTGGGCACGGTCGGCGAGTAGCCGATCCGCACCACGCCCTGTTCGCCGCCGCGGATCGCGCGCATCTCCTGCATCGCGTCATCGAACTCGAGCGCGATCCGCTGCGCGCGCGCGACGAAGCGTGCGCCGGCCGGCGTCGGCGTCATCCCGTTCGCGGTGCGCTCGAACAGCGTCACGCCGACTTGCCCTTCCAGCCGCTGCACGGCTTTCGTGAGCGCCGGCTGCGACAGCCCCAGCGCCTCGGCGGCCTTGCCGATGCTGCCGTGCCGCTCGACGGCCAGCAGGTACTCCAGATCGCGCGTGTCCATCGTGGGATTCCTGTCGGTTATGACTTTATATCCGGTGATGCATTGTGGTGATGCCTGGGCATCTTACAGACTGGCGGCACTGTTCGACCAGGAGAATCGTTTTGAGCTTCGCCTACTTCCTGCGGCGCGCGGCCCGCTACTGGGGCAGCCAGCCCGCCGTGATCCACCGCGACCGCGCCGTCACGTACCGCCAGCTCGACGAGCGCTCGACCCGGCTCGCCAACGCGCTGCGCGGCCTCGGCTTCGCACCCGGCACCCGCATCGCCGTGCAGGCGCGCAACTGCATCGAACTCGTCGAGATCGAATGCGCGCTGTACAAGGCCGGCCTCGTGAAAGCCGCGCTGAATCCGCGCTTCACGGCGGCCGAGGCGGCCGACGTCGTCGGCAACTGCGCGCCCGCCGCGTTCATCGGCGGGCGCGGCTACACGGATTACACACCCGATTCGCCGGGCTTTTCGTCGGTCGAGCGGTTCGTGTCGATCGGCGGTGCGGTGGCCGGCTATCTCGACTACGACACGCTGGTCGCGAAGGGCAGCGATACGCCGCCCGACCATCTGCCGGCGCCGGACGACCTCGCCGTGCTGCATTTCTCGTCCGGCTCGACGGGGCGCATCAAGGCCGCGATGCAGAGCTACGGCAACCGGCTCGCGTCGCTGCGCAAGATCGTGCTGGGGATGGATCGCCCCGCGCAGCCCGGCGACCGGCTCGCGCTGATCGGCCCGATCACGCATGCGTCCGGGATGCTGATGCAGCCGTACCTGTTCTGCGGCGCGACGCTCGCGCTGTTCGACGCGTTCGAGCCCGCGCATTTCCTCGCCGACATCGCGCGCCAGCGCATCACGCACACGTTCATGGTGCCGGCGATGGTCAACATGCTGCTGAACGCGCCCGAGCTCGCGCAGGCCGACCTGCGCAGCCTGAAGGTGCTCGGCTACGGCGCGGCGCCGATGGCGCCGGCGCGCATCGAGGAAGCGTGGGCGCGCATCGGTCCCGTGCTGTCGCAAGGCTATGGCGCGAGCGAATCGACGTCGGGCGTCACGCGGCTCGGCATCGCCGATCACGCGCACGCGCTGCTGCACGACCGCGAGCGGCTCGCGTCGTGCGGCCGGCCGCTCGGCGAAACCGAGGTGCGGGTGGTCGATGCCGACGGGCGCGAAGTCGAAGGCGACACGATCGGCGAGATCGTGATTCGCGGCGCGGACGTGTTCCAGGGCTACTGGAATGCGCCGGAGCTGACGCGCGAGGTGCTGGTCGACGGCTGGCTGCACACGGGCGACCTCGCGCGCACCGATCGCGACGGCTTCATCTATCTGGTCGACCGCAAGCACGACATGATCATCTCGGGCGGCTTCAACGTGTATCCGACCGAAGTCGAAGCGGCGCTGTACCGCCACGAAGGCGTGCTCGAGGCCTGCGTGGTCGGCGTGCCCGACGACAAGTGGGGCGAGGCCGTGAAGGCCGTGGTCGTGCTGCGTGCCGGCCGTGACGCGCACGCGAACGATCTCGTCGCGCACTGCCGCGCGCAGCTGGCCGACTACAAGCTGCCGCGCTCCATCGATTTCGTCGCCGAGCTGCCGAAGAACGCGAACGGCAAGATCGCCCGCAAGCTCGTGCGCGAGCAGTACTGGCGCGGTGTCGCGCGCCGCGTCAACTGAAGGAATCCGCCATGTTCGATCATCTGCAACGCCCTGAATTCGTCGCGCTGCGCGCGGCCGTGCTGCGCTTCGTCGACGACGAACTGCGCCCGATCGAGCGCGAGCTGCGGCTCGACTCGGAAGACGTGTGGCCGCGCGACGTGCTGCGCCGCGTCTGGCAACGCTCGGCCGCGCTCGGCTTCTATACGGCGAGCCTGCCCGTCGAGATCGGCGGGCAGGGGCTGTCGATCGCCGAGGTGTGCGCGCTGAAGGCCGACCTCGCCGCGAGCGGCGCGGCGCTCGCGCCGCACGTGCTCGGCGAACTCGGCGGGCCGCCGCGCGTCGGCAACATGCTGAAGTACGCGACGCCCGCGCAGCTCGATCGCTATTTCAAGCCGGTGATGCGTGGCGAGAAATCGACGTGCTTCGCGCTGACCGAACCGCACTCGGGCTCGGACGCGATGAGCATCCGCACCACGGCGGTCGAGGACGGCGATGCGCTCGTGATCAACGGCACGAAGCACTACATCAGCGGCGCGCCGTTCGCGGATTTCGCGATCGTGATGTGCGTGACCGATGCGTCCGCGACGCCGCCGCAGATCACGGCCGTGCTGGTCGATCTCGACCTGCCCGGCGTGAGCGTCGAGCACGAATACGTGCCGATGTCCGGGCAGCACATCGATGCGGACCTCCGCTTCGTCGACGTGCGCGTACCGCGCGAGAACGTGTTCGGCGGGCTCGGCAACGGCTTCCGGCTCGGCATGTCGCGCATCAACGTGAACCGGCTGCTGCATTGCCCGACGATGCTTGGCCTCGCGATGTCGGCGTACCGGGCGTCGCTCGATTACGCACGCACGCGCCGGCAGTTCGGCGGCCCGATCGCGCGGTTCCAGGCGATCCAGCACATGCTCGCCGACATGGCCGCCGCGCTGTGGGCATGCGAAAGCATGATCGCGCATACGGCCGCGCTCGCCGATGCGGGCGCCGACCTGCGGATGACGGCCGCCGCCTGCAAGCTCTACGTGTCGGAGCGCTGCTTCGAGGTCGCGGACAAGGCCGTGCAGATCCACGGCAACGTCGGCGTCACGCGCGGCCATCCGGTCGAGCAGACGTTCCGCAAGCTGCGGATGTTCCGGATCCTGACGGGCACCTGCGAGATCCAGCGCAACACGATCGCGAAGGCGATTCTCGAGCCGGCCGGCGCGGGAGGCGCTGCATGACGGCCCGCGACGACGCACGTGGCGCGTGGCCTGCCGCCGATGGCGATGGCCCCGCCTGGTCGTGCCTGCGCGGCGTGCGGATCGTCGATGCCGGCCAGCTGCTGCCCGGCCCGCATGCGTGCGCGTTGCTGCGCCAGCTCGGCGCCGACGTGATCAAGGTCGAGCCGCCGGGCGGCGACGCGTTGCGCCAGTTCGGCGCCGACACGTTCGCGCAGTTCAACCGCGGCAAGCGCTCGATCGTGCTCGACCTGAAGACGCCCGACGGCCGCGCACGCTTTCTCGATCTCGTGCGCGACGCCGATGCGGTGGTCGAAGGCAACCGGCCCGGCGTGATGGCGCGGCTCGGGCTCGGCTACGACGTGCTGGCGCATGCGAACCCGCGCGTCGTGCTGTGTTCGATCACCGGCTACGGGCAGGACGGCCCGTATGCGCACCGTCCCGGCCACGACCTGAACTTCCTGGCCGACGCCGGTTACTGGTCGGTGCCCGCGCAGTTGCATGACACCGTCTCGCGGCCACGCGTGCGGCTGGCCGATCACGCGGCCGCGCTGCACGCCGCGCTCGCGCTGGCGGTCGCCGTGATGAGCGCCCGCGCGAGCGGTGTCGGCCAGCATCTCGACGTGTCGATCCACGACGCGATCTTCGCGTGGACCGCGCCGGCCGCGTGGGCGCTGCGCACCGGCCGCGATACGCACGACACGGCGCGCTGGGTGATGCCCGACAACGACCTGTTCGAGACCGCCGACGGCCGGCACATCGTGCTCGCGACGCTCGAGGACAAGTTCTGGGCCGTGTTCGCCGATGCGCTCGGCGACGCGTATCCGGCGCTGCGCGAACCGCGTTTCGCGCAGCGCGCGGGCCGGCAGCAGCATCGGCACGCGCTGGGCGCGCTGCTGCGCGCGACCTTCGCGACCCGCACGCAGGACGACTGGATGCGCGTGCTCGGCGCGCTCGGGCTGCCGGTGTCGCGCGTGCCCGACGCGGGCGCGGTGTTCGACGATCCGCACGTGCGCGAGCGCGGCGTCGCCCGCGAGGTGGCGGCCGACCGGTCGCTCGCGGTGCGCTTTCCGGTGAAGTTCTCGCTCGGCCTGCCGGACGGTGACGACCGGGTGCCGGCGCCCGGCGAGCACGGCGGCGGATAGCGCGACGCCGCCGGCCGCCGACGACCAATAAACAGGAGACAGCCATGACGAATGGTGCGCAGTACCGCCCCGGACGGGCGTGGTCCATCGCGACGATGCTCGCGCTGATGATGCTGGTGAATTTTCTCGACAAGGTCGTGCTCGGCCTCGTGTCGGTGCCGATGATGCGCGACCTGCATCTGAGCCCGACGCAGTTCGGCGTGATCGGCGGCAGCCTCAACTGGCTGTTCGCGGTCGCGGCGGTCGCGGGCGGTATCGCCGCGAACCGCTGGCCCGCGAAATGGCTGCTGTTCGCGATGGCGGCCGCGTGGGCGCTGCTGCAGCTGCCGATGCTCGCCGCGAGCTCGATCTGGGTCGTCATTGCGTGCCGCGTGCTGCTCGGCATCGGCGAAGGGCCCGCATCGCCGGTCGCGACGCACGCGATCTACAAATGGTTTCCCGATACGCGGCGCAATCTCCCGGTCGCGCTGCTGCACCAGGGCAGCGCGCTCGGCCTGCTGATCGCGGGGCTCGCGATTCCGGTCGTCACGTCGCACTGGGGCTGGCGCGCGAACTTCGCGGTGCTGGCGGTGCTCGGGGCCGTGTGGTGCATCGCGTGGGCGGTGCTCGGCGAGGAGGGCACGCTGTCGCGCGGCCCGCGCGCGACCGGCGGCGAGCGTGTGCCGTACGGGCGGCTGCTGACCGACCGCACGGTGCTCGGCAACTTCCTCGGCCATTTCGCGGCGAACTGGATTCTCGCGATGACGCTCACGTGGATGCCGACCTACCTGCAGCTCGGGCTCGGCTTCGGGCCGCACGAGGCGGGGCGCATGTTCGCGCTGTTCGTCGCGGTCACGTCGCCGCTCAGTCTCGCGCTGGCCTGGCTGTCGCAAACCTTGCTCGCGCGCGGCATGCCGTCGCGGCACGGACGCGGCACGTTCATCGCGGTCACGCTCGCCATCGCCGGCGCGATGCTGGCCATGCTGCCGGTGCCGGAGCTGCCGCGCGCGGCGAAGCTCGTGCTGCTGACGCTCGGCAGCGGCCTGACGCTGACGATGTACTCGATCGGCCCCGCGATGCTCGCCGAGGTGACGCCGGACGCGCAGCGCGGCGGCGTGCTGGCGCTCAGCAACGGCTTCGCGTCGCTCGCGGGCCTCGGCGCGCCGGTCGTCACCGGGATGCTGATCGAGGCGAGCGGCGCGTCGGTCGCGCGCGGCTTCGAACAGGCGGGCGTCGTGTGCGGCGTCGTGCTGATCGCGTGCGGCGTGCTCGGCGCCTGGTGCCTCGATCCGCAGCGTTCGCTGCGGCGCCTCGCGGGCGACACGGAGCGTGCCGTGCCGACGGTCGGCGCGTGCGGCCGCTAGCGCATGGCGCGCAAGTCGCATCGCATTGCATCGCATTCGGCGTACGGCCCGCCAGCCGGGCCGCGGCGCCTTTCGACGGGAAGCAGCACCACGAAACGCCGCGCGACGACGCGGCAGGAGGAGACATGAAGAAGATGATCGCGGCGGCGCTGATCGGCGCGCTGTGGGGGACCGCGCACGCGCAGTCGAGCGTGACGCTGTTCGGCCAGGTCGGTGGCGGCGTGCGATGGGTCAACGGGCAACAGGGCGGCAGCCAGGTTGGCTTCAACGGCACCAACATCATTGCCGGCAACGAGTTCGGGATTCGCGGCAAGGAGGATCTGGGCGGCGGCACGACCGCGCTGTTCGTGCTCGACGGTGCGTACAACACCGGCACCGGCGCGTTGAAGACGCCGGGCACGCTGTTCTCGCAGGCGGCCTATGTCGGCGTGTCGGGCGCGTTCGGGCGATTCACGTTCGGCCGCCAGTTCAATGCGGCCGAGGATCTCGGCATCGCACTCGATCCGCTCGGCGGGCGCGGGCAATCGCTGGCGGTCGAGCCGGGCGTGCAGTTCGCGGGCAACTTCTTCACGCTCGATTCGCGCTTCAACAACACGATCAAGTATCTCGGCCAGGCGGGCGGCCTGCGGTTCGGCGCGAGCTATTCGCCGGGTGGTGTCGCGGGCAATACGCGTGCCGGCACGAACTTTTCGGCGGCGGCGATGTATTCGTTTGCGAACGTGATGGGCGGCGCGTCCTATTCGAAGACGTACAGCGCCGACGGCACGCAATCCGCGCAGACGATCCAGACGGGCGGCACGCTGCAGTTCGGCCCCGCACGCCTGTACGCGAGCTACGCGTCGCTGACCGTGACCGCGCACGGCGCCGGCGCGCCGACGCGACACGACGATATTCCGTCGCTCGCGCTGCTCGTGCAGCCGACGCCGCGCCTGCAGTTTTCCGCAGCCGGCTTCTACGACATCGCGCGCCGCATCGGCAACGTCCCGCGTGCGGACGGCAACAAGCTGACGGTCTACGCGGTTGCCGAGTACTTCCTGTCGAAGCGCACCGAACTGTATGTCGAACTCGATCGCAACGGTATGACAGGCGCCTATATGCGCGACCCCGTGACGCGCGCCGCGTTGGGTTTGCGGCCAGGCGCGAGCGCAACGACCGGCGTGACGCTCGGGATGATGACGCGCTTCTGAACGCGGCGTTTTTCTCATTCTACGAAAAAAGGAATCCTCATGAAAATCCTGATGAAGTCGGTTGCTCGCACCGTGCTGGCGATCGCGGCGTGCTGTACCGCACTGACGCCGGCGCTGGCGCAATCGGACGCGGCAGCCGTGCCGTCATCCGCGCCGGTTGCCGCTGCCGCGCCGGCGGCGGCATCGGTCGCCAGGCAGCGCAAGGCGGCCGACCGCAAGCTGATGCGGCGCGTGAGCGCGGCGCTGGCCCGCACGCAGGGGCTGAATGCGACGCGCGTGCTCGTGCGCGTGCGCGACGGTGTCGTGACGCTCGCCGGGTCGGTGTCCGACACGGGCCAGGTGGCGCTCGCGGCCGAGGCGGCGCGGCGCGTCGACGGCGTCGTGTCGGTCGTGAACCTGCTGCGGATCGATAGCCAGCCGTTGTGACGCGCACGGCTCGGGCTCACGGCCCGAGCGCATTCCGTTGCGCGCACCGCACGGGCTATCCGGGAAAACCGTATGGACGCATCACGCGTCGCCGTTTCGTCAGCTTGCTTACGCGAGCCATTCACGTCTGAGCAAAGCGCGCCATGTCCAGCGGACTCGCGCGCTTTCGTTTTTCTTGCAGCGGCGCAACCTCCCCGCTCATCTCCCCGCCATTCGATTTTCAACTGCCGCCCAGTTGAACATTTCATTTCTTGATGTGATTGCGGCTGGATACCATCCAGCGACTGTCTATACAACCCGATCGGCGCGTATGGGCAGGATCAAAAAAACACAACACATCGATGAACAGGTTTGGAGCGGAGAAGACGGAGATGGTGCGAATGAAGGGTGGGAAGACGGGCGCCGCACGCGTGGGCGCGGCCGTGGCCATGCTGTTTGCCGGCGCCGCGCACGCGCAGTCGACGGTGACGCTGTACGGGATCGTCGACGCGGGCGTGACTTACACGAACAACGCGAAGGGCCACGCATTGTGGCAATTCACCGGCGGCAACGAATCGGGCCCGCGCTGGGGCTTGATCGGCACCGAGGATCTCGGCGGCGGTCTGAAGGCGAACTTCCGTCTCGAGAACGGCTTCAACGTCGCGAACGGCACGCTCGGGCAGGGCGGCCGGATGTTCGGGCGGTCGGCGTGGGTCGGGCTGAGCGGCGCGAACTGGGGCGCGGTGACGCTCGGCCGCCAGTACAACTCGACGCAGGACATCCTCGGCTCGCTGCAGATGAGCAGTTTCCTCGCGCAGTACTCGACGCACCCGTTCGACAACGACGACATCAACAACACGTTCCGCACCAACAACGCGGTGAAGTACGTGTCGCCGACGCTCGCGGGCCTGCAGGCGAATCTCGTGTACGGCTTCTCCAACTCGACCGGCTTCGCGAACGACAACAGCTGGAGCGCGGGCGTCACGTACGTGAACGGGCCGCTCAACGCGGGCGCCGCGTATGCGCGCGTGAACCATCCCGCTGTCAGCACGAGCGGCGCCGTTGCTTCGGACAACTACTATCCGGCGTCGGAATCGGTGTTCGGCGCGAGCCTCGGGAACGCGCTCCGCCAGCAGATCTGGGGCGCGGGCGGCAGCTACGCGATCGGGCCGGCCACGCTCGGCCTGCTGTACACGGGCTCGAACTTCGGGCAGGCGACGGGCGGCGCGCTGCGCTTCAACAACTACGAAGGCAGCCTGCGCTACCTGATCACGCCGGCGCTGATGGCCGCCGCCGGCTACACCTATACGCAGGTCGCGCGCGCCAGCGACAGCGGCCACTACCACCAGGTATCGGCCGGCGTCCAGTACCTGCTGTCCAAGCGCACCGACGTGTACGTGAACGGCTTCTACCAGAAGGCGTCGTCGGGTGTCGGCCGGGCGTGGATCGACGGCACCGACAGCGCGTCGTCGACGACGTCCCAGGTGGCGGTGGTGGTCGGCATCCGCCAGAAGTTCTGATGTTCTGACGCATACGCGCGTCTTCCGGAGGAGGCACTCATGAAACTCAAACTGTTGCTGGCGGCGTTGCCGTTCGTCGGAATGTATGCGGGCGGCTCGCTCGCCGAGGTGCGGCCGCTGCTGTTCGGGCTGCCGTTCCTGCTCGTGTGGAACCTGGCCTGGATGGCGGCCACCGCCGCGATCCTCGCGATCCTGTTTCATCTCGACGAGCGCGACGAGCGCGACGCGGCCCGCGCCGGCCGCTCGGGAGAAGCGCGATGAACGCATCGATCCTCATCATCGCGGCGTTCGCCGTGTTCGCGCTCGCGATCGGCGTGATGGCGCGCCGCGGCCGCAAGCTCACGCTCGAGCAGTGGGCGGTCGGCGGTCGCGGCTTCGGCTCGCTGCTCACGTTCCTGCTGATGGCCGGCGAGGCGTTCTCGACGTTCTCGTTCCTTGGCGCGAGCGGCTGGACCTACAGCAAGGGCGTGCCCGCGTTCTACATCCTGTCGTACGGCTGCCTCGCGTTCGTGATCGGCTACTGGATGCTGCCGGCCGTCTGGCGTTACGCGAAGGCGCGCGGGCTCGTGTCGTTCGCCGACTACTTCGCGGCGAAGTACGACAGCCGCGCGATCGGCGTGCTGGTGTCGGTCGTCGCGGTGTTCGCGATGGTGTCGCTGCTGATGATCCAGTTGCGCGGGCTCGGCGTGATCGTGTCGGAGATGTCGTACGGGCTGATTCCGCAAGCGGCCGCGATCTGGATCGCCGCGACGCTGATGGCCGTGTACATGGTCGTGTCGGGCATCCACGGTTCGGCGAGCATCGCGATCTTCAAGGACGTGCTGATCCTCGCGATCGCGATCTTCCTCGGCCTGTACCTGCCGATGCATTACTACGGCGGCCTCGGCGCGATGTTCGCGAAGCTCGACGCCGCGCATCCCGAACTGCTGCGCATGCCCGAGCACGGCTTCAACCTGAGCTGGTACAACTCGACGATCCTGCTCACGTCGCTCGGCTACTACCTGTATCCGCACGGCTTCACCGCGATCTACGTCGCGAAGGACGAGCGCGCGCTGCGCCGCAACGTGATCCTGATGCCGCTGTACCAGGTGCTGATCGCGTTCCTGTTCCTCGTCGGCTTCGCGGCCGTGATGACCGTGCACGGGCTCGAAGGCGCGCAGGCCGATCTCGCGCTGCTGCGGCTCGTGAAGCAGACGTTCCCGGCGTGGTTCGTCGGCATCGTCGGCGGCACGGGCCTGTTGACCGCGCTGGTGCCGGGTTCGCTGATCATGCTGAACGCGTCGACGACGATCGCGCGCAACATCTACCGCGAAGGTTTCGCGCCGAACGCGACCGACCGCGAGGTGACGCGCGTCGCGCGGATCGCGCTGCCGATCTTCACGCTGGTGGTCGTCTACTTCGTGCTGCGCGGCGGCGCGACGTTCGTCACGCTCGCGATCTTCTCGTCGAGCCTGCTCACGCAGCTCGTGCCGATGCTCGCATCGAGCTTCCTGAAGCGGCCGTTCGGCACGCGCGAAGGTGCATTCGCGGGGATCGCCGCCGGCGCGATCGTGATCGCGATGACGAACTACTATGGCGTGACGCTCGCGTCGCTGTTCCCGCGCGCGTCGAACACGCTGACGTCGATCAACCCCGGGCTCGTCGCGCTTGCGGTGAATGCGGTGGTGTTCGTCGTGATCAGCGCGGGGCAGCGCAGGCTGAAGGCGCGGGTTGCTACGCCGGTCGGTTCCGCGTGATGACGGGGCGACTGGACGGCAATGAAATCAATCGAACGACAACAGGACATTGTGCGATGACGACCGAGGACAACCGAGCGGACAACCGCGAAGCGATCGACACGCTGATCGCGAATGGCTGCGTGATCACGATGGACCCGCGGCGGCGTGTGATCGAGCATGGCGCGGTTGCCGTGAAAGGCGATCGTATCGTCGCCGTGGGCGGCACCGACGAACTGCAGGCCCGCTACTGCGCCGCACGCACGATCGACGCGCGCCGCAAGGCCGTGCTGCCGGGCCTGATCGATGCGCATGCGCATGCGGGCCACGCGATGCTGCGCACGATCGGCGGCGCGGACGGCGACGCATGGTCGGCCGCGGCCGAGACGATCTACACGCGTGCGTCCGACGAGGCGTTCTGGGAAACCGAATCGCACCTTGCCGCGCTCGAACGGCTGAAGGCCGGCGTGACGACGGGCGTGTCGCTGCTCGGCGGCGGCAACTCGATCATGCGCGTCGACGATCCGGTCTATGCACGGCGCCATTGCGATGCGGTCGTGCGCACCGGCACGCGCTCGATCGTCGCGGTCGGCCCGTCGCGGCCACCGGCGCCGCGTGCTTACACGCGCCACACGCCGGACGGCAGCGACACGCGCGACATCGGCTTCGACACGATGTACGCAGTGTGCCAAAGCATCATCGACGAATGCCACGGCGATGCCGACGGCCGGATCCGCATCGCGCTCACGCTGCCCGTGTACGGGCCCGAGCACGACCCCGAACTCGCGCGGCACGAACGCGACTTCCGCGACCAGGCCGCCCGTTACGGCGCGCTGGCGCGCGAGCGCGGGCTGACGTTCACGCAGGACGGCCACCGCGCGGGCACGCTCGCGTTCGCGCATCGCGAGCTCGGCTTGCTCGGCCCGACGTCGTTCATGTCGCACAGCATCGACCTGACCGACGACGACATCGCGGCATGCGTCGAGACGGGCACCGCGATCGTCCACAACCCGAGCGCGATCATGTCGATCATCGGGCGCTGCCCGGTGCCCGAGCTGATCGATGCGGGCGTGACGGTGGCGATCGCGTCGGACGGCGCGGCGCCCGATCGCGGCTACGACATGTTCCGCCACATGTGGCAGTGCATGCATTACCACCGCCGGCATTTCCGCGACCCGGACGTGCTGCCGCACGGCAAGGTGCTGGAGATGGTGACGATCGACGCGGCGAAGGCGCTGTCGGTCGCTCACGAAGTCGGTTCGCTCGAAGCCGGCAAGCTCGCCGACGTCATCCTCATCGACCTGTTCCGGCCGCACATGATGCCGATGAACATGCCGGTGTATCGCGTGACGTGCTTCGCGAACGCGGCCGACGTGTGCATGACGATGGTCGGCGGAAGGGTGCTGATGGAGGATCGGAAGGTGTTGTCGGTGGACGAAGGCGCGGTGCTCGAACGGGTGAACGAAGTCGCGGAACGCACGATCGAGCGCAGCGGGTTGCGTCACCTGCTCGACGAGCCGAAGACATTGTGGAGGCGGAGTCACTATTGACTGACAAAAATTGACACGACGTGACGAACTCTTGTCGGTGTTGCGGCGACTAAGCAATCGCCACATTGACAGGAGTATGGATAAATGAACGTCAGGATTCCCCTCGCCGCTGCCGCGCTGATCCTCGCCCAGGCCGCATGGGCCGCGGGCCCCACGCCGACGAAAACCTGGACGATGAGCGCCATCCCCGGCGATCGCGCGGCGAGCGACGCGTTCGCCGCGATGAAGAAAGGTCACGCGGTGCCGGCATGGGTGACAAAAGGCACCGAATCCCCGGGAACCACCGTCGTGTTCGGCGGGCACGACGTCTATGTGATGACGGCCTGCAAGCCGCACAACTGCGGGTCGGAGCGCATCGCGGTGCTGTACGACCCGCAGAAGAAGGTCATGTACGGGGTGCTGTCCGTCGCAGGCCCGAAGGAGGGCGCCGAGAAGCTGACATGGCTCAATATCGGCGGCGGTAGCGAATCGATCGACGGACGGACGATTCTGTATGCGGCGCTGACGGGCAGCCTCGAGAACCACCCGGACGCGTTCAATTACAAGTGACGCGGGCCGATTGACGGCCGTTCACGCATCAATCGCCGTCGCTGCCCGAACGGGCCGGCCGGCCGAAGTGAAACAGGGGCGCCGCGCGATCATGCGCGACGCCCCTTTTCTTTCGCCGGCGCGGCTTGGCCGGCATGCCGCTGCGAAAGTCAGCGACGGTAGATGAACTCCAGGTCAGTCGCTTCCCCGACCTTGAAATCGTACGTGCCGACCTTGCTGAAACCGGCCTTCTCGTAGAAGGCGATGGCCTTCGCGTTGCCGGACCACACGCCAAGCCACACCGGGCCGGGGCGTTCCGTGGCCAGATAGTCCAGTGCGGAATCGAACAACGCGCGCCCGGCGCCGGTCCCTTGCGTGCCGCGCCGAAGGTAGATCTGATGGATTTCCCCCGCACCGTCGGTAACCTCCGGGTGCGGGAGCTTGCACGGCCCCGCGTGCGCATACCCCACCAGCCGGCCGTCGTCGCTTTCGGCGACCCACGTGCGGCACTGGGGATCGTTGAGCTGGCCCGTGACCGTTTCCACCGAGTAGGCCTGGGTCTCGTACGCAGCCAGATCGTGCGGCGGGTAGTCGATATTGAATCCGTCTTGCAGAAAGGTTTCGCGAAACGTGTCGCGCTTCAGTTCGGCAAGCGGGATGGCATCGGACGGCGTGGCAACGCGGATCAACATGGAGGATGGCCGGGTTCGTGGATCGGGCAGACAGTTTATCCCGGCTGACGCGAGGCTTGCGAGCGCCGGGTCGACCTGCGTGTAAGCCGTATCAAGGGCGTATAAGCCCGGACCTGATCAACCGCAAGGCAATCCTGCCGATGCCGGTGGTTGACGGCCGACGGACATGCTAGGATTTCCGACAAACAACTTCGGAGACTGCCATGCCGTTCATCTGCGAAAACGTTGCATGCCGCGCCGTGCTGGCTCGCGGGCAGGTCAGGCCCCATCAAGAGGACGCGGGGTGGTGCTTCTACTGCCCGGACTGCAACACCCGGAACGAGTTGATGTATGTCGACGTGGCCGGCGGCGCCGTCGAACTGGTTCAGCCGGAGCGAGCCAGCCCGCCGCACAAGGTGGTGGCAACGGCCCGGCCGTTGCAGGACGGCAAATACGCCGCGCAGTTGAGTGTTCAGCGGGCGCTCGCCGTGAAGGGAACGTACGCGGCCGAAGAACACTGGGATGAACTCGGTGTGTTCGGCGACGCGCAGGAAGCCGTCGCGCACGCGAAGTCGTTCGCCACCGATCTGTTGCAGCGAGCGGCGTAGTCGCTCCGTACGACGCTGACGGGTCGTGCCTGTCGCGATCGCTCGCGACAGGCGTCATGGCTTGTCGAGCACGGCGATACAGTCGATTTCGACGAGAAAGTCGGGATTCGGCAATGACGCCACGATGGCGGTACTTCGGGTCGGGAATTTCCCGGCCTGGAAGTATCCCGCGTAAATGCGGTTCATCTCCTTGAAGTCTTCCCGGCGCACCAGCATCACATCCACCTTCACCACGCGGTCCCATCCTGTGCCTGCGGCCTTGAGGATGCCCGTGACGTTCTCCATCGCCTGGGTCATCTGCCTGGTGAAATCGCCGACGGCGAGCTTGCCGTTTCGGTCATAAGCGGGAATCCCCGAAACGAACACAAGATTGCCGGCTTTGATGGCCGGGGCGAGTGGTACGGGGATCACGTACTGATCGGGGGGCTGCACATATTCCAGCGGTGTCCGAGCGGAAGCGGCTTGCTGACCCATCGGTGTCGCGCAGCCGTCCAGAAGGAGGCCGGATCCGACGAGTCCGGCAACAAGGAAGGGCGTTCGCATCGTGTTCTCTCCCGGGATCGGTCCAGTGCGCGATCCGGCAGTGGGCACGCTGCGAGACAGCGGATCGTGATCTCCTCCAGACAGTTTAGGAAATCGAAGTACAAAGGGTTAGGTTTCCCGCGCGGGAGGGTGCCGTACCGGGAGAAGGGGGCGGCCGGTGCTCCGTTTGTCCTACGAAAGGCGGCTGGCGATCGGCATCGACGGGTCGAGGAAATTATGCAGGGGCGTCGTGCATTCGTGTACGACACCCCTTCGCGTTGCCTCGTTCGTTCCCGTCAGTTGTAGATGTCGAACGAAAAATACTTCTTCGCGATCCGCTGGTACGTCCCGTCCTGGATCAGGCTCGCCAGCGCCTGGTTGATCTGCGTGCGCAGCGCGTCGTCATCCTTGCGCACGCCGATCGCCGAACCCACGCCGAGCGTCTTCGGATCATGCAGCGGCGGCCCCGCGAATTCGAAGTTCGCGCCCTTCGCGGTTTTCAGGAAACCGAGGTCGGCCTGCACCGACGATTGCAGCGACGCGTCGAGCCGCCCCGACAGCAGGTCCTGGTAGACGAGATCCTGCGTCTGGTACGTGCGGACGATCACGCCCTTCGGCTCCCAGTACGTGCGTGCATAGGTTTCCTGCGTCGAACCCTGCTCGACGCCGACGCTCTTGCCCTGCAGCGATTCGGGCGTCGGCTGCAGGTTCGAGCCGCGCCGCGCGACGAGCCGGGGCGGCACGTTGTCGATCTTGTCCGTGAATGCGATCTGCGCGAGGCGCTTCTCGGTCACGCTCATCGACGACAGCACGCCGTCGAACTTGCGCGCCTTCAGCGCGGGGATCATCCCGTCGAACGCGTTCTCGACCCACACACAGCGCACCTTCATCCGCTCGCAGATCGCATTGCCGAGATCGATGTCGAAGCCGACGAGCTTGCCGTCGGGCGCGAGCGATTCGAACGGCGCATAGCTGGGGTCGACGCCGAGGCGCAGCACTGCCGGGTCTTTCGCGGCGGCGGCGCCGGCCGTCAGCGCGAGCGCAACGGCCAGGACGAGTTTTTTCATGTCTGTCTCCAATACCGATTGAGTGTGTTTGTTTTGAAGCGAACCAGCGGCCGTCGGGCGTGACTGCCCGCGTCCGGCCATGCGCGGGCGGCGGGACGTTGCGCCGGCAGCGGCCGGCGAACGTCCGGATTCGAAGGGGGCGTTAGCGGGCGGCGCCGGTGACGCGCACCATGCAGTGCCGGTAGCCGGCGGGCGCGAACGCGGCGTTCAGCGCGGCCATCGCGGCGATCACGCCGAGATGCATCCACCACGCGATCGCGAAGCCGCCGCCTGCATCGCGCAGCCAGCCGATCAGCCAGGGGCTGGCCGCGACGGTCAGGAAGCCGATGCCCTGCACGAACGCGGCGAGCGCGCCGGCGAGCCGCGCATCGGGCAGGTGGTCGAGCGTGACGATCAGGCTCATCGAGAAGAAGCCGCCGAGACCGAGGCCGACGCTCGCGACCCAGAGCCACGGCGCGTGCGCGGGCAGCGTCGCGAACCCGATGAAGCCGACTGCCTGCAGCGCGAGCGTGAGCCACAGCACGGCGCGGCGGTCGGGCGAGCGTTTTGCGAGCATCGGCATCGCGAGCGCGCCGATCGCCTGGAACAGTGCCATCCACGCGAGCAGGTTGCCGCTCGCTTGCGGACGCATGCCGATGCCGCGGTAGAACGCGGGCAGCCACGCGACGAGGCTCGCGTAGCCGCTGTTGCTGAGCCCGAAGAACAGCGCGAGCTGCCACGCGCGCGGAATGCGGATGAACGCGGTGAGCGGAGCCGACACGGCCGTCGCGCGCACGGCGTCGCGCGGCGCCTTCGCCCGCCAGAGCGCGAGCGTGACGAGCGCGGGCACGGCCCACACGGCGAGCGCGAGATGCCAGCCGCCATGCGCGGCGAGCCACGGGCTCGCGACCGCGCCGAACGCGCCGCCGCCGACCAGCGCGGCCGAGTAGAGGCCCATCGCGAGCGGCAGCCGGTTGACGAACCAGCGTTTCGCGAGGCCGGGCACGAGCGCCTGGATCACGGCGACGCCGGCGCCCGCGACGATCGCGGTGCCGATCAGGCCCGCGCTGCCGTCGCTCCACAGGCGCGCCGTGCAGCCGGCCGCGATCAGCGCCAGCGCGACGCTCAGCGCGCGCTGCTCGCCCACGCGCCGCGCGAGCCCGACGCCGACTCCGGCGACGACCCCCATCAGCACGAACGGCAGCGTGGTCAGCAGCGCGGCCGCGCGAAAGCCGAGGCCCGTGTCGGCGCGCACGACGTCGAGCACGGGGCCGAACGCGGTCAGGAACGGCCGCAGGTTGAGGCCGGCCAGCACCAGCAGCGCGAGCGCGCCATGGGACACGGAAGCCGCATGCGGGCGGTGGACGGCTTGCGCGGTGCCGGGTTCGGACATCGGGATGCTCCAGGGAGGGGCCGGTGGCCCTGTGATGCGATGCCGAAAGGGTAAGCGCGCGCTACGCCAGGTGAAAATTAAATATTCGACTGGGAATCAGTGCGGAATGCGATGGGGCGGAGCGGGGCGACGGGGCCGGATGGGGCGACCGGCGATACGGCGTGAAAGCTCATTCATCGGATGAAACGCGCGCCGTCATGCGACGGGCATCTGCTCGGCCAGCGCTTGCGCGCGCGCGGCCACCAGCGACCGGACGAGCGCGCGATCGGCCGCCGTTTCCGGCGTAAAGATCACGAGCGTCTGGTCGGGCCGGCCGCTCACCGCGAACGCCGAGTATTCGAGCGCGATGCGCCCGACGACAGGATGGTGGATCTCCTTGGTCCCTTCTTCGTGCGAGCGGACATCGTGGTCGCGCCACAGCGCGTCGAACTCCGCGCTCGCCGCGCGCATCTCGTCGACGAATGCCTGAACGGCCTGCGTCGCACCGCCGCGCGCGACGTCGGCGCGAAACGCGCCCACCGCGAACCGCGCGACGCGTTCCCAGTTCGCCTGCACGCCGCGCACGTGCGGATCGACGAAGATGAGCCGCAGGATGTTGCGCCGTTGCGGCGACAGCGTCGTGTAGTCGGTCAGCGTCGCGGCTGCCGCGTCGTTCCACGCGACGACGTCCCACGTCGCCGAGCGCACGATCGCCGGGCTCGCGTCGAGCGAATCGAGCACGTGCTGCACGCGCGGCGACACATGGTCGGCTGCGTGATAGCGCACTTCCGGCAGGTGGCCGACGCCGATCAGGAACAGGTGCTCGCGCTCGGCGTCGTTCATCAGCAGCGCGCGGGCGAGCCGGTCGAGCACGTCGGCCGACGGCGCCCCGCCGCGCCCCTGTTCGAGCCACGTGTACCACGCGGTGCTCACGTGCGCACGCTCGGCGACTTCCTCGCGCCGCAGGCCCGGCGTGCGGCGGCGCGTGGCCGGCAGGCCGAGCGCGGCCGGGTCGAGTTTCTCGCGGCGGGCCCGAAGGTAGGCGCCGAGCAGGTTGTCGGGGGCGTCAGCCATAGCCTGTTAGTTCGTTTACCGGTAAACCGTCACGACTTCACCGTGCACGGCGATCGACAGATAGTAAGCCTCCCTGCCATCCGGAGGTGTTGAACATGCGTGTCTTTGTTACTGGAGCGTCGGGCTTCGTCGGCGCGGCCGTCGTGGCCGAACTCATTGCTGCCGGGCACTCGGTGCTCGGCCTCGCGCGGTCCGATGCGGCCGCGTCGTCGGTCGCGGCGGCCGGCGCCGATGTCCATCGCGGGTCGCTGGAGGATCTCGACAGCCTCACGCGCGGCGCCGAAGCCGCAGACGCGGTGATCCATACGGGATTCAATCACGACTTCTCGCGCTTCGCGCAGAACTGCGAGCTCGACCGGCGCGCGATCGAGACGATCGGTGCGGCGCTCGCGGGCTCGGCGCGGCCGCTGGTCGTCACGTCGGGCCTCGCGCTCGTCGCACCCGGGCGCGCGGCGACGGAGGACGATCCGCACGTGCCGGTGTCGTCGACCTACCCGCGGGCGTCCGAAGCGACCGCGGTCGCGCTGGAGGCGCGCGGCGTGCATGCATCGGTCGTGCGCCTGCCGCCGTCCGTGCACGGCGACGGCGATCACGCTTTCGTGCCGCGCCTGATCGCGTTCGCGCGGGAGAAGGGCGCGTCGGCCTACATCGGCGAAGGCGACAACCGCTGGCCCGCCGTGCACCGGCTCGACGCGGCGCGCGTCTATCGGCTCGCGATCGAACGCGGCGCACCCGGCGCGCGCTATCACGCGGTCGACGATACCGGCGTGCGGTTCAGGGACATCGCGGAAGTGATCGGCCGGCGGCTGAACGTGCCGGTCGTCGCGAAAACGGCGGCGGAAGCCGGCGAACACTTCGGCTGGTTCGCGATGTTCGCGGGGATGGATGCGCCGGCCACGAGCGAGCGCACGCGTGCATCGCTCGACTGGGCGCCGACGCAGCCGGGGTTGCTGGCCGATATCGACCGGCCGCGGTATTTCGAAAGCTGAACGGGGGGCGGGCGGGTGTGCCGCTGTTGACAGACAAGCGGCCCGCCCGCCTCGCACCGTTCAGACCGTGACGACGATCTTCCCGACCTGCGCACCGGCCTCCATGTAGCGATGCGCTTCCACGATGTCGTCGAATGCGAACGTGCGATCGATCAGCGGCTTCAGCGTGCCGGCCGCGAGCCCGTCCACGATGAAGCGCGTCGCGCGTTCGAGCCTCTGCGCGTCGCCGGTGATCTCGAACAGCTCGTAGCCGCGCAGCGTCAGGTGGCGTGCGAGCAGGTCCATCACCGGAACCGGGATGTCGCGCGTGTCGAGCGCACCGTACTGGAAGAACGTGCCGTTCGTGGCCAGCGCGCGCAGCAGGTTCGCGGCATCAGGGCCGCCGACCGGATCGAACACGAGGCGCGCGCCGGTGCCTCCGGTGAGGTCCGCCACCTGCTGCGGCAGGTCCGCAGGGCTGCCGACGATCACGTGCTTCGCGCCCGCGTCGAGCAGTGCCTGGCGTTTCGATTCGCCGCGCGTCAGCGCGATCGGCACCGCGCCGACGTGGTTCGCGATCTGGATCGCCGCCTGCCCGACGCTGCTCGACGCGGCGCCGATCAGCACCGCGTCGCCGCGCTGCAGCCCGCCCAGTTCGATCAGCGCGCCCCACGCCGTGACGAACATCATCCACGTCGCGGCCGCTTCCTCGAACGACAGGCTCGCCGGATGCCTGACCACCGCATGCGCGGGCACGTTGACGACCTCGCCGTACATCCCGTAGTCGGCGAACGAGAACGACGGCACGACGCTCACCGCATCGCCTTCGGCGAACGCCGTCACGTTGCGGCCGACCGCCGCGACGATCCCCGACGCCTCGTAGCCGAGCGCCGCGGGAAAGCGCGGCATGAACGTGTATTCGCCGCTGCGGTACATGACTTCCGCGCGATTGAGGCCGATCGCCTTCACGCGCAGCTGGATGTCGTCGGGGCCGGGTGCCGGTACGTCGACGGTGTCGATCTGCAGGACCTCGGGGCCGCCGACGCGGTGGAAACGAACGATACGGGACATGGGTGGCTCCTTCAATGAACGGGTGTCGATGAAGAAGCACTGTAGGCGGGTATCCGCGCCGGAGAAACGCGCGGCGGGATCATTGATTGTTATTCGACGAATGACAATCGGCGCACACCTGTTCTACGCCGGATAACGCCGCGCAAACAGCTCGGTCAGCCAGTCGATGAACGCGCGCACCTTGTCGGGCAGATGCGCGCGGTTCGGGTACAGCACCGACACCGGCTTCGGCTCGGCCGGCACGCCGGGCAGCAGCTCGATCAGCTGGCCCGAGTCGATGCTCGGCTGCAGCGCGGGCCGCAACGCATGCACGATGCCGAGGCCGGCCAGCCCGCAGGACAGCAGCGCTTCCGAGTTGTCGGTCAGCAGGCTGCTCGTGAGCTTCACCGCGACGGTTTCGCCGTGCGGGCGGAACGTCCATTCGAGCACCTTGCGATTGCTGCCGGTAAAGAAGTTGACGGCGCGATGCGCACGAAGGTCGTCGAGCGTGCGCGGCAAGCCGTGGCGGGCGATGTAGCCGGGCGACGCGCACGTGACCATCGGCACCGCGCCGACCGTGCGCGCGACCATGCTCGAATCCTTCAGCTTGCCGACCCGCACGACGCAGTCGATGCCTTCTCCGATCAGGTCGGCCGGCTGGTCGCTCGCGCCGAGCACGAGCTCGATCTGCGGATAGCGTTGCTGGAAATCGGGCAACGCCGGAATCACGACCGTCTTCGCCAGCGCGAGCGCGATGTCGATGCGCAACCGGCCTTTCGGGATCGCGCGCTGCTTCGGGAACGACGCGAACGCGTCGTCGATGCTGCCGAGCAACTGCACGCAGCGCGCATGGAATGCCTCGCCTTCGGCGGTCACGCTGACGCGGCGCGTGCTGCGGTTCAGCAGCCGGACGCCGAGTTCCTGCTCGAGCTGCTGCACGGCTTTCGTCACGGCCGGCCGATGCAGTTGCAGCGCGTCGGCGGCCTGCGTGAAGTTGCCGCGTTCGACGATCTGTACGTAGATCTGCATCGCTTGCAGGCGGTCCATGGCGCTCCCGGATGTCGTGGCGAGCGGCCATCTTCGCATACCGCTCGCCCCCCGTGCGACGCCGATGCGCAGCCGCCCGCCGCTCGTCATTCGACCGGATGCAGATCCTGCAGCAGCGTCGGCACGAGCTCCGACACGGTCGGGTGGATATGCATCGCACGGCTGATCGTCGTGTACGGCGCGCCGGCGGCCATCACGTCGAGCATCCCGTGCACGACTTCGTCGCCCGTCACGCCGAGGATCGACGCGCCGAGGATCGCGTGGCTGTCCGCGTCGACGATCACCTTCATGAAACCCAGGCTCTCGCCTTTTTCCACCGCGCGGCCGACGCGCGTCATCGGGCGCGTGCCGACGAGCAGCCGGCGGCCGGTCTGCTTCGCTTGCGCGAGCGTCATGCCGACGCGGCCGAGCGGCGGATCGACGTACAGCGCGTATGCCGCGATGCGATCGGACACCTTGCGCGGATCGTTGTCGAGCAGGTTGGCCGCGACGATCTCGTAGTCGTTGTATGCGGTGTGCGTGAACGCGCCGCGCCCGTTGCAGTCGCCGAGCGCCCAGATGCCGGGCACGTTCGTGCGCAATTGTTCGTCGACCTCGATGTAGCCGCGCGCGTCGGTCGAGACGCCCGCGCGGTCGAGCCCGAGATCGTCGGTGTTCGGCACGCGTCCGACCGCGAGCAGCAGGTGCGAGCCCGCGACCTCGCGGCCGCCGCCCGCGCAGTCGAGGCCGACCGCGATGCCGCTGCCGTCGCGCCGCGCGCTCAGGCAGGTCGCGTCGAGCTGCACGTCGATCCCTTCGTTTTCGAGAATCTCGCGCACTGCCTGCGACACGTCCTCGTCCTCGCGCCGGATCAGGCGCGAACCCTGCTCGACGATCGTGACCTTCGAGCCGAAGCGGCGATACATCTGGCCGAACTCGAGCCCGATGTAGCTGCCGCCGACGATCACGAGATGCTCGGGCAGGAAGTCGACGTCCATCATCGTCGAGTTGGTCAGGTAGGGCACCGTGTCGAGGCCCGGCATGGCCGGCACCTGCGCGCGCCCGCCGACGTTGATGAAGATGCGTTCCGCCTCGAGCACGTCGTCGCCCACGCGCACCGTGTTGGCCTGCTCGAAGCGGGCGTGACCCTGAAACACGGTCGTGTTCGCGAGGCCGCGCACCCATTGCTCGACGCCGTGGTTCGAGCGGCCGGAGATCTGGTCCTTGCGCGCCTTCACGGCTTTCATGTCGACGGTGACGGGGCCGCCGACCGACACGCCGTATTCGCCGGCGCGGCGCGCGAGCTGCGCGGCGTAGGCGCTTGCGATCAGCGTCTTGGTCGGGATGCAGCCGGTGTTCACGCAGGTGCCGCCGAAGCGGCCGCGCTCGATGATCGCGACCTTCATCCCGGCGCCGGACAGCCGCGCGGCGAGTGGCGGCCCGGCCTGACCGGTGCCGATGACGATCGCGTCGAAGTGTTGCGTCATGTCGTCCTCCAGTGCGGGTGCAGCGAGGGAACGCGTGCGGGCGAGCCGCGTGCGAGGCCGGCGCACGGTCGCGCGACGGCAAGCGTTCATGGTAGTCCTGTTGGCGTGTGCTCGCGAGCGCGGGAGAGGCTGGGCGTGACGGTATCCGGCCGTGCCCGTGCCGGCCGGGGTGCGATGCAACCGGTCGCGGCGCGTGGCACCGGGCGCGTCAGTCCTTGCGTTTCCACTGACCGAACGACACCGGCCGGTGCGCGTCGGCGCGCGTGACGGTGACGTGGTCGGGCTGGTCGTCGAGCGGAAACGATTCGGTGACGATCTGGTTCGAGAACAGCCACCCGTGCGTGCGCGGGTCGTAGCGGAACGTCACGTAGTCGCTCCAGTGCTGCCCGCACGCGACGAAGTTCTGCACGGTGAAATAGTGGCCCTTGATCGCGAAGCCATTGTCGGCGGCATCGTCAGGATCGAACGGGTCGCACTGGCCGCCTTCGTTCGCGCGCAGCACGACCTGGTCGTTGCTCGCGACGAGCCGGAATGCATGATCCGGTTGTTCCTCGAAGATCAGCAGCGGACGCGGCGACGGCTGCTCGCGCGTATCGACCGCCCGATGCACGACGACGAGCAAGCTGTGCCGCCCGTTGTCGAGATCCGGCCCGGCATGCGCGAGCAGCGGCTGGTAGCCGGGCGGCAACTGCGCGGCGACCGATTTCGGCAGGTCGCCAGCGCGGGCGTTCAGCGAAAGCGCGGCGAGCAGCGGGAGGAGCAGGATGGACGGGCGGAAAGCGCGCATGACGGGGTGTCCGGTCGAAAGGTGGAAAGCGGTGCCGACGGCGTGGCGATTACACATCCCGCCCGAGAAACTCGGTGCCCGGCACCGGGTTGAACGCGACGGGCGGCGCGGGTGTGAAGCCGAGCGACGCATACAGTTTCCTGGCGGCGACGAATTCGGGCAGCACGTCGAGGCACATGCGCGCATAGCCGGCCGCCTTCGCGTCGTGCAGCAGCCGTTCGACGAGCCGGCGGCCGACGTTCAGCCCGCGCGCGTCGAGGCGTACATAGACGCGCTTCATCTCGCACGTCGTCGCGTCGATCTCGCGAAACGCCGCACAGCCCACCGCGCGCTCGCCTTGCCACGCGAGCAGCAGCTGCCCGCGCGGCGCCGCGTACTTGCCGGGCAGCGCGGCGATCTCGGGCTCGTAGTCCTGGAATTCGAGGCTGACGGTCGGGCTCGCGATGTACTCGCGGAAGATCGCCTCGACGGCACGGGCGTCATCGGGATAGCGGGCGGCGCGAATCTCGATCATGGGGGGCGGCGCGAATGACGGGAAAGAGGGCCAGCATAGCAGCGCAAAGCCGCTTTCGGCCATGGGCGAAGCGTGCCAGAATCAGCGGCTCGACCATCGGAAACGACACGCAGGCGCTGGCGATTCGGCGTCGCTCACCAAGGAGACTTCGATGACTGCATCGGCTGCCGTACTCGCCATCCTGGCCGCGCTGTTTCTCGGCGCGATGATTCCGGGCCCGAGCTTCGTGCTGGTTGCCCGCAATTCGATCGGGCTGTCGCGCCGCGACGGGCTGGCCACCGCGCTCGGCATGGGCATCGGCGGCATCGTGTTCGGCGGCGTCGCGCTGGCCGGGCTCTATACGCTGCTGCAGGCCGTCGAATGGCTGTACGTGGGCCTCAAGGTGGCGGGCGGCGCGTACCTGATCTACATGGCGTCGAAGATCTGGCGCGGCGCCGACCGGCCGATCGCGATGGACGATCCGCAGGCGCTGGCCGGCGGCAGCGCGCGCAAGTCGTTCTGGACGGGCCTCACGACCCAGCTCAGCAACCCGAAGACGGCGATCTGGTACGGCAGCATCTTCGCGGCGCTGCTCCCGCAGCATCCGCCGCTGTGGTGCTATCTGGCGCTGCCGCCGCTCGTGTTCGGCGTCGAATTCGGCTGGTACACGATCGTCGCGCTGTGCTTCTCCACACGCCGGCCGCGCGAGCTCTACCTGCGCGCGAAGAAGTGGGTCGACCGCATCGCCGCCGGCGCGATCACGCTGCTCGGGCTGCGACTGATCCTGAATGCGCCGAAAGCGGGCATCTGAGCGCATCTAACCGCTTCCATTCCCGATCTGCATCGCACGGCGGCCGGCCATTCCCGTGGCGGGCTGCCGGCGCGCACCGTGCGAACGCGCATCGGCGTCAGCATCAGGCTTCGCTGAACCGCGCCAACAGCGCCGCGAACCGCGTGTCGTCCGGAAATGCCTTCACTTCATACCGCACCGGGCGATGCCCGGTGGCCGTCATCAGGTCGCCGCACGTGTGCAGCAGCTCGGCCATCGGCACGTAGGCGGATTGCCCCGTCGAGCCGCGATGGAGCGCGACGATATCCGTCTCCGGCAGCAGGGAACGCACGCCGTCGCTCCATACGCTGACGCTGAACAGGCTGCCGTCCTGGCGTTTGTACACCGAGTAGGTCGCCACGAAGAGGTCGGTGCCGTCGCGCTCATGCACGTCGTTGAGCAGCATCCGCTGATCCTGGTAGTCGCCCGCTAGCTCGCCGATGCGCAGCGCATGCAGCTTCGCTTCGAGCCCTGCCGGCACGAAGCGCCGCCAGGCGGCGCCGTCCCAGCGCAGCATCAGCAGCGGCAGCGGGCGCGGCTGCGCCTGCGCCTGTTCGGCGAGGTCGACCATGGCGGCGAGCCCGGCCGGGTTGCGGTCGCCGGTGAGCAGCAGCACCGCGCGGTTGGGCGCCATCACGACCGGCGCGCCGGCGATCGGCTGCCGGTGGAGCAGGTCGGTCAGCAGCAGCCGCGCCGCGTCGTACGAGTCGTCGAATTGCGACAGGAATACCCCGTTCGGCAGCGCGGCCCACGGCGTCGACGATGCGGCCCGCAGGTTGTCGATCGCGATGTCGCAGGCTTCGTCGAACGAGACGCCCCATCGGTCGAGCGTCGCGGTCGGCAGGCGCGCGATGTTGAGCTCGCCGTCGTATGCGATGCCGATCTCGATGTTCTCGCACAGCGGCCGGAACGCCAGCTCCGTGATGCCGAACTGCCCGGCCGTTTGCAGCGCCGTCACGCAGCGCTCGGTCGCGCTGCGGATCACGGGGCGCAGCTTCGCGCGCGCGGCGGCGAAATCCGTCGGGATCTCGTGCTGCATCATCGCGTTCGCCTGGCGCTTCAGCACGGTGTCCCGCTCGGACGGCTTCGCGGCCGCGTAGTCGTGGAACAGGTTGTGCAGGTTGATGATGTTCGACGGCACATCCGACTGGACGAGGCAGCCCTTCTCGTCCTCGTGGCGCCAGGTGCGTGTGTCGCCCGATGCGCGCAGCGTGGCGATCAGGCGTTCGGCGAAGGCCTGCGGGGTCGGCGGTTTGCCGAAACGGTCGCGCAGGCGCGAGACGAGATTGGCAAGCATCGTGTGCGGTCGGGCCGGGCCCGTCTGTTGTCGTCGTGGGTCGGTGGCGCCCGGTCTCGGCGGCGCCGCCCGCGGCCGGCTCGCATGGCTCGACGGGTGCTTTGATGGTAGTGCAACGCGGCCGGTATCGTCGGACGATATTTGCGGTCGGCGGTCGGCGGTCGGCGGTCGGCGGTCGGCGGTCGGCGATCCGCGGGCGACGGGTGACGGGTGACGGGCGAGGTCAAGGGCGAGGTCAAGGGCAAGGGCAAGGGCAAGGGCAAGGGCAAGGGCAAGGGCAAGGGCGCGTCGGAACCGTCGCCGCCGAAGCCCCGGTCGCCCGCCGAGCCTTGCGCGGCGGGCGTTCGCGTGTGTCGCCCGCCGCGCCGATCGGCGCCGCTTCCCCGATTCTGGCGGCCGACCGCCCGGCGACGTGTAAACTGCTGCCTTTTTTGACGGTTTGCAGCATGGTGCAAGCACCTCCGCGCCCGGCGCTGAGCGGCCCGGCGCTCGTCCGGCTGCTCGCGCGCGTGGCCGACGCCGACGTCGCGGAATCCCGGCAGACGCTGTCCGACCGGCTGAGCCAGTGGCTCGGCTGGACCGACGCGATCACGCTGTCGTCCGCGCTGAACGCGAGCCCGCCCGGTGTCGCCGCCGGCGTGCGCGGCTACGACGCGGAGCGCGACTGCGCGCGCGTGCGCCACGAGCTCGCGCAGGCGATCACGGCCACCAACCGGCCGCGCGCGCGGCGCCGGCCCGGCGATCCGCCGCCGCCGGCCGCCGACACGGCCGATTTCGCGGATTTCCGCCAGCGTTATCTGTCCCTGCAGCAGGACATGGAAACGGCGATCGGCCAGTTGCGCGGCCGCCTGCGGGTCGCGGTCGCCGCGCGCTCGTCCGGCATGGCGCGGCTCGCGACGCTCGACGCGATCATGGAGCGCGTGCTCGGCGCGCGCGAGCGCAGCCTGCTGTCGGCCATCCCCGCGCTGCTCGGCACCCGTTTCGGGCGGCTGCGCGACGCGGAGCGGCAGGCGCTGGCCGACGCCGAATCCGCGGCCGCAGCCGCAGCCGCCACGGCAAATCCAGCCGATGACGGTGCGGTGGTGGCCGACGCCACGGCCGTCGCGGCAATCGTGCCCGGCGCATGGCTCGATACGTTTCGCGACGAGATGCAAAGCATCCTGCTTGCCGAACTCGAAGTCCGGTTTCAAACGGTAGACGGGCTGCTCGCGGCCCTTCGCACCAGCTAATCAACACGCTATGTCCAGAATTCGCCTTGATCTCGTTGTCTTCGTCGCCGGTCTGCTCGCTGTGGGCTGGATCGGCGTCGGCTATGTCGCGTCGAACCCGCTGGCGTCGGCCGTCACGCTGCTGATCGCCGCGTGCTACGTCGCCGGCGCATGGGAACTGCTGCGCTACCGGCAGGCCACCGCCACGCTGTCGCGCGCGGTCGCCGGCCTGACCGAGCCGCCCGCGAAACTCGACACGTGGCTCGACACGCTGCACCCGGGCCTGCGCGGCGCCGTGCGCGCGCGGGTCGAAGGCGCGCGCGTCGCGCTGCCGGGCCCGTCGCTCACGCCTTACCTCGTCGGCCTGCTCGTGCTGCTCGGCATGCTCGGCACGCTGCTCGGGATGGTCGTCACGCTGAAGGGCACGGGCGCCGCGCTCGAAAGCGCGACCGATCTCGACGCGATCCGCGCGTCGCTGATCGCGCCGGTGAAGGGCCTCGGGTTCGCATTCGGCACGTCGATCGCCGGCGTCGCGACCTCCGCGATGCTCGGGCTGCTGTCCGCACTGGTGCGCCGCGAGCGGATCGACGCGGCCCAGCAGCTCGACGCGAAGATCGCGACGACGCTGCGCGTGCATTCGTCCGCGCACCAGCGCGACGAATCGTTCCGGCTGCTGCAGCGCCAGGCCGACGTGATGCCGGCGCTGGTCGACCGGCTGCAGACGATGATGACGACGCTCGAGGCGCGCAGCGTCGCGCTGCACGATCGCCAGATCGAAAGCCAGCAGGCGTTTTTCGACCGCACCGAGCGCGCGTATGCGGGCCTCGCGTCGAATGTCGGCGACGCGCTGAAGGAGAGCGCCGCCGAAAGCGCGCGCGTGGCCGGTGCCGCGCTGCAGCCGGTCGTCGCCGCGACGATGACCGGGCTCGCGCAGGAGATGGCCGCGCTGCGCGATACCGTGACGGGCGCCGTGCAGCGTCAGCTCGACGGGCTGACGGACGGCTTCGAGAAGACCACCGGCAACGTGACGGCCGTCTGGAACCGCGCGCTCGACGAACAGCGCCGCGCGGGCGATGCCGTCGCGCAGCAACTGCAGACGACGCTCGGCCAGTTCACCGACACGTTCTCGCAGCGTTCGACGGCGCTGCTCGACGGCGTGGCGACGCGCCTCGAATCGACGGAAAGCCGCCTGTCGGAAGCATGGCGCGATGCGCTGTCGCGCCAGGAGCAGGTCGGCGAGACGCTGGCCGGCCAGCATGCGCGCGCGCTGGGCGAGGCCGCCGCGACGTTCGAACGCCATTCGGGCGCGACGCTTGCCGCGATGCGCGAGTCGCACGCGGGGCTGCAGACGCAACTGGCTGCACGCGACGAGGAACGTCTCGCCGCGTGGAACGACTCGCTGGCCGCGATGGCCGCGAAGCTCGGCGACGAATGGCAGCGCGCCGGCGCGCACAGCGCAGGCCGCCAGCAGGAAATCTGCGACGCTCTGGCGCAAACGACGCGCGATCTCGCCGCACAGGCTTCGACGTTCGAACAACGTTCGAGCGAGTTGCTGTCGACGATCCGCGATTCGCACACGGGCCTGCAGACGCAACTGGCCGCGCGCGATGAAGAACGCCTGTCCGCATGGAACGATTCGCTGGCCGCGATGGCGACGAAGCTCGGCGACGAATGGCAGCGCGCAGGCGTGCACAGTGCGGGCCGTCAGCAGGAAATCTGCGACGCACTCGCACAAACGACGCGCGACCTGACCGCACAGGCTTCGACGTTCGAACAACGCTCGAACGACCTGCTGTCGACGATCCGCGATTCGCACACGGGCTTGCAGACGCAATTGGCTGCACGCGACGAGGAACGCCTCGCCGCGTGGAACGACTCGCTGGCCGCGATGGCCGCGAAACTGGGTGACGAATGGCAGCGCGCAGGCGTGCACAGCGCAGGCCGTCAGCAGGAAATCTGCGACGCACTGGCGCAAACGACGCGCGACCTGACCGCACAGGCATCGACGTTCGAACAACGCTCGAACGAGCTGCTGTCGACGATCCGCGATTCGCATACGGGCCTGCAGACGCAGCTCGCGGCGCGTGACGAAGAACGCCTCGCCGCGTGGAACGACTCGCTGGCCGCGATGGCCGCGAAGCTCGGCGACGAATGGCAGCGCGCAGGTGTACACAGCGCGGGCCGTCAGCAGGAAATCTGCGACGCACTGGCACAAACGACGCGCGACCTGACCGCACAGGCCTCGACGTTCGAACAGCGCTCGAACGAACTGCTGTCGACGATCCGCGATTCGCATGCCGGCCTGCAGACGCAACTGGCCGCGCGCGACGAACAGCGCCTGACGGCATGGAACGACTCGCTCGCCGCGATGGCCGCCGCGCTGCGCGACGAATGGGCGCAGACGAGCGCACAGGCCGCGACGCGCCAGCAGGACATCTGCGACACGCTGGCCCGCACCGCGAACGACATCACCGCGCAGGCGCAGGTGCATGCGAGCGACACGATCAACGAGATCGCGCGCCTCGTGCAGGCTGCCTCGGAGGCGCCGAAGGCCGCGGCCGACGTCGTCGCCGAACTGCACCAGCGCCTGTCCGACAGCCTGGTGCACGACACCGCGATGCTCGAGGAACGCAGCCGCCTGCTCGCGACACTCGAAACGCTGCTCGGCGCGGTCAACCACGCGTCGACCCAACAGCGCACCGCGATCGACGCGCTCGTCAGCACGTCGGCCGACCTGCTCGACCGCGTCGGCGCGCGCTTCAACGACACCGTCGATGCCGAGACGCGCAAGCTCGACTCGGTGGCCGCACAGGTCACGGCGGGCGCCGTCGAGGTTGCGAGCCTCGGCGACGCGTTCGGGATGGCCGTGCAGGTATTCGGGGAGTCGAACGACAAGCTGCTGACCCATCTGCAGCGCATCGAGGCCGCGCTCGAGAAGTCGCTCGCGCGCAGCGACGAGCAGCTCGAGTACTACGTCGCGCAGGCGCGCGAGGTGATCGACCTGAGCATGATGTCGCAGAAGCAGATCGTCGAAGACCTGCAGCAGCTCGCCGGCCGGCGGGCGAGCGTCGGAGCGTAACGCATGCACGACGAAATCGACGGCGGCGCGTCCTCCGCCCCGGTGTGGCCCGCGTTCGCCGACCTGATGTCGGTGCTGCTTGGCGCGTTCGTGCTGATCCTCGTCGGCGTGATCGGCATGCAACTTCAGCTCACGTCGAAGCTCGAGGAGGCCATGCGCGCGCGCCAGCAGGAAGCGCAGCAGCGCAAGTCGCTCGAGCAGGCGCTTGCCGGGCCGCTCGCGGCCGGCCGCGTGACGCTCGTGAATGGCCGCATCGGCATCAGCGGCAACGTGCTGTTCGCATTGAATTCCGACCAGTTGCAGCCCGCGGGCCGCGACCTGCTGAAGACGCTGGCCGCGCCGCTGGGCGCCTACCTGAAGACGCGCGACGAGATCCTGATGATCAGCGGCTTCGCCGACGACCAGCAGGTGCATGCCGGCAACCGCCTGTTCGCGGACAACTGGGAACTGTCGGCCAAGCGCGCGTTGACGGTCACGCGTGCGCTGATCGACGCCGGCGTGCCGGCGTCGTCGGTGTTCGCGGCCGCGTTCGGCTCCGAGCAGCCGGTCAGCTCGAATGCGGACGATGAAGGCCGCGCGAAGAACCGCCGCGTGGAGATCGCGCCGGTGCCGCGCAAGTCGGCATCGAACGGAGGGAAGACGAAGTGACCGGCGAAGCGACGCACGTTCGCGCGACGCTCGACGCATGGCGCGAGCAGGGCGCCGACCGGCTCGATCCGGTGCGCTTTCACCGGATCGACGCGCTCGAACGGCGCGCGGCCGCGCTCGAAGGCGACGCGCGCGCGTTGCTCGATGCGCGGCTGGCGACGTTGCTCGAAGGCTTCGCGGAGATCGTTGCGCGCGCCGATGAAACGGCAACTGCAACCGCAACCGCAAGCGGCGCGGCAGGTACGCCCGCGCGCGGTGCGTTGGCGGCACTCGTCGAGCGGCTCGCGCGCGATGCGCAGGCCGACCGGCGCGGGCTCGATCCCGAGCTGGTCGACTACTTCCGAACGATGTGGTCGAAGGTCCGCACGGAACAGCAGTACCGCCAGTCGCTCGACCAGGTGCCGCGCAACGCCGGGCCGCTCAATTCGAACAGCCTCGTGCACCGGTCGCTCGCGACGATGCGCGAGTTGTCGCCGGCTTATCTGCAGCAGTTCCTGTCGTATGTCGACGCGCTCGCGTGGCTCGAGGATCTCGCCGGCGGCGGCGCGCAGCCCGAGAAGGAAGCGCCGCGCGCGAAGGCGACCAAGCCGGCGAAGAAGGTGACGCGCGCGAAGGCGCGGTAACGCCGCGCGCGTTCACAGACGAACGCGGGTTGCTACCGGCCCGGTTCTGCCTCCTGGATGGCCGCGCGCAGTGCGTGCAACGCATCGGCGAGCGCCGACGCGAACGGCGGATGCGCGGCGATTCCCGCCGCGTCGAGCTGGCTCCCGAGGATCGGCAGCGTGATCGACGCGCGCTCGACGATGTTCGCCGACATCACCGACAGCGTCTCCCGCAGCGCCGCGTCCGCATGCGTCGCACGCGGCGACGCATTCAACACCGCGACCGGCTTGTACACGACGGCCTCGCATCCCACGATCCAGTCCAGCGCATTCTTCATCACGCCCGTGACGCCGTGCGCGTATTCCGGGCTGGCGATCAGCAGGCCGTCGGCGGCATTCACGCGGTCGATCAGGTCGCGCACCGCGGCGGGCGACGGATATTCGGTATCGGGATTGAACAGCGGGAATTCGCCGAGACGATCGAAGCGCACGATGCGCATGCCGTGCGGCGCGACGCGCGCGGCCGCGTCGAGCAGCGCGGCGTTGTACGACTGCGCGCGCAGGCTGCCGCACAGCGCGACGATGTCGATGTGGCGGTCGGCGTGGGGGCGGGGATCGGGGGTCATCGAGGTGCGTGTCGGTTGGCGCGTCGCGTAGCGCATGTCGCACGGATTATCGCACCGGGGTTCGGGCGGCGCTGTGCATGAACAGCTGCCACAATTTGAAAAGGTTACTGCTCGACAAGCTGCGCGAATCTGGCCAGCTGGATCTCTCTTGTGTAGCTTTAGATTTCTCGTCATTACGAGCCGTGGGGCGAGCGAAAAACTGGCCGAACCCTACGGATCGCGCGTGACCGGGTTCAAGCATTACGTTCTCGTAGACGCTGACGGTATGCCTGTTAGCGTTATCCTGACCGGCGCAAACCGAACGACATTACTCAACCGCTGCCGCTAGTCGATGCTATTCCGCCGAGGCATGCGCGGCCGACTGCTTCGCAAGCCCAAGGTCATCTACGCAGATCGCGGCTACGACTCCGAGTCGCACCGTGAGCGATTGCGTGATCGTGGCATCAAGCTTGTAATCGCGAAGCGACGCGCTGACCATGGCAGTGGTCTGGATAAATTCCGCTGGGTGGTCGAACGGATTCACGTGTTTCTACACAAGCTCCGTCGTCCGCGAATTCGTGTCAATCGGCTTGGCGACATTGTCGAAGCGTTCTTGAAACTCGACTGCTTGCTCGTCTGTTGGAACACCTTCAAACGACCTGAGCGGAATTTTTGAACTGTCCTCTAGGGGCGATCGGAGGCACTCTGGAACAAATGGAGAATGGTGACCAATGGCAAGATGGATGATGCGTAAGAGGGCAGAATGGAAATCAGTGCGGGCGTGCCGACGTGCCGCTTGCGGGTTCGCCTTGGTATTGTTCGCGATGTCGGCCTATGCTGGCGAGCAATTCGACCTTCAGTGCCGGAATGGTACTCATCTGGGCCGATATGTCGTTGGCCAGAACAGCGTGTCGGCGCGTAACCGGGAATCGCCGATGGGCCTCTTTTATTGCCCGAGCGACCGGAAGATCTACAACATACGGACCGACGACCGGCGATTGCATGATGGCACCTGCGCCGTGCCGTTCGAGGATGTGGAGGTGACGTACTTGAGCTTCGAGCGTCGCCCACCTTTTCCTCTGTGTGATGGTGGCTATCTGGCCGATCCGAGGATGGTGATGTTCTTCGATTGACAGTGAAGCCGATGCCGCTCCGCAAATGCATCGACCATGCTGACCTGCAGCCGACGGTGGCGGCAGCGATTCCTGCTGAAAGCTACCTGAGCGCTCACGATCGTCCCGACACCGCGACACTGGTCATCTGGGTCATCGATCCGTCGCTCAACCGCCAGCGCGAACGCGAGTATTCGCATGCGACCGGCGCATTCCTGACCCTCGCCGAGCGCTATGCGCTGTGTCCGCAGAACCGGACGTGCGTGATGCCGGACGGTCGCGTGACCGTCCACGTCGGTTATCGCTTCGATCCCGACACGGATGTCTGCAGCGAGACCTAAGCGGTATTTGACAACGCAACGCCAGCCTTGCTCGTGAAGAGCGAGCAGATGTGTTTCTTGCCCGAGATGCGCGACTCGGAAGACGTCGTGCGCGATGCGCTGCCCAAGGCCGAGTTCCCGCGCACATATGCCGGCTGGATCGTGACGGAGCGTATCGGCTACTGGGTCGCCGTGCTCTACCGGCAGCGCCACGGAGCCGGCGAATCGGGTGCGCACGAGGATGCGGTGTTCGCGGCCTAGTGGTCGCGCAGATGAAGCGTGTCGATCCGAACATCGAATGGCTGCTTCCGTCGGTGCTCGCCGGGCTCGCCCGGATAAAGATGATGGACGAGCACATATTGCGGCTGGCGTTCAGCGAACGAACGGGCATCGCGATCTAGCACGGTCCTGCCTGATACGCGAACGCTCACATGCAGGCGGCACCGGCCATCCCCGCCACGCGCGCGAATTCCCCGATCTCCCATCCATGACCGAGCATCAGCCGCCGCGTATGCAGCGCGCCGTGCACGTCGTCGGCGACGGTTTCACCGAGATAACGCAGCGCACGCCCGTCGATATCGACGAAGCCGTGCCGGTAATCCTGCGCGAGCGCCGTCCACAACTGCGCGGCGCCCACTGACTGGCGCGCGCCGCTGATCAGGCACAGGCCCGCGTCGAGCCCCCAGCGATACAGCGTCGTCGCGAGCCCCTTGCGCTGCGCGGACCCGCGCAGCCGCGTATGCGGCGCGCGCAGGTAGCGGTCGGCGCGGCGCGGGATTTCGGGCAGGCGGTTGAACACCGTATAGCCGGCGAGCTGGCGCGCGGCCGGATCCTCGACATACAGGAAGTACTCGCCGTCCGCCTCGCGGTGGCGGACGATCAGGCCGGAGCGGCCGAGCGCGACCGCCGGCAGGCCGTGCAGGCGATGGCCGGGCTGGTGGAGACGCGCGTAGAGCGTGTCGAGTTCATCGTCGATGTCGTGCTGGGAATGCTGTACGTCGATACGCATGGCAAAGGTCGCCCGTCCCGGGCGGTCCGAGAAAGTGGTTCATCGCAAAGGGGAAAGGAATGGCTGCGGCCCCCGGGCTCGGCGAAGCGAGCCGGGGCCGCGAATCAGCTGGGGATGTGCTGGAAACCGGCGGCGATCGCGGCGAGGCCCGCGATGCAGAGTGCGAACAGGATCAGGACTTTGTGGATCACGTCTCTCTCCTCATGAATGCGCGGCGCCGGAGGGCGGCATCGCGGAGACGGTGAGCGGCGGGCACGGCCCGCGCGGCCGTCGTGCGGGACGACGGTCGAAGGTCCGGGCGACACGCGCGCAGGTCGGGCGCCGTATCGCACGCGGACGGGCAGCACCATACGCGACGTGATTCGGGTGGGCAATCGGACAGAAGATGAAAAGCGACGAAAGGCGGAGAATCGCGTCGTTTCGCGACAATTGGCCGCATGAGGGTGTGCTACTACCTGCGGCAGCCGGCCCCGCCCTTTGCCACCGCGTCAAGCCGGCGCGCGCTGCCCGAATGCCTGCCTGATCCGCGCGAACAGCCCGTGCTGCTCGATCCATTCGGCATACGCGCGATAGTCGGGGTCGCGCATCAGGTGGCGCTCTTCCGTCTTCGCCCGCGTGTAATAGATCAGGTTGACCGCGACGAGCCCCGCGCAGTGCATGAGCCCGACCTGCCAGCCGAGCGGCTCGACGAACGGCACCGACACCATCCAGTACGACAGGTTCTTCGTGATGTACGCCGGATGCTTCGTGAAGCGGTACGGGCCCGACGTGATGATCCCGCGGTTCGTCAGGTTCGAGAACCGCAGCCCGAACGAGATCGTGCACAGCGCGTAGGTCAACAGCAGCACGATGATCACCGCGCCCCAGATCACGCGCAGCGTCGGGGCCGACATCAGCCAGTTGTCCCAGAACATCGAGCCTTCGTAGCGGATGTAGTTGTTCGAGAACAGCGACCAGAACGGCTGGTAGCACATCAGCGCGGCCACCCAGCCGAGCGTCGTCGGCTCGACGGTGCGCACGTGGCTGTCGAGGATGCGGAACGTGCACAGATAGCCGACGGTGCCGAACATCAGGTCCATCGTGAACGACAGGTCGTACATGAACACGAAGGTCGCGATCGTCATCGGCGCGTGCATCGCGTTCGCGAGCGACGCGGTCAGGTGATCGGCGTCCTTCGACAGGTAGACGGTCATCAGCGGCAGGAAGAACGCCTTCACGCCCCAGCCGGCCAGCATCTCGCGCACCGGCTTCCAGCTCGCGGGCTGCTCGCGGCGGAACAGGAAGCGGCCCCACAGCAGGTACGCGTCGTCGGTCTCGCGCTGGTGGCGGTCCATCCACGCGAAGTAGAACGGCGCGGCGACGATCACGTACGGCGCGAGCGAGCGCAGCAGCGACCAGAACGGCAGGTAGAACCGGCCGTGGTATTCGGGCAGCAGCCAGTAGATCACGCCGATGCCTGCATAGATCGACGTCAGCGCGCCGAGCCGCGTCGCGACGCGCGCGATGCCGAGCGGCCGGACGGCCTGCCGCGACAGGCCCGCGCTCGGGCGCAGGTAGACGCGCGAGATGAAGATTTCGTGCAGCGCGATCGTGCCGATGATCGCGAGGCTGGCGATGACCGCGCGCGTGGCTGCGTCGAGGGTCGGCTGGTCGCGCGTGATCCACAGCGCGAAGAGGCCGGCGGCGATGCCGAGCAGGCCGGCGCGCAGCGGCGTGGCGGAACGGGGTGGGCGGTCCTGGACCGCGGCGATGCCGTCAAGCGTGGAATTCATGATCGGATCCTCGTACGGATGAGGGCCGGCGCCCCCGCTTGGCGGGTGACGCCGGCCGTCGGCCGGGCTTTGTATGGATGCGCGCCCGGCCATTGGCCTGTGGTTCTGATAGGTAAAGCGTTACTTCTTGTTGCCGCCGCCCAGCAGACCGCCCAGGAGGTTCGTCACCGGCGACAGCAGGTTGCCGGCGCCGCCCGCGGCACCCCCGGTCGAGCCGCCGGTCAGGCCACCCACCACGGAGCCGCCACCCGCCGGCGTCGTGACCGTGCCGGCCGCACCGCCGGGGCTGGCCGTGCCGGTGGCGCCCGCGCCGCCTGCCGGCGTCGTCAGCGTTCCCGTCACCGTGCCGACCGGGCCGCTCGACAACAGGCCGCCGAGCGTGCCCGTCACGTTGCCGCCCGGCGTCGTGACCGTGCCGGTGAGGCTGGCGCCGAGCGGCGTCAGCGAGTTGACGAGGTTGGTGACCGGCGCGAGCAGGCCGCCGATACCCGCGCCACCGGTGCCGCTGGTGCCGCCCGTTCCGCTCGTTCCGCTCGTTCCGCCGGTACCGCTCGTGCCGCCCGAACCGAGGCCGCCGAGCGCACCCGTCAGCGAACCGAGCAGGCCCGTGACCGGTCCGAGCGGGCCGCCGCTGCTCGTGCCGCTGGTGCCGCTGGTGCCGCTGGTGCCGCCCGAACCGCTCGAACTGCCGCCGCCCAGGCCGCCCGTCAGCGTGCCGAGCAGGCCCGTGATCGGGGCGAGCGGGTTGCTGCCGCCCGTGCCGCTGCTGGAGCTGCCCGCGTTGTTGTCGTGGACGAGGCCGCCGGTGGACGTCACCGTGTTGCCGAGCTGCGCCACGACACCACCGAGCGCGCCGCCCACCGGGTTGTCGGTTGCGCCGCCCACCTTCGTGCCGGCGCCGGCGAGGCCGTTGCCGAGTGCGCTCAGCAGGCCGTTGAGCGGCGTGCCGAGCAGCGTGACGCCGCCGAGCGTCTGCGTGGCGCCCGGCGTCGTGACCCCGCCGGTCAGCGTGTTCGTGATCGGGTTGATCACCTTGCCGACCTGCGTCTCGAGCTGCTGGACCGGCGAGCTGTTCAGCGCCGTGTTGAGGCCCGATGCGGTCGAGTTGACGGCGCCGCCGACGGTGTTGACGAGATCGCCGACGAGCGTCGTGACCGGCGACAGCGGCGACAGCGGGCCGGAGCCGAGGCTCTTCACCGCGTTGCCGAGGTTGTTGACCGCGCCGCCGGTGCCGGTCAGCAGGCCGGTGGTCGACGTCAGCGTCGGTCCGAGCGGGTTGGCCGACACGCCGATCGAGCCGAGGCCGGCCGCGACGCCGTTGCCGAGCGCCTGCACGCCGTTGCCGAGGCTCGTGACCGCGTTGCCGACGCTGGTGGCCGTCGTCGGGTTCGTGCCGGGGATCTGCACGCCGCCGATCTGCGCGCCGCCGGTTGCGACCGTCGTGCCGAGTGCCGTCACGAGGTTGCCGGATTTCTGGAGGACATTGCCGAGGGGGGTGACGCCGGTGCCGGAGGTGCCGGAAGTACCGGAAGTGCCGGAAGTGCCGGAAGTGCCCGACGTGCCCGACGTACCAGAAGTGCCCGAAGTACCGGAGGTGCCCGACGTGCCGGAGGTGCCCGACGTACCGGAAGTGCCCGACGTACCGGAAGTGCCCGACGTGCCGGAGGTGCCCGACGTACCGGAGGTGCCGGACGTACCGGAGGTGCCCGACGTACCGGAAGTGCCCGACGTACCGGAGGTGCCCGAGGTGCCGGAAGTGCCCGACGTACCGGAAGTGCCCGACGTGCCGGAAGTGCCCGACGTGCCGGAGGTGCCCGACGTGCCGGAAGTGCCCGAAGTACCGGAAGTACCCGACGTACCGGAAGTGCCGGACGTACCGGAGGTGCCTGACGTACCGGAAGTGCCCGACGTGCCGGAGGTGCCCGACGTACCAGAGGTGCCGGACGTACCGGAGGTACCCGAAGTACCGGAAGTGCCCGACGTACCGGAGGTGCCCGACGTACCGGAAGTGCCCGACGTACCGGAGGTGCCCGACGTACCGGAAGTGCCCGAAGTACCGGAAGTGCCCGACGTGCCGGAGGTGCCGGACGTACCGGAGGTACCCGACGTACCGGAAGTGCCGGACGTGCCTGACGTACCGGAAGTACCCGACGTACCAGAAGTGCCCGAGGTACCGGAGGTGCCCGACGTACCGGACGTCCCCGACGTACCTGAACTACCCGAAGTCCCGCCACCCGAAGTACCCGACGTCCCACCACCCGACGTCCCACCACCCGACGTCCCCGAAGTCCCCGAGCTGCCGCCGGTCCCTGACGTGCTCGGCTTGATCGTCGGCGGGGTCGTCGGTCCATCGACCGAGCCGCAACCGTAGAGTGCGAGCAGCGACGAGACGGCCATCGTTACCGTCGTCTTCTTGAAGAGTTTGTGCATGTTGGCCTCGACATTGGAAGTGTGTCCAAGCCTCCTCTGCAAATTCCGCGCCACGGCAGTATTCCCGAAACGGTGTCGCGCTTTATTGCAGGAATCGGGAATATACGCGCGATTTAAACGGCGTTCCGGCGGTTTCGCGCGACCGGCACGCAGGGTGCGCCGGCGCGGCGGTTGCGATGTTCCCGCACGCCGCCGTAACGCGCGGCGCGATGTTACGTAGCGTTCGACATCGCGTGACGCGGGCGGCCTCGAACCGAGGGCCGCATCTTTGACGAAACGCGCGGGCCCGATGAACATGGCGCGACATCCCCGGCTGCCGGCGACGCCGCAACGACCACGACTCCACACAGGACACCGACATGAGCGAACAGGACAGGGAATACGGCAAGGCGCGACGCATCGACGTGATGGGCGAGGCGTTCGTCGAGCGTGCGATGCGCGACCTCGACGGTTTTTCGCGGCCGCTGCAGAACTGGCTGAACGAGCACGCGTGGGGCAGCACGTGGCAGCGGGGCGGAATCGACCTGAAGACGCGCAGCCTGTGCACCTGCGCGATGCTGGCGGCGCTTGGCCGCAGCACGGAACTGAAGGGTCACATTCGCGGCGCGCTCAACAACGGCGCGAGCCTCGTCGAGATTCGCGAGGTGTTGCTGCACAGCGCGCTGTACGCGGGCGCGCCGGCCGCGGTCGAGGCATTCCGCAGCGCGCGGGAGGTGATATCGGATCTCGGGCTGTCGGTGCCCGATGACGAAACCTGATGCCGCGCCGGCGCCGGCGGCACGGCACGGAATCAGGCGCTGTTACGCGGTCCCGGCTTACGCGATACGTGCCGACGGCGCGGCCACCTCGGCCGGCGCGGCGGCGACTTCGAGCAGCCAGTCGGCGGTGGCTTCCGGAATCGTGACCGGCAGCATGTGCCCGCCCTCGACGACCTTCAGCCGCACGCGCGCCGATTTCTTCGCGAGCGCTTCGCCGTGCTCGCGCCAGTTCAGGATCGGATCGGCGCGGCCGTACAGCACGTCGACCGGCAGCGCGAGGTCCGCATAGCGGCGTTCCATCGCGGGCAGGTCGACCGGCGCCGACAGCAGGTCGGTCGCCGTCGCGTAAAACACGTGCGGGCGCATCCCGAGCAGCCCGCCGCCCTTGACCGGGAAGTCGCGCGGCACGTCTTCCGGCGCGAACACCTGGCGCACGGCCTTGCGGCCGGTCAGGATCGTCAGCGGAATCGCGAAGGTCCACGACACGAAGCGGCGCACCAGCGGCGACGGCAGCATCAGCGGCTTGAACGGCGCCGGCGGCTCGCTCTGCTCGTGCGACAGCGGCGCGATCAGCGCGAGCCGGCTCACGCGGTCCGCATGATTGAGCCCGACCGCGAGCGCGATCGCGCCGCCGAGCGAGTGGCCGACCAGCACCGGCTTGTCGAGCTTCAGCGCGTCGATGAACGCGGCGACCGTGCGGGCCTGCGCGAACACGTTCGCCTGCGAACCCGCGCCGCGGAGCGAGCGGCCGGCGCCCGGCCGGTCGATCAGGATCACGCGATGCTGCTGCGCGAGCCGCGCGAGCGGCAGGTACGCGAAATTGCGCAACTGCCCCGCGAGCCCGTGGACGAACACGATCGGCGGGCCGTTGCCGTATTCGACGTAGTGGATGCGGTCGCCGCCGATGTCGACGAAGCAGCCTTCGGGCGGAAACGCGCGCGTCACGCGGCGGGCCACGTAACCGGTAAACAGCGCGAGCGCGGCGAGCACCGCGACGACGCCGAGCAGCACGTTCTGGATCAGATGGAGCGTAGGGGTCATGTCGGCCTCAGCGGGTTTCGAGTGCGGGTTCGGCAACCGGCGCCGTGGCGCCCGGGCCGGCTTTTGCGCGGCGTTCGAACTGCATCGCCGAATCGGCGAGTCCGCTGAACTTCAGCGATGCGAGATCGAGCACGTAGTTCTGGTGGAATTTCCACGGCTTGCTGTGCCCCTGCTTCGGCAGGATGCCGGCCGCGCGCTGGATGTAGCCCGAGCTCAGGTTGACGGCCGGCACGTTGCCGGGATCGCCGGCGCCGAGCCTCGGCACGCACGTGTCGTAGCCGTTCGCGCGCATGTGGTTGAGCAGCCGGCACACGTAGCGCGCGATCAGCTCGGCCTTCAGCGTCCACGACGCATTCGTGTAGCCGAACGACGACGCGAGGTTCGGCACGTTGCTGTACATCATCCCCTTGTACGACACGGTGTCCGGCAGGTTGACCGTGCGGCCGTCGACGGTGACGCGCGCGCCGCCGAGCATCTTCACCTTCAGCCCGGTCGCGGTGACGATCACGTCCGCGTCGAGTTGCTGGCCGCTCTTCAGCTTGAGGCCGGTCGGCGTGAAGCGCTCGATCTCGTCGGTGACGATCGACGCGCGGCCCGAGCGGATCGCCTTGAACAGGTCGCCGTTCGGCACCAGGCACACGCGCTGGTCCCACGGCATGTAGCGCGGCGTCAGGTGCTTCGCGACGTCGAAGCCGGGGCCGACCTGCTTGCTGGCCGCGCGGATGATGAACTGCTTGGTCCGGTCGGGCTTGCGGCGCGACACGTTGTACAGGTACATCGTCAGCAGCACGTTCTTCACGCGCACGAGCCGGTGCGCGAGCCGCGACGGCAGCACGCGGCGCAGCGCGTTCGCGATCTTGTCGCGCGCGGGTAGCGACACGATGTAGGTCGGCGAGCGCTGCAGCATCGTCACGTGCTGCGCATCGGCCGCCATCGACGGTACGAGCGTGACGGCCGTCGCGCCGCTGCCGATCACGACCACGCGCCGGTTCGCGTACGACAGGTCCTTCGGCCAGTGCTGCGGATGCACGAGCTTGCCTTCGAACGTGTCCATCCCGGCCCAGTCGGGCAGGTAGCCGGCGTCGTAGTCGTAATAGCCGCTGCACATGAACAGGAAGCGGCAGGTGTAGACGAGCGTGTCGGTCGCACCGTCCCGCGTGCGCTCGATGCGCACCGTCCAGCGCGCGCGGTTCGAGTCCCAGTCGGCTGCAATCACCTTCTGGCCGTAGCGGATCGTCTTGTCGATGCCGTATGCGCGCGCGGTGTCGCGGATGTAGTCGAGGATCGTCTGGCCGTCCGAGATCGCCTTGTCGCTGTGCCACGGCCGGAAGCTGTAGCCGAGCGTGAACATGTCGGAATCCGAACGGACGCCCGGATAGCGGAACAGGTCCCAGGTGCCGCCGATCGCGTCGCGTGCCTCGACGATCGCCACGCTCGCATACGGGCAGCGCTGCTTCAGGTGATAGGCCGCGCCGATGCCGGACAGGCCGGCGCCGACGATCAGCACGTCGAGGTCATTGCCGTCCTGGCGGGTGCCGGGCGCGGGCGGCGCGTCGCGCCGGTCGGTCGTCGTCGAGGTCATGCTGGGTCCTTGGTCGGCGTGGTCGGGCGCGCGGCCGGGGCGTGCGCGCGTTCAAGGTTGCGGGCGCGGGCGCGGCGCACGTGGCGCAGCATCAGCCACTGGTAGCCGGCGCCGAGCAGGCGGGCGATCCGGTCGAGCCGGCGTGCGTCGGCGCCGACGAGCACGCGGCGCGCATTGCGCTCGACCCCCGCGAGGATCTGCCGCGCGGCGTCGTCGGCCGTCGTCGCGTTGATCAGGCGGTTGGCCTGGCGGCGATGGGTCGCTTCGTCCTGGCCCGTGAGTGCATGGATGCTGGTATCGACGCGGCTTGCGTCGACGATGTTCGTCGCGACGCCGCCCGGATGCACGCAGGTCGCGCTCACCGGCGCGCCGTCGAGTTCGAGCTCCATCCGCAGCGCCTCGGTGAAGCCGCGCACCGCGAACTTGGTCGCGTTGTACGCGCTTTGGGTGGGCATCGCGACGAGGCCGAACAGGCTCGACGTGTTGACGACGTGCCCGTAGCCCGACGCGCGCAGATGCGGCAGGAACGCCTGCGTGCCATGCACGACGCCCCAGAAGTTGATGCCGACGATCCATTCGAGATCGGCGATGCGCGCGGTCTCGGCGCTGGCGGCCAGCGACACGCCCGCGTTGTTGAAGACCAGGTTGACCTTGCCGTGCTCGGCGCGCACGAAATCGGCCCACGCGAACACCGCGTCGCGGTCGGCGACGTCGAGCCGCCGCGTGCTCACGCGCACGCCGTGCTGCGCGCAGGCGGCCGCCGTGCCGGCGAGCCCGACGTCGTTGACGTCGGCGAGTGCGACCTCGCAGCCGCGCCGCGCGAGCTCGACCGCGAGGCTGCGGCCCATGCCCGAACCGGCGCCCGTGATCGCGGCGACCTTGCCGGAAAACCCCTTCATCCGTCGTTCCTCCCGTTCCGCTTGCGCTGTACCGGCGGCGCATCTATTGTGGTGTTGTTCGTCACCACTTTAGTTTTCGGGTGTCCTGATGTCAAATAGCGGAATGGAGAAAGCACTCGAAACGGAAAAAACGGAAAAAAGGGGCCGGTCGTATGGCGGCGTGGCGCCCGAGGTGCGGGCCGCGGAGCGGCGCGAAGCACTGATCCGCGCGGCGACGCGCGTGTTCGGCACGGTCGGGTTCCGCAAGGCGACCGTGCGGTCGATCTGCCAGGAAGCGAAGCTGAACGATCGCTATTTTTATGCGGCGTTCGACAGCACCGACGATTTACTGCGCTGCACCTACCTGCATCATGCGCAGCAGCTGCACGAAGCGGTCGGGCGGGCGGTGGCCGAGCGCGGCGGCGATCTGCACGAGAGCGTCGACGCGGGGCTCGCCGCGTTCTTCGCGTTCCTGCGCGATCCGTGCGCGGCGCGCGTGCTGCTGCTCGAGGTGATGGGCGTGAGCGCGGACACCGACATGACCTACCAGCGCATGCTGATCGACTTCGGCAAGCTCATCATGGCGATCGGCGCGCCGCGCGAAGCGGCAACACCGGCGGAGCGCACCGAGCAGCGGCTGATCGGGCTCGCGCTCGTCGGCGCGATGACGAACGTCGGCGCGGCGTGGCTGCTCACCGACTATCGCGATCCGGAGGCGCAGATGGTCGCGAGTTGCAGGAAGGTGTTGTTGGGGACGTTGCGGGAGGTGGGGTAGATTCGCGGGAACGGCAAATCGGTTTGGTTTCGGGGTGGACCAAATTCAGACTATAATCGGTCTCATTGTGACCTGATAAAGGACGCGTTCCATGAAATTTTCTACTCAAGTCAAGCCGATCAGCTATCTCAAGAGTCACGCGGCCGAGATCGTCAAGGACATCTCGGAAAGCCGCGAGCCGATGTTGATTACCCAGAACGGTGAGGCGAAACTCGTCGTCATGGATGTTAAGTCGTACGAGGAGCATGAAGAGACACTTGCGCTTCTCAGGCTGCTTGCATTGGGCAATAGGGAGATCGAGCAGGGTCATTTTCGTCCCGTCGAGGATGTCTTCGCGGACCTCGACAAGGACGACGATCAATGACGTTAAGCGTTGTCGTTCTTCGTTCGGCAGAAGAAGATCTTAAGGTGTTGAAGCGCTATCTCGTTTCGAATTTCGGTGCGGAGACATGGCGAGCCAGCTACGGCCAGATCAAGGACGCCATTGCGTCGATCCGTGCATTTCCAAGCCAGGGCAGGATTCCCGATGAACTGGCGAACATCAACCTCAGTCAGTATCGCGAGGTCGTTGCCGGAATGAACCGCGTCATCTATGACGTGCGCGGCGACACGATCCATGTGCATATCGTTTGCGATACGCGAAGGGATCTGAAGTCCTTGCTTATGAGGCGGCTCATGCTCGCACATTGAGCACGGACCTCCTCTCTTCTTTGTTTCACCGTTCCACTTTTCGTTACTTCCGGCTTGAGCGCTTTGTTATCGGCGTCCCCACCGTCTCCCCGATCCTCGCCTTCATCGCGTCGACAAACGCCCGCACTTTCGGCGAAGGCAGCCGCGTCGACGGATACACCGCGTGAATCCCGGCCGGCGCCGAGCGCCACGCAGGCAGCAACCGCACGAGCCGGCCCGCCGCGACGTCGTCGGCGGTCGAGAAATCCGTCAGCAGCCCGAAGCCGCCGCCCGCGAGTACGATCGCGCGGCACGCAGTGGCGGTGTTCGACACGACCGGCGCGACGCAGCGCACGGAAGCGGTGTTGCCGTTCGCGTCTTCCAGTTTGACCGTATGCGCGTGCGGCAGCGACGACAGCATCACGAACGGCAGCGCGGCGAGCGCATCCGGCTCTTGCGGCCGCCCATGGCGCGCGACGAACGCGGGGCTCGCGACCAGCCATTTCTCGTACGTGCCGAGCTGCACCGCCCGATAGTTCGAATCGGCGAGGCGGCCGATGCGGATCGCGACGTCGAGGTTGTCCGCGACGAGATCGACCACGCGGTCGTTCGCGACGAGTTCGACGTCGAGCCCCGGATGCCGGTCGCGCAATGCGACGACGGCAGGCGCGACGACCAGCGCGCCGTAGTCGATCGGCACGCTCACGCGCAGCGTGCCGCGCAGCGGCCCCGCGTCGGACGACACCGCGTCGAGCGCGCTTTCGGCGGCGCGCACGATGTCGCGGCACGCGTCGTAGAACGCCCGCCCCGCGTCGGTCACGCTCAGCCGCCGGGTGGTGCGCACCAGCAGGTTCGCGCCGACCTCGGATTCGAGGCGCTGCATGTGCGTGCTGACGACCGTCTTCGCCAGGCCGAGCCGCTCGGCCGCGGCTGTCAGCGAGCCGGCGTCGACCACCGCGACGAAGATCGCCAGCCGGTTCAGGTTCACGTCGCGCAGGTCGGCCATCGTCGATTGTCCTATGGAAGAGGATGATGTTTCAGCGATTATCCGTCTTCTGGTGACGAACGGCGAGCGCTACGCTGCGGTTGTGCGTCGCCGATCCCCGGCGGCGCGAGAGTCCGGAGCGTTTCCATGTCTGCCGCCAACAAGCCTGCTTCCCCGATCCGTGTGTATTCGTTCCTGCTGTCCGGGCACGCTCATCGCGTCCGGTTGTTCCTGTCGCTGCTCGGCCTGCCGTCCGAGACCGTCGACGTCGATCTGGCCGCCGGCGCGCAGCGCGAACCGGCGTTTCTCGCGCTCAATCCGCTCGGGCAGGTGCCCGTGATCGACGACGGCGGCACGGTGATCGCCGACTCGAACGCGATCCTCGTCTACCTCGCGAAGCGCTACGGCGACGCGCACTGGCTGCCCGACGATCCGGCCGGCGCGGCGGTCGTGCAGCGCTGGCTGTCGTATGCGGCGGGGCCGATCGCATCGGGGCCGGCCGCCGCGCGGCTCGTGACCGTGTTCGGCGCGCAGCTCGACCAGGAGGCCGCCAAGCGCACGGCCGCCAAAGTGCTCGGCGTGATCGACGGCGAGCTGGCCGGCAAGCCGTTTGCCGCCGGCGCGCAGCCGACGATCGCCGATGTCGCCGCGTATTCGTACATCGCGCACGCGCCGGAGGGCGGCGTGTCGCTCGAACCGTATCCGCACGTGCGTGCATGGCTGGCGCGCATCGAGTCGCTGCCGGGCTTCGTCGCGATGCCGACGACGCGCGTGGGCCTGCTCGCCGCGTAACACCCACCGAAGCCGAGCCTGTTCAGGGAGAACGCGATGAATGCCCCGACTGTCCCGACCGCCGTCGTACCGGGCTGGGAACTCGACACCGCGCCGTTTCATGCGGGCGAGCTCGCCGTGCAGCAGCGCGCGGGCGTGACGGAGGTCGCGGGTTCGGCGGGCCGGCGCGGGATCCGGCGCTTCATGCCGGACCAGCACCGGACGTTTTTCGCGCAACTGCCGTTCTTCGTGCTCGGCGGTGTCGACGCGCACGGCCAGCCGTGGGCGACGCTGCGGGCCGGCGCGCCGGGGTTCGTGACGTCGCCCGATGCGCGCACGCTGCGCATCGCGGCGCGCGCGCTGCCGGGCGATCCGCTGGCCGGCGCGTGGCAGCCGGGCGCGCCGCTCGGCGGGCTCGGGATCGAATTCGATACGCGACGGCGCAATCGCGTCAACGGCGTCGTGCGCGCGGTCGACGGCAATGCGCTGACGATCGCGGTCGAGCAGAGCTTCGGCAACTGCGCGAAGTACATCCAGGGGCGCAAGCCGACGTTCGTCGCACGGGAAGTCGATGCATCCGTCGAGCCGGACGTGTCGGACGCGTTGAACGACGCCGATCGCGCGCTGCTTGCGCAGGCCGATACGTTCTTCGTCGCGAGCGCGAACACGTCGGAGGATGCGGGCGCCGCGCGCGGCGCGGACGTGTCGCATCGCGGCGGGATGCCGGGTTTCGTGCGCGTCGACGATGCGCGCACGCTGACGACGCCGGATTTCAGCGGCAACCGCTTCTTCAATACGCTCGGGAACCTGCAGCACGATCCGCGTGCGGGGCTGCTGTTCGTCGATTTCGATAGCGGCGACCTGCTGTACGTGGCCGCGCGCGCCGAGATCGTGTGGGACGGGCCGCTCGTCGCGTCGTTCGACGGCGCGCAGCGGGTCGTGCGGTTCCATGTGCGGGAAGTGCGGCGCATGCGCGCGGTGCTGCCGTTCCGGTGGTCCGCGGTCGAGCGTGCGCCGCAGTTCGCGGCGATGGCGGCGGGGATGGTTTCGGGCGTGGGCGCAGCCACTGGGGCGGCGGTGCCGTCCACTTCTGTTCCTGAATCAACATCGGCATCGGCACCCGCACCCGCACCCGCACCCGCATGGCGGCCGCTGCGCATCGCAAAAATCGTCGACGAAGCGCGCGCGATCCGCTCGTTCCATTTCGAACCGGTGGACGGCGGCCCGTTGCCCGCCTACGAAGCCGGGCAGCACCTGACGCTGCGCATCGCGCTGCCGGGCAGCGATTCGCCGGCGATTCGCAGCTACACGCTCTCCGATGCACCGGGCGGCGCGCATTACCGGATCACCGTGAAGCGCGAAGGGCGAGTGTCGGCGTGGCTGCACGATCACGCGCACGCGGGCATGACGCTCGACGCGCAGATGCCGCGCGGCCGCTTCTCGTTCGATCTCGCGAGCCCGCGCCCGGCCGTGCTCGTGTCGGCCGGTATCGGCATCACGCCGATGATCGCGGTGCTGCGCCGTGCGCTGGCCGACGCTCGATCGCCGCGCCGCGTGGTGTTCTTACACGGTGCGCGTGAAGCAACTGATCGGCCGTTCGCCGAGGAACTGGCACGCGTCGCCGCCACCGACGCGCGCTTGTCGCTTCACTGGTTCGACAGTCATCCTCGCGAAGGCTCGGCAGCGCATGCGGGCCGCATCGACATCGCGCAGCTGAAGCGGATCCTTTCGTTCGACGATTACGATTTCTACCTATGCGGGCCGTCGGCATTCATGCGCGACTTGTACGACGGATTGCGCGCACTGAACGTGCCGGACGAACGCATCCGTTTCGAGGCATTCGGGCCGTCGAGCGTGGCGCGCAGCGCGACCCGCACGACTGCCGCGCCGGCGGCGGCGAGCGTGCCGGTCGTCTTCCGACGCACCGGCCGCGAAGCCGCGTGGACGCCCGCCGACGGCACCTTGCTCGAATTCGCGGAAGGGCAGCGCGTGGACGTGCCGTCCGAATGCCGTTCCGGGTCGTGCGGCACGTGCGCGACGCGCGTGCTGTCCGGCGCGGTCGACTACGAGCAGGCGCCCGATGCCACGGTCGAACCCGGTTGCGCGCTGCTGTGCGTCGCGCGGCCCGCGAAGGGGACGGAACCGCTCGTGCTCGACCGCTGACGCACGCTGCGACATGCCGCCGCAGACGGCCTGCTGCGCGAAAAGCGCGCGCAACTGCTTCTTTTTTCGAATGCCGGTTGGATCGACGATAGCGTCAACCGATAGATGAAAGGAGCGCAATCATGAAACTGCTCGGCATGATCAAACTGGTCCTGTGGAGTTTCTTCGGCGTACGCAACAGCAAGGCGCACGCGACCGATCTCGCGAACGCCAACTTCACGATGCTGCCGTTCGTGGCGATCATCCTCGCAGTGCTCGTCGGCGCGGTCATCTACGGCGTCGTGCACCTGGTCGTCGATCCGACCGTGACGATGCAGGGGTTCTGAGCAACCTGCCGTTGCCGATGAATCGCGAGCGGGCGAACGTTCACGCTCCGGTTTCCGGCCGTATGACCGGCGCGCAACGGCGCCGGCCGTTGACGCGGGCGCGCACGACGCAAGTCACGCGCCCATCGGCACCGTCGTCGTGCCGCGCGAATCGCGCTGTCCTCATTCCCGCCTTCCCCGTTTCCCGTTTCGCCCGATTCCAGGTCGGTCAGCCCCGCCCGGGGTAAAATGCGCGCCGCGCCGCGATGTCGCGCGCGACGGGCACGCCGCCGTTCCAGCGAACGGTGCGCGCAAGTGCGTCGCGCCCGCACCGAGGCGTTCGAAGCGTCCCCCCGCATGACAAGACCGCGCGATGCCGCCGGCCGCCCGACACGCCCCCGACGAACCCGTCGACGGCCGCGTCGGTTCCCGGCGCATCACCTGAATCCGACGTCCCATCCTGCGTCTTCCTGACCGAGCGGCCCGCTTGCGTGCCGCATCGCCCGGTTCGTCTGATGAATGTCGCGCGCGAGCACGCTTCGCAGCTTCGTAAACGGTTTCGACAGGGTCGAGTGGCGAGTTTTCCATCCAGAACAATGACGGTGAATAGAACAACAGCGTCGCGCGCACGGCGGCGCGCGAAAGTCGGGCTTGGCGTCGGTCTCGGCATCACGCTTTTCGCGGCCCAGGCCGCCGCGGCGCAGGGCGACACGCCGGCGCCGGACACGGAGGCGGCCGGCAGCGCGACGCTGCCGACGATCACGGTGAGCGGCGAGCGCGGCAATGCGCTGCGCGTACGCAACGCATCGGTCGCTGGGCTCGACGATACCCCGCTGCGCGACACACCGGCGTCGGTGAGCGTCGTCACGCGCGCGCAGCTCGACGACCAGCAGGCGAAGCGGTTGAGCGACGTCGTGCGCAATGACGCGTCGGTCGTCAACGACTATGCGCCGGTCGGTTATTTCGAAGGCTTTGCGATCCGCGGCTTCCCGGTCGATCTCGCGAGCGCGATCCGGATCGACGGGCTGACGGTGTCCGGCGAGCAGAACGTGCCGCTCGAGAACAAGGAGCGCGTCGAGATCCTGAAGGGGCTCGCGGGCATCGACAGCGGCGTCGTCGCGCCGGGCGGCGTGATCAACTTCGTGACGAAGCGCTCGGCGAACGTCGCGAGCGTGACGGGCGGCGTCGACAGCCGCGGCTCGACGTCGGCGGCCGTCGATCTCGGCCGCCGCTTCGGCCCCGACAATCAGTTCGGCTTCCGGATCAATGCCGCGAAGGAGAACATGCACTCGACCATCGACGGCACGAACGGACGGCGCACGTTCGGCTCGATCGCCGCAGACTGGGACATCAGCCCGCGTGCGAGCCTGCAGCTCAACGCCGAATTCCAGCAGTGGATCCAGCGTTCCGCCCCCGGCTATCAGCTGCTTGGCGGCACCGTCGTGCCGTCGGTCAAGACGACGTCGAAGGCGCTCGGCACGCAACCGTGGGCGAAACCGGTGACGACCGACGCGCTGAACCTGAATGCGCGCTTCGACTACCAGTTCAACGACGACTGGAAGGCCTACATCGCCGCCGGCCGCAGCCGCACGATGATCGACGACAACAGCGCGTTCGCGTACGGTTGCTCGTACGCGGCGAGCTGCACGGCCGGCGCGACGTCGCCGTTCTTCTTCGGCGCGAACGGCGACTATGACGTCTACGACTTCCGCAGCCCCGGCGAATATCGTCGCAACGACGACCTGCGTGCGGTCACGACCGGCAAGTTCGCGACCGGCCCGCTGCGGCACGAGCTGACGCTCGGCGTGAGCGTGCAGCGCCGTGTCGTGAGCATGGCCGACGCCGTGTACGACTACGTGGGCAGCGAGAACGTCTACGGGCCCGACACGACGTTCTCGCCGTCGCCGAATTCGCCCGGCCCGTCGTATCCGCGCCTCGATGCGTGGCAATACGGCGTGTTCGGGCTCGACCGCATCAGCATCGGCGAACACTGGCAGGTGCTCGCGGGCGGCAAGGAAGTACTGCTGCGCCAGCGCAGCTGGAGCAGCCTCGACGGCGACGCGACGCATACCGACCGCTCGGTGTTCCTGCCGCAAGTGGCGCTCGTCTACAAGCCGGTGAACGTGCTGTCGCTGTATGCGTCGTACAGCAAGGCGCTGTCGCTCGGCGACCAAGCGCCCGTGCGGGCGACCAACGCGTATGCGTTCCTGCCGCCGGTCGAATCGCACCAGTTCGAGGTTGGCGCAAAATACGACTGGCTCGACCGGCTGAGCCTCACGGCCGCCGTGTTCTCGATCAGCAAGCCGTTCCAGTTCGCCGACCCGGACGCATCGGGCACGAGCTACACGTTCGTGCAGCGCGGCACGCAGCGGCACCAGGGGATCGAGCTCGGCGCGGCCGGGCGCGTGACCGAGCGCCTGGGGCTGACGGCCAGCGTCGCGGCGATTCGTGCACGTGCGTACGATTCCGGGTCGCCGGCGTACGAAGGGCACCAGATCATCAACGTGCCGGCGCTGCGCGCGACGGTGTATGCGGATTACGCGGTGCCGGGCGTCGCGGGGCTGAACGTGCTGGGCGGCGTCGAGTACAGCGCGGCCCGCAACGCGAACGAGGAGGGCACCGCGCGCGTGCCGTCGTGGTTCGTGTTCAATCTCGGCGCACGCTATACGACGAAGATCGGCGGCCATCGCACGGTGTTGCGCGTGTCGGTGGACAATCTGTTCAACAAGTTCTACTGGCGCGACGCGGGCGAGCAGCAGGGCGATGCGTACCTGTTCCCGGGTGCACCGCGCACCGCGCGCGTGTCGTTGACCTATGATTTCTGACCGTCCGGAACCGGCCGCGTGATGCGCGGCCCCGGCAGCCAACCTGGAGAGCACAGACGATGTCCCCACTCGAAATCGCCGGCGTGATCGTCAGCGCGCTCGCGATCTGGCTGACCGCGAAGCGGCGCATGCTGTGCTGGCCGGTCGGGCTCGTGTCGGTCGCGCTGTACGGCTGGATCTTCTTCGACGCGAAGCTGTACTCGGACATGCTGCTGCAGGGCGCGTTCGCGGTGCTGCAGGTGTACGGCTGGCAACGCTGGCTCGCGCAGCGTGCGAGCGAGGCCGACGGCAGCGCGGCGCCGGCGGGTGATGTCGCGCCCGTCACCGGCGTGCGGCCGATGCAGATGCTGCCCGACCTGATCGCGGCCGTCGTCGGCAGCGCGCTGCTCGGCGGGATGATGGCGCGCTGGACCGATGCGGCGCTGCCGTTCGTCGATGCATCGCTGACCGCGTTCAGCCTCGTCGCGCAATACTGGACTGCGCGGCGCTACATCGCGTCGTGGGGGCTGTGGATCGTCGTGAACGTCGTGTACGTCGGGATGTTCGTGTTCAAGGAACTGTATCTGACGGCCGGACTCTATGCGCTGTTCATCGGGCTGGCCGTCGTCGGCTGGCGCGACTGGAGCCGCACGGCCGCGGCGCTGCGCGCGGCGGCCGGCGGTGCGCTGGCAACCGGCGGCGGCGCGCGCTGATCCACGTGCCGATCTGAATCAACCACGGAGCAACGTCGTTCATGTCATTCCCCCTCGAGCCGGACGGATCCCTGTCGCGTGACGTCGCGCCGCCGCAATTCGGCGTCGACGGCGAGCAGGCCGAACGCGACTGGCCGCTGATGACGCACGACGAGGTGGCGGCGGTGCTCGCCCGGATCGACGGCGCCGGCGAGCCCGCGCGGCTCACGTGGCACAGCCCGCGGCAGTTCGCGGCGGCCGTCCTGGTGCAGATGACGGACGGGCGCGGGCTGTTCGTCAAGCGTCATCACGTGAGCCTGCGTGATGTCGCAGGGCTCGAGGAAGAGCATCGCTTCATCGCGCATCTGCGCGAGCGCGGGATGCCGGTGGTCGACATTCTTGCCGATCGCGACGGCGCGACCGCATTCGCATCCGGCGACTGGACCTACGAGGTGCACGTACGGGCGCCGGGCGTCGACCCGTATCGCGGCGTGATGTCGTGGCAGCCCTTTACGCATGCTTCGCACGCGTACGCGGCCGGCCGCGCGCTGGCCGAGCTGCATCGCGCGTCGGACGGTTACGATGCGCCGGCGCGGCCCGTGCGGACGCTGCTGTCGAGCTTTCGCGTGCTGTCGTCCGCCGATCTGGCGGGCGCGCTCGAACGCTGGGTCGACGCGCAGCCGCTGCTCGTGCGCGCGCTCGGTGCGCGTGACTGGCGCGGCGACGTGGCCGATGCGATCGGCCCGTATCACGCACGTCTCGTGCCGCTGTTGCCTGCGCTGCCGCCGCTGTGGACGCACGGCGACTGGCATGCGTCGAACCTGTTGTGGACGGAGGCGGGGCCCGGTGCGCAGGTGCGGACCGTGCTGGATTTCGGGCTGTCGGATCGCACCTGCGCGGTGATGGATCTCGCGCTCGCGATCGAGCGCAATACGGTCGACTGGATGGCGCCGGCCGATGCGCGGCGCGTCGAGTATGCGCAGATCGATGCGCTGCTCGACGGGTACGAATCGCTCGAACCGCTGGGCGACGAAGCCTATGCGGCGCTGGTCGCGCTGCTGCCGATCGTGCATACGGAGTTCGCGCTGTCGGAAGTCGCTTATTTCGGTTGCATCATCGATGCGCCGGCCATCGTCGATATCGCGTACGACGGCTACCTGATCGGTCACGCTCGCTGGTTCGGCGAGCGCGACGGGCGGCAATTGCTTGACTGGCTCGTGCAGCGGCGGCGGGTGAAGCAAGGGGCTGCCTGATTCGCCGGCGGGGAATCGCCGCGCACGTGTGCCGATTCCCCGTGCTACCGCCATCTTCCGTGCGGCCGTCGCGCCGCACGTTCATCGAATCCTCCTGATCGCCGAAGCGGGGCATGGCTCTCGCAGGGCGCCGCACGCGCGCACGCGGCCGCCCCCAACATGACGGAAATATCATCTTCGCCTCATGTTCGCACTGCGGCCGAACCGTAGCATCGGTCGCGAACCGTTACCGCAGAACCGAACATGCTCAAGCTCAACCTCGCCGTGGCCATCGTCTTCGCGATGGCCGCGACGGCTCATGCGCAGCCGTCGCTGTCGCCGGGGCCGGCCCCGTCTGCCTCCGGCAGCGTCGCGCCGATCAGCGTACCGCCCCCCGACGCTCTCCCTTCCAACTCATTGACGCTTGCCGATGCGCTATCGGTCGCGGCCCGGAACAACCCGGCGCTGCGCGGCGCGCGCGCGGACGTCGATGCATCGGCCGGCGCACTGATGCAGGCCGGCGCGCGCCCCAATCCCGAAGTGTCGTTCCTGCAGGAAGGGTTCCGCCGCGCCGAACGCACGTCGACCGCGCTGATCAACCAGACGATCGAACTCGGCGGCAAGCGCAGCGCGCGGCTCGATGTCGCGTCGTACGGCAGGGAAGCGGCCAATGCATCGCTCGACGAGCAGGGCGCCGTCGTGCGCGCCGACGTGATCGCCGCGTTCTACGGGCTGCTCGCCGCACAGCGCCAGCTTCAGGTGACGGAGGAATCGGCCGCGATCGCCGCGCGCTCCGCGGATCTCGCGAGCCGCCGGGCACAGGCCGGCAAGGTGTCGCCGGTCGAGGCGACCAAGGCGCACGTGGCGGCGGCCGGTGTGCAGATCGAAGTGGTGACGGCGCGCGGCCGTGTCGAGGTCGCGCGCGAGAAGCTGAACGCGGTGATGGGCGAGGCGCGCGATGGCGGGCTTGCCGTGCAGGGCGACCTCGAAGCCGTGCCGCCGGTCGAGCCGCTGTCCGCGCTGACCGCGCAGCTCGATGATTCCCCGCTGGCACGGATCGCGCGCGCCGAGATGCTGCGCTCGAACGCGGCCGTGTCGCTCGAACGTGCGCGGCGCATTCCGGACGTGACGATCAGTGCCGGCGTGAAACGCGTGACCACGGGCGGCGTGCCGGACAACCAGGCGGTGGTCGGTGTGTCGATCCCGATTCCGCTGTTCAACACGAACAAGGGCGCGCTGCTCGAGGCGACGCACAAGGCCGCGCGCGCGAATGCCGATCTCGATCGCGAACGCACGCGGCTGCGGCTGGACCTCACGCAGGCGTACGCGAATTTCGAAGCCGCCGCGCAGGAAGCGCAGCGGCTGAAGGCCGACATCCTGCCGGCCGCGCGCCTCGCGCTCGACGCGATGTCGCGCGGCTACGAGCTCGGGAAGTTCAGCTTCCTCGACGTGCTCGACGCGCAGCGCACGCTGTTCCAGGGCCAGTCGCAATACGTGCGCGCGCTCGCCGATGCCCATACGGCCCGCGCCGACATCGGCCGGCTCGTCGGTACGCCGCTCGCATCGCTTGCACCGGTCGCGCAATAGCGCAACGGACGCCTCTTTTACCTGAAGGATCACCATGTCACGCAACAGAATCCTGATCATCGCGGCGGTCGTGCTCGGCAGCGCCGGGATCGTCATCGGCGCACTCGGCGTCACGCGCAACGGCGGCGGCGACGGCGCGTCCGCATCGGCGGCCGTTGCCGCTTCATCCACCGAAGCCACCGGCGAGCGCGGCGGTGTCGTGCTCAAGCGCGGCAAGCTGTCCGTCGAAATCGTGATGACGGAGAAACCCGGCGACGCGCGCCTCATCGTCTATCCGTTCGTCGACGGCAAGCCGGCGGACAAGGGCGTCACCGTGTCCGGCACGCTGGTTCGCTACGACCGCACGCACGAGCCGTTGCGTTTCGACGCGGCCGGCCAGAAGTTCGTGTCCGCGCAGTCGATCGGCAAGCCGCACGTGTTCGATGCGACGATCGACGTGAAGGCGGGCAATGAGTCGGCATCGTTCCCGTTCGCCCGCGCCGACGGCGCGATCGCGTTGACCGACGCGCAGCTCGCGACCTCGAAGATCGCGCTGGCGAAGGCCGGCCCCGCGCAGATCGCGACGCCGTTCCAGTTGCCGGGCGAGATCAAGTTCAACGAGGATCGCACCGCGCACGTGGTGCCGCGCGTGGCCGGCATCGTCGAGCAGGTGTCGGTGTCGCTCGGGCAGAACGTCGCGAAGGGGCAGGTGCTGGCCGTGATCGCGAGCACCGATCTCGCCGACCGGCGCAGCGAGCTGCTGACGGCCGAACGCCGGCTGTCGGGCGCCCGCGCGACCTACGAGCGCGAGCGCACGCTGTGGAAGGAGCGCATCTCGGCCGAGCAGGACTACCAGCAGGCGCAGGTGCAGTTGCGTGAAGCCGAGATCGCCGTGCAGAACGCGCGACAGAAGCTCGCCGCGCTGAACGCGCCGGTCGGCGCGGGTGCGTTGAACCGCTACGAACTGCGCGCGCCGTTCGCGGGCACGATCGTCGAGAAGCACGCGACGCCGGGTGAAGCGATTGCCGCCGATGCCAGCATGTTCGTGATCTCTGATCTCTCGACGGTATGGGCCGAGATGGCCGTGCCGGCGCAGCGGTTGAACGACGTGCGGGTCGGCCGCGATGCGACGGTCATCGCGACCGCGTTCGAATCGCGCTCGAGCGGCCCGATCGCGTACGTGGGGTCGCTGCTCGGCGAACAGACGCGCACTGCACCGGCGCGCGTCGTGCTGCCGAACCCGGACGGCGTGTGGCGGCCCGGGATGTTCGTGAACGTGTCGGTCGACGCGGGCAAGCAGAGTGTGCCGCTCGCGGTCGCGAGCGACGCGCTGCAGGACGTCGACGGCGCACCGTCCGTCTTCGTGCGCTCGTCGAAGGGTTTCGTCGCGCAGGCCGTCGAAACGGGCCGGCGCGACGAACGGGCGACCGAAGTGCTGAAGGGGCTCAAGCCGGGCCAGGAATATGCGGCGTCGAACAGCTTCGTGTTGAAGGCCGAACTCGGCAAGGGGAGCGCGGAACATGAATGAGCGCTACGTGTGTGCCGTTGCACGCCTCGCGGCCCGGTATGCGGCCCGCTTTCCGGCCCGCCGGGTGACCGGCCGGGCGGCTCGTCCGTCGAAGGTGACCGTGCCCCGTTTCAAGGAATCCCGTCATGTTTGAGCGCCTGATCCGCTTTGCGATTGCGCACCGCTGGCTCGTGATGCTGGCGATCGCGGCCGTGGCCGCGCTGGGCGTGTTCAGCTACCAGAAGCTGCCGATCGACGCGGTGCCTGACATCACCAACGTACAGGTCCAGATCAACACGGCCGCGCCCGGCTATTCGCCGCTGGAGGCCGAGCAGCGCATCACCTATCCGGTCGAGACTGTGATGGCCGGCCTGCCGGGCCTCGAGCAGACGCGCTCGATCTCGCGCTACGGGCTGTCGCAGGTCACGGTGATCTTCAAGGACGGCACCGACATCTATTTCGCGCGGCAGCTCGTCAACGAGCGCATCCAGGAAGCGAAGGACAAGCTGCCGGCCGGTATCACGCCCGCCATGGGGCCGACGTCGACGGGCCTCGGCGAGATCTACCTGTGGACGGTCGAAGCCGACGCCAACGCGCGCAAGCCTGACGGTACGCGCTATACGGCGGCCGACCTGCGCGAGCTGCAGGACTGGGTCGTCCGGCCGCAGCTGCGCAACGTGCGCGGCGTGACCGAGGTCAACTCGATCGGCGGCTACGTGAAGGAATACCGCGTCGCGCCGAACCCGGCGAAGCTGATGTCATACGGGCTGACGCTCGCCGACGTCGTGCGCGCGCTGGAGCGCAACAACGACAACGTCGGCGCGGGCTACATCGAGAAGCGCGGCGAGCAGTATCTGGTGCGCGTGCCGGGCCAGGCGCGCACCGTCGACGATATCGCCAGCATCGTGCTGACCAACGTCGGCGGCGTACCGGTGCGGATGAAGGACGTCGGGCTGGTCGACATCGGCCGCGAGCTGCGCACCGGCGCGGCGACGTCGGATGGCGAGGAGGTCGTGCTCGGCACGGTCTTCATGCTGATGGGCGAGAACAGCCGCACGGTCGCGAAGGCCGTCGCCGCGAAGATGGAGGACGTGAACCGCACGCTGCCGTCCGGCGTGAAGGCGATTCCCGTGTACGACCGCACCGTGCTGGTCGAGAAGGCCGTCGCGACGGTGAAGAAGAACCTGCTGGAAGGCGCGATCCTCGTGATCGCCGTGCTGTTCCTGTTCCTCGGCAACATGCGCGCGGCGCTGATTACGGCGCTCGTGATCCCGCTGTCGATGCTGATGACCTTCACCGGCATGGTGAACGCGAAGGTGAGCGCGAACCTGATGAGCCTCGGCGCGCTCGACTTCGGGATCATCGTCGACGGCGCGGTGGTGATCGTCGAGAACTGCGTGAGGCGGCTCGCGCACGCGCAGGCTGCCGCCGGCCGGCCGCTCACACGCGACGAGCGCTTCGCGGAGGTGTTCGGCGCGTCGCAGGAAGCGCGTCGCGCGCTGATCTTCGGGCAACTGATCATCATGGTCGTGTACCTGCCGATCTTTGCGCTGACGGGCGTCGAGGGCAAGATGTTCCACCCGATGGCCATTACCGTCGTGATGGCGCTCGCGGCCGCGATGGTGCTGACCGTCACGTTCATTCCGGCAGCCGTCGCGCTGTTCATCGGCGAGCGTGTCGAGGAGAAGGAGAACCGGCTGATGGGCTGGGCGCGGCGCGCGTACGAGCCGGCGCTCGCCGCATTCATGACGCGTCCGGCGCGCGTGATGGTCGGCGCGGGCGTGATCGTGCTCGCCACGCTCGGGCTGGCCACGCGGCTCGGCAGCGAGTTCATCCCGAGCCTCAACGAAGGCGACCTGGCCGTGGCCGCCTTGCGGATTCCCGGCACGAGCCTGTCGCAGTCGGTCGAGATGCAGAAGGCGATCGAGAAGACGCTGAAGGCGCGCTTCCCCGAGATCGAGCGCGTGTTCGCGCGGACCGGCACGGCCGAGATCGCGGCCGACCCGATGCCGCCGAACCTGTCGGACGGCTACATCATGCTGAAGCCGGCCGACCAGTGGCCTGACCCGAAGAAGCCGCGCGACCAGCTCGTGCGCGAGATCGAGGAAGCGCTCGCCGAGCTGCCGGGCAACGCGTACGAGTTCTCGCAGCCGATCCAGCTGCGTTTCAACGAACTGATCTCGGGCGTGCGCAGCGACGTCGCCGTGAAGATCTTCGGCGACGACATGGCCGTGCTGAACCAGACCGGCGAGCAGATCGCGGCCGCGTTGCAGAAGGTACCGGGCGCGTCGGAGGTGAAGGTCGAGCAGACCACCGGCCTGCCCGTGCTGACCGTCAACCTCGATCGCGACAAGCTCGCGCGCTATGGCGTAAGCGTGGCCGATCTGCAGGACTCGGTGGCCGCGGCCGTCGGCGGGCAGAAGGCCGGCACGCTGTTCCAGGGCGACCGCCGCTTCGACATCGTCGTGCGGCTGCCCGACGAGCTGCGCTCGGACATCGAGGCGATCAAGCGGCTGCCGATCGCGCTGCCCGCACCGGCGGCCGGCGCCAGCGCACCGCTCGCGGCGGCGCCGTACGTGCCGCTCGCGGAACTGGCGACGATCGACGTCGCGCCGGGCCCGAACCAGATCAGCCGCGAGGACGGCAAGCGGCGCGTGGTCGTCAGCGCGAACGTGCGCGGGCGCGACGTCGGGTCGTTCGTTGCCGACGCGCGCGAGCAACTGCAGCAGGACGTGCGCGTGCCGGCCGGCTACTGGGTGTCGTGGGGCGGGCAGTTCGAGCAGCTGCAAAGCGCGAGCGAGCGCCTGAAGCTGGTCGTGCCGCTCGCGCTGTTCATGGTGTTCGTGCTGCTGTTCGTGATGTTCAACAACGTGAAGGACGGGCTGCTCGTGTTCACCGGCATTCCATTCGCGCTGAGCGGCGGCGTGGTGTCGCTGTGGCTGCGCGGGATTCCGCTGTCGATCACGGCGGCGGTCGGCTTCATCGCGCTGTCCGGTGTGGCCGTGCTCAACGGGCTCGTGATGATCTCGTTCATCCGCAACCTGCGCGACGAAGGGATGCCGCTCGAGGCGGCCGTGCGCGAAGGCGCGTTGACGCGCCTGCGGCCGGTGCTGATGACCGCGCTCGTCGCGTCGCTGGGCTTCCTGCCGATGGCGTTCGCGACCGGCACCGGCGCCGAGGTGCAGCGCCCGCTCGCGACGGTCGTGATCGGCGGTATCCTGTCGTCCACGGCGCTGACGCTGCTGGTGCTGCCGGTGCTGTACCGTGTCAGCCATGCGGTGTCGTGGCGCGCGGCGTTGCGCGGTGGCTTCGGCTCGGGCGTGTTGCGCCGGCTGGGTTTCTTCAAGGGTAATGCGTGATGCGAATTCTGATTGTCGAAGATGAACCGAAGACGGGCGCGTACCTGCGCAAGGGGTTGACGGAAGCCGGCTATGTCGTCGACTGGGTCGAGGACGGCATCACGGGCCAGCATCAGGCCGAGACCGAGGAGTACGACCTGCTCGTGCTCGACGTGATGCTGCCCGGGCAGGACGGCTGGACGCTGCTGCAGAACCTGCGGCGCAGCAAGTCGACGCCGGTGCTGTTCCTGACCGCGCGCGACGATGTCGGCGATCGCGTGAAGGGCCTCGAGCTCGGCGCCGACGACTATCTCGCGAAGCCGTTCGACTTCGTCGAGCTGACCGCGCGTATCAAGTCGATCCTGCGGCGCGGCCAGCCGCGCGATTCGAACACGCTGCGCGTGGCCGATCTCGAACTCGATCTCACGCGCCGCAAGGCCACCCGGCAGGGCGACACGATCCTGCTGACCGCGAAGGAGTTTGCGCTGCTGTGGCTGCTGATGCGCCGCGAGGGCGAGATCCTGCCGCGCGCGACGATCGCGTCGCAGGTGTGGGACATGAATTTCAACAGCGACACGAACGTCGTCGATTCGGCGATCCGGCGCCTGCGCTCGAAGATCGACGACGCATACGACCCGAAGCTGATCCATACGGTGCGCGGGATGGGCTACGTGCTCGAGGCGCGCGGCGGCAGCGCGGCATGATCGCGCGCCTGTTGCCGCGCACGCTGCGCGGACGCCTGACCGCGCTGATCATCCTGTCGACGTCGGTGATCCTCGCGTCGAGCGGCGTCGCGCTGTACGAGGCGCTGAGCAATCGCGTCGACACGACGGCGGCCGAGCAGATGGCCGGCATCTCCGCCGCGCTGGGCGCGCATCTGGCCGAAGCGCGCTCGACGGCCGACGTCGCGCGCAACACCGACATCTGGATCGACCAGTTGCACGGTCATCCGAACATGGATCTCGCGATCTTCGATGCCACGGGCGCGCGCCTGGTCGGCACGCCCGGCTTCCGCCTCGTTGCGCCGCTGATGTCGCTGAATGCAGGGCGCGTGCCGGTCGGCGTCGCGCCGCCCGGCGCACGGCAGCAGTATCTGGTGACGAATGTGCCGCTTGCCGGTGCAGGCGCAAGTGCGCCCGTGGTGCGCGTCGTGGTGCAGTACGACCGCAGCGCCGACGTGCTGCTGCTGCGCACGCACGCTTATACGATCGTCGTGATCGAGGTGTTCGGCGTGGTGCTCGCGGCAGCGATCGCATATGGCATCGCGGCGCTCGGGCTAAGCCCGCTGCGGCGGTTCGCGGCCCGTGCCGAACAGATGTCGACGAGCCGGCTCGCCCATCCGCTGCCGGCGCTCGATACGGCCGGCGAGCTGAAGGAGCTCGAGCACGCGTTCAACGGCATGCTCGAGCGGTTGAACGAGTCGTTCACGCGGCTGAGCCAGTTCTCGTCGAATCTCGCGCACGACATGCGCACGCCGCTCACGAACCTGCAGGCGGCCGCGCAGGTCGTGCTGTCGCAGCCGCGCAGCGCGGATGAATACCGGAACGTGATCGAGTCGAGCATCGACGAATACCAGCGATTGTCGCGGATGATCGAGGACATGCTGTTCCTGGCGCGTTCGGAACAGGCCGGCACGTCGATCAGCGTGCGGCGCCTGGATGCGTCGGAAGAGGCGGGGCGCGTCGCCGGCTACTACGAGCCGCTGGCGGAGGATGCCGGCGTGACGGTGAAGGTCGACGGCCATGCGTGGGTCGATGCGGATCTGACGCTGTACCAGCGCGCGCTGAGCAACCTGCTGTCGAATGCGCTGGCCTACGCGCCGCGCGGCAGCATCGTGACGATCGATTGCGTGGAGCAGGGCGGTGCGACGACGATCGCCGTGTCGGATACGGGGCCCGGCATCGAGGCCCAGCACGTCGGAAAGATCTTCGAGCGCTTCTATCGTGTCGATCCGTCCCGGCACAACTCGGCGCAGGGGACGGGGCTGGGGCTCGCGATCGTCCGCTCGATCATGGACAACCACGGCGGCGAATGCGGCGTCGACAGCGACCCGGGCCGGCGCACGACCTTCTGGCTGCGTTTTCCGCGCCGGCCGGCCGAGCTGAAACGGCCGGCGGCCCTCCCTACCTGACACCGCCGGCGGGCATGCCCGCGCGTTCGCCATGAGGCGGCCGCGCGTGGCGCGCTGCCTGCGGTCGGATGACCGAGCGTCATTTCTGCGCGGTCAGGTTGTCGTGGTTGTCGGGCTGCGGCTTCTTCTCGCCGCCATGCACCGAAATCCCATGCAGCTCCTTGTTGCGTGCGACGAGCTCGCCGGTCGGCGGGTACTGCGTCTTGCTCACCGGCACGACGCCGTCGTGCTGCGCCTGCTTCAGTTCATTGACGACCTGCGTGCGGGTCTTGCCCTGCGTCTGCGTCTGCGCGGATGCGGCCTGCGTGGCCATGCCGAGCGACAGCGTGGCGGTGACGAACAGTGCGGCGAATTTTGCGGTTTTCATCGAGTGCTCTCCTTGATCAGGGCCGCCGGGTGGCGAACCATGGACCCAGTATGCGAAAGCAGCCGTGCGTGATCGTGATCGCGAGATGAAAAATGCGTCAGATTGCGTGATGAGGAGAGGCGCCGTTCGGACGCGACCGGCATGACGGATTCGTCATGTTCGCGTCATGGGCGCGATGAGCCGGAAGCGGAACATGAAGGTTGCCGATGGCCCGTGTGGCTGGCGGCATTCATGCCGTTCGCGATAGCTGTATGGAACGCGGGCGGCCTTGTTCTGACTTTCACACTGGACTTGAAAAGTGCCCCGTCCCGCCATTCGCCTAGCCTTGATCGCAGTCCTGATCGTCCCGTTGTTCGCGGGCTGCACATCGACGCGTTCCGGCACCACGCCGACTTCGCAGGCCACACCGGCCGCCGCGAAAAAGCCGGTGCCGACCGATCTCATGCCCGGCGAGCAGATCGATTACGCCGGGCATCGCTGCGGCAATCCGAATCTGTATGTGAAGACGCATAACTGCCTGTTCCCGCAACGCAATTCAACGCCTTGATCGTCGGCGCGCGATCAAAAAAAGGCCCGGCACTCGACGTGTCCGGGCCTAACGCGTGACGTGCCGTGCGGCAGCGACTCGCTTGCGTGGTCTGGAACGGGCGCTGCCCGTCACGTTTCCGATCGTAGCGAGGCGACGCTTCGCGAACCTGATCGGAACATGAAATTTTCGTCACGTGGCGCGCGTCATGCCGCCGTGGTCAGAACCGGTGGCGCAACCCGAGATTGACGATGCCCTGCGTGCGCGTTCCGCCATAGCCATACGACCCGATCGACGCCTGCGCCGTTTGCGTGCCGCCGTCGAGCGTGCGCTGTTCGCCGCTTGCGCGTTGCCATGCCCCGACCGCGTAGAGGTCGGTGCGCTTCGACAGCACGTAGTCGGCGCCGGCGGACACCTGATGGTAGGTCGCGCCCGTATCGCCACGGGCACGCGTGTAGCTGTAGCCGACGCCGACGAGCAGGCTGGGTGTCGCCTGATAGTTGAAGAAGCCGCGCGCGGTGTCGTACTTCTGCGTGCTGCGAAACGCGGACATCGCATCGGCCTTGTACAGCGCATTGCTGTAGTCGATACCGACCGCGAACGGCGCGAAGTTGTAGCGCAACGCGCCGCGCGCGATGCCGATCGATTTCGCGGAGATATAGCCGCCGTTGACCAGCGACCCGTCGAACGTGCCGTCGGACGTGCCATTCCAGCCGGTGCGGATGCCGTTGGCGAGCGACGAGCGATTGGCCGCGTAGTAATAGCCGCCCGCCGCGTCGACCGGGCCGTTGCTGTACGACAGGCCGGCCGACCAGGTTTGCCCGGCGCCGCTTTTGCCGGCCACGCCGGCGAGCGCAACCATGCCGACGAACTGGAGTCCGTTGATCACGGGCGACGTGTATTTCACCGCGTTGTCGGTGCGCGACGACGTGTCGTAGTTGTCGACGTCGCCGGGTGTCGCGTAGACGCTGCCGAAGTAGAAGTCGCCGGTGACCGGCCACGCGACATCCGCGAGCGCGTCGTACTGGCGGCCGAGGGTCAGCGTGCCCCAGCGCGCGCTGTCGAGGCCGACGAATGCCTGCCGGCCGAACATCCGGTTGCCTTGCCCGAGCGTGCCGGTGTTCGGATTGAAGCCGTTTTCCAGCGTGAAGATCGCCTTCAGCCCGCCGCCCAGGTCTTCCGCACCCTTCACGCCGAAGCGGTTGCCGAGCAGATTGCCGTTGCCGAGGCCGACGAGATTCTTGCCGTCCGCGCTGGCGTTCCATACGTACGTCAGCGACGTATCGAACAGGCCGTATAACGTGACTTCCGATGCGTGTGCCGCGTGCGTGGTCGCGAGCAGCGCACCCGACATCATGGCGAGCCGAACTGGAGTTTTCATGGTTTTCCCCTGGAATTCAAGATGATCGTTTCGTGCATCGGTCGATTCCGTGCCGCGCGGGGTGCAGGCGGGCGCGGATTGTCGCGATGGCGCTGCCGATTCTGGAAAGCATTCGGATCGTGAAGGTGAGGGACAAATGAGAAAAATGTCATCGCCGCGTCATGCGTGCGGAAACGCGTCATGTATTTTCATTCGTAGTGCGATGTAGGGAAGGTCGCGGTGGTGACGAAACCGTCATGCTGCGATCACGATTCCGCACCGCTGCCGGCTCAAAGTGAACGCTCCCGTCACGGATTTCCAGCAAGGAGCGAACAACATGAACATTCCGCGACCGATGATCGTCGTCGCCGCTGCCGTACTGTCGATGGCGGCCTTGTCTCAGGCAGCGGCCGCGCAGCAGAAGACCCGGCAGGAGGTCCGCCAGGAACTGGTGCGTGCGCGCCACGACGGCGTGATCCCGAGCCCGAATCACGACTACCCGGCGAGCCCGGCCGCCGTCGCGCGCAACCAGGAGATCCATCGCGCGACGGTGCATCGCGGGGAGATGGCACCGCTGGTCGATGCGCACGACAACCGTTTCGCGGTGCGTTGATCGTTCATTCGCGGCCGGCCGGCACGATGCCCGTTGGCCGCAACCTCACACGAAGAGGAGAGTGCCATGCGCCATTTCGCGAAAGGAATCGTGCTCGCGGCGTGCCTGATGTCGACGGCCGCGATTGCGGCCGGCTGGCCGGAGCGGGCGTTGTCGCACGCGTCGGCGCATGACGTCGGCCGGCGCGCGAACGAGCGGATGCGCTGCGAGTTCGCGGCCGTGCCGGCCGGCGAGTGGAGCGCGACGTTCACGCGCGGGCAATGCGAGGTCGACAACGGCCGGCTGACGTTCGTGCCGGCGAATGCGGGCGGCGATTCGACGCTCGCCGAGAAGCGGATCGTGCTCGGCGACGTCCGCACCGCGTCGCATCAGTCACGCAAGCTGAAGGAGCAGCTGCAACTGACGACACGCGACGAAGTGATCGCACTGAACGTGCTGACCGACGACGGCAGCCGCAAATCGCGCGAGCATGCGATCGACCTGTGGGCCGCGCTGCGCAGCGAAGGCGTGACGGCCGTCAACGGTACGCGCATCGTCGAACCGTATCCGACGGGCGCGACGACGTGGTAGCCGGCGCGCGGCCGCGCCTGCTTATCCGGCCTTCACCGATCCTTCGATCAGAAAGAACACGATGAAGCCGATGAAGAACGCGGCGGTCGCGAACGGCGTTTCAGGAACCTCGTGCGCTTCGACCAGCAGTTCCTCGGTGACGAGGTACAGCAGCGCGACGGTGCCGAGCCCGAGCAGCGCTGCGTAGATATTGGATGGGAGTCCTGCGAATGCCGCGTTACCGGCCACGGCCGCGATGCTCAGCAGCGCCGCGAGCCCGACCGGAACGACGATCGACAGCAGGCGGCCGATGCCGGCGGCCGCGAGCGCCGCGCTGACCGACAGCGCGAGGAACAGTACTTCGAGTGTCAGCGCGACGGTCAGGATGATGCCGCTTTCGTCGCTGGCGGAGAACGCGATGCCGAGCACGAGGCCGTCGATGACGAGGTCGATCGCGGTGACGATGATCAGGCTCACGGGCAGCCGCGCTTCCTCGAAGCGCGTCTCGATCGCGCCCGACAGCGCACGGATCGCGAGCATCAGCGCGATGCCGAGCACGAAGCCGACGACGACCGGAAACAGCGCATGTGCGCGGTCCTGCGGCAGCAGTTCGAGCGCGGCGGCCGCGAACACGATGCCGCCGGTGAAATGCTGGATGACGCTCGACGTTTTCGGGCCGGGTGCGCGCCAGGCGGCCGCGAGGGCGCCGAAGCAGGCCGCCAGCAAGGGCGGTAACGTGAGCAGCGCGAGCTTCGCGGTCGGTGTCATGAAGCCTCTCGGACGGTTGGCGTACCGCAGCGGGCTCAGCGTCTGGCTATCCGGCTGCTTGGTACGGGTGGTTCGTACACGCCGGGCGTTACCCCGGCACCATCCGGGGATTGAACACCTTGAAGCCGCTTCAAGGTCAACACATTCGAGGCAGGGCGCACCGGCAAGCCGGCGCGCCCGTTTCCGTCAAAGCTGCGCGAGCGCCTGGTCGAGATCGGCGAGCAGGTCGTCGATATGCTCGATGCCGATCGACAGCCGCACGGTTTCCTCCTTCACGCCGGCCTTCGCGAGTTCGGCGGGCGACAGTTGCCGGTGCGTCGTCGATGCCGGGTGCGTCGCGAGCGATTTCGTGTCGCCGATGTTGACGAGCCGCGTGAACAGCTTCAGCGCGTCCTGGAACTTCGCGCCGCCGTCGCGGCCGCCCTTCACGCCGAATGTCAGGATGCCCGGCGCGCGGCCCGACAGGTAGCGCGCGACGAGCGGATGGTCCGGGTGATCGGGCAAGCCCGCATAGTTCACCCATTCGACGTTTTCGTGGCGCGCGAGGTGCTGCGCGATCTTCAGCGCGTTGTCGCTGATGCGCTCGACGCGCAGCGCCAGCGTTTCGATGCCTTGCAGGATCTGGAACGCATTGAACGGTGAAATGGCCGCGCCCATGTTGCGCAGCGGCACCACGCGTGCGCGGCCGATATAGGCAGCCGGCCCGAACGCTTCCGTGTAGACGACACCGTGATAGCTGACGTCGGGCTCGTTCAGCCGCTTGAAGCGGTCCGCGTGCTCGGCCCACGGGAACTTGCCCGAATCGACGATCGCGCCGCCGAGGCTCGTGCCGTGCCCGCCGAGATACTTCGTCAGCGAATGCACGACGATATCCGCGCCGTGCTCGAACGGGCGCAGCAGATACGGCGACGGCACCGTGTTGTCGACGATCAGCGGGATGCCGTGGCGATGCGCGACTTCCGCGAGCGCGGCGATGTCGGTGACGTTGCCGAGCGGGTTGCCGACCGATTCCGCGAAGATCGCCTTCGTGCGCGCGTCGATCAGCGGCTCGAACGACGCGGGGTCGCGCGGATCGGCGAAGCGCGTCGTGATCCCGTATTGCGGCAGCGTATGCGCGAACAGGTTGTAGGTGCCGCCGTACAGCGAACTCGCGGACACGATGTTGTCGCCGGCTTCGGCGATCGTCTGGATTGCGTACGTGACGGCCGATTGTCCCGAGGCCAGCGCCAGCGCGCCGATGCCGCCCTCGAGCGCGGCGATCCGCTGCTCGAGCACGTCCGTCGTCGGGTTCATGATCCGCGTGTAGATGTTGCCCTGGACCTTCAGGTCGAACAGGTCGGCGCCGTGCTGCGTGTCGTCGAATGCGTACGCAACGGTCTGGTAGATCGGCACGGCGACCGCGCGCGTGGTCGGGTCGGGACGATAACCGCCGTGTACGGCGATGGTTTCGAGGCGCCAGTTCGATGCGGCCTGATCGGTCATGGGTGCTCCGTCTGTTGTTGTGGTGGTCGAGCGATTATAGGAGCACGTGCGCCACTGCCTTTAGAACGAATGGTTTGTTGCTTATGGCAGGGCGGCGCATAAAATGCCTGTTCCGCAAACAAGGGGCGCTCGATGAATCAGGATCATTGGAACCAGGTGGATGCGTATTTCTCCGCGACGCTCGTGCCGTCCGACGACGTGCTCGACGCCGCGCTCGCGGCGAGCGACGCAGCGGGTCTGCCCGCGATCAACGTCGCGCCGAACCAGGGCAAGCTGCTGCAACTGCTCGCGACGATCCGCGGCGCACGGCGGATTCTCGAGGTCGGCACGCTCGGCGGTTACAGCACGATCTGGCTCGCGCGCGCGTTGCCGCCGGGCGGCTCGCTCGTGACGCTCGAACTGAATCCGGAGCATGCGAAGGTCGCGACGCAGAACATCGCGCGTGCCGGGTTCGCGGAAGTCGTGACGGTGGTGGTCGGTAGCGCGAAGGACAGCCTCGCGCGGCTCATCGACGCGGGCGAAGCGCCGTTCGATTTCATCTTCATCGATGCCGACAAGGACAACAACCCGGCCTATCTCGACGCGGCACTGAAGCTGTCGCGGCCCGGCACGGTGATCGTCGTCGACAACGTCGTGCGCGGCGGGCGCGTGGCCGATCCGGACAATCACGAACCCGACGTGGTCGGCGTGCGCGACGGGTTCGCGCGTCTCGTGGCCGCACCGAATCTCACGACGACCGCCGTGCAAACGGTCGGGCAGAAGGGCTGGGACGGGTTCTCGATCTCGATCGTCGGCGCGTGACGTGGTGCGTCAGCGCGGGCTGGCTGCCGCATCGGCCCGTCGATACAGGCGTGGCCACTGATCGTCGAACAGGCCGTTGCACGTGCCGTGCGTGGCGATATCGCCGAGCATGAAGCGCCGGCCGTCGAAGATCCACGATGCGGTCGATCCGCAGTCGCCGGCACTGCGCAGCCTCACCTTGCTCGACAGCGTCGCGCTGGCGGGATCGTAACCGGCGTCGGTCAGTTCGTTCGCGAAGGAGGCCGAATCGAGTCCCGCGTTCGCGTTCTCGCCGAAATTCATCGCCGTCGGAGAGTAGGGCGCCGTCCGTCGCACGCGATACCACAGGTCGGTGTGGTTATACATGCTGCTCGTCTGGCACGGTATCGCGACCAGCGCTTCGTCGGCGGAAATCGCCACGGCGCGCGATGCCTTCCTGCGATCGCTCGCCGACATTTCGTCTTCGACATCGGCGGCACATTGCTTCACGTCGCCACCGAACTTCGCGAGCACCGCGTCGACGAGCGGGCGTTGCTCGGTGGCCGACAGGTCCGCGACGGCCGGTGCCGGCGTGACGGCGGGCGGGAGTGCCGGCGCGGCCGGCACCGACGACGCGGGCCGGGTGCCCGGGCGCAGCAGGGCCGTGACGGTGCCGACGCGGCCCTGCGTGTCGTCGATCAGCAGCAGCGCGGCATTCAATCCCGTCAACGGCGTGCGGGCGGTTTGCGCCGATGCCGGATCGCCGAAGCTCAGCAGTTGCGCATTGCGCGACGCGGCGAGCCAGGCGGCCACCGTTGCAGGATCGTTGGTACGGATCCGGAACGGGTGCGCTTCGTCATCGTCCGGCTTGCCGCCGAACGCATGCCATTGAGCCGCCATTGCATCGAACGGGCGGCCATCCACGCGTGCAGTGCGCAGGTCCAGCGGCGCCGACGCGTAGAGGTCGAGCGAGGCTTGAGCATCGGGGCCGGCATCGCGCGTCACGCGCAGGATGAGGCGGGCGCGGGCGTCGTCGATATCGTCGGCATGGCTTTCGGCAATGCAGCGGTTGCCGTTGTCGCAGACGACCGACCAGTTCTTGAAATCGCGCTCGACCGGCGGCCGCGCGAGCGGGCGAGCCTGGGCAACGATCGGGGAAACGGCGAGGAGGGCGGCGATGGCGAGCGAAAGGCGGTGCGACATGACGGTTCGTATCGACTGTGGATGGGCGGGCGGAAGACGTCGGGCTGCAAGCGCATCGTCAGCAAGCGGGGCAGGTCGAAGGCTGCGGCGCATGCGGCGGCGCGCTTTGGCGAACGGCATCGAGTATACCGCCGCAATGGGCTGCAATCGTGACGGCGACGCGTAGTGTGCAGGCACGTTCATTGCGGGCCTGCATTGATCGGACGAGTGTGGATGCGGAAAACGGCGCGACACCCAAACGCATCGCGCCGTTCGTTTTTCATCGATCGTCGACCACGTCGCGCAGGAACGCATCGAGCATCGCCACGTCACCCCACGGCCGCTTGTATTCGCGATCGTGTTCGGCATCGGCGAGCATCGTCTCGACGAGCGTGTGGATCGCTGGCCGGCGCGGCCCGTACTCGCTTTCGTTCGCGCTCATCTTCAGCGCGAGCAATGCGTCGAGTTCCGCGCGCACCGCCGGCTCGTGCACGGTGCCGTCGACGAGATCCGCGAAGCGCATCGGCGGCATCCCGAGCCCCATGTCGATCCAGCGTACCGCGAGCAGCGGCCGCAGCACGTACAGGTACTTCTTGTAACGCACCGTGTCGCCTTGCAGATAGCCGCGAAAGTTCTTCTTCGCCATCGCGAGGTAGTGGTGACGCCCGCGCACCGGCGAGAAGAACGCCGACGCGAGCGACCTGAGCCGCGGCGCCCAGCGCGCGTCTTCGCGATACACGACGGGCGAGTCGAGCCATTCGAGCAGCGTCGGGTTCGAGCGGCGCAGCAGTTGCAGCGCCTTGCGCAACTCCCAGCCGCTGACGTCGAGCTCGTCGTCGAGCGGCCGCTCGATCACGTCGCGTTGCGGTTCGACGCTCAGATACCAGTCGCGCCGGTGCACATACACGAAGCGCACGTCGTAGTCGCTATCCGGCGATGCGAACCCCCAACCGCGGCTGCCCGATTCGCACGCGAACAGCACGCTCACGTCGTGGCGGCGCTCGACTTCCGCGAGCTCCGCCATCACGCGCGCCCGCACGGCCGGATCGACCGGATGCGCGCTGCGCACGGTCGTCATTTTTTCCGTTTTCATTGTTGTCGTTTCCCTTTCGTTGTGCGCGGCCGCCGGCCATCGGCCGCGCACCGCGCTATCCTTTCACGCACACCACCTGGCGCAGCGTATGTACCACTTCGACGAGGCTGCGCTGGGCCGCCATCACCGCGTCGATGTCCTTGTAGGCCATCGGGATTTCGTCGACGACACCCGAGTCCTTCCGGCATTCGACGCCCTGGGTTGCCTTCACCTGGTCGTCAACCGTGAAGCGGCGCTTCGCTTCGGTACGGCTCATCGTCCGGCCCGCGCCGTGGCTGCACGAGCAGAAGCTGTCCGGGTTGCCGAGGCCGCGCACGATGAAGCTCTTCGCGCCCATCGAGCCCGGAATGATCCCGAGCTGCCCTTTCTGCGCGGACACCGCACCCTTGCGCGTCACGAGGACGTCTTCGCCGAAGTGGCGTTCGCGCTGCACGTAGTTGTGGTGGCAGTTCACCGCGTGTTCGTCGACCGAGAACGGCTTGGCGATCACGCCGCGAGCCGCACCGATCACGGCGTCCATCATCGCCTGCCGGTTGCGGCGCGCGTAGTCCTGCGCCCAGCCGACCGCTTCGACGTAGTCGTCGAAGTGGCGGCTGCCCTCGGTGAAATACGCGAGGTTGCGATCCGGCAGGTTCGCGATGTGCTGCCGCATGTCGGCCTGCGCGAGTTCGATGAACAGGCTGCCGATCGCATTGCCGACGCCACGCGAGCCGCTGTGCAGCATGAACCACACGTGGTCCGCTTCGTCGACGCACACTTCGATGAAGTGATTGCCGGTGCCGAGCGTGCCGAGATGCGCGTAGTGGTTCGTCTTTTCCAGCTTCGGATACTTGTCGACGATCCGCTGGAAGCCCGGTTGCAGCGACTTCCACGATTCGGTCACGGCGGCCGGCGTGCGGTCGCCCCACGCGCCCGGATCGCGGCGGCCCGGCGCGCGGCCGTGAGGCACCGCGCGTTCGATCGCGCTGCGCAGCCCCGCGAGCGAATCCGGCAGGTCGGATGCCGTCAGCGTCGTGCGCGCGGCCATCATCCCGCAGCCGATGTCGACGCCGACCGCGGCCGGAATGATCGCGCCCTTGGTCGGAATCACGCTGCCGATCGTCGAGCCCTTGCCGAGGTGGACGTCCGGCATCACCGCGACGTGGCTGAAGATGAACGGCATCTGCGCGGTGTTGCGCAGTTGGGCGCGCGCCTCTTCTTCAACGGCCACGCCTTGCGTCCACATCTTCACCGGCTTGCCGTTCGCCAGTTCCATTACCTGGTAATCCATTTCACTCATGTTCATCACCTTGCTACTTTGTTCATGAGGCACGGCGCGCGTGCGCCGTGCCTGATCATGCATTACGCGCCCTTGATGCTGACGAGTCCGTTCAGCACCTGGTCGAGACCGCCGAACACCGAGATGCGGTCGATCCGTTCCGCGACGCGCTCGAGCGTTTCCAGCTCCTTGAGCCGCAGCGCGGTCGGGTTTTCTTCCATCACCTTCGCAGTGTTCAATAGCGAACGCGTGGCCGCCGTTTCCTCGCGGCGGCGAATCACGTTCGCCTGCGCGGATTTCTCCGCCTCGACCACCTGCGCGAGGATCGTCTTCATGTCGCCCGGCAGCACGATATCCTTCACGCCGACGCTGCGCACGTCCACGCCCGAATGGCCGAGGCGGGCGCGCACCTGCGTGATCACGACGTCGTCGATCGACTGCTTGTCCTCCAGCAGTTCGTCGAGCGAGCGCGTGCCGACGGCCGATCGCAGTGCGAATTGCAGCTCGCGGTACAGGTGCTCGACCGGCTTCTGCAGTTGGCCGAACGCGTGCAGCACGTCCGCATAGCACCACGTCGCCGACAGGTTCAGCCGCAGCGCGACCTTGTCGCGCGTCAGGATTTCCTGTCCGCCGACTTCGATCGCCTGCAAACGCAGGTCGACGAGCTCGACCGCGACGTCGCGGTTGAAGCGCCAGAACGCCGCTACGCCCGCGTCCAGCAACCGCTCGATCTTGCCGTCGATCTTCAGCACGCCGACGTGGTACGCCGGCACCTGCGCCAGCAGCACGCCCGTCAGGCCCGCCACACCGCGTGCACGCAGCGCCGGTTGCGCGATGCGCTTCACGAGCGCGGCCGGCAGCAGGCTGTCCTGCGCGAGATCGACGCGTTCGAGACGGTGCGCGGTCAGGCCGCGCCAGTACAGCCGGCGCGTGCCCGGCGCCAGGATCTCGACGAGCACGTCGTCTTCGTAGCGCAGGCCCGCTTCATCATCGGCGAGATCCATCGCGACGAAGTGCTGCGCGAGCACGTCCGGCGCGTCGTGACGCAGGTAATCGGCCAGTGCCGCGTCGGCGAGCGGCGCGTCGAGACGCGCGGTCTGCACCGACAGGCGCTTGAACGGATCGAAGGCCTTGAACACGCCCGGTTCCAGCACCTTCACGAAATCGCCCTCATTCATCAGCAGCGCGCGTTCGTTCTTTTTCACGACATGTCGCATCCACATATTCTTGTCCTTTTCTTCATTGACCGCCGGGTGACACGCATCGTGCGGATCGCGGGGCGACGCAACCGGGCGGGCGGCGCGCTGGCCCGGCGTCGACGTGCACGGCGACGCATCCTGCATTGCGTCGTCGTGCGCGTTCGCGCGGGCCGTGCGGCCGTCCGGCCGATCGCGCGGAACCGCAACCGGTCCGACGCGCGGCGGGCCTTGCGGCCCGCACCGGCGGGTACTGCTTCTATCAAGAGACTGTCCTTGCGGACAGTGTTCGAGCGGGATTCGAACCCGCTACACACCGGCTTGCGCCGGCTGCTCTACCTATGAGCTTCCGAACGGAGGGCGCCCCGGGACTCGAACCCGGGCGAAGCGCCTTGCGCGCCCGTTTGCCTTCGTCTGCCCATGGCGACATGCGCTGCCGCGACGAACCAGGTTCGGCGGCGGCGCACCAGCAGGGCTTTGTGAACCCTGACTCGTGGGCCAGCGGGACATCCGGCGCTTTCTATTTAGCGAGGAGCGTGCCAGCGGGTGTTTCGATCCTCGAAAAAAATCTCAAATCATTGAAGTAAAAGGGGAAATTATTTTAAGCGGCAGATGGGGCTTGAATATCCGATGGTGGCTCGATCCGGAAATGTCGATACAATAGGATCGCTTCTTATCCCATGAGATAAACATGCGAAAGACTGTTGCGATCGGTTTTCTCGGTACCGTGCTCGACCAGGGCGGCGGCTCGCAGCGCCGATGGCGCAACTGGCGGCCGACGATTTCGCTGTGCGAGCAGCGCGACACGCCGATCGACCGGCTCGAACTGTTGCACTCGCCAAACTACGCGCGGCTCGCGAACCGCGTGAAGCAGGATCTCGAGCGTGTGTCGCCGCACACCGACGTGCGGCTGATCCCGATGGAGATTCGCGATCCGTGGGATTTCGAGGAGGTCTACGCCACGCTGCACGATTTCGCGCGCGCCTACCCGTTCGATCTCGACCGCGAGGACTACCTGATCCACATCACGACGGGCACGCACGTCGCGCAGATCTGCTGGTTCCTGCTGGCGGAGGCGCGCTACCTGCCTGCGCGTCTCGCGCAGACGGCGCCGCCGCAGAAGACCGACGAAGGGCCGAGCGGGCCCGGCACGATGTCGGTGATCGATCTCGACCTGTCGCGCTACAACCGCATCGCGCAGCGTTTCACGCGCGAACGCGACGAAACGGTGTCGTTCCTGAAGGCCGGCATCGCGACGCGCAACGCGCGCTTCAACGCGCTGATCGAGCAACTGGAGCGCGTGGCCGTGCGTTCGCGCGCACCGATGCTGCTGGTCGGGCCGACGGGTGCCGGCAAGTCGTTTCTCGCGAAGCGCGTGTACGAGCTGAAGCGCGGCCGCCATCGGCTCGCGGGGCCGTTCATCGAGATCAACTGCGCGACGCTGCGCGGCGACGCGGCCATGTCGACGCTGTTCGGTCACGTGAAGGGCGCGTTCACGGGCGCGCAGTCGGCGCGGGCCGGGCTGCTGCGCGCGGCGGACGGCGGGCTGCTGTTTCTCGACGAGATCGGCGAACTCGGGCTCGACGAACAGGCGATGCTGCTGAAGGCGATCGAGGAGAAGCGTTTCCTGCCGGTCGGCGCGGACGTCGAGGCGACCAGCGATTTCGAGCTGATCGCGGGCACGCACCGCGACCTGCGGCAGATGGTGGCGGCCGGCACGTTCCGCGAGGATCTCTACGCGCGGATCAACCTGTGGACGTACGAACTGCCGGGGCTGGCCGAGCGGCGCGAGGACATCGAGCCGAACCTCGAATTCGAACTCGACCGTTTCGGCCGCGAGCAGGGCGAGCAGGTGCGGTTCAACGTCGAGGCGAAGCGGCGCTATCTCGCGTTCGCCGCGTCGCCACGCGCGGCGTGGGCCGGCAACTTCCGCGAGCTGTCCGCATCGGTCACGCGGATGGCGACGCTGGCCGATGCGGGGCGGATTACCGAAGCGCTCGCCGAGCAGGAAGTCGAACGGCTGACGCGCACGTGGTCGTCGCCGGGCGGTGCGGGTGCGCCCGATGCATGTGTCGATGCGGTGTTCGGTGCGCGTGCGGAAGAACTCGACCTGTTCGACCGTGCGCAGCTCGAACGCGTGCTGGACGTGTGCCGCATGTCGGCAAGCTTGTCGGAGGCGGGACGCACGCTGTTCGCGGTGTCGCGGCAGAGCAAGAAGCAGCCGAACGATGCGGACCGGCTGCGCAAGTATCTGGCGCGATTCGGGCTGGATTGGGACGGGGTGCGGCAGGCGCTCGACGGAGCGTGACGCTTACGGTGGCGCGAGCGCCGCGTGCAGCTGGAGCGCGCGGCACGCGGCACGCGGCCATTGAGCGGGAAGGGTTACGCCGCCGCTGCCTCGTGAAACGGCGCCAGGAATGCCCACTCCGGCTGCGCAGCCGCCACATCCGCGAGCCCGCGCGCGAATGCGTGCGCCGGTAGCCACGGATAGCCGAACGCCGCGTGCAGTGCATCGAGTTTCACCGACTGCGGATCGTCGATCGTATCCATTCGTGCGATATGAATATGCAGCGCGGCAATCCGCGCGGCGTCTTCGCTTTCGCCGTTGCCCGCGAACTGCCAGCGGTACGTGCCATGCCCGATCCGCAACGCGCCATTGTCTTTCTGCCGCATCACGACGAGCCACGACATCCCGCTGGCACCCGCTGAGTCGACTTCGGGTGCCGTGCAAACGTAATAGGTCCGGCAGCGTTCGAACCGCTCGCCGAATTCCTCGACCAGCGTGCGCGCAATCGCAGCCGCGCCCGTCACGCGCGGCGGAAAATCGATATCGTCGTTCGCGAGCGAAAAGCTCAGTTCGGCATCGGCCGCGAAGCAGTCGGCGATCAGCGCGGGCCGGTTCAGGTCTTTCGCGCGCAGATAGCACTCGAGCAGCGCGCGAACCGTTGCGGGATGAAGCGGAAAGGGCATGGACGTGCCTCCTGTATCGGGAAATCGGGACACATGCGCCGGCCGGGCCTGGCCAGGGGCGGATGTGCCTTTGCCGTATAATTTCGTTTCAAAGCTAAATTCGCATGACCGTACGGAGCGTCGAAGTCATGGCCAAGCAGCAAGAGGAGTCCGTTCTGACCATTACCAACCCGGCCTGCCTGATCGACGGCACGGACACGGAATTTCGTCACCTGATCAACGGGCTGCTGCCGTTCGCGGCCCGCCTGCTGTCGGTGCGCGACGGCTTCGGCTCGCTGATCGGCCTCACCGGCATCCAGTATTCGCTGCTCGTCTCGGTTTCGCATCTGTCGCACGACGATGTCGTGACCGTCAATCGCCTCGCCGATCACCTGCACCTGAGCGGCGCATTCGTCACGATCGAGACCGGCAAGCTGAAGAAGCTCGGCCTGATCGACAAACGCTCGGACCCCGACGACAAGCGCAAGATGCGGCTCACGGTCACGCCGGCCGGCTCGAAGCTGCTGAAGGCGTTCGCCGATACGCAGCAGCGCATCAACAACGTGCTGTTCGAGGGCGTGACGAAGACCGAATTCAAGGCGCTCTGCTCGGTGATCGACCGCCTCGTCACCAATGGCGACCGCGCGACGCTCGATCTCGCCCACCTGATCGCGCGCCTGGAAAAAGGCTGACGCGTACCGGCCGCGCTCGTCGGCCGGCCTGACGCATCGGCCGTGCTCAGTGCGCGGCCCACTCGATCGTATTCAGGTCGACCCCTTCGAGATGCATGTCCCACAGCGGGCTCAGCTCACGCAGCTTGCCGACCGTGTCGCGCACCTGCGCGATCACGCTGTCGACTTCGGCTTCGGTCGTGAAGCGGCCGAGCGTGAAGCGGATCGAGCTGTGCGCGAGCTCGTCGCTGCGGCCCAGCGCGCGCAGCACGTACGACGGCTCCAGCGATGCCGACGTGCACGCGGAGCCTGACGACACCGCGACGCCCTTGATTCCCATGATCAGCGACTCGCCTTCGACGAAATTGAAGCTGACGTTCAGATTGTGCGGAATCCGGCGGGTGAGATCGCCGTTCACGTAAACCTCGTCGAGTGTCGACAGGCCGGCCAGCAACCGGTCGCGCAAGGCGCCGACACGGCGGCTTTCTTCCGCCATCTCTTCCTTCGCGAGCCGGAACGCCTCGCCCATCCCGACGATCTGGTGCGTCGGCAGCGTGCCCGAACGCATCCCGCGCTCATGGCCGCCGCCATGCATCTGCGCTTCGATCCGCACGCGTGGCTTGCGGCGCACGTACAGCGCGCCGATTCCCTTCGGGCCGTAGACCTTGTGTGCGGTCACCGTCAGCAGGTCGACGTTCAATGCATTCACGTCGACCGGAATCTTGCCGGCCGCCTGCACCGCGTCGCAATGGAACACGATGCCGCGTGCGCGGCACAGCGCACCGATCTCGGCCACCGGCTGGATCACGCCCGTTTCATTGTTCGCGAGCATCACCGACACCAGGATCGTGTCGGCGCGCAGCGCTTGCTGCACGGTATCGAGATCGAGCAGGCCGTCTTCCCGCACGTCGAGATACGTGACGTCGAAGCCCTGGCGTTCGAGTTCGCGACACGTATCGAGTACGGCCTTGTGCTCGGTCTTCACCGTGACGAGGTGCTTGCCCTTGCCCTGGTAGAAGTGCGCGGCACCCTTGATCGCGAGGTTGTTGCCCTCGGTCGCGCCGGACGTCCACACGATTTCGCGCGGGTCGGCGCCGAGCAATGCGGCGACGTGCGCGCGCGCTTCCTCGACGGCCTGCTCGGCCGCCCAGCCGTAGCCGTGGCTGCGTGACGCCGGGTTGCCGAACTGCTCGTGCAGGAACGGCACCATTTTGTCGACCACGCGCGGATCGACGGGCGTCGTCGCGCTGTAGTCCATGTAGATCGGACGGGATTGCATCGATGCGGCTCCGGAAGACGGTGTCTCCCGCGGTGCCCGAAAGCACCGGGGAACAGGGTAGCCGCAGTGTACGTGGACATTCCCGGACGTCGCGCAACATCCATCCCGCCAGTAGGGTTGTCTTTCAAACAAAGCTTTCAAATTCAGGGTTTACGACAACTTGAACCCGCCTTTGTGTTTACATTTAATAAAAGCTAAATAACAAAGCTAAATAACGGTGCTTTGTTGGGCCGGATTCCACTGCGGAATCCGGCGATGCAACCCAAGGAGGACGAGATGAGCGAGAACCATGCCGGAACCGGCGCGGGCGCCGACGAGCAGCGGCGCTTTCGCACGGCACTGTCGATGTTCGCGACGGGCGTCGCGGTGATTACCGCCCCGCGCAAGGAGGGGATGCCGATCGGCATCACGGTCGCGTCGTTCAATTCGGTGTCGCTGGATCCGCCGCTGATCCTGTTCTCGGTCGACCGTCGCAGCCTGAGCCTCGGCGACCTGGCCGGCGCGGAAGGCTATGCGGTCAACGTGCTCGACGAGACGCAGCAGCACCTGTCGAACTGCTTCGCGAAGGCGAACGGCGACAAGTGGGGCTGGCGTGCGGACGCAGCCGATGACGATGGCGCAGTGCTGCTGCCCGACGCGCTCGCGACATTCGAATGCGAACCCTATGCGCAGTACGACGGCGGCGATCACGTGATCTTCGTCGGCCGCGTGACGCGGCACTGCGCGCGTTCGGAAGGGCGCCCGCTGATCTTCTTCGGCGGCCGCTACCGCACGCTCGACGGCATGCACGCGCCGTCTGCCTGACTGCAATCCACGTTTCATTCCACCCTGGAGGACACCATGATCAAGAACGGGACTCAGCACATCGCGTCGCTGCGCGACGGGCGGCAGGTCTACCTGAACGGCCAGCCGGTCGGCGACGTGACCGCGCACGCGGCATTCCGCAATTCGATCCGCAGCTACGCGAGCCTGTACGACTACCAGGCGCGCGACGAGAACGTCGAGAAGATGACGTTCGTCTCGCCCGACTCGGGCAACCGCGTCAGCCGGATCTGGCAACTGCCGACGTCCTATGACGAACTCGTCGAGCGCCGTGCCGCGCTGGAAGCGTGGTCGGAGCTGCACTACGGCTTCATGGGGCGTTCGCCGGATCACGTCGCATCCTGTCTTTCCGGGATGTTCATGGGCGCCGACGTGTTCGAGCAATACGATCCGGCGCGAGCGGGCGCGCTGCGCGACTACTACCGCCATGCGCGCGACAACGACCTGTTCCTGACCTACGTGATCGTGAATCCGCAGGGGAACCAGTCGAAGTCCGCACACGAGCAGGAGGACAAGTACCTCGCGGTCGGCATCGTCGATCAGGATGCCGAAGGCATCACGGTGCGCGGCGCGAAGATGCTCGCGACGAGCGGGATCATGGCGAACGAGGTGTTCTGCAGCTGCATCCAGCCGCTGCGCGAAGGCGACGAGATGTACGCGCTGTCGTTCGCGGTGCCGATGAACGCGAAGGGCATGAAGATCCTGTCGCGCAAGTCGTACGAGGAGAACGCGACGTCGGTGTTCGACAACCCGCTGTCGAGCCGCTTCGACGAGAACGACGCGGTGCTGTATTTCGACGACGTGAAGGTGCCGTGGGAGCGGATCTTCGTCGCCGGCAACACCGCGATGTGCGCGAAGCAGTTCCACGCGACGCCCGCGCACGTGTACCAGAACTACCAATGCCAGGTGCGGCTGATGACGAAGCTGCGCTTCCTCGTCGGGCTCGGGTTGAAGATCTCCGAGGTCAACGGCACGAATACGTTCCCGCAGGTGCGCGAAACGCTGGGCCAGCTCGCGGCCGAAGCGTCGATGGTCGAGGCGTGGGTCTACGGGATGGAAGCGAAGGGCACCGTCGTCAACGGTTTCTACGTGCCCGACCGCAACATGCTGTACGGCTCGCAGGTCGTCACGCAGCAGCTCTATTCGAAGGTGCTCAACACGCTGCGCGAGCTCGCCGGCGGCGGAATGATCATGCTGCCGTCCAGCGTGCGCGACTTCGAGAATCCCGACCTGCTCCGCATCATCGAGAAAACACAGAAGTCGCCCGTGTGTTCGTCCGAAGAACGCGTGAAGTTCTTCAAGCTCGCGTGGGATGCGGTCGGCTCCGAATTCGCGTCGCGCCACAACCAGTACGAGCTGTTCTATGCCGGCGCGTCGTTCGTCACGAAGGGGCACGCGTATCGCACGTACGACTGGCAGCGCGCGTCGCATCTCGTCGATTCGATGCTCGGCAGTTATTCGTTGAACCAGGAACTGTCGACGCCGCGCGCCGCCTGATGCGTCGCCGTGCGCCCGACTCACCCGCTATCGCCACAGGAGAGACAGATGGCCATCAACAAGCTTCACGACGAATTCCATACGCTGGACATGCAACGCGACTGGCGCCTGCCGGAAGGCTATGACCCGGCGTCCGGCGCGCAGGAACTGATCCTGTCCGGCGCGCTCGACACCGAGCGCAAGCGCGGCAGCCGCACGCGCCTGTTGCGCCTGCCGGCCGGGCTGCATACGAAGAAGCCGTTCGTGCACGACTACTGGGAGGAGGTGTTTCTCGTCGAGGGCGACCTGACCGTCGGCAACGACGAGCACGGCAACGGCGGTACGCCGTTCAAGGGCTACACGTACGCAGTGCGTCCGCCCGGCGCATGGCACGGCCCGTTCAAGTCGGACGGCGGCTGCGTGCTGCTGGAGATCCACTACTACGACCCGGCGTAAGCCCGGCCGATCCACGACACACGGCGGGCGGCAGCGCGCAGCGCGTGCGCTGCCCGCCACGAGGAGCATTCGATGAAAACCATCACGTTCGCGATCGACGGTCGCGACGGCCGCACCGAGCGCGCGATCGCGATCGACACGCTCGTGATCGCGGGCTGGACCGGCCGCGACACGGTCGCCATGGAGAAGCACATCCGCGAACTGGAGGAACTCGGCGTCAAGCGCCCGGCGACGACGCCCGTGTTCTACCGCGTCGCGGCCGATCGCCTCGATCCGTCGCCCGCGATCCAGGTATCGGGCGAGCAGAGCAGCGGCGAAGCGGAATTCGTGCTGGTGCGCGACGGCGGCGAGACCTTCGTGGGCATCGCGTCCGACCACACCGATCGTGAAGTCGAGACCTACGGGATCACCGTGTCGAAGCAGATGTGCGGCAAGCCGTGCGCGAACACGCTGTGGAAGTTCGACGACGTGGCCGGGCACTGGGATCAGCTCGTGCTGCGCGCGTACGCGACGATCGACGGCGAGCGCGTGCTGTATCAGGAGGGCAAGGTGACCGCGATGCGCGCGCCGGACGACCTGCTCGCGCAGTTCGCACGCCACGACGGCCGCTTCGTCGACGGCACCGCGATGCTGTGCGGCACGCTTGCGGCGATCGGCGGCATCCGGCCGGCCGAGCGGTTCGAGGTCGAGCTGGAAGATCCGGTGCTGGGCCGCACGCTGCGGCATGCGTATGCGGTGGACACGCTGCCCGTGGCGGGTTGACGCGGTAGCAGCGCACGCACTCAGGCGCGGCAGATCGCGATGATCTCCGCGCTGGTCGCCTCGTCGAACGGCGCGTGCTGCCAGTCGCCGTACCAGTCGGCCGACGCGAATCCGGCTGCGATCACGCGCGCCTGCAGATCGGGTTGCGCGATGAAACGCAGCCGGCTCGTGTTCGTCAGCACCGTGTCGTCACGACGGAAGCGGTAGTGCGTGTCGAACGTCACGATCGCACCGTCCACCGAGCGCACCGCATGATGAAGATCGACGATGCCCGCTTCGCGTGACTCGACGCTGCATGCCGAATGCTCCTGCGTCCATTTACGCCACGGCTGGATGCGCGGATTGCGGGTGTCGAACAGGAAGCGGCCGCCGTCGGCGAGCACGCGCCGCACGCCGCGCAGCATCGCGTCGATTTCGGTGTCGGTCAGCAGGCACTGGAACGCATGCCCGGTCATCACGACCGCATCGAACGGTGGTGCGCCAGGCGGCAGGCTGTCGAGCCCGCATGCGAGCCAGTGCACGGTGTCGGCGCCGGGCTGGCGTCGGGCGTATTCGATCATCGCCGGCGCGGGGTCGATCGCGACGGCGTCGTGTCCAGCCGCCGCCAGCCGGCGCGCGAACGTGCCGGTGCCGCAGCCGAGATCGAGGATGCGTTGCCGTGCGGCACCGATCACGGACGCGTAGAACGCGAAGTCCTGGTCGCCCGCGTTGAACAGGTCGTAGAGCGCGACGAGGCGCGGGTCGGTGTAAAGGGCTTCGCCGGCGGGCGCGGCGGCAGACGTCATGCGGCCGCGCGTGTCAGCGCTGCTGCGCCGCCACGCGCAGCCCGAGCGCGATGAAGATCGAGCCGATGATCTTCCCCTGCCAGCGCGTGAGCCACGTGAGCCGCTTCACGATGCGGCCGAGCGGGCGGATCGAGCACGCGATCAGCGTCGTGTAGAGCGAGCTGAGCACGACGAAGATCAGCCCGAGCACCGCGAACTGCACGAACGTCGAGCCGCGTTCCGGATGCACGAACTGCGGCATGAACGCGAGGAAGAACAGCGCGGTCTTCGGATTCAGCACTTCGGCGGGAATTGCCTGCAGGTACGCCTTGAGCGGCGTGACCGGCGACACGCTCGGCAGCGACGGATCGGACGGCTTCTCGATCAGCGCGCGCACGCCGAGATAGATCAGGTACGCGGCGCCGACCACCTTCACGACGTTGAACGCGAGCGCCGACGTCATCAGCAGCGCCGACAGGCCGACGGCCGCGAACAGCGTGTGCACGAAGTCGCCGCTGGCGACGCCGAGGCCGGTCAGGATGCCGGTCTTGCGGCCACCCTGCACGGTGCGGCTCAGCACGAGCAGCACGGCGGGGCCGGGAATCAGGAACAGGCCCAGGACGACGGCCGTGAAGGTGGTCAGCGTGGTCAGGTCGAACATGGCGGCTCCGGCAGGTGGGCGCAGCGGCGGGGGATCGGGGCATTGTATTCGTTTCGGCGCGCGACCGCAGACGCCGCCCGGGCACCGGCACGGCCGGATCAACCCCTTTCTGGTATAAGCACGAAAAGGCGCGCGGGCAGCGCGTCCGGCTTCCCTCCTCATCTACCGTTTCATGAGCCAGCTTCCACCGACCACCGATCCCGCAGCGGATGACGCAGTCTTCCACGTGCCGCGTCCGCTCGTCGTGTTCGGCGGCTCGGTCGTCGAGCCCGAATGGCTGCACGAGCGGCACAGTCATCCGCAGGCACAACTGCTCTACACGCTGAGCGGCGTGATCTACTGCGAGATCGACGGCGGCGTGTGGAGCGCGCCGCCGCAGTGCACGGTGTGGATTCCGGGCGATGTCCCGCATTCGGCGCGCGGCTCGGCCGGCGCGACGTTCTACGCGGTGCTGGTCGAACCCGACGCCGCGCTCGACCTCCCTGCGCGCTGCTGCACGCTGTCGGTGTCGCCGCTGCTGCGCGAGCTGCTGCTGAAGGCGGCGAGCTTCCCGAACCTGTACGACGTCGACGGGCCGCAGGGGCGGCTGATGGCGACGCTGCTCGACGAACTCGTCGCGGCGCCGGTCGAGGATCTGTACCTGCCGATGCCGGCCGACCGGCGGCTGCGCAAGCTGATCGACCATCTGCTCGACGATCCGGCCGACAAGTCGCCGCTGGCCGAACTCGCGCGGCGCGTGGGCATCAGCGAGCGCAGCCTGACGCGGCTCGCGGCGAAGGAGCTCGGGATGAGCGTCGGCGACTGGCGCCGGCGGCTGCACGTCGCGCTGTCGCTGCGAATGCTGACGGCGGGCCGCCGCGTGCACCAGATCGCGATCGATCTCGGCTACGAGAGCGCGAGCAGCTTCGTGACGATGTTCCGCAAGGCGACCGGCAAGTCGCCGACGCAATTCCTGACCGACCGGCAACGCTGAACGACGAAGGCCGTGCCGCCACGTGTGCGCGATTGGCCGGATTGAGCAAGCGGTTGGCCGGGGCGATAAATGACGCCGCAGGCCTCGATCCATAAAATGAGAATCGTTCTCATCTGGAGGCCGACATGCAAATCGTCACGACTGAATTCCCGTTTGTCTGGTTGCGTTACACCGGTTCGACGCACACCGACCCCGCCCGCCTGATCGCCGAGCTCGACGCGTTGCTGGCGCGTCGCGAACCGTTCGTTCTTCTGACCGACGACGCGCCGTCCGGCGACGATCGCGGCGGGGACGATCACGAGTTGCGCAAGCAGCTCGCGAAGTGGAGCAAGGCCAACCGCGCGCAGTCGCGTGAGTGGATCCCTGCGATGATCGCGATCGAGCCCGACGCAGCGCGGCGCGTGGCGCTCAACGCATTCTCGGGTGCGTTCGAGAAGGTATGGGGCTATCCGCTGAACGCGGCAGCCACCCGCGACGACGCGCTCGCGCTGGCGCAGCAGTTGCTCGACGAACCGGCGCGCGGCGCCGCAGCGGCGAACGGCTGAGGCCACGCTGCCGCGCCGACGGCGCGGCGTTCCTCGATACGCATGCACGGCGCGCAAGCGCGCGCCGCGGCATGCGGCAAACATGCAGGGGTGTCCGGTGGACAATCCGATCCGCGCGATGCGCATCTTCACGCGCATCGTCGAAATGAACAGCTTTACGCGTGCGGCGCAGGCGCTCGGCATTTCGCGCGCCACCGCGACGCGGACCGTGCAGGAGCTCGAAACGGCGCTCGGCATGCCTTTGCTGGTGCGTACGACGCGCGCGCTGCGGGCGACGCCCGAAGGCGACGCGTATTACCGGCGCTGCGTGCGTATCACGGCCGATGTCGACGAACTCGAAGCCAGCATTCGCGGCGCCGCGCTGCGTCCGAGCGGGCCGCTGCGCGTCGAGCTGCCGGCGGCGGTCGCGGACGCGATCGTGCTGCCGGCGCTCGGCGCGTTTCATGCGCGGCATCCCGATCTGGTGCTGACGCTGGGGGTATCCGGGCGCGCGGCCGATCGCGTCGGCGATGCGATCGACTGCAGTGTCCGGCTCGGCGAACTGCCCGATTCGTCGCTTGTCGCGCGCCGGCTCGGCACGCTCGAGCGCGTGACCTGCGCGAGCCCCGCGTATCTCGATCGCCATGGCGTGCCGCGTACGCTCGAAGACCTGGCCGTGCATCGCGCGGTCAGCATGTCGTCCGTTCAGGGCCAGCGCACGGCCGAACTCGATTTCGTCGTCGATGGGGCGGTGCGCAAGGTGCGGATGGACGGGATCGTCAGCGTGGACGACGAGCCTGCGTATCTGGCGTGCGGCATGCATGGCCTCGGGCTGATCCAGCCGCCGCGCGTCGCCGCGCAGCCGCTGATCGACGCGGGGCGGTTGCGGGAAGTGCTGCCGCGCTGGCGGCCCGACGCGATCGCGGTGTCGGCCGTCTACGTGAAGCGGCCGCATGTGTCGCCCGGCGTGCGCGCGTTCGTCGACTGGATCGCCGAGCGTTTCGAGGCGGCGGTGAGCGGCCATGCGGGCCTGATCACCGCACGGGTGTGGCGGCCGACGGTGGGCGCCGCGGACAGGGTTGACCAGGTGGACGCCCAGATGGCCGCAGCTTGATCAGCAAGTGTCGAGTCAGGCGCGGTCAACGGTTCGCAATCGTCGTGGGTGCGTGCGTGCGCTTGACCGACGAGATCGCGCAAGCGGATCGATGATCCCGCCGGGTTGCCGTGGCGAAGCGGACGGCGGCGGCCGGGCGCTGCCGGCTCATGTGAAGGTGCCGATATCCTGGCGATTTTTTGGCGAAATAGCGGAAACATTGGCGCTTTTGACCGAGCCGCACGTTGGTCTCTGCTGAATCGACGGACGTCGTTTCGTGCGTCCCGATCACCGCCCCAGCGCGTCCGCCAGAAAATCGACGAACGCCCGGATCCGCGTGGACATCTGGTGACGCTGCGCATACACCGCATAGATGTCGGCGCTCGGCGTCTCATGGTCGGGCAGCACGACGACCAGGCGGCCGTCGGCGAGATAATCGCGCAGATCCCATTCCGCGCGCATCAGGATCCCGTGCCCGTCGAGCGCCCATTTCACGGCGATCTCGCCGTCGTTCGTCGTCAGGTTGCCGTTGATCCGCACGGCCTCCGTGTGGCGTGCCGCGCCGCGCCCGCTCGTCAGGCGCCAGATTCCGTAACCTTCGTCCCCCTGCCGGATGCCGATGCAGTTGTGGCGCGTCAGGTCGTGCGGCGTCGCCGGTGTGCCGTGCCGCGCGAGATACGCGGGCGCCGCGCACAGCAGCCGGCGGTTCGGCGCGAGCCGTCGCGCGACGACCCGCGTATCGGGCGGCTCGCCGAAGCGGATGCATACGTCGAACGCGTCGTCGGTGAGCGGCGGCGGCATGACCGACAACTGCAGTTGCACCGACACCTCCGGATAACGCGCGACGAAGCGCGAGATCGCGGGGCCGACCTGGTTGCGCCCGAAGCCGAGCGTCGCGTTCACGCGCAGCAGCCCCTTCGGGCGCTGCTTCGCGCTGCCGAGCAGTTCGCCGAGTTCGTCCATCTGGTCGAGGATCCGGCGCGCGTAGTCGAGATACACGTCGCCTTCGGGCGTCAGCATCATCCGCCGCGTCGTGCGGTTCACGAGCGTCACGCCCGCGCGCCGCTCCATCTGCGTGAGCCGCTTGCTGACGGCCGCCGCGGTCAGCCCGAGTTCGCGCGCGGCCGCGCTCAGGCTGCCCGACGCGGCCAGCGTCGAGAAGAAGCCGAGATCGGCCGGCTGAACGGTATCCGCCATGTCGGGATTCGTGAATTCAAGTTAAAGATGCTTTGAGTCTAGCACCGGTTCCCGCACTCCTGGTTAGGTAAAGTGCCTTCACGCTGACGATCAATCGAGGATGTGCGCATGAAGACCTACCGTATCGCAACGATTCCCGGCGACGGGATCGGCAAGGAAGTGGTGCCTGCCGGCAAGCAGGTGCTGGAAGCGCTGGCCCGCGGCAGCGACCGCTTTGCGTTCGAGTTCGAGGATTTCGACTGGGGCGCCGACTACTATCGCCGGCACGGCGCGATGATGCCGGCCGACGGCCTCGATGCGCTGCGCGGCAAGGACGCGATCCTGTTCGGCTCGGCGGGCGACCCCGACGTGCCCGATCACGTGACGCTGTGGGGGCTGCGCCTGAAGATCTGCCAGGGCTTCGACCAGTACGCGAACGTGCGCCCGACGCGCATCCTGCCCGGCATCGACGCGCCGCTGAAGCGCTGCGGGCCCGACGACCTGAACTGGGTGATCGTCCGCGAGAACTCGGAAGGCGAATATGCGGGCGTCGGCGGCCGCGTGCACCAGGGCCATCCGATCGAGGCCGCGACCGACGTGTCGATCCTCACGCGTGCCGGCGTCGAACGCATCATGCGCTTCGCGTTCCGGCTCGCGCAGTCGCGCCCGCGCAAGCTGCTGACCGTGATCACGAAGAGCAACGCGCAGCGCCACGCGATGGTGATGTGGGACGAGATCGCGAAGCAGATCGCGCAGGAATTCCCCGACGTGACGTGGGACAAGGAACTCGTCGATGCGGCGACCGCGCGCATGGTCAACCGGCCGGCGTCGCTCGACACGATCGTCGCGACCAACCTGCATGCGGACATCCTCAGCGATCTCGCGGCCGCGCTCGCCGGCAGCCTCGGCATCGCGCCGACCGGCAACATCGATCCCGAGCGCCGCTATCCGTCGATGTTCGAGCCGATCCATGGCTCCGCGTTCGACATCATGGGCAAGGGGCTCGCGAATCCGGTCGGCACGTTCTGGTCGGTCGTGATGCTGCTCGAGCACCTCGGCGAAACGGCCGCCGCCGCGCGGGTGATGCAGGCGATCGAGGCCGTGACGGCCGACCCGTCGCTGCATACGCGCGACCTCGGCGGCAACGCGACGACCGCGCAGGTGACGGCGGCCGTGTGCGAGCGCGTCGCGAACGCGGCGGTCGCCGCCTGACGACAAGCGCGGCGATGGGCAGGCGGGCCGCGACAGAGCGGCCAGCGACCAGCGGCTGGCGGCGCGCATGCGCACCCAGTAACCGTTCGTCACCTGTTCATCGTCCCCGGATTTTCCTGCCCCGAGACTCGCGCGCCCGACGCGAGCGGGGCGCGCCGGCACACGCGCTTCGTCGCGGCGCAGGCGAGCATTCAAACACCGAGCACGACTCGACGACTCGACGGCTCGACCTCGAAGGAGGAGACACATGCAAGCGGATCTGGAAACCCGCGTCGCGCGGAAACTGATGTGGCGCATCATTCCGTTCGTGATGCTGCTTTACTTCGTCAGCTTTCTCGATCGCGTCAACGTCGGCTTCGCCGCGATGACGATGAACAAGGCGATTGGCCTGTCGCCGACCGCGTTCGGATTCGGCGGCGGCCTGTTCTTCATCGGCTACTTCCTGTTCGAGGTGCCGTCCAACCTGATTCTTCATCGCGTCGGCGCGCGCCTCTGGATCGCGCGCGTGATGATCACGTGGGGGATCGTGTCGGCCGTGTCCGCATTCGCGGCCGGGCCGACGAGCTTCTACGTGCTGCGCTTCCTGCTCGGCATGGCCGAAGCCGGGTTCTTCCCCGGCATCATCCTGTACCTGAGCCTGTGGTTTCCCGCGAAGCAGCGCGCGGTGGCCGCCGCGTGGTTCATGGCGGCCGCGCCGATCTCGACCGCGATCGGTTCGCCGCTGTCGGGCGCGATCATGCAGATGCCGCCGATGTTCGGGCTCGCCGACTGGCAGATGCTGTACATCGTCGAAGCGCTGCCGGCGGTCGTGCTCGGCTTCGTCGTGCTCAGGTGCCTGACCGATGCGCCGTCGAAGGCGGCGTGGCTGCGCGCGGACGAGCGCGACTGGCTGGTCGCGAAGCTGAAAGCCGAAGCCGATGCGCGCCACACGCATGCCGGGCATACGGCCGGCGCGTGGCAGGCGCTGCGCGACCCACGCGTGCTGGCGCTCGCGCTGATCTACTTCGGCACGTCGGCGGGGCTGTACACGCTCGGCCTGTGGGCGCCGCTGATGGTCAAGCAGTTCGGCTTCACCGCGCTGCAGACGGGCCTGCTCACCGGGATTCCGAGCATCGCCGCCGTCGTCGCGATGATCGCGTGGGCGCGGCATTCGGATCGTACCGGCGAGCGCACGTGGCACGTCGTGATTCCGTGCGTGCTCGCCTGCATCGGCTTCGTGTTCGCGGGGCAGGCGAGCACCGCGCTGCTGACCGTGCTCGCGCTGGTCGTCGTCAACATCGGGATCAGCGCCGCGAAGGCGCCGCTATGGGCGATGCCGAGCGCGTTCCTGTCCGGCGCCGGCGCGGCGGCGGGCATCGCGATGATCAACTCGATCGGCAATCTCGGCGGGTTCGTCGGGCCGTTCGCGATCGGCTGGTTGAAGCACGTGACGGGCGGGTATGCGGCGGGGCTCTACGTGGTGGCGGGTACGCTCGCGGTGTCGGCGGTCGTCACGCTGATGTTGAGCCGCAAGGGGGCGAGGCAAGCCGCCGTGTCGGGGGTGCGGCATCACTCGTAAGCGCGACGTATGCATCGAAACGCCGGACGGTCGCGCATGACGTGCGCTCGTCCGGCTTCATGCGTCGTGCCGCGCGATCAGCTATGCGTGAGCGTCAGCGCATAGAACTTCACGACGGTGCCGGGCGTCGTCAGCGGCGTGCCGGACACGGCCGTCTGGTCGTAGTCGCCGGCCTTGAAGTAGAAGCTCTCGCCGTCGAAGCTTGAATCCATCGTGAAGGTCTTGGTCGTGCCGTTCGCGGTGACGGTGATCGTCGTGCCGCTCAGGCTCAGCGCGTAGCTGAACTTCTGGCCGACGCCGACCGTGGTGATCGGCGTGGTCGTCGACTTGCCGCCCTGGTTGGTGCTTTCGAGCAGCAATTGCACGACGCCGCCCGACGTGAACTGCAGCTCGCACAGCGGCTTGCTCGGGCCGGTGCCCTGGAAGATCTGGCCGATCGTCGTGTGGCCGGGCACCTGCGTGACGGCCACCGTCGCGTTCAGCCGGTTGGTGCCGGAGGTCGGCCAGATCGCGTTCTCGCGCAATTCGGTGCGCGGATGCAGTGAGCCGGACGTCGTCCAGCCCTGCGTCGGGTCCATCATCACCATCGATCCGTCGCTGCCGTCCGTGTAGAAATACGTCGGGTTCACGTAGCCGCCCGCGAGCGACGAGCCGCTCACGGTGTCGACCTTGCCGGACGAGCCGGTCGGCAACTGCAGCGTGAACGGCGCGAGGTTGAAGTTCGAGCCGGGCGGGTTCGACGGGCTGAGCGCCATCACGGTGGCCTGCTGGCGGGCGGCGGCGGCCGGACTGGCCGGATCGTCGCCGCCGCACGCGGACAGGCACGCAACGGACAGAACGGCGACGACGCACGGGATGATCCTGTTCTTCATGGTGTCTCTCTCTGATGGTCCGTGGCTGGGCGCCACGTTGTGGATAACGTTTTCCTATTCTGGCGCCTGATCGTCGAAACGAGATCGGTTGCCCGCAGGATTCACTCCAAAATACAGAAAGCAGATGAGGCTCGAAGGCTGAAACAGTGATGCCGGTAATTGCGGGATTTCCAAGGATTGCAATCGGCTTTCCGTGAACGTGCTCATGCCGATCGAGGACGATGCTAGCAAGAAGCGGCGGGAGAGTAAACGTTTTCCTATTTAGGCCGAAGAAGCTGCCTTTCGCCGGCTGTTGCGAGGTATCCGCGTGCCGGCGTGAAGGGCGCGGTCAGGTTTGCCGGTTACGGCTCAGTCGCCGCGACTTGTTGTGCGATACGCGCCGCACAAGCATCAGGCGTCGCATCGGACGTATCGAGCACCATCTGGCTGAACGGCCGCGACGCATAGCCTTCGCGATACATCTCGGCGATCCGGTTGCGCTCCCAGTCCGTCAGCGCACGCGAGCCGCGATTCGACGATGCGACCGCTTCGGGCGGTGCGAGCGTCACGATGAACAGCCGCGCATCGCGCGCGTCGCAGGCGGCGCGCAGCCGCTCGAATTCCGTTTCGCCGATCGGATAGGCGATGACCAGATGACGCTCACGTGCGTGCGTGATCTGCGTGACGAGACGTTCGAGCGCGATCGCCCACTGCACGTCGAACGGTGCGTCTTCGGGCGCATCGTGATCGTCGCCGTCGATGAAGCGTGCGTCGGGCAGCAAGCGTGCGAGCGCGAGACCGATCGTCGTCTTGCCGCTGTTGATGGGGCCGTTCAGGTGGATGACGGTCAGGGCGGTCATGAGTCAGCGCAGAAATCGGAACACTCGCAGCTTGCCATGACGGGTGTGGCGATGCCGTGCCGTTGGTACGTCACGCGGGGCGATGCGATTGCGGAGGGGAAAGCAGGCAGGCGGGGGAGAGGCGGAAGGAGTGGCAGGCCGAGTGCGCGAAGAGGATGCGCCCCCCAGCCTGCCCAACCGTACCGCATCCAGCGATGCGGCACGGCGTCGAGCGAAGCGACTTACTTCTCGTCGCCCTTGATCTGCGGCAGCGCCGACGCTTCACCCGGCGTCAGCAGCCCGACTTGCGAGTACACGCGCAGCTTGTCGCGCGTATCGGTGATGTCGAGGTTGCGCATCGTCAGCTGGCCGATCCGGTCGCGCGGCGAGAACGTCGATGCGACCTTCTCCATCGACAGGCGTTCCGGCTGGTACGTGAGGTTCGGCGACTTCGTGCTCAGGATCGAGTAGTCGTTGCCGCGGCGCAGTTCGATCTTCACTTCGCCGGTGATCGCGCGCGCGACCCAGCGTTGTGCGGTTTCGCGCAGCATGATCGCCTGCGGGTCGAACCAGCGGCCCTGGTACAGCAGGCGGCCGAGGCGGCGGCCGTTCTCGCGGTACTGCTCGATCGTGTCTTCGTTGTGGATGCCGGTGACGAGACGCTCGTACGCGATGTACAGCAGCGCGAGGCCCGGGGCTTCGTAGATGCCGCGGCTCTTCGCCTCGATGATGCGGTTCTCGATCTGGTCGCTCATGCCGAGGCCGTGGCGGCCGCCGATGCGGTTCGCTTCCAGCAGCAGCTCGACCGGGTCGGTGAACTCGACGCCGTTCAGCGCGACCGGCTGGCCGGCTTCGAAGCGCACCGTCACTTCTTCGGCGGCGATCTTCACGTCGTCGCGCCAGAACGCGACGCCCATGATCGGGTTCACGATCTTGATGCCGCTTTCGAGGCTTTCGAGATCCTTCGCTTCGTGCGTCGCGCCGAGCAGGTTCGAATCGGTCGAGTAGGCCTTCTCGGCCGACATCTTGTACGCGAAACCGGCCTGGTTCATGAATTCGGACATTTCGGCACGGCCGCCGAGCTCGTCGATGAACGTCTGGTCGAGCCACGGCTTGTAGATCTTCAGATCCGGGTTCACGAGCAGGCCGTAGCGGTAGAAGCGCTCGATGTCGTTGCCCTTGTACGTGCTGCCGTCGCCCCAGATGTTGACGCCGTCTTCCTTCATCGCGGCGACGAGCATCGTGCCCGTCACGGCGCGGCCGATCGGCGTGGTGTTGAAGTACGTGACGCCGGCCGTCGTGATGTGGAACGCGCCGCTTTGCAGCGCCGCGATGCCTTCGGCGACGAGCTGCGCGCGGCAGTCGATCAGGCGGGCGCCGGCTGCGCCGTATTCGATCGCGCGTTTCGGGATCGCGTCGTAATCGTCTTCGTCGGGCTGGCCGAGGTTCGCCGTGTATGCGTACGGGACGGCGCCCTTGAGTTTCATCCAGTGCAATGCAGCGCTGGTGTCCAGGCCGCCGGAGAAGGCGATACCGACCTTCTGGCCGGTCGGGAGGCTTTCGAGAATCGTGCTCATAGGAATTACCGTGGATTGAAGCCGGTGGGATCGTATTTCGCGGAATATGCGAGTATCGGCTGTCCGGGAGGTTGGGGCAAGGGCTGATTTTCGCGCGGAACCGTCGTCGGGCCTGTCGCGGCGGGCCTGGCGGGCGGTGAGCCGGGTGGAGAATACCGCGCTCGCCGGTGCGAAATCGCGGCAGAAACAGGCATCGACGCGCCCGGCGCGGGCCGTGTTTCCGGGGCCGGATCGGCTGACGGGTGGGGCGGCCCGCCGTCAGGATGCCGATGCGCCGATCTGAAAGGTATATGAAAGACGGACGCGCGAAGCCCGGATCCCCGCCGACGTCAGATGTTCCACGACTGCGCGGTGTCGAGCAGCTTCTCGCGCAGCTGATCGACTTCCGCGGCCAGCTTGACCGTGATCGACACGTAGCCGGACAACTGCGGCGGCGGCGCGTCGTGCGGCACGTCCGTCGGCCGGCGGCGCGGGGCGAGCCGGCTCGGCGTGCCGAACTTGAGCGCGCGGCTCGCGCCGACCAGCGTGTCGCGGATGCGCCGGTTCACCGCCTTCATTTCGAGTCGCATGTATTCGCGGGCGGCCAGATCGTCGCGGGCCGGCAGCGCGCTCGACAGGATCTCCAGATAACCGATGCACAGGCGCAGGCTGCGCTGGATCGCCTCGAGCTGCATCATCGACGTCTCGCATTCCTTCGACACCGACGGCATCAGCGAGCGCAGCTGGACGAGCAGCGCGCTCAGCGCGGCCATTTCCTTCAGGTGCGCGTCGTCGCTGACCTGGCGATCGCCCGCGAGCCGCGCATGCACGGCCGCGCACGCGCGCAGCGCATCGGCAAGCTTGTAGCGCCACGAATAGGTCGCGTAGAGCGGCAGCGCGAACGAGAACGCCAGCGCGATCGCGATGCCGACCAGCACGTTCACCGCGCGCCACAGGCCGTCGACGATCTCGTTGTCGCCGTGCCCGGCGACGATCACCATCGTGATCGCCGACAACAGCGCGATGTAGCCGGCCTTGCCGATCGCGTGATACGCGCAGATACCGCATCCAATGGCCATCAGCAGGTAGATCGCGAACGGCGCGTGCAGGAACGAGTAGAGGAGGATCAGCCCGAGCCCCGCGAGCGCGCCGATCGACGTGCCGAGCGCGCGCTCGGCCGCCTTCTTGCGGATGTTGCCGTGGTGCTGCAGCCCGCCGACGACGATCAGCACGGTGATCGTCGACCACTCGCCGTGCGGCACGTTCAGGCCGGTGGACAGCGCGATCGACACGAGAATCGCGAGCGAGACGCGCGCCGCATGGATCAGCTTCGCGTGCCGGTAGCGGCGGTACGGGTCGAGCAGCGGGCGGAGCGCGTGGCGCAGGAACGGCGGCAGCCGGGCGGGGAACGGGATGGTCATGGCGGAACGGGAGTGGCCGGAACGCGCACGGCGGCCTGCGCGGGCCGGCGCCGCGCCGCATGCGCAGCAGGTGTCACGCTAACCGAACGCGGGAGGACTGTCCACGGTGCGGTCATCCGGCCCGGCCGGCCGACGTGCGACTTCACGCCACGTCACGGCGATGTCATGCGCCGGCGGCGCTCGGCTGCGCCTCCAGCACGCGGTTGCGGCCGCCGGACTTCGCGCGGTACAGCGCCTCGTCGGCCCGCTGCAGCAGCGTCGCGGCGTTCACGCGGCCGTCGGTGGCGGTCGCCGCGCCGATGCTCGCCGTGACGCGCCCGTACGGGCTTTTCGCGTGCTCGATGTCGAGCGCCGCGATCGCGCGCCGGATGCCCTCGGCGACGGTCAACGCGCCTGGCGCATCGGTGTCGGGCAGCGTGACGACGAATTCCTCGCCGCCGTAGCGCGCGACGTGATCGCTGTCGCGGCGCAGGCAGCGCGACGCGGTTTGCGCGACGCGCCGCAGCACGTCGTCGCCGGCGGGATGGCCGTAATAGTCGTTGAATGCCTTGAAGTGATCGACGTCGACGAACAGCACCGACAGCGGGCGGCCGCTGCGCGACGCACGCTGCGCTTCCTTCGCGAGCACCGTGTCGAACGTGCCGCGGTTGTCGAGGCCCGTCAGCGCATCGGTGTGCGCGAGCCGGTACAGCTTCGATTCGGCGACCTGGCGGCGCTTCAGTTCGCGCGACAGCGCCAGCGACCCCCACGCGATGAACCCGGTGAACAGGCACATCAGCACGACGGTCCAGATCGCGCGGTGGTGCCACGACGCGTAGATGTCGATCTCGGCGGGTGCGACGTCGACGATCAGCGGCAGGGCGGCGAGATGCTTGTAAACATAGATGCGCCGGATGCCGTCGATCGCGCCGACCCCGGTCAGCGCGCCGTCGCGGGCGCGCTGCGATTCGATGAACAGCGGCGAGCTGTGCAGGTCGAGGCCGACCACGTGCGGGTCGAATGGCAGGCGCGACACGAGCGTGCCGTTGTCCTCGACGATCGCCGCGCTGCCGTGCTTGCCGACCGCCAGGCCGTCGAGCAGCGCGCGGAAGTAGTCGATGCTGAGCGTGCCGACGACGATGCCGGCGAACGCGCCGTCGGCCCGGTTGATCCGGCGGCTGAGGGCGATCGTCAAGGCGCCGCCGCGCAGCCGGGACGCATACGGCCGGCTGATGTAGAGGCCCTGGGCGAGTTGGTCGCGATGCACGGCGAAATAGTCGCGGTCGCCGAAATTGCCTTGCCGGGCGGGCGATGCGCTCGAGTCGATCACGATATTGCCGTGCGCGTCCATCACGAAGATCGACCCGAGATACTCGCCGGTCGCCGCGCGGTCGAACAGCAGCCGGTGGCGCTGGCGCGGGGGCAGCGTCGCCAGTTCAGGATCGGTAATGCCGTCGACGACGTTCTGCAGCGACAAATCGTAGAGCTCGATATTGCGCGCGATATCGCGTTCGATCAGCAGCATCAGGTTGCGTGCATTTTCGACCGCATGGTCGTATGCATCGCGCCGCGCCTCGATTAAAAGCGACGTGGAAAGCCCCCAGCTGAACATCAGCAGCACGATCCCCGCCACGAGTACGCCGCGCGGCGACAGAATGCGTGCCACGATCGACGCGGTATGGCGGCGCAGCGCGGCGGGCAGCGTGAATGACTTCATCCTCGATGGGGGCGGGCGGCGGATTTTCGCGTCGTTGGCGATTCCGTACGCTGTTTATTTTGAATCGGGCCGCATTATCTCGCGAATTCCGGAGATTCGTGTGCACATGCAAAACATGCATGCGGATACGGCGATTCCCAACGATTACGCATCGTTACCGCTTTACACGCGGGTGATTTGATTTGAATCAATCGTCGATATCGGTTGTATTGTCTGAATAATCCCGTGATTACCCGGCGATTATGCGTGCCGGTGCGGTATCGGGCGGATGGCGACGGGGCGGTTGCGAAACATCGATGGGATCGGAGCACCGGATAACCATCCAGCGCGCGGGGTTTTTGAGCCGACCTGCGACGGCGGCCCGGTTCGACGCGGCCAACCCCTTGATTCTGCGAAATCTCCACGGCGGCGGCGGGCGGCGGCACCTGAGCTGTCCCCGTGACGAATCAGGTAGAATCCGCGCTTCGCCGCAGGCGCCCACCGCGCAACGCGTATCGGGGCCGCATCGAATGCATCGCAGGGACGCGCACCGCGCTCCGATTTCGCATGCGCCGGCTACGGATGCCGGCCCGCTCAACGTTCGTCTCGTTTATGTCCGCACTTCCGAAATCCGACCCATCCGGTTCGTCAGCGAACCCACCCAAGCTTCATCGCGCGCTGAAGGCGCGCCACCTGACGATGATCGCCATCGGCGGCTCGATCGGCACGGGCCTGTTCGTCGCGTCCGGCGCGTCGATCTCGCAGGCCGGCCCCGGCGGCGCGATGGTCGCGTACATGGCGATCGGCCTGATGGTCTATTTCCTGATGACGAGCCTCGGCGAAATGGCCGCGTTCATGCCCGTGTCGGGCTCGTTCGCGACCTACGGCGCGAAATACGTGGACGAAGGCTTCGGCTTCGCGCTCGGCTGGAACTACTGGTACAACTGGGCCGTGACGATCGCGGTGGAGCTGGTCGCCGCGCAGCTCGTGATGCATTACTGGTTTCCGGACGTGCCGGGCGTGTGGTGGAGCGCGGCGTTCCTCGGCGTGATGTTCCTGCTCAACGCGCTGACCGTGCGCGGCTTCGGCGAAGCCGAATACTGGTTCGCGCTGATCAAGGTCGTCACCGTGGTCGCGTTCATCGGCGTCGGCCTGCTGATGATCTTCGGCATTCTGAAGGGCGCGCCGAGCAACGGCTGGGGCAACCTGACGGTCGGCGACGCACCGTTCGCGGGCGGCCTGCCGGCGCTGATGGGCGTCGCGATGATCGCCGGCTTCTCGTTCCAGGGCACCGAGCTGATCGGCGTCGCGGCCGGCGAATCGGAAAACCCGCGCACGACGATCCCGCGCGCGGTGCGCCAGGTGTTCTGGCGGATCCTGCTGTTCTACGTGTTCGCGATCTTCGTGATCGGCGTGCTGATTCCCTATACCGACCCGAACCTGCTGAAGACGGACGTGACCGACATCGGCGTGAGCCCGTTCACGCTCGTGTTCCGCCACGCGGGCCTTGCGTTCGCGGCCGGCGTGATGAACGCGGTGATCCTGACGGCCGTGCTGTCGGCCGGCAACTCGGGCATGTACGCGTCCACGCGGATGCTCTACAACCTCGCGACCGAAGGCCGCGCGCCGAAGATCTTCGCGAAGCTGTCGGCGGGCGGCGTGCCGCGCAATGCGCTGTACGCGACGACGGCGGTTGGCGCCTTGTGCTTCTTCACGTCGCTGTACGGCGACAAGACCGTGTACCTGTGGCTGCTGAACACGTCGGGGATGACCGGCTTCATCGCGTGGCTCGGCATCGCGGTCAGCCACTACCGGTTCCGCAAGGGCTACGTGAAGCAGGGCTACGCGCTCGACCAGCTGCCGTACCAGTCGAAGTGGTTCCCGTTCGGCCCGCTGTTCGCGTTCGTGCTGTGCCTCGTGATCGCGCTCGGCCAGGACTATCAGGCGTTCCTCGCGAACCGGATCGACTGGGCCGGTGTGGCCGCGACCTATGTCGGCATTCCGCTGTTCCTGGTCGTGTGGCTCGGCTTCCGGTTCCTGAAGAAGAGCCGCTTCGTGCGCTACGAAGACATGGAAATCGCGCCGTGGATTGCCGCGAGCCGCGGCGCGCAGCGGCAGCCGGTGGCGAACCGCGAAACCGCGGGCTGACGCGGGCGCGGCACGTGGCCGCGTGACGTACGACGAAACGGGAAGCCTCGCGCTTCCCGTTTTTTTTGCCCGGCTTTTGCCTGCACGGGGTCAAAGCCGGTTATATTGCCCGACCCTACCGGGCCACGGCCCGGCCGGCGCGAGGCGCGCCGCGCGGATCGGCATCCGGCGCGCGCGACACGCGGCGGCCGGCGAAACGCCCGGCGTTTTCATCGTTCCATCCGGGCCGCTACGGCCCGCGGAGCGCGCAACCCAGAGGAATCCATGAGCGCATCACCCGCCGAGCGGAAGGCCGGACCCGTTTCCATCGTGCGACTCGAAGCCGCGATCAACGCGTGGCGCGAAGTGTACCCGCCGGCGCCGGACGGCGAGGACGGCTACGCACTCGACGCCGGCAGCAATTGCCTCGCCGAGCTGTACGGCACGATGATCTGCTACCAATTGCCGGACGTGCCGCTCGACTCGCTGAGCGACGCGCAGCGCGACGCGCTCTACGCGACCGAGGTGTGATGCTCGGCCCACACGGTGCCGCGGCGCGGTATCGGTGAACGAACGGGAAGCGTTGCGGCTTCCCGTTTTGCTTTGCGCGGCGCTCGCCGCCGCTGCGCGCGCCATGCGGTTCGCGCCGGGAGCGGTGCCGGCTGAGGTATCGTGACGGGATCGGGAGGCAGGTGGCCGACAGGGCCGGTGTGGACGGCCGGCGCCCGCGCCGTGCGCGGTGCCGAATGAACATCCGTCGCCTGCCCGGGAGGATTCGAACATGGAGTTGAGACACCTCCGCTACTTCGTCGCGGTCGCCGAAGAGCGGAATTTCACGCGGGCGGCCGAACGGCTGCATATCGCGCAGCCGCCGCTGAGCCGGCAGATCCAGCAGCTCGAGGAAGCGCTCGGCGTGCCGCTGTTCGAGCGCAACGCGCGGCCGCTGAAGCTGACCGATGCGGGCCGCTTCTTCTATTCCCACGCGGTGCAGCTGCTCGCGCAGACGACCGAACTCGAATCGATGACGAAGCGGGTCGGCAAGATCGAGCGCAGCATGTCGGTCGGCTTCGTCGGTTCGACGCTGTACGGGATGCTGCCGAAGATCATCCGGCGCTTTCGCAGCGAGTATCCGGCGGTCGAACTGAGCCTGCACGAGATGTCGACGATGGACCAGATCAAGGCGCTGAAGGAAGGGCGCATCGACGTCGGGTTCGGGCGCATCCGCCACGAGGATCCGAGCGTGCGGCGCGTCGTGCTGCGCGAGGAGCGGATGATCGTCGCGCTGCCGGTCGGCCATCCGCTCGACAGCGCGAAGCCGGTGCTGTCGCTGCATGACCTCGTGAACGACACGCTGATCATCTTTCCGAAGGCGCCGCGCCCGAGCTACGCGGACCAGGTGCTCGCGGCGTTTCACGATCGCGCGTTGCAGCCGCGCAAGATCTACGAGACGCGCGAACTGCAGATCGCGCTCGGCCTCGTCGCGATGGGCGAGGGCGTGTCGGTCGTGCCGCACAGCGTGTACGGGCTGAAGCGCGACGACATCAGCTACAAGCCGCTCGACGATCCGAACCTCGTGTCGCCGATCATCATGAGCATGCGGATGCTCGACGAATCGGAGGATCTTCGCGCGATGCAGGCGCTGATCTACCGGCTGTACGACGAGGCGCAGATGGAGTATCTGCCGCCGCAGCCCGAATGAACGCGCGGGCGGTGGGGGCTTGCTTGACGCTGCGTGCGGGCGCGGGCCAACATCGCAGGATTCGATACGGCCGCCGAGGGGCGGCCGCTTTCATGCAGACGACACACACATGACCGATATCCCGATCGAGGAGACAACCGTCGAGACGCCGCAAGGGCGCCTCTTCGCGAAACGCTGGCGCGGTGGTCTGGCGCAACAGACGGGGGCGTCGAAGGCGGCCGCGCCTGAGCCGGCCGCGCCGATCGTCCTGCTGCACGATTCGCTGGGCTGCGTCGAACTGTGGCGCGACTTCCCCGCGCAGCTCGCGCGCGCCACGCAGCGCGACGTGATCGCCTACGATCGCCTCGGCTTCGGTCGGTCCGATCGCCATCCGGGGACACTCGGCACGACGTTCGTGCGCGACGAGGCCGATCACGCGTTCGCGGCGCTGCTCGAACAACTGGGCGTCGACGCGTTCGTCGCGCTCGGGCACAGCGTCGGCGGCGGGATGGCGGTCGGGTGTGCGGCCGCGTATCCGGATCGTTGCCGCGCGCTCGTGACGATCGCCGCGCAGGCGTTCGTCGAGGATCGCACGCTGGCCGGCATCCGCGACGCGGGGCAGCAGTTCGACGAACCGGGTCAGCTCGACCGGCTCGCGCGCTATCACGGCGACAAGGCCGAATGGGTGCTGCGCGCGTGGGTCGACACGTGGCTGTCGCCGGCTTTTCGCGACTGGAATCTCGACGACGACTTGCCGCACGTGCAATGCGCGACGCTCGCGATTCACGGCGAAGACGACGAATATGGGTCCGACGTGCATCCGAAGCGGATCGCCGCGCGCGTCGCGGGGCCGTCGTCGTATCTGTTGCTCGGCCAGTGCGGGCACATGCCGCACCGCGAGCGAACCAGCGACGTGCTGGCCGCCGTGACGACGTTCCTGCGCGACGCGCTCGCCTGAGCGCTGCTGCCACCGGCGGGCAGGTGCCCGCCGGCCGTCAGAACGCGAGCTGGATCGCGAGGTCGATCGCGAGCACGGCGATCGAGAGGCCGATCCCGAGGACCACGTTCGGCAGCCGGTGCTCGAAGTCGCGATTGTCGCGACGCATTGCAGCGCCGAGCAGGAAGATCGCCTCGACGACGATCTGCAGTCCGACGAACAGCAGCATCAGCAAATACTCGTAACCCATCTGCTTGAACGCGGCGAATTGCATCCCGTGATCGCGGATCCATTGGCCGACGCGCAGCAGTTCGTACACGAACAGCAACGCGGGAAACAGGTAGCTGATGAAATAGGTCGGCGCGGTGGCGTGCCGTAGTTCGAGGTGGAAATGCTGATGCGTGGTTGTCATCACGAATCCCTCCTTGCAACGCATGATTGCGGTCGCGACGGCGGCGCGACAACGTGCAAACGAAGGGATTACCCGAAGCGTCGCGCGCGGCCGTACGACATCAGCATACTGCTGCACGGGAAATTTGGCATGCGATGCGTGCGGCCGTCGTAAAAATGCATCGGCGTCGCGCGACGCGTCTATCGTGCCGTATTCGCCGGATACGCTGCGCCGGGAGGTTGCGTGGTGCCCGATGCATGCGGCAACAACCACTCCGGATGCTGCTCCAGATCGTCGGCCAACGCGCGTAGCGCGCTTGATGTTCGCGCGAATTGCGTCAGCGTGCGGCGCATGTTCGATGTATCCGCACCTGGTTGCGCGAGCATCGCCTGCGCGGCCGTGAAGGATTGCCGTGCGGTGCCCAGCGCGATGCGTGCACGCGGTGCGAGTTCGGTATCGAGTTGCCCGAACAGTGCGTTGGTATTCGCGAGCGCTGCGTTCAGATCCGTACCCATGCGATCGAGCGGCATCCGGGAAAGCGTGCCGGCGATATCGGTCATCCGTACGCGCAGCACGTCGAGCGTGCCGGGCACGGTCGGCAACGCGATCGGCTCGTGATTCGTGTCGACGGAGACGGGCAGGGCATTCGGGAACATGTCGAGCGCGACATACGAGCGGTTTGCGATCGGGTTGCCGACGCGCAGCTGGCCGCGCAAGCCGCGCGCGACGAGCGTGCGCAGCAGTGCCTTGCCGGCTTCGGACTCGCCGTTGCCGAGCACGTCGCGGTAGCGCTGCCCGAGGCGGTCGGGGTAGAGCGCCATCGTCACGCGCATCGTGACGTCGCCGCGCGCTGCATCGTATTCGGTGCCGACAGCCGTCACGTTGCCGAGTTCGATGCCGCGAAACTCCACCGGCGCGCCGACCTCGAGGCCGCGCAGCGAACGATCGAAACGCATCACGACGGGCGCGGGCTGCGCGTTCGGCGTGCGCATCGCGTCGATTTCATCATCGGCCACGCGAAAGCGTGCGCCGTCCGGTGCTGGGATGCTCGATGCGCGCCCGGGCGGCGAGGCGAACGCAAGGGCACCGCCGAGCAGCGCGGCGATCGACGGCGTGTCGAGCTTCATGCCGCCCGCGCCGAGTTGCAGGCCGAGGCCGCCGGCCTGCCACCAGCGCGCGTCGACGTCGACAGCCCGATCGAACGGCGCGGCGACGAACACGTCGATCGTGATACCGTGCCCGTCGGCATCGAGCGCATAGCCGGTCACCTGGCCCACGCGTGCGCGCCGGTGATAGATGGGCGAGCCGATCGCGACCGAGCCGAGCGATGCCGCGCGCAGCGTGTAGTGGCGGCCGCCTTCTTCCGTGATCGGTGGCGTGTCGAGCCCGGCAAACGTCGTGCGCGGTTCGCGCGAATGGCCGAGCGCGGCCGCGATATACGTACCGGACAGCACCGTATCGAGGCCGGAGAGGCCACCGGGCCCGATGCGCGGCCGCACGATCCAGAAGCGTGTGTCCGCCACCGCCAGTGCGTGCGCGTCGGCGTTCAGTCGCACATCGATCGTCACGCCCGGCTGCCCGCGCAACGCGCGAACGCGTGTGACGCGGCCGATTTCGACGTTGCGCAACCGCAGTGTCGATCGGCCGGCTGTCAGCCCGTCGGCGCTCGCGAAGGCGATCGTGATGGTCGGCCCGCGGTTGCCGAGCGACGTGATGCCCCATGCGATGCAGAGCGCGGCGGCTGCGAGCGGCGCGATCCAGAAGCGCGCCGCCCGCGAGCGGGCCGGCACGCATCTGCGCCACACGGGCCAACGTGTGCGGGCGGGTTTCAGTCGAATTGCGCGACGAGTGCATCGGCGCCCTTGTCGATGCCCGTCCTGGCCGCGCTGAGCGCACCGAAACTCGCGCCGATGTTCATCGCATTCGGATACTGCTTCGTCACGTACGCATTGATCAGCCGGTTCGTCGCGGCATCGCGGATCTCCACCGCGTACATGACCGAGCCCGTGAACGCGCCTTCGCGGCCGCGGATCGCCTGCACGCCGTTGTACACGTTGCCCGCGAGATCGAAGTGTGCGAATGCGCCGGCAAACGTGGTCGTCGTCACGGCGCCCGTCAGCGTCAGCTTCACGCGCAGCGTGCCGGGGCCCGGCGTGTTCGTCAGCTCGAAGCGCTTGCTCAGCTTCTTCGCGAACGTGTCGCCCATGTACGCGGCGAGCGTCGTCTTGTCCTGGTCGGACAGGTCGCCGAACTGATGGTCGGTGCCGCGGTAGATGGCCACCGGGTCGAGGATCAGCTTCCGGTACGTGTGCCAGTCCGCCGGCAATGCGTAGCGGTAGGGCACACGCCCGGACTTGTCCTGCGGATCGCTGCGCAGGTACGGCGACGATTCGATGCTGCTGTAGCGGGCGGGCTGGACGCCGGCGCATCCGGCGAGCACGACGCAGAGCGCGGCGTTGAGCAGGTGGCTGGACTTGAACAAGGGGTTCATCTGACGCTCCGGGTCGGGATTCGCGCCGGTGGAGCCGGGCGAAGGGTGGTGAAACAGGGCGGCATTGCCGCTTCGGGTTTGCAAAAAAACCAACCAGACGGTTTGTTTTTGAGGTGCAGCAACCCCATGAATATCGGGAGCGACAAGCCGTCGGGCAGGGTCGATCGGCCGGACAGCCAGGCTGCAGGTGGCGCTTGCGCCGCGCCGCGCGACGCGCGGTGCGGTCCGGCATCCGGCAGGGGCCGATGCGGGAGCCGATCGTAGCACCGCCATTTCTGGAAGTAAACCGACCAGGCGGTTTGTTTGTGATAGACTCCGCGCACTTCCTTCATGTGATCCCGCCGGTCCGGCGCGGTCGCATGGTACGACTCCATAGCGGGGACAGTTCATGGACAACCCGACGCGTTCCGAGCGAACGCGCACTGCCGCAATCCAGGCGGCGCTCGCGATTCTCGAGCGCGACGGCCCGGGCAAGCTCACGTTCGACGCGATTTCACGCGAAAGCGGCATCAGCAAGGGCGGGCTGATGCACCAGTTCCGCACGAAAGGCGATGTGCTGAACGCGCTGATGGAACATCAGCAGGACTACTACCAACGATTCCAGCGCGACTATCTGGCCGCGCGCGATCCGGGTGCGGGGCAGCCGACGCTATCCGCGCAGATCGCGACGATGCGCGAAGTGATCGACCAGCAGCCGTCGGCGGCGCTCGCGATCATGGCGGCGCTGGTCGAGGATCCCGCGCCGCTGCAGCAGGTGCGGGATATCGACGCAGAGAACGTGAAGCGCATCGCGGCCGAATCCGGCGATCCGGATCTTGCATTGCTGCGCTGGAAGGCGGCGTGGGGGCTCGCGCTCTCGGCGATGTTCGGGCTGTGCCCGCTGTCGGCCGACGAGCGCGCACGGCTGTTCGACCGGTTGCTCGACGAGACGCAATGGCCGTCGGGCGGCGACGCTGCCGCACCGGCCGCGAAATCGTCGCGAAAGAAATGAAGCGCGCGTTCGTTGCCTGCGGGGTGGCGGTCGCCCGCTTCGGGCGCTCGCTGCTCTCGGTCGTGCTCGGGCGCTTGTGATCCGGTGAGCGCCTGACCGGTCAACGCTTACCGGCGCCGCTCACCCTTTCGCTTGAGCACCTTCGACGAACAGCTTCGCGACCGCCTGGAACTCCCGTTTCAGCGACAGCCCCGGCAGGCTCAGCCAGCGCAGCATCGCCGCGAGATACAGGTGATGGAACCACGTCGCGAGCTGGTCTGCCCGCAGCGTGCCGTTCAGTTCGCCGGATTGCTGCCCGGCCGCGATCAGTTGCTGCCACACGAGCGCGATATCGCTGCCATTCTCTCCACCGCTTGCCGCTTCAACCGTTCCGATGCTCAGGAAGCGATGGCGCAAATAGGCGAGCAGATACGCGGGATGCTGCTCGCACCACGCAGCCGACGCATCGAGCACGCAGCCGATGCGTGACGCGAAAGTCTTGCGCCGCGCGACGTCGCGCTGCAGATGCGCGAGATCGCGTGCGAGTTCACCCTCCAGCCAGTGCGCGAGCACGGCTTCCTTCGTTGCAAAGTGGTTGTACAGCGTGCGCTTCGCGACATCGGCCTGCGCGGCGATCTGTTCCATCGTGACCGCTTCATAGCCGTGCGCGTCGAACAGGCGTGCACCGGTGGCGGCGAGATGCGCGAGCATCTGGATGCGCTTGCGGGCGCGGCGGCCCGGGTCGTCGGTCGGAGTCGGCATGGCGGGGGATTGACTGAAAGTGCACGAGTTGCATTAGTATACGACGTGCATTTTTATGAATCCACCCATTACCGCCGCGCACGAGGAGTCACGCATGAAGCTCGTCATCGCCACCTACGGCACCGAAGGCGACACGCGCCCGCTCGCGGCGCTCGGTCGTGCGCTGATCGATGCCGGCCACGATGTCCGGCTGCTGGCCGATGCGGCAACGCTGGGGTCGGCAGTGGCGCTTGGCGTGCCGTCGGCGTCGTTGTCCGGCGATATCCGCCGCGCGATTGCGCCGGATGGCGCATTGGCCGATGCGGTGCGCGGGCGCGGCGGCTTCAATGACACGTCGAAGGCGCTCGCGGCGATCGCCAATGCGAACACGGCTGCGTGGATGCACGAAATCGCGGATGCGTCGGCAGGCTGCGACGCGATCCTCGTGTCCGGGCTCGCATCGTTCGTCGGCTTGTCGGTCGCCGAGTATCGCGGCGTGCCGGCGATCGGCACCGGCATGATCCCGATCACGCCCACTGCGGAATTCGCGTCGCCGTTCCTGCCGCCGGGGAAGGTGCCGCGCTGGCTGAATCGCGCGAGCCACCGGTTCGTGAACGCGCTGCTGTGGCAGGCGTTCAGGAAGGCGACGAATGCGGCACGCGCGAGCGTGTGCGGGTTGCCGCCGCGCAAGCGTGTGTGGACCGATCATCCGATGCTGTACGGCGTGTCGCCGGCGCTGCTGTCCGGCCCGGGCGACTGGCCGTCGAATGTGCAGGCATGCGGCCAGTGGCGGATCGATGCGCATGCCTGGGCGCCATCGTCCGAACTCTCTGCATTTCTCGAAGCGGGCGATCGCCCCATGTACATCGGCTTTGGCAGTATGGCCGGCTTCGATCGCGCCGCGATGGTCGGAGCGCTGACGCACGCGCTCGCCGGTCGCCGTGCATTGTTCTATCCGGGCTGGAGCGGTATCGACGCGTCGATGCTGCCGACGAACGTTCACGTGATCGGCGATACGCCGCATGACTGGCTGTTCCCGCAGGTATCGATGGCAATCCATCACGGCGGATCGGGCACCACGCATTCGGCCGCGCGGGCCGGCATTCCGTCGGTCGTCGTGCCGTTCGCGGGCGATCAATTCTTCTGGGCGAACCGGCTGCAGCGACTCGGCGTCGCGGATGCGCCGGTGGCGGGGCGGCGCATGGACGCTGCCGCACTGGCGCAGGCCATCGCATTCGCCGAACGGGACGAAACGAAAGCGCGCGCGATCGAACTCGGCGCGCGCATCGCACAAGAGGAAGGCTTGAAACGGGCCGTCAGTGCGATCGAGAGATGGGGGCCGCCGGGCGCGCGGTAAGCCCGGGCATCCACCTCAGCTCAGAAATGCCCAGTGAACCGATAACGGCTGCCCGGGTGCCACAGATTGGCGACCGACGCGACCATCCCCTGCGACCACGTGCGCCGATGCAGCAGCAGGCACGGCTCGCGGTCGTCCATCGTCAGGTGACGGCGCGTTTCGGCGTCGGGCATCGCGGCCTCGATCCGGTACTCGACGCGCTGCAGCGGCGCGACGCGCGTCAGGTACTGGTTCGGCGTCGTGGTCGTGAAGTCCTGCAACGCGTACTCGGGCGCGCAGGCCGGATTGACCCAGCGTTCCTCGAGCTGCACCGGCGTGTCGTTCTCGAAGTGCAGCACGCGCGAATGGAAGATCGGGCTGCCCGTGTCGATCTGCAACTCGTCGGCGAGCTTCGCATCGGCGACGGCCGCGCCCACCTGCAGCACCTGCGCACGATAGCCGTGGCCGCGCGCGGCGACTTCGTCCGAGATGCTGCGGATCGCGACGAGCGTCGATTCGTACTTCGGCGACGCGACGTACGTGCCGGAGCCGCGCGTGCGCGTGAGCACCTGCTCGGCGGTCAGCTCGCGCAGCGCACGGTTGACGGTCATCCGCGCGACGTTGAATTCGCGCGCGAGCTCGTTCTCCGACGGCACCTGGTCGCCTTCCGCCCATTCGCCGGCATGAATGCGCGCGAGGATGAAGTCCTTGATTTCCTGATAGATCGGTGTGGTCATGGGATCACGATTCCAGAGTCGGCAGCGGCCCGCCGCCGAATGCCGATCCGGCGCGCGCCCGGCGCCGAGTGTACCGGTTTCGCAGGCGCGCGGGCCCGGATTCCCCGAATGATCCCTGTTCGGCCGGCGCGCGTCCATGCGGGATTGCACAGAGCGGCCGGCTTTCGGCGGCTGGCGAGAGGTCAGAACCGATGCCGGATGCCGACCGTCCCGACCACCTGCGTGTTGGTGGACGAAGGCGCGAGCCCCGTGACGTTCGCGAACCCGAGCGTCGCGCCCGCCGGCACGCCGAACTGGTGCTGGTAGACGGTTTCCGCGTACACGTCGGTGCGCTTGCTCAGCGCGTAGTCGGCCATCAGCGTCACCTGGTGCCATTTCGGCCGATGGCTGCCGGTTGCGTCGTCGTAGCGGCCGTTGGTGAACGTATAGGCGCCCGCGAACGAAACGGCCGGCGTCAGCGCATAGCGCGCGTTGACCTCGAAGTTGTCGAAGCGCAGCGCGTTCAGCGCGCCGGGCAGCGACGACGCGGCCGTTTCGTCGAACATCGAATGCGTCCACAGCGCGCCGAACGTCAGCCGGTCGAACGCGTAGCTGCCGCCCGCGCCCATCACGCGCTGGCGCACGGCCGGGAAGTTCGGCCCGTCGTTGGTCGACAGCGCGCCGCCGGCCGTCAGCCCGCCGCGGTTGAGCTGCAGGTACGCGGCGCCGAGGCTGACCGGCCCGTTCGCATACGACACGCCCGCGCTGTACGCGCGGTTGTTCGCGAAGCCGCCGGCCGCGTTGCTGAACCCGTACAGGCCGCCGAACTGCCAGCCGGCGAGCGTCGGACTCGTGTATTTCACCGCGTTGTCGATGTAGAACGAATCGTCGAGGTTGTCGTTGTCGAACGGATGCGACGCGAGGTTGTTGCCGTCGCCGTTGTTCGCCATCGCGAGCGGGCCGAGATAGTCGACCACGGCATCGTACTGGCGGCCGAGCGTCAGCGCGCCGTACGGGTCGCTTTGCAGGCCGACGTACGCGCGGCGGCCGAACATCGTGTTCTTGTAGGACTGCGTGCCGTTGTTCAGGTTGAAGCCGTTTTCGAGGCGAAACAGCGCATGCAGGCCGCCGCCGAGATCCTCGTTGCCGCTCAGGCCGAAGACCGTGTTCGACAGCAGGCCGCTGCCTTGCTGCCACGCGCTTTTACCCGACTGGTTGTTCGTATAGACGATACCCGCATCGAGCATCCCGTAGAGCGTGACGCTGCTTTGCGCCTGCGCGGCGACGCTGAGGAATGCGAGGGAGAGGGTACCGGCGACTGTTTTTTTCATCGTGAGTGCTTCCTGGAAAGGCCCGTAGCGACGGGAACGACGATCCGGCGCGCATGCCGGCGGCGAGCGTGCGCGGCTCGTGATGAAGACGAACCGCACGCGTTCGCATCGGCAACGCGCGTTCGAATCGATGAAAGGGGGAGCGGGCGCGTGATGCGTGTCACGCGCGGCCGCAATGGAGACCGGCTAGTGCAGCAGCAGGCGGATCGTGCCGAACTCGGCGGCCGGCAGCAGGCGGAGGATCGACAGGATGGCGGGTGACGCCTGCGACCGCGCGACTTCGAGCTCGATGCACGCGCGCCCGGTGCGGTTGTCGATCGCGGCCGTATAGAAGTTGAGCGCGGTGCCGACCGCCTGGTGCAGCAGGCGCCGCACGACGGCGAGGTTGTCCGATTCGACGCGGATCGACAGCAGCACGAGCTCGTCGGCAGCGCACCGGCGCCGCGAACGAACAGGCGGCAGATCGCGTGAGGCGGCGGTTTCGGTTCTGGTCGGTTTCATGCTGGCATCCCCGGGTCGCATCGTGCTCCGCACCGCGGAGATCTCGTCTTGGACATGTCGCCCATTCTAGGAATCGCGGTGAAGATACGGTGTATAGACTCGTATTGGCCCTGAAAAGAACGCATAAAAACGCCATCGCCGCCGGCTTTCGTCTTTACAGCTTTTTTACTCCGCGTAAAGAAATTGAACACCGCTTTGATACGCGGATTTCTACACTGTCGCATCCCATTCGCCAGTTGAGCATGGGGGCGTCACGCGGGCTTGCGCCGACACGGCAAGGCCCGATGCGCCGACGATCGCGCGGCGTCGCCGCGCATAGGAAAAAGGGGAAAGCCATGTTGTGGATCACCGGCGCGTTGTCGCTCGCGCTCTTCATCTATCTGTTTCATGCGTTGATCCAACCCGAGCGGTATTGATCGGCGCGATTCAACAGGAATTCGAAAATATCGGTGAATGTCATGAGCGATCTGCTTTTCATCTTGTTCACGCTCGCGTTCTTTGCCTTGACGGCCGGTTTCATCACCGGCCTTGACCGGATCTGAGCGAGCGTCGACATGTTCAACAATCTCATTCAATTCGCGATCGTTCTCGCGATCATGCTGGCGCTGGTGCCCGTCGTCGGGAAATGGCTCGCGCATGCCTTTACGAGCCCGCGCCACGCGTGGGTCGAACGCCGGACCTATGCGCTGCTCGGCGTGAATCCCGACGAAGCGATGTCGTGGCAGCGCTACGGGATGGTGCTGCTGCTCAGTAATGCCGGGATGATGCTGCTCGGCTACCTGCTGCTGCGCATCCAGGACACGCTGCCGTTCGACGCGCTGCAGCGCGCGTCGCAAAGCCCCGACCTTGCGTTCAACACCGCCGCGTCGTTCATCACGAACACGAACTGGCAGGCGTATGCGGGCGAAAGCAGCCTGTCGAACTTCTCGCAGATGGCCGTCATCACGTTCCTGATGGTGGTCAGCGCGGCCACCGGCGTCGCGGCCGCGGGCGGCTTCATCCGCGGGTTGAGCCGCAAGAGTGCGGCGGACCTCGGCAACTACTGGGTCGATTTCACGCGCGTGACCTATCGCGTGCTGCTGCCGCTCAGCTTCGTGATGGCGCTCGTGTACGTGTGGCAGGGCATGCCGCAGACGCTCGCGTCCGACGCGTGGGCGACCACGCTGGAAGGCGCGCGCCAGCAGATCGTGATGGGGCCCGTGGCCAGCCTCGAATCGATCAAGCATATCGGCACGAACGGCGGCGGCTTCTTCAGCATGAACGCCGCGCATCCGTTCGAGAACCCGACGCCGCTCACCAACACGCTGCACATGCTGTCGATGCTGCTGATTCCGTCCGCGCTGACCTATGCGCTCGGCACGATGATCGGCCGGCGCCGCCAGGGCTGGGTGATCCTCGCCGCGTTCGTCGTGATGTTCGTCGGCTTCCTGGCCGTGATCTATTCGGCCGAGCAGTACGGCAATCCGCTCGTGACCGGGCTCGGCGTCGACCCGCAGATGAGCGCCACGCAGCCGGGCGGCAACATGGAAGGCAAGGAGATGCGCTTCGGCATCGCGCAGACGAGCCTGTTCGCCACCGTCACGACGGCCGCGACCACCGGGTCGGTCGATGCGATGCATGACTCGCTGACGCCGCTCGGCGGGCTCGTGCCGATCGCGCAGATGATGCTGAACAACGTGTTCGGCGGCGACGGCGTCGGGCTGATCAACCTGTTCACGTTCGCGATCCTCACGGTGTTCCTGGTCGGGATGATGATCGGGCGCACGCCGGAATTCCTCGGCAAGAAGATCGAGGCGCGCGAGATGAAGCTCGTGATGCTCGCGGTGCTCGCGCATCCGTTCAGCATCCTCGGCTTCACCGCGGTGGCGGCGGTGCTGCATTCGACGCTGGACAGCCTCGCGAACCTCGGCCCGCACGGCTTCAGCGAAGTGCTGTACGCATACACGTCGGGCACGGCCAACAACGGCTCCGCGTTCGCGGGCCTGAACGCGAACACGCCGTTCTTCAACACGACGATCGGCTTCGCGATGCTGATCGGCCGCTACCTGACGCTGCTGCCGATGCTTGCGGTCGCGGGCAGTCTCGCCGCGAAGAAGCGCGTGCCGGAAAGCGCTGGCACGCTATCGACGTCGACGGGCCTGTTCGCCGGCCTGCTGGTCTTCGTGATCCTGGTCGTCGGTGGCCTCACGTTCCTGCCGGCGCTCGCGCTCGGCCCGATCGTCGAGCACCTGATGATGTCGGGCGGCCAACTGTTCTGAGGAAAACATCATGATGCAAGGCAATCGCCAGGCAGCGGCCGCCGCCGCGCCGGCACGCGGTTCTTCGTTCGGCGCGGCGACGCGCGGCCTCGTGCGGCCCGTGATCGCGTCGTCGGTGCTGTTCATGCTCGTCACGGGCATCGCGTATCCGCTGCTCACCACCGGCGTCGCGAATGTGCTGTTCCCGTCGCAGGCGCGCGGCAGTCTCGTGCAACAGCACGGCACGACGGTCGGCTCGGCGGTGATCGGGCAGCAGTTCACGCGTGCCGGCTACTTCCACGGGCGGCCGAGCGCGACGGTCGGCACCGATCCGGCCGATCCGTCGAAGACGATCGACCAGCCGTACAACGCGGCCGGCAGCGGCGCCAGCAACCAGGGCGCCACCAGCAAGAAGCTGCTCGCGGATATCGCGCTGCGGGTGCGCACCTACCGGCAGGAGAACGCGCTCGCCGCCGGCACGCCGGTGCCGGCGGATGCGGTGACCGCGTCGGCGTCCGGGCTCGATCCCGAGATCTCGGTCGCGAACGCGCGGCTGCAGGTGGCGCGGGTCGCGCAGGCGCGCGGCGTCGATGCCGCACAGGTCACGGCGCTGGTCGACCGGATCGCGTTGCCGCGCCAGCTCGGCGTGCTCGGCGAACCGCGCGTGCGCGTGCTCGACCTGAACCTCGCGCTGGACCGCGCATTCGGCCACGCGGCCGGCGCGAAGCAATAGAAGGAACCACGGAGTCACTCATGTCCCATATCGAAACCCCGATCAATCCAGCGGCGATGCCGGTCGGCGGCGTGCCGCCGATGCGCTGGACGGCCGTGCTGCGCGAGGCGTTCCGCAAGCTCGCGCCGCGCGTGCAGTTGAAGAACCCCGTGATGTTCGTCGTGTATCTCGGCAGCATCGTCACGACCGTGCTGTGGCTGCAGGCGTTGACCGGCACGGGCGACGCGCCGGCCGGCTTCATCTTCGCGGTCGCGTGCTGGCTGTGGTTCACCGTGCTGTTCGCGAATGCGGCCGAGGCATTGGCCGAAGGGCGCGGCAAGGCACAGGCCGATGCGCTGCGCGCGGCGCGCAAGCGCGTGTACGCGAAGGTGCTCGACGAGCCGAAGCAATTCGGCAGCACCAGCCATCGTGTGCCGAGCGACGAGCTCGCGGCCGGCAGCATCGTGCTCGTCGAGGCCGGCGACACGATTCCGGCCGACGGCGAAGTGATCGACGGCGTCGCGTCGGTCGACGAATCGGCGATCACCGGCGAATCCGCGCCGGTGATCCGCGAGTCGGGCGGCGATTTTTCGTCGGTGACGGGCGGCACGCGCGTGCTGTCCGACTGGATCATCGTGAAGATCACCGCGCAACCGGGCGAGGCATTTCTCGACCGGATGATCGCGATGGTCGAAGGCGCGAAGCGCGGCAAGACGCCGAACGAGATCGCGCTGACGATCCTCCTTGTCGCGCTGACGATCATCTTCCTGCTCGTATGCGTGACGTTGCTGCCGTTCTCGCAGTTCAGTGTGCTGCTGAACGCGTCGGGCACGGCGGTGAGCCTGACCGTGCTGATCGCGTTGCTCGTGTGCCTGATCCCGACGACGATCGGCGCGCTGCTGTCGGCGATCGGCATCGCGGGGATGAGCCGGATGATGCGGGCGAACGTGCTCGCAACGTCGGGCCGCGCGATCGAGGCGGCCGGTGACGTCGACGTGCTGCTGCTCGACAAGACCGGCACGATCACGCTGGGCAACCGCGAGGCCGTGCAGTTCCGGCCGGCGCCGGGCGTGGACGAGCGTGCGCTGGCCGAGGCCGCGCAACTGTCGTCGCTGGCCGACGAAACGCCGGAAGGGCGCTCGATCGTCGCGCTCGCGAAGCAGCGCTTCTCGCTGGACGTGGCCGCGACCGCCGGCAGCATCACCGTACCGTTCAGCGCACGCACGCGGATGAGCGGCCTCGACATCGGCGAGCGTCAGGTCCGCAAGGGCGCGGCGTCGGCGATCCGCGCGCACGTCGATGCGCTCGGCGGTGTGTTTCCTCAAGCGGTCGAGACGGCGGTCAACGACATCGCGCGACGCGGCGGCACGCCGCTCGTCGTGGCCGACGGTGCCCGCGTGCTCGGTGCGATCGAGCTGAAGGACATCGTCAAGCACGGGATCGCCGCGCGCTTCGCCGAGCTGCGCAAGGTCGGCGTGAAGACCGTGATGATCACCGGCGACAACCGGCTCACCGCGGCCGCGATCGCGGCGGAAGCCGGCGTCGACGACTACCTCGCCGAAGCGACGCCCGAGGACAAGCTGCGGCTGATCCGCGAGCACCAGGCGAAGGGCCATCTCGTCGCGATGACGGGCGACGGCACCAACGACGCGCCCGCGCTCGCGCAGGCCGACGTGGCCGTCGCGATGCACAGCGGCACGCAGGCGGCGAAGGAGGCGGCCAACATGGTCGACCTCGACAGCAACCCGACGAAGCTGATGCAGGTGGTCGAGGTCGGAAAGCAGATGATCATGACGCGCGGCGCGCTGACCACGTTCAGCGTCGCCAACGATCTCGCGAAGTATTTCGCGATCATCCCGGCCGCGTTCGTCGCGACGTATCCGGCGCTCGGCGCGCTGAACGTGATGGGGCTGCACAGCCCGACGTCGGCGATCCTGTCGGCCGTGATCTTCAATGCGCTGATCATCGTTGCGTTGATCCCGCTCGCGCTGAAAGGCGTGAAGTATCGCGCGGAGCCGGCCGAGAAGTTGCTGGGGCGCAACCTGCTGATCTATGGCGTGGGCGGCATCATCGCGCCGTTCATCGGCATCAAGCTGATCGACATGTTGTTGACGCCGTTTATCTGACCGAACGCGCCGTCGCGGCCCCGCTCACGCCTTCGCGGCGTGCGCGGGGCCGTTCGGCGTTTCAATTGCCGGAAGCGATCATGGATGTGAATGTGAACGTGAGCGAAGCGAATCGACGGGCAACGGGGCCGCGGGACACCGCCGCCCGCCGCGGTGGAGACGGCGTGCGCCGCGACCGCTGGCGCGGCGTGCTGCGCGCATGCGCGATGCTGGCCGACCGCATCGCGGGCGCCGGGCCCGACACGCAGCCGACGCTGGCCGTGCGCGAAGCGCGACCGCGCACGCAGGTGTGGATGTCGCAGTACGCGGTGCCGCTGCTGCTCGCCACGCTCGTGTGCGCGCTGGCGACGCTCGCGGCCAGCGCGCTGCTGCGCGTGTTCGACCTGTCGAACGTCGTGATGCTGTTCCTGATGACCGTCGTGCTGATCGCGCTGCGGCTCGGCCGGCTCGCCGGTGCGTGGGCCGCGTTCGTGTGCGTCGGCTGCTTCGACTTCTTCTTCGTCGAGCCGAGGCTGTCGTTCGCGGTGTCCGATACGCAGTACGTGTTCACGTTCGCGCTGATGCTGGCCGTCGCGCTCGCGATCGGCCAGCTCGCGGCGCGCCTGCGCGCGGAGGCGCGGGCCGCGCGCGCGAACGAGAAGCGCTCGGCGGCGCTGGCCCGGGTCGCGCATGATCTGTCGGCGGCGATCGAGACCGAGCAGATCGCATCGATCTGCACCGGCACGATCGCGCCGCTGCTGGGCGTGCGCGTCGCACTCGTGCTGCCGGATGCGGATGATCACCTGATGCCGGCGCAGCACGCCCGGTTCGTCGATGCACCGATTGCCCGCTGGGTCTACGAGAATGCGCGTGGCGCGGGGGGCGGGCTGCCGCCGTTCGAGCGCGCGGCCGCGCAGTACCTGCCGCTGAAGGCGCCGATGCGCGTGCGCGGCGTGCTCGTGCTGTTCGGCGACGCGCAGCCGGTGCCCACCGACCCCGACGATCGCCGCCTGATCGACGCATTGTGCTCGTCGATTGCGATGGCGCTCGAACGCGTGCACTACGTCGGTGTCGCGCAGCACACGCTGGTCCGCATCGAAGGCGAGCGGCTGCGCAACGCGCTGCTCGCCGCGGTGTCGCACGACCTGAAGACGCCGCTGACCGCGATCCGCGGGCTCGCCGAGACACTGGAGCGGCCGGAGCGGCTGGCCGACGGGCAGCCGGCCGCGCTCGCGCACGGCATCCGCAACCAGGCCGAGGCGCTGCACGGGCTCGTCGTGAACCTGCTCGACCTCGCGCGCATGCAGAGCGAGGGCGTGCGGCTGAATCGCGAATGGCACATGCTCGACGAGATCGTCGGCAGCGCGCTCGCGCATTCGGCCGGCGTGCTGGCCGGTCGCGACGTGAGCACGGACTTGCCGGCCGACCTGCCGCTGATCGACGTCGACGCGCTGCTGATCGAGCGCGTGCTGATGAACCTGCTCGACAACGCGGCGAAGTACGCGGGCACGGACGCGGCCGTGGCGGTGCGGGCGCGCGTGTTCGGCGAAACGCTGTACGTGTTCGTCGAAGACGACGGGCCCGGTTTCACCGCGCGCAACACCGAGCCGCTGTTCGAGCCGTTCGAGCGCGAACGCAAGGAATCGTCGATCAGCGGCGTGGGGCTCGGGCTCGCGCTGTGCCGCAGCATCGTCAACGCGCACGGCGGCTCGATCCGCGCGGTGCCGCTCGATCCGCACGGCGCGCGGTTCGAGGTTCGCCTGCCACTGGGTGCGCCGCCCGATATCGAACACGAGAGCCGGACATGATCAGATCGCGCGTACTTATCGTCGAGGACGAATCGGACATTCGCCGTTTCGTGCGGATGGCGCTGGAACAGGAAGGGCTCGACACCTGCGAGGCGTCGACGGCCCGCGAGGCGCGGATGTATGCGTCGAGCAGCAAGCCCGATCTCGTGATCGTCGATCTCGGGCTGCCGGACGACGACGGCAAGACCTTCATCCGCGAATTGCGCGAGTGGTCGACGGTGCCGGTGATCGTGCTCTCGGCGCGGCAGCAGGAAGTGGAGAAGGTCGCGGCGCTCGATGCCGGCGCGGACGATTACCTGCCGAAGCCGTTCGGCGTGCCCGAACTGCTCGCGCGGGCACGCGCGCAGTTGCGGCGCGCGGCGTTCGTATCGGCCGACGGGCAATCGTCGTCGATCGTGCGGTTCGGCGACGTGACCGTCGATCTCGGCAAGCACGAAGTCGCGCGCGGCGGCGCGCCCGTTCACCTGACGCGCCTCGAATTCCGGCTGCTCGCCGCGCTGATTCGCGCGCGGGGCGGCGTGATCGCCGCGCGGCAATTGCTGGCGGAGGTGTGGGGCGTCCATGATGCCGACCGCGCGCATTACGTGCGCGTGTACATGACGAACCTGCGGCAGAAGCTCGAACCGGTGCCGGCGCGCCCGCGGCACCTGCTGACGGAGTTGCAGTTCGGCTACCGGCTGGTCGGTCTGGAAACGGTCGGCGTGGCGGACGGGCCGCGTGGTGCGGCATCGGCAGGTCTAGACAACTGAAATCCCGCTCCCGGCCGTGCGCCGGCGCGCGGAGAAAGCGGTTGTTTAGCTCGATGTAATTCGCAATTAATTGAAATATAAGGAAATTTGCGACCCACGATCCTATTGGTCCGACAATTAGAGATAAACACGGATTGCTGGCGCACCCTCCGAAAAGGCAAAGTTGTATGTACAACTTGGGGTGTCGCCGGAACGGGCGGCTTCCGGGTTGGAAGGGTTCACGGCGGCGCTGCCCGACGGAACCCGGCCCAGTTCGCCTCTGACAGGAACGCCATGAAGAAACTCGCGCTCAGTATTGCCCTTGCCTGCATCGCGGTCGGTGCCCACGCCAAGGATTGGTCGACGATCCGGTTCGGCGTCGACGCCAGCTATCCGCCGTTCGAATCGAAGGACGCAAGCGGCAAGGTCGTCGGCTTCGACGTCGATCTCGGCAACGAGATCTGCGCCCGCCTGAAGGCGAAATGCGTGTGGATCGAGAACGACTTCGACGGGATGATTCCCGCGCTGAAGGCGAAGAAGTTCGATGGCGTGCTGTCGTCGATGTCGATGACGCCGGCGCGTGCCGAGCAGATCGCGTTCTCCGACAAGCTGTTCAACACGCCGACGCGTCTCGTCACGAAGAAGGGCGCTAACCTGCAGCCGACGGCCGAATCGCTGAAGGGCAAGTCGGTCGGCGTCGAACAGGGCACCATCCAGGAAACCTACGCGAAGGCCTACTGGGCGCCGAAGGGCGTGCAGGTCGTGCCGTACCAGAACCAGGACGGCGTGTACCAGGACCTGATGTCGGGCCGTCTCGACGCGGCGCTGCAGGACGCGGTGCAGGCCGACATCGGCTTCCTGAAGACGCCGCGCGGCGCGAACTTCGAGTTCGCCGGCAAGGACATCGACGATCCGAAGACGCTCGGCAATGGCGCCGGCATCGGGCTGCGCAAGGACGACGCCGACCTGAAGGCGAAGATCGACCACGCGATCGCCGACATCATCAAGGACGGCACGTACAAGAAGCTCGAGAAGAAGTACTTCGCGTTCGACGTCTACGGCGGCTGATCTTCCATGCGGCGCGCATCGGTTGCGGTGCGTGCCGCGTCTGTCGTGGGTGCAGCCCGCTTCGCGTGATGCGTTCGACTTGATGAGCAGGCTGCATCAGGTAGTGCGTAGATATCGTTTGATGCCCGGGTAATGGCTATTGACAATCCAGCCACATCGTTCTGGATCCCTCATATGATCTTCCAAGGATTTGGCCCGCTGTTGTGGGCCGGCACGGTGGAAACCGTGAAGCTCGCGGTGCTGTCGCTCGCGGCGTCGCTCGTGCTGGGCCTCATCGGCGCGAGCGCCAAACTGTCGACGAACCGCATGCTCAAGTCGATCGGCACCTTCTACACGACGCTGATCCGCGCGGTGCCGGACCTCGTGCTGATGCTGCTGCTGTTTTACGGGATCCAGATCCTGCTGAACAACGTCACCGACATGCTCGGCTGGGACCAGATCGACATCGACCCGTTCGTGGCCGGCGTCATCACGCTCGGCTTCATCTATGGCGCGTACTTCACCGAGACGTTCCGCGGCGCGTTCCTCGCGGTGCCGCGCGGCCAGCTCGAAGCGGGCTTCGCATACGGGATGAGCGGCTGGCGCGTGTTCCGCCGCATCCTGTTCCCGCAGATGATGCGCTTCGCGCTGCCCGGCATCGGCAACAACTGGCAGGTGCTCGTGAAGGCCACCGCGCTCGTGTCGATCATCGGCCTCGCCGACGTCGTCAAGGCGTCGCAGGACGCCGGCAAGAGCACGCTCGATTTCTTCTTCTTCACGCTGGCTGCAGGCGCGATCTACCTCGCGATCACGACGGTATCCAACGTCGTGCTGCATCACCTCGAGAAGCGTTATTCCGTCGGCGTCCGGAGGCTCGCACTGTGATCGAACTCGTCAGCCAGTACTGGCAAAGCTATCTCTACACCGACGGCTACCGCTTCAGCGGCCTCGCGATCACGCTGTGGCTGCTGGTCGTGTCGATCGCGCTGGGCTTCGCGCTCGCCGTGCCGCTCGCGATCGCGCGCGCATCGTCGAACCGCTGGATCTCCGGCCCGGTGTGGCTCTATACGTACGTGTTCCGCGGCACGCCGCTCTACGTGCAGCTGCTGATGTGCTACACGGGCATCTACAGCCTGCAGGTCGTGCACAACCACGTGCTGCTCGACACGTTCTTCCGCAACGCGATGAACTGCACGCTGCTCGCGTTCGTGCTGAACGAATGCGCGTATGCCACCGAGATCTTCGCGGGCGCGATCAAGGCGACGTCGGCCGGCGAGATCGAGGCAGGCATGGCCTACGGGATGTCGCGCTTCAAGCTCTATACGCGGATCATCCTGCCGTCCGCGCTGCGCCGCTCGCTGCCGAGCTACAGCAACGAAGTGATCCTGATGCTGCACGCGACGACGCTCGCGTTCACCGCGACCGTGCCCGACATCCTGAAGATCACGCGCGACGTCAATTCGGCAACCTACATGTCGTTCCAGGCCTACGGCATCGCGGCCGTGCTGTACGCCGCCGTCGTGTTCACGCTCATCTGGGCGTTCCGCAAGCTCGAGACGCGCTGGCTCGCGTACCTCTCGCCGCGCGGCCATTAACGCATTCGCAAGATTCGCAACGAAGGACCCAGCATGTACAAGCTTACCGTTGACAACCTGCACAAGAAGTTCGGCGACAACGAGGTGTTGAAGGGCGTGTCGATGAAGGCGAAGGCCGGCGACGTGATCAGCATCATCGGCTCGAGCGGCTCCGGCAAGAGCACGTTCCTGCGCTGCATCAACTTCCTCGAGCAGCCGTGCTCCGGGCAGATCACGATCGGCAGCGAGCCGATCCAGACCACGCGCGACCGCAACGGCTCGCTGCGGGTGGCCGACCAGAAGCAGCTGCAGCGGATGCGCACGAAGCTGTCGATGGTGTTCCAGCACTTCAACCTGTGGGCCCACATGACGGTGCTCGAGAACATCATCGAAGCGCCGATGGCCGTGCTCGGCGTCAGCAAGGACGAAGCGATCGCGCGGGCGCGCAAGTACCTGGAGAAGGTCGGTCTCGCACCGCGCGTCGAGGGCATGTATCCGTCGCACCTGTCGGGCGGCCAGCAGCAGCGCGTGGCGATTGCACGCGCGCTCGCGATGGAGCCGGAAGTGATGCTGTTCGACGAGCCGACGTCGGCGCTCGATCCGGAGCTGGTGGGCGAAGTGCTGAAGGTGATGCAGAAGCTCGCCGAGGAAGGCCGCACGATGGTCGTCGTCACGCACGAGATGGGTTTCGCACGCAACGTGTCGAATCACGTGATCTTCCTGCATCAGGGGAAGATCGAGGAGGAAGGGAATCCGCAGGAGATTCTCGTGAATCCGAAGAGCGAACGGCTCGGGCAGTTTCTGTCGGGGCGGTTGAAGTAAGCGGCCAGGCGGCGTCGCGCATCGTCCGCGACGTCGCATACTGGAACGCTAAATGCTTGTCACGCGGGATCCTTTCGATGAAGGAGCACCGCGATGAGCACACCGACCACCACCGCCTTTTCCCATGTGAAGCCGCAGGACACCGCGTATCGCGGCGAAGGCCTGCGCGACTTCTTCCTGTATCGCGATCTCGGTATCGCGGCCGCGACGAACGGCAAGGTCGTCGCGCAACTCGTCAGGGCGAATCATGCACCGGAGGCGGGCACCGGCTGGCACCGTCACGAGGCCGAGTTCCATATCGTGATCATGCTGAAGGGCTGGGCGCGCTTCATGTACGGCGACCAGGAAACGCTGGTGGCAGCTGGCGACTGCGTGCATCAGGCGCCGGGGATCGTCCACTATCTGTTCGACTACTCGCCGGACATGGAGTACCTGGAGATCGTCGGGCCCGCCGATTTCAAGTCGATCGATGTCGAAGGGCCGTGCGCGGTGCCGCCGCCGACACCGTGGGGCGAGGCGGGGGCGTAGTTGCCGCCGTGCTTTCGCGTGCATCGTCCTTACGCCTGTTTGTGACAAACCGCCTTCGTGGCGGTTTTTTCTTGCGCGTTCCACGGAGGTTTCCGTGCGAACCGCTTTCCCGGCTTCACATTCTTTCGAATTCCGAATGGTCGCGAAGCTGAAGATCCGGAAAGAAAAGAAAGACATTCGTCAGCTTCGCTGCGTTGACGGCGCCGCGATGTCAAAGATCGTCAATTGCGCGTGGATGCGGTGCACGGCGAGTCGACGACCGGCGTTAAGGAAGTACCAGCCGGATCACCGGTTGAGTTACCCGGGAGAGTTTCATGAAGCGCATCGCGAAGATCCTGACGGCCACCGCAGTGGCATGTGCCGTCCTTGCTCCGGCACTGGCCGAAGCGCATTCGCACCGTGTGTGTCATTTCGATCATCACCACCATCGCGTGTGCCGCTGGGTGCGGTAACCGCGACTTTCCCGGGACTACCCGGAACGTATGCTTCATTCAGGCAAATCAGGAGAGGACTATGAAAAAGACGATGTTGATCGCCGCGCTGGTCGCCGGCATGGGGTTGTCGATCGGTGCGTTCGCGCAGGTTCCGGCCAGCGCGCCGGCCGGCACGACCGGTCTGTGCAAGGACGGCTCGTTCTACTCGGGCGCATCGAAGAAGGGCGCATGCGCCGGCCATAAGGGTGTGAAGACCTGGTACGGCGCATCGTCGGCGGCAGCCGCGAGCGCACCGGCCGCAGCGCCGGCCATGGCAGCCTCCGCAGCCCCGGCATCGGGCACCGCGCCGGCGAAGAGCGCGGCAGCGACGACCGCGGCGGCAGCGCCGGGCGGCGGCGCGGGCAAGGTATGGGCCAATGACAGTACGAAGGTCTACCACTGCTCGACCGACAAGTACTACGGCAAGACGAAGCACGGCAGCTACATGTCGGAAGCCGACGCGAAGGCGAAGGGCTACCACGCATCGCACGGCAAGGCCTGTTCGTAACGCGGGCTGACGCGCGAGGCCGCTCCCTCGCGCATCATCTGAACACTGCAGCAACGCACGCCCCGCCATCAACGGCGGGGCGTTTCATTTTCAGCGCCGTCCGGTTTCAGTGGGCGAGCTGCGATTGCGTGTCGGTCGCTGCATCGTGCGCGGTTGCGCGGGCGTCGAGCAGCGCGCGCAGCGTGACGTAGTGCGTGCCGTCCGCGCGACCGTCTGCATCGGCAGTGCGATCGTATGGCTCGTTGTCGTGGATCGTCGCGCGCACGATCGGATAGATCTGCGTTTCCCAGCGGCTGCCGTTGAACACGCCGTAATGGCCTGCGCCCGTCTGCACATGGTGTGTCTTCAGGTACGGCGGCAACCCCGAGCACAGCTCCTGCGCGGCCACCGTCTGGCCGACCGCGCAGATGTCGTCCTTCTCGCCTTCGATCGTCAACAGCGCGGTGCGATGAATCGCTGCCGGTTCGACGAGCCGGTCGCCGACCGTCAGCTCGCCGCGCGCGAGCGCGTATTGCTGGAACACCTTCTCGACCGTTTCCAGATAGAACTCCGCGGTGAGATCGGCGGTCGCGAAGTATTCGTCGTAGAAGTGCCGCAGCGTGTCGGCCTTCGCCGGATCGCCTTTCGCGCGCTCGTAATACAGGTCGGCGAACGACGCCGCATGACGATCGGGATTCATCGACATGAACGCGCCCACCTGCACGAAGCCCGGATACACGCAGCGCTGCGCCCCGACGAAGCCCGCCGGCACGACACTGATCAGGTTGCGCGCGAACCATTCGATCGGCTGGCTCGTCGCGAGCGCGTTGACCTTCGTCGGATTCACGCGGCAATCGATCGGGCCTGCCATCAGCGTCAGGCTCGCGGGCTGCGCTGGATCGCCGCCGGCCGCCATCAACGAAACTGCTGCAAGCGCGGCGACGGTCGGCTGGCAGATCGCGAGCACGTGCGCATCCGGGCCGATCTGGTGGATGAAGTCGATCACGTGCGCGACGTATTCGTCGAAGCCGAACCGTCCGGCCGTCAGCGGGATGTCGCGCGGGTTGTGCCAATCGGTGATGTACACGTCGTGGTCGGCGAGCATCGTCTGCACCGTGCCGCGCAGCAGCGTCGCGAAATGCCCGGACATCGGTGCGACGATCAGCACGCGCGGCTGGCGCGCCACCGGCCGCGCCTTGCGGAAATGCAGCAGCGTGCCGAACGGGGTGCCCGCGGCGGCTTCCTCGACGATCGGCACCGTTTCGCCGTCGACGACGATCGACGCGATGCCGAACGGCGGACGCCGATGCGAGAACGCGCAGCATTCGAGCAGTTCGCACAGCGCGTCGAGCATGCGGCCGGTCGGCGTCGCGGTGGCGGGCGGCCACAGCGACATCGTCGCGCGGGTAGCGGCGGCCCATGCGCGCGCCGGGCGCGTGCATTCTGCAGACCATTGATAGAACGGATAGGCAAGCAGATTCATGGCTGTCGCTCGTTGTGCCGCGTTGCATGGAACGAGGCAAGCGATGTGCCAGCCTGCGGCTGGCACGCGCGTTGCACGCGGTTCCGGGGCGCGGCGACGCAGGCGGCACGTGACACACGGCAGCCGCACGTGATGCGTTGCCCGGCCGACCTGTCGTGCGGCACGTGACGCGACAGCGTGCTGCGCTGCGCCAGTTCGGCGAATGCGCGGCACCGGCATGGTGCGGGTGGCGCCACATGGCGTCTGTTTCGGTGCAGGGGCACGAACGGTTTTGAACAGGGGAGCGACATGGAAGTCACCGGAGGACAGACGACGCTGACCATCAGCAGCCGCAATTACTCGTCGTGGTCGATGCGCGGCTGGCTGCTCGCGAAGCTGAGCGGCCTCGTGTTCGAGACGGTCAGCGTGCCGATCGACGCCGCGTCGCGCGCGGAGTTGCTGTTGCTGTCGCCGTCGATTCTCGTGCCGTGCCTCACCCACGACGGCAATACGGTGTGGGACACGCTCGCGATCGCCGAATACCTGAACGAAATCCGGCCGCAGGCGCGGCTGCTGCCGGAAGACCGGCGAGCCCGCGCGCATTGCCGGTCGATCTGCGGCGAGATGCATTCCGGTTTCAGCGCGTTGCGCTCCGCGTTGCCGATGAACCTGCGCGCGCATTTCCCCGGCTTCCGCATCTGGTCGCGCGCGCAGCACGACATCGAGCGGATCGTGACGATCTGGCGCGAGTGCCTGGCCGCGTACGGCGGCCCCTGGCTGTTCGGTGCGGAGATCGGCATCGCCGACGCGATGTATGCGCCGGTCGTCACGCGCTTCCTGACCTACGACGTGAAACTGGAACCCGATATCGCCGAGTACTGCATGCAGGTGCTCGCGCATCCGTTCGTGACGGAATGGATCGATGCGGCGAAGGCGGAGCACGAAGACATCGACGAACTCGACATGGAGTTCTGACGCGCGGGTTCGCCCCGCGCTTTCAATTGCACTACACGCGCAGGCATTGAAATGAACTTTCCGCTGTGGCTGCGCGACTCGCAAACGTTTTACCTTGATTTCGGTTCGAAACGAGGACGAATCCCCTAAAGGATGTTGAGCACGCTGACGTAAACGAGTCACGGGGATGACTCGCGATCACATGCTTTCGACGTGCGACGCGCAGTCCGAAAAAATCAGCGCAGCAGGGGAATCGACGTGAATCGTCAGCAATCGTGGACGCGTACAGCGGCGCCCGGGGAAATCATTTACTCCGAGGGTTTTGCGGGCGAGCCCGTCATCTTTCTGATCACCGACGGCAAGGTCGAACTGTCGACGCGATGCGACGACAAGCGCGTCGTCGTCGCGACACGCGGCCGCGGCGAGTTCTTCGGTGAATCGGCGCTGCTCGCGACCGAGCCGCGTGCCCATACCGCGAAGGCACTTTCATTCTGTCAGCTCACGGTCGTGCCGGCCGGCATGCTCGATGAGGAAATCGAGCGTGTGTCGGCGCTGCTGCGTCACATCGTGCGAACGATGATCCGCCGCGTGAAGCGCAAGGACGACCAGCTCGCCACCTACACCCATGCCGACTTCATGCCGGGCGTGCTGTCGTATGCGCATGTGCTGTCGCTGATGGCGGGCGCCGAAGCGCGCGATGGCGGCGACGCCTGGGCGCGCCGGCCGATGCAGGCCCACGCGGCCGAAACCTCGGTGCCGCTCGCCGACGTGATCCGCAAATGCCGCGCGATTGCCGGCCACTCGCGGCCGCACGTGCTCGCGATGCTGCGACGCATGGAGAAGCTCAATCTCGTCACGATCGAAGCGGCGCAGGCGGACCATGCGGGCGGGGCGGTCGACTATGCGGCGTCGTCGGATGCACGCCAGGTCGTCACGTTCGACGCGGCGCGCGTGATCGATCGCGCGCAGCAGGTGGCCGATCACGATCTCGACCTGTCGATCAACAGCGAACTCGAACTCATCGAGCTGGCCGATCTCGAAGCGCTGATCGGTGTCGAGAAGACGATGCTGCTCAACAAACTGTCGAACGGCGAGATTGCCGACGAGTTGTTCGCGTTCCGCAAATCGAAGGTGCTCAGTTACGTCGAACAGAAGGGCGTGACGTACTTCTCGCGACGCAACGCGCGACGTGGAGAGGTGCGTGCGCTGGAGGATCTCGTGTCGATCGACCAGCGCACGCTGTTCGACGTCATCAGCGCGTTCGATACGTACGATCTCGCGAAGCTGATCGCGAATCTCGACGATCGCGCGGTGGCCGACAAGCTGTTCTCCGTGATGACCGAGGCGCGGCGCAACGAGGTGTCGTGGGTGATGCGCCGTGAGCTCAAGCTCGATCCGGTCGAGATCGAGGACATTGAGCAGCGCGTGCTGGATGCCGTGCGCGCGGCGAAGTCGCCGGCGGTGGGCACTGTGCCTGTCGCGTCGGCATCGGACGCATGACGAGGAGACGCGCATGGACCTGTTGACCCTGGCCGGTGTGCTGTTGGGCGGTGCGGCGATCGTGTTCGGTTTCGCGCTGGAAGGCGGGCATTTCTCGATGCTGTTCCAGTTCGAGGCGCTCGTGATCGTACTCGGCGGCACGCTCGGCGCGGTGATGATCCAGAACACCTGGGCGCGTTTCTTCGACGCGGTAAAGCAATTGCGGCTCGCGTTCGTGCGGGCACGCGAGGTCGATCGCAAGAACCTGTCAGACCTGCTCGAATGGGGCGACCGCGCGAAGCTCGACGGGCTGCTCGCGTTCGAATCGATGGACGTGAGCGGTATCCATCCGTTCGCGCGCCGCGGGCTCGAACTGCTGGCGAACGGTGTATCGACCGCCGTGCTCGAAGACGCGTTGCAGCGCGAACTCGATGCGTATGAACGCAGCCGACTCGCCGCCGTGCGCGTGTGGCAGCAGGCCGGCGGCTATGCGCCGACCTTCGGCATTCTCGGCTCGGTGCTCGGGCTCGTGCAGGTGACGAGCCATATTCTGGAGCCGGCGCAGCTCGGGCCGGGCATCGCGATGGCATTCGTCGCGACGCTGTATGGGCTCGCGTTCGCGAATCTCGTGTTCCTGCCGCTGTACGGCAAGCTGCGCGCGCAGATCGACAGCGAGATGCGGTTCCGCAAGCTGTATCTCGATGGCTTGCTCGCGATCTCGCGCAAGGAGTCGCCGCATACGATCGAAACGCGGTTGACCGGCGATGTGCGCGGGCGGGCGGCGGAAACGCTGGCGTGATGGTCGTTCGCTCTGTGCCTGCGTGTATCTGCACCTGTACCGTATGACGAACCCGGATTTCCGACAGCATGACGGCTCGAACTGACGGCGCATCCGCCGCCGATCGCGACGATGACGAACTAGAAGGCGCGCAGTCCGGACGCTGGCTGATTTCGTACGCGGATCTCATCACGACGCTGATGGTGCTGTTTCTCGCGCTGTATGTGCTGCAGCTCGCGAAATACAACGCGCTCGATGCGCGGTATCAGACGTTGGCGCGGCAGGCGGGTGGTGCAGCGGCTGCGGTTGTCGATGCCGCCAAGTCCGATCCTGCGCCGCCGTGGCTCGCGTTGCTTGATTCGTTGAAGTCGAATGGGCGCATTTCGCTGGTGAAGGCGCCGCACGGCGTCGAGATCGGTATCGACGCGAAGATTTTGTTCAATGTCGGCGATGCGCGTTTGCTGCCGGATTCGTCGCCGGTGCTGAATCAGATCGCGCAGGCACTGAGCGCGCATGCAACCGGCGACATCCTCGTCGAAGGCCACACCGACAGCGTGCCGATCGCGAACGCGAAATACGAATCGAACTGGGAGCTTTCGTCGGCGCGGGCGGGGAGTGTGGTGCGCTACCTGACCGAGCGCGGTGTCGCGCCGCATCGGCTGGCGGCGATCGGGCGGGCCGATACGCAGCCGCTTGTTGCGGGCGACGATGCTGCTTCAAGGGCAAGGAACCGGCGCGTCACGATCTTCGTTGCGTACTGATCGGCGCGTTGTATTTGCGTTGTTCCCGCACATATAGGCGGCCGCATATGCCCACCCGTCAACAACATAACGAATCTCGAATGATCGCTATCTGAAATCAGCGATGCGGTTCTGCGCGTGCATGCCGATAACCCAATCTGGCTCAGACCGAGCGGTTATCGAGGGTTCCCCATGCATTTCTGGCGCAAGCTTTCCATTCAGAACAAGCTGATTCTCAGCATGACGAGTTGCCTGCTCGTGTTCGTCGCGATTTCGAGCGGGCTCAGCGTCCGTCTGATCGGCAACGCGGTGCGCGATCGCGTCGTCCGCGAAGAATTGCCGACCGCCTTGAACGGCATCCGCGCCGACGTGCAGCGCCAGATGGCCGGCCCGATCGCCGCGTCGCGCATTCTCGCGCGTGATGCGTTCCTGCTGCAATGGGAAGCCGATGGCGAACCCGATGCCGGCACGCGTAACTGGATTCAGCTCGCGAAGAACGTGAAGGACGAGCAGAAGGCCGCGTCCGTGCAGTGGGTGTCGGTGAAGAGCGGCAACTACTACAACGAAGCCGGCCTGCAGCGGAAGGTCACTGACAAAGATCAGTGGCTGACCAGCTTCCTGTCGTCGGGCAAGGCGTACGACGTGAACATGGATCGCGAGGTGACCGTCGGCGGCTACATGATGTTCATCAACAGCCGCGTGGAACTCGACGGCGTGCCGATCGGCGCGGCGAGCATGAGCCTGTCCGTCGATGCGCTCGCGAAGGGGATCTCGGCTTACCGGATCGGTGACACCGGGTTTGCGTATCTCGTGCGTCCCGACGGCGCGATCATGATGCATCGCGATACGTCGCTGATCGACGGCAAGCATTTTCTGAAGGATGAGCCGGGCCTGCCGGGCGATGCGTCGTCGACGCTGCTTGCGGGCAAGCCGTATGCGTATCTGAGCTATGAGGGTGAAGGGGGCGCACGCTTCATCGCGACGTCGTTCATTCCGGAGCTGAATGCGTATGTGGTCGTTCAGGTGCCGCAGGCCGAACTGCTCGGGCCGGTGACGCGTGCGATCCGCAGCGCAGCGCTGGTCGCGGCGGTGGTGGGGCTTGGGGTTGCGTTGCTCGTGATTTGGCTGGTGGGGCGTGCGATTGCTGCGCCGATTCGTCGTGCGGCGACGCTGTTGTCGGAGATCGCGAGCGGTCAGGGCGATTTGACGCGTCGGATGACGGTTGAGAGCGAGGACGAGATCGGGCAACTGTCGGATGCGTTCAACCGGTTCGTGTCGTCGCTGTCGACGCTCGTTCATCGGATTCGGGCGGCTTCGGCTTCTATCGCGACTGGGTCGGCGCAGATTGCTTCGGGGAATGCGGATCTGAGCGAACGCACCGAAGGGCAGTCGAGCAACCTGGAGCGGACGGCTTCGTCGATGGAAGAAATCACGGCCGTGGTGCGCAACAACACCGAGACGGCGACGACGGCCGCGAAGATGATCAACGGCGCGGCGGATACGGCGGCGCGTGGCGGGCAGGTGGTGGGCGAGGTCGTGACGACGATGGAGCAGATCAGTGACGCTTCGCAACGGATTTCCGAGATCATCGTGATGATCGACAGTATTTCGTTTCAGACGAATATTCTGGCGCTGAATGCCGCGGTGGAGGCGGCGCGGGCGGGGGAGCAGGGGCGCGGGTTTGCCGTTGTCGCTTCGGAGGTGCGGAATCTGGCGCAGCGTAGTGCGCAGGCGGCGAAGGAGATCAAATCGCTGATCGAGCATAGCGCGGGGACGGTGGGTGCCGGGTCGCGGCTCGTGAGTGAGGCGGGGAAGGTGATGAGTGATGTTGTTTCCCAGGTTCAAGGCGTTAGCGCGATGATGAGCGAGATTGCCGAGGCTAGCCTGGAGCAGAGTGCCGGGATCGATCAGATCGGGGATGCGGTGCAGTCGCTCGATCAGATGACGCAGCAGAATGCGGCTTTGGTCGAGGAAAGCGCGGCTGCGGCGGAGAGTTTGAAGCAGCAGGCGGCGGAATTGACCCGGCTGGTGTCGGCTTTTAAGGTGGATGAATAACGGTCGATTTGCGGTTGGGGATTGGGGCGTTTCTGAGGGGCGGCTGCCGTGGGGTCACGGTGGCCGTTTTTGTTTGTCGGCGCGGGATTTGGTGGCGTTTATAGAAATGAAACGCATTTCCAGATTGAAGGGGCCGGGGTGGTATTGATTGTCGCCGTCATTGCCGAGGTGGGAGCGCAGGTTGTTGAGTCGCCGACAGGTTCCTTATTTGGTTTATCGGGAGTAGGTTGCGACGGAGGTTGGCCGGCCGCGATGGAAGATCGGGCGGATCTGCATAAGAAATATACGGCAGAGGTGAAGGCAAGGTTGGTTAAGGTCGTCGGGCGGGTTACGGTGAGAGGGTTTCCGGGCAGACGGGGGCATGCAGAGCAGTGTTCCCGATAACGGGATGCCACTCAGGCCGGATGGGCTGTTCACGAGGTCGAATGATGGGAACGCTGCTATCGCTCTCCGTGAGAATCGCTAGCAAGTTTGACTGCGACTCCGAGCCAAGATCTTTTTTGGATCTGGCGTTGTGGGCCTTGCGATGCTAGTTGCGCTGGCAGTAAAGTGTGTTGTCAGTCAAATTTCAAATAGGAGGCGAGGGCGGCAATGCGGCTTGTTTCGAGTGGGTAGAGATTGCGCGTAGTCCTGTGGGCAGTTGATAAAAATACATTTCTATAAATGGATAAAAAGTGAAGCCATCGATTGAGTTTAAGCATGTTCTCGGGGAATTGTCGGTAAATAGAAATGACCCGTGTGAAGTTATACGGGAGCTTATCTCCAATTCTTATGATGCGAACGCGAAGAATTTGCTCTATGCCGCCTTGCAGGATACGAATGGATTTATATTTTTCGATGATGGTGAGGGGCTTAGTACTGACAAGAAGATAAATGGAATAACTCCCTGGGAAGCATTTTTTTCGATTGGGAAATCCACGAAAAAAAAGGGCGACGCGATTGGTTACAAGTGTCAGGGTTCGAAATTATGCTTCGCGTGTGCAAGAATCTTTGTGGCATCTAAAATATCTAAAAAATCCAATCAATGGAATTACAAGATTGTAGAAAATCCTAGAAACAATCTTGATGTAGATTACGATATCGACCCAACTAAAACATCTGATATATCGGAGGAGATTCGGGGCTTCATAGGGACCGTATCATCGGCTACATCTAAGGCGCTGGAAGCACTTGAGAAATTTACGGCGTCGCCAGAAACTGGAACCGGAACTCTTATAATAATTGGAGGCCTTGATACTGAGAACTTCGGAAAATATTTCACCATGAATGCGAAGGCTCCGGAATCTTACTTGTATAATTACATTAGATTCTATACGCGCCATGGCGATATTCGGAAGATAACTGCTGATCAAGGCTTTACTGCTAATCAAATCGCGCAGATTGCGCAACCAGCGGCAGCAAATTTTAGTGTTTTCTCCAATAAAAAGCTCTTCTCGATCCCATTTGGTTATCCCTATCTTGATACGATGGATGCGGATGTTAATGTTAAGACGCCGTCCCAGGTTTCGAGACTTCGAGATGGTCGATTTTTTAGTCGATCAGCTAAATCATTTTCGGTTGGTGGTAACAAATACTCGATTGTGTTTTCGGTCGATGGAAATCGTCGAGCACATGAGGAATACTCAAATCTCGCAAGAAAGGGGCAGAGCAAGTCCGGTATTAAATTGAGTGATCATCGTGGGGTATTTGTATCGGTAAAGGGGATAAAGATATGCAAATATCTGGATCTTCTGTTGTCGCTGGAGGATTACTCGATTCTCTCCGAGGGGGATAGTCCTAGTCATTACGCTATCATCATCGACGGCGACTTTGATCTAGTCACAAATAGAAATGCATTAAGCAAGAAGGCTTACGATACGCTGTCTGATCCGGAATTTATTAAGAAAGTAAAGGAATTTCTGGATGCGCAAAGGACGAAGGATAAGATATTTTTCGAATTGGTCTCTCGGCTTAGACGGGAAAGTTCTGAGAACCTTCTGAATGAACAAATAGAAATTTTAAATGAGTCGAGAAATAATCTAAAGCGCCGAGAGCGATTTAGAATCGAGGACCTTTCTGGGAAGCGCCATTTGTTCTTGTCTCCACTCCCGGGTGAGGAGTATTTGGTTGGGGTGCTCTATGCGATGCTAGGTTATTTTGTTCCAGTGGATTCTGATTATCGGGAATATTGGAGGCAAATTATAACCTTCTCGACGCAAGGTATCGATAGTTTGGCTTATATTGATCCTGATTCAAGTAATCCATTGAAGGCTGAAAATATTCAGGCGGTGGAGTATAAGTACGAATTTAATAATTTCGGTCCGTTCAATCATGCGCTTGCTGTTGTTGATTACATAGTTGCATGGGAGGTGAATGTTGACGTGAATAATCCTGTTCGGGATTCGTTCACTTGTTTTGGCAAGATTAGGGAGACGGATATTCCATTTGTGTGGGAAATCCACGATATTGAAAACGATGAAGGGGGCGAGTACCCGACAGTAGTTCGAGTGATTGAGCTTAAGGAGCTTATACGCCAAACCTTCGACACGGATTTCAAATCTCCCTGAATCCGGAGGCGGCGGAAGCTACGCGCTTGAATTGGTGATTTTGCTAGATTGAGTATTGGCAACGGCACAGAACACGTGCCGTTCGTCGAAAAATCTGGGCTGGTTAGCTTCTGAGGGTGATCGTTAAGGTGATGCTGATTCTAATGTCCAGTGCTGAGAGCGGCCGTGATGGTCGGCGGGAGACCCTTAGCTCGAGTGATCTTTAGAATCGGCACTCAATCGAAACGCTCATAACCGGTTTGCGGCATTAGTCCAGACCGGAAGCGGATGCCCTCCATTACGGTCGCTTCAATATCTTTCGCGGTAAAACCTCGTTGAAGCAGCCGAGTTATCTTAAAGTTATCCTGGATCAAATCAAGAATAAAATGGGAGCTTACTTTCCTTGACTTGCCTAACCATTTCGACAACATCCTTAAACCCACACCCCTGCACCAAGAATTCTTGTAGGAAATAGGATCTTGTAAAGTAAGCATCCAAAACAGTGTAGAGGGAGAAAGTTCCGTCTTCAAGTACTAATGGGAGTTTGGAACGATCAACTTTGAAGGTCTTAATTCTTTTTTTGCGCCGGCTCTCTGGTTGTAGTCCTCGAGTCTTCGATCAAACTCTTCATAGCTATAGAATAAATATTCGTGATCGATGTGAGATATTTTTACTCTTCCGTCATCAATTACGTATTCCAAGTGAATCATTTGAGTGACAACGCAGTCGTCAAGAATTTCAGGGTTTTCGAGAATTTCTTCAAATTCAACGCTATTTTCATTCGAAAAAACCCAAACCGAATCGCCGCAGCCAATCTCGTGAAATTTGTAAATCACCTCGGACAAGAATAACTTATCTTCTGAAACTAACCGAGAGTCAATTACATCCTGCACGACATGTGGAAAATTATATTGGAAAATATCCTGAATTTTAGGGGCGGCCGGGATTTGATGTGTTCCCAAGAGAATGGATATGCGCTGATCTGACTCAATGGGATTTTGAGATCTAGCCAATAATGCCAAATCCTGAACATGGCCCCTCTCTTTGGAGTCGATCAACATTTGAAGGAGCGCTTCTTGCATTTCAACAATGAATTGGAGGTTATTCTTTTTGTCGATTATTCTCGATGGTAGTGCCACAAATATTTCAGAGTCATCGTCCACAGAATAGAGGTCATATTTTCTAAATTGTTGATCATGTTTTGCGATATCGATATCGATATTTTTATAATATTTATATATTAAATTTTCTTTGTGTTCTGTTCGATTGTATTTTTTATTGATGTCTGATTGCTGTGAAAGATTTTCGTATGCAATCCCAAGGAGATGGGCGTAAAAATAATTCCTTTCGCTTTGATTTTCAGAGGGGGTTTTGATTTCTGGAAGAATTGCGCTGTGGAATACGGAATTCGCATCCTCCTCTAGCATTTTAAGTGATAGGTTTTCAAGAATCTTTTCTTTGTATTCGATTAGGGCTATTTCTCTATCTTGATCAATTGTTTGGTTATTAAAATTGGTGTAATGCCTTTCAATTTCTGTGGAAATTTTATTTTTTTTAAATTCAACGAGATCCTTTCCGAATTCGCCGGCATCCAAGAGTTGAGCCACGCTTGGTAAAATTGTGATGAATAATAATTCATCGCCGTCTATGAAATATTGGCCAATAGGAGAAAATTTGCCGACTTCAGAGTAATCTCCCGATAGAGCTTTGCGTAAATTTAGATTCTGTGAATTATTTAAATCGCCGAGAAAATCGCTGATCAACTCGGATGGGCTCTTTGGGGGCATTGGATGGCTCGTTTGGGTATTTAAATGCTTGGTGGTCGGCCATCTGGTGCTGGCCGGATGCAGTCAGTGCCGCTCAGGATAGCAGTTTGTCAATCTGCAAACTCACGGATTCTCATGCTAAGTTGCGGCGCCGAGTTGAAGCCGCTGGTGGAAGCGGCGTCCCGGAAATCAGAACTCATCTGATGGTCTGTGTCAGTCAGTTTGGACTAGTACAGCTTAGTGTCTCGCGTTACCCTCTCGTCCCTCTACCAAACGGCTAGTTCCCCCAATTACCTCATTTCTGAGATGCCAGCCCGACTACACTGGTCCTGAAGCCTCGCTTCTCACCATCTGAAGTTTGACCGCAACCCCCTCCGCCCCGATGGTCGACCGTAAGCCGTCTTGCCCAACAAGACCCAGCGAAGAGGGGAGAAAAAAGGGGAAACCCAAGGCATCAAAAAAGCGCGGGCCGCATGGGCGGCAACCCATACGACCCGCTGACCACCACCAACTCTCCACAGGAGTCGGAAATGGCTGACGCCAATACTAAGCCACGTCGTAGAAAGAACAAACCCGTCAACATGCAGAAGACGTTTGAGCTGGTCCTGCGCAACTACCCGGACCTTCCCAAGCGAGGCTGGCCGTATCTGCCGTGGATGAAGGCGATCGACATTGATTTCAAGATCTTCGGATTCAAGCCTGGCGACCGCGTATACGTGGACGCCAACTACGCGACCCGGCAGATCACGATCACGCCGGATTACAGCCAGTTGGCGTTGCGAGAGCAGCCGTACCACGATCTTGACCGCGGACCGTCGACGCTATAACGCCTGCAAGGGCCGCTTGATGCGGCCCTAGCGAGTGGAATGCAGGCGTTTCCCGAATGCGACTGACTGCCGGGGCGACACCGCCCCGGCCATTGCCGCAAACGCCGCGACTCACACCTCCAGCCACCTTCAACAACTGTCACGACTGCAAGGCCCGTGAGGCCACATTGCGCCTGCCGAAACAGCCGAATGGCGTCAAATCATCAAATCAACGCCCACCGGCTTGCCGCTTCACAAGCGCCCCCCGCTGCAACACATACTCGACCCGCGCGCCTTCATCGGCCACGACTCCGATATCCTCAAGCGGATTCCCATCCAGCACGACGAGGTCGGCGATCGCCCCCACGGCGACCACCCCAAGCTGCCCCTGCATATTGACGATCTCCGCCGCGACGGTAGTTGCTGACCTAAGCGCTTCCAGATTCCCCAACACCTCCGCCCGGATCCGAAACTCTCCGCTTTGAAATGCGTGCATTTCCCCGAGCAGATCCGACCCGAACCCCATCTTCACGCCGGCGTTCGCATAGATTTCGAGCGATTCGCGTCCTTTCTGCTGAACGGAAGCCACCTTTGCCACCGAATCTGGCGGCATCCCGAACTCCGCGCCGTGTTTGGCCAGCGCGTCATAAGTGACAAGCGTGGGCACCACAAACGCGCCATGCTCATGCATCAGCTTCGCCGCAGCCTCATCCACGAGATTCCCATGCTCGATCGTCCGAACCCCACAGCGCACCGCCCGAGCAATCGCCCACCCCGTATACGCATGCGCCATCACATAAGTATTCGCGGCCTCGGCTTCATCCACGATGGCCCGAATCTCGTCCTCCGAATACTGCGTGTTCGCAATCGGGTCGGTCGGCGAAGCCACGCCACCTGACGCCATGATCTTGATCTGCGTCGCGCCTTTCTGAATTTCTTCGCGCACGGCGAGCCGCACACCTTCGACCCCGTCCACCACCCGCGCAATCGCCCCCGTCCTGAAGCAGCAAGAACAAGGCTCCAGCAAGTCCCCGCGAGGCCGAAAGTCCCCATGCCCGCCGGTCTGCGACAACGCCTTTCCCGACGGAAAAATCCGCGGCCCCGACACCAGCCCGGTTTCGACCGCCTGCATCAAACTCCAGTCCGCGCCCCCAGCATCCCGCACGCTGGTAAACCCACGCGACAACATCGCATCGAGAATCGGCAACGACCGAATCGCGGCAAGAATATTCGGCTGCGTCGCATTCACACCGAGATTCGCATTCGAAGCCAGCACATGCACATGGCAATCGATGAACCCCGGCATCACGGTCTTGCCGCTCACGTCGATCACCTGCGCATTCGGAAAATCCACCGGCCGATCGGTGACTTCGACGATCCGTTCGCCGTCGATCACGACATGATGATGTTCGAGCAGCACGCCCCGTTCGAGATCGAGTACGTTGCCGCCTTGCAGCACGGTAATGGTCATGGATAGAGATCCTTATCGATTGACGGAAGCCGCCCGCTTGGCGTCCTTCACGAAGCGCGTGCCGATGAAGCTGACGGCCGCCGCAAGCGTCACGTAGAAAGCAGGCGCCATGTTGCTGCCGGTGCGGGCGATGAGCCACGTGATCAGGAACGGCGCGAAGCCGCCGAAGATCGTCACCGCGAAGTTGTAGGCAACGGACAGCCCGGTCGACAGCACCTTGGTCGGGAACAGTTCGGCGAACGCCGCGAGGATCGGCCCCGTGTAGGTCGCGATCAGCACGCCGAACACGGCCTGGAACACGATCAGCGACGTGAACCCGGGCGCATGGTTGATCCACGCGAACATCGGCCACGCGAGCACGAAAATGGCGAGCGCCGATCCGGACAGGAACACGCGCCGTCCCCACACGTCGGCGAGCCGGCCGACGATCGGCGAGCAGCACATGATCATCAGCCCGCCGACCATGCCGGCCGCGAAACCGGTCGATTGCGGCAGGTGCAGCGTGCGCACGGAATACGTCGGCATGTAGAAGAGCAGCACGTAGGTGCAGACGGTCCACAGAATGACCATCGAGAAACTCGCGAACGTCTCGCGCGGGTAGGTGGACAGCACTGCCTTCAGCGGCGAGCTTTCTTTTGCCTGCGCTTCGACGGCGCTGAATGCGGGCGTCTCGTCGATATGGCTGCGGATGTAGTAGCCGACGGGCCCGACGATGATCCCGAGCAGGAACGGCAGCCGCCAGCCCCAGCTATGCAGCGCCTGCGTGTCGAGCGACGTCGTGACGAAGGTGCCGGTCGCGGCGCCGAGCAGCACCGCGAAGCCGATGCTCGACTGGATCCAGCTCGAGTAGTACGCGCGCTTCTCCGGCGGCGCGTATTCGGTGAGGAACGCGGTGGCGCCGCCCATCTCGCCGCCGGCCGAGAAGCCTTGCAGCAGCCGCGCGACGACGATCAGCAGCGGCGCGGCGATACCGGCCTGTTCGTAGGTCGGCGCGAGCCCGATGAGTGCGGTGCCGGCGGCCATCATGAGGATGGTGAGCGACAGCGCGGCCTTGCGCCCGACCTTGTCGGCGTAGATGCCGAGCACGATGCCGCCGACGGGCCGCATGAAGAAGCCGACGCCGAACGTCGCGACGGTCAGCAGCACGGACGTCAGTTCGTTGCCGGTCGGAAAGAACAGTTTCGCGATGATGACCGCGAAGAAGCTGTAGACGGTGAAATCGAACCATCCGAGACCGTTGCCGATCACGGTCGCGACGATGGCGCGGCGACGCTGCTGCACTGCCGCATCGACGGCAGGCGCGGCGCGCGGGGAAAGCGTTCCTTGCATGGTCTCTTCCTCTATCGGAATCAGAAGACGGGACGGCTGCCCCGCGTGAACCCATGCTAAGGACAGCGCGATTTTTTTCTGAAACGAAAGATTTGCATGCACGCATGCGCTGGGCGCATGCGTTGCGTTTCGGATGGGTCAGGGCGCCGTCTGCCGCTCCGCCTGTTCGAACAGCCAGCGTGTGAACAGGCGTGCGGCGTGGTTCTGCGCGCGGTCGTTGGGCGAGATCACGTAGTAGCCACCGCCGTGGCTCGCAGATGCTTCCGTCACGCGCACGAGCAGCCCGGCCTCGATGCATGCGTCGATCATGTAGCGCCAGCCGAGCGACACGCCCTGGCCGAGAATCGTCATCTGCACGATCTGCGGATACGAGTTGATGATGATGTCCTGCGGCCGTGCCTTCTGTCGGTCGATGTCGTTCTGGTCGAACCATTCGGACCACGACATCCATTGGCGCTGGCCATCCTCGAGACGCAGTAGCGTCTCGTTCGCAAGATCGGCTGCGTCGAGCGTGCGGCCGGCCAGATAGCCGGGCGCGCAGACAGGAAACACTTCCTCGTTGAACAGGCGGCGCGCGGTGTATTCGGCGGGCGCCTGCTGGCGCACGTAGTACACACCCACGTCGAACTCCGCCGGCGACATCGACGCGAGCCCGTCGCGCACGATCAGCCGCAGCTTGATGTCCGGATAGTTGGCGCGAAACTCGGGCAGGCGCGGCGTGAGCCACAGCAGCGCCACACCGGACGAGCACGCGATCGTCAGTTCGAGGTCGCCATAGGGCTTCATCACATCGTGCGTGGCTTCCGCGCATTGCGTGAGGAGATGGTGCACCTGCGCGGCGTATTGCTCGCCGGCGATCGTCAGCCGCAGCGAACGATGCTCGCGCACAAACAGCGAGCGGCCGAGGAATTCCTCGAGCTGCTGGATCTGCCGGCTGATCGCGCTTTGGGTCAGGTGCAGCTCGGCGGCCGCGCGCGTGAAGCTCGCATGCCGCACGGCGGCTTCGAACGCGATGAGGCACTGAAGGGGCGGCAGGGGCGTGATGCGCATGGCAGCTTGGGAGGTCGAGGAGGCTGCCGATATGATACGAGCGGATCGAAAGGAAATCACAAGGAAGCAGGGTGCCCCAGTCGTCGCATTCATGCGAAGATTGACCGCACAACACACTCGCCCGAGAACGACGTGACCCCGTTCAACCCTGAGAGAAAACCCGACGCCGCCCATCCGCCGTGGATGCCTGTCGCGATGGCCGAACTCGGCATCCGCCGCCATCCGCCCGGCAGCATCAACCCGCGCATCGTCGAATACAACAACCAGACGAACCTGGTCGGCTACGACGACAAGATTTCCTGGTGTTCGTCCTTCGTCAACTGGTGCATGACGCACGCGGGCATTCGCGGCACGGGCTCGGCGCTCGCGCGTTCGTGGCTCGAATGGGGCCGGCCGCTGGAGCGCCCCGTCTACGGGTGCATTGCGATCCTGACGCGCGACGATCCCGCGAGCTGGAAAGGGCATGTCGGTTTCTACCTGCGCCACGACGACGAACAGGTGTATCTCTTCGGCGGCAATCAGCTGGAAGAAGTGCGCGAACTCGCGTACCCGTTGAACGAGGTGATCGGCTACCGCTGGCCCGACGCCGCGTGACGACGCAGCAACAGCCCATACAAAACCACAAGCGCCGCGTAACCGGCCGCTGCTAACCTGTCACCCAACCGCATCGACCCACCCGGAGCCCGTCGGCGCATCAACGCGCCGCCACCGGCCTCCGCACCCACAAGGAGCCAGCAGTGCAAACCGGTCATCTCCGCCTCTACGCGGATACGCAATACACGAGCCCATACGCGATGTCGGTCTTCGTCGCCCTCGAGGAAAAGGCGCTGCCGTACGAACTGGTGACCGTCGATCTCGGCAACCGCGCGCATTTCGCGCCGGACTACGCGGCGACCTCGCTGACGCAACGCGTGCCGACGCTCGTGCACGACGATTTCGCGCTGTCGGAATCGTCGGCGATTACCGAGTATCTCGACGAGACTTTCCCGGGCACGCGGCTCTATCCGGTCGAGCCGCGCCAGCGTGCGCGGGCGCGACAGGTGCAGGCGTGGCTGCGCAGCGACCTGATGCCGGTTCGGACGGAGCGGTCGACCGAAGTGCTGTTCTACGGGCCGTCGAGCGAGCCGCTGTCGAGTCTGGCGCAGGCTGCCGCTCAGAAGCTGTTCGCGGCTGCCGACAAGCTGCTCGCACCGGGTGCGGCGAACCTGTTCGGCGAGTGGAGCATTGCCGATGTCGATTTGGCGGTGATGCTGAACCGTCTGGTGCTGAACGACGATCCGGTGCCGCAGCGTCTCGCCGACTATGCGCGATCGCAGTGGGAGCGGCCGTCGGTGCAGCGCTGGGTGAAGCTGAAGCGGCCGCCGCTGTAATTCGCGGATGCAAGAGGCGGCGGCGCGGGCGTCCGCGCTGCACGCCGATGAGTTGCAGGCCAGTCGGTCCCGCCCACATCGAGAAGCGGTATGTCGGCGCGACTTCATGTCACCCGCCGAATCGGCGTGAGAACGAATATCGATGAAGAAGATCGGGTTGACCGTCGCAGTCATGGCCGCGTCCGGCGTCGGATGGGCGGCGCCCCCGGGCGACGGGCTGGTGAAAAGCTGCCTGATGGCGCGGTCCGTCTCGCCGTCCATTACGATCGAGGACATCAACACGCATGAGGTGTCGCAAGAGGACGACTACGCAGACGGTTTCAACGCCAGTTACGTCGTCAAACATGAGGGTGCCGACGTTGGCTATGCCGAAGGAAAGTCGACGCAGGCGCTTATCTACGCGGGCAAGCTCTACCGACTGTCTGCGGCGATACCCGTTGGAAATAACGGTGGAATCAAGCCGACTGCATTCAATCCCGTGCTGGCCGAGTGGAGCATGGCAACGGTCGACCGTCAGCGCTATCTATGCGTGGGCTTCAATTTCGACGGACTCGGGCGAAGCGGGGCGTATCAGAATGTTCACGGCGGATACTTGCTGAATGCGAAAACCAAAGACCTGTACTTTGTCGTACGCGATGTCAGGCAGTGAGTGACCTTTTCCTGCACGGTATCGCATCGTGCAGGGCAGTGGGGCCATTCAGTGACCCGCCAACCCTGCACATCCCGGTGGCCAGTTGTATCAGTCTGGACTGGACCAGGCAGATGGCGTCAGATTGTCTGACTCGGTTCGGCCATGAGCGTTCGTTGGAATAGTGCTCATGGATCGACGACAATCGGACTTTCCGGAACGCCGTTCTTTCAACTGCGCTGATGTCATGTCTGCTGCGTGCTTAAGGTACGGCCAGATTCGCGCCGCTCGTGTCCACGGTAACAATCTTGGGCTGGCTGTTCTGTTCACCTTCTCGAAGAACAGTGAGCTACTTGACCGTGCTGACGCGACAAAATCCTCCAGACTTTCAAGGACGCAGGGCCCGAGACACGTCGAACCCGCTCGCCACATCATGACCACAACGAAAAGCCTGGCGCTCATTCTGGCATGCGTGTTTGCCTTTTCTCAGCACGGCCACGCGCAATGTGTCGACCTGGTCGCCAGTCTCGACGACGGTCAGTTGATGCAGTCGCGGATTGCGCTGGTCGACCGTGCGACACCTGCCGAACAGATCCGCATCCTCGCCTACATCTTCGAAATCGATCAGACCGGCGGCCTGCTGTTGCGTCATCTGGTCGAGGCTGCGCGCCGAGGCGTGCCGGTCAAGCTGCTGATCGACGGCATCGGCCCCGAGCCGCATTACCCGTTCGAGGACGAGCTCATCGTCGCCCTGCACGAGGTGGCGCCCGGCATCGAACTCCGAATCTTCCATCCACGATCGGATCTCGTCGAGATTTCGCATCGCATGCATGACAAGCTGTTTCTGGTTGGGGACACGGCCGTGATCGGCAGTACCTCGATCTGGGATGCGAGCTTCCGCAACTGGCTCAGTGAGCGCGACCTGATGGTGTCGGGCGACGCCGGCCAGGATGCTTCTTCCCTGCACGCCATGTACCAGCATTTCGCTTCGTTCTGGAATAGCCCGGAAGGGGTTCGCCCCGAGCCGGAAAAATTCCTCGAAGTCGCCAGTCCTTATCGCGCGTCGCAGGGTTATGCGACGCTGGACCCGGCGCGCATCCGTTATTGGCGCGAATGGCTGATGGCTCCGCCCGACGCTGCGGCCCGGGCGACGGAGCGGGTCGCTACCGATACACCGACTGCCTCCGATACGCCCAATGATCCCGCCGCTCCGCCCGCTCCCGGGGCGAATTTCGATCCCGTCTGGATGCCGATCGCCTGCGAGCGCCTGCGCTATGTCCACGACTGGCCCGACAAGCGCTCGCCAGGCACGTTGCAGGACATGCTGCATGCGTTCGATACGGCGCAGCACGAGATCCTGATCATCAACCCCTACCTGATCCTGGTGCCGGAACTGCGCGAGGCGCTTGAGCGCAAGCGGCGCGAAGGTGTCCACGTGATCCTGGTGAGCGCGTCGCTGGCGAGCATCACGCAGGAATTCCCCGCAGTTGGGCGCGCCTATGCCGACGATCTGCCCGGCTTGGTCAATGCCGGAATCGAGGTGCGCGAATATTCCGACCGGGAGAACCGGATGATGCACGCCAAGCTGGTCCTCATCGACGGCCATCGATATTATCTCGGCAGTTTCAATTTCGATTCGCTGTCGGCCCGCTTGAATACCGAAAACGGCCTGTGGATCGACACCCCCGAGGACGGGCTCGATCCCTTGCAGGACAGCGTGGCGTACTTCCTGCGCAACTCGAGTTTGGTGAGCGACGCCAATGGCCGCCTTCTGGCGGATCCCGATGCGCGCTGCCGGGCCGTCGGCTGCGGCGGTGCGTGGCGGTGGGTGACGATGCTGGTCAGGCGCTTCCTCTGAGCGCGGCGCGTCCTGTCGCCAAGCCGCGTGGCCAGTTCGGGTTGCCGTCCGCATCGTGTCGCGCGGTAGTCGACGATTGATCAGCGCCAGACTGCCGGCAGCGATCACTTCGCCGAACTTTTAGAGATGGCCAGGTACTTTACGGCGCGGCCGCGCCGCGTCATCCGTTCGATTGCAAAGGCTGAAATCGCTGACGTTAGCCCAACGGCGCTCGCTGCTTGCGTCTATCCTGCTGAGCAGAAGTCTGTCCAGCGTGCCGCGGCAACGCCGCGGTGTGTCCCGAACAATCAGTCAACCCGGTACCAGCGGCCAGATTCTGGACACACAGCGGCTGGTGCGCCGTTCGACCAGACTTGCTCCTCATCCAGGTGCAGCGAGGTCGAAGGGGCGACGTCGAAGACGACCTTCAGTGCTTGCCCGACATGGGCATCTTCGATGGGAAGCTCCCAAGTCACGAATATCTGGATGCAATCCTGGTCCGTCGCGAAGTCGGCCGCATTAAAGCCGCTGCTGCGGCGCTGAATGACGCCATGAGGCTGGCCGGTATCGAATATCACAGCTGTCCCCCGGGTCAGGGGAATGCGATGGCCCGTAGAGGGAAAATGCAAGTCCAGCCCCCGGTCCTCGCTCAGGAATAGATTGCAGAAGGCCGCACCGCCATATTGCGCACCGTCATGATGGTACTTCGCGCCACGACAGGCCATGAGGGCTACGTCGCTGGAGGCAAGCACGTTGGGCAGTCCTAGTGCGCACGTCCAGTCGGACATTGCCTGCACGCAGCGCTTATAGTCCGGCCAGCGCGCTTGCGTTCGCGCCAAAGGCATCGCCTCGACGTCCCCGGGTTCCAGGACGAGCCGCGACGATGCTTCTCGTTCCCAGTCTGCAAGCACGCGTGCGGAGGGAACGGGCACGTCGACCGTGCCTGATAGAACGATGCCACTTACGCGTCGACTGCGGATGGCGTCGCCGCTCCAGAAATAGGAAGTCAGCATGTCTCGAATTCGACGCTGTCGAAGGGGGCATCTGGGCGATTGTAACGATTCAGCCTGATCACGTCGGCGAAAATCGGCCATGAGCGGTCAGTCGACAGCGAGGTCAGGATTGTCCAAAATATCCGTCCAGTATTGAATCATTCGCGACCGGACGTCTAAAGAACGTCGTTTCCAGGGCGATAATCGATATATCGCCATAATCAATTCCCTATCTACGATGCCGTCAACCTTAATGATCCATCCGATAATGCCGGAGCAGCGCGTGAAGCTCGGTTTCAACTGGTCTGCGCTGATATTCGGCACAATCTGGGCATACTCCGAAGGATTGGTTGTTCAAGGAGGGCGGATGGCCGCTGTCGATGCTGCCTCCGGTCTCCTCTGTTCCTCCGGCCGTCTGGCCTTTTTGATTGCGGCTTTAATACTCTTCGTGGCAAAGAACATCTACAGTGCTCGCCATGGCAGCGCCTGGATATGTCGGCGATTTCTGAATCAAGGCTACCGAGCGCTCCAATAATCATACATTCGACCTGTGGCGACGAGCCCTGATTTAAAGCTCCGTCCGGGGTGGTCGTAATTGTCCGCTCCGGGTCGATCACCGCCCTTGATGAGGTGATGTTCAAGCAAGCTCAGAGCCAACCTGACGCTGACTGAGAGAGCAGATCTAGACTTGCACCGCTCAGTTCTTCGCCACGGCTTCCACCTCCGGCCCACCCGCCGCGTCATTCCTGCTCCACCCACCCCCAAGCGACCGATACAGCGCCACCGCCGCCAGCGCATGCTCGCGCTTGACCTGATTCAGCGAATCCGAATCCCGCAGATAAACCTCCTGCGCGGACAGCACATCCAGAAAATCCGTCGCACCGCCCTTATAAAGCTGATTCGCCAACCCAAGCGCCTTGTCCGACGCAGAAAGCGCGCTACCCAGCCTGCGCGTTGCCTCATCGGAACTGACGAGATTCGCCCGCGCATCCTCGACTTCCCGCAACGCCTGCAGCATCGTCTGCCGCAACCCGAGCTCCGACTCACGCATCCGGCTTTCGCTCTGCGAGATATCGGCGGTAATCCGTCCTGCATTGAAGATCGGGCTCGTCGCACTCAACGCCGCACTGAACAGGTTATCGGTCAACGTCGGCAACCCGAGATAAGAAGCGGCCAGAATCCCGTCCGTCAGGTTCAACGAAAACTTCGGATACCGTTCAGCCTTCGCCACGCCGACTTGCGCCGCCCGCCGCTCGACTTGCGCATACGCCGTCAGCACATCCGGCCGCCGCAGCAACGCCTGCGAAGGCAACGTCCCCGGCGCGCCAACCGGCGGCGCAGGAATCTCCCCAGCCTGTACCAGCAAGAGCCGATCGACCGACTCCGGCGTCCTCCCCGAATACACCGCAATCAGATTGAGCTGATGCGTAATCTGCGCCTGCGTCGGCGGAATCCGCGCTTCGAGTGCATCGAGCTGGTTCTGCGCACGCGTGACGTCAAGCTCGGTCGACAGCCCGAACGCCTGCCGCTTGCGCGTGAGTTCGAGCGCATGCTGCCGGATCTTCGCGTTGTCCTGCAGGATCTTCAATTCCTGCTGCGCCCAGCGCAGATCGACATACGCGGAAGCCGCATCGGCCGCGAGCGCGAGCCGCATCGCATCTTCCGCATGCTTCTGTCCGACGAGCTCGGCTTGAGCGGCAAGCAGGTCGAGCCGTTCACCGCCGAACACATCGGGCGACCAGCTCAGCGCAAGCCCCGCGCCAGCCTGCCGCACATAGCCGAGCGGCGGCGGCGTGTTCTGCCGTGCGTCGGCCGCATGCGCGGTCGCATCGAGTTCGGGCAGCAGCACCGCGCGCTTCTGCACGGTCAGCGCCTGCGCCTGCTTCACGCGTTCGGCTGCTGCCTGCAGATCGAGGTTGCCGTCGAGCACGGTGGCGATCAGCCGGTCGAGCGCGGGATCGTGGAATTGCGCCCACCACGCGGCGGCGTCGATGTCCGCACGCGGCACATCGGTGTCCCATGCATCCGGCGCGAGCGTTCGAACCGAATCCTGAAGCGCCGGATGCTGCGCGGGCTGCACCGCACATCCTGCGGCGAGTGCGCTGACGGCGAGGGCGACGAGAAGTTTTTTCATGATGGTGATGACCTCAACCTCAGTGCGCGTCCGGCGGCGGCGCGTTCAGGGAAATGGGTTTGGAGAAGACGACCGCGAGCAGCGCGACGACGAAGCACAGCGACAGCGCGTAGTACGCATCCGCATAGGTGAGCGTCAGCGCCTCGCGATAGATCAGGTGATGCAGGTTCGCGAGCCCGGCTTGCGCGGTGTCCAGCGTGTTGCCGGCCACGGATGTCCAGTACGCGGCCTGGCGATCGAGCAGCGATGCGATCTGCGGCTGGCCGGCGCTCACGTGTTCGTTCAGGCGCAGGTAGTGAAAGTTCAGCCGGTCGTTGAGCATCGTCGCACTCACCGCGATGCCGATCGCCCCGCCGAGATTGCGCATCAGGTTGAACAGGCCGCTTGCCGATTTCAGGCGCGACTGCGGCAAGGAGCCGAGCGCCATCGTCACGATCGGCGGCACGCTGAACTGCTGGCCGATGCCGCGCAGCGCCTGCGGCAGCAGCAGTTCGCGCCAGCCCCAGTCGTGCGTGATCGGCGTGTACAGGTAGCAGCCGAGCCCGAAGCAGATCAACCCGAACACGAGCAGCGCGCGCAGGCTGAAGTAGCGCGCGGCGAACGCATACGCACAGAGCGCAATCAGCTGGAACGCGCCGACCGACAGCAGCGCCATGCCGATCTGCAGCGAGCTGAACGCGCGCACCTGCGCCAGAAACAGCGGCGTCAGGAACACGGTCACGAAAATCCCGATGCCGGTCACGAACGACAGCAGGCTGCCGATCCCGAAGTTGCGCACGACGAGCGCGCGCAGGTCGACGATCGGATCCTTCGCGGTCAGCGCATGCACGATGAACAGGAAACCGCAGATACCGGAGATCCACGCGCAGATCACGATCGCGTCGTCGCCGAACCAGTTCTTGCGCGGGCCTTCCTCCAGCACGTATTCGAGGCAGCCGAGGAAGCCCGACATCAGCACGATGCCGAGATAGTCGCCGCGCTTGATGAGGCTGAGGTCGGGTTCGTCGATGTGCACGTAGCGCGGCACGAGTGCGGCCACCGCGATGCCCGGCACGAGGTTCAGGTAGAACAGCCAGTGCCACGACCATTGGTCGGTAATCCAGCCGCCGATCACGGGGCCGATCGCCGGGGCGAGCGAGGCCAGCGCGCCGATGGTCGTCGACGCGATCAGCCGCTGCTTGCCGGGGAACAGCACGAACGCGGTGGTGAACACGGTCGGGATCATCGCGGCGCCGAGCGCACCCTGCAGCCCGCGAAACAGGATCATCGAGTTGATGTCCCACGCGACGCCGCACAGCATGCTGGTGATCGTGAAGCCGACGGCCGATGCGGCGAACAGCCAGCGCGTCGACATCACCTTCGACAGCCAGCCCGACATCGGGATCACGATGATCTCGGCGATCAGGTAGGCGGTTTGCACCCACGACAGTTCGTCCTGGCTGGCGGAAAGTCCGCCGCCGATGTCGCGCAGCGACGACGCGACGATCTGGATGTCGAGCGTCGCCATGAAGAAGCCGATGCACATCAGCGCGAACGCGAACACGCGCTGCTTGGTCGGTTGCGACGCCGGGTCGCCGGAAAACGCGGTGGTCATCGTCGTCTCCCGCTCAGTTCGCGTGATCGGTATGCACGGTCACGACCGCGGACAGGCCGGGGCGCAGCACGTGGTCGAGGCCCGGCTGCGGATCGAGATGCACGCGCACGGGCACGCGCTGGACGATCTTCGTGAAGTTGCCGGTCGCGTTCTCGGGCGGCAGCACGCTGAAGGTCGCGCCGGTGGCGGGCGCGAGGCTGTCGACGCGGCCGTGCAGTTTCGTGTTCGACGCATCGAGCGACACGTCGACGCGATCGCCCGCGTGCATCTTGCGCAGCTGGTCTTCCTTGAAGTTCGCGTCGATCCACAGTCCGGATGCCGGCACGACCGTCAGCAGCGGCACGCCGACGTTCGCGAGCATCCCGACGCGGCCGGTGCGATTGCCGACGTAGCCGTCGACCGGCGAGCGGATCGTCGTGTATTCGACGTTGAGCGCGGCGACGCGCTGCGCGGCAAGCGCGGTGTTCACGCGGGCCCGCGCGTCGGCGAGCTGCGCGCCGAGCACGTCGAGCTGCCGCTTCGACGCGAGCAGCGCGGCGTCGCTGCGGTCGACGGCGGCGCCGGCCTTCGAATAGTCGGCGTCGGCGCGTTCGACGATCTGGTTCGACACGGCGTCGGATTTCACGAGCTCGCGATAGCGCACGCGATCCGACGCGGCACGCGTCAGCTCGGCCGATGACGCATTCTTCTCGGCCGCCTGCTGGCCGATCACCGCGAATTGCAGTTGCTGCTTCGCCTCGAGTTCGGTCACCGCGGAGCGGGCGCTGTCGACTTCGGCGCTGGCCTGCGCGAGTTTCGCGTCGTAGTCGCGCGCATCGAGCTGCACGAGCACGTCGCCGGCCTTCACGCGCTGGTTGTCGGTCACGAGGATCTTGTCGACGAAGCCGTTGACCTTCGGCGCGAGCACGGTCACGTCGCCGCCGACATACGCATCGTCGGTGCTTTCCTGAAAGCGCAGCACGAACAGCCAGTCGAGCGCGGCGGCGGCGACGACGATGACGACGGCACCCACCGCGATGCGCATCCACGGCACGCGGCGCTGTTGCTTCGCGGGCTGGTCGAGTGTTGCTGCTTCACGGGATGAGGCAGCGGCTTGGGTCGTTTCCATCGATTCACCTATGTATATGCACTTATCAAAGCGATCGACAACGTGTCGTCGATCGGGGAAGGGGCTAGCGTTCCGGCAGGTTGTGCGTGATCCGGAACAATTCGTCTCTCAGGCGGGCCGCCTGCGCCGACCCGAACCGTTGCTCGAACGCTTCCTGCGCGGCGAGCCAGTGCACGTGCGCGTCGGCGATCTTCGTTTCGCCGTGCGCGGTGAGCGCGAACGTCTGGCGGCGGCATCGCGGCTCGATCCGGCCGGCCACCAGCGCCGCGCCGACGAGCGGCTTGAGCGCGCGCAGCAGCGCGGTGCGTTCGATCACCAGCACGGTCGACAGCGTCGCCATCGTCAAGCCGGGCCGGTCGCGCAGCAGCGCGAGAATGCTGTACTGCGACGGCGTCACGCCCGCCCGCGACAGATAACGCTCGTAGAACTGTGAGATCCGGCGGGCGGCTTGCCGGACCGCGAAGCAATCGTCATCGGTGAGCGTCATCTTGTGCATGTACACATGTTAGGGGGCAATGCGGCGCGAAGCGAGCGGCGGGGCACGATCAGATTGTTGTCGCGGCTGTACCAATCGGCGTCAGGCGGCAGCCGGAACGATCCAGCCTTCGCGGTCGCAATAGGCGGCCGTGTAGTCGATGAACGTCTTGACCTTCGCGGGCAGCAGCGCGCGGTTCGCGTAGGCGAGCTTGATCTCGACGGACGCATCGACGAGATCGGCGTCGGCCAGCAACTGCACGAGCGCGCCCGACGCAAGCTGAGCCTCGACGAGCGTCTTCGGCACGACGCCGATGCCGAAGTCGTGCATCACCATTTCACGGTTGAAGACGGGGCTGTTCGACGAGATGTCGAAGCGGAACGGCACGGTCAGCGTGTTGCCGTCGACGCGGAACGACAGCGCGGGCCGGCGCAGCGACGGCGACATCGGCACGAACGGATGGTCGGCGAGATCGGCCGGCGCGACCGGGCGCGAATGGGCGCGCAGGTATGCGGGTGTCGCGACGATCACGAGCGGAATCCGCTCGATCAGCCGCACGACGGTCGATTCGTTCGTCAGCATGTACGGTACGACGATACCGATGTCGTAGCCTTCGCCGACGAGATCGATGGGGCGCTCGGTCAGCGTCACGTCGAGGCGCACTTTCGGGTGCGCGGCCTTGAAGCCGGCGATCAGCGGCACCAGCCGGTTCAGCGTGGCCGTGGTGTGCGCGACGAGCCGCAGCAGGCCTGCGGGCTCGCGCGTCGGCGACTGCGCTTCCGCTTCGAGCGAGTCGAGTTCGTCGAGCACGGCCGCGCAGCGCTCGTAGATGCGCTCGGCCGTTTCGGTCAGCGACACCTGGCGGGTGGTCCGGTGCAGCAGCCGGCTGCCGAAGCGTGCCTCGAGATCCGCGACCGCGCGCGACACGACCGGCCGTGCGAGGCCATGCATGTCGGCGGCGCGCGTGAAGCTGCGCATCTCCACCACCGACCGGAAAACCCGCAGCTTGTCGATGTAGTCCATGTCCGTCTCCTTGACGCGAGGCCGGCCGCCGGCCTTGTTACGGCGGAGTGTACATTGACTTTATGCATATGCACATATAAATTGCGAAACATGAACGACACCTCGATTGCCCAGGCGTGCAACTGCCTCGCGCTGCGTCAGGCGGCGCGCTTCGTCACGCAACTGTACGAGCGCCATCTGGCCCCGGTCGGCGTCACGCCCGCCCAGTTCTCGATCATGGCGAACCTGACGCGCCAGCCCGGCCTGCTGATGAGCGAACTCGCCGATACGCTCGTGATGGATCGCACGACGCTGCTGCGCGCGCTGAAGCCGCTGCAGCGCGACGGCTTCGTCGCGACGGCCGCGTCCGAGCACGACACGCGCGCGCATGCGCTGAGCCTCACGAAGCTGGGCGAGCGCACGTTCGCTGAAGCGAAAGTCGCATGGCAGGCTGCACAGGACGAATTCGAGACGCAGTTCGGCCGCGACCGCGCGAAGGCGCTGCGCGACGAGCTGTTCAGTGTGACCGCGGAACGCTAGACGGCGGGCTGGCGACAAACTGGTGCGGAATTCGAGCCATTGGTTGCGTCGGCAGCGTTCAATGGCGGAAATTGGTTTTTGAAAATGTCCGGATCGATGGTGATCTGGACAGTTTTTATTTCCAGTTGTAGAGTCCCCTGACGGATTTCACGCGCCGGCGCCGTCGGCACGCGTCAGAGGAGCCACCGATGCTGCAGTTGAGTGACCGCGACAGCGCCATGCTGCGTGGGGATTTCGGCGAGGGCGTCGCACGCGCGATGCGGATCGTCGCGCGCACGGCACACGTGATGTCCGCGCCGCACCTGATCGACATCACGTCCGCGCATATCGACGGCTGCCTGTACCACGGCCAGACCAGCCTCGACTTCGTCGAGTATTTCGTCGACACGGGCGCGAAGGTCGCGGTGCCGACCACGCTGAACGTCGGGTCGCTCGATCTGATCCATCCCGAGCTGTACCACGGCGATCGCACGATCCAGCGCGATGCGCAGCGCCTGATGGATGCGCATCTGCAGCTCGGCTGCGAATCGAGCTTCACGTGCGCGCCCTATCAACTGAAGAACCGTCCCGCGAAAGGCGAGCAGATCGCGTGGGCCGAATCGAACGCGATCGTGTTCGCGAACTCGGTGCTCGGCGCGCGGACGAGCCGGTACGGCGATTTTCTCGACCTGGCCGCGGCGATCACCGGGCGTGCGCCGTATGCGGGGCTGCATGTCGAAGCGAATCGCGCCGCGCGGATCGTGTTCAACGCACCGGATTTCAGTCGCCTGCTGTCGCGCGACATCTATTTCGCCGCACTCGGGCTGCTGATCGGCAGGATCGCGGGCGCGGTCGTGCCGGCGATCGTCGGGCTGCCGGCGAACACCACCGAAGACGAACTCAAGGCACTCGGCGCGGCCGCCGCGTCGAGCGGGGCCGTCGCGCTGTTCCATGCGGTCGGCGTGACACCTGAAGCCCCCACGCTCGATGCCGCGTTGCACGGACAAGCGGCGCAACGCACGGTCGATGTCGCGATGGCCGATCTCGACGAGATTCGCCGCACGCTGAACCACGGCGCGGCCGGCGATGCGCTTGTCGCGGTGGCGCTCGGCACGCCGCATTTCTCGCTGGCCGAATTCCGCACGCTCGATACCTTGCTCGATGCGTTCGACGGCAAGCCGGCCTGCGATTTCTACGTGAACACGAGCCGGTTCATCCTGTGGGAACTGGAGGAGGCCGGCCTCGCGGAGAAATTCGCGGCACGCGGCATCCAGATCGTCGTCGATACCTGCACGTACATCACGCCGGTGATGAAGCAACTGTCGGGGCTCGTGATGACCAATTCGGGGAAATGGGCGTCGTATGCGCCCGCGAACATCGGCGTGACGGTCGCGTACGGCAGCATGCGCGAATGCGTGCGTTCGGCGTACGAAGGAAAGGTGCGATTCGGTGACTGAAGCCACGGGGAAGATGATGACGGGCGACACGCTCGTGCCGGGCAGCGCATGCGCGCGCCCGTTCGTGCTCGACAAGCCGCTCAGCTTCTGGGGCGGCTACGACTCGGGCGCCGGAAAGATCGTCGATCGCGGCCATCCGCAGGCCGGCGCGAGCCTCGCCGGCAAGGTGATGGTGATGCCGCACGCGAAGGGCTCGAGTTCGAGCAGCAGCGTGCTCGCGGAAGCCGTGCGCAACGGCACGGGGCCGGTCGCGATCGTGCTGAAGGAGCGCGACCTGATCATCTCGATCGGCGCGATCGTGGCGGCCGAGCTGTATGCGATCGCGGTGCCGGTGGTGTGCGTGACCGACGACGTGTACGACGCGATCGTCGCCGCGACGGGGGAGGTGCGGATCGAAGCGGATGAGGGTGACGGCGGCGCGCGGATTGATCTGGGCGGCGCGGCGCGTTCGGCCTGATCGATTCGCGCGTGGCACGGCGAGCGCGCTTGCTCGCCGCTCCTGAGTGTTACAGCTGCGCGCCCTTCAGGCTCCGGTGCACCTCGAGCGCATTGCGTTCGACCCAGTTGTGCTGAAGCAACCCGTCGTCGCGCACGTGCCAGACGGCCGTGCCCGTCATGTCGATGGGCGACCCGCACGGCGCCGATCCCATGAACCCGTTGTTCTTCCCCGTCACGCGCCAGCGGCTCGCGACGCGGTCGCCCGCTTCGTTCTGGAACGTTTCGACGACGTCGAACCGGAAGTCGTCGATGCTCGCGAGGAACGCCGCGACCCACGTCTTGAATGCCGCGCGCGAGCGGATGACCACGCCCCCCGACGTGATCGCGAAATCCTCGGCGACGAGTGCGTCCACCGCGTCGGGATTGCGCGCCTGCCAGACTTCCCGCCAGAAGTGCTCGACGATCTCGACCGAATTGCGTTTGCTCATCTTTCTGCTCCGTTGAAACGACGACCTTGATCCGTTGCCTGCCGCGACTCGCGATCGAGTCCGGCTGACACGCAGTCATTGTGTGAACTTGCCAACAAGAAGACAAACGAATAATCTTTCTTGGATCTAGAAGATTATCGAATGGATGGGGCACGATGCTGGACCTGGATTTGCTGCACGCGTTCGTCGCCGTGGCCGAGACGGGCAGCTTCACGGCGGCTGCCGACGTCGTCGGCCGTTCGCAATCGGCCGTCAGCCAGAAAGTGTTGCGGCTCGAGGAGGCGCTGGGCGTGCGCGTGTTCGAGCGCACGAGCCGCTCGCTGAGGCTGACGCAGGAAGGCGAGCGCGTGCTTGCCGGCGGGCGGCGGTTGCTGGCGCAGTACGACGCGTTCATGCGCGAATGGCGGGAGCCGCAGCGAGTCGAGCGGTTGCGGCTCGGCGTCTCCGAAAATCTCGTGCACGCGCAATTGCCGCTCATCCTCGCGCGCTTCGGTGAGCGCTTCCCGGCCGTTCAGCTGGAACTCGTCACCGGATCGAGCCCGGAACTCGCCGACGCGCATCGGGCCGGCCTGCTCGATGTGGTCTTCGCCCGGCAGAAGCAGGAAGGCGCGCCACTGCGCGGCCGCGTGATCTGGCGCGAGCCGCTGGTGTGGCTGGCCGCGAAAAACTACCGGAACGACCCGGGCCGCCCTGCGCGCCTCGTCATGATGCCGCCGCCTTGCGCCTATCGCGAAGTGATGACCGAAAGCCTGGATGCGGCACGCCGCGAATGGTCGGTGGGCTGCACGGCCAGCAATCTGGCCGGCGTGCAGGCCGCGGTGGCGGGTGGGTTGGGCGTCACCGCGCTGGGCAAGTCGTTCCTGCAGCCCGGCATGAAGATCCTGCCGACGTCCGCGCAATGGCCGGCGCTGCCCGCGTCCGAAGTCGCCGTGATCGGTGAGGGCCCGGCCACGCAGCCCGTCGTCGAGCCGCTCGTCGGCATGTTCGTCGAAGTCCTGACGGCGCGTGCGTCGACGAGCCTGGATGCGACGATCGAATCGGATTAGCGTGCGCTGTCCGGCTTCTGTCCCGTCAACCCGGCAGCCGCTTCACGATACGCACTCGGCGTTTGCCCGGCCCAGCGCCGGAACGCGCGCGTGAAGTTCGCCGGGTCGGTGAATTGCAGCCGTTCGGCGATCGTCTTCAGGTCGAGATCCGACGCGGTGAGCAACTGCTTCGCGTCGCGAAACCGCGCTTCGTCGAGCAATTGCCGATAGCTCGAACCGGCGTCCTCAAGCCGGCGCCGCAGCGTGCGGGTCGACACGAGCAGCGCGTCGGCGAGCGTCTCCGGTCCCGGGTAATCGCCGGCCCCGCGTGCCAGCTCCGCGCGCACGCGTTCGACGAGATCGCCTTCCTCCTGACGCACCTGCGCGTATTCGCGCTCCACCTGCACGAGCGCCTGCCGGTGCGCGACTTCGTCGGCGAGCGGCAGCGGCCAGTCGAGCACGTCGCGCGCGATCCACAGCGCGTTGGCGGCGCAGCCGAATTCGACCGGTGGCAATTGATCGCGATAGCGCGCGAAATAAGGCGGCTCCGGCCACGCGAATTGCAGCTTGATCGGCGGCGACTCGCGTCCGGCCCATTGCGAAATGTTCTGCGCGAGCCCGGTCAACACGAATTCGAACATCACGTGATGCTGCAGCACGGGGCTGGCCTGTACGCCGTGCAGTTCGAGCGTCGCGCCGCGTTCGTCTTCTGCATAGGTCAGGCGATATTGGCGATTGCGCATCCGGAAGTAGCGCTGCGTGACGGCGAGCGCTTCCCGGATGTCCCGCGCGGTCAGCGTCGCATAGCCGAGAAAACCGTGCACGGTCGGCTTCAGCAGCAGCCCGAACGCGAGCCCGATGCCCGGATCGCCGCCGATCTCGATCGCATTGAGCACGAGCCGCCCCCATTGCGACGGCGCGACGCGCGCGTCCGGTTCGGCCAATACCGCATCGCGCAGGCCGGTGCCGGCGCGTACGGCGGCCAGATCGACGCCGCGCGCGGCCAGCGCCTGCAGCAGCAGGCGCGGATAGGCGACCGGAATCGTCGGCCGGCGCAGCCCGAGGCGGTCCTTGGCGAGAGGGGAAGTCATGTCGTCTTGGCCGGAAATGACAAGCATTATGGCTGTTTGCCCCCTCACGTTCAAGGCGGCGCGCGCCTACGATGTCACGCATCGCTTACTGGCACGAATCGGCACGCTCATCATGACCACGACCTTTCCCCACCTGCTCGCCCCGCTCGATCTCGGCTTCACGACGCTGAAGAACCGCGTGTTGATGGGCTCGATGCACACGGGCCTCGAGGACAGCCGCAAGACGTTGCCGCGGCTCGCCGAATATTTCGCCGAACGCGCCCGCGGCGGCGTCGGCCTGATCGTGACGGGCGGCTTCGCGCCGAACGTGGCCGGCTGGACCAAGCCGTTCGGCGGCACGCTGATGACGTCGGCTGCCGCGCGGCGGCATCGCGAGATCACGGAGGCCGTGCACGCGGAGGACGGCAAGATCGCGCTGCAGATCCTGCATACGGGACGCTACGGCTATCACCCGTTCGCGGTCGCGCCGTCGAAGATCAAGTCGCCGATCTCGCCGTTCGCGCCGCACGAACTGAGCGCGCGCGGCGTCGAGCGGCAGATTCGCGCGTTCGTCCGCTGCGCGAAGCTCGCGCGGGAAGCCGGGTATGACGGCGTCGAGATCATGGGCTCCGAAGGCTACCTGATCAACCAGTTCATCTCGATGCATACGAACAAGCGCACCGACCAGTGGGGCGGTTCGTACGAGAACCGCATCCGGCTGCCGATCGAGATCATCGAGCGCACGCGCGAAGCGGTCGGCCGCGATTTCATCCTGATCTACCGGCTGTCGATGCTCGACCTGATTCCGGACGGCAGCGACTGGAGCGAAACCGTGCAGCTCGCGAAGGCCGTCGAGCGCGCGGGCGCGACCATCATCAACACGGGAATCGGCTGGCACGAGGCGCGGGTGCCGACGATCGCGACGTCGGTGCCGCGCGGCGCGTTCGCGTGGGTGACGAAGAAGATGAAGGGCGAGGTCGGCATTCCGCTCGTGACGACCAACCGCATCAACCGTCCCGAAGTGGCCGAGCAGATCCTCGCGGACGGCTGCGCGGACATGGTGTCGATGGCGCGCCCGCTGCTCGCGGATGCCGAGTTCGTCGTCAAGGCCGCGCAGGGCCGTGCCGACGAGATCAATACCTGCATCGGCTGCAACCAGGCGTGCCTCGATCACGCGTTCAAGAACCAGATCGCGTCGTGCCTGCTGAACCCGCGCGCGTGCCACGAGACGGAGCTGAAATACACGCCCGCCGCGCAGCCGAAGCGCATCGCGGTGGTCGGCGCGGGGCCGGCCGGGCTCGCATGCTCGACCGTGCTTGCGCAGCGCGGCCATCAGGTCGATTTGTTCGACGGCGCGGCCGAGATCGGCGGCCAGTTCAACATGGCGAAGCGGATTCCGGGCAAGGAAGAGTTTCACGAAGCGCTGAGCTACTTCGGCCGCCAGGTCGAGCTGACCGGCGTGAACCTGCACCTGAACCGCCGCGTCGATGCGAGCGACCTGATCGCGGGCGGCTACGACGAGATCGTGCTCGCGACCGGCGTCGCGCCGCGCGACCCGAAGATCCCGGGGCAGGACGGGCCGAACGTGCTCAGCTACATCGACGTGCTCGCGGGCCGGCAGCCGGTCGGCCGGCGTGTCGCGGTGGTCGGGGCGGGCGGGATCGGCTTCGATGTCGCCGAGTACCTGGTGCAGGAGGGCGAATCGCCGGCGCTCGACCTGGAAGAGTGGAAGGCCGAGTGGGGCGTGACCGACCCGGCCGCGACGCGCGGTGGCGTGACGCGGGCACAGGTGACGGCGCCGGCGCGCGAAGTGACGCTGCTGCAGCGCAAGGCCGCGCCGCTCGGCAAGGGGCTCGGCAAGACGACCGGCTGGATTCACCGCGCGACGCTGAAGATGAAGCAGGTGAAGATGATCGGCGGCGTGAACTATGAACAGATCGACGCGCGTGGGCTGCACGTGTCATACGGCGAGCAGCGCACCGATCACGAGCTGATCGAAGCCGACACGATCGTGCTCTGCACGGGGCAGGAGCCGCAGCGCGCGTTGCTCGAGCCGCTGCAGGCGGCCGGGCGCTCGGTGCACCTGATCGGCGGCGCGGAACTGGCCGCCGAACTCGACGCGAAGCGCGCGATCGATCAGGGCTCACGGCTCGCCGCGCGGCTGTAACGGGCGGTCGCTGCGACGGCCCCTTGAAGGTGCGCCGCGTGGCGGTGATCCGCCAGCGCGGCGATTCGTGGCTCACCGTCTGCTGCACCGATTCGCGGGCGCAGGACGGAAATGAGCCGCAACGCCGGCCGCGTCGCCACGCAACGTGGCGGCGCTACCCTGACAGACCGTGGCGGCGACTGGCCATCACACGGCTCAGGCCGCTTCGGCCCGTTCTTCCTCTTCCGCTTCCAGCATCGCCTTGACGATCAGGTAGATGGCCGGCAGGTCGTCATCGTCGCGGCGCCAGTCGACCGGCTCCTCGACATCCGCGGCGACCAGGCGGCTGTCGCGCAGCCGGATGAACGCGTCGACGACGGCCGGATCGTTGCGGCTCAGGAAGCCGGCATTCGAGAATGCCAGCTCTTCGACGTTCAGCAGCGCCTGCCAGCTCATCGTGCGCACGGCCGCGGGATGGGTGCGGCGCCGCAGGCCGAGCGCCCGCTGCGCGGGGCCGCCCGCGACTCGCTGCAGATCGACGACCGCCCGCTGCGCGGCGCGCTCGAAGTGGACGGGGTTGAAGCCGGGTTGCTCGGGATCGAATGCGGATGCCTGGAACATGGTCGCCTCACAAAAGTCCGTTCGTCTGTGAATGACGGAATTCGGGTCAAATGGTGCAAAAGCACTGTAAATATATACAGTGTTTGGCGCGGTTTCAAGCCCCGAATGAAGGATTTCGTGCGATGGCGATCGAAGCGGGCGGCCGCCCCGGGCACGCGACCGATCTACACCGCTGCCGCGATCGTCTCCCGCAACCACCGATGCGCCGGATCGCGATGCACGCGTTCGTGCCACAGCATCGACATTTCATAGCCGGGCACGTCGACGGGCGCTGCCACCACGCGCAGCGCGGGCACGTCGCGCACCAGCCGCTCGGGCACCATCGCGACGAGATCGGTGCTCGCCACGGCCGACAGCACGAACAGGAAATGCGGCACCGACAGCACGACGCGCCGCGTGGCGCCCACCTTCGCGAGCGCTTCGTCCGTCACGCCGAAGAAGCCGCCGCCGTCGGGCGACACGATCACGTGCTCGAGCGTGCCGAACTGCGCGAGCGTCGGGCGCCGCTTCAGCTTCGGGTGCCCGGCACGGCCGATGAGCACGTAACGCTCGGCGAACAGCGGCAAGCGCCGCATCCCGGGCGGCGACGCTTCGGTCATATGGAAGACGAGATCGATGCCGTTTCGTTCGGTATCCTGCTCGATGCGCGGCGGTACAAGCTCGACCACGGCGAGGCGCGTCGCGGGCGCGGCCGAACGCAGCGTGTTCAGCGCGGGCAGCACGATCGTCGATTCGCCGTAGTCGGTCGCGGCCACGCGCCACGTGTTCGTCGCGGTCGCGGGATCGAACGGCGTGGCCGGAATGACCGCGCGCTCGACTGCTTCGAGCGCATCGCGCAACGGTTCGCGCAGCGCTTCCGCGCGCGCGGTCGGCCGCATTCCGCGCGGCCCCGGCAGCAGCAGCGGATCGCCGAAAACGTCGCGCAGCTTCTGCAATTGCACGCTCACCGACGGCTGCGACATGTTCAGCTTCTCGGCCGCACGCGTGACGTTGTGCTCGGCGAGCAGCACGTCGAGCGTGACGAGCAGATTGAGATCGAGTCGTCTGAGATTGTTCAAGGCTATACCTGGAATATCAGGAATTCATTTCAAATATACCGTTGGCGGCGGCATCCTGCAGTCATTCAAGCAACGGAGTACCGAACATGAATGTGCTGATCGTCTATGCCCATCCTGAACCGCGTTCGCTGAACGGCGCATTGCGCGACTTCTCCGTCGCCCATCTCGAAGCGGCCGGCCACACGGTGCAGGTGACCGACCTGTATGCGATGAACTGGAAGGCGGCGTTCGACGCGGACGACCTGACCGGGCGTGAGCCGGACGCGCGTTTCGATCCGTCGAACGACTCGAAGCACGCGTTTGCGACCGGCACGCAGCGCGAAGACATCGTGCGCGAGCAGGACAAGTTGCGGTGGGCCGATGCGGTGATCCTGCAGTTCCCGCTGTGGTGGTTCTCGATGCCGGCGATCATGAAGGGCTGGTTCGAGCGCGTGTATGCGTGCGGCTTCGCTTACGGCGTGGGCGAGCATTCCGATACGCACTGGGGCGATCGCTATGGCGAAGGTTCGCTTGCCGGCAAGCGCGCGATGGTGATCGTCACGGCGGGCGGGTGGGAGTCGCATTACAGCCCGCGCGGCATCAACGGGCCGATCGACGACGTGCTGTTCCCGATCCAGCACGGGATGCTGTATTACCCAGGCTTCGACGTGCTGCCGCCGTTCGTGATCTATCGGACGGGGAAGATGAACGACGCGCGCTTCGACGAAACGCGCGCGGCGCTCGGCAAGCGTCTGGATGAACTGTGGAGCACGCAGCCGATTCCGTTCCGCAGGCAGAACGCGGGTGATTACGAGATCCCGGCGTTGACGCTTAAGGACGAGATCGTGCCGGGGAAGGTGGGGTTTGCGGTGCATCTGGCGGAGTGACGGTTGCCGCGTACCCTGATGCGGCGCGACCGAGCCGTGGCCGAATGCAAAACGGCACGGGCATGCCCGTGCCGTCCATTGCGCGGCCGTCGTCAACGGCCGCGATTCGCGTTCACTTACCGATCGTCTTCCCGCACCGAAGAAGGATGCCGGCACAGCGCCCGCACTTCCATCTCCATATACGGAAATAGCGGCAACTGGCTCAGCAGGTCATGCAGCTGCTGCACGCTCTCGACGTCGAAAATACTGACGTTCGCATACTGCCCGGCGATCCGCCACAGATGCCGCCAGGTCCCTTCGTTCATCAGCCGCTGGCACATCGCCTTTTCTTCCGCCTTCAGCGTAGCCGCCTTGACCGGATCCATGTCCGTCGGCAGACGGACGGTCATTTCCACATGAAACAGCATCCTGCACTCCTTGCGTTATCGGTTCGTCGAATCGGAAGGCCACTCACGCCTGCGCGCGGGCCCGCTCGACTTCGCTGCCCGGCACGTCCTGCTTGTCCTTGAGCAGCGAGAAATCGAAATCGATCAGCGCGAACTGCCCGTCGACGCCATACGGCTTGCCTTCCGCGCCTTCGGCCTGCTTCACCGGCGGGATCAACCCGTCGCGCGTCGCGAAGGCGAAGTCGTCCCACAGATGCGGGTCGCCATCGATGTTGATCTGCGTCGTCAGCTTACGATAACCGTCCGCCGAAACGAAGAAGTGAATGTGCGCCGGACGATGGCCGTGGCGGCCGAGCTGGTCGAGCAATTGCTCGGTCTTGCTGCCCGGCGGCACGCTGTAGCCGACCGGCAGCACGCTGCGGAAGCTGTAGCGGCCTTCGGCATCGGTGCGGATCGAGCGGCGCAGGTTGAACGCGGGCTGCGACTGATCGAAGTACGAGTAGTTGCCGAGATGGTTCGCGTGCCATACCTCGACCAGTGCGTTCGCGATCGGCGCGCCGTCCTGGCCGAGCACCTGGCCGCGCATGATCAGCGTCTGGCCCGGATCGGTGCCGTCGTCGAGACGCGCATGGCCGACCGATTCCGGCGCACCGGCGACATACAGCGGCCCTTCGATCGTGCGCGGCGTGCCGCCCTGGATGCCGGCCTTTTCCTCGGCTTCGTCCATGCGCACGTCGAGGAAGCGCTCGAGGCCGAGGCCCGCGGCGATCAGCCCGAATTCGCGGCCGGCTTCGTTCAGGTAATTCAGCGCCGTCCAGAATTCGCTCGGCTGCACGTCGAAGTCCTCGATCGTGTAGCAGATGTCCTTCACGATCCGGTTGACGATCGCGCGCACGCGCGGGTTGCCCGGCTTCTCGGCGGCGTCGTCGAAGGTCTTCAGCAGTGCGTCGATGGCTTGCTTGTTCATCTGTGTCTCCGGTTTCGGTTGTCGTGTGGGGATCAGCGGGCGTCGCGTCGCATCCGTTCGATGCGGGCCCAGTCGAAGGTGATGCCGAGGCCGGGCGCTGCCGGCAGGTGCAGCTTGAAATCCGCGTAGCGCAGCGGCTCGACGAGGATCTCCTCGGTGAGCAGCAGCGGGCCGAACAGCTCGGTGCCCCATTTCAGCGAGTCGAACGTGCTGAACAGCTGCGCGGACGCCATCGTGCCGGCCGCGCCCTCGAGCATCGTGCCGCCGTACAGTTCGATGCCCGCCGCCGCCGCGATCGACGCGACGCTCGCCGCACCCTGCAGGCCGCCCGATTGCGCGATCTTCACCGCGAACACGTCGGCCGCGCGATCCTGCGCGAGCGCGAATGCATCGACGGGGCCGTGCAGCGCCTCGTCGGCCATGATCGGCACCTGCGCCAGTTGCGTGAGGCGTTTCAGCCCCGCGCGGTTGGTCGCGGCGATCGGCTGCTCGACCAGGCTCACGCCGGCTTCCGCCAAGCGCGCACCGGCCCAGATCGCGTCGGTTTCGCTCCACGCCTGGTTCACGTCGACGCGCACATCGCCGCGTTCGCCGAGCGCGCGCTTGATCGCGATCACGTGCGCGACGTCGTCGGCCACCGCGTTCGAGCCGATCTTCAGCTTGAACGCGCGGTGGCGGCGCGCGTCGAGCATCGCTTCGGCTTCCGCGATATCACGCTGCGTGTCGCCGCTCGCGAGCGTCCAGGCGACATCGACCGCATCGGTCCGGCGGCCGCCGAACAGCTCGGACAGCGGCACGCCGAGGCGGCGCGCCTGCGCGTCGAACAGCGCGGTCTCGATCGCGCACTTCGCGAAGCGGTTGCCCTGGAACAGCTTGCGGGCGCGCGCCAGCGCAGCGCCCGGGCGGGTCGCGTCCATGCCTTGCAGCAGCGGTGCGAAGTAGGTGTCGATGTTGACCTTGATGCTTTCGGGGCTCTCCTCGCCGTATGCGAGACCGCCGATGGTGGTCGCCTCGCCGACGCCTTCGATACCGTCCGTGCATCGAACACGCACCAGCACGAGGGTCTGGCAATTCATCGTGGCGACCGACAATTTGTGGGGCCGGATCGTCGGCACGTCGACGAGCAGGGTCTCGATGCGTTCGATGGTGGCGGCAGTTGCTATCATGCGATTCCTCCTGTTGGTGCACATGGTAGGAATTCCCGCCCCGCGTCGTCCAACACTCTTTCCGACTACTTCCATACCTTTGAGGCATGAAATGGAATTGCGTCAGCTCCGCTACTTCATCGCCGTCGCCGAGGAAATGAACATCACGCGGGCGGCCGAGCGACTGCACATGACGCAGCCGCCGCTCAGCCGCCAGCTCCAGGCGATCGAGGACGAAATCGGGCTGCCGCTGTTCGAGCGCGGCGCGCGGCCGCTGAAACTGACGGATGCGGGGCGGGTGTTTTATGCGCAGGCGAAGCGCCTCGTCGACCAGGCCGACGAACTGGGCCCGCTGACCCGGCGGCTTGCGCAGCTGTCGGAGCGGATCGTGATCGGCTTCGTGCCGTCGACGCTGTACGGCGCGCTGCCGGACGTGATCCGCGCGTTTCGCGAGGCGCAGCCGGACGTCGAGTTGTCGCTGATCGAAATGTTTACGCTCGAACAGCTCGGCGCGCTGAAGGGCGGCCGGATCGACGTGGGCTTCGGCCGGCTGCGTTTCGACGACGACCAGCTGGTGCGCGAGGCGCTGATCGAGGAAAAGCTGATCGCGGCACTGCCGGTCGGGCATCCGCTCGCCGATCCGGCCCGGCCGCTGACGCTCGCGGATATCGCGAACGAGACGCTGATCGTCTATCCGAGCACGCCGCGGCCGAGCTTCGCCGATCAGCAGCTCTCGGCGCTGCGCGACGGCGCGCTGGTGCCGGCGGCCGTTCACGAGGTGCGCGAGCTGCAGACGGCGCTCGGGCTCGTGGCCGCGCAGGTCGGCGTGTCGCTGGTGCCGGAGAGCGTGGAGGGCGTGCGCGTGAAGGGCGTGGTCTACCGGCGGTTGCCGGAGCCGGCCGCGACGTCGCCGATCATCATGAGCCGCCGGCTGCACGGCGAAAGCGCGGCGACGGCCGCCTTCTGTGCGATTGCGCGGGAGATGATCGTCCCGGCGGGTTGACGATTGTCATTAACTTCTTCGAATTGCAACTAACGGTCTGTTTCGGCAAACACTGGCAGATGGGGGGAGGGCGCCGCGATGTCATGCGCTGTGGCGCGAGTGTTTCGGCGGTTACGCAAGCCGCCCGCCCGGGCGCGCGAGCATGCGCGACGACGTTACCGCTTCCCGTCGAGCGTTTCCGACGGCGATTCCCCGAACTTCTCCCGATACGCGATCGCGAAGCGCCCCAGGTGTGTAAACCCGCAATCGAGCGCGACATCGGCGATCCGGCGGTCGGATATCGCGCCGCGCAGCAGCTCGCGCGCGTGGTCGAGCCGCGTCGCGCGCAGGTATTGCATCGGGCTCATCCCGCGGAACTGCAGGAACGCGTCGCGCAGCGTCCGTTCCGGCACGTTGGCGGCCTGGACGATATCGGCGAGCTGCAGCGGCTGCGCGTAGTGCGCGTTCACGAACTCCTGCGCGCGCCGCACGAAGCCCGGCGCCGGGTCGCGGTGCGACGCCTGCAGCACGGACGGCGGGTGGCCTTCGATCAGCAGGTCGATCAGCAGGTGCTCGAGCTGGGAGGCGACGCGCGGGTTTGCGTTCGCGCGTTCGAGCAGTTCGGGCGAGCGTGCGACGAGCATCAGTTGCTGGCGCCACGCGGCGAGCGCGGCGTCGCTGACGTGCAGCACGGGATCGAGCGTCGCGCGCGGGTCGCCGGTCAGCGAGCCGACGGTCGCCGCGTCGATGCGCAGCACGAACTGCTCGCAATCGGCCGACAGCACCGCGTCGAAGCGTTCGCCGGGCGCACACAGCACGCCGGTCTGGCCGTCGACGCCGAGCTGCCGCCCCATCGCGCGCACCTCGGCCTGGCCGGACAGGCAGAACATCAGCAGGTAGTAGCCGTCGACCGCGTCGACCTGCACGCGCATCGCGTCGCCGAACGCGATCGTGCCGATCCCGAGCCCGCCGAGCCGGACGAAATCCATGTGCGACGCGCCCCGCGTGCGGCCGTTCGGCAGCAGCGCATGCGGCTGCATCACGCGCGAGATCCGCTCGCGCGTCTCGTCGAGATCGCGGGATTCGAACAGCCGGTGCGCGCGCAGCGCGAGCGGCTCGAACGACGTTGGGGACATGGGCATCAGCCTTGGTGTGGACGGCGTGCGCTTCGATCCGATCAATGGGTCGCGATCGTGCGCCGGGTCGTGTGTGCCGTCATGCTAGCGCAGAAATCCGCCGAAAGTGGATATTGCGCCGCCGCAATCGCACTTTCCGGATAGACGGCGAATATTAGCTTTTCAAAAATCGGCTCCATGCATTCAACGCAACGGATCGACAAGGAGTCCGACATGGAGCAGACAGAATCGCCCGTCGTTTTCGCCGCGCGCGACGACGCGTCCGACGTGAGCTTTCCGCACGACGACGGCTCGCGCGTGCCGTACAAGGTGTTCAGCTCGCGCGCGGTCTACGATCGCGAGCAGGAACGCATCTTCCGCGGCCCGACGTGGAACTTCGTCGCGCTGGAAGCGGAAATCCCGAACGCCGGCGACTTCAAGAGCACGTTCGTCGGCGACACGCCGGTGGTCGTCACGCGCACCGAGGACGGCGCGCTGTCCGCGTGGGTGAACCGCTGCGCGCACCGCGGCGCACAGGTGTGCCGCAAGTCGCGCGGCAACGCGAGCTCGCACACCTGCGTCTATCACCAGTGGAGCTTCGACAATTCCGGCAACCTGCTCGGCGTGCCGTTCCGGCGCGGCCAGAAGGGGATGTCCGGGATGCCGGCCGACTTCGACCCGAAGCAGCACGGGCTGCGCAAGCTGCGCGTCGACAGCTACCGCGGGCTCGTGTTCGCGACCTTCAGCGACGACGTGATGCCGCTGCCCGACTATCTCGGCGAGCAGATGCGGCCGTGGATCGACCGGATCTTCCACAAGCCGATCGAGTATCTCGGCTGCACGCGTCAGTATTCGAAGTCGAACTGGAAGCTGTACATGGAGAACGTGAAGGACCCGTATCACGCGAGCATGCTGCACCTGTTCCATACGACCTTCAACATCTTCCGCGTCGGGATGAAGGCGCGCTCGATTCCGGATGCGAACCACGGGCTGCACAGCATCATCACGGTGACGAAGACGGGCGACGACACGTCGGCCGCGTACAAGCAGCAGAACATCCGCTCGTTCGACGAAGGTTTTCATCTGGAAGACGAATCGATTCTCGACCTCGTGTCGGAATACGACGAGGACTGCACGAACCATATCCAGCCGATCTTCCCGCAGCTCGTGATCCAGCAGATCCACAACACGCTGGTCGCACGGCAGATCCTGCCGAAAGGCCCCGACAACTTCGAGCTGATCTTCCACTTCTTCGGCTACGCGGACGATACGCCCGAGCTGCGCGCACTGCGTATCAAGCAGGCGAACCTCGTCGGGCCGGCCGGCTACATCTCGATGGAGGACACGGAGGCGACCGAGCTCGTGCAGCGCGGCACGGTGCGCGACGGCGACGCGACGTCGGTGATCGAGATGTCGCGCGGCAATCCGGACCAGCAGGACACGGTGATCACCGAAAGCCTGATCCGCAAGTTCTGGGTCGGCTACCAGAAGCTGATGGGCTATTGAGGCGGGAGCGCGGAACGATGGAAAACCTGACGGAAGACATGAAGACGTGGTTCGAGATTTACATGCTCCAGAACCGCTATATCGGGCACCTCGACAACGACCGGCTCGAAGCGTGGCCGACGATGTTCACCGAGGACTGCACGTACGAAATCGTGCCGAAGGAGAACGCCGACCTCGGGCTGCCGGTCGGGATCGTCCACTGCACGAACCAGCGGATGCTGCGCGACCGCGTGGTGTCGCTGCGGCACGCGAACATCTACGAAGAGCACACGTACCGGCATATGACGTCGGGCCTGACGATCGTCGCGGAACGCGACGGCGAGATCGACACCGAGAGCAACTACGTCGTCGTGCAGACGCGCAGCAACGGCGAGTCGAACGTGTACCAGGCCGGCAAGTACTACGACACGGTCGTGCGCACGCCGGACGGGCTGCGCTACAAGACCAAGCGGGTGATCTACGACACGTCGCGCGTGCAGACGCTGCTCGCCACCCCGATCTGATACGGAAGCAAGGAACTGACATGACCGAAGCAACGCTCACCGAGTGGCATCCGCTCGGCGCTTTCGACGAATTCTCCGAAGACGAACCGGCCGCGCGCGTCGCCGGCCAGAAGCCGATCGCGGTGTTCCGGATCGGCGACGAACTGTTCGCGATGCACGACCTCTGCACGCACGGCCATGCGCGGCTGTCCGAAGGCTATGTGGAGGACGGCTGCGTCGAATGCCCGCTGCACCAGGGGCTGATCGACATCCGCACCGGCGCGCCGAAATGCGCACCGATCACGGAGCCGGTGCGGACCTATCCGATCCGGATCGTCGACGGGCAGGTGGAAGTCAATGTCGGCTGATCCGTTCGTGATCGTCGGCGCCGGGCATGCCGCGCGGCGCACGGCCGAAGCGCTGCGCGAGCGCGACGCGGCGGCGCGCATCGTGATGATCGGCGCGGAGCGCGAGCTGCCGTACGACCGGCCCGCGCTGTCGAAGGACGCGCTGTTGACGGACGGCGGCGAGCAGCGTGCGTTCGTGCGCGACGCCGCGTGGTACGACGCGCAGCGCATCGAGCTGCGGCTCGGCATGCGCGTCGATGCGATCGAACGCGATGCGCAGCGCGTGCGGCTCGACGACGGCACGACGCTGGCTTATGCGCGGCTCGTGCTCGCGACGGGTTCGCGGGTGCGCATGTTCGGTGGTGAGATCGACGAAGGCGTCACGCCGCACTACGTCCGCACGGTCGACGATGCACGTGCGTTGCGCGCGCAGCTTGCGCCGGGCCGCCGCGTGGCGGTGCTCGGCGGCGGGTTCATCGGGCTGGAGGTCGCGGCGGCGGCGCGCCAGCTCGGGTGCGACGTGACGGTGATCGATCCGGCGCCGCGCCTGCTGCAGCGTGCGTTGCCGGAAGTGGTCGGCGCGTATGCGCATCGGTTGCACGATGCGCGCGGCGTGGTCTTCCAGATGGCGACGCTGCCGCGCGCGATCCGTCGCGCACCGGGCGGCGGCGCGATCGTCGAGACCGATCACGGCGACGTGCCGGCCGACCTCGTCGTGGTCGGCATCGGTGTGGTGCCGAATGTCGAGGTCGCGCAGGCGGCCGGGCTCGAGGTCGACAACGGGATTCGCGTCGACGCGGGCTGCCGCACGGTCGATCCCGCGATCTTCGCGGCGGGCGAGGTGACGATGCACTTCAATCCGCTGCTCGGGCGTCACGTGCGGATCGAATCGTGGCAGGTGGCCGAAAACCAGCCGGCGGTTGCGGCCGCGAACCTGCTCGGCGCCGACGAGACTTATGCCGAGCTGCCATGGCTGTGGTCCGATCAGTACGACTGCAACCTGCAGATGCTCGGGTTGTTCGGCGGCGAGCGCACGATCGTCGTGCGCGGCGATCCGGCGAGCGGGCCGTTCACGGTGTTCGGCCTGGGGGATGACGGCAGGATCGTCGCGGTGGCGGCGGCGAACGTGGGGCGTGACATCGGCGCATCGCGCCGGTTGATCGCGGCGGGGGCGGTGCCCGATCCGGTGAAACTTGCGGATCCGGCGGTGAACCTGAAGACGTTCATGTAGCGGGCGCTCGGTCGTCCGGGCCGGCATGCGGCAGCGATGCCGGCCGGCGCCGTGCGCGCTCCGCCGGTAGGCTCTGGCGGGGCGCTGCCCGCGCAAAGGGTGCCGCAATGTTTGTCGGCAGCCCCGCAACCGGTGCATATTAGCGGCATCGTTCGCCCGACCCGTTGCCCATGACGCCAGACAAAGCCCTCGAACTGAAACGCAGCAAGCGCCGCGCGCTGTGGCTGCTGCTGGCCGCCGTCGCGGTGTTCGTCACGACGATCCTGCTGCCGCGCGGCCCGTGGGTCGACGGCGTCAAGGCCGTGGCCGAAGCCGCGATGGTCGGCGCGCTCGCCGACTGGTTCGCGGTCGTCGCGCTGTTTCGCCGCGTGCCGATCCCGTTCGTGTCGCGCCACACCGAGATCATTCCGAAGAACAAGGACAAGATCGCGGACAACCTCGCGGTGTTCGTGCGCGAGAAATTCCTCGGCCCCGACGCACTCGCCGCGCAGATCCGCCAGCACGATCCCGCGCAGAAACTCGGCGCGTGGCTCGGCGAGCCGGCGAACACCGAGGCGCTCGGCGGCTATGTGACGAAGCTGATGAGTTTCGCGCTCGACATGACCGACGACGCGCGGATCCAGTCGTTCGTGCACGACGCGTTTCGCGCGGTGATCGACCGGATCGACCTGTCGCAATCGGCCGGCGCGATCCTCGACACGCTGACGAAGGACGGCCGCCACCAGGCGCTGCTCGACGACGCGATCGAACAGGTGGTCGACGTGCTCGACAAGGAGGAGAACCGCGAGGTGATCGCGGGTTTCATCGTCGAATGGCTGAAGACGCAGTACCCGAAGGTCGAGAAGATCATGCCGACGCAGTGGTTCGGCGAGAACGGCGCGCGGATGCTCGCGAGCGCGGTGAGCCGCGTGCTGGAAGGCGTGGCGGCCGATCCCGAGCATGAGCTGCGGCAACGTTTCGACCGGACGGTCGTGCGCTTGAGCGAGCGGTTGAAGCACGATCCCGCGTTCATCGAGAAGGGCGAGGAGATCAAGCGCTATGTCCGCGACGGCGCCGCATTCAACGACTATGCGCGCGACCTGTGGGACCAGTTGCGCGCGTGGCTGAAGGCCGATCTCGCGCGCCCTGATTCGGCGCTGCACCGGCAGGCCGCGATGCTCGGCGGCTGGCTCGGCGCGCGGCTCGCGGAGAGCCCGGCATTGCGTGCGTCGCTGAACGAGCACGTCGAGAAGGCCGTGCACGAGATGGCGCCGGATTTCGCGGATTTCCTGATGCGCCACATCCGCGACACGGTGCGCAACTGGGACGCGCGCGAGATGTCGCGGCAGATCGAGCTGAACATCGGCAAGGACCTGCAATACATCCGCATCAACGGCACGCTGGTCGGCGGCCTGATCGGGCTCGGGTTGTATCTGGTGTCGCTGGTGCCGCGCTGGGCGGCCGGCTGGCTGCACTGACACGGCCACAGGTATCGCGCGGCGGGCGAGACGGGCCGCGCCCGCGCGTCATGCGTGCGCTTTCGCGCCGTGCAGCTGCAGGCCGAGCGCCTTGATGACCTTCAGGATCGTGCCGAAGCTCGGGTTGCCGTCGTGCGACAGCGCCTTGTACAGCCCTTCGCGCGACAGGCCCGCATCGCGCGCGACCTGCGACATGCCGCGTGCCCGTGCAATCACGCCGAGCGCATGCGCGATGAAGGCCGGATCGTCGCCGGCTTCCTGCAGGCACGCTTCGAAGTAGTCGGCCATGTCGTCTTCGGTTTTCAGATGATCGGCCGAATCCCAGGGCCGGGTGCTGATCTTGTCCATCGGTTACTCCATGTCGAGATGCGCGAGCATCGCGTGCGCGGCGCGGATGTCGGCCTGTTGCGTCGATTTATCGCCGCCGCAGAGCAGGATGACCCAGATCGTTCCGCGCCGAACGTAGTAGATGCGATAGCCTGGGCCGTGGTCGATCCGCATCTCGACGACCGGCGAGCCGGCGGACTTCCAGTCGCCCGGATTGCCCATCGAGAGGCGGTCGATGCGTGCCTGGATGCGGCGCTTCGCGACGCGATCCGGCAGGCCGGCAAACCAGGTGTCGAAGACGTCGGTGGTCCGGATGCTGAACGTAGGCGCACTGTAGGGCATGGATTGCAGTCTGTCAACCATGGTTCACATGTTTGATGGGTTGAATTTCGATGCCGCTACAGTAGGGCCACGCGCTTCGCTTGTGTGCCAAATGGCCGTTCGGCCGAAGTCGGGATCTTCCGAATCCGTCTACAATCAAAAACGTCCTTGCCGCCCGTGCGTGTTTGCCGCGCGCGGGCGGATCCGTTTGTCCTCCGGTATCCGGAGGCGCCGCCATGCAGCGCGTGCTGCGCGGCGGGCAGTGCCGTGGTTTGTGTCCAGTAGGTAAAGCGTCCGCGTGCCGTAGGCCGGCGCGCGTTCTGAACGCTGCGTGTCCGTAGGCCGGGCAGGCGGCATCAACCGAGAGTCCCCATGAAAGCATCGGATCTGTTCGTGAAGGCGCTGGAAGCCGAAGGCGTCGAGTACGTGTTCGGCATTCCCGGCGAGGAAAACCTCGATCTGCTCGAATCGCTGCGGCGATCGAAAATCAAGCTCGTGCTGACCCGGCACGAGCAGGCGGCCGGGTTCATGGCCGCCACCTACGGCCGCCTGACGGGCCGCACCGGCGTGTGTATCGCCACGCTCGGGCCCGGCGCGACGAACTTCGTGACGGCCGCCGCCTATGCGCAGCTCGGCGGCATGCCGATGCTGATGATCACCGGGCAGAAGCCGATCAAGTCCAGCAAGCAGGGCCACTTCCAGATCGTCGACGTGGTCGACATGATGCAGCCGCTCACGAAGTTCACGCGGCAGATCGTGTCGATCGGCAACATCCCGTCGGCCATACGCGAGGCGTTCCGCCGCGCGGAGGAAGAGCGTCCGGGCGCCGCGCACCTCGAGCTGCCGGAAGACATCGCGCACGAGGAGGGCGACGGCAAGCCGATCCCGCGCAGCTACAGCCGGCGGCCGGTGGCCGAGGAGAAGGCGGTCGCGCATGCGGTCGACGCGATCCAGGCCGCGCGCCATCCGCTCCTGATGATCGGCGCGGGCGGCAACCGCAAGACCACCTGCAAGATGCTGCTCGAATTCGTCGACAAGACGGGCATCCCGTTCTTCACGACGCAGATGGGCAAGGGCGTGATCGACGAGACGCATCCGCTGTGGCTCGGCAACGCGACGCTGTCCGACGGCGATTTCGTGCACCGCGCGATCGAGCATGCGGACTGCATCATCAACGTCGGCCACGACGTGATTGAGAAGCCGCCGTTCTTCATGCGTACCGACGACAAGACCGTGATCCACGTGAACTTCCTCGGCGCGCAGGTCGATCCTGTTTATTTCCCGCAGATCGAGGTGGTCGGCGACATCGCGAACGCGGTGTGGCAGATGAAGGAAGCGGTGACGCCGCAATCGCACTGGGATTTCGAGCGCTTCCGGATGATCAAGGAGCATTTCGACGCGCATCTGCAGAAGGGGCAGCACGACTCGCGCTTCCCGATGTACCCGGTGCGGATCGTCAACGATCTGTACAACGCGATGCCGGTCGACGGCATCGTCTGTCTCGACAACGGGATGTACAAGATCTGGTTCGCGCGCTACTGGCGCGCGCACGAGCCGAATTCGCTGCTGCTCGACAACGCGCTCGCGTCGATGGGGGCGGGGCTGCCGTCGGCGATCGCGACGAAGATCGTGCATCCGCAGCGCAAGGTGATCGCCGTGTGCGGCGACGGCGGGTTCATGATGAATTCGCAGGAGCTCGAAACCGCGGTGCGGCTGAAGCTCGACCTCGTCGTGATGATCTTGCGCGACGACGCGTTCGGGATGATCCGCTGGAAGCAGGAGAACATGAATTTCCCCGATTTCGCGATGACGCTGCAGAACCCCGATTTCGTCGCGTATGCGCAAAGCTACGGTGCGCACGGGCATCGCGTCGAATCGGCCGACGATCTCGAACCGCTGCTGCGCGAGTGTTTCTCGTCGCCGGGCGTGCACGTGATCGACGTGCCGATCGACTATTCGGACAACGAGCGCGTGCTGAACCGCGAGATCAAGCGCCTGTCGGCGCAACTCTGAATGCCACGTTCACAGGAAGGAGTCGTTCCATGTTGAAGGAAACCTATCCGTACTACCTCGCCAACGAAGCCGTCTACGCGAACACCGATCTGGACGTGACGGACAAGTTCAGCGGCAAGGTCGCGACACGCGTCGCGCTGGCCGATGCGAAGGCCATCGACGCGGCGATCGGCGCGGCGGTCGATGCCGCAAAGCCGATGCGCGAGTTGCCGGCCTACAAGCGGCAGGCCGTGCTCGACCATTGCGTCGCGCGCTTTCGCGAGCGCTTCGACGAGCTGGCCGAGGCGCTGTGCATCGAGGCCGGCAAGCCGATCAACGATTCGAAGGGCGAAGTGACGCGCTTGATCGATACGTTCCGTGTGGCGTCCGAGGAATCGGTGCGGATCGACGGCGAGATCATCAACCTCGAGATCTCCGCGCGTGCGCAGGGCTATACGGGCTACACGAAGCGCGTGCCGATCGGCCCGTGCTCGTTCATCTCGCCGTTCAACTTCCCGCTGAATCTCGCGGCGCACAAGGTCGCGCCCGCGCTCGCGGCCGGCTGTCCGTTCGTGCTGAAGCCGGCGAGCCGCACGCCGATCGGCGCGCTGATCATTGGCGAAGTGCTCGCGGAAACCGACTTGCCGAAGGGCGCATTCTCGGTGCTGCCCGCGCATCGCGACGGCGCCGACCTGTTCACGACCGACGAGCGGTTCAAGCTGCTGTCGTTCACGGGTTCGCCGGCCGTCGGCTGGGCGTTGAAGGAGAAGGCCGGCAAGAAGAAAGTCGTGCTGGAACTCGGCGGCAACGCGGCCGCGATCGTCGATGCGGATCAGCGCGACCAGCTCGACTACGTGGTCGAGCGCCTTGCGTTCGGCGCGTATTACCAGTCGGGCCAGAGCTGCATCGGCGTGCAGCGGATCCTCGTGCATGCCGACCTGTACGACGCGCTGCGCGAGAAACTGATCGCGAAGACGCGCTCGCTGAAGATGGGCGACCCGAAGGATCCGTCGACGTTCGTCGGCCCGATGATCTCCGAATCCGAATCGCGCCGGTTGTCGGACTGGATGGATGCGGCCGTCGCGGCGGGCGCGAAGATCGTCGCGGGCGGCAAGGTCGATGGCGCGATGTTCGAGGCGACGCTGCTGGAAAACGTCGGGCACGAGCAGGACCTGTACCGGAAGGAGGCATTCGGCCCCGTCGCGATCCTCGAGAAGTTCGACCGGTTCGACGACGCGCTCGCGCGCGTGAACGACAGCGACTTCGGGCTGCAGGCCGGCGTGTTCACCGATTCGCTCGCGCACGCGCAGCGCGCGTGGGACGAGCTGGAGGTCGGCGGCGTCGTGATCAACGACGTGCCGTCGTTCCGCGTCGACAACATGCCGTACGGCGGCGTGAAGGATTCGGGCCTCGGCCGCGAAGGGATCCGCTACGCGATCGAGGACATGACCGAGCCGCGGCTGATGGTCGTGCGGCGCCGGTAACGCGCGGGCAGGCGGCGCGGGTGCCGCGACGGCACGCGGGCGGGCGATCGGGCCGGCCCGCGTGCCGTTTTTCATGGCGCCGCACGCATTGGGCCGGCGCCGGGCCCGCATCGTGACCGCCTCGCACGGCGGGCGGCTCGAACGCGCTCGACTGCGGGCCTCGCCTCGTGATGTAATCGCGCGAAACTGCCGACCGGGGTACGACACCGGAACGCGCGAATTCATTCTTCACGAGGTCGATTCATGTCCCCCGTCTCGGCATTCAAGCTGGTTTTGTTGTCATTTCTCGCGATCGTCGCGCTCGAATGCATCGCCAAGCGGCTACGGTTGCCGCCCGCGGCCGCGCTGCTGATCGGCGGCATCGGCATCGCGTTCATTCCCGGCCTGCCGCCGATCAATCTCGATCCGGAACTGGTGTTGCTGGTGTTCCTGCCGCCGCTGCTGATGGACGGCGCGTACTTCTCGGTGTGGGAGGAGTTCAAGCGCAACGTCGGCGGCATCCTGCTGCTCGCGATCGGCGCGGTCGTGTTCACGACGTTCGCGGTCGGCTTTGCCGTGCACTGGGTGGCGCCGTCGCTGCCGTGGGCCGCGTGCTTCGCGCTCGGCGCGATCGTGTCGCCGCCCGACGCCGTGGCGGCGAAGGCCGTGCTCGAGCGCGTCGCGCTGCCGCGCCGGCTGATGGTGCTGCTCGAAGGCGAAAGCCTGCTGAACGATGCGGCCGGCCTCGTGCTGTTCCGCTTCGCGGTCGTCGCGGCGCTGTCGGGCACCTTCAGCCTCGGCCACGCGGTCGTGGGTTTCGCGGAGCTCGGGCTCGGCGGCGTGGTGGTCGGCTTCGTGGTCGGCAAGCTCGTCGTGTGGTTCCTGAAGTTGCTCGACGACGACTATCTCGTGATCACCGTCGCGGTGATCGCCGGCTGGATCGCGTATATCGCCGGGGAAATGGTCGAAGTGTCCGGCGTGATCGCCACCGTCACGGCCGGCATGATCGTCGGCTGGCATCAGCACGAGGTGTTCTCGGCGGCGGTGCGCACGCGCGGCACCGCGTTCTGGCAGGTCATCGTGTTCCTGCTCGAAGCGATGGTGTTCGTGCTGATCGGGCTGTCGCTGCGCGGCGCGATCCACCGGCTCGGCGGTTTCGAGCAGGTGCTCGCCACGATGGTGCCGCCGATGCTCGCGGTGCTGGCGGCGGTGATCGTGTCGCGCTTCGTGTGGATCTACGCGGTCGAGGCGCTGAAGTGGCCGGTGCGCGGGATCGCGCGGCGCGGCGAAGCGCCCGACTGGAAGGCCGCGACGATCATGAGCTGGGCCGGGATGCGCGGCGTCGTCACGCTGGCGATCGCGTTGTCGCTGCCCGAGGCGATGCCCGGCCGCGACGTGATCCTGGTCGCGTCGTTCGCGGTGATCCTCGTCACCGTGCTGCTGCAGGGCACGACGATCGGGCCGCTGATCCGGCTGTTGCGCCTGCCGCAGCGTGAAGAACGCGCGTCGCACCACCTGACCGAGCCGCAGACGTGGGCGTACGTCGAGGCGGCGCAACTTGCGGCGATCCAGCCGCTCGTGCGCGACGAGAACGGGGTCGTGATCCATCCACGCCTGCTCGAGCAGTACACGTATCGCGCGGAATTGACGGAAAGGGCGAAGAACGAGCCGACGTATCCGGCTGAAGTGCGTGCCGCGCACTACGACGTCGTGCTGGCCGCGATCCGGGCGGGGCGCGCGGAACTGTTGCGCCTGCACCGTTCGGGGCGCATCCACGACGAGATGCTGCACGCGCTCGAACGCGACCTCGACCTGCAGGAAGTGTCCGCGCAGCACGCGCGCGGGTAAGGCCGCACACCTCCGTCACATCGCCATCGAGCGGCCGGCGTCAGCCGGCCCGAAGCGCGCCCGGCCGATCGTTGCCCGGCGCGCTTTTTTTCTTTCGAGCGCCCCCGATTGGCTGATATTCATCCGGCCCTCAAATGCGGCGGCAGCCAGCCTTGCAGCGCATGCAAGCCTTATCGCGCGGGTCTCGCAAACGTTATCGTGTTTCGAATCCGGAAATGATCCGATTTAACTGTTTCCGTCTGTTTCTGCATATTTGGCAAAACTAAACCGGATTGAGATAGATGCTGTGTTCTAATTTCATTTAGAATCAGCCGGTTATGTTTATTGAGAGAAAGGATGCGGAGGTAATGCGGCCGCCAACGGGGAGAAATCGGCGTCCGAAACCCTGCAAGGCGGTGCCGACAGGCCAAGTCGGCGGAATCAGGCGGGGTTTTCAACCGCTGAATTAAGATAGCGTCCAAGTCTGATAAACAACTCCTATGAAAGAATCGATTGGAGAATCGGCGTTTGAAACTGTATTTATGAAAGAATCGAGCGGTGATAATGCCTCGGATTGTCTTGAATCGGGGTTATCGGTCCTGCTCGTCGACGATCAACCGTTCGTCGGCGAGGTGATCCGCCGCGCGCTGCGCAGCGAACATGACATCGACCTGCACGTGTGCACCGACGCGCACCGGGCGATGGCGGTCGCGCGCGACGTGAAGCCGACGGTCATCCTGCAGGATCTCGTGATGCCGGAGATCGACGGCCTCGATCTGGTCCGCGCGTGGCGCGCGGACGCCGGCACCGCTCGCGTGCCGATCATCGTGCTGTCCGCGAAGGAGGAGCCGATCGTCAAGCGCGAGGCGTTCATCGCCGGCGCGAACGACTATCTGGTGAAGCTCCCCGACGCGATGGAGCTGGCTGCCCGCATCCGCTATCACTCGAATTCTTACCTGATGTCCCGGCAGCGCGACGAGGCGCTCGATTTCCTGTCGCACGACATGCGTTCGCCGCAGACGTCGATCCTCGCGCTGCTCGACGTCTACCGGACCGAGCACGGCGAGATGCCGGCGATCATGGAGCGCATTGCGGGCCATGCACGGCGCGCGCTCGCGCTGGCCGACGGCTTCATCCACCTGACCCGCGCGCAGTCGGAGCGCCGCGCGCACGAGGTCGTGAGTCTCAACGAGATCGTGCTCGACGCCGTCGACCAGCTGTGGGAGAAGGCGGCCGGACTCGGCAGCCGGGTCGCCGCGCACGTGCCCGATACCGAATGCGTGACGATGGGCGACCGCATGATGCTGACGCGCGCGGTCGCGAACCTGATCGACAACGGGCTGAAGTACGGCCCGGCCGGCACGGACGTGCACTGCACGCTGGGCAACGAGGATGGCGCCTGGCTGATCGGTGTCGAGGACACCGGCGCGGGAATCGCGCCGGAGCAGCGCACGGCCGCGACCGAGTCGTTCGTGCAGCTCGAATCCGCGCACGGCGCGGCGCGCGGCGGCTTCGGCCTCGGGCTCGCGTTCGTCCGCGCGACGGCGGCGCGGCATCGCGGCCAGATCCTGATGCGCAATACGGCGCGCGGCTTCATGGTCGCGCTTCGGCTGCCGGCGCAAGCGGAGCGGTGATGTCGCGGCGCGGCCTGCCGGCGCCGCGCTGCCCGAGAGACCCTGATGTGCTCGTGGCGCGCCGTCCGGCGCGCCGGCGGGCGTGGATTTTTTCAACGCTGATTTTATAAAGCCCATAACGAACATGGCCACCGTAACGCCCCGCGCGACCAATGAAAGCCTGCATCCGACGATCGGCGCTGCCCGGCTGACGCTCGGCAATCGCATCCTGCTCAGCTTCGGCGTGCTGTTCGTGCTGATGCTGGTGACAGCCGGCGTGTCCTACGAGCGACTGCGCGCGATCAACAGCGAAGCCGTCAGCATCGAGCGCGACTCGCTGCCGGGCGTCTACCTTGCGTCGTCGCTGCGCGGTTCGGTCAACGAATCGTTCATGCTGCTGCAGCAGGCGACGTTCGTCGAAACCGATCCCGACAGCGTGCATCGCGATCTCGCGAAAATCGCCGATGCGCTGAAGGAAGTCGAGGCGTTGTCGGTCGACTATCAGAGCACGACGTTCCGCGACGACGACCGGCAGCGCTTCGCGGCGTTCCGCGGCGCGTTCGACCACTACGTGCCGCTGCTGAACGACGCCGTGCAGAAGAGCCGCGTGTCGCGCGAGGAGGCCGTCGCCGCGTACGCGAAAGTGCTGCCCGCGTGGACCGAGGTCGTGCGCAACGCGAACGTGCTGGTGCAGGAGAATCGCAAGTTCGCCGAGCAGTCCGCGAAGCTGATCCGCGAATCCGTGCAGGACACCGAAGTCGTGCTCGTCGGCGCGCTGACGATCACGCTGCTGTCCGCGCTCGGGCTCGGCTACCTGCTGTACCGGTCGGTGACCGTCCCGATGGCGCGGCTCGTCGAGGTGCACGACGTGATGCGCACCGGCAACCTGACGCGCCGCCTCGACCTGCGCCGCCGCGACGAATTCGGCACGCTCGAGACGGGCTTCAACCGGATGGCCGACGAGCTGACCGAGCTCGTCGCCCGCGCGCAGCAATCGTCGCTGCAGGTGACGACGTCGGTGGCCGAGATCGCGGCGACGTCGCGCGAGCAGCAGGCGACCGCGAACGAAACCGCGGCCACGACGACCGAGATCGGCGCGACCTCGCGCGAGATCTTCGCGACGTCGCGCGACCTGCTGCGCACGATGAACGAGGTGGCCGGCGTGGCCGAGCAGTCGGCGACGCTCGCGGGCGTGAGCCAGAGCGGGCTCACGCGGATGGGCGAGACGATGCGCAGCGTGATGGACGCGGCCGGTTCGGTGAACGCGAAGCTCGCGATCCTCAACGAGAAGGCGCTGAACATCAACCAGGTGGTCGCGACGATCACCAAGGTGGCCGACCAGACCAACCTGCTGTCGCTGAACGCGGCGATCGAGGCCGAGAAGGCCGGCGAATACGGCCGCGGCTTCGCGGTCGTCGCGACCGAGATCCGCCGCCTCGCCGACCAGACGGCGGTGGCGACCTACGACATCGAGCAGACGGTGAAGGAAATCCAGTCGGCGGTGTCGGCGGGCGTGATGGGGATGGACAAGTTCTCCGAGGAAGTGCGCCGCGGGATGCTCGACGTGCAGCAGGTCGGCGGGCAGCTGTCGCAGATCATCGCCGAGGTGCAGACGCTCGCGCCGCGCTTCCAGATGGTCAACGAAGGGATGCAGACGCAGGCGAACGGCGCCGAGCAGATCACGCAGGCGCTGTCGCAGCTGTCGGAGGCCGCGCAGCAGACGGCCGAGTCGCTGCGCCAGTCGTCGCAGGCGATCGACGACCTGACGCTCGTCGCGAACCAGTTGCGCACCAGCGTGTCGCGCTTCAAGGTCGACGCGTGACGCGCGCCGACCCGCAGAACGGCGCCCACGCGCTGTTCCTGATGTTCGAGCTCGACGGCGGGCGATATGCGCTCGACGCAGCCGGCATCGACGAGGTGCTGCCGCTCGCGGTCACGAAAGCCGTGCCCGGCGCACCCGACTGGATCGCCGGGCTGCTGATGCGCGGCGGCCAGCCGGTGCCGGTGATCGACGTGCCGATGCTGGCACTCGGGCGCCGCGCCCATGCGCTGCGCTCGACGCGGCTCGTGATGGTCCGCTACCGCGCGGACGAAGCGGGCGGCGAGCGCACGATCGGGCTGATCGTCGAGCGCGCGACGCAGACGATGCGGATCGACCGCGCGGCGTTCCGCTCGAGCGGCATCTCGACCGCACGCACGCGCTGGCTCGGGCCCGTCGCGAATACGCCCGATGGCGTCGTGCAGCAGGTATCGGTATCCGACCTGGTCGACGACGTCGCGCGCCTGTATCTGTTCGACGGCCTGCCGGGCCACGGGGGAGAGTCCGCATGAAAGAGTCCGAATCGCGATTTCGCGGCTGGCTGCTGCGCGAGACCGGCATCGACCCCGATTCGCTCGGCAACGATTTCCTGATCCGCGCGCTGACGGAACGCGTGCACGCGCTGCAGGCGGACGGCGAGCGCCTGCCGTCGGCGGCGCGGCCGCCCGTCACGCAGGACGCGCTCGACGCCTACTGGCAGCAGCTCAATGCGTCGGCCGACGAGCGGCGTGCGCTGATCGAGCTGTTCGTCGTGCCCGAGACCTGGTTCTTCCGCGACCGCGAGGCCTTCGCGACGCTCGCGCGGCTCGCGACGGAGCGGCTCGCCGCGCTGCCCGGGCGGGTGATCCGCGTGCTGAGCGCGCCGTGCTCGACGGGCGAGGAGCCGTATTCGGCGGCGATGGCGCTGCTCGACGCGGGGCTCGACCCGGCCAGCTTCACGATCGACGCGATCGACCTCAGCACGCGCGCGATCGAGCAGGCTCGGCTCGGCTGCTACGGGCGCAATGCGTTCCGCGGCACCGCGACGGAGTTTCGCGCGCGGCACTTCACGCCGACCCGCGACGGCTGGCTGCTCGACGAGCGCGTGCGCGCGTGCGTGCAGTTCAGTCAGTCGAACCTCGTCGAACCGGCCGTGGATACCGGCATTCGCTACGATTTCGTGTTCTGCCGCAACGTGCTGATCTACTTCGATCGCGACGCGCAGGATCGCGTGATCCGCTCGCTCGACGCGCGTCTGGCCGACGACGGCATGCTGTTCGTCGGACCGGCGGAAACGGGCGTCGCGATGCGGCACGGGATGCGCTCGGCGCGCGTGCCGCTGGCGTTCGCGTTTCATCGCGAGTCCGCGGCGGCGGCGGCCGACGTCTTCGCGGCCCGGCCGGCGGCGCCGCTGGCGGCGGCCGCGCCGTATCGGCGCGCGGAGCGCTTCACGGTCGCGCCGCTCGCGGCGACGCGCTCGGTGCTGGCAGTTGCGCCGGCGGCGTGGCTCGACGACACGCGTCATCCGTTCGCGGCACCGCCGCCCGCCATGCGCGCGGCCGCGTTCGACGCGCGGGGCGACCAGCCGGTGACGGCGGCTGAACCGGCCGCGTCGCTCGCACCGATGGCGGAAAGCGCCGCGCCGACGCTGGAGGACGCACAGGCGCTGGCGAATGCCGGCGCGTTCGACGAGGCCGAGCGCGTGCTCGCGCAGTTCTCGGCGCGCGTCGGTCCGCATGCCGATGCGTTCTACCTGAACGGGCTGATCGCGGACGCGCGCGGCCGCGCCGCGGAAGCCGGCGACTTCTACCGGAAGGCGCTGTACCTGCGGCCCACGCACCACGAAGCGCTGACCCATCTCGCGACGCTGCTCGACGTCGGCGGCGATCGTGCGGGCGCGCAATGGCTGCTCGAGCGCGCACGGCGCTCGGCCGGCTGACAAGACTACGGGTTGGGGACCGACACCGCGATGACCAGAGGAATCCATGAACCGCGCCGCCGCTGCCATTGACGAAACGACGATCGACGTCGACGATTGCTGGAACCGGATCGGCACGCACGGCGACCGCACGTGCGAGCGGCTGAACGACTGCCTGCGCTGCCTGAACTGCCCGGTGTACGCGTATCACGCGGCGAAGCTGCTCGAGCGCCCGCTCGACAGTGCCGAGATGGCCGACACCACGCGCCGGATGAGCGCGCCCGGCGCGCCGCACGTGCACGACGCCGATGCCGATACGCATCACGCGGCGCTGGCGTTCCGCGTGGCCGACGAATGGCTCGCGCTGCCGATCGGCGTGCTGCGCGAGATCGCCGGCACGCGCCCGATTCATTCGCTGCCGCATCGCCGGCATTCGGCCGTGCGCGGCGTGGTCAACATCCGCGGCACGCTGCGCATCGCGATCTCGATCGGCGCGCTGCTCGGCCTCGATGCCGGCAAGGGCGGCAACGGCGGTGACGACGGCCGCTTCACGCGGCTGCTGGTGGCGGCGCACCAGGGCGAGCCGGTCGTGTTTCCGGTCGACGAAGTCGAGGGCGTGCTGCGCTTCGGCGCCGCCGACTGGGTGCCCGTGCCGGCGACGGTCGGGCGCGCGAGCGCCGGCCTGTCGCGCGGCGTGCTGTCGTGGCGCGGCAAGTCGGTGGGCCTGCTCGACGACGACCGCCTGTTCGACGCAGTCACACGGAGCATGCGATGAGCGGCGATGACGACCTGAGCCACCTGTCGCTGCTCGAGCTGTATCGCGAGGAGACGCGCACGCAGACCCAGGCGCTGTCCGAGCGGCTGCTCGCACTCGAATCGGGCGAACCCGATTCCGTCGCGCTCGAGGCATGCATGCGCGCCGCGCATTCGCTGAAGGGCGCCGCGCGCATCGTCGGCGTGCCGCTCGGCGTCGACATCGCGGGGCGGATGGAAGAGTGCTTCGTCGCCGCGCAGGCCGGCACGATCGCGCTGACGGCCACGCACGTCGACGTGCTGCTGGCGGGTGTCGATCTGCTGGTGCGCGTCGGCGATCCGCAGGGGCAGCCCGTCACGCAGACGGAGATCGACGTGTTCGCGGCCGCGCTGACCGGCGCCGACGGCGCGCAGACGATGCAGGCGGCGGCCGCGGCCCCGCCGCCGGTGCCGCCGTCGGTCGCGCCGTATCGGGAGCACGACGGCGCCGCGAACGAACCCGTCGGGGCCAGCGCCGCGGTGCCGCCGCTTGCGGTATCGGGCGGCGTGCCCGATCCGGCCCAGGCCGGCCGCGTGGCCGGCGCCGGCGCGATGCGTCGCGTGCGTGCGGATACGCTGAACCGGCTGCTGAGCCTGTCCGGCGAATCGCTGGTCGAGTCGCGCTGGCTCAAGCCGTTCGCCGAATCGATGCTGCGCGTGAAGCGCGCCCAGCGCGACGCGGCCCGGTCGCTGGATTTGATGTACGAACAATTCGCCGACGATCTCGACGCGGGCATGCTCGCGTCGATGAACGAAGTGCGGCACATGCTCAACGACCTGCAGCGTTCGCTCGCCGAGCGCATGGACGAATTCGACCGCTTCGAGCGGCGCAGCACGCATATCGCCGAGCAACTGTACGACGAAGCGCTGCAGTGCCGGATGCGGCCGTTCGGCGACGCGACGCGCGCGTATCCGCGCATCGTCCGCGATCTCGCGCGCTCGCTCGGCAAGCAGGTGCGTTTCTCGATCGTCGGCGAGGGCACGCAGGTCGACCGCGACATCCTCGACCTGCTCGACGCGCCGCTCGGCCACCTGCTGCGCAACGCGATCGACCACGGTGTCGATTCGCCGGACGCGCGGCGTGCGCGCGGCAAGCCGGCCGAGGCGAGCGTGACGCTGGAGGCGCGCCACAGCGCCGGCTCGCTGCTGGTCAGCGTGATCGACGACGGGCCTGGTGTCGACATGGACGCGCTGCGCGCGGCCGTCGTGCGCCAGCGCCTGACCGACGACGAGACGGCCGCGCGGCTGTCCGATCCGGAACTGCTCGAATTCCTGCTGCTGCCGGGCTTCTCGATGCGCGATGCGGTGACCGACGTGTCGGGCCGCGGCGTCGGGCTCGACGCGGTGCAGGAGATGGTGCGCGGCGTGCGCGGCGCGGTGCGGATCTTCAACGAACCGGGCGCGGGCATGCGTTTCGTGCTGCAGTTGCCGCTCACGCTGTCGGTGATCCGCAGCCTGCTCGTCGAAGTGGGCGGCGAGCCGTATGCGTTTCCGCTCGCGCACGTGCGCCGCACGCTCGAACTCGCGCACGACGACATCGACGTGCTCGAAGGGCAGCCGCATTTCCCGTTCGACGGCCGGCGCGCGGGCCTCGTCGCTGCGCACCAGCTGCTCGACGCGGGCGAGCCCGACGTCGCGCGCACGAGCACGGCGGTCGTGGTCGTCGGCGCGGAGCCCGAGTTGTACGGCGTCGCGGTCGACCGCTTCCTCGGCGAGCGGATGCTCGTCGTGCAGCCGCTCGACAGCCGCCTGCACAAGATCCAGAACATCGCGGCCGGCGCGTTGCTCGAGAACGGCGACCCGGTGCTGATCGTCGACGTCGAGGACCTGATCCGCTCGGTCGACAAGCTCGTGCGCGGCGGGCAGCTCGCGCGGCTCACGCGTGATCCGCAACTTGCGCTCGCCGACCGCCGCCGCCGCGTGCTCGTCGTCGACGATTCGCTGACGGTGCGCGAGCTCGAACGCAAGCTGCTCGAAAAGCGCGGCTACGACGTGACGGTCGCGGTCGACGGGATGGAAGGCTGGAATGCGGTGCGCAGCGACGGGTTCGATCTCGTCGTCACGGACGTCGACATGCCGCGCATGGACGGCATCGAGCTCGTCACGCTGATCAAGGGCGATCCGATGCTCAAGCGCGTGCCGGTGATGATCGTGTCGTACAAGGATCGCGACGAGGATCGCCGTCGCGGGCTCGATGCGGGCGCCGACTACTACCTCGCGAAGAGCAGCTTCCACGACGAAGCGCTGCTCGATGCCGTGCACGACCTGATCGGGGACGCGCGCGCATGAACATCGGCATCGTCAACGACCTGCCGCTGGCCGTGGAGGCGCTGCGCCGCGTGATCGCGCTGCGCGCGGACCACCGCGTGCTGTGGGTCGCGACCGACGGCGACGAGGCGGTGGATTTCTGCGTCGCGCATCCGCCCGATGTCGTGCTGATGGATCTCGTGATGCCTAAGGTCGACGGCGTCGCCGCGACGCGCCGGATCATGGCGCGCGCGCCGTGCGCGATCCTGATCGTGACGGCGAGCGTCAGCGCGAACACGTCGTCGGTGTACGAGGCGATGGGCGCCGGTGCGCTCGATGCGGTCGACACGCCGACGCTCGCGCTCGGGCTGTCGACGGACGCGTCGCCGCAGGCGCTGCTCGCGAAGATCGACCAGATCGGCCGGCTGCTCGAAAGCCGCACCGCGGCGCTCGTGCCGCCGGGGCCGGCGCCCGAGCGCGGCCAGCCGACGCTCGTCGCGATCGGTGCGTCGGCGGGCGGGCCGACCGCGCTGACCGCGCTGCTGCGTGCGCTGCCGGGTGATTTTCCGGCGGCGATCGTGATCGTCCAGCACGTCGACCAGGCGTTCGCGCTCGGGATGGCCGAGTGGCTCGACGGCTATACGCGGCTGCCGGTGCGCGTCGCGCGGCAGGGCAGCATGCCGCAGGCCGGCGAGGTGCTGCTCGCGGCGACCAACGATCACCTGACCCTGTCGCCGCGCGGGGTGCTCGGCTATACGCGGCATCCGGTCGAGACGCCGTACCGGCCGTCGATCGACGTGTTCTTCAACAGCGTCGCCGACGGCTGGCAGGGCGAGGCGTTCGGCGTGCTGCTGACGGGCATGGGGCGCGACGGCGCGCTCGGCCTGAAGGCGATGCGCGCGAAAGGCTGCTACACGATCGCGCAGGACGAGGCGACCAGCGCCGTCTACGGGATGCCGAAGGCGGCCGCGGCGATCGGCGCGGCGTCGGCGATCCTGCCGCTCGAGCGGATCGCGCCCCAACTGATCTCGCGCATCGCGCGTCCGCTGCGCGACTGACGGCGCCGAGGGGTGCGCGCGGTGCCGTGCCGTGGCCACGTTGCGGGCGGCGCGGGGCGTCGCGTACAATGGCGGCCAGCGGAGATGGCATGCCTCCCTGCGGTCGTATCCGGCGCGTTGTTGCGCACGGTGCGGCCCTCAACCGCCGGTTCGCCCGGCTGATGATGCCTGCGTGTTCCTGGGTCGTCAGGAGGTCGCAGGCCGTCCATGCGGGTTTCTGCCGCCCAGGTTTTGATGTTCCGTCGAATCTGGAAATCATGTTCTTCACCACTTCTGCCGATCTTCTCGCGACCGTGCGCTATGTGTGCCGCTGGCTCGCGCTCTCGGCCCTGCTCGGCACGCTGGCCGGCACGGCTTCCGCCCTGTTCCTGATCGCGCTCGACTGGGCGACCGGCACGCGTGTCGCGCATCCGTGGCTGCTGTGGGGGCTGCCGGCCGCCGGTTTCGCAACCGGCTGGATCTACCATCGCTTCGGCCAGTCCGTCGCGCGCGGCAACAACCTGCTGATCGACGAGATTCACGACCCGAAGGCGCTGGTGCCGAAGCGGATGGCGCCGCTCGTGCTCGTCGCGACGGTCGTCACGCACCTGTTCGGCGGCTCGGCCGGGCGCGAGGGTACGGCCGTGCAGATGGGCGGCGCGCTCGCCGATCGCATCACGCAGGTGTTCCGTCTCGATCGCGAACATCGCCGCGTGCTGCTGATGGGCGGCATCGCGGCCGGTTTCGCATCGGTGTTCGGCACGCCGCTCGCGGGCGCCGTGTTCGGGCTCGAGGTGCTCGCGATCGGACGCGTGCGGTACGACGCGCTGCTGACCTGCGTCGCCTCCGCGATCGTCGCGGATGTCGTCTGCCGCGCGTGGGGCGTGCATCACACGGCTTATGCGATTCCGTTCGTGCCGGCCGTGTCGGCAACGGGGCTGGCGGTGACGGTCGTCGCGGGCATCGCGTTCGGCATGGTCGGGCGGTTGTTCGCGTTTGCGACCCATGCGCTGACTGCGTGGTTCAGGCGCGTGGTCCGCTATGCGCCGCTGCAGCCGGTACTCGGCGGCCTGCTGGTGGCCGCGGCCGCTACCGCGCTGAACGTGCCGCAGTATCTCGGCCTCGGCATCCCGACGATCGAGGCGGCGTTTCATGGCCCGCTGCCGCTCTACGATTTCGCGGGCAAGTTCGCGTTCACCGTCGTCACGCTCGCGTCGGGGTTCAAGGGCGGCGAAGTGACGCCGCTGTTCTACATCGGCGCGACGCTCGGCAACGCGCTCGGCCAGGTGCTGGCGCTACCGGTGCCCGTGCTCGCGGGGCTCGGCTTCGTCGCGGTGTTCGCCGGCGCGGCCAATACGCCGATCGCGTCGACGATCATGGCGATCGAACTGTTCGGCGCGGATATCGGCGTGTATGCGATTGTCGCGTGTGTCGTCGCGTATCTGTTCTCGGGGCACGCGGGGATTTACCGCGCGCAGCGGGTGGCGGTGGGGAAGGGGGCGCAGGTGGAGGTGGAGTGAGCGGGAGAAAGCATGACCACTGCTCATCTCCGTCAATCGTGCACCGATGCCATTGACCGAATTCCGAAAACCCACCAGGGAGCACCCAATGACGCTGGAAGACTTTCTGATCGAAGCGCGGCGCCTCGCCAGGCCATCCCGTCAATACCGCTTCGCGGAAGACGGCGAACCCGTCACCGGCTACTGGCATGGCGTCGAGGCGGGCGCGTTGTGCGTTTCCGTCGAGCGCGACGGCACATGGCTGAACGTGTATCTCGACGCGGACGGCGCATCGGGCCGCGTGGAAACCGCCGCGCAACCCGATCGGTCCGAACGCCCGCTGTGCCGATCCGACGCGATATCGCTCCCGCCGATCGAAGCGGTGTTCCGCTTCGGCTCTGCCGCGATCGACACCTACCTCGGCGCACACGGCTGGCAACGCGACTGGGGATTCAACAGCAACTTCAAGGGCACCGCGGCGCACGACTACGAGCGGGAGTGGATGGCGCAATGCCCGCTGTACACGGGCGGGGTGGTCGCCGTCGCGGGCGGGTGGAACATGCCCTGGCCCGACGACGACGAACGGGTCGACCTCGATCTCGTCCTCTGGACGTTCGAGGAATCGGAGCCGTGGATCGAGGTGTTTTCCGACGGTAGCCGGTACTCGGTGATCCAGCGGATCACCTAGCTTCCCGGCATCAGTTACTGCTTCGGCAGCTTCGCGACATGCCGCGCCAGCAGTTCCTCGATATCGATGCCTTTTTCTGCCAGCAACGCGGTGACGACACCGTTCAGTTCGCCGAGCGTCTCCTTGACCGCTTCCCGGATCGTATCGACGACCACCTGCGTGCTGCGCTCGATCTCGATGTTGACCGTGTCGTTGACGCCCTTCGCATCGAAGGTCGTCGCGCGGCGCGTTTCGGGAATCAGCCAGACATCGAACCAGCCTTCGTCGCGGTTGACGTCGGACACCGTCAGGCTGCAGCCGTTGATCGCGATATAACCCTTCGCGAACACATACCGCTTGAATGCCTCCGGCACGCCGATGCGCACCATCCGGTTGTGTTCGGACATCGCGATGTGCCGGATGGTCCCGGTGAAATCCACGTGGCCGGACAGCGGATGCCCGCCGATCTCCGCGCCGTCCTTCGCGGCCCGCTCCACGTTGATGTGCGCGCCCGTCGTCAGATCGGCCAGCGTCGTGATTCGCAGGCTCGGCAGCATCACGTCGAAGTCGATCAGCTCCGGCGAATGGATGGTCGTCACCGTCAGGCAGACGCCGTCTACCGAGACGCTGGCGCCGATCTCGATGTCGTCGGTAAACCGCTCCGGGAATTCGATGCTGAAGGTTCTCAGTTCGCCGTGATCGGCGATGCGCTTGATGGTGGCAACGCCCTGGACAATTCCTGTAAACATGGTCGATCCCTAGTCGCAAATTTCCTGGTCGACATGATAAGGGATACCGGAAAAGGGCACGTCGTGGCGCTCGGCGTCGGGGTGGCAGGCGTGACGTGCAGGCGAAAAAAAGCCGTGCACCTGGCACGGCCTCGATCCGGATCCGTTTATCGATGCGCGCCGGCGGCGATGACCGCGCCGACGGCGCGCGTTGCGACACGCTTGCGTCACACCTCGGCCGGCTCGCCGAGCGGCCCGGCATCGTCGTCCGCCGTGCGCCGCGGCGAATCGGCGAGCCCCTTCGCAAGCTCCAGCGCCTGCCGCTCGAACAGCCGGCGATAGATGCCGCCGTCGATCCGGATCAGCGCATCGTGGCTGCCTTCCTCGATCACCTTGCCGCGATCGAGCACCAGCAGCCGGTCGAGCGCGCGCACGGTCGACAGCCGGTGCGCGACCACGAGCGTCGTGCGGCCGACCATCAGCCGCTCCATCGCCTGCTGGATCAGCAGCTCGCTTTCGCTGTCGAGGCTCGACGTGGCTTCGTCGAGGATCAGGATCGGCGCATCGGCGAGAAACGCGCGTGCGATCGCGACCCGCTGGCGTTCGCCGCCCGACAGCTTGATCCCGCGCTCGCCGACGAGCGTGTCATAGCCGTCCGGCAGCATGGCGATGAAGTCGTGCGCGCTGGCGAGCCGCGCGGCGCGCTCGATGTCGGCCCGGCTCGCGTCGGGGCGCGCATACGCGATGTTCTCCGCGAGCGTGCGGTGGAACAGCACGGGCTCCTGCTGGACGATCGCGATCTGGCTGCGCAGCGAATCCTGCCTGACCAGCGCGATGTCCTGGCCGTCGATCGTGATGCGGCCGCCCGACACGTCGTACAGGCGCTGGATCAGCTTGATGAACGACGTCTTGCCCGACCCCGAGTGGCCGACGAGGCCCACGCGCTCGCCCGGCGCGATCCGCATCGAGAAATCGTCGTACAGCGGCACCGGATGGTTGTCGTAGCGGAACGTCACGTGCTCGAAGCGGATCTCGCCTTGCCCGATCCGGATCGCCGGCGCGCCGGGACGATCATCGATGCCGAGCGGCTGCCGTTCGAGCGCGACGAGTTCTTCCATGTCGTTCACCGAGCGCTGCAGGTTGCGGATGTGCATGCCGACGTCGCGCAGGTAGCCCTGCAGCATGAAGAACATCGTCAGCGCGAACGCGATGTCGCCGACGCTCGCTTCATCGTTCACCCACAGCCGCAGCGCGACGCCGATCATCGCGGCCTGCATCGCGACGAGCATCGCGCCCTGCAACCCGCCGTTCAACGTGCCGCGCACCCACGTGCGGCGCGTGCGTTGCCGCCACTTGCCGATCACGCGCGCGAGCCGCGCTTCCTCGCGCGTTTCCGCGCCGAACGCCTTGACGACCGCGTTGCAGCTTACGGCATCGGCGAGCGCGCCGCCCATGCGCGTGTCCCACAGGTTGCCGAGCCGCGCGGCGGGCGCGACGATGCCGAGCGACACGGCCACCGTCACCGTGATGTACAGCAGCGAACCCACGCCGACGACGAGCCCCATCACGGGCCAGTGCGTGCCGAGCAGCACGGTGGCGCCGACGAGCATCGTGACCGACGGCAGCAGCGCGATCAGCACGGTGTCGTTCAGCAGGTCGAGCGCCCAGATGCCGCGCGTGATCTTGCGCACGGTCGAGCCCGCGAAGCTGTTCGCGTGCCAGTCGGTCGAGAAGCGCTGCACGCGATGGAACGACGCGGCCGCGATCTCGCTCATCATCTTCAACGTGAGCGTGATGATGTTCAGGTAGACGCCTTGCCGCAGCACCGTCGCGCCGAGCCCGAGCGCCGCGAGCGTGCCGAACGCGACGAGGGCCGCATGCCACGCGGCGGCGCGGTCGGTCAGGCCGGTCGACAGCGCGTCGACGAGGCGACCGGCGAACAGCGGCGTGAGCACGTCGGCGAGCGCGGCGAGCAGGGCGAGGCTCGCGACCGTCGCGGTGCGCGCCGGCTGCTTGCGCCAGTAGCGGAAGGTAAAGCCGAAGACGGCCTGGAATGCCTGGCCGCCCAGATGGGAGGTTTTTCTGGTCATTTATCGTTGCCCGGCGCATCGCGCGACGGGACTTTCCGGTTCGGAGAACATCGAAAACGCAACAGCCGGGCCGCGCGAACATCGCGGGCGGAAAACGAAACGGGCTGTCGGGAAACGGCGCGGCTGACGGGTTAGCGGAAAACTCGGGAGCCGGCGCGGACGGCGGGCTGGATCAGCTGCGCCGTGGGACCACGTTCGGGAAGGTGGCTGGCATTCGGAACATCTGCACCTCCCCTGAAGTGAACGGTTGAAAGGACGCCGAAAAGACGTGAAAAGATTCTATCAGCAGTGAAGGGCGCGCCGCAACGTCTGACGAATGCGGCGTTGCAGCGTCGATACGTTAGTATTCAGGGTTTCGGCCCTTCTTTTGCGGCCTTTCCCCAGTGCGGCAGCGCAAGGGCCGGCACGCGCGTCGATTGCGCTTCGGCGTCTGCGGCGCATGTTGCCGCAGCCCGCGCAGATTCACCACGATACATTCCTGAGGAAACGATGAGCGACGTTCAGCAAGGCATCCTGACCCCGATCGATTCGGCGGCCCGATACCTCACTTTCACGATGTCGAATGACGGCAATGTGGCCGCGGCGCTGGCCGCGCTGCGCGAGATCGTCGACGGACGCGACACGGTGGTCGGGTTCGGGCATGCGCTGGCGGCGCACCTCGGGCACCCGGTGCCGGGCCTGACCGAATTCCCGGCGTTCGCGGTGAAGGACCGCACGCTGCCGGCGACGCCGGCCGACGTGTGGGTCTGGCTGCGCGGCGACGATCGCGGCGAGCTCGTGCTGCGCGCGCGGGCGATCGAACGTGCGCTGGCGCCGGCGTTTGCGTTGCAGGATGCGGTCGACGGTTTCCGCTATTCGAACGATCGCGACCTGTCCGGCTACGAGGACGGCACGGAGAACCCGGAAGGCGACGACGCGGTGGCCGCGGCGATCGTGACCGGGCAGGGCGCGGGGCTCGACGGGGCGAGCTTCGTCGCGGTCCAGCAATGGCTGCACGACTTCGACCAGATGGAGCGCATTCCGTCGGGCGACATGGACAACATCATCGGGCGCCGCCGCTCGGACAACGAAGAACTCGACGGCGCACCCGAGTTCGCGCACGTGAAGCGCACCGCGCAGGAAAGCTTCGAGCCCGAGGCGTTCATGCTGCGCCGTTCGTCGCCGTGGGCGGACGCGCGTCGCGCGGGCCTCTACTTCGTCGCGTTCGGCTGCTCGTTCCGCGCGTTCGACGTGCAGATGCGCCGGATGAGCGGTGCGGATGACGGGATCGTCGACGGCCTGTTCCGCTTCACGCGGCCGCTGACGGGCGCGTATTTCTGGTGCCCGCCGCTGAAGGACGGCAAGCTCGACCTGTCCGCGCTCGGTCTGTAAGCGCCTGACGGGTTCGACGAAACGGGGGGCCGCGCATCGTGCGCGGCCCCCCGTTTCCTTTTGCGCGGCGATCGTGTGCCGTGTGCTTTCGTGCGTGGCGTGTCAGTTCAACGTCGTGTCGATCCGCGTGCCGCGCTTGATGAACTGCGTGACCGGCGTTTTCTCGCAGATTTCGGCCAGGCGCTGGCGTTGCGCTTCATCGAGCGGGCCGTCGAGCGTCACGACGCGGCCCACGTATTGCGTGCCGTCGCGATCGGCATGCAGTTCGGTGCGCACGTCGATGCGCGTGGCCGGCCACGTCTTGCGCTGCATGTACATGCGCAGCGTCGCGGCCGTGCATTGCGCGAGGCCGGCCAGCACGAACTCGTACGGCGCCGGCCCGCGGTCCTGGCCGCCTTCGCGGGGCGCTTCGTCGCCGGTCAACGCGTGCGTGCCGGCCTGCAGCTGGACGACGTAGTCGGGCGCATCGGCGTCGAGGACGGCGGCGGCATGGATGAGCGACATGGCAAGTCTCCGGTCAGCGGAAAGTGAGAAAACGGAAGAGGGTGACGCGCAGCCGTCAGCATACCGCCCCGATCGGGACGGCGTGCGCCGCGCGGCTAGGCGTCGGTGACGCCGGCGCTGCTGCGCACGAGTGCGGCGATACGTTCGCGCACCCACTGGTGCGCGCGATCGGCGTCGCGCGATTCGTGCCAGTACGCGAGGAGCGGGAACGGCTTGAGCCGCAACGGCAGCGGCCGCACGACGATCGGCAGCAGCGCGGCCATCCGCAACGCATAGGTGTGCGGCAGCGTGACCAGCAGGTCGCCGGTCGCGGCGATCTGGCAGGCGGCGAAATAGTGCTGGCAGGTGAGCCGGATATCGCGGAAGCGGCCGTCGTTGCCGAGCAGCACGTCGAGCGATTGCGGCTCGCCGAGCGACGACACCGCGACGTGCCGCGCCGCGAAATAGTCGCCGCGCCGTAGCGGCTCGTGCGCAAGCGGATGATCGCCGCGCAGCGCGACGACGAGCGAATCGTCGAGCAGGTGTTCGGTGGCGATGCGCGGGCCCGTCGGCACGCGACGATCGATGGCGAGATCGAGATTGCCCGATGCGAGTTCGCGCTCGATGTCGGCCACCGCGATGCGGCGGCTCACGAGCCGCAGGCCCGGCGCTTCGTCGGCGAACGCGGCGACGATCCGCGGCAGCGCGATCGATTCCAGCACGTCGCGAATGCCGACCGCGATGCTCAGGTCGAGCGTCGCGGGATCGAATGCCGACGGTGCGCGCGCGGTGCCTTGCAGGCCCTTCAGGTGCAACTGCACGTCCGCGATGATCGTGCGCGTACGTTCGGTTGCGACGACGCGGTTGCCCTGCCGCACGAACAGCGGATCGTCGAAATGCGCGCGCAGCCGGTTGAGCGCATGCGTGACGGCCGGCTGCGTGAGGTGCAGCGCGCGGGCGGCCGCGCCGATGCCGCCATGCACGTAGACGGCGTCGAGCACGCGAAACAGGTTCAGGTCGAGACGGTGATCGGCGGGCACGGGGCGCGGGTGACGTGGTGAAGGGTGGACCGATTCTAAAGGATGCGCAGGCAACGGATACGGCGGGCTTTCCTGCGTGACGATCGCAGGCACGGGATACGAATCGATATCATTTGAGCCGATATTCGGTTGTGCATTTATCCGGATATCCGACGCAATAAGTCGCAATGAAATGCGCGGATTGCGACATACACAATCGTAATAATGGGCAATATCGGCCAGGGCAATTCCACACTGGGCCGCCGGCAAACCGCGACAGCCTGTAGTAATCCGCCATCATGCTGTCCACGTCGGCCATTTCGCGCCAAAGGCGCGACCCGTTCGGCTAAGATGCCGTCGCTTCATATTTCGGGATAGCCGTCCTGTCGCACGCATTCAAACCAAATATAAGCCTGACAGTTCGACGGTATTAGAAGAAGTCGAACAAGTCGGGGGCTTGGCCAGTGAATGCAGCAGATCAGAGATGGGTCGTTATCTATTTGAGTACGGGATTTTCGTTGGCCCAGGCCGCGCGTCTTGGCGAGGCTTTCAACCTGGCGAATCGCCTGCACGCCTACAGTGCTGACTACCAGTTGAAGTACGTATCCGAAAGCGGGGGACTGGTGCAGTCGTCCTCCGGCGTGAGCATCGCGGCCGATCCGCTCGGTGACGAGCACGGCCGCCGCGCGCTCGCGTTCTTTCATCTTCACGGTGACCGCGCGGTCGTCAACTGGGACGACGCATTGCAGCGTCGCCTCGCCGACATTCGCCGTCATGCGCGCTGGATCGTCGACGGGATGGACCTGCCCACGCTCGCGGCCATGCAGCGTCCGTCGGCGGCGCTCGACGGGCGGCCCGGCCGGGGCGGGCGACGGGTCGCCGCGACGGTCGAGCTGCAGGCCGGCGAAACCGACGTGTTCGCCGCCGTACTCGACCTGTTCCGCGTCGAGCTCGGCGACATTGCCGCGCAGGAGATCGCCAGCAACCTGCTGCGGCCGGTCGAGCAGCGCTATGCACAGTCGATGTGGGCCTTTCGCGAGCTGAGCGCGAGCCCGTCGATCCGGATGTCGGCGCAGCGGCTGCGCGCGCAGAGCGTGAACCGCATCTCGATCGCGAACGCGGCCCAGGCCGCCGCGATGAGCGAGCGCAACTTCCTGCGGCGCTTCAAGAAGGAAATCGGCGTGACGCCGACCGAATTCGTCCAGCACGTGCGGCTCGAGCGCGCCTGCCACATGCTGGTCCACACGACGCTGCCGGCCGACAAGGTCGCGCGCCGCACCGGGTTCGGCAGCGGCGAGCGGCTCGCGAAGCTGTTTCGCCAGCGCATGCTGATGTCGCCGACCGAATTTCGCGTCTCCGAACGCGAAAGGATCCTCACCCGTGGCGCGAGGCCGGCCGACGCGGGCGAGGGGGCCGGCGACGGCACCGAGGGGCATCGCGCCGCGTGAGAGGCCGCGCGGGAGAAAATCGGGCGGATACCCGTAGAATCGTCCTGTCCCGATCTCGAGCCCCGGTTTCCATGTCCTTCCTCCCCACCACCGCCACCGCCCCTTTCTGCCCGTCGGAAGTCAAGGGCAGCATCACGATCGATGCCGGCGCGCCGCGCTGGCAGAAGCTCAAGCGCTTCTTCGGCCCCGGCCTGCTGGTCGCGATCGGCTACATGGATCCCGGCAACTGGGCGACCGACATCCAGGCCGGCTCGCAGTTCGGCTATTCGCTGCTGTGGGTCGTCGCGTTCTCGAGCCTCGCGGCGATCTTCCTGCAGATGCTCGCGGCGCGACTCGGCCTCGTCGCCGGCAGGGATCTCGCGCAGGCCAGCTACGACCGCTATGGCCGGTTCGGCCGTATCGTGCAGTGGGTGACCGCCGAAGTGTCGATCATCGCGTGCGACATCGCGGAAGTCCTCGGCTGCGCGCTCGCGTTCAAGCTGCTGCTCGGCGTGCCGCTCGCGTGGGGGATCGTGCTGACCGCGCTCGACACGGTGATCGTGCTCGGCCTGCAGGGCAAGGGGTTCCGGCAGATCGAGGCGATCGTGCTCGCGCTGATCGCGACGATGGCGTTCTGCTTCGTCGCGCAGGTCGCGATCACGCCGCCCGACTGGCACGCGGTGGTCGGCGGGCTGGTGCCGGGCGATCCGGGCCACGACCGCAAGGACGCGATCGTGCTCGCGCTGGGCATCGTCGGCGCGACGATCATGCCGCACAACCTGTACCTGCATTCGTCGGTCGTGCAGACGCGGCACGTGGTCGGCGGCGCGCGCGGGATGATCCGCGACACGCTCGCGCTGGTGCGCATCGATACCTGCGTGTCGCTGTTCGTCGCGATGCTCGTCAACGCGGCGATCCTGGTCGTCGCGGGCGCGGCCTTCCATGCGACGGGCCAGCACAACGTGACCGACATCGAGCAGGCCTACAACCTGATTACGCCGATCGCCGGCGGCGCGGCGGCACTGCTGTTCGGCATCGCGCTGCTCGCGTCGGGGCAGAGCTCGACGCTGACCGGCACGATCGCCGGCCAGGTGATCATGGACGGCTTCCTGCATACGAAGATCCCGTGCTACCAGCGCCGGCTGATCACGCGCGGGCTCGCGCTCGTGCCGGCGCTGATCGGCGTGCTGTGGCTTGGCGACAGCTCGGTGGGGCAGCTGCTCGTGTGGAGCCAGGTGCTGCTGAGCCTGCAGCTGCCGTTCGCGATGTGGCCGCTGATCCGCTCCGTCAGCGATCGCAACATGATGGGCGAGCACACGATCGGGCGCGGGATGCAGATTGCCGCATGGGCGCTGTTCGCCGTCATCACCGGCACGAACCTGCTGCTGATTACCGGTGTCGCGGGCTGATACAGCCTGACACAGGCTGACACAGTCGCGCGGCGCGCATGCGGTAAACTGCGGCCTTTCGATCGTCGTCCGAAGTCCGTTATGTGGAGTGAAATCAGCAACATCGGCGATGCCGCGCTGACCTTGCCGATCGCGCTGACCTGCGCGGCGTGGCTCGCGCTGACCGATTGGCGCCTCGCCGTCCGCTGGGGCGTGCTGCTCGCCGCCGGCATGGGCCTCGTCGGCGCCACCAAGATCCTCTATGCCGGGTGCGGCATCGAGCTGCCGCAATTCGATTTCCGCGTGATCAGCGGCCATACGATGCTGTCGACGTCCGTGTGGACCGTCGCGCTGTCGATGCTGTGGCAGGCGTTCCGGACGGGCAAGGCGCCCGGCATCGCGGCCGGGCTGGCCGTCGGCGCGCTCACGGCCGTCGCGCGCGTGTTCGATCATTCGCACACCGTGCCGGAAGTGATCGTCGGCTGGATGCTCGGCGCGCTGGTCGCGCTGGTGTTCCTGCGCGGCTACGACAGCGCGCGGCAGCGTGCCTTCTCGCCGCGCGTCGCGGCCGTCTGCCTGTTGCTCGTGTCGGGCATCGCGTACGGGCACCGTGCGCCGTTCCAGCAGATGATCGACACCCATTCGCCGCAACTCTGCGCGTTCGTGCGCGCGCCGTCGGGCGACGGATTCTGACGGCAGCCGGCCGCGGCGCCCCGGCGCCGCGTTCTTGCCGCCGGCATTCGCCCGGCGGTTGCACGATTCCACCCCGTTCATTTTCGCGACCGCTTTCGCGTCTGCGCGGAACGCCGCGCTTCGTCATTGCCTGAATCAACCTGGCCGGTCTGCGTGATCCGCGGGTGCCGCTGGCCCGTACATGTGCGCCGACACGCCGAGGTCATGAACAGTACCTATGACTGGGCATAACGATTATTCATTTCATCGATTGGCGGCATTCGCGTACGCTGGCTGTCGTTCAACCGGGGCAGGCTGCCCGGCGCGTCCGGCACGCGTCAGGTTCGTCTCGATATACTCGTCGAAACCGTGCGGCGCCTCGTGATGTCGAGGCACGGTCGACCGGCCCGCGCCGGCCGGAACAGGCACGGCCCACCCGTCGCGGCAGCGTTCCGCGACGACGATTCACGATAGGAGCAGGTCACATGACAGTCGTTTCTTCGCGCCTTGCCGGCAAGTGCGCATACATCACGGGCGCCGCGGGCGGCCTCGGCCGCGCGATCGCGCGCCGGATGGTCGAGCAGGGCGCGCGCGTGTTCGTGACCGACATCGCCGACGCGGCGGTGCTCGACGCGTTCGCGCAGGAGCTCAACGCGGGACACGCGACGCCGGTCGCGTTCGCCGCGACGCAGGACGTGCGCGACGAAGCACGCTGGCAGGCGCTGCTTGCGCAGGCGGTCGATGTGATGGGCGGGCTGTCGGTGCTCGTCAACAACGCGGGCGTCGGCTCGATCGGCTCGCCCGCGCAGATCGAGCTGGACGAATGGCGGCGCGTGATGGCGATCAACGTCGAGAGCATCGTGCTCGGCTGCAAGCATGCGCTGTCGTATCTGGCCGAGAGCCATCCCGCGTCGATCATCAACATCTCGTCGGTCGCCGCGTTCAAGGTCGAGCCGGATTTCACCGCGTACAACGCGTCGAAGGCGGCGGTCGCGTCGCTGACGAAGTCGGTCGCGATCGACTGCGCGCGCCGCGAGATCGACGTGCGCTGCAACTCGATTCACCCGGCGTTCATCCGCACGGGGATCGTCGAGCCGCTGTTCCAGTCGCTCGGCGAACGCGACGCGACGCGCAAGCTCGCGCGCGGCATTCCGCTGCGCCGGCTCGGCGAGCCGGACGACGTCGCGCACGCGGCCGTGTATCTCGCGTCCGACGAGAGCCGCTTCGTGACGGCCGCCGAACTCGTGATCGACGGCGGCATGTGCGCGGTCTGACGCGCATCCCGAACCACTACGACCGGAGGAGAACATCGTGTCCACACCCGTGAACCGCCAATTGCTGCTGAAGACGCGCCCGGAAGGGCGGGTCGGCCGCGAACACTTTTCGCTCGTCGAGACGCCGGTGCCGGCGCTCGCGGACGGCGAGGTGCTCGTGCGCGTGCTGTATCTGTCGATGGATCCGACCAACCGTGTGTGGATGAGCGACGTGCCGCAGTACCTGCCGCCCGTCGCGATCGGCGAGGTGATGCGCGCGCTCGGCATCGGGCGCGTCGTGGCGTCGCGTCATGCGGGGTTCGCGGAAGGCGATCTCGTGCAGGGGCTCGTCGGCTGGCAGGACTACGCGGTCGTGCCGGCCGACCAGGCTGCGCAGCTCGTGAAGCTGCCCGCGGAGTCGGGCCTGCCGCTGCCGACGCTGCTCGGCGCGTGCGGGATGAGCGGGCTGACCGCGTATTACGGGCTAACCGATATCGCGCCGGTGCAGCCAGGCGAGACGCTCGTGGTGTCGGCGGCGGCCGGCTCGGTCGGCTCGATCGCCGGGCAGATCGGCAAGATCCATGGCGCACGCGTGGTCGGCATTGCGGGCGGCGCGGACAAGTGCCGCTACCTGACCGAGACGCTCGGCTTCGACGCGGCCGTCGACTACAAGGCCGACGATTTCCGTCAGCAGCTGAAGGCGGCGACGCCGGACGGTGTGCACGTGAACTTCGAAAACGTCGGCGGCGAGGTGATGCGCGCGGTGCTGTCGCGGATGGTGATCGGCGGGCGCGTCGCGCTGTGCGGCGTGATCTCGAACTACAACAGCGGGCGCGCGGCGGACGACGTCGGCGTGCTGATATCGAAGCGGCTGACGATGCGCGGCTTCCTGATCCTCGACTATCGCAAGAGCCGTGAAGCCGTGCAGACGCTCACGGGCTGGCTGCGCGACGGCCGGCTCAAGGCCGAGGAGACGGTTGCGGACGGCCTCGAGAATGCGCCCGACGTGCTGAATCGCCTGTTCGACGGCGACCATCGCGGCAAGCTCGTGCTGCGCGTCGATCCCGGCGCGTGACCGGCCCGTCGTGCAGCGTGCGATGCCGTTCGTACGCTGCCGCGAGCAGGTGCCGAACGCGGCGCGTTCGAACGGCCGGGCTTTAGTTTCGGACTAGTCCCATATCTTGTCCGGACGTCTCTCCCTAAAGTGATTGCCAGCAGACAGGCGGCGTGACCGACGCGTCACGCCGCCTTTTTTTCTGGTCACGCGGAAGAGGAGAGGGAACATGCGAAACGACGCGAAGCGGGCGGCAGCGGTGGCGATGCGCAATCGAACGGTGCGGTGCGCCGGTGCCGTGCGGCAGATCGCAATCGGGCTTGGCGTGGCGTTCGCGATGTCGAATGCGGTGGCGGCCGGGCATGCCGCGTCGGATGGCATCGTACGGTTCACGGGCGCGCTCGTCGATCTCTACGACGTGACGCTCGACGCACCGGCGGGCGTGGTGGTCGAAGGTCGAGCGGTGGCGAACGGCGGGGCGGCGGCAACACTGCGATTCGATGCCCATGGCCGGCGTTTGCCGGGCGCCCAGGTGGCGCTGGTCGGGCCCGACGGTGCGCCGTTCTCGCCCGATGTCGCTTCGCGCGTGCGTGCAACGTGGCGCGATGCGCACGGCGATCGAAGCGTGCCGCTGGTATCGGGCCGCACGTATCGCGTCGGTCCGTATGGCGGCGTGATGTCGCTGGCGGCGGACGAAGCAACGGGCGCCGAGGCGCCCGTCGTGATCCGCATTCGCCATCCATGACGGCGCGTGCCGGCAGGTGCGTGGCACGCGGCCACGCGATGCGTCATTCGCCCTGTTCGGATCGTGCGTAGATGTCCCAGCTCGCCATGAACAGCGCGGCGACGAGCGGCCCGATCACGAAGCCGTTGATGCCGAACAGCGCCATCCCGCCGAGCGTCGAGATCAGCACGACCCAGTCGGGCATCTTCGTGTCCTTGCCGACGAGGATCGGGCGCAGCAGGTTGTCGACGAGGCCGATCACGCCCACGCAGAACGCGACGAGGATCACGCACTTCCAGACCGCGCCGATCATCAGGAAGTAGAGCGCGGCCGGCACCCAGACGAGGCTCGCGCCGATCGCGGGCAGCAGCGACAGGAACGCCATCAGCGCGCCCCACAGCACGACGCCCTCGATCCCGAGGATCCAGAAGATCAGGCCGCCGAGCGCGCCCTGCACGAGCGCGACCGCGATGTTGCCCTTCACCGTCGCGCGCACGACGGTCGTGAACTTCGCGAGCAGCAGGTTCTTGTGCTCCTCGTCGAGCGGCAGCGCGCGGCGCACGCGGCGACCGATCTCGCCGCCGTCGCGCAGCAGGAAGAACACCATGTACAGCATCACGCCGAAGCTCACGACGAACTGGAACGTGTTCTGGCCGATGCTGAGCGCCTGGGTGGCCGCGAACTGGCTGATTTGCGCGGCGCCGTCGGTCAGCTTCTTCTGGATGCCCGGGATGTTGGTCAGCCCGTATTTCTGCAGCAGGTTCTGGATCGACGTCGGCAGCGCGTGAATGATGTCGTGGAAATACTGCGAATAGTTCGGCTGGGCGTCCTTGAGTTCCTGGTACACGTACGCGATTTCCTGCACGAGCGTCGCGGCGACGAACACGAGCGGCAGGATCACGATCAGGACGATCAGCGACAGCGTCACGAGCGCGGCCAGGTTGCGCCGCTTGCCGAAGCGTGCGGCGAGCCAGCGCTGCACGGGCTGGAACAGGATCGCGAGAATGGTGCCCCAGAACACGGCTCCGGAAAACGGCGCGAGGATCCAGCAGAGTCCGACGGTGACCGCGGCCAGCAGGAAATAGAAGAATTTTTGGTGGTCGTGTCCGCTTTCCATGGATGACGTTCGCGCAGATTGATGCGTGGTTTGATTGAATCTCGTTGCCCCGCGCGCGATCGGTTCTCGATCGTCACGGGTTCGCGGCGAAATGCGACGCAGGGCGGCCCGAAGCGGAGTATGCCCGCAAAGGCGCCGCCATCATAGCCGCTGCGCGCGGCCCATGCGAAAACGCCGCGGCCGGGGCCGCGGCGCTGCCGGGAAGCAAACGCGGCGCGATGCCGCGTGCCGCATCGTCAGATGTTGAGCTTCGTGACCTTGGTGCCGTTCACCGACAGGTCGCCCATCAGGCCCGCGTTGGTCAGGACCAGCACCTCGACCGGGGCGGTGGCGGTGTTGGAGTCGACCGCGCCATTCGCGCCGACCTTCACGACCGCGACCGACGCGTCGGCGCCCGCGGCCCAGCCTTCGGACTTGCGGAACGAGTCGAGCGCATCCTGCGTCATGAACAGGAACACGATCGCCTTCGACTGCGCGCCGGCCTGCAAGCCGACCGACAGCGACGACGTGTTGTAGTAGCCGACCGTGCTGCCGCCGACGCGCAGCGCGCCGTTGCCGGACTGGCCGCCGACGATGAAGCCGGCCTGCAGCACGTTCGGGAACACGAGCACGCCGCGCGATTTCGCGACGAGTTCACGCGAACCCGGCACCGTCGAATAGAGGCGCGACAGCGTCGCGTTGACGCTGGCGTCGATCGACTGGCGCTTCGACGCGCTGGCCGCGGCGCCTTCCGGTTTGTCCGGGGTGGTCGTGCAACCGGCGAGCGCGAGGCTGCCGAGCAGGACGGCGGCGGCGGCTTTCATGGCAAAGGTCTTCTGCATGGCGTTTCTCCTTCGTTTGTCTGATTGAGGACGGACGGGGCGGGCGCGTGGCGGCCGGCTCCGCTCAACGGCGGGCAAGGAGCAGGCCCGCAACGAACGCGAGGCCGGCGACGACGCCGGCGGTTTGCCACGGGTTGTCTTGCACGACCTGCGACACGCGTTCGGCCGAATCGCGCAGCCGGGCGGCCGCGCTGCCCGACGCATGGTCGAGTGCGCCGCGCGCCTCATCCAGCTTGGATTGCACGCGCTTGCGCAGCGCGGCGATATCGCCGTCGCCGTCGTTTTTCAGCAGATCTTCCAGTTCGTCGACCAGCCCGCGCAGATCGTCGGTGACGTCGTCATGCAGGTCGCGGGCGGCCGAGCGCGTCGTGCGTCCCACGCGCCGGCCCGTGCGACGAATGTCGGACAGGCCGCGGTCCAGCTTGTGTTCGATCGAGTCGGTGAGCGCCATGGTGTTTATCCTCCTTCGATTCAAGGCAAATTTGAAGATAAGACGAATCCCAGCAACCTGTGTGATTCACTTGGCCCGATTTTGTTTCGAGACAAATTTTCAATTCGTCGGCAGGATTGCCGAGAAGCCCCGCCGCACGGGGCTGCGAGGCGATTGAAAAAAATTCGCATTCCGGGCGAAGCGGCGTATCGGGCTGCGGTACGCAGTGAAGGTCCGGTAAATATCGCGTCACCAGGGCCATCAGGTAAATAGTGCCGTTGCAGGCCTTGTGCTGATGCAAATGCACTAATCGACCGTTGGTCGAGGAGCATGGTTCGTGCCCGGGGCTGCCGACGTGCCGCCATCGCCAAGCGCGACGTCGATCACGACGGGATCGTGATCCGATGACCGGTACGCGTCGGGTGCGTAATAAATCGACCGTTGCGTGGCCGTTTTGTAATCAGGCAACGGTTGCAGCGCGACCGGCTCGTCGGCGTTGATGTGCCAGACATGCACGGCCCTCACGCGCGCGGCGAGCGCCGGCGTGGCCAGCGCGTGGTCGAGGCTGCCCGCTTCGCCGCGAAATACGTAGCTGTACGCAGCATCGCCGACGAAGCGGGTCACCAGGTTCGCGTAGCCGCGTGATTCGAGCGCGCGCACCGGGTCTTCCTTCGCGTAGCTGTTCAGGTCGCCGATCAGCAGGACGCCATCGGCCGTGGTGCCGGTCGGCGACGTGGCGAGCCAGTCGGCGACGCGCGCGGCGGCTTGCGTGCGCGCCGCATTCCAGCAGCCCTGGCCGTCCGACTGGTCACGATCGGCGCCGGTCGCGTTCGGGCAGTTCTTCGATTTCAGGTGATTGACCGCGACCGTGAAGGCGCGCGTGCCGCCGGTGCGCCGGAACGTCTGTGCGAGCGGCGGGCGGTGCCTGCCGCCGAGTGCGACGGTCGCGGCGCGCCCGGCCGGCTCGACCGAGCGGCTGTCGTACAGCAGCGCGACTGCGATCGCATCGCGGCCGAGGCGCGCGGCGCCGGGCTCGACCGCGCGCCAGCCGTCGCCCAGTTGCGCGGCGAGGCGGCGTACGGCGCTCGTTTCACCGTGGCCGTTGTTCGCGATTTCCATCAGCCCGATCACGTCGGCACGCAGCGCGCGCAACGCCGCGACGATCTTCACCTCCTGCCGCGCGAACGCGGCGGGCGTTTTTGCACCGCGGTTGGCCGGGGCATCGAAACCGCCGCCACGCCCGTCGCCGTTGAAATAGTTGAAAACGTTGAACGACACGATGCGCACATCGGCCTCCGGGTGCCGGGCCGGCGCCTCGGTGCGCGGGTTCGCGGCGGCATCGAACACCGGTGCCGCGCCGGCGACCGGTTGCAGCCGCCATGCGCCGTAGCGCAGTTCGAGCACGCCTTCGACGCCGCGCACCGTGTAGCCCGCGCGCAGCGTGTTGGCGGCGCTCAGCGCGGGCGGCGGATAGCGCACGGTCGCGGGATCGCGGCGGGTCGAGCCGTCGTCGAGCACGATGCGGTTGCGTGCGTTGGCGATCGCGATCGCGGCGGCCTCGGCCGGCGGCGCGACGTGGGTCGGGATGCGCAGCCGGCCGTGGCTGAGGACGACGCTGCCGTAGCGGCCGAGTTCGTGGGTATCGCTGACCGTCAGCGTTTGCGGCAGGCGCACCCGCATGCCTTCAAGCGCGGCCAGCACCGCCGGGGTGGCGACGGGCAGCGTGAGCGTGGCAGGCGTGACCGTTTGCCCGCGGGCGCAGACGGTCATGCCGCCCGACAGCGTGAATTGCGTCCGGCCGTAGCGCTCGTCGACGCGGCCCGTGAGATGCACGCGATCGCCGGCCTGCGCGCGCGTGTTCGGCGCGTACACGAACACGCCTTCGGAGACGCCCGGCCGGTGCCGTCGCTGCGCGTCGGCCTGCTGGACGAAGAAGCCGCCGAGGCCGTCGGCGCCGCCGAACGCCGCGGTGACGACCGCTTCGATCGAGGTCGTTTGCCCGGCCAGCGGCGACGGGCCGCCGGCGCCGCGAAGGTCGGCAATCGGTGTGGTTGCGCCGCCGCAGCGGGCGCTGACCGGCGGCGCGGCCAAGGCCGGCCGGGCAGGGCAGGCGGCGAGCGCGGCGAGGGTGATGAACGGTGCAACGGCAAGCGGCACAAGCAGGCGTGACATGGGGCGGTCCACAGGAAGAAAATCCGACGGTTCGGGAAGGCATCTTGACGGCAAAATGTCAGGAAACGGCCGAAATGGCCGTCCGGCCAGTTGCCGATCGGCCGACGATGCAAGCCGCACGGCGGCTGTTACGCTTTTGCATCGGCCGGCGCATCCCGATTGCGCGGCGAGCGCTGCCGCACCCCGTTCCCACAGGAGTCATCCATGTCTTACATGCTGTTGATAGTCGAGCCGACCGAGCAGCGCGCCGAACGCACGCTCGACGAAGGTCAGGCGCTGTACGCGCGGATGGTCGATTTCGCCGAGACGCTGAAGGCGCGCGGCGTGCTGCGCGGCGTCGAGTCGCTGGAGCGTTCCGAGCGCGCGACGCGCGTGCAGGTGCGCGACGGCGAGACGCGGCTGCTCGACGGCCCGTTCGCGGAGGCGAAGGAGATGGTCGGCGGCTTCTTCATCGTCGACGTCGATACCCGCGAGGAAGCGATCGAGATCGCGCGCCAGTGCCCGGCCGCGCAATGGTGCACGGTCGAGGTGCGGGCGGTTGGTCCGTGCTTCCTGTGAAGGTCGCGACTCGGTATTTACCCTGATATGTCGCGGAATATGTCGATCCGGCCGTCTTCCGGCCGTCGTCCGGATAAGGCGCCGATGAATGGGCGCTGCCTTCCACCGACGACAAGGAGTGAACGATGCGATTCATGATCATGATCCGGGCGAACGCCGTCAGCGAATCCGATGCGTTGCCGGACAACCGGCTGGTCGAGGCCATGACCGTCTATCACGAGGAGCTGGCCAAAGCCGGCGTGCTGCTCGACGCGAACGGGCTGCGGCCGAGCGCGCGTGGCTGGCGCGTGCGCTACACGGGCGGCAAGGCCACCGTGGTCGACGGCCCGTTCGCCGAAACGAAGGAACTGATTGCCGGCTATACGCTGATCCAGGTGCGTTCGCGCGACGAAGCGCTCGAATGGACGCGCCGGTTCCCCGCGCCGTTCGGCGCCGAGATGGATTGCGAGATCGAGGTGCGGCCGCTGTTCGAGCTCGACGACCTCACGCCGAGCGATGCAGTCGAGCGGTTCCGCGAACTCCACGTCGGCCGCACCAGCGCCTGATTGATTGCCGCCTGAATCCAACCTCACCGGGAGTACCCGACATGCACAAGATGGTTTTCATCAACCTGCCCGTGGCCGACCTGCCGCGCTCGAAGGCGTTCTACCAGGCGCTCGGCTACGAGGTCGTACCGGCCTATACCAACGACCAGGCCGCCTGCATCAAGATCAGCGACACGATCTTCGCGATGTTGCTCGTGCGGCCGTTCTTCCAGACGTTCACCGGCAAAACCATCATCGATCCGGCAACGCAGGTGCAGGTCCTGTCGTGCCTGTCGTGCGACAGCCGCGCCGAGGTCGACGCGATCGTCGCGAAGGCGCTGGCGGCCGGCGGGTCCGCGCCGCAGGCGCCGCGCGAGTACCCGAACATGTATGGCCACGGGTTCGACGATCCGGACGGCCATGCATGGGAGCTGATGGCCATGCCGCTGGACGCGTCCGCCGAGGGGCAGGCGTCGTGACGCGTGAGGCGACTCACCGTGCGATCGAAGCGGTCTGGCGGATCGAGGCGCCCAAGATCATCGCGCGCGCCGCGCGCGTGGTGCGCGACGTCGGCGTGGCCGAGGAACTGGCGCAGGACACGCTCGTCGCGGCGCTCGAGCACTGGCCCGTCGACGGCGTGCCCGACAACCCGGCCGCATGGCTGATGACGGCCGTGAAGCGTCGCGCACTCGATCGTGTCCGGCAGGAGTCGCTCCACGCGGCGAAGCGCGACCAGCTCGGTCACGAGATGGACGCGCTCGAGGCGCACGTCGTCCCCGACATCGCGGAGGCGCTGGCCGACGCGAGCGACGACGACATCGGCGACGACCTCCTGCGGCTGATCTTCACGTCGTGCCATCCGGTGCTGTCGACCGATGCGCGCGTCGCACTCACGCTGCGGCTGCTCGGCGGGCTGACGACGGGCGAGATCGCGCGCGCGTTCCTGACGCCCGAGCCGACGATCGCGCAGCGGATCGTGCGCGCCAAGCGCACGCTCGCGGCGGCGCACGTGCCGTTCGAGGTGCCGGCGGCCGACGCGCGGCCCGCGCGGCTCGCGTCGGTGCTCGAAGTGATCTATCTCGTGTTCAACGAAGGCCATGCGGCGACCTCGGGCGACGACTGGACGCGCCCGGCGCTGTGCGATGAGGCGTTGCGGCTCGGCCGCGTGCTGGCCGGGCTGGCGCCGGACGAGAGCGAGGTGCTCGGGCTCGTCGCGCTGATGGAGCTGCAGGCGTCGCGCATGCATGCGCGCACCGATGCGCAGGGCCGGCCGGTGCTGCTGCTCGACCAGGATCGCAGCCGCTGGGATCCGCTGCTGATCCGGCGCGGCCTCGCGGCGCTCGAACGCGCGACGAAGCTCGGCGGCGTACGCGGGCCGTATGCGCTGCAGGCCGCGCTGGCGGCCTGCCATGCGCGGGCGCGGCGGGCGTCGGATACGGACTGGGCGCAGATCGTCGCGCTGTATGACGCGCTCGCCGAAGTCGCACCGTCGCCCGTCGTCGAGCTGAATCGTGCGGTGGCCGTCGGGATGGCGTTCGGGCCTGCTGCGGCGCTCGAACTCGTCGACGCGCTGCGCGACGATCCCGCGCTCGCGCGCTATCACTGGCTGCCGAGCGTGCGCGGCGACCTGCTGGCGAAGCTGGGCCGCGCCGACGAGGCGAAGGCCGAATTCCGCCGCGCGGCGGAACTGACGCGCAACGAACGCGAACGCGAATTACTGCTCAGGCGCGCGACGGACGCGTGACGCACGCGGCACGCGCGAATGCCGAGCCCCGAGCCCCGAGCCCCGAGCCCCGAGCCCCGAGCCCCGAGCCCCGAGCCCCGAGCCCCGAGCCCCGAGCCCCCGAGCCCCACATCCCGCCAAGCACTATCGCCCGGATTGAAAAAGCCTATTGGGGGATGCGAACGCGAGCGCCTAGATTGAAGAGCACGATGCGCGCGCCCCGGCAAGCGCATCGTTCCCCACATACCTGATCGACCCGGCTCCGCACGCGGCCGCGCCGACTCGAACGGAGGCGCAAATGGCTCAACTCAAGGGCAGCAAAACCGAAGAGAACCTGAAAGCCGCATTCGCGGGCGAATCGCAGGCGAACCGGCGTTATCTGTATTTCGCTTCGAAGGCTGACGTCGAAGGCCAGAACGACGTCGCCGCGCTGTTCCGCTCGACCGCCGAAGGCGAAACCGGCCATGCGCACGGCCATCTCGAATACCTGGAGGCCGTCGGCGATCCAGCAACGGGCTTGCCGTTCGGTTCGTCGCGCCAGAATCTCGAATCGGCGATCGCCGGCGAAACGCACGAATACACCGACATGTATCCGGGCATGGCGAAGGCGGCGCGCGAGGAAGGCTTCGACGAAATCGCGAACTGGTTCGAGACGCTCGCGAAGGCTGAACGCAGCCACGCGAACCGCTATACGAAGGCGCTGGACAGTCTCGTCGACTGACGGGCCGCCGCGGGCCGCACGGCAGGCCGTGCGACCGGCAAGCGGCCGGCTGTTCGTTCATCGCTGCCCGCATCGCGCGGGCGGCGCTGGCGCGCATGCGCGCCGCGCTGGATGGAGCGCTCCATGCCCCACAAGGAAGGCAGTCTCGAAGCCCCGACCCGGCATCCGCTCGACTGGCAGTCCGATGCGTTCTACGACCAGGCCGCGATCGATGCGGAAATGACGCGCGTGTTCGACATCTGTGCCGGATGCCGGCGCTGCGTGTCGTTGTGCGGCGCGTTTCCGACGCTGTTCGATCTGGTCGACGACACGCCGATGGGCGATATCGAGGAGGTGCCGAAGGCCGCGTTCGGCAAGGTCGTCGACCAGTGCTATCTGTGCGACCTCTGCTACATGACGAAATGCCCGTACGTGCCGCCGCATGCGTGGAACGTCGACTTTCCGCACCTGATGCTGCGCGGCAAGGCCGCGCGCTACAAGCGCGGCGAAGCGACGCTGCGCGACAAGGTGCTGTCGAACACCGACGCGCTGGGCCACTTCGCCGGCATTCCGATCGTCACGCAGGCGGTGAACGCGGTGAACCGCACGCCGCCCGCGCGCCATGCGCTCGAGGCGACGCTCGGCGTCGATCGCCACGCGTGGCTGCCGGAATTCGCGCCGCGCAAGTTCCGGCGCGCGGCGAGGCCGTCGGACGGCTTGCCCGTGCGCGACGGCGAACGCACGCCCGGCAAGGTTGCGATCTATGCAACCTGCTACGTGAATTTCAACGAGCCCGGCATCGGCCACGACCTGCTCGCGATCCTCGCGCACAACGACATCCCGTACGAACTCGTCACGCGCGAAGCCTGCTGCGGGATGCCGCTGCTCGAGCAGGGCAATCTCGCTGGCGTGGCCGCGAAGAAGGACATGAACCTGCCCGTGCTCGAACGCTACGCGCGCGAAGGCTATGCGCTGATCGGTGCGATCCCGAGCTGCGTGCTGATGTACAAGAGCGAGCTGCCGCTGATGTTCCCCGGCGACGAAGCGGTGCGCGCGGTGGCCGACGCATTCTGGGATCCGTTCGAATACGTGATCGCGCGCCATCGCGACGGACTGCTGAAGACCGATTTCAAGACCGGCCTCGGCACCGTGTCGTATCACGTGCCGTGCCATGCGCGCGTGCAGAACATCGGCCGCAAGACGGCCGACGCGCTGTCGCTCGTGCCCGACACGCGCGTGAACGTCGTCGAGCGCTGCTCGGGCCATGCGGGCACGTTCGGCGTGAAGAAGGAGTTTCACGCGGACGCGATGCGGATCGGCGCTCCCGTGTTCAAGGCGATGGCCGAGCCGCGGCCGGATGTCGTGTCGTCGGACTGCGCGCTGGCCGGCCATCACATCGTGCAGGGCATCGACGACCAGGGGCTGCCGTCCGCGCCGCTCGCGCATCCGCTTACGCTGCTGCGCCGCGCGTACGGCATCTGAGCCGCCGCCGGCCGACCCACGAGGATCTCCCATGACGTTGACCCGCGACTCCCTGCTGACGCTCGAAGCGTACGCGAAGATCCGCAAGGCCGAACACGCGCGGCTCGTCGCTTACAAGCGCCGCCGCGCGGTGGCGCTCGGCAACCATCTGCGCTTCCTGTTCGAGGACGAGACGACGATCCGCTATCAGATCCAGGAGATGCTGCACATCGAGAAGATCTTCGACCAGGCCGGCATCGAAGGGGAGCTGGACGCGTATCTGCCGCTCGTGCCCGACGGCACGAACCTGAAGGCGACGATGCAGATCGAATACGAGCACGAGATCGAACGGCGCGCGGCGCTCGCGCGGCTGATCGGTGTCGAGGATCGCGTGTACCTGCAGGTCGACGGGCATGCGCGCGTCTACGCGATCGCCGACGAGGATCTCGACCGCGACACCGCCGAGAAGACGTCGGCCGTGCACTTCGTGCGCTTCGAGCTCGACGGGCCGATGCGCGCGGCGCTCAGGGGCGGGGCGGCACTCTCGATCGGTTGCGATCACCCGGCCTACACGATGCCGCCGCAGCGCGTGGACGCGGACGTGACCGCGTCGCTGGCTGCAGATCTGCGCTGACGCGTCCGCTGCAACGTCCGGCACCGCTTGCCACCGGTTTTCCTTTTTCCGTTCCGACCCGAAACACAATTCCCGCCCCCGATGCGACGCGATCGCCCGCGCGTCGCCCCGGAAGATGTAACAGACGTCACGAGTTTGCGCGTGGCGAAAAATGTGCATCGCACGTCACCGTGCTTTCATCACTCGCAGAGAAACAATAAAAAGATTGTGCATGGAGATAATTTAAATCGGCCGAATTTGAATGATTTACCGATTCGTGAATATCTTGTTACGCTTTTTTCCCTGATTTACCGATATCGGGAAGCAATGCGCGGGATTGTTGCCGGCCGGGGTCGGAGCAGCCCGGAAATGCCCGTGAAAAGGCATTCTTCATACGCTGCGGAGCCCCGCCAGACGGGCCTTTGCAGCGACGGGCATAAAGATCCCGCAAAAAAATTCAAGCGTAAATACATTACGCATCCATGGCAGGTTGTTTCAGTGCGTAACATTAAGTCATTGTCATATTGAGATAAACCCTAGGGATGGTATGCTTCGTGCACAAAAATTCCCACATTGGAGTGAGACCGTGATTTGTGCGTCATTGCCGGGAATCTCGGCACCGTGAAAGTGCGGTGTCGCACCGGCATGCACAACAGCGGATAACCATAATGTGCAACCTGGCCGCCCCGCGACGCGATGTGTCGCGACGGCGCCGCCAATCGCAGCCCCGGCCTGGCTGCGTGGAGAGATCTACTATGTTCTTCGATGAGCTTACCGATGAAGAGTGGTTTCGTCTTTCAACGCTGATCGCCGATGAACCCATCCGGCTGAACCGCCGTGGGCGTCCACGAGCCGAACCGCGCGTCGTTGCCAACGCGGTGCTCTGGATCCTGACGACCGGTGAAGCCTGGTCGAAACTGCCCGGCCGCTATCCATCCGGGCCGACGTGCCGTCGCCGCTACGAGGAGTGGCTCGCGTCCGGCACGCTGCTTCAGATGATCGACGTGCTGACCCAGTTCAGCGGGCGCACGTTCGCATATATCCCGCCGCCGCCGGAGCCGGCCGTGCCCGCGCGCCGTGCCGAGCCCGTGCCCGATAACGATCGCTTGCGCGGCGTGTTCTGGCAGAACCCCGAGTCGTGGCAATTGCCGGTCGCTCAGGCAAACGTTTGGGAGGGCGAGGGTGCGTCGATGAGCGCGCGGCCGGTCGACGAAGTCGTCGATCCGTCGTTCGCGGTGCCCGGTGCGCCGTCGACGGCGCTGCGCCATGCGCATGCGTCGTCGGCGAGCTTCGCCGCGGCCGAACCGCAAGTCGACCAATATCGCGGCTATACGATCTGCGGCATCGCGCAGCCGGTGCAGAACCTGATGTATCGCGCGTGGGCCGAGATTACGCAGGACGACCGGCGCGTCGAACGCTCGGGCCTGATCGGGCCGCGCTTCACCGATGCCGAGGAAGCCGAGCAGTTCGCGCTCGACTGGGCGCGCCAGTGGATCGATCGCCATGGCGCGAGCGACGAACCGGCGCGCGAGCCGCAAGGCGAGGTGCTGGCCGGCTTGTCCGCGCTCGCGCGTGCCGAGTCGGACATCCAGCGCTTCATCGCCGAGCGCCATGCGGGCGCGCTGTCCGAAAGCCGCAACGATCCGGTGCAGCCGGAGCGTCGCGAGTACGTGTACCGCGTCGGCTGATCGCCGACCGGGTGAAACGCGCGGGCCGTCGTGTGCCACGACGCCCGCGCGGAAGTCCCGTCTTTCCATGCCTGCCTTGCCCGAGGCGCCGCTGTCGAAGCGGCGCCTCGCTGTGCACGTGCGTTACTGCCGGCCGTAGGTATCGTCGAAGCGGACGATGTCGTCCTCGCCGAGATACGCGCCCGACTGCACCTCGATCAGCTCGAGCGGCATCTTGCCCGGGTTCTCCAGGCGGTGCGACACGCCGAGCGGGATGTACGTCGATTCGTTTTCGGACAGCAGGAACGTTTCGTCGCCGCGCGTGATGCGCGCGGTGCCGCAGACGACGATCCAGTGTTCGGCGCGATGGTGGTGCATCTGCAGCGACAGTTGCGCGCCCGGCTTCACGACGATGCGTTTCACCTGGAAGCGCTCGCCCATGTCGACCGAGTCGTAGTGGCCCCACGGGCGATGCACCTTGCGGTGATCGGTCGCTTCCGCGCCGCGTTGCGCCTTGATGCGCCCGACGATTTTCTTCACGTCCTGCACGCGCGACTTGTCCGCGACGAGCACGGCGTCCGGCGTTTCGACGACGACGAGGTTCTGCGTGCCGACGCAGGCGACGAGCCGGCTTTCCGAATGCGCGAACGTCGATTCCGCGCCTTCGAACAGCACGTGGCCGCGGCCGACGTTCTCGGCCTCGTCCTTGGGCGAGATCTGCCAGATCGCGTCCCACGAGCCGACGTCCGACCAGCCCGCGTCGAGCGGCACGACGACGCTCTCGCACAGTTGCGGCAGGCTCGCGAGCGGCTCCATCACCGCGTAGTCGATCGAGTTCGACGGCGACGCGGCGAACGCTTCGCGATCGATGCGGAAGAAATCGCCATCGGCCTTGCCCTGGGCGACGGCCTGTTCGCAGGCCGCGTAGATGGCCGGTTCGAGCTGGCGGATCGCCTTCAGCCAGACCGACGCGCGAACGATGAAGATGCCGCTGTTCCACCAGTATTCGCCCGATTCGACGTACTGCCGGGCGAGTTCGAGATGCGGTTTCTCGACGAAACGGTCGAGGCGGCGCACGTCGAGTGGGCCCGTGGCGGCGTCGCCGAGCGGCGCGCCGACGCGGATGTAGCCGTAGCCGGTTTCCGCGTGCTTCGGCACGATGCCCATCGTCGCGATCTTGCCTTGCATCGCGCAGTGCACGCCGGCCGCGACGGCCGCATGGAAGCGCGGCAGGTCGGCGACCGCATGGTCGGCCGGCATCACGGTCATCACCGCATCGTTGCCGTCGGCGACCAGCCGAAACGCGGCGAGCGTCAGCGCGGGCGCGGTGTCGCGGCCGATCGGCTCGAGCATGATCGACGCGGATTTGCCGGTCAGGCGCAGCTGTTCGGCGGTGGTGAAGCGGTGATCCTCGCCGCATACGATCAGCACGTCGTCGTTCAGCGGATGGTCGGCCGCCAGGCCGTCGAGGCGCAGTGCGGTCGACTGCAGCAGCGAATGTTCGCCGAGCAGGCCGATCAGCTGTTTCGGAAAACGTTCGCGCGACATCGGCCACAGGCGCGTGCCGGACCCGCCGGCGAGAATCACCGGTTGCACGGCGACGCGCGTGCCGGCGGCGGGCGCGGTGGAAGAAGAATGGCGCGTTTCGGCAGCCACGGCCGGAGCATTCATGAGGACACTCTCCACGGTTGAAGTCAGTGCCTGTCGTTGTAGCATGAAGTAAATCGACAATAAAACCGGATCCATTGCCGGATATTCGCCACGCATTCATCGGGAAGAATTTTCCGAGCCGGCATCCGATGCAAATAAAAAAGTAAAAAATAAATCGGTGAATCGGCTGGTCTTGACCGCCCGCAAAGGGTGAGCGGAAATCGTAAAGCTTCTGAAAAATTCCCGATTCCAGGGAATTTCGGGAAAACGTGCCGAATTAATTCAGAAACATCGCGGCAAGAATTTCCGATTATTTTTCGAAATACTTGTACGCTTGAGGCGAAAATTTCTTACCGCTTCAATAGCGTCATGCAACGTTTGAATCGAATGTGCGGCACGGGTCGCACAAGGAGCTGTTCGGCAAACGCCTGTTCAAAGAGGAAGCAGACATGTTGAGCGTGCTGGCGAGAGTCATCGATATCGCGATGGTCGTGACGGGGGCGCTGATCGCCGCCGCGCTGCACGGTGGCAGCATCTGGCTCAACGACCTGCAGCGCACGATGATGCTGTTCGATTGCCTGCTCGTCGTCGTGTGCTTTCCCGCCTTCGGCATCTACCAGTCGTGGCGCGGCAAGCGTCTCGTCGGGCTGGTGGGGCGGGTCGCGTTCGCGTGGCTGGTGGTCGAGCTCGCGGGCATCCTGTTGAGCTTCAGCTTTCACCAGTCGGGCGACCTGTCGCGGCTGTGGCTGGGGTACTGGGCGCTCGTGACGATGGCGCTGCTCGCCGGCTCGAAGGCCTGCGTGCACGTCGTGCTGCGGCAACTGCGCCGCGGCGGCTACAACCTGAAGGCGGTCGCGATCGTCGGCGGGACGCCGGCGGCGCGGCGGCTGATCGCCCAGATGCGGGCGCGGCCGGAAGCCGGTTTCAACCCGGTGTGCGTGTACGACGAGAGCGAAGCGCCCGGCGAAGTCGCGCTCGACGACGTGCGCATCGAGCGGCAGTTCGAATCGCTGGTATGGCTGGTGCGCAGCCGCGCGATCAGCGAGCTGTGGCTCACGCTGCCGATCACGGAGGAGCGCCGGATTCACCAGATCGTGACGGTGTTCCGCCACGACTTCGTGAATATCCGCTTCATCCCGGACGTGCGCACGCTGTCGTTCTTCAACCAGGAAGTGGTCGAGGTGCTCGGCGTGCCGGCGATCAACCTCGCGGCGTCGCCGATCACCGACGTGCGGATCCTGCCGAAGTTCGTGTTCGACCGGGCGTTCGCGCTGGTGGCGCTCACGGGCCTCGCGCCGGTGATGCTGCTGATCGCGTGCCTGATCAAGCTGACGTCGCGCGGCCCGGTGTTCTTCCGCCAGAAGCGCAAGGGCATCGACGGGCACGAGTTCGAGATCTACAAGTTCCGCTCGATGAAGGTGCACCAGGAAGTGGCGGGGCAGGTCACGCAGGCGAAGAAGAACGATTCGCGCGTGACGCCGGTCGGCCGGTTCCTGCGCCGCACGAGCCTCGACGAGCTGCCGCAGTTCATCAACGTGCTGAAGGGCGAGATGTCGGTCGTCGGCCCGCGCCCGCATGCGCTCGCGCACGACGACATCTACAAGGATCTGGTCAAGGGCTACATGTTCCGCTACCGGATCAAGCCGGGCATCACCGGGTGGGCGCAGATCAACGGCTATCGCGGCGAGACCGACCAGATCGAGAAGATGATGGGACGCGTGAAGCTCGATCTGTACTACATGCAGAACTGGTCGTTCTGGCTCGACATCAAGATCGTCGTGCTGACGCTCTGGAAAGGCTTCACCGGCAGCAACGCGTACTGAGCACCGAGATCGCGCCGCGCAGGCATTCCGGTTTTACGAATTTCGAATCATTGGTCAAGAGGTCCGACACATCATGAATCTGACTATCATCGGCAGCGGTTACGTAGGGCTGGTCACCGGCGCATGTCTGGCCGACATCGGGCACGACGTGTTCTGTCTCGACGTCGACCAGGCAAAGATCGACATCCTGAACAACGGCGGCGTGCCGATCCACGAGCCGGGCCTCAAGGAAGTGATCGCGCGCAACCGCTCGGCGGGCCGCCTGCGCTTCTCGACCGATATCGAGGCCGCGGTCGCGCACGGCGACGTGCAGTTCATCGCGGTCGGCACGCCGCCCGACGAGGACGGCTCGGCCGACCTGCAATATGTACTTGCGGCCGCACGCAACATCGGCCGCTACATGACGGGCTTCAAGGTGATCGTCGACAAGTCGACGGTGCCGGTCGGCACGGCCGAGCGCGTGCGCGCGGCGGTGGCCGAGGAGCTCGCGAAGCGCGGCGGCGACCAGATGTTCTCGGTCGTGTCGAATCCGGAGTTCCTGAAGGAAGGCGCGGCGGTGGACGATTTCACGCGGCCGGACCGCATCGTGATCGGCTGCGACGACGACGTGCCGGGCGAGCGCGCCCGCGAGCTGATGAAGAAGCTGTACGCGCCGTTCAACCGCAACCACGAGCGCACGCTGTACATGGACGTGCGCTCGGCCGAGTTCACGAAATACGCGGCGAACGCGATGCTCGCGACCCGCATCTCGTTCATGAACGAGCTGGCGAACCTGGCCGACCGCTTCGGCGCGGACATCGAGGCCGTGCGCCGCGGGATCGGCTCCGATCCGCGCATCGGCTATCACTTCCTGTACGCCGGCTGCGGCTACGGCGGCTCGTGCTTCCCGAAGGACGTCGAGGCGCTGATCCGCACCGCCGACGAGCACGGGCAGGCACTGCAGATCCTGAAGGCGGTGTCGTCGGTCAACGCCACGCAAAAGCGCGTGCTCGCCGAGAAGATCGTCGCGCGCTTCGGCGAGGACCTGAGCGGCCGCACGTTCGCCATCTGGGGCCTCGCGTTCAAGCCGAACACCGACGACATGCGTGAAGCGCCGAGCCGCGAGCTGATCGCCGAGCTGCTGTCGCGCGGGGCGCGCATCGCCGCGTACGACCCGGTCGCGCAGGAGGAAGCGCGCCGCGTGATCGCGCTCGATCTCGCCGATCACCCGAGCTGGCTCGAGCGCCTGAGCTTCGTCGACGACGAGGCGCAGGCCGCGCGCGATGCCGACGCGCTCGTGATCGTCACCGAATGGAAGATCTTCAAGAGCCCCGATTTCGTCGCGCTCGGCCGCTTGTGGAAATCGCCGGTGATCTTCGACGGCCGCAACCTGTACGAGCCGGAGACGATGAGCGAGCAGGGCATCGAATACCACCCGATCGGCCGGCCGGGCTCGCGCCAGGCCGTCGCCGCCCGTGTGCCGGGCACCGCGCCCGCCAGCGCGTAACCCGTTTCCCGTCACTCGTTACGAGACGCCATGTTCCGGAACATCCTGATCGTCTGCCACGCGAACGTCTGCCGCAGCCCGGCAGCGGAACTGCTGTTCAAGTCGCACGCCGCGTCGCGCGGCGGCCCGCGCCCGACGTTCCACTCGGCGGGCGTGCATGCGAACGACGGCGACGGCATCGATCCGGTGATGCGTCAGCTGCTCGCCGAGCGGGGCGTCGATGCGACGACCCATCGCTCGCGGCGGCTGTCGCGCCGGATCGTGCGCGACGCCGACCTGATTCTCGTCAGCGAGCGCGGACAGATCAAGGCCGTCGAATCGGTCGATCCGTTCGCGCGCGGCAAGGTCCACCTGCTCGGCAAGTGGGAAGGGGCCGAGATTGCCGACCCGCACGGCGGCCCCGAGGCCGATTACCGCGAGAGCTACTCACTGATCGAACGTCTGGTTCAAGGATGGCTACAGAAACTATGCTGAAACGCCCGATGCGCCCGGTGGCGCTTGCCGTCGCGCTGACGACTTTCCTGTCAGCCTGTGCAACCGCGCCCGGCAACTACCTCGACTCGTCGAACCTGAAGGACGAAGGCCGGCAGCAAGCGGCCGAAACCTATCCGGTTCATTACATCGACGCCAAAGTGGTGATGGACCAGCTGCAGAAAGCGCAGGTCGACCATCCGCTGCCGCCCGGACGTTATACCGATCCGTCGGAGTACGTGTACCGCGTCGGCCCGCAGGACATCCTCGGCGTCACCGTGTGGGACCACCCCGAGCTGACGACGCCGCAGGGCCAGTCGTTCTCGAGCGGCGGCAACACGACGCAGTCGGTCGCGGGTGCGTTGCAGCAGCCGTATACGACCGCGCTGCCGGGCCAGGCCGATCCGTACGGCCAGACGGTGGCCTCGGACGGCACGATCTTCTTCCCGTTCGTCGGCCGCATCAAGGTGGCCGGCAAGACGGTCGCGCAGATCCGCGAGCAGATGGCCACCACGCTGTCGCGCTACGTGAAGAATCCGCAGCTCGACGTGCGCGTGCTGTCGTTCCGCAGCCAGAAGGTGCAGGTGACGGGCGAGGTGAAGCAGCCGGGCCCGCTCGCGGTGAGCGACGTGCCGCTGACGCTCGTCGACGCGATCTCGCGCTCCGGCGGCTCGACCAACGAGGCCGACCTGCAGCGCGTGCGCCTGACGCGCGACGGCAAGCTCTACACGCTCGACGCGAACGGCGTGCTCGATCGCGGCGAGGTGAAGCAGAACGTGATGCTGCAGCCGGGCGACATCGTCAACGTGCCGGACCGCAGCGACAGCCGCGTGTTCATCATGGGCGAGGTCAAGACGCCGGTCACGGTGCCGATGCTCAAGGGCAAGCTGACCATCGCCGATGCGCTGACCGCGGGCGGCGGCATCCTCGACACCGACGCGAACCCGCGCAAGATCTACGTGATGCGCGGGATGCGCGACAACCCGACGAAGCCTGAAGTGTTCCGCCTCGACATGACGCAGCCGGATGCGCTGATGCTGTCGAGCCGCTTCCCGCTTCAACCGCTCGACGTCGTCTACGTCAGCACGGCCAGCTCGGTGCAGTTCAACCGTGTGCTGCAGCAGGTGCTGCCGACGATCCAGACGATCTTCTACATGCGGCAAATCACGCGCTGATAGCCCGCCGGGGCGGCGCCTCCGCCCCGGCACCACTCAAGCGGGAACGAATGGTGAACACGCAAGCGAAACACACCTACGCGGATCTGTCCGCGAAAACCGAGGAAGAGGACGTCGTCCTCGGCCAGTTGCTCCAGGTGATCATGGACGACATCTGGCTGCTGCTCGGCATCGCGGTCACGGTCGTCGCGCTCGCCGGCCTCTACTGCTACATCGCGAAGCCGGTCTACCAGGCCGACGTGCACGTGCGGGTCGAGGGCAACGACAACACGTCGCAGGCGCTCACGCAGACGCAGACGGGCGCGATGATCAACAGCGGCCCGCAGCAGGCGCCGACCGACGCGGAAATCGAGATCATCAAGAGCCGCGGCGTGGTCGCGCCGGTGGTCGAGCAGTTCAAGCTGAACTTCTCGGTCGTGCCGAAGACGCTGCCGGTGATCGGCAGCCTCGCCGCGCGCATCGCGACGCCGGGCGAGCCGGCGAAGCCGTGGCTCGGCCTGAAGTCGTACGCATGGGGCGGTGAAGTGGCCGACGTCGATTCGATCAACGTCGTGCCCGCGCTCGAAGGCAAGAAGCTGACGCTGACGGCCGGCCCGAACGGCACCTATTCGATCGTCGACCAGAACGGCATGCGGCTGCTGTCGGGCCATGTCGGCGAATCGGCGCAGGGCGGCGGCGTGACGCTGCTCGTGTCGAAGCTCGTCGCGCGCCCCGGCACGCAGTTCACGGTGGTCCGCTACAACGATCTCGACGCGATCAGCGGCTTCCAGACCGGCATTCAGGTGACCGAGCAGGGCAAGCAGACGGGCGTCGTGCAGATCTCGCTCGAAGGCAAGGACCCGGACCAGACCGCCGCGATCGCGAACGCGCTCGCGCAGTCGTACCTGAACCAGCACGTGGTCGCGAAGCAGGCCGAAGCGACCAAGATGCTCGACTTCCTGAAGGGCGAGGAGCCGCGCCTGAAGGCCGACCTCGAACGCGCGGAAGCCGCGCTGACGCAGTACCAGCGCACGTCGGGCTCGATCAACGCGAGCGACGAGGCGAAGGTCTACCTCGAAGGCAGCGTGCAGTACGAGCAGCAGATCGCCGCGCAGCGCCTGCAGCTCGCGTCGCTCGCGCAGCGCTTCACCGATTCGCACCCGATGGTGATCGCCGCGAAGCAGCAGCTCGCGGAGCTGCAGGGCGAGAAGGACAAGTTCAGCAACCGCTTCCGCAGCCTGCCGGCCACCGAAGTGAAGGCCGTCCAGCTGCAGCGCGACGCGAAGGTGGCCGAGGACATCTACGTGCTGCTGCTGAACCGCGTGCAGGAGCTGTCGGTGCAGAAGGCCGGCACGGGCGGCAACATCCACCTCGTCGATTCGGCGCTGCGTCCGGGCGATCCGGTCAAGCCGAAGAAGGTGCTGATCCTGTCGGCCGCCGTGTTCCTCGGGCTGATCCTCGGCACGGGCGTCGTGTTCCTGCGCCGCAACATGTTCCAGGGCATCGAGGATCCCGACCGCATCGAGCGCGCGTTCAACCTGCCGCTGTACGGGCTGGTGCCGCAAAGCGCCGAGCAGGTGAAGCTCGACGCGCAGGCCGAGAAGAGCGGCAGCCGTACCCGGCCGATCCTCGCGAGCCTGCGTCCGAAGGATCTCAGCGTCGAGAGCCTGCGCAGCCTGCGCACCGCGATGCAGTTCGCGATGATGGATGCGAAGAACCGCGTGATCGTGCTGACGGGCCCGACGCCGGGCATCGGCAAGAGCTTCCTGACGGTCAACCTCGCGGTGCTCCTCGCCCATTCGGGCAAGCGCGTGCTGCTGATCGACGCCGACATGCGGCGCGGCCTGCTCGACCGCTACTTCGGCCTCACGTCGCAGCCGGGCCTGTCCGAGCTGCTGAGCGACCAGTCGGCGCTCGAGGACGCCGTGCGCGAGACGCCGGTGCAGGGCCTGTCGTTCATCTCGGCCGGCACGCGCCCGCCGAACCCGTCGGAGCTGCTGATGTCGACGCGCCTGCCGCAATACCTCGAAGGGCTCGGCAAGCGCTACGACGTCGTGCTGATCGACTCGCCGCCGGTGCTGGCGGTGACCGACGCGACCATCATCGGCCGCATGGCCGGCTCGACGTTCCTCGTGCTGCGCTCGGGCATGCATACCGAAGGCGAGATCGCCGACGCGATCAAGCGCCTGCGCACCGCGGGCGTCGACCTGGAAGGCGGGATCTTCAACGGCGTGCCGCCGAAGGCGCGCGGCTACGGCCGCGGCTATGCGGCCGTGCATGAATACCTGAGCGCCTGATCCGCATCGCACGTAACCGGGCGGGCAGCGCGTGTTGCCTGCCCGGCCGACAGGAGAATCAACGATGAAAATTTCCGTGCTCGTTCCGACCTATCGGCGGCCCGCCGACCTCGCGCGCTGCCTGCTGGCGCTGCAGCGCCAGCATCGGCTGCCCGACGAGGTGATCGTCGTCGCGCGCCCGGAGGATGACGCCACGCACGAACGGCTCGCCGATCCGGCGGTCGGTGGCACGCTGCCGCTGCGCATCGTGCCGGTCGAGGTGCCGGGCCAGGTCGCCGCGCTGAACAAGGGGCTCGACTCGGCGAACGGCGACATCGTCGCGATCACCGACGACGACGCGGCGCCGCACCCCGACTGGCTCGCGCGCGTCGAGTCGGTGTTCGAGGCCGATCCGCGCGTGGGCGCGGTTGGCGGGCGCGACTGGGTGCACGAGAAGGGCCGCGTGCTCGACGAATCGCGCGAACGCGTCGGCCAGCTCACGCTGTCCGGCAAGATCGTCGGCAACCATCATCTCGGCGTCGGCGGCCTGCGCGAAGTCGACATGCTGAAAGGCGCGAACATGAGCTACCGCCGCGCGGCGATCGAGCGGCTGCGCTTCGACACGCGGCTGCGCGGCGCCGGCGCGCAGATGCACAACGACATGGGTTTCAGCATGCACGTGCAGCGCGACGGCTGGAAGCTCGTCTACGACCCGGCAATCGCGGTCGATCATTTCCCGGCCGAGCGCTTCGACGACGACCGGCGCGATGCCGCGTCGCTGAATGCGATCAGCAACGGCGCGTACAACATGCACCTGATCCTGCGCGAGCATCTGCCGCCGGTCCGGCGCGAGATCGCGTGGTGGTGGTGGACGCTGGTCGGCACGCGCGTCTACCCGGGCCTCGCGCACGTGCTGCTGTCGCTGCATACGGCGCGGCGCGAGCGGATCCGCGAGCACTGGCGCGCGGTGCGCCGCGGCGCGCGCGACGCCCGCCGCGCGAACCTTGCCCCCCATCGTGCGGCGATGCCGCCGGTGACGTCTTGAACGGCCTGCGCGCCTCGCGCGCGGCCACCCACGGAGGGCTCGCATGACTGCAACGAAAGCTGCCACGAACGTCCACGTTCACCTGTTTTACGGCGCCGATCCGCGTACTTACCGGAAAGGCGAGAACATCGGCTGCCTGTACGGCTATCACCATGCAGAATCCGAAGAATTCCGGCTGACCTATTCGCAGGACGGCGGCGAAAATCGCGTCGCCAGCCTCGCGCGCCGCGCGCTGAAGGCGGCGCTCGGCTTCGACGTCGTGCATGCGTGGCGCAACCGCGCCGCGCTGCTGAACACCGACGTGATCTGGACGCACACGGAGCAGGAGCACCTGGCCGCTGCGCTGATCCTGAAACTGGCTGGCGCGCAGGGCAAGCGCCCGCTGCTGCTCGCGCAGAGCGTGTGGCTATTCGACAAGTGGAACAGCTTCGGCGGCCCGCGCCGCTGGCTGTACCGCAAGCTGATCGCGCGCGCCGACGCGCTGACCACGCTCGCCCGCGACAACGCCGAGCTGTGCCGCCGCTATCTCGGCCGCGACGCCGAGTTCGTCTACTACGGGCTGAACACGCAGGATTTCCCGATCACCGAGCCGCGGCAATGGCAACCGAACCGGCCGCTGCGGATCGCGGCGATCGGCAACGATCGCGACCGCGACTGGCGCACCTTCCTCGCCGCGTTCGGCGGCGACGAGCGCTACGACGTGCGGCTCGCGACGCGCCGCCGCGTGCCGCGCGAGTGGCACGCGCCGAACGTGAAGATCGGCTCGGCGTCGGGGCTCGCGAAGCAGCACGAGCTGTACGCATGGGCCGACGTGATCGTCGTGCCGCTGCGGCCGAACTTCCATGCGTCGGGCATCACGGTGATGCTCGAGGCCGCCGCCGTCGGCAAGCCGATGATCGTGTCGGATGTCGGCGGGCTCAGTGACTACTTCCCGCACGATACGGCCGCCTATGTGCCGGCGTTCGACGCGCAGGCAATGCGCCAGGCCGCCGATCGCTTCGTGGCCGATCCGGTCGCGGCGCTCGCCTGCGCGCAGGCCGCCGCCGCGTGCCTGCGCGACCGTGACCTGACCACGCAGGCGTTCGCCGAGCAGCACGTGCGGATCACGCGCGACATGCTGCGCCGGCGCCGGACGCCGGCTGCCGCGGGCCTCGCGATGCCGCTCGCGGATTCGCGCCCGTCGTCGCGGTGAGAGCGGATCGATGAGTACGATTGCCGCCGAACGCGCACCGTCGCGCAAACGCAACTGGCTTCCCGAGCGGAAGCACTGGGTCGGGCAGGCCGGGCTGTGGACGTTCACGGCCGCGCTGATCGCCATTCACCAGGGCAAGGTGCTGACGCTCGCGTTTCCGGTGCTGGCCATCGCGGTCGGCCTCTGGCTGTATTTCAAGAGTCCGGCGCGCTATGTCGGCTTCATGTGGTGGGTGTGGTTCCTGAGCCCGGAAGTGCGGCGTCTCGCCGACTGGTCGAAGGGCGCGTTCACGCCGACGAGCCTGATCCAGGTCGCGCCGCTCGCGGTGACGATGATCGCCGGCCTCGGGCTGATCCGGCATTACCGCGTGCTCGCGCAGCGGCGCGGGATCCCGATCCTGCTGATGCTGTTCGGGCTTGCGTACGCCTACCTCGTCGGGATCGTGTCGAGCGGCGTGATGGCCGCGACCTACGACCTCGCGAACTGGGTGTACCCGCTGCTGATCGGCTTTCACATCATGGTCAACGCACGCGACTACCCCGAGTACCGCGACGTGCTGCTGTCCACGTTCATGTGGGGCATGCTCGTGATGGGCCTGTACGGCGTCGTGCAGTACTTCGTGATGCCGCAGTGGGACGTGCTGTGGATGATCGGCTCCGACATGGGCTCGCAGGGCGAGCCGGTGCCGTACGGCGTGCGCGTGTTCAGCACGATGAACTCGTCGGGGCCGTTCGCGTTCGCGATCATGGGCGCGCTGGTGTTCGTGTTCGCCGCGCCGCAGAAGATCCGCTGGTTCGCCGGGGCGGCCGGCTTCGTGTCGTTCGCGCTGTGTCTCGTGCGCTCGACGTGGGGCGGCTGGGTGATCGCGCTCGCGATCCAGCTCGCGCAGTCGAACAACCGCGTGCGGATGCGGATCCTGATCAGCGGTGTCGTGCTGGTCGGCCTGTGCGTGCCGCTGCTGACCGTCGGGCCGGTGGCCGACCGTCTCGGCGCGCGCCTGCAGTCGATCACGAACCTGAAGGACGACCGCAGCTACGACGACCGCAACAAGTTCTACGCCACCTTCGCGCAGACGGCGTTCACCGACGTCGCCGGCGAAGGGATGGGCGCGACGGGTGCATCCACGAAGCTGTCGAGCGACAGCGGCGAGCTCGGCAAGTACGGCAGCTTCGACAGCGGCGTGATGAACGTGCCGTTCGTGCTCGGCTGGCCCGGCACGCTGCTGTACCTCTCGGGTGTCGTGATGCTGTTCAGCCGCACGCTGCGCGCGGCGTTCAAGTTGCGCAAGGACAAGTTCGTCGGCGCGTGCCTGAGCCTGTGCCTGTCGACCTTCGCGATGCTCGTGTTCACGAACTCGCTGATCGGCACGGGCGGCCTGCTGATGTTCACAGCCATTTTTTCGATTCTTTCCGCGGCGCACTGGCAAAAGGCACAACGCCTGCTGGCCGCCGCGCGTTTACGGGGAGGCGACCATTGAGAATCGCGATCGTCACGCACGTCGTGCGACATAACGACGGGCAGGGCCGCGTCAATTACGAAATCGCGCGCGCGGCGCTGGCCGAGAACTACGAGGTCACGCTGGTCGCGTCGCATGTCGCGCCCGAGCTGCTGGCCGACCCGCGCGTGCGCTGGGTGCCCGTGAAGGTCGGCGGCTTCTGGCCGTCGAATCTCGTCAAGCAGCAGGTGTTCGCGCTGAAGAGCGCGGCCTGGCTGCGATCGCACCGCAGCGAGTACGACGTGCTGCACGTGAACGGCTTCATTTCGTGGATCAAGGCCGACGTCAATACCGCGCACTTCGTGCACGGCGGCTGGTTCAAGAGTCCGTACTATCCGTTCGGGCCGACGAAGGGGCTGTGGTCGGCCTACCAGTACGTCTATACGCGTGTGAATACCACGCTCGAGCGCTGGGCGTACCGGCGTTCGCGCGCGATCACGGCCGTGTCGCAGAAGGTGGCCGACGAGATCGCCGGGCTCGGCATCGACAGCCGCAAGATCAGCGTGATCTACAACGGTGTCGACGCCGGCGCGTTCGCGGGGGCGCAGGCCGACCGCGCGGCATTCAAGCTGCCGGACGATGCGTTCCTGCTGCTGTTCGTCGGCGACCTGCGCACGCCGCGCAAGAACCTCGGCACCGTGCTGAAGGCGCTGACGAAGCTGCCGGCGAACGTGCACCTGGCGGTGGCCGGCTATCTGCCCGGCAGCCCGTATCCGGAGGAGGCGCGCGCGCTCGGCATCGATTCGCGCGTGCATTTCCTCGGCCTCGTTAAAAACATGCCGACGCTGATGCGCTCGGTCGACGCGTACGTGTTCCCGTCGCGCTACGAAGCGATGAGCCTGTCGCTGCTCGAGGCGATGGCCGCCGGGCTGCCGGTCGTCACCGCGCGCACGGCGGGCGGCGCGGAAATCATCACGCGCGAATGCGGGATCGTGCTGGAGGATCCGGACGATCCGGCCGCGCTCGCGCAGGCGATCGGCTCGCTCGCGGCATCGCGCGACACCTGTCGCACGATGGGCGAAGCCGCCCGCGAACTGATGACCCGTTTCGGCTGGGCGCACATGGGCGCCCAGTATGTCGCGCTTTACCGGCGCATCGGCCAACCCACGCAGCCGTCCGCTTTCGAGCGGGCCGAGCATGCAGTCACGCAGGAGCAAACGTGATGTCCCAATCTTCCCGGCCGATCAAATCGTTGCAAATCGGCATGCACTGGTTCCCCGAGCGCGCGGGCGGCCTCGACCGGATGTACTACTCGCTCGTCGGCGCGCTGCCGGGCGCGGGCGTCGAGGTGCGCGGGCTCGTCGCCGGCTCGCCGAAGGTCGCCGACGACACGGACGGCGCGATCCAGGGCTTCGGCCCCGCATCGGAGTCGCTTGCACGCCGGATGCTCGCCGCGCGGCGCGCGTTGCGCGAGGAGATCCGCAGCGAGCGGCCGGACGTGATCTCGTCGCACTTCGCGCTGTACACGTTCCCGGGCCTCGACGTCACGCGCGGGATTCCGCAGGTGTCGCATTTCCAGGGGCCGTGGGCCGACGAAAGCCAGGTCGAGGGCGCCGCGTCGCTCGGCCAGCGCGCGAAGCGCTATCTCGAACAGGCGGTCTATACGCGTTCGTCGCGGCTGATCGTGCTGTCGCAGGCGTTCGGCCAGATCCTGACGAACCGCTACGGAATCGATCCGTCGCGCGTGCGCGTGATTCCCGGCTGCGTCGATACCGCGCAGTTCGACACGCCGCTCACGCCGGCCGAGGCGCGGCACAAGCTGCAACTGCCGCAGGACCGGCCGATCGTGCTGGCCGTGCGCCGGCTCGTGCGGCGCATGGGGCTGGAGGACCTGATCGACGCGATCGGCCTCCTCAAGCACCGTCACCCGGACGTGCTGCTGCTGATCGCCGGCAAGGGCAAGATCGGCGAGGAACTGCAGCAGCGCATCGATGCCGCCGGGCTGCAGGACAACGTGAAACTGCTCGGCTTCGTGCCCGACAACCATCTGGCCGCGTTGTACCGCGCGGCGACGGTCAGCGTCGTGCCGACGGTCGCGCTCGAAGGCTTCGGGCTGATCACCGTCGAATCGCTCGCGTCCGGCACGCCCGTGCTGGTCACGCCGGTGGGCGGGCTGCCGGAGGCGGTGGCCGGGCTGTCCGACGATCTCGTGCTGCCGTCCACGGGCGCGGACGCGATCGCGGAAGGGCTCGGCGCGGCGTTGTCGGGCGCGATCACGTTGCCCGACGAGGCCGCGTGCAAGCGCTATGCACGTGACCATTTCGACAACGCGGTGATCGCGCGGCGCGTTGCCGGCGTGTACGAAGAGGCGATCCAGGCGGCAGGTTGAGTGTGCCGCGGCGCGCGACCTGCGTGCCGAACCGAAAGCCGAACCGGCGGCGCGCGCGTGCGTGGCCGGTTCGCGTGCCGACCGCCCGTAGCGGGCGGGCCGGCCTTCTTCTCCCTTCGATACTCGGCGCCGGCACGCGTCACGCGCGCCTGAGCGTGGCGGCCCACACGCCAAGCGCCGCCACGCTCACGACCGCGCCGAGCACGCAGACGCCCGTCCATCCGGCGCGCGCATACATCATCGTCGACGCAATCGCGCCGAGCCCGCTGCCGGCCGAATAGAACAGCATGTAGCAGCCGACGAGGCGCGCATGCGCATCGGGCCGCGCGCCGAGAATCATGCTCTGGTTGACGACGTGGACGGCCTGCCCGCCGACGTCGAGCAGCACGATGCCGACGATCAGCCATCCAATCGACGTCGCGCCGAACGCGAGCGGCAGCCACGAGCACGCGAGCAGTGCGAGCGCGGCGCCGGTCGTTGCTTCGCCGCGCCCGCGATCCGCGAGCCGGCCCGCGCGGACGGCCGCTGCCGCGCCCAGTGCGCCGACGAGGCCGAATGCGCCGATCTGCGTATGCGACATCGCGTGCGGCGGCGCGCTCAGCGGCAGCACCAGCGCGCTCCAGAATATGCTGAAGGCCGCGAACATCAGCAGCGCGATCGCGCCACGCACGCGCAGCACGCGTTCATCGCGCAGCAGCGACACCATCGATCGCAGCAGCGCCGCGTAGCCGATGCGCTCGCGCGGGCCGTTCTCGTCCGGCAATAGCCGCGACAGCACGACGAGCATCGCGATCGCGAGCGCGCCCGACACCAGATAGACGGCCCGCCAGCCCGCGATGTCGGTGACGACTCCGGCCAGCGAGCGCGCGGCCAGCAACCCGACCACGACGCCGCCCTGCGCGGCGCCCACCACGCGCCCGCGTTCGCCGGCGCCCGCGAGCGCGGCCGAGCACGCGATCAGCCCTTGCGTCATCGCGGTGCCGAGCAGCCCGACCGCGACCATCCCGGCCAGCAGCGCGACGCGCGTCGACGAGGCGGCGACCCCGATGCAGGCCGCCGTCAGCAGCAGAAGCTGCACGGTGATCAGGCGCTTGCGGTTCAGCAGGTCGCCGAGCGGCACGACGAACAGCAGCGCGAGCCCACAGCCGAGCTGCGTCGCGGTGATCACGCCGCCGACGGCCGCCTGCGACACGCCGAAATCCCGCGCGATCGAATCGAGCAGCGGCTGCGCATAGTAGACGTTCGCGACACTGGCCGCGCAGCAAACGGCCAGCAACGCGACGCGCGCCGCGGACAGGCGGCCACCGTCGGCCGGATGCGCGGCATGTGTCGGCGCGGTCGATGCAACGGTGCCGGATTGACAGGAAGACTCCATCGGTTCCCTCGTGCAAAGTAGTTGCAAATTGAAACTGGTATGGAGTGTAGGAAAAGTAGTTTTAAAATGCAACCTGTTGGGCGGCGGGCGAGCGGTCCGCGCACGGATGGCCGGTGTTGCCGCGAAGGCGGCCGGCAAGATTGCGGAGAGGAACATGGCCAGGCAGAAAAGTCTTGCGGATTCGCCGTGCCCGGTGGCGCGGGCGACCGATATCGTCGGCGATCGCTGGGCGTTGCTGATCGTGCGCGATGCGTTCGACGGCGTGCGCCGGTTCGGCGATTTCCGCGCGAGCCTCGGCGTCGCGAGCAACATCCTGTCCGACCGGCTGAAGATGCTGGTGGACGCCGGCGTGTTCGACGTCGTGCCGGCATCCGACGGCACCGCGTATCAGGAGTACGTGCTGACCAAGAAGGGCGAAGGGCTGTTTCCGGTGATCGTGATGTTGCGGCAGTGGGGCGAGGCGAACCTGTTCGCGCGCGGCGAGCCGCATTCGGTGCTGGTCGACCGCAGCACGGGGCGTACGATCCGCAAGCTCGCGCTGCGGCATGACGACGGCCGGCCTTTGAAGGCGGCCGAGACGGTCGTGAGGAAGGTCGGCGACGCGTGACCGCACCCGTTGTTCAATCGGCCGCCGTCACGACCTGACGACCTGACGCGTGGACGACGCGCCGCGATGCGCATCGGGCCGCACCCGCGTCGCGAGCAGCGCGGCGGTGATGAGCAGCGCGACCGACACGGCCGTTTCGATCCGCAACCCGTCCACGACCTGCGCCGCGCCGCCACCGCCGGCGAGCGCGCCGAACGCAGCCACGCCCATCGCGCCGCCGGCCTGCCGCGCGGTATTCAGCACGGCCGACGCGATGCCGGCCCGTTCGGGCGCGACCGACGCGAGCACGGCGGTCGTCATCGCCGGCACCGCGAAGCCCATGCCCGTCGGAATCAGCAGGAACGGCACGAGCAGGGCGGCCAGCGGTGTCGACGCGCCGATGAAATGCAGTGACCCGTAGCCGAGCGCGGCGACGAGCGCGCCCGCCAGCATCGGCGCCCGCGGGCCGTGACGCGCCACGACGCGCCCGCTGGCGAGGTTCGACAGCAGGAAGCCGCCGGTCAGCGGCAGGAACGCAAGGCCCGCCTGCAACGCCGTTTCGCCGCGTGCGCGCTGCAGGTACAGCGCGAGCACGAACACGGTGCCGTAGTACGTGAGGTTCACGCAGATCCCGAACAGCACGGCCGTGCTGAAGGTGCGATGGCGGAACAGCGACAGCGGCAGCATCGGCGTGGCCGTGCGCGCTTCAACCACGACGAACGCGAGCGCGGCGACGGCGGCCACCGCGAAGCCGCCGGCGACGACCGGATGCGTGAAGCCGAGCGGCCGCCATTCGATCACGGCGCCGGTCAGCGCGGTCAGCATCGCGATCGCGATGAACTGGCCGCGCAGGTCGAGTGCGCGGATGGAACGGGAGGGCGCGGCCGGCGCCGCCGCACGGCGCGCGGGGATCCATGCAAACGCAGCCGCCAGCCCGGCCGCACACAGCGGCAGGTTCACGAGGAAGATGCCGCGCCAGCCCCATGCCGCGATCAGCACGCCGCCCACCACCGGGCCCGCCGCGATCGAAATCGAGCCGGCCGCCGTCCACCCGCCCACGGCGCGCGCCCGCAGGCGCGGGTCGTGCCGACACGCGTCGTTGAGCAGCGCGAGCGAATTGGGCAGCATCGCCGCGGCGCCGACGCCCTGCAGCGCGCGCGCCGCGATCAGCATCGCGGGCGCGTTCGCGGCGCCGCACGCGAGCGACGCCAGCGCGAACAGCACGAGGCCGGCGATGTACAGGCGCCGCGCGCCGAAGCGGTCGCCGAGTGCGCCGCCCGACAGCATCAGTACCGCGAACGCGAGCGTGTACGCATCGACGACCCACTGCAGGCCGGCGACCGGCAAATGCAGGTCACCGGCGAGATGCGCGAGCGCGATATTGACGATCGTCACGTCGAGTTGCGTCACGACGAAACCGGTGCTGACGGTCGCGACGACGCGGGCGAGCGCGGGCGGGAAGGCGGGCGTGGGGGCGGTCGGATCCATGCGTCAATCGTAGGCGCGACGGACATGCAATGTTTCAGCGGAACGTGAAGCGTCGAAACGCCAGAGGCGAAGCAGGGGGCGCGAAGCGGGAACAGACAGGCTGCGGCCCGGCCGGCGCGAACGCGATGTGCCGAAGAAGCGTGCCGCTACGTGCCGGGATGCGCGCTCAGCGCGGGCCAGCGGCTGCGTTCAATGCCGCTCGCCGCGCCAGCGTCCCGGTGCCACGCCGAAGCGCTTCGTGAACGCATGGGTGAACGTGCTTTGATCCGCGAAGCCGACCCTCCCGGCGATATCGACGAGCGGATACCGGCCGTCCGCGAGCAGGATCACGGCCGCGTCGAGCCTGAGCCGCTGCAGGTAGCGATGCGGCGTTTCGCCGAACGCGTCGACGAACAGTTGATGAAAGCGGCGCATTCCGTAGCCGCAGTGCGCGGCGAGATCGGCGATGCGCAGCGGCTCCTCGAGCCGTGCGCGCAGCCAGCGGTCGATGCGTGCGAAATCGAGGCCCGAGGCGGGCGCGGCGATGGCGCGTTCGTCGAGCAGCGCGCCGCACAGCCGCGCGGCGGCCTGCCACTGGAAACGGTGCGCGGCCGCGTGCCGCGCGTCGTCGGCGGGGGCGTCGAGTTGCGCGGCGGCGGCCGCGATCTGCGCGACCAGCGACGTCAGTGCCGGATCGATCGCCACGGCGCGCGCGCTGTCGAACAGCCGCTGCGGCACCGCGAGCGACGCGAGGGGAAGATTGAGCACGAGCTGGCGGTTTTCGCCGAGGCCCGCGTAATCGTGGCGCGCGCCGGCCGGAACCAGCCACGCGCCGTGCCGGTCGAGCCGCTGGCTGACGCCGTCCACCGCCATCACCATCGCCCCGTCGATGCCGAGCACGATCTGGTGAAAGTCGTGCACGTCCGACGCTTCGAGCGTGTCGTAGCGTTGCAGTGCGATGGTGGGGGACGAAAGGTGTGCCATGGGGCAGCGCGTCAGTCGGCGGCTCGCGCGCGGTGTCAGATGTCGAGCAGTTCGACTTCGAACACGAGCGTGGCATTCGGCGGAATCACGCCGCCTGCGCCGCGCGGGCCGTAGCCGAGGTGCGGCGGGATCGTCAGGCGACGCACGCCGCCGACTTTCATGCCCTGCACGCCTTCGTCCCAGCCCTTGATGACCATGCCGCCGCCGAGCACGAACGCGAACGGGTCGTTGCGATCCTTGCTCGAGTCGAATTTCTGACCGTCGGTCAGCCAGCCCGTGTAGTGGACGCTGACGGTCTGGCCGGCTTGCGCTACGTCGCCGGTGCCTTCGGTCAGGTCTTCGTATTTGAGGCCCGATTCGGTCGTGATGACAGACATGACTTCTCCTGAAAAAGGATGGGTAAAACCGCTATTGTAGGCGAGCGCGCAGCGGGCCGCCGCTCGTGGCTGTCGGCCGCTCGCACGTATGTCGCGGGCGGCGCCGGGCCGCAGTGGCCGTGATCGTCCGAAGCGCAAATGGAACGCGCGTTTGAATTTTTCGCGCGCCTCGCGACCGCGGTTGCACCGTGCGAGTGCGACGCGTGTATGAATCGGTGCTACCAGGGCGCGCCGCGGCGTACCGTGTGGCATTGCCGATTTCCGTGAAACGCCCGCCGAATGGAGCTTTCAGGCCGCCGACGTGACACGGCATGGCGCTGCGCCTATCGCTCGCGAGCCACCGCGCGCGTTCGAATCCCGCCCCGTCTGCACGCTGTTCGAGCGCCGTTTTCTCCGCCTTTTCGACCGCGCCCTGTTTGGAAGCGCGCATCTACCGCGTAGCTTGCGTGCGCCGCCGCGGGCGGCCTATCTTTACAGCTGTCGATGTCAAGATTTTGGCGGTGCGCGACGCGCCGCCCGGGCCTGCGCCGGCTGCGTCGGACGACGCGCCGGGCCGCTCCGGAACCAGGAGAACGATGAACATGAAGTCAGCCGCTTCCGCCACCGCAGCCGGGATCATGCCGGTGCGCCGCGACCTGCGCTTCGACCTGCCGGTCGAACGCGCGAAGGACTGGCATGGCCTCGGGTCGCACGTGACCCATTTCTTCAACGCGCTGTCGCTGCTGTTTCCGGCCGGCGAGCGTTTCTTCATGGATTCGGTGCGCAACTACCGTGACCGGATCGACGATCCCGTGCTGAAGCAGCAGGTGCTCGGCTTCATCGGCCAGGAGGCGATGCACACGCGCGAGCACATCGAGTACAACGAGCTGATGCAGGCGAACCACCTGCCCGCTCGCAAGCTCGACAAGCGCGTCTGGACGGTGCTCGGCTACATGAAGCGCAAGCTGCCGCATTCGGTGCAGCTCGCGCACACGGTCGCGGCGGAGCACTACACGGCGATGCTCGCCGACTGGCTGCTGCGCGACCCGACGCGCCTCGACGGCTCGGTCGAGGGCTACCGCCAGATGTGGATCTGGCACGCGCTCGAGGAAACCGAGCACAAGGCCGTGTCGTTCGACGTCTGGAACACCGCGATGGAACCGGGGCTGCGTCGTTACCTGATCCGCATCGGCGTGTATCTGCTGACGACGTTGACGTTCTGGCCGACCGTATTCCTGATGCATGCGACGCTGCTGTGGCGCGATCGCGGCGCCGGCCATCACGTGCGCGGCATGCTGCGGATGATCGCGTTCCTGTACGGGCCGCGCCGGGGGCTGTTCCCGCGCATCGCCGGCGAATGGCTGAGCTTCTTCCGGCCGGGCTTCCATCCGTGGGATCACGACAATCACCACCATCTGGCGCGGGTCGACGCGCTCGCCGCCGCCTACGGCGAACAGGGCGGCGCACCGGCCGGCCGTGGCCGCGCCAACGCGCCGGCGTCGCTCGCATCGGGCCGCTGAGACCGCCGCTGCGCCGGCAGGCGCGGCATCGGGCCGCGCATGTTGCGTTCGTGCATCAACCGTCTTCTTCTGACGATTGACCGAAATCAATTCGAACCGGCTGCGCGGACGCCCTGAGGGCCCGTCGACCGGTAGTGCACGCATGCGCGGGCGAGCCGATCCGGCGCGCGCGGCATCGCCCGGGAACGCCATGCGCCAGCACCGGCGCGGCTTTGCGCGCCGCGCAGCCGCCCGTTCAGGGGTCCCGCCGCGTACGCCACCGGGATAACACCCATCTAGCCGCGCACCGGCCGCATCGATATACCGTTCATGACAATGTCCACCTCACGCGCGATTCCTGCACGGGGGGATTTTATTCGGACGGAAATGCGGCCAATATGTCGGTTCGATCGAGGTCCGTCGCGCGTGACGGCGAGCCGGCGCGATACCAACGCCAAGCGGGGAACAACGATGGTTGCTAGGTCACCTGACGCAAACGGGCATGCGGTGCCCGAGATGTCGCATGTGTCCGTCACCGCGCCCGAGGACGGACGCAAGCTGTTCGTGATCATGCGCTCGCCCGATGAGCCGTTGCTTGCGCAACTGCGCGGGCTCGGCTGGGAAATCGCCGTCGCGAAGACGGCCGGCGCCGCGCAGAACATGACCTCCGGCGTGAGCGTCGCCGCTGGTCTGGTCGATTTCACCGGGTTCACGTCGCGCGACTATCCCGCGCTGAAGGCGTGCCTGAGCCAGCCGTCGATCGGCTGGATTTCCATCGCGCAGGCCGGCATCACGATCAGCCCCGCGGTGCGCGAACTGATCCGCAGCTATTGCTTCGATTACGTGACCCTTCCGTTGCCCTACGAATGGATTTCGCACGTGCTCGGCCATGCGCGCGGGATGGCCGCGCTCGATCGCGTCGATGGCGCGGCCTACGCGGCGTCGATCGGCGAACACGGGATGATCGGCAACTGCGAGGCGATGCAGCAGCTGTTCAGCACGATCCGCAAGGTCGCGAAGACCGACGCGAGCGTGTTCATCTCCGGCGAGTCGGGCACCGGCAAGGAGCTGACCGCGCTCGCGATTCACGAGCGCTCCGGCCGCGGCAAGGGCCCGTTCGTCGCGATCAATTGCGGCGCGATTCCGCATCACCTGCTGCAGTCGGAACTGTTCGGCTACGAGCGCGGCGCGTTCACCGGCGCGAACCAGCGGCGCGCGGGCCGGATCGAATCGGCGAACGGCGGCACGCTGTTTCTCGACGAAATCGGCGACATGCCGGTCGAAAGCCAGGCGAGCCTGCTGCGCTTCCTGCAGGAAGGGAAGATCGAGCGGCTCGGCGGGCAGGAATCGATTCCGGTCGACGTACGGATCATCTCGGCCACCCACGTCGATCTCGACGGCGCGGTCGAGGCCGGGCGCTTCCGCGCGGACCTTTATCACCGTCTGTGCGTGCTGCGTATCCACGAGCCGCCGCTGCGCGCGCGCGGCAAGGATATCGACATCCTCGCGCACTACGTGCTGCAGAAATTCAAGTCCGACAGCGGCCGCAAGATCAGCGGCTTCACGTCGGCCGCGCTCGACGCGATGCGCCGCTATGAATGGCCGGGCAACGTGCGCGAGCTGATCAACCGCGTGCGGCGCGCGATCGTGATGGCCGAAAGCCGGCTGCTGACGCCGCACGATCTCGGGCTCGAGACGCCGGGCGAAACCGAACCCGTGACGCTCGAACAGGCGCGGGCGCTCGCCGAGCGCACCGCGATCGAGAATGCGCTGCTGCGCAACGATCACCGCATCAACAAGGCCGCGGCCGAACTCGGCATTTCACGCGTGACGCTCTACCGGATGATGATCGAGCACGGGCTGAACGATCACGACAACAACGGCGGGAACGGCGACAACGGCGGGCACGACGGCGCGCCGTCCGGCGACGCGGGGCATCAGCGGGTCGGCTGAGCGGCGCATGCGTGACGCGTGAGCCGGTTCAGCGATAGGTCCAGAGCCGGTGCAGCACGAACGTGACCGGCGGCACGCACAGCACGACCGCGACGATGCTCCACGCGCGGGCGAGGCCGAGCGTCTCGGTGCCGTGCGCCAGCAGCATCGTCATGCCGAGTCCGGCCAGCGCGACGGCGAGAAAGCGCACGAAGTTGCCCCACGTCACCGGTGACGAAAAACTCCACAGCGTGTTGGCGAGATACGAGAACGCGGTCGAGCACGCGAACGCGACCGCGTTCGCGCTCACCGGCGTCGCGTCGAACAGCGCGAACATCGCGGCCGCGATCAGCGCATGCAGCGCGGTCGAGCCGACGCCCGACACCCCGAAGCGAATCAGCCTGGCGCGTTCGGCGGTATAGAGGGTGCGGATCATCGGGTGCGGTCGTTCGGGTGATGGGGCGGCGTGGTGAAGTACGTCACGCGCCGGCGAAGGGCGCCGGCGCAAACATGACCCGCGCCGGTTTCGCAGTATAGCGATGCCGCCGGCCGATGGATGCGCGGACAACCTGCGGCTCCCGTGCCGCCTGCGCCATGTAAAGCGCATGAAACATTTTCGCCTCGACGGTCACGCAAATTGGCGCGGGAAATCGGGGTGAACGGCTGGCGCCCGTCGGTAAAAATGTCGCGCTGCATTGTTCAGCCTTATCCGGCAAGGCAGCGCTGCGACGCGGCCAGCGCAGGCCGCGCGCCGCGTGTTTCAGTTTCGTAACTTCCCGCCTTCCGCACCCGTTCCGGCCACCATGCTGCCCGGTCAATCGCTTGTCCGGACAGGCTCGCGCGACGCTGGCCCGCTCCTTGCGACAGTGAGCATGCGAAAGTCGATGATGCACGGTCCGTCCGGTTCGGCAGCGAACGCTGTCAGTACCGGCCAGGACAGAGTCCGCGGGGATGCGGCGACGGCGCGCGGCACGACAGCTGCGTTCCGGCGAGCACGGAGTGTCGTCGCCTGATCGTCGGGGCACCGGTCGAGTCCGGTTGCCGGAACAACCATCAGATTGATACGGGGAAGAAAAATGATCGATCGCCACACGCCGCGGCCGGCAGGCCGCGATCGCAGTGATTCGGAGCATCGTCGGTCGAACGTCGTTCTTGCAGCCGGCCGGCATGCATCGACAGGCCATCTCTCCGCGCCCGGTGCGAGGCGGATCCGGTTGATTGCCGGTCATCCGCGCCGGGTCGGCACTTTCCTGCACGCGAACCCGATTCGCAAGGGCATGTGCACACGGGCGCCGGTACCTCGACGCCCGGTCTTCGCCTACTGACTGAAGCCGCACGATACCCGTTCGCGCGAGGCATCGTCCCCGCGGACGATCAATCTGCAATCCGAATGAAATGCGAAGCGTCGTGCGATGTGTGCGACGGGTGAAGCATTCGATGCGACGGCAAACGGTGTTACGCCGGTGCCGTCCGGTGGTGAGGGGAGGGGCGGTCGGACGCGCGCGACGGGTGTGGCGCCCGTACGCGCGCGACGCCGTTTCAGCCGCCGTAGATGTCGAAGTCGAAGTACTTGGACGCGAGCCGCTTGTAGGTGCCGTCCTTGACCATCTCGAGGATGGCGCCGTCGATCTTCGCCTTCAGGTCGGTGTCCTCCTTGCGCAGCCCGATGCCGGCGCCGATGCCGAGCACCTTCTCGTCGACGAGCTCCGGGCCGACGAACGTGTAGTTCGCGCCGCGCGGCGATTTCAGGAACCCGATGGCCGCCTGCACTTCATCCTGCAGTGCCGCGTCGAGGCGGCCCGAGGTCAGGTCGGCGTACACGCCGTCCTGGTTCTGGTACGACACGACGTTCGCGCCTTGCTTGCCCCAGTACGCCTTCGCATACGTTTCCTGCGTCGTGCCCTGTTCCACGCCGATCGATTTGCCCTTCAGCGATTCGGCCGTCGGCAGCAGCGGCGAGCCCTTCTTCACGACGAGCCGCGTCGGCTGGTTGTAGATCTTCGTCGTGAAGCCGATCTGCTGCGCGCGCTGCGGCGTAATCGACATCGACGACAGCACCGCGTCGAACTTCTTCGCCTTCAGCGCCGGAATCATCCCGTCGAAATCGTTCTCGAGCCACACGCACTTCGCCTTCAGGCGCGCGCAGATCTCGTTGCCGAGGTCGATGTCGAAGCCGACGAGCTTGCCGTCGGGCGCCTTCGACTCGAACGGCGCGTAGCTGGCATCGGTGCCGAAGCGGATCGTGGTCCAGTCCTTCGCGACGGCGGGGCCTGCGGATACCGCGAGCAGGGCGATCGAAACAGCGGCAATCAGTCTCTTCATGGTGCGTTCCTTGGCGGGGTGCTTCCGGTTTCTGTGCGACACGGTTTCACGGATACGAACCGCGTCTGTGCGCGGTGTCCGCACGGCCATTAACGCAGAAAATAAAATCAGAGTCCAGAATGGACAAAAAATATCGTTTTGTCGGATGGGCGGATCGATCGGCGGGTCTCGACCCTTGCAAAAATACGAAAATGGACTAATCTTGTTAGTAAATTCGTTTCGAGACTAACGATCATGTCACGGCCCGCTTGTGAATCGCACTCCGCCTCGCCGCAGGCCTCGGTCGCGCAGATGTCGGCGGCCGGCCTGCGCGCGTTTTTCAACATCGCGCGCGACTGGGAACTGACGATCGACGAGCAGATCGTGCTGCTCGGGTCGCCCGGCCGCTCGACGTTCTTCAAGTGGAAGGCCACGCCGGAATCGGCGCGGCTGCCGCGCGATACGCTCGAACGGCTATCGCTGTTGCTCGGCATCTACAAGGCGCTGCAGATCCTGCTGCCGCAGCCGGCCGCGGCCGATGCGTGGGTCAAGCGGCCGAACGACGCGGCGCCGTTCGGCGGCAAGCGCGCACTCGACCGGATGCTCGCCGGCAACGTCGGCGATCTGGTCGCCGTCCGGCAATATCTCGACGCGATGCGAGGTGGCTGGGCGTGACCATGCCGATCCAAGCACAACAATGGCCCACGACCGCGGTCGACTGGGCGCCAGCCTATCGCGTGATCCCCACCCGTTTCCCGGCGATCAACCTGTTCGACCGCGTAGCCTCGGCGGACGATTTCGACGCGCTTTACGCACTCGAATCGCTGACCAACGACCGCATCCGCAACGAAGTCGGCACACTCGACCTCGTGCCGCCCGCCGAGCGCCGCTACGGGCAGGGCTGGGGGCCGATCATGGCCGCGTTCACGCACCTGAATCCGCAGGGCAGCCGCTTTTCCGACGGCAGCTACGGCGTGTTCTACTGCGCGCGTTCGCGCGACACGGCGATCGCCGAAACGCGGTATCACAGCGCGTTGTTCCTGGAAGCGACCAAGGAGCCGCCGATGCGCCAGCAAATGCGGCTCTATACGGTGATCGCGCAGGGCGACGTGGCCGACATCCGCACGTGGCCGAAACGCGATCCGGCGCTGCTGCATCCGCTCGATTACAGCGCCGGGCAGGCGCTCGGCCGCGCGGTGCGCAATGCGGGCGGTGCAGGGATCGTCTATCCGTCGGTGCGCGACCCGCGCGGCGAGTGCCTGGCGGCGTTCCGCACCGCGCTGCTGCGCGACTGCCATCACGCGGCCTACCTCGAATACAACTGGAACGGCTCGGCCGTCGATGCGGTATTCGAACTGAACCAGGTCGGCTAGGGGCCGCTCGCGCGCGTCAGCACCGATCAGCACCTATCGGCGCCTCAAGGCAGCGGCCAGTCGCCCGCATGGCGTTCGCGTGCCTCGGCCTGCGTCATCGACCAGGTGCGCCCGGTGCGCGGCTCGGCGAGCGTGAGCCGCCCGGCCGGAGCGAACGCGCCCGTGTCGATGAACCACTGCGCGCCGATCCGCTGCGGCGCGCGCACCGGCGTGTGCCCGGTGCAGGTCAGCGACAGCCCGGCCTGCCGCGCCGGATCGGCGAGCCCCTGGACGAGATCGCGGCCCCAGATCAGCCGCTCGCGCACGTCGTGCGCATAGCTGCCCGTGTCGAGATCGGCGTCCGAGCCGAAGAATTCCGCATGCAGCACGTTGAAGCGCCCGGGGCCGTCGCCGATCACCCGCACCAGCGGCAGCGCGTCGACGCGCGCCGCATGCGCGTGCAGCCGTTCCGGCGGCAGGTCGGCACCCCAGTCGCCGCCGATCCCGCGCCACGCGTCGGGCGATAGCTTGCCGCGCGCCACGAGGCTCAGCACTTCCTCGTGATTGCCGCGCACGACGTGGCACCACGGGCGGTCGAGCAGGTCGAGCGTGGCTTCGGAGGCAGGGCCGCGGTCGACGAGGTCGCCGACCGAGAACAGGCGGTCGCGGGCCGGATCGAAGCGGATGTCGTGCAGCAGCGCGCGCAGCACATCCACGCAGCCGTGCAGGTCGCCGACGACGAAGTCGCGGCCGACCGTGTTCGCCGGATGGCGGCAGAGGGGGGCGGTGGCAGTCATCCCAATATCTTAGGCGCTCGCGCCCCCATCGCCACGTCACGATGGAATGACGATAATCGGGGCAATACCCGCCGGTGCGGCGCGGCGGTATGTCCCGCGCGCCGGCCGAACCCTTTCCATTTGCTTTCGGAATCACATGATGACGCTTTATCCGCAGGTATTACGCAACCGGCCGCGCATGGTCGCGGCATTCGTCGCCGGCGCGCTGTGCGCGGTGCTGCTGCCGTTTTCGCTGCGTCCGACCGCGCGTGCGCTGATCGGCTGGGATTGCGCGATCTGGCTGTATCTCGTGCTGATGTGGGTGCGCATGGTCACCGCGCACCATCACCAGGTGCGCGAAATCGCGATCCGCGAGGATGAAAACGCGACGACCGTGCTGACCGTCGTGTGCCTTGCGACCGTCGCGAGCGTCGCCGCGATCGCGATCGAACTCGCGACCGTCAAGAGCGTCGGCTTCAGCGCGGGGCTCAGCCATTACGCAATCACGGGCGCGACGCTGTTCGGCGCGTGGTTCCTGATCCCGACGATCTTCACGCTGCACTATGCGCGGCTCTATTACGGCTCGCCGAGCAACGATCGCGCGCTGCGCTTTCCGGACAAGAGCCCCGAACCCGATTACTGGGATTTCCTGTATTTCGCGTTCACGCTCGCGGTCGCGTCGCAGACGGCCGACGTGTCGCTGGCGAACCGTTCCGCGCGGCGCTCGGTGCTCGCGCAGTCGATCCTGTCGTTCTACTTCAACATGGCCGTGCTCGGGCTGTCGATCAACGTCGCGGCGGGCCTGCTGAGCTGACGCAGGCCAGGGTGAATCGCAGCGTCACTTGAGCAGGTCGTACGGGCCGCCGCGCTCCAGCGCCCGCTGGTACGCGGGCCGCGCGTGGATCGCGTCGAGGAAACGCGCGATCGCCGGATAGCGGCTGCCGCCCCCGCGGGCGGTCGCGGCTTCGAGCGGAAAGCTCATCTGGATGTCGGCTGCGCTGAAACCGTCGCCGACGAACCAGCCGGTGCGGCCCAACGTGTCGTCGACATGCCCGAGATGCAGGGCGATCTGCGGATCGACGAAGTTCGACTGCAGCGTGTCGGCGATCTTGCGCGCGATCGGCCGTGCGAAGAACGGCATCGGCGCGTGCGCGATTCGCAGCGCGACGAGCTTGAGCAGCAGCGGCGGCATCGCCGACCCTTCCGCGTAGTGCAGCCAGTGCGTGTAGTCGTGCCGCGCCGGCGTGCCGGGCGGCGGCGCGAGGCGCCCGTTGCCGTAGCGTTCGACCAGGTATTCGATGATCGCGCCCGATTCGGCGTACGTGCGGCCGTCGTCGGTGACGACCGGCGACTTGCCGAGCGGATGGATCGCGCGCAACGCGGGCGGCGCCAGCATCGTCTTCGGATCGCGCGCGTAGCGCACGATCTCGTACGGCACATCCAGTTCTTCGAGCAGCCAGAGCACGCGCTGCGAGCGCGAGTTGTTCAGGTGATGGACGGTGAGCATGTCGACGCCGGGAGTGAGGGCGGGAACGACATCATACCCAGCGCGGAGGGCGCATACGCGAAACGCGTTGCGCGCCGTGACGAACGGCGCCTAGCCGGCCGCGCCTAGTCGGCCGCGTCTGGCCGACCGCGCTTGGCCGGCCACCCCGCTCCATCACGCGAGCCGCACCGCGATCCACGCACTCCAGAACAGGCTCGCGAAGAAGCGCAGCGGCGCATCGAAGCCCGCATCGCTCAGCAGGCCGAACACGGCGTCCTCGGACGCGGGCGGATCGGCGCCCTGCAGGATCTTCGCGAGTTGCGCGCGCACCGCTTCGGGCGTCGCGCCTTTCATGCGCCAGCGCTGCTGCCACGCGTCGAGCAGGCGAGGGTGGTCCGCGTAGCGGCGATGGTTGCCGGCGAGCACGAGCGGCGCGCCGGGTTTCAGGCGCCGCGCGATCGCATGCAGCAGCGCCGCCTTCGCTTCGTCGCCGGGGACGTGGTGCAGCACGCCGATCAGCGTCGCGCCGTCGAACGCGGGCGTGTCGGGCAACGCATCGACACCGTCTTCGACGAACGCCGTGCGTGCGCCGAAACCCGCGGCTTCGACGTTCGAGCGCGCGAGCGCGAGCATCGGCGCGGACGGGTCGACGGCCGTGAACTGCCAGCCCGGCTCGAGCGCGGCCGCCACGCAGATTTCCTGCCCGGTGCCGCCCGCGCCCGCGACGAGGATCCGCGCGTCGGGCGCCGCGATCGCCGACGCGAGCATGCACGCGGTGAGTTCGTGGCAGGCATCGTAGCCGGCGAGCGCGATGCGGGATTGCTCGGCGTATTCGTGCGCGCGTGCCGGATCGAATTTGGCGGCGCTGGCGGGAAGCGACATGGCGGGTTCCTCGGGTCGGGCGCGGACGTCGTGTCCGCGAGCATGGCGCAGAGCGTAAGCGTGCGCGGCCGGTGCAACAAGGCGAGCAGCCATTCCGGTATGACTGCTACCCGACTCGTCGGGACCGGCAGGATTGCGGGTTTTCCCGGGGTCGATTCGTATTTAAAAATGTCCGGATGCGATGCATCGCGGTAGCGAATCCGGCGCATACTCGGTTCTCTCCCCTCGCCTGGCCGTCGCATGCCGGGCCCCGATGCGCCGCGCCCCGCTGGCGCGGCCATGCCGCTCGGCACGCACGAGGAGCGCATGATGTCCGATTGTCCGCACGATCCGTATGCGCAGCACTACATTCACTGCTTGCCGTTCGGCGCCCAGCCCTGTGGCGCGCTGTGCGCGACGCCGCGCACGCATTTTCGCGTGTGGGCGCCGGGCAGCACGCAGGTCCAGCTCGAACTCGATACCGGCTTCGGCCCGTTGCTCGTCCCGATGACGGCGGCCGGCACGAACTGGTTCGAAGTCTTTGCCGATTGCGGTGCGGGTGCGCTTTATCGCTATCGCCTCGACGATGCGGTATCGATTCCCGATCCCGCGTCGCGCTCGCAACCCGAAGGGCTCAACGGCCCGAGCGAGGTCATCGACCCGCGCGCGTTCACGTGGCGCAACACGTTCTGGCACGGGCGCGCATGGGAAGACATCGCGCTCTATGCGATTCGCCCGCACGCGGTGGGCGGCTTCGACGGCGTGCGCCGGCGCCTGCCGCAACTCGCGCGGCTCGGCGTGACCGCGCTGGAGCTGCTCGCGTCGCCGCACGACAGCCTGCCGTTCGCGCCGCTCGCGGCCGAAGGCGGCCCCGACGCGCTGAAGGCGCTGATCGACGACGCGCACGGCTACGGTCTCGCGGTGCTGCTGGAACTCGATTACGCGCGCTTCGGCAGCGGCACCGAGGCGCTGCGCCACTACGCGGCGCCGTTCTTCCATACGCGTGACGATCCGCTCCAGGCGCCGCCGCTCGCGCTCGATCATCCGGAAGTCTGCGATTTCTTCTGCGACAACGCGCTGTACTGGATCGACGAGTACCGTTGCGACGGGCTGCGCCTGCGCGAGGCCGACCGGATCGGCGTGTCGTGGCTGCGCGAGATCGCGGATCGCGTGCGCGCGGCCGTGCCGGCCGACCGGCTGATCCATCTCGTCCTCGGCAGCGAACGGCATCCGGCGCATCTAGCCGATACCCATTTCGATGCACAGTGGAACGGCTGCGGCGAACGCGCGCTGCACCGGCTGACGGGGCGCGATGTGTCGGCCCACGAAGGCATTTCCACGCACCAGTCGATCCACACGCTCGCCCGCGCGCTGACCGCGGCCGGAGCCGCATTCCAGCCGGCCGGGTCGGGGGAAGGCATGGCCGCCGACAGCGGGCTGTCGTTGACGTCGCTGGTGCTGTCCGATGGCGCGTGGCGCGACTGCGGGCAGGGCGACCACGGGCAGGCGGCCGGTCTGGCCGCACTGGCGCTGTCGCTGCTCACGCCGCAGATCCCGTTGATCTTCGACGAAACCGCGCGCGATGTCGATCGCGCGCATTTCGTGCAGTCGGCGCTCGCGGTGCGCGCGAAGCTGATCGCGCCGCGATTGTCCGATTGCCGGCCGCAGGAGGCGCGAGCGCTGAAGTCGGACGGCGACGGCGATGCCGACGCGCTGCTCGCATCATGGCGGCTCGCCGACGACGAGACGCTGACGATCGCGTTGAACCTGTCGCCCGACGCGGTGCCGTTCGATGCACCGAGCGGGCGGGTCGTGTTCGAGACGCCGGCGCGTGCGCGCGACCGGGTCGATGAAGGCGTGTTGCCGCCGTATGCGCTCGTCGCGTGGCTGACGGGTGACGTCAACCGGTATGCGCTCACGCACGATGCGCGTCGCATCGATGACGGCGCCTGGCGCGGCATGCGTCCGAACCTGAACGCATGACGACGTGAGCGGGTAAGCGTTTGAGCGGCCGGGCGCATCTGCGCCCGGCTGCACCGCAGGGCAATCTCCGAACTACCAGAACCCGCGAATGCCTGCGATGCCGTAGGCGCCGTGGCGGCGTGCATCGTCGAGGTGGGTACGTGTCATGCCGCCGAGCGCGAAGACGGGCATGGCGGCCTCGGCGGCCAGCGCGCCGAACCGTGTCCAGCCGAGCGTCGGCGCACCGGGATGGCTGAGCGTCGGCAACACGGGCGACAGCGTGACGAAATCCGCACCGGCGCGCGCGGCCAGCCGCAGGTCGTCGCGCGTGTGACAGGCGGCGGACACCCATCTTCCGGCCGGCAACGGCCGCTGCGTGGCGGCGCGCAACGCGGTGCCGTCGAGATGCCAGCCGGCGCCGTCGAGCCGCATCACGCCGGCCGCATCGATCGGCCCGTTCAGCATCAGATGCGCGCCGGCTGCGTCGCAGCGCGCGAGCGCTTCGGCGGCGAGTCGCGCGAACGCGGTTGCGTCGAGCGATTTCACGCGTAGTTGCACGAGCGTCTCGCCGCGCGCGAGCACGGCCGACAGCCGGTCGAGGAACGCCGCGCAATCGGCCGCCGACGCGGACGCCGGCTCCGGCGTGATCACGCAGCAGCGCGGCAGCGTGGCGTTCATCGCGTGCGGCGCAGCGCGGCCGTCATTCGTCGGCCTCTTTCGAGATCTTCGGGTAGACGCGCACGAGCACGATACGCGGCCCGTTCATCTTCTTCACGACGACGTCGAAGCGGTCGAACGACACGCGCTGCCCTTCGGTCGGCAGGTCGCTGAGCGCCTGGATCACGAGGCCGCCGACCGATTCCGCGCGGCCTTCGTCGATGTCGATGCCGAGCGCCTGCTCGAGCGACACGACGGGCAGGCTGCCCTTGCCCATCAGCGTGCCGTCGTCGAGGCGGCTCCAGTCGGCGTCGCCCTGGCGGAACTCGTCGTGGATCTGGCCGACCAGCGCGCCGAGCAGGTTGTCGAGCGTCAGGAAGCCGATCGGCTTCTCGCCCTTGTTGCCGACCAGCGCGAAGTGCGGCGCGCCCTTGCGGAAGCGGCGGAACAGGTCGAGCGCCGGCGTGTCGGGCCTCACGTACTGCACGGGGCGGACGTAGTCCGACAGGTCTTCCAGCGCTGCACCCGCGTGACGCGCGAGCAGCAGGTCCTTCAGGTGGATCAGCCCGCTCACCTGTTCGCGCGACGCATCCTCGAACAGCGGATAGCGGCTGAAGCGGTGCCGCGCGACGATCTCCATGTTGTCGGGCAGCGGCAGGTCGCGGCGCAGGCCGATCATTTCATGGGCCGGCCGCATCAGGTCCGACACGGTCATCGACGAAAAGTCGAGCGAATGCGCGAGCGTGTTCCACTCGTCGTTGCTGTACGTGCCGCGCGCCGGCTGGGCCGGATTGCCGGCCGTGCTGCGGCGGCTGCGCAGGATCAGCTTCAGCTCGTCGGTCGAGTAGTGGGCGTCGCTGCCGTGGTCGGCCGAGAGCCCCGCGAGCCGCAGCACCGCGTTGGCGCTGTTGTTGAGCACCCAGATCGCCGGATACATCGCCCAGTAGAACGCATAGAGCGGCAGCGCGACCCACAGGCCGACCTTCTCCGGCTGGCGGATCGCCATCGATTTCGGCGCCAGCTCGCCGACGACGATGTGCAGGAACGAGATCAGCGAGAACGCGAACACCAGCGAGATCAGGTGCACGACGCGTTCGGATTCCACGCCGATCAGGTCGAGCAGCGGGCCGAGCAGTTGCGCGAAGGCCGGTTCGCCGACCCAGCCGAGGCCGAGCGACGCAAGCGTGATGCCGAGCTGGCACGCGGAAAGATACGCATCGAGCCGGCCGTGCACGATGCCGAGGATGCGGCCGCGCAGGCCGTGCTTGCGGGCCAGTGTCTTGACGCGCGTGGCGCGCAGTTTGACGAGGCCGAATTCGGCCGCGACGAAGAACCCGTTCAGGGCCACCAGGAACAACGCGCCGATGAGCGCGAAGATCTGTAACAAAGAAGCACTCCGGTTATGACAGGCCCGTCAGTATAGAGCCAGAAAGGAATTTGTAATGTGTCGGGCGGCCGATTGCTTACACCGGCGCCTCACCGGGGACGGAGAGCGTGATGGTGGCCGTGGCGCCGTCGACGAACGCGTCGTGCGCGAACGTGCCGCCGTGTGCGAGCGCGACGCGCTGGCAAAGCGCGAGCGTCCAGGCGACGCGCTTGGCGTCGCGCTCGCGCAGCATCTCGCGTCGTGCGAACGATTCGAATGCATGCGGTTGCGCGGGATCGGCGAGCGTGACGGCGTTGACGGTACACGTGGCGCGCGCGGTGAACTGCAGGCCGTCGCGCGCGCACGCAAACGTCACGCGGCTGCCGGCGGCGCTGGCTTCGACCGCGGCGGTGAGCATCGTCCAGAGCGCCTGTGCGATGCGTTCGCGGTCGGCGGTCAGCGACGGTTCGCCGTCCGGCAGCGTCGCGTCGAGCGCGACCTGCCGTGCGTCGGCGAGCGCGAAACGGGCGAGTGCGATCGTGTCGTCGAGCAGCGCGCGCAGCGCGAACGGCTGCGGCTTGACGGCGAGCGTGCGCGTTTCGGCGCGCGGCGCGTCGAGCACGTCGTCGATCAGCGCAACCTGCTGGTCGATGCCCGTGCGGATGCCCGCGAGCGCGCGCTGCAGGTTCGGATCGGCGTTGGCGAGCTGGCGTTCGAGCACGTACGCCCAGCTATGCATCGCGTTCAGCGGGCTGCGCAGGTCGTGCGACGCGGTGGAGAGCGCCTGGTCGCGCAGGAACAGCGCCGCCTGGGTGGCGTAATGCGCTGCGCGTTCGCGCAGCAGGTCGGCGGCGGGATCGACGGTAGTGGACGTCACGGAGCTGGCCTGTCGGAAGCGGTTGGCGTGGAAGTCACGCGAACCGTCATTATAGGGACGGTGCGTGTCACGCCGGGAGCGCGTCTTCGTCCTTTTTCCGGGCGTCGCCGTTCGGCAGCAACTGGCACGCGAGCAGGCCGGCCAGCATCAGCGCGCAGCCCACGAGCGCGCGCAGCGTCAGCGTTTCGCCGAGCGCGGCCCAGCCGGCGATCGCCGCGAACACGCCTTCCATGCTGAAGATCACGGCCGCGTGCGCGGGCGCCGCGTCGCGTTGCGCGACCACCTGCATCGTATAGCCGACCCCGACCGACAGCAGGCCGCCGTACAGCAGCGTCGGCAGCGCGTTGCGCAGCATCGTGCCGCTGACCGGCTCGATGACGAGGCCGACCGCGAGGCACGCCACGCCGCACACGACGAACTGCATGAACGCGAGCACGAGCGGATTGTGGCGCTTCGCGAAATGGCCGACGGCCATCACGTGCGCGGCGATGATCACGGCGCCGGCGAGCTGGAACCAGTCGCCGTACAGCACCGAGAATTGCTCGTTGATGCTGAGGAAATACAGGCCGATCGCCGCGAGCAGTGCGCCGAACCACGTGCCCGGGCCGATCCGGTGACGGGCGAACACGCCCATCAGCGGCACGATCACGACGTACAGCGAGCTGATGAAGCCTGCGTTGGCGATGCGCGTGTACTGCAGGCCGATCTGCTGCAGCGAAATCGATACCGCCAGCAGCCCGCCGAGCGCGAGGCCCGGCAGCAGCAGCGTCGGCTCACGGCGGATCGCCGCGAGTTGCGTGCGCGACGCCGTGTTCAGCATCAGCAGCGGCACCAGCACCAGCGCGCCGAGCAGGAAACGGAGCCCCGTGAACAGGAACGGCCCGATCACGTCGAGACTCAGGCGCTGGGCGACGAAAGCCGAACCCCAGATCGCGGCGGCGGCGAGCATCAGCAGGTTGGCGCGGAGGTGCTTGCGGGCGTCGGGCGTCATCGGAATTCTTCTGGAGATTGCGGGCGGCGAAACCCGTTAGTTTACGCCGAGATTGCAAGGCTGTCGGCAAACCTGCGCAACGCGGCGCCGGCACGTGCGTCGCGTACCCGCGAATACAGCACGACCTGCGACAGCGGCAGCGGCGGCAGCCCGAATTTCGCGCCGACGTCGACCAGCGTGCGCGGCGCGACCCGCCGCGCCAGCGGGCAGACGGCGAGCCCCGCGGCGGCGGCGGCCGTGACCGCCGCCACGCCGCCGCCCGTAAAGCGCTCGCGCCACGGCCGCCCCGCATGGTCGAGCGCGCGCAGCGCGGCGGCCCGCACGCCGCACGGGCCGGCCAGCACCGCGAGCGGCAGCGGCTCGCCCGCGCGCGGCACCCAGTCCGGCGCGGCGAGCCAGGCGAGCGGTTCGGAAAACAGCAGCGTGCCGTCTTCGCGCGGCGGGTCTTCGCCCGGCTCGTGCCGCACGATCACCGCATCGAACCGGCGTTCGTCGTATTGCGCGAGCAGGTTCGTCGACGTGCCGAGATGCATTTCGAGCGACAACCCCGGATCCTGCCGATGCAGGCTCGTGAGCACGGCCGGCAGGTCGGGCACCGCGACGTGCTCGCTGACGCCGAGCGACAGCCGGTGCGTACCGGCCGAGATCGCGCCCAGCGCATGATCGTGCGCATCGAGCAGCGCGCGGGCGGCCGGCAGGAAGTTCTCGCCGTCGGCGGCCAGCTTGACGACGCGCGGCGTACGCGCGAGCAGCGGCTTGCCGAGGTGGGCCTCCAGCCGCTTCAGCTTCAGGCTGACGGCCGATTGGGTGGTGCCGAGCGCGTCGGCGGCGCGCGTGAAGCTGGCGAGATCGGCGACCAGCACGAACGCACGGACCGCATCGAGATCCAGGACTTTCATTTTCGATGTAAATGGATGAAATATTCATCGATGACTGTTCATTATAGTTCGGCGCGCCTAACCTGACGCTGTGTTTCCGTTCTTCAACGTCAATTTCACCGACAGGAGCAGGACCATGCCATTCACCCGTATCGCAGTGCGCGAAGGCAAGCCGGCCGCCTACCGTGCGGCGCTCGTCGACGGCGTGCATCGCGCGCTGATGCACACGTTCAACGTGCCCGAGGACGACATCTTCATGGTTGTCACCGAGCATGCGGCCGAGAACTTCGTGTTCGGTCGTCACTACCTCGATATCGAACGCAGCGACGATCTCGTGATAATCCAGATCACCGCGAACAACACGCGTACGCTCGAGCAAAAGCGGGCGCTGTACCGGGCGATCGCGGACAACCTCGCGCAGCAGCCGGGCGTGCGGCAGCAGGACGTATTCATCAGTCTTGTCGAGGTGCTGAAGGAGGACTGGTCGTTCGGCAACGGCCTCGCGCAATACGCCGTTTGACCTGCGACAGCACGACAGGGCCAGATCGTCGCCTGCGAATTTGGGCGACGTGTACTATGGAAGCAGCTTCACGGTCGACGCCGGCGCGGATGATGCGCCGGCGATTCTTCATGTGCAGGAGCCTCCATGTCGCGTGTGCTGGAAATCGTGTTGTCGCTGTCGCTGGAAGGGTGGCCGGTCAAGGCCGTGAGTCGCGCCCGGGGGGCGCAGCGTGATTTCGGCGCCGAACTCGTGCGCGCGTGGCGGATCTGCCCGCAGGTCCGGATGCGCCGCGGCCATGAGCGCGTGACGATCGAGCCGTGCCAGATCGAGGAGGCCGAGTCGAGCCCCGGCGCGAGCTGGTGGACGTGGGTCGAGTCGAATGCGCACGGCAGGCGGGTGGTCGCGTCGCGCACGACGGCATTTGCGCCAGGCGTCACGGCGCGCGAACTGTTCGACGCGGAGCATGCGGGCATCGCCGTCGCGATGCCGCTGCCCGTGCCCGAGGCGGCCGCTGCAGCCGCCGCCGATGCACCGGCAGATGAAGTGGACGGCGTCGCGCCCGATGCCGCAGCGCTCCCGGCCCCGAGCGTGCAGCCGGAATCGTCGGCGCTGCGCCTCGTCAGCGAACGGCGGCGCGGGCGCTGGGCCGACGACGGCGGCGTCGTGGTCGAGATGACGCTCGACGACGTCACGCTGCATCGCGGCAGCGAGCCGCCGCGTCGCTTCGTCGAGCTGCGCCTTGCGGCGCCCGACTGGGAGACACTGCCCGCGCGCACCGCCGCGCTGCATGCGCTGTTTGCCGCGGCGCGCGAATTGAGCGGCGCGTGGCCCGCCTTCGTGCAATTGACGAGCGTGATCGATCGCGCATGCGCGGCCGAGCCGGCCGCCGATGGGCCCGTCAAGGCCAAGCCCGTCGACCTGAACGGCGTGCGCACGCAGCGCGCCGCGCTGTTCGCGCTGTCCGGCGACATCACCGCGCAGTGGCTCGGCAACGAGGGCGGGGTGCTCGAGCATGACGATCCCGAATTCGTGCACCAGATGCGTGTCGCGCTGCGCCGCCTGCGCACGCTGATGCGCTTCTTCCCGCGCTTTGCCGACCGCCAGTGGCGCGACACGCTCGGTGTCGACCTGCGCTGGCTTGCGTCGCTGCTCGGCACGGTGCGCGACTGGGACGTGTTCGCGACCGAAAGCCTGCCCGCGCTGATTGCGGCCGACGGCGGCGACGGCGAGTGGAACGGCACGCTCGACGCCGCGCGCGCGCAGTGCGCGGCCGCGCGGGTCGAGTTGCGCCAGGCGCTGCATTCGGCCCGCTATGCGCGGCTGACGCTCGGCTGGCTCGAGTGGCTGAGCTCGCTTGCGCTGCCGTCGGCCGAAGACGGCGACGCGCCTTCGCTGCGGCGCCACGCGACGAAGCGCGTGCGGCGGCTGTTCGGTCATCTGTACGCGTCACCGTCGCTGACGTCGCTCGACACGGCCGCGCGCCATCAGGTGCGGATCGATGCAAAGCGGCTGCGCTATGCGCTCGAATTCTTCGCGTCGCTGGCGTCGCGCCGCACGCGCACCGACACGGTCAAGACACTCGCGCGCGTGCAGAGCGTGCTCGGCGAAGCGAACGACACGATGGTCGCGCTGCAGCACCTCGAAAAATTGGCTGCGCCGCCGTACCAGCTCGGGTTCGTGCGTGGCTACGGCGCGGCGCTCGAGCAACGCGCGGCGCGCGACGCCGAGACGCTGCTGGCCAGCCTGCGGCCGCCGAAGCTCGACGGCAAGCCGGGTTGACCGGCACGCGCTGACTATAATGGCCGCCCGATTTCCCTACGCATCCCGATGACCGACGCACCGCATTCGTTCCCGTCCGCCGAACCGCTCGAACTGGGCGGCGAGCTGTGGCTGCGCGCCGGCGAGCAGACGCTCGGCGGCGCCACGCGCATCGCGTTGCTCGCGGCGATCGGCGACACCGGTTCGATCACGCGCGCGGCGAAGGCCGTCGGCCTCAGCTACAAGGCCGCGTGGGATGCGGTCGACACGATGAACAATCTGGCCGGCGAACCGCTCGTCGCGCGCTCGACAGGCGGCAAGGGCGGCGGCGGCACGACGCTGACGCCGCGCGCCACTTCGCTGATCGCCGCGTTCCGCACGATCGAGCGCGAGCATCGCCGGTTCATCGAGGCCGCGAGCGCGGCCGTGGCCGGATTCGACGTCGACTGGGCGCTGATCGGCCGGATCGGGATGAAGACCAGCGCACGCAACCAGTTGTTCGGCAAGGTCGCATCGATCGTGCGCGGCACCGTCAACGACGAAGTCACGCTCACGCTGCCCGGCGGGCAGCCGATCGTTGCCGTGCTGACGCACGAGAGCGCCGATGCGCTCGGCCTGCAGGTCGGCGCGAACGCCTGCGCGCTGGTGAAGGCATCGTGGGTCGTGCTCGCGGTCGACGATGGCGAACCCGAGTTGAAGGTGTCCGCACGGAATCAGTTGCGCGGCAGCGTGGAAACCGTCGCGGCGGGCGCGGTGAACAGCGAGGTGACGCTGGCGCTCGACGGCGGCGGGACGTTGACGGCCGTCGTGACCAACGACAGCGTCGAGGCGTTGCAACTCGACGCCGGCGAGCGGGCGATCGCGCTGTTCAAGGCGTCGAGCGTGATTCTTGCGGTGACGGGCTGACGAAGCAGGCCGGGCGGCGCGCATCGACGATCGTGTGACGGGCGGGGCGAAGCCGGCATCGCACAACGCCTGCACGGCACCGGCTTCGTTTCCGCTTTCAGCCTATGCCGCTACGCGCGGCTTCTCTCAGGCTCCAACCTGCCTGCCACGACCACAGCCTCGCGCGCTCAGGTGACGCGCGTCGGCCACTCGGCGTGCGGCGGAGTCGCCTGCACGCGTCCTTCGCTCAACTGCACGACCTGGTCGCCGAACGCGGCGACGTCGTCGGGGTCGTGCGAGATCAGCACCATCGGGATATCGAGCCGCGCCTGCAGCTCGGCGAGCTCGTGACGCATGCGCTGGCGCATGGCGCCGTCGAGCGCCGCGAACGGTTCGTCGAGCAGCAGGATCCGCGGTTGCGCGACCAGTGCGCGCGCCAGCGCGACGCGCTGTTTCTGCCCGCCCGACAATTGCGACGGATACTGCCCCGCGAGCGCCTCGAGATCGAACGCCTGCAGCCAGTACGCGACTTCCGGCGGCACCGTCTTCGCACGCGGGTTGCGCAGCCCCGACGTGAGCCCGAATGCAATGTTCTGGCGCACGTTCAGATGCGGAAACAGCGCGTAATCCTGGAACAGGTACGCGACGCGCCGCTCGCGGGTCGGCACGTCGATGCGGCGCGCGGCGTCGAACAGCGGTTCGCCGTTCAGCGTGATCGTGCCTTCGTCGGGCGACAGCAGGCCGGCGATCGCCTGCAGCGTCATGCTCTTGCCTGCACCGGACGGCCCGAACAGCACGACGCGCTGCGTCGTTGCCGTGAACGACATGTCGAGCGTGAAGCGGCGTTCGGCGTTTGCGTAGGTCTTGCGGATGTCGACGACGAGGCTCATGCGTGCCTCCGTCGCAGCCGCTCAATGGCGAAAGACGATGAACGAGGCGAGCGCATCATGTCAGCTGGTCCCGCCGGGCACGCGACGGCACGAGCCAGCCGGTCGCGAGCAGTACGAGCACGCAGGTGATCGACGTCACCAGCACGAGGAAGTTGGCCGTATTGTCGTCGCCGGCCTGGACGGCCGCGTAGATCGCGACCGACAGCGTCTGCGTGCGGCCGGGCAGGTTGCCCGCGATCATCAGCGTCGCGCCGAACTCGCCGAGCGCGCGTGCGAACGCGAGCAGCGCACCCGCGAGAATGCCGCGCGTGGCGAGCGGCAGCGTCACGCGGAAAAACACCGCGACTTCGCCGAGCCCGAGCGTGCGCGCCGCGCGTTCGAGGTGCGGATCGACGCCTTCGAACGCCGCCCGTGCCGACTTCAGGATCAACGGAAACGCGACGACCATTGATGCGATCACCGCGCCTTGCCACGTGAAGACGAGCTCGATGCCGAGCGTGTCGAGCCACGCGCCGAACACGCCGCGCCGGCCGAGCAGCACGAGCAGGTAATAGCCGAGTACCGTCGGCGGGAGCACGAGCGGCAGCGTCAGCACGGAATCGACGACGTCGCGCAGCGGCGAGCGCCAGCGCGCGAGCATGAACGCGGCCGCGACGCCGAGCACGATGTCGAGCGCGGTTGCCCAGCCGGCAACCTTCAACGACAGCAGCAGCGGTACCCACGCGTCTTGCATCGCGCTACGCTCACTTGCCCGCGGGCTTGAAGCCGAACGTCGACAGCACGGCCTGGCCCTGCGGCGACGCGACGAAGTCGATGAACGACTGCGCCTGCGCGGCGTGGCGGCTGTCCTTGACCACGGCGATCGGATAGGTGATGGCCGTCTTCGTCGGCACCGTCAGCGCGACCTTCACGCGGCCCGGCATGATCGCGGCGTCGGTGCCGAACACGAAGCCCGCATCGACTTCGCCGCGCGCGACATAGTCGAGGCTCTGGCGCACGTTGGCGGCCAGCACGCCCTTCGCGCTGACGGCATCCCACACGCCGGCCGCGCGCAGCGCGCCTTCCGTGTAGCGGCCGACCGGCACCGATGCCGGGTCGCCATACGCGATGCGCTTCACGCCGGGCGCGGTCAGGTCGTTCAGCGCCGTCGGCGCGGCGGCCTTGCTGTCCGCCGGCACGATCAGCACGAGCGAGTTCGCCGCGAAATCGCGACGCGTGGCGGGCACGATCACCTTTTCGTCCGCCGCGCGATCCATCGCCTTCTGGTCGGCCGACGCGAACACGTCGGCCGGCGCGCCCTTGGCGATCTGCTGCATCAGCACGTCCGACGCGCCGAAGTTGAACAGCACCTTGGTCTCCGGATGCTGCTTCTCGTACGCGTCACCGACGGCCTTGAACGCGTTCGTCAGGCTGGCGGCGGCCGACACGACCAGTTCGTCGGCAGCGGAAGCGGGCGCGCTGAACGCGATACCGGCAGCGGCAAGCGTGGCGATCGGCAGCAGGCGAAGCAGGGTGCGGCGAAGCGGACGGACGGTTGAGCGCATGGTGGATTCGTTTTGAATGGGTGGAAACCGTAATCGTAATATAGGGCGGGTTATAACGCTCGACATACCGCTCATGCGACGGCGCGCATGGAATGGTCAGACGTGAAAAGTGGCGAACGCGACGGCCGGGTGGCCCGTCACGTACGGAGCGTGTGCGGCGACGATTGGGTGCGCTGCAGCGACGACGGCTGCGAAGCAGGGCGGTAGTTCGGGTTGGCCTTCCAGCGCGCGCGGACGAACGGACGCTCGTGGCCCGACAGTTGCAGCGCCACCTTGGTGACCCAGCGATGTGACGGCACCGTGATGCCGTGCAGCGCCACGGTCACGAGCGCGAGGCTCGCGACGACCGCAGGCACCGACCAGCGGTGCGGCACCGCGCGCCACGAACCGGCGATGAACGCGATCGCGGCGATCGCGCCGACGATGCAGCCGGTGATGGATTCGGACGGCGAATGGGCGTCGAGTGCGACGCGCGACACGCCGACCGCGACGCCGGCCGCGAGCCCGAGCGCGATGCCGGCGAGTCGCACCGGCGTGCGCGTGCGGATCAGCGCCAGGAAAATCGCGACCGGATAGACCGACGTCGACAGCATCGCGTGGCCGCTGAACCCCGTGAAATCCCACTTGCGGATGCCGATCCCCCAGCCGAGGAACGCGATCTTCGTGAGCGCGACCACGCCGATCGCGGCCGCGAGCACGCCGAGCCACGCGGCCGCGCGCTGCCACGAATAGCCGAGCGCCAGCCAGACGGCGATCGTGATCGCGAGCGGCAAGGTCAGGCCGGCGCCGCCGAACGCGGTGATCATGATCCACAGGTGAGACGACAGGTCAAACATCGGGAAGGGGACGTACGAAGGCGGGGAGGATGCTTAAATCAACGCGCGAGCCGGAAAGAACGACTACAACGGATACAAGCGGCGAAGCCCCAGTATAGCGCCGCGTGCGCATGAGCCCCGTTTTTTGCGCGGCCGGGAACGATCCGCATGCAGGAAAAGTCCGAGAAACAATGTTATGGTGCATTGCACAAAGACGAACGATGCATCCGCTGTGGTGCCCCTATTTTTCCTGACTGCGAGCCCGATCGATGACCAAAAGTCTGACCAAGGTGTGGCTGGGCGGCATGAAACGCATGCTGTCTCCTGCCGCCAAGCGCTCGGCGCGCGATGCGCAGCGCATCACACGCGATGCACTCGAGGCTGCGGCCTCCGCCGCCGTATCCGATCTGTCCCCGCCGCGCGAATCGCGCGTGCGACCGCGCGCGGCCGCATGGGCGGCCGGCGAGTGGACGCGCGGCGAACATCCGATGGCCCCCGCGCTGGGGCGCCTCGTCCAGAATCTCGCGTACGGCCTTTACGTGCCGCCTGGCCGCCGGCGTGGCGCGATGCCGCTCGTGGTGATGCTGCACGGCTGCCAGCAGTCCGTCGACGAATTCGCGCAAGGCACGCGGATGAACCTGCTGGCCGACAAGCACGGCTTTGCAGTGCTGTATCCGGAGCAGTCGCTGCGCGCGCACGCGCATGGCTGCTGGCACTGGTATGAAGACACCGACCGCGCGGGCCGCGGCGAGGTGAACGCGGTGGCGTCGCTCGTCGACGCGCTCGTCGACGAACACGGTTTCGACGCGTCGCGTGTCTATGTCGCGGGGTTGTCGGCCGGCGCGGGTCTCGCGTCGCTTCTTGCACTGCACCATCCGGACCGTTTCGCGGCGGTGGCGCTGCATTCGGGCCCGGCGCTCGGCGAGGCGACCTCGGGCATTACCGCGATGGACGTGATGCGGCGCGGCGTGCGCCAGAACCCGGCGGCGGCCGTCGACGCGCTGGTCGATGCCGCCGCGTATCCGGGCATGCCGGCGCTGGTCGTCCAGGGCGACGGTGACCATGTGGTCGCGCCGAAGAATGCCGACCAGCTGACGGTGCAGTTCATGCGCCTGAACGGGCTTGCCGACAGCCGCGGCGCGTTGCGTGGCGGCGAACGGGTCGAGAAGCGCGACGCAGGCGCGCAGATCACCGATGTCTGCCGCGACGGCGAGCCGGTCGTACGGCTCTGTCATGTGAAAGGGCTCGACCATGCGTGGGCCGGCGGCGACGAAGCCGTGCCGTTCCACGCGGCGGTCGGCCCCGATGCGAGCGCGATGATCTGGGCCTTTTTCGAAACCCAGCGCCGCACTGTGGCGACCGAACGACGCACCGTCTGATCGACGCTGGCCAAAGACTAGGGTTTTCCCTATAATTCGGGAAAACCCTAGTCAAAGAACCTTTGGATTGCGAGATCAACCATGTACCTGCTGAGCCACCTCTTCCTGATGCTGACCAAGAACGCCGAAAAGGCCTCGAAAGAGCGCGCCGACGCGTACCTGGCCGAAGCCACCGACATCTATGATCTCGAATTCCGCATGCGCAAGATCGATCGCGAAGCGGCGATGAACCGCCCGTACACGTTCGGTTCGCGCTAAGGAGCGCAGGGCGGGCAGTCAGGTCCGCCGCTCCGGCGAGTCACGCAGCAGAAAAGGGCGCGTGCGGCACCATGCCGCACGCGCCCTTTTTGCATTCCAGGCCTTGTGTCGCGTCAGACGACCGTCAGGCGCACCGGCACGTTGTTACGCGTCGCGTTCGAGTACGGGCACACGTGGTGCGCCTTTTCGACCAGCGCTTGCGCGTCGGCCTTGTCGAATCCCGGCAGCGATACGCGCAGTTCGACGTCGAGCCCGAAGCCGCCTGCGTCGTTCGGGCCGATGCCGACTTCCGCCGTGACCTGCGTGTCGGCCGGCAGCGCCTTCTTGTCCTGGCCGGCGACGAATTTCATCGCGCTCAGGAAACAGGCCGAGTAACCTGCGGCAAACAGCTGCTCCGGATTCGTGCCTTCCGCGCCCGTGCCGCCGAGTTCGCGCGGCGCGGCCAGCTTCACTTCCAGCTTGTTGTCAGCGGATACCGCGCGGCCGTCGCGGCCACCCGTGCTCGTGGCGCTGGTCTTGTACAGAATGTTCATCGTGCAGCTCCTGTCTGGAAAAGGGAGGAAAGCGGCCCGGTCGAACGGGGTGTCGCCGGCCACCTACAAACAATAGAACACAAATCATTTGTGTGCAAATGAATTTTTGAAGAAAAGGCCCGACAGTGTCGGGCCGGTTCATCGAGGCTCGGCTGTCAGCGTTCGTTGGCGGCCGACAGTGCGTCGCGCAACTGCTGAAGATCGGCGCGCAGCCTGACCAGGAAGTCGGGCGATTGCTGCATCGCGCAAAAGAGATCGGCGGGCACCGAGCGCGCGCGCTCCTTCAACACACGGCCTTCCGGCGTCACAAGCACGTTCACGATGCGTTCGTCGGCTGCGCTGCGCACACGCTCGACGTAGCCGAGCGCCTCCAGCCGCTTCAGCAGGGGCGTGACCGTGGCCGGGTCGAGGTCGAGCCGCGCGGCGATGTCCTTCACGGCGATGTCGTCGCGTTCCCACAGCACGAGCATCGCGAGATATTGGGGATAGGTCAGCGACAGCTTGTCGAGCAGCGGCTTGTACGCCTTCGTCATCGCGTGCGAAGTCGAGTAGAGCGCGAAGCAGAGTTGCTCGTCGAGTGTCTGGGGCAGCGGAGGCAGGCGGTCCATGATTCGGGCGGCGCGGCGAACGCGCGAACAATTTGTACGCAAATTATTTTGCGCGCAAAAGATCCGGATGAACAGGGGCGAGCGGGGGCTGCCGGAGGCGGGGGAAGGGCGAGGGCGCCGGGAGGCCACCCGGCGCGAAGAACGGCGGGCCGGCGCCGCGCGCCGGCCGGAGAGACTTCAGCGGCCCGACGTGGTGGTCGTCGCCCCCGGTTCCTGTACGCCGAAGCAGCCGCGATAGGTCGCGTAGAACGAGCAATACAGCATCGTGACGATGATGATCGTCACCGGCATCATGATCGTCAGCGCATAGGCGCCAGCGCCGAGCGCCTGCAGCAGCAGCGACAGCGCGAGCGACGTGCCGAGCGCGACGGCGAACCACAGCACGCCGTACACGATGAACGCGCCGCGATTGCGCCAGCAGCTGACGACGCTGAAGAACAGCGCCTTGGCGGGCGGGACGTCATGCCACGCGACCAGCACCGGCGCGAACCAGAACAGCATCGCGACCGGCAGGTACAGCAGCGTCGCGAAGAACAGCGCGCCGAGCGTGCCTTGCGCGGCGAGCGCTTCCGGCGTCGTGCTGGCTTCGTCGGCCGCGCCCATCATCACGTGGAACAGCGCGCCGCCGTCCACGAACGACGAAGCGGCGAACACGACCACCATCGACGCGACGTAGAGCACGCCGAGCACGAGCAGCCGCTGGGTCGCGACGGTGCCGTACGAGCGGAAGCCGTCGACGAGGATCGTCGGCATCACGGGCTTGCCGGCCACCGTGTCGCGGCACGCGGCCATGAAGCCGACCGCGACGCCGGGAATGAATACCAGCGGCAGCGCGGAGCCGATCACGGGCACCATCGATATCAGCGTGATCGCCAGCAGGTACGTGAAGAACAGCGTGATGAACGCGAGCGGGTTCCGGCGGAACAGCCAGACGCCTTGACGGAACCAGACATAGCCCGTTTTGGCGGGCACTTCGATCAGTTGCATGCGGTGTGGATCTCGGGAAGCGCGGGCGTATGCGCGATGCGCTCGCGCAGGATGCGTTCGAAATGGCCGGGGTCGTGCGGCTTGAGCATCTCGGCCGCGCGCGGCAGGTAGAAGTCGTACAGGCGCGACACCCAGAAGCGGTACGCGCCCGCGCGCAGCATGTCGCTCCAGTGGCGGCGCTCCTCGGCCGTGAACGGCCGCACGGTCTGGTATGCGCGCAGCAGCGCGTCGGCGCGCGCGACGTCGAGCACGCCGGTCGCGAGGTCGACGCACCAGTCGTTGACCGTGACCGCGACGTCGAACAGCCACTTGTCGCAGCCCGCGAAATAGAAGTCGAAGAAACCGCCGAGCCGCACGGCGTGGCCGGTGCCGGGCGCCGCGTGCGCGAACAGCACGTTGTCGCGGAACAGGTCGCAATGGCACGGCCCGGCCGGCAGCGCCGCGTAGTCGGCCGACGCGAAGAAGCTGGCCTGGTGCGCGAGTTCGCCTTCCAGCAGCGCGCGCTGCTCATCCGTGATGAACGGCACGATCGCCGGCACGTTTTCCTGCCACCACGGCAGGCTGCGCAGGTTCGGCTGGTTGCGCGGATAGTCGCGGCCGGCGAGGTGCAGGCGCGCGAGCATCTGCCCGACCTCGATGCAATGTTCGACCCCCGGCGCCAGTTCGGCCGAGCCCTCGAGCTTCGTGACGATCGCGGCCGGCTTGCCGTGCAGCTCGCCGAACAGCGCGCCGTCGTCACGCGGGATCGGATCCGGCACCGGCACGCCGTGGCCGGCCAGATGGCGCATCAGGTCGAGATAGAACGGCAGTTGCTGCGCCGTGAGCTTTTCGAAGATCGTGAGGACGTACTCGCCGCGCGTCGTCGTCAGGAAGAAGTTGCTGTTTTCGATACCGGACGGAATGCCGCGGAACGCAAGCACGTCGCCCAGTTCGTAGTGGCGCATCCATTGCGCGAGATCGGAGTCGGAAACAGCAGTGAAAACGGCCATGCGGGATGCGTCAGGTCAGGGTGTCGGCACGCGGGCGGCGTGCGTCGCGACAACAGGTGAAGGGAGGCGGCGCGCGGCGTTCGGGGCCGCGCGCCGCGGAATCAGTAGCGCAGGTTCAGCGACGGCAGGCGCGTGATCGGGATGCCCGCGTCGTGCGGCTTCGGCGACGTGTCGGGCGTCGAGCTCATCTGATAGCGCGTGCCGAAGTTCGACTTCACGTCGATCTCGACCGGCTTGCCGCGATCGCGGTACTCGGTGACTTCGGTGCCGTTCTTGCTCTTTTCGTGGAAGCTCGGCGTGCGGCGGATGTCGGCGAAGTCGACTTTCGACGTGACTTCGGCGCCCGGCCGGTTGATCTTGCGGAGATCGGGCAGGCCGGCGGCCTCGTTGGCCTCGGCCCGGGCCTGCGCGTCGGCGTCAGGCGTGCCGCCGGCGGCGTAAGCGACGCTGGCGGCGGCAAACGCGGCGGCAGCGGCGACGAGAATGAGCGGCTTCATGATGAGTCTCCAGTGAACCCACCGATTTTAGCAAATACTGCGCCCCATCCGGCCCTCGCGTGCGTAGGGGCAGCCATAAAGGCGACCGGGTTCCGTGGTAATGTCGTCGGATCAGACGAGGTGATGAAAATGAAGAACGATTTGAGCCGCCGGCACCGAGTGCTGACGCCCGAAAGCCCGTCGGTCGAGGCTTTCGACGATCCGATCGCCGCCGTCGCGCGGCTGTCCGCCATTTACGACACGAACACGGGCTTCCTGCGCGACGCATTCGCGCGCTATCGCCGCCACGAATCGATTACCGAGCACGTGCGCGCGTGCTACCCGTTCGTGCGGATCCGCACCGACGTCAACACGCACGTCGATTCGCGCCGCTCGTACGGTTTCGTCGCGGGCCCCGGCGTATTCGAGACGACGGTCACGCGCCCCGATCTCTTCGCGAACTACTATCGCGAGCAACTGCGCCTGCTGGCGAAGAACCACCATGTGAAGATCGAGATCGGCGTGTCGTCGCAGCCGATTCCGATCCATTTCGCATTTCCGGAAGGCATCCATCTCGAGGGCGAGCTCGACCGCGACCGCCTGCTCGCGATGCGCGACATTTTCGACACGCCCGACCTGTCGTATCTCGACGATCGCATCGTCAACGGCACGTTCGAGCCGGCGCCGGGCGAGCCGCATCCGCTTGCGCTGTTCACGGCCGCGCGCGTCGACTTCTCGCTGCACCGGCTGCGCCACTACACGGCGACGTCGCCCACGCATTTCCAGAACTACGTGCTCTACACGAACTACCAGTTCTACATCGACGAGTTCGTGAAGCTGGGTCGCACGGTGATGACCGAGAGCGACGATCCCGAGGTGCGTGCCTACCGCAGCCAGTACAGCGCGTTCGTCGAGCCGGGCGATGTCGTCACCTACAACGCGAACCTCGGCAGCGAGCCGGCCGAAGGCAACGCGCCGCCGCGCCTGCCGCAGATGCCCGCGTATCACCTGAAGCGCGCGGACGGCAGCGGGATCACGATGGTCAACATCGGCGTCGGCCCGTCGAACGCGAAGACGATCACCGATCACATCGCGGTGCTGCGTCCGCACGCGTGGGTGATGCTCGGCCACTGCGCGGGGCTGCGCAACACGCAGCGTCTCGGCGACTACGTGCTCGCACACGGCTACGTGCGCGAGGATCACGTGCTCGACGCCGACCTGCCGCTGTGGGTGCCGATTCCGGCGCTCGCTGAAGTGCAGCTCGCGCTCGAACGCGGGGTGGCCGAGGTCACGCAGCTTGATGGCGTCGAACTGAAGCGCGTGATGCGCACGGGTACGGTCGCGAGCGTCGACAACCGCAACTGGGAGCTGCGCGACCATCGCGAACCGGTGCAGCGCCTGTCGCAGAGCCGCGCGATCGCGCTCGACATGGAAAGCGCGACGATCGCCGCGAACGGCTTCCGCTTCCGCGTGCCGTACGGCACGCTGCTGTGCGTCTCGGACAAGCCGCTGCACGGCGAGCTGAAACTGCCGGGCATGGCCGACACGTTCTATCGCGGGCAGGTCGACCAGCATCTGCAGATCGGCGTGAAGGCGATGGAGATCCTGCGCACGAACGGGCTCGACAAGCTGCATAGCCGGAAGTTGCGGAGTTTTGCGGAAGTGGCGTTCCAGTAACAAGCCGTTAAGTTAAAGGCTCCCCGGACAACATGGGGAGCCTTCGTGTCTAACATGAGCGTCAGTGTCTAACTTGCGCGCGTCAATGGAACTGGGTGGACACGTTCTACTTCGCGCGACTTCGTGTAGTGTGCCGTCATGCTTTCGGTCGTGTGGCCTGCCAGTGATTGCGCTGCCGCGGCTCCCCGCTGGCGCTTCAGATCGATCAGCGCCTTCGCCCGCAGATCGTGGAAGTGCATGCCGATCAGGTACAGCGGGTTCGGGGTGATTCCCCTCTCTTCGCAGTCTTTTTCGTAGGCCGATCGTGCGCGCTGGCAAGCGCGTTTCCATCCTGAGTACGCGCCGATGTACGTGAAGCGGCCGACGGCATGCGTGCAGATCACTGGCCCGATGGCGGTAATCTTGCCGCCGCGCGCCTGGTCGAGTGTTTCTCGCAGGTCGGGCGTCATCTCGATCAACAGGCGCACGCCGCTGCTGTTGACCGTCTTGCTCGGGTGAAACGAAATTTCCTCGTCGGACACGTTCTGCCAGTTGAGCGCGAGAAGATCGCCGATCCGTTGAGCGGTCTGGTAGGCCAGGTCGATCAGGCAGAGGACCGACCGTGCGGACGGATGTCTTGTAGCCGGCACCGGAAACGATGGCCGCCCGTACCGCATCCAGCTCGTCGTCCGTGATGTAGCGATCCCGCTTCCTTTCCCTGGCCGCGCCGATCTCGCGCACGGGATTGCGGTCGCAAAGTCAGCGTCGAACAGCATGCATGAAGATCAGCGACAGCAATGCCTTGTGTTTGTCTCGGCGGCTCCACGCGCCGTTAGAGCGGAGGGCTACCCGGGCTGGCGGGTGCGTCGGCATGCGGCATGCCCGTGGCGAGGCTGCTGATGCGCGCTAGGTGCCGCCTCTGGGGTGCGAGTCTGGCCCTGATGAGGTTGGCGCAGACTTGGCGCGTGCAGTTGTGTCCCCGCCTCACTTGCCCGCAAAAATGAACGGTTTTTACGCACGCATGCGCCGGGCGCGTCGGACCGTCCCGCGCAGGCCGCGCGGCAATCGCCTGGGAGATTGCGTTATGCAGTTTTATGCGCCTTGGTTATGCGGTCTCGGCATCGCTTTGGTAGTCGTCGTCATATCGCGCTCGCAGTGGCTTCGTTATCTGTAGCAGTTCAGAAAAGTCGTCAAATACGACTTCACGGAGTTGTTTTGCCAGAGATTCGTGAGATTCGATGACTGGATTCGAGTCGCGTCTGAGGTCCGAAAGCCATGAAGATTTTCGAGCAAACATCTGCTCTTCGAATCCACCATGAACGTAACTGGAGAGATTGTTGTAGGACTTGGCTATTTCAGGGATCCGGTCCTCCAACGATTTGACGAGGGTCATTACGTTGTGCCCATTGCCCTTGAATATGCCGCCTGGCGAATCATCAGTCGGTCGGTATTTCGCCATTAAGCGACCAACGCCCGCGCGTAGATCGTCAAGGGACGTCCGTTGCAATTTGTACTGACGCCACAGGCGCATTCCCTTATGGAGCCTGCCTGCGACCTCGATATAGGCTCGTACTGCCAGCGCATGGGCATATTCGTTGCGAAATTCTTTCTCAACAAACAAAGCACTCTCAATTTGAATGATTGGCACTAGTCCAGCGAAGTAGGAGCTCGCGGTGAGAAAAACGACTGTTTGTGAAAATAAATCATCTACCTTCCTCTCGTTTGCATAACGCCTGACCTTGTCTAGTTCGTCGCCTATAGTGTGGAGGCGCTTCTGATGCTCCGATCCCCAGATGCCGTCATAAAATAGCTTAATAACGTCGGTGTTCGGCGATGTGAGTGTCATAGATGGATTTCTTGTTAATTTTTATTGTTCCAAGCTTCTTAGGAACTTCCCAAGATCCGTGTTTTCTATATCCGCGAACTCTGTTTCTCTCGCAATTTTCCAGTTTTGTGATTTGTGCCAGGGTTTGTGGCATTCTTTTAGTAATTGAAATGGCTCAAGCGGTTTGTAATTCTCTCCTAGTACTTTTATAATTGCGTTTTCTTCGAAATAATTTTCTGTTGCTCTGCGTTCTGAGACGGCGACCTCGACTCCCAATTGTTTGCAAGCGGCGACGAAATTTTCGCGCTCCGATGATAGTGGCTCGCTCGCTGACTTTCGTTCGCTATCGATGAATATTTTTATGTTTCGCGCGTCTGCTATTCTACATATTTCTGAAAGATGGGTCGAGATGTTTCCGTTTATCAGGGATGATCCTCCTAGCTGCATGATTACATATTTTTGATCAATTTTTAATTTTCTAAGAAATTCTTGAAAAAATAGAACGTCAGTCGGCCCCTCGACCAATAATATGCGTTCGCATCCGATTTCTAACCGAGCTGCATACCCGAGTTCACCTAACAATTCTGCAAGATTGATGCTGCTACTATTAAGCGGTTGCATCTTCGTCACATGACTTCTTTGTACGACAAGTACTCTTTCGGCGGCTGTTCTCGCAAGTCCGTAAGAGTGAGTTGCAAACAAAAGTCCTTTGCTGCAATGCTCGAATAATGCAGCAAGGAAGCTAAGTTGAAGTGTTGGGTGGAGGCTTAGTTCTGGTTCGTCAATCAGGATATAGGTCGGCTCCATTACTAAAGCACTCGCGAGAGTCATTACTAACTGTGCAACACCCGATCCTATTTCGTAGAGTTTATGGGGGTGTCCGTTAATATAAACGTCTAGACTCTTTCCTTGGCTGTCGGCATTGATTTGAAGTGAATTGAAGCCGAGGAGTTCGGCGATCTTTCGTTCAACGCGTCCAATCGCAACTTTGCTTTTTTTAACGTTGCCTGCCTTCCATGTATCCCAAGTGGAAACGAGGGCTGTTCCGACCGGCATGTCATAGTAATTGGAGGCGCCTTCATTGATTGCGTTTCGAAATGCGGGGAAAAATCGCGCTTTAGATAAATCATTTAAAAATGATTGTAGGATAGAGAAATTTATTCTGATGTGATTGTATGTGAGTATTGGTCCGCTAATGTTGCTGGCGCTTTTTATGCTTTGCTCGTTGAGAGTGTGTATGCTGCCGGATTTGTTTACGCCTTTTACTAATTTCGGGTTAATTGTTCTATTTTCAAGGTCGTATAAAACTTCTATGTATGTGATGCAATAGTAATTTGGATCGTTGTCTGTGGATGAGTTGTTTAATGAAATTGATATTTCGATTCGCGTTGGGTCGTCTGAATTGGCTAATTCTGTGATATCCGACACGCCTGTAGGATCGGCTCGTGCTGAATATTGGGCATGCGGCATCAGGCAGGCGAATACTGATGGCCACACACTCCTTAGTTCATATATGGATCGTAGGGCGGCAGATTTTCCGGCATTGTTGGGGCCGATGAGTGCTGTTAACCCGTGATGGAATTCAAGTACTGCCGGATTGTTCCAATCGAAACATCGGAAATTGCGCAGGCTGACGGTAGCAATGTGCATGATGATTTTTCTACTAGCGCGTGATGGTATGAGTTTTAGCCAGTCGTGAAGATAGTGGATTGCCTAGGGCGATGCTGGCCTCGAGTGTGCATGTACCTGAAAGGTGGTGCTCTTGTTGAGGACAAGTATCGTGGCTTTTGTGAGCGAGGTCTATTGTTTCCCGAAGGGTGCGGCCAGAGCGTTGGAAACGCTGGGCTGATCCCGTTTCCGAACCAGGCCCAGCATGACGGGCGAGAGAACGATCTACGGTGGGCAAAATCGGCGGACAAGTGCGAATTGCTCCACGCGAACCTTCTCAGGGGTCAAGCGAAGGTCTGCTTTGATTGTCTAACATGCGCATACAAGCGCTGCCAAATGCGAGCCAAGTTGACGTCGCAACGACGGTAAATTGTTAGAAGATAAACAGTAAATGCTTGATTGATGTGGGAATCGAGGGGCAAATTGCGGAGCTTTGCGGAAGTGGCGTTCCAGTAACGTCGACGGCACCGCGCCGCAGCGCCCGCAACGGCAAAGGCCGCACGCGAATGTTGGTTCGCGTGCGGCCTTTTGTTTTTTTGCCAGTGCTTCAGTGCCCGGGCCGAGCGGCCCGGCAATCACGCGCTCAGCACTCACCCTTCTTCGCGTGTCCCGGCGGGCAGTGATAGCCGCGATCGCCGTGGCCGCGATGACGCTGGTAGTCTTCCCACTCGCGGCGTTCCCAGTAGCGGCGGCCGTCCCAGTAGCGGTCGCCATGCCAGCCGACGATCACCGCGGGTGCCGGGGCGACCACGACGGGCGCGGGCGCAACGACGACCGGCGCGGGCGTGCCGATGTTGACGTCGACGTTGACGGCGTGGGCGAGGCCGGACAGCGAAAGGCCGAGGCCGGCGAAGGCAAGGGCGATCAGCGAGCGTTGCATGTTCTTTTCCGTGGTGTCGTTATAAAAGGCCGGCGCGACGCGATGGAAGCGAGGGGGACCGTTCCACCGGGGGAACGCCGCACCGACACATGCAGTGTGCTGGCGCGCGACGGAAAATGCGAGGCGGGGTTGTTACGGAGGATTGCGGCCGGCAGGCGCCGGACGCGGGCGTCGGGCCGTGTCATTTGACAATGGCGGCCTGCGTGTGCGGATGATGGCGCGCGTCGCACGGCACCGGCGGCGCGGATTTGACATTCGGCGGCGCGCGGCCACGAAGCGCGATTAATGGCGCGTTACAAAGTGACACGCGGCAGGTGGCGGAATCGCCACGTCTGCCGCGCGGGAGGGGCGTGCCGGCCGTCGGGCCGGCGGTCGTCACGGATGGATTACAGGTAGAACATCCGGTCTTCTTCGGGGCGCGGCGGATGGCCTTCATCGTCCGAACCTTCTTCCTCGCCGCTGTCCTCGTAGAACGCGAGCACCGCGTCGAGCACCTGGTCGGGATCGTCGATCACCTGCATCAGGTCCATGTCTTCCGGATTGATGAGGCCCATCGGAATCAGCTGGTCGCGGAACCACTGCAGCAGCCCCTTCCAGAACTCGCTGCCGACGAGAATGATCGGCACGAGGCGCGACTTCTTCGTCTGGATCAGCGTGAGCACTTCCGACAGTTCGTCGAGCGTGCCGAAGCCGCCCGGCATCACGATCACCGCATCCGAATTCTTCACGAACGTGACCTTGCGCGTGAAGAAATGGCGGAAGCGCAGCGAGATGTCCTGGTAGTGGTTGCCGGCCTGTTCGTGCGGCAACTCGATGTTCAGGCCGACCGACGGCGCCTTGCCGGCGTGCGCGCCCTTGTTCGCTGCTTCCATGATGCCGGGGCCGCCGCCGGAGATCACGGCGAAGCCGGCGTCGGACAGCTTGCGCGCGATCTGCGCGGCGAGCTTGTAGTGCGGCGTATCGGGTTTGAGGCGGGCAGAACCGTAGATGCTGACAGCCGGGCGGATCTCCGACAGGTACTCGGTCGCCTCGATAAACTCTGCCATAATCGTGAACATCTGCCACGATGCGCGCGCCTTCTTGGCCGTCGCGCGTTCTTGATCTGCGAGCGAACGCAGACTCGGAATCACTTTTCTCTTGTTCATAATGCCTGAAGAACGAAATCTGGAAGGTAAGACCCTGCTATTGGTTGACGGTTCGAGCTATCTGTATCGGGCTTACCATGCGATGCCTGATTTGCGTGGCCCTGGCGGGGAGCCGACCGGAGCGCTCTACGGAATCATCAACATGCTGCGCCGTATGCGCAAGGAAGTCAGTGCAGAGTATAGCGCTTGCGTGTTCGATGCAAAGGGCAAGACGTTCCGTGACGACCTTTATGCCGACTATAAGGCAAACCGTCCGTCGATGCCGCCCGACCTCGCATTGCAGGTCGAACCGATCCACGGCGCCGTGCGTGCGCTCGGCTGGCCGCTGCTGATGGTCGAAGGCGTCGAGGCCGACGACGTGATCGGCACGCTCGCGCGCGAAGCCGAGCGGCACGGGATGAACGTGATCGTGTCGACCGGCGACAAGGATCTCGCGCAGCTCGTCACCGATCACGTCACGCTCGTCAACACGATGACCAACGAGACGCTCGACCGCGACGGCGTGATCGCGAAGTTCGGCGTGCCGCCGGAGCGCATCATCGACTACCTCGCACTGATCGGCGACACCGTCGACAACGTGCCGGGCGTCGAGAAGTGCGGGCCGAAGACGGCCGTGAAATGGCTGGCGCAGTACGACAGCCTCGACGGCGTGATCGAGCATGCGGGCGACATCAAGGGCGTGGTCGGCGACAACCTGCGCCGCGCGCTCGACTTCCTGCCGCTCGGCCGCAAGCTCGTGACCGTCGAGACGGCCTGCGATCTCGCGCCGCATCTCGAATCGATCGAAGCGTCGTTGAAGACCGACGGCGAAGCGCGCGACCTGCTGCGCGACATCTTCGCGCGCTACGGCTTCAAGACCTGGCTGCGCGAAGTCGACAGCGCGCCGGCGGAAGGCGGCGGCGCCGACGCGCCGGAAGGCGAGCCGGCGCCGGTGGTGGCGGCCGACATCGTGCGCGAATACGACACGATCCAGACGTGGGAGCAATTCGACGCGTGGTTCGCGAAGATCGACGCGGCCGAGCTCACCGCATTCGACACCGAGACGACCGCGCTCGACCCGATGCTCGCGCGGCTCGTGGGCCTGTCGTTCTCGGTCGAGCCGGGCAAGGCGGCGTATCTGCCGGTTGCGCATCGCGGCCCCGACATGCCCGAACAGCTTCCGCTCGACGAAGTGCTCGCGCGCCTGAAGCCGTGGCTCGAATCGGCCGATCGCAAGAAGGTCGGCCAGCACCTGAAGTACGACGCGCAGGTGCTCGCGAACTACGACATCGCGCTGAACGGCATCGAGCACGACACGCTGCTCGAATCGTACGTGGTCGAATCGCATCGCACGCACGACATGGACAGCCTTGCGCTGCGTCATCTCGGTGTCAAGACGATCAAGTACGAAGACGTGGCCGGCAAGGGCGCGAAGCAGATCGGCTTCGACGAAGTCGCGCTCACGCAGGCCGCCGAATACGCGGCCGAAGATGCGGACATCACGCTGCAACTGCATCACGCGCTGTATCCGCAGGTCGCGCGCGAACCGGGCCTCTTGCACGTGTACCGCGAGATCGAGATGCCCGTGTCGCTCGTGCTGCGCAAGATGGAGCGCACGGGCGTGCTGATCGACGATGCGCTGCTGCAGGCGCAGAGCACCGAAATCGCGACGCGCCTCATCGAGCTCGAAGGGCAGGCGTACGAACTGGCCGGCGGCGAATTCAATCTCGGCTCGCCGAAGCAGATCGGGCAGATCTTCTTCGACAAGCTGCAGTTGCCGGTCGTGAAAAAGACACCGAGCGGCGCACCGTCGACCGACGAAGAAGTGCTGCAGAAGCTGGCCGAAGACTACCCGCTGCCGAAGCTGCTGCTCGAGCATCGCGGGCTGTCGAAGCTGAAGTCGACCTATACCGACAAGCTGCCGCGCATGGTGAACCCGTCAACGGGCCGCGTGCACACGAACTACGCGCAGGCCGTCGCGGTCACGGGCCGCCTGGCATCGAACGATCCGAATCTTCAGAACATTCCGGTGCGCACGGCCGAAGGCCGGCGGATCCGCGAGGCGTTCATCGCCTCGCCGGGCCACCGGATCGTGTCGGCCGATTATTCGCAGATCGAACTGCGGATCATGGCGCACATCTCGGGCGACGCGTCGCTGCTGCGCGCGTTCTCGCAGGGTGAGGACATCCACCGCGCGACGGCCGCCGAGGTGTTCGGCGTGACGCCGCTGGAGGTCAATTCCGACCAGCGCCGGATTGCGAAGGTGATCAACTTCGGGCTCATCTACGGGATGAGCGCGTTCGGGCTCGCGTCGAACCTCGGCATCACGCGCGATGCGGCGAAGCTCTATATCGACCGCTATTTCGCCCGCTACCCGGGTGTCGCGCAGTACATGGAAGACACGCGTTCGGTTGCGAAGGAGAAGGGCTACGTCGAAACCGTTTTCGGCCGCCGCCTGTGGCTGCCCGAGATCAACGGCGGCAACGGCCCGCGCCGCCAGGCGGCGGAGCGCGCGGCCATCAATGCGCCGATGCAGGGCACGGCGGCCGACCTGATCAAGCTGTCGATGATCGCGGTGGACGACTGGCTCACGCGCGACAAGCTCGCGTCGCGGATGATCATGCAGGTGCACGATGAACTGGTGCTCGAGGTGCCCGACGGCGAGCTGTCGCTGGTGCGCGAGAAACTGCCGGAAATGATGTGCGGCGTGGCGAAGCTGAAGGTGCCGCTGGTGGCCGAAGTGGGCGCTGGCGCGAACTGGGAAGAGGCACACTAACGCACCGTTGCGCGGTTCCCGATTCCTGCGGCATATTGTTGCAGGGATGCTGAATATCGAGATGGTTTGCTTGTGGTCAACGCGCAAGCTCCCGGACAATGCATGTCATTGACACGGGGGCATGCGCGCCCCGCGTTCCGGGTTGGGCGCATCGAGGTGCTTCGAACTGCACATCGATGATGTCCGAACCGGTTAATCCACCGGGTCGCGTGAATGCATCGCGTTCGCATCGTCCGGCGGCAGCAGTTTCGAATCGCAAAGGGGGAACAGATGCATCGGATCATCATCGTAGGTGGAGGCGCGGGCGGCCTGGAACTGGCGACGCGGCTCGGCGACCGTTACGGCGCGCGCGGCAATCGTTCTGCGCGTGCGCTTGTCACGCTCGTCGACCGCAATCCGACCCACATCTGGAAACCGCTGCTGCACGAGGTCGCGGCCGGCAGCATGGACCCGTTCACGCAGGAGCTCGAATATGCGGCGCAGGCGCGCTGGCATGGCTTCGAGTTCCAGCAGGGCGGGTTGACCGGGCTCGACCGCGCGGCGAAGCGCATCACGCTGTCACCCGTCAACGACAGCGACGGCGAGGAGTTGTTGCCGGCGCGCGAGCTGGAATATGACACGCTCGTGATCGCGATCGGCAGTACGACTCACTTCTTTGGCGTGCAGGGCGCGGCGGAAAACGCGATCGCGCTCGATACCGTTGGCGAGGCCGAGCGCTTCCGCAAGCGGCTGATCGCCGCGTGCATGCGCGCCGAGCATCAGGCGCCGGCGCCGACCGCGCCGGGTGAAGCGGCCGAGCCGCGCATCCAGGTCGCGATCGTCGGTGGCGGCGCGACCGGCGTCGAGCTGTCCGCCGAGCTGCGCAACACCGCGCAGGTGTTGTCGGCCTACGGGCTGCACAAGCTCGACCCGCGGCACGACGTCGGCATCGTGCTGATCGAATCGGGGCCGCGGATCCTCCCGGCGTTGCCGGAGCGCGTGTCGTCGGCGACGGCCGAACTGCTTGAAAAGATCGGCGTGCGGCTGATGCTCGCCGAGCGCGTCACCGAGGTGGCGCCCGGGGCTGTCCATACGGCTAGCGGCAAGACAATACGTGCCGACCTGACGGTCTGGGCCGCGGGCATCAAGGCGCCGGCCGTGCTCGCCAATCTCGATGGCCTCCAGGTCAACAAGCTCGGCCAGCTCGACGTGCGCCGCACGCTGCAGACCTTCACCGACGACAACGTGTTCGCGCTCGGCGATTGTGCGGCATGCGCATGGCCCGGCAACGAGCGCAACGTGCCGCCGCGTGCGCAGGCTGCGCACCAGCAGGCGAGTTTCCTGCTGAAGGCAATCGGCTGCCGGCTCGACGGGCGCCCGCTGCCCGAATTCACCTATCGCGACCTGGGTTCGCTCGTGTCGCTCGGCCATTTCAGCGCGGTCGGCAACCTGATGGGCGGGCTGATCGGCGGCAACATGCTGATCGAGGGGCTGTTCGCGCGCTTCATGTACATGTCGCTGTACCGGATGCATATCGCCGCGCTGCACGGCTATCCGCGCATGATGCTCGACACGGTCGCGCACTGGTTGCGGCGTACGACGCTGCCGCGCGTCAAGCTGCACTGAGCGCGCGTTCGCGCATGAGGCGGGCGGGGAGCGCGCAGGTCGTGCGTGGTCGCCGCCCGTTGTTCTTTGCGGCCAGCCGGGCTGTCGTACCTGCCTGTGGCGGGCAACATCGACCGCGCGTTTTTCGTTTCAATCGGCAAGCATCCGATCGCGCAACGGCGATCGGCATGCGGCCTGTTGCATCGCGATTCGACGGGTCGCCCGCGGTGTTTGGCGCGACGATCGACATGGCGAATCAACGCGCCGTAATCGAGTCTTACATATCCGACAGTTGACGCGACAACGGATTATTGGGCATCTTGTCCGGGTTTCCGTTCGCGGCGGGGTGCCAACCGCCGCGACATCCGCGCCGTGCGCCGGTGCGATGCCCCGTCATGCCGTGTCCGTGATCGTGGCGGCGGCCCCCAATCGAGGAGTGCATTCATGTTGAAACCCGAAGTCGACAGCCTGGTTCCCCACGTTCCGTTCTCGCGCCGCAAGTTCATGCAGGCCGCGCTGGGCAGTGCCTTCGCGGCGGCCGTGCTGCCCGTGTCGGCGCAGACGGTCACGACCGACAGCGAAGGGCTGGACGTCGACACCGTCGAGATCCGCTCGGGCGACGCGAGCGTGCCCGCGTATCGCGCGCAGCCGAAGGACAAGACGAACCTGCCGGTCGTCATCGTGATCCACGAGATCTTCGGCGTGCACGCGCACATCGCCGATGTCTGCCGCCGCTTCGCGAAGCTCGGCTATCTCGCGATCGCGCCGGACCTGTTCGCGCGGCAGGGCAATGCGGAGAAGTATCCGACGATCAAGGATCTGGTCGAGCACATCGTCAGCAAGGTGCCGGACCGGCAGGTGACCGAGGATCTCGATGCGACCGTCGCGTGGGCCGGCAAGAACGGCGGCGACCTGTCGCGTCTCGGCGTGGTCGGGTTCTGCTGGGGCGGCCGCCAGAGCTGGCTGTATGCGGAGCACAACCCGCACGTGCGTGCGGCCGTTGCATGGTACGGGTTCGTTGAAGGCAAGACCGACGAGATGACGCCGTTCAACCCGGTCGATCATGCATCGTTGCTGAAGGTGCCCGTGCTCGGGCTGTATGGCGAGAAGGATGCGAACATCACGCAGGCGTCGCTCGCCGACATGCGCAAGGCAATCCAGACGAGCGATTCGAAGCTCGCGCGCGAATCGGAGATCGTCGTGTACCCGGATGCCGGTCACGCGTTCTTTGCCGATTACCGGCCGAGCTATGTGAAGGCCGACGCGGAGGAGAGCTGGAAGCGCGCGATCGCGTGGCTCCGCAAGTACGGCGTGATGTAAACGGCAAGCGGCGGCATGGGCCGCCGCTTCTTTGCGACTGCGCCGCGCCGGCGCTTACGGTGTCGGGCCGGTTGCGACCGGCCGCGACGGGTCCGCGCTCCACTCGCTCCACGAGCCCGGATACAGCGATGCGCCGTGCAGGCCTGCAACTTCCAGCGCCAGTGCGTTGTGGCATGCGGTGACACCGGAGCCGCATTGCAGGATCACGCGATTCGGTTCGGTGCCCGCCAGCACGGCGGAAAACGCTTCGCGCAGTTCATGGCCGGTCTTGAAGCGGCCGTCGGCGGTCAGGTTGTCCTTGAAGAAGCGGTTGCGCGCGCCGGGAATGTGACCGCCCACGCGATCGATCGTTTCGTTTTCGCCGCGGTAGCGATCGGGTGCGCGCGCATCGATCACGACACGCGTGGGTGCGTTCACGTTGGCGAGCACGGCTGCCGCGTCGACCGTCGATTCGAGCGGCGCGGCCGCACGGAAATCGCCGGCTGCCGGGTGCGGTACGTCGGCCGTCAGCGGCTGGCCGGCCGCTTCCCAGGCCTGCAGGCCGCCGTCGAGCACGGCAACCGAATCGTGCCCAAGCCAGCGCAGCAGCCACCACAGGCGCGCCGCATAGGCGCCGCCTTGTGCGTCGTACGCGACGACCTGCTGGCCTTGCTTGAGGCCGCGGCTCGCGAGCAGCGTGGCGAGTGCGTCGCGGGTCGGCAGCGGATGGCGGCCGTTGGTGCCCGTCTTGCGGCCCGACAGGTCGCGGTCGAGATGGAGATACTGGGCGCCGGGGAGATGGCCGGCCGCATAGGCGGCCTCACCGGCGGTGGGATCGACGAGATCGAAGCGGCAGTCGAACAGCGCGACGCTGCCGGGCGCCGCCGCCAGGCGCTCGGCGAGATTGGCGGCGGAGATGAGCGTGGTGTAGTGAGTGTGTGGCATGACGGCTCCCTGGAGTGCGAATGGCCTGACATTCCAAGTCTAAACAAAAAAAGACGGGCCGAAGCCCGTCTTTTCGTCTGCCGGATACCGTGCAGCGTCAAAGCGCCGCACCGGTTATCAGATGTCGCCGAGGTGGCGGCGCAGGAACTCGTGGAAGTGCTGCATGCCGTCTTCCATCGGGCTCTGGTACGGGCCGACCTGCGACTCGCCGCGTGCCATCAGTGCACGGCGGCCTGCGTCCATCCGCATCGCGATCTCGTCGTCCTCGACGGCCGTTTCCATGTAGGCGGCGCGTTCGGCCTCGACGAATTCGCGTTCGAACAGCGCGATTTCCTCGGGGTAATAGAACTCGACGATGTTGGTCGTCTTTTGCGGGCCTTGCGGAATCAGCCACGACACGACGAGCACGTGCGGATACCACTCGATCATCAGGCCCGGGTAGTAGACCATCCAGATCGCGCCGAACTCCGGCGGCACGCCGTTGCGGAACTTCAGCACCTGCTCGTGCCATTTCTGGTAAGTCGCGCTGCCCGGTTTCGCGAGCGCGTTGTGCACGCCGACCGTCTGCACGCTGTACCAGTCGCCGAACTCCCACTTGAGGTCGTCGCACGACACGAAGCTGCCGAGGCCCGGGTGGAACGGGACGACGTGGTAATCCTCGAGGTAGACCTCGATGAACGTCTTCCAGTTGTAATCGCACTCGTGCACTTCGACGTGATCGAAGAGGTACTCGGAGAAGTCGAAGTGATGCTTCGTGCCGAGGTTGGCGAGGTCGCGCGCGACATTCCGGCCCTCGGCCTCGAACAGCAGCCCCTGCCAGTTCTGCAGCGGGCTCTTGCCGAGGTTCAGGCACGGCTTGTCGGGGAAGTGCGGCGCGCCGAGCAACTGGCCTTCCAGATCGTAGGTCCAGCGGTGCAGCGGGCACACGATGTTCTGCGTGTGGCCGCGCCCGTTGAGCATGATCGCCTGCCGGTGGCGGCACACGTTCGACAGCAGTTCGATCTGGTTCGCCTGGTTGCGAACCAGCACGCGGCCTTCCTGCTCGGACGGCAGCGCAAAATAATCCCCCGCCTCGGGCACCATCAACTCGTGCCCGACGTAACGAGGTCCTTTCTTGAAGAGGGTTTCGATCTCGCGCTCGAGTAGCGCCTCATCGAAGTATGCAGTGACTGGAAGCTGGCTGTGAGCCGACTTCAACTGAAGCGCATCGCTCAGATTGGACATTCCCACTCCCGGTGTTAGCGTGAAAGCAGTGAACAACCCAACCATCGAAAAATCGATTTAGGGAAACGGGGAATTATACCCGGTTCGCCTCGCAAGGCTAGGATTAAGTGCCTGATTTGTGTCAATTTTTTGTCGGGCGACAATCGGAAGGCGCACAATGTGTGTCGAAGGTGGGGCCGGAATATGTACCCGGGTGCCACGACGGCAGGTCGGAAAATTCTCTTTTGCCGTAGAATGTCCGACTTGTTTTGAAATTTGACACCCTCGTCCATGGCGAAAACCGCATCCCCAGGCGCCACGCCGCCCGGCAATGGTACCGAACCGTTGCCGGACAATTACGAAACGGCGCTCGCGGAACTCGAGACGCTGGTTGCCCGGATGGAAGGCGGCGCGTTGAGCCTCGAGGATTCACTGACGGCGTATCGTCGCGGTGCGACCCTCGTTGCGTTTTGCCAACAGCAGCTCGAGAAAGTGGAGCAGCAGGTTCGCGTGCTCGACGGCGCGACGCTGAAGCCGCTTTCGTCCGGAACGGCCGCCACGGACGGCGAAGACGACGATCTATGACATTCGAACAATGGATGCGGTCCGTGCTTGACCGTGTCGAGGACGCACTCGGCCACTATTTGCCCGCTGAAACCGCGGTGCCGGAGAAACTCCACGAGGCGATGCGCTATGCGGTCCTCGGCGGCGGCAAACGCGTTCGCCCGCTGCTGTGCCATGCAGCAGGCGAACTGACCGGCGCGACCGAAGCGGCCCGCAATGCGGCGGCGGCGGCACTGGAGATGATCCACGTCTACTCGCTCGTGCACGACGACATGCCGTGCATGGACGACGACGCGCTGCGTCGCGGCAAGCCGACCGTGCACGTGCAGTACGACGAGCCGACGGCACTGCTCGTCGGTGACGCGCTGCAGTCGCAGGCGTTCGTCGCGCTGACCGACGCCGCCGCGCTGTCGCCGGTGCAGCAGGCCGCGCTCGTGCGCGAGCTGGCGCTCGCAAGCGGCTCGATCGGCATGGCCGGCGGGCAGGCGATCGACCTGGCGAGCGTCGGCCTCAAGCTGACGCTCGAGCAGCTCGAGACGATGCACCGGAAGAAGACGGGCGCACTGCTGCGCGCGGCCGTGCGGATGGGCGCGCTGGCCGGCGAGACGCCGTCCGCGGAAACGATGGCTGCGCTCGACGTATACGCGGGGGCCGTGGGTCTGGCCTTCCAGGTCGTCGACGACATTCTCGACGTCACGACCGATTCGGCGACGCTCGGCAAGACGGCCGGCAAGGATGCGGCGAATGACAAGCCGACCTATGTATCGATCCTCGGCCTCGACGCGTCGCGCGAGCTCGCAGCACAACTGCGCGCCGAAGCGCACGACGCGCTGAAACCGTTCGGCGCGCGCGCACAGCGTCTGGCCGAACTTGCCGACCTGGTAGTGAACCGGGTCAGCTGACGCGAAAGCCCGCCGCCGCGCACATGCTACGGTGCGTGCATCAGAATGCGGGCGCGTTTGATTTCCTACAATGGAACGACGATGTACGACTTGCTGAAAACCATCGACGACCCGGCGGATTTGCGCCGCCTCGATCGTCGCCAACTTCAACCGCTCGCGGATGAACTGCGCGCGTTCGTGCTCGACAGCGTGTCGAAGACGGGCGGCCATTTGTCGTCCAACCTCGGGACGGTCGAGCTGACGATCGCGTTGCACTACGTGTTCAACACGCCGAACGATCGGATCGTCTGGGACGTGGGCCACCAGACCTACCCGCACAAGATCCTGACGGGCCGCCGCGACCAGATGCATTCGCTGCGCCAGCAGGACGGCATCTCGGGCTTCCCGCGCCGCAGCGAGTCCGAATACGACACGTTCGGCACCGCGCACTCGAGCACGTCGATCTCGGCCGCGCTCGGCATGGCGATCGGCAGCCAGCTGAACGGCGACGACCGCTTCTCGATCGCCGTGATCGGCGACGGCGCGATGACGGCCGGCATGGCGTTCGAGGCGATGAACAACGCGGGCGTGTCGGAAGATGCGAAAGTGCTCGTGATCCTGAACGACAACGACATGTCGATCTCGCCGCCGGTCGGCGCGCTGAATCGCCATCTCGCACGCCTGATGTCGGGCCGCTTCTATGCGGCTGCGCGCGCAGGCGTCGAGCGCGTGCTGAGCGTTGCGCCGCCGGTGCTCGAACTCGCGCGCAAGCTCGAAGAGCACGCGAAGGGCATGGTCGTGCCGGCTACCCTGTTCGAAGAGTTCGGCTTCAACTACATCGGCCCGATCGACGGTCACGATCTCGATTCGCTGATCCCGACGCTGCAGAACATCCGCGAACTGCGCGGCCCGCAGTTCCTGCACGTGGTGACGAAGAAAGGCCAGGGCTACAAGCTCGCCGAAGCCGATCCCGTGCTCTACCACGGCCCCGGCAAGTTCAACCCGGCCGAAGGCATCAAGCCGTCGACCACGCCCGCGAAGAAGACGTACACGCAGGTGTTCGGCGAGTGGCTGTGCGACGAAGCCGAGCGCGATACGCGCGTCGTCGGCATCACGCCCGCGATGCGCGAAGGCTCGGGCATGGTCGAGTTCGAGAAGCGCTTCAAGGATCGCTACTACGACGTCGGCATCGCCGAGCAGCACGCGGTGACGTTCGCGGGCGGCATGGCGACCGAAGGCCTCAAGCCGGTTGTCGCGATCTACTCGACGTTCCTGCAGCGTGCATACGACCAGCTGATCCACGACGTCGCGCTGCAGAACCTGCCGGTCGTGTTCGCGATCGACCGCGCGGGCCTCGTCGGCGCGGACGGTGCGACGCACGCGGGCGCGTACGATCTCGCGTTCATGCGCTGCATCCCGAACATGACGATCATGGCTGCGTCCGACGAGAACGAATGCCGCCAGATGCTGCACACGGCGCTGCAGCAGCCGAACCCGACCGCAGTGCGCTATCCGCGCGGCGCGGGCACGGGCGTGCCGACGGTGAAGGAATTCACCGAGATCCCGCTCGGCAAGGGTGAAGTGCGTCGCCAGACGTCGCAGCCGGAAGGCAAGCGCGTCGCGATCCTCGCGTTCGGCACGATGGTCGCGCCGTCGCTCGCCGCGGCCGAGGAGCTCGACGCAACCGTCGCGAACATGCGCTTCGTGAAGCCGATCGATGCGGCGCTCGTGCGCGAACTCGCCGAGACGCATGACTACCTCGTCACGGTCGAGGAAGGCTGCGTGATGGGTGGCGCGGGCTCGGCCTGCGTGGAAGCCCTGATGGAGAGTGGGGTTATCCGACCCGTACTACAATTGGGCCTCCCTGACCTGTTCATCGATCACGGCGACCCCGCGAAGCTGCTGTCGCAATGCGGCCTCGACGGCGCGGGTATCGCGAAATCGATTCGCGAACGCTTTCTGAATCCGGCGGCCGACGTCGCCGGTCAGGCGAAGCGCGTCGCATAAGCTGGCGCCGCCCGCGGGCGGTGTCGGTGCGACTGGCGCAACCGGTCTTCATTGATGCGGAAAACATGGGCCTGCGGGCCCATGTTGCTTTTCCGGCTGCCGCATGACGCGGCGTGCGCGTCGTCGAACGCGCGGCTTACAAGGATTGAACAAGATGAACCAGATGAATCCCGCCTTCGTGATGCCCGACGTGCAGAGCACGGTGGATACCCGCCAGATTCCGATTCAGCGTGTGGGCGTGAAGGCGGTCCGGCATCCGTTGACGGTGTGCACCGAAAGCGGCGACGTGCAGCCGACCGTCGGTGTCTGGAACCTCGATGTCCGCCTGCCGGCCGACCAGAAGGGCACGCACATGTCGCGCTTCGTCGCGCTGCTCGAAGAGAACCGTGCACCGCTGACGGTCGAGCGTTTTCGCGCGATGCTCGCATCGATGCTCGAGAAGCTGGAAGCCGAAGCCGGTCGCATCGAAGTCACATTCCCGTACTTCGTGAACAAGACGGCGCCGGTGTCGGGCGTGCAGAGCCTGCTCGACTATGAAGTGACGCTCGCGGGCGAAAGCCGCAACGGCGATACGCGCCTGTTCCTGAAGGTGCTCGTGCCCGTGACGAGCCTGTGCCCGTGCTCGAAGAAGATCTCGCAGTACGGCGCGCACAACCAGCGTTCGCACGTGACGATCGACGCGGAGCTCGCGGCCGACCTGCCGGTCGAGGCGCTGATCCGCATCGCCGAGGAAGAGGCATCGTGCGAGCTGTGGGGCCTGCTGAAGCGTCCGGACGAGAAGTTCGTCACCGAGCGCGCGTACGAGAACCCGAAGTTCGTCGAGGATCTCGTGCGTGACGTCGCGCAGCGTCTCGATGCGGACGAGCGTGTGGTGGCATACGTGCTCGAAGCCGAGAACTTCGAGTCGATCCACAATCACAGCGCGTATGCGCTGATCGAACGCGACAAGCGACTGGCTGCATAACGCCGCGGCGTTTTGTCGCGTCGATGAAGAAAGGCCGCTCAAAATTGAGCGGCCTTTCTGTTTGTCGGTGCGGCGTTGCGTCGCGTGCGCGGCGCGGCTCAGCGCGCGAGCGACGCGAGATCCCAGCGCGGCTTCACCGTGAATGCGTAGTCGGCATTCGCCTGCTCGGGCCAGCGGCCAAGCCGCAACGCGCCTGCCAGCGCGATCATCGCGCCGTTGTCGGTGCAGAGCGCGAGATCGGGGTAGTGCACGTCGAAGCCGCGCTTGGCTGCCGCGGCCGACAGCGCGGCGCGCAACTGGCGGTTCGCGCCGACCCCGCCCGCGACCACGAGGCGCTTGAGCTTTGTCTTCTTCAGCGCGGCGAGCGACTTGGCGACGAGCACGTCGACGGCCGCGTCGACGAAGCCGCGCGCAAGGTCGGCCTTCGCGCGTTCGAGTGCTTCACCTTCGAGCTTCGCCGCTTCGAACTTCTTCATCTGCGTGAGTACGGCCGTCTTCAGGCCGCTGAAGCTGAAGTCGAGGTCGCCCGAATGCAGCATCGGGCGCGGCAGCACGACCGCACCCGGCGTGCCGGTTTCGGCGAGCTTCGACACTTCCGGGCCGCCCGGGTAGCCAAGGCCGATCAGCTTGGCCGTCTTGTCGAATGCTTCGCCGGCCGCGTCGTCGAGCGTTTCGCCGAGCGTCTCGTACACGCCGACGTCGGTCACGCGCATCAGTTGCGTGTGGCCGCCGGACACCAGCAGCGCGACGAACGGGAACGGCGGCGGCTGGTCGACGAGCAGCGGCGACAGCAGGTGGCCTTCGAGGTGGTGGATGCCGACGGTCGGCTTGTTCCAGGCGAGCGCGAGCGCATTCGCGATGCTCGCGCCGACCAGCAGCGCGCCGGCGAGGCCGGGGCCCTGCGTGAACGCGATCGCGTCGATGTCGTCGCGGCGCGTGCCGCTTTGCGCCATCACTTCCTCGAGCAGCGGCAGCGCGCGGCGGATGTGGTCGCGCGATGCGAGCTCGGGCACGACGCCGCCGTATTCGCGGTGCATGGCGATCTGCGAGTGGAGCGCGTGCGCGAGCAGGCCGCGCTGCGTGTCGTAGAGCGCGAGGCCGGTTTCGTCACAGGAGCTTTCGATGCCGAGAACGAGCATGGGTACGGGCAGGGCACGCCGTATCGGGCGCGCCGCAGGAAGGTCAACGTAACCGGAAAGTATAGCAGGCGAGGGCCTGCCCCCGCTGGCAGCGGCCCGGGCCGGATGCCGGGCAGGTACAATCCGCGCCATGGAAACTTATGACATCGCCGTGATCGGCGCGGGCGCCGCCGGAATGATGAGCGCCGCGGTGGCCGGGCAACTCGGCCGCCGCGTCGTGCTGATCGATCACGCGCCGCGGCTTGCCGAGAAGATCCGCATCTCGGGCGGCGGCCGCTGCAACTTCACGAACCTGTACGCCGGCCCCGACAACTATCTGTCGTCGAATCCGCATTTCGCGCGCTCGGCGCTGGCGCGCTATACGCCGCGCGACTTCCTCGGGCTGCTCAAGCGCCATCACGTGACCTGGCACGAAAAGCACAAGGGCCAGCTCTTTTGCGACCACGGCAGCGACGCGATCATCGACGTGCTGAAGCACGAGTGCGACGCGGGCGGTATCGCGTGGCGCCGGCCCGTCGTCGTCGACGCGGTGCGCCACGCGCCGTCCGACGGCTTCACGCTCGACACGCAGCAGGCGGGGACGATCGGTGCGCGCGCACTGATCATCGCGACCGGCGGCCTGTCGATCCCGAAGATCGGCGCTACCGACTTCGGTTACCGGATCGCCAAGCAGTTCGGTCACAAGCTCATCGACACGCGGCCCGCGCTCGTGCCGTTGACGTTCGCGCAGCAGGACTGGGAGCCGTTCGCGGCGTTGTCCGGCGTATCGCTCGAGGTGCGCGTGTCGACCGGCGACAAGAAGCGCGGCGGCGAATTCGTCGAGGACCTGTTGCTGACCCATCGCGGTCTGTCCGGGCCCGGGATCCTGCAGATCTCGAGTTACTGGCAGCCCGGCGACCCGATTCGCGTCGATCTGTTGCCGCAGCGCGACACGGTGGCCGACCTGCTCGACGCGAAGCGCACGTCGAAGCGCCAGATCGGTTCGCTGCTCGCCGACTGGGTGCCGTCGCGCCTCGCGCATGCGTGGCTCGACACGCATCGCGTCGCGGCCGACGCGCGGCTCGCGGACCTGCCCGACAAGACGCTGCGCCAGATCGGCGGCGCGCTGTCCGGCTGGACGCTGACGCCGAACGGCACCGAGGGCTACAAGAAGGCCGAAGTGACGAAGGGCGGGGTCGATACGCGCGACCTGTCGTCGACGACGATGATGAGCGCACGCGTACCGGGGCTGTTCTTCGTCGGCGAGGCGGTGGACGTGACGGGCTGGCTCGGCGGCTACAACTTCCAGTGGGCGTGGGCGTCCGGCACGGCGGCCGGACAGGCCGCGGCGGAGTATGCGCGCGGCGCCTGACGGGGCTGGGCCGACGCCGTTTTGGCGGGGCCGGGCCCCGTGCCTTTAGGCAATCGCTCTGCTATACTCGGTAGTCTTTCCCTGCAAACCTTTATTCGTGTCGGATCATGACGATCATTCGCGTTAAAGAGAACGAGCCGTTCGAAGTTGCAATGCGTCGCTTCAAGCGTACGATCGAGAAGAATGGTCTGTTGACCGAGCTTCGTGCGCGCGAGTTTTACGAGAAGCCGACCGCGGAGCGCAAGCGCAAGAAGGCTGCTGCAGTGAAGCGTCATTACAAGCGCATCCGCAGCCAGACACTGCCGAAGAAGCTGTACTGAACGATTGGGCGCCGCGCGGTTCGCTGAGCGGCGCACCGGCGACTCCGTGCGATCAGGTGATCGCGAAAGATCGAGCATGATCGTGCGACCGATCGGGCGAGCCGCCGATGCCGGATTCGAGCAACCCGCTTGAGACATTGTCCCAAGCGGGTTTTTGTGTTGACGCCCTTTGGCGGGCGTCGGATTCACGTTTCCTTCCCGGGTGAAAGATGAGTTTGAAAGAGCAGATCAGCGAAGACATGAAGGCCGCGATGCGCGCGAAGGACAGCGAGCGCCTGGCAACGATTCGCCTGCTGATGGCCGCGATCAAGCAGCGCGAAGTCGACGATCAGATCACCCTCGACGACGCGGGCATCACGGCCGTGATCGACAAGATGATCAAGCAGCGCAAGGATTCGATCAGCCAGTTCCAGGCCGCCAGCCGTGACGACCTCGTCGCGAAGGAGCAGGCCGAACTGGTCGTGCTGAGCGGCTACATGCCCGAGCAGCTGTCGGAGGCCGAGGTGGCCGCCGAAGTCCAGGCAGCGGTCGCGCAGACGGGCGCCGCCGGCCCGCAGGACATGGGCAAGGTGATGGGCGTGCTGAAGGGCAAGCTCGCCGGCCGCGCCGACATGACGGCCATTTCCGCGCTGGTCAAGGCCGCGCTCACGAAGTAACACCTGTTTCCCCGGCGCGCGGTGCGTGCGCCGGGGTGTCGTATTGTCTTTTTTCGCTCGATCCCACGGTGATTCCGCATTCGTTCCTGCAGGACTTGCTGAACCGCGTCGATATCGTCGACGTGGTGGGCAAGTACGTGCAGCTCAAGAAGGGCGGCGCCAATTTCATGGGGCTGTGCCCGTTCCATAACGAGAAGAGCCCGTCGTTTACCGTTAGTCCAACCAAGCAGTTCTATCACTGCTTCGGTTGCGGGGCGCACGGCACCGCGATCGGCTTCCTGATGGAACACGCGGGGCTCACGTTCCCGGAGGCCGTGCAGGATCTCGCGCAGTCCGTCGGGCTGACCGTGCCGCACGAGCCGTCGATGCGTGGCGGCGGTGGGGGCGGCGGCGGTGGCGGTGACTATCCGGCGCCGGTGTCGAAATCGGTCGCGACTGCGTTGTCCGATGCGATGACCGCCGCGTGCGACTACTACCGCAAGCAGTTGCGCGGCGCGACCGTCGCGATCCAGTACCTGAAGAACCGGGGCCTGACCGGCGAGATTGCCGCGCGCTTCGGGCTCGGTTATGCGCCGGACGGCTGGCAGAACCTCGAGGCCGCGTTCCCGGATTATCGCGACGAGTCGCTCGTCGAGTCGGGGCTCGTGATCGTCAGCGAGAAGACCGATGCGCAGGGCGTCGCGCGCCGCTACGACCGGTTCCGCGAGCGGATCATGTTCCCGATCCGCAATGTGAAGGGCCAGGTGATCGGCTTCGGCGGGCGCGTGCTCGGCAGCGGCGAGCCGAAGTACCTGAACTCGCCTGAAACCCCGCTGTTCAACAAGGGCAGCGAGCTGTACGGCCTGTTCGAGGCGCGGCTCGCGATTCGCGAGCGCAAGTACGTGCTGGTCGTCGAAGGCTACATGGACGTCGTCGCGCTCGCCCAGCTCGGGTTCCCGAACGCGGTCGCGACGCTCGGTACCGCGTGCACGCCGATTCACGTGCAGAAGCTGCTGCGCCAGACCGATACGGTCATTTTCAGCTTCGACGGGGATTCAGCCGGGCGGCGAGCGGCCCGGCGAGCGCTCGAGGCCTGCCTTCCGCATGCGGGGGACAACCGCACGATCCGGTTCCTTTTTCTGCCGGCCGAGCACGATCCGGACAGCTATGTGCGCGAGTTCGGTGAGGCGGCGTTCTCCGAGCAGGTCGAGCGCGCGATGCCGTTGTCGCAATTTTTGCTGAACGAAGCAATTTCCGGCAAGGCGCTCGATCAGCCGGAAGGCCGCGCGAAGGCGCTGTTCGATGCGAAGCCGTTGTTGCAGGCGCTGCCCGCGAACGCGTTGCGCGCGCAGATCATGCACATGTTCGCCGACCGCCTCGATATCCCGTTCGAAGAGGTCGCGGCGCTGTCCGACGTCGATACGCGGATCGCGGCACCGCCGCGCCAGGCGCCCCCGCGCAGCGAGCGGCGCCGCGTGACGGACAGTGAAAAGCGTGCATTGCGCACGCTGGTGATGCATCCGCGCATCGCGTCGCAGCTCGACGATGAGCAGTTGGCTACCCTGCGCGCATTGCCGCGCATCGGCGAGCTGTTCGCGGAAGTCGTCGATCATGCGCGCGCGCTGGGCGAAGGCGCGGAGTTCCGGCTGCTGTCGGATGTCCTGCGGACGTCCTCGAATGGAGCGACTTACGAGGAAATCTTCCGCGAAATTCTGGACTATGATGAAAACGTCCGCGACTTGCTGTTACAGAATCCGGAAGACGAGACGGTGCCCGAGCGGCAGCGTGAACAGGAACGGATCGCGGGGGAGGAACTGCAGGCGGCGGTGCTCAAGATGCGTTACGACGCTTGCTGCGACCGGCTTGACAGGCTGGCGCGGCAATCTACCTTCACACCCGAGGAATTGGCCGAATTGACGGAATTGAACCAGCAGCGAACCGACATGAAGCGTCGGCTCGGGCTGTAGGCGGCTGGAGAGCTTAGAGAGGGCTCCCCAGCGTGCTATAATATAAGGTTTCCAGCGGTTTGTTTTCCAAGCAGAGGCGAGAATCGCGATGGCAAAGACGACAGGCGGAAAGAAAGCAACAGGCAAGGGCTCGACGGAGCCGACCAAAAAGGTCACAGCGGCCAAGTCTGCTTCTTCCACCAGGACAACGTCTTCAGCCACGTCAGCCCCAGCAGGAAAGAAAACCGCGGCCGGCACTGCTCAGGCTGCGCCGGCGCCGGCAGCCAGAACACGGGCTGCCGCCAGACCCGACTCCGGGCCGGCCAAGCCGGCGGCGAAGCGGGCAAGTGCGAAAAGCGCAAGGGACACGACTGCCGCCGCGGACGAAACGGCAGTACGTACTACTCATGCACCCACGGTTCAACCGGCTGTCGTCCAGCAGCCGCGAGTCGATATAGCCGGTACGGCGAACTCCATGACCAAAAAGCTGAACGAAGTATCCGTCGAAGACGACGCAAATCAGAGCGACGAGCAGCCCGCAGCAGCGGCGGCTGCCCCGGGCAAATCCAAGGTGCGCGATCGTCGCGCCAAGGAAAAGGCGCTACTGAAGGAAGCGTTCGCGACGAGCACGCCTGGTACGGCCGAGGAGCTCGAAGAGCGCCGCGTGAAACTGCGCGCGCTGATCAAGCTCGGCAAGGAGCGCGGCTTCCTGACGTACGCCGAAATCAACGACCACCTGCCGGACAACTTCACCGAGACCGAAGCCCTCGAAGGCATCATCGGCACGTTCAACGACATGGGCGTGGCGGTCTACGAGCAGGCGCCGGACGCGGAAACGCTGCTCCTGAACGACAACGCGCCCGCCGCGTCGTCGGACGATGAAGTCGAAGAGGAAGCGGAAGTCGCGCTGTCCACCGTCGATTCGGAATTCGGCCGCACGACCGATCCGGTCCGGATGTACATGCGTGAAATGGGCACGGTCGAGCTGCTCACGCGCGAAGGCGAAATCGAGATCGCGAAGCGGATCGAGGACGGCCTGCGTCACATGGTGATGGCCATCTCCGCGTGCCCGACGACGATTGCCGACATCCTCGCGATGGCCGAACGCGTCGCGAACGAAGAGATCCGCGTCGACGAGCTCGTCGACGGCCTGCTCGATCCGAATGCTTCGGACTCCGCCGATACCGACGGCTTCTCCGCGAAGGAAGCGGAAGCCATCGAGAACGAGGACGAGGAAGCCGAAGAGGAAGAGGAAGAAGAGGAAGAGGAGGAAGATGACGGTGCCGCGCAGGCATCGGCCAATGCCGCCCAGCTCGAAGCCCTCAAGCGTGCGTCGCTCGAGAAGTTCTCGCAGATCAGCGAGTGGTTCGACAAGATGCGCCGCGCATTCGAAAAGGAAGGCTACAAGTCGAAGGCCTACCTGAAGGCGCAGGAAACGATCCAGACCGAACTGATGACGATCCGCTTCACCGCGCGTACCGTCGAACGCCTGTGCGACACGCTGCGTGCGCAGGTGGACGAAGTGCGTCAGGTCGAACGCCAGATCCTGCACATCGTCGTCGACAAGTGCGGCATGCCGCGCTCGGAATTCATCGCGCGTTTCCCGGGCAGCGAGACCGATCTCGACTGGGCCGAGAAGATCATGGCCGAAGGCCATTCGTACAGCGCGGTGCTGTCGCGTAACATCCCGGCGATCCGCGAACAGCAGCAGCGCCTGCTCGACCTGCAGGCGCGCGTCGTGCTGCCGCTGAAGGACCTGAAGGAAACCAACCGTCAGATGGCGGCCGGCGAACTGAAGGCGCGCCAGGCGAAGCGCGAAATGACCGAGGCGAACCTGCGTCTCGTGATCTCGATCGCGAAGAAGTACACGAACCGCGGCCTGCAGTTCCTCGACCTGATCCAGGAAGGCAACATCGGCCTGATGAAGGCGGTGGACAAGTTCGAATACCGTCGTGGCTACAAGTTCTCGACCTATGCGACGTGGTGGATCCGTCAGGCCATCACGCGCTCGATCGCGGACCAGGCGCGCACGATCCGTATTCCGGTTCACATGATCGAGACGATCAACAAGATGAACCGCATCTCGCGGCAGATCCTGCAGGAAACCGGTCTCGAGCCGGATCCGGCAACGCTCGCCGAGAAGATGGAGATGCCGGAAGACAAGATCCGCAAGATCATGAAGATCGCGAAGGAGCCGATCTCGATGGAAACGCCGATCGGTGACGACGACGATTCCCATCTCGGCGACTTCATCGAGGACACCAACACGGTCGCGCCGGCGGATGCCGCGCTGCATGCGAGCATGCGCGACGTCGTGAAGGACGTGCTTGATTCGCTGACGCCGCGCGAGGCGAAGGTGCTGCGGATGCGCTTCGGTATCGAGATGAGCACCGATCACACGCTCGAGGAAGTCGGCAAGCAGTTCGACGTCACGCGTGAGCGGATCCGTCAGATCGAGGCCAAGGCGCTGCGCAAGCTGCGTCACCCGAGCCGTTCCGACAAGCTGAAGTCGTTCCTCGAAGGGAACTGATTTTCCAGCGTCTCTCCTGCGAACGCCACCGGCATCCGCGTGATGCCGGTGGCGTTTCTCTCCTTTGTTGTTACAATGCCGGCCCGGCTTCTTCGTCGGGGCAGCGTGTGACACGCTTCGCTTCTCATCAGGGCTTGTAGCTCAGCGGTTAGAGCAGTCGACTCATAATCGATTGGTCGCGGGTTCGAACCCCGCCGGGCCCACCATATTTCATGCGCGCGTTCGCGCGGCATGCCGAAAACCCGCGATGGCTTCATGCGTCGCGGGTTTTTCTTTGCGTGGGCGCGTGACCCATGTCGTGATCAGGAAAGTACCGAGAGGGTGCCGCGTCGCCGTCAATCGAAGTATGCTGTAGCGCGGCCGTTTCACACGCGATACCGATTGCGGCCCAAGGCAAGCCAAACAGCCCCGCGATCCATCCGGCGGCGAGAACAAACAGACTTCGGCCGGGAGTGGGACGGCAATCATGACCATGCTGCGTTCGTGGGGTGCGCTTCTTTCGTTGCTGGCGCTCGTTGCATGCGCGAGCCTGCCGCCGCAGGCAGATCGCGCGCCGACGCACGCGTACACCGATACGGACAACACGCGGCTGGGTGTCGCGTTCCAGCAGCAGGCCAGTACGCATCCGGGGCAGGACGCGTTTCATCTGCTGACCGACCCGGTCGACGCGCTGGATGCGCGCGTGTTGCTCGCCGATCGCGCGGACCGCTCGATCGATCTTCAGTACTACATCTGGCATGACGACTTGACCGGGCACGAACTGGCCGATGCGATCATTCGCGCGGCCGATCGCGGCGTGCGCGTGCGTGCGCTGCTCGACGACCTCGGCACGAACGCGGATGACCGCAAGCTGCTCGAGATCAGTTCGCATCCGAACATCGAGATCCGGCTCTTCAATCCGGTCGCCACGCGCCGGTTCAAGAAGATCGGCACGGTGTTCGAGTTCTCGCGCGTCAATCGTCGCATGCACAACAAGGCGATGATCGCGGACAACCAGGCGGCGATCGTCGGTGGCCGCAATATCGGCGACGAGTATTTCGGCGCATCGTCGATGCTGGAGTTCGGCGATCTCGATGTCGTCGTTCACGGCCCGGTCGTGAAGGACATTTCGACCGAATTCGATACGTTCTGGAATTCCCCGTACGCGTACCCGATCAGTGCGCTGGTCGGGCACGATGCGGCGCCGGGTGGGCTGGACCGCGAGCGCGAACGGTTGCGCGACTACCTGAGGGCCATGGAAGACAATCCGTACGTGCTCGAGGCCAGACAGCGGCTCGACCGGATCGTTCACGGGCAGGGCACGGAACTGTCGTGGGGGCACGCGACGGTGCTGTACGACGATCCGTCGAAGATCGCGCATGCGCCGAAGGACAGCGACGGACACCTGATGCCGCAGCTGCGGGCGCTCGCGTTGCAGCCCGAACATGACCTGCTGATCGTGTCGCCGTATTTCGTGCCGGGCAAGGAGGTCGTCGAGCGGCTGCGCGCGCTCACGGCGCGTGGCGTGCGCGTGACGGTGCTGACCAACTCGCTCGCGTCGACCGACGTCGCGGCCGTGCATGCGGGCTACCGGCACTATCGGAGCGATCTCGTGGCGGCCGGCGTGCGGCTTTACGAGCGGCGGCCGTCGGGTGACAAGAGTATCTCGAAGCAGGTCATCATCGGGTCGTCGCGCGCATCGCTGCATGCCAAGACCTACGTGTTCGATCACAAGAGCATTTTCATCGGGTCGATGAATCTCGATCCGCGCTCGCTGAATCTCAATACGGAGATCGGCGTTTACTGCGAGAGTCCGGCGATTGCGTCGCAGGTGGCCAACGATCTGGAGGCACGGCTCGATCGCATCGCGTGGCGGGTCGAGCTGAGAACCGATCCGGCGGGCAAAGGGCGGCTCAAGTGGATTCAGACCGATTCGGACGGGAAGGTCACCGAGCTCGATCACGAACCGGAAGTGTCTGCTGCGCGGCGGATGGAAGTCTGGTTCCTCGGGCTGTTTCCGCTCGAGTCGCAACTGTGAGCAACGATGCCGCGCGCGACATTCAGCCGCGCGTGCGGCCGTGTTGCTCGATGATGGCTGCGAGCTGCCTCGTCGCGGCTTCGATCGTCGCGTCGTTAAGCCCGGAATAGCCCAGCACGAAGCCGTTGTATGAGCGGCCGTCGCCGACCCGATAGCTGCTCAGCGGCTGAAGCAGCAGGCCATGCGCGGCTGCGGCGCGGGCGACGTCGGTGTCGTGCAGCGGCATCGCGAGATTGGCCGACAGATGCATGCCGCCCGCGCTTTCGCGAATGCCCAGCACGGCCCCGAGGTGGCGGGCGAGTGCGGCTTCGAGGCTGCTCCGACGCTCGGCGTACAGCGTCCTCATCCTGCGCAGGTGTCGTGCAAAGAGGCCGGTGTCGATGAATTCGGCCATCGCCAGTTGATCGGCCGAGTGGCCGCGATGGACGAGTTCGCGCAGCGTGCGGGTGAAGCGATCGACCAGCGTCGGCGGTACCACCATGAAGCCGAGCCGGAGGGCGGGAAACATCGTCTTGCTGAAGGTGCCGAGATAGCAGACCGGTGCGTCGGCATCGAGGCCCTGGATCGCGGGCAGGGGCTGGCCGCCGTGGCGGAACTCGCTGTCGTAATCGTCCTCGATGATCCACGCGCCGCACGCACGTGCGCGCTCGACGAGCGCCGCGCGCCGACGGGGGCTCATCAGCGCGCCGAGCGGGTACTGGTGCGACGGTGTCGTATAGATCAGCCGGGGCGGCCGGGTGCGCCATTGTTCGTCGTTTGGCGCCATGCCTTCGTGGTCGACCTCGATCGGCACGAGCTCCAGCCCGGTCGACCGGAATGCGGTTCGGGCGCCGTTGTAGCAGGGGTTCTCGAGCCAGCCATATTCGCCAGGATTCGCCAGCATGCGCGCGCACAGTTCGAGGCTGCTTTGCGTGCCGTCGGTGATGAATACCTGGCCTGTTTCGCAGCGCACGCCGCGCGAGACCCGGATGTAGGCGGCCACGGCACGCCGCAATTCGGGCAGCCCTTCGACCGGGCCGTAGGCGAGCTGAGCGGGCTGGATGACTCTCCACGCGCGCTCGATGCAACGGCGCCATTGAGCGACGGGGAATTCATCGAGCGAAGGGAGGCCGGGAACGAACGGCAGCATGCGTTCGGGTTCGGGATCGGCGTTCTCCAGCCCATGCACGCGCTCGGACAATCGAACCGGGGCCGGGCCGCGTTCGGGCTCTGTGGTGGAACGGCCGCACCCGTCCCATCGTGTGATCGTCCCGTTGCGCGTGGCCGCCACGAAGCCTTCCTCGGCAAGGCGCTCGTACGCATAGACCGCCGAGTTGCGCGCGATGCCCAGCTCGGCCGCGAGCACGCGCGTCGACACGAGCCGCGTGCCGGGCGGGATGTGCCCGTCCAGCAGCATGTTGCGCAGGCTCCGGTAGAGGGCTTCCTGCTGGCTGTGTCGTGTCGTGCCGTCCTGTCTGGAAAGCGATGAGACGAGCAGCGCGAGATCCATGGGCTGGTTCCAGAATTTTTGGGTGAGCTGGTTCTTTTGAAGATGCGACGCGCGTCGTATCGTTCACGTTCCCGTGTCGCCGGCCGGTGCGCGGGCATGTCCAGCGATCGTCACGGATAGCCGCGCGCGTATTTTGATCGATTTGGCCAGCGACTGTCGATGGGCTGATCGACCGGTCATTCGCGCGTGCAAGCGGTAGCGTTCGATTCGATTAACTTCGTAGTGCAAATATATTTCGAGTGAGTGCCTGCGCCTGGCCGAAACGCGGGCCGCTCGATGCGCGCAAGGGTGTGAAAACAGGAAAGCGAAACATGAAAGACCAGACCGTCATCTCCCCCACATCCCGCACCACCATTCGTCGCCTGCCGGAGCTGGCAAGCCACGATCGCGAGATGCTTCATCGCATCGTGGACGAGGCCTACGTGTGCCACATCGCATTCGGTTCGGGCGAGGACACGCACTGCATCCCGACCGCACACTGGAGACGGGGCGATTACCTCTATATTCACGGGTCGAACGGCAGCCGGATGATCAAGGCGCTGGCGGCGGGCACGCCGGCCTCCGTCGCGATGACGTTGCTGGACGGTCTCGTGTTGGCCAGATCGGCTTTCAACCATTCGATGAATTATCGATCCGCGGTGATCTACGGGCGGTTCGAGATGGTGGAGGGCAGTGTGGACAAGCTGGCGGCGCTGGATGCATTGATGGACAAGATCGCACCCGGTCGCAGGCATGACGCGCGGCCCGGCAACGAGAAAGAAATCAATGCGACCAGCGTGCTGCGGATTGCGCTTGCGGAAGCAGCCGTGAAGGTCAGCGACTCAATGCCGTCCGACAAGGACGAAGATCTCGCGCTTGCTGTCTGGACGGGGATCCTGCCGCTGAAAATGACGCGCGGTGCGCCGGTCCATGCCGAGGGCAGCGTGCCGGTGCCGGATTATGTCCGGAACTGGGAGGAGTAAGTTGCACGGCAGGGCCGTGCGGTTTCGCTGAGAATGGTGGCGCGCGGAATGTTGCGCCGAGCTGCGTTCGCACGGCAACGAGACGCGATTTCGCCGCCGGCAGTGCGAATACCGCACTGCCGTCACGGCGAGCATTTCACTCGGCGCGATGCTCATGCGTCTCGTGTGGCGGATGCGACTCCGCAGGGTGCGGATGCGGTGCGGGTGCGTGCTCGGGGGCCGGTTGCCGCGGCTGCGCTGCCGCGTGTTCCTGTGGTTGCGCTTCGTTGTGCTGTGGCGTCTCTTTTTGCACGTGCTGCAGAGTCTCGTTGCGATGCTGCATGGCTTCGCGCTGGCGTTGCTGCTCCGCATTGTGTTGCTGCAACGCCTCGCGCTGCTGTTGCTCGGCTGCGTTGTGTTGCTGCATTTCCTCGCGTTGCTGCTGTTGTACTGCGTTGTGCTGTTGCATCGCCTCGCGTTGCTGCTGCAATTGCTGCTGGGCGGCCGCACGATTTTCCTGCGCGGCGTGCGCCTGCTGCATGGCCTGCTGCCGCTCTTCGCGCATCGCGTCAGGCGCATGTTGCGCCGGTGCCTCGGCATGCGGTTCGTTCGCACGGTTCTGTGCGAACGCGCCAGGCGACGGGCGCGCGCCGGGGCGCGCGTCGTTCGCGCCGAAGTGCGGCATCGTCATCGGCACGGCGCCAGGGTGTTGCGCCATGGCCTGCCCGCGCATGGGCTCCGCACCCGGCTGCATCGTGTTGCGTTCGATCGTCGTGTTCGTCGTATTGTTGGTGACGTTGCCGCCGTAGTTGTTCGTGATTCGCGTGTTGCGGATGTTGGTGATGTTGTTGATCACGGTGGTCGACTTCGACACGTACGTGGTGTGGTTGTACACCACGGCCGGGCGCTGCCAGCCGCCGTTCCAGCCGGGGCCTTCCGGACGCGGCGCGCCCCAGTTCATGCCCCATGCATGCCAGCCCCAGTCGTGATGCCCGAAGATCGCGGCGCCGACGGCGATGCCGACGCCGAACGTGATCACGCCGGCGGCAACGACTTCCCCCGTGCTGTATGAAGGCGGCCGGTACACGTAGCCGGGGTAGGCCGAAACCGGCTCGCCGTAGACGACCGTCGGGTTGTACGACGGGACATAGACGACCTCGGGCTGTGCCGATTCGATCTCGATGGCCTGCGCGGGCGGCGGCACGATCGCCGGCCCGGAATAGACCACGGGCGCGTCGGTAGCCGGCGTATAACCAGTCGGTGCGGCCTGCGCGACTTGCGTGACCCGCATCTGGCCGTCCGAGCGCAGATGGCCGGACGTCTGCGCGCGCTGGCGCATCACCTGGATCGCGTTCATCACGTCGGTCGGGTCGTTGTAGTAGGCCTGGCCGAGCGACGTGGTCCACGCCGGGTTCGATGCCATCTGCGACAGCACCGCGGGGAACGCGGTCAATGCCTTGACGGACGGATCCCACGGCTGCGTATCGGCGGCGGTGGCGAGTGGCTGTCCCTTCAACGACGGATTCTGCATGACCCAGTTGTTGGCGGCCGTGACCTGGTCCGGATAGGTTGCACCCGCAAGCACCAGCGCGACGAGCTTGTCGGGGAACAGTGCGATCGGCGCGACCATCTGGTAGAGCTGGTCGGCAGTCGGCGGCGTGTAGGCGACGGGCGTCGACGCGGGCTGGGCCGCGGCGGCCGCGCTTGCGTTGCTGGCCGGAGCGGCGGCGCTGCTGTCGCCGCTCTTGTTGCAGGCCGAGAGGCCGAGCAGCGACACGATGAGGGACGATGCGATCAACGTTCTGACGGGGCGGTGTGCACGTGTGTGGTTCATGTTGTTCGTTCGGGGTTGTGTCGGCGTTGGCAGGCACGCGGGCCGCGCGATCGGCGTGAGCACTGTGCCGCGGCCGTCAGCGCATGCTCCGGGGGCATCGGCCGGGGCCGGCGGCAGGGTCGTGCTCGCAGCGTGGTTGTCCCGCGACGAATCGATATATCCAGTTAAACGCACGACACGCGCGGAAGTTGTCTGCGCGTTGTGTAACAGTGTGTACCTTGCAGTCCGTAAGCGGGCCGGCACTACCCGGGTAATGGACATGAAAGTTGCTTGTGCAACGATTGGAAGGTTGGAGAAGGCATCGTCGCGCCGGAGGTTGCGCCTCGAGATTGCGCGGAACACAAAAAACCCGCGAAGGCCTTGCGGCCCTCACGGGTTGTTCAAGCGATCACATCCGGTTCCATGCATGCGCTGCGGTGCGCATGCGGAACCGGGGCGGTCATCTTTCCATCAGCGTGCGAAATCCGATGTGCTCTGGATGAACGTGTTCAGCTTCGAGATGTTCACGCTGCCGAAGCCCGTCGTCGCGTCCCAACCGGCCTTCGCCTTGTAGCCGTAGGTGCCGCTGCCGTTGTTGCCGGACGTGACGTCGTGCAGTAGCGCCGCGTTGCTCGGGAAGTACTTGTAGATGCTCGACGCGGGGAACCCGAGCGCATTGTTGTTGGCGGACTGCAGGCGCGCCCAGATGCCTGTGAAGATCGGCGCGGCGAGGCTCGTGCCGCCTTCGTTGTTGAGGTAGCCGGAGCCCCACAGCGTGTCGGACGTCTGGCCGTTGACGACGAGAATCGCGCCGGTGCGCAGGTCCGCGTCGAAGCCGACGTCGGGCAGTGCGCGCTTGGTCGATCCCGTGAGGCTCGACGATTGCCACGACGGCGCGGCTTCGTACTTGCTGTACCCGCCGCCCGTCGACCACACGGTGCCCGGCTGCCAGCTCGGATCGTTCCAGACGATCTCGCTGTTGTACGCGTTGGTCGACGTATTGGTGAACAGCGTCGTGCCGCCCACCGCGATCACGTACGGCGACGTTGCCGGCTCGCTCACCGTATAGGTCGAGCGCGACGGCGTGCCGCTCGCGCATTCGTACGCGCCATGGTCGCCGGCGGATACCGAGAAGGTTTGCCCCTGCGCGACTGCCTGCTTGAAGATGGTGTCGTCGGTGGCCTGCGAGCCGGTGCTGTTCGCGGACGATTCGCATACGCCGAGCGATACGTTGATCACCTTTGCGACGTTGTCGGTCACGGCCTTGTTGTACGCGGCGGTGATCGCCGTGAGCGTCATCGACGGCGCGACGTAGAACACGACCTGCTTCACGCTGCCGCCGGCCGCGCCGACGATCGACTGGCTGTCGAGGTTCCATTCGACGGTGCCGTCGGTGTCGGTGTATGAGCTGCCGGACGGGCCCGTCTTCACGATGCTGCTGCTGATCGTGCCGAGGCTGTTGTTTGCAGCGAATGTATTGAGGTCGCTTACCGTCTGCGACAGGTCGCCTTCGGAAATGATGCCGACGGTGGTCTGCGACGCGGTCGGCGTGCCGTCGCCGCCGTAGATCGACGAGAATTCGGTCGGGTTGTGCGGCACCGCCGATGCGCCGGCCGGAATCGTCAGGTTGCTGGTGTTGCCTTGCGGCTGGCTGCCCGCGCCCGTGTGCATCAGCTCGACGTTCTGCAGGCCCAGCACCGAACCCACGACGCCGCCGATCGCGTTCGGCACTTGCGCGGCGTCGGTGTTCGCGTAGACGCTGCGGCCGTTGCGCGTGAAGCGCTTGAGCGTCGTGCGGAACGCGGACTTGACGGTGGCCGCGGTGCCGGACGCGGAGACCAGCAGACGGTTCGGCGCGACGACGATGTTCACGAAGCCCGCCTTGCGCAGATGCGCGACGACCGAGGCGACCTGCTGGTCGGTCGGCGCATATTGCGACGCGAACTGCGCCGGCGTGAGGAACTGCCGGTAGTGCGGCGAACCAGGCGTATGCAGGTCGTGCAGATACTGGTCGAGTTGCGCCTCGTTGCGCAGGTTCAGCCCGAGCACGATGTCCACCGACTCGCCCGGCGCCATCTCGACGGCGGCTGCTGCAGCCGCCGCCGTGCTCGCGGCGGGCGCGCCGGCCGTACCGGCTTCGCTCTGCTGCACGAGCGGCAGGAAACCCTTGGTGTGCGTTTCCGTCCAGCCGGCCGCAGGCGCGGCGTGGGCGGTCGCCATGCCGAACGATGCGGCGGCCGCGGCGGCGAAGGCGAGTTTGACGAAGCGATTGTGCTTTTGATTCTTGTCTGCAACCTGATTCATTTGAATTACCCCTCCGGTTGAACATCGAACAGCACGAACAACAACGGTCGACAGCGGTGCGGGTCATGCACCGCTGATTTCTGTCGCACGCGTGCGGATGGCACGGACGCGACAGGGCCTTTCGCCCGATCCGGAACGGTGTCTTTTCTCCGGGGGCAAAATACGGAAAACGCGGTAACGGGAAGGCTGCGCCGCGATACGACGCAACTGCGCCGGACGTGACGCGGGCGGGGTTGCTAGAGCAACAGTTTCGTTGTCCTGCTCATTTGATTCGATCCTTCGACCCGCTGCCGGATGGCAGTTGTCCAATGAGATACATCGGGATGTTGCATGCGTCGGCGCGCGAACGATGCGGCCGGCGGCGAGCACTGCGGTGCGGCGAAAGCGAAAAAAACGTCGAGCGGAAGCGATTGCGTAGTGAGCAATTCGTCAGATTGCTTGCATCGGACGGTATCAAGAACGAAAGCGAGGTGTCAAACTTTTTTTGATTATATGAAACTAAATTAAAGCGAATAGGCGCAATGCTTTTGAAAATATTGGCAGTGTTTTGTAATATTCGAGGCCACCACAGAAAGTAATGCGGAATGCGAATTGCCGATCATTTCCGGTTTGATGCGTAATGGGCGCAATTCGCCGATCGTGTTCGAGGCGTGACTCGAATCGCTGGGTCGCGGTGAAGCAAGGCGAGCACGCGGGCATCAGGAAGCAGGGCATGAAGCTACTGCCGCGCACCTGCATGCTGCAGCGCGTCCACGGCTTCCGTGTTGTCGTGCGACCGCGCGAGCTGCAACAGCGACTGACCGCGCCGATCGACATGATTCGGATTCGCGCCACGCGCGACGAGGAGCGGAATCAGGTCGAATCGGTTGAACAGCGTGGCAAATCCCAGCGCGGTTTCCCCGGCGCCGTTAGTCTGGTCGATCGGGCATGGCGTGTCGATCAGGCGCCGTGCGATGTCGGGTTCGTTCTTGAAGAGGGCACCCATCAGCGCCGTATTGCCGTGGCGGTCGCCGGCGCATGCGTTTGCGCCGGCCGACAGCAGGTAGTCGAGCGCGGCGGGCTGGCCATCGTAGGACGCGAGTATCACGGCCGTAAAGCCATGGCTGTCGGTGGCATCGACGGGATAGCCGGCGTCGTGCAATGCGCGCAGGATGTCGACGCGGCCGACGCGGGCGGCGTCGAACCAGTCGCCGTCGTAGCGACGCAGCGCGGCAGGGTCGGCCGGCGCATACGCCGGCTGGTCGGGAAGGTGCGCGCAACCGGCGAGCGCGGCCAGCGCCAGGACTGTTGCGGTGGAGCGGATCGCGCGCGTCAGGCGTTCGGATTGCATGAGGATGTCCTGATGGGTGGGTGAGGTCGACGTGCGCGGCGCAACCCCGCACGTCGACGGCGACCGGAGTCGCGGGATCAGTTCTCGCTCAGCTTCGCGGCGAGCGCCTGCACTTGCCCGACGTCGGCATGCACGGCCTGCGCGAGACGCGTGCCGTAGTCGGCATCGGCCTTGTAGAAGTACGACAGCATCGCGTACTGGTTTTGCGCGTTCGTCACCTTGCCGAGGTCGCCGGACAGCGCAGTGATCAGGTCGTCCCTGTCCTGCTGCGACAGGCTGCGGTAGTACTCGCCCGCCTGACGGAACCGCAGCTTCTTGTGGATCGCTTCCTGCTGCGTCGTTCCGTTGAGCGTCATGCGCACGGACTTGTATTGCGGATCCGGCGCGAGTTCATGCAGCGTCGACGGTTCGTAGTTCACCTCGCCCTTGCGGTCGCCGGCGTTCATCTTGCCGTCCTGGTTGTTGTTGACCACCGGCACGACGGGCCGGTTGACCGGCAGGTCCATGTAGTTCGCGCCGAGCCGGTACATCTGCGTGTCGGCGTACGCGAACAGCCGGTCCTGCAGCATCCGGTCTTCTGACGGCTCGATGCCGGGCACGAGTCGCGACGGCGCGAATGCCGATTCCTCGGTCGACTGGAAGTAGTTGTCGGGCACGCGGTTCAGCGTCATCGTGCCGATCTTGCGCTCGGGCACACCGGTCCACACCTTCGTGTCATCCAGCGCATCGAAGTCGAAACGGTTCAGGTCCTGCGGCGTGAGCACCTGCACGTACAGATCCCACTTCGGGAAGTCGCCTTGCTTCAGCGCGCCGTACAGGTCGTTCGTCATCATGTTCCAGTCGCGCCCGATCGATGCATTGATGTCTTGCGGACGCAGGCCGTGCACGCCTTGCTGGCTCTTCCAGTGGAACTTCACGTAGTGCACGTCGCCGTGCGCATTGACGAACTTGAACGCGTGCACCGCGAAGCCGTCCATGTGACGATACGAATCGGGCATGCCCGCATTCGTGTACAGCATCGTCAGCATGTTCGTCGCTTCAGGTGTGTGCGCGAAGAAGTCGAATGCGAGGTTCGGATCCTGCACGCCGGTCACGGCGCTCGGCTTGTTCGCGTGAACGAAGTCGGGGAACTTGATGCCGTCGCGAATGAAGAACACGGGCCAGTTGATGCCGACCATGTCCCAGTTGCCCTGTTGCGTATAGAACTTCACCGCGAAACCGCGCGGATCGCGCGCCTGTTCAGGCGAGCCGCGATAGCCCATCACGGTGGAGAAGCGCACGAACACGGGCGTGCGGCTGCCGGGTGTGAAGACCTTCGCTTTCGTCAGGTTCGAGATGTCCGCGGTCGGCACGAACTCGCCGAATGCGCCGGTGCCGCGTGCATGCACGACCCGTTCCGGAATGCGTTCGCGATCGAAGCGCTGCAGTTTCTCGATGAGTGCGGAGTCTTGCAGGAGCACGGGGCCGGCAGGGCCGGCCGTCTGCGAATTCTCGTTGTCGCCGACGGGGGCGCCCGTGTCTCGCGTGAGTTCGGCGGCATGGGGGGACGCGGAAAGTGCAACGCAGATCGCGGCGACTGCGTGTCTCAGCACGCGATGGGAGGATGAGGACATGACGATGGAACTCCTTGAATCCGATCGGTGGTGGGGAAGCCGACTGAATTAGAAGAGATCGTCAGACGATTGGCTAATTGATATTCGATATGTTTCCGATAGCGACGGCGTCGATGCGGCATGGGTGCGGTTCTCATCAACGCAGGCGATGAATATTGTTGCGTGCGCAATGAGTTGTTGCGTCGCGCGCCGTGAAGCGATCACAAGCGTCGAACGCGGGTGCGTTGGACTTGCTCCGCATTGCGAGCATCGGCGCCGCAGTAGCCTCGACGAACCCTGCCGTGCGGCACCGATCAACCCGGCATCAACCCGCGCCCGCCTGCCACCCGAGCCCGAGGTTCTTCTGCAACGACACGTAGTCCTTGATCAGCTCGGCCTGGCCGGCGATCACGTTCTGCTGCGCGGCCAACGCTTCGCGTTGCGTATCGAGCAGGTCGATCATCGATGCGACGCCCGCGCGATAGCGCTCGTCCATCAGCGATCGGGAATGCACGGCCGACGTCTGCACCTTGGTGAGCGCAACGACATGCTCGCGCTGGTGCCCGTAACGCTGCAATGCCGTGTTGGCATCCTGCAGGGCGCCGAGCACCGCCTTCTGATAGTTCGCTTCCGCCTCGTCTCGCGATGCTTCGGCCGCGCGCACCGCACCGCGCGTACGCCCGAAGTCGAGAATGTTCCATTGCAGATACGGCGCGCCGACCCAGGTGAAGTTCTGCTTGCGGAACAGGTGGCCCGGGTCGGTCGCGCTGAAGCCGAGATCGCCGAGCAGCGTCACCTTCGGGAAATAATCAGCGACGTGCTCGCCGATCTGCGCATTGCTCGATGCGAGCCGGCGCTCGGCCGCGCGAATGTCGGGGCGCTGTTTCAGCAGCGTGGCCGGATCGCCGATCGCGACGCTGCCGGGTAGCGTCGGCAGCGGCGCATCCGATGTCGACAGTGCGGCGTCGAGCGCACCGGGCGCGCGGCCCGTCAGGATCGCGAGCCGGTCGAGCGATTCCGTCACCTGCGCGTCGAGCGGGATCAGCGATGCACGCGTGTTTTCGACTTGCGTCGTCAGGCGTTCGATGTCGGCATCGGCGGCAACGCCACGCGCTCGACGCTGCTGCGTGAGTTCGAGCATCTTCTGCTGCAGCTCGGCAGTGCGCCGCGACAGCGCAAGCCGCTGCTGTTGATCGCGCAGGTCGATGTACGCGTTGGCGACTTCGGCAGCAATCGACACCTGCGTGTCGGCGAGATCGGCGTCGACCGCTTCCGCTTGCGCAGATGCTGCTTCGACCGCGCGGCGCGTGCCGCCGAACAGGTCGATTTCCCAGGTTGCGTCGAAGCCTGCCGAATAGAGCTGCAGCGGGCCCGAGCCACCCAGCGACGGCGAGGTGCCTCCCGATTGGCTCGAACCGTTCGACGGCAGCAGCGAACCGAGCGCGCTGACGTCCGGCTCGCGCGTGCGGATGGCGGCGACGGTGGCCGACGATTTCGGCAACTGGGCCGCACGTTGTTGCGCGAGCTGCGCGCGTGATGCGCGCAAGCGGGCTTGTGCCGCGTGCAGATCGGGGTTATACGCGAGCGCGGCGGTGATCAGGTCGTCGAGCTGGCGATCGTTGAGCGCGTGCCACCATGCGCTCGGCGCGGGCGCCGTGGGGTCGACGCCGGTGGCCGGCGCGCGCACGAAGGTCGGCGCGTCCGGCGCGGCGGGCGCGCCGCGATAGTCGGGGCCGACCGTGCAGCCGGCGAGCAGGCACGCGGCCGCGCACAGCGTGAGCGCGGGGCGGCGGGGCAGGGACAAGGGTTTCATCGCGTAAGACGGTTCAGTGGCCGGAGGACATCGGCTGCGGCCCGCGCGGCGTTCTCAGCAGCAGCGCGAGCGGCACGCAGGCAAGCAGCGCGAGGCCCAGCAGGTAAAAGGTTTCGGAATAGGTCATCACGACGGCCTGGATCTGGATCTGCTGCGCCAACTGTCCGAGCGCGCGCATGTTCGAATACGCGAGGTCGCCGGTGTGCGAGAACCAGTTGGCCGCGTAGGCGGACAGCCGGTCCTGCCCGATCAGCGAGTTCGCCGTCACCGATTCGCGCAGCGCGGCCGTATGGAAGGTCGTGCGCCGGTCGATCACGGTGCCGATGATCGCGAGCCCGATCGAGCCGCCGAGATTGCGTGCCATGTTGTAGAGCCCGGCCGCATCGCCCGAGTCTTCGCGTGCGACGGCCGCCATCGAGGCCTGGTTCAGCGGCATCATCGCGAGCATCTGCGCGACGCCGCGGATCAGTTGCGACCAGACGAAGTCGTGGCCGACGCTCTGCGCGGTCAGGCTGATGTCGAGCATGCAGCTCAGGCAGAACAGCAGCAGCCCCGAGATCACGAGGATGCGGAAATCGACCTTGCCGAGCAGGCGCGGCAGGATCGGCATCACGAGGAAGGCGGGCAACCCCGACAGCAGCATGATCGCGCCCGCCTGTTCCGCGTTGTAGCCGGCGACGATCGCCAGGAACTGCGGCAGCAGGTAGGACACGCCGTACAGCCCGGCACCGACCGCGGACACGATCACGATCACGCTCGCGTAGCGCGGGTTGCGCATCAGCGACAGCCGCATGATCGGCCGCTTTGCAAAGATCTGCGACAACGCGATCAGGATCATTCCGGCAAGCGATACGAGGCTCAACGTGACGATCATCTGCGATTCGAACCAGCGCTCGCGCTGACCCTCCTCGAGCACGACGGTGAGCGAGCTCAGACCGATCGCGAGACCCAAGATCCCGAGCCAGTCCGCGTTCAGGAATGCATGCCATTGCGGGCGGTCCGACGGCAGCCCGAATATCAACAACGCCATCAGCAACAGGCACACCGGCAGGTTCAGGAAAAAGCACCAGCTCCAGCTGACGTTCTCCGCGAGCCAGCCGCCGAGCACGGGGCCGAACAGCGGCCCGAGCAGCACGATCAGGCCGAACAGCGTCATGCCGACCGGCAACTGCGACAGCGGCAGCCGCGTGCGGATGATGGTTTGTGCAGTCGGGATCAGCGCACCGCCGGTGAAGCCCTGGCCGATCCGGCCGGCGATCATCATCGGCAGCGAATGCGACCAGCCGCACATCATCGAGAAGGCAATGAACAGCGCGGAGTTCGTCAGCAGGAAATTGCGCAGCCCGAACACGCGCGTGAGCCACGCGGCGAGCGGGATCATCACGATCTCCGACATCAGGTAGCCGGTCGAGATCCACGTGCCTTCGGTGCCGGTCGCGCCGATTTCACCCTGGATCTGCGGCAGCGCGGAGTTCGTGATCGAGATGTCGAGGGTCGCCATCAGCGCGCCGAGCGCGCCCGCCGCGACCGCGATCCAGTCGGTCACGCTCGCACGGCCCTCGTGCGGCGGCATCGGCATCGTGGCGGACGGTTCAGCCATGATGCGTCTCGTCGCGGGCCGAGCGCGTATCGACGTCGACCGTCACCGACAGCCCCGGCAGCAGCATGCGCTGCGCGCGGGCGTCCGCGGCGAGGCGGATGCGCACCGGCACGCGCTGGACGATCTTCGTGAAGTTGCCGGTCGCGTTCTCGGGCGGCAGCAGCGCGAATTGCGCGCCCGTGCCGGGGGCGAAGCTGTCGACCACGCCGGACAGCGCGCCGTCCGGCAGCGCGTCGACGTGCAGTTCGACGGGCTGGCCGATGCGCATGTTGCCGATCTGCGTTTCCTTGAAGTTCGCGACGAGGTAGATCGCGTTGACGGGCACGACGGTCAGCAGGCGCGTGCCGGGCTGCACGTATTGACCGACGCGTACCGTGCGATCGCCGACGCGGCCGGCGAGGGTGCTGCGCACGATCGTGTTGTCGAGGTCGAGCTGCGCCTGTGCGGCGCTGGCCTGCGCGGCTTCGAGCTGCGCGCGCGCCTGCTGGAGCTGCGCGGTGTACGACGCGATCTGCGTGCGGGCGGCCGCGATCGACGCATTGTTCGCGGCGAGCGTCGCGGCCGCCTGATCGCGCGTGCTCTTCAGGTCGGCCACGCGTTCGTGCGTTTCCGCGCCGGTCGCGGCGAGCGGCGCATAGCGCGTGTATTCGTCGCTGGCGTGCTGCGCATTGATACGCGACACCTTTGCCTGTGCGTCTGCCTGTTCGAGATTCGCATGCTGCTGGCTGATGTCGGCTTCGGCGCGTGCGATGTCGGCGCGGCGCGCGTCGACGGTCGCAAGCGACTGCGCGAGCGCGACCTGGTACTGGCGGACGTCGAGCCGCACGAGCGGATCGCCGGCCTTCACGGCCTGGTTGTCGCGCACGTACACATCGGTCACGTAGCCGGCGACCTTAGGCGCGGCGGTCATGCTGTCCGCCTGCAGGTACGCGTCGTTGGTGCTTTCGATGAAGCGGCCGACCGTCCACCAGCGGCCGAGCCAGACGGCGCCGCCGATCGCCGCGAGCACGGCGACGACGAGCAGGATGCGCCGTTTCGATCCGTTGCCGTTGCGCGGGGTTGTTCCGTTTTCCTGACGATCTGCTTTCTGTGGCGGGTCTTGCGGCGTCGACATGCTGGCATCCAATTTATTCCAAGTGGAAGAATTATTCCAGTTGATAAAATTGTGTCAAGTAGAATGTCGGTCGATCGAATGACGAGGAAGGCATGAACGAAGCGAAGAAGCTGCGCCGTACGTCGGCGGGCGGCTACGCCCGCGGCGACGAAACGCGCCAGCGGATCATCGAGGCGGCGATCGAACTGTTCGGCGAGCGCGGGTTCGCGGGGGCATCGACACGCGAGATCGCCGCGATGGCCGGCGTGAACGCGCCGGCGCTCCAGTACTACTTCGAGAACAAGGAAGGCGTGTACCGCGCGTGCGTGGAGACGATCGCGGAGCACGGCTGGGAAGTGTTCGCGCCGGCGGTCGGCCATGCGTGGGCGATGCTCGATGCGGACGCGGACGTCGACGTGCTGATCGATGCGTTCGTCGGGCTGCTGCGCGCGCTGTCGGACCGGATGTTCACGGCGCCGAAGACGATGAACCAGCGGATGTTCTTTGCACGCGAGCAAGGCGGCCAGGAGCCGGCGAGCGCGAGCGAAATCCTGATGAAGCGCATGCGCAAGCCGCTGAACGACGTGAGCGCCGAGCTGATCGGCCGCATCTCGGGGCGGCCGGCCAACGATCCCGTCACGCGCCTGCGTGCACTGAGCCTGTTCGGGCAGATCACGGTGTTCCACATCGCGCAGCGTTCGGCACTGCAGTTGCTCGAATGGGAGGCATTCGAAGGCGAGCGCGCGGAACTGCTGATCGACACGATTGCCGAGCAGACGCGGGTGCTGCTCCAGCAATGGCACGTGCAGCGCGACGCATTGGCGGCCGAATCTGAAGCCGGCTCGAAGCGGGAGCCGGGTGCGCCGGCGAAACGCACGGCGAAGGCGGGGGCGTCGACGCCCGCCGCGAAAGGCCCGCGGCGCGGGAGCAAGCCCGCCGCGCGTTGAACGCGGCGCGCCGTCGGCCCCGGCCGGTCAACCCGGCTTGCGCTCCGGTGCGGCCGGCGACGGCGGCCGGGCCGTCACTTCGGCAGCATGGCTGCTGTCGCCGTGGGTGCCGTTTTCGTCATCGACCACCGGCCGCGATCCGTCCGCGTACGCAACGACGCTGCGCTGCGGATTGGCGATCCGGATGCCGCGTTCGCGGAACGTCTCCGCAATCCGCCGGTTGAATTCACGCTGCACGCTCCAGCGCGTCGAGTCCGTGCATTGCATCTGTCCGGCCAGCGCGAGCGTCGCGCCGTCGACCTGGTCGATACCCCAGTAGCTGAAGTCCGACAGGATGCCGTCGCGGTACTTCGGATCGTCGCGCAAGGCGGCACCGATCTCCTTCAGCGTCGCGATCGCGCGATCGATATCCTCGCCGTAGGCAATGCTGATCTTCACGGCCGCGTTGCCGAGCCCGCGATTCGTATTGTTGACGGTCGTCACCGAGCTGAACGGAATCGTGTACAACGACCCGTCGCCGGCGCGCAGCCGCACGGTGCGGATCGACAGGTACTCGACCGTGCCCGACACGCCGGCGAGCGTGACCCAGTCGCCCACCTGCATCGCGTTTTCCATCAGCAGGAAGATCCCGGTGATGAAATCCTGCACGAGCTTCTGCGAGCCGAACCCGAGCGCGACACCGAAGATGCTGGCGCCGGCAAGCAGCGGGCCGACGTTCACGCCGAGCTGGCTGAGGCCCGTCAGCACGACGACGAGCGCGATCATCACGAACAGCAGTGTGCGCAGCATCGGCAGCAGCGTGCGTAGCCGCGCCGCGCGCATGAGATTGCCTTCGCGCGTCCAGCGCTGCAGGCGGCGCTCGATGGCGATGTTCGCGGCTTCCCACACGACGAGCGCGACGATGGCCGCGATGGCGATCGTCACCAGCGCCGACGCGAGCCGGTGGCCGATCGTGCCGGTCTCGAACGCGCGGAAAATCGGTACGCCCCAGATCTGCAGCAGCAGCACGATGGTCACGATGCCGATCGCGCCCGACACGATCTGGCGCAGCAGCGGGTAGTAGCGGTACGCGTGCGCATGGACGATCGTGCGATCTTCGTCGCGGCCCTGGAACAGCCGCGCGAGCGCGCCGAACACGACGATCGACACGATCCGCATGCCGATCATCACGGCGATCGAGCGGCCGCCGAGCGTGATCAGCACGCGGTAGCCGTTGTGGACGTCGAGCGCCCACACGAACCACAGCGCCATCACGATGAAGACCGATACGGGCGCCCACGCGTCCGCGAGCGCGTTGGCGATCATCGCGAAGGACGGGCGATCCTCGCCGGCGGCGCGGATCCGCGCGGCGACCGGCAGGCGGCACTGGAGGATCAGCGCCGAGACCATCAGGTGCCCGACGAGCGCGACGGCTTTCAGCAGCGCGACGTGACCGGCGTCGCTGAGGCCGAAGTTCGCGGCGATCTCGACCGCGGCCGTGCAGGTGCCGACCACGATCACGATCCGCGCGATCGAGCGTTGCGCGAAGTCGGCCCATGCGTCGCTGATGTGCAGCAACCGCAATTGCCGCGCATCGGGCTGGAAGAACAGCCGGCTGACGATCGTGACGAGTCGGCAGATCACGTAGATGTCGATCAGCGCTTCGAGCGCGGATTCGACCGGGGCGCCCGCATCGCCGATCACCGACATCGTCAGGCTCGCGACGCCGACGAACACGAGCAGCGGCACGGCCCGTAACGCAAGGCTGACGAGCGCGCGCGGCATCCGGTGCAGCAGCGTGGTGTGGCGGCGCGCGTGGCCGCGGCCTTGCGACGACGCGGGCGCGGCGTCGGGGACGTTGGACGCGTCTGGCGGGGCGGCTGCGCCCGGTGGTGCGTGGTCTTCGTCGAGCGTCGCGGAGTCGGGTGTAACGGACTCGGGCGCGGACTCGGACTCGGGCGCGGTGCGGCGCGACGTGTCGGCGCGCCGAGCGGCCACTGCGGTCAGCGCACGTCGCAGCAGCCGCTTCGCGAACCATTCGACGACGAGCGCGGGCACGAGCACGGCGATGATGATCCACAGCGCGTGTGCAAGATCCGCGCGCTCGTCGGCGCGCACCAGCTTGTCATGCCACCAGTTGCCGACCGAGCCGACATCGAGCAGCGAGTGCAGCGATTCCTTCAGCGCACCGCCGATTTCGATGGTCCAGCGCGATCCCTGCCGGACGAGCATCGATGCGAGCCCGTTCGACGTCAGTGCGGCCGGGGTCGCGGCGGCCGACGCGGCGCTGGCCGCAGCCGCATCGCTCGCCGCGATCGCGGGTGCGCTCAACGCGCCGACGGCCGCGATCGCACGCAGCGTCGTTTCGACCTGCGCGCGATCGCGCGGATTTTCGAGCACATTGAGTGCCTGCTGCGCCTGTTGCGGCGTCAGCGCGGGCGCGGTGGCGGAAGCGGCCGACGTGGCGGCCGGGGCGGGAGCGGCCGCATGGGCGGCCGAGACGACGGCGGCCAGCAGCCAGCCGAGGAGGAAATGTCGCATGGAGTAGGCATGCGGGCGCGCATCGGCGCGCGGCCCGCCAGGCTGAACGATGGACGGAAGTTAACATGATTGCGATGGGAACCGAATAGTTCCGTCGACGATCATTCGAATCGGGCATGCCCGGCGCGGCGCGGGCGTTTGCGGCGCGTTTGCGCAATCATGTGTCCGACGCGGATCGCAGGTCGTCGGACAGGTTGGGGCGTTTCAATGATCAACGCGTAAGACATTTGTAATGCCGGCTCGTCGACAACGATGAGCCACGCACGCGTCGGGTCGAATTAATCTGGAATCCTGCCGAATTACGCGGGCCCATCGTGAAAAACCGGCAGAACGTGTTCCGCGATTTCCTCGATGACTTCGCGCACGGGCCGGTCCGAGCCCGGATTCAGCGTGACGTGGTGCGTGCCCGCCGCGTGCATGTCCCGCAGGATGTCGATCAATGCGCGGCGTCCGGTTGCATAGCCGAGCGGCAATGCGGTTGCCGGCGCATCGGGATCCGCGACGAGGTCGAGCCGCATCGATACGCCGAACGCGCGAAAGGCGGGCGTCGCGAGCCGGTCGACCGCCGCGCGCCACATCGAATGGCGTGCGCGCTGCGTGTCCGGATCGCGGTGGTACGTCATCCAGCCGAGCGAGTGCCGCGCGATCCAGTCGACACTTTGTCCGCCCGAGCCGACCGCCAGCATCGGCACGGCGTCGGCGCCGCGCGGCAGCAGCGTGAATTCGGGCGCATCGGGCGGCGCTTCGTCGGGCACCACGCGCGATGGCACGCCGAGCGCGGCCGCGACGACGTCCCAGTGGGCGCGGTAGCGGTCGCGCCGCGTCTCTGCGTCGACGCCGAACGCTGCATATTCGGGCGGCCGGTCGCCGGAGCCGAGCCCGAGGATGAAGCGGCCGCCCGACAGCGTCGCGACCGACAGCGCGCCTTTCGCGATATGCAGCGGATGACGCAGCGGCAGCACGATCGCGCCGCTGGCGAGCGCGATCCGGCGCGTGCGTGCCGCCAGTGCGCCGAGCAGGACCCACGGGTCGAGGTGGCCGACCGGATCGGGGTAGTCGGCGCTGTTCAGCGGCACGTCGCGAATCCACAGCGCGCGAAAGCCGAGCGCGTCGGCCAGCGCCGCGAGTTCGAGCTGCTCGTGGAAGTCGGCGACGATATGGCCGGTGCGAAGCAGCGGAAGCGTGAGGCCGATCGACAACCGTCCGTCCGAAAAGACGCGATGCGCGACATCGGGGCGGGCAGGGGCGGGCGTGGTCATGTCGAGTCCTTGGAGGCAGCGCGAAGCGAACGCGCGACGTTGCGTGTTCGAATGCTAGCGTGTTTGCACGACGGTTGCCCGGTATGGCATACGCAGTGACCGGTTGACGTCGAGGCAACGCAGGTCATGCGGGCTGCGGGCCGGGCATAATCGGGCCTTCCGTCATTGAAAACAACACATCCGGATGAACATGCTTCGACACATGGCGATCGGTCTGACGGCAAGCGCGATGCTTTTCGCGGTCGCGTCGGACGCGCTCGCGGACGATGCGCAGCGCGCCGCTATTTGCAAGACCGCCGAGGAAACGGGCTACACGGCCGACATCCGCAATTGCCTCGGACTGAAATACGAAGCAGCCGACAAGCGATTGAATGTGGTCTACAAGACGAAGATGGCGAGCCTGGATGCACCGGGGCAGGCGAGACTGCGCAACGACGAGCGCCGCTGGCTCAAGGCGCGGGACGCGAAGTGTGCCGAATCGCGGCAGCCCGATGCGGGCGGCACGCTCGGGCTCGTGGAGGTCGACAGTTGCTTCGTCAACGAAACCGAGCGTCGCATCAAGGTGATCGACGCCTTTCGTTGAGGTGTCGCGCCGGCTCCAGTGCTATGCCACTCGCAGCGTCGTGCCGCGCAGCGTGAGGCCGAGGCGCGACGCCACGCGTCGTGACGCGCGGTTGTCGCTGTCGGTGCTGTAGAACAGCGTGCGCGTTTGAAGCGACGGCAGCCGCGACCACGCCGCGGTCACCGCCGCCGCGAGCCCGCGCCCGCGAAATGCAGGGGCCGTCGCGAGACCGAGTTCGGCACCGGCTTCGGACAGCCGCGCGGCAAACGCGACCGACGCGACTTCTCCATCGACGACGGCCGCGCACCACGGCGCCCACAGATCGGCGGCGTTTCGAAATCCCATCGAGTACAGGCCTTCGGGCATCCCGTGCGTGGGCAGCGCATGCAGCAGATGCCGGCCCGCGTCGCTGTCGCCGTCGATCAGCGCGACGCGCGCGTCGGTGTCGAAACCGAGTGCGTGCGGCAGCGGGTAGACAAGGCCGATATTCCAGTGCGGAACAGGGGCGAGCAGCGCGAGATAGCGATCGAGGTGCGCGGGCTGCATGTGGTCCGCCAACGGCGGTTCGCTGCTGGCCAGGTGCGCGAGTTCGTCTGCAACAGCAGTGGGCACGTCGGCGCGTATGCCCGCCAGGTTGCCGTCGGCGCTTCGGCCGAGCCAGAAGCGCGGCCCGGGCGAGCAGTCGGGATCGTTCTCGCGTTCGATCCGGCGATCCGGATGCAGGCGGAACAGCGTGCGGTAGTCGGTATCCAGCCAGTCGTGTGCGTCAGGCATGCGTCGGGTAGTGGGCTCCGGTCGGGTGGTGCGCGCCGCGCGTGGAAGGCCAGGACGGCGCCGCGCGCCGGTTCATGCGGCACAGTGGGGCGATTGTAAGCCGTTCGGTAGTCGCGCGCAGAGGCAACGTCGCGCTGTTTGCCCGGGCCGGGCGGGTGCGGCGTGACGGCTTGGCCGGCCGACGGCAGCCGATCCGCAGGCGTTTCAGTTTCGAAACGTTCGCGCTGTTTGCCGGTGCGCGATGCGCGTCGATGGCCCCGTTTTGACCCGCGCGGCCTTGCGGCGTGAAGCATGGTGCGCTCCTTGCATATCTGTGCAGGCCGTGAGCGCGGTCGCGGACGCAGTCGGTCCGGCGATCGCTTCAGTGGGTCGGACGTATCGGAGACGGGGACAAGAGAATGAAAACAGACCGAATCGCAACGTGTCGTGTTGCAAACATGAATCGCCGACCTGCCGGGCCATTCGCTTCGCCGTTTATCGAGGCGACGTGAGCGCGCGGCTTTCCGTTCCATCCGAGCAATCGGGTTTGTTCTGAACGACGACGTGCAGGCATGACGCACGAGGCCGACTGGTGCCAGTCGGCCGTCGGGGATGAACCGTGAATGCCTGCGGATGGCCCGGCCCGGATCCCGGATCGTCAATCTGCCGCGCGCAACGCAAGTCGTCGTGCGGCGTAGACGTGTGCGTGCCGTGCATTGCGGTGGCGCGACGGGGCCGAACCGGCACGCACCGGAAAGCCGGCAGCGCATCGATGCATTCGGCATCGCGGAACACATGGAGTCCAGGGGAAGCGTTCACCCACCGAAGCAGGGCGGACGCCGCGAAATTGTGCTGTCAGTTGATCCACTACCCCGATGGATCAATTGTTGAAGCGCCCATCGCCGAGTGGCGGATGGGCGTCTTTTTTTGTGCGCCGATGTGCGACGCGGGCCATCGGCCCGATCGCGCGGCGTTCTGTATCATGTGCTGGCGTGTCTGGCCGCCCGTGCGGGCGCACGGCTTGCCGACGCGCCCGATCACGCGTTGCCAACATGAACGACACAGCTCAGAACGATCCCTCAACCGCCGACGTCGATCCGGCCGCACTCGATGCGCTGCACACGTTCGTCGAGCGTCATCCGCGCCTGCTGGTGCTGACCGGCGCGGGCATCAGCACCGATTCCGGCATTCCAGGCTATCGCGACCGCAACGGCCAATGGATGCGCTCTCCGCCGATCCAGCTCCACGAATTCCTCGGCTCCGATGCCGCGCGGCGGCGCTATTGGGCGCGCAGCATGATCGGCTGGCCCGTCGTCGGCCGCGCGCAGCCGAACGGGTCGCACGTGGCGCTGGCGCGGCTCGGCAGCGCGGGACGGGTCGAGCGGCTCGTCACGCAGAACGTCGACGGCCTGCACCAGCGCGCGGGCAGCGGCGACGTGATTGAACTGCACGGCGGAATCGACGGCGTCACGTGCCTCGGCTGCGGCGCGCATCATGCGCGCGCGACGATCCAGGTCATGCTCGAGGCCGACAATCCCGAACTGCTGGGCGCGCAGGCCGAGCCGGCCGCGGATGGCGATGCGCACCTCGAATGGGCCGCGCTCGACACGTTCCGCATTCCGGCGTGCCCCGCGTGCGGCGGGCTGCTGAAGCCGGCGGTCGTGTTCTTCGGCGAAAACGTGCCGCGCGAGCGCGTGGCGCTCGCGTCGCAGGCGCTCGAGGCGGCCGATGCGCTGCTGGTCGTCGGCTCGTCGCTGATGGTGTATTCCGGCTACCGCTTCTGCGTGTGGGCGCAGGCACAGAACAAGCCGGTCGCCGCGCTCAATCTCGGCCATACGCGCGCCGATCCGATGCTGACGCTGAAGGTCGAGGCGCGCTGCGCACCCGCGCTCGACGCGCTGACCGCGCGGCTGGGCCTCGCGAACCACGCACGGGAGCAGGCATCGTGACCGATCCGACTTCTTCGCCCGATCCGTCCGCGCGGCTGTCGGCGCCGGCGGCCGAACGCAATCGCGGGCCGATCCTCGACGTCTTGCGCCGCGTGCTGCCGGCGAGCGGCCGCGTGCTCGAAATCGCGAGCGGCACGGGGCAGCACGCGGTCCACTTCGCGCAGGCGCTGCCGGGCCTGCACTGGCAGCCGAGCGATCCCGATGCGCAGGCGCGGCGCTCGATTGCCGCGTGGGTTGCCCATGCCGGCCTTGCCAACGTTGCCGGGCCGCTCGCGTTCGACGTGCGCGACGCGTCCTGGCCGGTCGACACGCTCGATGCCATTGTCTGCATCAACATGATTCACATTTCGCCGTGGGCCTGCACCGACGCGCTGTTCGCGGGTGCGTCGCGCCTGCTGCGGCCGGGCGGCGTGCTATTCCTGTACGGGCCGTATCGTCGCGAGGGCCGGCATACGGCGCCGTCGAACGAAGCGTTCGACCTGCAGCTGCGCGGCCGCGACCCGTCGTGGGGCGTGCGCGATCTCGAGACCGTCGTCGCACTCGGCCTCGATCGCGGGCTCGACTGCATCGAGGTGGTCGAGATGCCGGCGAACAACCTGAGCGTCGTGTTCCGGCGGCTGCCTCACGCGGAGCAATGACAGGCAAGCGCGCATCGCCGCCGGGTTTCCACTATCCTTTCGCCTGTGCGCGCGACCCGGCTCGGGTCGCGCCCCGTTTTTTCCGGAGAATTGACTAATGGGCAAACAAGCAATCGGTGTGATCGGGCTCGCGGTGATGGGCCGCAATCTCGCACTCAATATCGAGAGCCGCGGTTACGCGGTGTCGGTGTACAACCGCAGCCGCGAGAAAACCGACGAACTGATCGCCGAATTCCCCGGCCGCAATCTGGTGCCGACCTATACGCTCGAGGAATTCGTCGCGTCGCTCGAAACGCCGCGCCGGATCCTGATGATGGTGAAGGCCGGCGAAGCGACCGATGCGACGATCGCGTCGCTCAAGCCGCTGCTCGAGAAGGGCGACGTGCTGATCGACGGTGGCAATACGCACTTCACCGACACGATCCGCCGCAACCAGGAGCTCGCGCAATCGGGCCTGCACTTCATCGGCACCGGCGTGTCGGGGGGCGAAGAGGGCGCGCTGCGCGGCCCGTCGATCATGCCCGGCGGCCAGCGTGATGCGTACGACCTCGTCGAGCCGATCCTCAAGCAGATCGCCGCAAAGGCGCCGTCGGACGGCGAGCCGTGCGTCGCGTACATGGGCCCGGACGGTGCGGGCCATTACGTGAAGATGGTCCACAACGGCATCGAATACGGCGACATGCAGCTGATCGCCGAAAGCTATGCGGTGCTGAAGGACGTCGCGGGCCTGACCAACGACGAACTCGGCGCGGTGTACACCGAGTGGAACCAGGGCGAGCTCGACAGCTACCTGATGGAGATCACGTCGAAGATCTTCGGCAAGAAGGACGAGGAAACCGGCAAGCACCTGGTCGACGTGATCCTCGATCGCGCCGCGCAGAAGGGCACCGGCAAGTGGACGAGCCAGAATGCGCTGGATCTCGGCGTGCCGCTGCCGCTGATCACCGAATCGGTGTTCGCGCGCGTGCTGTCGTCGCTGAAGACCGAGCGCGTCGCGGCCAGCAAGGTCCTGGCGGGCCCGGCCGCCGCGCCGTTCGAAGGCGATCGCGCCGCGTTCGTCGAAGCGGTGCGCCGCGCGCTGTACCTGAGCAAGGTGATCTCGTACGCGCAGGGCTTCGCGCAACTGCGCACGGCGTCGGAAGAGTACGGCTGGAACCTCGATCTCGGCACGATCGCGAAGATCTTCCGTGCGGGCTGTATCATCCGCGCGCGTTTCCTGCAGAAGATCACGGACGCGTACGCGAAGGATTCGGCGCTCGCGAACCTGCTGCTCGACCCGTACTTCAAGGACATCGCCGCGAATTACCAGGCATCGCTGCGCGATGTCGTGGTCGCGGCGGTGAAGGCCGGCGTGCCGGTACCGGCGTTCGCGTCGGCGGTCGCGTACTTCGACAGCTACCGCTCCGAGCGGCTGCCCGCGAACCTCGTGCAGGCGCAGCGGGATTTCTTCGGCGCGCACACGTTCGAGCGTACCGACAAGCCGGGCAGCTTCCACGCGAACTGGTCGTAACCGGCTGGCGAGGGCGGCATTGTTGCGAAAATCTATTCTATCGATAGGGTTTTTCGATACCGGATGCCGGGATTGTTGGTTCCTGGGAAATAGTGTTTTCGTCGTTTCATGGTTTTCCCTAGGTGCTGCCGGGACTAAACTCTGTTCCATCGCTGCAGACATGGTGTGTGCGGCGGAGCAAAAAAATCCCGGAGGTAATCATGAAATCGCTGATCGCAACGTTCGCCGCAGCTGCCGTCCTCGCCGTTCCCGCCGTCTCGTTCGCCCAACAGAACGCGCCCGTCACCCGTGCACAGGTCAAGGCCGACCTGGTCGCGGTGCAACAGGCCGGCTACAAGCTGGGCAGCGACCGTACGAACTACCCGGAAGGCATCCAGGCTGCTGAAGCCCGCCTGAACCCGCAACAGAACGTCGCCGCTGCCGACACGACCGGCTACGGCGCGCAACCGGCTGCCGCGCAAGAATCCGGCGCGCCGGCCAAGGCCAAGACCGGCTGGCAAGTCAAGCGTATTGCTGACGACGCCCCGATCTACAAGGGTCGTTAATGGTGCGGCCGCCTCGGCGGCCTGATCCGACCCTGGAAGCACAAACAGCCCGTCGTTCCGTCATGCGGAACGGCGGGCTGTTTTCATTGACGGCGCGCCTATCCCGCCAGCCGCCAGCCGCCAGTTCAGTGCAGCGGGTGCCGGCGGTGCCCGATATCCCGGACCAGCGCTTCGGCCGGTTCCAGCACCTGCAGCCACGTTTCGTCGTAGCCGCTCAACGTGTCGAGCGCATCGCGCAGCCGCTCGATCGCGAGGATCGGCAGCTCGACGCTGTGGCGCGTGGCGCCCGTCATATGCGCGACGCTCGCCAGCTGGACGAGCGCATCGGCCGCCTCGGCGACGTCGGTCGCGAACAGCAGGTGCCGGTTGAGCAATTCGACCAGGCCGCTGGAACCGGAGAAGTCGTCGGCGTTGAGCTGCACGGAAAGAAACGTCGCGTTGTTCATTGTCATGCTCCTCGTTATCGTTGGATCGCGCAGTGCATCACCGAGTATAGGTGGCGAACGACGGGGAGAATGTGACGGGATCGAGACTGCCCGCAAGGGCGGCGCGGCGAGCGGAAGCGCCGCTAAAGCCCGCCCGACGGCCCGCGCGGCGCGGCTTGCAGGCCACCGGCACGCTGGCGCGACGCCGCAAGATTGTTGCCGGATCAGGCACCTGACGCGGCCTTGACCGCCACAAATGGTATCTTTGCCGGTCGGGACGACGCGAAAAAGGGGCCGGTGAGCCCATTCGCACCCACGTCCCGCTGTGGAAACTGACGGCCGCGAGCGCGGTCGGATACTGGTTGATCCGGCCGTTCGGCCGGACATCGTGCGTCGCGCGCCGGGGGGCGGTGGGCGGCGCAACGACGCAAATCCGGGAGGACCCTTGAGAGAAACTATTCCCATCCACGATGCGCTGACGCGCTGGCTGCCGCAGGCGGCGCTCGTTGCCGCAGCCATCGCGCTGACGGGCTGCACGATGACGCCGTGGACCGACAGCTGGCAGCCGGCGCGCCAGCCGGCACCCACGTCGGCCGCGACGCCGGGCGTGATCGCCGGCTATTACCGCGTGAATCCGGGCGATACGCTCGCGGGCGTCGCGAACGCCTACGGGCAGCGCGTCCAGGACGTGGCCAGCTGGAACCACATGGCGCCGACCGACGCCGTGTATCCCGGCCAGGTGCTGCGCGTCGCGCCGCCGCCTGCCGCGACGTCGCTCGGGCAGCCGCCCGCGGCGGCCGCGCAGCCGGGCTCGCTCGCCTGGCCGGCCACCGGTGTCGTGGCGACGCCGTTCTCGGCCGGCAAGACGCGCGGCCTCGTGATCGCTGCGTCCGGGCCCGACCATTCGGTGCGGGCCGCGGCGGCCGGGCGCGTGGTGTACGCCGGATCCGGCGTCAAGGCCTACGGGCCGCTCGTGATCCTGAAGCATGAGAACGGGCTCATCACGGCCTACGGACACAACGGCAAGCTGCTCGTCAACGAAGGCGACGCGGTGCGCCAGGGCCAGCCGGTCGCCGAAATGGGCACCGACGCGAGCGGCCGTTCGACGTTCGAGTTCGAAGTCCGCCAGAACGGCAAGGTCGTCGATCCGATGAACTTCCTGCCGCGCAACGGCGGCTGATCGTCCGCTTCATCCCGTGTGCGCCGGGCGGCGCACACGCTCCCGCCTTCATCCTTTCCTGAGCGTCACCGCACCGGACGGTCTCGCGTGATTGCCGAGCCAGCGAATACCCATTGCGAGCGCCACCGCGCCCAGCGCGATCAGCGAACACTGAATCGCGACCGGCAGGTAGCCGTGCGGCCGCGGATCGACGAACGGGTAGGGGTACCAGTTCTCGAATGAGCCGCGCACGAGCGTATAGCTGAGATAGACGATCGGGAAGCCGAGCCACGCGAACGCGCTGCGCCGCGGGATCGGCAGGCGCGGCTCCACGTACAGCCAGTCGCACAGCACGACGAGCGGCACGATCCGGTGCAGCACCCAGTTGTTGAACGCCGGCGTGACGTGGTGCAGCGCATCGAGCCGCGCGAGCAGGAGTTCGTAGACGATTGCGGTGATCAATACATACAGCACCGCGGCGCCGCGCATCGATTCGTAGCGGGCCGAGCCGGGGCGCGCGATGCGCCAGAGCCCGACGGCGAGCATCGCGGCCGCGTAGAGGCTGCTCAGTTGCGTGAAGTAGCTGAGGTAGTTGCCGAGATGAAAGCCCGGCAGGTGCCAGTAGTCGGCGACGCTGTGCAGCGTGGTGGATACCGCGAGCAACGCGGCGGTCAGCCGATAGGCCGCAACGAAGAACGCCTTGCTCATGATGCCCGCGCGCCGTCGCACCAAAGCTTCATCGTGCCACAGCCGTTCTGGCGCGCGATGCGGACTTTCCATATGAAGCCCCGCTCGGCGCGGGTGGGCAATTCGTCGGATATTTGCGCGCGTCGTGCAAAACCGGACGCCCGTGCGGCTACAATCGGGGCAGTTTTGCCGGGCGCCGGCCGGTGGCTGCATGCGCTCCTCCCCGCATACAACACGAGACGAAGCATGAGAAACATCCTCGCGAAACAGACGCGCTACAGCTCGCCCGCGATCTTCTTCCACTGGGCCGTCTTCCTGCTGGTGGCGCTGGCCTACCTGGCCATCGAGATCCGCGGGCCGAAAGGCAGCGACAGCCGGGTGTTCTGGATGAACGTGCATCTCACCGCGGGCACGCTCGTGCTCGTGCTGTCGGTGCTGCGCGTGCTGTGGCGAGCCGTCAGCCGTGTGCCGCAGGCCATTCCGCAAGCGGCGCTGCTGCGCTGGCTGTCGAAGCTCGCGCATGTCGCGCTCTACGTGTTCATCATCGCGCAGCCGCTGCTCGGCATCATGATGATCAACCTGGGCGGCAAGCCGGTGTCGCTCGACTGGCTCGGCATCTCGTTCACGCTGTTCGGCCCCGACAAGGCGCTGCGGCCGACGATCAAGGAAGCGCACGAGCTGATCGGCAATGCGTTCTACTTCGTGATCGGCCTGCACGCGCTGGCCGCGCTTTACCATCATTTCATCCGGCGCGACGACGTGCTGCGGCGCATGGCGCCCTGAACGCCACGTTCCGCAAGCATGCAGCAGGCGGGGGCGCTTGGTTGTGTTGACAACCATGCGCCCCCGGTTCGTTTACCGCCATCCGCGCTGGCCATCGCGTTGAACATTCTGTAACATCTCGGCTGTTTTTACATTCCGCTTACTCGTTGCCGAGCATGCTGCACCGACATCGTCACCTGACCGCCTGGCTTGGCGTGCTCGCGATCTGGTTCGCGATCGCGGCGCCGCTGGTGTCGCAGTGGCGCGTCGCGCAGGCGGCCACGCCCGACGCAATCGTCTGCAGTACGGAGCATGGCGCGCACCCGTCGCCCGACGCGGGCCGCATGCACGATCATGCGCTGCATCTCGATGCGTGCGGCTACTGCGGTTTCTTCGCGCACAGCCCCGCGATCGGCGCGCCAACCGCCGCGGCACTCGCTTCCATTCCCGTCGTTTCCGTTTCCGCCGTCGCGTCGCCTGCCGTCGCGGCGCGCGCCGACCGCTATCCGCGCGCATACCCGCGCGCCCCGCCCGAGCGCGCCTGACGCGCTGTTTCCGTTCCATTCATCGCCGATATCCGTGCGGCCCGTCGAGGCCGCGTGGAGGGCGTCACTCGGGCTTTCGATCATGACCATTTTCCAGTTGCGTACGCCGCGGGCGTCACGCAATGCCGGTGCGCGGCGCATGCCGCGCGTGCTGAAACTCACCGTTCCCGCGCTCGCTGTCGGCGCATTGGCCGCGAGCGCCGCGGCCGCCGAAACGGCGCGCGCATCCGGCGCGCCGACCGGCGAGACGGCCGCGCCGCTGCCGGCCATCGAAGTTGTTGCATCGCCGCTGTCGACGCCGCTCGTCGTCGTCACGGATCCGAAGACGCCGCGTCAGCCGCTGCCCGCCAGCGACGGCGCGGATTACCTGAAAACGATCCCCGGTTTCACGTCGATCCGCAGCGGCGGCACCAACGGCGACCTCGTGCTGCGCGGGATGTTCGGCTCGCGGCTGAACATCCTGGCGAACGGGATGTCGACGCTCGGCGCATGTCCGGGCCGGATGGACGCGCCGACGTCGTATATTGCGCCGGAAAGCTATGACAAGGTCACCGTCGTGAAGGGGCCGCAGACCGTGCTGTACGGTCCCGGCGCATCGGCCGGCACCGTGATGTTCGAGCGCGTGACGCCGCGCTTCGACAAGCCCGGCATGCGCTTCGACGGCAGCCTGGTCGGCGGGTCGTTCGGCCGCAACGACCAGAACATCGACGTGACGGCCGGCACGCCGGACGTCTATGGCCGCGTGACCGCGAACCACGCGCATTCGCAGGACTACAAGGACGGCAACGGCAACACCGTGCCGTCGCAGTGGGACAAGTGGAACGCCGATGCGGCGCTCGGCTGGACGCCGGACGACCATACACGCGTCGAGCTGACCGCCGGCACCGGCGACGGCTATGCGCGCTACGCGGGACGCGGAATGGACGGCGCGCATTTCCGCCGCGAGACGTTCGGCCTGTCGTTCGACAAGCAGCATCTCGGCGACGTGCTCGACCGGATCGAAGCGCGCGTGTACTACAACGAAGCCGATCACGTGATGGACAACACTACGTTGCGGCAACCGGACCCGACCAGCAGCATGCCGATGCGGATGGCGTCGGAAGTGCGGCGGCGCACGTTCGGCGCGCGCGCGGCCGCGACGTTCCGCTTTGCCGACGACTTCAAGCTCGTGACGGGCGTCGATGCGCAATCGAACCGGCTCGACTCGCGCTCGGCGATGGGGCGGCAGAACTACGGCGACAAGCCGTGGGATGCGCAGGCGACGATGTGGAACGCAGGCTTGTTCGGCGAGCTGACGTGGTATGCGAGCGACGTGTCGCGCGTGATCGGCGGCGCGCGCGTCGACTATGCGAGCGCACGCGACAAGCGCGCGACGACGAGCGGCATGATGAAGCGCATGCCGAACCCGACCTTCGACGACGATCGCACGCGCGTGCTGCCGAGCGGTTTCGTCCGCTACGAGCGCGATCTCGCGTCGCTGCCGGTCACGTGGTACGCGGGCATCGGCCATACGGAGCGCTATCCCGACTACTGGGAGCTGTTTTCCGCGAAGCGCGGGCCGGCCGGTTCGATCAACGCGTTCTCGGCGGTGCAGCCGGAGAAGACCACGCAGCTCGACATCGGCGCGCAATACAAGAGCGAACGGCTCGATGCGTGGGTGTCGGCGTATGCGGGTTATGTTCAGGACTTCATCCTGTTCAACTACGCGGCCGGCATGATGGGCCCGACCACGCAGGCAACCAACGTCAACGCGCAGATCATGGGTGGCGAAGCGGGCGTGTCGTGGAAACCGGTTTCGCCGCTGCGCGTCGAGACGTCGCTCGCGTATGCGTGGGGGCGCAACGTCGCAACCGGCGATCCGTTGCCGCAGATGCCGCCGCTCGAGGCGCGCATCGGGCTCGAGTACACGCGGGGTGCGTGGTCGGCAGGGGGGCTGTGGCGCATCGTTGCGCCGCAGCATCGCTATGCCCTGAACGAGGGCAACGTGGTCGGCAAGGACTTCGGCCCGAGCGCCGGGTTCGGTGTGCTCTCGCTGCATACGCAATACAACGTCAGCAAGACCGTGCAGATCTCGGTCGGCGTCGACAACGTGCTGAACAAGGCCTACACCGAGCACCTGAATCTCGCCGGCAACGCGGGCTTCGGCTATCCGGCGAACGCGCCGGTGATGGAGCCGGGCCGGACCGCGTGGGTACGCGTGAGTGCGAAGCTGTAACGCATCGCGCGTGTGCATTGCAGCATGCGCACGCATGAACGCGGCCCCGCCCGAACGGGCGGGGCGCGTCAACCGATTAGAGAACCGTGTCTAGTCAGGGCGCAAACGTTCGCGACTCGTGATTCACTCCCGCATTCGACGCACACGGTGGTCGCGATGCTGGCGATGCATAGTGCGTGTCGATCCGGCTTCATTCGCACCGGCAGCACAATAATCAGGAGAACATGCATGGCCAATACGATGCGTTCCAGGGTGGTGGCAGGGGCAGTGGCATGCGCGATGAGTATCGCGCCTTTCGCGGGGACGACTGTAGCAATGACGCTCGCGACGACGCACGCGGCGATGGCGGCGACCGCGCCCGCCGATAGCTACGCGGCGACGCGTTATCCGATCATCCTCGTGCACGGGCTCACCGGTACCGACAAGTACGCCGGCGTGCTCGATTATTGGTACGGCATCCAGGCAGACCTGCAGCAGAACGGTGCGACCGTCTACGTCGCGAACCTGTCGGGTTTACAGAGCGATGACGGCCCGAACGGGCGCGGCGAACAGTTGCTCGCTTACGTGAAGACGGTGCTCGCGGCGACAGGTGCGACCAAGGTCAATCTCGTCGGCCACAGCCAGGGCGGCCTCTCGTCGCGCTATGTCGCGGCCGTCGCGCCCGATCTCGTCGCGTCGGTGACGACGATCGGCACGCCGCATCGCGGCTCCGAGTTCGCCGACTTCGTGCAGAACGTGCTTGCATACGATCCGACCGGACTTTCGTCATCGGTGATCGCCGCGTTCGTCAATGTGTTCGGGATCCTGACGAGCAGCACCCACAACACGAACCAGGACGCGCTCGCCGCGCTGCAGACGCTGACGACCGCACGCGCTGCCACGTACAACCAGAACTACCCGAGTGCGGGCCTGGGTGCGCCGGGCAGTTGCCAGACCGGCGCGCCGACCGAAACCGTCGGCGGCAACACGCACCTGCTGTACTCGTGGGCCGGCACGGCGATCCAGCCGACGCTCTCCGTGTTGGGTGTCACGGGCGCCACCGACACGAGCACCCTTCCGGTCGTCGATCCGGCGAACGCACTCGATCTGTCGACGCTCGCACTGCTCGGCACGGGCACGGTGATGATCAACCGCGGCTCCGGGCAGAACGACGGGGTCGTGTCGAAGTGCAGTGCGCTGTACGGCAAGGTGCTGAGCACGAGCTACAAATGGAACCATCTCGACGAGATCAACCAGCTGCTCGGCGTGCGCGGCGCGTATGCGGAAGATCCGGTCGCGGTGATCCGCACGCATGCGAACCGTCTGAAGCTGGCGGGCGTGTAATCGATGACGGCACGTGAAGGACGCGCGCCGCTGGCGCGGCGCGCCGTGGTCTACGGTGTCGTGGGGCTGGCGGCGATTGCCGGTGTGGCGATGTGGAGCGGCGCGGGCTGGCATCGAGGGACTGGCGCCGGCGGCGAGTCGCCGGATGCGGGGGCGGCGGTGGGTAGCGTGGCAGCTTCGCCGCCGCAGGCCGCCGTGCCGGCAAGCGCGGGCCTGCCGCCGGCGCTCGCCGGCTCCAGCGCGCCCCGGTTGCCGCTCGATGCCGCCGGCCATCTCGCGAAGTCGCGCGCGGTGCGCGATTTCTTCGACTACTGCCTGACCGCGCAGAGCGACCTGAGTGCGACCGCGCTCGATGCGTTCGTCGTGCGGGAGATTGCCGCGCAACTCGACGGCACCGTGGCGCAGGCCGAGGCGCTCGACGTATGGCACCGCTATCGCGCCTATCTCGACGCACTCGCGAAGCTGCGCGATGCCGGCGCGGTCGACAAGTCCGACCTCGGCGCGCTGCAGCTCGCGCTCGACCAGCGTGCATCGATTGCATATCGCACGCTCGGTGACTGGAGCCAGCCGTTTTTCGGCGCGGAGCAGTGGCGGCAGCGCTACGACCTCGCGCGGCTGAAGATCACGCAGGATCGGACGCTGACGGATGCGCAGAAGACCGAACGACTCGCGGCGCTCGAACAGCAGATGCCGGCCGACGAGCGCGCCGCGCAGCAGCGCATCGATAAGCAGCGCGCCGCGATCGACCAGATCGCGCAATTGCAGAAGAGCGGGGCGACGCCCGATGCGATGCGCGCGCAACTGACGCAGACACTCGGCGCCGAAGCCGCCGCGCGCGTCGCGCAGTTGCAGCAGGACGACGCATCGTGGCAAAGCCGCTATACGGACTATGCGGCGCAGCGTGCGCAGATCGAGTCGGCGGGCCTGACGCCGCAGGATCGCGACGCGCAGATCGCCGCGCTGCGGCAGCGCGTGTTCACGAAGCCCGGCGAAGCCGTGCGCGCGGCATCGCTCGATCGCGGGGCGGGCAGCGCGCGGTAAGGTGAGAAGCGCGGGCGGCGCGGCGCATGAGCGCCGCTATGCCGCGCGCGTGAGGTCCCGCGGCAGGTGTCGCTCGATGGTATTCGCGAGCGTGTCGAACGCGGGGCCGATGCCTTCGTGCGGGACGCACGCATAGCCGAGCAGCAGGCCGCGCCGCGCGGTGTCGAGGCTGCTGTAGTAGCTGGTGAGCGGGCGCACGATCACGCCCGCATCGAACGCGCTCTGCGTGACCGCGCGATCGTCGCAGGCGTCGGGCAGGCCGAGCACGAGATGCAGGCCTGCCTCGTCGCCCATCACGGGCAGCGCGTCGCCGAAGCGCGCGCGGATCGCATCGATCATCAGTTGCCGGCGCTCGCCGTACAGCGTGCGCATTCGTCTGACGTGCGAAGTCAGGTGGCCGTCCATGATGAATTCGGCGAGCACGGCCTGCTGCATCAGCTGGCCCTCGCGATACAGCTCCGACAGACCGGTGCGGAACGTGTCGACCAGATGCTCGGGCACGACCATGTAGCCCATCCGCAGCCCCGGGAACAGCATCTTGCCGAGGCTGCCGACGTAGATCACGCGGCCGCCGTCGTCGAGCCCCTGCAGCGATGCGAGCGGGCGGCTGCCGTAGCGGAACTCGCTGTCGTAGTCGTCCTCGATGATCCAGCAGCGGTGCTGGCGCGCGTATTCGAGCAGCATCCGGCGTCGCGCGAGGCTCATCACCATCCCGAGCGGGTACTGATGCGACGGCGTGACGAGCACGAGCCGCGGCGGATGCTGCATGTCGCTGGCACGCGGGTCGAGCCCTTCCTGGTCGACCGGCACCGGCGTCAGCGTGAGGCCGGCCGCCTGCAATACGCTGCGCACGCCCCAGTAGCACGGCTCCTCGACCCATGCGCGATCGCCGATGTCGGACAGCAGCCGCACCGCGAGATCGATCGACTGGTGGATGCCCGTCGTGATGATCACCTGGTCCGGCGAGCATTTGACCGAGCGCGCGACGCGCAGGTAATCGGCGAGCGCCCGCCGCAACGGCCGGTAGCCGCCGCCCGGCGCATAGGTCAGCAGCTCGGGATTCGCCTCCTTCCACAGCCGCGCCTGCAGGCGGCTCCACGTCCGGCTCGGGAATTCCGACACGTCCGGCACGCCCGGCATGAACGCGCCCCACTGGCGCCGCGACACGCCCGCGTGCTCGATCAGTTGCCGGCCGCGCATCGACAGGCCGCCCTGCGCGTCCGGCAGCGGCGGTTCATCGGCGCTCGACGGCGGCGGTGCGGCGCCCGGCACGTGGATCGCGGCGGCGTCCGGCCGCGTGTCGGCCACATAGGTGCCGCTGCCGGTGGTCGTCAGCACGTAGCCTTCGGCCGTCAGCTGGTCGTACACGTGCAGCACGGTATTGCGCGCGATCGACAGGTCGGCCGCGAGCGTGCGCGAACTCGGTAGCTTTGTCCCTGGCCCCAATTCCCCGGTCAGGATGGCCTGCTGCATCTGCTGCAGCAACTGCCGGTACATCGGCTCGGGCGAACCGCGGTCGAGGCGGGCAGAGAGCCAGTCGGCGAGGATCACGGTATCCAAAGTGGTCCTACTAGTAATATTGAAATGGTTCCCTATTGTAGAACCGTGGGCGCCGTATAGTGGCTCGCATCTCAAAATCAATTGTCGCGAAGCAAGGGGACAGCCACGATGAAGTCCGATGATGTGATCGTCAGCTTTCGCGGCGTGCGGAAGACCTACGACGGCGAAACGCTGGTCGTCAAATCGCTCGACCTCGATATCCACCGCGGGGAATTCCTGACGCTGCTCGGGCCGTCGGGCTCGGGCAAGACCACCTGCCTGATGATGCTGGCCGGCTTCGAATTCCCGACCGGCGGCGAGATCCGCCTCGACGGCGAGCTGCTGAACAACGTGCCGCCGCACAAGCGCAACATCGGCATGGTGTTCCAGAACTACGCGCTGTTTCCGCACCTGACGGTCGAGCAGAACGTCGGGTATCCGCTGACCGTGCGCAAGCTGCCGGCGGCCGAGCGCGCGGAACGCGTCGCGCACGCGCTGAAGATGGTGCAGATGGAGCGCTTCGCGAAGCGCTACCCGGCGCAGTTGTCGGGCGGCCAGCAGCAGCGCATCGCGCTGGCGCGCGCGCTCGTGTTCGAGCCGAAGCTGGTGCTGATGGACGAGCCGCTCGGCGCGCTCGACAAGCAGCTGCGCGAACACATGCAGTACGAACTGAAGGCGCTGCATGAAAAACTCGGCGTGACCTTCGTGTACGTGACGCACGACCAGGGCGAGGCGCTGACGATGTCCGATCGCGTCGCCGTGTTCGACAAGGGCATCGTGCAGCAGCTCGACACCGTGGACCGCCTGTACGAATCGCCATGCAACGAATTCGTCGCGAACTTCATCGGCGACAGCAACCGGCTGCGCGGCACCATCGCGCGCGTCGACGGCGAATTCTGCGAATTCCGGCTCGACGACGGCACGAAGCTCGTCGGCCGTCACATCGGCGATGCGACCGAGGGTGCGCCGGCCGTCGCGTGCATCCGCCCCGAACGCATGAGCCTCGCCGCGCACGGCGCGAACGGGCACGCGAACGGCGCGGCCGCCAACCAGTTGAGCGGCGAGGCGCGCAGCCTCATCTATTTCGGCGACCACGTGCGCATGCGCTGCGCGCTGCCCGGCCAGGACGAATGCTTCGTGAAGGTGCCGCTCGGCACCGGCGCGCTCGATGCGTTCTCCCCCGGCGCACCGGTCGCGCTCGCGTTCTCGCCCGAACACCTGCGCGTGTTCGCTTGAGCAGGGTTTCCCCGATTTTCCGTAGCACGTCGTCAACAACAACTGCCCACTTCCACCACGAGAGGAGAGGAACCACCATGAACCGAGCACGCATTACCGCACGGCGCACCGCGCTGGCATTGGCGCTCGCCGTCGTCGGCGCATCGGCATCGGCTGCCGAACTCACGGTCGTCAACTTCGGCGGCGCGAACGGCGACGCACAGAAGGCCGCGTTCAACCAGCCGTTCGAGAAGGCGACCGGCAACAAGGTCACGGCCGTCGAATACAACGGCGAGCAGGCGAAAGTGAAGGCGATGGTCGAGGCGAAGCACGTCAACTGGGACGTGGTCGAAGTCGAATCGGGCGACCTGAACCGCGGCTGCGACGAAGGGCTGTACGAGAAGCTCGACTGGTCGAAGATCGCGAAGAAATCCGACCTGATTCCGGAAGCGCCGCAGGTGTGCGGCGTCGGCTTCTTCGTGTGGTCGACGGCGCTCTCGTACAACGCGGACAAGCTGAAATCGGCGCCTACCGGCTGGGCCGATTTCTGGAACGTGAAGAAATTCCCCGGCAAGCGCGGCATGCGCAAGGGCGCGCGCTACAACCTCGAATTCGCGCTGATGGCCGACGGCGTCGCGCCGAAGGACGTGTACAAGGTGCTCGGCACGAAGGCCGGCCAGGACCGCGCGTTCAAGAAGCTCGACGAGCTGAAGCCGAACATCCAGTGGTGGGAAGCGGGCGCGCAGCCGCCGCAGTTCCTCGTCGCCGGCGACGTCGTGATGTCGACCGCGTACAACGGCCGCATCGACGCCGCGCAGAAGGAAGGCAAGAACCTGAAGGTCGTGTGGAACGGCAGCATCTACGACCTCGACTACTGGGCGATTCCGAAGGGCTCGCCGAACAAGGCGCTGGCCGAGCAGTACATCGCGTACACGCTGACGCCGAAGCCGCAGCAGGGCTATGCGCAGCACATCGCGTACGGCCCGACGAACATCGCGGCGATCAAGTCGCTCGACGCGAAGACGCTCGCGAACCTGCCGAACTCGCCGGCCAACGGCAAGAACGCGGTGCTGGAAGACATCGGTTTCTGGACCGACCACAGCGACGAGCTCGAGCAGCGTTTCGCCGCGTGGGCGACGAAGTAACCGTCGTTCAGGCATCCTGATGCAACCGGCCGCGCGACGCGTCGATCGTGTCGCGCGGCCTTCCGCCGGATCGTGCCCGGCCGGAGAGAACCGTTGAATACGATGACGATCGCGCCTTCCTCGCCGTCGAACGCCGCGCTCAAGCGCGAGCTGAAGGCCGCCGAGGCCCGCAAGCGCACGATGGCACTGCTGCTGGTCGCGCCGCTCGCGATTTTCCTGCTGCTGATTTTCGTCGTGCCGATCGGCACGCTGCTCACGCGCGCGGTGCAGAACCCCGAGATCGCCGCAGCGCTGCCGAACACGGTCCGGGCGCTGTCGGGCTGGGACCGCAAGGCGCCGCCGGCCGACGCCGCGTATGTCGCACTCGCGGCCGACATGACGAAGGTGGCCGACAGCGAGGCGATGGGCGCGCTCGCGCGGCGGCTGAACACCGAGATTCCCGGCTATCGCTCGCTCGTCGCGAAGACGGCGCGCGCGATGCCGCTGAAGGGCGACAATGATGCCGCACTGACACCCGCGCAGACGCGCGACAAGCTGGTCGAGCTCGATTCGCGCTGGGGCGATGCCGCCTACTGGCAGGCGATCGCGAAGAACGGCAGCGCGTATTCGCCGTTCTACCTGCTCGCCGCGCTCGACCACAAGCAGGACGGCTTCGGTCACATCGTGCCGGCCGACCCCGACCAGTCGATCTATCTCGCGATCTTCGGCCGCACGTTCGTGATCGGCGTCGCCGTCACGCTGTTCGCGCTGCTGCTCGGCTATCCGCTCGCGTACTGGATCTCGACGCTGTCGGAGCGGCGGGCCAACCTCGTGATGATCCTCGTGCTGATTCCGTTCTGGACGTCGGTGCTCGTGCGCGTCGCCGCATGGATCGTGCTGCTGCAGAGCGAAGGGCTCATCAATACGGCGCTGATCGGCAGCGGGCTGATCTCGCATCCGCTGACGCTGCTGTTCAACCGCATCGGCGTGTACATCTCGATGACGCACATCCTGCTGCCGTTCATGATCCTGCCGCTCTACAGCGTGATGAAGTCGATCCCGCCGACCTACCAGCGCGCGGCCGTGTCGCTCGGCAGCCATCCGTTCGCCGCGTTCTGGCGCGTGTACGTGCCGCAGACCTACCCGGGCGTCGGCGCGGGCGCATTGCTCGTGTTCATCCTCGCGATCGGCTACTACATCACGCCCGCGCTGCTCGGCGGACCGAACGACCAGATGGTCAGCTACTACGTCGCGTACTTCACGAACGTGACGATCAACTGGGGCATGGCGTGCGCGCTCGGCGGGCTGCTGCTCGCGGCGACGCTCGTGCTGTACGCGGTGTACGGGCGCTTCACGCGCACCAACGTGAGCCTCGGCTGAGCGCCGCGTGCAACGAAACGGGAAGGGGAATCCGATCATGAAACTCGCCAGGCCGCTGTTCGCGCCACACATGTCGTTCGTCGAGCGCGCGTGGTACGTCGCATTGCGCGTGCTCGTCGTGCTGACGCTGCTGTACCTGATCCTGCCGGTGCTCGCGATCGTGCCGCTGTCGTTTTCGTCGAGCACGTTCCTCGTCTATCCGATCCCGGGCTTCTCGACGCGCTGGTACGAGAACCTGATCGCATCGGACGAGTGGCGGATGGCCGCGAAGAACAGCTTCATCGTCGCACCGTCGGCGACCGTCGTCGCGACCGTGCTCGGCACGCTTGCCGCGATCGGTCTCACGAAGGCCGACTTCCGCGGCAAGGCGCTGCTGATGGCCGTGCTGCTGTCGCCGATGATCGTGCCGGTCGTCGTGGTCGGTGTCGGCATGTACCTGTTCTTCGCGCCGCTCGGGCTCGCGAACACCTACACGGGGCTGATCGCCGCGCACGCGGCGCTCGGTGTGCCGTTCGTCGTGACGACGGTGGCGGCAACCCTGCAGGGCTTCAACCAGAACCTCGTGCGCGCGAGCCTGTCGCTCGGCGCGAATCCGGTGTCGACGTTCTTCCGCGTGACGCTGCCGGTGATCGCACCGGGTGTGATGTCCGGCGCGCTGTTCGCGTTCGCGACGTCGTTCGACGAAGTCGTCGTCACGCTGTTCCTCGCGGGCGCGGACCAGACGACGCTGCCGCGCCAGATGTTCACCGGTATCCGCGAGAACATCAGCCCGACGATCGCTGCGCTCGCAACGATCCTGATCATCTTCTCGACGAGCCTGCTGCTGGCGCTCGAATGGCTGCGCGGCCGCAATGCGCGGCGCGCGGTGACCTGACGCGGCGAGCCTGCCGTGCCTGCGTTGCCGCGCGTCCTGCGCGGCCACGCATTTGCTTTCATTTCGCTGACTGACGAGGCGGCCGCCTGCACGTTCGATACGGCTCTGCAACAATACGGGGCGCGGCGGCGCGCGTTCCGTGCGGTGGGTCCGGAACGCCGCCGCGAGTCCAATCCGCGACGCGGCGCAACGCGTCGCTCGTCAGCCGAGCCTCATCTTGTCCGAATTCGCTTCCCCCGCCGGCGCGCATGAGCCGGCCGTCAACTGGCGTGCGATGTCCGCCGTGCTGCTGGCCGTCGCGCTCGCGACGCTCGACACCGCGATCGCGAACACCGCGCTGCCCGCGATCGCCGCCGACCTGCATGCATCGCCGGCCGCGTCCGTCTGGATCATCAACGCGTACCAGCTCGCGATGGTCGCGACGCTGCTGCCGTTCGCGTCGCTCGGCGACATCGTCGGCCACAAGCGCGTGTATGTCGCCGGGCTCGCGGTGTTCACGGTTGCGTCGCTCGGCTGCTCGCTCGCGTCGACGCTGCCGATGCTGACGGCCGCGCGGATCGTGCAGGGCTTCGGCGCGAGCGCGATCATGAGCGTCAACGTCGCGCTGATCCGCGGGCTGTTTCCCGCGCACCGGCTCGGGCGCGGCGTCGGCTTCAACGCGCTCGTGGTCGGCGTGTCGTTCGCGGTGGGGCCGACCATCGCGTCGCTGATCCTGTCGGTCGCCGCATGGCCGTGGCTGTTCGCGGTGAACGTGCCGCTCGGCGTGTTCGCCCTTGCCGTGGCGATTCCGTCGCTGCCGCAGACGGCGCGCGGCAAGCATGCGTTCGATCCGGTCGCGGCGTTGTTCAACGTGATCACGTTCGCGTCGCTGATCTTCGCGCTCGGCGAATTCGCGCAGCGCGGGCCGCTTTCCATCGTGTTCGCGGCGGCGGCGGTCGCGCTCACCTTCGGCTGGCTGCTGATTCGCCGCCAGGCCGGGCACCCGGCGCCGATGCTGCCGGTCGACCTGTTTCGCCGGCCGGTGTTCACGCTGTCCGCGCTGACCGCGGTGTGCGCGTTTGCCGCGCAGGGGCTCGCGTTCGTGTCGCTACCGTTCTATTTCGAAACCGTCCTGCATCGCAACGCGGTCGAGACGGGCTTCCTGATGACGCCGTGGTCGGTCATCGTCGCGCTCGCCGCGCCCATCGCGGGGCGCTTGTCGGATCGCTATCCGCCGGGCCTGCTCGGCGCGATCGGTCTGGCGTTGCTGAGCGCGGGCATGGTGTCGCTCGCCGCGTTGCCGGCGGCGCCCGGCGTCGTCGACATCGGCTGGCGGATGATGCTGTGCGGCGCCGGCTTCGGTTTCTTCCAGTCGCCGAACCTGAAGGCGCTGATGTCGAGCGCACCGCCCGAGCGCAGCGGCGGCGCGAGCGGGATCATCGCGACCGCGCGGCTGATCGGGCAGGCGACGGGCGCGGCGCTCGTCGCGCTGTCGTTCGGGATCGCGGGACGCCACGGGCCGACGCTCGCGCTGATGCTCGGCGCGGGCTTCGCCGGGGCCGCAAGTGTCGCGAGCGGATTGCGGCTCTTTGCGCCGTCGCATCGGGCCGGTGTGCCGGCCGCGTCGGAGCGCGTGGGCGAGCAGGCGACGGAGTAGGGTGGCGCGCAGTTGCGGCGCAAGCCGATGGCCGAACGACCATCGCGGGAAATTTTCGAGCCGGCGCGCAACGAACCACCGCCACGCGCCGGCCTTCACGCTTCGCTTAGAACCCGCCCGACTTGATCAGCTGGTTGAGGTTCGCGATGTTCAGGCTGCCGAAGCCGGTCGTGTAATCCCAGCCGGTGCCTGCGTTATAGCCATACCCCTGATAGCCGTTGTTTCCCGACACCACGTCGTAGCGCACGAGCGACGGGTTCGACGGAATGTCGGCGTAGAACTTGCCGGCCGGGAAGCCGAGGCCCGTGCCGTTCGCTGCGAGCAGGCGCGCCCAGAGGCCGGTGAAGATCGGCGCGGCGAGGCTCGTGCCGCCGATCTGCTGCAACTGGCCGTAGTTGTAGATGTACGCACCCGTGCTTTGTGCGGCGTCGAACGAGACGTCCGGCAACTGGCGGTTGCTGCCCGATTGCCACGACGGCGCGGGCAGGATCGTGCTGACGCCGCCGCCCGTCGCCCACAGCTTGCCGTTGCCGTCGAGCCCTTCGTTCCACACCGTCTCGCTCGAGAACGCCCCCGACGACGACGTGTAGAGCGTCGTGCCGCCGATCGCGAGCACGTGCGGCGACGATGCGGGCCACGACACCGTGTAGTTCGAGCCGTCCGGATAGCCGCGGTTGTTGCACTCGTACACGCCTTCGTCGCCCGACGAAACGGAGAACGTCTGGCCTTGCGCCGCGGCGGTCGTGAAGATCTGTTCCTCGGCGTCGAGCGTGCCGTCCGCGTTCGCATCGGTTTCGCACCAGCCGAGCGATACGTTGATCACCTTCGCGGTGTTGTCCGACACCGCGCGGTTGAACGCCTGCGTGAGGCCCGTGTTGCCGCTCGCATTGAGGTCGGCCATGTAGAACACGAGCTTGCCGACCTGGCCGCCGGCCGAGCCGACGATCGACTGGCTGTCCAGATCCCACTCGCCCTGGCCGTCCTGGTCGTCGGTGTAGCTGCCGGCCGAGCCGTTGGTCTTGATGGTCTGCGTCGACACCGTGCCGTAACCGTTGCTCGACGTGAACTGCTTCAGGTCCTGCAGCGTCTGCGACACGCCGCCGATCGTGATGATGCCGACGGTGACGCCGGCTGCGGTCGGCACGCCGGTTGCGTTGTAGAGGCCCGGGAATTCCTTCGGATAGTGGCCGGTCGCCGTGCCGGCTGCAAGCGCCTGCGGCTTCGACACGTTGCCGATGCGCAGCAGCGGCCGCGCGCGTGCAACGCTCTGCAGCCCGAGCACCGAGCCGACGACGTCGCCGAGCGCGCGCGGCACCTGCGCAGTCGACGTGTTCGCGAAGCCCGAGTGACCCGCGTAGTCGAAGTGCACGAGCGACGTGTTGAATGCGGTCTTCACGGTGGCGGCCGTGCCGCTGGCGGAGACCAGCAGGCGGTTCGGCGCAACCTCGACGTTCACGAAGCCGCTCTTGTGCAGATAGTCGACGACCGACTTCACCTGCGCATCGGTCGGCGCGTAGTTGGCGAGGAACTGCTCGTGCGTGAGGTACTGGCGGTAATGCGCGCTGCCGGGCCGGTTCACGTCGCGCGCCAGTTGCTTGAGCTGCGCGGCGTTGCGCAGTTTCAGGCTGACCACGACGTCGGTCGTTTCACCGCCTGCCAGTTCGAGCGACGGCGCCGCGCTGCGCGCCATCAACTGCGGGCCGGTCAGAAAGGCCTTCGTATGCGTATCGACCCAATCCGTCGTCGCATGCGCCGCGGCGGCGGCGAACACGAACGGTGCCACGCACGCGAGACGGCGGGGCGACGGAAGGGGAAGGGCAAACCAGGTGTTCCTTTTCATCGGGAGTCCTTTTTTAGGAGAGGCGACGTTACTGGAACCCCCGGCCCTTGTGGGGCCGCGAGCGGTGACGAGCGTAGGGCGTCGCTGTCGTTCGGGTAGCTGCCATTTTCCATAGCTGTCAGTTCTGACATCGGCGCGGGTGCACGCCTGCGCTGCGTCATGCGCGTAAGCGAATTGCGGCAGCGGCGAGCGGAACCGGTTCGCGATACGGCCGCGCAGCAAGGCGCGACGCTCGCACGCACGAGTCGCTCGTCGCGACGCCGGAACGTGCGCGATCGCGGAGCGGATCGCCGCGTGAGCGCATCGCGCGCGACCAGTCGGTGTCGCGTGCCGCGTCGCACTATGTGGTCAAACGCAGCGACACGGCAGGAACGGATTCGCGCGTGCACAAAAATGGGGTCGCTCGACCGCAAACGTTTCCCGAACTGTGGAACGGTGCTTCCGGCAGTCTTGCAGGCGACTTTCGGATCGCATGCGGCAATTGCGGATTAGAGGAAAGGCTCGAATTCGGGGGCGTCCACACACCGGCGCGGCGGACAGCCGGCCCGCGCAAGATCGCGCGGGCGTCGTTCGCGACATTCCGCCTTGACGTGCGTCGATCAGCGGATAAGCTTCAATTCATAACCATCGGGTTATGGATTTGGACATGCAGAACGCACACGACATGCTTTTCAGGACACTTGCCGATCCCACGCGCCGCGCGCTCTTCGAGCGGCTGTGCGCGGACGGCGAGCTGACGGTTGCCGCGCTGACGGCCCATGCGGGCGTCTCGCAGCCCGCCGTCTCGAAGCATCTGGGCGTCCTGAAGCAGGCCGGGCTCGTGAGCGACCGCCACGAAGGCCGGCAGACGCACTACAGCGCGCAGCCTCAAGCGCTGGCCCCGTTGATCGACTGGACGAGCCAGATGGCCGGCTTCTGGCAGACCCGGTTCGATGCCCTCGAAGATCTTCTGAAAAGGATGGACCAGTAATGAACCAGGCCACCACCGAAACGCGCTCCGTCGTCGTCGACCGGGAGCTGCCTCATCCGCCGGAGAAGATCTGGCGCGCGCTCACGCAACCGCACCTGATCGAGGCGTGGCTGATGAAGAGCGACTTCGAGCCCGTCGCGGGTCGTGCCTTCAGCTTCCGTGCAGACTGGGGCTCGGTCGACTGCACGGTCCTGACGATCGAGCCGCCGCATGCGTTGTCCTATACGTGGGCGGCATACGGCCTCGAAAGCGTCGTCACGTGGACGCTCACGCCGACGCCGCGCGGCACGCACCTGCGGATGGAGCAGGTCGGCTTCCGTCCCGACCAGGAGCAGGCGTACCGCGGCGCGCAGCACGGCTGGGTCCGCTTCTTCGACTCGCTCGAACAGGTGCTGGCACGCCCCGACGAAGGCACGGAGGCCCGCGCATGAGCCCAACCGACCTCACGCCGTCGGAGCGTATCGACGCGCTGATCGCCGGCATCGCCGACTGGCGCGGCAAGACCTTCGCCGACCTGCGCCAGACGATCCTCGACGCGCAAGCGGGCATCGTCGAGGAATGGAAATGGATGGGCAGCCCCGTATGGTCGTGCGACGGGATGATCGCGGTGGCGAACGCGCACAAGGGCAAGGTGAAACTGACGTTCATGCACGGCGCGCAGCTGCCCGATCCCGACCAGCTCTTTAACGATGGCCTCGACGGCAATGCGCGGCGCGCGATCGATTTCTTCGAAGGCGACAAGCTCGACAAGCGGGCGCTGAAGAACCTGGTGCGCGCGGCGATCGACTACAACCGCACGCATCTGAAGAAGAACGCCCGGCGAGCGGGCGCAGGCACGAAGGCGCGGGCCGACAAGGCGGCATGACGCGCCGCATGACCGGTCACGCGGCGTAGCGCAGGAAAAAAAAAGCCCGACACGAGGTCGGGCATCCAAATCGGCCGCAACCGCCCGCGAGGTGGCTGCGGCACCTGCAAGGTGCAGGGCGCTTACGCTGCGAGCAGCGAGCGCAGCACGAACGGCAGGATCCCGCCGTGCTTGTAGTAGTCGACTTCGATCGGCGTATCGATGCGCAGCAGCACCGGCACGCGCTGCGATTCGCCGTTCTTGCGGTGGATCACGAGCGTGACGTCCTGCTGCGGCTTGAAGTCGTCGCCGAGGCCTTCGATGTCATACGTCTCTTCACCGGTGATGCCGAGCGACTGGACGCTGTCCGCGCCCTTGAACTGCAGCGGCAGCACGCCCATGCCGACCAGGTTCGAGCGGTGGATGCGCTCGAAGCTGCGTGCGATCACGGCCTTCACGCCGAGCAGTTGCGTGCCCTTCGCGGCCCAGTCGCGCGACGAGCCCGTGCCGTACTCTTCGCCGGCGAACACGACCGTCGGCGTGCCGGCGGCAACGTACTGCATCGCTGCATCGTAGATCGACTGCTGTTCGCCGCTCGGCTGGTGGATCGTCAGGCCGCCTTCGACGCGCGTGCCGTCTGCCTTCGCCGGGATCATCAGGTTCTTGATCCGGACGTTCGCGAACGTGCCGCGCATCATCACGTCGTGGTTGCCGCGGCGCGAGCCGTAGCTGTTGAAGTCGGCCTTCTGCACGCCGTTCTCCTTCAGCCACTTGCCTGCCGGCGAGTCTTCCTTGATCGAGCCTGCCGGGCTGATGTGGTCGGTCGTGACCGAGTCACCGAAGATGCCCAGTGCACGCGCGCCCTTGACCGTCGGGATCGATGCAGCCGGTTCCATCGAGAAGTCGTTGCCGAAGAACGGCGGCTCGGCGATGTACGTCGACTTCGGCCAGTCGTAGACCTGGCCCGATTCGCCCTCGATCTTGCTCCAGAGGTCGCCCTTCTTGGTCAGCTTCGAGTAGTTGTCCTCGAACTTCTTCGGGTCGAGCGCGAACTTGAGCAGCGCGTGGATTTCTTCGCTCGTCGGCCAGATGTCGCCGAGGTAGATGTCGCGGCCGCCCTTGCCCTTGCCGACCGGTTCGGTCATCAGGTCGCGCGTGATGTTACCGGCGATCGCGTAGGCGACGACCAGCGGCGGCGACGCGAGGAAGTTCGCGCGGATGTTCGGGTGGATCCGCGCTTCGAAGTTACGGTTGCCCGACAGCACGGCTGCCGCGACGATGTCGTTCTTCGTGATCGCTTCGTTCAGCTCCGGCGTCAGGTCGCCCGCGTTGCCGATACAGGTCGTGCAGCCGTAGGCCGCGACTTCGAAACCGAGCTTCGACAGGTAGGGCAGCAGGCCCGTCTTCGTCAGGTACTCGGTGACGATGCGCGATCCCGGCGCGAGCGAGGTCTTGATCTTCGGATCGACCGTGAGGCCGGCCTCGACCGCCTTCTTCGCGAGCAGGCCGGCGGCCAGCAGCACGCTCGGGTTCGACGTGTTCGTGCACGACGTGATCGCGGCGATCAGGATGTCGCCGTTCTTCACGTCGACGCCGTTGCTCGTCGTGTATTGCGCGCCGAGGTCTTCCGCCTTCTTCGCGAAGCCGTTTTCCGCGACCGGCTTCGAGAACAGGTCGGTGAACGTCGACTTGACGTGGCCGATCTCGATGCGGTCCTGCGGGCGCTTCGGGCCGGCCAGCGACGGCGCGACCGTCGTCAGATCCAGCGTCACGACCTTCGTGTAGTCGATGTCGCCGGCCTTCGGGATGCCGAACAGCTTCTGCGCCTTGAAGTAGTTTTCGAACGCGGCGATTTCGGCCTTCGTGCGGCCCGTGCCTTCGAAGTAGTCGATCGTCTTTTCGTCGACCGGGAAGAAGCCCATCGTCGCGCCGTATTCCGGCGCCATGTTGCCGATCGTCGCGCGGTCCGGCAGCGACAGCGACTTCGTGCCTTCGCCGAAGAACTCGACGAACTTGCCGACGACCTTCTCCTTGCGCAGCATTTCGGTGATCGTCAGCACCAGGTCGGTGGCCGTCACGCCTTCGCGCAGCTTGCCCTTCAGCTCGACGCCGACGACGTCCGGCGTCAGGAAGTACACCGGCTGGCCGAGCATGCCGGCTTCCGCCTCGATGCCGCCCACGCCCCAGCCGACCACGCCGATGCCGTTGATCATCGTCGTGTGGCTGTCGGTGCCGACGAGGGTGTCCGGGTAGTACACGGTGTCGCCGCCGTCCGCCTTCTTGTGGACGCCGCGCGCGAGGTATTCCAGGTTCACCTGGTGGACGATGCCGACGCCCGGCGGCACGACCTTGAACGTGTCGAATGCCTGCATGCCCCACTTCATGAACTGGTAGCGCTCGTTGTTGCGCTGGAATTCCAGTTTCATGTTCAGGTCGAGCGCGTCCTTCTGGCGGAAGTAGTCGATCTGCACCGAGTGGTCGACGACGAGATCGACCGGGACCAGCGGCTCGATCTTCTTCGGGTTCTTGCCGGTACGCTCCGCGACGCCGCGCATGGCCGCGATGTCGGCGAGCAGCGGCACGCCCGTGAAGTCCTGCAGCACCACGCGCGACACCACGAACGGAATCTCGTCGACGCGCTTGTCGTTCGGCTTCCAGTTCGCGAGCTGCTGGATGTGCTCTTCGGTGATTTTCTTGCCGTCGTAGTTGCGCAGCACGGACTCGAGCACGATACGGATCGACACCGGCAGGCGTTCGATCTTCGTCTTCAGTTCCTTGCCGAGCTGCGGCAGCGAGTAGAACTTGCCTTTGCCGGAACCGCTGTCGAATTCCTTGAGGGTCTTGTGGAGATTGTGGGCCATGGTGATTTTCCTGGGTTTAAGGCTAGGAAACAAAGAGTCCTGTATCTGACGGCTATATCACATACAAGTCGACGTACTCATCGACCGGCATTGCTTCGAGCTTTGCCTGGTCCAGCGACACGTCGAGAATCGCTTGTTGCTGCTTGGCCGGGAAGCGGCGGGCAAGGTTGGTCCTGAACTTCTCGACCAGGAGCGGGATGCCTTCGGCCCGGCGCCGCCGGTGGCCGAGCGGGTATTCGACCGCCACCTCGGCAAGCTTCGACCCGTCCGTGAACTCGATCGTCAGTGCATTCGCGATCGAGCGCTTGTCCGGGTCGTGGTAATCCTGCGTGAACTGCGGATCCTCGACGCACACGGTCTTCGCGCGCAGCGCGTCGATGCGGGGATCGGCGGCGGCCGAGTCTTCGTAGTCGGCCGCGGTCAGCCGGCCATACAGCAGCGGCACGGCGACCATGTACTGGATGCAGTGGTCGCGGTCGGCCGGATTGGCGAGCGGGCCCTGCTTGTCGATGATGCGGATCGCGGCCGCGTGCGTGCGGATCGTGATCCGGCTGATGTCGTCGGTCGTGCGGCCCGCGGCGGCGAGCTGCGCGTGCAGCTGCAGCGCGGCCTCGGCGGCCGTTTGCGCGTGGAATTCGGCGGGGAACGCGATCTTGAACAGCACGTTTTCCATCACGTACGTACCGTACGGGCGCTGGAAGCGGAACGGCTTGCCGTCGAACAGCACGTCGTAGAAGCCCCAGGTCTTGGCGGTGAGCGCCGACGGGTAGCCCATTTCACCCGTTTTCGCGATCAGCGCGAGGCGCACCGCGCGGGAGGTTGCATCGCCGGCCGCCCAGGACTTGCGCGAGCCGGTGTTCGGCGCGTGGCGGTAGGTGCGCAGCGCGTGGCCGTCGACGAACGCGTTGGACACCGCGTTGATCAGCTCGTCGCGCGTGAGCCCGAGCAACCGGCCGACGACGGCCGTCGACGCGACCTTCACGAGCAGCACGTGGTCGAGACCGACCGCATTGAACGAATTCTCGAGCGCGAGGCAGCCCTGGATCTCGTGGGCCTGGATCATCGCGACCAGCACGTCGCGCATCGTGAGCGGCTTCCGGCCGGCCGCGCGGGCCGTGCGGGAAAGCCAGTCGGCCGTCGCCAGGATCCCGCCGAGGTTGTCGGACGGATGACCCCATTCGGCGGCGAGCCAGGTGTCGTTGAAGTCCAGCCAGCGGATCATCGCACCGATGCCGAAGGCGGCCTGCACGGGATCGAGCTGGAAGGACGTGCCGGGCACCTTCGCGCCGTTCGGCACGATCGTGCCGGGCACGACGGGGCCGAGCAGCTTGGTGCAGGCAGGGTAGGATAGCGCCTCGAGTCCGCATCCGAGCGTGTCGATCAGGCAATGACGCGCCGTCTCCAGCGCGAGCGCGCTGTCGATGCCGGCATTCAGCACGTAGTCGACGATATCGACGAGTACCGTATCCGGAGCAGGGCGGACGTTGGAGACCGGGGCGGACATCGAGGGGCCGATGGGAACGCGCTTAGTTCGTTGCCGGCTTCAGCTCGTTCGACTGCGTCGGTGCCGGCGTGCCTTGCGCCATTTCCGGCGTCACGCATTCGTCCGCGAGGCGTTCGCCGCCGTTCGCGTCGGAGAACAGCATCGCCTTGCTCGGGATCACGACCAGCTTGAAGCCCGCGGCCGGATCGTAGAACGTGTCGGCGCCCGTCGTCGTGGCCTGACGCGGCAGCTTGTAGTTCTTCTTCGCCCAGTGAACCGTGACGACCTGGTCGCGCTTCATGTCACCGGCGAGGTCGAACGACAGACCTTCCTTGCAGGACCACTTGACTGCGCCGTCCGGTACCGGATCGACCTTCGCCGCGGCACGTGCCTGCGCCTTCTTGCTGCGCGGGATGATGCGCTTGGCCGGCGCCGGGCGCTTGGCCGCTGCCTTCTTCGCGGTCGTCGTGGTCGTACCCTGGGCAAACGCGCTCGGAGCCGACACCAGCATCGTGGCGGACAAGGCGCCGATGGCGGTAGCGATCAGGAGTTTCTTCATGGAGTCAGAACCTTTCGATAATCAGTTGACAAGGGCCGGCAATCTGCGCCGCCGGCCGGTTTGAAACTGCACGCGCCCCGAAAGCGCGCAGCGGCCGCTATTTTCACCTATTTGGCCGCGTGTATATCAGGTTTTCGGGCTCCGTTACGTTTTTTGTCGTTTCGCAAACCTCTATCCGGTTCGCGCCTCGTCGAATGCATGAAACTCGTGTATCGGCGCGGGCAGAACGCGCTTACGGCGCGCCGCCCTCGGCGGCCGGGCCGAACAGCGGCGCGGCCTCGGCCGGCACGGGCTGGCCGGTGGCCCGTGCGCGGCGCAGCACCGACCAGTAATAGCGGTAACTCGCGCGATCGTGCAGCGTATCACCGTGGCGCGTCGGGCCCCAGTCGGCGGCCTGCGCGGCCAGCAGGATCTCGGCGGCCAGCGCGACCTCGTCGGTGCGCGGCGCGAATGCGTCGACGATCGGGCGGATCTGCGCGGGGTGGATGCTCCACATCCGCGTGAACGCGAATTCGTCGCGCGCGCGGCGCGCATCGGCGGCGACGACGCTCATGTCGCGCACCTCGGTCGTCACGTTGTGCGACGGCGTCTTGCCGTGCGCGTGGCAGGCCGCGGCGATTTCCAGCTTCGCGCGGCGCACGAGCGGGTGCTCGAACTGGCCGGGCGAGCGCATCGCGGAATCCGGAATCGCGCCGTGGTGCGCGGAGACGAAATCCATCAGCCCGAAGCTCAGCGTGCCGACCGTCGGCAGCGCGGCGAGGGCGGCCGCCTGCGCGAGCGCGCCGTGCGTCTCGACCAGCACGTCGACGGGAATCGGCTGCGCGATGCCGAGCTCGCGGCGCGTGCCTTCGATGAACGCGGTCATTTCGGCGGCATCGGCGGCACTCGCGATCTTCGGGAGCGTGATGTAGGCGGGGGCACGCGCCGCACGCAGCACGATGCGTACGTCGTCGCGCCAGTGCGGGTGGGAAAAGTCGTGGATGCGGACGCCGACGCGGCCGAAGCGGTTCTCGTCGCTGCCGAGGATGTCGGTGACGAGTGCCGCGTGCGCGGCTTCCTGGCCGACGGCGGCGCCGTCTTCGCAGTCGAGCGTGATGTCGAACACGGGGCCCAGCTCGGCCTGCAGCGCGAGCGACTTGCGCATCAGCTTTTCGCTGCCCGCGTAATGATCGCAGCAGGGCAGGATCGCGGGCGGGGACGCCCCGTCGTACAGCACTTGTGCGGGAGTGAGCGCGGCCATCTCGTCTACGTCAGGGAAGCGGGTCAACGTGGAGAAAATCGGATTCGGGCGCGTTCTGGGCCGGTGCGCGGCAAGCGCGGGGCGGCAAAACGTGCGCGGATCGGATCGGTCGGCCGGGCCGGCGGCATGCCGGCCCGGGCCGAAACCGGGCTGCCCGAGGGCCGCCCGGCGAGGTGCTTGATGCTTAGTTCTTCAGCAGGTGGGCGACGCCATCGCGCTCTTCGAGCAGCTCGGCCAGCGTGCCGTCCATCTTCTCGCGCGAGAACGCGTCGATTTCCAGGCCTTCGACGCGCTTGTACTCGCCGTTTTCGCAGGTGACCGGCACGCCGTAGATGATGTCTTCGGGGATGCCGTACGAGCCGTCCGACGGGATGCCCATCGTGACCCACTTGCCGTTCGTGCCGAGGACCCAGTCACGCACGTGGTCGATCGCCGCGTTCGCTGCCGACGCTGCCGACGACAGGCCGCGCGCTTCGATGATCGCCGCGCCGCGCTTGCCGACGGTCGGGATGAACGTGTCGCGGTTCCACACGTCGTCGTTGATCAGCTTCAGCAGCGATTCGCCTTCGGCGGTCGCGAAGCGGAAGTCGGGGTACATCGTCGGCGAGTGGTTGCCCCACACGGCGAGCTTCTCGATCGATGCGACCGGCTTGCCCGACTTCGCCGCGAGTTGCGACAGCGCGCGGTTGTGGTCGAGGCGCAGCATGGCCGTGAAGTTCTTCTTCGGCAGATCCGGCGCCGACTTCATCGCGATGTAGGCGTTCGTGTTCGCCGGGTTGCCGACGACCAGCACCTTCACGTCGCGGCTCGCGACTTCGTTCAGCGCGGCGCCCTGAACCGTGAAGATTTCGGCGTTGGCCGACAGCAGGTCCTTGCGCTCCATGCCCTTCGAGCGCGGACGTGCGCCGACCAGCAGTGCGACGTCGGCATCCTTGAATGCGACCTTCGGATCATCGGTGATCACGACGCCCGCGAGCAGCGGGAACGCGCAATCGTCGAGCTCCATCACGACGCCCTTGACGGCGCCTTGGGCTTGCGGGAGGTCGAGCAGTTGCAGGATGACCGGCTGGTCCTTGCCGAGCAGGTCGCCGTTCGCGATGCGGAACAGCAGGGAGTAAGCGATTTGACCTGCGGCGCCGGTGACGGCAACGCGCTTTGCTGGCTTAGCCATTGAAAATCTCCAGGACGGGTGAAGCGTTGGACACTCGCGAAAACGCCATTCTATGCGCGTTGTGCTGAGTGTTGCATTGAAGCAGGGCGGAGGACTCGCGATGGCAGACGCGGTGAACCTGGAGACGGCCGTGGCACGTAGCCGGGGACGCGCTTTTGCACCCGCGAACCCTTGCTCGACCCGGAGTGTAGGAGCCGTCCGGCTCAAAGTCAAACGGTATCATATGTCTTATATAAGACAGATGTTTTGCGGAAATTGAGTGGACTTAAAAGTGCGGTTTGTGATGAAATGCGCGCCATGACATCGAACCAGGCGAATACCGCGAATCAGACCGGCGCAGGCGGCCCAGGGCAGCCGGGCGCGAGCGATCCCGCACCTTCGCCCGCGGCGGCTCCGTCGCCGACGTTCAGCCCGTTATACCAGCAGATTAAGTCATTGATCACGCAAAGTCTCGAAACCGGCGAGTGGAAGCCGGGCGAGATCATCCCGAGCGAGGTGGAGCTCGCGGCCCGCTACAAGGTCAGCCAGGGCACCGTCCGCAAGGCGATCGACGAGCTGGCCGCCGAAAACCTCGTGGTCCGGCGGCAGGGCAAGGGCACTTTTGTTGCGACGCACAACGAAGATCGCGCGCAGTTCCGCTTCCTGCGGCTGCTGGCCGACGACGGGGCCGAGCATCCGCACGTGAGCCGCCTGCTCGAATGCCGGCGCCTGCGCGCGCCGGCCGAGATCGCGCGGCAACTCGACCTGAAGCCGGCCGATCCGGTCGTGCAGGTGCGCCGCCTGCTGGAGTTCGAGAACGAAGCGACGGTGCTCGACGAGATCTGGCTGCCGGGCGCGATGTTCCGAGGGCTCACGTTCGAGCGGCTGAGCGAGTACACGGGGCCGCTCTACGCGATGTTCGAGACGGAGTTCGGCACGCGGATGATCCGCGCGACGGAAAAGATCCGCGCGGTCGCGGCGGAGCCGGCGGTGGCCGACCTGCTGCACGTGCCGGCGGGTTTCCCTTTGCTGTCGGTCGAGCGTGTGTCCTATACATACGGAGACCGGCCGGTGGAAGTGCGTCGCGGCTGGTATGTCACAACCGGGTACTACTATCAGAATGACTTGAGTTGACGGTGTATCGGCTCAAGCCGAGTGCGTTCGCGTTCCCCACGTTCGCGAAGCACGTTTCGGGCCGCCTTTGTTCTTGTTCGCGCAACTATCCAGAGCAGACTTTCGCTGCAGCGCGATATAAAAAGGCGCTAAAATCGCGGATTAGTGTGACAACATAGTAGGGGTCTAGCATGACTGATGCAGTAAGAAAGCCGAGGCCGGAATACCGGAACATCGGATTCGGCGATATCACGATGAAATATCGCATGCCGCTGGCAGCGATATTGTCGATTCTCCATCGAGTCAGCGGCGCGCTGCTGTTCTTGTTCCTGCCGTTCCTGCTGTTCCTCTTCGACCAGAGCCTCACGTCCGAGCTCAGCTTCGAAGTCTTCAAGGCTTTCCTCTCCAACATCATCGTCAAGCTGATCGTCCTCGCACTGTCGTGGGCCTTCTTCCACCATTTCTGCGCCGGCATTCGCCACCTGCTGATGGACGTCAACCACGACGCCGTCACGAAGGAAGGCGGCAAGCGGACGGCAGTCGTCGTCTTTGTCGTCTCGATCGCGCTGACGATCGCCATGGCACTCAAACTGTTCGGAGCATTCTAAGAAAATGGCAGCCAATAACCGAATCGGCTCGAAGCGCCTCGTCGTCGGCGCTCATTACGGCCTGCGCGACTGGCTTGCGCAGCGCATCACCGCCACGATCATGGCGGTCTACACGGTCATTCTGCTCGTCCTGTTCTTCGGCGCGCACGATTTCTCGTACGAAGGCTGGGCATCGATCTTCGCCGCGCAATGGATGAAGCTCGCGACCTTCGTGATGCTGCTTTCCCTCTTCTACCACGCATGGGTCGGCGTGCGCGACATCTGGATGGACTACGTGAAGCCCGTCGGTGTGCGCCTGCTGCTGCAATCGCTGACCATCGTCTGGCTGCTCGCATGTGCGGGCTACGCCGCGCAGATTCTCTGGAGAGTGTAAAGAATGGCTGCAATCAAAACTAATCTCCCGCGCCGCAAGTTTGACGTAGTGATCGTCGGCGCGGGCGGCTCCGGCTTGCGCGCGGCGCTGCAACTGTCGCGCGCGGGCCTGTCGGTCGGCGTGCTGTCGAAGGTGTTCCCGACCCGTTCGCACACGGTGGCCGCGCAGGGCGGTATCGGCGCGTCGCTCGGCAACATGAGCGAAGACAACTGGCACTTCCACTTCTACGACACGATCAAGGGCTCCGACTGGCTCGGCGACCAGGACGCGATCGAATTCATGTGCCGTGAAGCGCCGAACGTCGTGTACGAACTCGAGCACTTCGGCATGCCGTTCGACCGTAATGCGGACGGCACGATCTACCAGCGCCCGTTCGGCGGCCACACCGCGAACTACGGCGAGAAGCCGGTCCAGCGCGCCTGCGCGGCCGCCGACCGTACCGGTCACGCGCTGCTGCACACGCTGTACCAGCAGAACGTCGAAGCGAAGACGCAGTTCTTCGTCGAATGGATGGCGCTCGACCTGATCCGCGACGCGGAAGGCGACGTGCTCGGCGTGACGGCCCTCGAGATGGAGACGGGTGACGTCTACATCATGGAAGGCAAGACGACGCTGTTCGCGACGGGCGGCGCAGGCCGGATCTTCGCGGCATCGACCAACGCGTTCATCAACACCGGCGACGGCCTCGGCATGGCTGCGCGTTCGGGCATCGCGCTGCAGGACATGGAGTTCTGGCAGTTCCACCCGACCGGCGTGGCCGGCGCGGGCGTGCTGATCACCGAAGGCGTGCGCGGCGAAGGCGGTATCCTGCGCAACGCGAACGGCGAGCGCTTCATGGAGCGCTACGCGCCGACGCTGAAGGATCTGGCGCCGCGTGACTTCGTGTCGCGTTCGATGGACCAGGAAATCAAGGAAGGCCGCGGCGTGGGTCCGAACAAGGATCACGTGCTGCTCGACCTGTCGCACATCGGCGCCGAGACGATCATGAAGCGTCTGCCGTCGATCCGCGAAATCGCGCTGAAGTTCGCGAACGTCGACGCGATCAAGGAACCGATCCCGGTCGTCCCGACGATCCACTACCAGATGGGCGGCATCCCGACCAACATCCACGGCCAGGTCGTCGGCACGTCGCGCGGTCACAAGGATCCGGTCAACGGCTTCTACGCAGTGGGCGAATGCTCGTGCGTGTCCGTGCACGGCGCGAACCGCCTCGGCACGAACTCGCTGCTGGACCTCGTGGTGTTCGGCCGTGCGGCCGGCAACCACATCGTCGAGCACGTGAAGAACCAGAAGGAACACAAGCCGCTGCCGGCCGATGCGGGCGAATTCTCGCTGGCACGCCTGGCGAAGCTCGACAAGTCGACCTCGGGTGAATACACGCAGGACGTCGCGAACGACATCCGCTCGACGATGCAGAAGCACGCAGGCGTGTTCCGCACGTCGGAACTGCTGAAGGAAGGCGTCGAGCAGATGGCCGGCCTGGCGGCGCGCGTGGAAAACATCCACCTGAAGGACAAGTCGAAGGTGTTCAACACCGCGCGCGTCGAAGCGCTCGAGCTGGAGAACCTGATCGAAGTTGCTCGCGCAACGATGGTGTCGGCGGAAGCGCGCAAGGAAAGCCGTGGCGCACACGCCCACAGCGACTACGAACACCGCGACGACGAGAACTGGCTGCGCCACACGCTGTGGTACAGCGAAGGCGATCGCCTCGACTACAAGCCGGTACAAATGAAGCCGCTGACGGTCGAATCCGTGCCGCCGAAGCCGCGCACGTTCTAAGCCGAGTCAAAGGAATCCGAAATGGCAAAACGCATTTTTGAAGTCTACCGCTACGATCCGGACAAGGACGCAGCGCCGCGCATGCAGACGTACGAGCTGGAGCTCGAGCACGAGCGCATGCTGCTCGACGCACTGGTCAAGCTGAAGGCCGTGGACGAGACGCTGTCGTTCCGCCGTTCGTGCCGTGAAGGCGTGTGCGGTTCGGACGCGATGAACATCAACGGCAAGAACGGTCTCGCGTGCCTGACGAACCTGAACGACCTGCCGCAGAAGATCGTGCTGCGTCCGCTGCCGGGCCTGCCCGTCGTGCGTGACCTGATCGTCGACATGACGCACTTCTTCAACCAGTACCACTCGATCAAGCCGTACCTGATCAACGACGCGCCGCCGCCGGAGAAGGAACGCCTCCAGTCGCCGGAAGAGCGCGACGAGCTCGACGGCGTGTACGAGTGCATTCTGTGCGCGAGCTGCTCGACGTCGTGCCCGAGCTTCTGGTGGAACCCGGACAAGTTCGTCGGCCCGGCCGGCCTGCTGCAGGCTTACCGCTTCATCGCGGACAGCCGCGACACGGCCACCGGCGAGCGTCTCGACAACCTGGAAGACCCGTACCGCCTGTTCCGTTGCCACACGATCATGAACTGCGTCGACGTTTGCCCGAAGGGCCTGAACCCGACGAAGGCGATCGGCAAGATCAAGGAACTGATGGTTCGCCGCGCTGTTTAAGGTTGAGATGAGCGATTCGCATCAATCCGACCCGCACCGTCGCGCACGCCTTCGCTGGCGTGCGCGGCGGGGTCTGCTGGAGAACGACATCATTTTCGAGCGTTTCTTCAGCAGATACGAGCATGACCTCACCGATGCAGACGTAGGCGCGTTGTCGCGCCTGCTCGATCTGAGCGACAACGACCTGATGGACTTGCTCCTCGCGCGCAAGGAACCAGAAGGCGACCTAGACAGCCCGGATATTCACCGGCTGTTGGAGATGCTGCGCAACGTGTAACGCCAAGGTGTAACGCGTTGTGCCCGTTATCGAATCCCGTTTCTTTATTTCGATTGAGGATGTGCCATGACTCCGTCTGATGTTAAAGCCACGCTATCGTTCAGCGACAACTCGCCGAGCGTCGAACTGCCGATCTACAAGGGCACGATGGGCCCGGACGTGATCGACATCCGCAAGCTGTACGGCCAGACCGGCAAGTTCACGTACGACCCGGGCTTCATGTCGACGGCAGCTTGTAATTCGGCGATCACGTACATCGACGGCGACAAGGGCGAGCTGCTGTACCGCGGCTACCCGATCGACAACCTCGCGCAAAACGCCGACTTCCTCGAAAGCTGCTACCTGCTGCTGAAGGGCGAACTGCCGAACGCAGCGCAGAAGAAGGAATTCGTCGACACCGTCACGAAGCACACGATGGTGCACGAGCAGATGCACTTCTTCTTCCGTGGCTTCCGTCGCGACGCGCACCCGATGGCGATCCTGGTCGCTGCAGTCGGCGCGCTGTCGGCGTTCTACCACGACTCGCTCGACATCAACGATCCGCGTCACCGTGAAGTGTCGGCGATCCGCATGATCGCGAAGCTGCCGACGCTCGTCGCGATGGCGTACAAGTACAGCATCGGCCAGCCGTTCGTGTATCCGAAGAACTCGCTGTCGTACAGCGCGAACTTCATGCACATGATGTTCTCGAACCCGTGCGAAGAGTACAAGGTCAACGACGTGCTCGTCCGCGCGCTCGACCGTATCCTGATCCTGCACGCCGACCACGAGCAGAACGCATCGACGTCGACCGTCCGCCTGGCCGGCTCGTCGGGCGCGAATCCGTTCGCCTGTATCGCTGCCGGTATCGCCTGTCTGTGGGGCCCGGCGCACGGTGGTGCGAACGAAGCCGCGCTGAACATGCTCGAGCAGATCGGTTCGCCGGACAACATCCCCGAATTCATCAAGCAGGTGAAGGACAAGAATTCGGGCGTGAAGCTGATGGGCTTCGGTCACCGCGTGTACAAGAACTACGACCCGCGTGCGAAGCTGATGCGCGAAACGTGCTACGAAGTGCTGAACGAACTGGGCCTGCACGACGACCCGCTGTTCAAGCTCGCGATGCAGCTCGAGAAGATCGCGCTGGAAGACGAATACTTCGTGTCGCGCAAGCTGTACCCGAACGTCGACTTCTACTCGGGCATCGTCCAGCGCGCGCTGGGCATCCCGACGTCGATGTTCACGTGTATCTTCGCGATGGCACGTACGGTCGGCTGGATCGCACAGTGGAACGAAATGATCGGCGATCCGGAACAGAAGATCGGCCGTCCGCGTCAGCTGTTCATCGGCGATACGCCGCGCGAAGCGAAGCCGCTCAACGCACGTTAAGTCGTGCGCGGCGCGAACGGCCGGCTGGCCGCTCGCGTCGGGCGATCGCAACGCCACGACACCCCGACGGGTCATTCCGTCGGGGTGTTTTCATTTGTGCGGCCGAGGATCGCTCCGGCCCGCGCGGCGTTCCAGCGACGGCGGCCGCGTGTCGAGTGCGGGTGCGTCGTCATCGGGCGCGTGGCCGTGCTGCACGAAGAACTGCCGGTATGCGCCGGGCGTCATCCCGCGTGCCGCGAGGAACTGGCGGTTGAAGTTCGCGGCATTCGGAATGCCGCAGCGCGCAGCCACCGTCGCGATCGGCCAGTCGGTGCCGACGAGATGACGGCACGCGTGCGCGAGCCGCAGCCGCTGCACGTAGCGGCCGACGCTTTCGCCGAGATGCCGGACGAACAGGCGCTGCAAAGTGCGTTCGGACATATGCGCGGTGGCGGCGAGCGCGTCGATGCGCAACGGCTCGTGGAAGTGCCGGTCGATCGCGTCGAGCACGCGGTCGAGGCGTTCGGCTTCGGGGGCGGCTGCGTCGGTTTGGCGTGTCGTGCCGTCGGCCCGCTCGTACGCGTGTGCGGTGGCGAGCGGTTCGCCGCCGGCTTCCGCGAGATCGGCGAGCGTGTCGAGCGCGGCCGCGAGCCGGGTGCGCGGCGACGGATCGAGCAACTGCGGCAGCCGCACGCGCATCGCGCGGGCTGCATCCGCGTCGAAGCGCAGGCCCGGTGCGGCACGCCGCAGCAGCGAGCGCAGCGGTGCGTATTCGGGGCAACAGTCGGCCAGACGCCGCGCCCAGTCGCCGTCGAACCAGATGACGAGCGCGACTTCAGGCGCATCGCGATCGATGCGTGCATTCGACGACCACGTATGCGGCAGGTTGGGCGGCACGAGCACCAGATCGTCGTCCGCGTAGTGCGCGACGTGATCGCCGATGAAGCGCCGGCCGCGGCTGTTGAGCGTCAGCGTCAGTTCGTATTCGGGATGGCGATGCCATTCGAACGGGATGCGCGCGAGCTGACGGTGATACACGCGGATCGAACAGCCGGGGGCGAACGTCACGTGCTCGTACTGCGGTTTCATTGCGGCCTCCGGGGGAGAGCCGGCATCGCGCCGTGGCATGATCGTGAGCGATCGTCACGACGGAGCGATGCCATGTTTTCACATGTTTGCGTGGGGGTGGCCGACACCGCGCGCGCCTACGATTTCTACGCGCCGCTGTTCGCGGAACTCGGGCTGCGCCTGAAATTCCGCGAGCCGGACGGCTGGTCGGGCTGGATGCCGGCCGACACCGACCGGCCGCTGTTCTTCTTCGGCCACCCGCTCGACGGCCGCGCGCCCGAACCGGGCAATGGCCACACGATCGCGTTCGTTGCGCCGACCCGTGCACACGTCGATCGCTGCCACGCGCTCGCGCTGCGCCACGGCGGCACCTGCGAAGGGCCGCCGGGCCTGCGGCCGGACTATCACCGCGACTACTACGGCGCGTATTTCCGCGATCCGGACGGCAACAAGCTGTGCGTGGTCTGCCATCATCCGGCGTGACGCTTGGTTGTCAGGATTGTATCGATAGTTGGCCGGATAGTGGTAATCGCGGTCGCGCGCCGGCCGTACGCTGACAGCACATCACGACACCTGTCAGCGAGGAGACCACGATGCAACTGACGATTGACGACCTGCCTGCCGCGATTCGCGACGCGAAAAGGGCGCTGCGCGCCGACCTGCCTGGTCATGCGGCCACGTTCCGCGAACTGGAGGGCGACATCGCGCGGCAGGTCGATGTGATTCGCCGCGCGCATGCGCATGGTCGTGACGTGATTCCGGTGGTGCCGTTCGCGGACATCGCCGGCGCGACCGTCGATCCGCAAGCGGTTGCGGCGATCCGCACGCATGGCGCGGTCGTGATCCGTGGCGTATTCGATCCGCAGCAGGCGCGCGACTGGAACGACGAGATCGGTGCCTACCTTGACGCGAACCGCTTCACCGACCGGCTGCACGCACGTGCCGAGGACCGTTATTTCGGCAACCTCGCGTCGGGCAAGCCGCAGATCTACGGCGTCTACTGGTCGAAGCCGCAGGTGGCTGCGCGCCAGTCGCCGGCCCTGACCCAGGCGCGCGTGTTCCTGAACCGGCTGTGGCGGCACGCGGACGGCGGCCGCACGCACTTCGATCCCGACCAGGTGCCGGCCTATGCGGACCGGATTCGTCGCCGCCCGCCCGGCTCGACGTCGCTCGGGCTGTCGCCGCATGTCGATGGCGGTTCGGTCGAACGCTGGCTCGGCGCGAATTTCCGCCGGGTCTACCGTCACGTGCTGGCCGGCCGCTGGCGCGATTACGACCCGTTCGACGCGGCGTTCCGTCCCGACGTCGAGGAGATTCCGTCGCCGGCCGTGTGCTCGATGTTCCGCACCTTCCAGGGCTGGACCGCGCTGACGCCGCAGGGGCCCGGCGACGGCACGCTGCAGTTGATCCCGGTGGCGAACGCGATGGCCTACGTCGTGCTGCGTGCGCTGCAGGACGACGTGGCCGACGACGACCTGTGCGGCGCGCGCCCGGGCCGTGCGCTGTCGATCCGGCCCGAATGGCACGCGCTGCTGCTCGACGCGCTGGTGCCGATCCCGCACATGGAGCCGGGCGATGCGGTGTTCTGGCACGGCGATGTGGTGCACGCGGTCGAGGATGCGCACCGCGGCAGCGGCGACAGCAACGTGATGTACATCGCCGCCGCGCCCGGTTGCGCGAAGAACGACGCGTACCTGCAGCGCCAGCGCGCTGCGTTCCTGCGCGGCGAGAGCCCGCCCGATTTCCCGGCCGATCATTTCGAGGTCGAATTCGACGGGCGGGGCGGGGAGGGCGATCTCACGGCGCTCGGCCGTTCGCAGATGGGGTTCGGGGCGGGCGAGTAGCCAGCGTGCCGCCCGTGAAAGCGACGGCTCGCCGGGTGGCGAACGGCGGGCTGCCGAATCCGCTGCGTGTCGAGCGCAATTCGACGCAATCGGCTGTCGGCGCAGCCGAAATCGACGCGAATTGCGCAATTTGGCTTCCGATAATGGTCCGGACACAACGCAGCCGCCCCGTGTGAAGCACGGGTGCGGCGCTGACCATGGAGGAGTCGATGCAATTCACGCAAGCGATCGTTCGCCGCCCCGCGCCGTCCTGTGGCGCGGGCCTGACCACGGCCGAACTCGGCGCGCCCGATTACGACAAGACGCTCACCCAGTTCCACGCGTATTGCGACGCGCTGCGCACGCTCGGCGTCGCGCTGACCGAACTGCCGCCGCTGGAGGCATTCCCCGATTCGCACTTCGTCGAGGACACCGCGGTGGTGACGCCCGAATTCGCGGTGATCACGCGCCCCGGTGCGCCGGCGCGGCGTGGCGAGACGGTGCACATCGAAGCGGCGCTGGCCGCGCATCGCGACCTGCTGCCGATGCAGGCGGGCCGGCTCGACGGCGGTGACGTGATGCAGGTCGGCAAGCGCTTCTACATCGGCCTGACGGGTCGTACCGACGCCGAAGGCATCGCCGCATTCGACTCGCTCGTGTCGCGCTACGGCTATTCGGTCGTCGCGGTGCCGGTGGGCGCCGGCCTGCATCTCAAGTCGGTCGTCAACGCGCTCGGCGACGACACGCTGCTCGTCACCGAAGCGCTGGCCGCGCATCCGGCCTTCGCCGACTATCGCCGGATCGCGATCTCGGCCGCCGACGAATACGCGGGCAACACGCTGCGCGTGAACGGCACGCTGATCACGCCGGCCGGCTACCCGCGCGTGCACGATGCGATCGCGTCGCTCGGGCTGCCGCTGCACGTGATCGATACGAGCGAGTTCCGCAAGATGGACGGCGGCCTGACCTGCCTGTCGCTGCGGTTCTAGCCGATTGGCGCGCGGCCGCTTCGGCCGGATAATGTGGCCCCCGCGCGGAACCGGAGACGTTCCGCGCACCAGCCACGACCCGACCGGAGCGAACGCGGATGACCGACAAGAAGATGCAGCTCGACAAGATCGATCTCCGGATCCTCGACATCCTGCGCACCGACGGGCGGATTTCCTACCGGAAGCTGTCCGAGCTCGTGAACCTCACGCCGCGGCCGTGCCAGGCGCGCGTGGAGCGGCTCGAGGCGCTTGGGGTGATCGAAGGGTACCGCGCGGTGATCAAGGCGCCGCGCGCGACCAAGCCGATCGTCGTGATCGCGCAGATCACGCTGGCCGACCACGGGCGTTCGCAGGCGCCGTTCGAGGACGAAATGCGGGCGAATCCGGCGGTGCTCGATTGCTGGCTCGTCAGCGGCACGTTCGATTTCCTCGTGCGGCTCGCGTGCGAGGATCTCGACGAGTACCGGCGGATCGCGAACCTGTGGCTGGAAAGCCCGCGGTTCCGGATCGAGAAGATCGTGACGACGGCCGAACTGCAGGCGATCAAGCGCAGCGTCGTGTGATGCGGCCGGCCGGGAAGGGGCCGGCTCCGACGCGAATGACCCGGCCTGACGATTTGCATTCCGAATCAAATCGTCGGGCCTGAATCCAATCAGGGTGAACACTATGGATGCTTTGCAAGCGGCAGCGGAGACGCCCGCACCGTCCGGAACGACGCTGAAGCGCCGTCTGCAGGGCCGCCACATCGCGATGATCGCGATCGGCGGCTCGATCGGCACGGGGTTGTTCGTCGCGTCGGGGGCGTCGGTCGCGCAGGCGGGGCCGGGCGGGGCGATCGCCGCGTATATCGCGATCGGGCTGATGGTGTACTTCGTCGTCACGGGCCTCGGCGAGATGGCCGCGCTGATGCCGGTATCGGGCTCGTTCGCGATCTACGGCGAGAAGTACGTCGACGAAGGCTTCGGCGTCGCGCTCGGCTGGACCTACTGGTACAGCTGGGCCGTGACGATCGCGATCGAGCTGGTCGCCGCGCAGATCGTGATGCGCTACTGGTTTCCAACCGTACCCGGCATCTGGTGGGGCGCCGGTTTCCTCGTGCTGATCTTCCTGCTGAATACGCTGTCGGTGCGCGGTTTCGGCGAATCGGAATACTGGTTCTCGCTGATCAAGGTGGTCACCGTGGTCGCGTTCATCGCGGCGGGGCTGCTGATCGCGGCCGGCCTGATCGGGAACGGACATCCGGTAGGCTTGCGCAACTTCACGACGGGCGACGCGCCGTTCGTCGGCGGCGTGCACGCGATGATGAGCGTCGCGCTGATCGCGGGCTTCTCGTTTCTCGGCACCGAGCTGGTCGGGATCACGGCCGGCGAATCGGAAAACCCGCGCAAGACGATCCCGCGTGCGGTGAAGCAGATCTTCTGGCGGATCATGCTGTTCTACGTGTTCGCGATCTTCGTGATCGGGCTGCTGGTGCCGTACACGGATCCGAACCTGCTGAAGAGCGACGTGACCGACATCGGCGTGAGCCCGTTCACGCTGGTGTTCAGCCACGCGGGCTTCCGGCTCGCGGCCGGCGCGATGAATCTCGTGATCCTGACGGCCGTGCTGTCGGCCGGCAATTCCGGGACTTACGCGGCCACGCGGATGCTGTACAACCTCGCGGCGGAAGGGCGCGCGCCGGCGATGTTCGCGACGCTGTCGCCGGGCGGCGTGCCGCGCAACGCGCTGTACGCGACGATGGCCGTCGGCGGGCTGTGCTTCCTCACGTCGCTGACCAACAACCAGAGCATCTATCTGTGGCTGCTGAATACGGTCGGCATCACCGGCTTCATCGCGTGGCTCGGCATCGCGGTCTGCCATTACCGGTTCCGCAAGGGGTTCCTGAAGCAGGGCTACCGGCTCGAACAACTGCCGTACCGCGCGAAATGGTTCCCGTTCGGGCCGCTGTTCGCGATCGCGATCTGCATCGTGATCTCGCTCGGGCAGGATTACCAGGCGTTCTTCGCGGCCCGCATCGACTGGATGGAAGTGCTGTCGATCTACGTGTGGATTCCGCTGTTCGTCGCGATCTGGTGGGCGTATCGCCGTGCGCGCAAGAGCCGGCTCGTGCGCTACGAGGAGATGGACATCGGGCCGTGGCTGACGCGTTCGGTCGAAGCCGTCGATGCCGCGGCCACGCAGCACGGGCAGTCGCACTGACTGCCTGGTCCTGAAAGCGCGGTAACGGGCGCCGGATGTGCTTTACGGCCGGCTCCGATACGGCGCCCTGCGCGCGGCGGGTGACGCGCGCAAACCGCGCTCAGTGAACGGGCTGCAACTGCGCTTTCATGAAATCCACCCACGCGCGCACTTTCTGCGGCACGTGCCGCGTCGCGACGTACAGCGCGTAGACGTTCTGCTGCGGAAACCGGTACGCGGGCAGTGCATCGACCAGTGCGCCGCTTTCGAGATCGTCGCGCACGAGCCATTCCGGCAGCAGCGCGACGCCGCTGCCCTGGCGCGCCAGTTCGCTCAACACCGATGCGTTGTCGACGACGATGTGAGGCTTCGTCGCCGGTCGAAACGCATGTTCGTTGCCCGCGCGATCGGTGAGCGTCCATTCGGCGATTCGCTCGAGCCGGCTGTGGCCGAGCTGCGGCAGGCGGGCCAGATCGCCGGGTGACGCCGGCGGCGGGAGCCCGGCCTTCGCGGGCAGGTCGGGCGCCATCACGGCGAGCACGTCGCAGGTGGCGAGGCAGACACCGCGATAGGGCAGGTCGAGAAAATGCTCGTGGCGTCCGAGCCGGATCGCGACGTCGAAGCGGTCGCGCACGAGATCGGCCTGCGACGTGTGCGTTTCGAGCCGCACCCGCAACGCGGGATGCCGCGCGGTGAACGCATGCAGCATCGGTGCGAGGACGCGCGCCGCATACTCGACCGTCGACGTCACGCGCAGGATGCCCTGCATGCCGCCGTGCTCGCCGCGCACCTCGTCGATCGCGCCTTCGGCTTCTTCGAGCACGCGCAGGCAGCGCTGGTAGAAGCGCTCGCCGGCGTCGGTCAGCTCGACGCGCCGGGTCGTCCGCGTGAGCAGCGTGACGCCGAGCTCGGCTTCGAGCTGCTTCACGTTGAAGCTGACGGCTGCCCGCGCCTGGTTCAGCACGGTGGCGGCGGCCGTGAACGAACCGGCCTCGACCACGGCACGGAAGACGGCAAAACGATCGAGGCTCACCATGGTCGGGCGGGGGTCCTGTCTATGCATTGGATCGCTCGAAGGGTACCCGAATGTGCGGCACCCGTGCGGCGTGCGGCGCGTTGCAAAGGACGCGCGACACTGTCGCGGCCCGAGCCGATTGTCAAAAAATTTCGACGGGACCCGTCGAATCCGGCCGCTTACCGATGCGCGTGCCGGCTTCTACACTGCGGCGCTTCATGATGTTTCCGCCGCCATGCCAGACCGCTCCAGAATTGCCATCGTCTACCTGCTCGGCTTCGCGATCGATCTCGCGAACATGTTCATGCTGAACGCCGCGTATCCGGCGCTGCAGCGCGAACTGCACGCATCGGTCGCGCAGCTTGCGTGGGTCGGCAACATGTACGTGCTCGGCCTGACCGTCGTGATCCCGCTCGGCACGTGGCTCGCGCGCCGCTGCGGCGAGCGGCGCGTGTTCGCCGCATCGTTGCTGCTGTTCGGGCTCGGCAGTGCGGGCGTCGGCGCGTCGCCTTCGATCGAGGCGCTGCTCGCATGGCGGCTGGTCCAGGGGCTCGGCGGCGGGCTGCTGATCCCGGTCGGGCAGACGATGGCCTATCGCGCGTATCCGCCGCAGGCGCGGGCGCGGCTCACGTCGATCGTGATGATGGTCGCGCTGCTGGTGCCCGCGTTGTCGCCTGCGATCGGCGGGGCCATCGTCGATCGCGGGTCGTGGCGCGCGATCTTCTTCGCGATGTTGCCGATCGCGGCCGCGACCTGCGCGCTCGCGTTCGCGTGGCTGCCGCGCGACGGTGCGCGTGACCGGCCGCCGCGGCTCGACTGGCCGGGGCTCGGGCTGAGTGCGGCGGCGCTCGTCGCGTTGCTGCTCGGGCTGACCGCCGCGGGGCAGCCCGGCGGCGCGGCATTCCCGCTGGCGATGCTGGTGGTGGCCGTCGCGGCAGGCGCCGGCTATGCGGCGCATGCGCGTCGGGCCGTGGCGCCGGTGGTCGACCTGCGCCTGCTTGCGCAGCCGCTGCTGAGGGCCGGCGTGGTGGTCTATCTGTGCGTGCCGGGCATCTTTACCGGCGTCAACCTCGTCGCGTCGCTCTATCTGCAGAATGCGCTCGGATTGAGCGCCGCGCATGCCGGCGCGCTGATGCTGCCGTGGGCGATCGCGGCGTTCTTCGCGATCGCGACCACGCGCCGCTGCTTTGCGCGCCACGGCGCGAAGCCGTTGTTCACGTACGGCATCGCGATCGATTGCGTCGGCGTCGCGTTGCTCGCGACGCCGTGGGCCAGCGTCGAAGCCGTGCGCATCGCGGCGTTCGCGGCGATGGGGTTCGGAGCGAGCCTGTGCACGAGCACGTCGCAGAGCGCGGCGTTCGTCGAGGTGCCGGCCGACCGGATGAGCGACGCGAGCGCGCTGTGGAACATCAACCGGCAGTTGAGTTTTTGTGTCGGCGTGGCCGCGCTCGGCAGCGCGCTCAATGCGTTGCTGGCGCTCGATGCGGGCGGCCCGTCGCTTGCACCGTACCGCTGGTGCTTCGGGCTGGCGGTCGTGTTGACGTTGCTGCCGCTCGGCCTGATCGCGCGGCTTCCCGCGCACCATGCGCCGGTCGCGCAACCCGTTTCATCCCATTCCTGAGAACCTGAGAGCGTTATGAATCTGCCGAATCCGTATTTCAAGAAAGTCGTCGACACCATCGTCGACATCGAGTGCTGGTTGTCCGGCCGTGCCGGCCCCGAGCGGCTCGCGACGCTGATGGCGCGCTTTTCGCCGGGTTTTTCGATGATCACGATGTCGGGTACGGTGCTTGATTACGCGGGCGTCGATGCGCTGTTTTCACACGGGCACGGCGCGCGGCCGGGGCTGGTGATCGACATCGACGAGTTGCGCGGGCTCGCCGTATGGTCCGATGGCGCGACGATCGGTTATCGCGAGACGCAGACCGACGCCCAAGGGCGGCGCACGGTGCGGCGCTCGACGGCCGTGTTCCGGCGCGAGGCGGATGGGCTGATCGTGTGGCGTCATCTGCACGAGACGCCGGTCGCCGCGTGAGCAGGGGGTAGGGGGCATCCGCCAGTTTGCAAGAAGCGGTGCGGATGCCGTGCCGGCGTTACTTGTCCAGCTCCGGATAGTGCCGGAAGATGCCCATGTCGTTGAACGGGATGCGGCGTTCCGACTCGAGATAGAGCGCGACAGGCGGATGCAGTGCAACGCGGTCGTGCAGTGCGACCAGCGCCGCGATCTTCCGCTCCTCACGCTTCATCGCTTTCGGAAACGCGTAGCGCAGGCCCTCGATCAACTGGAACAACGACAGGTCCGCATAGCTGAGTGCGTTGCCGGCGAGGTAGCCGCTCTCGTGCGGATTTTGTGCGAGTACACGCTCGAAGTAGCCGAGGAATTTCGGCAGCCGGTTTTCGAGGAAATCGGCTGCACGCTCGGCGGCTTCCGCCTGCTGATCCTCGTAGTAGAGGCCGCTTGCGATCGGATGGTGCGTGTCGTGGATCTCGGTGACGAAATCGGCGACGGTCAACTGAAGCTGGTGCACCCACAGCCGGCCGGCTTCGTCGGCGGGCGCGAGCCCCAGCCGCGCGCCGAGAAACAGCAGGATGTTCGCGGTCTGCCCGATGACGACGTCGCCGGCCTTCAGGAACGGCGGCGCGAACGGCACGCATTCCGCCTTCGTGCTGTCCATCATCCGCATCATTGCCGGCACGCCCATGCCGCGCCCCGATTCACGCGCGACGTCGACATAATCGGCTTCGGCCGCTTCGAGCGCGAGCCGCACGTACTCGCCCCGGCCCTGGATCTCGGGCCAGTAATACAGTTCGTATCGCATGCTGTCTTCCCGTTCGTTGAACCGGCGCCGCCGGCATCGTGACGACCGGGCGGCCACGCGTCGCGTGCCACCCGCTGCGAATAGACAGTCTAGGCGATCGCAGGAAAAGTGCCGCGTGCGTCGTGCGTGCGTTACGCACCGCGCTCGCCGCCTTCGGGGCCGTAGAAGAACACCCACGTCGAGAAGTCGTCGGAGAAGCCGATGAAGCGGTGCTCGGCGTGTGCAGGGACGAACAGCACGTCGCCGGCCGCGACTTCGCATTCGCGTCCGTCGACGACGAAGCGTGACGAGCCCGTGGCGATCGCGTAGACCTCGTCGCGCGCGTGCGGCTTCTGCTTGTCCTCGATGCGCGGCCGGTACAGCTCGACGTCGAGCGTGCCGTGACGAAACAGCGTCGTGAACAGCGTGCCTTCTTCGTCGAGGCGTGCGAGCGATTCGTTCAGGCCGAGCTTCATGGCGGGGGCTCCGGGTCTGGATCATGGGGGTCGGGCCATACGGGTCGTGCCATCGTAGCGCGAAATGCCGGGGCGTCACACGGCGCGCACGGGGCGCGCGATCGCCATCCGTGGAACGAGTCACGCGGCGCTCGCCATGCATGAAACACCGGTGTCCATCCGTGAAACGACGATGCGATTGCGCGGATTCCATCGCGAGCTTCACCGCAATTTAATAAACGACGACTACGATCCGGCCTCGTCAATCGACAGCGACGCAGTGATTCGATCCGCGCTGCGGCACTGCCGTCCGTCGCCCACCTGCGCGACTCGCCCGATTGCCCTTTCCCGTGACCGTGAACGCGACACCGAGGTAACCCGTCGACGCCATTCACATCATTTCGTATTTCTTATGAAACAGAATCCGCTGGCTGCTTCACGCAGAAAATTCCTGGCCGCCGCGCCGGCCGTCGCGGCGGTGCCGCTGCTGAGCGCATGTGGCGGCGACGACGTCACGTCGGCGCCCGTTACCGACGCGGCGCTGGCCGCGCAAATGTCCGCGAAGCTGAACGCGCAGCTCGGCGATGCCGCGACGGTCGGCGCGATCCAGCCGGCGCTGACCGACGTCGGCTTTACCTGGGACTTGCCGTCGATGCCGGCGGCCCAGGCCGGCGCGATCGTCGCATACAGCTTCGGCAATCGCCCGAACGCGGCAAGCGGCAATACGTCGAGCACGGGCGGCAACCAGTCCGCGCTGCCCGATCCAGGGCCCGTCAACGAAGCGCTCGCGGACGCCGTCTACCGTATTCGGCAACTGAAACCGGTCAAGGTCTACGCGCAGTGGGAGATTGCGCGCTTTCTCGTGTCGAAATACGGGATGGGCACCGACGTGCTGTCGTCGATCGAGCCCGTGATCGCGAGCGACGGCACGATCGTGTACCTCAGTACGGCGGGCGTGGCCGCCGAGGCCGTGTCGCGCGCGGGCGGCGCGGCCGCGATGGGCAGCGTCGCGGTGGTCGGTCATCGGGATCACGCGAAGCGCTGCATCCAGACCTCGCAACAGGCGGGCATGAAGGCGGCCGCGGTTGCCGAGGTGTCGTTGCCGACGCTTTACGACCCGCAGTCGGGCCAGCCGTGGACGCGTAACCGCAGCCTGTACCTCGTGCACGACATGTATGCGCAGATGCTCGGCCGCGCGATCGGCGCGACGATGCAGGCGTTCCCGAAGGGCTGACGCACTTTCTTTTTCCCGATTCCGATGACCATGCAGACCCGCCGCCATTTTCTCGCTTCCGTTTCCGCTTCCGCGCTGGCCGCGACCGGTGCCGCCAGTACGCCGGCCTTCGCGAGCGACGCGCCTGTTTCAGACGCCGAACTGCAACGCCAGATGCTCGGCAAGCTGACGAACGAACTGAACGACCGCACCGCCGCCACCGACGAGACCGGTTACCTGTTCGAACCGTTTTTCTCGTGGCTGCCGCCGACCGTCCAGACCACGGCCATCAACACGATTGCCGCCTTCAGCTTCGGCAGTCGCGCCGCGGCGGCGACCGGTGCCGCGCCGGTGCCGGGCCCGGTGAACGAGGCGATTGCCGACGCCGTGTTCCTGCTGCACCAGAAGGTTGCCGTGCGGATCTTCGCGCAGCAGGAAGTCGCGAGCGTGCTCGCGTCGAAATACGGGCTGACGGCCGGCGTGACGTCGATCGCGACCCCGGCCCTGGCCGCCGGCAGCCCGATACCGACACCGGACGGCGTCGCTGCCGCGATCGTCAAGCAGGCCGGCTCGGCTGCGGCGCTCGGCAACGTCGGCGTCGTCACCCATACGGATCAGGCGTCGCTTGTCGTGCGCGTGTCGAATGCCGCGGGGATGCAGGCCGCGGTGCCGGCGGGCCTGGCGCTGCCGTCGCTTTACGACGCGTCCGCGCAGATGCCGGCATTGCGGCGCCGCGATCTCTACCTGCTGAGCAACGTCGGCGTGCAACTGGGCATGCTGCGGCTCGACCTGATCAACCGCGAATACCCGAACGGCTGACGCTGCCGGGTGTTTGCGGAACATCTCCCGTTCATCAAGCTCTTCCATTCCGGAATCGTCATGTCCTTTCGCGTGTCGCCGTGACATGCGCAGCGCGGTGGCGGGCGTGGCCGCCGCGCCGTGGTGTCCGCGTTGCCGGGTAATGCTTATCCGGGTATCGCCTGTACCACCCAACTCACTGTTTTTATTCACTTTTTTCGTTATCGTGGTACTCCGTGGGCCGATTTTGCGTGGCATAATCGATCACATCCGCAAGGCTTGTAGTCACAACGACCCCGCATACCCATGGCACAGACTCTTTACGACAAACTGTGGAACACCCACGTGGTCCACACCGAGGAAGACGGCACGACCCTGCTCTACATCGACCGTCAGCTGCTGCATGAAGTCACGAGCCCGCAGGCGTTCGAAGGGCTGAAGATGGCGCAGCGTCCGGTGTGGCGCATCAGCGCGAACCTGGCCGTGTCGGACCACAACGTGCCGACCACCGATCGCAGCCACGGCATCGCCGATCCCGTCTCGAAGCTCCAGGTCGACACGCTCGACGCGAACTGCGATGCGTTCGGCATCACGCAGTTCAAGATGAACGATGTGCGCCAGGGCATCGTCCACATCATCGGGCCGGAACAGGGCGCGACGCTGCCGGGCATGACGATCGTGTGCGGCGATTCGCATACGTCGACGCACGGCGCGTTCGGTGCGCTCGCGCACGGCATCGGCACGTCGGAAGTCGAGCACGTACTCGCCACGCAAACCCTGCTGCAGAAAAAGAGCAAGAACATGCTCGTGAAGGTCGAGGGCACGCTGCCGCGCGGTTGTACCGCGAAGGACATCGTGCTCGCGATCATCGGCAAGATCGGCACGGCCGGCGGCACGGGCTACGCGATCGAATTCGGCGGCTCGACGATCCGCGCGCTGACGATGGAAGGCCGCATGACCGTCTGCAACATGGCGATCGAGGCCGGTGCGCGCGCCGGCATGGTTGCCGTCGACGACACGACGATCGATTACCTGTTGGGCCGCCCGTTCGTGCCGACCGGCGCGGAATGGGACCAGGCCGTCGAATACTGGCGCCAGTTCAAGTCGGACGACGGCGCGCAGTTCGATCGCGTGGTCGAGCTGAACGCAGCCGAAATCGTCCCGCAGGTCACGTGGGGCACGTCGCCGGAAATGGTCACGTCGATCGACGGCCGCGTGCCCGATCCCGAGCGCGAGAAGGATCCGGTCAAGCGCGATGCGATGGAGCGTGCGCTGGCCTACATGGCGCTCGAGCCGAACACGCCGATCGAATCGATCAAGGTCGACAAGATCTTCATCGGCTCGTGCACGAACGCGCGAATCGAAGACATCCGCGCAGCCGCGTATGTCGTGAAGAAGCTGAACCGTCGCGTCGCGTCGAACGTGCGGCTCGCGATGGTCGTGCCGGGCTCGGGCCTCGTGAAGGCTCAGGCCGAGCGCGAAGGGCTCGACAAGGTGTTCACGGACGCCGGCTTCGAATGGCGCGAGCCGGGCTGCTCGATGTGCCTCGCGATGAATGCCGACCGGCTCGAGCCGGGCGAGCGCTGCGCGTCGACGTCGAACCGCAACTTCGAAGGCCGGCAGGGCGCGGGCGGTCGCACGCACCTCGTGAGCCCCGCGATGGCGGCGGCCGCGGCGATCGAAGGCCATTTCGTCGACATTCGCCAGCTGGGGTAACGCGTGACGGCATCGAAGATCATTGCGCGGCTGGTTGCCGCGCTGGCGCTGGCGGGGCTGGGCTTCGGCCTCGCGGGCTGCAATACCGTCCAGGGCTTCGGGCAGGACGTCAACGCCGCCGGCAGCGCGCTGAAGCGCGCCGCGGAGTGACGTCCCCCACCGAGATTTTGTCGATGTGCGCCGGCTGAACGCCGGCCCTTCAACCGGATAGACGGATCATGGAAAAATTCACAGTGCATACCGGCGTCGTGGCGCCGCTCGATCGCGAAAACGTCGACACCGACGCGATCATCCCGAAGCAGTTCCTGAAGTCGATCAAGCGCACCGGCTTCGGTCCGAACGCGTTCGACGAATGGCGTTATCTCGATCACGGCGAGCCGGGCCAGGACAACTCGAAGCGCCCGCTGAATCCCGACTTCGTGCTGAACCAGCCGCGCTACCAGGGCGCATCCGTGCTGCTCGCGCGCAAGAACTTCGGCTGCGGCAGCTCGCGCGAACACGCGCCGTGGGCGCTGCAACAATACGGCTTCCGCGCGATCATCGCGCCGAGCTTCGCCGATATTTTCTTCAACAACTGCTACAAGAACGGCCTGCTGCCGATCGTGCTGACCGAGCAGCAGGTCGATCACCTGTTCAACGAGACGGTCGCGTTCAACGGCTTCGAAGTCACGGTCGACCTCGACGCGCAGGTCGTGCGCACGGGCGACGGGCGCGAATATCCGTTCGAGATCGCCGCGTTCCGCAAGTACTGCCTGCTGAACGGCTTCGACGACATCGGCCTCACGCTGCGCCACGCGGACAAGATCCGCCAGTTCGAAGCCGAGCGCCTCGTGAAGCAGCCGTGGCTCAACACCAAGCTGGTCGGCTGAGATCGCCTTTCGGGCGGGCGCGCCGGCGGCGCGTTCGCCGGCCTGCCTCCATAAAAACCTACCCAGTCAGGAATTTCGCATGAAGATTGCAGTGCTGCCCGGCGACGGCATCGGTCCGGAAATCGTCAATGAAGCGGTGAAGGTGCTGAACGCACTCGACGAGAAGTTCGAACTCGAACAGGCGCCGGTCGGCGGCGCGGGCTACGAGGCAAGCGGCCATCCGCTGCCCGACGCGACGCTGACGCTCGCGAAGGAAGCCGATGCGATCCTGTTCGGCGCCGTGGGCGACTGGAAGTACGACTCGCTCGAGCGCGCGCTGCGCCCCGAGCAGGCGATCCTCGGGCTGCGCAAGCACCTCGAGCTGTTCGCGAACTTCCGCCCGGCGATCTGCTATCCGCAGCTCGTCGATGCCTCGCCGCTGAAGCCCGAGCTGGTCGCGGGCCTCGACATCCTGATCGTGCGCGAACTGAACGGCGACATCTACTTCGGCCAGCCGCGCGGCGTGCGCGCCGCACCGGACGGCCTGTTCGCGGGCGAGCGCGAAGGCTTCGACACGATGCGCTATTCGGAACCGGAAGTGCGCCGCATCGCGCACGTCGCGTTCCAGGCGGCCCGCAAGCGCGCGAAGAAGCTGCTGTCGGTCGACAAGGCGAACGTGCTCGAGACGTCGCAGTTCTGGCGCGACATCATGATCGACGTGTCGAAGGAATACGCGGACGTCGAGCTGTCGCACATGTACGTCGACAACGCGGCGATGCAGCTCGCGAAGGCGCCGAAACAGTTCGACGTGATCGTCACCGGCAACATGTTCGGCGACATCCTGTCGGATGAAGCGTCGATGCTGACGGGCTCGATCGGCATGCTGCCGTCGGCGTCGCTCGACAAGAACAACAAGGGCCTGTACGAACCGTCGCACGGGTCGGCGCCGGACATCGCGGGCAAGGGCATCGCGAACCCGCTCGCGACGATCCTGTCGGCCGCGATGATGCTGCGCTACTCGCTGAATCGCGCCGAGCAGGCCGATCGCATCGAGCGCGCGGTGAAAACGGTGCTCGAACAGGGCTACCGCACGGGCGATATCGCGACGCCGGGTTGCCAGCAGGTCGGCACGACGGCGATGGGCGACGCGGTGGTCGCGGCGCTGTAACGCGATCATGTAGAAAGGGTGCGAACAGGCCGCGAAATCGGCCGGTTCGCATACGGTTGGCCGTTGTGCGGGCCACCGGCTTTGTGTAGACTCGAACGATGGCGCATCTTTCCCTGATCTCCCCGGTCTTGAAACTCCACGGCAACACAGCCCGTGTGGGTGCGCGCGCCATCGTCATCACGAAAACCATTACCACGAAAACGATCATTAAACGCTGATCGTCCGTCGTGCCCGCCTATTTCCCCGCGCGGTCACACCGGGGACGGAATGGCGGGGAAGCTCCATCAAAGGGTTAGTCATGAACGTAGGTCTCGTAGGTTGGCGCGGCATGGTCGGCAGCGTCCTGATGCAGCGCATGCAGGAAGAGGGCGATTTCGACCTGATCGAACCGGTGTTTTTCAGCACCAGCAACACGGGCGGCAAAGCGCCGTCGTTCGCGAAAAACGAGACTACGCTCAAGGACGCGACCAACGTCGACGAGCTGAAGAAGTGCGACGTGATCATCACGTGCCAGGGCGGCGACTACACGAACGACGTGTTCCCGAAGCTGCGCGCGGCCGGCTGGAACGGCTACTGGATCGATGCGGCATCGTCGCTGCGGATGAAGGACGACGCGGTCATCATCCTCGATCCGGTCAATCTCGACGTGATCAAGGACGCGCTGGTCAAGGGCCAGAAGAACTTCATCGGCGGCAACTGCACGGTCAGCCTGATGCTGATGGCGCTCGGCGGCCTGTTCCGCGAGAACCTCGTCGACTGGATGACGGCGATGACCTACCAGGCCGCATCGGGCGCGGGCGCGCAGAACATGCGCGAGCTGCTGGCGCAGATGGGCACGCTGAACGGCGCGGTTCAGGCGCAGCTCGCCGATCCGGCTTCCGCGATCCTCGACATCGACCGCCGCGTGCTGGCCGCGATGAACAGCGACGCGATGCCGACGAGCAACTTCGGCGTGCCGCTCGCCGGTTCGCTGATCCCGTGGATCGACAAGGATCTCGGCAACGGGATGTCGAAGGAAGAGTGGAAGGGCGGCGCGGAAACCAACAAGATCCTCGGCAAGCCGGCGATGGGCGAGCCGGGTTCGATTCCGGTCGACGGCCTGTGCGTGCGAATCGGCGCAATGCGCTGCCACTCGCAGGCGCTGACGATCAAGCTGAACAAGGACGTGCCGCTCGACGAGATCAACGGCATCCTCGCATCGGCGAACGACTGGGTGAAGGTCGTGCCGAACGAGCGTGAAGCGTCGATGCGCGACCTGTCGCCGGCGAACGTCACAGGCACGCTGACGGTGCCGGTCGGCCGCCTGCGCAAGCTCGCGATGGGCGGTGAATACCTGTCGGCGTTCACGGTCGGCGACCAGCTGCTGTGGGGCGCGGCCGAGCCGCTGCGCCGCATGCTGCGCATCCTGCTCGACAAGTAAGTGGCGTGTCCGGCCCGCGAGTTGCGGGCCGCGGTGCACAAGATTGCGCGCCGCGTCGGCCTTGACGATATCAAGGCGGGCGCGGCGCGTTTTTCATGTGCGGGTCAGCGCATGTTCAGGAGCGTCTGGTCGACGGCCTGCTGGGTCTTGATCGTCTGCGCATTGGCCTGGTAATCGCGCTGCGCCTTGATCAGGTTCACGAGCTCGGTCGTCAGGTTGACGTTCGAGTTTTCCAGTGCGCTCCCCTGCAGCGTGCCGTGGTTCGTGCTGCCCGGCGCGGAGATCTGCGGCACGCCCGACGCGGTGGTTTCCACATACTGGTTGCCGCCGATGTTCTCGAGCCCGTTCGGGTTGTTGAAGTTCGCGAGCGCGATCAGGCCGAGCACCGCGCTCTGGCCGTTCGAGTAATTGCCGGTGAGCTTGCCGTCGGTGCCGATCGAGAACGTCGTCAGCGTGCCGCTCGCGAAGCCATCCTGTGCGAGGTTGTTCACGCCGCTTTTTCCACCGAACTGCGTCGTGCCGGTCAGGTCGAGCGTCAGGTTTTGCGGATTGGCGCCGCCCGACGCGTTGGGGATCGAGAACGCGAACTGGCCGAGGCTCTGCGTCGGCTGGCCGGTTGCGGCCGACGTCGTCGAGCTGATCCGGCCCGATGCGTCGAACGTGACGGTGCCGAGATTCGTCGGCGTCTGGCCCTGCACGCCCGCGTAGGCCTGCCAGGTACCTGCCGCGTTCTTCGCGAAATACATCGACACCTGTTGCGAGCCACCGAGCGTGTCGTACACCTGGATCGACGAATTGTAGTTGTACGTGGTGTTGTCGCCCGCGTTGAACGGCGTCTTGGCCGGCACCTTGTCCTGCGAGTTCAGGTTGAACTGGCCGGTGATCTTCGTCGTCGCCTGCGGCGCGATGTTGGTGGTCGGCGCTTGCAGCGGCACGGTCGCCGCGGTGTTGATCGCGCCGCCCGGGCCAGCCGCATAGCCCATCAGGTTGCGGTTCTGCGCGTCGACGATGGCGCCGCTCTTGTCGCGGTGGAATACGCCGTCACGCGAGTACGTCGTCACGCCGTTGTTCGACATCTGGAAGAAGCCGTTGCCGTTGATCGCGATGTCGAGCGACGACTTCGTCGTGTTGATCGTCCCCTGGCCGAATTGTTGCTGCACCGACGCGAGCCGCGTGCCGATGCCGATCTGCGTGTTGGTCGACGTCGCGACCGAGTTCGCGTACATGTCGGCGAAGTTCGCGCGCCCCTGCTTGTAGCCAACCGTGTTTGCGTTCGCGATGTTGTTGCCGATCACGTCGAGATGGTTCGCCGCGCCGGCCAACCCGCTCAAGCCCTGTTGATAGCCCATGTTCGATCCCCGTAACGAGCTGGTGAGTAAATGCAGTCGTGCGACTGCGCGATGCCCCCCTGGCACCTCACGGCGTCAGCCAGGCCGACCGCGTTCCCGCTGTTCCGGCGGGTGCGGGCGCGATGGTCGAGCTGCGCCGATTCTTGTTTGAAGACGATCCTAGCGACGGCAATTATTTGATCTGTGTAATTTTGTGTAATGAAATTGAATTGATGTCGAAATGATTGATTTCGTATGAGAAATGAAGCTGCGGCGAGGCTGGAAAGCCTTGTGGGACGGGGATTTGGCGGCAGGGGTGTTCAATTCGACGATCAGAGAGGGGAATTGGCCTCTTATCGATCAATTGAAATTCATTTGAATGGGGTGGTGGCCGACTGGATTTATTTTGATTGGCGCTTGTTAATCCATTAACGGCAAGTAGCGCGAATTATTGAGCAAACGTGCCTGATTCTCTGGTCGTGGTTCTGTGTCGGATCTCGGGTTGTGCTGATTGCATCGTTGAGCGAGCAAGGGCATGTGGCACGCGTTCGGCGGGCGATGCGGCCGGCCGGCTTTGCATCCAAGAGCGGCGCACTTCCGGTCGATCGGGGCGCGGGTCGCAGCGTGCGCAACCGGACATCCACGCGGCCCGATCGCGGGATGCCCCGACGCGCGCACGCAGTCGGTTGCGCCTGTCGGCGATGAATTCGGCCCGAACCTGATCACGTGAAGTAAACTACGCGGTTACGACGCACAGACCCGCCGAAAGCGTCGCGTTCCACGCGACGCTTTTGCATTTCTGCGGCAACCTTATTGACGCTTTCAACCGCGAATCCGAGCCGCGCCCGCGCGCGGCGATAGAGCCAACGATGTCCCGAATTTCCTTGTTTCCGCGTCAGTCCCGTCTGTCGCGCGCCGTGCGTGGCGCGCTGGCGATCCTGGCGCTCGGCGCAACCGCATCGGCCTGGGCGGCCGGCACCGGCGAACTGCCGGCGTCCGCTGCCGACGGCGCAGCGCCGCTTACCGTGACGGTCCAGCCGGGCCAGTCGCTGAACGACATCGCGAAGGCGGCCACGCAGTCGCGCGATCCCGGGGTGCTCGCGCGCGCCGGCCGCGCGCTGTTCGACGCCAATCCGCAGGCGTTCATGAAGCACGACGCGAGCCGCCTGAAAGTCGGCGCGACGCTGACCGTGCCGGCGCTCGATGCGACAGGCGCGGCAGTCGTGCCGGCCGCTGCATCCGCTGCATCCGCTGCATCCGCTGCATCCGCGGCGTCCGGTGCGGCGGCAGCGTCCGCACCCGCCGCCGCATCGGGCGGCACTGCAGTCGCGCAGCATGGTGCGTCCGCACCGCATCCGGGGTCGACCGTGCAATCCGCGCCGGTGGCGCCGGCCGTGCATGCGGCGCCTGTCAGCGGTGCGAGCGTCGCGACGGCCGCCGGCGCGTCGGCATCGGTCGGTGCTTCGGCTGCCCACGGCGCATCGGCTGTCGAAAGCATGCAGCCGGCGGCACCCGTGGCCGGTGCAAGCGGTCCGCATGTGTGGAGCGGGACGATCCAGTCAGTGCCGTCGTCCGCGAGCGGGGCCGTGCCCCCGCCTGTGTCGGGCAGCCAGGTTCCGGGCATGAACGAACCGGCTGGTGCGGCACCGGTCACGGGCGCGTCGCAGCCGCGGCCGTCGAGCCTGCAGCAACTGCTGGCGCTGAAGAACCGCGTGCTGATGGAATTGCAGAAGCACGGTATCGGCAAGCCGGCCACGACGAACGAGCTCAAGCCGGCGCCGGCACCGGCACCTGTCGCGCCGCGTCCGGCCGCGAGCGATGCGGGCACGTCCGCGGCTGCGGCTGCGTCAGCGACCGGCGAAGCGGCATCCGGCGTTGCTGCCAGCGCGGCGCAGCCGGCATCGGTGTCGGCACCCGCGCAGCCGGCCGCGCCGGTGGTGGCGCCTGCGCGCAGTCACGAGCAGATGGACTGGCGTCCGGCCGCGGTGGCCGGTGCGGCCGTGATCGTCCTCGCGGCAGGTTTCGCGTGGCGCAAGCGCAGGAAGAGCCGACGCACGGACGATGCGGGGACGGACACGGTGGCGACCGCTACGACAGCGGGCGGTGTCGCGGCAGCCGCTGCACAAGCCGAAGCCGCGCCGTCCGTCGAACCGGAACTGCCGATCCGGCCCGAGATGCCGGTCGCGCGTGATGCCGCTTCCGACCTGAACCTTGCCGCGGCGACTGCCGCAGCGGCGGAGCCGGTCGAGACACCGGATACGGATCTGTCGCCGTCGTCGGATGTGGCGAAGCCGCATGTCGAGCAGCCTGAATTGCCGACCGCACACGCGGCAGTGCCGCCCGCGAGCGAGCCGGCTCCGGTTTCGCACGATGCCGAGCCGATCGAAAAGGACGCGGCCGAAACGCCGATCGAGACGTCGGTGGAGACACGGGTAGCGACGCAGGTGGAAACGCCGACCGCACCCGCGGCCACCGATGCGCAGCACGCGGCGCTGATGCAGAACGCAATCAGCGCGCTCAGCAGCCTCGACATGCCGCTGCCGCCGCGCACGCCGGACGAGCCGTCGCTGGCGGCGGATGAGCCGGCTGCGCAAGCAGGGCAGTCCGACATCGATAAAATCGCAACTAACGGTCAAGCCCTCCAGCGTCTCCCGATTGGCTCGACCGATCCGGCCCCGGAACATCCGGCCGACCAGGACGACGAGTTCGATTGGGATCCGGACGCAGCGACGCCGGCAAGCCAGGCGGGCAGCCCGTTCGCGACGTCGTCGCTGCCGCCGCTCGGCGGCGCGCAGTTCGGCGCGCTGAAGCTCGATTTCGATCTCGACCTGCCGTCCGCGCCGGGCGCTGCGTTGCCGGCGCTGACGCCGGACGAACTCGCCCGCATCGCGCGCAACAAGCTCGACCTCGCGTCCGAGTATGTCGAGCTGGGCGACCTGTCCGGCGCGCGGACGCTGCTGCAGGAAGTGGTCGACGCGAACGACGCCGCGACGCGCGACGATGCGCGCGCGCTGCTCGCGAAACTGGCGGACGAGGCGTGATGCGGATCGCGCTCGGCATCCAGTACGACGGCGCGGCGTTCTGCGGCTGGCAGGCGCAGCCGCACGGCAAGACCGTGCAGGATCGGCTCGAGCACGCACTGGCCGAGTTCGCGCGCGTGCCGCTGCATACGACGGTGGCCGGGCGGACCGATACGGGCGTGCATGGGCTCGGGCAGGTCGTGCACTTCGATACCGACCTCGATCGTGAGGTTTTCTCGTGGGTGCGCGGCACCAACGCGTTCCTGCCGCCGACCGTGGCGGTGCAATGGGCGAAGCCGATGCCGGACACGTTCCACGCGCGTTTCTCGGCGTTCGAGCGCACCTATTACTACACGCTGTACGTGCATCCCGTGCGCTCGCCGATGCTGGCGGGGCGCGCGGGCTGGATCCATACGCCGCTCGACGACGACGCGATGCGCGCCGCCGCCGCGCATCTGATCGGCGAGCATGACTTCTCGTCGTTCCGGTCGTCGGAATGCCAGTCGAAGACGCCGGTCAAACACCTGTATCAGATCGACGTGCGGCGCGTGGGCCATTTCATCCATTTCCGGTTCCGCGCCAACGCGTTCCTGCACCACATGGTGCGCAACCTGATGGGCTGCCTCGTCGCGGTCGGTCGCGGCCGCTATCCGGCCGACTGGCTCGCCGACGTGCTGGCCGGGCGCGATCGCAAGCTTGCGGCGCCCACGTTCATGGCCGACGGGCTGTATCTCGCCCACGTCGGCTACCCGGCGGAATTCGCCGTCCCGCCCGCGCAGCTCGGCAGTGTGCCGTGGAGCAGCGTCTGGGCCGATCTGGACCCGCAATCATGACGGATCACGCCGTGTCTTCCTCGATTCCCGCCGCGGCCGGCCTGCCGCCGCGCACGCGCATCAAGCTGTGCGGGCTGTCGAAGCCCGACGACGTGCTGTACGCGGCCGCGCTCGGCGCCGATGCGATCGGCCTCGTGTTCTACCCGAAGAGCCCGCGCGCGGTGTCGATCGCGCAGGCGGCGGAGCTGGCGCGCCTCGCGCCGCCGTTCGTGTCGGTGGTCGGGCTGTTCGTGAACGCGACCGAGGCCGAGATCGAGGCCGTCGTGCGCGACGTGCCGCTCACGCTGCTGCAGTTCCATGGCGACGAGACGCCCGAGCAGTGCGACGCACTTGGCCGCGCGGCACGCCTGCCGTGGCTGCGCGCGGTGCGCGTGGGCCCCTCGACGCAATCGGCCGATTTGGTAGAATCGGGGCTTCATTATTCGAAAGCGCGCGGCCTCCTGTTCGACACCCTGGTGCCGGATTACGGTGGTAGCGGCAAGGTCTTCGATTGGTCTCTTATTCCCGCAGAGCTCGCGCATCGGGCCGTTTTGAGTGGTGGCTTGAGCGCGCAAAACGTCGGTGATGCGATTCGCCAGTTGCGCCCGTTTGCTGTCGATGTCTCGAGTGGCATCGAAGTGGAGGGCGCGAAGGGCGTGAAGGATCACGCCCGGATGGCGGCGTTCGTACGCGCGGTGCGCGAAGCGGACGCCGGGTGATGCAAGCCGGTGCGGCCCGACAAGCGGGGCGCGCCGACCGATCGAGAGAGACACCATGTACAACCTTCCTGATGATCGCGGCCATTTCGGCCCGTATGGCGGCACGTTCGTCGCCGAGACGCTGATTCACGCGCTGGACGAACTGCGCGCGGCGTATGAAAAATTCCAGAACGATCCCGATTTCGTCGCCGAATTCGAGCGCGAGCTGAAGCATTTCGTCGGCCGCCCGTCGCCGATCTATCACGCGCAGCGCTGGAGCGAGACGCTCGGCGGCGCGCAGATCTACCTGAAGCGCGAAGACCTGAACCACACCGGTGCGCACAAGATCAACAACGTGATCGGCCAGGCGCTGCTCGCGAAGCGCATGGGCAAGAAGCGCGTGATCGCCGAGACGGGCGCCGGCCAGCATGGCGTCGCGACCGCGACGATCTGCGCGCGCTTCGGGATGGAGTGCGTCGTCTACATGGGTTCGGAAGACGTGCGTCGCCAGGCCGCGAACGTCTACCGGATGAAGCTGCTCGGCGCGACGGTCGTGCCGGTCGAATCGGGTTCGCGCACGCTGAAGGACGCGCTGAACGAAGCGATGCGCGACTGGGTCACGAACATCGAGAACACGTTCTACATCATCGGCACGGTCGCGGGCCCGCACCCGTACCCGATGATGGTGCGCGACTTCCAGCGCGTGATCGGCGACGAGTGCAAGGTGCAGATGCCCGAACTCGCCGGCCGGCAGCCTGACGCCGTGATCGCCTGCGTGGGCGGCGGTTCGAATGCAATGGGCATCTTCTATCCGTACATCGACGACACCTCGGTGCAGCTGATCGGCGTCGAAGCAGCCGGCGACGGCCTCGACACGGGCCATCACGCGGCGTCGCTGATCGCCGGCAGCCCGGGCGTGCTGCACGGCAACCGGACCTACCTGCTGCAGGACGACAACGGCCAGATCATCGAGACGCATTCGGTGTCGGCGGGCCTCGACTATCCGGGCGTCGGCCCCGAGCACGCGTGGCTGAAGGACAGCGGCCGGGCGCAGTACGTCGGCATCACCGACGAGGAAGCGCTGAAGGCATTCCACGACTGCTGCCGGATCGAGGGGATCATTCCCGCGCTCGAGTCGAGCCACGCGATCGCGTATGGCGTGAAGCTCGCGCCGACGTTGCCGAAGGACAAGATCCTGCTCGTCAACCTGTCGGGCCGCGGCGACAAGGACATGCACACGGTCGCCGAGCGATCGGGCATCGAGCTCTGACCCCGACCGATGCGTGACCTGATCGAAGAACCGGGCGGCGGTGCCGCGAGCGAGGCGGGGGCGGTTCAGCCCGCCGCTGCCGAGCCGCGCGCGCTGCCGTCCGGTATCGAACTGCATAACCGCGATTTCCTGACCCATGCCGCGCACCTGCCGGACGCGTCGATCGACCTGATCGTCGCCGATCCGCCGTACGGGCTCGGCAAGGACTACGGCAACGACTCGGACAAGCGTTCGGGCGACGACTTTCTCGCGTGGACGCGCGAGTGGCTCGAGCTCGCGATTCCGAAGCTGAAGCCGAGCGGGTCGATGTACATCTTCTGCACGTGGCAGTACGCGCCGGAAATCTTCAGCTTCCTGAAGACGCAACTCACGATGGTCAACGAGATCATCTGGGACCGGCGCGTGCCGAGCATGGGCGGCACGACGCGCCGTTTCACGTCGGTGCACGACAACATCGGCTTTTTCGCGGTTTCCAGGGCGTATTACTTCGATCTCGATCCGGTCCGCATCCCGTACGACGCCGACACGAAGAAGGCCCGCTCGCGCAAGCTGTTCGAAGGCAGCAAGTGGCTGGAGATGGGCTACAACCCGAAGGACGTCTGGTCGGTCTCGCGCCTGCATCGGCAGCACGCGGAGCGCGTCGATCATCCGACCCAGAAGCCGCTGGAAATCATCGAGCGGATGGTGCTCGCAAGCTGCCCGCCGGGCGGCCGCGTGCTCGATCCGTTCATGGGCAGCGGCACGACCGCGGTGGCCTGCGCACGGCAGGGGCGCGACTTCGTCGGCTACGAGATCAACGAAAGTTATTGCGCGATCGCGCACGAGCGCGTGAACGCGCTCGCTGCGCCGGCGTGCGCGTGAATCGCGCCGCCCGTGTCGCCAATCGCATCAAGGAAAATTGCCATGTCCCGTATTCAGCAGACCTTCGCCGCGCTCGCCGAACAAGGCCGTAAGGGCCTGATCCCGTTCATCACGGCCGGCGACCCGGATCCGGCCAAAACCGTCGAATTCATGCACGCGCTCGCCGAAGGCGGCGCGGACGTGATCGAACTCGGCGTGCCGTTCTCGGACCCGATGGCCGACGGCCCCGTGATCCAGCGCTCGTCGGAACGCGCGCTCGCGCGCGGCGTCACGCTCACGAGCGTGCTCGCCGACGTGAAGCGCTTTCGCGAAACCGACCCCAAAACTCCCGTCGTGCTGATGGGCTATGCGAACCCGATCGAGCGGATGGGCGTCGACACGTTCGCGGCCGAAGCACAGGCGGCCGGGGTCGACGGCGTGCTCGTCGTCGACTATCCGCCGGAGGAGGCGGGCGTGTTCGCCGAGAAAATGCGCGCCGCGCAGATCGATCCGATCTTCCTGCTCGCGCCCACGTCGACCGACGAACGCATCGCCGACGTCGGCAAGATCGCGAGCGGCTACGTGTATTACGTGTCGCTCAAGGGCGTGACCGGCGCAGGAAATCTGGATGTTTCGAGCATTGCGGGTAAAATCCCGGCCATCAAGTCGCGCGTGCCGGTTCCGGTCGGCGTCGGCTTCGGTATCCGCGACGCCGAAACGGCGCGCGCGGTGGCCGAGGTGTCGGACGCCGTCGTGATCGGCAGCCGCCTCGTGCAGCTGCTCGAAAGCGCGGCGCCCGAGGGTGCCGCCGCCGCGCTGAAGACGTTCATCGCCGAGCTGCGTGCCGCCCTGGACGGCGCGGGCAAGGCGGCGCGATAAACACAACACAGGAAGCGGGAACGGGCCGGTTGGCCCGCCCCGCCACGGAACAGGAAACCATACGATGAGCTGGCTCGACAAACTGTTGCCGCCGAAGATCAAGCAGACCGACCCGAAAAGCCGCAAGGGCATTCCGGAAGGCCTGTGGGTCAAATGCCCGTCCTGCGAGGCCGTGCTGTACCGCAACGACGTGGACGCGAACCTGCACGTGTGCCCGAAGTGCGATCACCACATGCGCATCGGTGCGCGTGAGCGCCTCGACGGGCTGCTCGATCCGGAAGGCCGCTACGAGATCGGCCAGGAAATCGTGCCGGTCGATACGCTGAAGTTCAAGGACAGCCGCAAGTACCCCGATCGTCTGAAGGAAGCGATGGACGATACGGGCGAGACCGACGCAATGGTCGTGATGGGCGGTGCGATTCACACGCTGCCGGTGGTCGCGGCGTGCTTCGAGTTCTCGTTCATGGGCGGCTCGATGGGGTCGGTGGTCGGCGAGCGCTTCGTGCGCGGCGCGCAGAACGCGCTCGAACAGCAAGTGCCGTTCATCTGCTTCACCGCTTCGGGCGGTGCGCGGATGCAGGAAAGCCTGCTGTCGCTGATGCAGATGGCGAAAACCACCGCGATGCTGACCAAGCTGTCGGAAGCGAAGCTGCCGTTCATTTCGGTGCTGACCGACCCGACGATGGGCGGCGTGTCGGCGAGCTTTGCGTTCCTCGGCGACGTCGTGATCGCCGAACCGAAGGCGCTGATCGGCTTCGCCGGCCCGCGCGTGATCGAGCAGACGGTTCGCGAGAAGCTGCCGGAAGGCTTCCAGCGCGCCGAATTCCTGTTGAAGACGGGCGCGATCGACATGATCGTCGACCGTCGCAAGATGCGCGATGAGATCGCCCAGCTGCTGGCCCTGCTGCAGCGGCAACCGGCCGACGCGCTGGCCTGACCGGCGCGAGGTCGTGAACACTGCGCGTCGCCTGGCTTCAGCGTCAGGCGGCGCGCTTCGTTTTTTGGCGTAGTGGCGGCACCGATCCAGATTTGAACCGATGAGCACTTTTCCCACTCTCGACGCGTGGCTTTCGCATCTCGAACGCGCGCACCCGGTCGGCATCGACATGGGCCTGACCCGCATCGGGCAGGTCAAGGCGGCGCTGCAGCTCGAATTCGCGTGCCCCGTCATCACCGTCGGCGGCACGAACGGCAAGGGCTCGACCTGCGCGTTCCTCGAGACGATCCTCGTGCGCGCCGGCTATAAGGTCGGCTGCCACACGTCGCCGCACCTGCTCGAATTCAACGAGCGCGCGCGCGTGAACGGGCAGAACGTCACCGATGACGAACTGCTGCCGCACTTCGAGGCCGTCGAAGCCGCGCGCACGTCGCTGCCCGAGCCGGTGTCGCTCACGTACTTCGAATTCACGACGCTCGCGATCCTGCACCTGTTCGCATCGCGCGGGCTCGACGCGGTGATCCTCGAAGTCGGCCTCGGCGGCCGGCTCGACGCGGTCAACATCATCGATACCGATTGCGCGATCGTCACGAGCATCGACATCGACCACACCGAATACCTCGGCGACACGCGCGAGAAGATCGCGTTCGAGAAGGCCGGGATCTTCCGCGCCGGCAAGCCGGCGATCTGCGGCGATCCGGCCGCGCCGCAAACGCTGATCGACCACGCCGAAGCGATCGGCGCCGATCTGTGGCTGGTCGGCCGCGATTTCCGCTACGAGGCGCAGGCAGGCGCGGAGCGCCAGCAGTGGAGCTACCTCGGCCGCGAGAAGCGCTATCCGGCGCTTGCGTACCCGGCGCTGCGCGGGGCGAATCAGCTGATCAATGCGTCGGCCGCGCTCGCCGCGCTCGAAGCGCTGCGTCCGCTGCTGCCGGTGTCCGCGCAGGACATCCGGCTCGGCCTCGCGAACGTCGAGCTGCCGGGGCGCTTCCAGGTGCTGCCCGGCAAGCCGGCGATCGTGCTCGACGTCGCGCACAACCCGCATGCGTCGGCCGTGCTCGAGCAGAACCTCGGCAACATGGGCTTCTTCCCGTACACGTACGCGGTGTTCGGCGCGATGCACGACAAGGACATCGACGGCGTGCTGCAGCACCTGAAGGGCGAGATCGACCACTGGTGCGTGACCGACCTGCCGCTGCCGCGCGCGGCCTCCGCGGAGCAGCTCGAAGCCGCGCTGCGCAAGGCCGGCGTGGAGGAGGGGCCCGATTCGAGCGTCACGCGTTACACGTCGCCTGCCGAAGCGTTTCGCGATGCACTAAAAAGAGCATCCGAGAATGATAGAATCGTGGTTTTCGGCAGTTTCCATACGGTTGCCGGCGTGCTGGCCTACCGTAAATCGCAGCAACACTGACTGACGGGCAGTTTCGGACTCAGCCATTCATGGGAATTTTCTCGTTCGGCAAGAAAGACGACGACGCGCCCCCGCGGCGCGGCGGTCGCACCGGGACCTCCCGGAACGTGCGCACGGAGCGCATTACTGAACGCGTCGAGCGACGCTCGCGCCGCACCGAGCGTCCGGAATCGGACGCACTGCTCCTCGATCCGACCCTTCCAGAAAAGCAACGCGCGCGCCGTCGCCTCGTCGGCGCGATCGCGCTCGTCGTCGCCGCCGTGATCGTGTTGCCGATGGTGCTCGACTCGCACCCGAAGCCGGTCACGGACGACATCGCCATCGACATTCCGAACCGGCCCGCGCACCAGGCGGTCGCACCGCGCGACGATGACGCGTCCGACGTGCAGGCAGGCGTCGCGCACGACGAACCGCCGGCATCCGATGTCGCCGTTGCGGCTGCACCGGCGCCCGCGCCGAAGGATGCCGACAAGCCGGCCGCGAAACCCGATACCACGACCACGGCGAGCGTGACGCCGCCGAAGCCCGCGCCGAAACCGGCCGCCCCCGTGGCGAAGCCGGCCGCGCCGAAGCCTGCGCCCGCGCCCGCGGCCGTCGCGCATGCCGACGCCGCCAGCCCGGACAGCAGCGACGCTTCGTCGCCGTCGTCGCCGGCCGGTGCGCGTTTCGCGGTGCAGCTCGGTTCGTTCAAGGACGACGCGACGGCCCGTTCGTGGGCCACCAAATTGAAATCGGCGGGTGTGCCCGCATATGTCGAGCATCGCAAGCAGGCAGACGGCAGCACGGCTACACTGTTGCGTGCGGGCCCGTTCGCGGATCGTGCGGCGGCTTCCGCCGCGATCGCGAAGGTGCGCGAAGCCGGTCTGACGCAGTAACGCACGATGCTGACGGCTTTCGACTACGCTGTATTGGCGGTGATCGCGTTGTCTGCGCTGCGTGGCGCGTGGCGTGGTCTCGTGTCCGAGATTTTCGGGCTGATCGGCTGGATCGCGGCGATCGTGATCGCGGGCCGCTACGTCGGACTGGTCGTGCCGTATATCCCGGCGAACTGGCCGGGTGGTGCGCTGACGCAGTGGGTGATCGCCTTCGCGTTGGTCGTGATCGGCGTGGTGCTGGTCGCCGGCGTGGCGAACGCGCTGCTGTCGCGGATCGCGCAGGCGAGTGGCCTGGGCGGCGTCGACCGCTCGCTGGGCATGATGTTCGGGCTCGTCCGCGGCTGCGTGCTGGTGGTGCTGCTGGTCGCGGCGGCGGGGCTGACCGAGCTGCCCAAACAGGAATTCTGGCGCAATGCGCTATTGCGTCCTTTCGCCGAACAGGGCGTGCACGAGCTGAAGCAGCTCCTGCCCGACGGCATGGCCCAGTACGTACGCGTGTGACGACGCGGCCGGGCAGGACGGAACCGATTTTGTCATTCTGAAGGACATGCCATGTGCGGCATCGTAGGCGTTATCTCCCAATCCCCGGTCAACCAGCTGATCTATGACAGCCTGCTGCTCCTGCAGCATCGCGGTCAGGACGCGGCGGGCATCGCGACGGCGGACGGCAGCAATTTCCACATGTACAAGGCGAACGGCATGGTGCGCGACGTGTTCCGCACGCGCAACATGCGCAGCCTGCCCGGCACCTACGGCATCGGCCAGGTGCGCTACCCGACCGCCGGCTCGGCGTCGAGCGAAGCCGAGGCGCAACCGTTCTACGTGAACGCGCCGTTCGGGATCATCCTCGCGCACAACGGCAACCTGACGAACTGGCAGCAACTGAAGGACGAGATGTTCCGGATCGACCGCCGGCACATCAACACCAATTCCGACAGCGAAGTGCTGCTCAACGTGTTCGCACACGAGCTGCAACTGTCGACCACGGGCCTCGAGCTCGATCCGGCCTCGGTGTTCAAGGCCGTCTCGGGCGTGCATCGCCGCCTGCAGGGCTCGTATGCGATCGTGTCGCTGATCGCCGGCTACGGCCTGCTCGCGTTCCGCGATCCGTTCGGCATCCGCCCGCTGTGCATCGGCAAGCTCGAGACCGAAAACGGCACCGAATGGATGGTCGCATCGGAGTCGGTGGCCGTCGAAGGCATCGGTTTCGAATTCGTCCGCGACGTGCAGCCGGGCGAAGCGATCTTCATCGATCCGGCCGGCAACTTCCACAGCCAGCAGTGCGCGGAGCAGCCGACGCTGAATCCGTGCATGTTCGAATACGTGTACCTCGCGCGTCCGGATTCGTGTCTCGATGGCGTGCCGGTCTACAACGTGCGCCTGCGCATGGGCGACTATCTCGCCGAGAAGATCAAGCGCGAGCTGCCGAACGTGCCGATCGACGTCGTGATGCCGATTCCCGATTCGTCGCGCCCGGCTGCGATGCAGGTCGCCGCGAAGCTCGGCGTCGAGTATCGCGAAGGTTTCTTCAAGAACCGCTACGTCGGCCGTACCTTCATCATGCCGGGCCAGGCCGTGCGCAAGAAGTCGGTGCGCCAGAAGCTCAATGCGATGAGCATCGAGTTCAAGGACAAGAACGTGCTGATCGTCGACGATTCGATCGTGCGCGGCACGACCTCGCATGAAATCGTGCAGATGGCGCGCGATGCGGGCGCGAAGTCGGTGATCTTCGCGTCGGCCGCGCCGCCCGTGAAGTTCCCGAACGTGTACGGCATCGACATGCCGACGCGCGGCGAACTGGTCGCCCATGGCCGCACCGACGAAGAAGTCGCGAAGATCATCGGCGCCGACCACCTGATCTATCAGGACGTCGACGATCTGCGCCGCGCGGTGCGCGACATCAACCCGAAGCTCGAACGCTTCGAGGCGTCGTGCTTCGACGGCAACTACATCACCGGCGACGTGACGCCCGAGTATCTCGATGCGATCGAGCGCGCGCGCCTCACGCCGGCATCGCAGGCCGATCGCGACACGGCCGGCGACACCGAACGCTCGCAGATGAACCTGCAGTTGTCGGTCGAGTGACACCGGCGCACGCTTTTGACGAAGCGTGATAGGATGTGGCCTTGCGTCGATTTGATATCAGCTTGCGGACGCGGGGCGACTTCCCAAAACAGCTAAAGCGAAGGCCGGTGGCAACCGGCCCGAGTCGATCGCTGTCGTACCGCACCGAAGCCCGCTGATGCCGACGCATAGCGGGCTTTTTGTTTTGGCCTGGTTTTGACTGGGTTCGCGCCATTCGCGCGACCATCGAATACGGAAAACGGAACATGGACGACTCCCTCAACTTCGACACGCTTGCCGTGCGCGCGGGCACGCTGCGCAGCGACTTCAACGAGCACTCGGAAGCGCTGTTCCTCACGTCGAGCTTCTGCTTCCAGAGCGCGGCCGACGCGGCCGAGCGCTTCGCGAATTCGGAAGACTACTTCACCTATTCGCGCTTCACGAACCCGACCGTCACGATGTTCCAGGAGCGTCTCGCGGCGCTCGAGGGCGGCGAGGCGTGCATCGCGACGGCGTCGGGGATGGCCGCGATCATGTCGGTCGTGATGGCCGCGCTGCAGGCCGGCGACCACCTCGTCAGCTCGCGCAGCCTGTTCGGCTCGACGCTCGGGATGTTCTCGCAGATCTTCAGCAAGTTCGGGATCACGACGACCTTCGTCGACCCGACCGACCTGAACGCATGGAAGGAAGCCGTGCGTCCGGAAACGAAGATGTTTTTCCTCGAGACGCCGTCGAACCCGCTGACCGAACTCGCGGACATCGAGGCGATCGGCAAGATCGCGAAGGCATCGAATGCGCTGTTCGTCGTCGACAACTGTTTCTGCAGCCCGGTGCTGCAGCAGCCGCTGAAGCTCGGCGCGGACGTCGTGATGCACTCGGCGACGAAATTCCTCGACGGGCAGGGCCGCGTGCTCGGCGGCGCGCTGGTCGGCTCGAAGGAATTCATCATGGGCAAGGTGTTCCCGTTCGTGCGCAGCGCGGGCCCGACGCTGTCGGCGTTCAACGCGTGGGTGCTGCTGAAGGGGATGGAGACGCTGTCGCTGCGCGTCGAGAAGCAATCGGCGAATGCGCTGGAAATCGCACGCTGGCTCGATACGCATCCGTCGGTTGCGCGCGTGTTTCACCCGGGCCTCGAGTCGCATCCGCAGCACGAACTCGCGAAGCGTCAGCAGAAGGCGGGAGGGTCGATCCTGTCGTTCGAGCTGAAGGGCGACACGCCCGAGCAGCAGCGCGCGAATGCGTGGCGCGTGATCGACAACACGAAGCTGATCTCGATCACCGGCAACCTCGGCGATACGCGCACGACCATTACGCATCCGGCGACGACCACGCACGGCCGCATCACGCCGGAAGCGCGCGCGGCGGCAGGGATCAGCGAAGGGCTGATCCGGTTGTCGGTCGGCCTCGAAGACGCGGGCGACCTGCGCAAGGATCTCGCGCGCGGGCTGGAAGGCTGAGCGCGGCACGTCACGCATGTCGTGACGTGATTTGACGTGACACATGGACGAAGGGCCGGTCGCTTGCGTGACCGGCCCTTCGTTTTGGTGTCGATGCAAATCGCCCGGCTTACCCGGCGGGATGCCCGTCCGCATGCGCGTCGTTGCGCATCGCCTCCACCATCCATCGCAGCGTTTCGTCGAGCGGCGTGACGGGCAGCTCGCCCACCGCGCGCCGCAGCTTGTCGCGCGACCCGCTCAGGCGCTTCACCTCGTTGTGCCGCACGAAACGCGGATCGATCGTCACGTCGATCACGTAACCGGCGATGCGCGACAGCATCGCCAGCACTTCCTTCAGCGAATACGCGCGCTCCGAGCAGACGTTGAACGTCTCGCCGGCCGGTGCGGCCTCGACCAGCTTCAGGTACGCGGCCGTCACGTCGCGCACGTCGGAGAAATCGCGGCTCACGTCGAGATTGCCGAGCGAGATGCGCGGTGCGTTGCGCGCGTAGTGCGCGACGAGCTTCGGCAGCAGGTAGGCATCGCTCTGGCCGACGCCCGTGTAGTTGAACGGCCGCGCGATCACGATCGGCAGCCGGTCGGACCATAGCTTTGCCGCGTATTCCATCGCGAGCTTGCTGACCGCGTAGTCGTTCGCCGGGGCCGGGGCGACGGTTTCGTCGAGCACGCCGGCCGTCGAGTTGCCGTAGATGTTCGCGCTGCTGGCGAGCAGCACGGCCGACGGGCGGCGGTCGAGGCCCGCGAGCGCGGCCAGCAGGTTGCGCGTGCCGACGATGTTGACCGCGTAAGTTTGCGACGGCTCGTCCTGCGCGACGTGCGCGCGGGCGGCGAGATGCACGACCGCATCGGGCCGCGCGTCGGCGGCCGCCGCGCGCATCGCATCCGCATCGAGCAGGTCGACGGGCAGCAGCGTGCAGTGCGCGAAAGCCGGATCGTCGGGCCGTGCCGTGCCGGGCGCGACCGTGCCCCAGACCTCATAGCCGGCCGCCTGCAGGCGTTCGGCCATGTAGCGGCCGGTGAAGCCCGTCAGGCCGGTGACGAATGCACGGCGCGACGGGCGTCCGGCTTCAGAACGTGTCATGGTGTTGATTCCGCGTCAAATCCGCTTCGACCATCATCTGGCAAAGTTGTTCGAGCGTCGTCTTCGGTTCCCAGCCGAGTTTGGCTTTAGCCTTGTCCGCGCAGCCGATCAGCAGGTCGACCTCGGCAGGGCGGTAGAACTTCGGATTCACTTCCACGAGCACATTGCCGGTCGCCGCGTCGAGGCCGCGCTCCTGCTCGCCCTTGCCGGTCCACTCGATCTGATAGCCAGCCGCCGCGAACGCCATCCGCACGAAGTCGCGTACGGTCTCGGTGCGGTTGGTTGCCAGCACATAGGTATCGGGTTCGTCGGCCTGCAGCATGCGCCACATGCCTTCGACGTACTCGAGTGCGAAGCCCCAGTCGCGCTTCGCGTCGAGGTTGCCGAGCTCGAGGCGGGTCGCCTTGCCGAGCTTGATCTTCGCGATGGTGTCGGTGATCTTGCGCGTGACGAACTCGCGGCCACGCAGCGGCGACTCGTGGTTGAACAGGATGCCGCTGCTGCCGAACAGGCCGTACGACTCGCGGTAGTTCACCGTCATCCAGTGCGCGTACAGCTTCGCGACGCCGTACGGGCTGCGCGGATAGAACGAGGTCGCTTCCGTCTGCGGAATCGATTGCACCTTGCCGAACATCTCGGAGGTCGACGCCTGGTAGAAGCGCGTCTTCGGGCTCACGACGCGGATCGCCTCGAGCAGGTTCAACGGACCCAGGCCCGTCACTTCGGCGGTCGTCGCCGGCTGGTCGAACGACACGCCGACGAAGCTCTGCGCGGCGAGGTTGTACAGCTCGTCGGGCTGCGTGCGTTCGAGCAGGCGCAGGCTCGAGCCGGCGTCGGTCAGGTCGTGCTCGACGAGCGTGAGATTCGGGTGCGTGTCGACGCCGAGCTCGGCGATGCGCCAGAAATTCACCGAGCTGGTGCGGCGGTAGGTGCCGGTGACCTCGTAGCCCTTGTCGAGCAGCAGCTTGGTCAGATAGGCGCCGTCTTGCCCCGAGATCCCGGTGATGATGGCCTTCTTGCGAGTTTGGCTCATGACGTTGTCCTGGTAGAAACGATGGATGATGAAATTCAGGCGGTCGTGCCGGCGGCGGCCGGCAGCGCGCGACGTGCGGGGCCGCGCGTCAGGCGCCGTTCGAAGCCGTACCAGCTCACGGTCGCGTACGCGAGCGTGATCGCGAGCGCCAGCGCGGCCGTGACGAAGCGGTTCAGGTGCAGCGGCCACAGCGCGTACAGCACGCTGAGGTGGATCAGGTACACGGTGTAGCTGACGGTGCCGACGTAGACGAGCATCGGGTTCGTCAGCACGCGCTGCACGAGGCCGCGGCCGCGCAGCGCGATCACGACGATCGACGTGCACAGCAGCAGCGAGATGCTGTAGAGCGCGGCATTCGACAGCGGCGTGTTCGCGGCGCGAAAGCGCGGGAACGACAGGTGCAGCCAGCCGAGGATCGCGAGCGACACGAGCGCGCCGACGATCGCGAGCGGATAGAACGGCTCGAGCGCGCGCCGGTCGCGGCGCAGCACGATCGCGAGCAGCGCGCCCGCGGCGAGCAGGTCCATGCGGAACGGCGTCAGGTAGTAGATCGGCCAGAACGAGTCGAACCACGGCGTCGCGATCGCGCGCAGCACGGGGGCCGCGACGATCAGCGCGGCGGCGACCCACAGCAGCGCGCGCTCCGAGCACCACAGCACCACGAACGGCCAGAAGATATAGAACTGCTCCTCGACCGCGAGCGACCACAGCACGTTCAGGCTGTCATGGCCGATGCTGCCGAGCGACAGCCCGATGTTGGTCGAGAAGAACGCGAACCACGGCCAGTGCGGCAGCCAGCCCGCGCCGAACAGGAGCGTCGACACCACCAGCAGCAGCACGTACGGCGGCAGGATGCGACGCACGCGGCGTGCGTAGAAGTGGCTGAAGTACGACTGCCCGCGCGCCTTGCGATCGAGCAGGATGCCGGTGATCAGCAGCCCGCTCAGCACGAAGAACAGGTCGACGCCCATCCAGAGCGGCGCCTTCAGCGCGTGCTGCAGGAACACGGCGCCCACCGCGATCGCGCGCAGCCCGTCGAGCTGAACGATGCGGCCGTGTTGCGGCGGGGTGAGGTCCGCGGGTCGCGAGATGCCCGTCATCGCGCCGCTCCTTCGCGACGCGCGGCGTGAGCCGGGGCGTGTCGCACATCCGATGCGTAAACGTGAACGTAATGCATGCCATTAAATGAAATATCGAATCGAAATCGATTCTAGGGAAAAGAAATCGGCAAAAAAACGCGCGTCATTTATCTGACGGCAAATATTCAAATGCCGATTATTTCTGTCGCCGGGTGAAAGGTAGGCGCCCGGACGGCCCCGTCAGGCGGTGGAAGGCGGAATTTTCTACGGGACGGAAATCGAAAGGCGGTCGTTATTGCCGCTTTCGGGCGCCTTTTCGGCGCTGTTCCGGTTCGATATTTCACGCGGAAACATCCCCAAATATTTCCAAATTTCTTGTGATTATTTTTGCTTGTAACCTGCATCGCGACGTTTGAAACCCATTTAGCGACAGGGTGCGCCGGCGGCAGTTCTTCCGGCGGCCCGGTCGTTGTTGCATCAAGTCTGGAGAAGCGCATTGCGACGTCTGATTCTGGTAGGCATGACGGTGTGCGCGACGCTGCTGACGGGCGCCGCACCGGCCGAAACGGTGTTGCCCGCGACGACGTCGTGGATCGGCAATACGTTCGGCTATGGCGACGGCAGCTGGACGCAGATCGACATCCGCGCGATTGCGGTGACGCCTGAAGGCAAGGTGTATACGAATGCGCCGTGGGACGAGAGCGGGGCCGAGGCGAGCGTCTACCAGGACGGGAAGATGCTCGGCTTCGCCGGCGGCACGCACGGCTGGGGCAATCTCGGCGGCAGCGCGATCGCGGTGAACAGCAAGTACGCGTATGTCGCGATCGGTGTCGGCAACGAGCGCGGCCACCTGCAGTCGCCCGGCATCTGGCCGGACAAGGGCAAGCAGTGGTTCGGCATCTCGCGTCGCACGATCGGCGACCTGAAGCAGCCCGCGCCGTTCCGCGCGGCGCCGCAGGTCGCGCCGGGCGGCCGCGCGGACACCGGTCGCGCGCGGATGGCCGCGAGCTTCATGATGATGAACGAGGTGGCGGCGCCTGCGCGTTCGGAAGTGGGCGAGCAGAAGGCGGAAGTCGGCGGCCTCGCGGCCGACGACAAGACGCTGTTCGCGACGAATCCGTCGCGCGACGCGGTGGACGTATACGACGCGGAGACGATGCAGCAGAAGGGCACGTGGAGCGCGCACGAGCCGGGCCGCCTCGCGCTCGCGGGCGACGGCACGCTGTGGTTGCTCACGGACACGATCAACGGGCCCGCGCACCTCGTGCACGTGCGCGCGGACGGCCGCAAGCTCGACGACGCGCCCGCGCTGCCGGAAGGCACCGACGCGGTGGACGTGGCCGTCGACGCGAAAGGGCGTGTGCTCGTCGCGGACAACGGGCCGCGCCAGCAGATCCTGATCTTCTCGAAAGGCGGCAAGGGCTATGCGCAGTCGGGCACGCTCGGCGAGCGCGGCGGCATCTTCGCGGGCCCGGTGCCGGGCCGGCCGGGGCCGCAGCGGTTCAACGGGCTGACGGGTGTCGGGGTCGACCGCGCGGGCAACATCTACGTGTCGATGAACGGCATCGGGCCGCGCCACGACACCATCGGTGCAGGGCTCGGCGCGGTGCTCGAAAGCTACACGCCGGACGGCAAGCAGCGCTGGCAGGTGCAGGGGCTGCTGTTCGTCGACGGCGCGTGGCTCGACCCGGCGCGGCCGAACAGCGTGTACACGGGCAACAAGCGCTTCGAGCTCGACCTGTCGAAACCGCCGGGCCAGGACTGGAAATACGTCGGCTTCCTGTCGAACCGCTTCAAGTATCCGGACGATCCCGTGTTCCACACGGACCAGTATCCCGGCATGCCGTTCGCACGGCGTCTCGATGGCCGCACGTTCCTGTACCTGACCGACATGTACGCCGATCACCTGAAGATCTACCGCTTCGACGCGAAGCGCGACGGTGAGGTCGCGATTCCGTCGGGCCTGATCGCGGGGCGTGCGCGACCGGTCGACAAGGTGCCGAACAAGCCGCCGGGCGGCGACTGGCTGTGGCGCGACGCGAACGGCAACGGCCGGATCGATGCCGACGAGGCCGAGATCAACACGACGGGCAAGGCGAAGGCGGGCGGCTGGGGCTGGTGGGTCGACACGAAGGGCGACATCTGGCGCACCAGCGACGTGCGCGGCATCCACCGCTTCCAGTACGGCGGCGTCGACAAGGCCGGCAACCCGATCTACTCGTACGACAAGGTCACGACCTATCCGATGCCGCAGCCGTTCACACAGTTGCGCCGCGCGATCTACGAGCCGCAGACCGACACGCTGTACGTGACCGGCTACACGGCCGACGCGCCGCCGCAGCCGGGCATCAACAAGGAAGTGGGGCGCGTGCTGATCCGCTTCGACAAGTGGTCGACGGGTTCGCCGGTCGTGCGTTACCAGGTCGCGCTGCCGTGGCAGCTCGACGCGAAGCCGATCTTCGACCTGATCGGGCTCACGGCCGAGGGCCGCTACCTGTTCGGGGTGGAGCCGGTCGGCAAGATCCACGTGTACGACAAGGAAACCGGCAAGGAAGTGGGCGTGATGAGCCCGGGCGCCGAGGTCGGCAAGGCCTCCGGCTGGGTCGACGTGCCGTTCGGCATCAGCGCGTTCCGGCGCGAGAACGGCGAGTACCTCGTGTTCGTCGAGGAAGACGCACGCGGCAAGGTGCTGATGTATCGCTGGAAACCGTGACGGGCGACGTCACACAAGGCAGAAGCATGGACAAAGGCATACTCAAGAACGTTTCGATCAACTTCATCGGGCTGATCCTGCCGACCTTCGTGTCGCTGGTGACGGTGCCCGCCTATATCCACGCGCTCGGCGTCGAACGCTACGGCGTCGTCAGCCTCGTGTGGACGCTGATCGGCTATTTCGGGATCCTCGATCTCGGGATGAGCATGGCCGCGCAGAACCACATCTCGAAGGCGCTCGCGAGCGGCAACGCCGACGAAAGCGCGCGCGTGTTCTGGAGCGCGTTCTGGCTGAACCTCGGCACCGGCATCGTGGGCGGGCTGCTGATCTATTTCGGCGCGTTCGTCTACACCGCGTACTTCACGAAGGTGTCGGCGGCGATGCAGCACGAGGTGTATCTCGCGCTGCCGTGGCTCGCGCTCGCGATTCCGCTGGCGAACGTGTCATGGGTGTTCGCCGGCGCGATCAACGGCGCCGAACGCTTCGGCGTGTTCAACACGAACCAGACGATCGGCACGTTCCTGTTCCAGCTGCTGCCGCTCGGCGCCGCGTGGTGGATCGCGCCGAACCTGCAGACGGTGCTCGCGGCAGCGGTCGTCGCGCGCCTGATCGCGGCGGTGATGCTCGGCCAGGCCAGCATCAAGGTGCTCGGGATCCGGCGCATCGATCCGCCGCAGTGGGGCACCGCGAAAGGGCTGTTCAACTTCGGCGGCTGGATGCTGATCGCGAGCACGACGAGCATGATCGCCGACACGCTCGACCGCGTGATGCTCGGCGCCGGCATGGGCGCGAAGTTCGTCACCTACTACACGGTGCCGCAGAACCTCGTCACGCGCCTGAACATGCTGCCGAATGCGCTGGTGCGCACGCTGTTCCCGCGCCTGTCGGCGGTGGGCCGCGACCATGCGGACACGCTCGCGCGCCAGTCGCTCGAATTCCTGAACGGCGTGTTCACGCCGGTCGGCATCGTCGCGATCTTCGCGCTCGCGCCGTTCCTCACGCTGTGGGTGGGCGCGGATCTCGCCGCGCATTCGGCGCCGGTCGGCCGCGTGCTGGTGATCAGCGTGTGGCTCGTCGGCCAGGCGAGCGTCACGCGGATCCTGATCCAGTCGCAGGTCAACCCGGCCCGCGCGGCGTTCGCCGGGCTCGTCGAGATGCCGTTCTTCGTCGGCGGCCTGTGGTTCGGCATTCATCACTTCGGGCTGATCGGCGCGGCGGTGGTCGTCGCGGCGCGCGCGCTCGTCGACTACGGCGTGCTGCTGTACCTGTCGGCGATCCGGATGCGCGCGATCGTGCTCGACATGCTCGCGCACCTGGCCTTCCTGCTCGCGAGCCTGTTCCTGGCGCAGGCGTGGCCGGGGCTCGTCGAGTCGATCGGCATGTGCGCGGTCGTGCTGCTGTTGAACGTCGCGTGGTCGCTCACGATGACGCCGGGGCTGCGTGCGTTGGTGCGCGACCTGTTTGTCCGTCTCAATGCGAGGAAAACCGTATGAATCGCGATCTGGCGGAACACGCCGTATTGAATCTCGCCACCGCCGATGCGGCCGTGGCCGAAGCGGGCGACGCCGCCGCGCTGCGCCGGGCGCTGCCGGCCGAACGGGCCAGCGCGCGCCATCCGACGCGCGCGCTGCGCGTGGCGATCGTCCACGACTGGCTCGTCACCTATGCGGGTGCCGAACGCGTGCTCGAGCAGATCGTCGCGTGCTTTCCCGACGCGGACCTGTTCAGCCTCGTCGACTTCCTCGACGATCGCGCGTTCGTGCGCGGCAAGCCGGTGACGACGTCGTTCATCCAGAAGCTGCTGTTCGCGCGCACCAAGTACCGCAGCTACCTGCCGCTGATGCCGCTCGCGATCGAGCAGCTCGACGTGTCGGAGTACGACCTGGTGATCTCGAGCAGCCATGCAGTCGCGAAAGGCGTGCTGACGGGTCCGGACCAGGTGCACATCAGCTACGTGCATTCGCCGATCCGCTATGCGTGGGATCTGCAGCACCAGTATCTGGAACAGTCGAACCTCACGCGCGGGCCGAAGTCGCTGCTCGCGCGGATGATCCTGCATTACATCCGCAACTGGGACACGCGCACCGCGAACGCGGTGGACGGTTTCGTCGCGAACTCCGCGTTCATCGCGCGGCGCATCAAGAAGGTCTACCACCGCGACGCGGCGGTGATCTTCCCGCCGGTCGACGTCGACGCGTTTTCGCTGAACGCGGAGAAGGAGGATTTCTACCTGACCGCGTCGCGGATGGTGCCGTACAAGAAGATCGACCTGATCGTCGAAGCCTTTTCGCGCACGCCGGAGCGCAAGCTCGTCGTGATCGGCGACGGCCCCGAGATGCAGAAGATCCGCGCGAAGGCCGGCCCGAACGTCGAGATCATGGGCTACCAGCCGTTCGCGGTGCTGCACGACCGGATGCGGCGCGCGAAGGCGTTCGTATTCGCGGCCGAGGAGGATTTCGGGATCTCGGTGGTCGAGGCGCAGGCGTGCGGCACGCCGGTGATCGCGTACGGCAAGGGCGGCGCGCTCGAAACCGTGCTCGACCCGCAATCGGACCTGAACCCGACCGGGCTCTTTTTCGACGAACAGACGCCGCACGCGATCGTCGCGGCCGTCGACGATTTCGAGCGTGCGCCGCAGCGCTTCACGCCGACCGCCTGCCGCACGAACGCGGAGCGGTTTTCCGCCGATACGTTCCGGCGGCGTTTCCTCGACTATGTGGAGGCGGCGCTGCCCGGCTCGACCGCGCAGCGCGGTACGGCCATCGCGCCGATGCCGGCCGCGCGCGGCCCGGCGACACTCGTGCTCGACCAGAGCGGCGTGCTCGGCGGCGCCGAGCTGTCGCTGCTCGAGATCATGAAGCACATGCGCGCGAACGCCGACGTCCTGCTGTTCGACGACGGCCCGTTCCGTGCGGCGCTCGACGAGATCGGCGCGCGCGTCGACGTGGTCGACCAGGGCGCGCTCGCGGGCGTGCGCAAGCAGGGCGGCGTGTCGGTCGGGGCGGTGAAACAGCTCGTGCGGCTGGTGCGCGACGTCGCGCGGCGCGCGCGCCGTGCCGAGGTGATCTACGCGAACACGCAGCGCGCGATGGTGGTCGCCGCGCTGGCCGGGCGGCTCGCGCGCAAGCCGGTGGTGTGGCACCTGCGCGACATCGTCAGCACCGACCATTTCGGCAGCAAGCAGTTGATGGCGATCAAGTACTGCGCGCGGCTCGGCATCACACGCGTGATCGCGAACTCCGATGCGTCCGCACAGGCGTTCCGGACGCTGACGGGCTTCACGCCGCAGCACGTCGACGTCGTATTCAACGGCATTTCGGCCGAGCCGTTCGACGCGCTGGAAGGCATCAGCCAGGCCGCGCTGCGCATGCGCCTCGGGTTGCCCGAAAACGCGTGGCTCGTCGGTTCGTTCAGCCGCCTCGCGCACTGGAAGGGGCAGCACGTGCTGCTGGAAGCCGCCGCGCGGCATCCCGACATGCACGTGGTGCTGGTCGGCGCGCCGCTGTTCGGCGAGGACGAATACGCGGCGCAGCTGCACGAATACGTCGCGCGGCACGGGATGGACGAGCGCGTGCATTTCCTCGGATTCCAGCGCGACGTGGCCGCCTGCATGACGGCGGTCGACGTCGTCGCGCACACGTCGATCACGCCCGAGCCGTTCGGGCGCGTGATCGTCGAGGGGATGCTCGCGCGCCGGCCGGTCGTCGCGGCCCGCGCGGGCGGCGTCGTCGAGATCATCGAGGACGGCGACAACGGGCTGCTCTGCGCGCCGGGCGATGCGGCCGCGCTGGGCGATGCGCTGGCTACGCTGAAGCGTGACGGCGCGCTGCGCGAGCGGCTCGTCGCGAGCGGGCGGGCGACGGCGGTGCGCCGGTTCGGCACCGAAACCTACGTGGAGCGGGTCGAGAAGATCCTCGCGGATACGGCGAAGGCCGCGAAGGCGAAGAAGCGGTAAGCGGCGCGAGCCGGCGGGAAACGGGCCCTCATGCGGCGGTGTGCTGCGTGAGGGCTTTGTTTTTCAGCGCCGGGGCATTTGTCGGGCGGGTGGTGGGCAGGTTGTTGTGCGCCGCGTGGGGCGCGTGCTTGGCCGGTCGTTGATTGGGACGGCGCGGTTGGCGACGCGAGAAGGCGACGCCAGAAGGTGACGCCAGAAGGTGACGCCAGAAGGTGACGCCAGAAGGCCGCGCTCAGGCAGTCCCGATGGTGAAAGGCGGTCGAGGGCGGCGCATGCGGGCCGTAGCGCGGCCCGACGCCCGAAGGCTACCCACCCCCCGCCAACCCGGCATGCCGGCGCGCTCAGGCCATGAAAAAGCCCCCGCGCAGCGCACCGCCGCGCGAGGGCTCGGGAAAGCGTTCCGGCCGGATCAAACAGCCCGTTCGGGTGCCGTCGTCACGACCCGAGCGGGGCGAGCCGGCTTGAAGCTGGCCGACCACGTCATCGCGGGCCGTTCGAACATCCGGTAGAACACATACGCGACCGGGATCGCGGCGGCCATGAACGCGAACGACGGCCAGATCGACAGCTGCAGCTCGGAATGGAACAGCACCGAGCCGAGGCAGACGAACAGCGGCAGGTGGATCAGGTACAGCGAGTAGCTGAAGTCGCCGAACCAGCTCAGCACGCGCAGCGGCGGCGTCGGGCGCGGAGGACGGGCGAGCGCGCGGTACAGGAAGCACGCGAAGCCGGCCGACCACAGCTGGAACGCGCCGTACTGGCCGAAATGGAACGCGCCGCAGCCGGCGGCCAGCAGCACGGCGGCCGCGCCGTACCACGCGCGCGACGGCGCGGCGGCCGCGCCGCGGGCCGGCTGCGCGCGCACGTCGGCGATCCACGCGCCGATCGTCCAGGACAGCCAGTACGACGTGAAGAACTGCAGGTCGTGCCGTTCGAGCAGCCACGCCGACGCGACGTTGACGAGCGCGACCGCGGCCACGACCGCCGGCATGCCGATGCGCCGGCGGATCGCGAACAGCAGCGGGTAGATCGCGTAGAACTGCACTTCGAGCGACAGCGTCCACAGCGCGCCGTTCGACCCGTACGTGTAGCCGGCGACGCCCTGCAGCGAGAACAGGTTCACGAGGAACGCGACGAGGCCGGCGTCGCGGATCTTGTGGCTGACGGGCTCGATCTGCAGGCTGACCGAGTCGAGGGCGAGCGTAAACAGCAGCGCGGCGAGCAGCACCGGGTAGATGCGGGCGAACCGGCGCACCCAGAAGTTCGGCGCGTCGAGCCGGTAGGCGGGATCGGCCGCGAGCTTGAGCGCCGCGTTGCGATGGATGCAGTAGCCGCTGATCACGAAGAAGATCGGCACGCCGGCGGAGCCCCACGCGAACGGGAAGGTCAGGTAGCCGGCGATCGCGCCCGGGGTGAGCGCGTGGCCGTAAGCGTGATGGAAGCTTTGCATGCCGACCCAGACGACCTGGCGGCAGTGGAAATAGGCGACGAGCAGCGCCGCGAAGCCGCGCATCGCGTCGATCACGTGTTCCTTGTGATCGGCGACGGGCGGCGCGGTCAGAGACGATCCGCTGAAAGCTTGCATGCGATTCGATTCCTTGCGACGGATGGACGGGAAGTTTCATCCAATCGTAATGCGCAAGAATTCGATCAATGAATAAAAAAATCTCGCCGGGAAATATCGCAATTCCACATCATGGTTTTATCGCGATCAGAAAGCGGTTCCGCGAGGCGGGTCAATTATTTACCGATTTTTTTCTGATAGTTTGAAGCTCCAGTTGATTGATGCAAGGAGCGGCAAGATGGACATGCATTGGATCGCGAGCGCTGCAGTACTGCTGGTCATGGCCGTGCTGTCGGCGTACCGTGAGGCGCTGAAGAACGAACCGATTCGCCCGGGTCTCGAACGGGGCGGCGTGCCCTATATCGAGGAATTTGAATCGTAAGAATTTGTATCTGGAAAATCGGTAATTTGTTTCTGCCTCGGTACTCGGTTCGGCAATATCGACCGGGTTGAAAGGATTATATTTTTTCCGGAATCATTGGGCAATCAGTCCATATCGAAAATGAGCGGAGTCGAATTGGCAGTACCGTCGATTCTCGATATGCCGTTCGGAACACAATCGCGCCGGGTCGCTGGTCGACGCGGCGCAGTCAACGCAATCAGGATGCGAACATGTTGAAAGTCACCAAGGCCGTGTTCCCCGTCGCCGGTCTCGGCACGCGGTTCCTCCCGGCAACGAAGGCGAGCCCGAAGGAAATGTTGCCCGTCGTCGACAAGCCGCTGATCCAGTACGCGGTCGAGGAAGCGATCAACGCAGGTATCACCGAGATGATCTTCGTCACCGGGCGCAGCAAGCGCGCGATCGAGGATCACTTCGACAAGTCCTACGAGATCGAGGCCGAGCTCGAGGCGCGCGGCAAGGAAAAGCTGCTCGAACTGGTGCGCGGCATCAAGCCGAGCCACGTGAACTGCTTCTACGTGCGCCAGCCGGAAGCGCTCGGCCTCGGCCACGCGGTGCTGTGCGCGGAGAAGCTGGTGCACGGCGAGCCGTTCGCGGTGATTCTCGCCGACGACCTGCTGCACGGCGAACAGCCGGTGCTCAAGCAGCTCGTCGACGTGTTCGACCACTATCACAGCTCGGTGATCGGGGTCGAGACGATCCCGCGCGAGGACAGCCGCTCGTACGGCGTCGTCGAAGGCCGCGAATGGGAAGAGGACATCATCAAGCTGTCGGGCATCATCGAGAAGCCGGCGCCGGAAGATGCGCCGTCGAATCTCGGCGTGGTCGGCCGCTACGTGTTCATGCCGACGATCTTCGATCACCTGCGCAAGCTCAAGCCGGGCGCCGGCGGCGAGCTGCAGCTGACCGATGCGGTCCAGTCGCTGCTCGCGAACGAGCAGGTGCTCGCGTATCGCTACTACGGCACGCGCTTCGACTGCGGCAGCAAGATCGGCTATCTCAAGGCCACCGTCGAGCTCGCGCTCCAGCATCCGGAAGTGAGCCGCGAATTCGAGGCCTACCTGCGTACCTGCTTGCCCGCGCTGGCTGCTGTCGCCTAAGCAGCCGCGCGCTCCGTTGTTTCAGGTGGTGGTTGTTCCGTTGGCCCCGGCCGCTCGCGCGCCGGGGCTTTTTTGCGTGTGCGGGTGCGCCAGTGCACGATCGCCGTGCGTGCCGCCGGGGTGCGTGTCGTGGCGGATCGGCTTCAGGATCGGGGCTGCGTGCGGAGCGGGGCGCGCCGACGAGCGCGGACGTCACGGCTGAAACCGGTGCCGCGACGGGCGCCCGGATGACAGGATCGGCGGTTCGATTGCGCGATGCGCATCGACGTTCGTGACCGCATCGGTTTTGCCGGCGCTGGTCGATGACGCGACGGCTCGAGTGTTGAGCGTCAGCGCCGGGGTGTGGCGTGAAGCACCGCTTCCCCGCTCGACCGTTGCCGCGTCCGTGCCGTGTTCAACGCGCCGACGTGCTCGGCCGTGCGACGAAATACCGGGCCAGCATCGCGGCGACCGGCTTCTTGAAATCGAGCAGCCGCTTTTCCAGATAGCGCCACGACAGGTGCGCGAGCAGCACGGCGAGCGCGAACTGCAGCATCTCGGGTAGCGTGTCGCGGACGATTTCAGGGATGGCCACGTGCCCGACGTGGGCCGGCAGCACGCCGAAACGCGCCGGAATCAGGTTGTGGAACAGGTAGAAGCCGTAGCTGATCGTGCCGAGATAGGCGAGCGGCGCCCAGTCGAGCAGCGCCACGACCGGATGCTCGGGTTCGCTGACGATCCACAGCAGCAGCGCGCCGAGCGATGCGGACAGGCCGAGATCCGCGAGCCCCGCGAGCGCGTCGGGCAGGGGCATGCAGGCAGGCAGCACGAGGAAGAACACGACGCCGGCCGCGCCGAGCCAGCCGGGCGGAACGCGGCGCACGGCGGCCGCGCCGCGATCGGCGAGCGCCATCGCGCCGACGCCGCCGAGCGCGATCAGCGCGAAATTCCACGGGGAAAACGCATAGATCAGCACCGGCGACGCGTCGCACAGGTAGAGCGCGAGATGCGCGAGCGCGCACAGTGCGATGGCCCCGATGCCGAGCGCGACATGTCGCGCGGCGGGCACCGCGAGCAGCGCGAGCGGTGCGATCAGATAGAACTGCTGTTCAACCGCGAGGCTCCAGAAGTGCGACGTGGAGCCTGGCCAGCCGTCCTTGACGGCGCCGATCCAGTAATTCGACAGGAACGCCGCGTGCCACGCGAGCCCGAGATTGACGCCGCGCTGGTAGAACAGCGCGTGCGCGATCGCGAGCGCGGCGAGCAGCAGGTAATAGACGGGAAAGATCCGCAGCGCGCGTTTCGCGAGGAACAGCGCGAGCGCGTGGCGGCGCGTCATGGTGTCGCGCTCGACCGCCTGGCGGTTGCGATGCAGCTCGCCGACGATCAGGAATCCGCTGATGAGGAAAAACGTCCACACGCCAAGCTTGCCGACGTCGACGGCAAGGACGTGGCCCTTGTGGGACAGGAAAACGAGGATGACGGCGAGGGCTCGCAGGCCGTCGAGTCCTTTGACGTATCTGGCTTCGCGCATGGAGGCATCCGGGCATTGAGCGAGCCCAGTATAGGTGCGCAAATATCGAACGTAATTCGCATTCGGGTGCCTACGTGAAGGCGTTTTTTGATGCTGGAGCGTCGATGAAATCGGTCGCATGCAAAAAAACCTGCGGGAAACCCCGCGAAAACGCATAAAAGTACTGCACGAAGCGTCAAGGCGCTTGTAGAATCCGGCGTTGAAGCGCGCGCGTTGCACGCTTCGTGTATCCAACGACCACACCTGGTAGGAGAAACATGGCGACTTCCGCAAAAAAGGTGGCCAAGAAGGCTGCCGCACCGGCCACCAAGAAAGTGGCTGCCAAAAAGGCTGCGCCCGCGAAGAAAGTAGTGGCCAAGAAGGTTGTCGCGAAGGCGGCACCGGCCGCTCCGACGCCGCTGAAGGACAAGTTCACGAAGGCATCGCTCGCAACGCACATCGCTGAGCGCGCAGCTGTCGAAGTGAAGGCTGTCAAGGCAGTGCTCGTCGCACTCGAGAACGTCGTGCTGGGCTCGGTCCACAAGAAGGGCGCGGGCGAGTTCACGCTGCCGGGTCTGCTGAAGATCACGGCGCAAGTCGTGCCGGCGAAGAAGAAGCGCTTCGGCAAGGATCCGTTCACGGGCGAAGAGCGTTGGTTCCCGGCGAAGCCGGCCAGCGTGCGCGTGAAGGCACGTGCGCTGAAGAAGCTGAAGGACGCGGCAGCGTAATGCTGCGCAGCGGCTGCCGAATGCATGTCGGCAGCCGCTGCGATGTCCGACGATCCCCGCACGCGAAAGCGTGCGGGGATTTTTATTGCGCTGCGCAAATCATGCGGCAGCGAAGCAGCGAAATGGCGGAAGGCCCGGTTCGACGCGTGACGCACGATCGAAGACGCGCCGCGCACGCGCGATGACGAACGGCAATCCGCCGCGCGCTTGCAGCAGATCCGCCGCTGCCCGTCGCGCGCGCTGTGCCGGTTGCGTGCGCATCGCGAGGCACGTGCATCGTGACTGAATGCATTCCCGACGAAATCGCAGCCCAGGTCACCGCCGCGTGCGGCACGATCGAGCGGCATCTCGGCGCGACGCTCACGGCAATCCATCTGTTCGGATCGGCGCTCGACGGCGGACTGAAGCCGCGCAGTGACGTCGACCTGCTGGTGACGGTGTCGGCCCGACCGGACGAATCGACGCGGCACGCACTGATGCTCGACTTGCTGGCCGTGTCGGCGCCGCCTGGTCGCGCCGGCGGCATGCGCGCACTGGAAGTGACCGTCGTCGCACACGATGCGGTCGTGCCGTGGCGTCATCCGGCGCGTCGCGAACTGCAGTTCGGCGAGTGGCTGCGTCACGAGCTCGAGGCCGGCATCGTCGAACCGGCGCGTGTCGATCACGATCTGGCGATCCTGTTGACGAAGGTGCGGCAGCACAGTGTCGTGCTGGTTGGCGCGCCGGCGGCGGTGCTTTTCGAGCAAGTACCCGCACGGGATTTTGTCGCCGCGCTACTGGCGACGGTCGCGCAGTGGAATGCCGAACCGGACTGGCGCGGCGACGCGTGCAACGTGGTGCTCGCGCTCGCGCGCATCTGGTACAGCGCCGCGACCGGCAGGATCGCGCCTAAGGACGTCGCGGCGACATGGGTTCTGGAACGCTTGCCGCAAGCCTGCCGGCCAGTCGTCGCGGCGGCGCGTGCCGCCTATCTCGGCGGCGAGGAAGACGCGGCGATCCTGTCGGGCGAACCCCTTGCCGCATTCATCGGCTACGCGCGGCGAACGGTCGAGTCGATGCTGTCGACGTAGCGGCGGATGCCGCGCGCGTGGCCGGCTTGGGGGGGCGACGCCGATGAAGATCCTCTGCAATGGCGCGGCAGTCGCACGCGCATGCGGTCGAGCCGGATGCCTGTCGGCGACCCGGCGCGTCATCGCGCATGCGCCGTGCGACGTGCTGTCTCGTCAGCCCGCTGTACCCGCGTAGGCGGCCTTCAATGCGGCGTCGTCGAGCTTGATCATCTGCATCATCGCGGCGGCCACGCGCGTGGCCTTGACCGTGTCCCGGTCGGACACCATCGGGATCAGCGTTTCCGGAACGATTTGCCACGACACGCCGTAGCGGTCTCTCAGCCAGCCGCAGGCGTCGGCCGTGCCGCCGCTGTCGAGCAGGGCATGCCAGTAGCGGTCGAGTTCCGCCTGGTCGGCGCAGCTGACCAGCAGCGAGATCGCGTGGTTGAACGTATCGGTGCGCGGGTGGCTCATCGCGAAGAACGGTTGCCCGAACAGCTCGAACTCGACCATCCGCGTGCCGTCGGTGCCGGGCACCGTCGTGACGCGCACGACGCGCGAATCCGGAAAGATGCCCGCATAGAAGGCGGCGGCTTCTTCCGCTTCCGCCGCGTACCAGAGGAAAGGCGTGATCTTCTGAATCGTCATGGCGTATCTCCTGTATGAATGGGGCGATGCGCGAACCGCGTGCCGCCATCGAGACGACGGATGACGATTGCCGAAATCGACACGCGTCGGCACATTGCGATCGCACCGGACGAGCGGTGCCGGCAGTGCGGATGGTAGTCGCCCGGCGGACGGATGGCGACCGGCGAGACGCTTCGCAAACGGTGTTCCCGGCGCTTTGCAGCCGCCAGGCGCCGCTGCTGGCCGGCGGGCATGGGTCGGGCCCGGGTTCCGGTCGCCGGCCCGTGCGGGCGCTGCCGGCACGTAGGAGACGGACGAAAAAAAGCCAGCCGCGGCCGAAACCGGGGCTGGCTTTCCAGGTCGGCGGCAAGGCGTCGGAGACGCCATGCACGCCGGAAACGTACTTCTTAGAACTTGTGACGCAGGCCGAGCGCGACGATTTCCTGCGAGCTCTTGCCGGCGATGCCGTACGAGCCCACCGATGCCTGAGCATCGCTGCCGTCGGCGTTCTTGCCGCTTGCGTGCTGATATGCGCCAACCAGGTAGACGTCGGTACGCTTCGACAGCGAGTAGTCGGCGCCGAGCGAAACCTGATGGTACTTGGCGTCGGTCTGGCCGCTACCCTTCGTGTAGATGTAGCCGAGGCCGAGCAGCAGCGGTGCCGATGCCTGGTACGTGACGAATGCGCGACCCGTGTTGTACTTCTGGTTCGTGCCGAATGCCGAGTTCGCGTCCGCCTTGTACTGCGCGTTGCTGTAGCCGAGGCCGAACGTCACCGGGCCGAATGCATACTGGCCAGCCACTTGAGCGATACCGATCGACGACGACGACGTGTAGGCGTTGTTGATGAACGCGCCCGAACCGTCGAAGATCGCGTCCGACGTGCCGGCCCAGCCGGTGCGCACGCCTGCGGTGCTCAGCGGAGCCGAGTTGTTGGCGTGGAAGTAACCGGCAGCCAGGCCGAGGGGGCCGTTGTTGTAGGCTGCAGCTGCGGCCCACGTCTGGCCCTTGCCCGTTGCGCCGGCGACGCCGCCGAGTGCGTACATGCCTTCGAACTGGAGGCCGCCCCAGACCGGCGACGTGTACTTGATCGCGTTGCTGACGCGCAGGCTGTTGTCGTTGTTGTCGACGTCGCCCGGCGTGGCGAACACGCTGCCGAAGTAGTTGTCAGCCGTGACTGCCTGGACCAGGTCGACCAGCGGGTCGTACTGGCGGCCCAGCGTCAGCGTACCGTACTGGTCGCTTTGCAGGCCGACGAAAGCCTGGCGACCGAACATGCGGCCACCCTGGCCCAGTGCACCCGATGCCGAGTTGAAGCCGTTTTCCAACTGGAAGATCGCCTTCAGGCCGCCACCGAGGTCTTCCGAACCCTTCAGGCCGAAGCGGCTACCTTGCAGGTTGCCGCTACCCATCGACCACGAATTGTTACCTTGACCGTCGTTACCGTGAACATAGGTGATCGACGTATCGATCACGCCGTACAGCGTCACGCTCGATTGAGCGTGAGCAGCGCCAGCGGCGCCCAGCAGGGCGAGCGAGAGGGTCGAGAGAGCGAGTTTCTTCATCGTTGAGTATCTCCACGCAAGTGATTCATCGTTTTTTGTTGCGGATTGGAGAATAGCTCAGTGCCATCGACGCAAGAAAGCTTAAAAAATAAAGTGTCTCGAAAAGGTAACAGCGAGAAAAAGTCCATATATATCAAGTACATCAACGACTGTTTCTGTTTTTGAAAAAGTTGACAATTGCTGCGATGCGATTGTTTCACTAGTTGATGCGCATCGCGGCAGGAAGCCTGTTTCGGCCCGTCCGCACACCGAAACGGAAGCGTGCAAACGTTTGCGGTGGCGACAACGAATGCGCACGCATGCAAGGAACGTGTCAACGCCGCGCGAATGCGCGCGGGCAGCGTGGTTGCAAAGGGCAGACGCGTGTGCGGGGGCGTGCCGCGATGTTGCGGAAGCGGCGCCTCAGTCGTCGTGCGCGCGACCGGTGGGGCGATCGGATTGCGCGGAAGCGCTCGGCGCGGCGGTACCCGGGAGCCGATGCGCGTTGCCGCGGGCGGCCGCGAATTCCGCACCCAGCAGCAGCACGATCGCGGAGAAGTACAGCCACATCAGCAGGACCGCGAACGATCCGGCTGCGCCGAATGCACTTGCGGTGCCCGCACGCGCAAGGTACAGCGCGAACAGCTTCTTGCCGCCGGAGAACAGGATCGCGGACACGATGCCGCCGATCGCGGCGTCACGCCAGGCGACGCGCGCATCGGGCAGGAACTTCATCAGCGACGCGAACGCGCCCGCGAGCACCGCGATCCCGACGAAGAACTGCACGAGGTTCGTGACGATCACGTACGGCGAATTGCCGAGCAGCCAGGTGCCGACGAACGTGATCGCCGTGTCGAGCACGAGCGACACGATCAGCAGGAACGCGACGCCGAGCACGAGCCCGAACGAGATCAGCCGCACGCGCACGAGCCCGAGCATGCTCGACCAGCGGTTCTCGGTGGCCGGCCAGATCACGCTGAGCGCGGCGCTGAGCGACGCGAAGGTGGCCGACGCGCCGATCGCGAGCGCGGCGAACGAGATCAGGGTGGCCAGGCCGCCGCGCTCGCCCGCGCGGTGCGCGTTCTGCACGATCGTCTGGATGCTCGCCGCCGCGTCGTCGCCGATCAGCTGGTGCGCCTGTTCGAACACCTGGCCGCGCGCGGCATCGTCGCCGTAGAACCAGCCGGCCACGGCGATCACCATCACGAGCATCGGCGCGAGCGAGAACGCGGAGAAAAAGGCGATGCCCGCGGCCATCGCGGAGCAGCGGTCGGACGAGAAGCGCTTGAACGCGGTGAGGGCCCAGTTGGCCTGTTCTTGCGCGAGACGGGTGGCTTCGGAGGTGATCTGTCGTTTCATGACGGTTCGGTGGCGCGGGGAACGCGGATCATCGTTGGTAATCAGACAATTCAGTATTGATCCGAGGATTCGAACATAGTTGCGCGAACTGTCTATAATTCCTTTCAGTTTCCTCACCCCCACAATAACGCCGAGACCAGCCATGCTACAAATGTCCCGGCGCCAGTTCCTGAAGGTGACGGCTACGTCGCTTGCCGGATCGAGTCTAGCCCTGATGGGCTTCTCTCCGTCCGAAGCGCTTGCCGAAGTCCGACAGTACAAGCTGGCGCGCACCGTCGAAACGCGCAACACCTGTCCTTACTGTTCAGTGGGTTGCGGCATCCTGATGTACAGCCTCGGAGACGGCGCGAAAAACGCCCAGCCGAGCATCATCCACATCGAAGGCGATCCCGACCATCCCGTCAATCGCGGCACGCTGTGCCCGAAGGGCGCGAGCCTGATCGACTTCATCCACAGCCCGAACCGCCTGACGCACCCCGAGTATCGTGCGCCCGGCTCGGACAAGTGGGAACCGATTTCGTGGAATGACGCGCTCGACCGCATCGCGAAGCTGATGAAGGCCGACCGCGACGCGAACTTCGTCGAGACGGCGGAAGACGGTGCGAAGGTCAACCGATGGCTGACCACCGGCATGCTGGCCGCGTCGGCGGGCAGCAACGAGGTCGGCTACCTGACGCACAAGACCATCCGCAGTCTCGGGATGCTCGCATTCGACAATCAGGCGCGTGTCTGACATGGCCCGACGGTGGCAGGTCTTGCCCCGACGTTTGGCCGTGGAGCGATGACGAACCATTGGGTCGACATCAAGAACGCGGACGTGATTCTCGTGATGGGCGGCAATGCAGCCGAGGCCCATCCGTGCGGTTTCAAGTGGGTAACGGAGGCGAAGGCGCACCGCAAGGCGCGGCTGATCGTCGTCGACCCGCGCTTCACGCGTACGGCCTCGGTGGCCGACTACTACGCGCCGATCCGCACCGGCACCGACATCGTCTTCCTGGGCGGCGTCATCAACTATCTGCTGACGAACGACAAGATCCAGCATGAGTACGTGAAGAACTACACGGACTTCTCGTTCATCGTGCGCGAGGATTTCGCGTTCAACGACGGCATCTATTCCGGCTACGACGCGGAGAAGCACGCGTACCCGGACAAATCGAGCTGGGACTACGAGCGCGGCGACGACGGCTTCGTGAAGGTCGACCCGACGCTGCAGCATCCGCGTTGCGTGTACAACCTGCTGAAGCAGCACTACGCGCGCTATACGCCGGACATGGTCCAGCAGACGTGCGGCACGCCGAAGGAGAAATTCCTGAAGGTGTGCGAGATGCTCGCGACCACGGCCGTTCCCGGCCGCGCCGGCACGGTGCTGTACGCGCTCGGCTGGACGCACCACTCGATCGGCGCGCAGATCATCCGCACCGGTGCGATGGTGCAGCTGCTGCTCGGCAACATCGGCATCGCCGGCGGCGGGATGAACGCGCTGCGCGGCCACTCGAACATCCAGGGGTTGACCGACCTCGGGCTGATGTCGAACCTGCTGCCGGGCTACATGACGCTGCCGATGCAGGCCGAGCAGGATTTCGACGGCTACATCAAGAAGCGCGTGCAGCTGCCGCTGCGGCCGAACCAGTTGAGCTACTGGAAGAACTACAAGGCCTTCCACGTGAGCTTCATGAAGTCCTGGTGGGGCGATGCGGCGACCGCCGAGAACAACTGGGGTTATGACTACCTGCCGAAGCTGGACAAGCAGTACGACCTGCTGCAGGTGATCGAGCTGATGAATGCCGGCAAGATGAACGGCTACATCTGCCAGGGCTTCAACCCGCTTGCGGCGTCGCCGTCGAAGGTGAAGACGGCGGCCGGGCTCGCGAAGCTGAAGTGGCTCGTGATCATGGACCCGCTCGCCACCGAAACCTCCGAGTTCTGGAAGCATCACGGCGACTACAACGACGTCGATTCGTCGAAGATCCAGACCGAGGTGTTCCGTCTGCCGACCACGTGCTTCGCGGAGGAAAACGGTTCGCTCGTGAGTTCGAGCCGCGTGCTGCAATGGCACTGGAAGGGCGCGGAGCCGCCGGGCGAGGCGCGCAGCGATCTCGAGATCATGTCGGGGCTGTTCCTGCGCATGCGCAAGATGTACCAGACGGACGGCGGCAAGTATCCGGATCCGATCGTCAACCTGACCTGGCCGTACGCGAACCCGGAAAGCCCGACGCCCGAAGAGCTCGCGATGGAGTTCAACGGCAAGGCGCTCGCCGATCTGCCCGATCCGAAGGATCCGGCCAAGACGCTCGTGAAGAAGGGCGAGCAGCTGGCCGCGTTCGCGCAGTTGAAGGACGACGGCACGACCGCGAGCGGCTGCTGGATCTTCTGCGGTGCGTGGACGCAGGCCGGCAACCAGATGGGGCGGCGCGACAACTCTGACCCGACCGGCATCGGCCAGACGCTGAACTGGGCGTGGGCCTGGCCGGCGAACCGGCGGATCCTGTACAACCGCGCGTCGTGCGACGTTGCCGGCAAGCCGTTCGACCCGACCCGCAAGCTGATCGGCTGGAACGGCAGCGCGTGGAAGGGGGCCGACATTCCCGACTTCAAGGCGGACGAATCGCCCGAAAACGGGATGGGGCCGTTCATCATGAACCCGGAAGGTGTCGCACGCTTCTTCGCCCGGGCGGGGATGAACGAAGGTCCGTTCCCCGAGCACTACGAGCCGTTCGAGACGCCGCTCGACGCGAACCCGCTGCACCCGAACAACCCGCAGGCGCTGAACAACCCGGCTGCCCGCGTGTTCCCGGACGACCGCGCGTCGTTCGGCAAGGTGGCGGAGTTCCCGCACGTGGCGACGACGTACCGGCTCACCGAGCACTTCCACTACTGGACCAAGCATGCACGGCTGAACTCGATCATCCAGCCCGAGCAATTCGTCGAGATCGGCGAAGACCTCGCGAAGGAAGTCGGCGTCGCGCATGGCGAGCGCGTGAAGGTGTCGTCCAAGCGCGGCTACATCATCGCGGTCGCGCTCGTCACGAAGCGGATCAAGCCGCTGACGGTCGACGGCAAGAAGGTCCAGACGGTCGGCGTCCCGTTGCACTGGGGCTTCAAGGGTCTGACGAAGCCCGGCTATCTCGCCAATACCCTGACTCCGTCCGTGGGTGACGGCAACTCCTATACACCGGAATTCAAGTCGTTCCTGGTGAAGGTCGAAAAGGCGTAAGGGGAAAGAGATGGCATTGCAATCGCTGGATATCAAGCGCGTCTCGGCCACCACGACGCCACCGCCCACGGTGCGCGAACCGGTGACCGGGAGTGTCGCGAAGCTGATCGACGTATCGAAGTGCATCGGCTGCAAGGCATGCCAGACGGCATGCATGGAGTGGAACGACCTGCGTGACGAGGTCGGCACCAACGTCGGCGTGTACGACAACCCGGCCGACCTGACCGAGCACTCGTGGACGGTGATGCGGTTCTCCGAATACGAGAACCCGGCCGGTGACCTCGAGTGGCTGATCCGCAAGGACGGCTGCATGCACTGCGAGGATCCGGGCTGCCTGAAGGCGTGTCCGTCGCCGGGCGCGATCGTGCAGTACAACAACGGGATCGTCGATTTCCACGAGGAGAACTGCATCGGTTGCGGCTATTGCGTGACCGGCTGCCCGTTCAACGTTCCTCGGATCTCGAAGAAGGATCATCGCGCATACAAGTGCACGCTCTGTTCCGACCGCGTCGCGGTCGGCCAGGAACCGGCCTGCGTGAAGACCTGCCCGACGGGCGCGATCGTGTTCGGCACCAAGGAGGACATGAAGCAGCACGCGGCCGAGCGGATCGAGGACCTGAAGGAGCGCGGCTTCGAGCATGCGGGGCTGTACGACCCGCAGGGCGTCGGCGGCACGCACGTGATGTACGTGCTGCACCACGCGGACAAGCCGTCGCTGTACCACGGGCTGCCCGACAATCCGTCGATCAGCCCGATGGTGAAGCTGTGGAAGGGCATCGCGAAACCGCTCGCGGTGGCCGGCATCGCGCTGACCGCGCTTGCCGGGTTCTTCCACTATGTCCGGGTCGGTCCGAACGAGGTGAGCGACGAAGAGGAACAGGCCGCGCGCGACGAGGCGCGACGCATCAAGGAGGACGCGAAATGAACCACGACGACCCCAACCTGATCGTCCGCTACTCGGCGAACGAGCGCACGAACCACTGGATCACCGCGATCACGTTCGTGCTGCTCGCGCTGTCCGGGCTCGCGCTGTTTCATCCGTCGATGTTCTGGCTGACCGCGCTGTTCGGCGGCGGCCAGTGGACGCGGATCCTGCATCCGTTCGTCGGCCTCGTGATGTTCGTGTCGTTCGCGATCCTGGTGGTGCGCTTCTGGCACCACAACGCGCTCGACGCGGACGATCGCCAGTGGCTCAAGCAGATCGGCGACGTGCTGACCAACCAGGAAGACAAGCTGCCGCCGGTCGGGCGCTATAACGCCGGGCAGAAGCTGCTATTCTTTACGTTGGTCGCGTGCCTGCTGCTGCTCCTGCTGTCGGGAGTCGTGATCTGGCGGCGCTACTTCTCGTTCTACTTCCCGATCGGGGTGATCCGCGCGGCCGCTGTCGTGCATGCCGTGGCGGCCTTCGTGCTGATCGCGAGCATCATCGTGCACATTTACGCGGCGTTGTGGGTGAAGGGCTCGATCGGCGCGATGGTGCGCGGCACCGTCACGCTGGGCTGGGCTCGCAAGCATCACCCGAAGTGGTTCCGTGAAAGCGTGAAATAACGCACCGGAGCGGGGCGGCTCGCCGATCGCGGCGGGCTGCTCCGTCAGCCGTCGGAATCGCCTGAAGCGCCGACCTGTCGGCGCTTGTTTATTTGGAAGATATATTTGTGACACAACGCATCCTCGAACCGACCGAGATCTCGACCCTCGATCATTCGGCCATCCCGCGCTTTCGCCTGCCGGAGCGCGCCACCGCGTTCTCGGCGCGCGCCGCGCGGCTGCGCAAGCTGGCCGACCTGAACCCGATCAGCGGCTACCTGCGGCTGATGGCCACCGTCGCCGATGCGCAGCACGCGACGCTGCAAACGCTCGAACTGCCGCTGCCGTCGAAGGAAGCGATCGCGCGTGCGCAGGAGCATTCGATGCCGCTCGTGCCGGCCCTCGACGGCGAGCGCGATCCGCGCTGGCGCGCGGTGCTGTACGAACTGCTCGACCGCGTCGAAGGCGCCGGGCTCGTCAACCCGCAGCTCGCGAAGCTGCTCGACCGGCTGCGCCTGATGGCGCCCGCCGAACTCGACGCGCAAGCCGACGCGATCCTCGCGCTGCGTTTCGCCGAAGTCGACCCGGCTACCGCGCCGTTCCTGATGGCCGCGCTGCAGGTCGTCTGGACGGATCTCGCCAGCCGCGTTCCGCCGGCCGACGTCCCGTATCTCGACCAGCCGGGGCTGTGCCCCGTGTGCGGCACGCATCCGGTCGCGAGCGTCGTGCGGGTCGGCGGCCAGTACCAGGGCTACCGTTTCCTGCAATGCGGGCTGTGCACGACCGAGTGGCACATGGTGCGCACGAAGTGCTCGCACTGCGATTCGACGAAAGGCATCGCCTATCACGGGATCGAGGGCGGCAGCGAAGCCGTCAAGGCCGAATCGTGCGACGAGTGCAAGACCTATCGCAAGATCGGCTATCAGGACAAGGACTACGAGTTCGAGCCGCTGGCGGACGATCTCGCGAGTCTCACGCTCGACCTGCTGATGAACGAAGCCGGCTACCAGCGCAGTTCACCGAACCCGCTGCTGTGGCCGGATGTCTCGCGGGACGCGAATTGACGGCACGGGCCGGGGGGACGGTGCGCGCGCACCGGCGCCGGCCCGCTGCGAAGCATGAGACTGGAGCCACAACGACGTGACCGAACCCGGTGTGAATGAACTGAATGCGGTACTGGCGCGCGTGCCGTCCGTCGAGCGCGTGCTGTCGTCGGCGCCGCTGCAACCGCTCATCGCGGACTACGGCCGCACGCGCGTGCTGAACGCCGTGCGTGCCGAGCTCGAACGCTGGCGTACCGCCGCGCAACATGATCCGGCGGCGGCCGAGCCGCTCGACGAGCCGCGCATCGCCGCGGCCGTCGCGCGCGCGCTGGCCGCGCAGAGCGCGGGCGCGGTGCGCGCCGTGTTCAACCTGACCGGCACCGTGCTGCACACGAACCTCGGGCGCGCGCTGTTGCCCGACGACGCGGTGCGCGCGGTGGTCGACGTGCTGACGCGGCCGGTCAACCTCGAATTCGATCTCGCCACGGGCCGCCGCGGCGATCGCGACGACCTGATCGACGATCTGCTGTGCGAACTGACGGGCGCGGAAGCCGCGACCGTCGTCAACAACAACGCGGCGGCCGTGCTGCTGGCGCTGTCGGCGCTGGCGACGAAGCGGGAAGTCGTCGTGTCGCGCGGCGAGCTGGTCGAGATCGGCGGCGCATTCCGCATTCCCGACATCATGAGCCGCGCGGGCGCCAGGCTGCGCGAGGTCGGCACCACCAACCGCACCCATCTGCGCGACTACGCGGAAGCCATCGGCCCGCGCACCGCGCTGCTGATGAAGGTGCATTGCAGCAACTACGCGATCAGCGGCTTCACGAAGGAGGCGACGCTCGCCGAACTCGCGCCGCTCGCGCGCGAGCACGGGCTGCCGGTGGCCGTCGATCTCGGCAGCGGCACGCTCGCCGACCTGTCGCAATGGGGCCTGCCGCACGAGACGACCGTGCAGGAAACCGTCGCCGCCGGCGCAAACGTTGTCACGTTCAGCGGCGACAAGCTGCTCGGCGGGCCGCAGGCCGGCCTGATCGTCGGCGATCGCGCGCTGATCACGAAGATCAAGAAACATCCGCTCAAGCGCGCGCTGCGCGTCGGCAAGCTGACGCTCGCGGCGCTCGAGCCGGTGCTGCGCCTCTACCAGTCGCCCGAATTCCTGCGTGACCGGCTCACCACGCTGCGGCTGCTGACGCGCCCGCAGCGCGAGATCGCCGAGGCCGCCGAGCGCGTGCGTCCAGCGCTGCAGGCCGCGCTCGGCAGCGGTTTCGACGTGACGGTCGAGCCGATGTTCAGCCAGATCGGCAGCGGCGCGCTGCCGGTCGACCAGTTGCCGAGCGCCGGGCTCGTCGTGCGCACGGCGGACGGCAAGCGCGGCGGCCGTGCACTGGCGCAGCTCGAGAAACGGCTGCGCGAATGGCCGCGCCCGGTGATCGGCCGCGTCGCCGACAATGCACTGCGGCTCGACCTGCGCTGCCTCGAAGCCGCCGACGAGGCTGTGTTCGTCGCGCAATGCGTGCCGCTCGCGGGGCCCGCTGCATGATCGTCGGTACCGCGGGGCACATCGACCACGGCAAGACGACGCTGGTGCGCGCGCTGACGGGCGTCGATACCGATCGCCTGAAGGAAGAGAAGGCGCGCGGCATCTCGATCGAACTCGGTTACGCGTATACGCCGCTCGACAACGGCGACGTGCTCGGCCTGATCGACGTGCCGGGCCACGAGAAGCTGATTCATACGATGGCGGCCGGCGCATGCGGGATCGACTTCGCGCTGCTCGTGATTGCCGCCGACGACGGCGTGATGCCGCAGACGCGCGAGCATCTCGCGATCCTGCAGCTGCTCGGCGTCACGCATGGCGCCGTCGCGCTGACGAAGTGCGATCGCGTCGATGCCGCACGCGTGGCCGAAGTGCGTGACGAGATCGCCACGTGGCTGAACGACTCGACGCTGGCCGGCGTGCCGATTTTCGAAACGCGGGCGACGGCGGTGGACGATCCGGGCGTCGCCGCGTTGAAGCGTTACCTGGCGGACGCGGCGATCGCGTGGCGCGCCCGCCGCGACGACGGGCTGTTCCGGCTCGCGGTCGATCGCGTGTTCACGCTCGCGGGGCAGGGTACCGTCGTGACGGGCACCGCGTTCGCGGGTCGCGTCGCGACCGGCGACACGCTCGCGATCGTGCGCACGGGCGGCGCGGCGCGCGTGCGCAGCATCCATGCGCAGAACCGGCCGGTCGAGGCCGGCCGGGCGGGCGAGCGTTGCGCGCTGAATCTGGCCGGAGTCGACAAGGCCGACGTCGAGCGAGGCGACACCGTCGCCGATGCGCGGCTCGTCGCGACGTCGCCGCGTCTCGACGTCGAGCTGACGCTGCTCGCGGATGCGGGGCTCACGCTGACGCACTGGGCGCCGCTGCACGTGCATCTCGGCACGTTGCATCGCGTCGCGCATGTCGCGCTGTTAGACGGCGATACGCTCGCGGCCGGCCAGCGGATGCGCGTGCAACTCGTATTCGACGAGCCGGTGTTTGCGCTGCCGGGCGACCGGTTCATCGTCCGCAATCCGCAGGCGACGCGCACGGTCGGCGGCGGCCGCGTGCTCGATCCGTTCGGGCCGGCGCGCAAGCGTCGTACGCCTGCGCGCCGCGCATGGCTCGACGCGCTGGCCGAATGGCTCGATGCAGGCCGCCTCGATGCGCTGCTCGCGCAGGCGCCGCTCGGCATCCCGCGCGCGATGCTCACGCACCTGACGGGTTTCGCGCCGAATGCGCTGGCATTGCCGGAAGACGCGCTGGCGATCGGGCAGCGCGACGCCGCGTCGAACGACGGCGCGGTGATTGCCCAGGCGCACTGGCGCGCGCTGCAGACGCGGGCAATCGATACGCTGCGCGCGTATCACGAGCGCATGCCCGACGAGCAGGGGCTCGACGCCGCGCGGTTGCGGCGGATGGCCGCGCCGCTCGCCGGCGATGCGCTGTGGCGCGCGCTCGTCGATGCGCTGGTGGCCGGCGGCGAAGTCGCGCGAAGCGGGCCGTGGCTGCATCTGCCGTCGCATTCGGTGAGCCTCGAGCCGCGCGAGGAGGCGCTGGCGCAGCAACTGCTGCCGCTGATTCATGCGGGGCGCTTCGATCCGCCGTGGGTGCGCGACCTGGCCCGTGATACGGGCGCGGCCGAGGACGCGGTGCGCGCGTTGCTGCGCAAGCTCGCGCGGCGCGGTGACGTACACCAGGTCGTGCGCGACCTGTTCTATCACGCGGGTGTGGTGCGCGAGCTGGCGGAACTGGTCGCGCATCTCGCGCCGTCGCGCGAGGGCGGGCTCGATGCGGCGACGTTCCGCGATGCGACGGGGCTCGGCCGCAAGCGCGCGATCCAGATTCTCGAGTTCTTCGACCGGGTTGGGTATACTCGCTTCCACCGCGATCTTCACCTCCTGCGGCCTGACAGCGGTTGGGCGGGTATTCAGGCGTAGGCGCTCGTTGTTCTTTGGGTTCTTTTCCCCACGGAAGGCATTCGTATCCGGTGGTACGGCTGGACTTCAAATCCAGTTGGGGGTGTCAGACACTCCCGGGTAGGTTCGACTCCTGCTGCCTTCCGCCACCCCGTTTCATCTTGTCGACCCGACGCGCTTCAATCAACGTGTAGTTGCACGACAGCACCGGCGATTGCATTCGCCAAAACTTGATCGGGAAAAGCACTAAAAGTTTGCGATTTTTTTCCGGGCTATAGTCGAATCACTGAAGGTAGACGCGGCGTCCCTTGCCGATACCGTTCAGGTAATGACTGTAGACGGGTGCTGTATGAAAAATAAAATCGACAAGACCGCCGGACCGATCTGGGGCGTGGCTGCAGGATTGCTTCTTGCTGCCGCAGGATTGAGTCTCGGCATTTTCCCGACGTCCCTGCAAAGCTCGGGAAGCGCGAACGACTTCATGGCGTCCGGTATTGCGATGCTCGGCATCTTCCTGGTCGTCTATGCGACACACGAGTTGCGAAGAAGGCGTCCGCACTGAGCGCTCACGCGCTGCTGATCCACACAGGATGATCCGGGCCGGTTTGCCGGCTCGCGAATACGCACGTCCGTCGCGGGCTATGTCTTGCTGATTTCGTGTTGATAAACGAGTTCGACGATGCGCTTCGTCGGAATGCTGGCGCGCAACCCGTCGACGCTGTCGATCGGAAACCACTTGCATTTCTCGATCTCGTTGTTCGCTTGCGGCGTCTGGTCCGGGCCGACTTCCGCGAAGAACACGTGATGGATCTTCGCGAGGCCGGTGAACTGCATCGAGTAGACGAGATGCTGGCCGGTCATGCCGGTTTCTTCGGATAACTCGCGATGTGCGGCTTCGAGCGGCGCTTCCCCGCGCTTGATCGTGCCGCCGGGAAGGGCCCAGCGCGACGCCGCACGGGCAACGAGCAAGACTTGCTCGCCGCGGTAGCAGACGACGGTCGCACGTTCCTTGACCGGGACGGTGCTCGCTTCTGGGGCGTTGGTGGGGGCGGGGGTTTGAGGCATGAAGCAATTCTAACCATCGCGGATCGATCGGCAAAGCGGGTCTGACTTGGTTTGACGATCGATCGTCACCGTCGCGTCTCCGGTCAGGCCGCCGCTGCGTTTCGCAGATTCGAATCCGTGCCCGGCTGGCGCCCGGCGTCCGCGCCCAGGGGGCGGGACGATGGCATGAAGTGCGCGATGGGCTCGCCCTTCGCTTCGAATCGGGCGACGTTATCCCTCGATGCGGGACATACTCGTCCGCCATGAAAAAAGCCGCGCATCCCGATGCACCGGGAGCGCGGCTTGCGGGGGCGCCGGTCAGGCGTCGCGCCGTTACTTCTTTTCCGGCAGGAACCAGTTCATCACGAGCGCGCAGATGCCGCCCGTTGCCACGCCCGATTCCAGCACGTTCTTCAGCGCGTGCGGCAGGCTGTTGAGGATGTCCGGCACTTGCGACACGCCGAGGCCGAGCGCGAGCGACACCGCGATGATCAGCAGTGCGCGACGATCGAGATGGACGCCGGCGAGGATGTTGATGCCCGATGCGGCCACCGCGCCGAACATCACCATCGCCGCGCCGCCGAGCACGGGCTCCGGCACGGCCTGCAGCACGCCGGCGACGACCGGGAACAGGCCGAGCACCACGAGCATCCCCGCGATCCAGATGCCGACGTAGCGGCTGGCGACGCCGGTGATCTGGATCACGCCGTTGTTCTGCGCGAACACCGAGCTCGGGAACGTGTTGAACACGCCGGCCAGCAGCGAGTTCGCGCCGTTCACGAGCACGCCGCCCTTGATCCGTTGCATCCACACCGGGCCTTCGACCGGCTCGTTCGAGATCTTGCTGGTGGCCGTGACGTCGCCGATCGCCTCGAGCGACGTGACGAGGTAGATGATCAGCATCGGCACGAACAGCGCCCACGAGAAGCCGATGCCGAAGTGCAACGGCGTCGGGACCTGGAACAGCGCGGCCTGGTGCATGCCGGTGAAATCGAGGCGGCCGAGGAACGCGGCCGCGAGATAGCCGATCACGAGCGCGATGACGAGCGCGGTGCTGCGCACCCACACGATCGGCACGCGGTTCAGCAGGATGATCGTGCCGAGCACGAGGCCGGACAGCGTCAGGTTCTCCGCGCTCGCGAAGGTGCCCTTGGCCATCGCGCCAAAGCCGCCGCCCATGCTGATCAGGCCGACCTTGATCAGCGTGAGGCCGATCAGCAGCACGACGATGCCGGTGACGAGCGGCGTGATCAGGCGCTTCACGAACGGCAGGATGCGCGATACGCCCATCTCGACGAACGACCCGGCCATCACGACGCCGAAGATCGCGGCCATCACGGTCTCGACCGGCGTGCCTTGCTTGACCATCAGGCTGCCGCCGGCGATCAGCGGGCCGACGAAGTTGAAGCTCGTGCCCTGGACGATCAGCAGGCCGGCGCCGAGCGGGCCGAAACGCTTGCACTGGACGAAGGTGGCGATGCCGGAAATCACCAGCGACATCGACACGATCAGGGTCGTATCGCGGCTGGACACGCCGAGCGCCTGGCAGATCAGCAGGCCGGGCGTGACGATCGGCACGATGATCGCCAGCAGGTGCTGCAGCGCGGCGACGAAGGCGACCATCGGCGCCGGCCGGTCGTTCGGGCCGTAGACGAGGTCGCGGGCCGAATCTGCGGCGTCGGCGCCATGGGCGGCGGGTTGGGCGGGGGAGGCGGGTTGCATGGCGAGCGGGCCGGACAAGGTGGAAAGTGCGGCATTTTAGCCGAACGGCCCGCCGGCGCCGCTGCAATAGCGGGGATTCGGCGGATCGGGAAAACGGTGGCGGATCGACGCCCGGGCCGGCCGTGGCCGCGGCGAGCGTCGATTAGCGGGCCCGCCGCGGTGCGGGCGCGGTCGGGGTACGGGTCGGGGCGGTGGTCGCATGGAACCCGGGCAGCTCGGGAATCCGCTGCTCCATGAACTGCAGGAACGTGCGGGTTCGCAGCGGCAGATACCGGCGCGACGCATAGACGAGGTGCAGCGCATGCGGCGGCACCATGTCCCACTTCGGCAGCAACCGGACGAGGCGACCGCTGTCGATCAGGTCCTGAACGAGCCACGCGGGCCCGCTGCCCACCGCGTTTCCGGCAAGAAAACATTCCCGCAGCGCCATCGAGCTGTTCACGCGATACCGGCCGCGCACCGGAACGACGACTTGCTCGTTGCCGCGCGCGAAGGCCAGTTCGTTGCCGATGTCCGCGCGCGCGTAGCCGACATACTCGTGCTTCGCGAGGTCGTCCGGCCGGCGGAGCTTCGGCGCCTGCGCCACGTACGCCGGCGTGGCGACCAGCAGGCGCGGCGACGACGCGATGTGGCGCGCCACGGCATCCGGCGGCAGCAGCTGGCCGAGGCGAATGGCGACATCGACGCCTTCTTCGACGAGGTCGATCACGCGGTCGGTCAACTGGAGTTCGACTTCGATCTCCGGCCACGCGGCGAGGAATTCGAGCACGAGCGCGTTCAGTCTCAGTTCGCCCAGCCCCAGCGGCGCATTGACGACCAGCTTGCCGACCGGCCGCACCGTTTGCCCGCGCACCTCGGCCACCGCGCTCGCGTATTCGTCGATCACGCGCTTGCAGCGATCGTAGAACCGGCGGCCTTCGTCGGTAGGCGCGAGGCTCGTGGTCGAGCGTTCGAGCAGGCGAACGCCCAGTTCCTTCTCGAATGCGGCGACGATCTTGCTGATCGTCGGCTGGCCGGTGCCTTCCTCCCGCGCGACCGCCGAGAAATTGCCGAGCTCGATCGCGCGGACGAACACGCGCATGGATCGCAGTGAATCCATCTTATTCCTTTAGGGCATGAACCTTATTCAAGTCTCCCATATTCCTGCGCAATGGAGAATGACCTAACGTTCGCGAACCTTCAATCCCTGATGAGGAGTCGACATGAACAAGGCAACGCAATCTTCGGCACTGGACGGTGCGCACGTCGTGTTATTCGGCGGGAGTTCCGGAATCGGCCTCGAGGCCGCGGCCGCCGCGAAGGCAAAAGGCGCCAGTGTCACGCTGGTCGGCCGGACCCGCGCGAAACTCGAATCCGCCGCACAGGCGATCGGCGGCGCGCGCGTCGCGGTGGCCGACATCGCGGACCGCCATGCCGTGCAGGCCGTATTCGACACGATCACGCGCGTCGATCACCTGGTCGTCACGGCCGGCCGGTTCATTGCCGGCAAGCTGCACGAGACCGATCCCGATCTCCTGCTCGCCGCGTGGCAGGAGCGTATCGCCGGGCCGGTCTACGCGATCCGCGCTGCGTTGCCGCTGATGCCCGCGACCGGCTCGATCGTGCTGACCGGCGGGCAACTGTCGGATCGTCCGGCCGCGCAGGGCACGTCGGTCATTGCCGCCGCCGTGCGCGGGGTCGAGGCGCTGGCGCAGTCGCTCGCGCTGGAGCTGAAGCCGATTCGTGTGAACGTCGTCGCGCCCGGCTTCGTCGAGACGCCGCTTTACGACGCGTTCGGCCCGGAAGCGCGCGATGCGATCCTCGCGGGCGCGGCGGCGGCATTGCCGGGCGGCCGCGTCGGGCGCGCCGATGAAGTGGGGGAAGCGATCGCGTTCCTGCTGGGCAACGGCTTCATGAATGGCGAGATCCTGCACATCGACGGCGGCGGGCGGCTGGTCTGAGCCGTGCCTCAGCCTGCCGCGCGTGTGCGGGTGCGACGTGCCGGCGGGCGCGGCGCGCGGCCGTCCGGATACGCGCGCTGGCAGACGGCGATGACCGCATCGCGCAGGCGACGGTGCACGGGGTCGCCGTGCATGCGCGGATGCCACAGCGCGGACACGAGTATCTCGGGCAGGCGCACCGGGATCTCGAAGCTGCGCAGCCCGAGGGCCTCCGTGAGCCCCGGCGAGAACGCGTTGCCGAGGCTCGAGCGCGGCACGAGCGCGATCAGGTCGGTACTGGCCGCGACCCGCATCGCATCGGGGTAGCCCGGTACGACGACGTGCACGGCGTGGCTCGGGCCGGCCTTGGCGGTCGAGTCGTCAGCCGGACCGCCGAAATCGCCCAGCTGCGACGCGATCACGTGACGGCAGGCCGCATAGCGCGCGGGCGTGATCCTGCCCGATGCGAACAGCGGGTGCCCGGCGCGCGCCACGGCGACGTGCCAGTCGTGAAACAGCATGCGGGTGTGCAACTCGGGGGCATCGTCGCCGCGTTTGCCGATTTCCAGGTCGACGGTGCCGTCGCGCAACGCTTGCGGATCGCGGTCGGGCTTCGGGACGAAGCGGATGCGCACCTGCGGCGCGATTTCGCCGAGTGCGGCGACCACCGGGCCGGACAGCATTTCCATGAACGAGGCGGCCGCGCGGACGGTGAACGTGGAAGTGTGCGTCGCCATGTCCACGTCGGCCGTCGCCGGCCGCAGCACCGCGCGCGCATCGCTGGCGATCGCATGCACGCGGTCGCGCAACGCGGCGGCGTGCGGTGTCGGCACGAGCTTGCGCCCGGCGCGCACGAGCAACGGATCGCCGGTGGACATCCGCAACCGTGTGAGCGTGCGGCTCATCGCGGACGTGCTCAGGCCAAGCCGGCGTGCGGCGCCGGTCACGCTGCCTTCCGACAGCAGCACGTCGAGCGCGGTGACGAGATTCAGGTCGATGTCTTCCATGGCGACAGGATACGCTTCCGGGCGATTAGACATGGCGTGTGATGCAACTATAAGTTGAATCTGGTGCGTCTGTCGCCTGTCGTGATGCGCACCTATAGTGGCTGCATGACGAAACCCGGCAAAGGCGGAAACCATGCAATCCACTGAAGCGAACCGAAACGTCCCTGCGCTCCTGCTCGTCGCGGCCTCGCGCGGCCTCGGGCTCGCGATGGCGGAGTCGTTCCTGGACAAAGGCTGGCACGTAACGGGCACCGTGCGCGCAGGATCGGGACGCACGAAGCTGCACGACCTCGCCGACCGGTTCGACGGCCGGCTCGACATCGAGACGCTCGACATCTGCGAACCGGTGCAACTGGCCGCGCTGCGCGAGCGGCTGGCGGGCCGGCGCTTCGACATGCTGTTCGTGAACGCGGGCACGACGAACGAGCCCACCGAAACGATCGGCGAAGTAACGACCGACGAGTTCGTGCGCGTGATGATCACGAATGCGCTGGCGCCGATGCGCGTGGTCGAGACGCTGCAGGATCTCGTGACCGACGATGGCCTGATCGGTGCGATGTCGTCGGGGCAGGGCAGCGTCGCGAACAACGTCAGCGGGATGCGCGAGGTCTATCGCGGCAGCAAGGCCGCGCTGAACCAGTTCATGCGCAGCTTCGCGGTGCGCCAGGCCGATACGCGGCGTGCGATGGTGCTGATGGCGCCCGGCTGGGTCCGCACGGAACTGGGTGGGCCAGATGCGCGCCTGACGATCGAGGAAAGCGTGCCGAGTCTCGTCGACGTGCTGATCGCAAAGCGTGGGCGCCCGGGGCTCGAGTATCTCGACTATCTGGGGCGGACGGTGCCGTGGTAGTCGGCGCGTCGCACGAGTAGAGGCCAATGGCGATCGGCCCTGTTGTTCGTGGCGCGGTGGCGTCGCTGCGAAGGCAGCGCCGATTCAATACAATGCGACGACCCGCCAGTGACACGTCGCGTTCGAATCCTTCCGGTTCGCCGCGCATTGCGTGAGTCCCTTCGTGACGGCCCCCCCTCGAACCCGGAGCGCAACATGAACGAACCTTACCTGCAGGTCATCGCGCATTTCCACGCCAAGCCCGGCAACGGCGACCGCGTGGTTGCATTGCTCGCGGAGCTCGCGCCCTTGACGCGCGCCGAGCCGAAGAATCTCGACTACGCGTATTTCCGGTCGCCGGAGGACCCCGACCACATCGTGATCCTCGAACGCTACCGCGACGCGGACGGCCTCGACGTGCATCGGGAAACGCCGCATTTCCAGCGGATCGGGTTCGGCGCGATCATTCCGTTGCTCGATCGCCGCGAAGTGTCCAGCTACATGGTGCAGCCGGGCACCGGCACGGCGACGCCACCGGGAGGCGCCCGATGAACCCGTTTCAATTCCGTACCGTTCCGACGCAGGTCGTCGAATTCGGCGCCGCGCGCCGGCTCGGTGCATTGTTGCGCGAACGCTTTCCGGCGCTCGTGCGGCTATGTGTCGTCACCGACGCGTTCCTGCATCGCAGCGGCGTGCTCGCGCCCGCGCTGGAGAGCCTCGCCGCGCACGGCTGGCAGGTCACCGTGATCGACGACGTGATCGCCGATCCGCCGGAGCACGTGGTGCTGGAAGCGACCGAACGGGCCGTCGCGGCCGATGCCGAGATCGTGCTCGGCCTGGGCGGCGGATCGTCGATGGACGTCGCGAAGCTGATCGCGGTGCTCGCGCCGGGGCAGCAGGCGCTGGCCGACATGTACGGCGTCGACAAGGTCACGAGCGCGCGGCTGCCGCTCGTGCAGATGCCGACGACGGCCGGCACCGGTTCGGAAGTCACGGCCGTGTCTATCGTCACGGTCGGCGAGGCGCGCAAGATGGGCGTCGTGTCGCCGCACCTGTTCGCGGACGTCGCGATCCTCGACGCCGAACTGACGCTCGGCCTGCCGCGTGCGGCCACGGCCGCGACGGGCATCGACGCGATGGTGCATGCGATCGAGGCCTACACGTCCGCGCGGCTGAAGAACCCCATATCCGACATGCTGGCCGTGCACGCGCTGACGCTGCTGTCGCGCAACCTGCTCACGGCGTGCGACGACGGCCGGAACCGTCACGCGCGCGAGGCGATGCTGGTCGGCGCGATGTTCGCGGGGCAGGCGTTCGCGAATGCACCGGTCGCGGCCGTGCACGCGCTGGCCTATCCGGTCGGCGGGATCTTCCATGTGCCGCACGGGCTGTCGAATGCGCTCGTGCTGCCGCACGTGCTGCGTTTCAACGCGCCGGCCGCCGCGCCGCTGTATGCGGAACTCGCGGCGATCGTCGCGCCGTCGGCGACGGGCAGCGACGAAGCGCGCACGCACGCGCTGATCGCCGAGATCGACCGGCTGATCGTCGCGACGGGCATTCCGCGCACGCTACGCGAGGTCGGCATCGGGGAAGGCGACCTGCCGAGGATGGCGTCGGATGCGATGCTGCAGACGCGCCTGCTCGTGAACAATCCGCGCGAGGTGACGGAGGCTGACGCGCTGGAGATCTACCGGCAGGCGTGGTGATGCGGCGGGCGGGCGTGCCGCCCGTCATGCATTCACGATACGCTCGCGGCCTGCCGCGCGGGCCGTGCCGCGATGCATGCGCATGCGAGCGCCACGGCCACGAGCCCGCATCCGGCCCACGGCGTGACGCGCAGCGCGTCGCGTTCGACGAGCACGCCGCCAAGCGCCGAGCCGAGTGCGACACCCGCATGCATGGCCGACACGTTGATGCCGACGCTCGCATCGGCCAGTGACGGCGCGGTGTGGATCAGGTAGTTCTGCACGATCGGCGAGATCGACCAGCTGATGCCGCCCCACAGCATCATCGCGGGCACGAACGCGAGCGGCGATACGCCGGCCGCCGGCAGCACGGCCATCGCGACGAGAAACACGGCCGGGCATGCCCACAGCGCGCGCGACGCACCGAGGCGGTCCGAGAAGAGTCCGCCGAGCCATGCGCCGGTCACGCCGGCGATTCCAAACGCGACGTACAACCCTTCGAGCGCGGCCGCGCCGGGTGACAGCACGGCCTGCAGATACGGCGTGAGATACGCGAACAGCGTGAAGTGACCGCCGATCATCGCGATGGAGACGAGTTGCGCGGCCATCAGCCGCGGGCGCGCGAGCACCGCGCGATATGACGGCGTGCCTGCTGCATCCGCGGCAGCGATGACAGCGGACGGCGCCATGCGCGGCAATCGCCGGCCAAGCCAGATCGCGAGCGGCAGCGCAGGCACGGCGATCGACACGAACACCGCGCGCCAGCCGGCCCAGTCGGCGATCCGCATCCCGATCGGCACGCCGAGCACGAGCGATGCGCTGATGCCCATGAACACGATGCCGATCGCGCGGCCGCGTTGCGACGCCGGCGCGAGCTCGGCCGCGAATCGCGTCGCGACGAGGATCAGCGTCGCGCAGCTCGCGGCCATCAGCACGCGTGCGGCAAACAGGCTCGCATAGCCGGGGCTGGCCGCGGCGCACAGGTTCGCGGCCGCGAACGCGCCGAGCGACGCGAGCAGTGCGGTGCGCCGCTCGATACGCGCGACGCAGGTCGCCGCGACGAGCGCGGCCAGCGCGAAGACGGCGGAGAAGATCGTGGTGAGCTGGCCGGCGGCGGCGATCGACACGTGCAGGCCGGCGGCGATGGCCGGCAGGATGCCGACGCAGATGTTTTCGGCGACGCCGGCCAGGAACACGGCGGCGGCCAGCAGATAGATGCGAACGTCCAACGGAACCCCTCCTGTACGCGCGATGCGGCAGCGCCGGGCAGGGGGCGGGCCGCATCGGAACGAATCGACGGATGGGTTTCGAGGCGAGGCTTCGGTTATCCCGGAAAGCAGGACGGTACCGCACGGTCAGGCGGTGCGCAAGTGCGGATGCTTGCGCCCGCGCCGGTGCCGTGCTGCAGCCTGGTAAAAACGCCGGGAATACCCGCCAGGCCGCCGTTACGCGGTAGACGCGTCGGCACCGGCCGCCACCACGTACGCCGAAGCCTGCTTCGTGCCGTCCGGCCGCGTTTGCAGATAGACGCCCTGGATTTCCGGCTCGAAACCCGGCAGCGCGTTGATCCCGGCTTCGAGCGCACGGAAGTAGTCGAGCGCCGGGCCGCCCCACCTTTCGCCGGGCACCACGCAGAAGATGCCGGGCGGATAGGGCAGCGCGCCTTCCGTCGCGATCCGGCCTTCGATGCGATCGAGCGTGACGAGTTCGACGTTGTTGCGGATCAGCTCGGCGTTCGCGGCCTGCGGCAGCATCGCCTGCTTCGGGAACTGCGCACGCCGGAACATCAGCTTCTGCAGATGCTTCATGTCGTGGCTGCGATAGAAGTCGTGCATCCGCTGGCACAGCTGCCGCAGGCGCATGTCGCCGTACAGCGCCGGATACGCTTCGCACAGCGATGGAATCGCTTCGCGCAGCGGCGTGTCCTGGTCGAGATGGCGTTCGAACTGCGCGAGATGCGCGACCAGATGCTGCAGCTTGCCGAAACTTTCGGAAGGCGTGAGCAGGAACAGGATCGTGTACAGGTCGGCCTTCTCGGGCACGACGCCGTGCTCGCGCAGGTAGCGTGCCAGGATTGGCGCCGGCGCGCCGAACGCCGCGTATTCGTGCGTGTCGCGATCGATGCCGGGCGTCGTCAGCAGCAGCTTGCACGGGTCGACGAAATACTGGTCGTCCGCATAGCCTTCGAAGCCGTGCCACGTGTCGGCCGGATGAAAGCGGAAGAAGCGCAGGTCATCGACGATCTGCTCGGTCGGGTAGTCAGCCCACGGGCGGCCATCGATAGTCTGGGGAACGAACGGTCGGATCTGGCGGCAGGTCTTCAGCAGCAGCTTGCGCGCATCGACGCCATGCGCGACGCAGTCGCGCCACAGGCGCTTGCCGGCCGGGCCCGCATGCATCTGCGCGTTGACGTCGAGCGCGGCGAACATCGGGTAGAACGGGCTCGTCGACGCATGGATCATGTACGCGTTGTTGAAGCGCCGGTGATCGCAGAAGCGCTTCTGGCCTTCGATGTGGCTGTCCTTCTTGTGGATCTGCGACGTCTGCGAGAAACCGGCCTGCTGCTTGTGCACCGACTGCGTGACGAAGATGCCGGGATCGTCGGGGCCGAGCGTGAGCATCAGCGGCGAGCAGTCCTGCATCATCGGGATGAACTGCTCGTAGCCGACCCACGCCGAATCGAACAGGATGTAGTCGCACAGATGCCCGATCCGGTCGACGATCTCGCGCGCGTTGTAGATCGTGCCGTCGTAGGTGCCGAGCTGGATCACCGCGAGCCGGAACGGGCGCGGCAGGCCGGCGCGCTCCGGCGCGACGTCGCGGATCGCGTCGCGAATGCGGGTTTCGTCGAGCGCCGCGCTGTCGACGCCGCCGATGAGGCCCCACGCGTTGCGCGCGGTCTCGAGGTAGACCGGTCGCGCGCCCGACAGCACGAGCGCGCCGAGGTGCACCGACTTGTGATTGTTGCGGTCGAACAGCACGAGATCGTCGGGCGCGAGCAGTGCACTGGTGACGACCTTGTTCGACGTCGACGTGCCGTTCAGCACGAAGTACGTCTTGTCCGCGTTGTAGATCCGCGCGGCATTGCGCTGCGCTTCCAGTGCGGGGCCTTCGTGGATCAGCAGGTCGCCGAGCCGGACATCGGCGTTGCAGAGGTCGGCGCGAAAGATCGTCTCGCTGAAGAAGTCGAAGAACATCCGGCCGAGCGGGTGGTTCGAGAAGAACTGGCCGCCCTGGTGGCCGGGGCAGTCGAATTCGACATAGCCGCGCTGCACGTATTCACGCATCACCTTGAAGAACGGCGGCAGCAGGTGCTCGCTGTAGATGTCGGCGGCGGCGGAGATCTGCCGGCCGTAGTAGTGGCGTCCGCCGTGGCGGAGCTGGATCACGCCGCTCGCGCTCGGCAGGATCGACGGCGGTACTTCCTGGTCGGGCTCGACCGCGACGAAAAACGGAATCGCGAATCCGGTTCTTTCGACGGTTTCAAGCACCTGTTGCGCCGAATCGATTCCGACGACGATTGCCGCGATATTCGTGAAATCGGTCTGGAATACGTCGACCTGTTCGTGCGTGGTGAGGAAGGCGCCAATCAGCGCCGGCTCGACTGCGATTTTCAACAGGCTCACGCGAACTCTCCCGTAAATGTGCGGAAAACGAGAGCCGCATTCGCACGGGCGCGCAATCCGCGTCATCCGACACGCGCTGCAGCCGATTGAAACGCTCCCGCGAATGCTGAATGCCGAACGGCGCGCCGCACGAAAACACCTTGCGCGGCGCGGCGCAGCCGCCATCGGTCAACGCACGGCGCAGCCGATCGTAGCAACAAAACCCGGCGAATTCAATCGACCGGAATCGCCAATCCGATTGGTGGGCGAAACCAATCCAATAATCGGAAATCGGCGTGCTGCAATGCACATCAAAATGAACCGATTGTGAAAGGCGATTTGAAAAACGTTCGACCGTTTCGCCGATTCGTCTGCTTTTCATCAAAAGGCATCTATGGCATAGTCGGCTCCGAATTGGATGGCGAATCAAACCGGATTTGCGAGCGTCTCATGCCGCCGCCCGTGGCCTGCTGTCCGCGTGCTCGTGAGACGAATTAAACCCAACGAAGCATCGGAACAACGAGGGCAAAAACATGAATACGTCCGTCGGTGGCATTCGTCGTCTCGGCCTGCGCGCGTTATTGGTCGACGACGAGATCACGCAGGAAACCGCGACCGGGCGTGCGGTCCGCACGCTGAGCGCGGAGCTCGTGCAGCGCGACATCGACGTGCTCACGGCCACCTCGGCCGACGACGCGATCATGCTGATCCGTTCCGATCCGTCGATCCAGTGCGTGCTGCTCGACTGGGATCTCGGCGTGGACGGCCACGGGCCGTCCGAGGCCGTGGTCGACGCGATCCGGCATCGCAACGCCAACGTGCCGATCTTCCTGCTGGCCGACCGCAGTGTCGCATCGTCGGTGCCGTCCAGGGTGATGGGGCAGGTCGACGATTTCGTGTGGCTGCTCGAGGACACGGCCGACTTCATCGGCGGGCGCATCCACGCGGCGATCGAACGCTATCGCGCCACCGTGTTGCCGCCGATGTTCGGCGCGCTCGCGAAATTCTCGCGCGTCTATGAATACTCATGGCATACGCCCGGCCACACGGGCGGCACGGGTTTCCTGAAATCGCCGGTCGGCCGCGCGTTCTTCGAATACTTCGGCGAAGCGCTGTTCCGTTCCGACCTGTCGATTTCGGTCGGCGAACTCGGCTCGCTGCTTGACCACTCGGGCCCGATCGGCGAAAGCGAGCGCTACGCGGCCCGCGTGTTCGGCGCGCATCGCACGTATCACGTGACGAACGGCTCGTCGACGTCGAACCGCATCATCCTGATGGCGAGCGTGAGCCGCGACCAGATCGCGCTGTGCGACCGCAACTGCCACAAGTCGGCCGAGCACGCGATGACGATGTCGGGTGCGATCCCGACCTACCTCGTGCCGACGCGCAACCGCTACGGAATCATCGGGCCGATCGCGTCGGAGCGCCTCACGCAGGCGGCGATCCGCGAGGCGATCACGTCGAATCCGCTGACGGCCGGGTTGGCCGACCGCCAGCCGAAGCACGCGATCGTCACGAACTCGACGTACGACGGCCTGTGCTACAACGTCGCGCGCGTCGAGGAACTGCTCGGCGCGAGCGTCGACCGGCTGCATTTCGACGAAGCGTGGTATGGCTACGCGCGTTTCAACCCGATCTACCGCGATCGCCATGCGATGCACGGCGACCCGCGCGACCATCGTGCGGACCGCCCCACGGTGTTCGCGACGCAGTCGACGCACAAGCTGCTGACCGCGCTGTCGCAGGCGTCGTACATCCACGTGCGCGACGGCCGCAACCCGATTCCGCATGGTCAGTTTAACGAAACATTCATGATGCATGCGTCGACGTCGCCGAACTACGCGATCATCGCGTCGAACGACGTCGCGGCCGCGATGATGGACGGCCCCGGCGGCGCGGCGCTCACGCACGAGTCGATCGAGGAGGCCGTCGCGTTCCGGCAGATGATCGCGCGGATGAACAGCGAGTTCGGCGCGAAGGGCGACTGGTTCTTCGAGTGCTGGCAGCCCGACACCGTGCTCGAGACGCGCACCGGCCGCACGTTGCCGTTCCACGACGCATCGCCCGAGCTGCTTGCGAGCGACCCGTCGTGCTGGGTGCTGCGCCCCGGCGCGCAATGGCACGGCTTCGGCAATATCGAGGACGGCTACTGCATGCTCGATCCGATCAAGGTGTCGATCGTCACGCCGGGCGTCGCGCCGGCCGGCGGGCTGATGCCGGTCGGCATTCCGGCGAGCGTCGTGACCGCGTACCTCGATGCGCGCGGGATCGTCGTCGAGAAAACCACCGACTTCACGATCCTGTTCCTGTTCTCGATCGGCATCACGAAAGGCAAGTGGGGCTCGCTCGTCAGCGCGCTGTGCGACTTCAAGCGCGACTACGACGCGAACCTGCCGCTCGACATGGCGATTCCGTCGCTCGCGAAGGCGCATGGCTCGCGCTATGCGGGCATGGGCCTGAAGGACCTGGCCGACACGATGTTCGCGGCGATGGAGCAGCTCGGCACGACGCGGCTGATGTCGGAGGCGTTCTCGATCCTGCCGAAGCCGGAGATGAGCCCGGTGCGCGCCTACGAGCATCTGGTGCAGGGCCGCGTCGAGCAGGTCACGCTCGAGGAACTGGCCGGACGCACGGTCGCCACCGGCGTCGTGCCGTATCCGCCGGGCATTCCGCTGTTGATGCCGGGCGAGAACGCGGGGCCGGCGGACGGCCCGGTGCTCGGTTACCTGAAGGCGCTCGAAGCGTACGACCGGCGCTTCCCGGGCTTCGCGCACGATACGCACGGCGTGGAGGTCGAGGACGGCACGTACCGCGTGTATTGCCTGACGGCCTGAACGCGCGACCGGCCGTGCAACGGCCTTACATCGAGGGATCGACATCATGGAAAACACAGCGCGCATGTCCGACGCGGCCGCCGCGGCCGCGCCGAAGAACCGGATGAACGTCTGGCAGCTGACCATTCTCACGGCGGTCAACATGATGGGCTCCGGCATCATCCTGCTGCCGTCGAAGCTCGCGCAGGTCGGCACGATCTCGCTGCTGTCGTGGATCGTCACGGCCGGCGGCTCGCTCGCGCTGGCCTATGCGTTCGCGCGCTGCGGGATGCTGAGCCGCAAGCCGGGCGGGATGGGCGGCTACGCGGAATACGCGTTCGGCAAGGCCGGCAACTACATGGCGAACTACACGTACGGGCTGTCGCTCGTGATCGCCAACGTCGCGATCGGCGTCACGGCGGTCGGCTACGGCACCGTGCTGTTCGACGCGACGCTGTCGCCGCTGCAGACCGGCCTGTGGACGATCTTCCTGCTCGTGCTGACGACGGTCGCGAACTTCGGCGGCTCGCGCATCACCGGCCGGATCGGCGCGGTGACGGTGTGGGGCGTGATCATTCCGGTCGTCGTCGTGTCGCTGATCGGCTGGTTCTGGTTCAGCGGCGCGACCTGGGGCGCCGCATGGAATCCTAACAACCTGCCGTTCGGCCCGGCCGTCGGCAGCTCGATCGCGGTGACGCTGTGGGCGTTCCTCGGGCTCGAATCGGCGTGCGCGAACTCGGACGCCGTCGAGAATCCGGAGCGCAACGTGCCGATCGCCGTGCTCGGCGGCACGATCGCGTCGGCGATCTTCTACATCGTGTCGACCAACGTGATCGCGGGGATCGTGCCCAACGCGCTCCTCGCGAAGTCGAATGCGCCGTTCGGCATCGCGTTCGCGACGATGTTCACGCCGACGGTCGGCACGATCGTCACCGCGCTGATGGTGATCGCGTGCATCGGCTCGCTGCTCGGCTGGCAGTTCACGGTCGCGCAGGTGTTCAAGAGCTCGGCGGACGTCGGCTACTTCCTGCCGGTGTTCGCGCGTGCGACGCGCACTGGCACGCCGATCGTCGGGATGGTGATCCTGCTGGTCGCGCAGGTCGCGCTGGCGCTGATGACGATCAGCCCGGAGCTGAGCAGCCAGTTCCAGAAGATCGTCGATCTCGCGGTCGTCACGAACCTCGTGCCGTACGTGATGTCGATGGCCGCGCTGATCACGATCCAGAAGGTCGCGAAGGTGCCGCCGGCGAAGGCGCTGCTGACCAACGTGATCGCGATGGTGGCCACCGCGTACAGCTTCTATGCGCTGTTCAGCTCGGGCGAGCAGGCGCTGATGCTCGGCGGCCTGTGCGTGTTCCTCGGCTGGACGCTGTTCGGCTTCGTCAGCGCGCGCTTCTACCAGATGGAAGTCGATGCCCACGTGAAGGAGCCGGGGAAGTCGCTGCAGGCGTGACGGAGGCGGCGGGCGCCGCCGTTATCGGGCAGGGCGGCCCAGCAGCGGCGGGAGGTCCTGCTTCAGCAGGCTGACGACGGCCCGCACGCGCGGCGGCAGCGGCCGCTGCGCATGCACGAGCAGGTTGAGCGCGAAGTCGGGAATCACGTAGTGCGGCAGGAGCTCGACGAGCGTGCCGGCTGCGAGCGCGTCGGCGCAGGCCGGCTGCTGGACCACGCCGATGCCGCCGCCGGCCACGATCGTGTCGAACATCGGGCGCCAGTGGCTCGTCGTCATGATCGTGCGGATGCGCGCGTAGTCGAGCGCGTCGCCGTCGCGCCGCAGCGGCAGCCGTTCGCTCGCGAAGACGCCTTTCACGCGGACGAACGGATGGTTCGCGAGATCGGCCGCCGTGTCGATCGGGCCGTGTCGCTCGAGATACGACGGCGCGGCAACGAGCCGGCGGCCGACCGCGCCGACCGGATGCGCGACGAACCCGCCGTCGCCGAGCTGGCCGACGCGGATCGAGATGTCGACGCCTTCCGTGACCGGATCGACGATGTCGTCGTTCAGGACCAGGTCGATGTGCAGGTTCGGATACGCGCTGCGGACATGCATCAGCACACCCGGCAGCACGACCTCGCCGATGCACTGCGGCGCCGCGAGCCGGATCGTGCCGTCGAGTGCGTTCTCCGTCTTCGACACCGACGCGACCGCTTCGTCGGCCGCTTCGAGCAGCGCCTTGCTGCGTTCGTAGAAGATCCGGCCTTCTTCGGTGCACGTGAGGGTGCGGGCACTGCGCAACAGCAGCCGTGTGCCGAGATGCTTCTCGAGCCGCTCGATGCGCTCGCTGACGGCCGGCTGGCCCATGTCGAGATCGCGCGCCGCGCCGGACATCGTGCCGCGCTCGACGACCCTCACGTAAATGCGCATCGTCGCCAGCAAATCCATGAAGTCGCGCCCCTTGTCCGGTTCCGGTTGATGCCGATCGACGGATGGTACCAAAGCGAGAACGTCCGAAGGTACGCGACGAACCGATACTGACCATCGGTTGGCGAAGCCGCGTGTGTTCGCCGGTGCGATGGGGGACAATCGGCATCCGTGCGATCGACGGGAGACGACGACATGACGCAACAGGATGACGCGGTGCGCACGCGCTGCGTCGCATGGCAGATCGTGCAGACGTGGCAGGCAGCCGAATGGTGCCGGCTCGTCGAATCGCGAACGGGAATCGATCTGTCGGGATCGGTGTCGGGTGCGATCGACGGCTCGCCGTTTCGCATCGATTACGCGATCGCATGCGGCGCCGACTGGCTCACGCGCTCGGCACGCATCACGCAGTGGGACGATACGCAGCCGCCGCGGCAGTGGGATATCCGATGTGACGCAGGGCGATGGACGATCGACGGCGTCGACGTCCCGGCCCTCGTGGGCGCGACCGATCTCGATCTCGGCTTCAGCCCGTCGACGAATACGCTGCCGATCCGCCGGCTCGGGCTGGCCGTCGGCGAGGCGGCGGTGATCCACACCGCGTGGCTGCGCTTTCCGGATGTCGCGTTCGTGCGCGGCGAGCAACGCTATACGCGTACGGCGGAGCGCGTGTACCGCTACGAAAGCGGCACGTATGCGGCCGATATCGCGGTCGACGAAGCGGGCCTCGTTACCGACTACGACGAATGGCGGCGCATCGGCGCGGCCGCCGCACGCTGATTCGTGCGTACCACCGCGCCGCGCGTCGGCGGCAGCGGCAGCGGCACCGGCGCGTCAGCGTGCGCTTGCGACCGACAGCTTGCCCGGAATCAGCTTCAGCGTGCTGAATGCGTCCGCGATGTTCTGCTGATACGCGAGCGTCGCGTCGCTGATCGGCTGCACGCCGTAGCCGGCGCGCTTGAGCGCGACTTCGAGCGTCGGCGCATCGAGGCCGACCAGCGGCGACAGTTGCGTGGCGACTTCCGGCACATGGTCGCGCGCCCAGCGGTCGACCGCGTCGACTTCATCGAGCAGCGCGCGTATGACCTGCGGGTGGGCCGCCGCGTATTTGCGCGCCGCGAGGTAGTACTGCGTATTGCGCACGAGCCCTTCGCCGTTCGCGATCACGCGCGCGCCGATCTGCCGCTCCGCGGCGGCCAGGTACGGATCCCAGATCACCCATGCATCGACGTTGCGCTGCACGAACGCGGCGCGGGCGTCGGCGGGCGTCAGGTAGATCGGCTGGATGTCGGCATACGTCAGCCCCGCATGTTCGAGCGCCTTCACGAGCAGGTAATGGACGTTCGAACCCTTGTTGAACGCGACCTTCTTGCCGCGCAGCTGCGCGACGTTGCGGATCGGCGAATCGGGCAGCACGACGATCGCCTCGCCCTGCGGCGCGGGCGGCTCGTTGCCGATGTAGACGAAGTCGACGCCGCCCGCCTGCGCGAAGATCGGCGGCGTCTCGCCGACCGTGCCGACGTCGATCGCGCCGGCGTTCAGGCCCTCGAGCAATTGCGGGCCGGCCGGAAATTCGAGCCACTGCACGGTGACGCCCTGGCTCGCGAGCCGTTTCTCCAGCGTGCCGCGCGCCTTGAGCACGACGAAGTTGCCGTATTTCTGGAAGCCGACGCGCAGCCGCGTGCCGCTGTCTTGCGCATGAGCCGGCAGGCCCGCGAGCGGGCCGAGCGCGAGCCCGGCCAGCCCGGCGGCCGCGCCTTGCAGCCACTGGCGGCGATGTGGGTTTGCGGGTGTCGGTTCAACGTCTGCGTGCGGTGTGTCGTTCATCGAAGCGTCCTGCGGGCGGGTTCACGGGCCGCGCGCGAAAGACGGCGCGGCCGGCGCAGGGCTGGGCCCGATGCGGGCGCTGCGCGCCACGGGCCGGCCCGCGCCGGATTCAGGACGATACGGCCGCGCAGGCCGACGGCCAACCAACGAATCCGCATATGCAAATCAGCGGTGGGCCGGGTGGGCGGGTGCGGGCTGGTGATCGGCACGCGAACCCGCCGGCACGGTGCGCCGTGTCGGCGAATGCACACACGCGCACACGCAGCCGCCGGGCGTTCGACGAACGGCTGTCACGACCCTTAATCCGAGCCGACCGGGCTTTCCTCGATCGAATCGACGCGATCCGGATAGAACGCGAGGTGCCCGCGGATCCCGTCGACGGCCGGATAGGGTGCCTCGTAGGTCCAGACGGCATTCACGGCGCGCTCGCCGCCGACCGGAATCGAGTAGTACGCGGCGTCGCCCTTGTACGGACAGTACGTCGCGTGGTTGGTGCGTTGTAGCAGTGTTAGGTCGGCGTCCTCGCGCGGGATGTAGAACACCGCCGGGTAGGCGGCTTCGCGCAGCGCCAGCGCGCGGCGCGTATCCGCGACGACCCTGCCGGCCGCCTTGACCACGACGCGCCGCGGGTGCAGTTCGACCGTGATCGGGTGATCGGGGCCCGGCGTCTTCACCGGGCGAGCAGACGTTTCGGAGCTGGCAGGCATCGTGTGTCCTCCTGGAATGGGCGGCGCGGCGTCGTCGGGCGAATCCCGGCGCGCCGGTGCCGGCGTTGGCCAGCCGATACGATGCGCCATTTCGGGAGAGTCTGCAGGGGGCCGGAAGACGGCGGCGCGAGACGGCCGCCCGGCGCTCGCGTGGACGTTTTCATGCACGGGCAGCGGGATGCAGCCACGACGATAAGCAACGCGAAATTAATTGGTAAGCGATCGGCGGGAGGCGCGCGAAGATCGGCCGTCGTCATTTTCATGACAGCTCTCTCCTGTCTCCGTCACCATGAAGAACGCTTTCGTTTCGTCAGCTGCGCGCCGTGCGCGTGGCGTCCCTCATGCCGCTGCCGCCCTGCGTGGCATCGCGGCGTCGCTGCTGCTCGCCGGCGCGGCCACGCACGCGCTTGCCGCGCCGTCCGGCAAGACACTCGTGTATTGCACCGAAGGCAGCCCGGCCGGCTTCGATCCGGGCCAGCATACGACGAGCACCGATTTCGATGCGAGCACGTACCCGGTCTACAACGGGCTCGTGCAGTTCAAGCGCGGCACGCTCGATCTCGAGCCGGCGCTCGCGACGAGCTGGGACGTGTCGCCCGACCAGCGCACGATCACGTTCCACCTGCGACGCGACGTGAAATTCCAGACCACCGCGTGGTTCAAGCCGACGCGGCCGTTCCAGGCCGACGACGTCGTGTTCACGTTCCACCGGATGCTCGATCCCGACGATCCGTTCCGCAAGGCCTATCCGGTCAGCTTCCCGTATTTCAGCGACCTCGGCTTCGACCGCAACGTCGAGCGCATCGACAAGGTCGACGACTACACGGTGCGCTTCGTGCTGAAGACACCCGACGTCGTGTTCGTGCGCAATCTCGCGATGGCGTTCGCGTCGATCCTGTCGGCCGAGTATGCGTCGCAGCTCGCGGCGCGCCATCGCGAAGCCGACATCAACCAGTTCCCGGTGGGCACGGGGCCGTTCCTGCTGCGCACGTACCAGAAGGACGCGCTGATCCGCTACGACGCGAATCCCGACTACTGGAAGCCGGACGACGTGAAGCTCGCGCGCCTCGTGTTCGCGATCACGCCCGATCCGGCCGCGCGCCTGCAGAAGCTGGTGGCCGGCGAGTGCCAGGTATCGGCGTTCCCGCGGCCGGCCGATCTCGATACGGTGCGGCGCGACCCGAAGCTGACGTTGTTCTCGGGGGTGGGTTTCAACGTCGGCTTCGTCGCGTACAACACGCAGCATGCGCCGCTCGATCGCGTCGACGTGCGGCGCGCGCTGGACATCGCGATCGACAAGGCGGCGATCGTGAAGACCGTGTTCAACGGCGACGCGACGATCGCGACGAACCCGATGCCGCCGGCGCAATGGTCGTACAACCCGCGGCTGAAGGACGCGCCGCGTGACCCGGCGGCCGCGAAGGCGCTGCTCGCGCAGGCCGGTTTCCCGAACGGCTTCGACCTGACGCTGTGGGCGATGCCCGTGCAGCGCCCGTACAACCCGAATGCGCAGTTGATGGCGCAGCTGATCCAGCAGGACTGGGCGAAGATCGGCGTGCGCGCGAAGATCGTCAGCTACGAGTGGGGCGAGTACAACCGCCGCGCGAAGCACGACGGGCAGCACGACGCGATCCTGTACGGCTGGTCGGGCGACAACGGCGACCCCGACAACTGGCTCGGCACGCTGCTCGGTTGCGACGCGGTGCACGGCAGCAATCTCGCGAAGTGGTGCAACCGGGATTTCGAGAAGCTGGTGGACGCGGCGCGTTCCAATGGGGACGTCGCGAAGCGCACGGCGCTGTACGAGCAGGCGCAGGTCGTGTTCAAGGACCAGGTGCCGTTCACGCCGATCGCGACGTCGATCGTGTCGCTGCCGGTGTCCAAACGCGTGCATGGGCTGACGTTCTCGCCGCTCGGCGGGCATCGCTTCGACGGGGTGTGGCTGGATTGACGGGCGGGCCGCGCGGACGGTGCTGTCGTCCGCGCGGTGGGGCCCGAACCGGGAAAGGCCGGCGCGATGCGGTGCGCGCCGGCTACCGGCAGAGCGGTTCAGTTCAGTTGAGCGCGACCGCCGCCGCGGCTTCGACCGGCGAGCCTTCGAGCGCGACCGACGGCCGGCCGTCGGGGCCGACGGGCACGTCGCCGATGAGCGTCGTGCGATACAGCTGGCGATCGAAGTCGAGATCGAAGATGTCGACGGGCGCGAGGTGGGCGGTCGCGCGGTTGTCCCAGAACGCGATGCTGCGCGGTTCCCACTTGAAGCGGATCGTGAATTCCGGCCGCGTCACGTGTTCCCACAGCAGTTCGAGCAATGCCTGGCTCTCGCGCGGCGTCAGCCCGACGATCGATTTCAGGAAGCTCGGGCTCACATACAGCGCGCGTTCGCCGGTCTCCGGATGCACGCGCACGAGCGGGTGCTCGGTGACGAGCGGGCGGCGTTCGACCGCGTCGTCGAACGCGCCGGTGGCGCGCGCGCCGGCCGGCGGCGTGAAGCGGTGAATGCCGCGCAGGCCGTCGACGAAGCCGCGCAGCGGCGCGGACAGCGTTTCGTACGCCCGCACGAGGTTCGTCCAGTGCGTATCGCCGCCGTACGGCGGGATCGTCACGCCACGCAGGATCGACGCCCACGGCGGGTTCACGGCGGCCGTCACGTCGGTGTGCCAGCCGGTCCACGGGCGGCGTACCGGTTCGCCTTCGAAGCGCGTCGCCTTACGATGCTTCGCGATCGAGTAGACGGCCGGATGCCCGTCGACGTGCCCGAACACCGGGTGGCCGACCGTCGGTTCGCCGAACTGCGCGGAGAACGCGACATGCTGCTCGTGCGTGAGGAATTGCTCGCGAAAGAAGATGACGCGCCATCTCAGCAGCGCGGCGCGGATCGCCGCAATCTGCGGCGTGGTCAATGGTTGCGTGAGGTCGACGCCGCGGATTTCCGCGCCGATATGGGCGGACAGCGGAATCACGTCGACCGGCTGGGCGGCGGGTTCGAGTAGGGCGCTCATGCGACGCTCCTGGCGGAAGGGGAGTGGGCGGAGAGCCGACATCGTTGCGCGTGCAAGCGTCGGTCCGAAGGCGGGAAAGGCATGGTCGGTGTCCGGTAGCGGAAAGCGGGTCAGGCGCGGCGGCGCACGGAGCGCCGCCGCCGCGCGACGCGGGCGTTATTGCAACGTCGCGCCCGGCCCCTTCAGCACGACGCTCTGGCGGCCGTCGATGCCGACCGGCACGTCGCCGTGCACGGTCGCGCGGCGCACGACGCGGCGCGCATCGCCGTAGTCGTTGATCGCGTAGTGCTGCGTCGCGCGGTTGTCCCAGATCGCGACGTCGCCTTCCTGCCAGTTCCAGCGCACGGTGTTCTCGAGACGCGTCACGTGTTCATGGAACACCTGCAGCAGGTGCGCGGAATCCTGCGCCGACAGTCCCTTGAGCCGCTGCACGAAATGCCCGAGCACGAGCGTGCGTTCACCGGTTTCCGGATGGACGCGCACGACTGGGTGCTCGGTTTCGTAGACGGTCGACGTAAACACCTCGCGGTAGCGCTTCAGTTGCGTATCGTCGGCATGCACGTGCGTCGACGCGTAGTCGTACGCGTTGGTGTGCAGCGCCCACAGCGTGTCGGCGAGCGCGCGCAGCGGGTCGGGCAGGTTCGTGTACGCGGCGGCCGTGTTGGCCCACACAGTGTCGCCGCCGAACGGCGGAATCACGACGGCGCGCAGGATCGAGATCTTCGGATACGCATCGACGAATGTCACGTCGGTGTGCCACGAATTAGCGCGCGCGCCGTGCGCGGAATCGAGTTCGAGCAGATGCGCGCTGCCGTCGACGGACGGCACGGTCGGGTGCGCGACGGTCTTGCCGAAGCGGCGTGCGAACGCTTCCTGCGCGGTGTCGTCGAGATGCTGCTGGCCACGGAAGAACAGCACCTTGTGGCGCAGCAGCGCGGCCTGGATCGCGTCGAACGTCGCGTCGTCGAGCGTGCCTGACAGGCGCACGCCGGCGATCTCGGCGCCGATCCGGCCGGCGACCTGGCGAAGCTGGAGCGGCGTGGCGGCCGTGCGCGGTGCGGCGTGCGAAGCATGTGAAGACGGGTGAGCGGCGTGCTGGACTTCGGACATCGGGAGTCTCCTGGAGTCGGGTCGGGCGAGTCTCCATTCAAGCAGGGACCGCGCGCAATCGGAACCGATGAATCGTCACAACCTTAGCGTGTGCGCAGCGATGATCGATATGCGTCGTCATGCTGAGCAATGCGGTGCGGCATGCGTGCTACCACGCAAGTCGCCATTCGCCGATCCGGTGCGGGCGCGGCGTGTCGATGCGCTTACCGCCCGGGCGATCGTCGCCCGGCGGTTCGTGGTCGTCGAAATCGGCGAGCACGGTGTCGCGCAATCGCGCGAATTCCGGCGAATCGCGCCGGCGCGGGCGCGGCAACGCGACATCGACGATGCGTTCGATGCGGCCCGGGCGCGGCGCCATCGTCACGACGCGGTCGCCGAGATACACGGCTTCGTCGACGTCGTGCGTGACGAGGATCATCGTGATGCGCTCCTGTTCCCAGATGCGCAGCAGTTCGTTCTGCATCCGCGCGCGTGTCTGCGCGTCGAGCGCGCCGAACGGTTCGTCGAGGAGCAGCACGCGCGGGCGGTTCACGAGGCCGCGCGCGATCGCGACGCGCTGCGCCATCCCGCCCGACAGCTGGTTCGGATACGCGTGCTCGAAGCCGTTCAGCCCGACGAGCGCGACGTGATCGGCAACCGCGCGCCGCTTCGCGGCCGCGTCGAGCGGCGCGTTGCGCAGCGCGGCCTCGATGTTCTGCGCGACGGTCAGCCACGGGAACAGCCGGTGATCCTGGAACACGATTCCGCGCTGCAGCGACGTGTCGCGCACGCGTTCGGCGCCGGCCCGGATCTCGCCCGCGTAATCGGTATCGAGCCCGGCGATCAGCCGCAGCAGCGTCGACTTGCCGCAACCGCTCGAGCCGACGATCGTGACGAATTCACCGGCGCGCACGTGCAGCGACACGTCGTCGAGTACGGCGAGCGTGGCACCGCGTTGCGCGTAGTGCTTGCTCACGTGGAGGATGTCGAGCGAATCGGAGGCGAGGGTCGTCATGGCGGTGCGAGGAAGAGGGTGACGAGAAAGGAAACGGCGATCAGCGCGTCAGGTCGCCGCGCCGGGCCAGCACCTTGCGTTCGATCGCACGCGCGATCGCGTTCAGCGCCCAGCCGGTCACGCCGACGACGATGATCCCGAACAGCACGAGATCCATCCGGAACTGTTCGCTGCCGTCGATCAGCGTATTGCCGATCCCGCTGCCGGCGACCAGCAGGTATTCGGCGCCGAGCGTCGCGAGCCACGAATAGATCAGGCCGAGATACAGCCCGGTGAAAATCGACGGCAGCGCGGCCGGCAGGATCACGTGGCGCACGAGCTGGAGCCGCGAGTAGCGCAGCGCACGGGCGACGTCGACATACGCGCGCGGCACCGCGTGAATGCCGTCGCAGGTGTGCGCGGCGACGGGCAGCAGCGCGGCGAGCGACAGGAACACGACCTTGGCGACGTCGCCGAGGCCGAACCACACGGAAATCAGCGGAATCCACGCGAACAGCGAGACCTGCTTGAACGTGTCGAAGCTCGGGCCGACCATGCGTGCGGCGACGCGCGACAGCCCGAGCACGGCGCCGAGCAGCAGCCCGCCCGTCGCGCCGAGCACGAAACCGCACGCTTCACGCGCAAGCGACGCGGACAGCGCGCGGCCGAGTGCGCCGCTCGTGGCTTGCGCCCATGCGGTGCGCAACACGTCGGCGGGGCCGACGAGCAGCCCGCTGCTCACGAGGTGCGCGGAAGCGATCGCCCACCACAGCGCGAACGCGATGAGCGGCAGTACGAAGCCGCGCCAGTCGGGGGCGCGCAGGCGACGGGCGGTCGCGGTGGCGGGCGGGGTGGTGTCAGGCGCGGCGGCGGGATACGTCAAGGGCGGGACTCCTTCGATTGCGCGGGCAGGGGCGGCGCTTCAGCCGCGGAACGCGGACGGCACGCCGCGGCGCAGGCGCGCTTCGAGTGCATCGAGCAGCCGGTTGATCAGCAGGCCGACCGCGCCGACGACGATCACGGCCGCCATCACGAGGTCGAGCTGGAACAGCTGCCGCCCGTACACGATCAGGTAGCCGAGCCCTTCGGACGATGCGACGAGCTCGACGACGACGAGCGCGAGCCACGACTTCGTGAACGCGAGCCGCACGCCGGTCGCGAGCGTCGGGATCGCGGCGGGCAGCACGACGTGCACGATGCGTTGCCGCCGCGTGTAGCCGAATACGCTGGCGACTTCGTCGAGTGCGGGCGGCGTCTGACGAAACCCTTGCAACGTGCTCAGCGTGACGGGGACGAGCGCCGCATGCGCGATCAGCAGGTACTTGAGCGGCTCGCCGACACCGACGAGCAACAGCAGGAACGGTAACCAGCCGAGCACCGGAATCTGCACGAGGGCATTGAAGCTCGGCAGCACGTAGGCTTCCAGCGTGCGCGACAGCCCGAGCGCGACGCCGGTCGTGAAGCCGAGCAGCGTGCCGGCAGCGAAGCCGACCAGCACGCGCTGCAGGCTGATCAGCGTGTGGCGCACGAGGTCGCCGCTTGTCGCGAGATCCTTGAGTGCGTCGAACACGCGTTCGGGCGGCGGCAGGATCTGCGGCGCGATCCAGCCGCGCGCGCTGCCGACGCTCCACAGCGCGAACAGCAGCGCAGGCAGCAGCCACGGCGCGAGCCGCCACGACCACCGCTTCACGGCCGCCGCACGGTGCGGCGGCGCGGCGAGCGCGTGGCGTTCGGACGACGGAATGGAAAACGCGGTGTCGCTCATCGTGGCGGGTCCGGGTCAGGAAAGCGGCTTGCCGGCCGCGTCGTAGCGTGGCCAGTAGCTTTCGAGCTTCAGCGTGCGCAGCGCATTGTCGAGATACTTCGGCTCGAACCAGCCATCGACGTCGACCGGCTGACGGATCAGCTTCAGTGCCAGCGCATCCTGCGCGACGGACTTGTAGCGCGCGACGAAGAACGGATCGATCAGCGGCGACAGGCGATCCTTCAGGCGCTGGTTCGCATAGTCGGCCTGCCACGACGACACCGGCACGCCGCTTTTCGCCCACAGCTTGAACAGCGCGTCGCGGTTCGCTTCGTCGGACGACCATTGCGCGCCCTTCACGACGGCGGTAACGACGCGCTGGACGATGTCCGGATGCGCGCGCTCGAACTCGTCGAGCACGAGCAGGTGAGTCTGGCGCGTGAGTTGCGGGCCGTCGTTCTGCGATTCGTAGATGATCTTCGCGAGCCCCGCGTCGCGCAGCTTGTACAGCTGGTAGTCACCCACCGACGCATCGATGCCCTTCGACGCGAGCGCGGCGAGCGAGCTCGCGGCGTCGAGGTTGATCACGCGCAGGTCGCGTTCGCCGAGGCCGTTCTTCGCGAGCGCGTTGTCGGCGACGAGCTGCAGGTTGGTGCCGCGGAAGATCGACACGCGGCGGTCCTTCAGGTCCTTGATCGAGCGGATGGGGGAGTCGGGCGGCACCGCGATCTTGACGCCCGAGCGCACGCTCGCGGCGAGCAGCAGGCGCGTCTTGATCCCGTTCGCCCGCGCGAGCACGGCGGGCAGGTCGCCCTGGTACGCGAAGTCGAGCGCCTTGTTGGCGATCGCCTCGTTGACGGCCGGCCCCGCGCCCTTGAAGAACAGCCACTCGACCTTGATGCCGTCGGCCGCGAACTCCTTTTCGACCAGTTGCTGCAACTGCGCGGTGGCCGCGCTCGAGCCACCGAACGTCGGCGGATCGCCGGCGCCTTGCTGGGCGACGCCGATGCGGATGGTGGCGGGCTTGTCGGCGTGCGCGGCGGCGGCCGGCAACGCAAAGAGGGACGCGATCAGCAGCGAGCGAAGCAGGCGCAGTGGAAGCATGAATCGATGGGTCCGGAACGTTGGGGGGGGAAGCGACACCGGGCCTCAGCCCGTCGGCGCATTCTCGACGACGGCCCGGGGCCGGACAAGAAACGATTTGAACTATGCTTATCGCCGTTTTCCGGGTTGGCGCGCCGGGCGATTCATTCCATCCGGATGAGAACGGTATTCACATGCATCTGACATTCAATCAGGATCCCAATCAAGTCGATTGAAGCCGGAAGCAGCATCATGAAATTGCCGATTGGAAAGTCGCAAAGAACACGCGCGTGGATTCGCGCGGCGATCACTTGCCGAATCCGGGCCGAAAAACGGGGGCAGGTAGTCGGTGACATGCGATGCGAGTCCGTCATGCACGCCGGGGCGGCAAGCTGGGCGTGGCAAGACGCGCGCATGCGGAGCGGCCCGGTATGCCGATAAATCGAATGGAAACCGGGGCGGAAATTCACGTGCTGCAACAGTCGGCCTGCCCGTTCCGAGCGGCGAACCATTCGCGGTCATGCGAGAAAAAATGACCGTAAATGGATGGTATGGATTTCATCGTTGCACGATGAAATCCATAAATGCATCCGACGCCAAATAATTTGAATTCGCCTGAAAAATTGTCTATACCCTAGACGAATCAGCGCGGTTGCATCGTGCGGGAAGACCGCACAACGGATGCAGGCACGCAACGATCGAAGATGTCGTTGCACGCCGCGTGTTGCAGTCGTCGAGAGGATTCCGGGGGATGCGGGCGACCTCGTGCCAGGGTCGCGCGCATGCGTCGCAACGGGCGAAGGCCCTGCGCAACCGCCGGAGCAACGGAGCATCTTTGCGTTCAACGGTCGGTCACCGACCCCGTTACACGGAGGTTGCCATGCTGCAATACGTCAAGTCCCTGCTGCGTGACGAACGTGGCGTCAGCTCGCTCGAATACGCCGTGCTGGCCGGCATCGTCGTGGTCGCGCTCGCGGCGGTCGGCGTGATCCTCAGCAGCACCAGCGGCGGCCTGCCGAGCGTGTTCACGACACTGATCAACAAGGTGACGAGCCTGATCTGATCCCCTGAACCCGCGCGCCACCGACGAACACCGGGATCCGCAGCGGTAGAACGTGTCCGGCCGGGGCGTGTCGACGGACGGCTCTCCCATGCTCACGCTCGTGCAGTCGGTGGCCACGGTGTTGCTGGCCTCGCTCGCCGCGCAGGATCTGCGCGACCGGCGCCTGTCCAATCGCGCGGTGCTCGCGTTCGCGACGCTGTATTTCGTCGCGGCCGCGCTCGCGCGCGACGGATTCGCGCCGCTGGCCGGCCATGTCGCGACCGGGGCGGCGATGCTGCTGCTGTTCGGCGGCATGCGCCACGCGGGCTGGATCGGCGGAGGCGACGTCAAGCTGGCGGCGGCGGTATTCCTGTGGGCCGGCCCGGCACTGGCGTTTGCGGTGCTGACGGCCGTCGGGGCGGGCGGTGCGCTGTGCGGCGTCGCGTTGCTGGCGGCGCGGCCGTGGCGCGCAGCGTCGGTTCGCGCGGTCGCCGCGCGCGGCGTGCCGTACGGCGTCGCGCTCGCGCTCGGCGGCACGCTGGCCGTCTGGGCGTCGTTTCCATACACGGTTTCGCTTACCTAGCCGGGGGGACGCACGCCGCCATGCCCAAACCGCTGAGACTGGCCGTGCTCGTCGTTGCCGCCGGCATCGGTGCGTTCATCCTGCGCGAGCTGTACGTCGCCGCGTCGACGCCGTCGGTGCCCGCCGAAACGGATCAGGCGCGCGTGCGGGTGGCCGCCGCCGACCTGCCGGAAGGGCTGCTGCTGCGCGACAACGATCTCGCGTGGAAGCGCATGCCGCGCGCGCAGGTGCCGGCCGGCGCAATCGTCGAGTCGCAGCCGGGCGCGGACCTGAAGGGCGCGCTGCTGCGCAACCACGTCGGCGCGGGCGCACCGATTCGCGTCGAGAACGTGATACCGGCCGGCGCGCCGGATTTTCTCGCGGCCGCGCTGCAGCCCGGCATGCGCGCGATCTCGGTACCGGTCGACGATGTGTCCGGCAACGCGGGGCTGATCCAGCCGGGCGACTTCGTCGACGTGTTGCTGACGCAGCAGATCGGCGGCTCGGCGACGTCGCCCGGCACGTTCGAAGCGGAGACCGTGGTGCGGCGTGCGCGCGTGCTCGCGGTCGGCTCCGAGTTCCAGCGCGCGAAGGCGCCCGCGAGCGCACCGGACGCGACGGCCCGCGCCCGCACGGTCACGCTCGAGGTCGCCCCGCGCACCGCGCAGGTCGTGCTGGTGGCGACCCGCCTCGGCTCGCTGTCGCTCGCGCTGCGCAGTTTCGCGACGAGCGACCGGCGGCAGCCGGCAGGCGGCGACGCGCAGGAGCCCGATACGCAGCCCGTGTGGGCCGGCGACGTGTCGCGCGCGGCCCGCGAGGCCGCACGCGAACCGTCCGCCAGGCCGGAGTCGGGCGCGCGGCCGGCGTGGCGGAGCAACGCGGTCGTGATCTATCGCGGTTCGTCGGTCGACGACGGATCGCGTGGCGGCGGCACCGGCACGCCGGGCCTGCCGCCGCTGCCGGCCGGGCTGCCGGCGTGGCCGGCGATGCCTGCAGTGCCTGCAATGCCCACGACGACGGGCAGCGCCAACGTCGCGGCGGAGACGACTGCGCAACCGCCGGCAATGGCGGCGCAGTGACGGATTGACGATTCGGGCCGGCCGCCCGGCGGCCGGCATTTGACGGGAACACGCATGGTGCGCATGGTTCGTTGGATCGCTATCGGGGGCCTGGCCTGCATCGTCGCGTCCGGGAGCGCGTTGGCGCAGGTCGCACGCGCGCCGGACGCGGGCGCGGCGCTGTCGATCGCGACCGGCAAGGGGGAACTGCTGTCGCTGCCCGAACCCGCGGCCGCGATGTTCGTCGCCGATCCGTCCGTCGCCGACATCCAGGTGCCGTCCCCGCGCACCGTGTTCGTGTTCGGCAAGAAGGCGGGCACCACCACGCTGATCGCGCTCGGCGCGAACCATCGCCCGATCCTGCGCAAGACGGTGATCGTGCAGGTCGACACGGCGTCGCTGCAGGGCGTGCTCGACAGCCGCTTTCCGCAGCTGAAGCTGTCGGTGTCCGGCGCGCCGGGCTCGCTGATGGTGTCGGGCAAGGTGCCGAGCGCGGCCGACGCGGACGCCGTGATGCAGTCGCTCACGCCGTATCTGCACGACAAGGAAAAGATCGTGAACCGGCTCACGCTGTCGCGCCCGATCCAGGTGAACCTGCGCGTGCGGGTGACCGAGGTGAGCCGCAACATCACGCAGCAGCTCGGCATCAACTGGAGCTCGCTGGGCGGCGCCGGCAACTTCGTCGGCGGCCTGCTCAACGGGCGCACGCTGTTCGATCCGACGAACGGCCTGTTCAACCTGTCGCCGACGGGCGCCTTCTCGGTGCTCGGCGGGTTCCGCGCGGGGCGCTGGTCGATCGACGTGGTGCTCGACGCACTCGACCAGGAGGGCTTGATCACGATGCTCGCCGAACCGAACCTCACCGCGATGTCCGGCGAGACCGCGAGCTTCCTCGCGGGCGGCGAGATTCCCGTTCCGGTCGCGCAGACCGGCAACACCGGCGTGATCACGGTCGAGTACAAGCCGTTCGGCGTGTCGCTCGACTTCACGCCGACCGTGCTCGCCGACAACCGCATCAGCCTCAAGGTGCGCCCGGAAGTCAGTGAAGTCGATCCGAGCAACAGCGTGACGACGGGCAGCATCAAGGTGCCGGCGCTCACGGTGCGGCGCGTCGACACGACGGTCGAGCTGTCGAGCGGGCAGAGCTTCGCGATCGGCGGGCTGCTGCAGAGCCAGACGGCCGACACCGTGTCGCAGATTCCGGGGCTCGGCCGGCTGCCGATCATCGGCCGGCTGTTTTCGTCGAAGAACTTCCAGGACAACAAGACCGAGGTGGTCGTGATCGTCACGCCGTACGTCGTGCAGCCGACCGGGCCCGGCCAGCTCGAGCAGGCGATCGACACCGTCGCGCGGCCGAGCAGCGACCTGGAGTTCGCGGTGCAGCGCAACCTCGGGCTCGACCTGCTGTCGGGCGACACGCCGCGCCTCGTCGGCGCCGCGGGCTTCGTGTACTGAACCGGAGGCGCACATGCGAACCCGATCGATCGTTGCCGCACTCCTGCCGCTGGTGTGTGCGGGCTGCCTGTCGGCGCCGCCGCCGGTCAACCTGCCCGATGCGCGGTCGATCGGCTTCGACGGCGCGCATGCGGTGGCGCCCGATTGCGCGAAGCTGATGCAGCCGTCGCATCTCGTCGACGCGGGGTACGCGCGGCCCGGCGTGCCGTTCGGCTGCGCGACCTATTCGAACCTCGCGGCGATGCTCGCGCGGCCGGAGGATCTCGTCGCGCCCGTGCCGTACGGCGGCGCGGATGCGCAGACGGCCGCCGACGCGGTGCGCCGCTACGTCGAGGATCGCGTGAAGCAGCCGACGCCAGGCAAGACGCAGACGACCGGCTCGCCCAGCCATTGACCGCCCGGATGCCATCACGATGCCGCCCATGAACCTCCTCGACCGTCAGCACACCCGGCGCGCCGCGTCCGCGGGCGCGGCCGATCTCGTCGCGGTCGTCGCCGATTCGGGCAGCGAGGACGTGATACGCCGCGTCACGCAGGAACTGTCGATCACGCGCACCCAGCTGCAATTGGGCACCTGCGACGATGCGATCCGGCTGCTGCAGCAGTACGAGCGTTCGCCGCGCCAGCTCGTCATCGACGTGTCCGATTCGGTGCTGCCGGTGTCGGACCTGATGCGGCTCGCCGACGTGTGCGACCCGTCGGTGCGCGTCATCGCGATCGGCACGCAGAACGACGTCGGGCTGTTTCGCAACCTGCTCGGCATCGGCGTGCAGGACTACATCGTCAAGCCGCTGACCGTCGAGTTGATGCGGCGTGCGCTGACCGCGACCGAATCGGTCGTGCAGGCGCGCACCGGCAAGGTCGTCAGCTTCGTCGGCGCGCGCGGCGGCGTCGGCGCGACCACGATCACGGTGAGCCTCGCGCGCTTCCTCGCGAGCGAGAAGCGCCGCCGGGTGGCCTACGTCGACCTGAACCTGCATGGCGGCGGCGCGAACTCGATGTTCGGGCTGTCCAGCAACAACGGGCTGATCGAATTGCTGAACATGGGGCAGCGTCCCGACGACGCGTTGTTCGAGCGCATGTTCGTGACGAAGGGCGACCGGCTGCACGTGCTGTCCGCCGAGCTGGCCTACGGCGCCGACGTCACGCTGGGCGACCAGGCCGTCGCGCGCCTGGTCGACATGCTGAAGGACCGTTTCCACTACGTGCTGTTCGACGTCGGCAGCGGCGCCGGCAAGCTGCTCGAGGACGCGCTCGTGGCGTCCGATCTCGTCCACGTCGTGGTCGACCGTTCGGTGCACGCCGCGTATGAAGCCGCGCGGCTCGTGCGCTTCGTGCGGGAACTGCCCGGCGAGCGGCTGCTGTCGATGGTGCTGAACAATCCGCTCGCCCCGGTCGCGGGCCGCGTCGAGCCGGTCGATTTCGAGGCGGCGTTCGGCGGCGCGGCGCTGCACGAGCTGCCGCACGAGCCGCAGACGCTCGCCGTTGCCGAGAACCTCGGCGAGCCGATCGAAGGCGCGAAGCGCAACGGCTTCCTGGACCAGATCCGGCAGCTCGCGAACGGCATCACCGGCGAGCCGATGGTCGTCGCCGAGCCGTGGTATGCGCGGCTCGTCAAGTGGAGGAAGGGAACGTGACGTTCGGCACCCGCAACCGGCCGCCGGCGGATCCCGCGCCGGCCGAGCCACAGGCCGCGCCGCCCGCCGTGGCGCGCGAGGCCGCACCGTCGGCCCCGGCTCCGACCGCGGCGGACGCGCCTGCACCGACTCCGGCTCGCACACCCGTGACGGCCGACACCCACGAGGCGCTGATCCGGTCGAGCAAGTTCGACGCGATCCGCAGCGCGGTGTTCGCGTCGATGAACATGTCGGCGGCGCTGATGAAGACGCGCGACGAAGTGCGCGCGGGCATCGAGCAGGTGGCCGCGCACACGGTCGAGCGCGAGCGCCTGAAGATCACGGCCGGCGAACAGGTGCTGATCGTCGATGCGATCCTGAACGACATGTTCGGCGTCGGGCCGATCGAGCCGCTGCTCGCCGACGATTCGGTCACCGACATCCTCGTCAACGGGCCCGACCAGGTCTACGTCGAGCGCGCGGGCCGGCTCGAGCTCACGTCGCTGAAGTTCCGCGACGACGCGCACGTGGCGAGCGTCGCGCAGCGGATCGCGGCGGCGGTGGGGCGCCGCGTCGACGAGAGCAGCCCGATGGTCGATGCGCGGCTCGCCGACGGCAGCCGCGTGAACGTCGTGCTGCCGCCGATCGCGATGCGCGGCCCGTCGATCTCGATCCGCAAGTTCGCGAAGCGCGACATCACGCTCGCGCGGATGGCGCAGCAGGGCAACATTTCACATCCGATGCTGCAGGTGCTCAAGGTCGCGTGCGCGTGCCGGCTGAACATCGTGATCTCGGGCGGCACCGGCTCGGGCAAGACGACGCTGCTCAACGCGCTGTCGCAGCACATCGAGCAGCACGAACGGATCGTGACGATCGAGGATGCGGCCGAGCTGCAGTTGCTGCAGCCGCACGTCGTGAGCCTCGAGACGCGGCCGGAGAATACCGAGGGGCTCGGCGGGATCTCGCAGCGCGATCTCGTGCGCAACGCGCTGCGGATGCGGCCCGACCGCATCATCCTCGGCGAGATTCGCGGCCCCGAGGCGTTCGACGTGCTGCAGGCGATGAACACGGGGCACGACGGCTCGATGACGACGATCCACGCGAATTCGCCGCGCGATGCGATCAGCCGGCTCGAGAGCATGGTCATGATGGCGAACGCGAACCTGCAGCTGCTGTCGATCCGGCGCCAGATCGCGAGCGCCGTGCACCTGTTCGTGCAGATCGAGCGGATGCGCGACGGCGTGCGGCGCGTCACGCGGATCACCGAGATCGTCGGGATGGAAGGCGAGGTGGTGATCACGCAGGACCTGTTCGCGTTCCGCCAGGAAGGCGACACGACGCGCGACGCGGTGAAGGGCGTGTTCGAGGCGTCGCCGTTGCGGCCGTCATTCGCCGCGCGCGCCGCGTATTACGGCGTCGAGGATGCGCTCGCCGAGGTGTTCCGGCAATGAGGGCCGCCGACGTGTTCGCGGTGGGCGCGTTCGTGATGATCTTCGCGATCGGGCTCGTGCTGTCGTCGTGGTTCGATCGCGCGAGCCGCACGCCGGCCCAGCGCATCCGCGCGCGGATGCGCCGGCTGTCGCCGTCGCTCGCCGGGCGCGACGGGCTCGCCTCCGCCACGCCCGGGGTCGCGCTGTTCAACCTCGAGCGCCGCCAGGGCCGCCTGCGCGCGTGGCTGCAGCGCCGCGTGACGCGCGTGCGCGCGGTCGGCGGCAAGGGCGGCGTGAGGATCGTCGTCGCGAGCACGATCGCCGGCGCGATCGTCGCGATCGTCGCGGTGAAGCTGATCGGGCCGCCGGGCTTCCTGCGTCCGCTGATCTACGTCGGGTTGCCGCTGGTCACGATGCGCGCCAGCTACCGTGCGCTGGTCGAGCGCTTCCGGATTCGTTTTCTCGAAGCGTTCCCGGACGCGATCGACGTGATCGTGCGGGCCGTGCGCGCGGGCATTCCGGTCACGCAGGCGATCAGCATGGTCGGCGACGGCGCGGCCGAGCCGGTGCGCGCGACGTTCCGCTCGATGGGCGACAGCCTGCGCGTCGGCGCGGATCTCAAGGACGTGCTGACGCAGGCGGCGGACCGGCTGATGATCGCGGACTTCTCGTTCTTCACCGTCTACCTGCTGCTGCAGCGCGAGACCGGCGGCAGCCTCGGCGAAACGCTCGACGAGCTGTCGAGCATCATCCGCACGCGTCGCGACATCCGCCTGAAGACGCGCGCGCTGACCGCCGAAGGGCGCATCACGACGAACATCATTTCGGCGGTGCCGTTCGTGATGATCGGCGCGCTGTTCCTCGTGAACCGCGACTACGTGATGCTGCTGTTCACGACGCACCCGGGGCACACGATGCTGACGATCGCGGCCGGGTTGCTGACGGTCGGCCTGCTGGTGATCCGCAAGATCTCGAAACTGGATACCGCGCGATGACGATGTCGATGCTGGCCGCCCGCGGCCTCGAGTTGCTGTTGTTGCTCGGCTGTGTCGCGGTGGCGCTCGCCACGCCCGGCGGCGGCACCCGCCAGCGGATCGCCGCGCGCGTGCGGCAGGCTGCCGGCCAGCATCCGCCGGCGTCGATGGCGGGGTGGCTGCAGCCGGGCGGCGTCCGGCTGGATCTCACGCGCCGGCTCGCGCAGCTGGGCGAACGGCTGCCGGTGCTCGACCCGATGCAGCGCGTGAAGCTCGGCCTGCAGCTGACGCGCGCGGGCTTTCGCGAGCGCCGCGCGGCGTCGGTGATGATCGGGATCAAGCTGAGCTGCGGCGTGCTGTTCGCGTGCGGCGCGATCGTGTTCAGCCCGCTGATTCCGCGCTTCGGCGAATACTTCGTGATCCGCGCGCTGGCGATGATCGCCGCCTTCGTGATCGGCGTGATCGTGCCGGAATACGTGCTCGGCGTGATGATCCGGCGGCGGCGGCGGATCATCGCCGCGTGCTTTCCCGATGCGCTGGACCTGCTGGTGATCTGCACGATGGCCGGCAACAGTCTCGCGTCGGGCATCCGGCGCGTCGCGCACGAACTGGCGCGCATCTGCCCGCCGCTTGCCGACGAGCTGACCGTATGCGCGGACGAGCTGACGCTGAGCGGCGACGTGTCCGCGACGCTCGCGCATTTCGCGATGCGTGTCGATTTCACGTCGGCGCGCTCGCTCGCGACGACGCTGACGCAGTCGCAACGGTTCGGCACGCCGATCACGCAGGCGCTGCGCACGCTGTCGCGTACCGAGCGCACCGAGCAGATCGTCGCGCTCGAGGAACGCGCCGCGAAGCTCGCGCCAAAGATCACGCTGCCGATGATGCTGTTCATCCTGCCGACGGTCTGCCTGATCGCGGCGGGCCCGGCGGCGATTCGCCTGCTCGAGGTGTTCAGATGACACGATCCGTCATACGCGCGTTCGCGCTCGCGGCCGTGCTGCCGGTGCTGGCCGGTGGCTGCGGCGCGCCGGGCGTCCAGACGCGGCCGGTGCTGTCGCACAAGAGCGACGATCCGCAGGCCGAATTGCGCATCGCCGACAGCGCACTGGCCGGCGGCAACGTCGATCTCGCGTCGACGCTGTACGAGAAGGTGCTCGCGAAGCATCCCGATTCGCTCGCGGCGCGCCTGGGGCTCGGCGACGTCAACTACCGCGCGGGCGACCTGGAGCGTGCGCGGATTCTCTATGACGAAGCGCAGCGGCAGGCACCCGCGGAACTTGGCCCGCAGCTCGGGCTCGCGCGCGTCGCGTTGCGGCAGCGTCGCCTCGACGAAGCCGCGCAACGCTACCGCGACCTGCTCGCCGCGCAGCCGAACCATCCGCTCGCGGCGGAGGGGCTCGGCACCGTGCTCGACCTGCAGGGGCGTCATGCGGATGCGCAGGTCGTGTATCGCGACGCACTGCGCGCGCACCCTGACGCGCAGGGGCTGCGCGTCGATCTCGGGCTGTCGCTCGTGCTGAGCAACCGGCCGCGTGAAGGCGTGAACGTGCTGCTCGACGTCACCGGGTTGCCGTCCGCGCCGTGGCAGGCGCGCCAGAACCTCGCGTTCGCGTACGGCGTGCTCGGCAACACCGATTCGGCGAAGAAGCTGCTGTCCGCGGAGTTGCCCGCGTCGGCGGTGGCCGACAACCTGCGCTTTTACCAGGCGGTGCGCGCGCGGCTGGCGTCGCGCGGAGTTGCCGGGGTGGCCGGCGGGGCCGGTAGCCGGCCGCCGCTGTCCGGCGCGGCGCTGGAGCCGGGTGTCGTACCGCCGGGTGCGGGGGCCGCAAAATGACACGCGGGGCGATGGGCGCCCGCCACGCGCGCGGCGTCGTGTCCCTCGAGTTCGTGCTGATGCTGCCGTTCCTGCTGATGGTGCTGATCGGCATCATCGACACGAGCCTGCTCCTGTGCGACAAGGCCGTCATCACGAACGCGAGCCGCGAGGCGGCGCGCGCCGGCGTCATGCTGCGCGTGCCGATGCTGACCACGACGCAGATCGCCAACATCGCGCAGACCGCGATGCAGAACAGCCTGATCACCGGCGGCACCGCGACGACACCGGCGGTGACCGTGACGCAGGCGAACGGCACGACGTCGGGCACCGCGCTGACGGTGACGGTGACCTACACGTATTCGGGGCTCGTGCTGGGCTCCGCGTTCAGCGCGCTCACTGGCCCGGTGACGGTCTCGGCGACGTCGGTGATGCTCTATGAATGATGTGACCGCCACGCCACCCGTCGGCGCCGAACGGCAGCGCGGTTCGGTCGCGCTGTTCTTCCTGCTGTTCCTGATTCCGCTGCTGTCGTTCGGCGCGCTGGCGATCGACATCGCGTGGGTGGTCACGGTGAACAACCAGTTGCAGAACGCGGCCGACGCGGCCGCGCTCGCGGGGGCCGATGCGATGATGTCGCCGAGCGGCGGCGCGGTGAACTGGTCGCAGGCCGCGCCGGCGGCGAATGGCGTGATCGCGCAGAACTCGGCGGCCGGCGCGGCGCTGTCGACCGGCACGGTGACCACCGGATACTGGAACGTGACGCGCAACCCCGCCTCCATGCAGCCGACGACCATCACGCCGGGCCAGTACGACGTGCCGGCGGTGCAGGTCACCGTGTCGCGCGCGCCCGGCGTGAACGGCGGCTCGATTCCGCTGCTGCTCGGCGGACTGCTGGGGATCCCCGGCGCATCCGACAGCGCGACCGCCGTGGCGGTGCTGGCGGCGCCGGGCGGGGTCGGGGCCGGCGGGCTGTTTCCGGTCGCGATCGACCAGTGCGTGTACAACCTGTACTGGAACGCGTCGACCAACCAGCCGCTGATCAATCCGCTGACGGGCCAGCCGTTCGAATTCTCGATCACGAACGGCCAGATCTACGGCCTGCTGTGCATGGGCGGGCAGTGGACGTCGTTCCAGTCGAGCGCGACCGACACGACGACGATGGGCGGCCTGATGACAACCGGCAATCCGACGACGCTCAACATCGGCGACACCATCAATCTCGCGACCGGCGTGAAGGCGACGCTCTATACGTCGGTGCCGGTCGGCGCGACAGTGGTGCTGCCGGTCGTCACGCAGACGGCGACCAGCACCTCCGTGCCGATCGTCGCGTTCGCGCCGTTCCATATCGACGTGTCGCTCGGCGGCACATACAAGTATATCCAGGGCCATTTCGTCGCCGGCGTGAAGATGACCGGCGTCGCGACCGGCGTCGGGCCGTACTACGGCATCTACGTGCCGCCGCGGCTCGCGTTCTGAGCCTCCGGGCCGGCGCGCCGCAGCATCACGAGGAGCGCGAACAGCGTCACGACCGGGCCGATCTGCGGCCCTTGCAGCCACGGGTTCAGGTATTCGACGGCCGGCAGCAGCCACATGAGCGCGATCGCGGTCTGCTCGCCGCGCAGCCAGCCGTCCTGCCAGCCGATCGCCAGCAGGCACGCGATCGCGATGCCGAGCCAGGCGAGCTCGTAGTGCCACACGTACGGGTTCGCCGCGAGCGTGGCGACGGCCAGCACCGCCGCACGCAAGCGGACGTCGCGTGAACGCGTCCACACGATGCAGGCGGCGGCGATCGCCAGCGCCGCGACGCACGCTTGCGCGGCATACGCGGCGCCAGGCGGCAGGCCCGCGAGGCGGAGCGCGGCGAACGGCGCCGGCGACGCGAGCCAGAACACGATGCCTTGCTCGAGGAGGAGCGTGCGCGCGAGCGCCGTGCCGGCGACGAACAGGCGCAGCGATTCGACGCCGCAGATCAGGATGCTCAATGCGGTGAACGCGGCGGTGGTGAGCGCGGCCCACGCGACGGTGCGCCAGGCGCGCGTGGCGACCAGCACGAACGGGAACAGCAGCGCCATCTGCGGCTTCGCCGACAGCAGGCCGATGCAGAGGCCGGCCCACATCGGCCGACGGTCGGCCCAGCAGACGGCCAGCGCCGCGCACGACGCGGTGAGGAACGCGTTCTGCCCGAACATCCCGGTGACGAACACGCACGGGGCGGCGAGCAGCGCGAACGCGCCGACGCGCCGCAAGCCGGGGAGCGCGCCGAGCCCCGATACGCGCGAGGCGGCGAATCCGAACACGACGATGCCGAACGCGACGAACAGCGGGTAGCCGACTGCATAGGGCAGCAGCGCCAGCGGCGTCACGAGCAGCAGGTTGGTGGGCGGGTACAGCCACGCGACGAGGTCTTCGCGGCGGAACTGCGGGAACAGCTCGGCCGCCAGCCGCGAGAAGGTCGGCAGATCGTACGCTTGCCACGGCGAGCCATGCAGCATCACGTACGACGCCGACCAGAACACCGCGTAGTCGGGGCCCGGGCGCGACGGCGCGGTGGCGGGCGCGTGACGGACGACGGCGATCCAGATCGCGACGAACAGCGCGTAACACGCGAGCGCGACCGCGCTGTACGCCACGACGCGCCGGGGCGTCAGCCATGCGCGGACGGGAGGGGCCGCCGATCGTATCGCTTGTCGGGGGAGATCCATGCGTCGTGCGCGCGGTTACTTGACGGACGCTTTCCGCGCGGCGCCGTGGCCGGTCGCGGCGGGCTGCGCCGTCCGGCGGCGGGCCGCATGCGTGCGCTTGAGCGGAAACTGCAGCAGCTGCGACGCCGGATGCGCGGCGGCGTCCCGCTGTGCGTGATAGCGCCGCCGCACGAGATAGACCGGTCGCTGCTTGGATTCGTGATAGATGCGTCCGAGGTATTCGCCGATCACGCCGATGCCGATCAGCTGGATGCCGCCGACGAACAGCATCACGGAGATCAGCGACGCGTAGCCGTGCACGGGGTTGCCGAACAGCAGCGTGCGCATGACGATGAACGCGCCGTAAACGAACGACAGCGCGGCGAACGCGAGGCCGATGTAGGTCCACACGCGCAGCGGCACGGTGCTGAAGCTGGTGATGCCTTCGAGCGCGAAGTTCCAGCGGCGCCAGCCGGAGAATTTGGAGCGGCCGCCGCTGCGCGGCGCGCGCGTGTATTCGATGAGCTCGATGCGATAGCCGACCCACGCGAACAGGCCTTTCATGAAGCGCCGCCGCTCGGGCAGCGCGCGCAGCGCGTCGACGACCTGGCGGTCCATCAGCCGGAAATCGCCGACGTTTTCGGGCATCTCGACTTCGGAGAGATGGTTGTGCACGCGGTAGTAGAGCGCGGCGGCCGCGCGCTGCATCAACGGGTCGCACCTGCGGTCGGTGCGCTTCGCGGCGACGACCTCGGCTCCGGCCAGCCAGCGCTCGACCATCGCGGGAATCAGTGCGGGCGGGTCCTGCAGGTCGGCGTCGATCAGGATCACGGCGGTGCCGGCGGCTTCGTCGATGCCGGCGGTGAGCGCGGCTTCCTTGCCGAAGCGCCGGGTGAGATCGACGATGCGCACACGCGGGTCGCCGGCGGCGACGTCGATCAGCCTGGCGAGCGTGTCGTCGCGGCTGCCGTCGTTGATGCAGACGATCTCGAAACGGACCGACTCGACCGATTCGAGGATCGGCAGCGTCGTGGCAAAGAACGCGTCGATGGCTTCTTCCTCGTCGTGGAACGGCACGACGAGCGAGACCAGTGGTTTTCTGGCATGCGCGGACATACGTCCCCCGAGAGATCCGGCCTGCGCTGCGCCGTATGGATCCGGTCGTCGCCGGCGGCAGGCCGGACGACTGGCGTTCTGAACATTGTAGGCAGGAATCGGGAATTCGTAACACGAATCGATGCCGGCGCGGCAGTGCGCGCGCGGACGCCAGGTCGACTGGCCGGACGTTGAGGCCGGCGGCGTTGTGCCGCGCGAGCGCGACTTGGTGCGCGATTACCGGGCGCGGCGCCCGGCGACCGGCTCAGGAGGCCCGAACGACCGCGGCGCGCGTGCCGCGGCGTGCAAGCCGGGCGCGCCGCAGCAGCACGAGCAACGCGATCGTCGTCACGAGCGGCCCGATCTGCGGCAGATGCAGCCACGGATTCAGAAACTCGTACAACGGGAGCGCCCACAGGACGGCCACGAGACTTTGCTCGCCGCGCAGCCAGCCGTCCTGCGAGCCGATGGCGATCATGCACGCGATCGGAATGCACAGCCAGGACAGTTCGTAGTGCCAGAGATAGGGATTCGCGGCGAGCGTCGCGATGACCAGCATGGCGCCGCGCAGCCGCGCATCCCGATGGCGGTGCCAGACGACGCACGCGGCCGCGATCGCGATCGCGGCGATGGCGGCTTGCCCGGCATAGGCGAGCGTCAGCGGCAGGCCGGCGAGACGAAACGCCGCGAACGGCGTCGGCGACGCAAACCAGAACGCAACGCCATGCTCGATGATCAGTGCACGCAGCGCGCCCGCGTTCTGCGTAAAGAGGTGGAGCGATTCGATGCCGCCCTTCGCGATGCCCAGCGCGGTGAAGGCGGTCGCGAACGCCGCGGCCCACGCGAACGCGCGCCACGCGCGCGCGGCGATCAGCACGAACGGGAACAGCAACGCCAGCTGCGGCTTGACCGACAGGAGTCCGATGAAGAAGCCGGCCAGCATCGGCCGACGGTCAACGAAATGCACGGCGAGCGCCGCGCACGCCGCGGTCAGCATCGCGTTTTGCCCGTACATCGCGGTGACGAACACACCCGGGCACGCGAGCAGCGCGAGCCAGCCGACGCGTTTCGCGCCGGGCGTCGCCGCGAGCCCCGACACGCGCCAGGCCGCTACCCCGAGCAGCACGATGCCGAGCGCGACGAACAGCGGATAGCCGACCGCATAGGGCAGCAGCGCGAAGGGGGCGACCACCAGCAGATACGTGGGGGGATACAGCCACGGCAGGAACGCATAGCGGGCCGCGGTCGGGAACAGGCCGACGAGCACCCGCGAGAACGCGGGGACATCGTAGATCTGCCACGGCGAACCGTGGAACATCAGGTGGGACGCGGACCAGAACACCATGAACCCCGAGCCGGGGCGGAACACGCCCGGGTCGGTCGAGTGGAAGCCGATCCAGACCAGGATCGTCATGAACAGCACGCCGACCGTCAGCATGACCGCGCTGTACAGCGCGACGCGTCCGGGCGTCAGCCAGACGCGGACAGGGCGTTCGTCGTCTTGGATCGATGAGGTGGAAATATCCATGCGGCGCTACTTGACCGACAGATTGCGCGCGACCGCCGCGCTCGCGACGGCCGGCTGCCGTCGCCGGGCCGCGGCGACGCGCCGGACCGGGAACGGCAGCAGCTTCGCGGCGTCGGGCTGCGCGGCGTGTCGCGCCGGGTGCTGGCCCACCAGCGCGTCGGCGCGGTAGCGCCGCCGCACGAGATAGACCGGCCGCTGCTTGGATTCGTGATAGATGCGTCCGAGGTATTCGCCGATCACGCCGATGCCGATCAGCTGGATGCCGCCGACGAACAGCATCACGGAGATCAGCGACGCATAGCCGTGCACGGGGTTGCCGAACAGCAGCGTGCGCATGACGATGAACGCGCCGTAGATGAACGACAGCGCGGCGAACGCGAGGCCGATGTAGGTCCACACGCGCAACGGCACGGTGCTGAAGCTGGTGATGCCTTCGAGCGCGAAGTTCCAGCGGCGCCAGCCGGAGAATTTGGAGCGGCCGCCGCTGCGCGGCGCGCGCGTGTATTCGATGAGCTCGATGCGATAGCCGACCCACGCGAACAGGCCTTTCATGAAGCGCCGCCGCTCGGGCAGCGCGCGCAGCGCGTCGACGACCTGGCGGTCCATCAGCCGGAAATCGCCGACGTTTTCGGGCATCTCGACTTCGGAAAGGTGGTTGTGCACGCGGTAGTAGAGCGCGGCGGCCACGCGCTGCATCAGCGGGTCGCACCTGCGGTCGGTGCGCTTCGCGGCGACGACCTCGGCGCCGGCGAGCCAGCGTTCGACCATCGCGGGGATCAGTGCGGGCGGGTCCTGCAGGTCGGCGTCGATCAGGATCACGGCGGTGCCGGCGGCTTCGTCGATGCCGGCGGTGAGCGCGGCTTCCTTGCCGAAGCGCCGGGTGAGATCGACGATGCGCACACGCGGGTCGCCGGCGGCGACGTCGATCAGCCTGCTGAGCGTGTCGTCGCGGCTGCCGTCGTTCACGCAAACGATTTCGAAGCGTGTGGTGTCGATCGATTCGAGAATGGGAAGGGTGGTCGCGAAGAATGCGTCGATCGCTTCCGCCTCGTCGTGGAACGGTACGACGAGCGATACCAGTGGCTTTCGGGTGTGCCTGGACATATGTCCCCCCGTGTAATCCGGTCTGCGCCGCATTGTCTGGTCCGGTTGTCGCCGACGTTGCGGAAACGGGTCCGGATCGGCGCAATTCTTGTGTGTATTCTGTTTGTAATGTCCTCGTCCGCTTGCCGCGAACCGCGGCGGCAAGCGGTCAGATCATTGTACGCACGAATGACGGGGCCGTGACAGCGTGCGCGGGTTTGCTCGGGGCAGGGATTTCAGCGATGGGGCAGCACGCGGCGGCGCCATTCGCGGCGATGCGCACGCTCGTCGCGGCGACGTTCGGTGACGACGTGCCCGACCTCGATATGGCGCGGCCACGCTGATCGTAGCCACGCGCGTCATCGTTCAGGCCGATACGTTGCGGATCGCGATCGATGCGACGTCGACGCGCCGCGGCAGGATCGCGTCGGCCGCCGCGCGGTCGGCGACACGCTGCAGCACGTCGATGTCCGCGCCGCTGAGGCTGCGCTGCGCGAGCGCGGCTCGTCGCGCGATGTCGGTGGCCGCGTCGGGCGGCAGGCGCGTGAGCGACGCATAGACGCTCGCATAGTCGGCCGGATGCGCGAGCGCCCATTGGCCCGCGCGGGCGAGCCGCGCCAGCACGTCGGCGAGCGCCGCGCGCTTCGCGCGATCGTCGAGCGTCTCGACCGGCGACGTCAGGAACGCCAGCCCGGAATTGATGCCGCTGCCGTCGCGGACGATGCGCGCGCCGCGCCGGACCGCATGCCCGTAGTACGGATCGAACGTCGCCCAGATGCCGATCCGCTTCGCCTCGAACGCGGCGAACGCATCGACGGGCAGCACGAAGCGCACGTCGACATCGCGCGGCGCGAGGCCGTGTTCGCGCAGCGCGCCGTACAACTGGTACTGCGAGATGCTGCCGCGCGCGGACGACACGACGACGGTTTGCCCTTTCAGGTCGGCAACGGTGCGGACCGGTGAATCGGGCTGCACGACGATGCCGAGCGACGTCGGCGAGCCGACGCGCGTCGCGACGATCCGCAACGACGGGTCGCCGAGCGCGGCGGTCAGCACGGGCAGGTCGCCGGCCGGCGCGAGATCGATTGCCCCTGCGCGCTGCGCCTCGAACAGCGGTGCGGCACCCTGGAAATTGGCCCAGCGGAACCGGTAAGGCGTGCCGTCGAGCACGTGCGCGGCTTCCGCGAGCGCGCGCAGGCCGCCGGCCTGGTCGCCGAGCACGAGCGTCACGCCCGACAAGTCGGCGCCGGCGGCCTGGGCGGGCCGTGCGATGGCGCCGGCGAGCGGCGCGGCGGCGAGGGCGGCAAGACGCTGCAGCACGCGGCGGCGCGGCGGGGCGGAGGCGGGATTCATCGGCGGGGTGTCCTCGGTGATCCGCGCGCGGGCGGCGCGGCTGCCGGGCAGGTTACGGAATCGGTTTCCGGCCGACAAACATCGAATCGTGCAATGCATATTCGCGCGGCGACGGCCGGCATCGCCGCCCTCGCCGCATGCGGGCGTCAGGCGGGGCTTTCCGCGGCCGACGGAACCGTCCGCAGGAACGCGCGTACCGCCGGCGCCTTGTCGAAGCGCCGGTGCGCGAGCGCCAGTTCCGACGTGATCGGCTTGCCGGCGATCGGCCGGTACACGACGCCCGGCAGCGTCACGCAGCCGGCGAGCGCATCGGGAATCACCGCCACCCAGCCGTTCACGGACACGCACGCGAGCACCGCGAGCAGGCCGCCCGGGCGGGCGGCGATCAGCGGGGCGAAGCGGCCGCGGCGCGCGACGTCGAGCGTGCCGCGCTCCTGTTCGGGCACCGCGAAGCGCGCGTCGGCGAGGTCGGCCGCGCGAATGGCCGACATCGACGCGTAGCGCGACCCGGCCGGCACGGCCGCGACGAACACGTCGCGCTGCAGCGTGACGACCCGCAGGCCGCCGGGCAGCGGCAGCGGCGGGCGCACGTACGCGAGATCGAGCCGGCCCGTGTCGAGCTGGTTCGCGACGTCGTCCATCGGCACTTCGCGCAGGTTCAGTTCGATGCGCGGGTGCGCGTCACGAAACGCGCCGACCGTGCGCTGCAGCGTGCCCGAATAGACGGCCGACGACACGTAGCCGATCTCGATCCGGCCGAGTTCGCCGCGCTCGGCCAACGCAGCGAGTTCGCGGCCGCGCTGCAGGTGCTCGACCGCGGCGCGTGCCTCGGCGAGATAGGCCTCGCCGGCCGCGCTCAGCGTGACGGCACGACGCGACCGGTGAAAGAGGCGCACGCCGAGCACGCGCTCGGCCTCCTGGATCTGCCGCGTGAGCGCGGGCGGCGCCATGTCGAGCGCTTCGGCCGCGCGGGCGAAGTGCAGGTGCTGCGCGACGCTGAGGAACGCGCGGACGTGACGGAATTCGAGCCGGTCCATGATTGCAATTTTCGTCAATAAAACAGCATCGGCGTGTCAATGACAGGCAATACGGGCCAAGCCTAGCATACGGCTCGTCGATCCTGTTCCGGAGTAGCCGATGTCCCAGCCTTCCCCGGCGTCGCGCGCAGGCGCGGCTGCCGCCCCGCGCACGGGCGCCCGCCTGCCCGCCGCCGCGACGCTCGCCGTCGCGTCCGCCACCTGCTCGCTGATCGTGCTCGACACGAACGTCGTCGCCGTGTCGCTGCCGAGCATCGCGCGCGGTTTCCATGCGAGCTTCGCCGAGATCGAATGGGTCGTGAGCGCGTACATGACCGCGTTCGCCGCATGCCTGCTGCCGGCCGGCGGGCTCGCCGACCGCTTCGGGCGCAAGCGGATGCTCTTCGCGGGGCTCGCGCTGTTCTTTCTCGCGTCGCTCGGCTGCGGCGTCGCGCCGACGGCCGGCTGGCTGATCGCCGCCCGGGCGGTGAAGGGCGGCGGCGCCGCGCTGCTGCTGACGGCCGCGCTCGCCGTGATCGCGAACCGTTTTCCGGAGGGGCGCGAACGGGCGCGTGCGTGGGCGATCTGGGGCATGTGCATGGGGATCGCGACGGCCATCGCGCCGCTCGTCGGCGGCGCGATCACGCAGTGGATCGGCTGGCGCTGGGTGTTCCTGCTGAACCTGCCTGTCTGCCTGCTGCTGGCGGCCGGTGCGCGTGTCGCGATCGACGAGTCGCGCGATCCGCACGCGAAGCGCGTGGACGCGGCCGGCAGCCTGCTGTTCGGCGCGGCGCTCGCGTGCGCGATCGCGGCGCTGATCGGCGCGCCGTCGTACGGCTGGCTGTCGGCCGCGACGCTCGGCCGGCTCGCGCTGGCCGCCGCGCTCGTCGCGGCGTTCATCGGCGCGGAGCGCTGGCAGGCGCGGCCGATGATCGATCTCGCGCTGTTCCGCCAGCCGCGCTTCGTCGGCGCCGTACTTGCGATGTTCGGCTATGCGGCGTGCGCGCAGGTGATGATGACGTTCCTGCCGCTGTACCTGCAGAACGCGTTCGGGATGTCGGCGATCGACGCGGGGCTCGGGATGCTGCCGTTTGCATTCGCGATGATTGCCGGGCCGTCGCTCGGCGCGGCGCTGGCCGCGCGCGTGTCGTCCGGCGGCGTGCTGGCGGGCGGGCTCGCGCTGATCGGCGCGGGCAACCTCACGACCGCGGCGCTGACGGCCAGCGGCGACTACCGGTTGGTCGCGCTCGGCATGTTCGTGACGGGCTGCGGCGCGGGCATCATGAACGGCGACACGCAGAAGGCGATCATGGCGTGCGTGCCGCCGAACCGCACCGGCATGGCATCGGGCATCAGCACGACGACGCGCTTCTCGGCGATCGTGACGGCCGTCGGCGTGCTCGGCGCGGTGCTGGCGGCGAGCACGCAGGCGCGACTCGACCGGCTGCTGTCCGCCGCACCCGGCCTGCGCGCATTCGCCGACGCACAGTTCATGTCGAGCCTGCTGGCCGGCGACCTCGCGCGGGCGCTCGAGCGTGTGCCGCCGTCGGCCGCCGGTGCGCTCGCGCAGGCGGCGCCGGTCGCGTTCGCGAGCGGGTTCGCCGACGCGCTGACGGTGAGCGGCGGGCTCGCGCTCGCCGCCGCCGTCGTTGCCTGCAAGTTGCTTGCGCAACCGATGAGCGACGGCGCGTGATGCCCGGGACGGCTCGCGCCGCGCATTGGACGCGACCCGGCGGAACCATTAAGCTGGCGCGTTCCGGTTTCACGCAGCGTGTTCAAGATGTCATCGACGATCGAGATTCTGTTGCCCGTGTTCGGGCTGATCGCGGCAGGGTTCCTGTGCCGCCGGCGCGGGGTGCTTGGGCCGGCCGCGGCCTCGGAGCTCAACCGCTTCGTCGTGTGGCTCGCGCTGCCCGCGTTGCTGTTCCAGATCATGGCGCACGCATCGTGGCACCAGCTGTATCAGCCGGCTTTCGTGGCCACGTTCGCGCTGACCTGCGCGCTCGTATTCGTCGGCGTGCTCGCGTGGCGCCTGTTCGCGGGGCGCGGGCTCGCCGACGCGAGCATCGACGCAATCGCCGCGTCGTATCCGAACACCGGCTATCTCGGCTTCCCGCTGTGCCTGCTCGCCTTCGGCACCGACAGCCTCACACCGACCACGATTGCGACCATCCTCGTGGCGTGCGTGCTGTTCGCCGGCGCGATCGTGCTGATCGAGGTGGGGCTGCAGCGCGACCGCGCACCGTTGCGGCTGATGTGGAAAGTGGTCGGCGCGCTGCTGCGCAACCCGCTGATCGTCGCGCCGGTGGCCGGCGTTTGCGTGTCGGCCGCGCAGGTGCCGCTCGGTGCGCCGGTCGATACCTTCCTGAAGCTGCTCGGCGCGGCCGCGAGCCCGTGTGCGCTCGTCAGCCTCGGGCTGTTTCTCGCGGAGAAGCGGGAAGGATCCGGCGCCGCACCGCGGGGCAGCCTCGCACTGACGGCGGTGAAGCTGTTCGTGCAGCCCGCGCTCGCGTGGTGGCTTGGCGTGCGCGTGTTCGCGCTGCCGCCGGTGCTCGCGCAGATCGCGGTCGTGCTCGCCGCGTTGCCCACGGGTACCGGGCCGTACATGCTGGCCGAGTTCTACGGGCGTGAAGCGCAGGTGACGTCGCGCACGATCCTGCTGTCGACGCTCGGGTCGATCGTGTCGCTGTCGGTGATGCTCGCGCTGGCGCGGCACGTCTGACGCGGCACACCGTTTCAACGCATCACGTCAGCCCTTCAGCCCTTCAGCGCGTCGCGATCGATCTGCGCATCGTGCAGGTCGCGTGTTGCGTTGCGCAGCTTGGCCTGCTTGTCGTCGAGCTTGCGCTGCGCCTTGCTCAGCTTCTTCGCATCGCCGAGCGCTTCGGCTTCATGGATGCGTGCCTGCGCTTTGTGCACCTCGTCCTGCGCGCGTTGCAGATCCCGCTGCTTGTCGGCGACCTTGCGTTCGGCGCGCGCGAGCTGGCCGGCGTCCGTGCAATGGGCCTTGACCTGGTCGAGCGCGGCTTGCTGGCGCATCGCCTGAGGCGCGTTGCCGAACCGCTTCGCGTTGTCGATCTGCGTGTGCAACGCCCGGATGCGCGTCGCGCAGTCTTGCGTATCGGCGAATGCGCCGGTACTCGCGAGCAGCGCGACCGGAACGGCCAGCGCAACGAGTGTCTTCTTCATGCGGTTTTCCTCGATATAGGGCGTCGGCAGGCATTCGCGATTCAGATCGCCCACCGCCAGGGTTCGAGGCGTCATTCTGACGATTCGGTGCGGACCGGGTAAATAGGACGGGTCTGACTTGCCGCGACTGCGCGGATCGCTCCGGCTTGCGTATGACGCCCGTCAATGCGACTTCGTCGCGAGGCGGTGGATGCGTGCCGCATGGGGGACACGCCGAGGGTGCGATGCATGGCAATGCGTCGCCTGCCTGCGGCGCGCGCGTCGCGCGGGTTCGGGGGTATCGGCCGAGACCGGCGTGCTATTTCGTGCGTTCACGTCCACGACTGCAGCGGCGGCCACCGCCGCCACCGCCGGCTGCATCGCCTCGGCATCGAGCCACGCACGCGTCGCTTCCGCGATCAGCCCGCGCAACCAGCGCACGCCCTCGACGCACTCACCCGATTCGTTCCAGGTCATCCGGTACACGATGTCCGGCGGTTCGGCCGGCAGCGCGACGGCGGCGAGCGGCAGCAGCTTCGCATAGTGCCGCGCGAGCCGGTACGTGGTGGTCAGCAGCATGTCGGTGCGCACGAGCGCATGCGCGGCGAGTTCGAAGTGCGGCAGCGTAACGACGATCCGCCGCTGCAGTCCCACGCGTTCGAGTTGCCTGTCGATCGCGCCGGACGCCTCGAGCCACGACGGTGTCGGGCACAGCTGCGGCGCGTCGGCAAACTCGGCCGCCGTCATCGTGCCGCGCCGCGCGAGCGGATGGGTCGCGCGCATCAGGCACACGACGCGATCGTCGAACAGGTCGTCCTGCCGGAACCGCGACGCGCGCGCCGGGCGATTGTCGATCACGATGTCGAGCTCGCCGTCGGCGAGTGCGCGCTCGTCGTCGAAGCCGTCGCCGAGCGGATGGAACACGAGTTGCGCGTCCGGCGCACGTTCGCGGAACAGCGCGACGAGCTTCGGCACGAACAGCACGTTCAGGTAGTCGGGGCAGCCGATCCGGTAGGTCCGCACCGACGTGCGCGCGTCGAACCTCGGCTGCTGGATGCGGATGAAGTCGATCACGCGCAGCGCGTTGCGCAGCGGTTCGATCAGCCGCGCGCCGAATTCGGTCGGCACCATCCCGTAGCGGCTGCGCACCAGCAGCGGATCGCCGAGCAGCGTGCGCAGGCGCTTGAGCGCGGCGCTGGTGGCCGGCTGCGACATGTTCAGGCGCACGGCCGCACGCGACACGGTGCGCTCGGTCAGCAGCACGAGCAGGATGCGCATCAGCCGCGCATCGAGCACGTCGAGCGCGCCCGCGGCGTCGGACGCGTCGCGGGGCAGCGCGGTCGGGTCTAGTGGGTCCCGCATGCCGATGTGCCTCCCGGCGACCCGATGCGCGAGTGCGACGCAGCAGCGGGCCGGCGCCGCGTCATTGTGCGAAGGTGCCCGGCCAGCCGACGATCCGCTTCGGGCGCGGCGGCGCGTACGTGCGGACTTTCGACGTCTTCAGCTTCAGGCGCACCAGCGACTCGGCGAGCGCGACCGCGGCCGAGACGCCGTCGACGACCGGCACGCCCGTGCATTCCTCGATCTGCCGGTCGAGGCCGGCCATCCCGCCGCAGCCGAGGCAGATCACTTCCGCGTGATCGTCCTGCACCGCGCGCTGCGCCTGGCCGACGATCGACTCGATCGCGCGGGCCGGGTCTTCCTCGAGCTCGAGCACCGCGAGGCCGCTTGCGCGCACCGACGCGCAGCGCGCGTCGAGCCCGGCGAGCTTCAGGCGATCCTCGATCAGCGGCACCGTGCGGTCGAGCGTCGTGACGACCGAGTAGCGATGGCCGAGCAGCATCGCGATGCTCGCGGCCGCTTCGGTGATGTCGACGACGGGCACCGTCAGCAGTTCCTGCAGGCCTTCGCGGCCATGTTCGCCGTAGCCGGCCTGGATCACCGCGTCGTACGGCTCGTCGTAGCGCATCACGCGATCCATCACGGCGATCGCCGCAAGGTAGCTCTCGAAGTTGCCTTCGACCGACTCCGCGCCGAAGCGCGGCGTCAGCCCGACGATCTCCGTGCCAGGCGACGCGGCGGCCTGCGCCTGCGCGGCGATCGCGTCGGTGATCGACTCGGTCGTGTTGACGTTGACTACCAGGATCCTCATTGCGACTCCGTATGCAGGGGTGTCAGTGTTGGGCGCAGGCGACCGCGATGGATTCGCCCGAACGCGCCTCGTAGTGCCGGTTGCGATCGGCCAGCAGCCAGTACACGCCGCCCGCGATGGCCGCGCCGAGCAGCCACGAGAACGGCGTCATCGCGCTGAAGGCCGGCACGACGGCGAGCGTGATCGAGATCAGCGCGGACGGCACCAGCGCCGCGAGCGCCTTGCGGTTCACGCCGCGCGTGTAGAAGTAGGCGCCGGTCGGCGCTTCGGTATAGAGGTCGGGCACGTTCACGCGCTGCTTGCGCACGAGCCAGTAGTCGACCGTGATGATCCCGTACAGCGGGCCGAGCAGCGCGCCGAGGCCGGACAGGAAGTAGACGATCACGATCGGGCTGTTGTACAGGTTCCACGGCAGGATCAGCACGGCGATCGTCGCGCTGATCAGGCCCGCGCGGCGGAACGACAGGCGATGCGGCGCGAGGCTCGTCAGCACGAAGGCCGGCGCGACGAAGTTCGCCATGATGTTCACCGCGACCGTCACGATCAGGAACGCGAGGCAGCCGAGCACGAGGAACAGCTTGTTCGGCACCGTCGCGATGATCTCCGTCGGGCTGTGGATGATGTGGCCGTTCAGCTTGAACTGCGCGCCGGCGAGCACGAAGCTGATCGTCGCGAACACGAGGATGTTGACCGGCAGGCCCCAGAAGTTGCCCACGCGCACCGTCTTCGCGCTCGGCGACGAGCGCGCGAAATCGCAGAAGTTGAGCACCAGCGTGCCGTAGATCGCGAGCCACAGCGAGCCGCCCGCGAAGATCTCCGTCCACATCCTGAAGCCGGTCAGCGGCTTGCCGATCGACATCGCGAGATGGCCGCCGGTGCGGCTGAACATCCACGCGGCGAGCGACAGCGTCGTGACGAGGATCACCGGGCCGGCGAGCCCCTCGTACTTGCGGACCATTTCCATCCCGTACGTGAGGATGCCGATCTGCACGAGCCAGATCGCGACGAACGTGACCCAGCCGAGCGTCGACAGCCCGAAGATCGCGTTCTGGTCGAATGCGGCGAGGCCTGGCCAGATCGCGGTGAGCAGCACGCGCAGCACGACCGACGCGAGATAGGTCTGGATTCCGAACCATGCGATCGCGATCACCGCGCGGATCATCGCGGGCAGCAGCGCGCCGTAGATGCCGAAGCTCATCCGGCTGATCACCGGGAACGGCACGCCGGTCTTCTGGCCCATGTAGCCGGTGAGGTTCATGAAGCAGTAGACGAGCACCGCGCCGATCGCGAGCGATGCGAGCATCTGCCAGCCCGACAGGCCGAGCGCGAACAGCCCGATCGCGAACGAGTAGTTCGCGATGTTGTGCACGTCGTTGGTCCACAGCGCAAAGATGCTGTAGCGGCCCCACGTCCGGCCCTCGGCCTTGGTCGGCGCGAGGTCGGCGTTGTGCAGCCGCGGGCTCAGCGCGGGATCGCGCGCGGCCGAATCGGTTCGATGCGATGCGTCGTCCGCGCCGGGCACGATGCCCGGGCGGTGGGTGGCTTCCAGTTGCACGCCGTTGTCTCCTTCCATGTGCGGGGCGCATGACCGGCAACGTGGGAACGCTGCGCCGGCCCGGCCGCCGTGGACGTTATGTCTCGGATTTGTTCGCGAGTATGGAAGGCCGGCAAGACGATGGGAAATTAAATATTCGGTTGGGCGTCATTTGAAAAATGAATGGAAGCGGGCGGCTGCGACGGCCCGGCGCGGCACGCGAATTGCGCGCCTGCGGGTTCCATCCACATCGACATCAGCGGAGGTGTCATGCAGCGATATTCACTTCGACATGTTTCGCGAGCCGTCTTCGCCGGCCTCCTGATCGCGGGCCTGGCGGCAGGTGCGGGCTGCCAGAAGAAGAGCGACAACGGCGGCGCAAGCTCGGAATCGAGCGCCACGGGCGGCATGTCGGCCGCACCGTCCACCGCGCCGTCGGGTACGCCGAGCAGCGGGGCGGCCGGCAGCAGCGGCGACAGCGGCGCGAGCATGCCGGGCGCGGCTTCCGCGCCGGGCGGCGCGAGCGGCGGCTGACGCGCGGCTGACGCGTGGGGCGGACGTCGCGCCGGTTGCGCGTCGGTGCGCCGTCGGTATGAAGGGTGCCGTGCCGGCCTGGCACGTGCGCCCGGAGAGGCGCGCGTCGGCCAAGCCCATGAAAGATTTGCAAGGACCGTTGTAGCGATTCCCGGACCGGCGGCGGCAGCCCTGATGCCGGCGCGCGCCGGCCGGACAAGGAGGTGCAATGCAGAACGCGGAATCGAACCCGACCCCGGAACAGCAACGCGAACAGATTGAGAAGAGCCCGGTGAAGACGCCGGCTGCCGGCGACATGCCCGATGCGGCAACCCAGGCGGCGCAGGTCGCGCAGCGTCCGCTGACGCCCGAGAAGATTGCCGGGAAAATGCCGACCGGCTTGCCGCCGATCGAGCGCGGCAAGCAGGCGCCCGACAGCGGCGACCCCGTGCGGCGAGCGGCCGCCCGGATCCCGACGCTCGACAACGCGAACATGGCGATGACCGACAACACGGTCGACGTCGACGGCAAGGGCATGGAAGCCGCCGCGGGCGCGTCGAAGTGGCACGACAACGTGATTTATTCGAACGCGTCGCTCGACGAAGCGGTCGAGACGCCCGACGAAGGGCTCGGCGGGATCGAGAGCCGTCCGTCCGGCAACATGCCGCAGATCGCGACGCGGCCGGGCTGGCGCGTACGCCATGTCGGCGATGTCGACGTCGAGCACGGCGACGGCACGCGCGCCGAGCATGTGATCGTCCTGGAGCGGAACAACTGACCGCGTGACGGGAAGGTGCGGCGGGCGGCACGATCGCGCCGCCCGCCGCAATCATGAGCGGTCCTTACTGCGGACCGAGTTCCTGCGCGGACGCATCGGCGTCGTTGCCCTGCGCGACCAGCACGTGGATGTCGTTCGGCGTCACGTCGCCGACGCCGCCCGACGGGATCGTCAGCAGCAGCCAGTCGGCGTTGTTGTTGATGGTGACCGGCGCGGTCTTGAGGATCGGCGTCTTGCTGCCGGCCGTCGTGACGATCACCTGGTAGCTGCCGCCGTTCAGGTAGATCGAATCCTGCGTCGATGCCGGCACCGCGTTCTGGTAGGCCGTACCCGCGAGCGTCGGGCTTTGCGTCGTGATGTCGGTGCCGGGCGGGACGACGTACACGTCGACGTTCTGCGCATTCGGCGACGCGTTGAAGCTGCGCACGCGCGCCTTGTCGGACAGCAGGCCCTTGGCGTACGGATCGTCGATCACGGAGATCAGTGACGTCGTGCTCGGCAGTGCGATCGTCGTGTAGTGATGGCCGTTTGCCGCGCTGAACGATTGCGCGGCGATGGTCGTCGTCGTGCCGGAGACGTCGTAGCTCGCGTTCTGCGTGCCCGAGTCGACGTCGTGATAGCGCGTCACGCCCTTGTACGCGATATTGCCCTGGTCGAGCTTCGCGTTCAGGTAGTAGTCGAGGTTCGGGCCGGCCGGAACCGCGTTGATGAAGCGCGCCTGCGGCTTCGAGATGCCGAGTTCGGTCCCGGCGTCGTCGCCGCCGCCGCACGCTGCGAGCACGGAGACGACCGAGCACAGGGCCACTATCGTTCGTATTGATTTCATGTTGTCCTCTCGTTCATGGAACCTGCTTGCGATGCGGGATCGCCGCGCGAAGGGTCGCGCGGTGCGCAGCGCCGGTTGAGGGAAAGATGCCGTCCGCCGGAGCGGCGGGCGCGTGGATGACGCAAGCGATGTGCCTGTGCGGCGAACGGCGTCGGGAAGGGGGCGGGAAAGGGGGCGGGAAAGGGGGCGGCAGGCGGCGCGCACGCGCCGGCGGGGCGGCGTGCGCGGGGTGAGAGGAGGTGCGGGGCGAACCGCGGGCTCGGCGCGGTTGCCGGTTGTAAAAATGACCGCGTCGCGCGCGCGACGCGCTGCGTCAGCGGTTCACGAGCCGGGCCGGATAGGCGAGCGCGAGGGCGCAGCCGACCACCATGCACGCGGCGAAACCGTACAGCCCCGCGCTTTGCGAATGGAACGTGTCGCGCAGCCAGCCGATGAAGTAGGTGCTGCCGAACCCGCCGAGGTTGGCGATCGAGCACGCGAACGCGATCCCGCCGGCGGCGGCCGAGCCCTTCAGGAACGTCGACGGCAGTGCCCAGACGACCGGCATCGCGGCGGCCGCGCCCGCGTTGATCAGCGAGAACAGCAGCACCGTGCCGAACGTGCCGTGCGACGACGAGGCCGCGATCGCCAGCGCGACGGCCGACACCATGAACGGCACGACGATATGCCAGCGGCGTTCGCGCGCACGGTCGGAACTGGCGCCGCAGTACAGCGTGGCGAGCACGGCCGCGGCATTCGGGATCACCATCAGCCAGCCGATGTGATACGCATCCTTCACGCCCGTGTCGCGCAGGATCGTCGGCAGCCAGAAGCTCACCGCATAGAGTCCGAGCAGCACGCACAGGTCGATCAGGCCGAGCGCCCATACCTTCGGATCGGAGAACGCCTTGCCGAGCGCATGGCTCTTGTTGCCGGACGGATCGGCGTCGAGGTTCGCACGCAACGCGTGCTTCTCGTCGGCGTTCAGCCACGGTGCGGATTCGATGTTGTTGGGCAGCCAGCGCAGCACCGCGAAGCCGAGCAGCACCGACGGCAGCGCTTCGAGCAGGAACAGCCACTGCCAGCCGCCGAGCCCGTGCGTGCCGTCGAACGCGCGCATGATCCACCCGGAGATCGGGCTGCCGATCATGCTCGACAGCGGCAGCCCGACCATGAACAGCGCGACGATCCGCGCGCGGCGCGCATCGGGATACCACTGCGTCAGGTACAGCAGCACGCCGGGCAGGAAGCCGGCCTCGGCCGCGCCGAGCAGGAAGCGCACGAGGTAGAACTGCATCGGCGTGTGCACGAACATCGTCGCACCCGACAGCAGGCCCCACGTGATCATGATCCGCGCGATCCACAGCTTCGCGCCGACGCGTTGCAGCACCAGGTTGCTCGGGACTTCGAACAGGATGTAGCCGGCGAAGAACAGGCCGGCGCCGAGCCCGTACACGGTATCGCTGAACTTCAGCGCGTCGAGCATCTGGAGTTTCGCGAGCCCGATGTTGATGCGGTCGAGATAGGCCGCGAAGTAGCACAGGCAGAAGAGGGTAATCAGGCGCAGCGTGACCTTGCGATAGAGATTGCCGTGCAGCGCGCCGTCGGGGGAAACGGCGGCGCTCGGGTGTGCGGTAGACATGGGATTGCCCCTGTTCGAATGTGACGGATGAATGGGTGGCCGATCGACGCGAGCGGGCGTTCCGCTGCGCACTGGAGTCTGTATATCACGGCAATTAAATAGCGTACACACTAGAAAATACCGAATCGCACAGGCACGATTCCGGCCGCGCGAAGGCAAGCGTTTGCGTGAGAAAAGCCGCGTGTTTGATGAGGTTTTTTGAGGAAATGAACGCGTTTTTAAAGAGGGCGCCAACGCGCAAGGTCATGCACAAAATTCGTGCGTATGCGCTTAAAAATACAGCGTGTGCACGAAAGTCTGCCGATGCACGCAAGCACGTGCGCGGCAGCGGGTTCGAACGCGCATTGCCTGCCGTCGCTGCGCCGTACCCGGCGGGCAACGCGCAGCCATCAGGCGATCGCCAGGCACGCGGCGCGCCGGGTGCCGCGAATCCTGATGCACCGCAATGAAGCGGCCCCCTGGCTGCCGGTCGTGCCGAATTGAGGGTGTACACTGCTTGTCTTTCCCTTACATGCGGCGCGGGCCTGCACTTTCATGGCGTCTTCGAAGGATTCCTACGACTTTCACGATCAGGTCGGCCACCTGCTGCGCCGCGCGTATCAGCGGCACGTGTCGATCTTCCAGGAAGCGATCCCCGATTCGGATCTCACGGCCGCACAGTTCGTCACGCTGTGCGCGGTCAAGGAGCGCCAGGGGTGCTCGCTGAACGACATCGTCAAGGCGACCGCGATCGACCAGGCGACGATTCGCGGCGTGGTCGACCGGCTGAAGGCGCGCGCGCTGATCGAGGTGCTGCCCGATCCGAACGACGGCCGCAAGCTGATCGTGCGCGCCACCGCGACTGGCCTCGCGCTGATCGACCGCACGGTGCCGTTCGCGCGGCAGGTGACGGAGCGCACGTATGGCGCGCTCAATCCGGGCGAGCGGGTCGCGCTGCAGTTCCTGCTGCGCAAGATGATGGAAGAGGACGGCGACGCGTGATGCGTGTCGCGCGTGAGGTGGCATGCCCGTCTGGTCCGCCGCTTGTTGGCCCGTTCGTCGGCCGGGTTGATCCGGCGATGCCGCCGGCAGCCTTCAAGCCGTGCTGGTTGCCGCCTGCGCACCGGCCGCGTCGGCCGTCATCAACCGACCCGCGTCGCGTAACGCCGCCCGAACTGTCTCCGGCGTAAACGGCGGCGCGTAGAACCGCACGCCGGTCGCATCGAACAACGCGTTCGCGACGGCGGCCGGGCCCGGCACCGACGCCGATTCTCCCGCGCCGAGCGGCGGCTCGCCTTGCCTCGGCATCAGCACCACATCGACGTCCGGCACTTCCGCGAAGGTCAGGATCGGATAGCTCGCCCATTCGCGCGACGCAACCTTGCCGTCGGCGAAGCGCACGCGCTCCTTCAGCGTGCGGCTCAATACCTGGATCACGTTGCCGTGGATCTGGTGGCGCACGCCATCGGGGTTGATCATCGTGCCCGTGTCCTGGCCGACCGTGACGCGTTCGATGCGGATCTCGCCCGATACGCGATCGACGCTCAGGTCGACGACCCATGCCGACCACGCCGCGCCGAAGCCGGGGAAGCGGCTGTGCACGTAGCGCGCGTAGGCGATCCCGCGGCCGCGCACCAGCCGCGACGGCTCGGGTTCATGCGGCGTGCGCCGCACGCGTGGCGTCCAGCCCGCACGATCGGCCACGGCCTGCAGCAGTTCGGTCGCGCGCGTGTCCTGCAGATGGCGCAGCCGGAACGCAAGCGGGTCGACGCCGGTCAGCGCCGCGCATTCGTCGACGAATGCATCATGCGCGAACGAGTTCGGCAATGCCGACACGCCGCGCAGCCACGACGCACGCACGAGCGGGGCAAGATCCTCGCAGACGAAGCGGCGATGCGGGCTCGCGTACGGCGACACGGCCGTGCGATCGCCCATCTCGAACACGCGCGGCGCGGGCGCGATCGCGCCGGTCAGCAGCGCCGCGAGCAGCGGCGCGTCGTTCGACGGGTAGCGCGTCGTGAAGTCGTAGCCGAGCAGGCGGCCGTCGCGCGTGACGGTGCCGGTCACCTGCATCAGCTGGCCCGCGCCTTTCGGTTCCCACAGATGTTCGTCGGCGCGCGACAGTTGCACGCGTACCGGGCGGCCGACCGCGCGCGACAGCAGCAGCGCGTCGCCGCACACGTCGTCCGCGCCGTTGCGGCCGTAGCAGCCGGCCGCTTCCATCCGCACCACGTCGAAATCGGCTTCGTCGCGCGCGACGAGCGTCGCGAGGTCATAGCGCAGCGACACGGGGTTCTGCGTGCCGGACCACACGGTGATCCGGCCATTGCCCGGCTCGCGATAGTCGGCGAGCGCGCAGGACGGGCCGATCGAGCCGTGCATCTGGAACGGCCATGCGTAGGTGCGCGACAGCGTGATCGTGTCGGGCTGCGCTCGCGCCGCGCCGACGTCGCCTTCGTCGAGCAGCACGCGGCGTTTGGCCGGCGCGGCGGCGATCGCGGCGGCCGGTTCGTCGAGCGGCGGCAGCGCGGGGAGCGGACGCCATGTCACGCGCAACTGGCGCGCCGCGCGGATCGCGTGTTCCTCACGCTCGGCCACCACGCCGACGAAATCGCCGATCGCGATGACGGCCACGAGCCCCGGCACGTCGGCCACCGATGAGCGATCGACGTCGATCAGCGAACCCCCCACGAACGAACCGCTGTCATGCCCCGCATACGGCGGCCGCACGACACGGCCGTGGAACATGCCCGGCACGCGCATGTCGTGCACGAACGTGAGCTGGCCGGTTGCCTTCGCGGGCAGGTCGACGCGCGGCGACGGCCTGCCGACGATCCGGTACAGGGCGGGATCTTTCGTGCGGGTGTTCAGGTCCAGCGTCAGCGCGATCTGGTGTGCGGCGACGAGCGCGGCGAACGTGATCGCCTGTCCATCGGACGAAATCGTTCCATCGTCGACGGCAAGCCGTTCCGCATCGACGCCGAAGCGTTCGGCCGCGAGCGCCAGCAGTGCATGCCGCGCCTGCGCGGCCGCGCAGCGCAGCGGCGTCGCGGAAATCTGGATCGTCGCGCTCGCGATGGTCGGGCCCTGGTTCGGTGTCGCGGCCGTGTCGCCGAGCACCATCGTCACGCGCGCGGCCGGCACATCGAGTTCCTCGGCGACGATCTGCGCGAGCGACGTGCGGATGCCGGTGCCGAGATCGACGTGGCCGTTGAACGCGAGGATGCGGCCGTCGTCGAGGATCGCGACGAATACTTCCGGCAGCGCCGGCACGTAGGACGACAGGCTGCCCGGCTGGCCGGGCGCCGGCTTGACGGGCGGCGCGGGCGGCCGGATCACGGTGAGGCAGCCGTTGCGCGCGAGCAGTTCGGAGCGGTTCACGGATGAAGGATCCTGTCGAGGGAGAGGCGGCGCGCGGCCGGATGCAGCGTACGCGGGGCGAGGCGGGCGGCGGCCCGGGTGTCCTGTTCGCGGTGTGCGTCGAGAGCCATGACGGTGACCGTCGCGAGCGCGTGCGCCCCCAATCTAGGTCGCCAAAAGCGCAGCGTCAATCGCGCGGGCGGTTGCCGGCCGGTCACGCCGCCGGCCCGCCGTGACGATTCAGCGTGCGCGTGCCTGCACCGCATCGATCGCCGCGATCGCATCGTCGAGCGGCAGCACCGCCGCGTATTTCTGCTGCATGTCGAACAGGTTCGCGTCGTGCGGTGCGATCGCGCGATCGCCGACACAGTCGGCCAGCACGAGCGGACGGAACCCGTGCGACATCGCATCGACGACGCTCGCGCGCACGCAGCCGCTCGTCACGGCGCCCGCGACGAGCAGCGTCTGCACCGCGCGTTGCGCGAGCCACGGCGCCAGTTGCGTGCCGAAGAACGCCGACGGCACGGTCTTGCGCACGACGAGCTCGCCGGGCGCGGGCGTGAGCTCCGGCACGATCGCGCTGTTCGGGTGGTGCTCGGTCAGCGTCGCCATGCCGGGCACCTTCAGCGAGAACACGTTGTCGTCGCTGCCGTCGTCCGCGTACACGATGCGGCTGTGCGCGACGGGCCAGCCGCGTTCGCGTGCCAGCGCGAGCGCACGCGTCGTGCGCGCGATCGCCGGCGCGATGTTGCCGCCGCCGAACGTCGCGGGATCGGCGAAGCCGACCACGAAATCGACGATCAGCAGGCCGATGTTGCCGTGCGGCGGCAGCGGCGTGCCGAAGCCCTGCTGGCGATAGACGTTCGCTTCGGCGTGACGGGAAAGATCGTTCATGGTGTGGGGCACTCGTCGGTCAGGCGGGTTGAGCGGGTCGATCGATCACGCGGCCGTCGCGCACGACGGTCGCGCCGTCGAGTTCTACGGTGCAGCGGCGCAGCGGGATGTCGATGTGGCAGGTGGTCGTGCGGTTGCCGCCGCCTTCGTTGTTCGGGCCGAGCGAGAACAGGAAGTTGCCCTCGAACGCGCGCGCGTCCATCCCGATCGTCGCCTCGCGGTCGTACAGCCCGAGCGTCGACCAGCGCGCACGCGGCTGCAGCCCCCAGCCGATATGCGAGATCGCATAGCCTTCGGGGTCGGCGAAGGTCTCCATGTAGTCGCGCAGCAGGTCGGCGTCGACGCCGCCTTCGATGCGCGTCGCATAGCCGCCTTCGACGGTCAGCGCGATCGGTTCGCGCACGTAGTGCTTCTGCGGCAGCAGGATGTCGCCGCGGTCGATCACGATCGTGCCGCGCGCGGTGCGGTCGTTCGGGTAGGTCAGCGCGAAGCCGCTCGGCCAGTGGTCCCAGCGGCCCGGCGCGTCGACGAAGCCGTATTCGGCCGTCGGCGGGAACTCGCCGAGCGGGCACACGAGCGCGGTGCCGGCCGCCGACGTCACGCGCATCTCGCGGGCGGCGGCGATCTGTTTCGCCGCGGTGAGCACGCGCGTGCGGTCGGCCAGCGTCGGCACCATCCGCACGAGCACTTCGGGCGGCTCGACCGCGAGCAGGATTTTCGTGCCGGATTTGAGGATCTCGTGCTGCTCGGGCGAGAACAGCAGCGTCATCAGGTCGAGCACGAGGTCGCTCTCGCGCAGCGCGGCGATCGCGGCCTTGTTGCCGGTCAGCGGCGTCGTGCCGAGATACGCGAGCGGGTCGCGGCTGAACGCCTTGTCGCCGTTCACCGGCGGCAGGTCGAGGCGGTTGACGATCGCGCCCATCGTTTGCGTCGCGATCAGCGCGCACGACAGCGTCTGCGGGTGGGTGGCCGCGCTCGTCAGGATCGTGACGGTCTGGCCCGGTTCGAGGCGCGACAGCGTGAGCACCTGCTTCCACGCGTCGATCAGTTGGGAATCGCTGACTGGCATCGTCGGCTCCGGTAAAGGCGTGATGGGAAGGGAGGTCAGGGTCAGGCCGCGAGCGGCGCGCCGAGGAAGTCGCCGAACGCCGCGTAGAAGCCCGCTGCGTTGTCCCACGGAATCATGTGGCCGGCGTCGGGCACGCGCACGTGCCGCATCGACGGCGTTGCACGCTGCAGTTCGGCGACGTCGTCGTCGCGCACCACGTCGCCGCGTTCGGCCGTGATCAGCAGCGACGGCACGGCCAGTTGCGCGGCGTCCGCGTGGAAATCATCGGTATGAAAGCCTTCGTACGACGCGCGCACCGCGCGCTCGTCGCAGGTGTGCAGCCATTCGGCGCGCAACTGCAGTTCGGCGTCGGTCCAGGTCGGGCAGAACGCGCGCATGCCTTCGGCGCCGGTGCCGGCGCGCGCGAGCGCCATCGAGTCGATGTACCACGGCAGCTTGCCCGGATAGTCGCGGCGGTTCGGGCCCGACACGGGCGGATCGACGAGCACGACCGATTCGAGCCCGTGGATGCCGCGCCGCGCCGCGCGCGCGGCGATTCGCGCGCCCATCGAATGGCCGACGAGGCTGGTGCGCGGCAGGCCGAGCGCGGCGACGAGCGCCGCGACGTCGTCGGCCTGCGCATCGAGGCTGTAGTCGAGCGACGGCGACGCGTCGGACAGCCCGCGGCCGCGCACGTCGAGCACGTAGGTATCGAACGCCGCGCCGAATACTTCGCCGACGAAACCCCACGTGATCGCGGGGCTCGTGATGCCGGGAATCAGCACGATCGCCGGGCGCGCCGCGCGCGCGCCGGTCGCGCCGCCGTAGCGCAGGTAGTGCTGGCGGATGCCGTTCGCGCGAATGTTCGCGCCATACAGGAAAGTCGAGGGCATGAAGGGACTCCGTCTAAAGGGCCGTGCTCAGTACGCGCCGGACAGCAGCGTGCCGGCGCCGGGCACGATCGGCTCGAGGTCGAGCTCGCGCAGCATCGCGTAGGTCGTCGCGATCGCGGCCGTGATCACGGGCTTGCCCGTCATCGCCTCGACCTTCGCGACGGCCGGCAGCGACGGCATCTGCACGCAGGCAGACAGCACGATTGCATCGGCGTCCTGGTACGGCAGCGTCTTCACGATGTCGGGCAGGCGCGCCGGGTCGTGGCGGCCGACGTCGAGGTTGTCGGGGATCTCCAGCGCGCGGTACGCAAGCACGTCAAAGCCTTCGTTGCGGATGTAGTCGACCACGAGTTCGGTCAGCGGCAGCATGTACGGCGCGACGACGACGATCCGCTTCGCGCCGATCACCTTCAGTGCGTCGACGAGCGCGCCCGCACTCGTCAGCACCGGCGCCTGCGCGCCGTTGTCCGCCGTGTGCTTCGTCAGGCGTGCCTGCGACACGCGGTGATAGCCGTGCCCCATTGCCATGATCGCGACCAGGCACGCGTAGCCGAGCACGTCGACGCGTGCATCGCTCAGTTCCACCGCGCAGCGGTCGGATTCGGCGTCCATCGCCGCGAGTTCTTCCTTGACGACCTTCTTCATCCGCATCCGGCTCGAGTGATACGTGAAGCGCTCGGGGCGGATCGCTTCGCGCAGCCGCAGCATCGCGGGAATCTCGGTTTCCATCGTCGTGTTGGAACTCGGCACGATCTGGCCGATGCGGTAGGTCTTGCTCATGACGGAAGGCTCCGTGTCGGTAAGGGTGGGGCGGCACGCGGGTGCGGGATCGCCGGATGTCGAGCAAAGTCTAGTGTGTACATTTGAAAATGGCAATGGATCAAAATGACGTCGATCTTGCGTTTATCGCTTTTTGGTGGGGGTATTCATGGAATTATTGGTGTTTTCCCGAATGCCGTTGCCGCTGACGACAATCCGCTTGTCCTGAATAAATTGAGTGTGTACGCTACATAAACGCCATTCAATCCGCCCGTTCTCGCGCCGCGTTCGGCCACGGGCCCACGATCAGGAGATCCGCATGAGCACACCCCGTATCGCAATCATCGGCGCCGGTCTCGGCGGCACGGCCGCCGCGGCGCTGCTGCAGCGCGGCGGCTACGACGTCGCGCTGTACGAGCAGGCGCCGGCGTTCTCGCGCCTCGGCGCGGGCATCCACCTCGGCCCGAACGTGATGAAGATCATGCGGCGCATCGGCTGCGAGGACGCGCTGGAGACGATGGGTTCGCATCCGGATTACTGGTACAGCCGCGACTGGCAGACGGCCGACGTGCTCGCGCAGATCCCGCTCGGCGACTACGCGCGCAACGCCTACGGCGCGCGCTACCTGACCGTGCATCGCGGCGATTTCCATGCATTGATGACGCAGGCGGTGACGCCCGGCACGATCCGCTTCGGCAAGCGGCTCGCGGCGGTGGAGGACACCGGCGACGCGGTGCGCCTGACGTTCACCGACGGCAGCGTCGAGACGGCCGACATCGTGATCGGCGCGGACGGCGTGAATTCGCGGATCCGCGAGCACCTGCTCGGCGCGGAACCGCCGCGCTATACGGGCTACGTCGCGCACCGCGCGGTGTTCCCGGCGTCGCTGCTCGGCAACAAGCCGTACGACATGTGCGTGAAGTGGTGGTCGGAGGATCGCCACATGATGGTCTACTACGTGACCGAGAAGCGTGACGAGTATTACTACGTGACCGGCGTGCCGCAGGCCGAATGGCCCGAAGGCGTGTCGATGGTCGACAGCAGCCGCGACGAAATGCGCGAGGCGTTCGCGGGTTTCCATGCCGACATCCAGCACCTGATCGACGTGTCGCCGTCGATCACCAAGTGGCCGCTGCTCGAGCGCGATCCGCTGCCGTTGTGGAGCCGCGGCCGCCTCGTGCTGCTCGGCGACGCGTGCCATCCGATGAAACCGCACATGGCGCAGGGCGCGGCGATGGCGATCGAGGATGCGGCGATGCTCGCGCGCTGCCTCGATGAAGTCGGCGTCAGCGACTACGCGGGTGCGTTCGCGCTGTACGAGGCGAATCGCGCAGCGCGTGCGTCGAAGGTGCAGCTCGTGTCGCACAACAACACGTGGCTGCGCACGAACGAGGATCCGTCGTGGGTGTTCGGCTACGACGTGTTCGACGTGCCGCTCGTCTCGCCGTCGCGCAACAGCGTCGCGGCCGTGGCCTGACGCGTACGCGGTGCCCACGCCGGCTGGTGCTGCGCCGTCGGCGTTGCGAGCGCCGATGTGCCGGGCCATGTGTTTTTCGGCGTGTTATATGTCAGGCGCGCGCCGGCGGCAGTGCCCGCTGCCGGTCGCCCGCCGCATTCCGGATCCATTCATGTCTCATCCCGCTTCCCCGTCGCGGCCGCTGGCGTTTCGCGTGAACGGCACGCCGCACACCTTCGTCGAGGCCGCGCCCGACGCGCCGCTGCTGCTGGTCCTGCGCAACGACTGCGCGCTCAATGGCCCGAAGTACGGCTGCGGGCTCGGGCAGTGCGGCGCATGCACGGTGCTGGTCGACGGGCAGGCCACGCGTTCGTGCGTCGTGCCGGCCGCCGCCGCGCACGGGCGCGACGTCACGACGCTGGAAGGGCTCGGGTCGCCCGACGCGCCGCATCCGGTCCAGCGCGCGTTCATCGACGAGCAGGCTGCGCAGTGCGGCTATTGCCTGAACGGGATGATCATGAGCACGAAGGCGCTGCTCGACCGCAATCCGTCGCCGGACGACGCGGCGATCCGCGATGCGTTGCGCTTCAATCTGTGCCGCTGCGGCACGCACCTGGAAATCATCCGGGCCGTGCATCGCGCGGCACGCTACCTGCGAGGCGGCGATGAAGCCTGACGCGGGTTTGCCCGTCGAGTCGGCGTGCGTGACGGATCCCGAGCCGCGCGATGCAGCCGGCACCGATGCATTGCGCGCACACCGCGCGCGCTACACCTGGCCGATCGGCGATGCGCATGCAGACGCGCAGGTATCGCTCGACGTCGAAACACGGACCGCGTCCGACGGGCGGATGACGACCTGGCGCTATCGCGCGCAGGCGGCCCCGGACGATCGCCACGCGCCGCACGTTGCGAAGGCCGAACGCGCGGATACCGGCCCGACCGAGCTGTTCGTCTACCGGCATGCGCAGACGTCGATCGAACTCGCCGATGCCGGTCACACGATTCCCGGACGCGCGCACGTGTTCGCCCGCGAATCCTTCGTCGACGAACTCGCGGGCGCGTTGCAGCGCGATCCGGTCGCGTTGCGCCTGCAGCATCTCGACGCGGCGCGGGACGCCGGGCCGCGCGAGATCATCCGGATGGTCAGCGAGCGTGCGGCATGGGGCGCGCCCGCCGCGGTCGCCCCGGATGCCCATGCGCGCCTGAGCGGGCGCGGCTTCGCTTTCGATGGCGCCGCAGCGCCTTCCGGCAACCCACCGGCGGCCGTCGACGCGACGGGCGACGGCGATGCGCGCTGGTCCGCATGGGTCGTGGATCTCGAGGTCGACCGCGCGACGGGCGACGTCGCGGTGCGGCGCGTCGTGGCCGGGCAGGGTGCCGGCGCACCGGGCGACGCGTCGATGGCCGGCTTGCCCGCATGGCAGATCGAGGCGGCGATTTCGCGCGTGATGGGGGCGCGCCTGTCCGCACGGCCCGCGCACGACGAAACCGGCATGGGTGCGCAGCCGGATGCGATCGCTCATGAACTGATTGCGTTCGACGATACGGATACGGCCCATCGCGCGCACGGCGAGCTGTCCGTGCACGATGCGCGCCGGATCGAGCAGGCGGCGGCGCCCGCGGCGGCGGCGATCGCGAACGCACTGTACGACGCGACGGGCGTGCGGTTTCGCGCACCGCCGTTCGATGCCGAGCGCATTCGCGCGGCGCTTGCGCGACCGGTGCCGGCCGATTCCGCGGAAGCGGGGCGCAGCGACCCGCGTCGCGCGTCGCGCTGGCGCCGCTGGCTGGCCGGCGGCGGCGTCGGCGGGGTGGTCGGCGGGCTGATCGGTCTGGCCTGCGCGATCCTGCCGGGCCCCACGTCGATCGCACCCGTTGCGCCCGGCGGCGCGGACGGCGCGATGTGGAGCGCGGCGATGCTCGAGCGCGGCCGCCTGGTCGCGCTCGCCGGCGACTGCGCGGTGTGCCACACGGCGCCCGGCGGCGCGACCAACGCGGGCGGGCTCGCGCTCGATACGCCGTTCGGCACGATCTACACGACGAACCTCACGCCCGATCCGGACACCGGCATCGGCACGTGGTCGTATCCGGCGTTCGCGCGCGCGATGCGCGAAGGCATCTCGCGCGACGGCACGCACCTGTACCCCGCGTTCCCGTACACGGCGTTCGCGAAGCTGAGCGAGCCTGACCTGCTCGCACTCTATGCGTACCTGATGTCGCAACCGCCGGTGAAGCACGTGCCGCCGAGGACGAAACTGCCGTTTCCGCTCGACCACCGGCGCCTCGTCGCCGGCTGGAACTGGCTGTTTCACGATGCGCGGCCGTTCGCGCCGGACCCGGCACGCTCCGCGACGTGGAATCGCGGCAAGTATCTGGTCGACGGCGCCGGGCACTGCGGCGCGTGCCATACGCCGCGCAATGCGCTGGGTGCGGAGAAGGGCGGTGTTGCGTACCTGTCGGGCGGCGAGGCCGAGGGCTGGGTCGCGCCGCCGCTCGTCGCGTCGCCGGCTTCGCCGGTGCCGTGGACCGAAGGTGCGCTGTTCGACTACCTGCGCACGGGCTTTTCCGCGCAGCATGGCGTCGCGGCCGGGCCGATGGCGCCCGTCGTCGCGGGGCTCGCGGCGCTGCCGGAGGCCGACGTCCAGGCGATCGCACACTATCTCGCATCGCTGTCGCCGCCCGTCGACGCAGCGGCGGCCGCCGACGCGGCCGCCCGGCAGGCGCGCGGCGCGGAAGCCGTCACGACGCTCGGCCTCGAGAACGGTCGCCGGGCGTTCGACGCCGCGTGTGCGGTGTGTCATGCGGAATCGGGCGGCGTCGGGCATTTCGGCGTACGCCCGCTGATGGGGCTCAACACGAGCGTCAGCCAGGCCGCGCCGGACAACCTGCTGCGCGTGCTGCATCACGGGATCGACCAGCCGGCCACCGGCGAACTCGGCTACATGCCGGGCTTTGGCGACGCGTTCGACGACCGGCAGATGGCCGAGCTGGCCGCGTATATCCGCGCGCGCTACGCGCCGGGGCAGCCGGCGTGGCGGAACCTGGCGGAGGCGTCGGCACGAATCCGGCAGGAAGTTGCGCACTGATCGGCCACCAGGCAACGGGGCTGCGGGCAACCGGCAACCGGCAACCGGCAACCGGCAACCGGCAACCGGGCAAAACTACCCGCTGACGCGATCTGGCCCGGAACGGGGGCGGAAATATTGCCCCATTTTCATCATCGTTTAACCATTCGAAACAATGTGTTCACTGAAAGGGGCATGATCTCCGGCGATCGAGCAGGCATACTGTCGCCTATGTTGCTCAATGCGCGTCGAACGGCGCGCGCCTGCCCCCCATGTCCATTCCAGTTTCCTTTCGAACCTTGCGATGGTTGACCGTCGCGGCTGCCGTATGCTTGCTCGCCGCGTGTTCGACCGCTTCCGACGTGACCGCGACGTCGAACCCGAACGTGTTTACCGTGACGACGCGCACGGTCGGCGTGTCGACGACGTGGGCCGATGCCCATACGAAGGCCGTCGACGAAGCCACCAACTACTGCACGCAGCGCGGCATGCGCGCGAGCATGAAGCAGGAATCGCTGACCAGCGGCAGCCGTGTCGGCGCGCGCTCCGAACTCGCGTTCGAGTGCCATCCGACCTTCGAGACGGCGTCGAACCCGCGCGGTTGAGCGACCGGCGGCGTTGACGCCGCGTCCGTGCCGCACGTTTTCCTTCCCCCGCATGCAAAACGACCCGCGATGCCGTTCAGGCACATCGCGGGTCGACGCACGTCCGGTGCGGGCGGCGGCGGTTACGCCGGCTGCGCCTCGTACAGCTTCACGCACGCGGAGAAGTCGAGCGTGCCGAGCCCCTGCTGGCTCATCGACTGATAGAGCTGCTGCGCGAGCGCGCCCATCCACACCGGCTGGTGCGCGCTGCGCGCCGCTTCGGTCGCGAGCCCGAGATCCTTCAGCATCAGGTTCGCCGCGAACCCGCCCGCGTAGCCGCGCGCGGCCGGCGCGGTGTCGCTCACGCCCGGATACGGGTTGTACGCGTCCGAGCTCCAGCAGCGGCCGGTCGACGTATTGATGATGCCGGCCAGCACGGCCGGATCGATCCCGAGCGCCGCGCCGAGCGCCATCGCTTCCGATACGCCCATCATCGAGATCCCGAGCAGCAGGTTGTTGCAGATCTTCGCGATCTGCCCGGTGCCCGTGCCGCCGCACTGCACGACGTTCTTGCCCATGTCGAGCAGCACGGGGCGGATGCGCTCGAACAGCGCGGCGTCCGCGCCGACCATGAAGGTCAGCGTGCCGGCCTGCGCGCCGCCCGTGCCGCCCGACACGGGCGCGTCGGCGAGCGGGAAGCCGCGCTGCGCGGCGGCCTCGGCCACCGCGCGCACGGTGCCCGGATCGATCGTGCTGCAGTCGATCAGCGCAGCGCCGGCGCGTGCGCCGGCCAGCACGCCGTCATCGCCGAGATAGACCGCGCGCACGTGCTGCGCGGCCGGCAGCATCGTGATCACGATCGCGCCGCGCGCGGCCGTTTCGCGCGGCGAGCCGGCGGCCGTCGCGCCGGCGCGCACCGCGACGTCGACCGCGTGCGTGTCGAGGTCGAACACCGTCAGCGCGTGGCCGGCTTTCAGCAGGTTGGCGGCCATCGGGCCGCCCATGTTGCCGAGTCCGATGAATGCAATTTCCATTGACAGGCTCCCGGGTCAGCGCAGCGCGATCGTCGTGTTCACGCCGCCGGCCGTCGCGTCGTCGTCGAACCAGCGCGCGGTGACCGTCTTCGTCTGCGTATAGAACTGCACGACCTGCTTGCCGTACGGGCCGAGATCGCCGAGCTTCGAGCCGCGCGAGCCGGTGAAGCTGAAGTAGGGCACCGGCACCGGGATCGGGATGTTGATGCCGACCTGGCCGATGTCGATCTCGCTCTGGAACTTGCGCGCGGCCGCGCCGCTCTGCGTGAACAGCCCCACGCCGTTGCCCATCGGGTTGCGGTTGACGAGCGCGATCGCTTCGTCGAGCGTGTCGGCTTCGAGCACGACCACCACCGGCCCGAAGATTTCTTCCGTGTAGATCGACATGTCGGTCGTCACGCCCGAGAAGATCGTCGGGCCGACGAAGTTGCCCTGCTCGTAGCCGGGCACCTTCACGTTGCGGCCGTCGAGTTCGAGTTTCGCGCCGGCCTTCACGCCTTCGTCGATCAGCGACAGGATGCGTTCCTTCGCGGCCTTCGACACGACCGGCCCGACGTCCGTGCCGGCTTCCGCGCCCGCATTGACCTTCAGCGCCTTCGCCTTCTCGACGAGCTCCGGCAGCCAGTCGCGCGCCTTGCCGACCAGCACGACGACCGACGTCGCCATGCAGCGCTGGCCGGCCGCGCCGAAGCCCGCGCCGACGAGCGCGTTGATCGACTGCTCGCGGTGCGCATCGGGCAGCACGACCGCGTGGTTCTTCGCGCCCATCATCGACTGCACGCGTTTGCCGTGCTGGCTGCCGAGGTTGTACACGTGCGTGCCGACGCGCGTCGAGCCGACGAACGAGATCGCCTTGATGTCCGGATGCGTGCAGAGGCGGTCGACCACCGTCTTGCCGCCGTGCACGACGTTCAGCACGCCTTGCGGCACGCCGGCCTCGATCGCGAGTTCGACGAGCTGCATCGTCGACAGCGGGTCCTGCTCCGACGGCTTCAGCACGAACGTGTTGCCGCACACGATCGCCATCGGGAACATCCACAGCGGGATCATGCCGGGGAAGTTGAACGGCGTGATGCCCGCGCACACGCCGATCGGCTGGCGCAGCGTGTAGGTGTCGACGCCGCCCGCGACGTTCTCCGCGAATTCGCCCTGCTGCAGCGTGCCGATCGAGCACGCGTGCTCGACCACTTCGAGGCCGCGGAAGATGTCGCCCTGTGCGTCGGGCAGCGTCTTGCCTTGTTCGGCCGTCAGCGTGTGCGCGATCCGTTCGAGATTGCGGCGCACGAGATCCTGGAACTTCAGCATGATGCGCAGCCGCGCGCCGACCGGCGTCGTCTTCCAGGTCTGGAACGCGCGTTGCGCGGACGCGATCGCGGCATCGACCTCGTCGAGCGTCGCGAACGGCACGCGGCCGATCACTTCCTGCGTCGCCGGGTTGACGATGTCGCCCCATTCGGCGCTTTGCGATTCGACGAACGCGCCGTCGATCAGCAGCTTGGCGGTGGGCAGGGCGAGGGTGGTCTGGGGAACTGCGGCGTTCATGGATGTCTCCGTAAAGCGGTGTGACGATGAAAAGGGTGTCTGCTTGCGCCGCGCGTAGAGGCGCGGCGGGCAGCAGGCTGAACTGAAATCGATCGAATGCCGGCCGGCGCGCTCACGCGCGTGCCGGTCGCATCAACGCGGTACACATGAGCGCGAACACGCCGAAGCCGACGAGGTACGCGATCACGTAATGCGGCTGGCCGCCGCCGGCCTTGAGCAGCGACGTCGCGATCATCGGCGCGAAGCCGCCGCCGATCACGCCGGCGAGCTGCACCGACAGCGAGATGCCGCTGTAGCGGATTTCCGCCGGGAACTGCTGCGCGAACAGCAGCGATTCCGGCGCATAGAGGATCGGGAACACGACGCCGAGGCCGAGCACGATCGCCCACCACGCGTACGACACCTGCTGCGTGCCGAGCATCATGAAGAACGGCGCGGCGAACGCGCACATCAGCACGAGGCCGATCGCGAACATCCGGCGCTGGCCGATGCGGTCGCTCAGGTGGCCGCACAGCGGCATCGTGACGAGCGACAGCGCCGCGCCGGCCGTGATCGCGTGCAGCATCTCGGCCTTCGGCAGGTGCAGCTGCTGCGTTGCGTAGGCGAGCGCGAACGTGACGACCATGTAGAACCAGGTGTTCTCGGCGGCGCGGGCGCCGACGATCGTCAGCACCTCGCGTGGATGGCGGCGCAGCGCGGCCGTCACCGGCGACTTCTCGGCCTTGCCCTGGCGCTGCATCTTCTCGAAGTCGGGCGATTCGGGCACCTTCGCGCGGATGAACCAGCCGAGCCCGACGAGCGCGATGCTGGCGAGGAACGGCACGCGCCAGCCCCACGACAGCATGTCGGCTTCCGGCAGCGCGGCCACCGCGGCCATCGCGACCGACGACAGGATCAGGCCGAGCCCGACGCCCGTCTGCGGCAGGCTGCCGAACAGCCCCTTGCGGCCCTTCGGCGCGTGTTCGACGGCCATCAGCACCGCGCCGCCCCATTCGCCGCCGACGGCCATCCCCTGCAGGAAGCGCATCGCGATCAAGAGCGCGGCGGCCCAGTAGCCGATGCGGTCGTACGACGGGATCAGCCCGATGATCATGCTCGGCACGCCCATCAGCAGCAGCGTGATCATCAGCATCGACTTGCGGCCGATGCGGTCGCCGAAGTGGCCGAACACGATGCCGCCCATCGGCCGGCCGATGAAGCCGACCGCGAACGTGCCGAACGCGGCGAGCGTGCCGACGACCGGGTCCAGCGACGGGAAGAAGATGCGGTTGAAGACGAGGGCGGCGGCCGTGCCGTAGAGGAAGAAGTCGTACCACTCGATCGTGGTGCCGGCCATGCTGGCCCAGCCGGCCAGCAGGTAGTGCTTCGCGGTGCGCGCGGGCGCCGGCGCCGCGACTGTCGCATGCTCATCGAGGGTGGATCGGGTCTGCATGGTGTCTCCGTGGTGGTGCCGCGGCTCGTGGTCCGCAGGTCACGGTCGAGTATAGTTATGCGCAGATTCATCATGTACCGATAAAGAAACCGGTTGGATGTGCATTTATGCATATCGACGGCCGGCCCGGAGACGCCAGCCCCTTTTTCCCCCGCTAATGCGACACGCCACCGAGCCGGTTTCCGGCACCCTGAACTGGGACGACCTGCGCTTTTTCCTCGAAGTCGCGCGCACGCAGCGCGCGAGCGGCGCCGCGAAGCGGCTGGGCGTCGACTACACGACCGTCGCGCGGCGCATCCGCGCGCTCGAGGCCGCGATGGGCACGCTGCTGTTCGACAAGTCGCGCTCCGGCGGCTTCACGCTGACGGCCGAAGGGCAGCGGCTCGTCGCGTATGCGGACGCGATGGAGACGACCGTGCAGTCCGCGTGCGACCAGGTCGCGAATACGGGCGAGGCGCTGTCGGGCCATGTGCGGATCGGGTCGACTGAAGGGTTCGGCTGCTTTTTCCTCGCGCCGCAGCTCGCGCAGTTTCGCGCCGAGCATCCGCACGTGACGGTCGACCTGCTGCCGGTGCCGCATTTCGTCAACCTGCCCAAGCGCGAGGCGGACCTGGCGATCACGCTCGAGCGGCCCGAGCGCGGGCCTTACGTGGTCACCAAGCTGTGCGACTACCAGCTGCGGCTCTATGCGACGCGCGACTATCTCGCGAACCATGATCCGATCACCTGCACGGACGATCTCGCGCGGCACGCGTTCATCAGCTACGTCGACGATCTCGCGTTCAGCAACGAGCTGCTGTACCTGGACCGCGCGGTGCCGGGCGCGACGGCCGGGCTGCGCACGACGAGCGTGATCGCGCAGTATTTCGCGGCGCTGCAGGGCGGCGGGCTCGCGATCCTGCCGTGTTTCATGGCGGCCACGCAGCCGGCGCTGGTGCCGGTGTTGCAGGACGACGTGGTCGTCACGCGATGCTTCTGGCTGACCTGCCGCGAGGATCTGCGCAAGCTGCGGCGCGTGACCGCGCTGTGGGATTACCTGCGCGCGGCGGCGGACGCGAATCGCGCGCTGCTGTCGGGGGAATCGGGGAGGCTCAGGTTCGTCGGCGAGCCGGAATAGTGCGTGACGTGGCCGCGGCGAAGGCGGCTGTGCGGTTCATTGCGTGAACACGACCCGGCGGCGAACTTGCCGGCAAGCGAAGCATTGAAGAATCGGGGAATCGGGGGCAAGACAGATGGCATTGACGCATGCGGGCAAGGTCTTCGTGGTGTGTGTGGCGGTCTTTGCCGTGACCGCTTATTGGCTCGCGTCGCGCATGGTGCGTCGCCAGTCCGGCGCCAGGCACGGTGCGAAGGGGGCACCGAATCGCGGCGCGGTCGCATTCTGGTGGCTCGTGTGCTTTTGCCTGGTGTCGCTGTTCTTCCCGTTCGCGTACTGGATCGGCGACGAACTCTACGTTCTGGCCGTCTCGCCGAAATACGAGGCGACGGTCGTGTCCTACACGTCGGAGTGGGATACCTGCGAGCGCCGCGATAGCGACGGGCGGACCGAACGGTATCAGTGCCTGAAATACACGTCGATACTGGAAGCCGCGCTGCCCGACGGCAAGCGCGTGGTGATGCCGGGCAACGTCCGTTCCGGCGGCGCGCCGGAAATCGGCGAGCGGATCGATGTCGTGTTGCCGCCCGGTGCGGATCAATGGCACGAACGCAGCGTGCGCAGTGTCGGCCTGCTGGCCGGCGGCGCGGTAATGGTCGCGATGATCGGGTACTTCCTCTACCTGATCGCGGCGTACGGCGCCGGCCGGAACCTCGACGGCGCGGCTCGCTTCGGCGTGGCGGTGGTGATGAACGGGCTCGTGCCGCTCGGCGCGCTGCTGATGGAAATAGGGTTCCTGAGCGTGCCTTACCGCTACTGGGCGCGAGGGAATCCGGAAGACTGGCCGGTGTGGGTGCTGGCGCTCAGCCTGCTGTTCGCGCTGGCGCTGCTGCCGTTGCTGCTCATCTACGCGCGAACGGCCTGGCGCGCGGTCGTGAAGTAGCGGAGGCGGCGGCGCGGTTGTGCCATCATGGCCGCACCGACAGCCGCCAGGAGACGGTCGTGGAAATTCATTCGCAGTGGACGTTCGATTGCCGGCCCGAGCATGTCTGGCCGCATTTTCTCCATGCCCGGATGGACGACACGCGGCCGTTGCTGTTCCGCCTCGGCGTGCCGAAGCCGGTCAGTTGCCGCGTGCTGGAAGGCGTGCCGGCCGTCGGCAACACGCGGCAGTGCACGACCGATCGCGGCACGATCGACCAGCGGATTCTCGTGCTCGACGAGCCTCGCCGGCTGCGTTACCGGATGGTGGCGTCGACGGTGTGGTGCCGCGACTGGGTCGGGCTGCTCGAGGACGAATTCACGCTGACGCCGATCGAGGGCGGCAGGACCCGCGTCGAACGGCGCACCGTGTTCAGCGCACGCGGCCTCTTCAAGCCGGTTCGGCAGATCGGGTTATGGCTCGCGTTGCAGCAGGCGCACCGGTATGCGGCCCGCAACTGGCGGCGCCTCGCGATGGCGGCGCAGGGGCAGGCGGCCGAGATGGCGCCGGCGCGCTAGGCCCTGGGAGCCGGCGCTCGACGAGCCGCCAGCCACCCCGCGATCGCGCACCGGAACCCGGTTTTCAACCCGGGCACTCGAGCCGGTCCGCGAGTTCGTTCAGGTCCCTGACGTCGAAGTCCCACGCGTCGTCCGCTTTCAGGTCGGTCGTCTGGCCCGGCCCGTGTTCGGTCGGCCGCAGCACGAACGCGGTCGACAGCCCCTGGCGGCGCGCGGCCGCGAGATCGCCGTTGTGCGCGGCGACCAGGCACAGCTCGGCCGGTTCGACGCCGAGAATATCGACCGTATCGCTATAGACCTGCGGCGACGGCTTGTACGCGCGGACGACCTCCGCACCGAGAATCGCATCCCACGGCAGCCCCGCGCGTTTCGCGACGTCGACCATCAGCCGGATGTTGCCGTTCGACAGCGGCGCGATGATGTAGCGTCGCTTCAGCCGTTGCAGCGCCGCGACGGCGTCGGGCCACGGGTCGAGGCTGTGCCACGCGAGGTTGAGCGCGTCGATGTCGGCGTCGGGCACGTCGTCGATTCCGTAGCGGTCGAGCGTGCGGACCAGGTTCTCGCGGTGCAGGACGTCGAGCCGCACGTAGCGGCGGCGCCCGCTGCGGATTTCTTCCATCGACGGCGAATATTCGGCCCGCCACGCATCGGCGAATTCGAGCGGGTCGAGCGCGGGGGCATAGCGGTCGAGGAACGCGGCGGCGCCGCGTGCGACGCCGCTTCTCCAGTCGACGATCGTTCCGAAGACATCGAAAACGAGCGCCTTGATTTCGGTTGTGGGCATCATGCGATCCTTTGCGGCGGCAGGTGATCAGGCATGGGCCGCTGCGTTGTCTACGCGAACAAGGGCGGCCTTCCGCTGACATTAGATCATGTCTGCGAGGGTACGCGTTGCGGCAGCGGCCCGTTTCGAGTCAGCCGGCGTGCCGCTGGCACGGCGCAAACCGATGTTGCGCGGGTTGTAGCAGCACGCAGTTGACCGCTTCGCCGGTTTTCGCGTTTCGGCCTTTTCCCTCGATGCGGAAGTCGTTGCCGGCGATCCAGGTCGCGTCGGTCGTGCTGTCGCTGGAAAACAGATAGTCGCCGATGACCGTGTCGCTGTCGGCGAAGTTGGCCGACCACGTTTTCAGATCGAGTGCGGGGCCGTATGTCGCACGCATGGCGCCAAACCGAATGCCGATCGCCTTGGCAGTCGGCGTGCCATGATCGACGCCGAGCCACGACAGCATCCAGTTGCCATCGTTGCTGCGGTTGACATGGGTAACGGCGGGCCAGTCGATTGGGCCGATCGTCCTGGGCGCGGCAAGCTCGCATTGATAGAGCTGCCGCTGCGTGACGTCGGGTTGCCATCGCATCACGACACTGTCGGGTGCGCAGGACCAGCCGTCGATGGTTTGCGGCCGGGTCAACGTGACGCTCCAGACGTCGACATCGAAATCCTGGCGCAGAAGCCCCTTGATTTCCAGCGCGCCCATTCTCACACTCGTGTCGGAATGTGCGCCGATAGGCTGGCGGTTCCAGAATCCTCCGCCGGTCTGCACGTATTGCACTTCGCTTCCAGCGGGAAATGACACACCGGCCACGACGATGGGGCGATCGGCCGTTCCGTCGACGTGGTTTCCCGGGGTGCCCAGAAACTGATCGAGCGCACCCCAGCCGAACAGGACGAGTACTGGCAAGCTGAAGAACAGCAGCGTCAGCCCGCCGCGTTTGCCGGGCGGTTGCTTGCGCAGGAGCCAGGAAAAGGCACCCGTCAACAGTGCCCAGACCACGAAGAAAATCAGCAGGTAGAAGGCTAGATCTACGACTCCGCCCAGCTCGCCGGCTTCGGCCTTGCAGATTGCCGGTGCGAGCAGCGGTAGCGTGAGCAGGGGGCGGACCGGAGGAGCCTTTACTTGCACGTATTCAATCCCAGTGTGTGGCAGGTATGTTGGTTGAAAAGTCGACCAACTACACCTGCTGCACATACTATCCGACTGCACAAGCGAATTGTGATCGATGGGCAATGTTGTGAGCTGCTTGGCAACGGGCCATTAATATCTCGGACGTTGGCGAGAATAATTACCATTCGTAAGGGGGGATTCGATGGCGCTGTACGAGATGACAGGTGAAAACCTTAAGGAAATCAGACCTCAGACGTTTACCAAGCTCGGGATACTCGAGCGTCAAAACATCCAGAAAGCCATTCGTGCACACATAACTGCAATTACTCCAGGCGTCAGGACAATGGTGCTTGCTGAGGAATTCGGAGACTGGGTCGGGGCGAACAGGCGTATTGACTTGCTTTGCCTTGACGATCAGGCTCGGCTCGTGGTTGTGGAGCTCAAGCGAGACAATGATGGCCATATGGAGCTTCAGGCTCTTCGCTATGCAGCAATGATCTCAACGATGCGATTCGATCAGGCTGTTGAAGCGCACAAAAAATATCTCCGGTCGATCGGGGCAGCAGAGGATGCGGAGCAGGTGATCAGAGCATTTCTCGGTGTGGAAGAGGGCAATGTTGCGTTGTCGGACAAGGTTCGCATCATCTTGGCGTCGGCAGACTTTTCGACCGAGCTGACAACCACTGTCTTGTGGCTCAATAAACAGCGGCTGGACATTCGCTGTGTACAAATGCGTCCTCACGAGATTGCCGATCGCGTGTTGATTGACATACAGCAGGTCATACCTCTTCCGGAAGCTGAACAGTATCAGGTTGCTGTCCGGGAGAAGTCACTGGAACAGGAAGCCGCGAGGGAGTCGGAACGAGATCTGACACGCTACGATTTGATAATCGGCGATGACTTATACCCGAGTCTGCCGAAGCGGCGGCTCATTCACGCGATCGTTACTGAGGCATTTAAGCAGGGCGTCACTTTGAGCGCTATCGAGAGTTCGGTCCCATGGAGAGGCAATCTTTTTCTGTCCGCTGTTGGCGATCTCGACGAAGTCGAATTTGGAAGCGCCGTCGGGGGCGAGCAAACACGATACTTTACGGCTGATGACGAGCTGTTTTATGTAGATGGTAAAACTTGTGCGCTCTCGAATCAGTGGGGGCTGCGTACATTGCAGGCTGTTGACGCCATCATCGGCCATATGCCGAACGCAGACAGGGTCCGTTATGAGGCTGCCTCCGGAAAGGTCGACGAGGTGACTTACGGTGGGCATGTAATTCGTCGCCGTGATACTGGCACGATCGAGGTCGAGTTCGACGGTGTACTTCAATCGCCAGCGATGTCCGCGCTACGAGACCTCGCCGAACGCTTGGGTGTTTCAATGGAGAACGGCAACGGTAACCCTCTCAATACGCGCGCGCTCGGAGCGAGTGTAATGGCTGCAATACGTGCGTTGTAGAGATTTGCTGAACCAGCGGTAGTACAGGAAAAGAGCCAATCAGGACAATCGTCCCGGTTGGCTCCATATATAGATTCGCTGTCGAGTACAGTCATGATGTCGTTGCGACGGAGCGCTCCGGCGCAAAACCGTTTCCCGGTAACGGGTGCTCACGATCTCGAGTCGCCGGCCGCCTTCAATGCCACTTGCGGATCTGTACCTGCACCTTGCCGTCGCGGATTGGCATGACGTCGGGACTGTCGTCGCCCACTTCGCTCGCGATCAGGTCGTTCAGGCGGCCGTTCATCGCGAGCAGCAGCTCGCCGTGCCGCTTCCGGTCCATCGCGAGATTGCGCATCTCGCCCGGATCGCTCGCGATATCGAACAGCTCGACGTCGTTGCGCGCGAACAAGCCCTCCATCGTCGTCGGCCGGTTGAATTCGAGCGGCGAGAAATAGCGCGTGAACCGGTAGCGGCCGTCGAACACGCTGCGGATCGTGCCGCGCAACCGGAAATCGGGCTGCTGCGCGAGCGCGCGGCGCAGCAGCTCGTCCTCGGGCACGCCTTTCTGGCGCATCGTGCCCAGTTCCTTCAGCATCCATTCGCTGTCGTAGTAGAGCAACATCGCGTAGTTGAACAGCGTGGCATCACGGGCCGCGTGCAGCTTCGCGTCGGCCGGCTTCGCGAGCCAGCGCGTGAGGTCGTGCCCCTTCAGCGCGCTGCCGCGAATCGACGCGAGCCGCGCATCGTCGAGACCGGTGAGCCCGAGCAGCGTCGGCGCGATGTCGATGTGCGACGTCAGCGCATCGCACTGCATGCCGCCCGGATACGCGGGATGGCGGATCACGAGCGGCACGTGGTTCTGCGGCTGGTACGCGGTCGCGCCCTTGCCGACGAGCTGGTGCGCGCCGATGTGATCGCCGTGGTCGGCCGTCATCACGACGATCGTGCGTTCGTCGAGGCCGAGCGACTGCAGCGATTGCAGCAGGCGCACGACATGCGTGTCGCAGTCGCGTACGCAGTTGAAGTAGTTGTCCTGATAGATGCGCAGGCGTTCGTCGGTGAACGGATAGCGTCCGACCAGGTTCGCATGCGCGGCGTTGAACATCCCGTGCGCCGGGGGCCGCCCCGGCTCGTCGTACGGCTGCCGCCGCGAAGCCGCGAGCGGCACGTCGTGCCATGACGTGCGATACAGCGCGTCGTTCGGCGGCGGCGCGTTGCCGAGCATCGGGTGGTTCGCGTCCTGCACCGTCGAGCCGTTCGTGTCGGTGTTCACGAACATCGCGTCGTGCGGGTTCACCAGGTTCACCGCGAGGAACCACGGCTTGCCTTCCTTCGCGAGACGCGGCGCGTGGTTGCGCATCCAGCTCACTGCCGCCTCGGCCGTGATCCCGTCGTACTGGTAGCCGCCGCGCACCATCCCGATCAGGTCGCCCACGCCGAAATAGTCGTCGAAACCGTACGACCGGATCGTGCGGTTGTAGTCGGCCACGGGTGCCGTGTACGGACTCGCGGTTTCGTGCATCGACGCGCTCAGGTGCCACTTGCCGAGATACGCGGCGTAGTAGCCGGCGTCGCGCAGCATGTGGCCGACCGTGCGCACGTCCGGCGACATGTCCTTCTGCCAGGGCACGCCCGCGTTGTCGAGCACGCCGGTGTGCTGGATGTGCTGCCCGGTGTAGACCGTCGAGCGCGACGGTGAGCACACGCAGGCGGCGATCTGGTGGTGCATGAACGTGATGCCGTCGCGGCGCAGCGCTTCGCGGCCCGGCACCGGGAACGGCCAGCGATCGAAGTGGCGCTCCTGGTCGGTCAGGATGAACAGGATGTTGTAGCCGGCGGGCGGCGCGGCGGGGGCGGTCGTCGCGCCGTGGAACGCGGGCGCGGGATCGACGCCCGCGCCGGCGGCGACCGGGGCGACCGGCGGCGCGCTCGCGGCCAGCGCGTCGGCGCCGAAGCCGGCCGCCGCGACGGCCGCGCCGGCCCGCTTGAGGAACTGGCGCCGCGGGGTGGGTTCGGCGGCGGGGGTGTCCTGATCGTCTTTCACGTCGGCTGTCTCCTGGTCATGCCGGCTCGTGCCGGGGGTTTTCATGCGGACGACTATGCGGCAGGATCGTGTATCGATCGATGAAAGATCAGGGTCGATCGATAACCTGACGAATATGAATGACGGAGGCGCCCGTGACCTACGATCCACGCGGCCCGGCCCACCGCACGCGGCCGGAACCGCTCGCGCCGCCCGGCGCGCCGGCCCACGAGCAGCGCATCGCGCAGGCGCTGCGCCGGCTGCGCGTGCGCGACATGGAAACGCTCGACTCGCTCGGGCGCACGCGCAGCTTCGCGCGCACGGCCGAGGCCGCGTCGATCACGCAGCCCGCGTTGTCGAAATGGCTGCGCGAGCTCGAGGACGCGCTCGGCCTGCCGCTGTTCGAACGCACGTCGCGGCGCGTCGCGCCGACCGTCTACGGCGATGCGCTGCTCGAATGCATCGGCCGCGTGCTGACCGACATGCGCGGCGTCGCGCCCGCGTTCGATGCGTTGCGCACCGGCACCGGCCGCCCGGTATCGATCGGCCTGCTGCCGAACATGGCGCCGCAACTGATTCCGGGCGCGCTGGCGTGGCTGCGGGAAGCCGGCCGCGCGGTGCAGCTCAACGTGCGCGAGGACACGCTCGACCGGATGCTCGCGCAGGCGCAGCGTCACGAGCTCGACCTGCTCGTGTGCCGGCTCGACGCGTCGGCGCTGAGCGCGGGGCTCGACGTCGCGCCGCTGTATCGCGACGACATGATCGTCGTATGCGGGCCGCGCCATCCGCTGCTCAGGCGCGCGCGGATCGGCTGGCGCGACGCGGCCGCGTTCCCGTGGATCGCGCCGCCGCTCGGGTCGCCCGCGCGCACGGCGCTGGATGCCGAGTTCGCGAATGCGGGCTTGCCGCCACCGCCCGTGCTGATGGAATCGGTGTCATGGCAGACCAACCGCGTGGTGGCCGGGCAGTCGCCTTGCCTGTTCGTGCAGTCGGCCCGCGCGTTCGAGCTGGCCGTGCGCGCGGGGGAGCGGGTCGGCCGGTTGCCGCTGAAGCTGTCGACGATGCCGGAAACGGTCGGCGCGCTGTATTCGGCACCCGCGGGCGTGTCGGTCGCGGCCGCGATCGATGCATTGAAGGCCGTGACGCGCATGGAACCCGGCGCGGTGGCATGAAGGCGAACGGAGCCGGGCGTCGCCACAATCTGACGAACGGTTTGCAGGCTCGCCGCGCACCCCGCGCGGCGTTGCCCCGGGTTGTCGCGCCGTGCGCAAGTCTTTCGGCGAGCTGACTGCCGGTTGCAACCGCCGTGCCGACCACGCGTAAGCCCTGATGCACGTGGATGCGCCGCTTGCCACGGATTGGTGTTAAATGTATTTCGGCGCGTGTTGGCACCGCGCGCAATACGGGGCGCACCGGGCATCGGCGTAAACCCGGAGCGAAATACGGCACGAAGGATCGAAAACGAATCGGGCGCATCAGACCCGATCGGACAGACGGCAGGATTCAATTTGAATACCGAACCGCAAAGTTCTCGTTACAGTCTCGGGCTCGCGGCGGAAGTGCTCGCATCCGAGCAAAGCGTGCTGAGGCTGATCACGCGCAACACACCGCTGCCGGAGCTGCTCGTCGAGGTCTGCCGGCGCGCCGAGGCGTTGCTCGGCGACGGCGCGTCGTGCACGATCCTGCTGCTCGACACCGACGGCGTGCACGTGCACGTCGGTGCCGCGCCATCGCTGCCCGTGCGGTACAGCGCGGCGATCGAAGGCGCGTCGATCGGGCCTGCGGCCGGCTCGTGCGGCACGGCGATGTACCTGCGCCGGATGGTCGTCGTCGAAGACATCGAAACCGATCCCCTGTGGGCCGACTACCGGGCCGTCGCATTGCCGCTGGGCTTGCGCGCGTGCTGGTCGGTGCCGTTCCTCGACGAAGCGGGCGTCGTGCTCGGCGCATTCGCCGTCTATTACCGCACGCCGCGCCGGCCGGGCGACGAGGAAACCGAACTGTTGCGCGACATCGGCAACAGCGTCGGCCTCGCGGTGCACCAGGACCGGATCGCACGACAGCTCGCGCGCAGCGAGGAACATCACCGGCTCGTGGTCAACAGCCTGAACGAAGGGATTCTCGTGGTGTCGCGCGACGGCATCGTCATCGCGAGCAACCCGAGTGCGAACCGGATGATGCGCGTGACGGGCGACCTCGTCGGCCGCCGGCTGTCGACGGTGATCCTGCGCAAGCTGCACGAGGACGGCACGCCGATCGCGCCCGACGACTGGCCGAGCCGGCGCGCGCTCGAGACTTCCACGCCGATGCTCGGCTACACGGTCGGCTTCGGCCTGGCGGACGGCGACATCATCTGGGTGCGCGGCAACGCGGTGCCGATCGTGAGGCCGGGCGAGACGCAGGCCGATTCGGTGCTCGTGTCGTTCAACGACATCGGCCCCGTGCGCGAGGCGCAGCAGCAGTTGCGCTACCTGGCGACGCGCGATGCGCTGACGGGCCTCTACAACCGCCGCTGGCTCGGCGACCGCATGCGCGAGCTGTTCGGCGGACACGATGCGGCGGGCGGGCCCGCGCGCGTCGCGATCCTGTTCATCGATCTCGTCGGTTTCAAGAAGGTCAACGACACGGCCGGCCACGACGCGGGCGACGCGCTGCTGCGCAGCGTGGCCGCTCGGCTCGCGGCCTGCGGCGGCGGCCAGTACGCGCTGACGCGGGTCGGCGGCGACGAGTTCGTGATCCTCGTCGACGACTGCGACGATCCCGACCGGCTCGCGGTGCTCGCGCGCGAGGTGATCGACGCGATCGCGAAGCCGTTCGCGATCGCGAACAACGAATACTGGCTCGGCGTGTCGATCGGGATCAGCGTCGCGCCGCGCGACGGCGACGATGCCGTCACGCTGATGCGCAATGCCGATTCGGCGATGTACGACGCGAAGCAGCGCGGCCGCAACCACTTCACGTTCTTCACCGCACAACTCAACCTGCGGCTGCAGCGCCGCTTCGCGATCGAGCAGTCGCTGCGGCGCGCGCTGTCGTCGGACATGCTGCGGCTCGCGTATCAGCCCGTCGTCGACGCGCGCAGCGGCCGCACGGTCGGCGCCGAGGCGCTGTTGCGCTGGACGAGCCCCGAGCTCGGGCCGATGTCGCCGGCGGAGTTCATTCCGGTCGCGGAAGATACGGGGCTGATCGTCGCGATCGGCCAGTGGGTGCTCGAAACCGCGTGCCGGCAGGCGGCCGAATGGCGCCGCACGATCGCGCCCGACCTGATGCTGGCCGTCAACCTGTCGCCGCGGCAGTTCCACGAAGGGCTCGTCGAATCGGTCGGTCGCTGCCTTGCGCAGACTCGGCTCGATCCGTCCGCGCTCGAACTCGAGATTACCGAAGGACTGCTGATGAATGACACGGACACCGTGCTGCCGATGCTCGAGGCGCTCACGGACATGAACGTGCGGATCTCGGTCGACGATTTCGGCACCGGCTATTCATCGCTCGCCTACCTGAAGCGCTTTCCGCTGCACAACCTGAAGGTCGACCGCTCGTTCGTGTCGGGCGTGCCCGATCATCACGACTCGGTGGCGATCACGCAGGCCGTGGTCGCGATGGCGCATTCGCTCGGGATGAAGGTCACGGCAGAAGGGGTCGAGACGCAGGCGCAATCGTGGTTCCTGCAGCAGATCGGCTGCGACATGCAGCAGGGCTATCTGTTCAGCCGCCCGCTGGACCCGAGCGACTACGCGCGCCGGCTCGGCGCCATGTGAGCGCGGCGCGCGTTCGGCGTTCGGCGCTCAGTCGACGCGCGGCCCGCCGAACCCGCCGGGGACCGGCGCCGTCGGCGTCGCATCGATCTCGACGCGGTTCTTGCCTGCGTGCTTCGCGCGATAGAGCGCACGGTCGGCCGCTTCGATCAGCAGCGTCGTCGGCAGGCCGGGCATCGGCACGATGCTCGCGCCGCCGATGCTGATCGTCACGGTGTTGCCCGTCGACGAATGCGCGTGCCGCAGCCGCAGCGCCTCGACCGCGAGGCGGATCTTCTCGCCGAGCAGCCGCGCGGCGCCCGGCGACGTGGCCGGCATCACCACCGCGAATTCCTCGCCGCCGAAACGCGCGGCGAGATCGCCCGACTGGCCGAGGCAGCGCTCGATGGTCGACGCGATCTGCTTGAGCACGCTGTCGCCCGACACGTGGCCGTACGTGTCGTTGTACAGCTTGAAGTTGTCGACGTCGATCATCAGCAGCGACAGCTCGCTGCGCTCGCGCGTGCCGCGCCGCCACTCGGCGGCAAGGTATTCGTCGAGATAGCGCCGGTTCGACAGCCCGGTCAGGCCGTCGGAATGCGTGAGGCGCCGCAGCTCGAGATTGGCTTCGAGCAACTGCTGCTGCGATTGCCGCAGCGCGCGGTAGGCCTCGTCGCGCTGCAGCAGGTTCATGTACGAGCGCGAGTGGTAGCGCACGCGCGCGACGAGCTCGATGCGATCGGGCAGCTTCACGAGGTAGTCGTTCGCGCCGGCCGCGAACGCGGCGCTCTTGATCACGGGCTCTTCCTGCGTCGACAGCACGATGATCGGCACGTCGCGCGTCGCCGGATTCGCGCGGTACGCCTTCACGAGGCTCAGCCCGTCGGTGCCGGGCATCACGAGGTCCTGCAGGATCACGGTCGGCCGCGTCTCGATCGCGGTGGCCATCGCGTCGTCCGAACGCGGGCAGTAGTGGAAATCGATGCCTTCCTCGTCGACGAGCGCGCGCCGCACGGCTTCCGCGACGATCGTCTGGTCATCGACCAGCAGCACCATCGCCGGCACGTCGACGGGCGGCGTGTAGGGGCCGCCTGGCGGGCGAGTCAGGTCAATGGTCATGGTCGAGGCGGGTTGTTGCGGTTGTTGCAGGGCCGGCATGGGTGTTGCGCGTGTTCATCGTCGGGCTCAGATTTTCGCGAGCGCCGCCAGCTCGCCCGCGATGCGCCCGAGCGGCAGGATCGCGCGCGCCGCGCCGAGCGTCGCGGCCGCCTTCGGCATGCCGTACACGGCGCTCGTCGCCTCGTCCTGCGCGATCGTATGGTAGCCCTTCATCCGCAGCGCCTTCAGGCCGATCGCGCCGTCGCGGCCCATCCCGGTGAGCAGCACGCCGATCACGCGGCCGGGCCAGTGCTCGGTCAGGCTGTTGAAGAACACGTCGACCGACGGGCGATACGGCGTCGCGGCCGGCTCGCGCGTGTATTCGAGCGTGCCGGCACGGGTGATGCGCAGGTGGTCGTCGGTCGCGGCGAGCAGCGCGACGCCCGGCTGCGGGCGGTCGCCTTCGCGCGCGACGCGCACGGCGAGCGGCGTCTGGCCGTCGAGCCATTGCGCCATGCCTTCGGCGAACGCGCGGTCGACGTGCTGGACGATCACGATCGGGGCGCTGAAATCGGCCGGCAGGCCGCCGAGCACCGACGCGAGCGCGCCGGGGCCGCCGGCCGATGCGCCGATCGCGACCAGCGGGCCGCCGCCGGCGCGGGAGGCCGTGCCGGCGACGCGCGTGCCGCCGGGCGCGTCGAGCAGGCGGCCGATCTGGTCGATCTTCGCGAGCAGCAGGCGGGTCGTGTCGCCGGCGGCGCCGTCGCCGAGCCGCGGCGTATCGACCGCGTCGAGCGCGCCGGCGCCCATCGCCTCGAACACGCGCCAGGCATTCGCGCCGATGCAGCTCGTCACGATCAGGATCGCGCACGGTCGTTCGGATCGCATGATCCGCCGCGTCGCTTCGATCCCGTCGAACTTCGGCATGATCAGGTCCATCAGCACGACGTCGGGCGGCTGCGCGGCGCACAGCTCGACGGCTTGCGCGCCGTCGGTCGCGACCCACAGCACGCGGTGCTCGGGCCGGCGCGCGATCGCGCGGCGCATCGCCTCGACGGCAAGCGGGAGGTCGTTGACGATGCCGATGTTCACAAGCGGAATTCTCCGGTCGGTTCGTAGTGTTGGAGGTGGGCCGGGTTCATGGAAGGGGCTGCCTGTTCGGCGCCGCCGGACGGCATCGGCGGCCGGACGGCACGGCATTCTTTTGGGTTGGCGACGCCCGCATGCTGTCATGCGGCGCGGGCGGCGGCAATCGAAAAATTCGCGCATGGTGCCGTTTCAGTGCGTTTCCTCTATGACGGTGCGGTGTTTGCCGACAGCAGGGGAGCCGGGTCGGCCCGCGCATGCCGGTCCGGCCGTTTCGGCACGACCGGCCGTGGAAGCCGGCATGTTACCGTGGCGGCTTCGATGAAAACGACGGGAGAATGCCGGATGACCGTGCCCGACACCCTGCTGGTCAGCCGCGATCCGTATGCGCCGATCGTGACCGAGCACGACGGCCGCTTGCTGTACCGGATCCCCATCGAGAGCGGGCATGCGTCGTTCCACCGCGATTTTCCGGTCGATCCGGACGCGGTGCGCGTGCTGCGCGACGACGCCGAGCGCTTTTACTTCCTGTTCGCGGCGCTTCACCATCCGTACCAGCTGCGCGCAACGAACCTGTCCGACGCGGAACGCGAACGCTACTTTCGCACGATCCTGTTTGCCGGCCGCGACGAGGTCGAAGCGTTCATGACGGAACTCGACCGCGCCAGCAACGGCGCGGTCGCGAACCTGCTGAGGATCTTCACGCAGGCCGACTACCGGCAACTGCGCGCGGGCCGGTGGTTCGACATGGGCGCCGGTAAGCCGGCCGCGTAGCGCCCGGGGCTGCCCGTCATCCGCTCCGACGGGCGAGGGCGCGCCGTCAATGGCTGCGCGCGTACCCCTGGATCAGCGCGCGCATCATCCCTTCGACCGTCGCGTCGAGCAGGTCGGCTTCCTGCTCGGACTCCTCGACGAGCGCGGCATATGCGGTCGCGAGCGTCACGCGATCGACCTCATGGCGTTGCTCCATCAGCGTCACCATCCCGTCCTTCGCCAGATGAGCGGAGAACGCGCGGCTGCCGATGGTCTGGAATACGTCAATCATGGCGGCTCTCCCGTCCGTTGCCGATGCTTTCCAGTGTAGTCGGCGCACCGGGGCTCCGCCACGCGCGGCGGGCCACTGCACGCCGCCGGCCGGGGCGCTGACGCGCGTGCGGCAACCGGCGCGTTCGCGTCCCCGATTCCTCGGATGAAACACCACCGACACCTGGCCCGGGCACGGCGTTCGCACACTTCAACGTTTACCCGGAGCAGTAAATTGTCGACTTTTTGTCGATAAAGTCTCGTGTTAGATTGCGCCGTCAGAGCCCGGTCCAAACCGGGCAGGCGGCGCGTTGCCAAGGCGCCGTGCATTCGACACAAGGAGGAGCAATGCTGGTGCTGATTGGGGTGCCGATCGTCGTGATCGGTTTTGCGCTGCGCTTCAATGCGCTGCTGGTGGTCACGATCGCGGGGCTCGCGACGGGGCTGGCGGGCGGGCTGAATCTCGTCGACATCGTCAGCGCGTTCGGCAAGGCGTTCACCGAAAACCGCTACATGGGGCTCATCTGGCTGACGCTGCCGGTGATCGCGCTGCTCGAGCGCAACGGGCTCAAGGAGCAGGCGAAGCGGATGATCTCGCGCGTGCAGGCGGCCACCACGGGCCGCGTGCTGATGCTGTACTTCGTGTTGCGCCAGGCGACCGCCGCGCTCGGTCTCACGTCGCTCGGCGGCCATGCGCAGATGGTGCGGCCGCTGATCGCGCCGATGGCCGAGGCCGCCGCGGTCAACCGGCATGGCGAGCTGCCCGAAGCGGTGCGCCAGCAGATCCGCGCGCATGCGTCGGGCGCCGACAACGTCGCCGTGTTCTTCGGCGAGGACATCTTCATCGCGATCCAGTCGATTCTGCTGATCAAGGGCTTTCTCGAACAGAACGGCATCTCCATCGAGCCGCTGCATCTGTCGGTGTGGGCGATCCCGACCGCGATCGCCGCACTCCTGATCCACTGCACGCGCCTCGCGCTGCTCGACCGCCGGCTCACGCGCGGCTTCGGCCTGGTGGGGCAGGAGGGCGCGCGATGATCGGCCTCGAATCGCTGTACACGCTCGCGGGGCTGATGTTCGCCGCGTTCGCCTTCTTCAACCTGACCGACCGCACGAACCCGCGCCGCATCGTCAATTTCGCGTTCTGGGCGATCTACGCGCTCACGTTCCTGTTCGGCGCGCTGCTGCCGCATTTCGTGACGGGCTGCCTCGCGATCGCGCTCGCGGTGATCGCCGGCTCGGGCAAGCTCGGGCGCGGCAAGTCCGACGAAGCCGGGGAAGCGGCGGCCGTGCGGCGCGAGACGCTCGCGCAGCGTTTCGGCAACACGTTGTTCCTGCCCGCGCTGCTGATTCCGGTCGTCACGCTGATCGGCACGTTCGCGTTGAAGCTCGTGCCGTTCGTCGAGCAGAAGAGCGTGACGCTGATCTCGCTCGTGCTCGGCACGCTCGTCGCGTTCGCCGTCGCGCTCGCGATGCTGCGCGATTCGCCCGTGCATGCGGTGAAGGAGGCACGCCACACGATGGACGCGGTCGGCTGGGCCGCGATCCTGCCGCAGATGCTCGCGGCGCTCGGCGCGCTGTTCGCGGTGGCCGGTGTCGGCGGCGTGGTGTCGGGGCTCGTGAAGGCGTGGGTGCCGATCGATTCGCCGTTCGCGGTGGTCGCGGCCTACACGGTCGGCATGGCGTTGTTCACGATGATCATGGGCAACGGCTTCGCCGCGTTCCCCGTGATGACGGCCGGCATCGGCCTGCCGCTGATCGTCCACCAGTTCCACGGCAACCCGGCGATCGTCGGCGCGATCGGGATGCTGAGCGGCTTCTGCGGTACGCTGATGACGCCGATGGCCGCGAACTTCAACATCGTGCCGGCGGCGCTGCTCGAACTGAAGGACAAGAATGGCGTGATCAAGGTGCAGTGGCCGACGGCCTTGCTGCTGCTCGCCGTGAACACGCTGCTGATGTACGCGTTCGCATTCCGCTTCTGACGAGATCCCCATGACCGACCGACTGACCCCCGAACTCGCCTCGAAATTCGCGTCGCTCGCGCTCGCGCACCTGACCCGCGAATATCCGAACAAGCTCACGCATTCGCTCGAAGGCCCGCACGACGTGCAGGGGCCGCGCGCACTTCACCCGATCTTCTACGGCAGCTACGACTGGCACTCGTGCGTGCACGGCTACTGGCTCGTGCTGCGCGTGCTCGAACGCTATCCGGCATTGCCGGAGGCCGAACGCATCGTCGCGATCGTCGACGCGCACTTCACCGAGGCGAACGTTGCCGGCGAGCGCGCGTATCTCGCGCGGCCGCACAACGCCGGTTTCGAGCGGCCGTACGGCTGGGCGTGGCTGCTCGCGCTGTCGGCGCAGCTGGAGCGGCTCGCGCTGAAGGGGGCGATGCCGCAGGCCGCTCGCTGGGCGAAGACGATGGCGCCGCTGACCGACCTGTTCGTGTCGCGCTTCGAGACCTTCCTGCCGAAAGCGACCTATCCGCTGCGCGTCGGCACGCACTTCAACACCGCGTTCGCGCTGGCGCTCACGCTCGACTTCGCACGCGATACGCAGCGCGACGGGCTCGCGGCGCTGATCGTCGATACCGCGAAGCGCTGGCACCTGAACGATGTCGCGTGCCAGGCGTGGGAGCCGTCGGGTGACGAGTTCCTGTCGCCCGCGCTGATGGAGGCGGAGCTGATGCGGCGCGTGCTGCCGGCCGCCGAATTCGACGGCTGGTTCGCGCGCTTCCTGCCCGATCTCGCGCGCGGCGAGCCGGCCACGCTGTTCGAGCCGGCGACGGTCAGCGATCGCAGCGACGGCAAGATCGCGCACCTCGACGGGCTGAACCTGAGCCGCGCGTGGTGCCAACGGGCGCTCGCCGGCGCGCTGCCGGAAGGCGATGCGCGGCGCGCGAAGCTGCTCGACGCGGCCGACCGGCATCTCGCGAGCGCACTCGCGCACGTGGCCGGCGACTACATGGGCGAGCACTGGCTCGCGACGTTCGCGTTGCTCGCGCTGGAGGCGTAGCGCGCGAAACCCCGCCGGCGGCAAGGTCTTCGGTGCGCGGCTATACTCGCCGCTCGGGCCGTATCGCGCAGCATGCGTTGCGCGATGCGGCCATCTGTTTCCTTGCCGCCTCGCCATGGACAAGCTTATTTCCTACGTCGCCGCGATCCACGGACTCTCGGGCCCCGTGTCGATCGTGTCGCACGCGACGTCGCACGACCGCTGGACCGACGACGACGTCGAAGTCACGCGCGACGAAACCGAATACCGCTTCGACAACGGCGCGATCGTGCGCCGCTCGGTCGAGCAGGACCGCGCGCCGTCCGACCTGCTGTGCGCGGAATGCTGGATCGACTACGACGTGCTGCGCCATCCCGATGCGCAAGCGATCGGCCCGACGCGGATGACGTTCGACAACGCCTGCCGCGAGACTTTCTGGCTGCGTTATCACCTGGCGTGAACGTGTGACGGCATAGCGGTGTGACCGCGCGCGGCCGCATCAACCCGGCGGCACGCCCTCAGCCGCATGCAGCAGCGGCGCGAGCCGCGTCGCCGCTTCCCGCATCTTCGGCACGTTCTCCAGCAAGTCGTTGAGCGTCGCGCGCGCGGTCGGCGCATGCACGGCGAGCGCCGCGAGCACGCGGCCGCTCGCTGCCTCCTTCACGGGCACCGCAACCGCCACCATCCCGCGCACGAATTCCTCGTTGTCGATCCCGACGCCGCGCGCGGCGAGCCGGTCGAGCTCGGCCGCGAGCAACTGCGCATCGGTCAGCGTCCGGTAGGTCATCTTCTTCAGCGTGAGCCGCGCGAGCATCGCATTGCGCTCCAGCGCATTCATCTGCGACAGGAACAGCTTGCCGCTCGCCGTGCAATGCAGTGGCACGCGCATGCCGGGCCGCATCTCGAGCCGTAGCGGCTCGGTCGTCTCGACGCGTTCGACGTACAGCACCGTGTCGCCGTCGAGCGCGGTGAGGTTGCAGGTCTCGCCGAGCACGTCGACGAGCGAGCGCAGCACCGAGCGGCAGCCGCGCGTGAAGGTGTTGTTCGACAGCGCCGCGAGCGCGAACTGCGCGGCGCGCGGGCCGAGCGCGATGCCGCGATCATGGCCGCGCGAGTCGGGCATGTGAATCACGTAGCCGCGCGTTTCGAGCGATTCGATCAGGCGCAGCAGCGTCGCCTTTGGAATGTGCAGCCGCGCGGCGAGCTGCGACAGCGTGTAGGGCTGGCCGGCCGACGCGAGTGCTTCGAGCACCGCGAGCGCGCGCAGGACGCGCGCGTCGTCGGCGGGCGCGCCATCGGGCGGCGCGGGGGCGGTTTCGCGCATGTGTCTCCTCCGTCGGGATCGGCGTGCGTCCCGGGATGGTGTGGGCGAGGGAAATGAAACGAATTGAACGGTTTTTGTACCACATTCGTGGTGTGGATAATAAATCGGCTTGTATGCGTTCCGTGTGCTCAATAAATTTGGACAAAACATACCGGATTTTTCCAAAACCCCGGAACGGAGACACGGAATGACACGCAGCTTCGACTATGTCGTGGTTGGCGCGGGATCGGCCGGTTGCGTCCTCGCCAACCGGCTGTCCGACGGCGGCCGCCATACGGTGTGCCTGCTGGAAGCGGGCCCCGCCGACCGCTACATGTGGATCCACGTGCCGATCGGGTACGGCAAGACGATGTTCCACCCCGTGTACAACTGGGGCTTCCATACCGATCCCGATCCGAACATGCACAACCGCCGCCTGTACTGGCCGCGCGGCCGCACGCTCGGCGGCTGCAGCTCGATCAACGGGCTGATCTACGTGCGCGGGCAGCAGCAGGACTACGACCATTGGGCCGCACTCGGCAATCGCGGCTGGAGCTGGCGCGAGTGCCTGCCGTATTTCCGCAAGCTCGAACACAACACGCTCGGCGACGGGCCCACGCGCGGCACCGGCGGCCCGCTGTGGGCGTCCGCGATCCGGCAGCGGCACGAACTCGTCGATGCGTTCGTGGCCGCGTCGAACCGGCTCGGCGTGCGCACGGTCGACGATTTCAACACGGGCGACCAGGAAGGCGTCGGCTATTACCAGCTCACCACGCGCAACGGGCTGCGCTGCTCGACGGCGGTGGCGTACCTGAAGCCCGCGCGCGGGCGGCCGAACCTGCATGTCGAAACCGATGCGCAGGCGCTGAAGGTGCTGTTCGACGGCGCGCAGGCGGCCGGCGTGCGGTACGTCCAGCATGGCAAGGTGCACGAGGTGCGCGCGCTGCGCGAGGTGATTCTCGCGGCCGGCGCGTTGCAGTCGCCGCAACTGCTGCAGGTGTCGGGCGTCGGGCCGGCCGCGCTCCTGAACCGGCACGGGATTCCGGTCGTCGCCGATCGCGCGGGTGTCGGCGAGAACCTGCAGGATCACCTGCAGATTCGTCTGATCTACGAAGTGACGAAGCCGATCACGACCAACGACGAACTGCATTCGTGGATCGGCCGCGCGAAGATGGGGCTGCAGTGGGCGCTGTTCCGTGGCGGCCCGCTCGCGATCGGCATCAACCAGGGCGGGATGTTCTGCCGTGCGCTGCCGGACGAATCGGCGACGCCGGACATCCAGTTCCATTTCTCGACACTGTCGGCCGATTCGGCCGGCGGCAGCGTGCATCCGTTTCCCGGCTGCACGTATTCGATCTGCCAGCTGCGGCCCGAATCGCGCGGCACCGTGCGCATCCGCACCGACGATGCGCGCGATGCGCCGTCGATCCAGCCGAACTATCTCGACACGGAGCGCGACCGCCGCACGACGGTGGCCGGCGTGCGCTTCGCGCGCCGCGTCGCGGCCACCGAGCCGATGGCGCCGCTGATGAAGCGCGAGGTGCGGCCGGGCGCGGACGCGCAGACTGACGACGAGCTGCTCGAGTTCTGCCGGGAATACGGGCAGACGATCTTCCATCCGTCCGGCACCGCGAAAATGGGCGTCGCGAGCGATCCGCTCGCGGTCGTCGACGAGCGGCTGCGCGTGTACGGCACGCGCGGGCTGCGCGTGGTCGACTGCTCGATCATGCCGACCCTCGTATCGGGCAATACCAACGTGCCGATCGTGATGGTCGCCGAGAAGGCGTCCGACATGATCCTCGAGGACGCGCGCGCGGCCGATCGCGGCCACAGCGTCGCGCCGGCCGCCGAGGCGCTCGCGTAGGGCGTCGCCACGCATCACCCGCGTGGCCCGTGCGCCTGCGCCCGGACGGCCGCCGCGCGTTCATCGATGCCCCCGCCGGTACGGCGCCGGGGCGGGTTGCGGCGCATCCTTACCTGGAGAAGCTCGCATGGCAATCGATTCCCGGGTCGTCCGACGCGTGGCCGCGGCCAGCGTGATCGGCGCGACCGTCGAGTGGTACGACTTTTTCCTGTACGGCGTGGTCGCCGGCATCGTGTTCGACAAGCAGTACTTTCCGGCCGGCGACGCGTTCGTGTCGACGATGCTCGCGTATGCGACGTTTGCGGTCGGCTTCATCACGCGGCCGCTCGGCGGCTTGCTGTTCGGCCATCTCGGCGACCGCGTCGGGCGCAAGTCCGCGCTGATCCTGACGATGCTGATCATGGGCGTGTCGACGGCCGGCGTCGCGTTCCTGCCGACTTATGCGCAGATCGGCATGTGGGCGCCGGTGCTGCTGCTGACGCTGCGCGTGCTGCAGGGCATCGGCCTGGGCGGCGAGTGGGGCGGCGCGGTGCTGATGGCGTATGAGTACGCGCCGCCGCACCGGCGCGGGCTGTATGCGAGCCTGCCGCAGATCGGGCTCGCGATCGGGCTGTGTCTCGCGGCCGGCGTGGTCGCGGCGTTGTCGCGTGCGCTGCCGGATGCCGCCTTTCTCGCGTGGGGCTGGCGCGTCGCGTTCGCGGCGTCGCTGCTGCTGGTCGCGGTCGGCTTCTACATCCGCACGCGGGTGGCCGATACGCCCGAGTTCGTCGCGCTCAAGCGCCAGCGGCGCGATACGAAGCTGCCGGTCGTCGAGTTGCTCGCCAACTATCGTGAGGCGATCCTGCTCGGGATGGGCGCGCGCTATATCGACGGCGTGTTCTTCAACGTGTTCGCGGTGTTCTCGATCGGCTACATGACGCGCAACCTGTCGATCTCGCGCGGCGATGCGCTGCTCGGCGTGATGAGCGCGGCGGTCGTGATGTGCGTGTTCATCCCGGTGTTCGGCGGGCTGTCCGACCGGCTCGGCCGCGCACGCGTGTACCGGTGGGGCGCGACGCTGTGCGGGCTGTCGGTGCTGCCCGCGTTCTGGCTGTTGCAGACGCAGTCGACCCACCTGCTCGCCGTGTGGCTCGCGCTGGTGATCCCGTTCGGGATCTTCTACGCGATGGCGTACGGGCCGGAGGCCGCGCTGTTCGCGGAGCTGTTCGACGCGAACGTGCGTTACACGGGCATCTCGTTCGTCTACCAGGTGTCGGGCATCTTCGCGAGCGGCCTCACGCCGATCGTTGCGACCGCGTTGCTGCGCGTGAACGGCGGGGCGCCGTGGCTCGTCGGGGTTTACGTGATGTTGTCTGCACTCCTGTCGATCGTGTCCGCGCGGGCGATCGAGAAGCGCGGCGGCGTGGACGGCGTCGCGGTGCGCGCGATGTGACAGCGGGTGGGGCGGGGCGCGGGGTCGTATCGGCGGGGCGGTCGTCGGTCGGTGCCGTGCCCACACCTGAGCCGACACCCGAGCCAACGACGACGGCCACGGCTACGCCAACGCCCATGCCCATGCCCATGCCCATGCCCACGCCTCTGACCGCTGCCGTCAGCCGGTCGTCCGATGCTGCCGGCTGATCGATCTCCCGGTGGTGCCAGGCTCGCGCCGCGTCCCCCTGCCGATCGCGACCCACCACCGTCTGCCCGCCATTCGGCCGCCCACACGCTGGTCCAAGCGAATCCGGTCGACTGGCCCTACCTGCGACAAATCGGCCTGCCTACACTTTCCTCGACAGATCGCCGCATTGAAGCATCTGCACACGATCGACCCGAAGAGAACGATCAGGAGACAGGCATGACCAACAGGCAGTCGGCAGCATTCGCCCGTGCGGCGAGCGTGCGCCCCGCATCAGTCAGTCGAATCGCCTCGCGCGCCCGTTGCGGCGCGGCAGGCCAGCCCGCGTCGGAGGTCTGAGCATGTCGACCCCTTCCATCGAACGCACCGCGAGCGGCTTCGCCGGCGGCCGGCCGAACGATACGCGTTACGACCCGACCTACGATCCGCTCGTGTCGCCGGGGCCCGGGTGCGGCAGGCAGTACGCGCCGACCTACTGGGTCGCGACGGCCGGCACCCCGCCGCCCGACGACGGCCCCGTGACGCGCGATCTCGATGTCGACGTCGCGATCATCGGCGCCGGCTACACGGGCCTCGCGACCGCGCTGTGCCTCGCGCGGGACCATGGCATCAAGGCCGTCGTGCTGGAAGCCAACCGCACGAGCTGGGGCTGCAGCAGCCGCAACGGCGGGCAGGGGCAGAACGCATCGGGCCGGCTGTCGCGCTCGCAGTGGATCGAGCGCTGGGGCAAGGACGTTGCGCTGAAGATGCACGACGAGATCCTCGAAGGCTTCGAGAACTTCAAGTCGCTCGCGGCGGAAATCGACTGCGACCCGCAGCCGGGCGGCCATTTCCTGATCGCGCATCGTCCGCGCATCATGGCCAGGCTCGCGGCCGAGGCGAAGGTGTGGAAGGACGTATTCGGCTATCCGTCCGAGCTGCTGAGCGCCGAAACCTTCCGCCGCGAATTCATCAACGACCACGAAGCGGCCGGCGCGCTGCACGAGCCGGAAGGCATCGGCATCCACGCGCTGAAGCTCGCGTTCGGCTACCTGCGCCTCGCGCGCGAAGCCGGCGCGAAGGTGCATACGAGCAGCCCGGTGCTCGGCTTCGAGACGATCGATGGCGTGCACCACCTGCGCACGCCCGGCGGCGTCGTGCGGGCCCGCGCGGTGGGCATCGCGACCGGCGCGTACACCGCGCAGACGCTGCATCCGTCGCTGCGCAGCAAGGTGATGCCGATCCTGTCGAACTCGATGGTCACGCGCCCGCTCACCGACGCGGAGATCGACGCGTGCAATTTCCGCACGACGCAGGTGCTGACCGATACGCGCACGCTGCGCTTCTACTATCGCTTCCTGCCGGATCGCCGCTTGCAGATCGGCAGCCGCAGCGCGATCACCGGTGACGATGCGCCGAACCCGCGTCACTTCGAATTGCTGAAGGACGGGATGGCGCGCAAGTTTCCCGCGCTGCGCGGCGTGGAGATCGACTACTCATGGTGGGGCTGGGTCGACGTGAGCCACGACATGATGCCGCGCGTGTGCCAGCCCGACCCGCGGCAGTCGGTGTACTACGCGCTCGGCTACGGCGGCAACGGCGTGTCGTACTCGCAGCAGGCCGGCCGCCGGCTGGCCGAGCAGATCGCGGGGAAGGGCGCACGGCAGACGCTGCCGATCTTCACGTCGCCGCTGCCTGGCCACCCGTTCGCGCCGTTCCGGCGCCTCGGGCAACGGATGCTCTACCTGTCTTACTTCAGGAACGACGAAAAGCCCTGAACGTAGTGCATATCGCCCGGCGTGACACAACGCGCGCCGGGCGGTCGAACACAATAAAAGCAATAGAAATCCGTGCGGCCGGGGCTGCAGGCGCCCCTGCACGCGCCGTCGCCGGCGGCGCCCGCGCTCACCCGATGGTGGCGTGCGGGCGGCGTCCGGACAACTGGATATGGAGAAGACATGCAACCCTCGAATCAGAGTGACCTGAAGTGTGGGCTCAAGCAGCGCCACATGACGATGATCGCGCTTGGCGGCGTGATCGGTGCCGGGCTGTTCGTCGGCAGCGGCGTGGTGATTCAGCAGACCGGGCCGGCCGCGATCCTGTCGTTCCTGATCACGGGCGGGCTCGTCGTGCTCGTGATGCGGATGCTCGGCGAGATGGCATGCGCGATGCCGGCCGTCGGTTCGTTCTACGAATACGCGCGGCTCGCGTTCGGCAACTGGCGCGGGCCCGGCAAGATGGCGGGCTTCCTGACCGGCTGGATGTACTGGTATTTCTGGGTGATCGTCGTCGCGCTCGAAGCGGTGGCCGGCGCCAAGCTGATCCAGTTCTGGCTGCCCGATACGCCAGCGTGGATCATCAGCCTCGCGCTGCTGGTCGTGCTGACGCTCACGAACCTGATCTCGGTCGGCAGCTACGGCGAGTTCGAGTTCTGGTTCTCGTCGATCAAGGTCGGCGCGATCATGGTGTTCCTGTTCCTCGGCGGCCTCTACGTGCTCGGCCTGTGGCCCGCGTCGATGCACACGACGTCGGTGCTGCCGACGCTGCTCGGCCACGGCGGCTTCATGCCGCTCGGCATCGGGCCGGTGATGAGCGGGGCGGTCGCGGCGACCGGCTTCTACTTCGGCGCCGAGATCGTCACGATCGCGGCGGCCGAGGCGAAGGAACCGGCGAAAGCGGTTGCGAAGGCCACCAATTCGGTGATCACGCGCGTGCTGGTGTTCTACGTTGGCTCGGTCGCGCTCGTCGTCGCGCTGGTGCCGTGGAACTCGCATCAGATGGCCACGCCGTACGTGAGCGCACTCGAAGTGATGGGCCTGCCCGCTGCCGCCAACGTGATGAACGCGATCGTGCTGACGGCCGTGCTGTCCGCGCTCAACTCGGGCCTCTATGCGGCGTCGCGGATGCTGTTCGCGCTGACCCGCCACGGCGACGCGCCGGCCGCGCTCGCGAAGGTCAACAAGCGCGGCGTGCCGGTGCGCGCGATCCTGCTCGGCACGGTGTTCGGCTACGTGTCGGTGGTGATGTCGTACGTGTCGCCCGATACCGTGTTCGCGTTCCTCGTCAATTCGTACGGCACCGTCGCGCTGTTCGTGTACGTGCTGATCGCGTTCTCGCAACTGCGCCTGCGCAAGCGCCTCGACCCGGTGGCCGCCAGCAAGCTGCGCGTCAAGATGTGGGCGTATCCGTACCTCACCTGGGTCGCGATCATCGGGATGGTCGGCATCCTCGTCGCGATGGCGTTCATCCCCGACCAGCGCAAGCCGCTGTGGCTCGGCGTCGCCAGCCTCGGCGTGCTGGTCGTCGCCTACGGGCTCACGCGCCGCAGCCGCCGCGAGCATCTCGACGACAGCGAACTGCTCGCCTATCCGCCGCGTTGATGCCGGGTAATGCGCGCTAACGCCTGATGCCGAAGGCCCGGCCCGCGTGCCGGGCCTTCGTGCATGCGGCTTCCGGCCCGAGCCGATGGATGGCCGGGGCAACTATCGGGGCAACTATCGGGCTGACCGATAGCACCGATCAGAGGATGCGACTTTATGTCGGCCGCGTGCCGGCATAGCATGGATGAACCGATTCACGGGTGCGCCCCGCCGGGCGCGCCCTCATCCGCGAATCCGCGAACGAGGACAGACGATGGAACATCGGGCACGCGAGCGGGACGAGCAGGCCGAGATCAAGACGACGACGTGCTACATGTGCGCGTGCCGCTGCGGCATCCGCGTGCACCTGCGCGACGGCGAGGTGCGCTATATCGACGGCAATCCCGCGCATCCGCTGAACCAGGGCGTCATCTGCGCGAAAGGTTCGTCCGGCATCATGAAGCAGTATTCGCCCGCACGGCTCACGCAGCCGCTGATGCGCAAGCCGGGCGCCGAGCGCGGCGACGCGCAGTTCGAGCCGGTGTCGTGGGAGGTCGCGTTCGACGTGCTCGAAAAGCGTCTCGCGCACCTGCGCGCCACCGACCCGAAGCGCTTCGCGCTGTTCACCGGCCGTGACCAGATGCAGGCGCTCACCGGCCTGTTCGCGAAACAGTTCGGTACGCCGAACTATGCGGCGCATGGCGGGTTCTGCTCGGCGAACATGGCGGCCGGGATGATCTACACGATCGGCGGCTCGTTCTGGGAATTCGGCGGGCCCGATCTCGACAACGCGAAGCTGTTCTTCATGATCGGCACCGCGGAGGACCACCATTCGAATCCGCTGAAGATCGCGCTCGGCAAGTTCAAGCGGGCGGGCGGCCGCTTCATCGCGATCAATCCGGTGCGCACCGGCTACGCGGCGATCGCCGACGAATGGATTCCGATTCGCCCCGGCACCGATGGCGCGCTGTTCATGGCGCTGATGCACGAGCTGATCGCGCGCGACGCGTTCGACCTCGAATTCGTGTCGCGCTTCACGAACGCGGCCGAGCTGGTCGACCAGCGCGACGGCGCCGACACGTTCGGGCTGTTCGTGCGCGACGCCGGCGCGCCGGAGGTCAACGCGCTGTATCCGCAGAACCGGATGTGGTGGGACACGAAGACGAACCGTGCGGTGCTGCATCACACGGAAGGCGCCGAGCCTGCACTCGACGGCCGCTATACGCTCGACGACGGCACGCCCGTCGCGCCGTCGTTCACGCTGCTGCGCGAACAGGTGGCCGAATGCACGCCCGAATGGGCGGCCGACATCACCGGCATCGCGGCCGACACGATCCGCCGCCTGGCACGCGAGATGGAGACGGTCGCGCGTGACCACGCGATCGCGCTGCCGGTGCGCTGGACGGATTCATGGGGCAAGGAACACGAATCGGTGAAGGGCGTGCCGATCGCGTTCCATGCGATGCGCGGGCTCGCCGCGCATTCGAACGGCTTCCAGACGATCCGCGCGCTTGCCGTGCTGATGTCGCTGCTCGGCACGATCGACCGGCCGGGCGGCTTCCGGCACAAGGCGCCGTATCCGCGCGCGGTGCCGCCATCGGCGAAACCGCCGAACGACCCAGCGCAGATCAAGCCGAACACGCCGCTCGCCACCGGCCCGCTCGGCTGGCCCGCGGGCCCCGAGGACTTGTTTGTCCATCCGGACGGCACGCCCGCGCGGCTCGACAAGGCGTTCTCGTGGGAATACCCGCTCGCGGTGCACGGGCTCATGCATTCGGTGATCACCAATGCGTGGCGCGGCGATCCCTATCCGATCGACACGCTGCTGATCTTCATGGCCAACATGGCGTGGAATTCGTCGATGAACACGACGGAAGTGCGCAAGATGCTGGTCGACAAGCGCGACGACGGCGAATACCGGATCCCGTTCCTCGTCGTGTGCGATGCGTTCGCGTCGGAGATGACGGCGTTCGCCGACCTGATCCTGCCCGACACGACTTACCTCGAGCGGCACGACGTGATGTCGGTGCTCGACCGGCCGATCTCCGAATTCGACGGGCCGGTCGACTCGGTGCGCGTGCCGGTCGTGCCGCCGACCGGCGAATGCAAGCCGTTCCAGGAAGTGCTGATCGAGCTTGCGAGCCGGCTGAAGTTTCCGGCCTTCACGACCGCGGACGGGCAACGCAAGTATCGCGACTATCCGGATTTCGTCATCAATTTCCAGACCGCGCCCGATTCCGGCACCGGCTTCCTGATCGGCTGGCGCGGCAAGGACGGCGACAAGGCCGTCGTCGGCGAACCGAACCCCGACCAGTGGAAGCGCTACGCGGAGAACAACTGCGTGTACCACCACCGGTTGCCGGAGCCGCTGCAGTACATGCGCAACTGCAACGGCCCGTACATGCAGTGGGCGGTCGACAACGGGATGCGCAAGTTCGGCGTGCCGATCGTGATCCAGCTCTACTCGGACGTGATGCAGAAATTCCGGCTCGCCGCGCAGGGCCGCACGTCGGGCCGCCAGCCGCCCGACCATCTGCGCGAACGCATCGCGCGCTATTTCGATCCGCTGCCGTTCTGGCATCGGTCGCTCGAAAGCGGGCTGACCGATGCGGGCCGCTATCCGCTCGCGGCGATCACGCAGCGGCCGATGGCGATGTACCACTCGTGGGATTCGCAGAACGCGTGGCTACGGCAGATCCATGGCGAGAATCACCTGTTCGTGAACCCGGTCACGGCCGCCGCGCAGCAGATCGACGACGGCGCGTGGATCTACGTCGAATCGCCATGGGGCAAGGTGCGTTGCCGCGCGCGCTACAGCGAGGCGGTCGAGCCCGGCACCGTGTGGACCTGGAACGCGATCGGCAAGGCGGCCGGCGCGTGGAACCTGGGGCCGCAGGCGGGCGAGTCGCAGCGCGGCTTCCTGTTGAACCACGTGATCACCGACGAGCTGCCGGATGCGGCGCGCGGCGGTGCGCGGATGTCGAACTCCGATCCGATCACGGGGCAGGCCGGCTGGTACGACGTGCAGGTGCGGATCTATCCGGCCGAAGCCGATGCGGCCACGACCTTGCCGCAGTTCGCGCCGATGCCGGCGCTGCCGGGCACGCCGCGCGTGCTGCAGCGCGTGCAGGCGTATTTCGCGGGAACCGGCGCATTCGCCGCGCGGTTGCGGCGCGCGGCGTCCGCCGGCCCGAAGTCTGAAGATCGCTGATCGAAGGAGCACCACCATGACCCAGATGGCCCTCGTCATCGACCTGAACGTGTGCGTCGGCTGCCATGCCTGCGTGACGAGCTGCAAGGAATGGAACACGTCGGGCGAAGCCGGCAGTCTCGCGGATATGCGCCCGTATGACGACGATCCGTCCGGCACGTTCTTCAACCGCGTGCAGACCTACGAAGCGGGCGTGTTCCCGATGACCGACACGATTCACTTTCCGAAGTCGTGCCTGCATTGCGAGGATCCGCCGTGCGTGCCGGTATGCCCGACCGGCGCGAGCTACAAGCGCAAGTCGGACGGGATCGTGCTGGTCGACTACGACAAGTGCATCGGCTGCAAGTACTGCGCGTGGGCATGCCCGTACGGTGCGCGCGAACTCGACGAAGGCCGCAAGGAGATGACGAAGTGCACGCTCTGCGCGGATCGCATCGACAACGAAGCGCTGCCCGAACGCGACCGCAAGCCGGCCTGTGTGCTCGCGTGCCCGACGTCGGCGCGACTGTTCGGCGACGTGCACGATCCGGAGTCGGACGTGTCGCGCGCGATCCGCGAACGCGGCGGCTATCAGCTGATGCCCGAATGGGGCACGCGGCCGTCGAACCATTACCTGCCGCGCGTGAAGACCGAAGCCTCGTGCGGGTGCGGAAGCAGCGGCGGGTGCGGCAGCGCATCGAACGGCATCGGCGAAGACGATTCATTCGAGGCCCGCGCGACGCGCGGCGACATCGATCTCGTGTCGCTCGCGACGCAGCGCTGAGCGCCAAGCCCTTCACTCATACGAAAAAAACGGAGTCCCCATGCGCCCAGCTTTTTCGGTCGTTTTCCTCACCACCCTGTGCGGTGCGGCACAGGGCCTGCTGCTGACGCTCGTGATCGTCGAGGCGCTGGCGCGCGTGGCAGGCGTCGATATTGCCGCGTCGTTCTACGTGACGGGCGCCGCGCTGTCGGTCGCGCTCGGCGCACTCGGCCTGCTGGCGTCGTTCTTCCATCTCGGCCACCCCGAGCGCGCCTGGCGCGCGATCGCGATGTGGCGCACGTCGTGGCTGTCACGCGAATGCATCGCGCTGCCGGTGTTTCTCGCGTGTGCGTTCGCGTATGGCGCAGCGCACCTGTTCGGCTGGCCCGGCACGTTGCTGATCGGCGCGGCGGGCGCGCTTGCAAGCGTCGCGCTGTTCGTGTGCACCGCGATGATCTACGCGTGCCTGCGCTTCCTGCAGGAATGGGCGAGCCCGCTGACGCTCGTGAACTTCGTGCTGCTCGGCTGCGCGTCGGGATGCACGCTGGCGACGGCGTGCGCCGCGTGGCTCGCGCCGGCGCTGGTCGGCCGGCTTGCGGTAGCCGCCTGCGTGCTGACGCTCGCGGGCGGCGTGGCGCGGCTCGCGTCGCTCGCACGCAATGCGCGGCTGCGGCCGAAGTCGACCGTGCAGAGCGCGACCGGGATCCGCAGCGACAAGGTGGAGCAGAAGTCGCGCGGCTTCACGGCCAGCGCGTTCAATACGCGGGAGTTCTTTCACGGGCAGGGCAACGGCACGCTGCGCGCGGTGAAGACCGGCTTCCTGATCGGCGCATTCGCGGTGCCGTTCGTGCTGACCGGCGCGGGCGCGCTCGCGCCGACGTCGGTCGCGGCCGCCGTCGCGCTCGGCGCGGCGTTCGTGATCCAGTATGCGGGGCTGGTCGCGGAACGCTGGTTCTTCTTCGCGGATGCGCGGCATCCGCAGAACCTCTACTACCAGCGCGCGTCATGACGTTGCGCGTGCGCCGCCACGCCGTGCGGGAACTAGAACGTTTCCGCGAGCGCGCGCGCTGCTTCCTGCAAACGCGGCACGTGGTCGAGCAGCTGCGACAGCGGTGCGCGCGACACGGGCGCATGCACGGCGACCGCGGCGATGCATGCGCCGTCGTCACCGACGATCGGCGCCGCGATGCACACGATGCCCGCGACGAATTCCTCGTTGTCGATCGCGACGCCCTTGTGCGCGGTGCGGTCGAGTTCGGCTTCGAGCAGCTCGGGGTCGGAGATCGTGTTCGGCGTGTAGCGCGGCAGCGCCAGTGCGCGTACCAGCGCGGTGCGTTCGTCGCGCGGCAGCAGCGCGAGCAGCAGCTTGCCGCTGGCGCTGCAATGCGCGGGCACGCGCGAGCCGGGCTTCAGGTCGAGCCGCAGCGGCCAGTCGGCTTCGACGCGGTCGAGATAGACGACTTCCGTGTCGTGCAGCGCGGTGAGGTTGCAGGTTTCGCCGAGATCGGCGACGAGGCGTTCGAGGACCGCGTGGCGCAGCCGGCGCGCGCCCGCATGCAGCATCACGCCGGTGCCGAGCCGCGCCAGGCGCGGGCCGATCGCATACGCGTTCTTGCGACCCGGCTCGCGGATCACGAGGCCGCCGGCTTCGAGCGACGCGAGCATCCGGTGCAGCGACGCCTTCGGGATATCGACTTCACGCACGAGATCGGCGAGCGACACGGCGTCGCCGGCCTGGACGAGATGTTCGAGCAGCGCGAAGGCGCGCAGCGTGGGCGTATCCGCGGGCAGCATGGCAGGCATTCCGGAAACTGGATGGCGGCCATTGTACCGAACGGCCTGGCAGGCCGGCCGCGTGGGGCAGTGGGCGCGGCAACCCGGTACGCATTTTCAGCGATGGAACGAATCGTTCCATAAACGCGACCGGCGCGGGCGCGACGATCGACGCCCGCGCGGCCAGCAACGACAGCAACGACAGGAGCGCAACGCAATGGATGGGGTGGCGAACAAGCCGGACTGCATGGTGTCGGTCCGCGAACGGTTCGGGTTCGATTCGGACCTGATGGTGCCCGCGTTCAGCACGCGCGACGATCACGTACCCGATATCGACGATGCATACCGGTTCAACCCGGACGTCACGCTCGCGATCCTCGCGGGCTTCGCACGCAACCGCCGCGTGCTCGTGCAGGGGATGCACGGCACCGGCAAGTCGACGCATATCGAACAGGTCGCGGCACGGCTGAACTGGCCGTGCGTGCGCGTGAACCTCGACGGCCACATCAGCCGGCTCGACCTCGTCGGCAAGGATGCGATCGTCGTGCGCGACGACGTGCAGGTGACCGAATTCCAGGAAGGAATCGTGCCGTGGGCATTGCAGCGCCCGGTCGCGCTGATTTTCGATGAATACGACGCGGGGCGGCCCGACGTGATGTTCGTGATCCAGCGGATTCTGGAGCGCGACGGCAAGTTCACGCTGCTCGACCAGAACCGCGTGATCCATCCGCATCCGTCGTTCCGGCTGTTCGCGACCGCGAACACGGTCGGGCTCGGCAACCTTAACGGGCTCTACCACGGCACGCAGATGCTCAACCACGCGCAGATGGACCGCTGGAACGTGGTCGCGACGCTCGACTACCTGCCGCGCGACGAGGAGATCGGCATCGTCCGTGCGCGCGTGCCGGAACTCGCGGACGAAGCCGGCCGCCCGCTGCTCGAATCGATGGTGAGCCTCGCGGAGCTGACGCGCAACGGCTTCGCGACCGGCGACCTGTCGACGCTGATGTCGCCACGCACGGTGATCAACTGGGCCGAGAACTGCCAGATCTTCCGCGATCCGGCGCTCGCGTTCCGGCTCACGTTCCTGAACAAGTGCGACGACGCGGAGCGGCCGGTCGTCGCCGAGTATTACCAGCGCTGTTTCGGCGAGGAGCTGGCGGTTGCGTCGCGGGCCGGCGGCGGCGAGCCGGGGGCGGGGCGGTGAGCGCCGATCGCGACGCCGCGCGCCGCGCGTCGGCGCGCGAAGCGCTGGGTGCGTCGACGGTACGCGCGCTGACGCGTGACGCGGCGCTGCATTACCGCGCGGGCCGCGTGTGCCGCGACTCGCGGCCGTTGCCGATCCATGCGCCGCACCTACGCGCGCAGGCCGCCGACGACGATCTCGCGTCATGGCGCGGCGCGGCCGACGGTGCCGCGCTGCGCATCCTGCATTCCGATGCGGACCTGCATCGCGCGCTGTCCGCCGACGATCCGGTCGAACGCGTGCTGTTCGAGATGCTCGAGCAACTGCGCTGCGAGTCGCTCGCGCCGCCTGCCATGCGCGGTGTCGTTCAGAACCTGCGTCATCGCTTCGAGACCTGGTCACGCGCGTTTCACCGGTCGGGGCAGGCCGATACGCATGTCGGGATTCTCGTGTACACCGTCGCGCAGATCGCATGGTCGCGGCTGACGGGCTGGCCCGTGCTCGAAGAGACGGAAGACCTGATCGAAGCGTCGCGCGCGGCGATCGTGCCCGAGATCGGCGTGCAACTCGCGGGGCTCAAGCGGTGCCGGCACGATCAGCGCGCCTTCGCGGAACACGCGCTGGCGCTCGCGAAATGCATTGCGGCGATGATCCGCGATGCGCGTGCAGCCGTCGTGGAAACGGAGACGGAAGACGCACGCGAGCAGGACGACGCACTGACGAATTTCTCGCTGTGGGTCGATTTCGACGAGACGGGCATCGATATGCCGGCGCTCGTGGAGACGGGCGACAGCGTCGTGCTGCAGGGCGGCGACGCCGTCTATCGTGCGTACACGACACGCTACGACCGCGAGCTTCGACCGGCCGCGCAGATCCGCGCGGCGTTGCTGCGCGAGTATCGCGACCGGCTCGACGGCCAGGTCGCCGCGCAGCGGATCAACGTCACGCGGCTCGCCCGCGTGCTACGCGCGGCGCTCGTCGTGCCGCAGGCCGACGGCTGGTCGTTCGGCGAGGAGCATGGCCGTCTCGACGGCCGCCGGCTCGCGCAACTCGTCAGCTCGCCGGCCGAACGGCGGTTGTTCCGGCTCGAACGCGTGCGGCCGCATGCCGACTGCGCGCTCGCGTTCCTGATCGACTGCTCCGGGTCGATGAAGACGTGGATCGACGGCGTCACGCTGATGGTCGACACGCTGGCCCGCGCGGGCGATGCCGCCGGTCTCGCAACCGAAGTGCTCGGCTTCACGACGCTCGCCTGGAACGGCGGCCGTGCGCGGCAGGACTGGCTCGCGCGCGGCAAGCCGCGGCATCCGGGCCGGCTCAACGAAACCGGCCACCTGGTGTTCAAGGACGCGGATACCCGCTGGCGCCATGCGCGCACGGGCATTGCCGCGCTGTTCAAGGCTGATCTGTTCCGCGAAGGTGTGGACGGCGAAGCGGTCGAATGGGCGTGCGCGCGGCTCGCGGCGCGGCCGGACGCACGCAAGATCCTCGTCGTGATCTCGGACGGCAGCCCGATGGACGGCGCGACGGCGCTCGCGAACGATCCGTTCTACCTCGACAACCATCTGAAGCAGGTGGTTGCGCGCCAGGAGTCGGCGGGCCGCGTCGAAGTGCTCGGGTTGGGCGTCGGGCTCGATCTTGGCCCGTACTACCGGCACCGGCTCGCGATCGATCTTGCGTCGGCGCCCGACATGAAGCGGCTCGTCGAAATCGCCGGATGGATCGGCGCGCGTCGGTGACGCGGGCGACTGCATTCGACGCGGATGCGTCGAGTCCGAATCGATCGCCGGGAACAAGGCGGGTCGACGCGGCGCGTGCCGCGAGACATCAAGCGCGATGCAGCAGCGGCGGCAGCGACGTCGCGATCAGCCCGATGCCGATCGCCATCAGCACGCCGAACGCAAGCCGACGCAGCGCGACCGGCGACAGCGGCGGCGGGTACTGGCGCGCGGCGACCGTCGTCAGCATCACGACCGGCGTCGCGATCGCGGCCAGCAGCCAGATGTCGCGATCGAGCTGGCCTTCGCATGCGCTGTACAGCACGCGCGTGGCCGAGGTCGTCGTGAACAGCACGATCAGCGCGCAGCGGATCTGCACGAGCGTCAGCGGCTGCCGGTAGAACTGGAAGATCAGCGGCGGCCCCGACACGCCGAACATCCCGCTCAGCAACCCGCCGAACAGGCCGCTGACGAAGAAGCTGCGGTTGTCCGAGCGCTCGGTGAGCGGCGTCGGCCGCAGCGCCGCGCTCAGTCCGCCATACAGCACGACCGCGCCGAGGATCAGCTGCAGCAGGTCGGCCGCCGAGCGGCTCAGGCATTCGAGCAGCAGCACGCCCGCGACGACCGACGGCAGGATGCCGAGCGTCGCCGCGCCGACCGCGCGCCAGTCGATGTGATGCAGCCGGCCGGGCAGTGCGGTCGCGCCGTTCGCGAGCGACACGACGCTCATCAGCGTGGCGACGGTGGCGAGCGGCGCGAGCCCGAAGCCGCTCGTCGCGCCCATCACGATCATCCCGAGCCCGAACCCGGTGACGGTCTGGAAATAGCTGCCGGCGCCGATCACCGCGATCAGGATCGCCAGTTTGTCGGCTGTCATGCGTGCGCAGCCTCGCCGGTTGCGGCGCGCTGCGCGGCCGCCTGCGCCTGCACGGTGGTCGCCGCGATCACGTGATACACGTCGTCGGCGCTGCAGCCGCGCGACAGGTCGTTCGCGGGCCGGCGCAAGCCTTGCAACAGCGGGCCGACGGCCTTCGCGCGGCCGATCCGCTCGGCGAGCTTGTAGCCGATGTTGCCGGCTTCGAGGCTCGGGAACACGAGCACGTTCGCGTGGCCGCCCACCTGCGAATGCGCGATCTTGCGCTCGGCGATTTCCGCGACGATCGCCGCGTCGAGCTGCACGTCGCCGTCGATCGCGAGGGTGGGGCGGAGTTCGCGCACGTGCGCGGTCGCGGCCGTCACCTTGTCGACCGCCGCGTGATGCGCGCTGCCGCTCGTCGAGAACGACAGCATCGCGACGCGCGGCGCCTCGCCGAGCAGCGCGTGCGCGCTGTCGGCGGCAGCCATCGCGATCTCGGCGAGCTGACTGGCGTCCGGATCGACGACCAGCGCGCAGTCGGAGAAGATCAGCCCGCCCTTGATCGTGTGAAACGGCTCGCACAGCATCATCAGGAAGAAGCTCGACACGATCCGGAACGCCGGATCGACGCCGATCAGCTGGATCGCCGCGCGCACGACGTCGGCCGTCGCATGCACGGCGCCCGCGACCGAGCCGTCCGCGTCGCCGAGCCGCACCATCAGGTTCGCGTGGCAGAGCGGGTCGAGCACCGCGTCGCGTGCGGCATCGGCCGTCATGCCCTTGCTCTTGCGCAGCGCGTGCAGCGTGTCGGCATAGGCATCGCGTTGCGTGGCGGTGGCCGGATCGACGAGCGTCATGCCGTCGAGATCGATCGCGTCGCGCGCGGCCGCCGCGTGGATCGCCGCACGGTTGCCGACGAGCACGATGCGGGCGATGCCGTCGCGCGTCGCGCGTGCGGCGGCCTGCAGCACGCGCGGATCGTCGGCTTCACACAGTGCGATGCGCATCGGCTGGCGGCGCGCGGCGTCGAGAATGCGGTCGAGGGCTTTCATCGTTCGCTCGGGTAAGAAAAGAAAAAACGGCCGGATGCGGCGGCCCGCACGGGGCACGGCGTCCGGCCGGAGGGCCGGCCGCGCGAGAGGGGCGCGCGGCCGGCAACGGGTTGCGTCGGCGACGCGGCGTTACACGTAGTCCTTGTACTTGTCGAGCATGCGCACCGGCTTCGACAGCGCGTCGCGACGGAACGGGTCGCCGAGTTCGCGCGTGCACATGATCTCGATGATCGTCGTCTTGCCTTCGTTCATCTGCATGTCGATCGCGCGCTTGAGCGCCGGGCCGACATCCTCGAGGCGGTCGACCGTGATCCCTTCCGCACCCATCGCACGCGCGATCGCCGCGAAGCTCTGGTTGTCGAGTTCACCGGCGACGAAGCGGCGGTTGTAGAAGTCGACCTGGTTCTTCTTCTCCGCGCCCCACTGGCGGTTGTGGAACACGACGGCCGTGACCGGGATGTTGTGGCGCACGCAGGTCATCGTTTCCATCAGGCTCATGCCCCACGCGCCGTCGCCCGCATACGACACGGCCGGGCGGTGCGGCGCGGCGACCTTCGCGCCGATGATCGTCGGGAACGCATAGCCGCAGTTGCCCCAGCTCATCGCCGCGAAGAAGCTGCGCGGCTTGTTGAAGCGCAGGTAGCTGTTCGCGACCGAGTTGATGTTGCCGATGTCGGTCGACACCATCACGTCCTCGGGCATCGCCTTCTCGAGCTCGCGCAGCACCTGGCGCGGATGCAGGTACTGGCCGCCGCTGAACGGCTTCTCGTGCTTCTGCTCCTCGATCATGTCGAGGCTGTACGCGTCGCGCTCGTGCGTCCAGTCGTCGAGTTCCTTTTCCCACGCGGCCTTCTCGGTCGCGATCTGGTCGGCGCGCTCGCCGCGCGAGCCATCGCACGCGAGCGTGCGGCCTTCGAGGCGTTGCGTGAGTGCGACCGCCGCGGCCTTCGCGTCGCCGCAGATGCCGACCGAGATCTTCTTCACGAGGCCGAGCATCTTGTGATCCGCGTCGATCTGGATGATCTTCGCGTCCTTCGGCCAGTAGTCCATCCCGTGCTGCGGCAGCGTGCCGAACGGCCCGAGGCGCGAGCCGAGCGCGATCACGACGTCCGCGCGCGACAGCAGCTTCATCGCCGCCTTCGAGCCCTGGTAGCCGAGCGGGCCGCACCACAGCGGGTGGTTCGCCGGGAACGAGTCGTTGTGCAGGTAGCTGTTGACGACCGGCGCGCCGAGCCGTTCGGCGAGCGCCTTGCATTCCTCGATCGCGTCGGCCATCACGACGCCGCCGCCCGAGATGATCACCGGGAATTTCGCCTGCGCGATCAGTGCCGCTGCGTCGTCCAGGCTCTGTTCGCCGCCGGCGCCGCGATCGAGCCGGCGCGGTTGCGGAATCTCGACCTTGACCTTGCCGTAGAAGTAGTCGCGCGGGATGTTCAGCTGGGTCGGGCCCATCTCGGCCTGCGCGCGGTCGAAGCAGCGCGCGGTGAATTCGGCCATCCGCGCCGGGTGCGTGACGTGGCCCTGGTATTTCGTGAACTCCTGGAACATCGGCAGCTGGTTCGCTTCCTGGAAGCCGCCGAGGCCGATGCCCATCGTGCCGGCTTCCGGCGTGACGATCACGACCGGGCTGTGCGCCCAGTACGCGGCCGCGATCGCCGTCACGCAGTTGCTGATACCGGGGCCGTTCTGGCCGATCACGACGCCGTGGCGGCCCGACACGCGCGCATAGCCGTCGGCCATGTGGCCCGCGCCCTGTTCGTGCACGACCGGGATCAGCCGGATGCCGGCCGGCGCGAAGATGTCCATCGCGTCCATGAACGCGGAGCCCATGATGCCGAACATGTCGGTCACGCCGTTGGCCGCGAGGGTCTCGACGAAGGCTTCGGACGGCGTCATGTCCTGCGGACCGTTCGCCGATGCACGCAGGGAAGTGGATTGTTCGCTCATGGGTTGTCTCCGATTTTTCAATTAACGGAACGTCTTGTTCCAGATGCTATTTGCTGGGGAAGGCCGGTCAAGTCATTCCGCCCGCTGCCGGGGAATGTGGAATGAAATGAATCGATTCGTTTCAAAATGCGCGCCGGGCACGGTGGCCCGGCCGCTGCGCTCAGGCCGGCTGCTTCGGCCGTTCCTTGCGGAAGGCACGCTTGACGGCGATCAGTCCGTCGCGGAATTCGAACAGGTCGCAGCCTTCGGCCTCGATGCGCCAGCCTTCGGCGTGCGTGCCCGTGAACACCCATTCGGAGACGCCGCGCTCGCCGGCGACGGTGTGGCGGCCGTGGCCCCAGTGCGCGTCGGGGAAGGTCTTGAACACGGCTTCGAACGCGGCGCGTACCGCGTCGCGGCCGACGAAGCGCGTGCCGTGGATGTCGGGGCCGCCGGCCGCGTCGAACACGCAGTCCTCGGTCATGAAGCCCATCAACGCATTGGCGTCGTGCCGGTTGAAGGCGTCGGAAAAGGCCGCGAGCGTGGCGGCCGTGACGGGGCCGGTGAGCGTATCTGCCATAACGTGTCTCCTGTCGAATGGTGGGCGGTGCGCATGGCGCTGGCGCGCATGCGGCACGCGGTATCGACACGTTAGTGAGCGCTCGTTTTTGGCGGTAGCGCCAGTGGGGGGGATTCGCTTGGGCCAGAGCTAGCGCCTGGCTGCAGGGCGGCAGAGGATGGTCTGCTTCACACTTTTTAAGTGTTGGGTCACAAGTGCGGCATTGTGTGTTGCCCCGTGGATCTCCCGGGTGTTTTTTGGGATGGAGTTTGCGGATAGCATCTAGCGGATCGCGGACGGCCGCCTTGTCGGACGTCCTGCACGGAATCGAAGCGGGTGGACGATGCGCAAGGCACGAGCCTAGTACGTTCGGGCGGCCGCATCGCTTCGATCCGGATAAGACCCTCAGCGCAAACTCACGGATCGCTCGAATTTGAAACGTATAGGAGTCCTGCGCTGACAGAGACGAGGAAGTCATGTATTCACCCGCGCAGTCCCGTGTTGTGTCGATATCTGGCGTTGCGCTACCCGAATTTGCCGGGCAGCCGATTCTTCTGCCGATCAAACTCATTGGCGATGAAACACTTGGCAAGCTTTCCACGTTCACGCTCGAGCTCAGGACGCTGAGCCTGCCGGCGCTACCCGTCTACAAGGCGCGTGATCGTATCGAGCCCGACAAGCTGGTGGGTACCGAGTTGACCATTTCGATCGAGTTCGACGGCAAGGGGACCTTCGTTCCTGGCGTGGCCGGCGAAGCGGGGCAGGGCAATCTGGGCGCCGGCAAGCGCGAGGTGACGGGGTTGATCGCCGAACTGGTGTCGACCGGCGAGGATGACCGGTACGCCTATTACGAAATGAAGGTGCGGCCCTGGTTGTGGCTCGCGACGCTCAATCGCGAGAATCGCCTCTTTCAGAACAAGAATGTCGTCCAGATCACGGAAGCCGTGCTGGGTTCGAGCCTTTATCCGTTCAAGTACGAATGGCGGCTCGGCGCCATCGGCCTGGGCGGGGGCTATCCGGCACGCGACTATGTGCGGCAGGTGTGGGAATCGGATTTCGACTTCCTGGCCCGGTTGTGGAGCGAATGGGGCATCTACTACTTCATGGATGGCTCGACACTGGTGCTGTGTGATTCCCCGGGCGCTCATTACCCGCACGAGAACATGTATGACTCGATCTTCTATCGGGCACCTGCTGGCGCACGTATCGACGAAGAGCATATCCACGAGTTGAAAGTCTCGCGGCTGCTGACACCGGGAGCAGGCAGCGTGGTCGATTACGATCCGACACAGTCTCGGGCAAAGCTGTCGTACTCGGTGAACCGGTACAGCGAGATTGCGTTCGACAATGCCGAGCATTATGCGTGGGGCGACTACTCGCAGCCGCTCGCCGGCACGATGGGTTTGTCCGGAACGCCGAATGATACGGCTCGGGAAGCCCGGTACCTGGCCGGCGTCCGTGTCGATGCGGAGCGCTGCAAAGGCAGGCGCGCGAATGGGCGGGGCAATCTGCGCGGGCTGGCGGTGGGCCATACGTTTCGTGTCGAGGGGCATCCGCAGAAGGCGACCAACACCGAGTTTCTGGTGATCGCCGCGCGGGTCGAGATTCGCAACAACGATCAGGCGACGGGCGGCGAACCGTATCACTGCATCGCCGATTTCGTGGTTCAGCCGGCGAATGCCGTCTTCCGGAGTCCTCTGCAGAGAAAGCCGCCATGCGGGCCGGAAACCGCCGTGGTGGTCGGTCCGGAGAATCAGCCCATGTGGATCGACGGCTACGCGCGCGTGAAAATCCAGTTCGTCTGGGATCGGCTCGGCAAGCGCGACGAGAACGCGAGCTGCTGGGTGCGCGTGTCCTCCCCCTGGCAGGGCGGCGGGTTCGGCTTTGTCGCGCTACCCCGCATCGGTCAGGAAGTGACGGTGAGCTATCACGAAGGCGATGCGGACAAGCCCTATGTATCGGATCGCCAGGTCAACCAGTTCAATCAGCCGCCGTGGGAGTTGCCGAAGAACCAGGCGTTGATGGGCTGGCGCAGCCTGAGCCTCGCGGGCGGGCAGGTGAATCAGGTCTTGGTGGACGACACGCCGAATCAGTTGCAGGTTCAGGTGACGAGTGATCATGCCCAATCCCGCCTTGTGCTGGGCTACAACACGCGTATCGAGGGGCGCCCGGGACGGCTGGAAGCGCGCGGCGAAGGGTTTGAACTGGCGACGATGGCCTGGGGCGTGATGCGTGCGAACCGGGGCATCCTGATCACGACCGAGGCGCGAGACGGCGCGGCGCAGCCCGCCAAGGACATGGTCGAGACGGTTGAACGACTGTCGGTGGCTCACGACCAGCAAGACACGTTTGCGACAACGGCACGCGAACAACAGGTACAGGAAGCGGGCGACCAGGACGAGGTCGCAAGGGCACTTCAGGCGCAGCGCGACGATATCCAGGGTAGTGGCTTGCGCAACGCGCAGGCAGGTCAGTTTCCGGAGATGCGCACGCCTTTGCTGGTACTGGCGGGCGCGGCCGGCATTGCGGCCACGACATCCCAATCCACCCACCTGGCATCGGGCGAGCATCTCGCGCTGACAGCGGGCGGGCACGTTGGCGTATCGGTGGGCAAGCGCCTGCTGGTGAGCGTGGCGCGTGGCGTGCGCACGCTGGTGCAATCGTGCGGGTGGAAACTGGTCGCAATGTCGGGCGACATCGAATTGAAGGCGTTGAAGGACAACCTGACGCTGCTGGCGAAGCTGAACATGACGGCCACGGCGAACCGCATCACGATCAGCGCTCAGGAAGAACTGGTGGTCAGCGGCGGAGGCAGTGCAACGCAATACACCAGCGGCGGCATTACCCACATGACGGCAGGCGGCTATACGGCGCATGCCGGGAGTTTCACGTACACGGGACCGAAGAGTCGGGCGGCGGTGTTTCCTGAGCCGCCACCGCCCGGCAAGGGCAATCTGGAGCTGTTCAACACGTATGCGATTCAGCGCGGGGTGATGTCGTCATACCGGGTTGAGGACGCACTCGGTCGGGTCGCCACGGGCGTGTTGAGCGCCAACGGCTACGCCGCGGTCAGCGGTCTGGCGCCCGGCCCGGCACACGTGACATTCGGTACCGACAATGCAGATCCCTGGAGTCCGGGCAGTTACGCGCGCAAGGCCGAATGGCCGGACGGTGCGTCGGACGACGCGCGCAAGACGTCCGCTGGAGCCCCCGCCCAGGCCCGCGAGATTGCCGCGCAGGTGTTGTCGGGCGCGGGCGCGGCGGCGAATGCGAGCCGGCAACTGAGCCTACTGGCCGGCGCGTTCACCGCGGGCGGTGCGGGCAGCCTCGTCGGCACGGGGCTCTCCGGCGCCCGGGCCGTGCTCGGGGCTGCGGGCGCGACCGCCAACGCGGGGCCCGGTCGCGCCGGACCGACCATGCCCGACGTGCGTACCCCCGGTTTCGTATAACGGGCGCGCTTCGCCGCTCGCTTCCGCATCGCATTCCCCCATTCCTGAATCTTTTCGATTTCTCGCCATGACCGGATCTTCGACTGCTGTCGCTCCCCGTCCCCCGCAGTTGGCTGTCGCACCGCTGAACACCATTCACCCGGAAGACATTGCTGCCGCCTCCCGCAAGTTTGATCAGTGGCTGCGGGAGATCAGCGGCGGCGTCGTCACACTGGAACGGGTGAGTAACGTCGCGCAGGGGCTGCCGGTGATCGGTAACGTCATTGCCCTGGTGAGCGTGGCGCTGGGCGTGAAGGCGTTGTACGGCAAGCCGAATGCCGATGCGATGGACTGGGTGGACATCGGTATCGACCTGATCGGCGTCATTCCTGTGCCGCCGACTCTGGCAGCGGCTCGCATGAGCCTCAGGCCGATGCTGGTAGAGGCGCGCCGTGAACTGGCGGTCCAGTTGAGAGCGGCGGCAAAGGGTGCGGTGAAAGTCGAAGCCAACGACGTGTTGGTCGGGCTGCTGGCGTCGCATCTGAATGCGACCATCGTCGGGGACCTGGAAAAGTTCGTGCAGGAGGCGCAGGTCCGACTGGACGCGATGCTCAAGGACGCGGGCGAGTTGCTGGAAAAAATGCTGCTGGACATGGCCCAGGGCATGAAGAAGGCGGCGTTGGGTCAGTTGAACGCAGAGGGCAATGCGGCGTTGGCGGCCAAGGAGGCGACTCAGGCCGCCGAGATTTTTGTCCGCGACCCGGAGGCCAGCCTAAAGAAGGGGCTTTGGTCGTTGTATCACGCGATCAAGGCGAGTGTTGAAACGGTCTCCAACGAGGTGGTGAACGTCACCACCACCAGACAACAGCGGGAGCAGATGGCCGCTGACGTCGACCGGAAAATTCGAGAACTCGCCGGGATGTGCAAGAGGGCACTGGCCACACTCGCCGATCCACGCGTCGGTGCAATCGCCAAGCTGCTGACCTTGCTGCTGGCGGTGGTTCAAGCGTATCGAAAGAAGCATGCCCGCAAGGGCCAGGGCGCCAACGTCCCTGAAAACAGGAGCGGTCAGGCCTCCCAAAGCCATGGCCAGGGCGCCGTCGACGGTATTCCCGTGCAGGCGGGAGCCAGACAGGATGGCGGCTGCAAGGAGTGTGCAGGGACCATCGGCAGTATCAGCTTCGCACGCGGCGCCGAGCGTATCGATCACGACGACTTCACCTTGCCGGGGCCGTTCCCGTTCACCTGGCGCCGCCAGTATCGATCGGATCTGGCCGCCTATGACGACGGGCCGATGGGCGCGCGCTGGATCACGCCTTACATGACGCGGTTCGACATCGTGCATAACGACGCGCTGCCGGAGAGTCTGCGTTATCACGCGGCGGACGGCCGCACGCATGCGTATCCGCTGCCGAAGGTCGGCGCGTTTCACTACGACGCCATCGAGAACGTGACGCTCGTACGGATGTCCGATCGGGCCATCACACTGGCGCGCGGCTACGACGCGAAGGAAACCTATGAGCGTCACGGCGCGCATTTCCGGCTGACAGGCATCGCGCTGCGCAACGGCGCGGGATTGGCGATTGCCTATGATCATCCGCGGACCGTGCCCGGCCATACGCTATTGCCGTCCGATCTGATGTCCTATCACGGGGATGAGGTTGCGATCGATGCCCACGTTCGTGTGGTGCCCGACGCACAGGGGCGTGTGGCGCAGGTGTGGCTGATCGAAAATGGCAAGCCGGTGCGTCAGCTCGCTCACTATACGTTCGATGACGCCGGCGATCTGATCGAGGCCTTCGATGAGAACGACGCAAGCCGAAGCTATACGTATCAGCACCACCTGATTACGCGCTACACGGACCGCACTGGCCGGGGAATGAACCTGCGCTGGGACGGTGAGAGCGCGACGGCCAGGGCCGTGCGTGAATGGGCCGACGACGGCAGCTACGATACGACGCTGGAGTGGGACCCGAACATTCGATTGACCTACGTCACCGACGCGCTCGGCCACGAGACCTGGTACTACTACGACATTCTGGGCTACACGTACCGCATCCGGCATGCGGACGGGCGTTCGGAATGGTTTTTCCGGGACGACGCGAAGAACATCGTGCGTCACATTCATCCCGACGGCAGCGTCGAGACCTTTACCTACGACGAGCGCAGCAACCCGGTGTCGCATACCCGGGCCGACGGCTACACGGTGTATTTCGCGTACGACGCCCGCGACAACGTGCGCAAGATTCGCGATGGCGAAGGCGGCGTGTGGCTGCGCGACTACAACACCAAGGATCAACTGATCGAGGAAATCGATCCGCTGGGCAACAAGACGGAATACGTCAACAACGCGCTCGGCCAGCCGGTGGAAATCGTCGATGCGAAGGGCGGAAAGAAGCAGCTTGCCTACAGCCCGACCGGCCAGTTGACGTCATATACCGATTGCTCGGGCAAGACGAGCCGATGGCAGTACAACGGACGCGGGCAACTGGAGCGATTCACCGATGCAGCAGGGAGCGTGACGCAGTATCGCTATGCCGAAGGGCAACTGGCCGAAGTGGTTCGTCCCGATGGCGTGGTCGAGCAATTCGAGCGGGATGCGGAAGGGCGCCTGCTGGCTCACGTCGACGGGCTGCTGCGACGAACCGAATGGCGCTATACGCGCGCGGGCCTGATCGCCACGCGCACGGGGGCCAATGGCGAGTCGCTGGGTTATCGATGGGACAAGCTGGGTCGCCTGGAAGCGTTGACGAATGAGAACGGTCGCGAGACGTCGTTTGCGTACGATCCGGTGGGCCGGTTGCTGGCCGAAACGGGTTTCGATGGCAAGACGACCCGCTACCGGTACGATCCGGCCTCGGGTGTGCTTCAAGACGTGCTGAGCGGGGAGAAGGGACATCGGGTCACGGTGGTTGGCTTCGATGCGGTTGGCCGGCTGACGTCGCGCCAGACCGGGCAATGGGACGCGGACGCCCGTCAGTGGAAATACGGCGAGCGAGAGCGATTCGCGTACAACGGCAACGGCCAGATGGTCCTTGCGGAGAATGACGCGAGCCGCCTGCAGTGGTTCCACGACGAGGGCGGCAATGTCACGCGTGAACACCAGCACTTCCGCTTCCTGAAGAAAGCGAGTGTCGCGGTGTGGCGCCACGAATACGACGTGCTGAACGAGCGCGTGGCGACGATCCGCCCGGACGGCCACCGGGTGGCGGTTCTGACCTACGGCAGCGGCCATGTGCACGGCGTGCTGCTCGATGACACGGAACTGGTGCAGATCGAACGGGACGCGTTGCAGCGCGAGATCGAGCGGGTGCAGGGCAATGGCCTGACCCAGACGCAAGAATACGATGCGGCGGGAAGGCTGCTACGCCAGAAGCTGAAGGTGACGCGGAGCGAAACGCCGGGCGGAAAGCGGCTCATGCAGCGCAGCTACACCTACGATCGCGCGGGTCAGCTGGAACGGATCGAGGACACGCAGAACGGCATGCGGATCTATCGCTACGATCCGGTGGGTCGGCTCGTGGCGGCCACCGGCATGCTGGGTGAAGAGACCTTCGCATTCGATCCGGCGAGCAACCTGCTGGACGACGCGCAGACGCGGCACTTCGAGGCTGATCCTGCACGTGGCATACCGGGGTATTCGAGTCGAATCCTGGGGCGCCCGGCGCTGCTGGACAACCTGCTGCGCGAGTACGCGGGCACGCACTATAGGTGGGACGAATACGGCAACCTGATCGAACGCCGGAAAAATGGAGATCAGGCATGGTTCGAGTGGAACGGCTTCGATCGGCTCGTTCGGTTCGATACCGTCAAGGTGAGCGTGCGTTACTGGTACGACGCGCTGGGCCGACGGATGGCGAAGGAATCGAATGCGCGGGTCCGGGTCAGTTCGTTCGACGGTAGCGACTACCATGCAATCGAGACGGCACGGCTCAATGCGGAGTATGGGTACGGTCTGACGCTATACGGCTGGGACGGCGATACGCTGGCGTGGGAGAGCGGCAAGGGCGAGCATGGTGGCAATGGCCGCACGACGCACTATGTGTACGAGCCGAACAGCTTTGTGCCGATGGTGCAGGCGACGCATGCGGGATGGATTCCGCTGCACGAACGCCCGGACTATGATGAACATTACGACATCGACCGGGACCCGCTGTGGAGTCGCACGAACAGGCCGGTGGCGTTTGGGCGGATCGGCTATTACCAGTGTGACCAGATCGGCACGCCGCAGGAAGTGACGGACGAGCAGGGTGAGATTGCGTGGAGCGCGCGTTACCGAGCGTGGGGTGAAGCGAAGGAGGCGATCAGCGAAGCGGCGCGCAAGGCGGGTGTTCGGAACCCGATCCGCTTCCAGGGGCAGTACTTCGATCATGAGACGGGGCTGCACTATAACCGGCATCGGTACTATGATCCGAGTTCAGGGCGGTTCATATCAAAGGATCCGATCGGCCTACAAGGTGGGCTGAATGCGTACCAATATGCACCGAACGGTACCGAATGGATCGATCCTTTAGGCTTAGCCGGAAATCGTGCGAATCGTCGCGCAGGTAATATTTTGCAGAATATCGACGCAAAGGGCGGAGGGCACGCCTATGCTCGTCATGGAGCAGGGACAACACTTGCTCAGCAGGAGCATCGTGCCGTGACGGGAATTCCGCCCGATTGCCCGTGCCCTAAGCGCCCTCGTCCGACCGACTCGACGCGCTTTATGAGTAATGTTGATCAGTTGGATGCGATTCAGCGCGGTGCGGCGAAGATGAACGCCAACGGGGAAAATTCAGTAACTTTCGATATGGGCAGAACTGTAGGCGAAGGCTATCGAAAAGGGGGTGGCACAGTATTGAGTGCGTCAGAGGTTACCATTGTTCGCCGGGATGGAAATATCATTACAGCATTCCCAAAGTTGCCATCACCATGAAAAAAATTATCAATTTCAACTATATCAGGCCATTATATTATTATCTCGATTCAATGAGAGATGATGAGTTGGATGATTTTTATATTAATAAAAAAAATGATTTGGATCGGTTGTTTGGGGAAATGAAGTCGAGGTTTGATAGATTCGGACCAGTTTCTCAGTCTATGGTTTCAGATGTTTTGGAGTATGTCCTGGCTTCGCATTCGTGTGATGCCAATTGGAGGGGATTGCTTCCGCAAGAGATTCCTTTGGATGAAGTGAAAGATAAGGAACAATTTGTGCGCAATCTGTTTGTCGCGTTGTTTGGTAGGGAGCCGAGTTTTGATTTTGATGTTGTGGATATCGAGGTGAGTAATTTTGTTGGGCCGGATGGTATTGATACAAAAAAATAATGTCGGATGGCGATTCACTTTCTTCGTCGTAGCCGCATTGTTAGCACAACGCGACTGGCGACCGTGCTCCCCGCAGATCGCAGGCAGGCGAGTAACCTTACGGTTGGAGTTTGTTCAATCGGCTGACAGCGACGAGCGTGGAGGAGGCTGCGCGCAGCAGTGAGTCGCGGTACTACTACGACGCGCCGGACCGACGTATTGCGAAAGAAGTGAACGGCGAGTGCACGCTATATGGCTGGGACGGCGATACGCTGGCGTGGGAGAGCGGCAAGGGCGAGCATGGTGGCAATGGCCGCACGACGCACTATGTGTACGAGCCGAACAGCTTCGTGCCGATGGTGCAGGCGACGCATGCGGGATGGATTCCGCTACACGAATGCCCGGACTATGATGAACATTACGACATCGACCGGGACCCGCTGTGGAGCTGCACGAACAGGCCGGTGCCGTTTGCGCGGATTGACTATTACCAGTGTGATCAGATCGGCACGCCGCCGGAAGTGACGGACGAGCAGGGTGAGATTGCGTGGAGTGCGCGTTACCGAGCGCGGGGTGAAGCGAAGGAGGTGATCAGCGAGGCGGCTCGCAAGGCGGGTGTTCGGAACCCGATCCGCTTCCAGGGGCAGTACTTCGATCATGAGACGGGGCTGCACTATAACCGGCATCGGTACTACGATCCCCAAAGCGGAAGATTCATATCTAAAGATCCAATTGGGCTCGCGGGAGGATTGAACGGCTTCCAGTACGCGCCGAATCCGATAAGCTGGATCGATCCGCTTGGGCTCTCTGGCTTTGAGCCGAAAGTTCTAACGAGCGGAACCGTTTTCAGAAATGCGTCTGGAACACCTGATAGTCTGACACCAAGACTGGGGAAAGACACGACTCGTATCGACGGGAAAGAGCCTGGTCTATCGGCGGCGACGTCAGAGGCCGGACTGGATAGCGGGAAATACGTTGTGTTAGACGTGAAAAAGCTTTGCTGGTGTGGCTTACAAGCGACGCATGACAAGCCAAACGGTCACGTAACAATTAGACCCATAAACGATTCTGCTGATTCCAAGTTGACTGATTGGGCTAAATCCAGAGGGAGTGGATCAACACACCCTCTGACAGAAGGTATATTGGGATCGGTCACTGGCAAGGGGAAAAAGTGATGGCAAGCGATATTTGTGATTATTTGGTGAGGTACGTTGAGGCAGTGGAGGTCGAAGTTGGTGAGAAAGTAATGCTCGAATCATCGAGCTCTGGCTTTTATCAAAACGTGCTAGGTGGTACGGCGTACGTGAGTTTCTATCCAAGCGAGATCGATCTAACACTTGATCTAAATGGTGCGGAAGGACTGTACGAGCTGACTGCCGACTTAACACGTCAGGATGGGAGAGTTGTTGTTGGAGATATTTTTAAATTCAGTGGTAATGCTGAGCAATTAAAGGAAAACCTCGGCAGAATTTTTAATGATTTGGTGAGGTTGATTTCGGATCGTCTGTAGGAGACCCGCAGTGAAACGCCGGGCGGAAAGCGGCTCGTGCAGCGCAGCTACACCTACGATCGCGCGGGTTGGCTGGAGCGGATCGAGGACACGCAGAACGGCATGCGAACCTATCGCCCCGATCCGGGGGCGGCTCGTGGTGGCCACCGGCATGTTCGGTGAAGAGACGTTCGCATTCGATCCGGCGAGCAACCTGCTGGACGACGCGCAGACGCAGCACTTCGAGCCCGATGCTGCGCGTGGCATGCCGAGGTATCCGAGTCGAAAAGTGCCATCGTTCGTATCTTGGTACGCCGAGCGGGAAGATTAAGGTTTACACAGAGTGACCGGAGGCGAGCGTGAACCATAGAGATGACAAGATTGAAAATCTGGTTAATAAGTATCCGGGGGATTTCTCTTTTTCGGGGAGGTGTTTTGAGGTCATTTATTTAGCGGCATCTGAATTTTTGAAATTCTCGAAAGGTGAATGGCCTCTGGGGAATTATGAAATTGAAATTGGATTTAACGATGGGGAAACTCTCATGTCCGTTTCGTTTATTCCGGTCTTGGTGCATGAGGTTGAGGGTGTGCCCTTTGAAATTTCCAATCAAGGAATGTACGGAAACGGGTGTGGGGTGAAATACATATCTGATGTTATTGAGCAAAATTTAATAAAGTCGGTTTATATGCATTAATATAATGAAATCTGGAGGGCGAGAGCGCGCGAATGGTTTCGGAAGTGGTAGGCGCCAAGCGTCAGATGTGCTGCTGGTAACACGAGAGGATCCTTGATTAAAAAGTCGCGCATGGTGGGAAGGGGGCAGAAGACACGGCGACCTGAAAAAAATCGGAGGTAACCAAAGCTCCCACCGTATTTATCAAGGATTGAACTCCATGTGGAATATGGGAAATTATTAAGTCTGCTTTAATCTACCACGGACTAATGTGAAAAAACTGTCGCTTCACCATATATCGATCATTGGCATTATTTCGCTTGCCAATCTGCCCGTCGTGGTTCACTCTGCTGACCTTGGCGCCAAGGCCTTGAGCGCTGCACTGTGTAAGCCAGCCTATTCAGTCGCCGTTGCAGACGCGTTGTATAGGGAGGTAGAAAAATCTGCCAAGGCTGAAATGTATTCGGGTGCGGCGATCTACCCACTGCCCAATGCCAGCGAGCATGACGGCTTCACTGCGAGGCAACTCTTCGTGGCGGGTACTTCGATCGGCGTTTTGATCGATGGGGAGAGAGCTGATGCACTTGCTGCGAAATATCAACTTGTCAAGGAAGATGCTGGTATTTTGATGGGGTATAAGGAAAATAATCGATACGCGACGTATAACCAATATACAAAGGGCTATGCTCGTTCGATTGCTGTTGATGGCAAAAGTCAGGTCTTCATCTATGGGGTTCCCGGAACGATAATGATTGCCGCTCGTGAAAGCAAGGCGTTTCCTGGAAAGACGATACTTGCCTGTGAATTTCTCAGTAACTATGACCGAGATAATGCAAAGGCAATAGGTCGTTAAGCGGTCGATCTTGTATGGTGTGGGTGCTTATGGGAAATTAAGATGATTTAAGGCGATTGTTGGCCTTAAAAAATCCTGCCGAAAAACTGGTCTTTTGAGTTATGAAGTTGGCCTCTGTCAATGTATGCTAGGTTGGGTGATTTGGATTGATTTTCTTGATTTATAATTAAATAATTTCTCACGTTTCGAGGGGCGATGGAGATTTATGCCGCAACGCCCCTGGTTTTGCCATAGAGTACATCGATGGCTACAGGTGAGTTTCCGTAGACGCCCGTGAAGAAGACGATTTCGGACAGACCCCGCCTTGTCGAAAGCCAAGGCGGGGTCTGTCGTGCTCCAAAGAATACGCACTCGGGAGCACCGTTGAGAATGGCAGTGCGCTGAGGGGGCATCGCTGATTTCGAGCCTAAGGCGGCCCGCACGCCCGGCTCAATCCGCTCAGCGGAATCGCGGAAAACCCTATCCAGAAACATCGACACGCATTGCTGTCGTCGTTCATGAAGAACACGCAGCGCCGCTCGATCAGGATGCCGGCTTCCTGCGCATCGGCCGCGAGGTGCGTCGCGTCGAGCCAAGGCGGGCTTTCGACCAGGCACGAAGCGCTGCCCGTCACCGGCGCGTGTCGCACTTCCGGAAGATGTGCGTCGAGCGCGGCTCTCCACACCTGCAAGCGCTCGCCGTACGTACGCACGGGCCGGCGCAGCAACATGTCGTGATGGCAGAGCGCGAGAAAGGTCGCGAACGCTCGCTTGATGTACAAAACCGGGTGGCGCCCCATCAGCCGCTGCAGCGCACGCAGTTCGCGGATCGGCTCGAGCGGGCTCGACCACGTAGCCGAGCCGCAGTCCCGGCGCGAACGTCTTCGACAGGCTGCCGACGTAGATCACGCGGCTGCCCGTATCGAGGCTCTTCAGTGCCGAAGAAGGTCCTCTCGCTTCGGGGACCACGCGCCAGCGGTGCCGGCCGGCGCGGGGATACATCGGAGAGCCCGATGCATCCCCCCGGTCACACGCACATCAAGACGCCGCCATCCCGATCCCGAACACATGCATCTTGCCGGCGCTCACCTGGCGCGGCAGCACGATGCTCGTCACCACCTTGCCGGGCGGCACCGGAATCTTCTGCGCGAAGATATAGGTCTTGACGTTGTCCTGCTGGCCGCTGCCCGAATTGCGGTACGCCATCGTGACGGCGACCGTCGCGCTGGCGTGCGCGCTGCCGCCGTTCAGTGTCCAGTCGTCGAAAGCCAGCGTAACGGCCTGACTCGATCCATCCGCAAAATTCAGCTGCGCCGTGCCGCTGCTCGGGCCATTGTTGGCCGAGCCGAGCACCACCACGCCGGTGCCGGCCGATCCCGGCGGCAGCATCACGGTCTGGCCGACGGTCACGGTGTTGTCGAGCGAGAGCGGGCCGCCCGCCACCGCGACGCTGGCGCCGGCCACCGCGAACGGCTTGCCGGGCTGCACGCCCGCCGCTGCCAGCGCATTCAGCGAGTAGCTGAACAGGCTGCCGTCGAAGTCCGCGCCCTGGCCGTCGGCATTGGTCGCGCCGTCCGCGCTGAAGCCTCGATTGTTGTAGCTGTCGACCGCGTTGATCGCCACCGGCACGCCGAACGACGGCGGCTGCTTCCGGCTGCCCCATTGCGACGGCGCGCTGCCCATCGCGAAGTGCAGCGTCGCGCCGTTCGCGATGTCGTCGTAGGCGACCCACGGCACATCGTGCGCGCGACCGTTGATCGACAGCGACTGCACATAGCTGGACGCGGGCGCGCCTTCCGCACGAATCCGCCAAGTGCGGCCGTTGCCGAGCCGCACATCGATCTGCGGGAACTGCGGGCTGCCGATCGCCAGGCCCGCGACGCCGGGGATCTGCGGATACAGGCCCAGCGCACCCCACACATACCAGCCCGACACGGCGCCGAGGTCGTCGTTGCCCGGCAAGCCGTCGGGGCCGGTGCCGAACGCGCTGGCGAGGATCTGCTGCACCACGCGCTGCGTGCCCGACGGCTGCCCGGCCCAGTTGTAGAGCCAGGGCACCTCGAAGGTCGGCTCGTTGCCCATGTAGAAGTTGGGCAGGCTCAGGCCCGCATTGAGCACCGTGAAGAACTGGTCGAGCCGCGACGTCACCGCCGCATTGCCGCCCAGCTGTGCGAACAGGCCGGCGCCGTTGTACGGCACCATCCACGTGTACTGCTCGGCATTGCCTTCCACGTAGTTGTCGCCACTGCTCGGCGTCTCGGGTATCCACGCGCCGTTCGACTGGCGCGCCGCGATCAGCGGCGGCGTCAGCGTGGTGTTGAGCAGGTTCTGCCAGTAAGCCGAGCGGCTCAGCAGCATGCGCTGCGTGGCGGTATCGCCGAGTGCTCCGGCGAAGCGCGAGATCGCGAAATCGCTGCTCGTATATTCGAGCGTGGACGAAGCCTGTCCCCACTCGCCGTTGGTGATGTAGCCGGTCTGCAGGTAGCTCGCGCGGCCGCCGTTGGTGGTCACGTTGTTGCAGGCCGTGCCGGGGATGTTCGCCATCTTCACCATGTGCTGCAGCGCGGACCGCGTATCGAAGCGCCGCGCGCCGAACGCATACGCGTTCGAGACGATCAGCGAACCGGCGTCACCCGGCATCACGCCGTCCTCGACGTTGTCGTTGACCCAGTGCGGAATCGCGCCGCACTGGTCCGCGTCGTTGATCAGCGACTGGATCATGTCGCTGGTTTCGGACGGGTTGAGGATCGACTTCAGCTGGATCAGCGAGCGGTAGATGTCCCAGCCCGAGAACGACGAATACTGGGCGCGCTGGCCCTTGGCGACCTGATGCACGGTATTGTCGAAGCCGATGTACTGGCCGTTCACGTCACTGAAGATGCTCGGTGCCCACAGCGCGTGATACAGCGCCGTGTAGAACTTCTTCTTCGAGTCGAGCGTGCCGCCTGCCACGCGGATGCTGTTGAGGCGGTCGTTCCAGATACGGTCGGCCTGTGTGCGGACACCCGCGAAGTCCCAGCCGCGATTTTCCGCGTCGAGGTTGGCTTTCGCGTTGGCGACGCTGACGTAGGACAGGCCGATCTTCATCCTGACCGTCTGGCCCGGGCGGAAACCCAGTTGGGCCACGCCGTGCGTAATCGACGCCGACGTAAAAGCCTGGTCGAAGGCGGCGTAGAAGTAGACGGGAACCGGCACCGAGTTCCCGCAGAAACCGCCGCCGATCGTGCTGCCGGAGATGGCGCTGTCGGAAACCTGCGTGATGGCGCCGGTGGTCGAGGTCTTGGTGTTGGTGCGGGTCGCATCGAGCACCAGCAGCGCGGGTTTGCCGGCCGGGTACGCGAACTGGCCGAAGCCGGTGCGCAGCGTAGCGGTCAGCTCCACCTTGATCTGCGAGTCGAGCAGCACGGAATAGTAGCCGGGCCTGGCCGTTTCATTCGCATGACTGAAGGTTGGCGAGAGCTGCGTCGGGTCGGTGGTCGGCATGACAGGAAATTCGCCATTGTTGCCGCTGCAGCCGGCGCCCGGCATGTGCGTCAGGCTGAAGCCCTGTATCGAGTGGATGTCGTAGTAGTAGCCGGCGGGCGAGTTCGGCTCCTGGCTGTTGCTCGGCGCCGGCGTGGTGTTGGTGTCGGGCGCCCACTGCACCATGCCCGACGGCAGGCCGGCGGCCGGTTCGACGCTGCCGGCCTGTCCCGCCGGCACCGGGTTCGGCGAATTGCTCGCGAGCGTGCCGATCAGCGGATCGACGTACTGTGTCAACGACAGGTTGCGGTTGTCATCGAGATTGGTCGTATCGGCCGCAGCGTCCGACGGGCGTGCCGCCAATACCGACGCTGCGGTTCCGTCGCTGCCGTCACCGCCTCCGCACCCGCTCAATGCGCACGCCGCGGCCAGGATTGCCGCGAGCGTCGTGAATCGAATCATGATCGCCCCTCCGGTTGTCCACGCATTTTTTTCGTTGGCAATCCAATCGATCGAACCGTTGCTGCGTCGTCGCTTGTTGCCGTCTTTCAGCGTCGTAACACTAGGATTTGGACGAATCCGTTGTCAATCGGATTTGGAGAGTTGTAATGTTTTTATTGGATTTACTAAACGAATCGAAACGAGATGAATCCCGGCGATGGTGTGTTGAAGTCGCGCGGCAGCGGCATGTGAGTGCGGCTGACGCACGTGGTGTCCGATGGCGCCGAGGAAAATCACACGCCGGTCGAATCGATACATCTTGCGTTCACACCTGCGGTTCACCGATACCCGGAAAGATGATCCGCAAGGGTGCGGCCGCGAGTCCCCCCGCAGGGTGAACACGGCCGATCGTCGAAACGGCTTTTCCAGCTGAAGCGCGCAAAACATGCTTGCTTCCAGATGACTACGCCGCGCCGGCGCACGTCGCCTTTTCGCCGCCGGTCAGGCCCCCGGTCGTTGCGAACGCACGCATTGCGCGAGCGCCCGCACACCCGGCTCGATCCGTTCGAGCGGGATCGCGGAGAACCCCATCCGGAAGCAGCGCCGCCCGTCGCCTTCATCGTTCATGAAGAACACGCTGCCCGGCTCGATCAGGATGCGGGCTTCCTGTGCATCGGCGGCGAGGCGCGTCGCATCCAGCCACGGCGGGCCCTCGACCCAGCACGACGCGCCGCCCGTCACCGGCACGTAGCGCGCTTCCGGCAAGTGCGCATCGAGCGCCGCCATCAGTGCCTGCGAGCGCTCGCTGTACGCATGCGCGAGCCGGCGCAGCAACGCGTCGTGATGACCGAGCGCGAGAAAGGTCGCGAACGCGCGCTGGATATACGCAACCGGGTGGCGCACCATCAGCCGCCGCAGCGCGCGCAGTTCGCGGATCAGCTCGCGCGGCCCGACCACGTAGCCGAGCCGCAGCCCCGGCGCGAATGTCTTCGACAGGCTGCCGACGTAGATCACGCGGTCGGCCGTGTCGAGGCTCTTCAATGCCGGATGCGGCGTGCCGGAGAACGTGTTCTCGCTCTCGTAGTCGTCCTCGATGATCACGAAGTCATGCTGCTGCGCGCAATCGAGCAGCGCGCGGCGGCGTTCGACCGGCATCGTCGCGGTGGTCGGGCACTGGTGGCTCGGCGTCACGTACACGTAGTCGCAGCGCGAGAGCGTCGCGCCGAGCGCGCCGGGTGCGATCCCGTGGCCGTCGACGGGCAGCGGCAGCAGCCGCGCGTTGCGGTTCTCGAAGATGTTGCGCGCGTCCGGATAGCCGGGGTTCTCGAAGCCGACCGTCGAGTGCTTGCCGCACAGCAGGTCCGCGATCAGGTACAGCGCCTGCTGGCAGCCGTTCGTGACGACGATCTCGTCGGGCATCGCGAACACGCCGCGCCGCGGCAGCACGCGCGTGCGGATCTGCTGGATCAGCGATTCGTCGTCGCGTTCGATCAGGTCGGGCGCCCAGTTGCGGATCTCCATCACCGACAGCGCCTTCAGGCAGCATTCGCGCCAGTCGTTGGTCGGAAACAGCGACTGGTCGAATTGCCCGTAGATGAACGGATATTCGTAATGCTGCCAGTTCGCGGGCTTCACGATGTTGCGCTGCCTCGACGGCGGATGCGCGATGCGCTTGTCCCAAGCGGGGCGGCCCGGCGTGTCGTCGTCGCCGCCGGGCTGCACGGCGGGCTTGGCGGTCGCGAAGCCGGGCACGCCCTCGAGCATCTTCGGGTTCACGAAGTGCCCGCTGCGTTCGCGCGAGATCAGGTAGCCCTCTTCGACGAGCATCTGGTACGCGAGCACGACGGTGTTGCGCGCGACGCCGAGCTGGTCGGCGAGCTCGCGGCTCGACGGCAGCGCGGCATCGGGCGCGAGCTGGCCGTCGAGGATCGCGGCCACGAGCATCCGCCGGATCTGGTCCTGCAGGCTCGACGCCGACGACCGCCGGAACTGCTGGGCCCATAAGGCGGTCGGGGTACGACTCGGCATGCTTCCTCCTGTGATCGGTACGGGAAACGCGAGGCGGTGCGCGTGGCGTGCGTGCGGCCCGCGAGGGGCGCGATGTCGCGAGAATACGCGCGCCGCGCCACGGATGTGGACTCAATGAAAGGTGTCGTCTGGCACTACTGCGCGCCGACGTGGCAAGACGATACTCAAACCGTCGCCGCTGGACGATCCGGATTAGTCCCCGGTTCGCGGGCGCAGGGAGGCGTGCGCGCATCGCGTTCGCCTGCAACGTGATGCCAGGGAGAGGCGCGCCATGCACGTCGTCGTGTTCAGGGATCGCTGCGAGCGCGTGATCCGCATCGTGTTCGACGACGCACGTGCGACGGCGGTCGCGTATCGCGACGACGAGGCGATCGGCGAACTCGGCATCGACGACGGCAGGGGCGGTGCCGTGCGATCGCCGTCGCTCACGCGGCTGTACGTCGAACCCGCGTATCGGCGCAGCGGCATCGCGCACACGCTGCTGGCGTACGCGTCGCGCGAATTCGGGCGGCCGATCCGCATCGATGCCCGCGCGCGTGAATGGCCCGATACGCCGGCCTGGGCGACGCTGTGCCGCTGCCTCGAATACGAAGGGCTGGTGGTGGTACGGTAACCGACAGCGTGACCCCAATCACGCTGCACCAAGACGGAGACGACATGAGCACGGTCCTGAAGCCGATTCCCGCATCCGACGTGCGGCACGAAGCGCTGCGCATCGACGGGCAGCGCGTGTGGCGCGACGCGGTCATCGACGTGCGCAACCCGTACGACGGCGCGCTGGTCGGCACCGTGCCGAAGGCGACGCTGGACGATGTGCGGCGTGCCTTCGCGGTCGCACGCGCTTACCGGCCGACGCTCACGCGCCACGATCGCGCGGCGATCCTGCGCCGTGCGGCCGACATCGTGCGTTCGCGCACGGTCGAGATTGCAGCGTTGATCACGGCCGAGTCTGGCCTGTGCATCAAGGATTCCACATACGAAGCCGGCCGCGTGGCCGACGTGCTGACGTTCGGCGCCGCAGAAGTGCTGAAGGACGACGGGCAGATCTTCTCGTGCGACCTGACTCCGCACGGCAAGAAGCGCCGCGTGTACACGCAGCGCGATCCGCTGCTCGGCGTGATCTCGGCGATCACGCCGTTCAATCACCCGATGAATCAGGTCGCGCACAAGATCGTGCCGTCGGTGGCCACCAACAACCGGATCGTCGTGAAGCCGTCGGAGAAGGTGCCGCTGTCGTGCTACCTGTTCGCGGACATCCTGTACGAAGCGGGCCTGCCGCCGCAGATGCTGCAAGTGCTCACCGGCGACCCGAAGGAGATCGCCGACGAGCTGATCGCGAACCCGGCGATCGATCTCATCACGTTCACGGGCGGCGTATCGATCGGCAAGTCGATTGCGTCGCGGATGGGCTACCGGCGCGCGGTGCTCGAACTCGGCGGCAATGATCCGATCATCGTGATGGAAGATGCCGATCTCGACGAAGCGAGCACGCTTGCGGTATCGGGTTCGTATAAAAACTCGGGGCAGCGCTGCACCGCGATCAAGCGGATGCTCGTGCACGAGTCGGTGGCCGATCGCTTCACGGAACTCGTGGTCGAGAAAACGCGTGCGTGGTCGTACGGCAATCCGTCCGATCCGTCAGTCGACATGGGCTCGGTGATCGACGAGGCCGCCGCGAAGTTCTGCGAGCAGCAGGTGAATGACGCAATCGCACGCGGGGCGCGGCTGCTGGTCGGCAACGTGCGCAGCGGTGCGCTGTATTCGCCGACGGTGATTGATCGCGTGACGCCCGACATGCCGCTCGTGAAGTACGAAACCTTCGGCCCCGTGTCGCCGATCATGCGTTTCCGCGACATCGACGAAGCGATCCGGATATCGAACAGCACCGACTATGCGCTGTCGTCGTCGGTCTGCACGAACCGCTTCGACCACATCACGCGCTTCATCACCGAGCTGGAAGTCGGCAGCGTGAACGTGCGTGAAGTGCCGGGCTATCGGCTCGAAGTGACGCCGTTCGGCGGCGTGAAGGATTCGGGGCTGGGCTACAAGGAGGGCGTGCAGGAAGCGATGAAGAGCTTCACGAACGTGAAGACGTATTCGCTGCCGTGGTGAGCGCGGCGTGGAAGGGCGCATCGCGCCCGCCCGCCGCCAACCGCGTTACTGATAGAAGTTGAGCGTGACCATCGCCGAACGGCCCGGCGCCCACGTCGCGTAGATCGGATACGCGCTCGAGTAATACTTCTTGTCGAACAGGTTCTGCACGTTGAGCTGCACGTCCATCGTCTTGTTCACGCGCCACGTCGCGGCCGCGTCGAAGCGTGCGTAGCCGGGCGTCCATTTCTTCGTCGTCGCCGACACCGACGCATAGGTCTGGCTCATCACCGTCGCACCCGCGCCGAGCGTGAGCTTCGGCATCACGTCGTAGCTCGTCCACAGCGTGAAGTTGTGCTTCGGCACCATCACCATCGGCAGGCCCGATGCGCCCGGGCTGCCGGGGCCGGCGTCGGTCGTGATCGCGTTCAGGTACGAGTAGCCGCCGAACACGTGCCACTTCGGCGTCAAGTTGCCCGCGAAGCCGAATTCGACGCCGCGCACGCGCTGCTTGCCCGCGTTGACCGTGTGACCGAGGCCGTCGCTCACGCGCGCGTTGGTCTTCTCGGTCTGGAACAGCGCCGACGTCAGCGACAGCTGGTCCTGCAGCACGTCCCACTTCGCGCCGATCTCGATGTTGCGCGAGCGCTCCGGTGCGAGATCCTGGTTCGTCGCGGTGATCTGGTCGGTACCGCCGCCAAGGCCGCCGTTCGAACCCGGCGGGTTCGACGACGTGCCGTACGACGCATACAGGCTCACGTTGCTCACCGGCTTGAACACGAGGCCGAACTGGTAGCTGAACAGGTTCGACGTGTTCGACAGGTCGGCCACGCCGGCCTGCTTGCCGGTCGTGTCGTAGCGGTCGAAGCGCAGCCCCGTGTTGAATTGCCAGCGCTCGGACAGCTTCACGGTATCGAAGAGGTACGCGGAAACCGTGTCGGTGCGCGTGTTCGTCGTCGCGCCGGGGAAGCCCTTGTCGCCGTTCAGCACGATGTTGCCGGTCCACGGCATGTTCGGGTTCCAGCCGCCCGCGAGCGGCGTGCAGTTGCCGGCCACCGAGCACGGGCCGCCCGAGCGGATGTTGTTGCCGGCCGCATCCGACACGAGGTAGCCCTCGTAGCGTGCCTGCTCATGGCTGAACTCGACGCCGGCCGTCATCGTGTGCTTCATGCCGAACAGGCTTGCGCTGCCGGTCACTTCGGTCTGGTTCGAGAAGCCGTTGAGCGCGTATTTGCCGCTCTTCGCCTGCAGGCTCAGCATGGTCGGGTTCGACGCGAGGATCTGCGGATTCGTCGCCACGTAATCGAGCGTCGAGCGGCCGAACATCGTCGTGTTCTTCAGTTTCCAGTCGTCATTGAGCTTGTGCTCGACGCGCACCTGGGCGGTGTCGGTCTGCCCGTAGCGGTAGTCGCGCGTGTTCAGCCCGAAGAACTGGCCGCGATCGGTCGGCACCGGCGTGCCGCCCGACGCGCGGAACGGCACGCTGAAGTCCGGCATGTCGTACGAGTTCATGTGGTAGTAGCTGACCGTGACCGTGGTCGGCGTATTCAGCCCGAACACGATCGACGGCGCGACGCCCCAGCGCTTGTTGTACACGTCGTTGCGGCCGGCCTGGTTCGCGTCGTGACCCATCACGTTCAGGCGCACGGCCGTCGTGTCGTTGATCTTGTGGTTCGCGTCGACCGTCGCGCGCTTGTAGCCGTCGGTGCCGAAGCCGATGCTGCTGTTGATGAAGTTGTCGTTCTTCGGCGTCTTCGTGACGATGTCGATGCTGCCGCCCACCGAGCCGCGGCCCGCGTAGACCGAATCGGGGCCCTTGATCACGCTGATCTGCTCGACCGCGAACGTTTCGCGGTTTTGCAGCCCCGAGTCGCGCATCCCGTCGACGAAGATCGAGTTGCGCGATTCGAAGCCGCGGATCACCGGGCGATCGGCCGACGGGTTCGCGGCCGCGTCGCCGCCGAGGAACGTGATGCCCGGCACCGAGCGCAGCGCGTCCGCGAACGACGTGACGTTCCTTTCCTTGATGAGTTGCTCGGGGATCACCGTGACCGAGCGCGGCGTGTCGAGCAGCGGCGCGGTGAACTTGTACGACGGCGAACGCTTCACCTGCATGTCCGACGGCGCGGTCGACTGGACGTGGATCGTCGGCAGCGTCGCCTGCACGTCGGCGGACGGGGCCGGCTGGCCGGCGGCGGGTGCGGGTGCGGGAGCAGGGGCGGTTTCGGCGGAAGCGAGCAGCGGGGTCAGGAACACGGAGCAGGTCAGCGCCGACACGAGGGCGCGAGGCCTCGTCTTGAACTGGGCGGGCATATCGAGAGGCAGCAGAAGGTTCGGTGAGCAGGTGCGTCTTCTCGATGCCGGGCGGGCCGCACGGAACATCGGAAAACGTCAATGTAAATGCGTATGATTCGCGTTTGCGGTCGCAATTGTACGGATTGGTACTAATTCTGTAAACGATCGAATGGTTTTTGTACTAATTTGGTCAGGCTTTCGTGGGGGGCGGCGTGCCTTTGCGTGGCGTGCAACACCACTTTCCATCCCCCGGCCGTGCGCGGCGGCGACGACTCGATACACTGCCGTACCGGTTGGACGGGCCCCGGCAAGCAGGCCCCGAGCATGGAGACAACACAAGATGGACACCCAACGCGCAGCAGTCGTCACGTACCGAGGCGATGCGATCGAGAACACGCACGTCGCCCATGTGGCGGTGGTCGATGCACGCGGCCGGCTGCTGGCCCGGTTCGGCGATCCGTTCCGGATGACGCTCGCGCGCTCGGCGGCCAAGCCGGCGCAGGCGCTGTCGGTGCTCGAGACGGGCGCGCCCGAGCGCTTCGGCTTCGACGATGCGGACATCGCGCTGATGTGCGCGTCGCACAGCAGCGAGGACCGGCACATCGAACGCGCGCGCGCGATGCTCGCCAAGGTCGCCGCGCACGAATCGGACTTGCGTTGCGGCGGCCATCCGCCGTTGTCGGACGCGGTGTACCGCGCGTGGATCAAGCGCGACTACACGCCGACCGGCGTGTGCAGCAACTGTTCGGGCAAGCACGTCGGGATGCTGGCCGGCGCGCAGGCGATCGGCGCCGCGATCGCCGATTACCATCTGCCCGAGCATCCGATGCAGGTGCGCGTGAAGCACGTGGTGGCCGATGCGTGCGGGCTGCGCGACGACGAGGTCGAGTGGGGCATCGACGGGTGCAACCTGCCGACGCCGGCGTTTTCGCTGGACCGGCTCGCGCGGCTTTACGCGTCGCTGGCCGACGGGGCGGATACGGTGGAAGCGGGCGGTGACGCAATCACCGATCGCGTCCGCGCGCTGGCGCGCATTCATCATGCGATGACCGCGTATCCGGAGCTGGTTGCCGGCGAAGGGCGCTATTGCACGGTGCTGATGAACGCGTTCGACGGGCAGGTGGTCGGCAAGCTCGGCGCCGATGCGTGCTACGGGATCGGCGTGCGGGCGTCCGAGCGCACGCGGGCGCTGGGCGCCGATGGCGCGCTCGGCATCTCGGTGAAGATCGAGGACGGCAATCTCGACGTGCTCTACATGGTCGTCAGCGAGCTGCTCGAGCGGCTGCAGATCGGCACGGCCGAGCAGCGCGCGCCGCTGGCCGGCTTCCATCGGCCGCGGATGCTCAACACGCAGGGTGTCGAGATCGGGCACGCCACGTTCCCGTTCGAATTGCGGGCGGCTTGATCGGCCTGAACGGCGCGGATGCGCTGCTGCCGGTGGTCCGCGACGCGGGCCATGCGCAGCGGCGCGAACCCGACCCAGGGCGCGTGCGCTACACGCTCGCGCCGCGAATCTTCGTCAGCTCCAGCGCCGACAACTCGCCGATATGCGCGAGGTGTTCCGCGAGGAAGTCCTTCAGCACGCGCAGCTTCGCCGAGCTGCGCCGGTTCGCCAGATACGCGATGTAGATGTATTCGCCCGTCAGCCGGTTCTGCAGCCGGTAGCGCGGCAGCACGGCTTCGAGCCGGCCGCTCGCGAGCAGGTCGCGCACCAGCCAGATCTCGAACTCCGCGATGCCGAGCCCGGCGCAGGTCGCTTCGAGCAGCAGCTCCGAATGGTCGGTGACGAGGTTGCCGGCCGGCAGCACGCTGTGATGTGCGTCGCCGTTCACGAGATCCCAGCGCGGATCGCCTTCCGGATGCACGTAGCGCAGGCAGTTGTGTTGCTTGAGGTCGTCGGGCGTGACCGGGCGCCCGCAGCGGTCGAGATAGCCGGGCGTCGCGCACAGGATGCTGTCGTTGCGCGACAGGCGGTGGACGACGAGGTTGTCCAGGTAGTTCTCGCCTTCGTGAATGTCGAGATCGAAGCCGCCGGCCACGAGGTCGTTGTGGTTGTCGGTGAGCCGCACGTCGAGCTGGATCGTCGGGTAGCGCGCGAGGAACGGCGCGACCAGCGGCGCGAGATGGCGGCGGCCGAACGCCACCGGCGCGGTGAGCTTCAGCGGGCCGCTCGGCTGCGCATTCAGCTCGGCGACCACGCGCAAGGTGTCGTCGAGATCGGCGATCAGCGTGACGGCGCGTTCCAGGTAGATGTGGCCGGCTTCGGTGAGCGTCACGCTATGCGTGGAGCGGTGCAGCAGCGCGACGCCGAGCGCCTCCTCGATCGCGGTGACCTTGCGTGCGACGGTGGACGTCGACACGTGCATCTCCTTGGCGACCGCCGAAAAACTCCCCGTTTCGACCACTCTGACGAACGCGCGCATCGCGCCCATGTGGTCGATGCCGGTTTCTCTCGCGCCTTTTTTCATCCGATTCTCATTGTTGCGTGCCACGCAAAACCGCTTTCGATAATACAGAAGTGAGCTTGTTTTTGCAAAGGCATAGAATGCGAACCCGTCGCGTCGGGAAGCGGCGCACGACGAGCGGCACGAGACATCCAGGAGGGGCACGATGACAGAAAACGGCTTCCGCGTCGAAGCGGATCTTTTAGGTAAGCGAAGCATCCCGAATGAGGCCTACTACGGCGTCCATACGCTGCGCGCGAAGGAGAATTTCGACATTTCGGGCCGCACCATCGCGTCGCTGCCGTACTTCGTGATGGCGCTCGCCGCGGTGAAGGAGGCCGCGGCCGACGCGAACTGCGAGCTCGGGCTGCTGCCGCGGCCGTACCGCGATGCGATCGCCGCCGCGTGCGTCGAGATCCGCGAAGGGCGCCTGCACGACCAGTTCGTCGTCGACATCATCCAGGGCGGGGCCGGCACGTCGACCAACATGAACGCGAACGAGGTGATCTGCAACCGCGCGCTCGAACTCATGGGGCACGCGCGCGGGCAGTACGAATACCTGCATCCGAACGAGCACGTGAACCTCGCGCAGAGCACCAACGACGTCTATCCGACCGCGATCCGCGTGGCGACCTGCTTCGCGGTCGAGCACCTGCTCGAAGCGATGGCGCGCCTGCGCGATGCGTTCGCGGAGCGCGCCGACGCGTTCGCCGGCTTGCTGAAGCTCGGGCGCACGCAGCTGCAGGACGCGGTGCCGATGACGCTCGGCCAGGAATTCTCGACCTACGCGGTGATGCTGACGGAAGACATCGCGCGCCTGCAGGAAGCCGGCTGGCTGATTCGCGAGATCAACCTCGGCGCGACCGCGATCGGCACGGGGATCACCGCGCATCCGCAGTACGCGGAGAAGGCGCTCGCGGCGCTGCGGCGCATTACCGGGCTCGACCTGAGCACCGCGCCGAACCTGATCGAAGCGACCCAGGATTGCGGCGCGTTCGTGCAGGTGTCGGGCGTGCTCAAGCGGATCGCCGTGAAGCTGTCGAAGATCTGCAACGACCTGCGGCTGCTGTCGAGCGGCCCGCGCGCGGGGTTCGGCGAGATCAACCTGCCGCCCGTGCAGGCCGGCTCGTCGATCATGCCCGGCAAGGTGAATCCGGTGATCCCGGAAGTCGTCAACCAGGTTGCCTTCGAGGTGTTCGGCAACGACCTGACCATCACCTTCGCGGCCGAGGCCGGGCAGCTTCAGTTGAACGCGTTCGAGCCGGTGATCGCCAGCGCGCTGTTCCGCAGCTTCAGCCACCTGACGGCCGCCTGCACGACGCTCGCGCAGCGTTGCGTGAGCGGGATCACCGCGAACCCCGAGCGGCTGCGCGAAACGATGGAGCGCTCGGTCGCGCTCGCGACCGCGCTGAACCCGTACATCGGCTACAAGCGCGCGACCGCCGTGGCGGCCGAAGCGCACGCGACCGGCAAGTCGATCCGCGAGGTCGTGCTGGAGCGCGAGTGGATGACCGCTGCGCAGGTCGAGGAAGCGCTGCAACCCGAAGCACTGATCCGGCCGCGCGTGCTTTGACGCCGGCTGCGCGGGCCGTCGGTGCGTGACGCCGGCGGCTTGCATGCGACTGCATCCGACGCGCCCCCGCGCGGGGCGCGACACATCAAGAAACAACGGAGACACACGATGACCCACAGCAGCGAGCGCCTGGCCGATTCGGCCGGTGGCGCGGATTCCCGACATGCCGACCCGGATGCGATGTTCGCGTCGCACGAAGCCGGCTATGCGAAGCAGTTGAAGCCCCGGCACGTGCAGATGATCGCGATGGGCGGCGCGATCGGCACCGGCCTCTTTCTCGGTGCGGGCGGGCGCCTGCAGCACGCGGGGCCGGCGCTCGCGCTCGTGTACCTCGTCTGCGGCGTGTTCGCGTTCCTGATCATGCGCGCGCTCGGCGAGCTCGTGATGCACCGGCCGACCAGCGGCAGCTTCGTGTCGTATGCACGGGAGTTCATGGGCGAACGCGCCTCGTTCGTCGCGGGCTGGATGTACTACCTGAACTGGGCGACCACCGGCATCGTCGACATCACCGCGGTCGCGATCTACATGAAGTACTGGGCCGTGTTCACGGACGTGCCGCAGTGGGTGTTCGCGCTCGGCGCGCTCGGGATCGTGTCGGTGATGAACATGATCGGCGTGAAGGTGTTCGGCGAGATGGAGTTCTGGTTCTCGCTCGTCAAGGTGGGGACGCTCGCGGTGTTCCTCGCGGTCGGCGCCGTGTTTCTCGCGAGCGGCCATCCGGTCGCCGGGCAGATGCCGGGGCTTCACCTGGTCGCGGATCACGGCGGGATCTTCCCGCACGGCATCCTGCCGGCCGTGCTGATCGTGCAGGGCGTCGTGTTCGCGTACGCGAGCATCGAGCTCGTCGGCGTCGCGGCGGGCGAGACGGCCGATGCGCGCAAGGTCTTGCCGAAAGCCATCAACAGCGTGATGTGGCGCATCGCGCTGTTCTACGTCGGCTCGGTCGTGCTGTTGACGATGCTGCTGCCGTGGACGGCGTACAGCGCGCACGAAAGCCCGTTCGTGACGTTCTTCAGCAAGCTCGGCGTGCCGTACGTCGGCACCGTGATGAACGTCGTGGTGCTGACCGCCGCGCTGTCGAGCCTGAACTCCGGCCTCTATTCGACCGGGCGCGTGCTGCGCTCGCTCGCGATGGGCGGCTCGGCGCCGCGCTTCGTGTCGCGGATGAACGCACGCGGCGTGCCGTACGGCGGGATCCTGATCACGGTCGCGATCAATGCGATCGGCGTGCCGCTGAACTACATCGTGCCGGCGCAGGCGTTCGAGATCGTGCTGAACATGGCGTCGCTCGGGATCATCACGACGTGGGGCTTCATTGTCATGTGCCAGATCCTGTTCCGTCGCGCGGTCGATCGCGGCGAGCTGAAGGCCGTGTCGTTCCGGATGCCCGGCGCGCCGTTCACGTCGTGGCTCACGCTGGCCTTCCTCGTCGGCGTGCTGGTGCTGATGGCCTTCGACTATCCGGGCGGTACGTGGACCATCGCGACGATTCCGGTCGTCGTGCTCGCACTGGTGGTCGGCTGGAAGCTGGCAAAGCGTGGTGCGGCGCGCGAGCAGGCGGCGGATGCGCTTGCATCTTCGGCCACGCGCACCGTTGCCGATCCGGTGCGGGGCGCCTGAAGACGGTATGCGCCGGGCGCGCCGGGGCGATCGCGGCCGGCGCCCCGGCGCCTCGTGACGGTCAGTTCAATCCGGTGCGTTCGCCGACCCAGCGGCCGAAATCGCCGGCCATCTCCGCGGTCAGCTCGTGACCGGCCGCGTACAGCCGCGTATCGTGCGCGACGCCGAGCGCCGTGAGTTTCGCGTCGGCGGTGTCGGCCCACGCGACGGGCAGCTTGTCGTCGGCGCGGCCGTGCACGATCAGCGCATGGAGCGGGCGAAGGGCATCGCGCGGCGCGATCAGCGGATCGATTTCGGGCAGGATGCGCCCGCACAGCACTGCAAATGCGGTGACGTCCTGCGGCGACGTGAGGCCGACGCTCGCGCTCATGATGCCGCCCTGGCTGAAGCCGGCAATCACCGTCGGCAACGCGGTGCCTGCGTCATCGTTGCCACGGAAGCCGCGGAGCAGCGTGATCAGCTTGAGTCGGCTCGCGTCCGCGCGGGCCGCGTCGATTTCGGGGCCGTTCGGGCCGAAGCGCACCGGAAACCATGCGTGCTGGTCGGGCCCGAACGCGAGCGGGGCGCGCAGGAAGGCGATCTCGATGCGCGGATCGATGACGTCGGCCAGGTTCAGCAGGTTGGTTTCGTTGCCGCCGACGCCATGCAGCAGCAACAGGCGGGCAGCGGGGCGGCCGGTGGCCGGGCGCAGCCGGTACTGGAGGCCCGACTCGGGATCGGTGGTCAGCGGCAGGACGTCGGTCATTGCGTGGGGTCCGGGAAGGGGAGCGATGCGACAGTCTAGGGCGTGCGGGCGGTGACGTGAATCGCCTGCGTGCGATTGATTGTTTCCTGGCAGGAATGAATCGGGTGTTCCGCGACGCCACGTTGCTCGTTGTTCATATACCGATCGGGTGACTCGTCATCAGCGCGCGGAGTGGTTAAAATAGATACATTTCGTAGATACGCGAGGGGCGAAGATGGATACTGCCAAGATTTTCAAGCATGGCGGATCGCAGGCTGTCCGTCTGCCGAAGGATTTCCGCTTCGACACGACCGAGGTCCGGATTCGTCGCCACGGTTCATCCGTCATTCTTGAACCCGTGCCGCAAGACTGGGCCTGGCTCACGCCGCTGATCGGCCCGGTCGACGCCGATTTCGAAGCTGCCGCCACGACCGAGCCTGCCGTTCAGGAACGCCCGGATCTGGACGTATTTGAATGAAATTTCTGCTGGATACCAACGCGGTAATCGCCATCCTGAAAGGCGAGCCGGCCATGCTGGCCCGGCTGCGCACGTATCAGCCAGCAGATTTCGGCATGCCGGCGATCGTCGCGCATGAACTCTATTACGGCGCCTACAAGAGCCAGAGAGCGGCTGCGAACGTGGCACGTGTCGAGGCACTTCAGTTCGAGGGGGTGTCGTTCGATGTCGAAGATGCTCAGCACGCCGGCGAGATTCGTGCGCATCTGACTGCGGCGGGCACCCCGATCGGTCCGTACGATGCGTTGATCGCCGGGCAGGCACGCGCGCGGCGTCTGGTGCTCGTCACCCATAACGTGCGCGAGTTTGCGCGAGTCCCGGGGCTGCAGGTCGAGGATTGGCTCGCCGAAGCGCGTGAAAACTGATCGCGTCTAGTTCGCATCGATCGATGCGAGTGACTGTCCTTGCGCGGAAATGTCCGTTTATTGAGGACTATCGATAAATTGCGTCCTGACTAACCCGCATCGTTACGCTGAAACCGCATCGCCGTTGCAGCGCGCCCCGCACACGCATCCAGTGCCCCGCGTGCGGCAGCACCCCCTGCCGCTAGGGAAAACCATAGCGCGCACACGCAAGACCGAGTAAGCCCGCAGTCAGCTTCGCTCTTCAGAATCGCCACACTCATTCAAAAAGCAAACCAGGAGACAGGCGATGCATGATGGGTTGGTGAAAAAAATCGAAGCGCATCCGAAGTATGCGCAGCTCAAGCGACGGCGCAACACGCTCGGTATCTGCCTGACCGTGCTGATGCTGATCGTGTACTACGGCTACATCGCACTGATCGCATTCGACAAGTCGTTCCTCGCGAAGCCGGTGAGCACCGGCGTGACGAGCGTCGGCGTACCGGTCGGCATGGCGGTGATCGTATTCACCGTCGTCATCACCGGCATCTACGTGCGCCGCGCGAACAACGAATACGATCAACTGACGCAGGACATCCTGCAGGACGTCGCCCAATGAAGAAGACACTTTCGATGACGCTGGTCGCGCTGCTGGCCGTGGGCGTGTGCGGCGTGGCCGTCGCGGGCGGCGGCGATGTCGGGCAGACCGCCAAGCAGGCCACCAACACCACGGCCATCGTCCTGTTCGCGCTGTTCGTGGCCGGGACGTTGTGGATCACCAAGTGGGCGGCGTCGCGCACGCGTTCCGCGGCGGATTTCTACACGGCCGGCGGCGGCATTACCGGGTTCCAGAACGGGCTGGCGATCTCGGGCGACTACATGTCGGCGGCATCCTTCCTCGGCATCTCCGCGGCGGTGATGACGTCGGGCTACGACGGCCTGATCTACTCGATCGGCTTCCTGGTCGGCTGGCCGATCATCACGTTCCTGATGGCCGAGCGGCTGCGCAACCTCGGCAAGTTCACCTTCGCCGACGTCGCGGGCTATCGCTTCGAGCAGGGGCCGATCCGCAGCTTCGCCGCGATCGGCACGCTGGTGGTGGTGGCGTTCTACCTGATCGCGCAGATGGTGGGCGCGGGGCAGCTCATCAAGCTGCTGTTCGGTCTCGACTACTGGGTGGCGGTCGTCATCGTCGGCGCGCTGATGATGGTCTACGTGCTGTTCGGCGGCATGACGGCCACCACCTGGGTGCAGATCATCAAGGCGTGCATGCTGCTCGCGGGCGTGACCTTCATGGCGATCATGGTGCTCGCGCAGTACGGCTTCAGCCCGGAGGCGCTGTTCGCCCATGCCGTGGAAGTCAAGACCGCGATCGCCGCGAACGCCGGCAAGTCGCCGGACGACGCGACGCGAATCGGGCTGTCGGTGATGTCGCCGGGCGGGTTCATCAAGGATCCGATCTCGGCCATTTCGTTCGGCATGGCGCTGATGTTCGGCACCGCCGGCCTGCCGCACATCCTGATGCGCTTCTTCACGGTGCCGGATGCGAAGGAAGCGCGTAAATCCGTGTTCTGGGCCACCACGTGGATCGGCTACTTCTACGTGCTGATCTTCATCATCGGCTTCGGTGCGATCACGCTGGTGCTGACCAATCCGGAACTGGCCGACGTGGCCAAGGGCGTGATCAAGGGCGGCGCGGGCACGGCCAACATGGCCGCGGTGCTGGTGGCCAAGGCGGTGGGCGGCGACGTGTTCTACGGCTTCATCTCGGCCGTGGCGTTCGCGACGATCCTGGCGGTGGTGGCCGGGCTCACGCTGTCGGGTGCGTCCGCAGTGTCGCACGATCTCTATGCGACCGTCTTCAAGAACGGCAAGGCCAACAGTGCGGACGAGCTGAAGGTGTCGCGCATCACGACGCTGGTGCTCGGCGTGATCGCCGTGCTGCTGGGCATCGCGTTCGAGAAGCAGAACGTCGCGTTCATGGTGTCGCTGGCGTTTGCCGTGGCGGCATCGGCCAATTTCCCGGTGCTGTTCCTGTCGATGATGTGGAAGGGCTGCACCACGCGTGGGGCGGTCATCGGCGGCTTCCTCGGGCTGGTCTCGTCGGTGGGGCTGACGATCGTGTCGCCGTCGGTGTGGGAGGCGACGCTCGGTTATCCGAAGGGTTCGGCGTGGTTCCCGTACACGTCGCCCGCGTTGTTCTCGATGACGATCGGCTTCGTCGGCGTGTGGCTGTTCTCGGTGCTCGACACGAGCCTGCGCGCGAAGGCGGAGAAGGGCGCGTTCGCCGCGCAGCAGGTGCGTTCGGAAACGGGGCTGGGGGCGACGCGCGCCAGCAGCCACTGACCGGTCGTTGGTCGCTCACGCCCGCGCCGGGGCCCACGATGCAGTTCATCGCATCGCGGGCCCCGGGGCGGGCGGAATCGTTTTCATCCGTCCGTAGAATCACGCCAGGGCAATAAAAAATCGCGAATTCGACTGAATTCGTCGATAATGCGCAAACGTTTTACGAAAGCCCGATTGCGGCTAATTCGCGGATTAAATAAATAAAAATAAAATATCCGAACCTGGAATTCAAAGGCCGCGCAGGATCGCCGATCGAAGCCTTGTGGCATGAGGTTAACGGCAGATCCCGGCAAACCTTTAGGGTGCTTTCGTCACAATTATTCATTTCATTTTTATCAATGAATGAATGATTTTCGGTCATCGGAGCGTCATACACCATCCCCGATAATTCGGCGCTCACATTCTTTCAATAGACCAAACGGCGATCGAAGCCGGATCGCTGCGGGGAGCTGTACTCATGACCATCCGTCATCGCATTACGCTGCTAGTCGTCCTGACGTTCTTCGCGCTGTCCGCGATCGGCATCTATGCCGTGTACCAGACCCGCAAGAGCGCGTCCGAGGTACGCCAGGTCACCCAGGGAATCGTGCCGAGCGCGCTCGCGTCGGCGGATCTCGTCGCCGATGTGAAGAACATCCAGATCGCGACGATGACGCTCGTCTATGCGCCCGACGCGAACACCGCCGCGCAGGCGCGCGACGAGCTGAAGGCGAAGCAGGGCGCGCTGCGCGCCGCGCTCGACGTGCAGGCGAAGTCGGCGGTCGGCCAGGCGCAGGTCGGGCTCGTCTCGCAGGCGAAGGAGAGCGCCACGAACTATTTCGCGGCGATCGACGACACCGTGAAGATGAAGGCCGACGGCAAGCCCGAGATGGCGCAGGCGTACCTGTTCGCGAACGTCGCGCAGTATCGCGACGAACTCGAAAGCATCGTCGACACGCTGCGCGTCGAGAAGAACCGCCAGAAGGACGACGCGATCAGCGCGCTGAACGGGATGCTGTCGACCACGGCGACCGCGATCGCGGGCGTCGCCGGCACGGTGATCGTGCTGCTGACCGCGCTCGGCCTGCTGCTGTATCGCCAGATCACGCGCCCGCTGATCGGGATGCAGACGGCGATGAGCGAGATCGCGAAGAGCCAGGATTTCACGCGCCGCGTGCCGGTGGGCCGGATGGACGAAATCGGCCATTCGATCGTCGCGTTCAACGGGATGATCGAGAAGATCCAGGAGAACTCGGCGCAGCTCAAGCAGAAGACGGCCGACATCCAGGCGATGCTGCAGAACATGCAGCAGGGGATCCTGACCGTCGTCGAGGGCGGCGTCGTGCATGCGGAGTATTCGGCGTACCTCGAAACCATCTTCGAGACGAGCGACATCGCGGGCCGCGACCTGATGGCGCTCGTGTTCGACGACTCGAACATCGGTTCCGACGCGCGCTCGCAGGTCGATGCGGCCGTGCACGCATGCCTCGGCGAAGACAGCATGAACTTCGCGTTCAACGAGCACCTGCTCGTGAACGAAGTCGCGAAGCGGATGCCGGACGGCCGCGACAAGTGGCTCGACCTGAGCTGGTCGGCGATCACCGACGAGACCGACACGGTCGTGCGCCTGATGCTGTGCGTGCGCGACGTGACCGAGATTCGCGAGCTGACCGCGCAAGCCGGCGAGCAGCAGCGCCGCCTCGAAATGATCGGCGAGATTCTGTCGATCAGCCAGGACAAGTTCCACGACTTCGTCCACAGCGCGAAGGGCTTCCTCAGCGAGAACGAGCGGATGATTCGCCAGCACGAGCGCGCCGATCACTCGATCGTCGCGGCGCTGTTCCGCAACATGCACACGATCAAGGGCAATGCGCGCACGTACAGCCTCCAGCACCTGACCAACATCGTCCACGAAGCGGAGCAGGCGTACGACTCGCTGCGCCGCGCGGACGGCGGCCCGGAGTGGAACCGCGACGCGCTGATGGACGACCTGGCCCGCGTGCGCGACGCGGTCGAGCACTACGCGACGATCAACGCGGTCACGCTCGGTCGCAGCGGCGAAGCGGTGCAGGGCGCCGACTTCCTGATGGTCGAACGCGCACACATCAGCGAGAGCCTGCGCGTGCTCGACGGCGCCGATCCGGCGAACGCGTCCGACTGGCACGCGGCGCGCGACGCCGTGCGCCGCATGCTGAGCCAGCTCGGCACGCAGGGCATCGGCGATGCGCTCGGCGGCGTGATCGAGTCGCTGCCGTCGCTCGCGGCCGAGCTCGGCAAGCCGGCGCCGGTCGTGCATATCGACAGCCACGGCCACCGCGTGCGCAGCGAAATCGCCGCGACGCTGAAGAACGTGTTCATGCACCTGCTGCGCAATTCGATGGACCACGGGATCGAATCGTCCGACGAGCGGCGCGCGGCCGGCAAGGCGGCGTCCGGCACGATCGACATCGCGGTCGGCGTGGGCGGCGGCGAGCTGTGGTTCGTGCTGAGCGACGACGGCCGCGGCCTCGCGCTCGACCGGATTCGCGGCATCGCACGCGAGCGCGGCTGGATCGATGCCGGCCACGACGCGGCGCTGTCCGACGACGAGGTGGCCGAGCTGATCTTCCGGCCGGGATTCTCGACCGCGAGCACGGTGACCGAAGTGTCGGGGCGCGGCGTCGGCATGGACGCGGTGCGCAACTTCCTGAAGCGCGACGGCGGCGACATCGCACTGCGCTTCACCGACGATCGCGTCGGCGCGCCGTATCGCGCGTTCGAGACGATCGTGTCGCTGCCGGCCCGCTTCGCGGCGGACGTTGCCGCCCAGGGCGTCGTGCACGAGCATGCGCGCAGCGCGGACATCGGCGCGGCGGAGTGACGACGTGATCGGGCAGGCGTGGATGATCCAGATGGCCGCCGCACTGGCGGGCGGTGTCGTCGTCGCCATCGTGGCGGCGGTGGTGTTTCGCGTGACGCGCACGCGGTTCGTCGCGGCGCACGAGCGCGATACGGCGCAGTTGCGTGGCGCGCTCGACGCAGCCGACGCGCGCGTCGCCGACGCCGAGTCGGCGCATGCGGAGGCGGCCGACGCATGGGCGCAGCGCGAGGCGGCGCTCGAGGATGCGCTGGCGCGCGAGACGTCCGCCGCCGGCTCGCAGCGCGACGCGATGCAGGCGCTGTCGGCCGATCGCGCGGCGCTCGCGCAGCACGCGCTGAAGATCGCCGACGAAGCCGCGCGGCTGCGCGGGCTCGCCGGCACGTTCGAGCGCTGGCACGAGCAGATGATCTCGCTGACCACGCAGAACCAGGACATGCGCGCGAAGAACCAGGAGCTGTCGGCGATCGTCGCGCACGTGTCGATCGTGTCGCTGAACGCGTCGATCGAGGCCGCGCGCGCCGGCACGGCCGGGCGCGGCTTCTCGATCGTCGCGAGCGAGGTGCGCGGGCTGGCCGCGCGCTCGCAGCAACTGTCGAACAGCTATCGTGACAGCCTGAACCGCAACGATCTCGTGACGGCCGCGACGTTCCAGGACATCCAGGCCGGCGGCAAGATGATCACGGCCGCGCTCGCGACCGTCGAGACGCTGGCCGGGCAACTGCACGCGCGGATCGAAGGAGGCGCGGCGTGATCAGCGCGCAGGCGAAAGCGGGCTTCGAACGGATCTTTTTCGATGCCGCGCGCACGCGGCTCGCGGCAGGCGGCGCGTGCGACATCCGGCCGCGAGCCGGGCACGAACACGACGCGCCGGACCACGCGCACGCGAAGTCGCGATCGAAGCCGCAGGCGCCCGAACATGTGGTTGTGCTGACGATCTCCGCACTGCATTTCCGCCTGCTGCTCGCGCTGCGCTTCAGCGACGACGACGCGACGCGCCGCCATTTCGCCGGCGCGACAGCGGGCGCGAACAGCCAGCGATCGTTGACCGACGCGTTCATGGAAGTCGCGAACCTGTGTTGCGGCGCGATCAACCAGGCGCTGACCGCGTCGTTTCCCGACCTCGGGATGTCGACGCCTTACCTGCTGAGCGGCGCGAGCATCGACTTCATGCACGCGCTCTCGCCCGATTACGTGGCCGCCTACGACTTGACGCTCGATGGCGACGTGCGGGTCGGCGCGACGTTGTGCGTGTGCGCGAACGCGCCGGTCGATTTCCATGTGCCGGAGACGGCCGTGATGGAAACCGGCGGCGAACTCGAACTGTTCTGACCGACCCTGATCGACCATGAGGAAACCTTGAGATGACCCTGGACAAACCCGTCAGCAAGGTGCTCGTACTCGACGACAGTCGCGCGCACGCCGACGCGATCAAGCGCTTCTGCGACGAGCACAACCTGGTCGGCCTGACCGTGCGGCGCAGCCGGTTGCTGAAGGTGCTGCGCTCGAACATCGACCTCGGCGCGATCCTGCTGGCCGAGGATTACGGCGGTTCGCCGGCCGAGAGCGCGATCATCGCGACGCAGATCGATGCGCTGCGCCCCGAATTGCCGATCATCCTGCGCCGCGAATCGCTCGCGTCGCGCGACGGGCTGCCGGAGGCGCTCGCGCGCGTCGCATGCGCGGCCTACGTCGCGGACGACATGACGCCGCTCAAGCGCGCGATCGACGAATACCTGTTCGGCCGCGACTACCCGAACGCACTCGTGCGCGGCATCTCGGAGATCACCGAGGCGCGCATCGACAGCCTGTTCCCGGGCATGACGATCGAGCACGAAACGCCGTGCATCGTGCGCGACCAGATCATCTTCGGCGAAGTGTTCAGCCTGATCGCGCTCGAAAGCGCGTGGTGCCGCGGCTACATGCTGCTGCAGACGAGCGAGCAGCCGCTGCTCGACATGATTGGCGGCACGCGCGAAGGCGGCCGCGCGCCGGATTTCCGCGACGTGAACAGCGTGCTCGGCGAGCTGACCAACCTCGTGTGGGGCGCGTTCAAGAACCGCTATCTCGGCGACGCCGAGGCGCTGGCGCGCCATCCGGTGCAGGTGCCGCTCGTCGTCAATCACAAGCAGAAGTTCATCTCGTTCGGCGGCGACTGCCCGCAACTCTGCTTCAAGTACCGGATGACCGATCCGGCATCGGGGCGCTCGGTGTGCCTCGACCAGCGCTTCGTGTTCAGCCTGAGCTGGTCGCCGGAGGATTTCCGTGAATCGGTGCAGGACGTGGGGCCGATGGTCGAATCGGGTGAACTCGAACTGTTTTGAAGACTGAAGTCAGCAACAAGGAAAGGAAGGGGAATACGACATGGCAAAGATTCTGGTGGTCGACGATTCGGGCACGGTGCGCGACGAAGTCGCGGGCTTCCTGCGCAATCACGGGCTCGACGTCGCGACGGCCGTCGACGGCAAGGACGGGCTCGCGAAGCTCAAGGCGACGCCCGGCGTGCGCCTCGTGATCAGCGACGTGAACATGCCGAACATGGACGGCCTGACGATGGTCGAGAAGATCCGCGGCGAACTGGCGAATTCGACCGTCAACGTCGTGATGCTGACGACCGAAAGCAGCCCGGCGATGAAGGAGCGCGGCAAGGCCGCCGGCGTGAAGGGCTGGATCGTGAAGCCGTTCAAGGGCGACGCGGTGCTCGACGCGCTGAAGAAGCTCGCGGGCTGACGCCCGTCGGGCGGCGGCGCACCCGCGCCCGCCCGCGCATTCAGCGCTGCGGTTCGGGTTGCGCGGCCGCCGCGTCGCCGGTCGCGGCCGGCACGCGCGGCGCGGGCGTCTGCCATTGCACGACGATCATTCCCGCGAAGATCAGCGCGACGCCCGCGATGCGGCCGGGGGTCGCGAGCCGTTGCGCGAGCCCCATCAGCCCGTAGTGATCGATCAGCAGCGACGCGAGCATTTGCCCGGCGACGACGCAGACGATGAAGGTCGTCGCGCCGAGCCGCGGCGTCAGGATCAGCGCGAGCGTGATGTAGATCACGCCCGCGAGGCCGCCGAGCCACATCCACAGCGGGCGCTGCAGCGCGTCGCCGACGAGCGGCGCGTTCGCACGCGTCGCCAGCAGCACGGGCAGCACCGCGAGCAGGCTCACCGTCAGCGACGCGACGCTCGCCCACAGCGGGTGGCCGAGCGCGCGCCCCAGCGCGGCGTTGCTGCCGCCTTGCAGCGGCACGAGCGCGCCGGCGACGAAGGCCGCGACGGCGAGCGGAAGGGTGGCGAAGGACAGGGAAGTCGTCATCTTGGTCGGTCGTGAAAGGATGTTGAAATGATTGTTGTCCATTAAGATCACGAATGGAAATTCGTTCTTCGGATGCTTCATATTCCTTTCATGAATAATCTGGCCCGCATCGACCTGAACCTGCTCGTGACGCTGCATGTGTTGCTGAGCGAAAAACACATCTCGCGTGCCGCCGTCCGGCTGCACCGCAGTCAACCGGCCGTGAGCCATGCGCTCGCGCGGCTGCGCGACATCTTCGGCGATCCGTTGCTCGTGCGGCGCGCGGGCCGGCTCGAACTCACCGCGCGTGCGAACGAACTGGTCGAGCCGCTGAACGACGTCCTCGGCCGGCTCGGCGCGCTGATCGAGCCGCCGGCGTTCGATCCGTCCGCGGCCACGCGCGTGTTTCGCATCGCGATGTCCGACTACGGCGCGCGGATCGTGCTGCCGGCGCTCGTGAAGACGCTGCGTGCCGACGCGCCGGGCATCGAGCTGATCGTGTCGCAGGCCACCCGCGAGGCGATGCGGATGCAGCTGATGGACGGTGAGGTCGATCTCGCGCTCGGCGTGTTGCCCGCGATGCAGCGCGACCTGCACGCGCAACCGTTGTTCGTCGAATCGTTCGCGTGCGTGGCCGATGCGAGCCGCCTGCCGCGCCGCGGCGAACTCGCGCTCGATGCGTGGCTCGCGCGGCCGCATGCGCTCGTTGCGATGCGCGACGGGATGGACAACGAAGTCGATCGCGCGCTCGCGCGGCTACGGCGCGAGCGGCACATCGCGGTGATCCTGCCGTTCTGGGGAGTGGCGAACGACCTGATCGCCGGCACCGACCTCGTGCTGACCGTCGCGCGGCGCAACCTCGACCGCGTGCGCGACGATGCGCGGCTGCGCGTGTTCGAGCCGCCGTTCCCGATCGATTCGTTCGAGTTCGCGCAGCACTGGCACGAGCGCCGGCACGGCGACGCCGCGCACATCTGGCTGCGGCAGACGATCGCGCGCGTCGCGAGCGGCGGGTAGCCGCGCGGTGTGGCCGGCGGGACGCGCGTGCAATTTACAGCGCGCCGCGATCTCCGTATCCTGCCGGATGCCGAGGGCGGCGTGCCTGCGCGACCTGCGCGGCACGCACGGCATCCACAACAATCAGGAACGGGACACCTTCCCATGACAATCAAGATCGATCGGGCAGCGCTCGCGCGCGGCGCATGCGTGACGCTGATGGCCGCGCTGGCCGGCGGATGCGCGAACACCACCGGGCAGCCGAATGCCCAACAGGCTGCCGTCAGCAGCGGTTCGTCATACACGTGCAACCCCACGCAGGCCGATGGGCTGGTGACGGCCGGGAAGGGCGTCAACGGGTGCTACTTCGTGCTGCACGATCCCGCGACGAAGCAGCCGCTGCCGAACACGCGCTATGCGTTCGCGCTGTACACGAGCGCGGCCCAGGACAACCGTGAACTCGAAGTCGAAGGATCGACCGACGCACAAGGGCGCACGGCCTACATGCGTTCCTCGGCGCCGATCGATGCGGCTCGCATGGTGCTCGTCCGCACGATCGGCGACGGCCCGACGGGGCGCATCCCGGTGCTGGTCCGGCCGCAGGACGGCAAGCGCATTCCGTTCGCGACGTACAGGATCACCGGCTGCAACGGCCCGTACGAAGGCGTGACCGACGAAACGGGGCGCGGGGTGATGTACCGCTGCAAGACGAAGTCGAAGATCGACGTGTCGTTCCAGCAGTCGCGACCTTGAGGTGAGCGCAATGGTGTCCGGGTCCGGTCGCACCGACGCGCAGCAGACGGAAACGCTGATCGCGAAGGGCGTCGTCTTTACCATCGTCGGTACGTGCCTGCTGATCGGCGCTGCCCTGTACGCGCAGTCGACGCGCGAATTCCTGCGGACGTCGGTCGTCGTGCCGGGGCGGGTCATCAAGCTGAACGCGGGCCCGCATCATCCGGAGATCGCGTTCACGACGCTCGCGGGCGAGCACGTCGAATACCCGCAGGGCGGCGAGGTCAGCGTGGAGGAGGGCGCGACGGTCGAGGTGCGCTACGCACCGGACGCGCCCCATATGACGGCGCGGATGAATACGTTCGGCGCAATCTGGGGGAGCGTACTGACCTTCGGCGGGATGGGCGCCGTCTTTTTTCTCGTCGGCGCCAGTCAACTGCGCTCGGGCGTGCGCGCGTGGCGCGGCGGGCGCAAGCGGACATGACCGTGTGAGCCTGCTGCACCCCGACTGGACGTCGCACGGAATGTGGAGGAGCATTTCATCATCACGGTGCCGTGAACGTGCACGCATCATCGCCGCGCGTTCGCGCCGCATCGAATCCTGCCGAACCCCATCGAGCGGAACATCATGAAATCCGATCAAGAGACTGCCGAGCCGATCCTGTTGCGCGACGCGCACGACGGCGTCGTCACGCTGCGGCTGAACCGCCCGCAGCAGTTCAACGCATTGTCCGAGGCGATGCTCTCGAGCCTGCACGATGCGTTCGAGTCGCTGGCTGCCGATCCGCACGTGCGCTGCGTCGTGCTGGCCGCGGAAGGCAAGGCGTTCTGCGCGGGCCACGACCTGCGGCAGATGCGCAGCAAGCCCGAACTCGATTACTACCGCACGCTGTTTGCGCAGTGCAGCCGCGTGATGCTTGCGATGCGCGCGTTACCGGTGCCGGTGATCGCGCGCGTGCAGGGCATCGCGACGGCGGCCGGCTGCCAGCTCGTCGCCGCGTGCGACCTGGCGATCGCGGCCGATACTGCGCGCTTCGCGGTATCGGGCATCAACGTCGGGCTGTTCTGTGCGACGCCGGCCGTTGCGTTGAGCCGCAACGTCACGGCGAAGCGCGCATTCGACATGCTCGTGACCGGGCGCTTCGTCGATGCGGCAACGGCCGCCGCGTGGGGCCTCGTCAACGAGGCCGTGCCCGAGGATGCGCTCGATGCGGCCGTTGCACGCAAGGTCGCGGAGATCGTCGCGAAGAGCCCGGCCGCGGTGCGGGTCGGCAAGCAGATGTTCTATCGCCAGCGCGAGTTGCCGCTCGACGAAGCCTATGCGTATGCGGGCGACGTGATGGCGCGCAACATGATGGAAGAGGATGCCGGCGAAGGGATCGACGCGTTCCTCGAGAAGCGCAAGCCGACGTGGCGTTCGTAGTGCGTTATTAACGGAGTGCGGCGAGCGAAGCGGAAGGGCCGTCACCCACGCCATTCGCTCGCACGGAAAAGCAAACGGGCCGCCCGAGGCGACCCGCAACCGAAGCGCACGTCAGGCGACGCAACAGCACGTGCGCCGCCGCATCCAAGCCGGTCAGCGCCCGTAGCTCCCGGTCCGCAGCGTCGGCTGCTCGCTCGACGCACCCGGCGGCACGATCACGACCGGCACGCGGCGCGCGAGCGCGCACATCAGCTCGTAGCCGATCGTGCCGCTGGCTTCCGCCACGTCATCCACCTTCACCTGGTCGCCCCACAGCTCGACAGGCGATCCGATGCCAGCGTTCGGGCATGGCGTCAGGTCGACGGTCAGCATGTCCATCGACACACGGCCGACGACGCGCGTCATCACGCCGTCCACCGCGATCGGCGTGCCGGTCGGTGCGTGGCGCGGATAGCCGTCCGCATAGCCGCACGCGACGACGCCGATCCGCATCGGCCGGTCGGCCGTGAAGCGGCGGCCGTAGCCGACGGTCTCTTCCGGCGACAGTGTCTGCACACCGATGATCTTGCTCGTCAGCGTCATCGCGGCCATCAGCGGCGTGTCGGCGATAGCCCGCGCCGCACCCGTCGGCGACGCACCGTACAGGATCGTGCCGGGCCGCACCCAGTCGCGGTGCGCGCGCGGATGCCACAGCACGGCGGCCGAATTCGACGTCGAGCGCTCGCCTGGAATCCCCGCGGTGGTCGCATCGAACTGGTCGAGCTGCCAGTCCACTTCGCCTTCGTCGGCGTTCGCGAAATGCATCATCAGCGTGATCTTGCCGATCGACGGCGCGCTCGCCGCGCGCTCCCACGCGGCCCGGAAAACGGCGGGGCGGTAGCCGAGCCGGTTCATCCCGGAGTTCATCTTGAGCTGGATGTCGATCGGCTGCTGCGGCTTCGCCGCGATCAGCAGGTCGAGCTGCTCGTCGCAGTGCACGGCCACCGTCAGGCGGTGGCGATCGGCCAGCTCGACGTCGGCCGGCTCGAAGATCCCTTCGAGCAGCAGCACGGGCTTGTCCCAGCCGAGTTCGCGCACGCGCACGGCTTCGTCGAGATCGAGCAGCGCGATGCCGTCGGCGGCGGCGAGGCCCGGGTAGATCCGCTCGATGCCGTGACCGTACGCATTGGCCTTGATCACGGCCCACACGCGCGATTGCGCGGCGGTGCGGCGGATGAAGTCGAGGTTGTGGCGGACGGCGTCAGGGCGGATATGGGCGACGATGGGACGGGGCATGGCGATGTCTCGGATCGGATGTCGTTCGGCGCGCGCGGCGGCGCGGGTTCGGCGGCCTGGCGCGACAACGCGCCGGGCCAGTGTTGAGCGCTATCTTATTGGTGTTCGACCAGTTTTAATTAACGTTTTTGTCGATGATTTGGTGGAAATTTTGGTGCCGAACCAGGCTGGCCGCGGCCGTCGGCGGGCCGTGCAGCCGAGTCTCCCGTCTAGAAAACCGGTGCGCGAACAGCACGACGCAATGCTAAGCTCTCGGCGATCTTGTCATTGATCAATGTAATCATAAAGGAGGAGACTTTTGATGACGACGTCCCAGCTGTGCCTGTTCATCGTGGCGCTGTTGCCGTTCTCGATGACGTTTCTCGCGAAGGCCCGCAAGGGCTACGACAACCGCGCGCCGCGCGACTATCTGGCGAAGCTCGAAGGCTGGCGCGCCCGCGCGCAGGCCGCGCACCAGAACGGGTGGGAAGCGCTTGCGCTGTTCACGGCCGCGCTGGTGGTGGCATGGCACAACGGCGCGAACGTGCATCGCGTCGACCAGCTGGCGATGGCGTTCGTCGCGATCCGTGTCGTCTATATGCTGTTGTACCTGCTGAACTGGGCGTCGCTGCGTTCGCTCGTGTGGTTCGGCGGGATGGCGTGCGTGGTGGCGTTGTTCTTCGCTGCGCCGTAAGCGGCGCATGCGGGCGAGGCCGGCGCGTTACTTGCCGGTCGCGCCGCCCGTGCCGCGCACGCGGCTGTCGTTGGATGCGGGCGCAACGATCGGGCCCGCGATCGGCGCTGCTTCCGCTTCCGCGTCGGCTTCCGCTTCGCGGCGCAGGAACGCGATCAGCGGATCGAGCAGCCGGTGCCGCGTCGACGGGTTGCGGCGCAGCACGAAGCGCCACGACGCGGCGCGTTCGAGGCCCGGCCTCAGTGGCACGAGGCGCCCGCTGCGCAGCTCGGGCTCGATCAGCGGCGCGCGGCCGAGCGCGATGCCCGCGCCGCCGACCGCCGCGCCGATGACCTGGCTGAAACTGCTGTAGCGGACGATCTTCGTCTCGAAGTCGCCCGGCAGGCCGAACTCCGTGGACCAGTTGCGCCAGTCGATCTCGGGGCTGTGCTCGTGCATCTCCTGAAGCAGCCGGGAGCGGCACACGTTCACGGACGCATACGGATGCAGTTCGGGGCTGCATACCGGGAACACCGTTTCCTGCAGCAGGATGTCGTCGTCGGCCTGCAGCCGGTGCGCGGGCACGTGCACGATCGCCAGATCGACGCCGCTGCGCGCGAAATCCGGTTCGTCGTCGAGCACGACGGCATGCAGCGGCGTGTCGGGATGAAGCGACGAGAATTCCGCGAGGCGGCGGGCGAGCCACATCGCCGAAAACGGCGCGTTGGCGGATACGGTGAGCCGTTGCGCGGTGCCGCGAATCTCGGCACAGGCGTCGGTGAGCCGCGACAGCGCATCGCTGACGGCCGGCAGCAGGCGTGCGCCGGCCGGCGTGAGGCTGATGCCGCCGAGCCCCGTGCTGCGTTCGAGCAGCCGCGCGCCGAGCGATGCCTCGAGCGCGCGAATCTGGTGACTGACCGCACTCGTCGACACGTTCAGCTCCGCCGCCGCGCGCGCGAATCCGCCGAGGCGGACGGCCGCCTCGAAAGCTCGCAATGCGCTGAGGGGAGGGAGGTGCGACATGCGGGGTATTGTAGTTGACTCAACACCCGTTGAAAAATCATCTTTTGCCGCGCACGGGCCGCGCGGGTAGCCTCGATCCGGTCAAGAAAAAACATCATCGGACACCACCGGAGGGCTTCATGTATTTCGACCGACGACTATGGGCAATGATGGCGGGACTGCGCTGGCGGGTGGCCGCGGCCGTCGCGCTCGGCCTGCTCGCGATGGGTGTCGGGATCCTGCGTTTCGTTTTTCTCGGCCGCGTGCTGGCGCTGGTCTTTTCCGGTGCGCCGGCACGCAGCATCGGCGAAGCCGTCGTTGCAACGGCGGCCTGCGTGCTGCTGCGCGCGTGGCTCGACCATCGCCGCACGGTGCTCGCGCAGCACACGGCCGGGCGCGTGCAGGCCACGCTGCGCGCGCGGCTGTTCGACCGGATCGCCGCACTCGGCCCCGCGTGGTTCAGCGGCGAACGCACGGGCGGCGTGATGCTGGCCGTCGTCGACGGCGTCGAACAATTGCAGACCTTTTTCGGCACCTATTTGCCGCAGCTCGTGATCGCCGCGTGCGCGCCGGTGATGATCTTCGCGATGCTCGCATGGTGGGACGTGCCGACGGCCGCGATCCTGCTGGTCGCGGCGCTCGTCACGCTCGCGCTGCCGCAGCTCGTGCATCGCGCCGACAAGCGCGCGGCACTCGCGCGCTCGGCCGCGTTCAAGGCGTTCGGCGAGGAGTTTCTCGACGCGGTGCAAGGCCTGCCGACGCTGAAGGCGTTCGGGCAAAGCACGGCATTCGGCGCGAAGCTGGCCGCGAAGGCGCGCGCACTGTCCGACAGCACGTTCTGGGTGCTCGCGCTCGGCCTGCTGACGCGGCTCTTCACCGATCTCGGCACCGGCCTCGGCGCGGCCGCCGCGATCGCGGTCGGCGCGTGGCGCGTGCGGCACGGCGACATGAGCCTCGAGGCGCTGCTGATCGTGCTGATGGCCGGCAGCGAAATCTTCCGGCCGCTGCGCGACCTGCGTGCCGTGCTGCACCAGGGGATGATCGGCCAGTCGGCGGCGAATGCGATCCACGCGCTGCTCGACGCGCAGCGTCATGCACCGGCCACCGATGCGCCGCGCGTCACGGGCCTGCGGCCGGAGATCGCGTTCGACGCCGTCCGCTTCGCGTATCCGGGGCGCCGCGCGGACGCGCATGCGGCGCTGAGTTTCTCGGTGCGCGAAGGCGAGACGGTGGCGATCGTCGGGCCGAGCGGCGCGGGCAAGTCGACCATCGTGCGCCTGCTGTTGCGCCAGCACGATGCGCAGGGCGGCGCGATCCGCATCGGCGGCCACGACGTGCGCACGCTCGATGCCGGCCAGGTGCGCGAGATGATCGCGGTCGTCGCGCAGGATGCGACGCTGTTCGACGGCAGCGTGGCCGACAACCTGCGGCTCGGCCGCCCCGACGCGAGCGACGCGGACATGATTGCCGCCGCGCGTGCGGCCAACGCACACGATTTCATCTCGGCGCTGCCCGACGGCTACGCGACGCGCATCGGCGAACGCGGGCTCATGCTGTCGGGCGGCCAGCGCCAGCGTCTCGCGATTGCCCGCGCGCTGCTGCGCGATGCGCCGATCCTGTTGCTCGACGAGGCGCTGTCGTCGGTGGACGCGGAGAACGAAGCGCTGATCCAGCAGGCGCTCGACCGGCTCACGCGTGGGCGGACCACGCTCGTGCTCGCGCACCGGCTGTCCAGCGTGATCGGCGCCGACCGCATCCTGGTGCTCGACCAGGGGCAGGTGGTCGACGAGGGCACGCACGCGGCGCTGATCGCGCGCGACGGCCCGTATCGCCGGCTGATGGGGCCGCAACTGGAAGCGGTCGCCGAATCGGTCGGCGTGGCGGCAACGGCCGGCGCGACCGCGCGCGCGTCGTCGGGCCCGCAGGTGCGGCCGCTGAACGACGATGCGGCGGAGATCGGCTGGCCGGAAACCCTGCGGACGCTGCTGCGCTTCGTGCGCCCGTGGACGGGCAAGGTCGTGCTGACGGTGCTGTTCGGGATCGGCCGCGTGCTCGCGTTCATCGGCGTCGGCGTGATCGGCGCGCTGGTGGTCGGTGCGGTGCCGGGCGGCCACGTGAGCCCGGCGCTCGTCACCGCGCTGCTCGTGATCGCGCCGGTAGCGGCCGTGCTGCACTGGCTCGAATCGTGGCTCGCGCACGACATGGCGTACCGGCTGCTCGCGGAAATGCGCATCGCGCTGTTCGCGACGCTGGAACGCCTCGCGCCGGCCGGGCTGCTGCGCCGCCGTTCCGGCGATCTCGTATCGCTCGCGACGCAGGACGTCGAGACCGTCGAGTATTTCTATGCGCACACGCTGGCGCCCGCGTTCGTCGCGGTGCTCGTGCCGGCTGCCGTGCTGGTGCTGCTCGCGTCGGTGGCGTGGCCACTCGCGCTCGTGCTGCTGCCGTTCCTGTCGTGGGCCGGGCTCGCGCCGGTGCTGGCGCGGCGCGACGTCGACCGGCTCGGCACCGGCGCACGCGAAGCGCTCGGCCAGCTCGGCGCGCATCTGACCGAAACGATCCAGGGGCTCGCGGAGCTGACCGCGTTCCAGGCCTTCGCGCGCCGGCGCGCAGCGTTCGTGGCCGAAGTCGATGCGTACCGCAAGCAGCGCGCAAAGCTGCTCGACGATCTGTCGGCGCAAAGTGCCGCGCTGGAAATCGCGAGCGGGCTCGGCGGGCTGGTCGTCGCGGCGCTCGGTGCGCTGCTGTGCGCACGCGGCTGGTTTCCGCGCGAGTCGTTGCCGCTGCTGGTGCTGGTGGCGGTGGCCGCGTTCATGCCGGTGGCCGAAATCGGCCAGGTCGCGCGCCAGCTCGCCGACACGATCGCGTCGACGCGCCGCTTGCGCGCGCTGGAGAAGGAGCCGGTGCCGGTGACGGACGGCACGCATGCGATGCCGGCCGATCCGGCGGTGCGTTTCGAGGCTACGTCCTTCACGTACCCGGGCCGCAGCGTGCCCGCGATCGACCGCGTGAGCTTCGAGGTGCCGCCCGGCAGCACGGTCGCGCTGGTCGGCGCATCGGGCGCCGGCAAGTCGACGGTCGCGAGCCTGCTGCTGCGCTTCTGGGATCCGCAGCATGGCCGCGTGACGCTCGGCGGCGTCGACCTGCGCGACCTGCGGCTCGACGACCTGCGCCAGCACATCGCACTGGTTGCGCAGGATACCTACCTGTTCAACGACACGCTCGAAGCGAACATCCGGCTCGCCGCGAGCGATGCGTCCGACGCGGACGTGCAGCGCGCGATCGACCATGCGGCGCTCGGCGACTTCGTCGCGCGGCTGCCGGACGGGCTCGCGACGCGCGTCGGCGAGCGCGGCGTGCAGCTGTCGGGCGGCCAGCGCCAGCGTGTCGCGATTGCGCGCGCGTTCCTCAAGGATGCGCCGGTGCTGATCCTCGACGAAGCGACGTCCCATCTGGACACGATCAGCGAGCAGCAGATCCGTGCGGCGCTGGAAGACCTGATGACGCAGCGCACGTCGATCATCATCGCGCACCGGCTGTCGACCGTGCGCAACGCCGACCTGATTCTCGTAATGGAGCACGGCAGCGTGATCGAGGCCGGACGGCATGCGGACCTGATGGCGCGGCAGGGCGCGTATGCGCGGCTCGTGTCGCATCAGGCGAGCGGGGTGGCGGCGTAAGCGGCGCGGCATCGGCGGCGCGCGGCCGGCCGGCGGGGCCGCGCGCATTCCGCAACATGCGTCGAACCGCGCCGGCGATTGCCGGCGTCGCGGGGGCGGCCGCTCCGGCAACGCGCCGCGCGTCGAAGCGCCGATGATCGGTGCTGACAAACGGGCCGGCCAATAGACTGACCAGCGCACGGGCGACAGCAGTCGGCGCCGATCGCCGCCGCCGCCATCCTCCTCTGGCGCGTGATGCTCTTTACGGCAAACCCTCCCGGCCAGTCCACAGCCACCGCCCACTGCTCGTCAGACGCCGCCGTCGGCCGGCGCAGCACGATTGCGCCCGGCCGCTTCGCCCCGGAGCCGCTTTCCCTTTCCTCCGATTTATCCGCCCAGCGCGCCCCGGGTTTGTCTCGATGCATTTCCCCGTTGCGGACTTTTTTGTTGTCGTAGTATCGCCATTGACAACACTTGTTGCACTAAGGTCTAATTCGACATCGCATGTTGCGGTGCGGCTTGACGTCGTCGTTCCGCCGGCCGCCTGGCCGGTCACATCGCTCAATCATGCGGAGAGAAACCATGAGTCGCCGTTCCTTCCTGAAAGCCGTCGCGGTCGTTGCCGCGCTCGGCGCCAGCCTCGCGCACGCGGATACCAAGACGCTCGTCGTCGGCACCGACACGTCGTTCATGCCGTTCGAGTTCAAGCAGGGCGACAAGTACGTCGGCTTCGATCTCGACCTGTGGGCGGAGATCGCGAAGGACCAGGGCTGGAAATACACGATCCAGCCGATGGATTTCGCGGGCCTGATCCCGGCGCTGCAGACGCAGAACATCGACGTCGCGTTGTCGGGGATGACGATCAAGGAGGAGCGCAAGAAGGCGATCGACTTCTCCGCGCCGTACTACGACAGCGGCCTCGCGGCGATGGTGCAGACGGGCAACACGACGATCAAGTCGATCGACGACCTGAACGGCAAGGTGATCGCCGCGAAAACCGGCACCGCGACGATCGACTGGATCAAGGCACACCTGAAGCCGAAGGAGATCCGCCAGTTCCCGAACATCGACCAGGCGTACCTCGCGCTCGAGGCCGGCCGCGTCGACGCGGCGATGCACGACACGCCGAACGTGCTGTTCTTCGTGAACAACGAAGGCAAGGGCAAGGTGAAGGTCGCGGGCCAGCCGGTCAGCGGCGACAAGTACGGCATGGGTTTCCCGAAGGGCAGCCCGCTCGTGCCGAAGGTCAATGCATCGCTCGTGAAGATCCGGGCCGATGGCCGCTACGCGCAGATCTACAAGAAGTGGTTCGGCGCCGAACCGCCGAAGATGTGAGCGTGACGCCGCAACAGCGCGCGGCCGGATGGCCGCGCCGGTCTTGAATCGAACGGGGAGCGACAAGTGAATTTCGATTGGTCGGCGATCTGGGCGGCGTTGCCGGACCTGATGGACGGGGTCCGGTTGACGGTGTTCATCGCATTTTTCGGGCTGGTGGGCGGCTTCGTCGTCGGGATGGTCGCGGGCATGTTCCGCGCATACGGACCGAAGGCGATGAACGTGCTCGCTCAGGTTTATATTGAATTGATCCGCGGCACGCCGATCGTCGTGCAGGTGATGTTCCTGTATTTCGCGCTGCCGCTGCTCGCGCATATCCGCATCGACGGCCTGACGGCCGCGATCATCGCGATCACGGTGAATTCCGGCGCGTATCTCGCGGAAGTGGTGCGCGGCGCGCTGCTGTCGATCCCGAAGGGGCTGACGGAAGCGGGGCTCGCGATGGGCCTGTCGATGCCGCGCGTGCTGCTGAAGGTGGTCGGGCCGCTCGCGTTCCGGCGCCTGATTCCGCCACTCGGCAACCAGTGCATCGTGAGCCTGAAGGACACGTCGCTGTTCATCGTGATCGGCGTCGGCGAGCTGACGCGCAAGGGGCAGGAAATCATCGCGGGCAATTTCCAGGCGGTCGAGATCTGGTCCGCCGTGGCTGTCATCTACCTGTTGCTGACCGGCGCCATGACGTTGACGCTGCGGCTCGTCGAAAAGCGCATGAGGATTCTATGAGCATGATCGAATTCCAGAACGTGTCGAAGAGCTTCGGCCACGTGCCGGTGCTGAAGAACATCGACCTGAAGATCGACGCGGGCGAGGTGGTCGTCGTGGTCGGCCCGTCGGGCTCGGGCAAATCGACGATGCTGCGCTGTATCAACGCGCTCGAGAAAATCACCGGCGGCGAGCTACTGGTCGACGGCCAGAGCGTGCGCGGCAACGCGACGACGATCCGCAACATCCGGCTCGAAGCCGGCATGGTGTTCCAGCAGTTCAACCTGTTTCCGCAGATGACCGCGCTCGAGAACGTGATGTTCGGGCCGATCCAGGTGCGCGGCGCGTCGCGCGCCGACGCGCGCGACCAGGCGATGGCGCTGCTCGACAAGGTCGGCCTCGAATCGCGCGCGAATCATTACCCGTCGGAGCTGTCGGGCGGCCAGCAGCAGCGCGTCGCGATTGCGCGCGCGCTCGCGATCCGGCCGCGGCTGATGCTGTTCGACGAGCCGACGTCGGCGCTCGATCCGGAATTGCGCCACGAAGTACTGAAAGTGATGCAGGATCTTGCGACCGAAGGGATGACGATGATCGTCGTCACGCACGAGATCGGCTTCGCGAAGCGGGTCGGCACGCGGCTGCTGTTCATGGATCAGGGCGGGATTGCCGAGGACGGCCATCCGGTCGAGCTGATCGACCGGCCGCCGACCCCGCGCCTGAAGGAATTCCTGAAACACGTGTCCTGAACGAAACCGAAATACCGACATGCCGCTTTCCCTTTCCCCCGTCATCGCCGGCGCGCCGTTCGACATCGGCGTGCGCCTCGGCGAGCTCGCCCGCCCCGTGTTCGACGAATACATGCAGCAGAGCAGCGCGTGGCAGGCCGTGCGTCGCTGGCGCGGCCATCCGTTCGTCGCCGCGCTGCGGCAGGCTGCGCTGGCCGCGTATCCGGATCTCGTCGCGGAGCTGGACGGGATCGCGGCCGGTGTCGGCTGGCCGGCCGAGGACATCTTCTTGTGGAACTGCCGCGGCGAGCTGATCCATAACGCGCCGGACGGCTGCACGACGCTTGCCGCGCGCGACGCGGACGGCACGCGCTGGATCGCGCACAACGAGGACGGCGATCCGTACCTGCGCGAGCGCTGCCTGCTCGTCGACGTGCAGCCGACGGGCAAGCCGGGCTTCATCAGCTTCTACTACCCCGGTTCGCTGCCGGGCCATACCTTTGCGGCGAACCGCGCGGGTATCGCGCAGGCGATCAACAACCTGCGGATCCGCACGCCGGCAGCGGGCGTGCCGCGCATGATCCTCGCGCGCGCCGTGCTCGATGCGACGTCGCTCGACGCGGCGGCCGACGTGCTGCGCGGCCATGCGCGTGCAAGCGGCTTTCATCACACGCTGGGCGCGACCGGCGATGCGCGGCTGCTGAGCATCGAGGCAAGCGTCGCGCGCTGTTCGGTGATCGACGTCGCGCGGCTCGCGGGGCATGCGAACCATCTCGTGCATCCCGGCTGCGACGCGGAAGCGCAGATCGTCACGCAATCGTCGGCCGACCGCCAGCGCCGCGTCGATGCGCTCGCGCCCGCCATCGACGCGATCGACGAAGCCGCGCTGCTGCGCGTGCTCGGCGATCGTGCGCCGCAAGGGCTGCCGATCTACCGCGACGATCCGGCCGACCCCGACGACGAGAACACGCTGGCCACGGCCGTGTTCGCGATCGGCGCGGCATCGATCGATTTCACCCTTCACCAACACGGCACGCAGCGTTTCGCGACGCGCATCGTGCCGTCCGGACGCGCGCACGACGCGTCCTGATCCATGAGGCAACGCATGACGACCGTTTTCCATCGCGCTCCGCGCGCCACCTTGCCCGTTGCCGTCGCAGGCGACGGCATCGAGATCATCGATTCGACCGGCAAACGCTATATCGACGCGTGCGGCGGCGCGGCCGTTTCGTGTCTCGGCCACAGCAACCAGCGCGTGATCGATGCGATCAAGCGGCAGGCGCAGCAACTGGCGTACGCGCATACGTCGTTCTTCACAACCGACGTGGCCGAGGAACTGGCCGACCGGCTCGTCGACGCCGCGCCGGCCGGCCTCGAACACGTGTATTTCGTGTCGGGCGGCTCCGAGGCGGTCGAGGCCGCGCTGAAGCTCGCACGCCAGTATTTCGTCGAGAAGGGCGAGCCGCAGCGCCGCCATTTCATCGCGCGACGCCAGAGCTATCACGGCAACACGCTCGGCGCGCTCGCGATCGGCGGCAATGCGTGGCGGCGCGAGCCGTTCCTGCCGCTGCTGATCGAGGCGCACCACGTGAGCCCGTGTTACGCGTACCGCGACCAGCAGGCGGGTGAAACCGACGAAGCGTATGCGCAACGCCTCGCGGACGAACTCGAGCAAAAGATCGTCGAACTCGGCGCGGAAAACGTCGCGGCGTTCGTCGCGGAGACGGTGGTGGGCGCAACGGCCGGCGCGGTGCCGCCGGTGCGCACGTACCTGAAGAAGATTCGCGCGGTGTGCGACAAGTACGGCGTACTGCTGATCCTCGACGAGATCATGTCGGGGATGGGCCGCACCGGCTACCTGTACGCGTGCGATGAAGACGGCGTCGCGCCCGACCTGCTGACGATCGCGAAAGGGCTCGGCGCGGGCTACCAGCCGATCGGCGCGACGCTCGTCAGCGACCGCATCTACCGGACGATCGTCGACGGCTCGGGCTTCTTCCAGCACGGCCACACGTACCTCGGCCACGCAACCGCATGCGCGGCCGCGCTCGAAGTGCAGCGCGTGATCGCCGAGGAGAAGCTGCTCGACAACGTGAAGGCGCGCGGCGAGCAACTGCGCGCATCGTTGCGCGAGCATTACGGCGTACATCCGCATGTCGGCGACGTGCGCGGCCGCGGGCTGTTCGTCGGCGTCGAGCTCGTGCGCGATCGCGACAGCAAGGCGACGTTCGATCCGGCGCTGAAGCTGCATGCGGCGGTCAAGCGTGAAGCGATGCAGCGCGGCCTGATGGTGTATCCGATGGGCGGGACGATCGACGGCGTGCACGGCGACCACATCCTGGTCGCGCCGCCGTTCATTTGCACCGCGCGGCAGATCGATACGATTGTCGAGCGGCTGTCGGGCGCGATCGGCGCGGCGCTCGCGTCGGCCGGCGCGTGACCGCATTTGTCGAACCTTGTCAGGAGTTCGCCATGACCAACAGATTGCCTCCGTTCGATCCCGCATCGGCCACCGATGAACAGAAGGCCGTGCTGGCCGACATTCTCAGCGGCCCGCGCGGCAACCTGAACGGGCCGTTTCTCGGCTGGATCGCGAGCCCCGAGCTGGCGCAACATGCGCAGAAGCTCGGCGCGTTCTGCCGCTATCGCACGGGCCTGCCGCTGCGCCTGTCGGAACTCGCGATTCTCGTGACGGCCGCGCGCTGGCGCTCGCAGGCCGAGTGGCACATCCATTATCCGATCGCACTCGACGCGGGCGTGCCGGCCGCGACGGCCGACGCGATCCGGCGCGGCGTCGCGCCCGCATTCGAGTCGGACGACGATGCGCTGATCCATGCGTTCGCGAGCGAGCTGTACGACACGCGGCGCGTGAGCGACGCGACGTTCGCACGCGCGCAAGCGCGCTTCGGCCACGAAACCGTCGTCAATCTCGTTGCATTGCTCGGCTACTACGCGCTCGTCGCGATGACGCTGAACACGTTCGGCATGCGCGCGCAAGGGCAGACCGAATTGCCGTTTCCGGAGTGATGGCCGTGCGTTGATCGTGCCGGAACGACGGAGGCGATACGTCTGACGAACGGTTTGCCAAACGTGTTCCGGCACAATGCAACCAAATGTATTCGTGCGGGATCGACGGCCGATCGCCGGGTATGATGGCTTGTTCACGTCGATATGAGCGGTGAGCAAGCATGACGAGTACCCGCAAGACCTTGATGATCGCCGGTGGGCTCCTGGTAGCCGCGGCCGGCACTGCCTACGTGATGCTCCTGCGTGCGGATCACCGCGCGATCGAGGATGCCGGCATCGGCGATTCGGCCGCGCCCGTTGCCGCGGCGCCCGCGGGCAACGATCACGCGGTGCAGGGCACCATCGCGCCGCCGGCCCCGGCTGCCGCGATCGCACCGAAACAGGCGGCTGTCGCGCCGCCCCCCGCACCGGCGCCTGCTGCGCCGGCCGCCACCGCGCGCGTCGACGCGGCGCCTGCCGTGCCGGTTGTCAGCGACAAACCGCAGCCGGTGACGAAGCCGAGCGCGCCGCAGCCGAAGGTCAACGTCGTGACCGTCGATGCGCAGGATTCGACCCCGCCTTCGCCGCCGCCGGCCGCCAAACCCGTGCAGCAGGCCGCACCGGCACCTGCCCCCGCGCAGGTCACGCAACGTGCGCCGCGCAAGCGCGACGGCCTCGAACGCCACGTGGCCGCAGCCCCCTCCGCAACGAAATCCGAAACGCCGGAGACGGCCGCGCTCGTCAGGGAATCGGCGAAGCTCGACCCGTCGTTGCCGCCGCCGTCGATGTCGTCGGTGTCGTCGATGCCGGCGAGCACCGGTTCGTACCGGCAGGGCGGTTCGTCGTCCGGCGCGAATCCGGTGGCGGCCGCGATGACCGAGCAACTGGTCAGGCAGTCGAGCAGTTTCAAGTCGACGGCGCCTGCGCCAGCGGACGGCAGCCCGACCGCGACCAAGTAACCGTCATCGCATCCGGAATAAAAAGGACCCCGCATGCCGACCAAAGCATGCGGGGCCAAGAGAGACAAACTGTTGTGCCGACGGGCTGACGCGCGTTACGCGGCGACTGCTTCCTCGGCCTGCGGCTGCGCCGCGGCAACCGGTGCAACGTCCTGACGGATCAGGTGGTCGAACGCGCCGAGCGATGCCTTCGCGCCTTCACCGACCGCGATCACGATCTGCTTGAACGGCACCGTCGTCACGTCGCCGGCCGCGAACACGCCCGGTACCGACGTCGCGCCGCGCGCATCGACGACGATCTCGCCGTGCTTCGACAGTTCGACCGTGCCCTTCAGCCATTCGGTGTTCGGCACGAGGCCGATCTGCACGAACACGCCTTCCAGATCGATGCGCTGCGTGTCGCCCGAGCGCAGATCCTTGTAGACGAGCCCGTTCAGCTTGCTGCCGTCGCCGGTCAGCTCGGTCGTTTGCGCCTGCGTGACGATCGTCACGTTCGGCAGGCTGCGCAGCTTGCGCTGCAGCACTTCGTCCGCGCGCAGTTGCGCGCCGTATTCGATCAGCGTGACTTCCTTCACGATGCCGGCGAGGTCGATCGCGGCCTCGACGCCTGAGTTGCCGCCGCCGACCACCGCGACGCGCTTGCCCTTGAACAGCGGGCCGTCGCAGTGCGGGCAGTACGCGACACCGCGGTTGCGGTATTCGCGCTCGCCCGGCACGTTGATTTCACGCCAGCGCGCGCCGGTCGCGAGGACGATCGTCTTCGCCTTCAGCACCGCGCCGTTCGCGAGGCGGATCTGGTGCACGTCGCCCGGAATCAGCGCATCGGCGCGCTGCACGTCCATGATGTCGACGTCGTACTGCTTCACGTGCTGTTCGAGCGCGGTCGCGAACTTCGGCCCTTCGGTTTCCTGCACCGACACGAAGTTCTCGATCGCCATCGTGTCGAGCACCTGGCCGCCGAAACGCTCGGCCACGACACCCGTCGCAATGCCCTTGCGCGCCGAGTAGATCGCGGCCGCCGCGCCTGCCGGGCCGCCGCCGACGATCAGCGTATCGAACACCGGCTTGGTCTCGAGCGACTTCGCGGCCCGTGCGCTGGCGCCCGTATCGAGCTTCGCGAGGATTTCCTTCACGCTGCTGCGGCCCTGGCCGAACGAGGCGCCGTTCAGGAACATCGTCGGCACGGCCATGATCTGGCGCGACTCGACTTCGCCCTGGAACAGCGCGCCGTCGATCGCGACGTGACGGATGCGCGGGTTGATCAGCGACATCACGTTCAGCGCCTGCACGACTTCCGGGCAGTTCTGGCACGACAGCGAGAAATACGTCTCGAACGCGTAGTCGCCGTCGAGCGCGCGGATCTGTTCGATCACGCCGTCGTCGAGCTTGATCGGATGGCCGCCCGTCTGCAGCAGCGCGAGCACGAGCGACGTGAATTCATGGCCCATCGGGATGCCGGCGAAGCGGATGCCGGCCGGCTTGCCGGGCTCGCCGATCGAGAACGACGGCTTGCGCTCGGCGTCGTCGCGGCGTTCGGTCACGCTCACGCAATCCGTCAGCGACGCAATCTCGTTCAGCAGCGCCAGCAGTTCCTGCGATTTCGCGCTGTCGTCGAGCGAGGCGACGAGTTCGATCGGGCGCGTGATCTTTTCGAGGTACGCTTTGAGTTGATTCTTGAGATTGGCGTCGAGCATGGCGTTTCGTATTCCGTATTAATGATTCTGGTCGGGCACGTCGTGCCGGAGGAGGGCGCGGGCCGCATGCCGCGGCGGCCCGTCATCGGGAGGCTCGCGCGCCTCGTGCGAGGCGCGCGGCGCGATCGTCAGATCTTGCCGATCAGGTCGAGCGACGGGGTCAGCGTTTCCGCACCCGGCGTCCACTTGGCCGGGCACACTTCACCCGGGTGCGCCGCGATGTATTGCGCCGCCTGCACCTTGCGCAGCAGTTCGCCTGCGTCACGGCCGATGCCGTTGTCGTGGATTTCGCACAGCTTGATCTCGCCTTCCGGGTTGATCACGAACGTGCCGCGCAGGGCCATCCCTTCTTCCTCGATCAGCACGTCGAAGTTGCGCGACAGCGTGAGCGTCGGGTCGCCGATCATCGGGTACTTGATCTTGCCGATCGTGTCCGACGTGTCGTGCCATGCCTTGTGCGTGAAGTGCGTGTCGGTCGACACGCCGTAGATTTCGACACCCAGCTTCTGGAATTCCGCGTAACGGTCGGCGAGGTCGCCCAGCTCGGTCGGGCAGACGAACGTGAAGTCGGCCGGGTAGAACACGACGACGGACCACTTGCCCTTGAAGTTCTCTTCCGAGACGGGCACGAAATCGCCGTTGTGGTATGCGGTTGCCTTGAACGGCTTGATTTGGGTGTTGATGATCGGCATCTGGACAATTCCTTTTCGTCAGTGGTGAGTGGAGTGTTGCCAGTATCCGGGTTCACCCTGAGCTTGTGAAATTGCTTGTTTCAATCCGGGGCATCAGGAATTTCTATCTGCTTCCGGCCCTTGATTGGGTGGGGTGTGCGGGGCGGTGCTTTTTGAGCGTTGGACGGGGGAGATCCCCCGTCCGATTTGGGCGACATTGAGGGGCGGTGTGATGTGCCGGCGATTATCCGGTGCCTTCCGGACGGTGGAGGAATCGTCGAGTGCGGTCGGATGGGGGCGCGGCGGGGAGAGGGCGCGCAACCGCGCCCATCGATTCAGATCTGGTATGGCACGCGAACGCCGGGTTCGGTGGCTGGGAAGTCTTTTGTGTTGCGCGAAACGAGCAACAGCCCGTTCACTTGTGCCGATGCCCAGACGATCGCGTCGGGCAGGCGTATGCGGCGTTCCTGGCGAATGGTCACGGCACGATTGGCAACTGCTTCGTCGAGCGCGATGACATCGAACGACGACAGCCAAGCGCGCATCGCGGCTTCATTATGTGAGGACGTGCCGACCAGAACCTCCATCCACGAGATCGCGCTGATCGCTCGATAGTCATAGCGGCCGAGTTCCGTGCGGGCGGATTCCACGCCGCCCAGATAATCGATCAGGATGTTGGTGTCGAAGAGAGCTTTTACCATTCTGAGCGCAGTTCTTCCTGATAAGCGAGCCCATCGACGGTGCGATCTTTCCAGAGACCGAAGACGTCGTCCGCGAGCGGACGCTTGTGCAGGGCGATGTAGGCATCGATCGCGTCGCGGATGATGGCGGCGCGGGGACGACGCTCAGTCTCGACGATGGCGGCCAACTCGTCGAGTTGGCTGTTCGACAGATCAACCAGAATCCGGCTCATGGCATCCTCCGATATGCGATATGTATATCATATATGTACCGTTGAGGTCGCGCAAGGCTCGGGTGGGGTGAGGCGGTAAGGCGCCCCGCTCAAATCCCCGCCATCTTCCTCAGCCACTCCGCCAGCCGCCTGGCCCCGTCCGGCATGTCCGCGTCCTCGCGCGTGCACAGGTAGTAATCCCGGCCGTCGTCGAGCACGTGATCGAACAGCTTCACGAGCTCGCCATTCGCCAGCTCGCGCTCGACCAGCGGTGCGCGCAGCAAGGCCGCGCCGAGATCCGCGCGCGCGGCGCTCAGCGTGAGCTGGCCGTCCTCGAACATCGGCCCGACCGCATGCGACACGTGCTTGACGCCCGCGCCCTGCAGCCAGTTGACCCACGTGCTGCGATCCTCGTCGTGCACGAGCGGGGCGCGCGCGAGATCGGCCGGCGTGCGGAACGGCCCGTGGCGCTTCAGGAATGACGGGCTGCACATCGGCACCATCGCGCCCGGCAGCAGCCGTTCGCAGCGGTAGCCGGGCCAGTCGCCGGTGCCGAAGCGGATCGACAGGTCCGATGCATCGCTGCGGTAGTTGCGGTGATGCGCGTACAGCACCGTCACGTCGACGTCCGTGTTGTCGGCCAGGAACGCGTGCAACCGCGGAATGAACCAGCCGATTCCGAGCAGCGGAATCAGGCTGACGGTGATTTGCCGCAGCGACGAGCGGTCGCGCACGAAGCGCGTCGCGCTGCGCAGCACCGAGAACGCGGCGCTGATCGAGCGGTAGTAGTCGCGGCCTTCGTCGGTGAGCGCGAGCAGCCGACCCTCGCGCACGGTCAGCGGCGTCTGGATGAATGCTTCGAGCAGCTGCAGCTGATGGCTGACCGCCGACGGCGTGATGTCGAGTTCGCCCGCCGCCGCGGTGACCGACCCGAGGCGCGCGAATGCTTCGAACGCACGCACCGCGCGCAGCGGCGGATCGTGCGGCAATTGTTCGATATTTTTCATGTGTCGAATTTTATCGAAAAGTCAGGGTAAGCGACAGCATGAAAATACCCTGTAGTTACAGTGATGTAGGTTAATGTGTCGGGAACGGCATAAGCATCCAACAATTGGGTATTTGGGGTTTGGGTGCTGAATATTTAATATTTTTCATGTTTTGATTCGATCCGCTGATCCCCCACACATGAAAATCGCCTTTCTTCACGCCAGCCTCGCATTCTCGGCGGCCGCCCTGGTCGCCTCCGTTCCCGCGTTCGCACAATCCGCGCCGCAGACCGTCCTGATCGGTCTCGCCGCGCCGCTCACCGGCCCGTCCGCGCGGATCGGCAAGGATCTGCAGAACGGCGCGCAACTCGCGATCGACGACGCGAACGCGAAGCATCCGACCATCGGCGGCAAGCCGGTCGTCTACAAGCTCGTCGCGGCCGATGATCAATCCGATCCGCGCACGGCCGTCGCGGTTGCGCAGCAGCTCGTCGACCAGCACGTGATCGGCGTCGTCGGCCACTGGAACACGGGCTGCAGCGTGCCGGCGTCGCGCGTCTACCGCGATGCGGGCATCCCGGAGATCGCGCCGGCGTCCACCGGCCATCAATACACGCAGCAGGGTTACACGACGGCCTTCCGCATCATGGGTCACGACGACGCGGGCGGCAATTTCACCGGCGCGTATGCGGTGAAGACGCTGAAGGCGAAGCGCATCGCGGTGATCGACGACCGCACGTCGTTCGGCTCGGGCCTGGCCGACCAGTTCATCAAGGGCGTGCAGGCGAACGGCGGCACGATCGTCGATCGCCAGTACGTGAACGACAAGACGACCGACTTCAGCGGCGTGCTGACCGCGATCAAGGGCAAGCGCGCGGATCTCGTGTTCTTCGGCGGCCTCGATGCGCAGGCCGCGCCGATCTCGCGCCGGATGCGCCAGCTCGGCGTGAACGCGCCGCTGCTGGGCGCGGGCGGCTTCGTGAGCCAGACCTTCCTGTCGCTGGCCGGCAAGGACGGCGACGGCGTGACCGCGCTTGAACCGGGCCTGCCGCTCGACCGGATGCCGGGCGGCAAGGCGTTCGATACGCAATACCAGACGCGCTTCCGCGCGCCGATCGAGCTGCATGCGCCGTTCGCGTACGACGCGGCCGCCACGCTGATCGCGGCCGCGCAGAAGGCCGGCACGACGCAGCCGGCGAAACTGGTCGCGGCGGTGCGTGCGATCGACCGGCCCGGCGTGACGGGGCGGATCGCGTTCGACAACGAAGGCAACCTGAAGGACCCGGCCTTCACGATCTACCAGGTGCGCGGCGGCAAGTGGACCGTCGTCGACGTCCTCGGTGGCTCGCGCACCGCGACCAAGTAAGCGACCCATCGCGACACAGCACGACACAGCCGACACAGCGATAAGACAACCAAGACGATCCCCATGACCGAAGCCACCCAGACATCCGCCGCCGCACCCGAGGACACGCGCCTCGGGATCCTCGCGCGGCGCCGCATCGAAGCGGAAATCATCAAGCCGATCTACGAGATCATGAAGCGCGAGTTCGGCGCCGAGCGCGCGCAGGCCGTGATCGCGGAAGCCGTGCGCGGCGCGGCAGTGGACGCCGGCCGCACGTTCGCCGCGCAGGAACCGGATGGCACGAGCGTGAAGTCGTTCATCGCGCTGCAGGTGCTGTGGGAGAAGGACGATGCGCTCGACGTCGAGGTGCGGCGTGCGGACGACGCGCATTACGACTACGACGTGCATCGCTGCAGCTACGCGGAGATGTATCACGCGATGGGGCTCGGCGAGATCGGGCACCTGCTGAGCTGCGCGCGCGACAGCTATTTCATCCAGGGCTATGCGCCGGACATCGCGCTCACGCGGACGAGCACGATCATGCAGGGCGGCAAGCGCTGCGATTTCCGTTACGCGCGGCAAGCGGCGCCGGAGAACGGCGATGCGTGACGACAACACGATTGCCGAAAGCGTGAGCGCGCCGCGCGTCGACGGCGACCGCCTGTGGGCGTCGCTCGACCGGATGGCGCAGATCGGCGCGACGCCGAAGGGCGGCGTCTGCCGCCTCGCACTGACCGATCTCGATCGCGAGTCGCGCGACCTGTTCGTGCAATGGGCGCAAGACGCCGGCTGCACGGTGCGCGTGGACCGGATGGGCAACGTGTTCGCGCGCCGCGCGGGGCGCAACCCCGAGGCCGCGCCCGTCATGACCGGCTCGCACGCCGATTCGCAGCCGACGGGCGGCCGCTACGACGGCATCTACGGCGTGCTCGGCGGGCTCGAGGTCGTGCGCGCGCTGAACGACGCGGGCATCGAGACCGAACGCCCGATCGACGTCGTGATCTGGACCAACGAGGAAGGCTCGCGCTTCGCGCCGGCGATGGTGTCGGCCGGCGTGTTCTCGGGCGTCTATACACTCGAATACGGGCTGTCGCGCACCGATGGCGCAGGCCGGACGATCGGCGAGGAACTGGCGCGGATCGGCTACGCGGGCGCCGAGCCCGTCGGCGGCTATCCGGTGCATGCGGCGTACGAGCTGCATATCGAACAGGGCGCGATTCTCGAACGGGCCGGCAAGACGATCGGCGTCGTCACGGCCGGGCAGGGGCAGCGCTGGTACGAGGTGACGCTCACCGGTGTCGACGCACATGCGGGCACGACGCCGATGGAATTCCGCCGCGACGCGCTGGTCGGCGCCGCGCGGATGATCTCGTTCGTCGAAGTGCTCGGCCGCCGTTACGCGCCGTACGCGCGCGCAACGGTCGGGATGATCGAGGCGCGGCCGAACTCGCGTAATACCGTGCCGGGCGGCTGCTTCTTCACGGTCGAATTCCGTCATCCCGAAGACGCGGTGCTCGACGAGCTCGACGCGGCGCTGCGCGCGGAACTTGCACGGGTGGCCGACGAAACGGGCCTCGGTGCGCAGATCGAGCAGATCTTCACGTATGCGCCGATCCCGTTCGCGCCGCGCTGCATCGACGCGGTGCGTGAGGCGGCGCAGGCGCTCGGGCTGTCGCACATGGATATCGTGTCGGGCGCCGGTCATGACGCGTGCTATGTCGCGCGCGTCGCGCCGACGGGGATGATCTTCGTGCCGTGCGTCGACGGGCTGAGCCACAACGAAGCCGAAGCGATTACGCCCGAGTGGGCGGCGGCGGGCGCCGACGTGCTGTTGCGTGCGGTGCTGCGGAGCGCGCAGGAAGCCTGAATCCGAGTGTGACGGCGACGGTCCGGCGGGAGGGTGCCCTCCAGGCCGGGCCGCGTCGCTTTCCACCTGACCACGCGGACGTGCGGTTCGCGTCAGCCCACCGTCGATTGCCGATCGATATACCGCCGCATCACATGGAACGCCGTATCGGTGCGCCCCGGCATCGTGATCGTCGCGTCATCGGCCGTGAACCCGAGCTTTTCATAGAACCGGTACGCGGTCTCGCGTGCCGTGCACCACACGAGCGCGGCCCCACGCGCTTGCGCGTGCCGCACGCAAACCTGCACCAGCACGCGCCCGAAGCCCAAGCCGCGCACGGCAGGGTGGACAGCCATCCCGCGCAGCCGCCATGCCGGTCGCGCAGGATCGTCTTCGCGCACCTCCTCGCAGAGCGACGCAACGGCGACGATGCCCGACGCGTCGCGTACGCCGACGTGCAGCGTCGTCGGCGCAAGGTCGCCGGCCAGCGCGCTCGCATCCAGATCGCCATTCAGCAGGATCATCGCGCGCAGCGGGTGCGTCTGCGCGGCATCGATCGGTGCGATGGTGAACAGCGTATCGCCTGACGTCATCAACGTTCCTCGAGTCATTCGATTCAGCCGCGCGTTACCGAGCGGCCTTGCGCCGCGCCATATAAGCGAGATACGCGACGATCTGGTCGAGCTCGCGGTCGCTCAGCTGGTCGGGCGGAAACGCGGGCATGCTGCGGCCCGGCCAGTCGCGCACCGACGCCGGGTTGCGGATATAGCGGCGCAGCGCGGCCGGCTGGAAGTAGTCGACCGGGTTCATCGGCGTGTTCAGGTCGGGGCCGGTATGGCTGCTGCCCGCGCCGTCGAGGCGGTGGCACGCGAGGCATTGCGTGACGAACAGGTGCTGGCCCGCGCGAGCCGGATCGTTCGCGGGCAGCGCGGCATCGACGGCGAGCGACGGCCAGCGCGCGAGCGGCGACGACTCGATCGTGACGCGCACGATCTGGTACGGCCACTGCTCGCCGCGCACCGACGACGCGTCCGGCCCGAGCCAGACCAGGTAGAACGGCCCGGCGCTGACCGGCTTGCCAGGCAGCTTCGGCCACGGATGCGCCGGATCCTCGATCGCGAGCCACGGAACGGCGCCGGCCGGCGTGCGGCGGCGCACGAGATCCAGCGGCAGTTGCGCGGCGAAGCCGTCGGCGGCACGGGTTTCGAGCACGCCGTCGGCCGGCAGCTTGTCGCCGAGCAGCGCGGCGAACGGCACCGCGCGGAACGTCATCGGCCGGCCGTACGCGATGTCGCGCGGCACGTGGATGTCGGCGGCATCGGGGCGCGCGAGCAGCGTCTGCCGGGTGAGGGCGCGGGCCGTGCCGTCGGTCTCGAGTTCGAGCGCGGACTGGGCCGACGCGCGTTGTCCGATCAGGCAAACCGTCAGCAGCAAAAGCGAAAACCACCGGCGCTTCAGCATTCGTTCTCCGGGAAAGGGCGTTCCGGCGGCGACAGGAGGCGGACGCCGCGGCCGATGGAAGGAATCGGGCGACAGTCTATCCGGTACGCGCGGCGCTGGCGACTGCGGCGCGGGAAGGGGGCGGGCGGTCATGATCGGACAGGCTGGCGGCCGCGCGCCTGGCGGTCGGGTCGTGAGAGGGAAGGATGCGGCATCACGCGGCGTGGATTGAGCCCGAAGGAGCGGAAGGAGCGGAAGACGCGGAAGAGGCGGAAGAGGCGGAAGAGGCGGAAGAGGCGGAAGAGGCGGAAGAGGCGGAAGAGGCGGAAGAGGCGGAAGAGGCGGAAGAGGCGGAAGAGGCGGAAGAGGCGGAAGAGGCGGAAGAGGCCCGGCCCGGGGTGAGAGCATGCCGGCCCGCCGCGTCCACGGCGATCGCGCTACAGAGCCACTGTCAATGACTCGAACAAGGCACTTCGCGCTTCGGCAACGGCGTTTCGTGCGCCGGTTCGAAATCGGCTTCGCGCGTGCCCGACGGCGTCAGCGACACGAAATGCATCGCGGTGCCGCTCCCCGGGAAGCCGGCGATACCGGTCAAACCCCACGGAATCGGCGAACGCTGCGCGCCGCTCACCGAAATGTCCGCCGGCCCGAGCGCCAGCGTCAGCAGCCGCCCGTCGCGGCTCGGTACGTACGCATGCGTGCCCGACACCCCGATGCCGGATTCGCGCACCGACGCCGGCAGGCAGTCGAGCGTCGCCGTGCGGCGGCCGTCCGGCGCGATCAGCATCGCGACGCCGCGATCGTCCGCCGTCGTCGTGACGACGATGAAGCGGTCGATCTCCGGCACGTAAGCCGACGAATACACGTAGTACTGGATCGCGTCGTTCAGCGTCCCCAGCTTGTCCAGCTTCGCCGTGACCGGGTCGAACATCGCGTATTCGAGCGTCGCGTCCGTGCTGCCCTCGATGTATTTCTGCCACACGAGCAGCGCGGTGTGCGGCGAGCCCGCGACGATGGGCCACCACTCGCGGCGGCGCGGCGCGACCGCGACATGGTTCAGCACGCGCCCGGCCGCGTCGTAGGTTTTCACGTACACGCCGTTGCCGGTGCCGAGGTTGTCGACGCCGCCGCCGTCGATCCAGTCGGCGGAATAGAACACGACGAAGCGGTCGGCCGCCGTGGCGACATGCCCCGAGTGGCCGCCCGATTCGACGTCGTTCGGATAGGGCTTGATCGGCTTCAGGTCGCGGCGGTAGACGCCGTAGCGCTGGCTGACTTCCTGCGGCGCGTTCCAGCCGTCCTCGAACGTGACGAAGATGTCGCCGCGCGCGTTCTGCGCGATCGACACGGGCTCCTGCGCCTCGGGGCGGCTGATGAACGGGCGGACGTGCAGCAGGTTCGGCTTGCCGGGCAACCATTCGCCGACGTACACGTCATGCGGCCAGCTGCCGCCGCGCATCGCGCCGCGCGGCACGACACCTGAGCTGCTGAAGAACACCCAGCGCTTGCCGTTGCCGGCGTCGGCCACGCCGATGCCGTGCATGAAGCTGCGCGGATCGACGGCCGGGCGAGATGAAGGGGCGCCCTGCACGGTGACCGTATGCACGACCGGCGTGGCGGCGAAGGCGGGCGGCATCGCCGTGACGATGCCGCATGCGCCGCACAGCGCGGCCGCGACGCACTGCGCGACCGCCTGTGCCGGGCGCGTTCGACCCTTCATTCGACGGTTACCGATTTCGCGAGGTTGCGCGGCTTGTCGACGTCGGCGCCGCGCGCGCAGCCGACGTGATAGGCGAGCAGTTGCAGCGGAATCACGTTGACGATCGGCGACAGCACGTCGCCCGATTCGCGCACGCGGATCAGGTGCGTGTCGCGGTCGGCGTCGATCCCGAGCTGGTCGCCGGCCAGCACGTAGAGCCGTCCGCCGCGCGCGCGTACCTCGGCCATGTTGGATTTCAGCTTCTGGAACAGGCGGTCGTCCGGCGCGATCGTGACGACCGGCATCGCGCTCGTGACGAGCGCGAGCGGACCGTGCTTCAGTTCGCCGGCCGCATAGCCTTCCGCGTGGATGTACGACACCTCCTTGAGCTTCAGCGCCCCTTCCATCGCGATCGGGAAATGAATGCCGCGCCCGAGGAACAGCGCGTTCTCGGTGCGTGCGAACTTCGTGGCCCAGCCCATGATCTGCGTTTCGAGCGCGAGGGCGTGGCCGATGCGCTCGGGCAGCGCATGCAACTGCTTCAGGTGCAGCGCGACCTGCTTCGCGTCGAGCCGGCCGCGCAGCTGCGCGAGCGTCAACGTCAGCACGAACAGCGCGACGAGCTGCGTCGTGAACGCCTTGGTCGACGCGACGCCGAGCTCGATGCCGGCCCGCGTCAGGAACCGCAGCGGCGCGTTGCGCGCGATCGTGCTGGTCGCCACGTTGCAGATCGCCATCGACAGTTCCTGGCCCATGTCGCGCGCCTGCTCGATCGCGCCGATCGTGTCGGCCGTCTCGCCCGATTGCGAAATGCCGACGACGAGCGTGCGCGGATCGGCCACCGTCTCGCGGTAGCGGAATTCGCTGGCGATCTCGACCTGGGCGGGCACGCCCGCGATGGCCTCCAGCCAGTACTTCGCGGTCAGCCCCGCGTAGTAGCTGGTGCCGCAGCCGAGCAGCAGCACGTTCCTCACTCGCGACAGCAGCGCGCGCGTGCCGTCGGTCGCGTCGAACAACGCCGGCGAAATCGTGTCGATGCCGTCGAGCGTGCTGGCGATCGCCTTCGGCTGCTCGAAGATCTCCTTCTGCATGAAATGCTGGTACGGGCCGAGCGCGGCGTCGCCTTCGCGCGCCTTCACATGGCACAGCGGGCGCTGGGCCTCGTGCCCGCCCGAGTCGACCACGGCGATCCGGTCCGGCGTGATCAGCGCGACGTCGCCGTCTTCCAGGTAGACGAAGCGGTCGGTCAGGTCGCCGAGCGCCGCGCAGTCCGACGCGAGGTAGTTCTGCTCGGCGCCGATGCCGATCACGAGCGGCGAGCCGGCGCGCGCGGCGACGAGGCGCTGCGGCTCTTTCGCGCTCAGCACCGCGATCGCGTACGCGCCGTGCAGCCGCTTGACGGCGCGCACGACCGCATCGAACAGGTCGTCGCGATAGAGGCTGTGGATCAGGTGCGCGATCACCTCGGTGTCGGTCTGGCCGCGAAACGTGTAGCCGCGCTCCCGCAGCTCCACGCGCAGCGCGTCGTGGTTCTCGATGATGCCGTTGTGCACGACCGCGATCGTGTCGCCCGACATGATCGGATGCGCGTTCATTTCGGATGGTGCGCCGTGGGTTGCCCAGCGCGTATGCGCGATGCAGGTCTGCGCTTCGAGACCCAGCGTCAGCACGCGGGCCTGCAGGTCGGTCACGCGCCGCAACGTGCGTTCGCTGCGCAGGCGGCCTTCATCCTGTACGGCGATGCCGCACGAATCGTAGCCGCGATACTCGAGCCTGCTCAGCGCATTGACCAGTTGCGGCACTTGATTGTTCAGGCCGCTTGCTCCGACGATTCCGCACATGTTTCACCTCGTCCACAAAGGTTGCCGGGCTGCCGGCAAAGTGCGGCAGCGCGGTATCTGGAGTGGCGCCGCGTCGCACGAATGGCATCCCCGTGCGCAGCGGCGCATCTCCGCTGACCTACTCGCGGGGCTGCGGCCCCGCGTGGGCTACCCATTCGATGTCGGAAATCGAGCCGTTCGCGTCGTGCGACGCGACGAGAATGCGCGTCGTGCGCCGCGCGCCGCGCCGGCGGGCGCTTGCCAGCACGGTCGGCGGCACCGAGCGCACCTTCGCGCTGGCCGAGCGTCGCAGTATCTTCGACACGCGCAGCCGGTAGGCCAGCGGATGCACGACGCGTCCGGCGATCAGCCACATGACGATGGTGCCCGCGATGAGCGCGATGCTGGTCGCGTAGAACACCATCTGCTCGATCGGCATCTCGGCCGGATTGAACGGCAGCAGGTAGCGGTACGTGTAGATGCAGATCGATGCCCACACGGCCCCCACCAGCGCCGGCCGCAAGAGCCGGAACCAGATGGTCAGCACGGACCCGATGATGCGACCGCGCTCGGCGATCAGTTCGCGCGGTGCGCGCAGGGAAAGGTCAATAATCGGCGCGTTCTTCATGTTGAATGCCTCGGTCGGGGCTGACCCATACGGCCCGCTTGCCTCGGCCCCGCAGCACGATGGCCGGCAGGGCGACGACGGTGGTGATCATGCTGATCAGCCAGAAGGCGACGGGATACCAGATGGTGTCCAGGAAATACATCAGGAGTTTTTCGTCGTAACGACGATCGATCATGCTGCCGATGATCAGTTGCAGGATGCAGGTGGCGACCAGCAGCATGCCGTGCCAGTGCGGCACGACCGATACGTGCCAGTCTTGCGGCAGCGGGTACACGACATTGATGAGCGCGAGCAGCAGGATGAACGTCATCGAGTACGCCCATGCGATGCCGATCAGGTACTCGGCGAACAGCGGCCACATCATCATCTGCGTCGGCCGCGCGAGCGTGCCCGCGTACTTCATCAGCACCTGGATGCCGCCCTTCGACCAGCGCAGCCGCTGCCGGTACAGGCCCTTCACCGTCTCGGGCATCAGGATCCAGCTCAGCGCGTGCGGCTCGTACACGACGCGCCAGTCGCGGCACTGCAGCTTCCAGCTGATGTCGATGTCCTCGGTCAGCATGTCCGAGCTCCAGTAGCCGACGTCGGCGAGCGCGGTCTTGCGGAACATCGTGATCACGCCGGATACCGTGAAGATGCGGCCGTACACCTGCTGCGTGCGCTTGATCAGCCCGACGATCGACGAGAATTCGCCGACCTGCATGCGGCCGAGCAGTGACGTGCGCGTGCGGATGCGCGGGTTGCCGGTCACGGCGCCGACGCCCGGATCGGTCAGGAAATGCTCGAGCATCCAGCCGATCGCGTCATGCGCGAGCAGCGCATCGCCGTCGATGCAGAGCAGGTATTCCGCGTTCGACACGGCCGCCGCGGTCGTGAGCCCGACCGCCTTGCCTTCGTTGCGCGCGTGATGGATCACGAGCAACCGCGGGATCTCGACGGCCAGCTCGTTGAGGATCTCGCCGGTGCGATCCTGGCTGCCGTCGTTGACCGCGATGATGTCGTAGTTCGGATACTGCATCCGGTCCAGGTGGCTGATCACGCTGCGCGCGTTCGCGGCTTCGTTGAAGCAGGGCACGACGATCGAGATCTTCGGAATGCCGCTCGACGCGATCGTTCGCGTGGACAGCTCGCGGCCTTCCTCGAGCAGGAAGTAGTGCACGACGCCGCCGATCATCCACAGGTACGACATGAAGAACGGGTAGTAGAAGACGAAATCCTGCAGGCGCTGGATGATGCTGTGGGTGGTCATGGCGTCTTCGTCCCCTGCGTATGTTGTTGCATCAGCGCGTTGATCGAGGTTGGGTCGAGGCGGGACTTCAGCGACATCACGTCGCGCATCGCGTCGAGTTCCGGCTGCCCGTTCAGGAAGTTGTCCGGGTAGTAGCCGAAATTCACCGCGCCTTCGCTGCGCAGCCGTCGCATCTGCGCGAGCAGCGTGCTGGCCGGCACCGGCTTCTGTGCGTGCCAGTCGTACGACTGCAGTTCGAACACGGTGCGCTGCAGCCCGCGCTGCTTCGCGTGCACGGCTTTCACGAGCTGGTCCAGCCAGCCTTGAGGATCCTTCGCCTGCTCCATGTACGGCATCGCCATCAGCGCGACGTAGTCGTAGGTCGCGAGGAAATCGTCGTAGTTCTGCGCGTACCACGCTTCCGATTCGGGCTTGAGCACCGGCATCGCGAAGATGTTGCGCGCGGTCAGCACGTCGCCCACGTTCTGGTGGGCCAGCACGATCTGTTCCAGCTGCTTGGTCAGGTCGATCAGGTAGCGCGACTTCTGGCGCGTCCAGCGCTTCAGCAGGTCGGGGTTCTCGCGGATCTTGCCGACGTCGGCCGGCAGCCCCCACTGCGAATAGATGCGCAGCGCGTGCCGGCCCGCATCCTCGTAGTCGTCGAGCACCGCGTCGTCGCTGAACAGGATGCCGCTGAACGAAGCGTGCTTGCTGAGATCCTCGTAGACCTGCTGGATCATCAGCCGCGCGTCCGGATCGAACGGGCTCAGCCGGAACGTGCGCGTGCCGTTCTCGCGCGCCGGCGCGCCGCCGTAGGCGCTCACGGCCTCGAGTCCGCGCAGCTTGTCGGCCGGCGGCCGGAACGCGAGCACCGGCATCCATGCATACACCTGCACGTTGGCGCGCGTGTTGAGCTGCCACGCGGCACGCGAGAACAGGTCGGAGCGCATCGGCAGGTGCCGGTTCGGGAAATACACGGATTCGGCCACGCCGGTGCCTTTCGGGTCCGCATATGCCTGCAGGTACACCGATTTCGGCTGCATCCGGTAGATGCGTTCGATCAGCTTGCCGAGATTCGCTTCCTGCCGCGCGGGGTCCGGATCGTAGACCTGGTCGAGATCGACCTGCACGATGCGCTCGGGCACGTCGACGTCACCGCGGTTCGACGCCGGCTCGCGCATCGAGCGCTCGAACCCGCCGATGTCGACGTCGTACATCATCAGGATCCGCCGCAGCCGGTCCAGCGGCACGTCCGGCGTATTCGGGCCGGCATCGAGACTGAACTGGATGTCCATCCCGAGCGACGTCGAGATCTGGCGCACCGGCTGGTTTTCCGCGCCGTATGGCCACACCATCGACCGTGCGACGATGCCCGTGCGTTCGCGGATCTGCCGCACGCAGGTCTGCAGGTCGTCGTGCACGCGTGCGTGGAATTCGGCGTCGGTTTCATAGCGTTTCTGGTCTTGCAGGTAGAGATGCGACGTGGTCGCCGGCAATTCGTTGCCCTGCGGATTCGCGACCGCGCCGTGATGGAGGTTGTGGGTGTGGCAACCGAGCTCGACGAACGGCGACTGGCCGAGCTTCTTCACCTCGTCCCACGACAGGAAATAGTCGCGCGGCACCTGAACCTTGTCGCTGATGCGGATCGGCGTATCCGGCGGGGTGTCGATCCACGCGGTGACGAGGCCCATCACCGCCGGATACTTGAAGCGCTCGAGCAGCGGCAGCACTTTCGTGTAGTGGCTGCGAAAGCCGTCGTCGAACGTGAGCAGCACCGAGCGCGGCGGCAGCGGCTTGCCGCCGTGCCGCGACTCCTCGATCTGCTTGACCGTGATGGTGTGGTAGTTGTTGGTCTGCAGCCACGAGAAGATGGCGGTCAGCGTGCCGGTATCGACCGCGAACGCGTCGACCATCGCCGTACCGGAGTTGAACGTCGCCATCAGGTTGTCGCGCACGTCATGCATGCAGATCACGCGAAACGTCTTGCCGTCGGCCGGATCGGACGGCGGAAGCAGGTCGATCATCCTGGCATTGGTCACGCCCGGAAACAGCGAACAGGCGGCAAATGCGCCCATGCATCCGCACATGAAGGTCCGTCTGGATTGCAGCATTGCTCGATCTCCTTGCTAGAACGGCAGGTTGACCGACATGAAGCCGGTTTCGGAGCGTTCGCGCTGGCCGTCGTACGCGTGGCTGCTGACCTCCACGCCATAGCTCAGCGTGATGTCGTGCTTGAACGTCCACGCGTGCTCGAGGCGCGCGCTCCACAGGGCGCTGGTGCCGAAGCCGCGCTCGTTGTACATGCCGCCGGACACCGAGACGCGCTGCTGCAGCCCCATGTCGCCCTTCTTCCACAGCGTCAACTGGTGCATGACGGTCGCCGCGGCCGCGTAGTCGCGGCCCGGGCTGAAGTAGGGCGCGTCCTTGCGCGTGTTGCTGTCGGTGCCGAGATCCAGCGATACGTTGACCTGCTGGGTGGCGGTCGTGTACACGCGCTGCGTGGCGGTCGCCGAGATCTCCTGGTGGAAGTTCGAATCGCTGTAGCGGCTCACGCCGTAGCTCAGCTTGACCTCGCGACGGTCGTTCTGGCGATACACCACCGACACGTTCGCCGAGCGGCCCCAGATGTGCGCGGCGTACGCCTTCCACGGCAGCGAGTTGTCGTTGGAATCGAGTCCGCCGCTGACGGTCCAGTAGTCGTTCAGCGCGTACGCGATCGATCCGCGGCCGCCCGTGCGTCCGTCCCCGCCGAGCGAGCGCGTGACTTCGCCCAGCACGGTGAGCGGCCCGTGCCGGTAGTCGCCGCCGATGCCCGTGCGCGTGCGGCTGACGCTGCCGCTGTCGGTTTGCGCATGGCCGTAGAACGTGTGCGCGAAGACCCGCCAGTTGTCGCCGAACGGTTGCGAATAGAGGTAGCTGTCCGACGTGAAACTGTTGTCGGCCAGTGCGCTGTTGCCGTGCTCGAAGCTCAGGTCGGTGGTGAAAACCGGGCTGCGGTACGCCTTGTAGTCGCGCTTGAAGCCCCGCACGGCGCCGCTGTCCGGGAACGTGTTGTCCAGCGTCTGGTCGACGTACTTCGCGGTCGCGTAGTCGTCGGCCGTGAGCGATGCGCGACCGAGGCCCGCGAGCATCTCGACGCTGTCGGGGTGGTCGGTCAGCGACGCGCGATACATCGCGATCGCCTGGCGCGGATGCGCCTGGCCCGACACCGCGTCGGCGTGCGCGGCGCGAACCTCCGCGTTGAACGGCACCTCCTTCTCGAGTTCTTCGAGTGCGGCGATCCCTTCATCGGGGTGACCCGTGAAGACCAGGTATTGCGCACGCAGCCGGTAGTAGCGCAGATAGTCGCTTTCTCCCGGACCGACGTTGGTCACCTGCTTGGCCGGCGGCAGCGACGCGCCCATGTCGTCGAGCGCCTGCTTTGCGTCCGCCGCGCGTCCCTGGTCGACGTACGACCAGAACAGCCCTTCGCGCAGTTCGATCGGACGCGTGCGCTCGCCGTACTGGAAGCCGCGGGTCGCGCGATCCGTCGGCGACGCGGTCGCCTGCTTCAGCGCGCGCTGGTACACGGCATTGGCCTTGCCCGGTTCGCTCAGGTACAGGTAGGCGTCGCCCACGGCCGCCAGCGCGTCGATCGAGATTTCCGCGTTGGACGGAATCGTCTCGAACGTTGCGACCGCCTGCTTCATGTCGCCGCGTGCCGCAAGGGCGACCGTCCGGTCGCCCGCGAGCGCAGTCCTGACCGGCGTGTACTCGGGCGTGGCCGGCATCCGCTTGTCGAGATCGTCTGCCGCGCGCAGTGCGTTGTCGATCCCGTCGAAGCGGTCGGCACTCGTCATCGAGCGCGACTTGTCGCGGCCGCCGCGCACCTGCTGGCGAATCGACAGTTCTTCCAGTTGCGCGATGTCGACGGCCGAGAACGCATCGGGGCGGGCCTTCGCTTCATCGAGCGCCTTGACCGCGCCGCCGCTCGCCGCGAGGCCGAACACGTCGTTGCGCACGGTCTCGACGTCGGCGGTACGCAGGTTCGGTGCCTGGGCATTCGGCGTCTCGACGTCGGGCCCCTGCGATCGCTGGGTCGGCTCGCCGGGCAGCTGGGCGCCGGGCGTCTGCGCGTTCGGCGCCGGGGACGACGGCGGCGGCGCGCCAGGCATCTGGGGAACGGGCGCGGGCGAATTCGGCATCGGGGTGCCGGATACTTGCGCGGTTTGCATCGGCGCGAGCGGCGGCGTGGCGGGTGCGGCTTGTGCGAGCTTCGGCGGGGTGGCCGAAGGCGGCGCGAGCGGCGCCGGCGAAGGGGAGGCGGACGTGTCGGACATCGTCGAGGCGGCAGACGTCGTCGCTTCGGGCGGGCGGGCGTTCTCGGCCTGCGCAAGCAGTATCGGCGCTGTCGATGTGTGCGCGACCGGTGCCGGTGTATTCGCCGTATTCGCCGCATGCGCCGACTCCGTCGATCGCGCATCCGGTGCCGCGGCGCTCGATTGCGGCGCCTCCGGTTCCACTACGACCGTGGTCGGCAGGGTCGGCGGCTGCGGGTTCGACGCCTGCGCGATCTGCATCGACGCATCCGAAGCCTGCGCGATCGGCGTCGGCGCATGTGGGGGCGGCGGAACCTCGGCCTGGGCAATCTGGATCGACACGACCGTCGGCTGCGCACCGCGCGGCACCGCATCCGGGGCGCCGTGGGTCCCGGCGAATTCGTTGACGCGGCCCGCTTCCGGATCGCCGTCGGCGGAGAAGCAGGGGCCGGACGCAACGAGCAGCAACACCAGCGGCGCATGCAGGAGGAGCCGTCGGTTGGACGGAGCGACGGTGGTGCATTGTTGTTTCCGATTGTTGTCCACGAGGTGTCCTCCTATTGACACGATCACGTCGGTTGTCCGTGTGACGACGCACGTCGTCGCACGTCGCGTGGCCGGGCCGCGAGTGCCCGGCGATGCGGACCCGACTTACAGCCGGTTGCGGATCGCCTGACCGAGCAATGCACGCGATTCGCTGTTCTTGGGGTCGATCGCGAGTGCCCGGCTCGCGTTTTGTTCCACGCAGTCCCATTCGTCGATCACCGCGCACGAGCGCGCCTTCGCCAGCGCACGCGCGCTTTCCAGCTCCGCGTGCGTGATGCTGGCCGTCTGCATGCGCATGGTGTCGCTGCCATCCGGCCGGGGCTTGGGCGCGAAGTCCATGCGCCTGCTCGTGCCGGCCAGCGCTTCGGCACGCTGCGCACGGTGCGCGGCGCCGTGCCGCGTGGCGGCGCGACCGTAGGCCGATGCCGCGTGCGTACCGGCCGCGAGCGTCACGGGCGGCGCATGCGCCGACTGCCGCTGTTTCGCGACGGCATGGGGAGCGGGCCGCGGCGCGGCGTCCGGTTCGACCGCGAGCGTGACGGGCGGCACCGTGGATACCTCGGGCGCGGCCGACGTCGACGCGACCTGCGGCGGCGGCACGGGCGGTGAGGCCGGCGTGCGTGTCGGGGCCGGCCCGGGCTCGGCCGATGTTCCGGCCTTACCCGTTGCGGGTGCGTGCGAGGCAAGGGTCATGATCGCGTTGCGGGTTTTCCCGACGGCGGTTCCGATCGCGCCGGAGATGTCGTGCGTCACGCTCGCATGGCCGACCGTCGTGTCCCGTTCGGCGTACGCGAAGAGGCCGAAGATCGCGGCGAATGCGGCGAAGCTGAGCGCCGCGTTCTTTCCAGGACCCCAGGAGGGTTTCGGCTGGTGGGCGGGCGAGCCGTCCTGTCGTTCTGCACGAGTCATTCATGTCTCCTCGATTCGATACGTTGTGGTGTAAGACGTGATGCGGTGCGCTCAGGCGGCGCTCACCATTTCAACTGCGTGGTCAGCGCACCCGTTTCGACGATCGCAAACTGGGTCGCGCCCTGATAGGTTCCTTCGACCCGGTAGCTCGCATCGGGCACGCTGAACAGGCAACGCGACCCCGATGCATTGAATTCGACGAGCACGCGGCCATGTCGCCGCAGGCGCACCTGGACGTTGGCGAGCGGCTGCCCCGTCTTGGCCGAAGCAAACGACACGCCCAGGTTGTACGGCCGGCCGTCGGGCGGCAGCGGTGCCGTACCGTCGATCCGCGCATCGCCGCAGATATACGAAATGACGTAGCGATCCGCACCCGGGCCGGATGCAGGGGCGGGCGCGGACGCGGGCGGCTGGGACGCGAGCGTCTGGGCCATCGCATTCATGCTGAGCGCGCAGATGAAGACGCTCAGGAAAGGGCGAGCATGCTGTCGAAACGAGGAAGACATTGCAACCTCCCGTCCGGAATCAATGGCGAGCATTTATTCCGAGTCAGATTTGCCAACGTTCTTTTTGCGACACGCTATTGATACACGATGGACTTTGAACCAACAACCGCGTGTGGCCTGAATGGGACGACGTTAAATATCCTATTTAAATAGGATTGCGACGGATTCGTATGATTCTATTAACTATGAAGAAAGTCGATATTGCCGAATATGAATATTGCTAGTCGGTAGCGATGATCCGCCACGCATTGAATCACGTCGGAAGTATTGACATTCGTGCCGAAAAATAACGACTGATAAAAGGAATTTTTGCGGCTGTGTTCCACAAAAATTGAAATCGACCCAGATACAGGTCGCACGATATGAAATGCGGAGGAGGCGTTGTTGGTATTTTAGATTGTTACAGGTAAATCGAAACTTTTAATTTGTTCTGTAACAGGGTATTTCTGTCCTGATAATCAGACGGAAAATGCTGATGTGCAATGCCGGACGTAAAAAGTTCATCCACGGGATGCAAACGATTGCGAATCGTCTGATATCGGTTACGCGTCCGGCACGGTCATTTTTCAGGCTAAAGCGGGATCGTTGCTTGCTACCGGAAAGCGGGTCGTGTGCTCCGGGAAGCGGCGCGGCGCGAATGGATGCGCACACCGGATTGTCGCCAACCGGACTTGCGTTCGCGTCGTCCGCGGGAACGACGCGAACGCGATGATCAGCGGCTGCCGCCCGCGCTGCGCCGGGCGATGCGCATCGCCGGTGCGGCCGCGGGTTCGGCCGCGCCGGCTGCACCGTCGACCGCCGTGCGCGGCCGGTTCATGATGTAGGTCCACAGTTGCTCGGCCGCGAGCCCGCGCTTGCGGGCCGACCGGTACAGGCGGATTTCGAGCTCGGTGATCCAGTCGCCCGAACCCGCGCACACGAGCGTGCCTTCCGCGAGTTCCTTCGCGACGCAGCTTTCCGGCAGCCAGCCGATCCCGTGCCCGGCCACGACCATGCCCTTCAACGCCTCGGACATGTGCGTCTCGAAGCAGCGGTGCAGCACGTACGGCTCGGTGGCATTCAGCAGCAGCATCTCGACGATGTTGCCGAGAAACGCGCCCGACGAATACGCGAGCAGCGGCAGCGGCGCATCGGGGGTGCCCGGCAGCTGGAACACGGGCTTGCCGCGCACATCGGGTGTCGACACGGGCAGGATCCGTTCGACGCCGAGGCTGACGAACGGGAAGTGGTTCGGGTCGAGCACGATCGGCAACTGCGGATGGTGATAGCCGAGCAGCAGGTCGCATTCCCCTTCGACGAGCTGCTGCACGCCTTCCGGCACGTTCACCGCGTTGACGCGTGCGGTGACGTGGCCGACCTCGCCGTTGAGCTGCTTGAGCCATTCGGGAAACAGCGTGAAGACGAGCGTGTGGGCCACCGCGAAACGCACGACCTGGTCGCTGGCCGCGAACTGGTCGTAGCCGTTCACGAGATTGCGCGCCGCATACATGCTGCGCAGGATGTCCGCGGCGAGCCCGCGGAACATCTGGCCGGCTGGCGTGAGCGTGATCGGGTTGATGCTCCGGTCCACCAGCTTCGCGTCCATCCAGGTTTCGAGTGCCGCTATTCGTCTGCTGAATGCCGATTGCGTGAGGTGCCGGTTACGCGCGGCCCGGGAAAAGCTCTTGGTATCCGCAAGGCTCAGGAAATCTTCCAGCCACTTTGCTTCCATTTCGATCTTCGCTTTTTATAGTCGGGCGCCTGAAAGGCGGCGGCACCGTTTGCTGCACGAACGTTCTAGCGTACCGCGCATCGCGCCGCTCGACCCGATGTTTTTTTTCGATGGGTGTCAGTCGAAATATGCATGGGCGTTGTCGGCGGGATTACGGCTGCATAGCGTTGAGGTGCCGGACCCGGCTTAACCGGACAGTTCATCGCGTCGAACTGCCGGTGCGGCCGCAGACGGTACTTCCCCCAGGGCCGGTTGCGCCGTGCGCGTGCCGGCCCGCCTTCCCGTCCTTTCGTTCCGCTGGTCCGATGCGCGGGCGGGCCGTTTTTTTTGTGCAGTGCAGATTGCACATTCGTGACACGCGGGGGAACTATGTTCGAAAGACGCGGCGCAGCATGAACCGTGCGCGGCGGCGACGCACCGTCGTCGCCCGTCGCGTCGGGCGCTGCACCGCGATGGTGCGCAATGCCGCGCGGGCGTGCCCGGCGCGGCGCAAAAACGGGGGGATATCGAGGGGATCGCGCAAGGCACGTTCCTTGCAAAGCATTCATTACGCCGGTCCGGCATGCGCAATGCCGGGGAAAACGATCGATGGAGAAAAGATCGATGAAGCCATTCGATGAAATGCTGCAATCCGGCGACATGGTAAGGGCGCCCTACGCGCGCCTGAAGCAGTGGCTCGACACGCAGAATCCCGCGAGCCTCGCCCAGAAGGCCTACGACGCGGAAGGCGTGTTCCGCAAGACGGGCATCACGTTCGCCGTCTACGGCGACGCGGAGGCCGCCGAGCGGCTGATTCCGTTCGACATCGTCCCGCGCATCATCTCGGGCGCCGAATGGAGCCGGCTGTCGCTCGGCATCGAGCAGCGCGTGATGGCGCTCAACGCGTTCCTCGACGACATCTACCACCGCCAGGAAATCGTGCGCGCGGGCATCGTGCCGAAGCACCTGATCGCGCACAACGAAGCGTTCATCCCGGAGATGATCGATTTCCGGCCGCCCGGAAACGTTTACACGCACATCATCGGCGTGGACATCGTGCGCACCGGCGAGAATGAATTCTACGTGCTGGAAGACAACGCGCGCACGCCGTCCGGCGTGTCTTACATGCTGGAAAACCGCGAGACGATGATGCAGCTCTTCCCGGAGCTGTTCCAGCAGGTGAAGGTGCGCCCGGTCGAGACCTATCCGCAGATGCTGCGCCAGTCGCTCGCGGCCGTGTGCCCGCCGGGCGGCAACGCCGACAACCCGACCGTCGCCGTGCTCACGCCCGGCATCCACAATTCCGCGTACTACGAACATTCGTTCCTCGCCGACCAGATGGGCGTGCATCTCGTCGAGGGCAGCGACCTGCAGGTGATCGACGGCCGCGTCGCGATGCGCACGACCGAAGGCTTCCAGCCGATCGACGTGCTGTATCGCCGCGTCGACGACGCGTTCCTCGATCCGCTCACGTTCCGCCCCGATTCGGTGCTCGGCGTCGCGGGGATCATGGACGTGTACCGCGCGGGCAACATCACGATCGCGAACGCGCCCGGCACCGGCATCGCCGACGACAAGGCGATCTACTCGTACATGCCGGAAATCGTCGAGTTCTACACGGGCCGCAAGGCGCTGCTGGAGAACGTGCCGACCTGGCGCTGCGGCGAGGCCGACAGCCTGAAATACGTGCTCGACCATCTCGACGAACTGGTCGTGAAGGAAGTGCACGGCTCGGGCGGCTACGGGATGCTGGTCGGGCCGTGCGCATCGAAAGCCGAGCTCGAAGCCTTTGCCGCGAAGCTGCGCGCGCGCCCCGCGAACTACATCGCGCAGCCGACGCTCGCGCTGTCCACGACGCCGATCCTGACCGAAGCCGGCCTCGCGCCGCGCCACGTCGACCTGCGGCCGTTCGTGCTGGTGTCGGACCGGATCCGCATCACGCCGGGCGGACTGACGCGCGTCGCGCTGAAGGAGGGATCGCTCGTCGTCAACTCGAGCCAGGGCGGCGGCACCAAGGACACCTGGGTGCTGGCCGACTGAGCCGGACGCGACCGCGCGCCCCGCGACCGGGGCGCCAACCGAACGAAGACGGAGTGGACACGAGATGCTTCTGGGACGTACTGCAAGCGGTCTCTACTGGATGTACCGCTATATCGAGCGCGCGGAGAACATCGCGCGCATCGTCGATGCCGGGCTGCGGATGGCGCTCACGCGCACGTCCGACGCGCCGGCCGAATGGTCGTCGGTGCTCGTCAGCTCGGGCACGGACGACGGCTACCGGCAGAAGTACGACGCGTATGCGGCCGATACCGTGACCGACTACCTGCTGCGCGACCGCGACAACCCGTCGAGCGTGCTGTCGTGCATCGACGCCGCGCGCTCGAACGCGCGGATGGTGCGCACGGCGCTCACCCGCGAGGCATGGGAGAGCGTGAACGGCGCGTGGCTCGCGCTGCGCCGCGCGCTCGCGCAGCCGGTGCCGGAGAGCGAACTGCCGGCCGTGCTCGACCAGGTGAAGCGCGAAACCGCGCTGATCCTCGGCAGCTTCTACAGCACGATGCTGCGCAACGAGATCTTCGATTTCGCGCAGATCGGCGCGTTCGTCGAGCGCGCCGACAACACCGCGCGGATCATCGACGTGAAATACCACCTGCTGCTGCCGTCGGTGTCGCACGTCGGCACGATCCTCGACAACTACCAGTGGGAGACGATCCTGCGCTGCGTCGCCGCGCACCGTTCGTACCGCTGGGTGTACGACGTGCAGTACAAGCCGATGAACATCGCCGACTACCTGATCCTGAACGGCCGCATGCCGCGTTCGCTGCGTTATTGCTACGGGCGCGTCGTGTCGAGCCTGAACCTGCTCGCAAAGGATTACGGTGTGACACACCCGTGTCACGACACGGCCACGAAGATCCTGCAAATGCTGTCCGACACCTCGGTCGAGCGGATCTTCAAGAGCGGCCTGCACGAGTTCCTGACCGACTTCATCGGCCGCAACAACAGCCTCGGGCTCGAAATCGCCCAGGCTTACAACTTCGACTGAGACTTGCCATGCGACTCGCCATCCGACACATCTCGCGTTATCAGTTCGACGATCAAGCCACCCATGCGCTGCAACGGCTGCGGCTGCGCCCGCAGTCGGGCCCCGGGCAGACGGTGCGCGCGTGGCAGGTCACGATCGACGGCGTCGAGCCGTCGCTGTCCTATGCCGACGGGCTCGGCAACCGGATCGACCTCGTGCGGCACGACCGCGGCGCGAAGGCCGAGATCGTCGTCATCGCGGCCGGCGTCGTCGAGACGCAGGACCGCGCGGGCATACTCGGTCATCCTGAAGGCTATGCGCCGCCGTGGATCTTCGAGCGCGAAACGGCGCTGACGAAGGCGGGCGACACCGTGCGTGCGCTCGCGCAAGCGCTGCCGATCGAGCCGCACAGCCTCGACGCGCTGCACTGGCTGATGACGGAAGTGCACGACCGCATCGCGTATGCGCCGAACCTGGCCGCCGACGCCCCCGTCGACGCGGAAACCGCGCTGCAAAGCGGCGAGGGCACGAGCCGCGACCATGCGCATGCGTTCATCGCGGCCGCGCGCGTGCTGAAGATTCCCGCGCGCTATATCTCGGGCTACGTGCTGGCGGACAGCGCGATGCAACGCATCGCCGACGCGAAGCAGAACGCGGGCGACAGCGAGGAGGAAGAAGCGCTCGCGCTGCAGAGCGGCGAGGGCATGCAGCAGGTGCTCGGCGCGTCGCATGCCGCGCAGTCCCAGTCGCAGGGAATGCCGCAGCCGGCGCACGGCGTGCAGCCGCAGGCGGCCGGGCTGATGCAGCAGCCGGCCGGCCATGCGTGGGCCGAGGCGTATGTCGAAGGACTCGGCTGGGTCGGGTTCGATCCGTTCATGAATCGCTGCCCGGACGAGCGCTACGTGCGCATCGCGGTCGGCCTCGACTATCGCGACGCGCAGCCGGTGACGGGGCTCGGCGCGACGGCCGTCGGTGTCGAGATCAGCGTCGTGCAGACGCCCGAGCTCGTCTGACCTCGCGCACGTTTTCGCCGAATCCGCCAGGCCGGGGTGCCGCGTCGCATCGAGCGCGACGCGGCGCGCGGCCGGCCCAACCCGAACCGAGCTCCCATGTCCATCCACGTCGCGCTGCATCACACCACCCGCTATCGCTACGACCGGCTCGTCAACCTCGGCCCGCAGGTCGTGCGCCTGCGGCCCGCGCCGCACTGCCGGACGCCGATCCTCGCGTATTCGATGACGGTCGAGCCCGCGCAGCACTTCATCAACTGGCAGCAGGACCCGTTCTCGAACTATCTCGCGCGGCTCGTGTTTCCGGAGCGCACCGAGCACTTCGAGATCACGATCGATCTCGTCGCCGAGATGTCGGTGTACAACCCGTTCGACTTCTTCCTCGAAGCCAGCGCGGAGCAATACCCGTTCAGCTATGACGACGCGCTGAAGACCGAGCTCGCGCCGTATCTCGTGTGCGACCCGCAGACGAGCGCGTCGCCGCTGTTCCGCGCGTATCTCGACGGCGTCGACCGCACGCCGGCCGGCACCGTGAACTTCCTCGTCGCGCTGAACCAGCAACTGCAGCACGACATCGGCTATCTCGTGCGGATGGAGCCGGGCGTGCAGACGCCCGAGCAGACGCTCGAACTGGCCTCGGGCTCGTGCCGCGACAGCGCATGGCTGCTCGTGCAGCTGTGCCGTCATCTCGGCATCGCCGCGCGGTTCGTGTCGGGCTACCTGATCCAGTTGACGCCCGATGTGAAATCGCTCGACGGCCCGAGCGGCACGTCGGTCGACTTCACCGACCTGCACGCATGGTGCGAGGTGTACCTGCCCGGCGCCGGCTGGATCGGGTTCGACCCGACCTCGGGTCTCCTCGCCGGCGAGGGCCACATTCCGCTGGCCTGCACGCCGCAGCCGACCAGCGCCGCGCCGGTCGAGGGGCTGATCGACGAGTGCGAGGTGTCGTTCGAGCACGAGATGACCGTGACGCGCGTGTACGAATCGCCGCGCGTGACGAAGCCGTATACGGAATCGCAGTGGGACGGCGTGCTGGCGCTCGGCACGCAGGTGGACGGCGCGCTGGCGGCCGGCGACGTGCGGCTCACGCAGGGCGGCGAGCCGACCTTCGTGTCGATCGACGATCGCGACGGCGCCGAGTGGAACACCGACGCGCTCGGCCCGACCAAGCGCGGCTATGCGACCGAACTCGTGCAGCGGCTGCGCGCGGAATACGGCGACGGCGGCTTCCTGCATTTCGGGCAGGGCAAGTGGTACCCGGGCGAGCAACTGCCGCGCTGGGCGCTGTCGATCTTCTGGCGCGCGGACGGCCAGCCCGTATGGCACGATCCGTCGTTGTTCGCCGACGAGCGCGAGCCGTCCGCGTATACGACCGACGACGCGAAGCGCTTCATCGACGCGCTCGCCGCGCGGCTGAACCTGACCGACGAATTCATCCGGCCCGGCTACGAGGACGTCTGGTACTACCTGTGGCGCGAGCGCCGGCTGCCGGTCAACGTCGACCCGTTCGACTCGCGTCTCGACGACGAGCTCGAACGCGCGCGGCTGCGCAAGGTGTTCGAGCAGCAGCTCGACAGCGTGGTCGGCTATGTGCTGCCGGTCAAGCGTACGGAAGCTGCGCCCGGCCTCGACGGCCCGCGCTGGCAGACGGGCCCGTGGTTCTTCCGCGACGAGCGGATGTACCTGATGCCCGGCGATTCGCCGATGGGCTATCGGCTGCCGCTCGATTCGCTGCCGTGGGCGAGCCGTGCCGACTATCCGTATCTCGTCGAGCGCGACCCGTTCGCGCCGCGTGACGCGCTGCCGGATGCCGCCGCGATCCGCGCGCGCTACGCGGGGCCGGCCGATGCGCCGCGCTACCTGTCCGGCGTGCATCGCGAGGCGTCCGCGCAGACCGTGATGCAGTGGCGCGACGACGGCACGGCCGGCAACGGCCGGCCGGCCGCGCGCGACCCGGGTCGCCAGCCCGAGCGCTTCGAATCCGCCGCATGGATCACGCGCACCGCGCTGTGCGTCGAAGTGCGCAACGGCATCCTGTACCTGTTCATGCCGCCGCTCGCCGCGCTCGAGGATTATCTCGAGCTGCTCGGCGCGATCGAGCTGACCGCGCACGCGCTGGGCGTGAAGCTCGTCCTGGAAGGCTATCCGCCGCCGCGCGACGCGCGGCTGAAGCTGCTGCAGGTGACGCCCGATCCCGGCGTGATCGAGGTGAACATCCATCCGGCCAGCAACTTCGACGAGCTCGTCGATCACACCGAATTCCTGTACGACGCCGCGTGGCAGTCGCGGCTGTGCAGCGAGAAGTTCATGGTCGACGGCCGCCACGTCGGCACGGGCGGCGGCAACCACTTCGTGCTCGGCGGCGCGACGCCGGCCGACAGCCCGTTCCTGCGCCGCCCGGACCTGCTCGCGAGCCTGATCGCGTACTGGCACAACCATCCGTCGCTGTCCTACCTGTTCTCCGGGCTCTTCATCGGGCCGACGAGCCAGGCGCCGCGCGTCGACGAGGCGCGCAACGACCAGCTCTACGAGCTCGACATCGCGTTCGCGGAGATCCAGCGCAACAAGCTGTTGTTCGGGCAGGACATGCCGCCGTGGCTCGTCGACCGCGTGCTGCGCAACCTGCTGATCGACGTGACCGGCAACACGCACCGCAGCGAGTTCTGCATCGACAAGCTGTATTCGCCGGACTCGTCGACCGGCCGGCTCGGCCTGCTCGAACTGCGCGCGTTCGAGATGCCGCCGCATGCGCGGATGAGCATCGTGCAGCAATTGCTGCTGCGCGCGCTGGTCGCGCGTTTCTGGGCCGCGCCGTACACGACGCCGCTCACGCGCTGGGGCACCGCGCTGCATGACCGCTTCATGCTGCCCGCGTTTCTTCAGATGGATTTCGACGACGTGCTGACCGAACTGCGCGACGCCGGCTTCGCGTTCGATCCGGCGTGGTTCGCGCCGCACTTCGAATTCCGCTTCCCGCTGTTCGGCCAGATCGCCGTGAACGGCATGGAGCTGTCGCTGCGCGGCGCGCTGGAGCCGTGGCACGTGATGGGCGAGGAGGGCGCGCCCGGCGGCACGGTGCGCTACGTCGATTCGTCGGTCGAACGGCTCGAAGTGCGCGTGACGGGGCTGAACGACAACCGGCACGTCGTGACGGTCAACGGCCGCGCGCTGCCGCTGCAGCCGACCGGCACCGTCGGCGAATACGTCGCGGGCGTGCGCTACAAGGCATGGTCGCCGCCGTCCGCGCTGCATCCGACCCTCGGCGTGCACGCGCCGCTCACGTTCGACATCGTCGATACGTGGCTGCAGCGCTCGCTCGGCGGTTGCCGCTATCACGTCGCGCATCCGGGCGGGCGTAACTACGCGACGTTCCCGGTCAATGCATACGAAGCCGAGAGCCGCCGGCTCGCGCGCTTCGTCGAGATGGGGCATACGCCGGGGCGGATGGATGTCGCGGCGGCCGCGCCGAGCCGTGAATTCCCGTTCACGCTCGACCTGCGGCGGCCGTGACCGGACGATGACGACGCGGATGACGATGCGCGGTTCGCGATACCCGGCGGTTTCGGTCGCTGGCGGCCCCGCCGGAATGCTAGGATGCGGGCAGATTGCGGCCGCGCGCCGCGGCCCGCCGCCCGGGTGGCGGCGCGCGTGCGCGGCCGCGCCCTGACGACGGAACGACATCGTGCCGCCCATTGACACCGATCATCTCGCCGCCCTCGACGCGATGCCCACGCTTTTCGATACCGGCGCGCAGCCGGATGCCGCGGAACTGGCCGCCGCGCTCGCGGCGCCGGCTGCCGCCGGCCGCTACGACGAACTGCGCGGCAGCGCGGCCGGCCTGAACGCGCCTGCGCTCGCGCCCGCGTGGCGCAGCTTCTTCACGTCGATCGGCAGCGACGGCGTGGCCGACCTCGATCGCCGCGCCGACGCGCTGCACCGGCGCATGCGCGAGAACGGCCTGTTCTATCAACTGCACGAGCAGCGCGCCGGCGACGGCGCGGCTGGCCCGTGGTCGCTCGACCTGCTGCCGCTGATCGTCACGCCCGAGGACTGGGTCGCGATCGAGCGTGGCGTGCTACAGCGCGTGCGGTTGCTCAACGCGACGCTGGCCGACCTGTACGGGCCGCAGACGATCCTCGAACGCGGGCTGCTGCCGCCCGCGCTCGTCACCGGGCATCCCGGCTACCTGCGCGCGATGCGCGGCGCACGCGTGCCGGGCGATACCTGGCTGCACGTCGTCGCGTTCGACCTTGCGCGCGGCCCGGACGGGCAGTGGCGGATCGTCGCGCAGCACACGCAGGGCGCGGCCGGCCTCGGCTACCTCCTCGAAAACCGCCTGATCGTGTCGCGGCTCTTTCCGCGCGGGTTTCGCGGGCTGCGCGTGCAGCGGCTCGCATCCGCGTACCGCGCGCTGCTGCAGAGCATGCAGGCGCTCAGCCCGGCTCGCAAGAATTCGCGGATCGTGCTGCTCACACCGGGGCCGCACAGCGCGACGTATTTCGAGCACGCGTATCTCGCGCGCTACCTCGGCCTCACGCTCGTCGAAGGCGGCGACCTGACCGCGCGCGACAACCGCGTGTTCCTGAAGACGCTGAGCGGGCTCGAGCCGGTGCACGGCATCCTGCGGCGCGTCGACGATGCATGGCTCGATCCGCTCGAACTGCGGACCGATTCGATGCTCGGCGTGCCGGGGTTGTTGCAGGCGGTGCGCGCGGGCAACGTGCTGCTCGCGAACGCGCCGGGCTCGGGCTTTCTTGAATCGCCGGCGATGCTCGGCTTCATGCCGCGTCTCGCGGAAGGGCTGCTCGGCGAAATGCTGACGCTGCCGGCCGTGCATTCGTGGTGGTGCGGTGAAGCGGCCGCGTGCGACGACGCGCTGCCGCAGCTCGCGCGCGGCATCGTCAAGGCATCCTATCCACCGGACGTGCAGGAAGGCGGCGCATTCGAGCCGGTGATCGGCGCGCGGCTCACGCAGGCGCAGCTGGCCGAGTGGCGCGCGCGGATTCTCGCGCGGCCCGAGCACTACACCGTGCAGGCCGACCTGCCGCTGTCGCAGGCGCCGACCTGGCCGCGCCACGACGCGCCCGACAGCAACGGCGGCGCGCGCATCGTGCCGAAGCCGATGCTGCTGCGCGTGTTCGCACTTGCCGACGGCGCGCAGCGCTGGCGGCTCCTGCCCGGCGGGCTGTCGCGGGTCGGCACGCGCGACACGCTGTTCAACGCGCCGATGCCGCGCGGCGGCAGCACCGTCGATACATGGGTGATGACCGAAGGCATCGTCGATTCGACGACGCTGCTCCAGACGCACCTCGGCCCCGACGATCTCGTCGAACGCCCGCGCGCGATCGCGAGCCGCGCGGCCGAGAACCTGTTCTGGCTCGGCCGTTACACCGAGCGTGCGACCAACCTGATGCGCCTCGCGCGTGCCGCGCTTGAACGGCTGCGCGGCGAGGACGACGTCGACAGCCCCGCGCACCTGGAACTGCTCGACACGCTGTGCCGCGACACGGGCCTGATCGCGGCCGACGCGCCGAATGCCGTCGATGCGCCGCGTGCGTTCCAGCACACGCTCGCGACGTCGCTCACGCGCGGCGCGGATCGCACGTCGGGCATTGCGTCCTGCCTGTTCGGCATGCGTGGCGCGGCTGCCGCGATCCGCGAGCGACTGTCGAGCGATCAGTGGCGGCTGATCGACGACGCGACCCAGCTGTTTGCGGACAGCGCCGGCCTGCCGGAAGCCGAGGAGCAGATCGGCAACGAGGCGCTGCAGTTGCTGGAGCGCCTCGGCCTGCTGCTTGGCGCGATCACGGGCGCGCAGACCGACAACATGACGCGCGACGACGGCTGGCGCTTGCTGTCGATCGGCCGGCAGATCGACCGGCTGGACTTCCTGTGCAGCGTGCTGAAGGCGGCCTTCGACGAAGGCGCGGTGCACCGGCAGGACGGCTTCGAGCTCGTGCTGGAACTGTTCGACAGCACGATCACGTTCCGTTCGCGGTTCCAGCGCGGCTTCGACGTCGCGCCGCTGCTGTCGCTCGTCGTGCTCGATACCGACAATCCGCGCTCGCTCGGCTGGGTCGTGCAGGCGCTGCGCGGCCGGCTGACGAAGGTCGAGCGCAGCGAAGGCTACGCGCTGTCCGAGCTGGCCGAGACGATTCCCGACGTCCCCGCGTGGTCGCTGCACGAGCTGTGCGAGACCGCCGACGGCGGCCGGCACGACAAGCTGCTCGAAGCGCTCGACACGACGGTGAAGGCGGTATGGGAATTGTCGAACCGGATCGGCGAACGCTATTTCAGCCACGTGCGCGAGGCGGGCAGGACGTTATGGTGACGACGAAAGGCGCGGCGAAAGCGCCGCACGGTTCCGGCAATGCGCGGAACGCATCGGCACCGCCATCGGCGCCGGCCGCAAAGGCCGACGGTGCGCCCGGCCGGTTGCTGCGCGTCACGCACGACACCGAATACCGTTACGCGGCGCGCGTCGAATCGGCGCAGCACCAGGCACGCCTGCAGCCGCTCGTCACGCCGCGCCAGCAGGTGCTGTCGTTCGCGCTCGACATCGACCCCGCGCCGGAATCGGTCGGGACCGAGATCGATGCATTCGGTAACGCGCGCGCATCGTTTGCGTTGAACCAGCCGCACGATGCGCTGCTCGTGCGCAGTTGCAGCACGGTACGCGTGACGCCGCCGGTGTGGTCGCGCGGGGCGCGCGGCGAGCCGCCGCCCGCCATCGCGAAACCCGACGCGAAACAGGCGATGGCGTGGGAAGCCGTGCGCGACCGCTTGCGGTTCCGCGCGGGGCAGCCTTACGACGCGGCGAGCGAATTCGTGTTCACGTCGCCGCATGTCATGTGCGATCCCGAACTCGCCGCGTATGCGGCCGCGAGCTTCACGCCGCAACGGCCGCTCGTGCAGGCTGCGTGGGAGCTGATGCGGCGCGTGCATGCCGATTTTGCGTATACGCCGAACAGCACCGACATCACGACGTCGGCGCTCGATGCGCTGCGCTTGCGCAAGGGTGTGTGCCAGGATTTCGCGCACGTGATGATCGGCGCGCTGCGCTCGCTCGGGCTGGCCGCGCGTTACGTGAGCGGCTACCTGCTCACGCAGCCGCCGCCCGGGCAGCCGAGGCTGATTGGCGCCGACGCATCGCATGCATGGGTCGAGGTGTACGACCCGGCATGGCCCGAGGATAACGGCTGGCTGCAGCTCGATCCGACCAACGATCGCGCGCCGGGCGACGACTACGTGATGCTGTCGATCGGCCGCGACTATGCGGACGTGACGCCGCTGCGCGGCGTGATTCGCGGCGGCGGTGCGGATCAGGAGCTGAAGGTCGGGGTGACGGTGGAGCCGCTCGATGTCGTTTGACGCGGGTCCGCTGTGCGCGCCAGTCGCTTGTCGACCGCTGCTGGCAGGAGCATACGGCCATGACGGTGGAACCGAACGGTAGAAGCACTGTGGTTCGGAAAAGGCTTCGTACGTGACCGTCAGACATGACCGGAAAGTTGCGCGTCATGCCGGTCAACTTAATCAGACGAGTTCAATTCTGTAGGAAAAGAGAAAACTGCACTTGTGCGCTGGTGCGCGGATTTCCGATGATCCGCATCTGCGTTCACGTCGCGTCAGCTTGAATGACTGGCGGCGGAACGGCAGAACAACACCAAACCGCGCGCAGGAGCCAGGGTGACCCAGCTTTATCCCGAACATCGATCGGCGACGGACGAACCCGTCGCACGGTTGATCGATGCTACCGAATCGGACGGCACCGCAACGTCACGCAAGCCTCCCTCGATCGTCGTTGGCCGTAGCGACGGGGTCTCGATGTGGACGAAAGGCACCCGGCTGATCTGTATCAAGCAAATGCCGTTGCCCGGTGTCGTCATCTTCGTGCATGGGGTGAACTCTGAAGGCGAATGGTTCGAGGCGGCGGAGCAAGGATTGTGCGACGGCCTGAATCGCCGGCTCGGGCGGCTGGACGATCAACTCAAGTATCGCGGCATCGATGCCGGGCAACTGGTGCCGGCGAAGTACACGGAAAGCGTGACGCCGGACGGGTTTCTGAACCCGAAGCTGCTTGCGGATAACTACGTCAAGGCCGATCCGTCGTTTTCACCGGTCATTCATTTCCGATGGGGCTATCGGGCGACCGCCGAGGAACTCAAAGAATACGGCGACAAGATCTTCCTGAACGAGAAGGACTACTGGGGCGGCGGCCCGTTCACGAACGGTTGCGCGAGCCTGCCCGATCTCTGGCACGGCGGCCTCGACGACCGCGCGGCCGGATGGATAACCGTGCAGGGCATCAATCCGACCAATCGGCCGCTGTATCGCGCGCCGCCCCGCGCGTATGGCGTGCTCGCGGCGTTGCGCCTTGCGAGGTTGATCGAGTCGATCCGCCGCATGCAGGCCGACGTGCCGATTACCGTCGTGTGCCATAGCCAGGGCAACATCGTGGGTCTTACCGCGGCTTTCTTCGGCGATGCACTACCTGATGTCGAAGATCCGTGGGGACGTAGCGGGCATTGCGTGGCCGACGCCTACGTGCTGGCGAATGCGCCGTACAGTCTTGCGCGCGCAGACGGCCCGAATCCATCCGATACGTTCATGGATACCTGGTCGCAACGCGCGACCAGGGACGGCAGCGGTCGTCGCGGGCGGCAGACCTACGCCGCGCGCACGAAAACGTTCGGCAAGTTTCTGTCGATCATCGGCACGCGGAAGGCCTATGAACTTCCCGCAGACAAGATCGATGAAGACATGGCGAACGAACGGGTATCGCCGACCAGCAAGCGGTCTTATGCCGCACACGAGGATCGGGTACGCCACGGCCTGAACGGATCGACGTATGGTCGCGTCACCGCGTATTGCTGTCCACACGACCAGGTGATTTCGGCGGTCACGGTTCAAGGCATCGGCTGGCGCGGCATCGACGAGAACGAGCTGAACGATATCAGCGTCCCCGGCGTGCTGACGCAGCGCGTCTTTGCCTCCGGCTTCCACGTCGGCGTGCAGGAGCAATATCGGTATTGGGAAGATGACTGGCGGCATGGCAAAAAGGGAACGACGTCGGGATTCTGGTATCCGCCTTCGCCACCTGCCAAATTCAATCTCATCGGTGCACTCAAGGGAAACGAGTCCGTGTTCGGGATAGCGGCCACGCTTGCATCCGCGCCGATCATGTTTTTCGTGACCCAGATCAGCTCGGCATTGAATATGTTCCGCGTGAACGCCAATCCGCCGGAGGGCTGGGCCGTGGTGGCGGACGCGCCGGCACTCGACGAACCGTTCCCGCCGAAGGCGTTGCGGTTCGGCAAGCACATCGAAACGAAGGACGGCAATGCGACCAGCGACTTCAACGAAGGCAACGATCCGCCGGCCGCATGGCGCGACGCAAGCAAGAGCGAGGCAGACAAGCGCGCGGACGATCCCTACGATCAGTACGAGGCGAAGAACAAGGACAGCGTCGCGCAAGGGACAGCGGAGAGCGAAGCCGGACAGCGTTATGAGGACCGCGCGTTGATGCGGATGGAGGCCCGGCGCACGCTGAATACGGAATGGCTCGATGGCGACGGCCACGTGATCGGTGAGGACGGCAAGAGCGAAATGCCGGAGGGCTACAAGGAATGGCGCGACAAGCAGATTGTCGACTGGCTCGATCGTGGCTCGACCAACAGCCCGACGAATCACTCCACGACGATGACCAATCCGGAGCATGCGGAAAAGGCGCTTGCGTACGATGTGGCGATCGGGCGGTGCTACCTGACGCCCGAGCAAATGAAAGCACTACGGATTGAAGCCGATTGGCGGATGGGAGACGGTATTCCCGACGGCAACCCGAACAAGAAATACGCAGAGTACTTTGTACGCGGAGAGCTTGACGAGCTTCCGATGCACGACTGGATACATGCAGAGAGCAGTGAAGGCACGATGCCGGACACGATCACGGATGAACGGGAAGGTCAGTTCTATCTGAACGTCGGGAGAGCAAGATGAAAGCACTGATCGCTACATGGCCGCGACGTGCCGCTGTTTCGGTCGCTGCATGGATGATCGCAGCCGTACTCATGGCTTCGCTGATGGCTCACGTAGAGCAACCGGACCCGACCCAACTGGAAATAGGAGATTGGATGAAACGATTTGTATTCGTGCCCAGCTTGGCTGCGCTCATGGTGCTCCTGTTCACCACGGCCACGGCACGGTCAGCGCACGCGGCACCCGCTACGGAACCCGTAACTCACGCGGTGCTGTCCGCGGAAGAAGTAGCGAAGCCGTTCGTGGCACAAGTTGCAGGTTTGATCTGGTTGAATCCATTGCAACGCATGGACTACCCGACCGAATGGCAATTGTTGTGGACGCAGGGACTCGTGTCTCCGAACAAGAACGACGACATGGTACGGACCGATCCGAAGTCCTTCACAACGCTTCAATCGATTGGCGCGCTGGTATATGGCAACGAAGGTGCAGAAACATTTAGAGGCTTCTATCGCAAGTACATGACCAAGTTCCCGCTGCTGCTTCGCTCACGCTATGCAAGCAACGCGAAATACTTCTACACGGTCAAGCCTGATGACAAGAAAGGCTGGCGCGAACTGGCCGGCATCCGCGTCGAGCTTGCGATTCCGGAAAGACTTGACGCGTCCGAATCGCAAAGCTATTTGCGGGACTCCATTCGAAAGACGTTTTCGATCGGCAATCCGTATTTTCCAACCATGTGGAGCCGAAACACGCTTCCCGATGTCCAGATCACGCAAGGCGGGCCGAACGCCGGCTTCACCTCGCTGAACAGCGCGTTGGACTACCTGCAGGCGAACCCCGACGAGACCGTCTGGGTAGTGAACTGGGACGCACCCAACTTCCCGCCCACGGATGCACAGATCAACGAGAACCTTGTCGTGCTGTTCCTCGCCGGCCCAGCCTTCAACACCGAGCGAGAACCGCTCGCCTGGATCGGCAAGGCCGCAACCGGCAACACGCATGATTTTCCGCCGAAGGTCGGCACGACGCGCGCCGTGCAGGCGTGGAAGGCGACCATCGACCAAGCGGCACGCAACGCCGGCGTCGCAGTCCCGGATCTCCATTACATCGTTCACGACGCAGGTAAGGGCAGCGACGCATCATCGTCACGTCTTGCCGTGCTCGGACAGACCTTGACCGAAACCCTTCCCGAATACGACCACCGCAAACAGACGTTCAACACGGCCGCCGTACTCGGCGACATGGGAACAGGCAGCGCATTGACCGATGTCGCGCTCGCCATCGGCCGGATCAATCACTTTGGCGGCAACGCACTCGTCGCCGGCACGACCGATCCGGATCACCCGGTCGCGGTCGTTGTCCGGCCACCGTCGAAGCTCACGCCGATCGATCCCGACAAAGACTGGTTTCGCGCACGCGGCGGCAACAATGCCTACCTGCCGTGGTGGGGCCGCCGACACGACACGAATTACGGCATGCAGGGCTATTCGTGGTGAGCTTCGCTGGCGCGATGACCGGTCGGTTTGACACGTACGATGCGCGTCCGACCGGGGTGCGAGACCGTGCGAACGCTTTAAGTCTTCGTTAATTCTGCGCGCCTAGCATGGTGATGCCGGCGAACGGTTCGGATCCCGGTCCGACACGCCGGCGGCACGCGCGGGTGCGTCGACGTCACGGCGCCGCACCGTCGCGCATCGCCATTCCCTTGCAACGGCGGCGCATCATGATCAAGAACTTCGACTACACGCTCGGCAGCGACACGATTGCGCTCTGCGCGAGCTTCGGCGCGGGGCCGGCGTGGCGCCGCGTGCTAGTGAGCCGCGCGGATTCGATGGAAACGCTGGTGGTGCTCGACGCACGCGGGCTGTCGGGCTTGCTGAAGGTGGCGACCGAAGCGCCGGAAGGATTGCTCGACGACGCGATCCGCAAGGTCGGCGACGAACAGCTCGTCGAGCGGGCGATCCGCGGCAAGGCGATCGTCGAGGCGGCGCTTTGACGGCACATGTGGCACACGAGCGGCGCGGCTGAACGGATCAAGGGAGTATGCTTCCGGTCCGACCGGCTTTTCGACGCTGCCCATGCTCACGACAGGCGCTGCCATTCCTGATTCCCGCCGCTATACGACGATTCGCGTGATCGCGTATCACGGCATCCTGCAAAACCTTACATCGCTGCTGCAGTTCGTCCCGTTCGTGCTGTTCGTCCAGCACGAGCGATCGCTGAATGCGTTTTCGGCGTGGTCGTGGCAGTTTCGGGCGCTGCAGTGCGCACTGTTCGTGTCGGCGGTTGCGGGGCTGATCAGTCACGTTGCGCTTGCGTTGCGTCGCCGCTGGGGACGCACGCTCGCGCTGGCGACCTGGTGCGTATCGTGTGTCGTGTGGCTCCTGTTGTCGACGTGGGTCCCGGTGCTCGTCGGGTTGCCGTTCGGCATCATCGGTTTTGCGCTGATGTACAACAGGCTCAGCAGCGACTACCTGCACCAGCCGCAGGCCGCGTCGGGTTCGACGGTGCGGCATTTCGTGTCTTTCGGCCTGCTGGCCGTGGCGTCGGCCCTGTATTACTGGGCGATATCGTACGCGGCGGCGCATGCGGGCGCTTTCGCCTACCTCATTCCGAACATCAGGCCGAAGAATCTGCTGCAGGCGGCGGCAGTCGCGCTGGTCCTGGGCACGGCCATCGCGCCGCGCGGGCGGCGCATGTGGAGTTGCGGCATGTCGCTGATGACGGCTGCGATCGCGATGCTGGGCATGCTGACGGGCTATGTGTCGATCGCGACGCCGCTGGTTCGCCATATGCCGCAGGAGTACCAACGCATGGCCGTTGCCATTCCGTGGCAGCCGATCATGGTCTACGTGGTCGTGACCTTCTGCGTTGCGCTGGTGCTGATTCGCGTGACGAAGCCGCCGAGGCCCGGCGATTGGGAGCAGGGGGCGAATCCCGACGCGCCTGCGGATTCGGCGCGCCGGGAAACGACTTCCTGATATCGCGCGGCTAGCCCGCGAACCGGTCTGTCGCCGCGATCAGCGCTTCCAGGATCCCCGGCTCGTTGTAAGCATGCCCGGCGCCGGGCACGATCTCGAACGTTGCGTCGGGCCACGCCTTGGACAGCTCCCACGCGGTGCGTGCAGGCGTCGCGATGTCATAGCGGCCCTGCACGATCACGCCCGGGATGCCGGCGAGGCGATGCGCGTCGCGCAGCAACTGGCCTTCCTCGACGAAGCCCTGGTTCACGAAGTAGTGGTTCTCGATGCGCGCGAACGCGAGTGCGTAGTGACCGTCCGCGAAGTGCGCGGCGAGGGCGGGGTCGGGCAGCAGCGTGATCGTGCGGCCTTCCCAGATGCTCCACGCGCGCGCGGCTTCGAGCTTCGCGGCTTCGTCGTTGCCGGTCAGCCGGCGATGGTAGGCGGCCATCAGGTCGCCGCGCTCGGCTTCCGGAATCGGCGCAACGAAGTCCTCCCATAGATCAGGGAACAGCCACGATGCGCCTTCCTGGTAGTACCACAGCAATTCCGCGCGACGCATCGTGAAGATGCCGCGCACGACCAGCGCGCTCACGCGCTCGGGATGCGTTTCGGCATAGGCGATCGACAACGCGCTGCCCCACGAGCCGCCGAATACGAGCCACTTTTCCGCGCCGACCATCTCGCGCAGGCGCTCGATATCGGCGACCAGATGCCACGTCGTGTTGTTCTCGAGGCTGGCATGCGGCGTCGAGCGTCCGCAGCCGCGCTGGTCGAACAGCAGGATGTCGTAGCGCTCCGGATCGAACAGGCGGCGGTGGTCGGGGCCGCAGCCGGCGCCGGGGCCGCCGTGCAGGAACACGGCGGGCTTGCCGGCCGGGTTGCCGCAGCGCTCCCAGTAGATGCGGTGGCCGTCGCCGGTGTCGAGGTGGCCGTGGGCGTAGGGTTCGATCGGTGGGTACACAGGCAGGCTCCGGGTAAGGGTCGGCAGGAGGCGGACGACGCGCGGGCCGAGGTGCGGGCGGGGGCTACGGATATTGCGCCGCCGCAAAAATCGTTGTGTCGGCATCGACCCGGCCGCCGCCGGACAAGGTTTGTCATTATGCCCATTCGCTGCCCCGGGTGTCGGCTCGTTGCGGCGTGCGCGGCCGCCGGTGTCGGCCCAAGGATTTTTGAAGCAATTTCATTCCGATATTTTTCATACAAAATCCCGGCGGCATATCGGCGTGCCGAAGCGGGGGCGCCGGCGTGCTGCCCATCCACCGTGCCAACGGAAACCAGCCGATGAACCATCGCGTCACGCAGTTGACCGGATTGCGCGCCGTCGCGGTCGCGATGGTGGTGGTCGGACACGCCGAGCACGTGCTGCCCGGCGGCTACACGGGCTGGTACGCGCCGTTGCGGCTGATCGCCGACGGCCGGCTCGGCGTGCTGATCTTCTTCGTCCTCAGCGGTTTCCTGATCACCAACGTGCTGCGTGCCGAGTTCGCGCGCACGGGTGGCATCGCGTTGACGTCGTTCTACGTGCGCCGCGCGCTGCGGATCTGGCCGGCCTGCTACGTGTATCTCGCGGTGGTCGCGATCGGGGCCTTCGCCGGCTGGTTCGACGTCGATCGACGACAGTGGCTGTATGCGGCGCTGCACCTGTGGAATTACTCGGCGTGGTTCGGGCTGACCGGCGACAATGCGCTGCATCCGGACGGCGCGTGGTATCTCGGCCATTTCTGGTCGCTCGCGCTCGAGGAACAGTTCTACTGGTTCTGGCCGCTGCTGTTCGTGTATGGGATGCGGCGTGGCGGCACGCGTTGGCTGGCCACGTTGATCCTGGTCGTGCCGCTGGTGCGTGCTGTGACGTATTTCGTTGCGCCTGCGCTGCGCGGGCAGCTCGGGATGATGTTGCACACAGGCGTCGATCCGATCCTGATCGGCTGTTATGTGTCGCTCAATCGCGAGCGGCTTGAAGCCTGGATTTGTACGTGGCGCAACGAGGCGCGCATCGTGACCGCGATCATCGTCATCGTGCTGATCGGCATGCCGCTCGCCGAACATCGGCTCGGCGGGTTCTGGAATGCGACGTACGGCGTGACGCTCGAAGCCGCGTTGATCGCGATCGTGATCGTCGTGCTGAATTTCCGCAGCGAGTTTTGGTGTGCGCGGTGGTTGCGTGCGCGGCCGGTCGTGTTCGTCGGCACGATCTCGTTCAGTCTTTATCTGTGGCAGCAGCCGTTTGCGAATCCGGATCTACAGGTTCCGCATGCGTTTCCGCTTGGGATCGCGTGGGCGCTGCTGGCTGCGACGGCCAGCTATTTCCTCGTCGAGAAGCCGTTCCTGCGATTGAAGGATCGTTATTCGGCGCGCGAGGCGCGACGTGTGCGTGACGATGCACTGCGGATGCCGGCTTCGGGTGAGGCGATCGGAGCGAAGGTGGCGGAGTAGGCGGGTGGTGCGGACTCACCGTGGCTTCGCGTCACCGTCATTTGAATCGCGTCTTCGAGGCAGGCGAATACCAGAAGTCCCGGTACATATCGCTCCCGTATGATTTGCCGTCGTATTTGACGACCGTGCGCACGGTGCGTTTTCCGGCGTCCGGTTGTTTGTCGTCGTTGCTTTCCGCGTTCATGACGTGTGCCGTAATCGACAGGTCCGCAAAGCCGTTGTGCGACGTCTTCTCGACGGCAATCGTCATGCGGGCGGACTCACTGCGCAGGTCGCTGGTATCGGGGCCGCACGCGGTGCCGGTGGTGGCGACCCAGCCATTGAGATTGGTACCAAACACGGGGCGGATACGGGCGCCTTCGCGAATCCACAGTGTCAGTTCGTTCTCCATGTAGGCATCCGGGCAGCTCGGTCCGTGCGCGGTACTGCTGAACACGACGCCGAATGCCCGTACATCCGGCGACAGTCGGTACGGCGCCGTATCGATGCGGTAACTGTTCTCGCCGATCTGTATCGCCGCGTCCTCCTGGATCACCGAACGGTCTGCCGCTACGACCTTGCCACCTTCGACGAGCGCGACGACTTGCAGCTTGCTGCTTTCGTCGGCGTTCTTGCTTTTCGGAAGCGAATCGAATGCGACGGCCGCGATCGTCGTTTCGGGTGCATTCGGCATGACCTTGCACGCAGACGCGACGACGAGCCGGTTCGTGTCGCGCGTTGCGATGCGTGCGCTTGCGATGCCGGCCCAGCGGGCGATGGCGGTGACGGTTTCGTCGTTGCAGGACTGGCTATCGCCAGCGTGAGCGAACGGTGCCGCGGCGAGCGCCAGCAGCGGAACAAAACGAGCGATTCTCGGGGTCATGAGGGAGGTTTTTTTACGGATTGCCGTGGAAATCGCTCAACGGCCGGAAACGAACGTCTTCAGAACTTCCCCGCGTCGTCATGGGCGTGGCCACGGTGCCTATAATCGATTCTCGACAAACACCAAGGAAAGTGGCACGGATGAGCATTCGAGGGAAAGACCGGCAGATTGACAACATCGAATTCAATGTTAACAGCATTGCACGAAGCAAGGCCTTCTATGGCAGCGTGTTCGGCTGGACCTTCACGGATTATGGTCCCACCTATACCGAGTTTCGCGACGGCCGGATCACGGGCGGGTTGACGACCGGTGAGCCCGTCCGGCCCGGCGGCCCGTTAGTCATCCTCTACGCTGACGATCTGGTTGAAACCCGTCGAAGGATCGAGGCGGCGGGAGCCACCATCACCCGTCAGATTTTCTCGTTCCCTGGCGGTCGACGCTTCCAGTTCCTTGATCCCGATGGCTATGAACTGGCCGTATGGTCAGCAGACGAATCGGGCCAGTAATCAAGACAAGAACCAGGAACCGGCCGTTGCTTCCGACCATGTTCAGGATGTTAATCTAGACGAATTGTTTTTAATTTGACAAATCGTCTTGGTGTGGCCAAACTGCCCGGCATGCCAAGGAAAATCACTGGACCCGACATGCCGAAGAAGACGCCGGAACAGCAGCTACTGCTGGGGCAGCTCAAACAGGTCGCTGAAGGGCTGGCCAAGACCTTCGCCCCGTTTACCGAGGTCGTGGTCCATGATCTCCTCGACCCGGAGCACGCGGTGCTCGCGATCCACAACAACCTGTCAGGTCGAGAAGTCGGACAGCCTGCCACTGAATTGGGGCTTGCGCGGATCATGGACGCCGCCTACGAGCAGATCATCGCCAACTATCCGAATCAGTTCTCGGACGGCCGTCAGGTGAAGAGCACTTCCATCGGTATCAAGGACTCCCAAGGCGACTACATCGCCGCGTTGTGCCTGAATATCGACCTCACGTTGTTCCGGGGATTTCAGAACATGCTGAGCAGCTTCATGGCGGTCGAGGGCACCGCGCCTGCCAGGGAATCGCTGGACCCCGCTGGCGCGGATCTCATTCGCGCCCGTATCGACGAGTTCGCCGCACGCATGGCGTCGACACCGCGCTCGCTCAAGCCGGAGGACCGCCGCTCGCTCCTGAAGGAGCTCAAGGCGGCTGGCCTGCTCGAGGTCCGTCGGGCGATGGACACCATTGCCGTCTACCTGGGCGTCTCGCGCGCAACGGTGTACAGCGATGTCAAATGACGCCACGCGACTTCTCGTCGACCAGCATGTAGCCGCTCAATTGCTCGTGCCGGACGCCGTGATCGCGGCGGTGCGCGTGGCCTTCGAACTGCATGGGCAGCGCGCGGGCCGTGTGTTTCACCCCCAACGTCCCGGCCGTCATCGTCTTGCTCTTGCAGCGATCCGGTAGGTGCCAAAGCGGAGTCGGAAAACTTGAAACCGCACTATGTCGAGCCGCTCAGCGGCACTACTTATCCTCTCGACACGCCTCGGTGGTGTTCGGACGACCGCAGGCCGCTCCTGATCTCGCCGCAGGCTGGCATTTCCCGGGACGACATCGATCGACACGTTCGCTCCCAATGGCGCTATCGCGCGTCGCTTCCAGTCGAGATCGTCTCCCCCATCTCCATGGGGGAAGGGTGCACCCCGTTGATCCAGAAGCCGTGGGGCGACCACCGGCCGCATTTCAAGCTGGAGTGGTTCAGCCCCACAAGCAGCTTCAAGGATCGCGGCACGACGGTGATGCTCTCGATGTTGCGGCAGCAAGGCATCGCGTCCGTTCTGGAGGACAGTTCGGGAAACGGCGGAGCGTCGGTGGCGGCGTATGGCGCTGCAGGCGCCGTGCGCGTGAAGATTCTGGCGCCCGCATACGCGTCGCCCGCGAAGATTGCCCAGATGCGAGCCTATGGGGCGGAGGTACAACTGGTCGACGGCCCGCGACAGGCGTGCGAGGACGAGGCCGTCCTGCAGTCCGCGAGCATCTTCTACGCCAGCCACAATTGGCAGCCATTTTTCCTCGAAGGGACCAAGTCGGTCGGCTACGAGATCTGGGAGGACCTCAACTTCCAGGCGCCGGACAACATCGTCATGCCTGCAGGCGCGGGCAGCAATGTGCTCGGCTGTTATTTGGCGTTCTCGGAACTGATGCGCGCGGGCCAGATTCACAAAATGCCCAAGCTCTTCGTATGCCAGCCATTGAACTGTTCTCCTATCGATGCCAGCTTTCAGGCGGGCGTCACGACGCCCATTCCACGCGAGGTCCGAAAGACGGTCTCCGAGGGGACGGCCATCGCCCATCCTCTACGGCTGGCGCAAGTGATCAACGCTGTCAGGGAGACGGGCGGTACGACTGTGGCCGTGGAGGAAGACGCAATCGTCGACGCGCTCAGGCGGATTGCGCGACTGGGCCTTCTGCCGGAGCTGACTTCGGCGACCGCGGTTGCAGGATTTGATCGGCTCACGCAACTGGGGGCGATTGAGGCGCGAGAGGAAACGGTTGTCCTGCTGACGGGCACGGGTATCAAGAATGCCGAAGCCATCGCGGATATGTACGCGGAAATTCCCGATACGCTTGCCTAAAGGCTCCCTCCATGAAAATCGGACTCCTGAATTGCGGCGGCACCATCACGGAAAGCTATCAGAGTGATGGGACGATCAAGCGTCTACTGGCGCGCGATCTGATCGTATCGAGCGGTCAAGCAGACTGGATCGGACGTGATATCGATCCTGTCGATAGCTGCGATCTGACTTTTGCCTCACTTTGCCGCGCTCGTGACGTCATGCGGCAGGATCGCGAGAGCGAAGCTTTCGTCATGTGCTGCGGCACCGACGCAATGGAAGACGTCGCCTATGCGGCCGCTCTGCTTTTTGATCGCGATCGGCCCGTCGTTTTGACCGGTGCGGCGATCCCCGGCGGCAATGCCAATGCCGACGGTCCGCGCAATCTGGCGGATTCCGGACGTCTGGCGCAGGCCATGCAGAAGGGCGCGAGCGCTCTCGTGGCCTTCGCGGGACGGATTTTCGACCCGGTCTCGATCGTCAAGGTATGGCCGCAGGCCATTCAGCCCTTCGGACCGGAAACAGCGATCCGCGGCTCCATCGAGGCCGACATTGTGACGCTCACAGGTTCGGGAGCCGTTGACGAGAGTTACGCGGATCTTGATGTATCCGACCTCGGCGCCCGCGTTGCGATCGTCATGGAGACCTTCGGGCCACTCGTGGGCTTGCCGGCTATCTCCGAACTCGACGGTATCGTCGTGGCAGGCAAGGGGGCAGGGGGTTTCTCGGCGCAGTCGGAGAGATTCCTGAGCGAAGCCGCGCGGCATATCCCCGTCGTGCTATCGACACGCTGTGCCCAGGGTTTCCGGGTCAATTCAGCCGTACCCAAATATGCCTATGAGCGCGCCCACAACCTCGGCCTGACCACGGCAGGTTATGACGGCCTGGACGCATCAAAGGCACGAATCCGGCTCATCGCGGAGCTTGGTCGCGCAACTCGCAGCGGAAAGGCAGGGCGCTGATCCGCGGACGGCGGCTACTCAACGATCTCGGCAAAGATGCGCCCGGTGCGGGGCCGGCGCGGGGGCTTGGAGGCGCCCGCGTCGGCCCCGCCTCGTTCACATCTTCTCGACTTCCAGCAGGGTTCGCTTGCCTTTCACGTACTTGTAAAGGGAGATGGTGCTGTCCTTCAGGTCGCCGTGTTCGTCGAACCGGATATTGCCAATCAGCGTGTTGAGATTGGTCGCGGGCATGGCGGACAGGATGCCGGCGCGCGTGATCGAGTTGGCGCGTTTCATCGCATCGACGATCACGTAGACGGCGCTGTACGCAACCGGCGAGTAGACCACTGGATCATGGCCGTACACGGCCTTCAGTTCCTTGCTGAACGCAGCGCTGCCCGCCATCGCGGACAGATCGCCGCCCGCGACGGAACAGACCAGATTGTCGGCGGCGTCGCCGGCCAACCTGGCCAAATCGGTCGTGCAGACACCGTCGCCCGCCAGGATCCTGGCGCGCAGGGCCAGTTGCATGGCCTGTTTGGCGAAGGGGCCGCCGGTGGCGTCCTCGCCGCCATACATGATCGCGTCGGGGCGTTCGGACTTGATCTTGGTCAGGATGGCCTTGAAGTCAGTGGCCTTGTCGTTGGTCGCATCGCGCGATAGCACCTGGATGCCTTCGGCCTTGGCGGTCTTCTCGAACTGGTCCGCAAGACCCTGGCCGTAGGCCGTGGCGTCGTCGACGATGGCGACCGTCTTGACTTTCTGGTTTTTGGCGTATTTCGCGAGGGCGGGGCCCTGCTGGGCATCGGTGCCGATCACGCGGAAGGCGGTCTTGTAGCCTTGCAGTGTGTACTGCGGGTTGGTGGAGCCCGGCGTGATCTGCGTGACGCCGTTGTCGCGGTAGATTTTGGACGCGGGGATGGACACGCCGGAGTTCAGGTGGCCGATCACGGCCACGACGCCATCGTCGACCAGCTTCTGCGCGACGTTCGTACCGATTCTGGGATCGGCCTGGTCATCCAGCGACTCGACCTCCAGGATGACCTTTTGACCGCCGATGACCAGATTGCCGGCCTTGTTGATCTGCTGGACGGCGAGCTTGGCGCCATCGGCCGCATCCTGGCCCATGTGAGCAATGTTGCCGGTCAGCGGTTCGGCGCTGCCGATCTTCACGATCACGTCCGCGAGAGCCGCTTGACCGTAGACCATGGCAACGCAGGCGAGTGTCAGCGCGGCGTTGCCGGGTTTGAGTTGAGATTTCATATGCTTAGCCTCTTGTTGAACTGGGTTGCTGTTGAAAATGCATGCGGCGTCTCCTGTCGAAGTCGCGACGTTGGCGACGTTTCCGAATGTGAGTATTCGTCAGAGCAGCCCATCACCCGAGGAAAGACTGATTAGCATTCCGTAGCGTTATGGTCGGGAGCCTGGCCGCTGGTTAGCGGCCCGTCTGCTCCTTGGGCTCCCGTTTCTAGAAAGATTATCTAGAATTAAATAAAATGTATTGTAGGGGTAAACGCTTGGTATTGTCCGGCATCGACCAGAGGCTGAACGACTGACTGATGGACGGGAGGTGGGTCCAGACTGGAAGAAGCGCCGCGTTTCGGTCCACGCAGTTGACTTGAACGCAACGTTGATCGCTGGATCGACCGGGGATATTTGGCATTGCCGCGCCCGCAGGTACGTGCTGCTGGCGGCACCTCAGGGCTGAATGCGATCGGGATGACGCGAAGTCTCGAAGACCGCCAAAGCAGCCGCCATTCCGTTAAATACACGCGGGCGATGTGGGGCGACAACAGGCCAGCCTCCGCTGCCAGCCAAACGTTGTCAATAAGCTCAGCCTTTGCCGGAGCATCGCGAACAATAAAAAAGGCCCGGGAGCATTGCCCGGGCCTTTCGTAGATGAGGTGCGGATAACGCTTACCGCGTCAGCGCAGTAAACCCTTCAAGCAACCTCTCGACATCAGCTGCCTGAATCGCGCCCATCGTCGAGATGCGGAACAGTTCCTTCGACAACCCGCCTTGCCCCGCATAGATCACGAAGCCGCGCGCCTTCAGCCCGTCGTGCAGCGTCTCGTACGTCACACCTTGCGGCAACCGGTACGCACGCAGCACAACCGACGATTCACCTTCCGGCAGCACCAGCGGCATCCCGCGCGCCGCAAGCCCGGCTTGCGCCTGATCGGCGAGCGCCTTGTAATGCGCATGCCGCGCACGCCAGCCGCCAGCCTCGTCAAACTCGCGCAGCGCCTCGACAAGTGCGTAATACGCGTGCACGGAAGGCGTAAACGGCGTATTCCGCTGATCCTGCAGCTTCGCGAGACGACCGAGATCGAGGTAGTAAGTGCGGCTTGCAGCATTCGCGAGCGCACTACGGCGCACGATCACGAACGCTGCACCCGGCACGCCGTGCAGGCACTTGTTCGCGGTCGCGGCCACGGCATCGATATCGCCACCGGCAAAATCGATCGCTTCCGCGCCGAAGCTGCTGACGCCATCGACGAGCATTTTCACACCACGCGAGCGGCAGACTTCCGCGATCGCGCCGAGATCGTTCAGGCGACCCGTCGTCGTTTCATGATGAATCACCGCAACGTGCGAATACCCACCCGCATCGAGCTTCGCACCAATCTGCACAAGATCAGGCGCTTGCATCCACTCGTGCTTGAGCACCTCATGCGCGATCCCATACTGCGTCGCGATCTGCGTAATCCGTTCGCCATAAACACCGTTCTCGATCACGAGCAGCTTGCCGTCCTTCGGCACGAGCGCCGCGATCATGCTTTCGACCGCGGCGGTGCCCGAACCGGTCATCAGCACAGCCGTCCACTCAGCCGGATCAAGCTCATACGCAGCAACGAGCCGCGCACGCGCCTCATCCTGCAGATCGAAGAATTCGCTTTCCCGATGGCACAGGTCGGGTTGCAGCAGGCTGCGGCGCACGCGTTCGGTGAGCGTGACCGGGCCGGGGTTCAGCAGCAGCATCAATGGGCTCCTTCAACGTGGGCTTCGGTCTGCGCGGCGCCGATGTGCCGCATCAGACGGGTCTTGACCTCGACCGGCGTGACGGTCGGGCGGGGCAGGCCGTCGGGCACGCCGGTGCGGATTGCCAGTCGTACGAACTGCGCACCATCGGCCGACGAAGCAAGCGCCGTATCGAGCACATCGAGCGTATCGCCTTCGACCGCCGACGCATACCCGCACGCGGCAGCCACACCCGCGAACGAAACATGTTGCGACACGGTGGCCTGGCCACCCGTCGATTCGTGCGCGCCGTTGTCGAGCAGCACGTGCGTGAGGTTGGCCGGGCCGTAGGTGCCGAGCGTCGCGAACACGCCCATGCGCATCAGCGCGGCGCCGTCGCCGTCGACCGCGACCACGCGCAGGTCGGGGCGTGCGAGCGCGAGACCGAGCGCCATCGGCGTGACGCAGCCCATCGAGCCGACCATGTACAGCTGGTTCGGGCGATCGTCGATTGCGTAGAGTTCGCGGCCGCAGAAGCCGGTCGACGCGAGCACGACGGTCGAATCGACCGGCGTGTGCGCGATCACGCGCTGCAGCGCGTCCTGCCGGGTCGGCCAGGCTTCGGCCGACGCGGCGCGCGACGACGCTTGCGCGGCGACATGCGCACGCGGCTTCACGGCCGGGTTCGATTTCAGCTCATACGGTGCGACGCTGCCTTTCTGCATCACGAGCGCGTACGGGCGGCCCGTCGCGTCCATGTGCGCGATCGCGCGGTCGAGTGCCGGGCCGACCTGTTCGGGGTCGGTCGGGAACGTCTCCCACGGGATCTCCATCGTGTCGAGCATCGCGGGCGTGATCGGGCCCATCAGCGCGTGCTGCGGCTCGTCGGCCACGCCCGGCTGGCCGCGCCACGTGACGATCAGCAGCTGCGGCAGCCGGAACGTCCACGTGAGCGACGTGAGCGGGCTCACCGCGTTGCCGAGCCCCGAGTTCTGCATCATCGCGATCCCGCGCTTGCCGCCGAGCGTCGCGCCCGCGATCAGCGCGACCGCGTCGCCTTCGTTCGCGGCCGACACGTAATTCAGCGTCGGGTCCTGCAGCACGTAATTGATGAACGGCGTCAGGTACGAACAGGGCACGCCCGCGTACCAGTCGAAACCGCGCGCGCGCGCGGCCTCGACGAACTGGGCCGCTTCGATCATTGCGCGCCCCCGTTGCCGGCGCCCGGTTCGGACAGCGGCGTCTGGCCATGCGCGAAGTCGCCCGCGCGGCGGAAGTCCTCGAGATCGTTGACGCCGCGCCAGTGGCCGTGCACGTACTGCACCTCGATCTTCTCGCCGGCGGCGATCAGTTCGTTGAGCAGCGACGGGATGTCGAGCGTGTCGAAATCAGGACGCGCCTGCAACGTCGCGAGCATTGCCTTCAGGCGATCGACACCGGCGCCGCGCACGTTCAGCAGGCCGATCCAGCGGCCGTGCGGCGTGCCTGCGGCGACGTCGCTCGATACGCGTTGCAGGAACGTCTTCTGGCCGAACAGGCCGCGATCGTCTGCGGCGGAGCAGAGCGCGAAATCGCGCACGCTCTGGTTGGTCTCGGTGAGCGACGAATCGACCACCACGCTGAACTCGGCCTCGCTCTCCGCGAGGTCGCGCACGATGTAGCTGCGGAACAGCAGGTCGCCGTACGAGATCACGGTGTCGCCGGTCAGACGGTCGGCCGCGCAGGCGAGCGATGCGAGCTCGCCCGTCTGTGCATGGCGTTCGTTGACGACGAGCTTGATGCCCGACGTGTCGATCGCGTCGGCACGATAGCCGCCGACCACGGTGATGTCGTTCACGCCGTGCGTCTTGAAGCCGTCGACGAGCCAGCGCAGCAGCGGCTTGCCGGCGACCGGCAGCATGACCTTCGGCTTGTCTTCGGTCACGGCTTCGAGGCCCTTGCCGCGGCTGGCAGCCAGCACGATCGCCGCGTTCGACGCGCGCGACGACGACGACAGGTAGATACGCTCGGCCGCCGAGTATTCGTCGGCGTCCTGCAGGCGGAAGATCTCGTTGACCGATGCTACGCGGTCTTCGACGTTGATCAGCGTTTCGCTCTCGTGGATCTCGCGTGCGGTCGCCTGCATCGCGGAGGCTGACGCGCGGATCAGGTGGTTCGCCCAGATCACGGTGCTGATGCCGGCCTGGCGGAACACGTCGGTCGGCGTGCTGTAGTACTTGGTCGGCACGATCACGAGCGGCGCCTTGCCGCTCCATTCGCGGGCGAACTGCAGGATCTCGTCCGGGCGCGACAGCTTGCTGTGGATCAGGATCGCGTCGGCGCCGGCTTCCGCGTACGCGTTCGCGCGGCGCAGCGCCTCGTCCATGCCCCAGCCCGCGATCAGCGCTTCGACGCGCGCGACGATCGAGAAGTCGGGATCGGTCTGCGAATCCTTGCCGGCCTTGATCTTGCCGCAGAACTCGTCGATTTCCGCGAGCGGCTGGCGCTCGCCGCCGATGAAGCTGTTGGTCTTCGGGAACTGCTTGTCCTCGATACAGACGCCCGCGATGCCGCGCTGCTCGAGCTTCTTCACGAGGCGGCGCACGTTGTTGAAGTTGCCGTAGCCGGTGTCGCCGTCGAGCAGGATCGGCAGGTCGCTCGCGTCGGCCATGAATTCGAGCACGTCGACGACCTGGGTCCAGCTCGCCTCGTTGTTGTCACGCACGCCGAACTGCGCGGAGATCGCGAGGCCCGATGCCCAGATGCCCTTGAAGCCGGCTTCGCGGACGATCCGCGCGGACAGGCCGTTGTGCGCTTCCATCAGGAATTCGAGGTCGCTGCTGACGAGCATGCGGCGCAGGCGTGCGCTGCGCGATTCGGTGAAGTTGGGTTCGCGTGCGTTCATCGTGCGACTCCTGCGGTGGTGCGTTGAATCAGGGGGAGGATTTCTTGCGTGGCGCGAGCGACGTCGTTCGGGAAGTCGATCTCGATCCACGGCGAGCCGGTGACGTCGGCGACGTCGAACGAGTGACCGCCTTCGAGCAGCAGGTCGCGCACGGCTTCTTCGTGCGGCATGTTCGCGCGGCCGCTGTCGACGTAGCCCGCGACGATCGTCGCGAGGCGGCGCGCGGTGCCTTCGGTGAAGCGGAAGAAGCCGACCGATTCGCCGATCGTGTCGTAGTCGAGGTCGACTGCGAGCTGCTTGCGCAGCTCGACCGGCACGCCGTTCTTCAGGCACAGCTTGACGGGCTCGTCGCCGGCCTCGAAGTCGCGATCGATCAGCAGGCGGTCGACCGCCTTGTCGGAATCGGCCACCAGCGCGTGCAGGATGTTCTCGTCATACAGCACGTCGGCGTCCATCAGCAGCACGTCGCCGCCGCGCGTCATCGCATCGGCGACGGTATGCACGGTCAGCACGCTGCCGAGGTCGTAGCGGTCGTTGATCACGATCTCGGCCTGGCGGCCGAGACGCTTCAATTCCTGCTCGACCTTCTCGTGCTGGAAGCCCAGCCCAAGCACGATCTCGTCGACGCCCGCGGCATCGAGTACGCGCAGATGGCGCTCGAGCAGCGACACGTCGTCGAAGCGCAGCAGGCACTTCGGGAACTGCGCCTCGGGCGGTTGTTGCAGGCGCAAGCCGAGGCCTGCCGCAAGAATGATGGCTCGCATGGGTTCTCCAACCAAAAAGCCGGCGGATCTGAACGATCAGTCGGCGAGCGGCTGCGGCGCACGGCGCCGCTGCCAGTTTCTTTCACTGAAATGCAGATAGAGCAGGCCGGGCAGGCCGAGCGCGAGTTCGCGCGCGCGTTTCGCAAGCGACAGCGCGAGCGCCGCGTCGGGCGGCAGTCCGACCAGCGGCGCGAGCAGCAGGTAGCCGCCTTCCTGCGCGCCGAGCGAGCCCGGGATCGCGAAGGCCGCGCCACGAATGGCCTGGCCGACGCTCTCGAGCAGCAGCGCGTCGAGCCAGCTCACCGGGTGCCCGAGGAAGTGCAGCGCGAGCCACACTTCCGCGGTGCCGACGATCCAGCCGACGAGACTCAGTGCGAACGTCTTCGCGACCTTCGCACGATCGCGGTACAGCGCGCCGACCGCATCGTCGATCGCATCGGCGCGGGTGGCCAGCGACGACCAGTCGCGCGGGCCGAGCAGCTTCGACGCGAGGCGCAGGCCGCGGCCGAACAGCCCGCGCCGCTGCGCTGCATAGAACGCGATGGCGAGGGCGCCGAGCACGCCGGTGGCGATCAGCGCGGGCGTGCGCAGGTGCGCGACCGATTCGTGCGTCGCATACAGGCTGAACGCGGCGATGCCGATCAGCGCGAACGCCATCTGCGCGAGCGCCTGCATCGTCGTGCTGACCGTGACGGCTGCCGCCGCGTCGGCCATCCGCGTGCCGCGCTGCGCGAGGTGGCGCACCATCAGCACCGGGCCGCCGATCTGCCCGGCGGGCAGCAGGCTGTTCACGGATTCGCCGACCCAGCGCGCGCGCAGCGCGTTGCCGAGCTCGGCGCCCGGCTGGCCGGGGCGGAACATCACGGAGATCGCGACCGCGTCGATCGCGAGCGGCACGACGTGGAACGCCGCGACGAGCGCGAGCCCCCAGCCGGCCGCGAGGAACGTGGACGCCACGGCGCCGACGCCCTGCCAGGCCAGCAGTGCGATGAAGAGTGCGGTCCCGAGGGACAGCAGGATGAGGCCCGCGCGTGTCATGACCCGCTCGTGCGTCGCGTCGCCAGTTGCTTGAACACCTGGCGGAAACCGAAATACGCGATCGCGTCCTTCATGTTCGAGATGAAGCGCTTCCACGGCCGCATGCCGGGGTTCGTCACGTATTCGAAGGTGAGCGACACGCGCATCTCGTTCTGGCCGAGCGGCGTGATGCGGTGGCGCAGCTTGTCGCCGTCGAACAGCACGATGCCGCCGTCGGCGATCTGCACGGAGCCCGGTTCGTCGGCGACGTCCGGATTGCGCGTGTGCAGCTCGTAGTCGAGCCGGCACGACGATTCGTCGATCACGCCGATCAGCAGCGTGTAACGACGGCCGTCGTAGTACGACGTGTCGTAGTGCCAGCCGATGTGGTCGCCGGGCTTCGTGTAGTAATACAGCGCGTACGCGTGCGGATCGTCGTCCGGCGACAGCATCAGCTTGTCGCCCGTGACTTTCTCGAGGAACGAGATCAGTGCCTTCGAGCGATACAGTTCGGCGATGTACGGCGCCTGCTCGTCGATCGTATGACGGCTGACGCTGCCGCCTTGCTTGTGGCCGGGCAGGTAATTGCGGTTCAGGCCGGCCTGCATCGCGCGGGCGGCGTCGGCCAGCTTCGCGTGCGCGTCGGCCGGCAGGAAGGTGTCGAGATAAAGGAACGAGCCCTGGCGCGTGTAGTCGCCGCGCAGGCGGTCGAGGTCGAGTGTGCCGACACGGTCGGCCACGGTGCGATCGGGGTCGGCCGCGGCCGCGCGCACGGGCGCGGGGCGTGCCGGGCTCAGCACGGAGTCGTCGCGCGTGCTAGGAGTCATTTGGAAGCCTGGATTTCAGTAGGGTTCTGCGAAACGTTGCCGCGCCGGACGATGCGCCACCAGTCGAACACGACCCACGCCGCGAACAGCGGGGCGCCGATCGACGCCGCGAGCAGGAACGGCTCGACGCCGTCGAACAGCGTCACGAGCGGCAGCAGGTACAGCACGTCTTCTGTTTCGAAGCCGCCGGCGAATGCCTGCTTGGTGCCGGCCTTGCCGGCGAACGATTCGATCCGCATGCGCAGGAAGAAGATCAGCGCGACGGCCGCGCCGGCCACCGCGCCGAGCAGCACCGGCGACGCAGCCATCTGGCCGCCCTGGGCGACGATGCCGACGCCCATGCTGACGAACAGCGCGACCGTGACGAGCGCGTCTGCTGCGAGGTCGTAAAAATGACCGATCTTGCTGGATTTCCCGCTGATGCGCGCGAGCTCGCCATCGGTGTGGTCGACGAAGTTCGACAGCACGATCAGGAACGCGCCTGCATTGCTCCAGCCGAAGCCGCCGTGCGCGAGGCACCAGGCGCCGGCGAGGCCGATCAGCAGGCGAACGGTAGTGAGGTGATTCGGGGTGACGGGCGTGTCGACGAGCGGTCGGACAAGCGAGCGCGCCAGCCGCGCATCCCAGGTGCGCGGCAGGGGCGGTTCGGAACGTGTGGCGGTTTTTCTTTGGTCCATCGGCGAAATATATACGGAATTGTAATTTGGTGCTTTTTATTCGATCAATGTCCTGACATGAGGGAGTGTTACCGCGTCTTGCGGCGATCGGCCGGCCGAAAAGCGCGTGCGCGAAAGGGCGGCCAGACGGGGCGGCGGCATCCGTATTCCAGTGTGGTTCGCATCGCGCGACTGTCAAGGACGGACGGGCCTCACAGGCCGGTGCGGCGGTGCGTTTCGCGCTTCCCGCCGCGCGTCGCGCGGCGCGTGCGCGCTTGACGTGCGTCAGGTCGGGACAAGCCGCATCGGGTAACAATTGGCCGCGCCGGACGGGCGTTGGTCATTGCCGATCCGCAGGTGATAAAGCGCGGTGGAAATTCATCGATTGATGCGCATGAGTTGTCGATCGGCGACCGGTCGTTCTGCCCGATGCTTTCGCGCACCTTTCGTGTGCATCTGATTTAAACGGCGCGCCTGTCACAGAACGGTCGTTCGATACCCGGCAAATCCGGCAAGGATCTTTTGCATTTGGCGGACATTTCGCGGCGACTGCCTCTGCGATACTCCGACCGTGCCTGTGGTGCCGGCCGCCCCTCGCGGCCCCAAGGGCTTCATGTCGCTCAGGAGACACCCCCCGCGACGTCAACGACAGACCCCACGCGTCAGAAACCAGCCATGTCTTCATCACGCATCCTCGCTCCCGCCCTGCGTTCGCTCGTCCGCACCGCCGACGAAGCCGCCGCGCTGATCCGTCCCGGCATGACCGTCGCCATGAGCGGCTTCACGGGCTCAGGCTATCCGAAGGCCGTCCCGGCCGCGCTTGCCGCCCACATCGACGCGGCGCACACGCGCGGCGAGGACTTCCGGATCAACGTGCTGACGGGCGCATCGACCGCGCCGGAACTCGACGGCGCGCTCGCCCGCACCAACGGCATCTCGATGCGCCTGCCGTACCAGTCCGACCCGACGTTGCGCGACAAGATCAACGGCGGCGAAGTCGACTACCAGGACGTCCACCTGAGCCACGTCGCGCAGTACGCCTGGTTCGGGCTGTACGGCGATCTCGATGTCGCGATCGTCGAAGTCGCGGGCATCCGCGAGGATGGGCTGCTGATTCCGTCCGCGTCGATCGGCAACAACAAGACCTGGCTCGAACGCGCGAAGCACGTGATCCTCGAGGTCAACTCGCGCCAGCCGCTCGGCCTCGACGGGATGCACGACGTCTATTACGGCACCGCGCTGCCGCCGCACCGCAAGCCGATTCCGCTGACGAAGAGCGACGACCGGATCGGCGAGCCGTACCTGCGCTGCCCGGCCGACAAGATCGTCGCGATCGTCGAGACGGATGCGCCGGACCGCAGCAATGCGTTCTCCGCGCCGGACGCGACGTCCAAGCAGATCGCGCTGCAACTGATCGACTTCCTGCGCCATGAAGTGAAGCGCGGCCGCCTGCCGGAAAACCTGCTGCCGCTGCAGTCGGGTGTCGGCAACATCACGAACGCGGTGCTCGCGGAGCTCAGCTCGGCCGGCTTCTCGAACCTGACCGCGTACACGGAAGTGATCCAGGACGGCATGCTCGACCTGCTGCAGGACGGCACGCTGAGCTTCGCGTCGGCCACCGCGCTGTCGCTGAGCCCGGCCGCCGTGCAGCGCTTCGCCGACGAAATCGCGACGTTCCGCGAGAAGATCGTGCTGCGCCCGCAGGAGATCAGCAACCATCCGGAGCTCGTGCGCCGGCTCGGCTGCATCGCGATGAACGGGATGATCGAGGCCGACATCTACGGCAACGTGAACTCGACGCACGTGATGGGCACGAAGATCCAGAACGGCATCGGCGGCTCGGGCGACTTCGCGCGCAACGGCTACCTGTCGTGCTTCATGTCGGCGAGCACGGCGAAGGGCGGCGCGATCTCGCGGATCGTGCCGATGGCGAGCCACGTCGATCACACCGAGCACGACGTCGCGGTGGTCGTCACCGAGCAGGGCCTCGCTGACTTGCGCGGCCTGTCGCCGAAGCAGCGCGCACGCAAGGTCATCGCGACCTGCGCGCATCCCGACTACCGGCCGATGCTCGAGGATTACTTCGAGCGTGCGTCGCGCGACAGCTTCGGCAAGCACACGCCGCACCTGCTCGCCGAGGCGCTGTCGTGGCACGAGCGCTACGTGCGCACGGGCACGATGAAGGCCTGACGCGCGGAGCGAAGCGGGCGCGCCGCGCGTGCGCCCGGTCAATCCATCGCCGCGTGCGCGATTTCCACGCTCGCCGCTTTCTGCGGCGGGCGGATCAGCAGCAACAGCGGAATCATCAGCAGCGTCGCGACGAACATCAGCTTGAAGTCGTTCAGGTACGCGATCATCGACGCCTGCTGGTTGATCGTGCGGTCGAGCAGCGCGATGTCGACGCGGCTGCCGGCCATCGCCTGCACGGCCGGGTTGAACGGCGTGATGTGGGTCGCGAGGTCGGCATGCGCGACCTGCGTGTTGCGCGTCATCAGCGTCTGCACGATCGAGATGCCGATACTGCTGCCGATGTTGCGCATCAGGCTGTAGGTGGCCGTGCCGTCCGCGCGCAGCTCGGGCGGCAGCGTCGAGAACGACAGCGCGCTCAGCGGCACGAACACGAGCCCCAGCCCGAAGCCCTGCACCACGCCCGGCCACACGATGTCCGCTTCGGACAGCACGACCGTGTACTGCATCATCTGCCAGAGCGCGAGCGCGGAAATCGACAGCCCCGCGAGCAGCAGCATCCGCGCATCCACGTATTTCAGCAGCCTGCCGACGAACAGCATCGCGATCATCGTGCCGGCGCCGCTTGGCGCGGTGACGAGGCCCGTCGTCGCGACCGGGTAGCCCATCAGGTTCTGCAGCATCGGCGGCAGCAGCGCGCGGGTCGCGTACAGCACCGCGCCGACCACGAAGATGAACAGCGTACCCGTCGCGAAGTTCGGGTCGCGCAGCAGTTCCGACTTGAAGAACGACGCCTTGCCGACGGTCGCCGTATGCACGAGGAAGAACGCGAAGCTGAGCGCCGCGACGATCGCCTCGATACGGATCTCGTACGAGCCGAACCAGTCGAGCTGTTCGCCGCGGTCGAGCATCGCCTGGAACGCGCCGATCGCGAGCGCCAGCGTCGCGAAGCCGAACGCGTCGAACTTCACGTGCGGGCGCGGCGCGCGTGCGGGCAGGAAGGTCATCACGCCGGCGAGCGCGAACGCGCCGATCGGCACGTTGATGAAGAACACCCAGCGCCAGTTGTAGCTGTCGGTCAGCCAGCCGCCGAGCGTCGGGCCGAGGATCGGGCCGACCATCACGCCCATTCCCCAGATCGCCATCGCCTGGCCTTGTTTCTCGCGCGGATTGATGTCGAGCAGGATCGACTGCGACAGCGGCACCAGCGCGGCGCCGAACACGCCCTGCAGCAGGCGCGCGCCGACGATCTGCACGAGCGTCTCGGACAGCCCGCACAGCGCCGACGCGACCGTGAAGCCCGCGATCGACACGATCAGCAGCCGTTTCACGCTGAGCCGGTCGGACAGCCAGCCGGTGAGCGGCGTCGCGATCGCCGCGGCGACGATATAGGAGGTCAGCACCCACGTGATCTCGTCCTGCGACGCGGACAGCGTGCCCTGCATGTGCGGCAGCGCGACGTTCGCGATCGTGCTGTCGAGGGTCTGGATCAGCGTGGCGAGCATGATCGACAGGGTCAGCATCGGCCGGTTCAGGGCGGGCGAGGCGGGGGCGTCGGCGGCGGGGTTCAAGCGGGTGTCTCCACGGGGCGGTCGCCGTGGGCGGCGATCCGGTATGGCTGGAATTATAAGCACGCTTATTATATATCCGCTTATCGCCGAGGCAGGGCCGGCTTGACCCCTATAATCGCCGGATGGACAAGACTTACGAGAACCGGATCGGCTATCTGATCGCCGATGTCGCCCGCCTGAACGGACGCCTGTTCGACCGGCGCGCGAAGCGCATCGGGCTGACCCGGGCGCAAAGCCGCGTGCTCGCGTACCTGACGTGGAAGGGCGAGATGAATCAGGCGCGGCTCGCCGAATGGCTCGAGATCGCGCCGATCTCGCTCACGCGGTTGCTCGACCGGATGGAAAGCTATGGCTGGATCGAGCGCATCGCGAACGACGACGACCGCCGGGCATTCGTGATCCGGCTGACCGACAAGTCGCGCGAAATCTTTCCGCAGATGCTCGAAGTGGGTGACACCGTCGCCGAAGACGGGCTGCGCGGCTTCACGCCCGACGAGCGCGATACGCTGGTGCGGCTGCTCGGGCGCGTGCGTCACAACCTGATCGATTGCGGCGGGGAGTGAGGTGGCCCGCCGTTCGGGCGGGCTGGATGAACGACTTGAAAAACATCGGGCGGCAGCGCGCGAGCACGCGGCGTTGTCATCGCCGTTGCGCGGGTGCCGATGCCCGGCGTGGCCTTCGTCGGGCTGGCACACGAGACGATACGCTCGCCATGTTCGACGAAGCGCTTGCGTGAGTATCGACGTCGGCTCGGTTGAGCCGACGCCAGCTGTTACGGCCTCGGCGAGTCCATGTGCTCAACGGGCCAGCGCCGCGAGCGTGAGCGCCGCCAGATAAAGCCCCACACCGTAGGACAGATGCGTGATGAGACTGCGCCGGCGCGCGACGCCCGGGCTCGGCGTGCGCGACGCCGCGATGCCGAAGCCGAACGCGGGCTGCATCACGAAGAACGGTGCGACGATGCTAGCGAGGCCGGCGACGAGCGCGGGGAGCGGGGTCGGCGTGCCGATCCATGCCGTGCCCGCGATCGCGACGGGCAGCGCCGCGAACACGATGCCGATCGCGTAATGCGCGACCCAGCCGAGCGCGCGTTCGCCGGGAACGGGTGCCGCGGCGACGATCGACGCATGCCGGAACCGGCCGTGCATCATGTGACCGAGCCAGCGGCCGACCAGCGCGTAGTCGAGCGACGGAATGCCGAATGCACGCCGCCGGAGCAGTGCCCACAGATCCATCACGAGCGTGGCGCCCGCGCCGATCAGCAGCAGGTCGGGCAGGACGTCGGGCAGGCTCATCGCGTGCCTCCGCAGAGAAGGGAACAGGCTGCGCGGTGCAGCGGAATACGGCGTGGTTTCAACGGTTTCATGGCGATCCGGGCTTGTCTTCATCGAGTCGAGCGACTATCTTGCAACCTCAAGTTCACTTGAGGTCAAGCATGAACCGGCTGGACATTGCAGAGGTGGCGCGACGCTCGGGATTGCCCGCGTCGACGCTGCGCTACTACGAGGAAAAGGGGCTGATCGTCCCGATCGGCCGCCACGGGCTGCGGCGGCAATACGACGAGTCGGTGCTGGAGCGCCTGGCGCTGATCGCACTGGGCCGCGAGGCCGGCTTTTCGCTCGACGACATCCTCGCGATGGTCGGCACGGACGGCCTGCCTGCGATCGATCGCGCGAAGCTCGACGGCAAGGCCGACGAACTCGACCGCACGATCCGCCGTCTCGGCGCCGTGCGCGATGCGTTGCGGCATGCGGCCGTGTGCCCGGCATCGAACCATCTCGAATGCCCGTCGTTCCAGAAGCTGCTTCGGATCGCCGTGCATCGCCATCCGGCCCGCCGCACGAAGACGGAGGGTGCGTAGGCGGCGAGTGTGCACCGGCGGGTTGGCCGATGGCAGGGTGATGCGCAGAGTCATGCGGTGCCAGACATCGCAAACTGGAACAACGGGGTTGCAGCGTGTGGATTTTGCTTGCGTTTCCTGCCGCGTATGCGGCATCGCGGGTCGGGCCGCATTACGGGGTGCTCGCCGGGCTCGCGACGGTGGCCGTCGTGATGGTGACGCCGCAAGTGCTGCTGGCGTTGGGAATCGATTGGGTGACACGGCGGCGCGGACGCATTGAACCGCCTGTCACGACCGCTCCGCCTGTACAGACCGATAGTCCGGAGGACGAACTGGCTGACGGGCCCGACCACGCACCCGATGTGCCGTTTCGATACGGCGAGCGTGCACGATTCAAGCAACTGGTGCTGATCGCCGACGCCGTGCGGTCCGACGTCACCCGCAGTTTCTACGACAAGGCGAAGCGGACGATCGAAGCGTACGTGGATGTCGAGACGGGGCGCGACGGTTCGGGGGCGGCGATGGTGTCGACGGCCGAGCTGGCCCGGGAAGACGCCCCGACCGTCGTGCTGCCGGACGAAATGCTGACCGTTTTCGTGTCGAACGACGGCGCGTGGTCGGGGTTCCGCGTCGGTGACGACACCATCCGGTTCCGCCACGGTGCAATCACGAGAATGCAGCTCACGCAGGTGATTCCGGTTCGCTGGAAGGGCGGCTACATGGTGAAGTTCTGGTTCGACGTACCGAAACGGAACAGTCAAGACGATTGCGGGCCGCATTCGACCTGGTTCTATCTCGCGGCAGATTATTCCGGCCGCCGATCGCGCGCGCTCACCCATGCATGTCGCGAAATCGCGTCGGTGCTCGACGTCCCGTTCGACATCGACGAGATCGGCGACGACTGACTCAGCCCGCGTAGTACACGCGGCATTCCTGCTCGCGCCCGCGCACGATCCGCTTGCCGACGAGCGAGCCGTACGTTTCGGTGAAGACGGTCCGCTGATGCTCGCGTTGCAGGGCGTCGTAGAAATAGAGCGAGACCCAGTCCGTCGGGCGGGACGCCTCCGGCGTGCGCATCGCGGCATGCAGGCACAGCGCGGTGAAATGCCAGCCGCCCTTGGTCATGTGCATCACGGGCAGCGGCACGTAGTCGTCCGCATTCGGGCGCCGATGCGCGGTGACGCGTTGCACGACGCCAGGCGTCGGCAACACGCCGGCGGCGGCCTTGTTGCGGTACAGGCGGTCGATGTAGAGCAGCAGTTCGACGGGCGGCTCCGTGCCGCGGCCGGCGTCCTGCACGTGGCCCTGCCAGCGCCGGCGGCGGCTCAGCACGTCGTCGAGCGCGGCGCGGATGCCGGCCGCGCGCCGCGGGCCGACGCCCGAGATCGTTTCGAGCTGGCCGTTGCGGGCCGCGCGTTCGAGTTCCTCGAGCGTATCGATGTGCAGCAGGTCGTGAATGCGCAGCGCGAGCGCGTGGCCGATGCCCGGCACCGCTTCGAACGCGGAGGTGCGTTCGGCGTCGCCGCACAGCCGGTCGAGCTGGCGCCAGCGCCCCGTCACCAGCAGCTCGGCAATCGCCTGGGCGACGCCCGTGCCGACCTCGGGCAGCATCCCGAGCGCATCGACGCCACCGGATTCGAACAGGGAGCGGATGTCGAGGTCGAGCGCGTCGACCGTCTCGGCCGACGCGCGGTACGCGGCGACCCGGTACGGATTCGCGCCCTGGTCAGCCAGCCGCTGCGCCGCCTCGCGCAGGCAGGCCGCGATATGCCGGTTTTCCTCGAACGTTTGGCTGGCGGTCGTCTGCATGGCGAGGGACCTGGGGACGCACAAACGGAATGGACACGGCGAACGATGCGCCGGTCGGCCTTTCATCATTGTCGCGACACGCGATGAAGAAAACTTGACGCACGTCAATGGCAAACGTAGCACAGGTTCGACGCGCACGGTCGTGCCGGAAAGCGGCACGACCGTGCGTCGCGTAATGCGGTCACGCGTCGAGGAACGACTGCGCGTTTTCGGCCTCGGCGGCCGTGCGCAACGCGGCGAGCGCCCGCTTCTCGATCTGCCGCACGCGTTCGCGCGACATGCCCGCGTCCTGCGCGATCGCGTCGTAGGTGTCAGGCTCGGCGCCGCCGAGCCCGAACCGCCGGCGCAGCACGTCGGCCTCGGCCGGCGAGACCGACCGGAGCAGCGACCTCACGCATTCGCGCATCCGCGTGTCGGCCAGTTGCTCGAACGGGCTGGCCGACGCCTGGTCCTCGATCAGCTCGACGAGACCGGTGTCCGCGTCGGGCAGCGGCGCGTCGAGCGACACGGGCTCGGCAGGCAGCGCGAGCACCGCGCGCAGCTTGTCCTCGTCGAGGCCGGTTTCCGCCGCGAGGTCGGCCGGCGTCGCCCGGCGGCCCGTGCGCTGCCGAAAACGCAGCGCATGCCGCTGCACCCGCTGGTACTGGTCGCCGACGTGCACGGGCACGCGGATCGTGCGAGCGCGATCCGCGACCGCGCGCGCAATCGCCTGGCGGATCCACCAGGTCGCATAGGTCGAGAACTTGAACCCGCGCCGGTATTCGAATTTCTCGATCGCACGCATCAGGCCGAGGCTGCCGTCCTGCACGAGATCGGGCAGGTCGACGCCGCGGTTCATGTACTTGCGCGCGATCGACAGCACGAGCCGCAGGTTCGCCTCGAGCATCGCGCGCGTGGCGTCGCGCACTTTCTGCTGGCCGTCCGTCAGCGCCGCGGCGAGTGCCCGCCGCGCAACCGTGTCGAAGCAGGCGGCTTCGCCCGTCGCGGCGTGATGCGGCGCGGACACGAGCGCACGCACGACGCCGCTCGCGTCGTCGACGGCCGGTGCGACCCACGCGATCGAGCCGAGCAGGGCGGCCACGTGGTTGCGTGCGTCACGGTATTCGTCTGAACGGCAGCCATGCGCGTGCAACGCGCCGCGCAAGGCCGCGACGGCCGCCTGCAGCGCGTCGTAGCTGGCCGGCGCCGGCGTGTCGCCGGCGTCGTCATCGGACGACCCGGCTGCGCGGGTCGAAGCCGGGGCGCGATGACGCGCAAGCAGCGCGTCCACCGCCGCCGGATAGCCGGCGAGCGCGTGCAGGATCTGGTGGCGGCCTGTCTCGATCTCGCGCGCCAGCACGATTTCGCCTTCGCGCGTGAGCAGCGGCACCGCCTGCATGCGGCGCATGTAGAGGGCGAGCGGATCGGTCGATGCGCTCGTGCCGCGTGCGAGGTCGCCGAGCATCGCGCGGCCTTCGTCGAGCGCATCGCGATCGACGTCGACAGGCGCCGAACCGGCGAACGGCGCAGGCGCGGCCGGCTCGTCGAGCACGGCGATGCCGATGTCGGCGAGCGCGGCGCGCACGACGTCGAGCGCGTCGGGGCTGTCGCTTTCGGGCGGCAGCGCGTCGACGAGGTCGGCGTGGGTCAGATAACCCTGTTCGCCGGCGAGCGCCAGCAACTGGATGATCGGATCGAGCGGCGTGTCCGCCCGGGGAGTGGGCCGTGGCGTAGTCATGTCGATGGCGGCGTGAGCCGCGTTCCTGTCTGGGCGGGCCGAAGTCCGCTGGTTTCGGGCCGCCGGTTGCTCGCGAACCCCGTCCGCGCCGGCCAGCCTGACATCGTTCAAGTTGAGGGCATTTGCGCGAACTTCAACGCGGGTGCGGCAGACGTGCCAGCATGCGGCGTGCCCGCGCGCCCGTCCGGTGCAGGAAACAAAAAGTAACCGATCATACCGGGCGGAAATCTGCAGGGGACGTAAGCTAGAGTCAGGCGCGCGCCTGGCGGCGACGCGTGGATTCTGCCGGAGCAACCGATGACCCCGATTCCTGCCGCGAGGTATGCGGTATTCGCATTGACGACGCTGGCCCTCGGCGGCTGTTATTACACGAGTCCGTATGGCTATGCGCCGTACTACACACCGGCGCCGGCCACGCTGACGCAGCGCGAGATCCCCGTCACGCCGGCTGCGCCGGCCACCACTGCGCCGGGCCCGGCTGCGGCGGCGGTCGCGCCGCCGGTGGTCGATCCGGCGCCCGTCTACGTCGCGCCGGCCTATCCGCCACCGTATCCCTATCCGTATCCGTACTATGCCCCCGCGTATTACCCGGGCTGGTACGGCTGGGGCGCACCGGCGATCTCGGTCGGCTTCTGGGGCGGATGGGGCGGCGGCTGGCGTGGACGCGGCGGGTACGGGCATCGTCCGTGGGGCGGCGGCCACTGGGGCGGCGGCTGGGGCGGGCATCGGCACTGACCGGCGCGCGGCGGCACCGCGCGGGAGAGCATCATGAGGAACATGATTGTCCGAAGCCTGTGCGTCGTCCTGCTCGGCCTGGCGGCCGCGCCGGATATTACACAGGCACAGAGCACCGGCTACACGAATTCGCCGGCCGAGCTGTTCGCGGGGCCCGCGCCCGACTATCCGGTCGTCGCGCAGATTCCGCCGGGCACCGCGCTGGACGTGTTCGGCTGCCTGAGCGACTACACGTGGTGCGACGTCGCGCTGCCGGGCGTGCGCGGCTGGATCGACGCGCAACTGATCGACTATCCGTACCAGGGCGGTTACGCGCCGCTGCTCGAATATGGCGCGATCGTCGGCGTGCCGATCACGGGGTTCGCGATCGGTGCGTACTGGGATCGCTACTACCGTCACCGCCCGTGGTTCCATGACCGTGATCGGTGGGAACACCGCGCTGAACCGCGGCTCGGCCCGGGCGGCGTGCCGCCGGGACAGGGGCGCCCGCAACCGGGTGGGCCGCCGCAGGCCGCACCGGGCGGACCGCCGCCCGTGCATGACGCGCGGCCGTCCGCTGCACGCGGCGGCTGGAACGGCGCGATTCGCACGCCGCCGCCGGCTGCGCCTGCGCCCGCGCCCGCGCCTGCGCCTGCGCCTGCGCCGATGCCGGGTGCAGCCGGCAATCCGCGTCCGGCAGCGCCGCCGCCGGCCGTCATGCATCCGCCACCGGCCGCCGTCATGCGTCCGCCTCCCGCGCCGGGCGGCGAGGGCCGTTCGATGCCGGTACCGGTGCACCCGGGTGGTGGGGGGGGCGGCGGCGGTTACGGCGGCGCGCGACCGCAGGGTGGTGGGAACGGCGGCGGAAGCCACGGTGGTGGCGGCGGCGGCCCGGAAGAATTCCGTCACTGACGATGCCGATGCATTCGGTCGGCGCAGGACGAAAAAAGCCGCTCCGGAGAGCGGCTTCTGGATCGGGCGAGCGGGCTTCGGCCCGCAGCCTGACCGGCTACGTGTTACAAGCAGCCGGCCTTGCTGTTGCTACCCCAATCAGTCGTCGAGCAGCGACAGGTCGCGCACCGCACCCTTGTCGGCGGACATGACCAGCTTCGCGTAGGCCTTCAGCGCAGCGGACACCTTGCGCGGACGCGGCTGCGCCGGCTTCCAGCCCTTGGCGTTCTGCTCTTCGCGGCGGCGCGCCAGTTCCTCGTCCGACACCAGCACGTTGATCGTGCGATTCGGGATGTCGATGCGGATCTTGTCGCCGTCGCGCACGAGGCCGATCGCGCCGCCCGCTGCCGCTTCCGGCGAGCAATGGCCGATCGACAGGCCCGACGTGCCGCCCGAGAAGCGGCCGTCCGTCAGCAGCGCGCATGCCTTGCCGAGGCCCTTCGACTTGATGTAGCTGGTCGGGTAGAGCATTTCCTGCATGCCGGGGCCGCCCTTCGGGCCTTCGTAGCGCACGATCACCACGTCGCCGGCCTTGACCTTGTCGTTCAGGATGTTGTCGACTGCCTCATCCTGCGATTCCGTCACGTGTGCCGTGCCTTCGAACACGAGGATGCTCTCGTCGACGCCGGCCGTCTTCACCACGCAGCCGTCGAGCGCGATGTTGCCCGTCAGCACGGCGAGGCCGCCTTCCTTCGAGAACGCATGCTCGTACGAGCGGATGCAGCCTTCGGCGCGATCGAGGTCGAGGCTCGGCCAGCGCGTGTTCTGGCTGAACGCGACCTGCGTCGGGATGCCGGCCGGGCCGGCCTGGTAGAACGTGCGGACCGCGTCGTCCTGCGTGCGGACGATGTCCCACTGGTCGAGGGCGTCCTTCAGCGACGGCGCGTGCACGGTCGGCACGTCGGTGTGCAGCTTGCCGGCGCGGTCGAGCTCGCCGAGGATCGCCATGATGCCGCCTGCTCGGTGCACGTCCTCGATGTGGTACTTGTTCGTGTTCGGCGCGACCTTGCACAGCTGCGGCACGACGCGCGACAGGCGGTCGATGTCCTTCATCGTGAAGTCGATGCCGGCTTCCTGCGCGATCGCCAGCAGGTGCAGGATCGTGTTGGTCGAACCGCCCATCGCGATGTCGAGCGTCATCGCGTTCTCGAATGCCTTGAAGCCCACCGAGCGCGGCAGCACGCGGTCGTCGTCCTGCTCGTAGTGCTGGCGGGTGAGTTCGACGATGCGACGGCCGGCGCGCTTGAACAGTTGCTCGCGATCGGCGTGCGTGGCCACCACCGTGCCGTTGCCGGGCAGCGACAGGCCGAGCGCTTCGGTCAGGCAGTTCATCGAGTTCGCGGTGAACATGCCCGAGCACGAACCGCAGGTCGGGCAGGCCGAGCGTTCGACTTCGGCGACTTCGGCGTCGGAATACGACGGGTCGACCGCGATCACCATCGCGTCGACGAGGTCGAGCTTCTTCACCTCGATGGCCTTGGTGACCGGGTTCGCGAGGCGCGTCTTGCCCGCTTCCATCGGGCCGCCCGACACGAAGATCACCGGGATGTTAAGGCGCATCGCGGCCATCAGCATCCCCGGCGTGATCTTGTCGCAGTTCGAGATGCAGACCATCGCGTCCGCGCAGTGCGCGTTCACCATGTATTCGACCGAGTCGGCGATGATGTCGCGGCTCGGCAGCGAATACAGCATGCCGTCGTGGCCCATCGCGATGCCGTCGTCGACCGCGATCGTGTTGAATTCCTTCGCGACGCCGCCGGCCGCCTCGATCTCGCGCGCGACGAGCTGGCCGAGATCCTTCAGGTGCACGTGCCCCGGCACGAACTGCGTGAACGAGTTGACGACCGCGATGATCGGCTTCGAGAAATCGTCGTCTTTCATGCCGGTGGCGCGCCAGAGCGAGCGCGCCCCTGCCATGTTGCGGCCAGCGGTGGAGGTTTTGGAACGGTAAGTGGGCATGGTCGTTGCTGAAGAAATATCGCGGGAAAAGGGTGGAGGCACGGGGAATAAAGGCCTCTCTCGCGCCCGTGCGAACAACCTCTTGAGCTGCGCCCTGGGCAAACTGCGTGATTATCCCACAGCCGCCGGGCGCGCGGCGCCGGCGGGCAAGGCCGACCGGCGCGGGTGGGGCGCGGCGGGCAGCGCGTGGGCGCACAAGCCGAAAGAACCGAACAAAGCGAACAAAGCGAACAAAGCGAACAAAGCGAACAAAGCGAACAAAGCGCGGCACGAAGACGGAATGGCGGGAGCACGCGAAGCCGGAAGCCGGCCATCGCCAGCGGAGCCCGGCAGCGGCTTCATCGCCGGTCTTGCCGACGACGAAGCCGCGCCGCTCGATCGCGCGTCAGTCGAGCAGCGTCAGGATCTCGTCGTACAGCGCCTTCGGAATCCGCACACCGTTCGCGATGCTGCGCGCGCGGGCGTCGAAGCGGCGTTGCGACGGCAGCCGCGCACCCTGCGCGATGATCGATTCGAACATCCGCTCGCCGCGCGCGAGCCCCGTGTCGAGATCGTCGCCGAGGAACACCTTCGGGTCGAACGCGATCACGAGCTCGCCGTGGCACGGCGTCGCGCCGACGCCTTCGTCGAAGTCCATCGACTCGCGGCTCGTCATGTCGCCGATCAGCGCGCCGCCGAGCAGTTCGACCATCGCCGCGAGCGCCGAACCCTTGTGGCCGCCGAACGTGCGCATCGCGCCCTGCAGCGCGGCTTTCGGATCGGTGGTCGGCCGGCCGTCGGCGTCGATCGCCCATTCCGGCGGGATCGCCTTGCCTTGCTTCGCATGCAGCTCGATGTCGCCGCGCGCGATCGCACTCGTCGCGAAATCGAACACGAACGGCACACCGCCCGGGCGCGGCCATGCGAACGCGATCGGGTTCGTGCCGAACACCGGCTCCTTGCCGCCTTCCGGTGCAACCCAGCTATGGCTCGGGTTCATCGCGATGCCGACCAGCCCCTCGGCCGCGATGGCCTCGACCTCGGGCCACAGCGCGGAGAAGTGGTAGCAGTGGTTGATCGTCATCGCGGCGATGCCGTGCTGCTTCGCCATCTCGACGAGCACCGGCAGGCCGGTCTCGAAGCTCAGCAGCGAAAAGCCGCGATGTGCGTCGACCGAGACGATCGACGACGACAGCCGGCGCAGCGTCGGCACGGCTTGCGGATCGACCTTGCCCTTCTTCAGCGAACGCACGCAGACGAGCAGCCGGTACACGCCATGCGAATGGCATTCGTCGCGCTGGCCCTGCGTGATCACGTTGGCGATGGCACGCGCATGCGCGTCGGACATGCCGTTGTGCGTCAGCACGCGCAGCGCGAGCGCGTGGACTTCATCGAGCGACAGGACGATTTCGTCGGTGGATGCGGTCATCTCACGCCTCCCGCGGCGCGGGCACGCCGTCGATACGTTGCGGCACGTTCAGCGGATTGCCGTTGCGGATCGCGTCCGGCAGCAGCGCATCAGGCAGGTCCTGATACGACACCGGGCGCAGGAAGCGCTCGATCGCGCGCGCGCCGACGGACGTCGTGCGCGTGTCGGACGTGGCCGGGAACGGGCCGCCGTGCACCATCGCATGGCCGACCTCGACACCCGTGCCGAAGCCGTTGACGAGAATGCGGCCGGCCTTGCGCTCGAGCAGCGGGCGCAGCGCGGCGAACAGCGGCGCGTCGCCATCGGCGAGATGCGCGGCGATCGTCAACTGGCCTTCGAGCGACTTCAGCACGCGATGCAGCGTGTCGGCGTCCGGGCAACGCACGATCAGCGAAGCGGGGCCGAACACCTCGTCGCGCAACTCGGGATGCGCGATGAACGCGTCGGCCGAGGTCGCGAGCAGCGCCGCGCGGGCCTGCAGGCGGTTGCCTTCGGCGCCTTGTGCGAGCAGCTCGACGGCCGCGTGATCGCGCAGCGCCGCGACACCCTGTTCGTAGCTGGCGTGGATGGGCGGCGTCAGCATCGTTTGCGCGGGCGCGGCACGCACCGCGGCGGTGGCCGTTTCCTCGAACGCGCGCAGCGCGGGACCGTCGACGGCGAGCACGAGGCCCGGGTTCGTGCAGAACTGTCCTGCGCCGAGCGTAAGCGACGCGACGAACTGCGGCGCGATCGCATCGTGGCGCGCGTCGAGCGCGGCGGGAAACAGCAGCACGGGATTGATCGAGCTCATTTCCGCATAGACGGGAATCGGCTCGGGGCGCGCGGCCGCGATGTGCATCAGCGCGACGCCGCCGCGGCGCGAGCCGGTGAAGCCGACGGCCTTGATGCGTGGATCGGCGACGAGCGCCTGGCCGATCTCGCGCGACGCGTCGAACAGCAGCGAGAACACGCCGGCCGGCATCCCGCATTCATGCGCGGCTTGCTGGATCGCGCGGCCGACGAGTTCCGACGTGCCCGGATGCGCCGAATGCGCCTTGACGATCACCGGGCAGCCGGCCGCGAGCGCCGAGGCGGTATCGCCGCCGGCGACCGAGAACGCGAGCGGGAAGTTCGACGCACCGAACACGGCGACGGGCCCGACCGCGACGTTGCGCAGGCGCAGGTCGACGCGCGGCAGCGGCTTGCGCTCGGGGCGCGCCGGATCGATCCGCGCGTCGAGAAAGCCGCCGTCGCGCACGAGCGACGCGAACAGCGCGAGCTGGCCGACCGTGCGGCCGCGCTCGCCTTCGATGCGCGCGCGCGGCAGGCCCGTTTCGATGACGCAGCGCTCGATCAGGTCGTCGCCGAGCGCCATGATGTGGCGGCCGATCGCGTCGAGAAACGCGGCGCGGGCTTCGAGCGACGTTTCGCGATAGGTGTCGAAGGCGTCGTCGGCGAGCGCGCAGGCCGTCTCCAGGTCGTGCAGGCTCGCACCGCCGAAGGCGGGTTCGAGCCGTTCGCCGGTGGCGGCGGCGATCGCGTGGAGGGTGCCGTTCTGTCCGGCGACGGCGGACGGGCCGATCAGGAGCTGACCTGTGAGTTGCATGGTTTTCCTCGGAAAAAACAGGAGCCGGGCGTGGAGCGACCGGCCGAAGGGATCATGGGAAAGGGAGCGAGTGCGTCAGTCCTCGTCGTCGTCGAGTTGCAGCTTCTCCGAGCGCACGCCGGTGTTCGCCCCCCAGTAATAGATGACGAGCGCGACGGCCGCGACGACGACCGTGTCGTACGGATGCGCAAGCTGGCCCGTGCCGCCGAAGCCGCCGAGATACGACAGCACGATCATCGCGGCATAGAACGCGATCAGCCACGCGGACGAACGCACCTGCTCGGCGAGGCTCAGGTGCGCGGTCGGCACCCAGCGGCGGCACGCGAGATAGATCACGAACATCACGATCTGCAGGCCGAGCAGCCAGGACACCGTGCTCCAGCCCGACCAGTAGACGATCAGCGCGGCGATCACGAACGACGCGGGGCCGGTGATGCCGAACGCGCTGGCGCGGAACGGCCGGGGCAGGTCCGGTGCGGTGCGGCGCAGCGCGGCGACCGACACCGGTGCGACCGCATAGCTCAGCACCAGCGCGGCCGACACGATGTTGATCAGCGCTTCCCACGACGGGAACGGCAGCGTCCAGAAGATCGCGAGGCCGAACGTGAGCCACAGGCCCGCGCGCGGGATGCCCGACGCTTCGTCGACGCGCGTGAACACCTTGAAGAACGTGCCCGTCTTCGCCCAGCCGTAGACCACGCGCGGCGTCGCGTTCATGTAGATGTTGCCGCAGCCGCTCGGCGAGATCATCGCGTCGGCGACGACCATCACCGCGAGCCAGCCGACGCCGAGCGCCAGCGCGATGTCGCGGTACGGCAGCGAGAACGCCTTGCTCACGTCGTGCCAGCCGGCGGCGAGCATGTCGGTGGGGATGCTGCCGATGAACGCGAGCTGCAGCAGCACGTAGATCAGCGTCGACAGCAGGATCGACAGGATCAGCGCGATCGGGATCGTGCGCTGCGGATTGCGCACCTCGCTCGCGACCGACACGATCGGCGTGAGCCCGAGGTACGCGAAGATGATGCCGCCCGCGGACACGGCCATCTCGATGCCCGGCATGCCGAACGGCGCGAAGCCCTGGATCGTCAGGTTCGCGGGCTTGAAGAACGTGAACAGCACGGCGATCACCGCCAGCGGCACGATGAACTTGAAGACGCTGATGATGTTGTTCGCCTTCGCGAACGTCTTCACGCTCGAATAGTTCAGGTAAAAGAAGAAGCCCAGCAGCGCGGCCTGCACGAGCCAGCCGAGCGTGGTCGGGTCGCTCGATCCTGCGACGGTCAGGCCCGGAAACCACGCGGCCGCATACTGGCGCGCGGCGACGACTTCGATCGCGATCAGGCTCGAAAAGGCGATCAGCGTGATGAAGCCCATCAGGTAGCCGAGCAGCGGGCCGTGCGAGAACACCGGGTAGCGGACCACGCCGCCCGCGCGCGGCAGCGCGGCGCCGAGTTCGCAGTAGACGATGCCGAGCAGCAGCACCGCGAAGCCGCCGAGCAGCCACGAGAAGATGCCGGCCGGGCCCGCGATCGTCGACACGTGAATCGCGGCGAACAGCCACCCCGAACCGAAAATGGCGCCGAGACCGATGAACGTGAGATCGGTCAGCGACAGCTGTTTCTTGAACTTGCCGTGACCCGCGTCGGGGTGCGCGGAACGGGAAAGCGGGACAGACGGGTGAGCGTTGCCTTGGCCTGGCATGGGCGTGTCTCCTGGAGGAATATCGGCACAGGCTCGAGGTGCGCCGCGCTCCGACGGAGCAGCGGCGCCAGCCTGCCGGCCGGCGTCGCCCGGTTCGAACGACCGGGGCGGGCTGCGGGGCATTCACGCGCGGCGCGCTCGGGCGCCGGTATGAACGGGCCCGCGGGCCATGCCGGACCGAAGACGGCGGCGCGCAGGGGGGAAAGCCCGCACGCCGCCGCAGAGGGAGTCGATCAGAGACCGACGTCGGGCAGCGCCGGGCGCGTTTCGAGCGCCTTCGCGACGATGGCCTTCACTTCCGCGAGCGTGTCGCCCTGCAGCGCGAGGCGCGGCGGGCGCGTGATCGCGCTGCCGCGGCCGACCAGCTCTTCGCACAGCTTGATGCACTGCACGAGGTCGGGGCGTGCGTCGAGGTGCAGCAGCGGCATGAACCAGCGATACAGCGCGAGCGCTTCGTCGAAACGCTTCTGCTTCGCGAGGCGGAACAGCGTCTCGCCTTCCTTCGGGAACGCGTTCGACATGCCCGACACCCAGCCTTCGGCGCCGACGGCGATGCTCTCGACCACGACGTCGTCGAGGCCCGCGAACAGCACGAAGCGATCGCCGACCGCGTTGCGCAGGTCGATGAAACGGCGCGTATCGCCCGACGAATCCTTGAAGCAGACGATGTTCTCGCAATCCTGCAGCGCGATCAGCACGTCGGGCGTCACGTCGTTCTTGTAGATCGGCGGGTTGTTGTAGACCATCACCGGCAGGTCGGTGCTGGTTGCGACCGCGCGGAAGTGCGCGGCGGTTTCGTGCGGCTTCGCCGAGTAGACGAGGGCGGGCATCACCATCACGCCGTCGACGCCGACGCGCTGCGCCTCACGCACCGTGTTGCGCGCGAATTCGGTCGTGAATTCGGCGATGCCGGCGATCACCGGAATCTTGCCGCCGGCCGCGTCGCGTGCGGCTTCGATCACCTGGAGCTTCTCGCTCGTCGACAGCGACGTGTTCTCGCCGACCGTGCCGCAGACCACGAGGCCCGATACGCCGTCGTTCACCAGGTTCTTCACCACGCGGTGCGTGGCATCGATGTCGAGGGAAAAGTCCGGCTTGAACTGGGTGCTGACGGCCGGGAAAACCCCGGTCCACTGAATGGCGTTTCGGCTCACTTCAATCTCCTACGTGTTTGTATCGGTCGGCCGACAGGTGTCGGTGTGGCAACCAGTATCGCCGCGCAAATGCCCATCACGCTTGAGTCGTATCGCGGAGCAAAATGACGAAATCGGCACAGCGGCCGGACGGCGCGGGAAGGGCGCTTCGCACTATGCCGATTTCGTCGTCGTCCTCATCGAAAAGCCACAAGCGGGCGGACGCGCGACGGAGGAAGCTGTGCTCCTTTCCCCACTTCGGACGGCTCATGATGAAGCGCATCCAGATCATCGATTCGCACACGGGCGGCGAACCCACTCGGCTCGTCGTGTCCGGTTTCCCCGCGCTCGGCAGCGGCACCATGGCCGAGCGTCGCGACGTGCTCGCGCGCGAGCACGACCGTTACCGCACCGCCTGCATTCTCGAGCCGCGCGGCAGCGACGTGCTGGTCGGCGCGCTGCTGTGCGAACCCGTGTCGCCCGAGGCGGCGGCCGGCGTGATCTTCTTCAACAATAGCGGCTATCTCGGGATGTGCGGGCACGGCACGATCGGCGTCGTGCGCACGCTGCACCATATGGGGCGCATCGCGCCCGGCATGCACCGGATCGAGACGCCCGTCGGCACCGTCGAGGCGACGCTGCATGACGACCTGTCGGTCAGCGTGCGCAACGTGCCTGCGTATCGCCATGCGAAGGGCGTCGCGCTCGACGTGCCGGGTTACGGCCCCGTGAAGGGCGACGTCGCGTGGGGCGGCAACTGGTTCTTCCTGATCAGCGACCATGGGCAGCGCGTTGCCGGCGACAACGTCGCGGCGCTCACCGCGTATGCGTCGGCCGTGCGCGAAGGGCTCGAACGCGCGGGCATCACCGGCGCGAACGGCGGCGAGATCGACCATATCGAGCTGTTCGCCGACGATCCCGAACACGACAGCCGCAGCTTCGTGCTGTGCCCGGGCCTCGCGTATGACCGCTCACCGTGCGGCACCGGCACGAGCGCGAAGCTCGCGTGCCTCGCGGCCGACGGCAAGCTCGCGCCGGGCGCCGTATGGCGGCAGGCGAGCGTGATCGGCAGCGTGTTCCAGGCGAGCTACGAGCAGGCCGACGGCGGCATCGTGCCGACGATCCGTGGCAGCGCGCACCTGAGCGCGGAAGCGACGCTGCTGATCGAGGAAGACGATCCATTCGGCTGGGGTATCGCGCCGTGAGCGACACGAAGACGGATGTCGTCGTGATCGGCGCCGGCATCGTCGGCGCGGCGTGCGCGCACGAACTCGCGCAGCGCGGGCTGCGCGTGCTCGTCGTCGACGACGCGAGCGGCGGGGCAACCGGCGCGGGCATGGGGCACCTCGTCGCGATGGACGACAACGCGGCCGAACTCGCGCTCAGCCATTACTCGATCGAACTGTGGCGCGCGCTGAGCGGCGAGATGCCGGAAGGGTGCGCGTACCGCAACTGCGGCACGTTGTGGCTCGCCGCCGATGCGCACGAAATGGATCTGGCGCGCGCGAAGCAGGCGACGCTGGCCGCGCATGGCGTGGCGGGCGAACTGATCGACGCGGCGACGCTCGCGCGACTGGAGCCGATGCTGCGCGCGGGCCTCGGCGGTGCGCTGAAGATTCCCGGCGACGCGATCCTCTATGCGCCCGTCACCGCGAACTGGCTGCTGCAGCGCGCGCCGCGCATCACGTTGCGGCGCGACCGGGCCGTCGCGGTCGACGGCCCGAGCGTGACGCTCGCGAGCGGCGACACGCTGCGCGCGGAGCGGGTGGTCGTCGCGAACGGCGTCGCCGCGCGCACGCTGCTGCCCGAGTTGCCGCTGCGCCCGAAAAAGGGCCATCTGCTGATTACCGACCGCTATCCGGGCCAGGTGTCGCACCAGCTCGTCGAGCTGGGCTATGCGGCGAGCGCGCATGCGAGCGACGGCACGTCGGTCGCGTTCAACGTGCAGCCGCGGCCGACCGGCCAGTTGCTGATCGGTTCGTCGCGCCAGTTCGACACCGAGGACGCGCAAGTCGACCCGCCCGTGCTCGCGCGCATGCTGCGCCGCGCGGTGGGTTATCTGCCGGACCTGGCAGACCTGAACGGGATCCGCGCATGGACGGGCTTCCGTTCCGCGAGCCCCGACGGGCTGCCGCTGCTCGGCGAGCATCCGGCGCGGCCGGGCGTGTGGCTCGCGGTCGGGCATGAAGGGCTCGGCGTGACGACCGCGCCGGGCAGCGCGCGGCTCGTCGCTGCGCTGATGGCCGGCGAACGGCCGCCCATCGATATCGAACCGTATTTGCCGGGACGCTTTCTGAGCGCGTCCCTCGTAGCCGGAGCGCTGACATGAAACGATACCCACGCTCACTTCGTTCGCTGTCGACCGGGGTTGGCGCTTCAGCGCTGACTCCGGCCCCATGCACGGCGCCCCTCGCAGGGGCGGTCAACACCCTTGGTGCGGCCCGGCGGAGGCTGAGATGAAACGACCCCCACGCTCACATCGTTCGCTGCCCCCCGTGGGGGCAGTCAGCCTCCTTGGTGCGGCCCGGCGGAGGCTGACATGATCATTCATCTGGACGGCCGCGCGCTGACGGTGGCAGACGGCGCGACCGTCGCGGCCGCCGTCGCGGCGAGCGGCGACGACACGACGCGCGTGTCGTGCACGGGTGCGGCGCGTGCGCCGTTTTGCGGGATGGGCATCTGCCAGGAGTGCAGGATGACGATCGACGGCCGACGCCGGCTGGCTTGCCAGACGCTGTGCCGCGACGGCATGCAGGTGGAGCGCACGCGATGAAACAGGAACGACTGAGCGTCGACGTCGCGATCGTCGGCGCGGGGCCGGCCGGGCTGTCGGCCGCGCGGGCCGCCGCACGCAGTGGTGCGACGGTTGCGATCGTCGACGACAACCCGCGAGCGGGCGGGCAGATCTGGCGGCAAGGCGCAGCGGCGATGCCGACGCCGGCCGCCGCCGAGCGGCTCGCCGTATTGCGGCAGCCGAACGTCACGCATCTCGCGGCGACGCGCATCGTCGCCGAAACGCAGCCGGGCACGCTGCTGCTCGAGGATGACGAACGCGGGCTGCTGCTCGATTTCCGCACGCTGATTCTCTGCTGCGGCGCACGCGAGCTGCTGTTGCCGTTTCCGGGCTGGACGCTGCCGGGTGTCACCGGCGCAGGCGGCTTGCAGGCGTTGATCAAGTACGGCCTCGACGTGCGCGGGCAGCGCACGGTGATCGCGGGCAGCGGGCCGCTGCTGCTGGCGAGCGCGGCGACGGCCCGGCAGGCCGGCGCGCGCGTGTCGCACGTGCTCGAACAGGCCGCATGGGCCGACGTGGCCGGGTTCGGGGCGGGGCTGTGGCGCTGGCCGTCGAAGCTTGCGCAGGCCGCGAAGCTCGTCACCGCCGCCTATCGGCCCGATGCGCATGTCGTCGAGGCGTTCGGCGACAAGCGGCTCGAACGCGTGCGGATTCGTCAGGGCGATCGCGAGTTCGACGTCGACTGCGACCGGCTCGCGTGCGGCTTCGGGCTTGTGCCGAATACCGTGCTGCCGAGTCATCTCGGCTGCCGGATCGACGATGGCGCGGTGGCGGTCGATGTGCACCAGCGCACGAGCCGCGATGGTGTTTTTGCGGCGGGTGAGTGTACGGGCGTCGGCGGCAGCGAACTGGCGATGGTCGAAGGCGAAATCGCCGGTTTGGCGGCGACCGGGCAGACCGCGCAGTTGGCCGCGCTGGTTACGCAACGGGCGCACTGGCAGGTGTTTGCCGATGCCGTACGCGAGCGTTTCGCGATCCGCGAACCGATCCGCCGGCTCGCGCGGGCCGACACGTTGCTGTGCCGTTGCGAGGACGTGCGTTTCGACGCCGTCGCGCAAGCGCCGGGCTGGACGGCCGCGAAACTGCAGTCACGTTGCGGGATGGGCGCGTGTCAGGGGCGCGTGTGTAGCGCGGCTGCGCAGGCGCTGTTCGGCTGGACGCCGCCGATGCCGCGTACGCCGCTCGTGCCCGCGCGGGTCGGCACGCTGATGCTGGACGGCACGGCATCCTGCGACGGCGCGTGACGCGTCGCGGCACCACGGCACCACGGCACCACGGCACCACGGCACCACGGCACCACGGCACCACGGCAACACGGCAACACGGCAACACGGCAACACGGCAACACGGCACCACGGCACCACGGCACCACGGCACCACGGCACCACGGCACCACGGCACCACGGCACCACGGCACCACGGCACCACGGCACCACGGCACCACGGCACCACGGCAACACGGCACCACGGCACCACGGCAACACGGCAACACGGCAACACGGCACCACGGCAACACGGCACCACGGCACCACGGCACCACGGCACCACGGCACCACGGCACCACGGCACCACGGCACCACGGCACCACGGCACCACGGCACCACGGCACCACGGCAACACGGCAACACGGCAACACGGCAACACGGCAACACGGCAACACGGCAACACGGCAACACGGCAACACGGCAACACGGCAACACGGCAACACGGCAACACGGCAACACGGCAACACGGCAACACGGCCCGGTTGACACCGGGCCGCGCCATTCATTCCACCTTCACTTTCTCCCATCCGCCGACCTGCGGCGCAGCACAGGCGCGCAGGCACTCGATCGTCGCGGCCACGGCCGCGCGATTCGCGCTGTCGGGGTGCCAGTACATCGACACCGCGCCCTGGCCTTCGAGCTGCATCGGCAGGATCCGGATCGCGTTCAATTGCGCGAAGCGCTGCGCAGCGCGGTGCGATGCCACGCCGAGCAGGTCGGTGTTGTTCAGCAGCGTGAGGTTGAGGATCGACGAATTCGATTCGACGCAGTGTGGCGGCCGCACGCGGCCGGCGGCCGACAGCGCGGCCTCCAGCGCGTTGTGCACGGGCGTGCCCGACGGCCACACGATCCACGAGTAGGCGAGCACGTCGTCCCAGCCGACCGACGTCGCACCGGCGAGCGCGTGGCCGGGCCGCGCGACGAACACGACCGGATCGACATACAGCGCTTCGGCCTGCAGCAGCGGATCGACGGATGTCGATCCCGAGCGGCCCACGACGATATCCAGTTCGCTGCGTGCGAGCTGCGGCATCAGCTGGTTCATCGTGCTTTCGGTCATCCGGACCTGCGCGCGCGGCATCCGTTTCAGCAATTGCGACACCGCGAGCGGCACCGTGTCGGCCGCCGCCACGCCGGACGTACCGATCGTCACGAGGCCGCTGCCGCCTTCCCGCAGCGCGGCCATGTCGTCGCGTGCGATGTCGAGCTGCGCTTCGACGCGGCGCGCATGCTCGATCAGTGCTTCGCCATACGGTGTCGGCCGCAGGCCGCGCGCATGCCGCTCGAACAGCGGCAGCCCGACATCCTCTTCCAGTTCCTTCAGCCATTTCGACAGCGCGGGCTGCGTGGTGGCGAGCACGACCGCCGACTGGCTCAGATTGCCGGTGCCGGCAAGGCTCAACAGTACCTGCAGATGCCGCAGTCGCAGCCGGTGGGTCCAGTCCATCGCATGCCTCGTCGCGAGTAGGTATATCCAGAAACATATGGATCAGATGATTTGACCATTTTACCGGGTATGCCTGGGTCGAATATAAATCAGCTAACGGACTGCAGCACGGTCCCGCCCCGACATAGCGCCGGCACCGATCGGCCGATTCCAAGGAGACATCATGACGACCCATCCGGACGCGTCGCGCGCCGCCTACTACGCACGGATCGCCGAGCAACGCCTGGCGCCGCTGTGGGAATCGCTGCACAACCTCGTGCCGACATCCCCGCAGCCGGCCGCGCAGGCCGCGATCTGGAAATACGCGCAGGTGCGCGACCTCGTGATGCAGGCCGGCAGCGTGATCAGCGCGGAAGAAGCCGTGCGCCGGGTGCTGGTGCTGGAGAACCCGGGGCTGCCCGGCAAGTCGAGCATGACGCCGACCCTGTACGCGGGCCTGCAACTGATCCTGCCGGGCGAGATCGCGCCAAGCCACCGGCACACGCAGTCGGCGCTGCGCTTCATCGTCGAAGGGCGTGGCGCGTGGACAGCCGTGAACGGCGAACGCACGACGATGCATCCGGGCGACTTCATCATCACGCCGTCGTGGGCTTGGCATGACCACGGCAACCCGTCGGAGGAAGCGGGCGGCGAGCCGGTCGTATGGCTCGACGGGCTCGACATCCCGCTGCTCGCGAATCTCGACGCAGGCTTCGCGGAGAATTACCCGGAAGCCGTGCAGCCGGTGAATCGCCCGGAAGGCGACAGCTTTGCGCGCTTCGGTCACAACATGGTGCCGGTGCGGCATCGCGTGAGCGATCCGACGTCGCCGGTGTTCAGCTACCCGTATGCCCGCACCCGCGAGGCGCTCGACGCGCTGTACCGGAACGGCGAGCTCGATGCGTGGGACGGCGTGAAGCTGCGCTACGTCAACCCCGCGACGGGCGGCTGGCCGATGCCGACGATCGCCACCTTCATGCAGTTCCTGCCGGCCGGTTTCGACGGCCGCACGTACCGCAGCACCGACGCGACGATCTACTGCGTCGTCGAAGGCCGCGGCACCGCGCATATCGGCGGCAATGCATTCGAATTCGAGCCGCACGACATCTTCGTCGCGCCGTCGTGGGCGCCGGTGCGGCTGTCGGCGTCGTCCGACAGCGTGCTGTTCAGCTATTCCGACCGGCCCGTGCTGTCCGCGCTGAACCTGCTGCGCGAAGCGCGCGACTGACGCCGGCCGGTTTCGACGATTCGTTTCCCGTTTCTCGTTTTCCGCGCGCCGTCGCCGCGGCGCGCCCCTTCATTCGTATTGACGCTGGAGCCATTCATGACTTTCGTTTTCCCGCCCGAAGCGCCCGTGGCGCTCCCCGTCGCCGGCAGCGACGCGCAGTTCGCGGTACGCCGTGTGTATTGCGTCGGTCGCAACTATGCGGCCCATGCACGTGAAATGGGCTTCGATCCCGATCGCGAGCCGCCGTTCTTCTTCTGCAAGCCGGCCGATTCGATCGTGCCGGTCGCGTACGGCGACACGCTCGACCTCGCCTATCCGTCGCAGACGCAGAACTATCACTACGAAGCCGAGCTTGTCGCGGTGATCGGCAAGGGCGGTTCGGACATCCCGCTCGAGCACGCGCTCGAACACGTTTGGGGCTACGCGGTCGGCCTCGACATGACGCGCCGCGACCTGCAGATGAAGATGCGCGAGATGGGCCGGCCGTGGGAAATCGGCAAGGCATTCGACCGCTCGGCACCAATCGGGCCCGTGCATCCGGCGAGCGAGATCGGTCACTTCGAACAGGGCGGCCTGTGGCTGACCGTCAATGACACGACGAAGCAGAAGAGCGACGTGTCGCACCTGATCTGGTCGGTCGCGGAAACGGTGGCCGACCTGTCGAAGTTCTTCCGCCTCGAACCGGGCGACGTGATCTTCACGGGCACGCCCGAAGGCGTCGGCGCGGTGGTCGCGGGCGACGTGATGAAGGTCGGCGTCGAACGGCTCGGCGAACTGACCGTGCGCGTGGTCTGACGCATCTTCCTCGAAAGGCGACATCGTGCAACTGCATAGCTTCTTCAACAGTTCGACATCCTACCGGGTGCGCATCGCGCTCGCGCTGAAAGGGCTGCCGTACGACACGCTGCCGGTGAACATCCGCACCGGCGAGCATCGCGAGGCGGCATATGTCGCGAACGTGAATCCGTCGGCCGCGGTGCCGGCGCTGGTCGATGGGGATTTTCGTCTCGGGCAGTCGCTCGCGATCCTCGATTACCTCGACCAGATCCAGCCGACGCCTCGACTGATTCCGCTCGAACTGCACCATCGTGCGCGCGTGCTGGAACTCGCGACGCTGATCGCATGCGACATCCATCCGGTCAACAACCTGCGCGTGCTGCGCTATCTCGACACCGAGTTGAAGGTCACGCCGCAGCAGAAGACCGCGTGGTACCGGCACTGGATCGCGGAAGGGATGGCCGCCGTCGAGCGGCTGCTCGCGCGCGCGGACGACGGCCCGTGGTGCTTCGGCGACATGCCGACGCTCGCCGACGTATGCCTCGTGCCGCAGGTCGCGAACGCGTTGCGGATGGATTGCGACCTGAGCGCGTATCCGCGCAGCCTCGCGGTGTTTGAACACGCGCGGCACGAGCCGGCATTCGAGGCCGCGCAACCGCAGCGACAACCGGATTACGTCGCGTAACACGAAGCAGGAGACAGACATGGGCGAGACAAAAGACAACGGCCGGCGCGTGCTGGTGATCGGCGGCGGCATCGGCGGGCTCGCGACGGCGCTCGCGCTCGCGCGCCAGGGCATCCGCGTGAAGCTGCTCGAACAGGCCGACCGGATCGGCGAGATCGGCGCGGGGATCCAGCTCGCGGCGAACGCATTCAACGCGCTCGACGCGCTGGGTGTCGGCGAGGCCGCGCGCGGCCGGGCGGTGTTCACCGACTGGCTGCAACTGATGGATGCGGTCGATGCGCGCGAGGTGGCGCGCGTCGATACGGGCGCCGCGTACCGCGAGCGCTTCGGCAATCCGTATGCGGTGATTCATCGCGCGGACATTCACCTGTCGATCTACGAGGCGGTCAAGGATCATCCGCTGATCGAATTCCGGACGAGCACGCAGGTGTGCGGCTTCGAGCAGGACGACAACGGCGTGACGGTGACCGACCAGCACGGCGAGCGTTATCGCGCCGATGCGGTGATCGGCTGCGACGGCGTGAAATCCGCGATCCGTCAAGCATTGATCGGCGACGCGCACCGCGTGACGGGCCACGTCGTGTATCGCGCGGTGGTCGACGTCGACAACATGCCGCAGGACCTGCAGATCAATGCGCCGGTCGTGTGGGCCGGCCCGCATTGCCATCTCGTCCACTACCCGCTGCGCGGCGGGCGGCAGTACAACCTCGTCGTCACGTTCCACAGCCGCGAGCAGGAAACCTGGGGCGTGCGCGAGGGCAGCAAGGAAGAAGTGCTGTCGTACTTCGACGGCGTCCATCCGCTGCCGAAGCAGATGCTCGACCGGCCGACGTCGTGGAAGCGCTGGGCGACCGCCGATCGCGATCCGGTCGAACGCTGGAGCGAAGGCCGCGCGACGGTGCTCGGCGACGCCGCGCATCCGATGACGCAATACATCGCACAGGGCGCGTGCCAGGCGCTCGAGGACGCGGTGACGCTCGGTGCGGCCGTGGCCCGGACCGATGGCGACTTCGAGGCCGCGTTCGCGCTGTATGAACGTGTGCGGATTCCGCGCACCGCGCGCGTGCTGTATTCGGCGCGCGAGATGGGGCGGATTTATCACGCGAAGGGCGTCGAGCGGCAGGTGCGCAACGGCCTTTGGGTCGGCCGCACGCAGGCGCAGTTCTACGACGCGCTCGACTGGCTGCACGGCTGGCGCGCCGAGGATTGCCTGAAGTCCGTCGCGTAACGCGGCGCGGTTGGCCGATTCCCGCGGCGCGCATTTCAACGACACGACGCGCGACCGCCTTCCTGGAGGAGACATCATCATGGCCGATACGCTGTCCATCGACGTCAGCGAATGGATCGACCGGCATCGCGTGGCGCCGTTTCAGGCCGCGATCGTCGTCCTGTGCTTTCTGATCGTCGCGATCGACGGTTTCGATACCGCATCGATCGGGTTCATCGCCCCCGTCATCCGCGCGGAATGGGGGCTGTCGCCCGCGCAGCTCGCACCGGTGTTCGGCGCGGGGCTCGCCGGGTTGATGGCGGGCGCGCTCGTGTTCGGGCCGTTCGGCGACCGGTTCGGCCGCAAGCGGCTGCTGCTCGCCTGCGTGGCGTGCTTCGGCATCGCGAGCGCCGCGTCGGCGAGCGCGGGCGGCCTGACCGAGCTGATCGCGTGGCGCTTCGTGACCGGGCTCGGGCTCGGCGGCGCGATGCCGAATGCGATCACGCTGACCTCCGAATACTGCCCGGCGCGGCGCCGTTCGCTGCTGGTGACGACGATGTTCTGCGGCTTCACGATCGGCTCCGCGCTTGGCGGGCTCGCGGCTGCGTCGTTGATCGAACACCACGGCTGGCGTTCGGTGCTCGTCGTCGGCGGGGCCGCACCGTTGTTGCTGCTGCCGGTGCTCGCGTGGCGGCTGCCGGAATCGGTGCGCTATCTCGTCAACGCAGGCTCGGCGCGCGAACGGATCGCGGCGATGCTGGCGCGCATCGCGCCCGATCCGCATCTTGCGAACGCGTCGTTCATCGCGCCCGCCGGCAAGCCGGCCGGGTCGCCGCTCGGCCGCCTGTTCGGTGCCGACCTGCTGCGTGGCACGCTGCTGCTGTGGCTCACGTTCTTCATGAGCCTGCTCGTGATCTACCTGCTGTCGAGCTGGCTGCCGACGCTGCTGCGCACGACCGGCGCGACGCTGCAGACGGCCGCACGCGTCACCGCGATGTTCCAGATCGGCGGCACGCTCGGCGCGATCGTCCTCGGCGGCTTGATGGACCGTTTCGATCCGCATCGCGTACTGGCCTGCAGCTATGCGGCGGCCGGTGTATTCGTCGCCGCGATTGGCGTGTTTGCCGCATCGCCGTGGGGCGCCGCGCTCGCGGTGTTCGCGGCCGGCTTCTGCGTGTCGGGTTCTCAGGTCGGCGCGAACGCGCTGTCGGCTGCGTTTTATCCGACCGAGTGCCGCACCACCGGCGTGAGCTGGGCGAACGGGATCGGCCGTGGCGGCTCGGTCGTCGGATCGATGGCGGGCGGCGCGATGCTCGCGATGGGCGTGCCGTTGTCGACTGCGTTTGCCGTCGTCGCGGCGCCGTGCGTGATCGCGGGGATGGCGGTGCTGGCGCTCGGTGTGGTGCGTGCCGATGCGGCGCGCATGCCGGCCGCGAAGGCGATTGCGGGCGAGCAGACCACTTGAGCGAAGGAGGCGGTGCAAGGCCGCCTGCCGGAAAACAGCGGGGAGCAATATTATATAAATTAATATAATATCGATTTGTTAATTGTCTCCCTGCACCAATGAACGACGATCTTTCCGCCGGGTTGCCGGAACCCGACTCGATGCGCGCGGCTGCCGATTCGGCCTGCGCGCTGCTCAAGGTGCTGTCGAATCCCGACCGGCTGCTGCTGCTTTGCGAACTGTCGCAAGGGGAGCGGTGCGTCAGCGATCTCGAGACAGCGCTGGACATCCGCCAGCCGACCCTGTCGCAGCAGCTCGGCGTGTTGCGGGACAACGCGCTGGTTCGCACGCGCCGCGAGGGCAAGAACATCCACTATTCGCTCGACAGCCCGGCCGCGATCGCGGTGATGGGCGTGTTGTACGAACAGTTCTGCGGCCCGGCCGCGAAGGGGCGGCGCGATGCAGCTTGATGCGCTTCGTTTCACGCCGTGGCTGTCGCTGGCCGGCGGCGTGCTGATCGGGTTCGCGGCCGCGTGGCTCATCGCATTCAACGGCCGGATTGCCGGCATCAGCGGCATCGTCGGCGGGTTGCTCACGACACGCGCCGGTGAGCGCGACTGGCGCGCCGCGTTCATCGCCGGGCTGATCGCCGCACCGCTTGTGATGTACGTCGCAGGGAATCGTATGACGCCGCAGGTCGATGCAGGCTGGGTCGACCTAGTGGCGGCCGGGCTGCTGGTCGGCGTCGGCACGCGCTATGCGGGCGGTTGCACGAGCGGCCACGGCGTGTGCGGGATGTCGCGCGGTGCGTTGCGCTCGGTGGTCGCGACCGTGGTCTTCATGGTCGCGGGCTTCGTGACCGTCTTCGTGCGACGGCACGTGCTGGGAGGCTGACATGCAGGCAGGATTCGCGCTTCTGGCGGGGCTGCTGTTCGGCGTCGGCCTCATCGTGTCGGGCATGGCCAATCCGCAGAAGGTGCTCGGTTTTCTCGACCTGGCGGGCCGCTGGGATCCGTCGCTCGCGTTCGTGATGGCCGGTGCGACGGGCGTGGCCGTGTTCGCGTTCGCCTGGGCGAAGCGCCGGACGCGGACGTGGCTCGGCTTGCCGATGCAGTTGCCGGCCGTGCGGGCGATCACCGTGCGGCTGGTTGCCGGAAGTGCCGTGTTCGGTATCGGCTGGGGGATCGCCGGGTTCTGCCCGGGGCCCGCGATCGTGTCGATCGGCTTCGGGTCGGCGAAGGGGATCGTGTTCGTCGTCGCGATGCTGGCCGGGATGGCGGTGTTCGAGTGGGTCGAGCGGCGCAGGAGTGTACGGTGATGTCGGGGTCGCCGCGTGCCAGGCAGGGTGCGGCGATTGCGCGTGCAGCGCGACGTGACGATCGATGCGATTGCGCGGCATTTCCCGGCCGGAACCCGGATGAGCCAGCCGCCGGGCGGGATGCTGCTGTGGATCGCGCTGCCGGACGGCGTGCGCTCCGAGGCGCTGTTCGACGCCGCGCTGGCACACGGAGTCAGGATCGCGCCCGGCTCGATCTTCTCGAATTCCGACCGCTTCGACCGCTTCGACGGCTATATCCGGCGCGCTTGCACGCGCGTGTCCGATGCGGCGCACGAAGCGGCATTTGAAACGCTCGGCCGCCTCGTACGGGAAGCCACCGCGGCCACGTATGCACGGTGTCGCCCGGCCGGGCCAGCGAATTCGCAGGCCCTCCGGCTTTCCGGGCCACCGACGCGGCCAGCCGCCGCCATTTCATCGGCTGGCCGAGTGCGTGGCGAGGTGCTGGCGGATCAACGACAGGTAACGATCGCCGACCGAGAAATCGCGTGCGGCGCGCGGCCGTTCGGCCTGGCGCAGCGTGGCCGGTGCGCTCATGCCCAGATACCGGCATACGGCGGACGGGAAGGGCTTGCGCGTATGCCCGAGCTGGCGAGCCGCGCGCTCGACGCGGGCATCACCGACCTGAGCGCGGAGCCACGCCAGCACTTGGCGATCAGCTTCGTTGACGATACGAACCAGATGTTCCATCGCGCACCTCACTGTTCATAAATACAGTACTGTAAATATAACCAGTGTTTGCGGTGACCGCAAGCGGGTGCGCATGCGGCTGGCCGTTCGGCCAGGGTCAGCGAGCCGGTACAGTGGTTCGCGTGATCCGGCCAGCAGGAGCGGCGGGCGCCACAGGAGCCGCAACCTTCGTATAGCGCGCGTCGGTCAGCGTGCCGAGGAACGCGACGATGTCGTCGATTTCCGCGTCGCTCAGTGCGGGTGGCGTGCCGGGCCGGCGGTTCATCGGCGTCGAGTTGACGTTGATGTTGCCCTGGTAGGCGGCCGGCACGTCGTCGAACGTTCTGGCCCCGTGATACCAGAAGCCCGGGTCGGTCGAGCGCGTGTTGTAGAACGCGACCGCGTCGCGCAGCGTCGTGAACACGCCGTTGTGCATGAACGTCTGCTTGACCGCGACGTTGCGCAGCCCCGGCGTGCGCAGGTAGCCGCACCATTGTGTCGGCTCGGGCCAGCGCAGCCGCCGTGCGGTGTCGCACAGCCCGTTGTCGAAATGGCGCGGATCGCGGTTCGCCGGCAGCGCGCGGTTGCGCGGCACCGCGATCGCGTCGTAGCCGAAATCGGTGAAGAGCGAACGCTCCGGGCGGCTCGATGTTTCCGACAGCGTATGGCAGCTCATGCAGTTGCCCTTGTCGGGATTCCGGAACAGCGCGAGGCCGCGCATTTCGGCCGGCGCGAGTGGCTTGCGCGTGCGCAGGAAAACATCGAAACGCGACGTGAACGGTGCCATCTCGTCGCTCTGCAGATAGGCTTCGACGGCCAGGCCCATCGCACGCACCAGTTGCTCGGGATCGCGCCGCACCGGCGCACCGAAACGTGCGGCGAGATCGGGCGCGAGTTCGGTGGCGTTGACCTTGCGCAGCAGTGCGGCCGGCGCCCGGTTGTTCATCTCGTTCGGATCGAACAGCGGCCCGCGGATCTGCTCGGCGAGCGTATCCGCGCGGCCATCGCTGAACAGGCCGCCGAACGGCGACGGCGCGGGTGCGTCGTCATCCTGGTAGAAGTGGCGGCGCGGCACGTAGCGCACATAGAGCAGCGACGGCGCGTTGCGCTGGCTGAAACGCCCGGGCCGGCTGCCTTCCGGCACACCGGGCCCCGCGAGCGAGGCGGCCGACAGCGTCGGCGCGAACGCGCGGCCCGGATCGTGGCAACCCGCGCACGACATGCCGCGCGGCTCGGACAGCCGCGGATCGAAGAAGATCCGGCGGCCGAGCGCGACGAGCGTCGGGTCGGGCGCGAAGCGGGCGGTCGCCGCATCGATCTTGCCCGTCACCTGCGGCGTGCCGTTGCCGATCGTGTCGACGACTCGCGAAGGCGGCGCGCCGGGGAGCAGGACCGTTTCGGCCGGTGCGGCGTGGGCCGCGAGCGCCAGGCCCGCGAATACGGCCGCCGTGGCTAGCGTGCGCAGCGTTTGCAGGCCGCCCGCATGGCGGCCGTCACATCGAACCCCTTCACTCACGGCGCAATGAACCCCGTCTTGTCGCAGGCGAGCGTCGTGCCCGACTGGTCGCACGACGCGAGCAGCTTGCCGGCCGCCGAATACGCGTGGAACACCCAGCCGGTCGCCGGGGCGGCGCGGCGGTCCATGATCAGGAAGCCGAAGCTGTTGTTGTGCGACAGCCGTTCGATCACGGCGCCCGGTGCGGGCGTCAGGCCGGCCGGGAACGGGTCGGGCAGCGCGACGTCGAGATTGTCGCCGCCGTTGCCGGACACGATCGTCGCCGGATGCCCGGACGAGAAGTTGATTGCCTGGAAGTCGTGCACGTGCCCGTGTAGCGCGACGTGCACGCCGGGCGGGTAGTACGCCTGCGCGTTGAGGCTCGACATCACCGACTGCAGCGCGAGGTTGCCCGGCGCGGGCGTGCTGCCGGCGATCGGCGCGAACGCGAGGATCGGATGGTGGTTCGTGAAGATCGTCGTCGTCATGCCGGCCTTCGACGCGAGCGCGGCGACCGTCTGGAACTGCTTCTGGTAGATGCCGAATTGCGCGTCGGTCGTCTTGAGCGGCGTGCGGCCGACCTTCGCGGTGTCGAACACGATCACCTGCGAGCCGCCGCCGAGCGACACCGCATAGGGTTCCGAATAGTTCGCGTTGTTGTCGTTGGCCGGATCGTCGCACGAGCGCGCGGCCGAATACGGGCGCGGATCGAGGAAGCGGAACCAGCCCTGGCCTGCCCGCGCGCATTCCTCGTGGTTGCCGCGCACGACGACCCATGGCGCCTTCGCGAGCAGCGGGGCGGCCGGGCGGAACAGGTCGGCTTGCCACGTATCCCAGCCATAGCCCCACGGGCTGTCCTTGCAGCCGGCGATGTCCGGCGGGCAAGCGTTCTCGCGATAGTGATAGTCGCCGATGTGCATCACGAGGTCGGGCGACAGCTTCGCGACGCTGGCGGCGATCGTGTCGAACGGCCACACCGTCGCGTCGTTGCACGCCTGCCACGCGTTGTCAGCTTTCTTCATGCGGCAGCCGGTATCGGCGATGATCGCGATGCGTTGCGGCTGCGCCTTCGGCAGCGGCAGCGTGCGGCCCGCGACGCTTGCCGCCTGCGCGCCCGCCGGTAGCGTCATCTCGCAGACGGACACCGGGAAGCTCGACGGCTTCGAATCGGACGGATCGCTGGCGGTGGGCCGCTGGGCAAGGGTCGCGGCGCCCGCGCGCACGGCCATGCGCGACAGCTTGCCGTCGACGGTCAGTTGCGGGCACAGCGGATCGCCGGCCGACGCGGGTGTGTAGTTCGTGATGACGCGCGCGATCGCCTGGTTCGACTCGCCGATCTCGACCCATGCGGCCTGGACGTTGGCCGATGCGCTCGCCGGATCGGCCGGCGAATCGATGTGGTTCGAGCACGCCGACAGCGCGGCGAGGGCAGCAAGGGGAGCGCAGCGCACGAGCAGTGCGCGCGTGAGGAGTCGTCGCATGGGAGGCACCGTAGGAAAGTCGTCAACGATACGCAGCGCGAATGTAAGAAATGTGAAAAAAACCGGGCGCGACAGGGCGCTTGAGCACGGCCCGGGGGCTTGACCTCAAGCCGGCTTGAAGCAGCATAGTGCGAGGCACGATCAATGAGCCAGAAGGGGAATCGACGATGGAAACCAGCCAGCCCAATGACGAACAATCCGCGCTGTGGAACGGCCCGTCGGGGCGCGCGTGGGTCGACACGCAGGCGCCGATCGATCGGATGTTCGAGCCGCTGGAAAAGTTGCTCGTGGATGCGGCGGCCACGTCGTCCGCGCGCAGCGTGCTCGACGTCGGCTGCGGCACGGGCGCGGTCACGCTCGCGATCGCGCGGCGGCTCGCGGCGGACGCGCAATGCACGGGCATCGATATCTCGGCCCGGATGATCGACGCCGCGCAGGCGCGCGCCGAGCGCAGCGGCGTTCGCGCCCGTTTCGTGCGCGCGGATGTGCAGACCCATGCGTTCGAGCCCGCGAGCGTCGACCTGATCGTGTCGCGCCTGGGTGTGATGTTCTTCGACGATCCGGTTCGTGCTTTTGAGAATCTGCGGCATGCGGCACGGCCGAATGCGCAGATGCGGTTCATCGCATGGCGCAGCGCGGCCGACAATCCGTTCATGACGATCGGCGAGCGGGCCGCCGCGCCGTTGCTGCCGAACCTGCCCGCCCGGCGGCCCGGCGCGCCGGGGCAATTCGCGTTCGGCGACCGGCAGCGCGTTGCGTCGGTGCTGTCGGACAGCGGCTGGGCGGACATCGCGATCGAGCCGGTCGATCTGGCGTGCGCGCTGCCTGCTTCCGCGCTGGACGACTACATCTCGCGGCTGGGCCCGGTCGGGCTGGCATTACTGGAGGTGGACGAGGCGACCCGGCGGCGCGTGGTCGACACGATGCGTGCCGCGTTCGCGCCTTACGTGGAGGGTGCCGATGTGCGCTTCGACGCGGCATGCTGGCTCGTGACGGCGCGGGCACCGTCCGCGTAACGCGTTGCGGTAACGAGGCAGGTCAACGAAGGGCCGGCCGGTTCGCCCCGCGCGTGGCCGTTCGCGCGGGACGAAGCCGGGCCGCGTGACGCACGCGCGTCAGTGTCGCCGCGCGCGCAACATCAACCACGCGCATCCGCCGGCGACCAGGGCGAGACCGAGCAAGACGGCTTCGACGCCGAGTGCAAACCCGGGCGGCATGTTCCCGGTGTCCGGCACCGGCGACAGGTTGATGCCCATCGCGATGGCGCCGCCGGCGAGCAGCGTCGCGCAGACGATCCAGTAGACCTTGCCGCGCGGCGCCGCGGCCCGGATTCGCCACAGCGCGATGCCGGCGCCGCCGAGATAGAGCACGGCGAGCGTGCCGAGCGCGATGACGTCGGAGGCGCGGCTTTGCAGGAGTCCGGTCATCGTGCCGCTCCATCGTGGATGGCGAACCGCCACGGCGTGGCAAGGGCGGAGCTCATTCGGCCTCCGTCGCATGCCCCGGCGCGCGGCTCAGCAGATGCGTGCGCTTGTCGGCCGCGAGCGACACGTAGCGTTCGTACTGGCGCAGCACATCGGCAATCACTTCGTCGCCGCGCAGGTATTCGACGTCGTAGCCGAGCCGCCCATCCTCGAAGAACGTGACGATCCCGTACACGTGGGCCCGTTCCGCTTCCGGCTCGGCTGCCTCGCGCACCAGGAACGCGGCGGCGGATTTCACCGTCACGCGCACGCCGTACACGAAATCGCGGTGGTCGGCGGTCGGCACGGTGAGCCGCACGGCATCGTCGCTGTCGCGCTGCACGTTCGCATCGACGCCGCTCGCGCGCAGCTCGTCGGCGACCTTGCGCAACGCGGGCTCGACCGTCTCGGCGACGAACTGGCGCGCTTCGGCTTCGGTCGTCTGCCGCAGGATGTGCGTCAGGCGGTGGCGCCAGTGCTGGCCGGTCCAGAAGCTCGTCGCGGGCGCGATGTCCTGAGAATAGTGCACGCGGTCGGCCGCGAGCCCGCGCCACAGCCCGTAGCAGAGCGCGAGCATGATGATCGCCACCGGAAGCGCGGCGATCAGCGTCATCGCCTGCAACGCGCCCAGGCCGCCAGCGACGAGCAGCACCGCGGCCGTCACGCCGAGCAGCGCGGCCCAGAACAGCCGTTGCCACACGGGCGAGTGCGCGTTGCCGCGCGTCGCGATCTGGTCGAGCACGAACGCGCCGGAATCGGCGGACGTGACGAAGAACACCGCGATCAGCACGATCGCGACGATCGACAGTCCTTGCGACAGCGGCAGGAAGTCGAAGAAACGGAACAGCAGCGCGTCGACGTTGGTGGCCGTCTGCGCGAGCGCGCCGGCCGCGCCGTGCGTATCGAGCCAGATCGCGCTGTTGCCGAACACGGTCATCCACACGAGGTTGAACGCGGTCGGCACGAGCAGCACGCCGATCACGAACTGACGGATCGTGCGGCCGCGCGAGATGCGCGCGATGAACATGCCGACGAACGGCGACCACGACACCCACCAGGCCCAGTAGAGGATCGTCCAGCCGCCGAACCAGCCTTCCTCGCGCGGCGACGCGTACGCATAGGTGCGGAACGACAGGTCGACGAGATGCGACAGGTACTGGCCGATGTTGTCGCCGAGCGCGCGCAGCAGGAACGACGTGGGTCCCGCGACGACCACGAACGCGAGCAACAGGAACGCGAGCAGCAGGTTCAGCTCGGACAGCCGCCGCACGCCCTTGTCGAGGCCACTCGCGGCGGAAGCACCCGCGAGCAGCACGACCAGCACGACGAGCCCGATGCGGAACGCGTTGCCGCTGGTGTCCCAGCCCACGACCGTGTGCAGGCCGGCGCTGATCTGCATCACGCCGTAGCCGAGCGTCGTCGCGATGCCGGCGACCGTGCCGACCAGCGCGAACGCATCGACCGTGTGGCCGATCCAGCCGTTGATGCGCTCGCGCAGCACCGGATACAGCCCCGAGCGCAGCGTCAGCGGCAGGTTGTAGCGGAAGCCGAAGTACGCGAGCACGAGCCCCATCAGCCCATAGATCGCCCACGCGTGGAAGCCCCAGTGGAAGAACGTCATCAGCATCGCCTCGCGCGCGGCGGCGGGCGTGCCGGGGTCGACGGTCGGCGGCTTCAGGAAGTGCTGCATCGGCTCGCCGACGCCGAAATACATGAGGCCGATGCCCATGCCGGCCGCGAACAGCATCGCTGTCCACGACACGAAGCTGAATTCGGGTTCGGCGTCGTCGGGGCCGAGCCGGATGTTGCCGAAGTCGCTGGCGGCGATCAGCACGAGAAACACGAGGAAGCCGGTGACGGCGAGCACGTAGAACCAGTCGAAGCGTGCGATGACCCATTGCTGGCCGGCGGAGAACAGCGCGCCGGCTTCGCTCGGGTGCAGCGCGCACACGACGAGCAGCGCGCCGATGACCGCGAGCGCGGGCAGGACGACCTGCGGCTTGAACGTCGTGCGGGGCGAGGGACGGGAATCTGGCATGGCTGGCATCCAGTTGTGGGCGCAACGAGGCGCGACGCCGCCCGGCGCGCGTGTCGCGCGTCGGACCCTGATACGGCGTGCGTCGAGTGTACCGCGGTGTCAGGACTGCAAGAAGGGGCATGCAGAAGAGATAAACCTGACGAATTGTAAGGTATTGAGAAGATCGAGAAAACCCGGGAGGTTCGCCCGGCGGGCGGACGGGGCGCTGCGAACGTCGTGGCGGACGTATATCGGGCGCCCGGACGGCGCGCGTGGAATGCGGGAAATGCGCGTGTCGTCCGGGGCAGGGGCAGCGTGCCGAAAGCGCTGCCGCGAGGGTTCAGAACGTGACGGCGATGCCGGCCATGCCGACGAACTGGCCGTGCGTCGTCGATGGCGTGAGCTGCTGCGAATCGCCGACGATCGGCGCCGCGTCGATCACGTGGCCCGCGCCTTGCGCACCGAGCGTCTGCCCGCTCGAATGCGTGTACGCCTGCAGCGCATAGAGCGTCGTGCGCTTCGACAGGCTGTACGACTCCTTCAGCGAATACTGCTGGTAGCGGGCCGCACTGTTGATGCCGTTCGCCTTCGACGCGAGCGTGTACGCGAACGCGCCGGCCACCGAGAATGTCGGCGTGAAGCGATACGCGGCGAGCGCGCCGTAGGTGTTGAACACGGCCGTGTCCGTGAACGCCGAGCCGTTGCCGGGCAGGTACTTCACGTTGGAATAGTTGAGGCCCATCGTCAGGTCGCCGAGCGTGTAGTTGCCGGCCGCCGCGACCTGCTCGACGGCCCTCGCGGTCAGGTAGCCCTGGTTCAGCACCGACACCGCGAAGCTGCCCGACGCGGCAGTCGCCGGATTCAGGAAGCCCGCCGACGAGCCCGAGCTGTTGATGCGCAGGTAGCCGGCCGCGACGCCGATCGGCCCGTTCGCATAACGCAGCGCGGCGCTGAACGTGTTGCCCTTGCCGGTCGCGCCGGCAATGCCGCCGAATGCATACATCGCGCTGGCGGTCAGCCCGGCGAAGGTCGGCGACGTATAGGTGACCGAGTTGTTCACGCGTGTCGTCGTGTCGAGGCCGTCGATGTCACCCGGATGCGCGCCCGTCGCGCCGGTCAGCCAGCTGCTCGACGCGTACGGGCCGACGAACAGGAAGTAGGGCGTGTACTGGCGGCCGGCCGTCATCGTGCCGTAGTGATCGTTGCGCAGGCCGACGAAAGCCTGGCGATTGAAGATCAGGCCGGCGGCGGATTGCGCGCCGTTGTTCAGGTTGAAGCCGGACTGCAGGTCGAAGATCGCATGCGTGCCGCCGCCGAGATCCTCGTCGCCGCGCAGCCCGAACTTCGACGCATACAGGTTGCCGTCGCGCATGTAGACGTTCGAGTGGCCCTGCTGGTTGTTCACGTACGCGAGCGAATCGTCGACGACGCCGTACAGCGTCACGCTGCTCTGCGCGTGGGCGGCGGTCGTGCCGAGCAATGCGGCCGATAAAGTCAGGATTGCATAGCGATTGACGGGTGCTTTCATTGACGATCTCCAGATCTCATCATCTTTTCAAGGTGGGCGGGAGGCTCGGTCGCCTCCTCTGTGGCGGGCGGCGGGCCGCGTGAACGGCCCGTCTTGCGCGGGTGACGCGGTTCAGCTGTCGAGTGCGACGACGAGCCGGCGCCACGCGCCGTCCTGCGCATCCTGCTCGACGCGCGCGCCGCGCACGGCGACCGGGCCTTGCAGCGACGCGGGCAACAGGATCTCGACGCGGTCGGCCGGGCGTGCCGGGCGGCCGTCCCAGCGCACCGATACGCCGAACGCGCCCGACGCTTCGCGGCCGGTCTCGATGCGCCACAGCCCGTATTCGCCTTCGCGCCATGCTTCCGTCTCGCCATCGTCCTCGACGCATTCGCCGGACGCGACACCGTCCTCGATGCGCGGCGCGACGAGGAAGCCGCGCGTGTCGGCACGCGCGCCGAAATGCTGTTCCGCAACGTTCAGCGGCAGCACGCGGCCCTCGCGCAACAGCATCACCGGCGTGTCGAGCGGCGCGGGCAGCGTCACGTTCGCGCCGCCGTCGAACGCTTGCGCGCTCGCGCAGCACATCCAGCGCGCGCCCGACGGCAGGTAGACGGTGCGCGCCGTCAGGCCGGGATCGACGACCGGCGCGACGAGCAGCGCGTCGCCGAGCATCATGTCGTCACATTCGTCGTAGCAGCGTGCGTCGCCGGGGAAATCGGCGAAGGTCGGCCGCAGCACGGGCTCGTAGCGCGTCGTCGACAGCCACAGCAGGTGATAGAGGTAGGGCAGCAGCCGGTAGCGCTGCTTGATCAGCGACGCGATCCGCGCGGTGATCTCCGGATACATCCACGGTTCGTTGACGGTGCCGTCGTCGTTCCACGAGTGGATGCTGAAGCGCGGCATGAAGAGGCCGAACTGCACCCAGCGCAGCAGCAGTTCCGGCGACGGCGCGGGCCCGGAGAAGCCGCCGATGTCGTGACCGATGTTCGACACGCCCGACAGCGCGAGCCCGAGGCCCATCTTCAGGTTGTAGCGCAGGGTTTCCCACGACGTATAGTTGTCGCCGGACCAGGTCTGCACGTAGCGCTGCATGCCGGCGCCGCCGGAGCGCGACACGAGGAACGGCCGCCGCGCCGGCGCATGCGCGCGCTGCGCGTCGCGCGACGCGCGCATCATCAGCATCGTCTGCAGCACCTTCGCTTCACGCACGGGATACGGCTGGCCGAAGCCGTGCGCGATCGCGTCGGGCGACCAGATCTCGTACTCGTTGTTGTCGTTCCAGGTCGACTCGATCCCGTATTCGAGCAGCGCCGACGTGACCTGCTCGCGCCACCAGCGATACGCGTCGGGCTGCGTGAAGTCGAGATACGCGCCGACTTCGTCCCAGAACTGCACCCATGCGGGCTCGCCGGACGCCGAGCGGATCAGCAGCCCGCGCCTGGCCGCCTCTTCGAATGCGGGATGGTCGCGCAGCAGGCACGGCTTGATGTTCGCGCACAGACGGATGCCGTGGTCGCGGTAATGCTTCACGAAGCCCTTCGCGTCGGGAAACTTGTCGCGGTTCCAGTTGAACACGTAGCGCTTCGCGCCGATCGATGTATAGCCCGACGACAGGTGGAACGAATCGCACAGGATGTCGTGCGTGTCGCATTGCTCGACGAACTGGTTCATCTGCTGCTGCGCGTCCGGCGCATCGGTGTAGCGCATCGTCGAGCCCGAGTAGCCGAGCCCCCATTTCGGCGTGCGCGCGGGGCGCCCGGTGAGCCAGGTGAAGCGCCGCGCGGCCGCGAGCGGCGTGTCGGGCGACGCGATGAAGTAGTAGTCGAGATCGCCGTGCTCGGCGACGAAATAGCGGTACGGGCCGTGATAGTTGTCGAGCTCGCGGCCCATGTCGAACGCGCAGTCCGACAGCGTGTCGTAGAACAGCCCGAACCCCTGGCACGCTGCGGGCGACCAGGTGATGTAGAACGGAATGTGCTTGTACAGCGGGTCGGTGTGCTTCGCGCTGTAGCCCATCGCGTCGATGTTGCGCATCTCGAAGCGCGCGCCGGTGCGGTCGAGGTCGCCCGCGCGTTCGCCGAGGCCGAACACCTTGTCGCCGCGCTCGCGGGCGACGTAGTGATACGCGCGATCGTCCCACCAGCCGAAGTTGTACGCCTGCGTGGCACGGTCGGCGAGTGCGACGCGCCATGTGCCGTCCGGGTCGCGCATCGACCACGTGCAATGGCCGCCTTGCCTGTGCACCGCGAGCCGGATCTGTACGGTCTCGATGCACACGCTGTCATCGTCTTCGACGAGGGTAAAGGAGGGCAGCGCGAAGCCGCTCAGGTCGAGGCGGTCGCGCCCGTCGAGCGGTACGTCCTCGAGGCCCGGTGCGATCGACCACGTGCGCGGGTTGCGTGCCGTCGCGTCGGGCAGCACGCGCACCCGTACGATGTCCTCCTCGAGCACGAAGATCTCGACGGTTGCGCCCGCCTCGGACGCGAGCAGCACACGGTTCGCGTGCTGGCCGGCGACGCGGAACACGGGCGGATGAAGAAGCGAAGTCATGAATGCGATTCCTGGTAAGGGCGAAGGTCAGGCGTGCCGGGCGAGCAGGCGTTCCTGCTTCGACTGCCCGCGGATCAGCACCGCGAGCAGCGTGACGCCGATGATGTCGAACAGGCCGAGGCACGCGAACAGCGGCGCATAGCCGATCTTGTCGGCGAGCGCGCCGACCAGCAGCGAGAAGCCGAGGCCGCCGATCCACGCGGCCATTCCGGCGAAGCCGCTCGCGGTGCCGACTTCCTCGGGATCGAACACGTCGGCCGACAGCGTGTTGACGAGTGCGGAGATCATCTGGTGCGCGAAGCCGCCGACGCAGAACAGCGCGATGGCCATGTACGGCGACGCGACGAGCCCGATCATCGCGGGACCGAGCATCAGCACCGCGCCGAGCGCGACGCCGGCAACGCGCGACCACACGAGCGGCAGCTTGAACCGTTTCGCGAGATACGGCGACAGGTAGCCGCCCGCGATGCCGCCGAGGTCGGCCGCGAGAAACGGCATCCACGCGAAGATCGCGATCTGCTTGAGTTCCATGTGGCGCTCGGTCGCGAGATAGAGCGGAATCCAGAAGCTGAAGGTCTGCCACGCGGGTTCGGCGAAGAAGCGCGGCAGCGCGATGGCCCAGAAGCGCCGCGCGGTGACGACGTCGCGAATACGACGCTTCGACACGGGCGGCATCGTCGCCTGGCCGTCGCGGATCAGCGCGCGCTCCTGCGGCGTGATGCGCGGATGATCGGCCGGCGAGCGGTACTGCGCGTACCAGAGCGCGGCCCACACGAAGCCGAGCGCGCCGGTGGCCATGAACGCGGCCTGCCAGCCGAACCGCATCGACAGGAACACGACGAGCGGCGGTGCGATCGCGGCGCCGAGCGACGTGCCCGCGTTGAAATAGCCGACCGCGACGGATTTCTCGCGATCGGGAAACCATTCGGCGACCGCCTTCATCCCCGATGGGATCGCGGCGGCTTCGAACAGGCCGAGAAAGCCGCGCAGGATGCCGAGCGACAGCCAGCCCGACGCGAAGCCGTGCGCGACGCCGACCACCGACCACAGCATCGCGAACAGCGCGAACCCGAGCCGCAGCCCGATCAGGTCGACGACGAAGCCGCACACGGGCTGCATGATCGTGTAACCGATCTGGAACGCGCCGACGATGTACGAATACTGCTGCGTCGAGATCGAAAAGACCTGCTTCAGCTCGGGGGCGAGCACCGCGAGGGAATTCCGTGCGAGGTAGTTGAGGATCGTGCCGAGACATACGAGCACGATGATCCACCAGCGCAACGCCTTGACTGTCTTCACTGCTGTCTCCTGTCAGAGGGGCGGGCGTACAGCGCCCGCCGATCCGTAAGGGCCATCCGCCCGGGATGGCTTATTCGTTTTATTCGTACGATGTCCGATCTTGATGGGAGCGGTTCATGCCCGCCTATATCGAAAATACGGTATTCGAACGAACATTTTGTCGTCATCGAGCTGCGATGTTATCTGACGACTGATCATTTTCGAGCATCCTATGTTCGAATTCGAATCCGGTCAACGTGAAAATGCATTCGAACGAACTTACTCGGGGTTTTCCCGAGGAACGCGGCCACGCGGCGTGCGTGGCAACGCACGGCGATCACGCGCGAAGGCCCGTGCGGCGGGGCAGTGCACGCATCGGGTGATCGAAAAGGCGTGGGGCGGGACGTGACAACCCTGATGAAAATTTATTTCTTTTCGAGACGGGAGTTGTGTAAATTCATTTTCATCATCCTTGCAACAACCCTTCGCATGACGCCTCTCGTTCCGCCCGACGCCAGTCACGACGAACCCGCGATCGCCGAGCGGATCGCGTCGGCGATGCCGTTGATGACGCCGATCCACCGCCGCATGGGCGAGTTCGTGCTCGCGAATCCGTTCCGCGCGGCGACGATGCGCATCGACGAACTCGCGCAGGCCGTGAATGCGTCGATCGCGACCGCGAACCGCTTCGCGAAGGCGCTCGGTTTCGACGGCTATCCGGCGATGCGCGCGGCGCTCGTGCGTGGCTTCGAGGCGACGCTCGGGCCGGTCGAGCGGCTGCGTTCCGCGCAGGAGCAGGAGTCCGGCGTACGCGGCGCCGCGTGGATCGATGCGGTATTCGACCAGGCCGTCGCGAACATCGAGAACACGCGTGCGCAACTGGACGCAGCCGATGTCGAGGCCGCGGTCGAGGCGATCGTCGGCGCGCGGCGCGTGCTGATTCTCGGCGCGGGGTCGAGCGCGTTTCTCACCGGGCTGATGGAGCACGGGCTGTCCGTCTGCCATGACAACGTGCAATCGCTCGCGCTGCTCGGCGGCCCGTCGCACGCGGCGCGGCGGCTGTACACGGCCGACTCGCGCGATCTCGTGATCGCGCTCGCGTTTCCGCGCTACGTGAAGGACACCATCGAACTGGCCCGTCGCGCGGCGGCGCGCGGTGCGCGCGTGCTGGGCATCTCCGACGGCCCGCAATCGCCGCTTGCGCCGATCGCGTCGCTGAACCTGTACGTCAAGGCCGAACGGCGCTTCGCGGCGACGTCGGAAGCGGCCGTGCTCGCGATGATCGAGGCGCTGATCGACGCGGTCGCGCTGCGCACGCACCGGTCCGCGAAATCCGCGGCCGAGATGACCGAATTCCTGCTGCCGTGGCTCGTCCAGCCGCAAGCGACGCTGCCGGCCGCCAACCCTTCTACTCACCGTCCGAAAAAAACATGACTTCACCCGCGATCGTTGCGATTCACGGCGGCGCAGGCACGATCCTGCGCGAGGCGATGGATTCCGACACCGAACGTCAGTACCGTGCCGAACTGACCGCCATCCTGACGGCCGCGCAGCAGGTGCTGGCCGACGGCGGCAGCGCGCTCGACGCCGTCACCGTCGCGGTGCGGATGCTCGAGGATTGTCCGCTGTTCAACGCAGGACGCGGCGCCGTCTATACGGCGGAGGGCAAGCACGAACTCGACGCGGCGGTGATGGATGGCGCGACGCTTGGCGCCGGCGCAATCTGCTGCGCGACGCGCGTGCGCAATCCGGTGCTGGCCGCGCGGCGCGTGATGGAAGCCAGCGAGCACGTGCTGTTCGCCGGTGAGGGCGCCGATGCGTTCGCGGCCGCGCAGGGGCTCGAACTCGCGGAACCGGACTACTTCCACACCGAGGCGCGTCACGCGCAGTGGGTCAAGGCGCGCGCAGCGGCGGGCGCCATGCTCGACCACGACGCGGCGACGTTCACGTTCGGCGCATCACCCTCGCAGCAGCCGGCCGAACCGCTCGATCCGGACCGCAAGCACGGCACGGTCGGCGCGGTCGCATGCGACCAGCACGGCCACATCGCGGCGGCGACTTCGACGGGCGGCATCACGAACAAGCAGCCGGGGCGTGTCGGCGATTCGCCGATCATCGGCGCGGGCTGCTATGCGGACGACGCAACCTGCGCGGTGTCGTCGACGGGTACCGGCGAGATGTTCATCCGGCTCGCGACCGCGCATGACGTGGCCGCGCAGATCGCGTATCGCGGCGCATCGCTCGCCGAGGCCGCGCACGACGTCGTGATGAACAAGCTGCCGCGCCTCGCGGGCCGCGGCGGGATCATCGCGGTCGATGCGCAGGGCAACGTCGCGATGCCGTTCAACACCGAAGGGATGTACCGCGGCTATGCGCGCGTCGGTGAAGCGCCGGTGGTCGGCATCTATCGCGACGACGACACGGCCTGATTCCGGCCCGCACGAGGAGGAGACCCACGATGACTTCGAGCCGTAACCCGTCCGGCCTGGTGCTGCCCGAGCAGCGCGTGGTGGCCGTCGACGACCTGTCGGTCACGTTCCGCCGCGAAGGCGCGACGTTCGACGCGGTACGCAACGTGTCGTTTCACGTCGACCGCGGCGAGACGCTCGCGATCGTCGGCGAATCGGGCTCGGGCAAGTCGGTTACGTCGCTTGCGCTGATGCGGCTCGTCGAGCACGGCGGCGGCGCGATCACGAACGGCCGGATCGCGTTCCGCCGGCGCGGGGGCGCGATTGTCGATCTCGCGCAGGCCAGCGGCGCGACGATGCGCGGCATTCGCGGCGCGGATATCGCGATGATCTTCCAGGAGCCGATGACGTCGCTGAACCCGGTGTTCACGGTCGGCGACCAGATCAGCGAGGCGATCGCGCTGCACCAGTCGAAAAGCCTGTCGGAAGCACGCGCGGAAACGCTACGGCTGCTCGAACTCGTGCGCATCCCGGAAGCGCGCCGCGTGTTCGCGCGCTATCCGCACCAGTTGTCGGGCGGGATGCGGCAGCGGGTGATGATCGCGATGGCGCTGTCGTGCCGGCCGTCGCTGCTGATCGCCGACGAGCCGACGACCGCGCTCGACGTGACGATCCAGGCGCAGATCCTGCAACTGGTGCGCGGGCTGCAGGACGAGATGAACATGGGCGTGATCTTCATCACGCACGACATGGGCGTGGTGGCCGAAGTGGCCGACCGCGTGCTCGTGATGTATCGCGGCGAGAAGGTCGAGGAGGGCGAGTCGGACCGCATCTTCGCGGCGCCTGAGCATCGCTACACGCGCGCGTTGCTCGCGGCCGTGCCGAAACTCGGCTCGATGCAGGGCACCGATGCGCCCGAGAAATTCCCGCTGCTGAAGGTGGAGGGCGCGAGCACGGCAGCACCGGCTGCGTCGCCCGCACCCGCGGCGAACGACGCTGCGCAGCGGCCCGTCGATCAGTCCGCGTCTCCGATCCTGCGCGTGCGCGATCTCGTGACGCGCTTCCCGGTGAAGAGCGGCGTGTTCGGCCGCGTGTCGCAATACGTGCATGCGGTGGAACGGGTGAGCTTCGAACTGCGCGCGGGCGAGACACTCGCGCTGGTCGGCGAATCGGGCTGCGGCAAGTCGACCACCGGCCGCTCGCTGCTGCGCCTCGTCGAATCGCAGAGCGGCTCGATCGAATTCGACGGCCGCGACATCAGTGCGCTGAAAGGCCCGGACCTGCAGGCGCTGCGCCGGAACATCCAGTTCATCTTCCAGGATCCTTTCGCGTCGCTGAACCCGCGCCTGACCGTGGGTTTCTCGATCATGGAGCCGCTGCTGGTGCACGGCGTCGCGAGCGGCCGCGAAGCGCAGGCGCGCGTCGACTGGCTGCTCGACAAGGTCGGCCTGCCGCCCGAGGCCGCGCGCCGCTATCCGCATGAATTCTCCGGCGGCCAGCGCCAGCGGATCGCGATCGCGCGCGCGCTCGCGCTGAACCCGAAGGTCGTGATCGCCGACGAATCGGTGTCGGCGCTCGACGTGTCGGTGCAGGCGCAGATCGTCAACCTGATGCTCGACCTGCAGCGCGAGCTCGGCGTTGCGTACCTGTTCATCTCGCACGACATGGCGGTGGTCGAGCGCATCAGCCATCGCGTCGCGGTGATGTACCTCGGCCAGATCGTCGAGATCGGCCCGCGCCGCGCGGTGTTCGAGGCGCCGCAGCACCCGTACACGAAGAAGCTGATGAGCGCGGTGCCGGTGGCCGATCCGGCACGCAGGCACGCGCCGCGCCAGCTGGCGGCGGACGAAATCCCGAGCCCGATCCGCGCGGTCGGCGACGACCCGGTCGTCGCACCGCTCGTCGCGGTCGGCCCCGATCATTACGTCGCGACGCATCGCGTCGGCGGCGCGTACTGAAGCAATGCGTCGCCATGGCGATGCGCGAGCGTGCAGGAAGTCGAAACCGAAACGCCCGTGAGGCGTCACCGATTCACCGATAGGAGCCCAGCAACATGACCAAGCAGCATCCGTTCACGATGTTTCGTCCGCGCGCGTGTTTCGTCGCGCTTGCCGGCGCGTTCGCGCTGTCGGCCGCGGTGCCCGCGTTCGCGCAGCAGACCGCGGTGATGGCGGTGGATTCGACGTTCACGACGATGGACCCGTACGACGCGAACGACACGGTGTCGCAGGCCGTCGTCAAGTCGTTCTACCAGGGGCTGTTCGGCTTCGACAAGGACATGAAGCTCGTCAACGTGCTGGCGACGAGCTACGACGCGAGCCCCGATGCGAAGACGTACACGATCAAGCTGCGCCAGGGCGTGAAGTTCCATGACGGCACCGATTTCAACGCGGCGGCCGTGAAGGCGAACTTCGACCGCGTGACCGATCCCGCGAACCACCTGAAGCGCTACAACATGTTCCGCGTGATCGAGAAGACCGAAGTGGTCGATCCGTACACGGTGAAGATCACGCTGCGCGAGCCGTTCTCGGCGCTGATCAACACGCTCGCGCACCCGTCGGCCGTGATGATCTCGCCGGCCGCGCTGAAGAAGTGGGGCCGCGACATCGCGCTGCATCCGGTCGGCACCGGCCCGTTCGAGTTCGTCGAATGGAAGCAGACCGACGACCTGAAGGTGAAGAAGTTCGCCGGCTACTGGAAGAAGGGCTATCCGAAGATCGACGCGATCGACTGGAAGCCGGTGGTCGACAACAACACGCGTGCCGCGCTGATCAAGACGGGCGAAGCCGATTTCGCGTTCCGCATCCCGTTCGAGCAGGCGGTCGACCTGAAGGGCAACCCGAAGGTCGACATCGTGGAGCGGCCGTCGATCGTGCAGCGCTACGTGTCGCTGAACATGCTGCAGAAGCCGTTCGACAACCCGAAGGTGCGCCAGGCGCTGAACTACGCGGTGAACAAGGAAGCGCTCGCGAAGGTTGCGTTCTCCGGCTTCGCGACGCCGTCCACCGGCGTGGTGCCGCAGGGCGTCGACTATGCGACGAAGCTGGGCCCGTGGCCGTACGACCCGGCGAAGGCGCGCGCGCTGCTGAAGGAGGCCGGCTATCCGAATGGCTTCGAGACGACGCTGTGGTCCGCGTATAACAACTCGACGTCGCAGAAGGCGATCCAGTTCGTGCAGCAGCAGCTCGCGCAGGTCGGCGTGAAGGTGCAGGTGCAGGCGCTGGAGGCCGGCGAGCGCGTCGCGAAGGTCGAGAGCGCGCCGGATCCGGCGAAGGCGCCGGTGCGGATGTACTACATCGGCTGGTCGTCGTCGACCGGCGAAGCGAACTGGGCGATCACGCCGCTGCTCGCCGGCGCGTCGGCGCCGCCGAAGCTCGTCAACACCGCGTACTACAAGAACGACACGGTCGACGGCAATCTGACGAAGGCGCTCGAGACGGTCGATCGCGCGAAGAAGACCGACCTCTACGCCGATGCGCAGAAGCAGATCTGGACCGACGCACCGTGGATCTTCCTCGTGCAGGAGAAGATCGTGTATGCGCGCAGCAAGCGGTTGCAGGGCGCGTACGTGATGCCGGACGGCTCGTTCAACTTCGACGAAATCTCGCTGAAATGACAGTGGTGATGACGGCGGCTCGTCCGCCATGCGGTGCCGGCGGCGCGAGCCGCCGGCACGCTGATTCGATCGGTGCCCCATGCTGAATTTTCTCGTCAAACGCCTGTTCGGCCTGCTGCCCACGCTCGCGATCGTCGCGGTGCTGGTGTTCCTGTTCGTCCACCTGCTGCCGGGCGACCCGGCGCGGCTCGCGGCCGGCCCTGAAGCCGACGACGCGACGATCGCGCTCGTGCGTGCCGATCTCGGGCTCGACCGGCCGCTGCCCGCGCAGTTCGTGAACTTCTTCACGAAGATCGCGCACGGCGACTTCGGCATGTCGACGCGCAGCAAGCGGCCGGTCTCGACCGAGATCGGCGAGCGCTTCATGCCGACGCTGATGCTGACGCTCGTCAGCATGGTGTGGGCGACGGCCTTCGGGATGGCGATCGGCATCGCGTCGGCGGTATGGCGCAACCGCTGGCCGGATCGCCTCGGCATGACGCTCGCGGTGTCGGGCATCTCGTTTCCCGCGTTCGCGCTCGGCATGCTGCTGATGGAAGTCTTCTCGGTGAAGCTCGGCTGGCTGCCGGTCGTGCCGGACGGTTCGTGGAAGAGCTACGTGCTGCCGTCGCTGACGCTCGGCGCCGCGGTCGCGGCCGTGATGGCGCGCTTCACGCGGGCGTCGTTCGTCGAGGTGCTGAACGAGGATTTCGTGCGCACCGCGCGTGCGAAAGGCGTGCACGAGCCGATGGTGGTGCTCAAGCACTGCCTGCGCAACGCGATGATTCCGGTCGTCACGATGATGGGGCTGCAGTTCGGCTTCCTGCTCGGCGGCTCGATCGTCGTCGAGGTCGTGTTCAACTGGCCGGGGCTCGGCCGCCTGCTCGTCGACGCGGTAACGATGCGCGACTACCCGGTGATCCAGGCGATCGTGTTGCTGTTTTCGCTCGAGTTCATCCTGATCAACCTGACCGTCGACGTGCTGTACGCGGTCATCAACCCGACCATCCGGTTCAAGTGAGGCGCAAATGAACGCGACAGTCCAGACCGCGGCGCCGGCCGCACCCGCCGCGATCCGCACGCCGTGGCGCGAATTCTGGCGCAAGTTCCGCAAGCAGACCGTCGCGCTCGTCGCGGGCGGCTTCGTGCTGGCGCTCGTCGTGCTGGCGTTCGTCGGCCCGCACATCGTGCCGTTCGATCCGGAGAACTATTTCGACTACGACGCGCTGAACGCGGGGCCGTCGGCCGTGCACTGGTTCGGCGTCGACTCGCTCGGCCGCGACATCTTCAGCCGGATCATCACGGGCACGCGCATCTCGCTCGCGGCCGGCTTCTTCTCGGTCGCGCTCGGCGCGGTGATCGGCACGTTCTTCGGGCTGCTCGCCGGCTACTACGAAGGCTGGTGGGATCGCATCACGATGCGCGTGGCCGACGTGCTGTTCGCGTTCCCGGGCATCCTGCTCGCGATCGGCGTGGTGGCGATCCTCGGCAACGGGATGGTCAACGTGATCTGCGCGGTCGCGATCTTCAGCATCCCGGCGTTCGCGCGGCTCGTGCGCGGCAACACGCTGATGCTCAAGCACATGACCTACGTCGAGGCCGCGCGCAGCATCGGCGCGTCGGACTGGACGATCATCATGCGGCACATCCTGCCGGGCACCGTATCGTCGGTCGTCGTCTACTTCACGATGCGGATCGGCACGTCGATCATCACGGCCGCGAGCCTGTCGTTCCTCGGGCTCGGCGCGCAGCCGCCGACGCCGGAGTGGGGCGCGATGCTCAACGAGGCGCGCGCGGACATGGTGACGGCGCCGCACATCGCGATCTTCCCGAGCCTGGCGATCTTCCTGACCGTGCTCGCGTTCAACCTGCTCGGCGACGGGCTGCGCGACGCGCTCGATCCGAAGCTGGAGCGCCGCTGATGCGCGATGCACCGATGTGGACGGCGACGCTGCCGGCCGGGCCGCGCGGCACGATCGCCGACGTGCCGGGCGTGACGGTTGGCCATTGCACGCTCGATGCGGGCAACGTGCAAACGGGCGTGACCGTCGTGAAGCCGCATCCGGGCGACGTGTACCGCAGCAAGGTGCCGGCCGGGGCGGCGGTGATCAACGGCTTCGGCAAGAGTGTCGGGCTCGTGCAGGTCGACGAACTCGGCACGCTCGAGACGCCGATCGCGCTGACCAATACGTTCGGCGTCGGCGCGCTCGCGCAGGCGCAGATACGTGCGGCGATCGCGGCGAATCCGCAGGTCGGCCGCGACTGGTCGACCGTCAACCCGCTCGTGTTCGAGTGCAATGACGGCTATCTGAACGATATCCAGGCGTTCGCGGTCACGGCCGCGCATTACGACGACGCGTGCCGCGCGGCATCGCGTGACGTCGCACGCGGCGCGGTGGGCGCGGGGCGCGGGATGTCGAGCTTCGACCTGAAGGGCGGGATCGGTTCGGCATCGCGCGTTGCCGTTGCGGCCGGGCGGCCCTACACGGTCGGCGCACTCGTGCTCGCGAATTTCGGCCGGCTGCCGATGCTGACGCTCGGCGGCGTGCCGGTCGGACGCATCGTCGCGCAACGGCGCGCGGCCGGGGCCGCGCATGCGGCGCCGCCGGAGCAAGGATCGATCATCCTGTTGCTGGCGACCGACGCGCCGCTCGATGCGCGGCAACTGTCGCGGCTCGCGCGCCGCGCCGGGGCGGGGCTGGCCCGCACGGGCTCGGTCTACGGGCACGGCAGCGGCGACATCGCGCTCGCATTCTCCACCGCCTACACGATCGCGCACGACGCATCGACCCTCGCGCTGCCGGCCCTCGTCGCCGATGCGGCGCTCGATCCGCTGTTCATGGCCGCGGCCGAAAGCGTCGAGCATGCGATCGCCGACGCGCTGCTGCAGGCCGTGACGGTGGCCGGGCGCGACGGCCACGTGCGGCAATCGCTGCGCGATGCGGTGCCCGATCTCGATCGCCTGTTCAACGAAGGCCACGAAGGACGTCTTACCCAGTCATGAAGATCCTGATTTCGACCGACATCGAAGGTGTCGCCGGCGTATTCGCCATCGAGCAGACGCGCGCCGGCAATCCGGAATACGAGCGGGCGCGCCGCTGGATGACCGCCGAGGCGAACGCGGCGATCGAAGGCGCGTTCATGGGCGGCGCGCAGGCGGTGTGGGTCAACGATTCGCACGGCGGTTTCCGCAACCTGCTGCCCGACGGGCTCGATGCGCGTGCGCGTGTCGTCCTCGGCAAGCCGCGCACGCTCGGGATGATGACGGGCCTCGAGCAGCAGCCCGATCTCGTGTTCATGATCGGCTATCACGCGAAATCGCAGACGCGCGGCGTGCTCGCGCACACGATCAACAGCTTTGCGTTTACGCAGGTATGGCTGAACGGCGTCGAACTCGGCGAAGCCGGGCTGTACGGTGCGCTGGCGCGCGAATACGGCGCGCACGTCGCGCTGGCCACGGGCGACGACGTGTTCGCGGAGGAAACGCAGCCGCTGTTTCCGGATGCGCATTTCGAGACGGTCAAGACGGCCGGCGGCGCGTCGAGCGGCGATACGCTCACGCCCGCCGCGTCATGTGCGCGGATCGCAGCGGCGGCGCGCGAAGCGGTTGCGCACGCACTGTCGGCAGGCGTACGCGCCGGCGCCCACCGGCCCGCGCCGGCCGCGTGCACGCTGCGCGTGCAGACGGCGGCGCAGGCCGACCTGTTCTGCGTGCTGCCGTCGCTGGAGCGCGTCGATGCGGTGACGCTGCGCTTCGACGGGCCTTCGGTCGAGCATGTGGTGCGCACGCTGAACAGCTTGTCGGCGATGTCGTTCATGCTGCGGTGATGCGCATGACCGCCATGCTCCTTGCGCGTCGCGCGTCGTCAGGGGTTGCCGACGGGGTTCGCCGTCACGGCGAGCAGGAACGCTTCCATCGCCGCGACCAGCGCGAGCGGCGTCTCGTTCATCGGGTAGTGGCCGGCATTGCGCAGCACGTCGACGGTGGCGAGCGGATAACGCCGCAGGTAGGTGCGGGCCATCAGTGCCGCGTCGAACGCCGGATCGTGCTCGCCGATCAGTACTTTCACCGGATGGATGCCGGCGATCTCGTCGCCGAAATCCGTATCGGCCCACGCGCGGAAGTACGCGCCGAACGCCGGCGGCGACGAACGGGCTGCCGAATACGCGGCTTTCCACTCGACCCAGGATGCGGGCAGCCGGCCGCCGGTGCTGCGATCGATGATGGTCCGGCGATTGGCGACGTGGTCGGCGGCGCGCTCGAATAGCGCACGTTTCTCCGCGTCGAACGGCAGGCCGCCGCAAGGCACGGGCGTGACCGGTACCAGCGCGCGCACACGCCCGGGCGCGATGACGGCGACTTTCTCGGCCGCCATCGCGCCCATCGAATGGCCGACGATGCTGAAGGTCGCGAAATCGAGTGTATCGGCCAGCGCGAGCGCGTCGGCGGCGATCTCGTCGATCGTGAAGTAGCCCGCTGCGTCGCGCATCCGGCCGTAGCCTCGGTAGTCCATGAATACATAGCTGAAGTGCTTGCGCGACAGCCACGCTTCGACGGGTTCGAACGCGTGGGCGTCGCCGAACCAGCCGGGCAGTACAAGAACAGGGTGGGGGCCGTCCCCCACGCGATGAAACGTATTCGGCATGTCCGCTCCGATGCAGTGGTAATCCGGCCGATCAGGCCGACGGGTCTTGCGGCCGTCAGGTCGCGCAAGGGTGGAGCGGATCGTAGATCGCGCGAAGGAGACCCGCCTTCGATATCGGGTCATTGATGATGGAATTCGGGCCGTGAGAAATACGCTGCTAGATCCCTACGAAAACATTCCCCGGAGCGTGGTCGTGACCGCGAACGACTATGCGGCGGGCACGACGTTTCCGGAACACGCGCACGGGCGCGGGCAATTCGCGTTCGCGTCGCGTGGCACGATCAGCGTGTCGACGCCGCACGGGCGCTGGCTGGTGCCGCCGCAGCGCGCGTGCTGGGTGCCGGCCGGCGTGCGGCACGAAATGACGATGACCGGGCCGGTCACGATGCTCAACACGTTCGTGTCCGGCGCCGCCGCGCAGGAGGCGGGCCTGCCCGAGCAGTGCGGTGTGTATGGCGTATCGGCGCTGCTGCGGCAACTGATCGACGATGCGATCGACTTGCCGGCCCTGTACGACGTCGACGGGCGCGCGGGCAAGCTGATGGCGCTGCTGGTCGCGGAAATCGCGACGATGCCGCGCCTGTCGCTGCATGCGCCGCTGCCGGCCGACGCACGGCTGGCGAAGGTGTGCCGGCACCTGCTCGCGTCGCCGTCGATCGCGGCCGATCTCGACCAGGTGGCCGCGGACGCGGGCTTGAGCCGCCGGACGTTCACGCGGCAGTTCCGTGCGCAGACGGGCGTGAGTTTTGCCGTATGGCGCCAGCAGGTGTGCATGCTCGCGGCGATCGCGCGCCTGAGCGACGGGCAGCCGGTGACGCGGGTCGCGCTCGATCTCGGGTATGCGAGCGCAAGCGCGTTCACGTCGGCGTTTCGCCGCATTCTGGGTGATACGCCGAGCCGCTATCTGGAGATTCGGCGCTGACCGGAACGAAGTGGCGCATGCCACGTCGGTGTGCCGGTTGCCGCAAAAAAATACGCGCCTGCCAACTTCGGTCAGACGCGTTTCAAGGCACTCGGTCAGAAAAAATGCGCGCACGGCCTGCCGGGCGGTGTCGCGCATGACATGCGTAATTGTTTCCTATTCCGATTCAATCTCATTGAAGCGTTGCGGATAGCGAAGAATACGCCGCGTAACGCGCAAACGATATCGTGTCGGACGAACGACTTGTGTGCTATCGCAGCATGCGTCTCAATCGCGCGTTCGATACAGCGGCGGGAGGCCCGTGGCAAGGCCGTCGGCACCCGCGATATGGCACGCTGCGCCGCAGCATCGAATGATGATGACGGACCATGAAAAACGCCGCGTGGCGCGATGCCTGTCGGTATCGCGCCACGCGGCGGTGCGGTAGCGGGCTAAGCCGGCGTGCGCCGGCCGCGCGTCACACGTCGAAGAACACGGTTTCGTCCGGCCCCTGCATGCGGATGTCGAAGCGGTAGACGACCGGGCGGCCCGGCTGCGCGTCGCGTTTCGCGACGAGCGTCGCGCGGCGTTCGGCCGGCACCGCGTTCAGCACGGGGTCGGCTGCGTTCGCGGCGGCTTCGTCGTCGAAGTACACGCGCGTGAATGCGTGGGTGAGGATCCCGCGCATCATCACGGTCACGTTGATGTGCGGCGCTTCGTCGGCGGCGAGGCGGCCCGGCTTCACCGTCTCGACGACGAAGCGCTGCTGCGCATCGGTGCCGGTACCGACCCGCGCGAAGCCCGTGAAGCCGGATTTCGCGATGTCGTCGCGCGACGCGGGGTAGCGGCCCGCGCCGTCCACCTGCGTGAACTCGAGCACTGCGTCGCCGACGACGTTGCCGTCACCGTCGAACACCTGGCCGACCAGCAGCACGTGTTCGCCTTCCGCGTGTGCCGCGGCGATCGTCGGCGTGAACAGGCTCTTCAGGTCGTAGTCGTATTGCTGCGGGCACAGGCCGTACGCGAAGTACGGGCCGACCGTCTGCGAAGGGGTTTGCTTCAGCGTCGTCATGGTTCAGCGCTCCATCGGGGTGGCGTCGCGGCCGCGCAGCACGATGTCGAATTCGTAGCCGAGCGCATAGCCTTCTTCGGTGATGTCCATCGAGAAGCGCGAGATCAGGCGATCGCGCGCGGCCTCGGGCGTGCCCTGGAAGATCGGGTCGTACGCGAGCAGCGGGTCGCCGGGGAAGTACATCTGCGTGACGAGACGCGAGCCGAAGTAATCGCCGAACAGCGAGAAGTGGATGTGATTCGGGCGCCACGCGTTCGGATGGTTGCCCCACGGGTATGCGCCGGGCTTGATCGTCAGGAAGCGGTAGCGGCCTTCGTCGTCGGTCAGGCAACGGCCGGCACCGAGGAAGTTCGGGTCGAGCGGCGCGTCGTGCTGGTCGACCTTGTGCACGTAGCGGCCGGCTGCGTTCGCCTGCCAAACCTCGACGAGCGTGTTGCGCACGGGCTTGCCGCCTTCGTCGAGCACGCGGCCCGTGACGACCATGCGTTCGCCGAGCGGCTCGCCGTTCTTCACGGCGTTCTTCGTCAGGTCATGGTCGAGCGCGCCGAGATCTTCGGCGCCGTAGACGGGCGCGTACTGGTCGCGGAGCTTCTCCTTCAGCGGGATCAGCGGGCGCGTCGGGCCGCGCTTCACCGACGAACGGTACTCGGGGTGGATATAGGCCGGATGCGACGGCCAGTCGCGCGGCGTGAGGATCGTGGGGGAATCCATCGGGCGTCTCCTGATAGGTATTTCGCGAAGTGGATGGCACGACTGTAGCCAATCCGGAAAGTTATGCAAAATGACCTTTTTTAGCGAATCGCATAACTGTTTGTTATATTCGACGCACCCATGAAAATTCCGCCGGACAGGCATCCTGTCCGGCGGAAAAAGCGATCGGGCTTCGCGTCGTCGGTGACGACCCCGTGCACGGCCCTCCAGCCAGCCCGTCACTGCTTTTTTGTATTGTCGTTCTTGTTGTTATCCGGTCTCCCTGAGCGCCTGTTATGACGGGCGGCCGGGATCGAACACGATCCCGTCGAATTCGAGTGACAGCGTGCCGCTGCGCAGCAGTGCGGCCGGCGTCGCGTCCCGGTCGGCACCGAGTACGTCGCTCACGTAGCGCGCGCAGAACCCGCGCCGCGTCCGCAGGTTGAAGCGGTTGCCGAGCAGTGCGTCGATCCGTTGTTCGGCGGTTGCGTGCACCTGGCGCTGCGCATCGGCGCTCGGCGCCGCGACGCGACGGGCCAGCGCGATGCGTCCGCCGTCGGTACGGGCGACGAAGCGGGACAGTGGCGTGAGCTTCGTCCACGCCAACGCGGATTCGGCGATCACGGGTTCGTCGCCCGACGTGTCGACGACGATGCCGAAGCGATTGGCCCACGCACCCGTCGCGCCTGCCGCGTCGCGCGGCGCATTCGCCGGCACGCGGATGAACACGAGATCCCCGACGTGCGCGCTGGCGGCCAGCGTGCGGACCGTGGCGAGCGGCATCGTGCGATCCGTGTCGCGGGCGTCGCGCGGGGCGGGGTGATGCGATTCGTAGGCAGCGGTGTCGGTTCGGGTGGTCATGTCGGCTCCGTCGTTCAGTGACAGCACGGAGCGGATTATGCAGACAAGTATCCGAATATGTTCATCAGCGCGCACAGGTAGCCTAATATCTGACCTTGAGCATCACTTTTCGATACCAAAATGACCGAAACCGCCCAACTCATCGACATGCTGAAGCGCCAGTTGAAGGCGCAGGGCATGACCTACCGCGACGTCGCACGTGCGCTCGACGTTTCCGAGACCAGCGTGAAGCGGCTGTTCGCCAGCGGCCGCTTCACGCTGGAGCGCGTCGTGGAGATCGCCCAGCTGCTCGGCTATACGCTGGCCGAGCTCGTGCAGGAGGCGTCCGCGTCGGCGCCGAGGCTGCACGTGCTGACCGAGCAGCAGGAGGCGCTGCTCGTGTCCGACGACAAGCTGCTGCTCGTCGCCGTCTGCGCGATCAACTACTGGACGGTGCAGGACATCGTGTCGGCCTATCAGGTGACGAAGGCCGAGTGCGTGAAATACCTGCTGATGCTCGACCGGATGAACGTCGTCGCGCTGTTGCCGGGCGACCGGATTCGCGTGCGCGTCGCGCGCGATTTCGACTGGCTGCCGGGCGGACCGATCCGCCGTTACTTTCATGCGCACGCGCTCGGCGATTTCCTCGACAGCCGCTTCGACGGCGAAGGCGAGACGATGACGTTCTCGCAGGGGATGCTGACGGAGGCTGCTTCCGCCGAGCTCGAACTGGAATTGCGCCGGCTGCGCAGCAAGGCGGCCGCGCTGCATGCGGAATCGTCGTCGGCACCGCTCGCGCAGAAGCGCGGCACCAGCTTGCTGATCGCGAAGCGGATGTGGGAGCCGGCCGGTTTCCAGGCACTGCGGCGCAACGCGTGACGCGTGACGTATCGTCGAGCGCTTGGGACTATCCGGAAAGTTATGCAAAATGGCATTTCATCGTCAATCGCATAACCACCCGTTATGAATAACCGTATCGCGGACGGCCGCGTCAAGTTCCGGCATCTGCAGTGCTTTCTCGCGGTCGCGCAGCTGGGCGGGGTGCAGAAGGCGGCCGAAAGCCTGTCGATCACGCAGCCGGCCGTGTCGAAGACGATCGCCGAGCTGGAGGCGATCCTCGGCGTGAAGCTGTTCGAGCGCGGCCGGCAAGGCGCGCAGCCGACCCGCGAGGCGCAACTGTTCATGCCGCACGCGAACGCGTGCGTGCTGGCGTTGCGGCAAGGTGTCGGGCTGCTCGCGCGCGAAGGCGGGGCCGCCGCGGCGACGCTGGAAATCGGCATGCTGCCGACCGTCGCGGCATCGCTCGCGCCCGCGTTGATGAAGGCGCTCGCGGAGCGCTGGCCGCGCGTCGTCGTGCGGATCGCGACGGCCGCGAACGCCGATCTGCTCGAGCGCCTGAAGTCCGGCGCGATCGAGTGCGCGATCGGGCGGCTGTCGGAGCCGGAGCGGATGATCGGGCTCGCGTTCGAGCAGCTGTACAACGAGCCGCTCGTCGCCGTCGTGCGCGCCGGGCATCCGCTGCTTTCGAATGCGGCGCCGGCGGCCGAGCTTGCGCGCTATCCGGTCGTGCTACCGCCATTCGGCACGCTGATCCGCCAGTCGGCCGAGCAGCTGCTTGGCGCTTGCGGCGTGCCGCCGCTGGATTCGTTCATCGAGGTGCTGTCGGTGTCGGTCGCGCGTGCGCTGGCGCTCGAAAACGACGCGGTGTGGTTCGTGCCGCTCTATGCGGCTGAATACGACCTGTCGGCCGGGGCGCTGGCACGCCTGCCGCTGCCGTCGGCGGGCACCGACGAACCGGTCGGGCTGGTGCTGCGCACCGATGCGCAGCCGTCGCCGGTCGCACGGACGCTGATCGATGCCGTGCGCGACATCGCGCGGTCGCGGTTCGGCGAGACGCGTGAACGCGGGACGTCACGCGCGGCGCGCAAGCCGGCTCGTCGCGACGATTGAGCCGGCGGGCGGCCTCCCGTTCCCGGCTGCCGGATTGGCCATCCGGTCAGTAGCCGACCTCATGGTGCTTGGCATATCGTACCGATTTTGGTACGATTGGTGTCAGGACGATGACGAGAGAGCAGATCCAGGTCACGCTCGGCGTGTGATTCTTCCAGACGGCCCGTGGCAACGAGCCGGTGCGCGAATGGCTGAAGGCGCTCGGGCAAGCGGAGCGAAGGGCGATCGGCGAAGAGATCAAGACCGTTCAACTCGGCTGGCCGCTCGGCATGCCGCTGGTCCGGAAGATGGCGCAGGATCTGTGGGAGATCCGCGTGATGTTGCCGGGGCGAAGCGCCCGCGTGCTGTTTACGGTCGTCGGCGACACGATGGTGCTGCTGCACGGCTTCTTCAAGCAGTCGCGGGCCACGCCGTCGGACGATCTCGATGTCACCGTCGCGCGCCTGAAAGCGCTGATGCGCGCCATCTGAATTCCCCGGTTGCGCCGGAACGCACCGTCTTCGACGGTCAGGCCGCCGGCAACGCCATGCACTGGAGTACCCATGACGACCACGAACAATCCGCATATCGGCAGCGATTTCGATACCTTCCTCGAGGAGGACGGCAATCTCGAAGCGGCCACCGCCACCGCGATCAAGCGCGTGATCGCCTGGCAGATCGGGCAGGAAATGAAGGCGCAGCACATCACGAAAACCGCGATGGCCGCGCGGATGAAAACCAGCCGCGCCGCGCTCAACCGTCTGCTCGACGAAACCGACACGAGCCTCACGCTGGCGACGCTCGCGAGCGCGGCCACCGCGCTCGGCAAACGGCTCAGCTTCGAGCTGGTGCCTGCCTGACGGGCGTGAAGCATCGGCGGACGGCCGAGGCAGCGCCCCCGCGCATGATGCACGCGGCTGCGTGGCCGGCGATCCGGCCGCCGGTTCGGGGATGATCAGCCCGCGCGTCGCCGCCAGCAGGCGCGTGTCGGCCCGCGCGCAGCTGCCGGGTCACTCGCGCGGCCCGGCCACCTGCAGATAGAGCAGCGCCCCGCCCGCGAGCAGCAGCGGGCACAGGATGTACCAGCCGGTCGTCAGGAACAGCGCGGCCACCGCGACCAGCGAAATCCATGCACAACGGTGCGCGATGCCGCCGCGCGGCAACAGTTTCAGCGCGGCGGCCGCGCCGAGCCCGTACACCATCACGAAGCACCCGGAGGTGACGAGCACGAGCGGCTTCGGCCCGACGTCCGACAGCGTCGTCGCAGCGAGAGCGACCACGGCGAGCAGGGCGATCACACCGAGGCTGCGGCGCGGGACGCCGCCGACCTGGCTGCCTTGCGCGAGCCACGCGGGCAATGCGCCGTCGCGCCCGAGCGCCGCGCCGAGCTTGGCCGCGCCCGCGAAGTACGCGTTCATCGTACCGAGCGTGAGCAACAGTGCGGCTGCGGCGGCCAGCACCTGCGCATGGCCGCCGATGCCGCCCGCGATCAGTTCGGCGAGCGGCGCACCCGATCCGCCCGCGGACGGCCCGAGCACCGTCACGCTCGCGGCAGCAACCGACAGATACAGAAACCCGACCACCACGACCGCGATTCCCGCCGAGCGCGGCATGTCGTGCGCGGGCCGGCGGAATTCGGCCGCGAGATGCGTGATCGCTTCCCAGCCGGCGAAACTCCACACGAGCAGCGCGGCAGCCTGGCCGACCGCGAGCCAGCCGTGCGGCGCGAACGGATGCAGGTTCGCGGTGCGTGCATGCGGCGCGGAGGCGAGCACCGCGGCGAGCAGCAGCGTGACGAGCAGTGCCGACAGCACGAGCTGCATGCGGCCCGAAACCGTGACGCCGAATGCATTTGCGGCCGACACGGTCGCGATCAGCGCGGCAGCGGTGACGATGACCGTCGTGTGCCCGCCGCCCGTGACGGCCGCGACGTATGCGCCGCCGAACATGGCGGCGGCCGGTGCGCCGGCCGGTACCGCGAAGTAGAAGCACCATCCGACGATCGCCGCGGCTTTCGGCCCGAATGCGCGCCGCGCGTAGGTCGAGACGCCGCCTGCGTCGGGATAGCGCGCGCCGAGTGCGGCGAAGGTGGCCGCGAGCGGCCCGGACAGCACGACCAACGCCGCCCAGGCAAGCAGCGAGGCGGGCCCCGCCACCTCGGCGGCCAGTGCGGGCAGCGCGATCACGCCGGTGCCGAGCACCGCGCCGATATAGAGCGCGGCGCCCTGGAAAATCGTCAGCGAGCCCGCGTGATGAGCGGCGGGCGATTCGACATGCGAGGGCATGGACGGCAGTCTCCGGAAGTCTTGTTGTGTTCGAGCGCGGGCGCTCGCGCGGAAAATCGTTCGATGCTACCCGAACGACGGCGGCAGCGCGGCCCGGCGATCAGTAGTCCGTGCGGTGTCGTGTGTCAGCCGATGTCAGCAGTGGCGTGCGAGCCGCAGGCGGGCATCCTCGCGCGCGGCGGGCGACAGCTCGGGGGCGTAGTGGAACGCGCCCGAAACCAGCGAGGCGACGGGCACGCCGTCGCGGAACAGCACGCGATTGCCGGCCAGCGCCGGCACCTTGTCGCCGGGCAGCAGCGTGCCGGCAAGATTCAGCGGATCGGCGCCCGTCACGCACACGTATTGTCCGTCGCCCGGTTGCCGCCGCAGCTCGCGCAGGATCGGAATCGCTTCGGGCAACGCGAACTGTTCACCCGCGAGCCCGGCGACGAAGCGTCCGCCGCGAATCTCGCCGCGCGCTTCGAGGCGCTGCAGTACCCGCACGAGTTCGCGCCAGCTCGGCAGCCAGTCGGCTTCGCGTTCGAGCAGCCGCCAGAACACGACGCCGTAGCGGCGCAGCAGCGTCCAGGCGATGTGTTCGAGCGCGTCGGGGTCGGTCGCGGCCTGGCCGCGTTTCGGCACGGGCGCATCGTCCGGCGGCGCATGACGTTGCACGAGTGCCCAGCGGCCCGCGTCATCCATCCCGCCGATCAGCGCACCGCCGCGCCGGGTGCGTGGCGCATAGGTCGCGCTGCGCTTGACGGCGGGCTTCAACAGCGCACGCAGGCCCGCGTAGCTGTCCGCGTTCACGAGGCCGGCCGACACGAGTTCGCCGAGCGCCTGTTCGAGTTCGACGGGCAGCATGTGCAGGTCGTCGAGCAGCGCGTCGAAGAACATCGCGCCATGCGCGGCGAGGGCGTCGCGTACCTGCGTGGCGCGCGCGGACAGCGCCGGTTGCGCGTCGGGATCGCGCAGCGCCTGCCACGCGGAGAGGTGGCGGCGCGGCAGCAGCACGATTGGCGTCGTCTTCACGGGCGTGCCGGCCGCGCGCGCCGGTGCGCCGATGCGTGTCCAAACGAGCTTGCCCGACCGGCACAGCTCGTCGAGCCCGCCCGCCATGTAGTCGGTGAGCCGCGCGGGCAGCAGCGCGTCTTCCCAGGCGCTTGCCGCGGCCTCGTAGCCTTCGAGCTGTTCGACCACGGCCGCGAGTGCGTCGCGGCCCGTGCCGCGCGTGTCCGGCGTCAGGTGTTGCCAATGGAACAGGAAGCGCATGAAATCGGCGCGCTCGACCGGCTCGATCTCGCGGCGCAGCCGCTTCACCGTATAGCGATGAATGCGCGCAAGCAGATGGCGTTCGCACCATTCTTCCACCGTCGTGCCCGGCGTGAACCGGCCGCGCATCACATAGCCTTCGCGTTCCAGCGCCGCGAGTGCCGTCGCGATCGACGCAGGGGGCAGGCCGAGCGGTGTCGCGATCGCGTCGAGCGCAAGCGGCCCGAAGCCGGTGAGCCGCGCGCGGATCACGTCGACGAGTGCGGCATCGGCTTCCCACGGCTGCGCGCAGGCGGCCGGCACCTTGAGTGCCGGTGCGATGCGTGCGTCGGGATGCGGCGCACGCACGCAGACGAGTCGTTCGACCGGTACCCATAGCGCGGCGTCGCCAGGTGTTACGAGTTTCGTCGCACGGCGGCGTTCGGCGAGTTCCGCGAGCCGGTCGAGCCAGCCTTCGTGCTGGCGTGCTTCGCTGTCGGCGATGCACGCGAGCGTGAGCAGCGCGTCGTGCATTTCGTCGGCGTCGCGCACGAGCGGCCAGGCTTCGTCGCGCACGGCATCGATCGCGCCGGCGTCGAGCGCGCCGAGATCGTCGGTCGATTCGGGATCGCTCCAGCGGCGCGACTGCACGGCCTGCGTGCGGCGTTCCTCGAGCGGTGCATCGTCGAGGAACGCGTAAGGTTTCGCGTTCAGGATCTCGGCTGCGAGCGGCGACGGCGCGGGCAGGTCGCGCGCGACGAGCTCGATCGCGCCGCTTTCGATCCGGCGCAGCAGCGCAAGCCAGCCCTCGGTGTCCATCGCATCGTGCAGGCAGTCGTCGAGCGTCTGGTCGACGAGCGGGTGATGCGGGATCTCGCGCTCGCCGACGATGTTCTCGAGGCACGCGACCTGGTCGGGGAATACGGTCGCGAGCAGGTCGTCGCTCTTCATCCGCTGCAGTTGCGGCGCGGTGCGCTTGCCGCCGGTGAAGCGCGGCAATGCAAGCGCGGTCGTCGCGTTCCAGCGCCAGCGCACGCCGAACATCGGCGCGTCGAGCAGGGCCTGCACCAGCACGTGCTCGGCGCTCGCCGAACGCAGGTAGCGCCACACTTCGTCGAGCGCGAAGCTGTGCGCGAGCGACAGCGACAGGATGATCGCGTCGTCGGTCGCGGCCGCTTGCAGCTCGAAGTTGAAACTGCGGCAGAAGCGCTTGCGCAGCGCGAGCCCCCACGCGCGGTTGATGCGGCTGCCGAACGGCGAATGGATCACAAGCTGCGTGCCGCCCGATTCGTCGAAGAAGCGCTCCATCACGAGCGTGTCCTGCGTCGGCAACGCGCCGAGCGCGCCGCGCGTGCGCGCGAGATAGTCGGCGATCTGGTGCGCGGCGTCGGGCGACAGGTGCAGATCGTCGACGAGCCAGCGCAATGCCGGCGTGAGGCGGCTGTCGGCCGGGCCGGCAGGGGTGGCACGGGCGACGTCGTTTCGTACACTGGTCGCGGCTTCGGCTTCGGCTTCGGCTTCGGCTTCAACACGTCGCGTCGATTTTGCACCGCCTTTGGTCTTGGCTTTGGTCGTCGCCTTTGTTTCAGCCGTCGTCTTCCCGCGGATATCGTCGTCAGTGCGTTCACCGCCTGGGGCATGCGCTTGCCGCTCGCCGTCGGCGAACAGCCCGTCGAGCCTCGCGCGCAACCGGCCGACTGCCGCCGACAATTCGTCGCTGCGCCCCGGCGCCTCGCCGAGCCAGAACGGGATGTTCGGCGACTGACCCTGCGCATCCTCCACCCGCACGCGGCCCGTTTCCACGCGAATGATCCGGTACGACTGGTTGCCCAGCTGGAACACGTCGCCGGCCAGGCTCTCGATCGCGAAATCCTCGTTGACCGTGCCGACCTGGATGCCCTGCGGTTCAAGCAGCACCGCGTAATCGGCCATGTCGGGGATCGTACCGCCCGATGTGGTGGCGGTCATCATCGCGTTGCGGCGCCCGCGCACGGTGCCGCCGACCACGTCGCGATGCAGGTACGCGCCGCGCACGCCGCGCCGGCTCGTGAAGCCTTCGGCGAGCATCTTCATCACTTCGTCGAAGCGCTCGCGCGTCAGCCGCGCATACGGCGCCGCGCGCGTAAAACTCGCATACAGCGCATCTTCCTGCCATTCCGCGCACGCCACTTCGGCGACGATCTGCTGCGCGAGCACGTCGAGCGGCGCTTCGGGAATGCGCAGCGTGTCGAGCTCGCCGCGCTGCACGCAATCGAGCAGCGCCGCGCATTCGACGAGCTCGTCGCGCGACAGCGGGAACAGCCGGCCCTTCGGCACGCCGCCGACATGGTGCCCGGAGCGGCCGACGCGCTGCAGGAACGGTGCGATCCCGCGCGGCGAGCCGACCTGGCAGACGAGATCGACGTCGCCGATATCGATGCCGAGTTCAAGTGATGCCGTGGCGACGAGCAGTTTCAGTTCGCCGCGTTTCAGGCGCTGCTCGGCGTCGAAGCGGTGCTCCTTCGCGAGACTGCCGTGATGCGCGGCGATCGCTTCCTTGCCGAGCCGGTCGGCGAGATGGCGCGCCATGCGCTCGGCGGTGCGCCGCGTGTTGACGAACACCAACGTCGTGCGATGCGCGGCTGCGAGGCCGGCGATGCGGTCGTACACCTGTTCCCACACGTCGGTTGCCATCACGGGCTCGAGCGGCACGTTCGGCAGTTCGAGCGCGAGGTCGCGCTCGCGCGTGTGGCCCGTGTCGACGATCGTGCAGTCGCGCGGCGCGTCAGCCGGGCCGCCGACCAGGAAGCGCGCGACCGCATCGATCGGCTTTTGCGTCGCCGACAGCCCGATACGCGGCAGCGCACGGCCGGCCAGCGCGTCGAGACGTTCGAGCGACAACGCGAGATGGCTGCCGCGCTTCGATGACGCGAGCGCATGGATTTCGTCGACGATGACCGAGCGCACGTCCGACAGCATTTGTCGCCCCGACGTGGACGACAGCAGCACGTACAGCGACTCGGGCGTCGTCACGAGGATGTGCGGCGCGCGCTTGCGCAGCGCGGCGCGCTCGGCCTGCGTCGTGTCGCCGGTGCGCACGGCGGTGCGGATCGCCGGCACCGGCAAGCCGAGTTGCGCGAGCGATTCGGCGATGCCGGCCAGCGGCGCATCGAGGTTCACGTGGATGTCGTTCGACAGCGCCTTCAGCGGCGACACGTACACGACGAGCGTAGCGTCGGGCAGCGTGCCGTCGTGTGCCAGCGCATCGCGCACCAGATCGTCGAGTGCACACAGGAAGGCGGTGAGCGTCTTGCCGGAGCCAGTCGGTGCCGCGACGAGCGTCGATCGGCCGGCCTTGATGTGCGGCCACGCGAGCGCCTGCGCGCCGGTCGGTGCGGCGAACGTGCGTCGGAACCACGCGGCGACGGCCGGGTGGAACACGTTGAGCGCACTGGCGGCAGGGCGGGTAGTGGTGACGTCCATCGGAGCGTTGAAATGGGGTGCAAGCGCGCGGAGGGCGCGCGTGCGAATCGAATCGTCAGTGTGCCAGACGTCGCGCGTGCGCGCCGGGCACCTGTATCGACGATTCCGCTTCAGATGGGGGCCGTCACCGCACTTTCAACGAACGGAAAGTTGCATGCGCGTCGGCACGCCGATCGCGTGCCGAATTGCGTCGAATTGCAATCAAACGCGATTGAGCCAGCCGAGCCAGTGCTCGAGCAGCGGTGCACGCGAGCACAGCGACTGCGCGAGCCACAGCGTGCCGCCCCAGGCGGCGGCCACGACGATCAGGTCGCAACGCCCGCTCTTCCACAGGTTGAGCGAGTGACGCCGCCAGATCCATGGCACGCCCAGCGGGTTCGGCCAGTCGGCGAGCAGGTGCATCAAGCCGCCGCATGCGAAGCCGAACAGCGGCGCGGCCCACAGCGGATGCGGATGATGGATGAGCCCGTGCCAACCGAGCGCCAGCAGCGCGATCCAGCCGATGCCCCAGTGCGTGACGGTGCGATGCGTGATCCACAGGCGGCGCTTGCGGCTCCACCATGCGACTTCGAGCCAGTCGGGCGCGGTGCCGCCCGCGACGCCGGCCGCGAACGCGGCGAACAGGCTCGAATGCCACGGGCCGGTCGCGCCGGTTTGTGCGACGAGGACGGCGGCGGCGACACCGGCCGCGAAGCCGGACGCATGATGCGCATTGTGTGATGCCATAGGAAGCGAGACGAAGAAACGTGAAGCGATGCGTGCACGAAAAATGATGCACCGCGAAAGCGGGGCGCTATCTTCGCAGATCGGCTCATGCAGCGGGAGGGACGTTGGCAGATTTTTTTGCGCGTGCCGCGCGGCTTTCCGCGCAGTTCGCAACTTTCCGTTTTTTGTGCGTTGCGTGATGACGGGTGCCGCGGACGTACGCGGCAGACGCGTACCGTGTGCAATTTCGACCGATCTGTATGCATGTTCAGAAGCCGCGGCATGACCGAGGGCAGATAACAATGCGCTTTCGTGGCACGCCCCGTGTTCGACCCTTTTTGTCCCCCTATACTACGAAACCGGAGATGGCCGTCGGCGCGCCGGCGGCCATGAGCGGAACAGGTGCTTTTCCTGCCTGAAGGAGATCCACATGGGGGACATGCAATGACTACGCTGAATCGCTTCAAATCATCCGCTGTCGTGCTCGCGACGGTGGCCGGCATCGGCTTCCTGCCGAACGCGCCCGTCTATGCGAAGGGGCCGCAGCCGGCCATCCTGACGAGCTCGGCGGTCGCGGTGGCCGACAAGTACAGTGCGGATGCCGCGGAGCGGATCTTCAAGGAAGGCGGCAACGCGATCGACGCGGCCGTCGCGATCGCATTCACGCTCGCCGTCACGTATCCGGAAGCCGGCAACATTGGCGGCGGCGGCTTCATGACGATCTACAAGGACGGCAAGCCGTACTTCATCGATTACCGCGAGCGCGCGCCGCTTGCCGCGACGAAGGACATGTACCTCGACAAGGACGGCAACGTCGTCAAGGGCATGAGCCTGTACGGCCCGCGCGCGGTCGGCGTGCCGGGCACGGTCGCGGGCATGTGGGAAGCGCAGAAACGCTTCGGCAAGCTGAAGTGGAAGCAGGTGCTCGCGCCGGCGATCCACTATGCGCGTGACGGCTTCGTCGTCGACGAGCAGCTCGCGCAGCGCGGCGTCGACGCATCGAAGGAGTTCGGCGGCAAGACCAACTTCGACAAGTATTTCTCCGGGCTGAAGGCGGGCGTGAACTTCAAGCAGCCGGATCTCGCCGACGTGCTCACGCGCATCGCGAACGACGGCGCGGAAGGCTTCTACAAGGGCAAGACGGCCGAGCTGATCGCCGCGTCGATGAAGACCGGCGACGGCAACGGGCTGATCACCACCGAGGATCTCGCGCAGTACCGCGCGGTGTGGCGCCAGCCGGTGCAGGCGAAGTGGAACGGCTATGACGTGATCACCGCGCCGCCTCCGAGCTCGGGCGGCATCGGCCTCGTGCAACTGCTGAAGATGAAGGCCGACCTCAAGCAGGACTTCGAGGGCGTGAAGCTCAACTCGCCGCAGTACATCCACCTCGTCGCGGAAATCGAGAAGCGCGTGTTCGCCGATCGTGCGCAGTATCTCGGCGATCCGGATTTCTACAAGGTGCCGATCGCGCAGCTGACCGACGATAAGTACATCGCGAAGCGGGCGGGCGAGGTCAACCCGAAGGAGCCGTCGGATACGAAGAGCGTGCAGCCGGGCCTCGGCACGACGATGCCGGAGAAGGCTGAAACGACGCACTTCTCGGTGGTCGACAAGTGGGGCAATGCAGTGTCGAACACGTACACGATCAACGGCTATTTCGGCTCGGGCGTGATCGCCGACGGCACCGGCATCGTGCTGAACGACGAGATGGACGACTTCTCCGCGAAGCCGGGCGTCGCGAACATGTTCGGCGTGGTCGGCAGCGACGCGAACGCGATCGAACCGAAGAAGCGCCCGCTGTCGTCGATGTCGCCGACGATCATGACCAAGGACGGCAAGGTGTCGCTCGTGATCGGCACGCCGGGCGGCTCGCGCATCTTCACGTCGATCTTCCAGGTGATCAACAACATCTACGACTTCAAGATGCCGTTGAAGGAGGCCGTCGGCGCGATGCGTTTCCATCACCAGCTGCTGCCGCCGAACACGATCTTCTGGGAGCCGTACCACCCGATCGAAGGCGAACTCGCGAAGCAGATCGAGGCGCGCGGCTATACGCTGAAGGGGCAGGATTTCAGCGGCGACATCCAGGTGATCAAGATCGACGGCAAGACGCCGGAAGCGATGGCCGACCCGCGTGGGCGTGGCGTGACGCGGATCATTCGGTGACGTGAAGGGGCGTGCGCGGTTGCGAAGGCGGCCGCGCACGCCGTGTTCCGCAGCCGGGCGTCGTGCCGCCGGCTGCGGAACGCATTCAACCGGTGGCCCGGATGAATTCAGCGATGCGTGTCGCAATGACGTCGGGCGCATCCTCGAAGCAGTAGTGCCCGACGCCCGCCAGCCGTTCGACGGGGGCGGACGGAAACAGTGCCGTGAAGAGCGGCAGGAAATGTTCGGCGCCGAGCGTTCGGTCGGCGTCTCCCCAGATCGCGAGCGCGGGCTTGTCGCGTATCGCGCGCAGCGCCGCCGCATCGGGTTTCTCGAACCGGTGCGCGCCAGCGGCAAAACCGCGGGCCCATCCGATCGCACCGACGCAGTCCTCCGGCTGCGCGAACGGCGCACCGTATGCGGCGATCCACGTGTCGTTGATCACCGAGTGATTTTCGAACCCGTTCAGCTTCAGCGTGCTCAGGATATTGAAGCCGAGCTGGCCGAGCACCGTCTCCAGCGTATCGTCCGCCGCCGCGCGCGCGATCCACTGGAACCACGGTGCAGCGCGACCGTTCGCGTTCAGTCGCTCGACCAGATCGGGCTGGCCGAACGGCGTCGGCCCGTTCGCGGACACGATCCGCCGGATGCGATCCGGATGCCGCGCGGCCAGCCCCATGCCGACCGGGCCGCCGAAGTCGTGCATCACGAGCGTGATGCGATCGAGGCCGCGCGCGAGCACGAAGCGCTCCAGGTTGTCGACATGGTCCTGCAGCCAGTAGCTGCGGTCCTGCGGCGTCGCGCTTTTGCCGAAGCCCATGTGATCGGGGACGACGACGCGGTGCGTCGGACTCAGCGCGGCAATCAGATGGCGGAACAGATAACCCCACGTGGGTTCGCCATGCAGGCACAGGAGGGTTTCGCCGTCGTGCGGACCTTCGTCCACGTAGTGCATCCGGAAGCCGGACGCGTCGTCGAAATGCGGGGCGAATGGAAAGGTGCCGTCGAACATGGCATCGGACCGGATCATCGAACGCTCCTTCGGATAGTCGGATAGTTTGGTTTCAAATTGAAACCGAATCGAAGCGTAGGATATCGGGTTGCAAGTTGCAACCGAAAAGATTGCCCCGATAGCCGCCGAATGACCGAGCCGTGGGCGCGTGATGACGCATCGGAAAGGAGCAGTGCCGGAATTTGTCGGCTGGAAATAGGAGTTGAAGTGCCAATCTGGCCCGAATCGGCCGTTCCATTCGGCGATCGCGAACAGTCGGGCGTCGGGCGATTGATCTTTCGTTCGACGAGTTTTATATTGCAACCATTCATTTCACCGAAAACGACCGCCGTTTCACCCGCATACCGGGAACGGCATCGCCCCATGCAACGATGAACAGACGAACCACGCACGAGGAATCCCCCTGCGGCGTTGCCCGCCCGCTGGACGCGATCGGCGACTGGTGGTCGCTGCTGATCGTCCGCGATGCGTTCGACGGGCTGCGCCGCTTCGGCGAATTCCAGAAGAATCTCGGGCTGGCCAAGAACATCCTGGCCGCGCGCCTGCGCAACCTGGTCGCGCACGGGATCATGGACATCGTGCCGGCCGCGGACGGCGGCGCGCATCACGAATACGTGCTGACCGAGAAAGGGCGCGGCCTGTTTCCGCTGCTCGTCGCGCTGCGGCAGTGGGGCGAGGATTTCTTCTTCGAACCGGACGAGGCACACGTGCTGCTCGTCGACCGGAAGAGCGGGTTGCCGGTCAGGAAACTGGAGCTGCGTTCGCAGGATGGGCGCGTGCTCGGGCCGGAGGACACGGTCGTGTTGCCGCCGCCGGACTGACGAGCGGCGACCGGGCTCGTGCCGCGTTCAACTCCGGTCGCTCGCCGCGTTGCTTTCGAGGAAGCTGTCCACCGCGATCAGCGACTGTTCGTCGAGCGTACCCAGCACGCTTTTCAGCTTCAGCTGCAGCTTCAGCGCATCGAGATAGCTGTCGAACAGCTTCTGCCGGATGCCCGAGATATCACGGCGCAGATTCAGCGTTTCGTACGTCGTGCTGTAGCCGACCTGATGCGCCTTCATCGACGAATCGTACGCGAGCCGCGCGGCCTGCAGCGACTGCTGCAGCGCGCGGATGCGCTTGCCGACCGATTCGAGCGCGGACAGCGCCTCGCGATGATCGGTGCCCAGTTGCTCCTCGACCTCGCGCAGCCGGTTGCGGTATTGCTCGGTCACGTGTTCGGCTTCCACCTGCCGGTAGTACACGCTGCCGCCGGAGAAGATCGGAATCGTCACCTGCACGCCGACCGCGCTCTGATGGAAGTCGGAGCGATCGGTGAGCCCGCGCAGGTTCGGGTTGAGCCCGCGCGAATAGGACGCGAACAGGTCGACGGTCGGCAAGTGCTCGGAGCTGACGCGCTTCGCGGCGAGCCGCGCGACCTGGACGTCGCGATACGCCTGCCGGTACGCGGGGTTGTCCTGCGGTGCGTATTCGCCCGACGGAATCCGCGGCGACGACCCGCGCATCGCGAGCCGCGGCCAGCGCGAGAAATCGATCGTCGAACCGAGCAGTGTCTCGTAGCGCGCACGGCGTGCGTCGACGTCGGTTTGCGCGAGGGCCTCGTCGGATTCCGCGAGGCTGCGGCGCGCCTCGATTTCCGCCGTATCGCCGATCGTCTTCATCCCGAGCTGCGCCATGCGTCGCGTATCGCTTTCGAGCCGGGTGAGCGCGTTCACTTCGTCGTCGGCCGACTGCAGTTTTTCGCGCGCGCTCAGCAGGTCGAAGCACGCGTTCGCGACGCGCAGGATCAGGTCCTGCCGCGCCACCTCGAGCTTCTGTTTCGCCGATTCCTCGTACTCGGTCGCGCGCCGCATGTCGTACAGGTAGGGCACGTTGAACAGCGCCTGCGTGACCTGCGCGGAACCGTATGCGGCATTGCTCGATCCGCTGACGTCGATGCCGAACAGGTTCGCGTGCGTCCCGTAGCGTCCCCATTCGAGTTGCGCGGCGGCCTGCGGCAGCATCTGCGCGCGCGCCTCCGGGAATTTCTGGCGGGCCGCGTCGTATTCGCTGCGCGCCTGCAGGTAGCGCGGATCGTGCACGACCGCGTACTGGAACGCGGTGTCGAGGCAGAACGCATGCGCGTTCGCGGACACGCCGGCTATCGTTACAGCGAACAATGTCACGGTTGCAAGTCGGGGATTCCACCTAGTCGAAAATCTTGATAGGGAATTACCCGCATTCCGCGATGCCGATCCGCGATTCGCGCGCCTCGTTTCAAACATGGCCGTCTCCGTCTCCTGCCCGTGCCGCAACGCAGTGCGGCGGGATTTAAACGTATTGAAATTGAAATTCAAACAGCGTGAATGCCTGCCAATCGTGGTGCATCGGAAAACACCACTGTAAGAGTGTGTCCTCCATTGAATTCCGATGCGCTCGCATGATAGCCTGATTTCGGCTCGTAATCGCAGTGATTATTAGATTAACAAGTCGCTAGGGATTAAAAGCCGTTTGTCTTTCAATGAAGGTTCTTTGCGTCATCTTTATTTTTTACGAGGAGAGAATGATGAAGGTCATGACGACGGAACAGGTCAGGAATGTGCATGGCGGCGGTGCGATCAGCTCGCTGGGTAGCCTCGCTGTTGACGCCGCGCCGGTGGTGACCGCGCTCGGCCAGTTCCTGCCGAGCCTCGGCAATTACCTGCAGAACCCGAAGACGTTCAATAACACCGGCAAGTAACCGCCGTGCGCGGGGAGGCGCCCCCCGCGCGAAATGCTGCGAAACAGAAGGAAAAGAATCGATCGCCGCAGTGGAAATAAAGCGAATCCGGAATGCATTATTTTCGGTTCGGGCGATTATCAGGAGGCAGGAGTGCCGGATTATCCCCGTAATAAAGTTAACGGCCATTGAGATTGCAATTGGCTGACGGTGGCGGGCATTCCGACAATATAAAGGCCACAACAAATGCGAGACATCACGGAAGAACAGGCCCGCCAGATTCGCGGCGGCGCGTCGCTTTACTCCAATTCGGCCGCCTATACGGTCGATCTCGTCAACCAGTCGATCGGGACCACGCTCCAGGGCCTGATGACCCAGTACCAGACCCGCGCCGTCGAACAGTTCCGGATGTCGCTCGGCTCGTCGCGCTGAGCGGCCCGCCCAGCAGCCGGTAACACCGATCTTCCGTCGCAGCCGGCAGCGTGCCGGTTGCGCCCATGCGTATCGCGCACGACCCGCCACGGGCCCGCTAGCGGCAGGCCCGGGCGGCGCGTCGTCGCGCCCCGGGTGCCCGACCATGCTCTTCAATACGCGTAAAGTCCGTCCGGTCCTGCAGGACGAGGTGACGGAGTGCGGCCTGGCCTGCCTCGCGATGATCGCGTCGTGGCACGGGCGCGAAACCACGTTGCGCACGCTGCGCAACCGCTATCCGGTCCGGATCGATTCCGGGCTGTCGTTCTTCGACCTGATGGAGATCGCGAACGATCTCGGCCTGCGCGCACGCGGGCTGCAGTTCGACGCGGGCGAACTCGACGCGCTCAAGACGCCGTGCATCCTGCACTGGGGGATGAACCACTATGTCGTGCTGACGAAGGTCGGCTACGGCAGCGTGCACATCGTCGATCCCGCGCTCGGCGAGACGAAGCTGCCGCTCGCGCAGGCGCTTACGCACATCACCGGCTATGCGCTCGAACTGAATCCGGACATTGGCTTCACGCGGGCGGGGCAGGCCGACCGGATCCGGCTGCGCGACTACCTCGAAGGGCTGACCGGCATTCGCAAGAGCCTCGCGATCGGCATCGCGGGCGGCGTCGCCGCGCAGCTCCTGCTGCTGCTCGGCCCGTCGTACGTACAGCTGACGATCGACGAGGCGCTGAAGAAGACCGACGTCGACATCCTGTACCTGCTGACGATCCTGTTCGCGATCGTGTTCCTGTTCGACACGCTGTACGCGAACCTCGTCGGCAACATCAAGAGCTACCTGCGCAACATCGTGTCGCAGCAGTTGTCGGCGAACATGGTCGGGCATCTCGCGCGGCTGCCGATCGGCTATTTCCTGTTCCACAACACCGGCGATTCGATCTCGCGCGTGTCGTCGGTGTCGGAGGTCGGGCGCTTTCTCGTCGATGGCCTCGTCGGCGGGCTGCTCAATATCGTCACCTGCACGTTGACGCTCGTGCTGATGCTGTACTACAGCCCGGTGCTGGCCGGCATCAGTCTCGCGGGGATGGTGCTGTTCGCGCTGAGCCGGCTCGCGATCCAGCCGCAACTGCAGGACGCGATGTCGCAGATCCTCACGCGCGGCGCCGAAGCCGATGCGCTGCTGATCGAGAACATCCGCTCCGCGCACTCGATCAAGCTGCTGTCGGCCGAGACCGCGCGCAGCAGCCTGTGGGTGAACGCGTTCACGCAGAAGCTGCAGGCGATGCGCCAGCAGGAGCGGCTGCAGCTGCTGTTCGACGCGATCTCGAAAGGGATCGTGCACGTCGAGCAGCTCGTGATCGTCACGTACGGCGCGTGGCTCGTGATGCATGGGCAGAGCACGATCGGCGTGATCTACGCGTTCATCCAGTACAAGAACCTGTTCGCCGACAAGTTCATCGACTCGATCCAGCTCTACGTGCGCCGCAAGGTGCTGCAGGTGCACATGGATCGCGTCGCGGACGTGCTGCAGACCGAGACGGAGGAGCCCGCGCCCGACGCGGTCGTGCGGCCGATCGACGGTTTCGACGGCACGCTGGCGATCCGCGCGCTGTCGTACACGCCGAAGGGCGGCAACCGCCCGATCCTGCGCGACATCGCGCTCAACGTGCCGGCGGGTGGCAAGATCGCGATCGTCGGCCGCACCGGCAGCGGCAAGACGACGCTGCTGAACCTGATCTGCGGGCTGGTGCGGCCCGAGCCCGGCACGCTGTTCGTCGGCGGTGTGGATCTCGCGGAAGTGAACCTGCGGCAGTACCGCAAGCATCTCGCGGCCGTCACGCAGTCCGACCAGCTGTTTCGCGGGACGATCCGCGACAACATCACGAACTTCGCGCCCGCGCCGCGGATCGGCGCGATGTTCGATGCGGCGAAGCTCGCGTGCATTCACGACGAGATCGAGCGGCTCGACCATCGCTACGACACGCCGCTCGGCGATACGCAGAAATTCCTGTCGGCCGGCCAGATGCAGCGGCTCCTGATCGCACGCGCGCTGTATTGCGAGCCGCGCCTGCTGATCCTCGACGAATTTTCGTCGAACCTCGACCAGGCGACGACCCACGAGATCTGCCGCAACGTGCTGACGCTGCCGTGCACGATCGTGCTCGTCACGCACGACGCGTCGATCCTGTCGCGGGTCGACCGGATCTACGAGATGCAGGACGGCGTATTGACCGATGTGACCGACGCGTGGCGTTCGGCCGAGGAGACGCGGTGATGCTCGGACGACTCTTTCTGCTCAATCCGTTCTCGTATGCGTTCCTGGTGCGGCGCGCGGTGCGCGCCGTCGCGCTGCGCACGTCGCCCGCGCGCGGGCTGCGGCTGATGCGCTGGTGCTCGGGCGCATGCCTGCGCTGCTTTCCGTGCATTCGCGAGTCGATCGAGCGCGCGGTCGCGTTCATGCTGGGCGCGTACCTGAACGACGATCCGCGGCGCGTGCGGGAAGTGTCGGCGGCGATCGTGCGCGAGCTGTTCGAAGCGGAGTTCGCGGGGCTCAAGCTGCGGTCGCACAGCCTCGAATCGATGAAGTCGATGATCGACGGGATGGTGTGCGAAGGCGACGCGCAACTGCAGGCGGCGCTCACGCGCGGCGGCCCGCTGATGCTCGCGGGGCTGCACTTCGGCAACCTGATGTTGTTCGTCACGAAGCTGCGCTTCATGATTCCCGACGACCGCAAGCTGATGGTGATCCTGCACCGCGATGCGCCCGGCGCGTTCTTCGACGATGCACTGCGCCTCGTCGCCGAATACGGTGCCGGCGAAGTCGAGTTCATCGACATCGAGGAGCGCGTGCATCTGCGCCGGCTGATCACGAGCCTGCGGCGCGAGGCGCCGGTATTCCTGCTGTTCTCCGACCTGCACGGCAAGTTCGGCAAGACCAACCGCTGCCGGCTCGGCGGCCGCTGGGTGCGGATGGCCGGCGGCGGCGTGAAGCTCGCGGTCGAGCAGGGGATTCCGCTGCTCGTCTCGTATGCGACCGGCGTGCCGTTCCGCGATCGCTGCGCGGTGCATTTCACCGAGCTCGCGACCAGCCCGCTCGCGCCGATGCTCGGCGCGGACGACGACGCGTCGCCCGTGCGCGCGACGCACCAGCGCATCGTCGACCGGCTCGAGCAGGCGCTCGTGCGCCAGCCCGAGCAGTGGCATTTCTGGGAACACTTCACGCCTTACCTGATGCCGGCGCCGCTGCTCGATGCGGCCGCGCGGCGTCGCTCCTGACGAGCCCGCCCCATGCCGACCTGGAATTCCGCCCTTCGAGAACAGAAGCCGTCGCGCAAGCTCGCGCGCGGCACGACCTTCGGCACCGTGATCCACGGTGTCGTCGACGTGCCGGTGTCGATGCGGTTCTTCTGCTACCTGTCGCTTGCGATGTTCGCGATGTTCGTGACCGCGCTCGTCGAGCTGAGCTACGCGAACACCGAGAGCGTGTCGGGGATGCTGACGCCGCGCTCGGGGCTGATCGGCGTCAGCGCGCCGCCGGGCTGGGCCGTGCGCGACGTCTACGTCGGCAAGGACCAGCACGTGAAGGCCGGCCAGCGGCTGCTCGCGGTGACGCGCGACACGAGCTTCGTGAGCCAGGCGAACAACGTGCAGGGGCTGCGCGCGGCGCTCGACCGGCAGCGCGTCGAGGTCACGCAGCAGATCGACGCGGCGCGGCTCGAATACAAGTCGTCGGTGCAGCAGATCAACCAGCAGATCGCCGCGCAGGGTGAAAGCCGCGGGCTGATCGACCGGCAGATCCAGGACCAGAAGCGCATCGTCGACGAGTACGGCGAACGGCGCGCGCGCGTGAAGCAGCTGCTCGACGAGCAGGTCGTGACGCTCGAGCAGTACAACCAGGTCAACACGCAGTATCTGCAGGCCGGGCAGGCGTACCAGGACCTGCTGCTGCGCCGCGCCGAACTCGCGAAGAATGCGATGAAGCTGCGCGGCGACCTCGACACGATGCAGAGCAAGTACGACGGTGCGAACGCGGAACTGAAGATCAAGCAGGAGGAGCTGAACGCGAAGGAATACAACATCGACGAGAACGTGAACCAGGTGCTGTACGCGCCGGCCGACGGGCAGATCGTGCGGCTCGACGTCGTGCAGGGCGGCGTGATCGACCCGCCGGGCACGCGCGTCGTCGAGATCCTGCCCGCGAAGGCCGACGGGCTGATCGCCGAGGTCTACATTCCGTCGTCGAAGGCCGGCTTCGTGAAGAAGGGGCAGGAAGTGAAGGTGGCGTATGCCAGCTATCCGGTCGAGAAGTTCGGCACGTATCGCGGCAAGGTGCTGTCGATCTCGCCGGTCGCGTTTTCGGCGAAGGAGCTGAACCTGCCGGGCGATGCCGCCACGCCGCAGACCTACTTCAAGACCTGGGTCGAGCTGGCCGACCGCACGCCGGCATTCGAAGGGCGGCCGCTGTCGTTGCGGGCCGGGATGATGCTGAAGGCCGACATCGTGCTGGAGCGGCGCAGCCTGCTCGAATGGCTGTTCGAGCCGCTGTACCGCATCCGTCAACGCCTGTTCGGCGTGCCGGCCTGAGCCGATGGCGAGCCGGGACAAGGACCGCCGCCGCGCGCGGCCGGGCACGGTGCGTCCGCTGTCGCGCTGGCTCGGCGCGACGCTGTTCGCGTGCGCGGCCGCCGCGCACGGCGCGCCGCAGCCGGACGGCGACGCCGCGCCACGCTGGCAGGCCGGTGCCGACGGGATCGGCTTCTGGCCGGGCGGCGACGTGGACGGGTTCGATGCGAGTGCGTGGGCGACCGATGCGGGGCCGGCCCGCGGCGGTCGCGGCGAGTCGGGCGATGCGCCGCAACCTGACGCCGTACCGTTCACGGCGCGCAAGATCACGCTCGGCCAGCGGACCCGCGGGGCGGGGCGCGCATGCGCGGCCACACGCGAGGATGGCGCGGACGGCATCGGCTTCGACGACAACGGCGCAGCCGGCGGTTGCGAGCCGGCCGCGACACGCGATGCAACGACGGATGACGCACCGGCGGGCGATGTCGTCCACGCCGACCGGATGCCGTACGAACTGCATCCGATCGACCCGTCGCGGCTGCCCGATCTGCCGGCCGCCCAGGCGCCGCCGCTGCTGACGCAGCTGATGGGCGACGACCGCAACATGGTCGGCCTCGGCTGGCACTTCGTCGGCACGACCGGCCGATCGACGCCGGTGACGACGCACACGGACGCACTCGGGCTGAACAGCTTCCAGAACTCCGGTTCGAGCCTGTCGCTCAGCAATACGAACACGCTGGCTTTCACGTTCACCCACTTTTTCTCGGAGAACTGGGCGGCCGAACTCGGCGCGGGCATTCCGCCGGTGCTGACGCTGCGCGGGCACGGCAGCATCGCGCTGCCGCTCGACCGGATCTTTTCCGGTGTCCAGGGGCGCTTTCCGCTGATCGATCTCGCGAACACGCAAAGCAACCCGCTCGCGACCACGCGCGCGTGGCTCGGCTCCGTCGTGTTCAAGTACTACCTCGGCGAGCGCGAGGATCGATTCCGCCCGTTCGCGGGCATCGGCATCAGCTATACGCGCTTCACGAACACGAACCTGAATCCCGTGTTCCAGCGCAAGCTCGCGTCGCTCGGCGGGCTGCTCGCGGCGGGCGCGGACATCGGCAGCCTGCAGTCGCTGCTGCTCGACCCGTCGCTGTTCCAGCGGATCTGGGATGCCGGCGGCGACCTGCTGCTGGCGGGCAAGACCAACGTGTCGGCCAAGGTGAAGAGCGTGTGGGAGCCGGTGTTCACCGTCGGCGCGAGCTACCAGATCACGCGGCAGTTCTGGATCACCGGCATGGTGACCTATATCCCGTTGCGGACGAAGATTACGCTGGACATCGACCAGCCGAATCGGCAACTCGCATCGAACACGTTCGATATTTCCGCGAACCCCGTGCTGGCCAGCGTGCTGCTCGCGTTCCGCTTCTGACCGGCGCGCCGGCCCCTTTTTTCATGAATTTGACGCGCGACACTGGGATAATGTCAGCGTTTGGCTGCGTCAATGATGGAAGGAGGCCCCATGGGCGACAACGATACCCGTACCGAGACCGACGACCGCACCGATATGGAGTCGATGGAGGCGCGCCAGCGCCGCTTCGAGGAAGATCTGGTCGACGCCTACGACGAAGAGCTCGAGATGGAGCTCGACGATCGCCGCTTCGACGACAGCGACGACCTGCTGTTTTCGCAGGAGCGCCGCGAGGCGCGCAAGCAATATTTCCGCGAACTGTTCCGCCTGCAGGGCGAACTCGTGAAGCTGCAGGACTGGGTCGTGAGCACGGGGCACCGGCTCGTCGTCATTTTCGAGGGGCGCGACGCGGCCGGCAAGGGCGGGGCGATCAAGCGCATCACGCAGCGGCTGAACCCGCGCGTCTGCCGTGTGGCGGCGCTGCCGGCGCCGAACAACCGCGAACGCACGCAATGGTATTTCCAGCGCTATGTCGCGCATCTGCCGGCCGGCGGCGAGATCGTGCTGTTCGACCGCAGCTGGTACAACCGCGCGGGCGTCGAGCGCGTGATGAACTTCTGTACCGACGAGGAATACGAGGAGTTTTTCCGTTCGGTGCCCGAATTCGAGAAGATGCTCGTGCGTAGCGGGATCCAGATCGTCAAGTACTGGTTCTCGATCACCGATCACGAGCAGGAAGTGCGCTTCCAGAGCCGGATCGAGGATCCGCTCAAGCAATGGAAGCTGAGCCCGATGGATCTCGAGAGCCGCCGCCGCTGGGAAGCCTACACGGCCGCGAAGGAAGAGATGCTGCTGCGTACGCACATTCCGGAGGCGCCGTGGTGGGTCGTGCAGGCCGTCGACAAGAAGCGCGCGCGGCTGAACTGCATTCACCACCTGCTGCAGCAAGTGCCGTATCACGAGGTGCCGCACGCACCGATCGACCTGCCGCCGCGTGAGCATCACGAGGATTACATCCGTCGACCAGTGCCGGACAACATGATCGTGCCGGACACGTACTGAGCGGCCGGCGCGGATTCGATGCGATGAAGGGACGCGCCGCGCCACGCGGCGCGCATTACTCCCGGATCAGGAACGCGGTGCGGTCGCGCCCGACGATCCATGCGGGTGCACGGCCGCGGCCGCTCCATGTCGCGCCGGTTGCCGGGTCGCGATACTTCACGCCGACGGTGAACAGCTTCGCGCGATCGCTGTAACCCTGCCCGAAGATTTCCCGCGCGGTCAGCGCGTAGCTCGTGACGAGTTCACGTACCTGCGCCAGCACCGCATTGCGTTCGCGGCTCCGCGCCGCCTTGATGCGCCGATCGAGTTCCGCAAGCTGGGCTTGCAGTGTCTGCACTTGATGCATGCGTCCGTTATCCCGTAGCTGAATTTTGATTATTGGCGACGCGTGACGAACCGCACGTCGGCACACCCGGCCCTGGCGTGCCGACTCGGCCGGTGGCGGTTGCGTGCTGCCTGTGCCGGCCTGCGGATAAAACGTATGCGGCGCGAGTCGCCGGGAACCCGGTGAGATTAAGTGGCAGCGTGCGGTTTTTCTATCGGACGTATCTGATTTTTCGGCGGAATTTGCAGGCAGCGGGAACGACGGGGCGGGCGGTTGCCGCGCGTCACAGATCGGGAAAGCCTGATCGCCCTTGCGTCAGGTCGAACAACTCGGTCCGCGCGTTCGCGTCGGCGGTCTCGGGCAGCTTGATCACGAGCTTGACCGTCATCCCGTACGCGCTGTCCACCAGTTCATAACCCGCCTGTTCGATCCAGCGGCGCACGCGCGCCTCCTCGGGATAGCCGATTTCGATGGCGAGCCGCGTGTAGCGGATGCGCTCGACGCGCTCGGCATCGAGCAGCGCCGACGCAATTGCATCGGTGTACGCGCGCACCAACCCGCCCGCGCCAAGCTTCACGCCGCCGTAGTAACGCACGACCGCGCCGAGCACGCCGTCGAGATCGTGATGGCGCAGCACTTCCAGGATCGGGCGGCCTGCGGTGCCCGACGGCTCGCCGTCGTCCGACATCCCCGATTGACCGCCCGCCAGCAATGCCCAGCACACGTGCGTGGCGGCGGGATGTTCGTCACGCAGGCGTTGCAGTGCCTGCATCGCGGCGTCGCGGTCTTCGACGGGAATCGCGTAGGCGATGAAGCGGCTCTTGCGGATCTCGAGTTCCCGGATGTAGGTGGTGGCGAGCGAGTACATCATGCGTCGCGACGGGGAAAGTGTAGGGAAATCAAGGTGATGATGGCGTGTCGGTTCTTTGGGGGCTGGCCCGGGCAGGCATGGGTCACCTGCATGAGCGGGATGAAGACGGAATTTTACCGTGGCGCGCGTCGAAGCCTTTCGATGCCGTCAGGGCCCGATCCGGGTGAGGTGCCGGATACGGAATGGCGAAGTGCCACCGTGCATGGTGCGGCAGCGGCCGTCCCAATTTTTTCTCCGATGGTTCAAGCGCGCTATCACCGCACGCCGACCGATGACCGCAGTGCCGCGCCCAGCGTGCGCAGCGCCTGCCGGGCCCGCGCATCGGTCAGGTTCGAGTAGAGCACCACGTCGCGCGCCGGCAAGGGCGGCAGCCCGTATCGCGCGCCCACGTCGACCGTCCCGACGGGCGCCACGCGATGTCCGAGCGCGGCGACGGCCAGCCCCGCGGACACCGCCGCGCCGATCGTCGCCACGCCGCCGCCGACGAACACTTCAGTCCACGCGACACCGGCTTCGTCCAGCGCGCCGATCGCCATGTGGCGCACGCTGCACGGCTCGGCCTGCGTCGCGAGCCGCAGCGGTTGCGGCGGATGGTAGTCGAAATCGGTCGCGGCCATCCAGCCGAACGACGCCGACAGCAGGGTTTCCCCATCGAGCCGCCGGCTGTCGTGCTGTAGCGCGACGGCGGCATCGAGCTGGCCGCGATCGAACGCATCGAGCACGTCGCGCGACGCGGCGACCCGGATCTCCAGTACGAGCCCGGGTTCCGCTTCGCTCATGCGCCGAAGCAGCATCGGCAGATCGGCGCCGACGGCATGATGGCTCACGCCGATCACCAGCCGCCGCTGGCCGGCGCCGAACGCGCCGACCGCACCCTGGTGAGCCGCTACGAGCTCGCGCGCGGGTTCCAGGAACGCGGTGCCGTCGGCCGACAGGCGAACCTGCCGCGGCGTGCGTTCCAGCAAACGGCGGCCGAGGCCGTCTTCAAGTCGCTTGATCTTCAGGCTCACCGCGGACTGCGTCGTGTCCATTGCCTCGGCGGCCCGCGTGAAGCTCTTGAGGTCGGCGGTCAGCACGAACGCCTGCACGGCTTCGATGTCGAGCGTTTTCATCATGCACTCATCCATTAAGAAAACGAATCATTTAAATATTCTGCCATCGTCTTTTCAAATGATTCAAGGTCTTCTACGCTGTTCTCGAGCCGTTCGGAATCTCCCTTGTCAATCCCAGGAGTCGATCATGCTGACCGCGTACTACGTGCACCGCCTGTCGGCGGACTACGACCTTGACATCATCCGCAATCGCGTGCGCGAGCGCGGCAGGCTCTGGGACGACACGCCGGATCTCGTGTTCAAGGGGTTTCTGTTGCGCGAGGCGGGCCGCTACGGTGCGACGGAAAACGGCTATGCATCGCTTTATCTGTGGCGCAATGAACAGGCGTTCGCCGGGTTCGTCACGGACGGCCGCTATCGGGTCGTGACGGACAGTTTCGGACGCGCGCCGATCGATGTGCAGGTCGCGCTCGATGCGCGCAAGGGCAGCGCGTCGACGGGACGCTTCGTGCGGCTGGAAGCCATCGACATTCCGGCGGACGCCGACGTAGATGCGACGCTGGTACAGGAGGTCGAGCGCAATCGCGACGTGGCGGCGCGGCAGGGTACGGTTGCGGCCGCCGTCAGCCTCGATCCGCTGCGCTGGCGGCTGACGCGCGTGCTCGTATCGGAGCAGGAGCCGGACGCTGGCGGCGCGGGCACGGTGTACCAGGTTTTGCATCTGGCCCGGCCGTTGCTCGATACGCTCGAAGGGAGCGGGGTGTGATGGCCGGCGCTGCGTCGAGCCGGCGGCATGGTCGGTCGGCGGCAGACAGCGCGCCGACGGTACGTTTGCCTGCCGGGCTTGCGCTGGCCGCGCATCTGGCTGGCGTGGCTGCTGGGATGGTCGCGATTGCAGCGTTGGCGACGTCGCTGGCTTTGCTGCTCAGGTAACGGTTGGCAACAGTAGGGCGATTCCAGGTGTGTCGGAGATGAGTCCGGCGCGTCGCTTGTCTCATGAGTTGGCGCGTACGCGCCGCACACGACCTTCCCGGCGCTCGCGGTCTATCAGCGGCGCTCGGTTTCGCTACAAGCCGATATCCCGTGGCGTTGCATCGACTATCCGGCGTTGATTCGCCGACTGCAGTGGCCTCTCAGATATTTTCCTGAAGCCTGGCGTCAAACCTGAATTTGCAATTCTGTCAGGTATTTTTCGAGATGACCTTTGCGGCTAGCATCCAACACACCGCTGACAGTGACGCTGTCGAACGCTCTGTGTGGAATCTGGATCGCGCTTGTCATGAACCCTCATCTCCTTGATGCCTACAATCGGGAACTGCTCTATTTCAGGGAGCTGATGGAGGAGTTTGCTCACGCGCATCCCAAAATTGCGCGTCGGCTGGGCATGCATGCCGGTGAGATTGCCGATCCTTTTGTCGAGCGTCTGGTGCAGGCAGCGAGTTTTACAACTGCTCGGCTGCAATTGAAGCTGGATGCCGAATTTCCCCTGCTGACCAGCCGGCTACTCGAAACCATCTATCCGAATTACGTCGCCCCGACGCCCTCGATTGCGGTGGCGCGTCTCTATCCCAATGAGCAGGAAGGCAATTTGCTCGAGGGGTTTTGTGTACCACGTGGCACGGAGTTCGCGAGCCGTGTGCCGGATGGCGAACGCACGTCCTGCACCTTCCGTAGCGGCCTGGACGTGATGGTGTATCCATTGGAGATCGTTTCGGCGAGGTTGACAGGGGTTCCACCGGATATTCCCTCGATAGAGCGGTATAGCGTCGCACACAAGCCCGTTCGCGGGGCGCTGCGTCTCAGGCTCCGTACTACGGGTGAGGCGCGATTCGAGGACTTGCGCGGCCTGGATCGATTGCCCGTGTATCTGGCAGGCGACGAGGGCATCGCGTCACGGCTGTTCGAGTTGATCCATGCCGGCGCTGTAGCAACCGTGACAGGGGTACCGGATCGCTTCGCAGATCCGAATCAGGCACGCGGGATTGTGTCCGCTCAGGCGATCGAATACACCGGGCTGGCTACCGACGAGAGTTTGCTGCCGTCGGCCGGACCGAAGTTTCACGGTCATAACCTGCTGCACGAATATGCGGCGTGCCCCGCGCGCTTCTGGTTTTTCACGCTGGCTGATTTGAATGCGGGATTGCGACACGTGACCGGCTGTGAAGCCGAAATCGTCATATTGCTGGATCGCTTCGACAGTGCGCTGGCCGGGCACGTCGACGCATCCCGCTTTGCGCTCTTCTGTACGCCGGTTATCAACCTGTTTCGCCGTAAGACGGATCCTGCCGAGATTCCGCGCACGGGCGGCGAAATCCTGTTGCAACCCGACAGGCAGAACGGTTCGGACTATGAGGTGTTCGCGGTGGAAGCGCTGCACGGCTTTGTGAGCAAAGGCGCGGCATCGCTCGAGTTCCGGCCGCTGTACCGGGCGCTGACGAACGATGAAAGCAATCACGGGCGCTACTTCACGACGCGCCGCGCGCACGGAATGGCGAAGGCGTCATATCGTCGCTATGGTGCTCGCACCACGTACGTCGGGACGGATCTTTTCGTTTCGTTGGTCGATCAAAATGAGCAGTCCTATCAGCAAATCATGAAATATCTGGCGGTGGATGCGTGGCTGACGAACTGCGATCTGCCGAGCTTGCTGGTGCCCAATGGCGTCACGGATCTGACTATCGGGATCAGTGCCCCGTTAAGCAGTGCGGGGCTCATTCGTGCACCAAGCCCGGCACGCGCGCCGCTTGCCCAGCGGGACATTGCATGGCGGCTGATCGGCCAGTTGAATCTCGGCTACGGCACCTTGGAGGCTGGTGACGGGAGCGGACTGCGCGACATCCTTGCTTTGTTCGCTGCTGACGACGATGTGCGCTACCGCCGCCAGATCGACAGCCTGATCCGCGTTGATGCGCATCCCGTGACGAAGAAACTTCCCGGCCAGAGTCAGTTGCGATTCGGTCGAGGCATCGAATGCGTCCTGACGGTGGATGAAACCGGCTTCGATGGCATGAGCCCTTATCTCTTCGGGGTGATCCTCGAGCATTACCTGGCGCGCCACGTTTCGACACATTCTTTTACTCAATCCGTGTTGCGCTCGACGCAGCGCGGCGAGTTGATGCGCTGGCCGATTCGAACAGGAACGCGCAGCGCACTCTGACTCACGGAGGAATGCAGTTCATGCAGTCGGTAACACAGAACAACAATCAAACGCACGAGGGCCAGCGAACATGTTGAATTTCAAGACGAACCGAACATTCTCGGTCAGCGGCCCTGCGCTGCCGGAGCTGGAAGGCATCGCGTCGTTGCTGCACTTGAGTGCGATCCGGGGCGCGGAACAACTCTCGACGCTATATGCGTACGAGCTATGGCTGACGACGCCAGCCGATCTGCCGTTGCCGGTCGACCTGCTGGCCAACCTCGATCTCAAGGCGATGCTCGGCAAGGAGTTGACCGTCACGCTCCAGCTCGACGGAATGGGCAGCTTTGTCGCAGGGATGGCCGGGCGCACGGGTGCCGCGAATGTAGGTGCCGGCACGCGAGAAATCAGCGGCGTTGTGACGGCGGCCAGCTATGTGGACCAACTGAATCGGCAGTCGCGTTACCGGATCGTGCTGGAACCGTGGTTTGCACTGGCGCGAGAGCGGACCGATTACCGCATCTTCCAGCGCAAGAGCGTGCTGGACATTCTGCGCGAGGTGTTCGGCCTGTACCTGTACTCGTTCGAAATGCGGGTCGGCCGGACCTACAAGCCGCTGCGTTATCAAGTCCAGTACGACGAGTCGGATTTCGCGTTTGCCCAGCGGTTGATGGAAGAACACGGCATCACGTGGTTCTTCGAGCATTCGCAAGGTGTGCATCGCTTGGTGCTGGTCGACGGTCCAGGCGCCCATCGAGCCGTGGAAAGCGTCGCGTACCAGACGCTCGCGTACTACTCACCGGGCCAGAAGATCGACCGGGAACACGTCGACCGTTTCGAAGCAACGGAGCGCCTGCAGTCGGGCGTGTGGACCACCGACGATTTCGACTTCGAGAAGCCGGGCGCGATGCTGACCGCGCAGAACAGCCTGCCGCGCGACACGGCGCACAACCAGTTCGAACGTTACGAGTGGCCGGGCGACTATACCGAAACGGAGGATGGCCACGCATTCGCACGCGTGCGAATGGAAGAGATTCACGCACAGGGCGAGCGGGCGAAAGGCGAGGGCAACTTGCGCAACGTGGTGTGCGGCACGACGTTTGCGTTGGCCGGCCATCCGATGGCGAGCGCCAACCGCGAGTATCTGGTGATCGCGTCGGAACTGGATGTGAAGGAAACCGGAGAGACGACCGGATTCTCGGCCTACGCGATTCGCAGCAGGTTTACCGTCCAGCCCTCGACCACGATATTCCGCCCCCCGCGCACGATCAGGAAACCCCGCACGCGCGGCCCGCAAACGGCGATCGTGACCGGCCCGGCGGGCGCGGAGATCTGGACCAACAAGAACGGCGAGGTGACGCTCAAGTTCCACTGGGACCGCTCCGACGTGAAGGACCAGAATTCGTCCTGCTGGGTGCGGGTGTCGTATCCGTGGGCCGGCAGCAACTTCGGCGGCATCCATATTCCGCGGGTGGGCACCGAGGTGATCGTCGATTTCGAGAACGGCGACCCGGATCGCCCGATCGTGACGGGGCGCGTCTACAACGCGATGACGATGCCGCCGTGGACGTTGCCGGCGAACGCGACGCAAAGCGGGATCCTGACGCGCTCGACCAAGGGTGGTGGATACGGCCACGCGAATGCAATCCGCTTCGAAGACAAGAAAGGCGCGGAGCAGGTCTGGATCCAGGCCGAGCGCAATCTGGATGCGGTGATTGAAGTCGATGAAACTCACACGGTAGGACACGACCGCACGAAGCGGATCGGCCACGATGAAACTGACCAGATCGGACGTCACTGGACACTGTCGACCGGCGGCTACAAGTTCGAGACAGTGACGCTCGCGTCGGTGAAGAGCGTGGGCATGGGCGCCATGCTCAACGTCGGGATGGCGTACAACGTCAACGTCGGCGGGCTGTACCTGCGTAACGTCGGGCTGCATATGGCCAGCACGGTCGGCCAGAGCCGGAGCGACCGCGTCGTGCAGGACTGGACGGCGGATGTCGGGCACACCTACACGGTGACCGTGCGCGGCAAGGCGGTGGGCGATGCGGTGAGCGCTGATCAGGCGAACCCGCTCGAACCTTCGCCCGATTTCGCGCCGCAACTGCCCGCGCCGGTATCGAGTTCGAACGCCAACCAGTTGCGCATCGCGGATACGGGTGAAAGCAGCCTGTCGGGGGCGAAGCAGGTGCAACTGACCGGTCCGGGCGGCACCGTGACGATCGACGAATCGGGCATTCACCTGAAAGGCACGGCGATTTACCTGCAGGCGCCGACGATCAGCATGACGAGTGGCGATGCCAGCAGCCTCGCACCGGTGACCGAAGCCGATTGCGCGGAATGCGCGAAAAAGACGGTCAGCGCGAACCCGGTCGATCTGGCGACGGGGCAGAAAGTGCTGTCGCACACGGACTTTACGCTGCCGGGCCGGGTCTCGATTCACTGGAGCCGGAGTTACCGCAGCGCGGATCAGCGTCAAGGCAGTCTGGGCGTGGCGTGGAAGTTGCCGTACGCGACGGAAGTCCGCACGAGTTCGACGGGATTGATCTACTTCGACGCGGACGGGCGGCAGTTGCGGTTTCCGCCGCTGAATCCCGGTGAAGAACACTTCCATCCGATCGAGAAGTTCACGCTGGCGCGTGGCGACGACAACGCCTCGGGTGCGACCTACGTGCTGCGCTTCGGCAACGGTGTCGAAGAGCACTATGGCCGCCATCCGGCTGACGAGAACCGATGGCAATTGCACCGTATCGGCACGCGCGACGGGCAGAGCCTGACGCTCGGCTATACGGCACAGGGCTGGCTGGAAACGGTCCGCAACAATCGCCACACCGTGCGCTGCGAACTGGATGAGGCTGGCCGGATCACGTCCGTGTTGCTCGACCAGGGGTTCGGGAATCAGCCGCTGCACCTGACGAGCTACGTCTATGACAGACACGGCGACCTGATCGAGGCCACCGACCGCGAAAACCTGACGTGGAGGTATGGCTATGACCAGCATCTGCTGACGACCTACCGTACGCCAGCGGGCGCGATGCACGTGTCGGAATGGAGCGACGACACGCCAAACGCGTACTGCCTGCGGACCTACGCGTATACCGAAACCGCCGACGGGCAGCGCGCCATCACGCGCGAGACGCGCTTCGATTACCTGCCGTCGCTGCGCGTGACACGCGTGACGGATGGCCTGGGGCATACGACCGAGTACCACTACAACGGCTTGTGGGCGATCGAGAAGATCGTGCATCCGGACGGCAGCCTCGAGCAGACGCATTTCGACGAGACGGGGAGTGTGGCCGGCTACACGGATGGCTTGGGCCGCACGACGCGGATGGTGAACGATGCGCGGGGCAACCCGACGTCGATTATCGATCCGGCCGGGCAGGTCACGCGCATCAGCTATAACGACCGGAACCTGCCGGAACAGATCACCGACCCGGCCGGACAGGTCTGGCAACGCGGCTACGACGCGCAAGGCCACCTGACGAGCGAAACCGATCCGCTCGGGAATGTGACGAGTTACGCGTACGAGAACGGCTTGCCGGTTGCCCGCACCGATGCGCTGGGCAACGTGACGAAGATGCAGTGGGACGACGCGGGGCAGCTCGTCGCGCGCACTGACTGCTCAGGGCAGACGACGACCTATCAGTACGACCAATTTGGCCAGTTGACCGAGACGGCCGACGCGCTGGGTCAGGTAAGCCGCCACAGCGGCAGCCTGTCGGCGCGCATGACGGCGGTGCAGCCGGCCGGTATGGGTTGGTGGAAGGTTGAATATGATCAAGCGGGTCGGGCGATCGCGCATACGGATCCGCTCAAGCGCGTGACGCGGGTGGACTGGGATGGCTACGGTCAGCGAACCCGAATCGTCGATCCGGCGGAGGGCACGCAGCAGTTCCGGTATGACGCAATTGGTCGTCTGACGACGCTGACCAATGCGAATCAGGAGGAGACGACGTTCCGCTACGACAGCCGGAACCGGTTGATCGAACAGACCGGCTTCGACGGCCGCCGGCAAAGTTTCCGGTACAACGCGGCGGGGGAACTGGTCGAGCGCATCGATCACGGCCAAGACGGCCAGATCACCACGCATGTGACCTACGACGTGCTTGGTCGACTGGTGGAGCGGCGATCGAGCGATGGGAGTCAAGCCAGCTATCGATATGACGCGCGGGGGTTGCTCACGCAGGCACAGGCGGTCTCGCCGGGACGGGCCCCGGTGCAAGTGACCTACGAATATGACGCGGCTGGGCGCCGCACGGCGGAGGTGCAGGCGCATCACGGACGCGTCTGGCGACTGACGCACGGGGTGGACGCGATCGGGAACCGCGACTGGACGAATGTGCCGGACGTCGGTTCGCTGGTCTGGCAGCGCTACGGCTCGGGGCATGTGCATGGCATCCTGCTGGACGAGCATCCGCTGGCGAGTTTCGAGCGGGATGAACTGCATCGCGAGATCAAACGCACGCAAGGTCCCGCGTCACACCACTTCGGGTATGGCGCGAACGGTCTGCTGGCCGCGCATCGCTGGCAGAACCTCGACGAACGGGGACGCTCGCTGGAGAGGCCTCGGCCGTGGCGGGCGTGGGAGTACGACGCGGCGGGCCAACTGACGACATTGGACGACGCATGGCGAGACAAGAAGACCTATCGGTACGATGGGCTGTCCCGGTTGACGCACGTGACGGCGGCAAGTGGTACGGAGGCGTTTCATTACGATCCGGCGAGTAACCTGCTGGGTGCTGCGTCGAGCCTGAACGACGTGCAGGCGTGGAAGGCGAGCGGCGATCGCTTGCTGCGGTTCGCGCCGCAGACGCGGCCGGATCGCCCGGTGGATTTTACGTATGACGGACACGGCAACCGCATCGCGCGGACGGTGCCGTTGCCGCCGAAGCCTGAGCTGACGGCGGCGGAGCAGCGTAGCCAGCGTGGGACGGACAACCTGCTGCGCGTGATGGAGGTGCTGACGGGGACGCCGAAGTACGAGGAGCCGACAGAAGCGCCAGAGGTGACGCGGTATCGGTACGACGGCAGCCACCAGTTGATCGCGATTGAACACGCGGACGGCGCAAGAAGCGAGTACGAATACGACGCACTCGGACGGCGGGTGGCAAAGCATCACACGCAGGTGGGCGGCGCGCGACAGACGACGCTGTTCATGTGGGACGGCGACTGGATGATGCAGGAGGTGCGGACGGGGCGCACGTCGCACGAGGACAACGCCGTGACATACGTGCCGCATCCGGATCATGAAGGGCCGTTGACGCGACTGGCGGAGGGGCAAGCGTGGCACTACGTGACGGATCACCTGGGGACGCCGCAGGAACTGTATGACGAACAGCGCGAGGTGGTGTGGGCAGCGGATTTGAGTGCGTATGGACGGTCAGCCCGGACGCTGGCGCATGCCGTTGACAATCCGATACGGTTTCCGGGGCAGTACTACGATCAGGAGTCGGGGCTGCACTACAACCGGTTCCGGTACTACGATCCTCAGGTGGGCAGGTATATCAATCAGGATCCGATCGGGTTGGTGGGGGGAGTTAATGCGCACGAGTACGCTTTTGGCAATCCGCTCACTTACATAGATTTGATGGGGTTGAATCCAGCAGTTGGTTGCGCGGCGGGGGCTTGGGCTGGTGGGCCAATTGGTTGCGGTGCGGGTGCGTTGATCGGAACGTTCGTGGGTGGCGTAGCAGTTGCGGCGATATTGAGTACCCCCAGTGATACAGCAAGATCAGACAAAGATATTCGAGACAAAGCGGGTCGGAAAGTAAGCGCGATGGCAGAAACTATGAAACCACCCGGCAATTGCTCTCCACGAGACCAGAAGCGTATGCAGGATGAAGTTGATCGTCTCTGCAAGGGTGGGCGGCGTTCCTGTAACGCAAGCACGGACCCCACGCAAGCAATGATTTTTAGAGAGATAAACAGACAGTGTGCGATGGCTCGTGATTCAATAAATAATCGTTGTTATGCCGGCGGAGATCAAAATCACAGGGATGAAGCTATTAAAGCTTGGGAGGGGGTCGCAAGATGCGAAAAACAGATTCGATAGCCGACAAGTTGCGGAAGTTGCGATTCGATATTGAAAAATGTTTCGATAGAATGCAACCACCCAAGGCGAGCGATTTGATCACATCGCCATATCTTGAGCCAGAACAGGTCATGAATTTCTTTGCTGGGAAAAATTGGTGGGATATAACGCTGGAGTCTCTCGAGAAAGAGTATGTGGGCGATGGATCTGCCTGCCTCTCTTTTATGTCGCCAATGGGAAGGAATTACTATCTTCCGGCATACCTGTTGATTGCGTGTGAGCAGTATTACGAAGGGGATGTGATCTCTCAGGGGTTGCCTGGAAGGCTAAAAATGTATGCAGGCATGGATGATTTTTATCAGATTAGTTCATTAGGAAACGCGAAAATGCAGGTGGTTGCAAAGGTTCTAAAGTTTATGCATGAAGTGTACGATGAAGAGGATGCGAAAGATGCGTTAGATTTATTCTGGGGTAAGTTTCTCAGCTGAGGGTATATTTTTAAGTTCAGCCGGGTAGAAGTGCATTTTTTAACCTGGTGGATAGCCTGCTAAGTATTATGCCGAGCTAGAACTGCATAGGGGGAAAGCGCGGCGGTTTCTTGCAGCGGTTCGTGCTACAGACGCGCCCGGAGCGTAGCACGGACAACCTGCTGCGCGTGATGGAAGTGCTGACGGGAACGCCGAAGTACGAGGAGCCGGAAGCGCATCCGGAGGTGACGCGGTATCGGTACGACGGTAGCCATCAACTGGTGGCGATCGAGCACGTGGACGGCGCGAGGAGCGAGTACGAATATGACGCACTCGGACGGCGGGTGGCAAAGCATCACACGCAGGCGGGCGGCGCGCGGCAGACGACACTGTTCATGTGGGACGGTGACTGGATGATGCAGGAGGTGCGGACGGGGTGCACCTCGCACGAGGATCAGGCCGTGACATACGTGCCGCATCCGGATCATGAAGGGCCGTTGACGCGACTGGCGGAGGGGCAAGCGTGGCACTACGTGACGGATCACCTGGGGACGCCGCAGGAACTGTATGACGAACAGCGCGAGGTGGTGTGGGCAGCGGATTTGAGTGCGTATGGACGGTCAGCCCGGACGCTGGCGCACGGCGTTGACAATCCGATACGGTTTCCGGGGCAGTACTACGATCAAGAGTCGGGGCTGCACTACAACCGATTCCGGTACTACGATCCTCTGGTGGGCAGGTACATCAATCAGGATCCGATTGGGCTTGATGGCGGACCAAATTTATATGATTACTCATATAGCGCTCCGACCATTGCCTACGATCCCACTGGACTGTTTGTGCCGCTATTGCTTGTGGCAGCGGAATTTGGGCGACGAGCGCTACTTGGTGCAGGAGTTGAGTTGGGGATGCAAGGGGGTAAGCAGGTACTAGGTCAGGTGTGGAGCAATTGGGTTCATGGGCGTCCGCTAACAGATATCGATTGGGATTGTGTGAAGGTTAATTGGCGTGAAGTCGGGTTCTCGGCAGCAGTTGGAATTGTGGCCCCAGGAATGGGGGGTGCTTTAAAAAGTGTGTCAAGGTCAGCTTCGGCTATTAGGAAAATTTCAAGTCAGGCTGCAAATACCACTGGCCGAAAGTTGAAATTGCAGGAGCGTATAAATTCTCACAAATCGTCAATAAAACGGGATCTGGCCGTTCAGGGGGTATGGTTGGGTTTGAAGCAGGCAGGGAAGTGTGTTTTTGGAGAGGAGAAGGTATGCGAAGAATAGATAAAACTTGGCTGTATATATTGTTTATTGCGCCTCTAGCATTTTTTTATGAACCGTTGAAGAGGTCTATGGGGGATGTCTTTTTTTACGCGTGCGGGCTTGTTTATCTGTGTGCTTGCTCTTTCTTTGCTAGTCATTTTGGGCGGCCTGGAAATAAGGAGTGAGTGGATGTTTTTTGGTGGTTAAATTTTTTTGAAATTTATTTTAAGTTAATTCTTAATGCCAGCTTCCGTCGCAACTCTCGGCACGTTGACCACCCATGGCGGCGTAGTCACATCAGCCAGCGCAGGCGTCTCGATCGACGGACGTCCCGCAGCATGCGTAGGCGATTCCGTGTCGTGTCCATTGCATGGCCCGGGTGTCATTACCAAAGGTGGTTTCGGCACGATCAACGGCCGTCAACTTGCTCATCATGGCAGTGACACGAGTTGCGGTGGAACGCTGATCGTTTCCGATGCTGGTCCTACGGTTTGACAGTTTCTACATTGAGCGCGATGAGTCGAATTTTGAATTCACCCGAGCATGACCCAATCCAGTAGCCCGCCCAAGATCGTGTCGGCTCGAAGCGCGCTGGCTCCACCGCGACAACCGAACGGTATCTTTCTCTCTGGCAAGAGTACAAGGCAGCATCCCAACACGCGCCGTAGTCGTCCATTGGGACCACTTTCGCCGCCCGAGGACGAGCAGACCAGGCTGGCTGCGGTACTCGGGCACCGCAATGCCTTGCTGGAGGCAAGCAGGGTGCTGCTTCGAGCGCTTGTGGACGTGCCGGAGCTAATCAGCATCAGTCATGACGAACGCTTGCGCGACCTGCTGATGGATGAGGTTCGCGCGTTCGAGCGCCTATGTGTGCGGGCCAACGTCCGCAGCGAGCACTTGATCGGCGCACGGTATTGCCTGTGTACGGCACTGGATGAGGCTGCAATGCGCGTACTTGCATCGCGAGGCGATACGTCGGGGAGTGTCGCATGGGCTGCCGGAGCGCTGACTCAGCGTATTGGAGAAGACAACCAGGGCGGCTCGAAGGTCTATGCGCTTTCGCTACAGCTGTTGAAAGACGACGCCGATCACTGGCCATTGCTCGAAGTGATCTACCGGATTTTCAGCCTGGGGTTTGAAGGTCGATATCCACGTGGCAGGACGTTTGGCGTGCACGACCGCGTGCGAGAGCGAATCTACAACGCGATTGTCGTGCATCTTCCACCTGTTCCGCACGCGCTCTCACCTCATGCGCAATCTACCGTAACGATTCGACAAAGATTCCATTTCGAAATCCCCGTGTGGATGTCGGTGACCTTGCTGTCAGTGACGTTCTGCGCGCTGTATGCCTTCTGCCGTATCGAGGTGGGTGCGCAAGCGAACGACGTGCAGCGACAGCTCTCCAGCATTGCGCGTGTCGCGACGACAGGCAGCGCGATCGATCCACTGAGGGCCAGTCCGGCACGGTAGTGCGAGTTGGACGCTTTTCACCGTACACATGAAGAAGATTCTCTCGTTTCTATGCTCGCGTCATCTGTGGGCAGTCGTCACGGTGATCGTTGTTGCTGCCGCGATCTGGTTTGCGGGCCCGCTGGTGAGTGTCGGTGGGCTGAACCCGCTCGCGTCGGTCGCCATTCGGCTGACCTTGATTGCCTTGGTGCTCGCCGTATGGATCCTGTGGCTGATCGACTGGTCGACGAGCATTGTTGTCGTCGTGCTGCTCTGTCTTGCGATCTGGCATGCCTTTCCGCTCATGACGTTGGCCGGCAAACCGCTGTTTGCATCCGTGATGGCCCGCGTGCTGGCAATGGTCGGCGTTGTGTTCGTGTATGCCATCGCTATGTTGGTCCGATGGTGGAAGCACATGCGCCGGTATCCGGGCCAGCTCCGGCGTTTGCTTCGACTCGGTAAGGGTGGCGCCGGGCCGCTGGCTGCATCGCGCCTGGCGGAGATCGAAGACATGGCCAGGACAGCGATCAAGCAGTTGAAAGCCCGGCGCGGGGGCGCCTGCAGGCTGGCGCGACTGTTTCGAGGGCCAGCGTATCGCTACGATGTGCCGTGGTATGCCGTGCTGGGTTCGAAGGGTTCGGGCAAGACCTCGGCGCTGTTAAACGCAGGCCTGGCGTTCCCGCTGGATGCACAACTTCAGCATTCGCTCGCACCCGATGACGCCCGGGCTTTGCCGGGTTGGCGGATAACCAATGAGGCGGTGCTGATTGATACGGCCGGCCACTATGTCCGGCACGGCTCGTCGAGCTACCGTCTGACGGCGGAACTGTCGAATACCTGGAATGAGGGGACACGAAGCAAGCGGCCCACCGACATAAGCGCGGCCCGCGAGCAGGCTGATGCGGCGGAATGGAAAGGATTTCTTCGGCTACTTCGCCGTATCCGCCCCCGTCTGCCGCTGAATGGTGTGCTGATGACGATCAATGTTGCTGCGTTGACGCATGCGGATTTCAACGTACGCGCGGCCGAGAGCCGCGCATTGCGGGCCCGTCTCGATGAAATGCAAGCTGAGTTCGGGACTGGATTTCCCGTCTGGCTGATTGTTACGAAGGTAGACCGGCTTCCTGGCTTCACTGACTATTTCTCGTCGCTCGGGGAGCAAGATCGTGCGCAGATATGGGGCGTGACATTGCAGCCCGACCCTGAGGCACGGACGGCTGAGGCGATCCGCGCAGAATTGAATTTGCTGGCCACACGTCTTGCGGATGGCGTGAGCGGTCTGCTTTGCGATAAGACCGATGTGGCACGTCGTCGCCGTCTGGCGATGCTGCCGGAGGCATTTTCAGCGCTCACTAACCCGTTGGTAGATCTGATCGGACAAGTGTTTGCCGGGAGCGACAATGGTGCGCCGACGGCACCAAATTCAATGCTCCGAGGTGTTTACCTGACGAGCGCGAGTCAGACCGGCCAGCAGGTCGTCGCGGATCGGAAAACGCTGTTGCAACGCATGATCGGTGCATCCGGTGCGCATTCGAATGACAGGCGAGGAGAGCGTAGCGAAACCAGCTACTTCCTACGCGATCTGTTTTTCGGAGTCGTATTTCGCGAGGGGCACCTCGCATGTCCGAACCGCAATCGCGAACATCGTGCGCGACTTCAGCGGTGGCTGGGGCATTCGCTCGTGTGGCTGATCGCCGTGGGGTTAGGCGCGAATCTTTGGAGCAGCTTCACCGCGGAACGGACGGCCCTTGCTTCGCTGGGGCAAAAGGCACGCTCACTGGCCGCTTTGCTTGCACGAGGCAACCTTTCTACTGCTCCAGAGCGTGTTCCGGTGGTGTTGGACAGTGCAAACGAATTATTGCGTGACACAACGCGCCTCGCCGCCGATCCTGACGTCGTATTTCGCTTCGGCGCGGACCGGCTCGACATGATCGAGTCCGGAAGTCGTCAGGTATACGAGGCTCTGTCGGAGCAGGTTGTATTGCCGAACATAGTCCGCAGGATGGAGGCCGTGATAAACGATGCCTCGGCGAGCGGTGATGCCAAGGCTGCGTACGATACGTTGCGCGTGTACCTGATGCTCTACGACAGGGCACGGTTCAACGCGAACGACATCAGGATGTGGGTGCTGGACGATTGGGCACGTTACGACAGTGCGGCAATATTCGGTGGGCGCGCCGCAATGATCGATCACGTGCAGCGACTGTTTTCCGAAGGACACGTAGTGCAGTCGCCACTGGCCCGTAACGACGGGCTGATCCGGCAGGCGCGTGCATTTCTCGATGGCAGCAATCCAGTCGATCGTCTGTACCAGCGCGCGAAAGCGACGATGTTGAAAGACGCGCCCGACGAGTTTTCACTGCTGCGCGTGGTTGGACCACAAGCAGGTGTCGTGTTCACGCGAGCCAGCGGAGCATCGTTGTCCAGCGGCGTGCCGGGACTCTTTACGCTGGACGGATATCGGGCGATGTTCGACAAACGCCTGCCGGTGTTTCTTCAGAAGGCGAGCGACGATGATGCCTGGGTAATGGGGCGTCGGCCGCTGGGCGATTTCCCTGGTAATTCGGCTGGGGCGTTGAACGTATCGAGTCGAGATGGGGGCGCGCTGTCGATGGCGATCAGGCGCCTGTACCTGACGGAGTACGCTCAACAATGGGATGCGTTTCTCGACGACATTCGTGTCGTGAGTGGAACGAGCCTTGCCTTCAGCTTGAAGGTGCTGCGAAGTTTCGCTGCACCTGATTCACCGCTGACGCGTCTCGCGCACGCGGCGGCACGCGAAACGACGCTGACGCAACCAATGGCGAGAGCCGGCGCCTCCTTCCTTGAAAAAGCGACTGACGCCGTCAACCAGCAAACCGAGAGGATACTGGGGCCTCGCGAGTCGGAACAGGTTGAACGCGAGTTGGTCGATAGCCATTTCGCGGCATTGCGCGAGGTCGTGACTGGCCATGCCGACGTGTTGCCGGATACGCAGTTGTCCAGTTCCCCGGCGGAGAAGACGGGCCTGGATGGCGTCACGGATCTGTTGAACGATTACTACACGACACTCACGATTTCCGACAATGCGCTGTTGAACAACAGCATGCCGCCGGAAAGCGAGAACGCCGCGAAGCTCAAGATGACGGCTGATACGATGCCGGCGCCGTTCCGGGCAGTCTTGCGTCAACTTGCTGTCGATGGCTCGCGTGGCGTGAATCAGGGTATCGGCCAGTTACTGTCACGCCAGATGCAGGTGATAGTTGCAGACACCTGTCGAATGACGATCGAAGGCAACTATCCGTTCTCTCCCGATAGCAAGCGCGATGTCAGCATTGACGATTTCACTCGAGTGTTTGCGCGAGGTGGTGTGATCGACGATTTCTTTACGAAAACACTCGTACCGTTCGTCGACACAGGCGCGAAGCCGTGGCGCTACCGGACGCTGCCGGGCGCGACCGAACCCGTGCAGGGGCCGGACCTCAAACCATTCGAGCATGCGAAGGCGATCCGCGACATTTTCTTCAACGATCCTGATCGCAAGAAACCGAGCTGGAAGGCTGACATCCGAATTCCTGAACTCGACCCGTCAATCATGAGCCTGTCGCTCGATATCGACGGACAGACGACGCTTTACCGACACGGTCCGGTCGCGCCCTTCACGGTGACTTGGCCGGGACCGCGTGGTGGAGTCCACGCTCAAATCATGGCGAGCCCGCCCGTCCGGCCGGACACATCGACGATTGCCGCGGACGGGCCGTGGGCGCTGATGCGGTTGCTCCGGAAAGGTCGCGTGGTGGAGGCGGCCACGCCGGGCCGCACGCGAGTTTCGTTCAGTTTTGATGGTCGGGAAGCCGCACTCGACATCGCGAGCGCAGGGAGTGTCGCGAACCCGCTGACAAGCGATGTGCTGGCGACGTTCCGGTGTCCGGGCACGATGCCTATGTTCGATCTGCCGGACAGTGGCCCTCCGGTGGGACTGCCGCGCGGATCGATTCCGGTTGTCCAGAAAGGGGAGCGTGCCGCGATGTCTTCAACAACAGTGTTGCAAGCCAAAGGCAATCGATGATCCGCGGAAAATTCACTCATATCAAAACGATTGTTGCCATTGTCGCCGTTTCCTCCGTCCTATTCGTTGTATTTGGAGGTATATCAGCGGGGTATTCGCTCGACGCCGTCATCGTTCTCGGCGTAATGGGTGCCTTGTTCGGTGCCATAGCCGTTCCGGAGCTGGAGCCGAAAGCTTTTCGGTATCCAACGATCTGGCAGATTTCCTGTTCAGTCGCTGGAAGTCTGCTTGTAGCTTGGATGCTGGCGTCTGGGGCAGAAGGCTACGTACTCGCAATACTCATCGGGACATGCATCGGTTATTTCGCGCCGTTCTGGATCAAGCACATCGTCTTGCCATGACGCTTCGGAAGCGCCGCGCACGACGCACGCGGCGCTTCCGTCCGGTGACGACCGCTCAGTGCCCCTGCAACCGGATATCCCGCGACGACGCACCGACGTACACCGTCCCGCCCGGCACCACGCGCCAGCCGTTACGCGACGTATCCCACACGCTCTGCATCCGCGGCGACACGGTCACGTGCACACGCCGCGCCTCGCCCGGATTCAGCCGGATCTTCTCCCAGCCGACCAGGCGCTTCGGCGGTTCGTCCTTGTACGGCACGCCGAGATAGACCTGCGGCGTTTCCGCGCCGGCGACGCGCCCGTCGTTGCGCACCGTGAACGCGACGCTCAGTGCACCGTCCCATTGCTTCGACACCGACAGCCCCGAATACGCGAAGTGCGTGTACGACAGCCCGTAGCCGAACTCGAACATCGGCTTGATGTTGTGCGCGTCATACCAGCGATAGCCCATGTTCAGCTTTTCCGCATAGACGGGATCGTTGTCGAACGCACCGTTTTGCCCCCAGGCCGGCGAATCCTGATCGCGCGCGGGGAACGTGACGGGCAGCTTGCCGGACGGATTGACCGCGCCGAACAGCACGTTCGCGATCGCCTTGCCGCCGGCTTCGCCCGGATACCACGCCTCGACGATCGCGGAGACCTGGTCCTTCCACGGCATCAGCACCGGGTTGCCGCTCTGGACGACGACGATCGTGTGCGGATTCGCGCGCGCGACGGCTTCGACGAGCGCATCCTGGTTCGACGGGTTCGCGAGGCTCAGGCTCTGGAGATCACCGAAATCCTCGCCGGCCGGCTGCGCGACCACGACGATCGCGACGTCCGAGCGGCCCGCGAGTGCCGCGGCCTGGTCGATCTCCTGCTGCGTGTACGCGCGGAACGGCGACTGCTGATCGCTGTTGCCGGCATACGTGACCTGCGCGGCCGGCGCGAGCGCACGGATCGCCGCGACGATCGGCACGTCCACCTTCAGCCACGGATTGCGCCACCAGCTGCACCCAGTCGATGACCCGAACGTCAGGCCGCCGCAGCCCGCGAACGATCCCGATACGGGGTCGCGCGTGTTGCCCGAGCCGCCGCCCGACAGCACGGCCGCATCGGCATGGCCGCCGATCACGGCGATACGCGACAGCGCCGACGCGGCGAGCGGCAACTGGTTGCCGTCGTTCTTCAGCAGCACGATCGACTGCTCGGAAGCGGCCTGCGCGAATCGGTTGCCGGCCGCGAAATCGATCGTGCCGCCGCCTTTGGCCGGATCGTCCATCACGCCGACGCGGATCATCACCGCGAGCTTACGGCGCACCATGTCGTCGAGGCGCGCGGTCGACACCGAGCCGTTCGCGATCGCCTGCTTGACCGCCGCCGGCGTCAGGTACACGCTCGGCCCGACGTCTTCTTCCTCGTCGAGCCCGGCGTTGATCGCGGCGGCGGTGCTGTGCGTGGCGCCCCAGTCGGACTGCACCTGGCCCTGGAAGCCCCATTCGTTCTTCAGCACGTCGTTCAGCAGATGGGGGTTCTCGCACGCATAGGTGCCGTTCAGGCGGTTGTAGCTGCACATCACGCTGCCGGGCCGGCCGCGCTTCGCGGCGATCTCGAACGGCAGCAGGTACAGCTCGCGCAGCGTGCGTTCGTCGATCTGTGTGTTGCCGCCCATCCGGCCGTGCTCCTGCTCGTTGCCGGCGTAGTGCTTGATGGTCGCGATGACTTTCTGCCGCTGCGTGGCGAGCGTGCGTTCGGCGAGCAGGTCGCCGGCCAGCAGCGGATCCTCGCCGAGATACTCGAACAGGCGGCCGCCGCGCGGTTCGCGCGCGAGGTTGGTGCCGCCGGCGAGGCCCATGCCGAATCCTTGCGCGCGCAACTGGATCGCGACCTGCTTGCCGTAGTCGTACGACAGGCGGCGATCCCAGCTCGCGGCGACGGCGATCGTCGCGGGGAACGTCGTGCTGGCCTGCGACGTGCTGCCGGAACCGGTCGCCGAATCGACCATGTTCAGGTCGGGAATGCCGAGGCGCGGCACACCCTGGATGTAGCCGGCGCCGCCGCCCGGCACCTTTGACATTTCGTATTGCGAATGAATGAATTGAAGTTTTTCGTCGAGCGTCATCTTGCGCACGAGCAGGTCAGCGCGCCGAACCGCCGCGGCCGACGCGAACGCATCGGTCGCGTCGCCCTGCGAGTTGAAATCGGCGTCGCCCGCGTAGGCGCTGGTGCAGAGGGTCGCTGCCAGCACGACGGCCGGCCAGAGTGTGTCCCGCATGTTGCTCTCCATGATCGTATTGCCGGTTGTTCGGATGATGTCTGGAGCTGCACAAGTCCGGTGGATTCGCACCGGACGCAATTGGCTGGCGATGCTGGGTGGTTGCGCGTCGGCATGCCGGGCCAGGCGGGGAATCGTTACGGCCGGTTGGGCCCGATCGAACATCGAGGGCGGCGACGCGGACCGCCCGACGCTGCCGAATCGGATGTAGCGATTCTCTGCAGCGACCAATCGTACAAATGTAGTTTGACTACAGCATCGGTGTTTCTATCGATACGTGTGATCTTTATTTCGTAGGGGCGCGTAGCGGGGCGGAAAGACGGTCATCGTTCCCGATGGCGGGGTGTGGTCGGGTAAGAAGTACCTGCGAGAAAACGCTTCTGCACAGCGGTCACGTGCCGATGCGTGCGTTCCATTTCGTTGCGTGCGCATCCAACCGTGCTTCGGTCATTTCGAGCACTGCCCGTCGTGAATGCCGTTTTGATTCCGGGACTGGGGGAATGGCGGTTGTGCCGAGTCCAACGACGCGGGCCCGCCTTCAACTGAGGTGTTGAGTGAGGTTGCTCACATATCCACCGTGTCGGACGGTGTTCAATCGAGCATTGCCGTGCGCATTGTCCGACCGGGACGCGGTGCGTGTACATGCAGCAAGCGACGCGAAGGCGTTCGTGCCGGGCGAAGTGCCCCGTCCGGCGACGCGTACCTTGACCGACGGACGATGAATCCTGGCGAAGCGCGTGGCCACTTGGGCGGCGCTGGATGCACGGCGGATCCGTGGGAGGGCGCCGCGGGCCCGGTAGCCGAGTGCGGGTCTACACGTCGACGGGCGCGCGTCAGCATCGGTCACCGGTGCGGGCGGGCGATCAGGGCGATCGCGCACGATCGGCAGCGAACCTTGCGTGACCGTGCCGCCGCACGTCCGGAAAGGCGCGTTGTGTAAATGTAATGTGACGTACGGAATTTGTCGGGATTGGGTGGCCTAATCGTCGATATTCGAGCAGGTCGCCGTGTCCGGCGTGCCAAGCTGATCCGGGGGGAAGGAACGGAAATGTAACGTCATCCGGCCAAAAAATTACCAAGACCAATCTCAACCCAGAGGCGCTTGCCGGTCAGGCGATCCTCGACAGGCACTCGCCGGGCCCGGTCGGGCATGCGGGTGTTTTCACATACAGGCGTTTTCGTGGGAATCCAAATCGATACGCAAGGACGGGGCCGGTTACGGGGAATCGGCTCGCATCGTCGCAACGTCAGTCGTTCCCGATTGGCTTTATGCGGCCGAGCGTACCTGCAGCCTCGTGGTGGCCGCAAGTCGACGTTCGTCCGGACGCACGTGCAGTCGTTTCCGGTAGCCGGATGCCTGCTTCGCGGCATGCGGCAGGCATCCAGCAGCGCATCGGGCCATCAGGTGTACAGCGCAAGGACCGGATCATGACACCCATTCAGTTCAACGGATGTGTCGGCTGGTTTCATGCAGGCAATCGCCCGCACGGCATCGTGATTTGCGAGCCGCTTGGTCACGAGGCGCTCTGGCTTCACAAACTCGTGCGCGCGCTCGCCGAGCATCTCGCCGATCGCGGCTTTCCGGTGCTGCGATTCCACTATCCGGCGAGCGGCGACTCGCTGGGCGACGAACGCGACGCTGAACGCTTCGAACACATGCTCGCGAGCGTTCGGCATGCCGTCGATGCGTTGCGCGAGCGTGTCGTGTCGGACACGCTGACGCTCGTCGGCGTGCGCGCCGGTGCCGCATTGGCGCTCCTCGCCGCGGACGGTATCCCCGGGTTCACGCGCTTCGTCGCGCTGGCGCCAGTGGTGCGCGGCCGCGGCTACCTGCGCGAGCTTTCTCTCGTCGCGCAACGCTGGCTCGATAACGCGCCGCCGGCCGTGCGGGATGCGATTCGGGAGGAGCAACCTCTGCATGTGCTCGGGCACGCATATCCCGATGATCTCGTCGCGGCACTCCGAGGCATCAACCTGTGCGAGTCTGCGGAACGATTGCAGGCATTGCCGGCGCGCGCGTTGCTCGTCGATGCGCCGTACGGGGACGCGCCTGCGCTGTCGGACGCGCTGCAGGCACGCGCTGTTTCGGTCGAGGTTCGGACCTGCCCCGATTGGGGCGGCCTCATGAGGGAGCCGGTGTGGTCGCGGCTGCCCGACGGATTGCTCGACACGGTTGCGAACTGGATCGACGACGGTTCCGATGCGACCGTTCGCGTTTCCGCGCGGGATGTCGAGTCGGCCGTGACGCTGACCGGGGAAGGCAGTATCGAACGGATGGTCTCCGTGGGGCCGGGGCGCCTGGTCGGCGTGCTGTGCGAACCGGCCGGCAGCATCCGACGCGCTGCCGCGCCGACCCTGTTGATTACCAATACGGCGGCCAATCCGCATGTCGCCGACGGTCGGTTTGCGGTTCGGCTGGCGCGATCGCTCGCGGCATCGGGTATCAGCAGCCTGCGTATCGATTCGAGCGGCATCGGCGACAGTGGCCCGCGTGCGAGAGACGATCAGTCGGACATTCCGTATTCGGACCAGGTGATTGTCGATATCGCATCCGCAGCGGACTGGCTGAAGGAGCAGGGGCATCGCGAGATCGTTGCGTTCGGGATTTGCTCCGGCGCGTACGCGTCGCTTCATGCCGCCTCGCGCGAGCGTTTCGCTGGCGTGATTGCGGTCAATCTTCCGGTTTTCATCTGGCCACGCGGAGAAACGCTCGCGAATGTCGTCAATAACCAGACAAACTCGATGCGCGGCTATTGGGCATCGCTGCGCAGCCGCCACAAGCTGCGTCGACTGCTGCTCGAAGGGCGCGACCTGCGGCCGGTCCTGCGTGCCGTGTTTCGTTTGGTCGCGGGCGTCATGACCGTGCCCGTCAAGCGTGTCGGCGAGCATTTCGGCTGGCGGCCGGGTCGCGAGACGCCTCGGGGATTGCTGCATGACATGTCGGCCGGCGGCATCCGTACCCATCTCATCTACGGCACGTTCGATACGGGCGTCGACGCGCTCGTTCGGCATTTCGGCCCCGCATCCCGTGCGTTCGCGCATTGGCCGAACGTATCCGTCGACATGCGGGACGCGCTCGACCATTCGTTGTACGGCAACGCCGCTGCGCAGTATGTCGTCACCCGTTGTGCCGAGCTGCTTGCCGGCTGGTACGCGCCGGCCGAATTCGCGGTACCCGCGCAACCGGAACACGCGCCTTCATGACGTTCGTGCAGACGTCGCATGCAGGCGCGACCGGGCGGCGACCGCCGCGCCTCTCCCGGGCGAGCGTCTCGGGAGCTCGGCTCCAGGGCGTCGGCCGCTGGTGGCTTTGCCAAAGTCTCCCGCTAACGTAACCGGACGAACAGATCCGCCGCTTCGGTCACCTTATCCTGATGGTGTCGAGTTTTCATGGGGTTGCCAGTTCGCAAGCGCCATCGCGACTCCATCCAGGAATGACAATGAAGCAAGCGTGTCGGACACATCGAAAGTGGGACAGGCATCACCGCCAGCGGGTAACGCACGATCTTGCGCATGCGACACCGGATGACGCCGGTTTGCGAAACAAGCGAGCGAAAGTCGGGCCCGGTCATGCAGGCGATGACCGGGCATCGCACTCGCGACATGGCGTCCACCGAGGTCGATCGTGATGCATGTGCTGGTGATCAACGACTTCGTTCGGAAGGGCGGCGGCGAGGAAGTCTACCGGGTGTCCGTCGACGTGCTTCGTGCTTGCCACGGCGTCGTGGTCGAAACCTTCGACGAGCGTGCATTGCCCGATGTCGGCGGCAGCGGGCGCGCACGCGCATGGTCACGTGCCGCCGCGCGTGCGCTCGTCACGCTGCTCGAGCGATTTCGCCCGCAACGCATCCTCGTGCACAATTACCACAACCTGCTGTCGAGCGCGATTCTGCCCGTGCTCGCTCGCTACAAGCGGCACTCGGGATGTGGTCTGTTCATGACCGCGCACGATTATCATTTGTTGTTCTACAACCCGAGCCTGTTGATCTATCCGGGCGGACGCGCGCAACCGTTGCCGATCGACCAGCTGCATCGCGGCCGGCGCATCGCGCTTGCGGCGAGCCCGCGCGGTGTTCTTCACGATGTCGCGAAGAAGCTGCACTGGCATGCAGTCAACGCACTTTTCGATCCGCTTGGCCTGTTCGACGAGATTCTCTGTCCGAGTCCGTTCATGCGCGACCTCATTGCGCAGTGTGGCCGAACGCGCGCGACACTGGTGCCGAATCCGATCGACTCGACGTTGATTCCCCATCCGCCCAAACCCGTCCGGGGCGATCGCCTCGATCTGGCGTTCGTCGGTCGCGTGGACGCGGACAAGGGGCTCGGTCGGTTTCTTGCGCTCATGAGCGAAGCGGCCGGCGATGCGATTGCGTCGCTGACCGTCTACGGCGACGGAGCGGAGCGGGCCGACCTGGAGAAACGGCACGCGACACTCGTCGAGTCTGGGCGGCTGCGTTTCGCCGGGCGCCTCGATCATGCAACGTTGTTCGCCGCGCTACCCCGGCACGATGCGCTCGTGTTGCCGTCGATCTGGGTGGAAAATGCCCCCCTCGTGATCGTCGAGGCAGCGATGCTCGGCCTGCCGGCGCTCGTGCACGACATCGGAAGCCTGTCGACCTTTGGCGACGAGATCGGCAACAAGATTCTCTACCGGAGCACGCCGGAAGGCATCGCGCGCGCGCTCGCCGAACTGCGCACGCATCTCGATAGCGACGATCGTCACTACGACTGGTCGCGTTACTCGGTCGAACGCTACGCGTCGTCGCTGCGCACCGTACTCGGCATCGGTAGGGAGGTATCATGAACGTGGGCACATTGACAGCCGCGGCACACTGTTTACTCTCAGCCCAGAAAGCACGATGACCGCTGTCCGAAAAAATTTTGCCTTGTTGTTCGCATTGCAAATCTCGACGTACGTCGTGCCGCTCGTCACGTTGCCCCTGCTGACGCGCGTGCTCGGCCCGCTGCAGTACGGACGGTTGTCGTTCGTGCTGGCGGTGACAACGTATTTCATCAGCCTGGCCAATTACAGCTTCGACCTGACAGCGACGCCCCGCGTCGCGCTGGCGGACAGCAGGGTGGAGCGATCCCGAATCTTCTGGGCAACGGTTTGCGCCCAATGGGCGATCACGATCGCCGGCTTCGCCGTACTCGTCGTCCTGACCCTGCTCATCCCGCATTTCGCGGCGGAACGCACGGCCCTGCTGATCGGGTTCGGGATGGCGGTGGGCGCCGCGCTTACGCCGGGCTGGTACTTTCAGGGCATCCAGAAGTTGAGCGTCTACAGTGCCACGGTGGTCGTATACCGTGCATGCAGTGTCGTGGCCTTCTTCATGTGGGTGCGCACGCCGGACGATCTCCTGCACGCGGTTGCCATCAACGCTGCGGTGCCGTTGCTGTGCGGGGTAACGCTGCTTGCGTACCTGTTCTTCCGTCGCGAGGTCGAAAGTGTCCGCGTGCGGTTCGCCGACATCGCAGCCGCCCTGAAAGGCGGCTCGCAGGTATTTCTGGCCTCGACGTCGATCTCGTTCTACGCATCGACCAATACCGTTCTGCTGAGTATCGTCTCGGGGAGTGTCGCCGCCGGCTATTTTGCCGCCGGTGACAAGTTGATTCGGGCCGCAGTCGGTCTGCTTCAACCGCTGAGAGCAGCAACCTATCCGCACGTGACGTACCTGATGCATCACGCGCGTGACGACGCGTTCGCGTTCTTGCGAAAGCTGATCGTTCTGCAGGGCGCGTTGGTGCTGGTCATGTCGGCAACGATCTACGCCTGCGCGCCGTTCGTCGTCCGGATCCTGTACGGCAGCTCGTTTGCGCCGACGGTCGGCGTACTGCGTTGTCTGGCGCTGGTGCCGTTCATGGCATGCATGACCGATCTGTTCGGCGTTCAAACCATGTTGCCGATGGGCATGAAGCGCGCCTTCAGCGTCATCCTGATCTCTTCCGGCGTATTGAATGTGACACTGCTGCCGCCGCTTGCCATGCTGTTCGCGGAGCGCGGGGCGGCCATCGCGGTATTGATCGCCGAATCGGCCGTCGCTATCGCGCTCGCGTATGTTCTCTGTCGCGACCGGGTCGGCCTGATCAATCTGTCCGCGCGTTCGGGTTGATGCGATCCGCACGCGGTCGACTCGGCGGCGACGGCAGCGTGATGCGTTGGATTCGCCATCTGTCCGCGCGGCTGCCATGGTGCGATGCGAGTCGACAGGCGTCGCCGTAGCCGTCCTGTCGACATCCCGATTACTTGGTGACGAGCGCCCCGGTCAACCCCGCACTGATCGCCGGCAGCAACAGGTTCAGCACGCGGCTCGCGCGCACCAGGCCGGTGTTGTCGACATACACGATATCCTTCGACGCGAGCGGAAACTGATTCGCGAGCAGCATCGAGACGGGCGACTTCAGGTCAAGGTGAAAGATGACCGGCTCGCTGTCGGCGGCCTTGCGAAGCACGAAAACCTGCTGGGCGTTCGACGTTTGCTGGTTGAGTTGCCCGGCCTCCGAAAGCGCCGCACTCAACGTGAGCGAGCCATCGCGCAGCGGCGGCACGGCCAGCGGCTTGTTCACTTCACCCATGACATAGACGGGATTGTCGTCGCGAGCACCCACATGCAACAGGTCGCCGGGCTGCAGCATGATGGTGGCGGGGCTTTTGCCGGTCTTCATCATCTGCGCGACATTCACCGGATAGATCTCGCCGTTGCGCGTGACCGTCACGCGACTCTGATCCGCGGTCGGCGCAAAGCCGCCTGCGCGATTGACCGCTTCGACCAGTGTCATCGGAATGTCGTTGATCGTCTGCGAGCCGGGGGCGCGTACTTCGCCGTCCACATACACTTGCTCGGCACGGAACGATGCCACGCGAACGGTCACTTGTGGTTTGATGAACACCTTCCTGAGCTCGGCATCGAGTTCCCGCTGGACTTGCGCCGCGGTCTTTCCGGCCGCATGGATCGGTCGCGTCACGTAGGGAAACTGCACGTTGCCGTCGCTATCGACGACGAAACCTGGCGCTGCGTCGGAGGGCTTCGTGTTCTGCGTCGGCTGGCCGACAGCGGCGGCGAATTCGGGGTGATCCCACACCGTGATTTGTAGCACGTCACCCGGGCCAAGCTTGTAGGCACTCGGCTTGCCGAGCAGATTGCCCGGAATCGACCACGCGGTACGGTGCTTCTGTTCCGTGTGAATCTGGTTGATCAGCGTCAGGTCGATCTGCTTGACCGCGACCTTCATGTCACTGGTCACGTCGCCATTGTCGGCGGTCGTGACCGGCAGTGCGGCCGGCTCTGCCATGTGCTGGCCGGGTGCAAACGCACACGCCGAAAGCAGGGTGGACAGCGCCAGGGAGAGCGCGGCGCGCATTCGACGCACCGCAGGGTCGTTCTGTTTCAGCGCGAGCGCATCGAATAGCAGGGGGGTGTTCATATCGTCATTCAACATGGTAAGCCGGCCGATCGGCTGGCCGGATAGTCCTGTATTTAGAAACAATTTAAATAAATTTGATACTCGCCGTGCCTTCCAGATCAGAAGTTTTTTCATCTCGACACCCCGATAGCGATGGTTCTGTGCCGCTTTTTTGATAAAAATCGTCAAAACGGGGTGGCGCGATGAATGATGTGAAAAGACGTGCTCACGCCATATGCCTGATTGCGCCATCAAGCCACAGTATTGTCACGGGTTGCCGGAAGCGGAAACAACGCGTACTCAACATAGCACGAGACAGGTAGGCAACCCAGTGATTCGCACCGCCAGTGCTTATTAATGTAAGCCATCGCACTTAGCGCGCCGGGCATTTACCGCATAGTGGCCGGGACAAACAGAATCATTGGTGTTCCTGCGGCAACGGTTCAGTGACGTACTTTTTGCCGATCTGCGGTCGGCAGCAGGGCAGGCGCCCGGGACGGCGCGACCTGGTACGCGTCGCGCGGCACGCATGGCCGAGCGCACGCGCCGCCGCGTGAAGCCTGGCAAGGTGGCAATTTGGGAGTTTTTGCATGGCATTGGATCGACCTTCGCCTAATGAGTACCGGGACGGAGCGGGAAATATTTCTCGCGACGCGTCCCGCTTTACACTGGCCGAATTGCTCGAAAATTTATTTTATTATCGACGAGCGTTTATTTCCGTTTTTATGGGGTGTCTGCTGCTGGCATTTTTATATGCCATTTCGGCGACGCCGATTTACTCTGTTGACACGCTGATACAGGTCCAGGAAAACAAGCATAGCGCGCTGGGTTCGCTTTCCGAGATTTCGAATGCACTGGATATTCAGAATTCTGCCGTAGTCGGCGAAATCGATATCGCCCGCTCGCGCACGGTTGTCACCCAGGCGATCGAGGCAACCGCCGCGCAGGCGGAAGTTTCAGTCAGTAATCGAGTTCCGCTCGTCGCGGGTTTGCTGGGTTCGATCCTGTCGAAAGATGCGAATGGCCTCGTCATTCCGTTGTTCAATACCCCGTTCTGGGCGTGGGGCGGTGAACGAGTCGAATTCACCAGGTTCGACGTCCCGGATGCACAGCTTGGCAAAAAGCTGGAGTTCGATTATCTCGACGGCGACCGGTTCGTGTTGAAGGACAGCGATGGTCGGGAGGTGTTGAAGGGCGTAATCGGCACGCCGAGCGAAGGTAACGGTTATCGCGTGGAGGTGTCGCGGATCGTGGCGCGCGCCGGTACGGAGTTCCGTGTGCGGCGGGTTGCCACGTCCGTGCGACTCGACGCCATCCTGACCAAGTTGACCGGGGCGGAAACGAAACGCCAGTCGGGCATCATGCAGCTCAATCTCGAGGATCCCGATCCGGTGTTTGCCGCGCGACTGCTCAACGCGATTGCCACGGCTTATCTGGATGTCAACGCGAAACGGCGTTCAGAGGATGCCGAGCGCAGCCAGGCATTCCTCGACGCGCAACTGCCGGCCGTGAAGGCGCGGCTGGAGCAGGCGGAGCAGGCGCTGAACACGTTCCGCAACGCGCAGGGGTCGATCGATTCGCAAGGCGATGTCAGGCTGCTCATTGACCAATTGGCGCTTGTCGACAAGGCGCGGCTCGAAGCCAAGCTCGAGTATCAGGACTTGTCGTCCAAGTATGTTGCCGGACAGCCCCAGATCGCTGCCGTCGTCAACAAGCTGAAGACGCTCGATCAGCAGTCGGCCGAATTGAAAAGCAAGGTGGCGCATTTGCCGTCGCAGCAGCAGACCTATTTGCGTTTGGCGCGAGACGTCGAAGTCAATAACCAGCTATATGTCGGCTTGCTGAACAATACGCAGCAGTTGCAGATTGCGAAAGCAGGCACGGTCGGCAATGCGTCGATCATCGACAAGGCCGATGTGAGCGACAAGCCGATTCGGCCGAAGCGAATGCTCGTGATCGTGCTGGGCGCGGTGGTCGGACTGATACTGGGCGTTGCCGTGGCACAGGGCTATGCGTTGCTCGCCAGGCGTGTTCGTGATCCGAAGCATCTGGAATCGATGGTGGGTGTCCCGATGCTTGGCGTACTCCCGTCATCGCCTCAACAGATCGAGGCGGACTCGAACGGCAGGTCGGCTTTCATGGCCGTGAGGGAGCACCCTGACGCGCCGTTCGCCGAAGCAATCGCAGATCTCGCGTCGCTGTTGCATTGCAAGACGACCACCGGGCAAGGCCAAGCAAGGACCGTTCTGATTACGTCGCCCGAGCCGGGGCAGGGCAAATCGATGATCTCTGCCAATCTCGCCAGTGTGTCCGCGGATAGCGGCCTCAAGACCTTGCTGGTGCGTGCCGATGCAGGCCAGGCGAGCATGGAGCGATGCGTGCCGGTGAAAGTCGAGAAGTGTTTGGCGGATGTGCTGAAAGGCTCGCTCGATCTCAAGAAGGCGATCTCTCGCGTTCATGACAATCTTGACGTGCTGCCTGCCGGAACGGGGGGCAAGCCATTGCGGAACCTGTACGCGGCCGACAAGGTGGAGGCGCTGTTCGCTTCGCTGCGGGGCACATACGACATGATCATCGTGGATGCGCCATTGGCCCATCCGGCCGCAAACGTCGCCATGTTGTCGAGGTTCGCCGACCTCACGTTGATGGTGGTGCGGCAAGGTTCGGTCAGCTACGCCGGCGTGGAGGAGGCGATCGAGAACCTGAAGAAGTTCGGCTTGGATGTGGATGGCATGGTGTTCAACGGCTTCGAGCCTTCGCCGTTCCGCCACGGCTATTACGCGAACGCTCGTCGACAGGCGACGGACACCCGGACGCAGGCCAGTCCTCGCCCTGTCCCGTCCGATACCTTTTTGTTCAGGGCATGGGCGCGAGTAAGAAAGGAACTGCTCAGAAACGCTGCGTGATATGGATTGGCGCGGAGCGAGGCAAATGAGTCATCGGGATGGGATTGAAACGTCAGGTCGATGCGGATACGGCGCGAGCCATGCCGTTCGTCGTGCCCGGGGCGACCATGCGTTCCCGGATGCCGTACGCCATGTCCCCGATCTCCTGCGATCGGCTCGCAGCTGCATGGTGCAGGTGCGTGAAGGAAGGAACGAATTTCGGGTTGCGGCACGATGGGTAAGGTGACAGGAACACTGGGAGGCAACGGCGGCTTCGTATCCGCCACCGGCGTGATCGTATTGACGCTATTCACGCTGGCGTTGCTGTTCAACGCGGTGATGCCGGCGCTCGGAATGGCGAAGTCGAGCGCGTTGTGCACGTTGCTGTTGGCAACCCTGGGTCTCGTCGGCCTGGTCAGGTCGCGTCCGGTGTTTGCCGTGTCGATGCTTTACGTGCTGGCGATCGGCATGACCGCATTCCTGGCAGGCGTGGGATTGGAGGACGGTGGCTACCTGACGGAAACCGATGTCATCGGTGACGCGACCGGGGCGTTCAGCCGGCTCCTGTCGTTCTACCTGATTTTTGTCGTCTGTGCGCTCGTTGCCTTCAGTCGATTTCTCGACGAGCGCCCGGTCCGAGCGTCGATCAAGGCGCGGATCACCTTGCAACCGGTCAGCATCGCGATGGGATTCGGGCTCGCGGCCACGATTATCGCGATCGGCGTGATCGCCGGTCTGACGTCAGGGTTCTCGTTGTTTTCCGGCATCAATCGATATGCGCTGCGGAATGATTCATCGAACGGGATGATGTTCAACCTGTTCCTGAACAATCAGTCGTTCATGGGCTTTCTGCTGGGCACCATCGCCACCAGCCCCGACAAGCGCATCCGGGTGGCGGCGATCCTGACGATGGCGGTCGACCTGGCGCTCAATGTGATGCATGGCGAGCAATTCATGGCAGTGCTGCACATCGGGCTGTGCTCGCTTGCCCCGTTCATTTCGATTCACGCGATGAACGGCAAGCCGGTTGTTCGCTATCTGGGCATCGGTGCGGGCCTGGCGCTACTGCTTGGCGCCGTCTCCATCGTCTACTCGTACAGGGGGCAGGGGCTTGAAGTGGCCGATATGCTCTCTTCGCGCTTCCTGCTGCAGGGCCAGCCGTGGTACGTGGTCGACAACGATGCCCAGCTGTTCACGGCACCCAGGCTCGGTGGCACGGATTCCTTCTGGCGTTTCGTGAACTCGCTCGGTTCCTGGACCATGCCGACGTTTTTCGACGAATCCGAACCGAGCGGCTTGCGTGACTTGATGAAGTCGTACACCGAACCGAGCGTTCTCCGGGCGTACATGTTCGATGACGTCACCTTCACGATGGGGAACATGGCCGTGCCCGTGTACTGGTTCGGCTACGCCGGGGGCGCGCTCTTTGTCGCGATGACCGGCCTGGTGTACGGCGCGCTCGGGGCACTGCAGATCGTGGTGGCGATGCGCGGCGGGGTCGTGATGCTGTGGCTGATGGCGAAGGTCTTTTCATATGCGACCTTCGCCGTCCAGCAAGGCGAATACTGGATGATGTTCGGCTCGCGTACGGTTTTTTATGCGCTTCTCGCGCTCGCCTGGTGGTATTGGGTCGATGCGAAGCATTCGGACCTCCAATGAACCGCGCCAGGTTATCCCGAGACCTTTCGTCAAGCTCGTGTTGTCGTCGTTCGCCGGTGTGGCCGCGAGAAGGTTGTCGACGCACGCTCGGCTATCGCTCGTTTGCGAGCCTGCGCAATGCGTCTCTGTCTGCTTCGTCAATGTCGGAAACGGCGTTTCCGGTCGTGTAGGCGAGCAGCCTTATGTCTTGAATCATCACCAAGCCCGTCATGTCAAAAGCGAATCATTCGGAGCGGTTTGACCATATCGACGCGATGCGTGCCGTTGCGGTGATCCTCGTCATCTGGACGCACTATGCTGAACGGTTCGTTCCCCTTGCCGGCTCACAGTACGTGCTTGACACCCTGCAACGCTCCGTGAATTTCGGAAGAATCGGGGTCGTCCTTTTCTTCGCGATCAGCGGCATGCTGATTCCAACCAGCCTGCACGGCGAGATCGGCGCGGGCACGAAGCGGTTCCTCATTCGACGATTCTTTCGACTGTATCCCGCCTATTGGCTGGCGCTTCCTGCCGGGTATTTCGTTCACTGGTATTTGTTCGACAAGAGCATGGACGTCCATGGCTTGCTGGCAAACGTGACCATGATTCCGGTGGCGTTTGGGGAAAGCCTGATCCTGCCTCATGGCTGGACGCTGGAAACGGAGCTGTATTTCTACGGGGTGTGCCTGATCCTGTTCTGGTGCGGGGCGCTTCACCGGATGCTCCATTTGTGCCTCGTCACGATCGGGCTATGCGGACTGTTTGTGTTGACGCTCAAGTTGCAGCTCTTCCCGGCCGACCTGCTCAGTCAGTACAAGACCATGCCGTATCATCTCGGCATCATGTTCTGGGGCGCCTGCTTTCGCGTGGCCTATGACAATCCTTCGCAGGTGCTGCGGGTCCGATTGGCCGGAGGCGGTGTGCTGTCGCGACTATCGTTGACTTACCGATCGGCGGTCGCCTGCGTGACGATACCGGTCGTCGGCATTGCGCTGGCGGGGGCCATCGAGGATTGGCGACACCACAACGCGTTCCATCTTCCTATTTCGCTCGCTTACATGATCGGCGTCGCGACCTTCGCGATACTGGCAACCTTGCTGAGGCTTCGTATCCGTCTGCTGTCATGGATCGGCAAGATCAGTTACTCGATCTACCTGTTGCACAGTCTTCCGCTGTTCGTGGCGTTCTGGTTGTGTCAGCGTTTCCACATCACAGGATGGCCGCTTGGTCTTTACATGATCGTCCCGATGGTGCCTTTGATTCCATTGTCGTGGGCCGGCTACCGACTGTGCGAAGCGCCGTTCGTGAAGCTTGCGCGTACGCTCACGTCGCGTCGGGGTAGTCGTGTGTTCGCATCGGGTGATGCGACCGGCTGATTCGATATGCACGGATCGCAATGCCTGTCTCGCGTATGCACCGCCATATCCGGCGTGATGATGGCTGCCGGGCTGGTGTGGCCGGGGTTCGTCGAGGCCGTATCCGGCGCACCCGCACCGGTTGCGATTCATGCCGACATACCAGATGCGTACGTTCATCCCGCCCCGGATGCAGCCGATCAGGCTGATGCGCTGCAACGCGCGCTGGACCGGCTGCAGCCGGGCCAGCGGTTGGTATTCATGCCCGGACGCTATGTCGTCGGTCGTTCGTTGGTCGTGCGGCAGCGGCATGTCGTGCTGTCGGGTTTCGGCGCAACGCTGATGGCGACCGTTCCCGGCAATCAGACGATCGAGATGCGGGGCGACGGGACGACGCTCGTCGGGTTTCATCTCAAGGGAACCGGCGCGACACGTCTCGACACGCCGGAGTCGACCAAGGTCGAGGTGACGGGGCACGACGTGCAAGTGCTCGACAACGTCATCGACGGCGGTGCCAGTGCGGGCATCTTCGTGTTTGGCGGATCCGACGTCGCGATCGTCGGCAATCAGGTTCACTCGACGCTCGCCGATGGCATTCACATGACGCATGGCGCACGCAATGTGCTGGTTCACGGCAATGTCGTGCGCGGTACCGGCGACGACATGATTGCCGTGGTGAGCTACCTGGCCGACGGGGTGGTGAGCCGCAACGTGCTGATTACCGGCAACTCGCTCGAAGGCAACGCATGGGGGCGCGGAATCACGGTGGTCGGCGGCACGGACGTGACGATCTCGAACAACATCGTGCGCGACGTGCAGGTCAGCGCGGGCATCCTCGTCGCGCAGGAAGACAGTTACCGAACCTACGGCGCGTCCGACGTCCGGGTCGAGAACAACGTGGTGTCGTCGATCCAGACCGCGGCCGGCCGGACCGATCCGCGCCCGCTGACACAACAGGCCGCGATCGACGTCAGTACGTGGTCGGGCTCGGTGACGCGCGTGGTCGTGATCGGCAACCGCGTGTCGCGCGCGCGGTTTGCCGGCATTCGCGTATGGGGAAACGTGTCGCAGTACCGGATCGCGGATAACCGGCTGTCCGCGATCGGCGGGTTGCCGGTGCAGGTGGGTGGGGGCGGAGGCTGTCCTTCGGGTGGCGCGAAGGCCGCGCCGTGCACGGCGCAGGTCGCGCAGCCGGCGCCGATCGACACGGTCGGGGCTGACACGTCGGCGTTGCCGCAAGTGCGCGAGGCGCTCAGGCAGGCGCGCCCGCCGCAGCGCGGCATCGACTGACGAATCGATGCACGCGCCGGCGTGCGCGGCACGCGATTACCGCACGACGTCTCCCTCGACCACGGGCACGTGCGGTTCCTGTGCAGTGAGCGGCACCGCGTGCGTTTCCGGCAGCGTGTCGACGACCGGGCGCCCGTACTGGTCGTCGAAGCGCACGATATCGTCTTCGCCGAGATAGTTGCCCGATTGCACTTCGATGATCTCGAGCGGAATGCGGCCGGGATTCTCGAGGCGATGGACTTCGCCGACGGCGATATACGTCGACTCGTTCTCGCTGAGCAGAAAGGTCTCGTTGCCGCGCGTAACCTTCGCGGTGCCGCGCACGACGATCCAGTGCTCGGCGCGGTGATAGTGCATCTGCAGCGACAGACGCTTGCCCGGTTCGACAACGATCCGCTTCACCTGGAACCGCTCGCCGAGGTCGATCGAATCGTAATGCCCCCACGGACGCTGCACCTTGCGGTGTTCGCTCGCCTGCGGGCGCCGGTCGCTCTTCAGGCGCGCGACGATGTTCTTCACGCGCTGCACGTCGTGCTTGTTCGCGACGAGTACCGCGTCGGGCGTTTCGATCACGACGACATCCTTCATCCCGACGCACGCGATGAGACGGCCCTCCGAACGCACGAGGCTGTCCTGCGTGTCCTCGAACACGATCGGGCCGCGGGCGACGTTGCCGTCGTCGTCCTTCGGCATGATTTCCCAGATCGCGTCCCACGTGCCGACGTCCGACCAGCCGGCCGAGAGCGGCACCACGATGCCTTCGATGCCGAGTTCGCTGCTGTCGGCCAGGCGTTCCATGACCGCGTAGTCGATCGAGTCGGACGGGCACGCGTCGAAGGCTGCGGCGTCGATCCGGAAGAACGGATCGTCGGCGACGCCCGCGCGCCATGCCGACTCGCAGGCCGCATGGATCTCGGGCGCCAGAGCGTGAATCGCCTTCAGCCAGACCGACGCGCGCGTGACGAAAATGCCGCTGTTCCACCAGTAGTCGCCCGACTGCAGGTAGCGCTCGGCGAGCGCCGCGTCGGGTTTCTCGACGAAGCGTCCGATCGAATAACCGCCTTGGCCGCCGTGGCGGCTCGTCCGCGGCTCGCCGACCCGGATATAGCCGTAGCCCGTTTCCGCACGGCGCGGCAGCACACCGAGCGTGACGATCGCGCCTTCCTGCGCGTAACGTGCCGCGCGCGCGATCGCATCCTGGAACGCGCCGACATCGGCGATCACGTGATCGGCCGGCATCACCGCGAGCACGGGGTCGTCCTCGAGTTCGCAGGCGTCGAGCGCGGCAAGCGTGAGCGCCGGTGCCGTATTGCGCGCGGCGGGTTCGAGCAGGATTCGGGCGGGCGCCGCACGGTCGACCACTTGCGCGGCGCTCATGATGCGATGCTGTTCGCCGCACACCAGCAACAGTGTGTCGCCCAGCACCGCGTTCGCGATGCCGTTCAGGCGACGCGCCGTCGCGGACAGCGGCGATTCGTTCGAGGTCAGCTCGATCAGTTGCTTCGGAAACTGTTCGCGCGACAGCGGCCAAAGGCGCGTGCCGGAACCTCCGGCGAGGATGACCGGCAGGATGCGTGGAAGGTCGGGTGCGGGAACCGGGCGTAGGGTGGGTGTCATCGGTTGGCTCCGGTATCGGCGGGCAGCCGGTTGTGTACGCGTGCGTCGGCACGCGCGTCTTCGTTCCTGGTCCGGGTCGTCGAAACGGTCCGGGACAGCAGCTGGCGCAGTGCGCCGGCGGTGCGGTCGGCCGGCCGGATCATGCCGACGAACGGCGCACCCTGTTCGAGATACGGCCCGTATGCCTTGCGGAATCCGAAGCGTTTGTAGAACGCCTGGCGCGGCGCGGGAACGTGCATGCGCAGCGCGGCGTCCGGCCATGCGGCCAGTGCGGCGGTCAGTGCACGTTCGAGCAGGTGTTCGAGCGTATCGCCGTCGCGGCACGCTTCGCTCGTCAGTACCTTGTCGATCACGACGTCCGGATCGATGTCGTCGCCGGGCAGGAGCCGTGCGTAGGCCGCGACTTCCGCCACGTCGCCGTTGCGCACGGTGGCGTAGACGTGCAATGCGCCCGCGTCCTTGCCGTCGATGTCGAGATGGGTATGCGCATCCTCGACGACCAGCACGGTGTTGCGTGCGCGCAGGATTGCATAGAGATCGACGGCGCTCAGATGTTCGAATTCACAACAATGCCATTCCATGATGCGGTCCTCGTGTGAAACCTTCAGCACGCCGAGTCGCACGAATACGGTCGTCCCGTGCGAAGCGGCGATGATCATGATGCGGATGCGGCGCGCGCCGGTCTGTTCGAAAGCTTACCCATGCCGGGGTTCGCGCGAGCGAGGCGTCGTGTGCCGACAGCGCCGTAGTGTCCGCTAGCACACATCGGCGGTGCCGGTGCTTTCCGATAATTGCCATGGCATGGCGGCCGCGTTGCGCGGTTCACCGTTATCGAACGTCAATGGAGAATCGGGAGCGGCATTTGAAGATTGCAATCGTTCACGACTGGCTGGTCGTGCCTGGCGGCGCCGAACGCGTGCTGGCGCACATGATCGACTGCTTTCCGCAGGCCGATGTCTACAGCCTCGTCGACTTCCTCGAGGATCGGGACTGCCTGCGCGGCCACGCGGTGCGCACGTCCTTCATCCAGAAGCTGCCGTTCGCGCGCACGCGCTACCGCAGCTACCTGCCGTTGTTCCCGCTGGCCATCGAACAGTTCGACCTGTCGGCGTACGATGTCGTGCTGTCGAGCTCGTATGCGGTGGCGAAGGGCGTGCTCAGCGGCCCGGACCAGTTCCACGCCAGCTACGTGCATTCGCCGGTGCGCTATGCGTGGGACCTGCAGCACCAGTACCTGAACGAGGCCGGCCTCGCACGCGGGCCAAAATCGGCCATCGCTCGCGCGTTGCTGCATTACATCCGCAACTGGGATGCGCGGTCGGCGAACGGCGTCGATCGCGTGGCCGCCAATTCGCATTTCATCGCGCGCCGTATCCGCAAGACCTACCGGCGCGATGCGACCGTGATCTATCCGCCGGTCGACGTCGACCACCTGTCGCTGCGCCCGGACAAGGAGGCGTTCTACCTGACCGCGTCGCGGCTCGTGCCGTACAAGCGGATCGACCTGATCGTCGACGCGTTCTCGCGTACGCCGGAACGCCGCCTCGTCGTGATCGGTGACGGGCCGGAGATGGCGAAGATCCGCGCGCTGGCCGGGCCGAACGTCACGCTGCTCGGTTACCAGCCGTTCGACGTGCTGCACGACCACCTGCAGCGTGCGCGCGCATTCGTGTTCGCCGCGGAAGAGGACTTCGGCATTTCGCCGGTCGAGGCGCAGGCATGCGGCACGCCCGTGATCGCGTACGGGAAGGGCGGCGTGCGCGAGTCGGTGCGCGCGTGGCCCGGCACCGGCGCGACGGGCCTGTTCTACCGCGCGCAGACGGTCGACGCACTGGTCGATGCGCTTGCCCGATTCGAGGCGCTGCCGCGCGGGGCGATCGATCCGCGTGCGTGCCGCGCGAATGCCGAGTGCTTCAGCTCGGCGCGCTTTCGGGACGAGCTCACGCGCTTCGTGATGAATGGCTATGCTGCGTTGCAGGAGGAGATGGCCGGTCCCACCGGTCCCGTCGGTTTCACGCCGCACGACGATGCGTCGATCGAGGACGGCATGGGCGACCCGCCGGTCCGGGAGGGCGAGGCGGCGCTGCGAACCTGAGCGGCGATCGCACCGGTTGATTACGGAGTGTAACCGTCGGGCGGCCCGTGCACCGTGCCGGGACGGCGCAGCCGGCCGGCCGCGCGCGCGATTATGCGGCAGGTGGCGTGCGGTGCCGGTCTTTTTAAAGGATTTCGGTGAAAATCACGCGCAATCGACGGGGTCTATCTGGCGGAAATGTAGTATTTGGCACTGATTGACGCGAATGTTGAGAGAGAATCAAATCTCAGTAGCCAAAGGCGGGTCGCGCGGGGCGACCGGCTGCGTAACCGGCTGATTCAGGATTATCTTTTGGTAACAAGACCATCTCGAAACGAGGTGTAGATTCACGAACGGATGAAGTGTGACGGCCATTCCGCTTGTGGGTGGGCCGCCATCCGGTTCAGCATCGGCCGCGATCGTCGTGTACGACGCGACGCACATGCGGACGGATGCTCCGTTTGTCGACGTGCCCCGCCTGCCGGCGGGTCGCGTCAAAGCGGGAACGTCGCGGCTCCCGCAGCCGCGCGTTTCCTTCGAGTTCGATGACAACGAGGCCGGATGACATCCGGTTCGACCTCCGGGGGTTCTCGCCGTGTGCAGTTTCGATCTTCGCCAAGGCTGCGGAAACGCAGCGCGGAAAGGCAGCCATGCGCCGCCGGCCGCAGCGCACGCGAACGGTTCGCGGAGTGGAGAAAGTGATGGTTCGTTATGAATATGCCAATAACGCGCGATAAGAGCGCCGACGCGGGGAGTGGTAACGGGCAGCGTCCGCTGATTTACTGGACGCAGTCGCCGTCCGTCATGCTGCGAAAGGAGCTGGCGCGGCGCGACTGGAAAGTGTCGATCGTCGCGCAGGCGAGCGAGCTGCGTGATACGTCCGGCGAAATCACCTGCGGCATCCTCGACCTGAGCGGCGGCCATGCCGATGCGATCGGCAGCATCGCGTCGACCTGCGCGTCGATGCGCGACGTCGTCTGGGTCGCACTCGTGGACGTCGGCCAGACTGCTTCGCCGAACGTGCGGGCGCTGTTGCGCGACTATTGCTTCGATTACGTCACGTTGCCCGCGTCGCACCAGCGGATCGCCGATACCGTCGGCCACGCGTACGGCATGGAATGCCTGTTCGCGCGCGACCGCGAACGGCTCGAATCGGAGGAAAAGGGCATCGTCGGCACCTGCAGTGCGATGCTGCGGCTGTTCGATACGGTGCGGCGCTTCGCGCGTACGGACGCACCGGTGTTCGTGTTCGGCGAAACGGGCACCGGCAAGGAGTTGACAGCCGTCGCGATCCATCGCCATTCGGAGCGCCGCAACGGCCCGTTCGTTGCGGTCAACTGCGGCGCCATTCCCCCGCATCTGCTGCAATCCGAACTGTTCGGCTATGAACGCGGCGCCTTTACCGGTGCGAATGCGCGCAAGATCGGCTACGTCGAAGCGGCGAACGGCGGCACGCTGCTGCTCGACGAGATCGGCGACCTGCCACACGAGAGCCAGGCGAGCCTGCTGCGTTTTCTGCAGGAACGCGCAATTCATCGCCTGGGCGGCAGCGATCCGGTGCCGGTCGATGTCCGGATCGTGTCGGCGACGCACGTCGACCTGCGCGACGCGATGGAAGAGGGGCGCTTCCGGCCTGACCTGTTCCACCGTCTGTGCGTGATGCGCATCGACCAGCCGCCGCTGCGTGCGCGCGGCAAGGACATCGAGCTGCTCGCGCACCACATGCTCGAACGCTTTCGCGGCGACGCGCGCCATCGCGTGCGCGGCTTCTCGACGGACGCGATTACGGCGCTCTACAAGCACGACTGGCCGGGCAATGTCCGCGAGCTGATCAACCGCGTGCGCCGCGCAGTCGTGATGACGGAAGGGCGCCTGATTACCGCGCAGGATCTCGAACTCGAATACTGTCTCGATGCGGCGTCACCGTCGGTGGCCGACATCCGCAAGTCGATCGAGCGCGAGGCGATCGAAACCGCCCTGCTGCGCACGCGCGGGCGTGTCGCGGCGTCGGCCCGCGAGCTCGGTGTGTCGCGCGCGACGCTGTATCGCTGGATGGAGGCATACGGGATCGAGCGGCCGCGCGGCACGGGCTCGTCCGACTGAGATTCGACAGGCGACGCGCGCGGCCGCCGACAGCCGCGAGCGTTGCGTCAACCGGCCTGCGTGGCGCGCACCGTGCGCGCGGCGTTCACGGCCCGGATTTCCACGGTCGGCGGCACGTCGGCCGTGGTGCCATGCTTTTCGATCATTTCAAGCGGAACGAGCGCGACGCGCGCCGGCGTGCCGGGCGCGAGATGGAACCAGTCGTCGCGGGGCACGTAGCCCGGCGCATCGATCTGCACATGACGCGCGACGTGCCGTGTATCGATATCGACGTGCCACGTGTCACCGGTGCGCGACACGCACGCTTCCAGCCCGAGTTCACGACGCGCCAGCACGGCCGGATGCGTGCGGGACGGGAAATGGAACGCCTGTGACAGCAGCGTGCCGTCGTCGGCGCGTAGCGTCGCGACGACGGTGTCGTGCTCGCAGGGCCCGAACCGGTACGCGTAGGTCCAGTCGAAGAACCGGCCGAGCAGCTCGGCCGAGCCGATCCGCACCGTGTCGTGCGCGGCGATCCGCACCGGGCAGCCGGCCCGCGCGACCGGCGTGCGGCCGTCGCGCAGCGCGACCAGCTCGAGCGCGGCCGACAGCGGCGCGGGGCGCTCGTTGACGACATGCACGTCGAGCCCGTTCAAGCCTTCGTCGACCAGCAGCACCTGCACCGGCTGCAGGACCTGGCGCAATGCATGCCACGCCGATTTCGGCCGGTGCGCGGCGTCGATGAGCCCCCAGCCGGCGCCCGGCATCACATCCTGGAACTGCCAGACGAGCGCGCCGGCGCAGCGCGAGCCGGTGCGCCGCCATTCGGAAAACGTTTCGCGCATCAGGTCCGCGATCACCGCGCGCGACAGCTCGAAGTAGCGCGCCGGATCCTCGCGCCGCAGCCGGTCGGGCACGACGTCGTAGAGCGTTTGCAGATAGTGGTCGCGAATGTCCTCGAAATCCCACGACGTGCCGGGGTCGCGCGGCACGGCTGTCTTCCAGCGCGGCTCGTGCGCGCCGGGCCAGCCGAGCTCGGCGAGCGTCGCGTCGCACGGCACGTTCGAGAATGCGAGGCATTCGCTCGCGAAGCGCACGTCCGCGCGGCGCGCGTCGTCGAGCGGGCGCAGGTACGCGCCGACGCCGTAGTAGTGCGACACGCGTTCGCGCGGGGCGAACGGCAGCACGCCGCCGTCGGGCGAATCGGGCACGTACGGGACGTCCGGTCGGCACGCGGCCGCGTGGCCGGCCAGCCGGTCGGCGGTCAGGTCGAGGAAGCGCTGCTTCGGCCCGAGCCCGGACATCGCGGCCTGCTGTGCGATCTCGCTGCCGCCGCACAGGACGGCGAGCGACGGCGATGCGCTGTGACGCGACAGGAACTGCCGGGCTTCGCGATCGACGTTGTCCGCGAATCCGGGATCGTCGAGCGCATAGTCGAAGTTCGCGAACATGAAATCCTGCCAGACCAGCAGCCCGAGCCGGTCGCACCACGCGTGAAAGGCATCGGCCTCGTAGGTCATGGTGCCGCCGACGCGGATCATGTTGAAGCCGGCGTCGCGCGCGAGCCCGAGCAGGCGGGCGTAGGTGGTGCCGTCCGTGTGCAGCGCGAGCGGCGCGGCGCTGCTCCAGCACGCGCCGCGCGCGAACACGGGCACGCCGTTGATGCGCAGCCCGAAGCCCTTGCCGTCGGCGCCGGCGTCGACTTCGATCGTGCGGAAACCCGTCGCACCGAGCGGACGCAACGCGTCGCCGAGATGCAGTGCGACGTCGTAGAGCACCGGCTCGCCGTGCGTATGCGGCCACCAGCGGCACACGTTGGGCACCGCGACGCTTGCGCGCAGGCGGTCGGGGCCGGCCCGTTCGAGCGTGGCGTGGTGTTTGCCGCACGACAGCCGTGCGGCGAGCGCGTCGGGCAGCGGCGCGGCGAACGTCAGTTCCGCGTCGAGCCAGCCCGTGTCGCCTTCGATGCGCGCGCGCAGGTCGCAATCGACGAGAACGGGCCCGTCGGCCGGATCGAGCACGTCCACGGGCCGCCACGGGCCGGTCGGCACATGCGGCGGAAACCAGCCCGGCATGTGTCCGAACAACGACGTGCGAACCGTGCGCAGTGCCGCCGGCTCCGCGAGCCGCGTGCGCCAGCGTGCCCGGCGCGGCGCGCGCGTGTCGCGCAGGTGCGGGGCGAGCGCCCGGAAGCAGAGGGTCAGCCGGTGCGTGCCGTCGAGCGACACGGAGACGTCGTGGGTGACGAACATGCTGTCGGAGCGGAGGATCGGCGTGTCGTCGAGCCACGCTTGCGCGAGCGTCGCGAGGCCGTGAAAGCGCAGCACGCGCGGCCCGTGTCCGCGCAGTTCGATCCGGTACCAGTGGTCGCGCTCGTCGAGCGATGCGGCGTCGTCGAGTCGGCCCGCAAGCGCGAGCGACTGCGCGACCGTGCCGGGCACGGTCGCCCGGATCCAGCCGTCGCCGGCGGCCGGGAGGTCGCGCGGCTCCCGCGCGGCCCCCGCGGCCGTCGCCAGCATCGACCACGCGGGCAGGGCACGCGTGCGCGTCACCGCATGGCCGGCACGGGTGCCGCGCTGTCGCTGAACTCGCTGCGCACGGGCTTCACGTGCCGCAGCGGCAAGGCGATCTGCCGCGCACAGGCCACCACGTCCGCGTAGGCGGCCTCGATCGCTTCGAGCGTCGAGTCGCCGCGCTCCTCCTTGCCGCGCGCGCAGGCGCGTGCGAGCCGGAATTCGAGCACCATCGCTTCGGACGCGATGCGGTCGCACGCGGCGCGGATCTCGGCGAACGGCCCGACGCAGCCGCTGGCCTGCAGCCAGCGCGCGTAATGGCCGAACAGCTCGAAATTCGCGCCGAGCTGCCGCACCGAGTTGAACGAGTACGCGTGGAAATGCTCGAGCGGCGAATCGGCGAGCGTTCGCGCATCGATCTGCAACTGCCGCCGGAACGCGGCGATCGGGTTGACGACCGGCAGGCGTCGCAGGTGGCGCTGCAGCGCGGCGAGCGACGTTTCGCACAGCTCACGCTCGTCGAGCGGCGCAAACCGCCGCTTCGCGCATTCCACGTAAGGCGGCAGCGTCATCGGCGAGCTGCCGCCGACGAGCCCGTTGTAGTCGAAATCCTCGGCCACGTAATAGCCGCTGTTGTGGAAGTAGCCGATCTGGCGCTTCGCGCGGTCGATCGCATCGATGCCGATCGTCGTCTTCGTGTGCTGCGTGCGGTAGCTGCTGCCGCGCGTATCGGGCAGGAACCACGCGTCGACCTCGACGATCATCAGGTGGCCGCGCGCAACCTGCGTCTCGATGTGCTGGTCGAGCGGTTCGTAGATCGAGTGCTCCTGCACGACGATGCCGTACAGCCGCTCCAGTTCGTCGTGCGGAAACTTGAAGAACGTGAACTGGTCACCCTCGAAATCGAGCGCGATCGTAAACGGCAGCGCCGCGTACGGATTGAAGCCCCACCACCGGAGCACCTCGAGCCACATGTCGACGTAGCAGTTGGTCTGTTTCCAGACCATCTCCTGGCTATGCAGCGGATGCGGCCGGTAGTGGCGCGCGCGGTGGCGCACATCGTCGAACGACGCGTCTTCGCCGTCGCGGGACACGAATCTCATGGCGTGCCCCACAGCACGTCGCGGACTTCGCGCGGCCAGGCCTCGATGTCGAAGCCGTGATGGCGGAACAGCGCGAGCGTGAGCCGTTCGAGGCCGAAGCCGACGCAGCCCGTGTGCGCGACGTCGCCCGTCGCGGTGCGGATGTCCCACAGCAGCCCGAAATGGTCCATGTGGTAGTTGAAGCTCAGGCACGCGGTCTGGCGATCGTCGTGCTCGATCGGGATCAGCAGCTCGAACTTCAGGTTCTGCTCGCGCTGGCTGTTCGCGACGATCTTGCCGCCGCGCCCGAAGAACGGGTCGTTCGCGAGGTCGATCGCGTTGGGCAGGCGCAGCGCCTCGATCATCCGCGTGCCGCGTTCGATCCAGGTCTCGCGGAACGACACGATCTGCTCGGGCGTGCCGATCCGCACGTACTCGCGCATCCGGAACAGCTGCATGCGGGTCGGGTCGAGCGACGGCTCGTGACGGAAGCAGTACGAGAAGACGTCGACGATCCTGCCGTCGGCCGGCAGCGCACCCGCGCGGGCGACGACGGGGTAGACCGGGTAGCACGCGGCGGGCGTCATCACGACGTAGGTCGGCTTCTGGCTTTCGGTCCAATCGTCGCCGCGATCGAGGCACTGCAGTACGCGCTGGTGCTGGTGTTCGTCGCCGCAGAACGCATGCACGCTGCCCGCGAGCTGCGGGAAGCTCTTCATGTATTCGCTGCGCTCGAACTCGGTGCGGCTCATCGCCGGCGGGAAGCGCAGCACTTCGGCCTGCTGGTCGGCGCCGAGGCGCGTGACGAACGCGTCGAGCGCTTCGACGACGCGCTCGAACCGCTCGCTGCGGCCGAACAGGCCCTGGATGCCGGTCGAGACCAGCAGGCCCGCGTCGATCAGTTCGTCGCGCAGCGGGTTGACACCCGCGCGATCGATCGGTGCATCGGCGGGAGCGGAGGCGGCGGAGGGCACGGCAAGGCGATCGTTCACGTATGTTTCTCCAGCGTCGCAGGACGCAGCGCGAGCAGCAGGTTCGAGGTGTTGACGGCAATGCGGTCGTTGCTGATCATCAGCGGCGCCGCATGCAGGTCGCGAATGTGGCGGCCGATGCTGAACGGCGTGCCCTGCTTGTAGCCGGCCATCCCGCAGATCATCATCGCCTGGTGCGCGACTTCCAGCGCGGTCGTCGACACGTAGGTCTTCAGCGTGTTGATCTCGGCGGCCCGGGCCATGCCGGCCGACCACGAATGGGACGCCGGATTCGCATGAAGGCGCAGCACGGTGTCGACGCGGGCCTGCATCGCCTGCATCAGCGCGAGCGATTCGGCGATGCGCCGCGACGCGGGCGACGGTGCGCCGTCGGTCTGGCGGGCCTGGGCGCGGAAGAACTGGTGCGCGCGGTGGAACGCGTCGCCGGCCACGCCGATCCAGACCGCGGCCCACAGGATGTGCGACACCGGCACCATCGTTTCCTCGGCGATCTTCGCGAACGGCACCGGCAGGCACTGGACGGCGGCGCCTTGCGCATCGAGCTCGAAGCCGTTGCTGCAGGTGCCGCGCATCCCGAGCGTGTCCCATTCGCCGCGGCGCGTGAGCGTGTAGCCGTCGCGCAGCAGCGTGACGAGCACCTGCTCGGAAGCCGGCGCGTCCGCATCGCGTCGTGCGGTCGCGAGGATGCCGTCCGCGTAGTCGCCATACGAGATCGTCGGCGCGGATTTGCGCAGCCGGAACTCGCCGCCGCTGGTTTCGAGCGCGCACTGGCTCGCGCGCAGGTTGCCGCCGACGCCGTCTTCCGACGTGGCCGATGCGAGCAGCCACTGGTGGCGCACGAGCTGCTGCAGGAACAGCTTGTGCCAGCCCTGGTCGGCGGCATGATTGACGATGCAGGCGACCTGGATCTGGTGCATCGCGAACACCATTGCCGACGATGCGCAGGCCTGGCCGAGAATCGAGCAGGCCGACGCGATGTCTTCCAGCGTGGCGCCCACACCGCCGAGATGGGTCGGCACCATCGCGCCGAGCAGGCGGCGCGCGCGCATCGCCTCGATCGCCTCGACGGGGCAGCGCGCGTCGCGGTCGACCGCATCCGCGTGCTGCGCGGCGATCTGTGCGACGGCATGCGCGGCCTCGTCGAGCCGACGCGCATCGCGGTCGGTCGCGAGTTCGGGAAGCAGCGCGCTCATGCCGAATGCTCGGTGCGTTGCAGCGTGGTGATCGTGTCCGCGAGCGCGTCGATGCTGCGGAACAGGTTGCGGTTCAGCATCTCGTCGGGAATCTCGATGTTGAATTGCTTCTCGATCGCGAGCATCAGCTGGATCGTGTCGAGTGACGAAAGGCCCGCTTCGTAGAGGTCGTCCCCGTCGCCGATCGAATCGATCGCGGCTTCGAGATGGGCGACGTGTTTCAGGATGGTTCTGATTTCGTTTTTCACGTGCTGCTCCGGCGTGCGTGGTGTCGTCCGCTCGGGCAGACGCGCGACACGCGCTGACGTCCCCCCGGCAGTCCTGCATCAGTAGACCATTGGCAGGCACGGCGTTCTGTTCGCCACCCTACAAACAGCTGACCCGGCAGGGCACCGGACCGCACGCGGCGTGCACGCGCGGTCCCGATGCGGCGTGCCGATCAGCCGCGCGATGCGGCCGGCACGCCCGAATCGGCCGACAGGATGCGCTTCATCTCGTCGCGCACGATCGCGCGGCAGCCGCACGACATTTTTTCGAGGCCGGCGAGGTCGGCGAGCTCGATCGAGCTCCGGTACTGCCGGATCAGGCCCAGCTTCTGGATTTCGCCGGCGGCATCGGTGACCGTTTCGCGCCGCACGCCGAGCATCTGCGCGAGCATGCTGTGCGTCACCTGGATCTCGATGCTGCGGGTCCGGTCGTACGCGAGCAGGAACCATCTGCATAACTGATGTTTGAGCACGTGATGACGGCTGCAGAACGTGATCTGCGAGACCTGCGCCATCAGCAGCCGCACGCAGACGAACACGAGATGGCGGATCACCGGTGAGGCGTCGAACGCGGCGGCGAACACGCGCCGGTCGAGCCGGTAGACGAAACCGTCGCGGCAGGCCACGGCGCGGCAGGGCATCCGGCCGCTGCCGCCGATCACGTCGTCGCACACCACGCTCTCGCTGCCGATCTCCGCGACTTCCAGCGTCATGCCGCCGGACGACACGTACTGCAGCGAAATCGCGGTCGTGACGGGCAGGTAGACCGCGGCGAGCATTTCGCCGGGCTCGCAGAGTACTTGCCCGGATTTCAGGTGGACGAGTTGAAGGTGAGGGGCCAGCGTCGCGAGCTCGTCGCGGTCGATGGCCGCGAGAAAGCGGTTGGCGTCGAAGCTGTGGGAAAGCTCGATCATGCCGTTCGCGTACGCGACGGCGTCAGGGGCTTGGAGAGTCACGGCGCATCCTCGTAGGGTGGCGGTCACGCGTCGTCGCGGCGATATCCCGGGAATGGGAATTCGCACGATCGTGCGGACTTGTGTTCGTCAAAAATGGAGTGACGATACTGGCAAAAAGGCTAGCACGCTATTGAAATCGATCAATTGCATATTGCGTCATTTCACAAAGTTTGACGATTTTGGCGGGTGCAAACGTTATCCGGGTTTAATGATTCATTTCCGTGGAATTAATCATCCGGAAATTGAATGTGACTTGGCGCATTCATTCCGTGTCGGCCGCGAATCAATCGGGTTGGAGGCGCGCATCGCACGGGGAAAGTGCGTGGTGAGTATTGAACATTGTTTGACAAATAAATGGCGCCAGCAAGAATGTCTATATGAATCAAGGGATTGCATCCGAACTGTGCGTTGGGTGACAGAGCCGGAAATTAGTGCGTCGATTCAAATTTGAGACAGTTTCAAACAACCGTGTGAGGCGCGGCGCCGTACCGGAGTCCTGTCCGGCACATCATGGAAGCAATTGAAAATCGACTGTAAGTATATGACCGACAAGCCGTGCGGCACCGGCGCGGCTGCCTCGGTTCGATGCAGGTGAATTGATCAGTCAAATCGCACGCAGTGTCCGCTACCGGGAAGAGTGTCCGGAAATGAGACGCTTTTTTTGTTTTTAGGCCGGTTATTCGGTCGATCTAAATCAGGCGTGATTCATATATTAAGGATGGGCATGGTTTGGCACGTAAATCGCTTATTCGGGCTGGCGTGTCGAAACGGGACGGCCGACTCGATCCGGCGGCGATAAGCCGATGGTCGGTCGGAATCAGGGTTGTGGGCCGCAACCACGATGAGTCCGGGCACGCATCGCGATAACGAGTTCCGTGCACGCGGCTGCAGGCGGCGCGGACGATAAAAGGGATACAGACATGCTTCATCTTCACTCGAGCTACTCGGCGAACGCCATCCTCGATGCCCTCCCCGAGGACAGCATCCGCACCATCGCACCGCATCTCGAACTGGTCAGGATCAAGGCCGGGATGCTCGACCGCGTCGGCGAACCGATGCGCCACGTGCATTTCCCGACGACGTCGATGATGTCGGTGCAGCACTTGATGGAGGACGGTGCGATGGTCGAGGTGGCGCAGGTCGGCCGCGAAGGCGTGGTCGGGCTGGCGACGATGGTCGGCGGCGCCGCGGCATCACTCCGGGTCGAGGTCCGTATCGGCGGGATGGCCTATCGCGTGCCGAGCTGCGTGATGCGCGCCGAATTCGAGCGCTCGCCGGAAACCTACCGGCTGCTGCTCAACTACTGCCAGGCCGCGATGGCGCAGATCTCGCGCAGCGCGCTGTGCAACCGGCATCACTCGGTCAGCGAGCAGCTCAGCCGCTGGCTGCTGCTTGCGCATGACCGCATCGACGGCGACGAACTGGCCGTCACGCAGCAGACGATCGCGAACATGCTCGGCGTGCGGCGCGAAGGCGTGACGGAAGCGGCGGGCAACCTGCAGGAAGCCGGGCTGATCCGGCAGCGCCGCGGCCGCATCACGGTGCTCGACCGCGACGGCCTCGAACATCACGCGTGTGAATGCTACAACCTGATTCGCGCGGACTATCGCAGGCTGCTCGGCACGCGCGGGACGGCGAGGCCGACACCGGTTCGGCACCGCATGCCGGACGCGCATCGCGGGTTCCCGGCACATGGTGCGTGACGATGCTATCGAAGTCCGGTGGGACGAATTCGATGCGGCGTTCTGTGATCGCAGTTACCGACGCCGTGCTCGTGCTGGCAGGCGCGCTTGCCGCGCAGGCGGCATCGGGCCTTGCGTGGCGCGCGCTGTCCGACGCGCAGCGCGGCGCGATCGCGCTGCTGTGCGTGCTGACCGTGGCCTTGCTGCCGCGCTACCTGCGCACCGTGCGCGGCAGCATGGCGCCGCAAGGCGGCACGCATGCACTGACGCAGACGGTGGTGGCGCTCGTCTGCGCGAGCGTGCTGACGGTGGCCGCCGCGATGTGGATCATGAATCGCGGCGGCACGATCACGACGCACTGGATCGTGCGCACGGTGCTGGCCGGCGATGCCGCGTTACTGCTCGGCCGTGCCGCGCTGCTGGCGCTCGCGCTGACGCGTGACGACCCGCGCGCGCGGCAGCGCCGCGTCGCGGTGGTGGGCGCAACGGCGTACGGGCGTGTCGCGGTCGAGCGGATGCAGCTCGCGCCACAGGGGCCTTTCGTGGCGGCGTGTGTATTCGACGACGACGCCCAGGCTGCCTCAGGCGGCATCGGCGGCGTGCCGGTGATCGACGACTGGAACGCGTTGCGCGACCTGATTCGAAGCGGCGAGATCGACGAGGTCTGGCTCACGCTGCCGATGTCGCACGAGTGGCGGATCCAGCGCATCGTCCGCGAGTTGCGCGACGAGTTCGTGGAGCTGCGGCTGTTGCCCGACGTGCGGCAGATGGCGGTGGTCGATCGCTCGGCGACCGACGTGCTCGGCATGCCGGCCATCAACCTCGCGACCACGCCACGCTCGGCGCCGGAGCTGTGGGCGAAGTTCGCGTTCGACCGGCTGTTCGCATTCGGCGTGCTGATTCCGTTGCTGCCGCTGCTGTCGGTGCTGGCGATCGCGGTCAAGCTGTCGTCGCCGGGGCCCGTGCTGTTCAGGCAGCGCCGCAAGGGTGTCGACGGCCGGGAGTTCGACATTCTCAAGTTCCGGACCATGCGCGTGCATCGTGTCCAACCGGGCGTCGTGCGCCAGGCGTCGCGCAACGATTCGCGGATCACGCGCGTCGGCGCGTTCCTGCGGCGTACGTCGCTCGACGAACTGCCGCAGTTCTTCAACGTGCTGTTCGGGCAGATGTCGGTCGTCGGCCCACGCCCCCATGCGATCGAGCACGACGACCTCTACCGGCAACTGATCGACTGCTACATGTACCGCTACCGCGTGCGGCCCGGCATCACCGGATGGGCGCAGGTGAACGGCTATCGCGGTGAAACGCGCAAGGTCGAGGCGATGGAAGCGCGCGTGAAATTCGATCTGTTCTACATGCAGAACTGGAGCTTCTGGTTCGACATGAAGATCATCCTGTTGACGGTCGTGCGCGGCTTCATCGGACGCAACGCATTCTAAGGATCGCGAATCATCTGGGAAGCAGCGCGTTGTGCGATCGAACGTACCGACCGGCGCGCGGATGACGGACACACTGACGGCACAGCAGCATCCCGCGTAACGGGGTGTCCGGCGGCGCGAAGGCGCGCCGCAGCCATCGGAATGGTCACGATCATGTCAACGTCGATTCGAGAGCGAAGCGCACCGGTATTGCAGGAAGCGCGCGCGGAGCGGGGCACCGGCACGGCCGCGTATGCCGCGCGGGCGTGCCGGCTCGCAATCAACGGGAAATTCACCGCGCAGCGCATGACGGGCGTTCAGCGCGTGGCATACGAGCTGACGGTCGAACTCGCGCGGATCGCGAGCGCCGACGAGGCACCGTCGCTCGTCGTGCCGTCCGATCACGATCCGGCGGCCATGCCGGCCGGTGCGCGATCGCAGACGTCCGGGCGCCGGCACGGCACGCTGTGGGAACAATGGACGCTGCCGCGCACGACGCGCGGCCGGACCTTGCTGAGCCTTTGCAACATTGGCCCGCTGGTCAAGCGCGATCAACTGCTGATGATTCATGACGCGGCGATTTTCGATCTGCCGGCCGGCTATTCGATGGCATTCCGCCTCTGGTACCGCTTCGCGTTCGCGATCATGAAGCGACGTGCGCGCCATATCGTGACGGTCTCGCATTTTTCGCGGGCGCGGCTGGCCGCTCGGCTTGGCGTGCCGCCTGCACGCCTGTCGGTCGTGCCGGGGGCGGTCGATCATATCGACCGCATCGATGCCGATCCCGGTGTGCTGTCCCGCCTGAATCTCGAGACGGACCGCTACGTGCTGTTCGTCGGGTCGCTCGCGCCCGGCAAGAATCTCGTGCGCGCACTGGCCGCGGTGGCGCTGATGCGCGAGTCGCACCCGACGTTGCGCTTCGTGATCGCGGGGGGCGCCAACGCGAAGGTCTTCGGCGCGCGGGCGGCGGGCCTGCGCGAAGACGATCCGTACGTCACATGGGCCGGTTACGTGACCGACGGCGAGCTGAAGGCGCTGTACGAGCACGCGGGCTGCTTCGTGTTTCCGTCGCTCTACGAAGGATTCGGGTTGCCGCCGCTCGAGGCGATGCGGTGCGGCTGCCCGGTCATCGTGTCGCACGAAGGGGCGCTTCCGGAAGTCTGCGGCGGTGCAGCGCTGTTTTGCGACGCATATTCACCGCCGGATATCGCCGCGGCGATCGCCCGCGTGATGGACGATCCCGAACTGCGGGCACGGCTGCGCACGCTGGGTCGCGAGCACGCACACCGGTACAGCTGGCAGCGCTCGGCGCGCACGTTGCTCGACATCGTCCGTGCCGATGCTTGACGTGCGATGACGCAACGTTGCGCGCTGGGTGGGCGATCCCGGCGGCGTCTGCGACAAGCGCATTCGACGCTGTCGCGATTTCGCGTCCGTCCCCAGTTCCGGCGCGCGTAGGGCGAGTGCTGCAGTGCACGCTGATTCCGGTCAACACACGCGTGTTCAATGGGTTTATCCTGCGTCGAATGCGTTCGGCACGTCATGCTGCCGCGCGCCCATCCGGACACGGTGGCAGGCGGTGACGCCGGCCCGCCGCGCACCGGCGCGACACCGCGCGCCGCCATGCTCCGCGCGGAACCCGGAACAGGAGAGACCGCCATGTCGCTCGACCCACAACAACGGCAGACGCTGAAACAGCGGCTGAACGAGAGCGAGCACACGTTGCGTGCGGAGATCCGCGCGAGCGAAGACCAGCGCGCGTCGGAGTCCTACGCGGACCTCGCCGGCGCGGCGCCGGACGAGGGCGACGAGGCCAATGCGGATCTGTTCGTCGACGTCGATCATGCGTTGATCGGCATGAAACTGACCGAGCTGCGCGCGATCGGCCGCGCCCAGCAGCGGATGCGCGACGGCAGCTACGGCGAGTGCATCGACTGCGACGGCTCGGTCGGCTACGAGCGCCTGCTGGCGCGCCCGGCCGCCGAACGCTGCACGCATTGCCAGTCGATCTACGAGCGGCACTACGCCACGACGCCGCGCGCCTCCCTCTGACGCTGTCATCGTCGCCATCACGGCGCTGCACGCGCGGCGCGGCCGGCGTACGATGATGAACGGGCGCCCGGCGGCGTCAGCATGCGGCGCCGGGCGGGCAGACGCCGTCGCGCACGCGCGGCGCCATCCACGTGGAAGGGAGCCACGCCGATCATGCCGATCCACAATGCCGGGTGTGCGGCCGTGTTCGCCGAGATCGCCGACATGCTCGAGATCCAGGGCGCCAATCCGTTCCGGGTGCGTGCCTATCGCAACGCCGCACGGACGATTGCCGACTACGGGCGCGATATCCCGACGATGATCGCGAACGGCGACGATCTCGGGAAGATTCCGTCGATCGGGCCCGATCTCGCGTCGAAGCTGCGCGAGATTGCCGCGACCGGCACCTGCGAACTGCAGCAAACGCTGCGTCACGCGTTGCCGGGCGCGATCGTCGAGCTGCTCGACGTGCCGGGGCTCGGCGCGAAGCGTGTGAAGGCGCTCCATGACGCACTGCACGTCGATTCGCTCGAGCAGCTTCGCGCGGAAGCGAAGAGCGGGCACGTGCGCGAGTTGCCGGGCTTCGGCGCGAAAACCGAAGCGCATCTGCTCGAAGCGATCGACGACCGGCTGAAGCGTGAACCTCAACGCTTCCTGCTGCCGGATGCGGTGCACGCGCTGCAGCCGCTGCTCGAACGCCTGCGCGCGATCGCGGGCGTCGGCAAGGCCGTGCCGGCCGGCAGCTTTCGCCGCCGCCGCGAGACGGTCGGCGATCTCGACATCCTCGTCACCGCACGTGATCCGGTGGCCGTCGCCGACGCGTTCGTCGGCCATGGCGAGGTCGCGCGCGTGCTCGCGCACGGCAAGACGAAGTCGAGCGTCGTGCTCGCCAGCGGGTTGCAGGTCGACCTGCGCGTCGTCGATGCCGACGCGTTCGGCGCGGCGCTCGTCTATTTCACGGGATCGAAAGCGCACAACATCGCGTTGCGCAGGATCGCACAGGCCGGCGGGCTGAAGATCAACGAGTACGGCGTGTTTCGCGGCGACGAACGGATTGCCGGCGCGACCGAGGCGTCGGTCTATGCGGCGATCGGGTTGCACGACGTGCCGCCCGAGTTGCGCGAGGATCGCGGCGAGATCGAGGCCGCGCGCGCGGGCACGCTGCCGGCACTGGTCGAGCGCAAGCACGTGCGCGGCGACCTGCACGCGCATACCGACGCGTCGGCCGGCCGCGACAGCCTGCGTGCGATGGCCGATGCGGCACGCGCACGCGGGTTCGCGTACCTGGCCATCACCGACCGGGCGCCGCATGCCGGCGGCAGCCGCAGCGACTTCGACTGGCTTGCCCGGCAGCTCGACGAGATCGATCGTCTCAACGCGTCGTTCGACGATCTCGTGCTGCTCAAGGGCGTGGAGGCCGGCATTCGCGACGATGGCAGCCTCGATGTGCCCGATGCGATGCTCGGCCGGCTCGATCTCGTGGTCGGCGTGGTACGCGACGGCTTCGAGCTGTCGCGCGACGCACAGACCGCGCGCATGCTGCGCGCGATGGATCATCCGCATTTCACGATTCTCGCGCACCCGACGGGCCGCGTGCTCGGTGAGCGCGACGCATGCGAACTCGATGTGCCGCGCGTGATCGCGCACGCCGCGGCGCGCGGTTGCTTCGTCGAACTCGATGCGCAGCCGCGGCGGCTCGACCTGCCGGATGTCTGGTGCCGCGAGGCCGCGAAGGCCAGCGTGCCGGTGGCGATCGGCTCGGACGCGTGCAGTGCGGACGAACTCGACAATCTGGCGTACGGCGTCGATCAGGCGCGACGGGGCTGGCTCACGCGGCCCGACGTGCTGAACACGCGCACGCTCGCGCAATTGAGGCCGCTGCTTGCACGCACGATGGGAGCGGGCGGCGCGTCGAAGCGCGGCGGCGGCGCGAAGGGCGCGTGAACGCAGCCGGCGGCGCGTGCCGTCAGCGGCTGGCCGGTCATGAATGCGGTCACGTCATGCCAGTAGGCCGGCCGCCGGCACATAGGGCAGGCCGAGCGCGAGTGCGACGGCTTCGTACGTGATGTGTCCGTCGCATACGTTCAGGCCCGCGCGCAGATGCGGATCGTCGGTCATCGCCTGCTTCCAGCCCTTGTCGGCGAGCGCGAGCGCATGGGTGAGGGTCGCGTTGTTCAGCGCGAAGGTCGACGTGCGCGCGACTGCGCCGGGCATGTTCGCGACGCAGTAGTGCACGACGCCGTCGACGACGAAGGTCGGGTCCGCGTGCGTCGTCGCATGCGAGGTCTCGAAGCAGCCGCCCTGGTCGATCGCGACGTCGACGACGACCGCTCCCGTGCGCATCGTCGCGATCATGTCGCGCGTGACGAGCCGCGGCGCCGATGCGCCCGGCACGAGCACGGCGCCGATCACGACGTCGGCATCGCGCACGGCTTCGTCGATCGTGTGTGCATTCGAGCAGACGGTCGCGATCCGGTTGGCGAAGACGAGGTCGAGCTGGCGCAGCCGGTTCACGTTGGTATCGAGCACGGTGACGCGTGCGCCGAGGCCGACCGCCATCTGCAGGGCGCCGGTGCCCACCACGCCCGCGCCGAGCACGACGACGTGCGCGGCCGGCACGCCGGGCACCCCGGCCATCAGCAGGCCACGCCCGCCGCGCGGGCTTTCGAGATGAGTCGCCGCGACCTGGATCGACATGCGCCCGGCCACCTCGCTCATCGGCGCGAGCAGCGGCAGGCCGCCACCGGGGCCCGTCACGGTTTCGTACGCGATGCAGACGGCGCCGGATTTCACGAGCGCGGCCGCCTGGTCGGGATCGGGCGCGAGATGCAGGTACGTGTAGAGGATCTGCCCGCGTCGCAGCATCGCGCATTCCGCCGGCTGCGGCTCCTTGACCTTGATGATCATGTCGGCGCGCGCGAAGACTTCGTCGGCGCCGTCGCAGAGCGCTGCGCCCGCGGCCGTGTAGTCGTTGTCGAGCAGGCCGATCGCCGTGCCCGCGCCGCGCTGCACCAATACGCGATGGCCGTGCCGCGTCAGTTCGCGCGCGCCGGCCGGCGTGAGGCCCACGCGATATTCGTGGTTCTTGATCTCTTTCGGCACACCGATCAGCATGAGTCGCCTCCATGGCCTTCGTTATCGTTGTCGTGCAGGTGCGCCATGCGGCGAACGTTGCCCGTGCGGCCGTTCACGCAGGAGCGTATCGACCGCAGTACTGGAATATCAGGGTAGTAGTGCGCGGAGGGAAGTCAAGCGGCCGGACCGCGTGCACCGGCGCGCGCACTGCATCGCAACATGCGCTGTCTCGGGTGGCGGGTGGCAGGTTGCGACCGGAGGTCGCAATGCACGTGGTGCCGGGTTTCGGTATCGTCACGTGTGGCGCGGACCGGGGCCGCGCGCCGGAACGTTGCCGGCAACACATCGCGATAACGACACAACGACACGAGGGCACTGACCAACATGACCGGAGCGTATTTCAGCGTGCCGACGCTTTGCGCAATCGCGCTCGTTCACGTCTACTGGGCGTTGGGCGGGCGGCGCGGCAAGGGGGCGGCCATTCCGGAGCAGGACGGCGAGCCGCTATTGCGGCCGACCGCCATCGGCACGCTTGCGGTCGCGGTGGCGTTGCTGGGCGGCGCGTGCATGGTTGCCGCGCGTGCCGGCTGGCTGGGGCCGAACGCGTATCCCGGCACGATCTCGTTCGCGGTCGTTGCGTTCGCACTGATCTTCGCGGTGCGGGCCGTCGGCGACTTCCGTTACGTCGGCTTCTTCAAGCGGATTCGCGGCTCGCGTTTCGCACGCATGGACACGCTGTATTACTCGCCGCTTTGCGCGGCGCTGGCGCTGTCCATCGCGTCGATGTTCTGGCCGTGGTGAGCGCGCGTCTCAGCGCGCGGGCCCGTCCATCTCTTTGAGGAATTCCGCCGGCACGGTGTCGGTCAGCCATACGCCGTTTTCCGCGACGAAGAACGTGTGGCCTTGCCGATGCATGCGCTGCGCATCGACCTCGAGTATCACGGGCACGCCGTAGCGTGTGCCGACGGCCAGCGCCGTCCGGATGTCCGGCGACAGATGCACGTGATGACGGGCGCCGGGTTTCAGCCCTTGCTCCCGAATCGAATCCAGGAAGCGCGTCGCCGTGCCGTGATACAGGCGCTCGGGCGGCTGCGCGGTGGGATAGCGTCGCTGCACGGCGGGCGTCGAATGGCCTTGCACCGCACGGATGCGACGGCCGTCGTCGGAGAGGGCGAAGCGTTGCTTGTCGTTGGTCGCGCAGACGGTTTCGAGCGTCGCACGATCGAGGTGGTGCCCCTGGCGAGCAGCGCCGGAAAGCAGTGCGTCGATGTCGGCCCAGCCTTCCGGGTCGAGTTGCAGCCCGATCGACTGCGGCGCGTGGCGCAGCAGGTAGCTGAGATATCGGCTGATGCCGGTCGCGTCGGTCGCCGGCAGTTCATTCTTTTTGTGTGGTTTCATGAGACGCGGAGGCTACCAGAGCACCGTGCAAAAAAGCACGCCTCGGTACCCCGCGTAGCAGGAAAGAGACAGCCTTCGGCGCAGCGCGCCACACAACAATCGTCTACCTGACGCCCGCGTCAGTCGGTATTCCCGCGATCCTTGTCGATTCCGACTCCCGGATTTTTCAATTGTTGCGATTTTCGATGCATTGAATTGCACTGATACGACACTCAATGGAACCGGTTCCATTTATAATTCGCGGCACTTGTCGCCGGGCCCGAAAGAGGGTCGTGCACGTTGCGCTTGCTGTCGGCAAACGCGGCGTCTAAGTTGAATGAGGGTCATGAGCGATGAGGGGCAGATGCGGGCAGATGCCGGCATTTGTCAGACGATAAGGCTCGCGAAGAAGCCGATCCGTGCAGCGCAACCTGAATTGGCGCGATGCGCGGCTGCTTGAAGGCGCTGCCGTGCATGGCATGGGCGGCGCCAGCAGCGAGGTTGTTCGCAACAGACGAAAGAACAGGACGGCCAGCCGCGTGCGGCATGGCTGCCATGCCGGACATGCCGCATGCGGAGTGCGCGCGTCCGGGTCCCGATCCCCAACGATCAACATCCGACCATGTCCACGCCACCTGACAAACCCAACTCGCGCCGCCGTTTCCTGCGCACGTCGGTCGCGCTCGTGCCGATCGCGTCGGTCGCCGGCTGCGACCTGCGCTCGTCGTCGCCTTCCGCGACGACCGGCAACGCGCCCGGTGCATCGGCCAGTGCCGAACGCGCGCCATACAAGCCGACCTTCTTCGATGCGAAGGAATGGGCGTTCGTCCAGGCCGCCGTCGACCGGCTGATTCCGGCCGACGCCGAAGGGCCCGGTGCGCTCGAATCGGGCGTGCCCGAATTCATCGACCGCCAGATGGAGACGCCGTATGCGCACGGCGCCACCTGGTACATGCAGGGGCCGTTCCAGCAAGGCGTGCCCGAGCTCGGCTATCAGCTGAAGCTGGTGCCGCGCGACATCTACCGGCTCGGTATCGCGGCGGTCAACCGCTATTGCGAGAAGACTCACGGCAAGGCGTTCGCGGATCTCGACGCGCCGACGCGCGACACCGTGCTAGGCGCGCTGGAGAAGGGCGGCGCGCAGATCGACGACGTGCCGCCCGGCGTGTTCTTCGGTCAGTTGCTGCAGAACACGCGCGAAGGTTACTTCTGCGATCCGGTGCATGGCGGCAATCACGACATGGCCGCGTGGAAGATGATCGGCTTTCCGGGCGCGCGCGCGGACTTCATGGATTTCGTCAACCAGAACGGCAAGTCGTATCCGTACGGCCCCGTCTCGATCAACGGGGAGCGCAGCTGATGGCCGCAGAGAAAAAGCCGCATGTCGATGCTGTGATCGTCGGCTTCGGCTGGACCGGCGCGATTCTCGCGAAGGAACTGACCGAAGCGGGCCTGAACGTCGTCGCGCTCGAGCGCGGCGAGTATCGCGACACCTATCCGGACGGCGCGTATCCGAACACGATCGACGAGCTGACCTACAACATCCGCAAGAAGCTGTTCCTCGACCTGTCGAAGACGACCGTGTCGATCCGCCACGGCCTGCAGGACACCGCGCTGCCGTACCGGCAGCTCGCCGCGTTCCTGCCGGGCGAAGGTGTGGGCGGCGCGGGGCTGCACTGGTCCGGCGTGCATTTCCGGATCACGCCGGAAGAGCTGCGCCTGCGCAGCCACTATGAAGAGCGCTACGGCAAGAAGTTCATCCCCGAAGGGATGACGATCCAGGACACGGGCGTGACCTACGAGGAGCTCGAACCGCATTTCGACTTCGCCGAGAAGGTGTTCGGCACGTCGGGGCAGGCGTACAAGGTCGGCGGCAAGGTGGTCGGCGACGGCAACGTGTTCGAGGCGAACCGCAGCGACAACTTCCCGCTGCCCGCGCAGCTCAATACCTATTCGGCGCAGCGCTTCTCCGATGCAGCGAAGTCGCTCGGCCTGCATCCGTACCGGCTGCCGTCGGCGAACACGTCGGGGCCGTACACGAACCCGTACGGCGTGCAGATGGGCCCGTGCAACTTCTGCGGCTACTGCAGCGGCTACGCGTGCTACATGTACTCGAAGGCGTCGCCGAACCTGAACATCCTGCCCGCGCTGAAGCAGGCGCCGAACTTCGAGCTGCGCTCGAAGTGCCACGTGCTGCGCGTCGACCTCGACGATACGAAGAAGCGCGCCACGGGCGTGACCTACGTCGACCCGGCCGGGCGTGAAGTGCATCAGCCGGCCGATCTCGTGATCGTGGCCGCGTTCCAGTACCACAACGTGCACCTGCTGCTGCTGTCGGGCATCGGCAAGCCGTACGACCCGATCTCGGGCGAAGGCGTCGTGGGCCGCAATTTCGCGTACCAGAACCTGTCGACGATCAAGGCGTTCTTCGACAAGGATACCTACACGAATCCGTTCATCGGCGCGGGCGGCAACGGCGTCGCGGTGGACGATTTCAACGCGGACAACTTCGATCACGGCCCGCTCGGCTTCGTCGGCGGCTCGCCGCTGTGGGTGAACCAGGCCGGCGTGAAGCCGATCAGCGGCATCGCGACGCCGCCCGGCACGCCGCAGTGGGGCTCGGCGTGGAAGAAGGCGGTGAAGGACAACTACGCGCACACGATCTCGATGGACGCGCACGGCACCAACATGTCGTACCGCGACGTGTATCTCGATCTCGATCCGACCTATCGCGATTCGTACGGCCAGCCGCTGTTGCGGATGACGTTCGACTGGAAGGACAACGACATCAAGATGGCGCAGTACGTGACCGGGCAGATGAAGAAGATCGCGGAGGCGATGGGGCCGAAGGCGATCAGCGTGTCGACGCGCGAGTTCGGCAAGCACTTCGATTCGCGCGCGTACCAGACGACCCACCTCGTCGGCGGCGCGATCATGGGCACCGACCCGAAGACGAGCGTGCTGAACCGCTACCTGCAGTGCTGGGACGTGCACAACGTGTTCGTGATGGGCGCATCGGCGCTGCCGCAGGGCATCGGCTACAACCCGACCGGGATCATCGCGGCGCTGGCCTACTGGTCGGCACGTGCGATCCGCGAGCAATACCTGAAAAATCCCGCCCCGCTGGTGACCGCATGAAGAGGACGATGAACCACAACGTCACGCGCCGGATGTCGCGCGCGCTGGCAGCCGGTGCGGCCTGGGCCGCGTTCGGCTTCGCCGGCTCGACGGCGTTCGCGCAGCCGGCAACTCCCGCGGCGGCTTCCGGCCCGGCGGCCGCACCCGCGGCCCAATCCGCCGACGCGGCCCTGATCAAGCGCGGCGAATATCTCGCGCGGGCAGGCGACTGTATCGCGTGCCACACCGCGAGCGGCGGCAAGCCGTTCGCGGGCGGGCTGAAATTCGACACGCCGATCGGCGGGATCTACTCGACGAACATCACGCCGGACCCGAAAACGGGCCTGGGCGGCTGGACCGTCGAGGACTTCACGCGCGCGGTGCGCGAAGGCGTGCGCAAGAACGGCGACACGATGTATCCGGCCATGCCGTTCCCGTCCTACGCGCGCCTGACCGACGACGACATGAAGGCGCTGTACGCGTACTTCATGCACGGCGTCGCGCCCGTCGAGCACGAGAACCGCGCGGTCGACATCGTGTGGCCGCTGTCGATGCGCTGGCCGCTCGGGATCTGGCGCAAGATGTTCGCGCCGACGCCGAAGCCGTTCGACGCGGCGCCATACACCGATCCGGTGGTCGCGCGCGGTGCGTATCTCGTGCAGGGGCTCGGCCACTGCGGCGCGTGCCATACGCCGCGCGCGCCGACCATGCAGGAGCGCGGGCTGACCGACGCGGACGGCCCGGACTTCCTGGCCGGCGGCGCGGCGATCGACGGCTGGGTGCCGACGAGCCTGCGCGGCGAACCGCGCACGGGCCTCGGCACGTGGACGGAAACCGAGATCGTGCAGTTCCTGAAGACGGGCCGCACGCTGCGCACGGCCGCGTTCGGCGGGATGACGGACGTGGTCGGCCACAGCATGCAGCACCTGACCGACGACGACCTGAACGCGATCGCGCGCTACCTGAAGACGCTGCCGCCGCGCGTGCAGGGCGAGCAGCCGCACGTGTACGACGCGGCTGCCGCGAAGGCGCTGCAGACCGGCGACGCGAGCAAGCCGGGCGCGGCCGTCTATCGCGACAACTGCATGGCGTGCCACCGCAGCGACGGCCACGGCTACACGCGCGTGTTCCCGGCGCTCGCCGGCAACCCGGTCGTGCAGGGCGACGATCCGACCTCGCTGATCCACGTCGTGCTGGAAGGCAGCGCACTGCAGGGCACGCGCACCGCGCCGTCGACGTTCACGATGCCGCCGTTCGGCTGGCGCCTGTCGGACCAGGAAGTCGCGGACGTGTCCAACTTCGTGCGCACGAGCTGGGGCAACACGGGGGCTGCCGTGACGGCCGCGCAGGTCGCGAAGGTGCGCAAGAGCGTGCCGTCGACCCGGCCCGAACCGCCGCCGGGCGCGCGGTTCCCGCAAGCGTCGCGCTGACGGGGCGGCGGGGCGCGGGCCCCGCCTGTCGGATGTGCTGCAAGGCGCCGCCGTCTCCGCGCGGCGCCTTTCATTTCGCCGGGGTTGCACCCCGCAAAGGCGCGCCAATGCGTGAAATTTTCGCGGCGGCGCGCCATTTTTCCGCCTCATCCCTTATCCTTTCGTTCTTGAACCTTACTAAATAGTTACAAGAACTTCGGGAGGGGGGATGCCTCATGACGTCAGCCTGATTGCGTTGCTCGCGGCCGGTTTCGGTCTCGCGATGGTCTTCGGTTATTTCGCGTCGCTGTTGAAAATGCCGCCGCTCGTCGGCTATCTGCTTGCCGGGATCGTGATCGGCCCCGGCACGCCCGGCTTCGTCGGCGACCTGTCGCTCGCGCAGCAGCTCGCCGAAGTCGGCGTGATGCTGCTGATGTTCGGCGTCGGCCTGCATTTCTCGCTCGGCGATCTGCTCGCGGTGCGCAAGATCGCGCTGCCGGGCGCGATCGTCCAGATTACGGTGGCCACGCTGCTCGGCGGCGGGCTCGCGCTCACCTGGGGCTGGAGCGTCGGCGCGGCGCTCGTGTTCGGGCTCGCGCTGTCGGTCGCGAGCACGGTGGTGCTGCTGCGTGCGCTCGAAGGGCGCGGGCTGGTCGAGACGGTCAACGGGCGCATCGCGGTCGGCTGGCTCGTCGTCGAGGATCTCGTGATGGTGCTCGTGCTGGTGCTGCTGCCGCCCGTCGCGGGGCTGCTCGGCGGCACGCCGCCCGGCGACGCGCAGGCGGCCGGCGGCAGCGTGTGGGGCACGCTCGGTGTCACGATGCTGAAGGTCGCGGCGTTCATCGCGCTGATGCTGGTGGTCGGCAAGCGCGTGTTTCCGCGCATTCTGTGGCTCGTCGCGCGCACCGGCTCGCGCGAGCTGTTCACGCTGTGCATGATCGCGGCCGCGGTCGGCATCGCGTTCGGCGCGGCGAAGCTGTTCGACGTGTCGTTCGCGCTCGGCGCGTTCTTCGCCGGGATGATGATGCGCGAGTCGGAGTTCAGCCGGCGCGCGGCCGACGAGACGCTGCCGCTGCGCGATGCGTTCTCGGTGCTGTTCTTCATTTCGGTCGGGATGCTGTTCGACCCGAAGATTCTGCTCGCGGAGCCGCTGCACGTGATCGAGGTCGCGGCGATCGTGGTGATCGGCAAGACGCTCGCGGCAGTCGCGCTCGTGATCGCGTTCCGCTATCCGCTGAATACCGCGCTGACGGTCGGCGCGGGGCTCGCGCAGATCGGCGAGTTCTCGTTCATCCTCGCCGGGCTCGGCCGTGCGCTCGGGCTGCTGTCGGCCGAGGGGCAGAGCCTGATTCTGGCCGTCGCGCTGATCTCGATCGCGATGAACACGCTGCTGTTCGCGATGATCGATCCGGCGCTCGCGTGGATCCGCAAGCATTCGGCGTTCGCGCGCAAGCTCGAGGCGCGCGACGATCCGCTCGCCGCGCTGCCGATGTCGACGCCGCAGACGCACCTGACCGGGCAGGTCGTGATCGTCGGCTACGGCAAGGTCGGTACCCGAATCGCGCACGCGCTGGACGAGCGCGGCATCGCGTATGTCGTCGTCGAGCAGAATCGCGAGCTCGTCGAGAAACTGCGTGAGGACGGTGTCGCGGCCGTGTCGGGCGACGCGATCGAGCCGATCGTGCTCGTGCAGGCGCATATCGCGCGCGCCGGGATGCTGGTCGTCACGCTGCCCGATGTGTTCGACGTGCGGCAGATCGTCGAGATCTCGCGCACTTTGAATCCGGCGCTCGAGGTCGTGCTGTGCACGAACAGCGGCGACGAGGCCGCGCTGCTGTCGAGCGAAGGGATCGGCACCGTGTTCATGGGCGAGACCGAACTCGCGCGCGGGATGACCGAGCACGTGCTCGGCAGGATGACGAAGCCGGCCGTCGCGGCTTCGCATTGACGGCGCGCGGCATCGTGCCGCGTACCGGGCAGGGCGCGGCGGCCCGGGCGGGCCGAGGCGCGAAAAAATGGCAGGGGGTAGCGGCGGGAACGCTCAAATGATGCGCGGCGTTCCTGGAAAGTGAGGCGGTGCCCGATGACGGGGAGGTCTGAGGCGGCGACGAGGCCGTCGGAGCGTGACGCGCGCGCCGGGACGGCGGCGCGTCGCGCGGGCTACGCCGATCAACCCGCCGCCGTGTTTGCCTGCGCCGGCGCGCTCGATGGCGAGGCGGTCTTCAGCGATGCGGCAGTTTTCGGCGCAGCGGCTGTCTTGGGCTGCGTCGCCGACGCTTTCGGTGCAGCCACCGTCTTTTGCGGCGCAACGGCCTTCGCCGGCGGCGTCTTCTCGGGCTCGACCGGCGCGTCGGGCGGCACGCCGAGCAGCTGCAGCGAGCCGCTCGTGACCGACGCGAACACCGGGCCGGCCACCGTGCCGCCGTAGTAGCCCTTGCCGCGCGGCTCGTCGATCATCACCGCGACGATCAGGCGCGGGTTGCTCATCGGCGCCATCCCGGCGAACAGCGCGCGGTACTTGCCCTTCGCATAAGTCGCGCCGACCTGCTTGCGCGCGGTACCCGTCTTGCCGCCGATCCGGTAGCCGTCGACGCGCGCGCGGCGCCCCGTGCCGCCTTCGCCGACCGCCATCTCGAGCATCGAGCGGATCGCCGCGGCTGTTTGCGGCGACGTCACGCGGTGGCCGCGATGCGCGTCGATCGTCTGCTGGTCGGTGCCGTTCTTCAGCAGCGACACCGGGTGCAGCGTGCCGTCGCCGGCGTAGGCCGTGTAGGTCTGCGCGATCTGCAGCAGCGACATCGACAGGCCGTAGCCGTACGCCATCGTCGCCTGCTCGATCGGCCGCCAGCGCTTGTAGCCGCGCAGCCGGCCCGACGCGACGCCCGGGAACGTGAGTTCCGGTGCGCGGCCGATTCCGTATTCCTGGTATTTGTTCCAGATCGTTTCGGCAGGCAGGTTCAGCGCGAGCTTCGCGAGCGCGACGTTGCTCGACTTCTGCAGCGCCTGCGACACCGTCAGCGACCCGTGGTTCGACGTGTCGTGGATTACGGCCGGGCCGATCTTGTAGGTGCCCGGCGACGTGTTGATGATCGTGTTCGGCGTGACCTTGCGCTCGTCGATCGACAGCGCGACGACGAGCGGCTTGATCGTCGAGCCCGGCTCGAACGTGTCGATCACCGCGCGGTTGCGCAACTGCTGGCCGGTGAGGCGCGCGCGGTCGTTCGGGTCGAAGGTCGGATAGTTCGCGAGCGCGAGGATTTCGCCGTTCTGCGCGTCGAGCACCACGACGCTGCCGGCCACCGCGTTGTTTTCGACCACGGCCGCCTTGAGCTGGCTGAACGCGAGCTGCTGGATGCGGCGGTCGATCGTCAGTTCGATCGTCGCGCCGTGCTGCGCCGGGACGAGCGGGCGCGTATCCGACACGATGCGGCCGAGCCGGTCGCGGATCACCTCGCGCTGCCCGGACGTGCCCACCAGGCGCGCATTCGCCGCGAGCTCGACGCCTTCCTGCCCCTTGTCCTCGACGTTCGTGAAGCCGACCACGTGCGCGGCCGATTCGCCTTCCGGGTAGAAACGCTTCGAATCGGCGATCTGCGTGACGCCGTCGATCGCGAGCTTGTCGAGCTTGCCCGCGGTGTCCGCGTCGACCTGCCGCTTGAGCAGCACGAACGTCTTGTCGTTGCCGAGGCGCCGCTTGACCTCGACGAGCGGCATGTCGAGCAGCTTCGAGATCTGCGGGTAATCGGTGTCGGCGACCTGCTTCGGGTTCGCCCAGATTTCATAGGTCGACAGGCTGACGGCGAGCATCGCGCCGTTGCGGTCGACGATGCGCCCGCGCGTCGCATCGAGCTCGATCGTGCGCTGGTAGCGTTTCTGACCCTGGCCGACGTAGAACTCCTTGTTCGCGACCTGCACCCAGAAGGCGCGGCCGATCAGCGCGGCGAACGCGAGGAACACGATGATCACGATCAGCTTCGAGCGCCACATCGGCAGGCGCGACGCAAGCATCGGATGCTTGGTCGCGGCCGCGTACGGATCGGCGGGGTGGGTCTTCTTTTTCACGCTCATGCAATGGCCGGGTCGGGCCGCCCGAGGGCGGCGAGTCAGTCTGAATAATGCGATTGTAATAAATGAGTAAACGCCGTGTGGGGAAAGTATGTTCCGGCCCCAAGAAAATACCGATATCGGCGCGCTGACACCGGGTGAAAAAGGGGGGAGGGAGCGACATTTTCCCGAAGCCGCTGACGATGAAACTCGGGTGACTCGCGACGTGCAGAACGAGCGGCGGGGGGAATTCAGGTACGGATCGAGGCCAATCCCCCGATGTGCGATCAATTGACCGGTCCGTGGTTATTTCTTTAAACCGGAAAATGAAAACGCCCCGAAGTGGGGCGCCGTTAATGCTGAATATCGAAATGAATATCGCTGAAACCGGAATAAACCCGAAAACCGCAGACGAATTACATCGATTATTTCTATCGGGCGACGGAAATGAATTCCCGGTATTCCGGCTCGCTCGTGCAACGATCGACGGCCTGCAGTCGCCACGCGCCGGGGTGATTGCCGGCGAGTACCGCGGGGCCCTGTTCGCGCTGGGTCGCATCGAACGACAGTCCCTTCAACTGGCACACGGCATTCCCGCTGTCGGCCGCGCAGAGCGCCATTGCGCCCTCGACGTCGCGGACCTTGCCCCAGGTCGGAAGATCCATGCCCTGATGTGCCTCGCGCGACCACAGGCCCTCGTCGGTATCGACCCACAGTACCGCGAAGGCGTGCCGGGTTGCCGATTCGCTGCCATTAATCCGAATGGTGAGGCGCATTGTGATCGTCTCCTAAAAAAATGACACATTCGACCGTTTTGACTTGATCAGTCTAGATAGACTGGCGTGAAACGCAAGTGATAATCCGCAATAAATTCATATTGAGTCCATTGCGATTTCAGATGGAACGACGTCTGACGATTCATGGTTATTCCGGCCGAGCACGCGCAAACTCATGCGTGCCGGCGATCGCGGTGCCGATGGGGGCGGCCGATCATCGAGACATGGGATGACATGGGCGCGAGGCGCGTCGATCTGTCGCGCACGACCCGCCGGGGAAACCGGGCCGACCGGGGCGGCACGCCATCGTCGAAACGCTGGCCGATCGGATGTTGCGGCAGGTTGACGGCGCGCCCGGTACGACACACTCCGACAATCCCATACAAATCGGCACACTTTCACGAAACTTTCGGGACAGACTTGCCTGCGGTCGGGCCCCACACTGAGATCTTCCCGATCCAGTGCCGCGGACGCCCGTCCTCGGCGGCTGCCGCCGCCTCGTGCCAGAGACGCGATCGACGCGATCGCGGGCCGCACGCCCGATCGGGACTGCCGGGGCGCGCGTCAGGCCCCGGCCCGGCCGGTGAGCCGTGCGCAGCCCGCAACCGCGGGCGTCGCGCCGCCCGGCCGACTCTTCGAAGGAGACTATCGTGCTGATCTGGAAAACCGCGTTGTCGCTCAACTGGCGGACGAGCCTCGTGTCGCCGGCCAGCGCACCGGTCGCGGCGGCGAACGTCGGGCGGCTGGTGCTGACCGGCGCAACCGGCTTCATCGGCAGTACCGTACTGACGGCGCTCGTCAATGCGGGGCTGCTCGACCGCATCGTCTGCGTCGTGCGTGCGCAGGATCGCGGCCACGCCGTCGCGCGGCTGCGCGAAGCGGCACTGCGCGCGGGGCTGGCGCCGTACTGGGCGTCGCGCCTGACCGATGCGAACGTGATCGTCGGTGCGCTCGGCGACGTGTGGCAGGGCGCCGACGCGCCGCGCCTCGCCGCCGCGACGCACGTGATTCATTGCGCGGGCCATGCGTCACCGGCCGACGGCGCGCACCTGCGCGCCGACATCGCCGATGCGGTGCGCTTCGCCGAACGCTTCGCCCGGGCGCCGCGCCTGCAGCGCTTCGTGTACGTCGGCACGGCCTATGCGCATGCGGGCCGCGGCGGGATCGTGCAGGAAGAAGCCGCGGCCGCTGCGGCGAACGACGTCGCGCGCGACGAAGAAGGCCTGCCGGGCGCGGTGCTCGCGGCGGACTACCTGCATGCGAAGATCGAGACCGAGCAGCGGCTGCGGGCGCTCGGGCTGCCGCTCGTCGTGGTGCGGCCGTCGCATGTGGTCGGCCACACGGTGCTCGGTACGCGGCCCGCGCCGAATTCGTTCTGGATGTTCCGGCTCGCGCATGCCGCGCGCCGCTTCACCGCGCGGCCGATGACGCGCATCGACATCGTGTCGGTGGACGACGTGGCGCGTGCGACGATGCTGCTGGCCGTCAAGCCGACGCTCGCGCACGACCTGTATCACGTGTCGGCCGGCGACGAGGCGCCGCAGGTCGCGCAGATCGTGCGTGCGATGGACGAGGCGGCGGGGATGACGGGCGCGCCGCGCTACGCGGCGTGTGCGCCGGCCGAGTTGCCGCTCGTGGTGCGCGATGTGCTGGGGCGGACCGATCCGGCACTCGAACGGGTGATCGGCCGGGCACTGCAGCGCTGCGGGGAATTCGCGACGGTCGATCGCGTGTTCGACAACCGCCGCGTGCGCGACGAAATCGATTTCGAGCCGCTGCCGTTCATCGATTACGTCGAGGAATGCATGCGCACGTCGCGCGGCGTGGCCGTGACCGAGTTGATCCGCGGCACGGTGCACTGATCACCCGCGCCGCACCGGCGCCCGTTCCCGCGGTTGGCGGGAACGGGCGCCGTTTTCACGTGTTGCCGCCGAGCTCGATGAGCCGGTCGAGCGCGCGGTAGATGTCTTCGAGGCCGTCCTGGCCGAACCGCGATTCGAGCTGCCGGTACTGCTCGTCGATCCGCGGACCGATTTCCGTGACCAGTTTCCTGCTTTGCGGTGTCAGGCTGACCAGCAGCCGGCGCTGATCTTCCTGCGCGCGCGTGCGTGTGATCAGGCCGTCGCGCTCCATCCGTTCCAGCACGCCGGTCAGGCTCGGGCTCAGGATGCAGCAGCGCCGCGCGATCTGTCCCGCTTCGAGCGCCTGCGCCGGTTCGCCGTCGAGCACGCGGATGATCCGCCATTGCTGTTCGGTCAGCGCGAATTCCTTGAGAATGGGGCGAAACAGACCCATCAGCGTTTCGCGGGCCTCGAGCAGCAGCATGGCCAGGTTGCGGTGGTCGAGCGTACGGTTCATCGGGGAGAGCAGAGGACGGGGACGCATCAATCTTAACAGCCGCGGGTAGTGAATTTCGCCTATCAGGGTAATCGAGGTTGCCAGCGTTCGATTGTTTACTTAAGATATTAACTATTGACGATGCGCCGCGACGCGCGGCAGGGGAATGACGCATGGAGCTGTCTTGCACGACCGCCGCGGCGCCGCCGTTGCCGGTCGCCATCGGTACCGTCTACGGTGCGCTGCTCAACGAGCGCGCGGCGCTCGACGCGCTTGGCGATGCCGTGAACGCACCGCCTTACGGCCGCCCGCCGCAGGCGCCGATCCTGTACATCAAGCCCGCCAACACGCATGCGAGCGACGGCGCGGCCGTCATCGTGCCGGCCGGTGTCGACGCGCTGGAGATCGGCGCGTCGGTGGCCGTCGTGTTTGCTCGCCGCGCGACGCGCGTGCCGGCCGAACGGGCGCTCGACTATGTGCACGGCTTCACGCTCGCAAGCGATGTGTCGGTGCCGCATCCGGATTACTACCGCCCGGCCGTGCGCTTCAAATGCCGCGATGGTTTCTGCCCGCTGGGCCCGGCCATCGTGCCGGCGTCTGCGCTGGGCGATGTCGACGCGATCGGCCTGACCGTGCGGATCGATGGCGACGTAGCCGTGTCTGCCTCGACGGCCACGCTGATTCGGCCCGTGCGCGAGCTGATCGCCGACGTGACGGCCTTCATGTCCTTCGACGCGGGCGATGTCCTGCTGCTCGGCGTTGCCGGCGGCGCACCGCGCGCCCGCGCGGGCAGCACGATCGAGATTTCGGCCGCCGGCTTCGGCACGTTGCGGCACACGCTGATTGCGGAGGAAGCACGATGAAAACCGCACGCGTCATCTACAACGGCGCACTGCATGCGGCCGAACCGGCCGGCGATGGCGCGATCCGCCTCGATACGGGGCGCGTCGTCGCGGAAGAGGCGGTCGAATGGCTGCCGCCCGTCGCACCGCGCACGACGTTCGCGCTCGGCCTCAACTACGCCGACCACGCGAAGGAACTCGCGTTCAAGGCGCCGAGCGAGCCGCTGATCTTCCTGAAGGGGCCGAACACGTTCATCGGCCACCGGTCGCGCACCGTGCGCCCGGCGGATGCCACCCACATGCATTACGAGTGCGAGCTGGCCGTCGTGATCGGCCGGCCCGCGCGCAACGTGAGCCGCGCGCAGGCGCTCGATTACGTGGCCGGCTATACGGTCGCGAACGATTACGCAATCCGCGACTATCTCGAGAACTACTACCGCCCGAACCTGCGCGTGAAGAACCGCGACACCTGCACGCCGCTCGGGCCGTGGTTCGTCAGCCGCGACGAGATCGGCGATGCGGGCGACCTGACGCTGCGCACGACGGTGAACGGCCAGGAGACGCAGCGCGGCAGCACGCGCGACATGATCTTCGACGTGCCGGCGCTGATCGAGCACATCAGCGGCTTCATGACGCTCTCGCCGGGCGACCTGATCCTGACCGGCACGCCCGAGGGGCTGGCGGACACGAAGCCGGGCGACGAGGTCGTGACCGAGATCGAAGGGATTGGCCGGCTCGTGAACACGATCGTCGGCGAAGCAGACTACTATCGCGCCGGCTGAGCCCGTCGCCCAAGGAGAGAGCATGACCATCAAGCACTGGATCGACGGCCGCGAAGTCGCGAGCCGCGAGACGTTCACGACGCTGAATCCCGCGACGGGCGAGGTCATCACCGACGTCGCATCGGGCGGCGAGGCCGAAGTCGACGCGGCCGTGCGCGCCGCCAAGGAAGCGTTCCCGAAATGGGCGAACACGCCCGCCAAGGAGCGCGCGAAGCTGATGCGCAAGCTTGGCGAGCTGATCGAGAAGAACGTGCCGATGCTCGCGGCGCTGGAGACGCAGGACACCGGCCTGCCGATCGCGCAGACGAGCAAGCAGCTGATTCCGCGCGCGTCGGAGAACTTCAACTTCTTCGCGGAAGTGTGCGTGCAGATGAACGGCCGCACCTATCCGGTCGACGACCAGATGCTGAACTACACGCTGTACCAGCCGGTCGGCGTGTGTGCGCTGGTGTCGCCGTGGAACGTGCCGTTCATGACCGCGACGTGGAAGACGGCGCCGTGCCTCGCGCTCGGCAACACGGCCGTGCTGAAGATGTCGGAACTGTCGCCGCTGACGGCGGACCAGCTCGGCCGCCTCGCGCTCGAAGCCGGCATTCCGCCGGGCGTGCTGAACGTCGTGCAGGGCTATGGCGCGACGGCCGGCGATGCACTCGTGCGCCACCCGGACGTGCGCGCGGTGTCGTTCACCGGCGGCACGGTGACCGGCAAGCGGATCATGGAGCGTGCCGGTCTCAAGAAGTATTCGATGGAACTCGGCGGCAAGTCGCCGGTGCTGATCTTCGACGATGCCGATTTCGATCGCGCGCTCGACGCGTCGCTGTTCACGATTTTCTCGATCAACGGCGAACGCTGCACGGCCGGCTCGCGGATCTTCGTGCAGCGCACGATCTACGACCGCTTCGTGCAGGAGTTCGCACGCCGCGCGAACAACCTGGTGGTCGGCGATCCGTCCGATCCCGCCACGAACCTCGGCGCGATGATCACGCGCCAGCACTGGGAGAAGGTGACGGGCTATATCCGCATCGGCGAGCAGGAAGGCGCGCGCGTGGTCGCGGGCGGCGCGGACAAGCCGGCGGGCCTGCCCGACCATCTGCGCAACGGCAACTTCGTGCGGCCGACCGTGCTGGCCGGCGTCGACAACCGGATGCGCGTCGCGCAGGAAGAGATCTTCGGGCCGGTCGCGTGCCTGATCCCGTTCGAGGACGAGGAAGAAGGGCTGCGGCTCGCGAACGACACGTCGTACGGGCTTGCCTCGTACATCTGGACGCAGGATGTCGGCAAGGTGCATCGCCTCGCACGTGGCATCGAGGCCGGGATGGTGTTCGTGAACAGCCAGAACGTGCGCGACCTGCGCCAGCCGTTCGGCGGCGTGAAGGAGTCGGGCACCGGACGCGAGGGCGGCGAATACAGTTTCGAGGTGTTCGCGGAGATCAAGAACGTGTGCATCTCGATGGGTTCGCACCACATTCCGCGCTGGGGCGTGTGACGGGCGCGGGTGGTATGGCAGCACGAAAGAACCATACGGAGACTTGAACGATGGGCAAACTGTCCCTCGCCGCGAAGATCACGCACGTGCCGTCGATGTACCTGTCGGAACTGCCCGGCAGGCATCACGGCTGCCGCGAAGCGGCGATCCGCGGCCATCAACTGATCGGCGAGCGCTGCCGCGCGCTCGGCGTCGACACGATCGTCGTGTCGGACGTGCACTGGCTCGTCAACGCCGGCTATCACGTGAACTGCAATGCGCAGTTCTCGGGCACGTACACGAGCAACGAGCTGCCGCATTTCATCCGCGACATGCAGTACGCGTATCCAGGCAACCCGGCGCTCGGCCGGCTGATCGCCGAGACGGCCACCGAGCGCGGGATCGCGACGCGCGCGCACGAGATCGACAGCCTCGAACTCGAATACGGCACGCTGGTGCCGATGCGCTACATGAACGCCGACCAGCACTTCAAGGTCGTGTCGATCGCCGGCTGGTGCATGTGGCATCAGCTCGACGAAAGCCGGCGCTTCGGCGAGGCGCTGCTCGAAGCGATCGAGAAGAGCGACTCGAACGTCGCGTTCCTCGCGAGCGGGTCGCTGTCGCACCGCTTCAACGACAACGGCAGTCCCGAGGAATCGATCCACGAGATCAGCCGCGAATTCTTCCGGCAGGTCGACCTGCGCGTGGTCGAGCTGTGGAAGCAGGGGGACTTCAAGACCTTCTGCGCGATGCTGCCCGAGTACAACACGCATTGCCACGGCGAAGGCGGGATGCACGACACCGCAATGCTGCTCGGCTTGCTCGGCTGGGATCGCTACGACAAGCCTGTCGAGATCGTCACCGACTATTTCGCGAGTTCGGGCACCGGGCAGATCAATGCGATCTTTCCGCTCGCCTGAGCGCTGCGCCACGCCTTCGACAGGAGACCCGCCATGCCCCATATCGTCGTCGAATACACCGCGAACATCCGCGACGACGCGCGCATTCCCGCGCTGCTGCGCACGATCAACGCCACGCTGATCGCACAGGGCGGCGTGTTCCCGACGGGCGGCATCCGCTCGCGCGCGATCGAGCTGCAGGACTATTGCGTGGCCGACGGCACGGAGGACGACGCGTTCGTCCACGTGACGCTCAAGATCGGCTCGGGCCGTACCGACGAGCAGAAAAAGGCCGCGTGCGACGCACTGTTCGACGCGATCAACGCGCATTTCGCGGAGTTGTACGCGAAACGCTACCTGGCGCTGTCGATGGAACTGACCGAGTTCAGCGAAAGCGGCTCGTACAAGCACAACAACATCCATGCCCGCTACAAGCGGGCCGGCTGAACCCCATTCCCGATCCGACCATGCTCGAACCCGCCATCATCGACCAGCTCGCGCAGCGTCTGCACGACGCCGAGCGCGAGCGCAAGCAGATCCGCCAGATCTCGCTCGACCATCCCGACATCACGATCGACGACGCGTATGCGATCCAGCGCACGTGGGTCGCCCTCAAGCTCGCGGAAGGCCGCACGTTGAAGGGCCACAAGATCGGCCTGACGTCGAAGGCGATGCAGAACACGTCGCAGATCGACGAGCCCGACTACGGCGCGCTGCTCGACGACATGTTCTTCGCCGACGGCGGCACGATTCCCACCGGCCGCTTCATCGTGCCGCGCGTCGAGGTCGAGCTCGCGTTCGTGCTCGGCAAGCGGCTCACCGGCCCGGACTGCACGATCTTCGACGTGTACGACGCGGTCGACTACGTGGTGCCGGCGCTCGAGATCATCGACGCGCGCAGCCAGTCGATCGACCCCGACACGAAGCGGCCGCGCAAGGTGTTCGACACGATCGCCGACAACGCGGCGAACGCGGGCGTCGTGATCGGCGGGCGGCCGGTGAAACCGCAGGACGTCGACCTGCGCTGGGTCGCGGCGATCATGTCGCGTAATGGCGTGGTCGAGGAAACGGGCGTCGCGGCCGGCGTGCTGAACCATCCGGCGAACGGCGTCGCGTGGCTCGCGAACCGGCTGGCGCGCTTCGATGTCGCGCTGGAGCCGGGGCAGGTCGTGCTCGGCGGCTCGTTCACGCGGCCGTGCGCGGCGCGGCCGGGCGATACGTTCAGCGTCGACTACGGCCCGCTCGGGACGATCCAGTGCTACTTCGAGTGAGGTGAGCAAGCGATGCAGATTCCTTCGAATGTCTTCAAGGCCGCGCTGGCACGCGGCGACGCGCAGATCGGGCTGTGGCTCGGGCTCGCGAATCCGTACAGCGCCGAGGTGGTCGCGGGCGCCGGTTTCGACTGGCTGCTGATCGACGGCGAGCATGCGCCGAACACGGTGCCGACGATCCTCGCGCAACTGCAGGCGATCGCGCCGTATCCATCGCATCCGGTCGTGCGCGTGCCGTGGAACGATCCGGTGATCGTCAAGCAGGTGCTCGACCTCGGGGCGCAGACGTTGCTCGTGCCGATGGTGCAGAGCGCCGACGAGGCGCGCGCGGCGGTGGCGGCGACGCGTTATCCGCCGCACGGGATTCGTGGCGTGGGGAGTGCGCTGGCGCGTGCGTCGCGGTGGAATCGCGTCGGTGACTACCTGCATCGCGCGAACGACGAGATGGCCGTGCTCGTGCAGGTCGAGACGCGGGCGGGGCTCGATGCGATCGATGCGATTGCGCGGGTCGACGGTGTGGACGGCGTGTTCATCGGGCCGGCGGATCTCGCGGCCGATCTCGGGCATCTCGGCAATCCGGGGCACCCGGATGTGCAGGCGGCGATCGACGGCGCGATCCGGACGATCAAGGCGGCCGGCAAGGCGCCGGGGATTCTGAGCGCCGACGAGGCGGCTGCGCGGCGCTATCTGGAGGCGGGGGCGTTGTTCGTCGCGGTCGGTGTCGATACGACGCTGCTGGCGAGGAGTGCGGAGCGGTTGGCTGCGCAGTTCAACGGGACGGGGGAAGCGGCCGTGAAGAAGGGCGACGGGACGTATTGACCCGATGGCAGAGGCTGGCGTGTTCAGTCTACCGGGCGCCAGTCTTCCGCACGGCGGATTCGCATCTGCAGGTCGCCACGCTCATTCCTCTCCACGGCGCCCTGTTTCCATATACCTCCCCGGCGTCGTCCCCAACGCGCGCCGGAACATGTCGATGAACGCGCTCACGTTGTCGTACCCGAGGTCGAGCGCGATCGTCGTCACCGGCACGCCGTCGGCAATGCGCTCCAGCGCCCGCAGCAGCCTGGCCTGCTGACGCCACTGCGCGAACGTCAGCCCCGTTTCCGCGACGAAGCGGCGGCTCATCGTCCGCGCACTGATGCCCGCCCATTCGGCCCATTCCTCCAGCCGCCGGTTGTCCGCTAGATCGGCGGCAAGCGCATCGGTGATCTTCATCAGCCGCGGATCTTGCGGCCGCACCAGCCCCAGCGCCTCGACTTCCGACGACGCGATTTCATCGAGGATCACGTCGGCGATCCGCGTTTGAGCGGCATCCAGCGCCGAACCTTCCCAACTCGCCGCCCGCTGCACGGCCTCGCGCAGCAGCGGCGTCGTGCGGATCGCGCGCGGCGTATCCGGCAGCGCCGCGCAGCGTGCTTCGGCAACGAACGCCGACCAGCCGGAAATCGGCCCGAACGAGCGCAGCGAATGCCGGCAATGCGGAGGAATCCAGATTGCATGGATCGCCGGCACGACCCAGTCCTGATCGTCGAGACCGATCGTCAGCAGCCCGCTCAGCGCGCCGACGAGCTGGCCGCGCGCATGCGAGTGGGGCGGCGTCACGCGCGGGTCGCGTTGCGACAGGACGGCCGCGACGACGAACGGGCCGTCGTCGGACGTGACGAATCGGGCGGGCAGGAGTGGATCGGACATGGCCGGATATCGGTATCGAATGGCCGTTATACCGGAGATCGGCCGGAATCGCACGCCTACACTGCGTCCATCGATGACAACCGGAGTACGACACGATGCGAGCCGAACAGATGCTTCCCGACCATGCCGACCGGATCGACGCCGGCGGAACGACGATCCGCAAGGGTACCGTCGGCGCGTTCCTGGTCAACGCGCGAGTGCTGACCGATCCGAACGCCGCGCCCGCCGACCGGGCGCGCGCGGAAGCCGACACGATCGACGCATTGCCCGCGTTGCGCGCACTTGGCCTGTTCGACGTGCTGGACGTACGCGATCCCGCGCTGCGCGCGTGGCTCGAAGCGCATTGACACGCGCCGGAACTGTCGATCGAGTATCCCGATTCGAGGAGTCACCATGAAAGCAGCAGTCGTGACGGGCGCCGGCGAGCGTCCCGTCCATATGGAATTCGACGCGCCGCGCGCGATGCCGGGCCATCGCCTGATCGACGTGACGGCGTCCGCGCTGAGCCGGATCGCGCAGGGGCGGGCGTCCGGCACGCATTACTCGTCGGAAGGGCGTTATCCGTTCGTCGTTGGCGTCGACGGCGTGGGCCGCCTCGACGACGGGCAACGCGTCTATTTCTTCGGCGCGCCAGCACCGTTCGGCGCGATGGCCGAGCGCACGATCGTGCCCGATGCGCGGTGCGTGCCGCTGCCCGACGCGCTCGACGACATCACGGCCGCGGCGATCGCGATTCCCGGGATGTCGTCGTGGGCCGCGCTGACCGAGCGCGCCCGGCTCGTCGCGGGCGAGACGGTGCTCGTCAACAGCGCGACGGGTACGTCGGGGCGGCTGGCGGTGCGGATCGCGAAGCATCTCGGCGCCGCGAAGGTGGTCGCGACCGGCCGCAACGCGGCTGCGCTGCAGGCATTGCTCGGTGCGGGTGCGGATGCCGTCGTGTCGCTGCAGCAGGACGACGCGCATTTGGCGCGTGCGCTCGAGCCACACTTCCGCGCAGGCGTCGACGTTGTGCTCGACTATTTGTGGGGTGCCAGCGCGCAGACGCTTCTGGTTGCTGCGGCGAAGGCAACGCCCGAAGGCCGCCGGCTGCGCTTCGTGCAGATCGGCTCGATCGGCGGCGCGGATGTGCTGTTGCCGGGCGCGGTGCTGCGCGCGACCGCGATCGAGCTGATGGGCAGCGGCCTCGGCAGTGTATCGCTGCCGCGCCTGCTGGCCTCGGTGCGCGGCGTGTTCGACGCGGCCGGGCCGGCGGGCCTGGCGATCGAGACGCGGGCAGTGCCGCTGGCAGACGTCGGCGTGCATTGGGGCGATACGAGCAGCCTCGTGCGATCGGTGTTCACGATGGGCGAGGGCAGATGAAGAAGAGGCGGTGCACCGCGTGGCTGAACGCACGGCGGGCACCGTTTACGCGCGTGATCTCCTCACGGTACCGATGGGTCCGGCGATCACGCTTCGTGCAACAACCACGGGAACGGTGGCCCATCGCGAGCGAACGGGCAACGCGGCGCAGCGACGCAACGCACGCGCCGCCACCCGCCGCCACCCGCCGCCACCCGCCGCATCAGCCTCAGAACCGCTGCTGAATCCCGGCCGTCACCCCGACCTGCGTGGTGCCGTACCCGTTGACATCGCGCGATACACCGACCTTCTGCCCATGCTGCCCGATCGCGAACGCACCGGCTGCGTACAGCACCGTGCGCTTCGACAGCGCGTATTGCGCGCGCATCGACACGAGCGTCGGATCGGCATCCGTGCCGCCCTTGATGTTCTGGTGATACACGGCGCCGATCAGCGAGAACGTCGGCGTGAACTGATACGAGCCGCCGACCCAGTACATGTCGCTCAACTGGTTCGCGGCGCTCGTGCGATACGTGCGTTTGTAGTTGCGATAGCCGGCCATCGTCTTCAGGTTGCCGAAGTCGTAGCTCAGGCCGGCATGAACCCCCTGGATATAGTTGACCGCATCGGCCGGCGTGACGCTGTCGGCCGCGCCGTTCTGCCGGTCGAACGCGACCACCGCGGCGAACGGGCCTGTTTCGTAGCCGGCCGCGAAGTCGTATTTCGAGCTGGTCTTCATGCTGCCCGGCACGTTGCCGAAGCCGTACAACGCGCCGAACTTGAAGCCGCTGAATTCACCGTCGTAGCGCACCGCATTCGACGAGCGCGTGAACATGCCGTCCTTGCGACCGCCGGTCGCCATCGACGATGATGCCCATGAATAGTTCTGCGAGTAACCCATCGGGTCGAACGGCATCATGTAGTCATACGTGACGGTGAAGTTGCGGCCGAGCGTCAGTTCGCCCCATTTGCTTTTCAGGCCGACCGTCGCGCGGCGCGCGAAGATCGAGTCGGGGCCGTCGTCGGACGCGCCGTTCGCGAGGTCGATCCCGCTTTCCAGCCGGAACACCGCCTTCAGCCCGCCGCCGAGATCCTCGACGCCGCGCAAGCCCCAGCGCGACGTGTTCTTGTTGCCCGACTTGAGCTTGACGGAATTGCCGCCTTCCGGCGCCGCGTGGTTGGCGAACTCGATGCCGGCGTCCATGATCCCGTAGATCGTGACCGACGACTGCGCGTGCGCGGCCGGCACGGCGATACAGGCTGCCGCGGCCGAACCGGTGAGGACTACTGTTCGAATGGAACGTTCTACGCGTGACTTCATTTTGACGGTGTCTCCTTGGTTTTTGTGGGCGGGTTGAAACAGAAAACGGGTATGCGTCGCGCCGATGCGGAGCGCGAAGGGATGTGTGCGCGAATGCATGCGCGGCGGCGCGCGGGCCGCCGCGACGGGGTCAGCCCGCTTTCGCGAACGCCCAGCAGTCGTTGGCCGGGAATTCGATCCAGTGCTTGCCCGCTGCGCGCGGCACGTGACCGAATGCACGCAGGCGCATCTCGCCGCAATGGAACAGGTATTCCCAGCGGTCGCCGAGATACATCGACGTGACGAGGTCGGCCTGCAGCCGGTTCGCACCCGGGCCGTCGGCGACCTGCACGCGTTCGAGGCGGATCACGGCCTGCGCGTCCTGGCCCGGCGCGAAGGTGTCGCGGGCGAGCGCCTGCAGTTCCCAGCCGTCGCCGGCGAGCGTCACGCGTTCGCCGTCAATGGCCGCGACGCGCGCGTCGATCCGGTTGTTGCTGCCCATGAACTCGGCCGTATACAGCGAGCGCGGCGCGCCGTACAGCTCGGCCGGCGTGCCTTCCTGCTCGATGCGGCCGTTGCGCAGCAGCAGGATGCGGTCGGACATCGCCATCGCTTCGGTCTGGTCGTGCGTCACGCACAGGGCCGACAGCCCGAGCGATACGATCAGCTCGCGCAGCCATGCGCGCGCTTCCTCGCGCAACTTGGCGTCGAGGTTCGACAGCGGTTCGTCGAGCAGGATCACCGGCGGGTTGTAGACGAGCGCGCGCGCAATCGCGACGCGCTGCTGCTGGCCGCCCGACAGCTGATGCGGGAAGCGTTCCGCGAGATGGCCGAGGCCGAGCTGGTCGAGCGCGGACTGCACGCGGCGCTTCTGTTCGGCCGGTGCGACGCGGCGCAGCTTGAGCCCGTAACCGACGTTGTCGGCGACGGTACGGTGCGGCCACAGCGCGTACGACTGGAACACGAGGCCGAGCGAGCGCTGCTCGACGGGCAGGTCGACGCGCTGCGCGCCGTCGAAGAACACGCGGTCGTCGAGCTGGATGCGGCCGTCGGACGGCTGTTCGAGGCCGGCCACCGCGCGCAGCAGCGTGGTCTTGCCGCTGCCCGACGCGCCGAGCAGGCACACGACTTCGCCGGCCTTCAGTTCGAACGACACGCCCTTGAGGATCGGATTGGTGCCGTAGCTGAGGTGCAGGTCGTCGACGATGAGCTTATCCATGAAGTTTCACTCCGAAACGCAGGGCCACGCCGAGACCGGCGCCGACCATCGCAATGTTGATGACAGAAAGCGCGGCGACCTGGTCGACGGCGCCGGTCGCCCACAGCGACACGAGCAGCGCGCCGATCACTTCGGTGCCGGGCGACAGCAGGTAGACGGCCGTCGAGTATTCGCGCTCGAAGATCATGAAGATCAGGAGCCACGCGGCGAGCAGGCCGAAACGCACGAGCGGCAGCGTCACGTCGAGCGACACGCGGCTGCGCGTCGCGCCGACGCTGCGGCCGGCTTCCTCGAGCTCGGGGCCGACCTGCAGCAGCGCGCTCTGGATGAGCCGCATCCCGTACGCGAGCCACACGACCGTGTACGCGATCCAGATGCTCCACATCGAGTTCTTCAGCTCGCGCAGGCCGGGGACGAACAGGAAGATCCACAGGAACGCGAGACCGGCGAGCAGGCCGGGCACCGCGCGCGGCAGCAGCACCAGGTAATCGAGCAGCTTGGTGGCCCAGTCGGGGCGGCGGTGCCCGGCGAACGCGACGAGCGAGTAGAAGCCGATCGCGAGCGCGCCGCCGATCACGCCGATGCCGAGCGTATTGACGATCGCGCGCACCAGGTTGTCCTGCTCGAACAGTTCGATGAAGTTCGACAGCGTGAGCACCTCGGCGAGCGCGACGCCTTCGCCCCAGTTGGTCACGAACGCGCGCAGCACGATACCCGAGATCGGCACGATCACGGTCAGCATCAGCCACAGCGCGACGATCGCGAGCGCGACCCAGCGCCATACGCCGAGCGGCAGCACCGTCGCGCGGCCGGCCTTGCCCTTCACGGTGACGAAGCGGTTCGCGGTCTTCAGCAGGCGGCGCTGCAGCAGCACGAGCGGGAACGTGATCGCGACGATGCACACCGCGACCGCGGCCATCAGGTGATACGACGGCACGCCGAGCTTGTTGGTCAGCTTGTACAGGTAGGTCGCGAGCACGAGGTGGCCTTCCGGATCGCCGAGCACGAGCGGCAGCCCGAACACCTCGAAGCCGAGGAAGAACACCAGCACGCCGGCGAACAGCAGCGCGGGCATCGTCATCGGCAGGCTCACGTCGAGCGCGACGCGGAACGGGCGGGCACCGGTCACGCGCGCGGCTTCCTCGACGTCCGAGCCGAGGTTGCGCAGCGCGGCCGACGAGTACAGGTACACGTGCGGCACGTGCGTGAGGCCGACGATCATGGTGATCGCGAAGATGGAGTACACGTTCCAGGGCACGCTTTGCACCCCGAACAGTGCCTTGAACCACACCGAGTAGAAGCCGACCGGGCCGGCCGCGACCACGTAGCCGAACGCGAGCACCATGGGCGACACGAACACCGGCGTGAGCAGCAGCGGTTCGAGCCAGCGGCGGCCGGGCAAGTCGGTGCGCACCATCAGGAACGCGAGGATGCCGCCGAGCGGGATCGAGATGAACAGCATCCCGCCGGCGATGATGAACGAGTTCTTCACGGCCGACCAGAAATCGGGATCGCTGAAGACGAAACGGAAGCCGTCGGTGCCGAGCGTCTTGTTCGCATCGAAGAACGGCGCGGACAGCAGGCTCTGGAACAGGATGAAGCCGAGCGGCAGCGCGACCGCGATGGTCAGTACCGCGACGACGATCCAGCGCAGCATGCCGGCGAGCGGCTGCAGGCTGCTGACCGGCAGCGCGGGAATCGCATCGCGCGGGCCGGTGGCGGGCGGAACGGCAGGCACCGATCCGCGTGTGCTGGTTGAAAGCATGAGTTCGCCCCTGCGGCCATCCGGATGGCCGCCTCTAGGAAGTCGGTATGGGGAAGGGGCCGCCCGCGCGACGTGGCGGGCGGCCATTGGCCGGCCGAAGCCGGTCAGTGGATCAGCGGATCAGCCCTTGATCGCCTGCTGCCATTGCTTCAGGAACGCGAGCCGCTTCGACTGGTCCAGATAGACGAGCAGGCCGGTGCCGATCTGGATCGGCTTCAGCGAATCGCCGAGTTCCTTCGTGAGGCCCGCGGCCGACGTTTCGCCGGTCACGTCCGTGCGGATCGCGTACAGGTTGGCCTGGTTCGCGATCAGCGTCTGGCCGCGTTTCGACAGCAGGTAGTCGACCCACAGCTTCGCGGCGTTCGGATTCTTCGCCTTCTTCGAGATGGTGGTGAGGCGGCTCACGATCTGTGTGTAGTCCTTCGGAAACACGTAGCCGATCGACTTGTCCTTCTTTGCCTTCGCGTACGCGTACGATCCGAAGATGTTGTAGCCGATCAGGTTCTCGCCCGACGAGATGCGCTCCATCATCGCGCCGGTGCTCGACTGCAGCTTCGGGCCGGTCGCGCCGATCGCCTTCACGAGTTCCCACGTGACCTTCTCGTTCAGGTGCGCGTCCTGCGTCAGCGCGTTGAAGCCGACGCCGGATTTCTCGACGTCGTACGTCGTGAGCTTGCCCTTGAACTTGTCCGGTTGCGACGCGAGCAGCTTGATCAGTTCGGCGCGCGTCTTCGGCACTTCGTTTTCCGGGATCAGGCGCTTGTTGTAGACGATCGCGAGCGGCTCGAACGTCGTGCCGTAGGCCTGCTTCTGGTACTGCGCCCATTGCGGCAGGTTCGCGCTTTCGGGGGAGTCGTACGACGCCATCAGGCCGTCGTTGACGAGCTTGACCTGCAGGTCCATCGCCGAGCTCCACAGCACGTCGGCGCTGGTGCTGCTCGCCGCATTCTCGCTGATGTAGCGGTTGTACAGCTCGGTGCTGTTCATGTCGTTGTACTCGACCTTCACGCCGTACAGGCTTTCGAAGTCCTTGATCAGCGGGCGCACGAGGCCCGTGTCGGTCGTCGAGTAGACGATCAGCTTGCCTTCCTTCTTCGCGGCGTCGATGACGCCCTGGTAGCTCCCCGGATACCCGGCCGGAACCTGCGCGGCGGCGCTGCCGGCGGCAGTGCCCAGAACGACCGCCAGCGCGGCGGCGAGGTGCTTCGGTGCAAACGGCATGTCTTCCTCCAGTTACGTCCAGTGTTGTTCGAGTGGAGCGGATGTTAATTGCGGCGCACTTTCAGCCCGCTTTCATTTCTGTTCACAATCGTGTCGTTCGTGTCATGGATTTCCCGAGGTCGAAGCGGTGGCGGCCGCGCGTTTTGCGGCGCGCGGCACGGTCGGACAAGGGGAGCGGCGGGTTGCCGCGGGGCGCGGCAACGATGACAGGCGAGGGCTACGCGGGTTGCGCGAGCAGCTTGCCGAGCAGCCGGCCGCCATGCCGCGCGTGCGCGGCCGTCAGCGCGGAATACCCGACGACGACGCCCGCTTCGCACCGGGCGCTTCGACAGAATCCGCGGATCGGCTGCAATTCGATACCGTCCGCCTGGGCTTGCGCGACATACGTGGCGTCGTCCATCCCGGGCGGCAGCCACAGCACGAAATGAAAGCCCGCGTGCTCGCCGGACACCGTGTACCGCCCGCCCGCGTGTTTCGCCAGCTGGTCGAGCACGAGGTCGCGCCGCTGGCGGTACGCGTGACGCGCGGCGCGCAGGTGCTTCGCAAAATCGCCGTGGCCGATGAAGCGGGCCAGCGCCAGCTGCGGCGCCACGCCGACCGAGCGCGCGGTCGCATGCCACACGGCCGACAGTGCCGGCCGCAGTTCCGCGGGCACGACCATGAAGCCGATCCGCAGCCCCGAGAACAGCGTCTTGTTGAACGAGCCGCAGTAGATCACGCGATCGCACGCGTCGAGTGATTTCAGCGCGGGCAGCGGGGCGGTCTGGTAGCTGAATTCGCCGTCGTAGTCGTCCTCGATGATCCATGCGCGGGTGCGCTGCGCCCAGTCGAGCAGTTCGAGCCGGCGCGACACCGACATCGTCACGCCGAGCGGCGCCTGATGGGCGGGCGTCACGTAGGCCGCGCGCGCATCGGGATAGCGGTCCAGCGATGCCGTGTCGATGCCTTCCCGATCGACCGGCACGTCGATCACGGTCGCGCCCGCGATCGTGAAGATCTGCCACGCCGACGCATAGCCGGGGTCCTCCATCAGCACCGTCGCGCCGGGCGCGAGCAGCGTGCGCGCGACGAGGTCGATCGAATGGCGGATGCCGGTCGTGATGAAGATGTCGCCGGCGTCGCACGGGATGCCGCGGTATTCCCGCAGGTACGCGGCGATTTCGTCGCGCAGGCGCTCGACGCCTTGCGCCGGTGTGGCCCCGAGGTCGTGCGCGGTCGCGGCAAGCAGGCTGGCACCGAGCGCCTTCTTCCATTGCTGCATCGGCAGCAGGCCGGGATCGGCAAGCCGCGCGACGAACGGCACGCCCGGGCGCACGCCTTGTTCCGGCGCGGGGCCTTCGGTCGTGCGTGCCGGCGCGGGGTGTGCGCCGGATGGGGGAAGGTGGCTGTCGCGCGATTGCGCCGCCGCGCGCAGATAGCTGTCCGGCACCACCGCGCATACCCGCGACCCCGACCCTTGCGTGCGGGCGATGTAGCCCTCGGAGCACAGCCGGTCGTACGCCGCTTCGACAGTCCCGCGGGCGACGCCCCAGCGCGCGGCGAGGGTGCGGCTCGACGGCAGCGGGCTGTCGCCGGGCAGCAGGCGCTTCAGGATCGCGTCGCGCAACGCGTCGGCGATGCACTCCTGCTTCGACTGCGGACTGCCCGCGGACAGCCCGGCCGGGCACGGCAGATCAAGCGGAATCGCGGCTTTGCCTCGCGGCATAGTGGTCTATTCAGTCACGGATTTAATGGCCCTTCAGCTTATATCACTTTGACCTTAGATTGCTGTCGACCCCATCGATCCGACCGGAGACGAGCTCACCGCATGAAAACGCGTTCATTACCCCAGTGGGGCTGGCTGCTCCTGTTGATGCTCGTCGTGTGCCTGCCGCGGGTCACGATCGATGCGTACCTGCCGTCGCTGCCGGCGATGGCGGACGCGCTGCACGGCACCGATGCCCAGTTGCAGCTCACGCTCACCCTGTACATGGTCGGCTACGCGCTGTCGATGCTGGCGTCGGGGCCGTTGTCCGACCGTTATGGCCGCCGTCCTGTCCTGCTCGGCGGCCTGTGCCTCTACGTGGTCGCCAGCGTTGCCTGCGCGTGGTCGACCAGCGTCACGGCGATCGTCGCCGCCCGCATCTTCCAGGCGTTGGGCGGCTGCAGCGGAACGGTGATCGGGCGGGTGATCGTGCGCGAGCGCTTCCCGACCGCGATGCAGGCCACGATGCTGGGCCGCATCTCGGCGGGCATGGCGCTGTCGCCGGTGATTGCGCCGCTGGCCGGCAGTGCGGTGGCCGAATGGCTCGGCTGGCGCGGCGTGTTCGGGCTGCTGGCAGCGGGCGGGCTGGTCGCAACGGCGATGGTGCTGCGCTACCTGCCCGAGACCCGACAACGCAACGCGCGGCCGGCGCCGCGCGCGGGGCTTCTGCGGACGTACGCGGGCCTGCTGCGCGAGCGCAGTTTCCTGCGCTACTCGCTCGCCATCAGTTTCGCGTACTGCACGTACTACCCGTTCATCGCGGAATCGTCGACGCTGTTCCAGCGGCAACGCGGCGTATCCGGCCCGGTGTATGCGGCGATCTTCGGCCTGACCGTACTCGGCTACCTGATCGGTTCGAACCTGTTCGCGCGGACCGGCACGCGCTGGAAGGCCGATGTGGTCATCGCGGCGGCGGCGGGCATCAACCTGGCCAGTGCCGCCGTGTTGTGGATCGGTGGTGCGATCGCGCCGACGGCGGTCGCGGCGCTGGTCGTCCCGATGTTCTTCGTGATGATCGCCGTCGGGATCGCGATTCCGGCCTGCCAGTTCGCGGTGATGCAGCCGTACACGACGATCGCGGGGACGGCGTCCGGGCTGTTCTTCTTTATCCAGATGGCGATCACGGCTGCGTGCGGCGGCGTGCTGGCGTGGCTGTCGGACGGCACCGCGCGCCCGATGATCGTCGTCACGGCCGGTGCGAGCGTCGCGTTCCTGGCGGTGGCGGTCGGCCTGCGCGAGCGGCGCCGGGCAGGCGAAAGTTCGCGCTTCGCGACGCGCAACCGGCCCGCCGCCGAGCGCTGAGCGACGGTCGGCCGGTCCGGCCGACGTGCGCCCGAGCCGACGGCGCAACCCGTGTTTCCGCGAGGCGTCGCGATGGAAAGGATCATGTAATGTAGCGGCCTGTCGCTGACCTTACCGGAATCCCCATGCGTGTGCTGCTCGTCGAAGACAATCCGAACCTCGCCCAGTCGCTGAACGATGCGCTAAGCGCGGCGCGCTTCGCGGTCGACCACATGGCGGACGGCGAGGCCGCCGACCACGTGCTGCGCACGCAGGATTACGCGCTGGTGATTCTCGATCTCGGGCTGCCGAAGCTCGATGGGCTGGAAGTGCTGCGGCGGCTGCGCGCGCGCCGCAATCCGGTGCCGGTGCTGATCCTGACCGCGCATGGCTCGGTCGAGGATCGCGTGAAGGGGCTCGATCTCGGCGCCGACGACTACCTCGCGAAGCCGTTCGAACTGACCGAACTGGAGGCGCGCGCCCGCGCGCTGATCCGCCGCAGCCTCGGCCACGAGCATTCGCGGGTCGAATGCGGGCCGCTTTCGTATGACAGTATCGACCGCAGCTTCCATCTTGCGGGCGAGCCGCTGCCGCTCACGCCGCGCGAGCGTTCGGTGCTCGAGGTGCTGATCCTGCGCAACGGCCGCGCGATCAACAAGGAAACGCTGTCGGAGAAGATCTTCGGGCTCGACGAGTCGGTGAACGCCGATGCGATCGAGATCTACGTGTACCGGCTGCGCAAGAAGCTCGAGAACGCAGGAGTCGCGATCGTCACGCTGCGCGGGCTCGGTTATCTGCTGGAAGCGAAGGCGGAGACAGCTGAATGAACCGCCGCCGCGCTCACGATCTTTGCGCGGAACGGGTGGGCGCGTTGACGCGCCATGCCGGATCGACACGTTCACGGCCCGCCAACGACACGCACGCCATTCACGGCCGACCGCGCGGGCGCGGAGCGGCGCGCCGTGCATGCGCCGCCGTGTCCCTTTGGGCGGCCTGGCAGGGGGCCGAGTGACCCGCCCGAACCTGCGCGCGCAGGTCGCGCTGTGGTTGCTGCTGCCGCTGCTCGGCCTGCTCGCGCTCGACTCGTGGCTCACGTACCAGCGCGCGATGAGCGCCGCGCACGTCGCGTTCGACCGCACGCTGTCGTCGTCGCTGAAGTCGATCCGCGAAGGCGTGCGGCTCAACGACGGCGAGATCGAGGTCGACCTGCCGTATCTCGCGCTCGAAATGCTCGAGTCGAGCGACGGCGGCAAGGTCTACTACCTGATCCGCGAGGACAACGGCCACACGATCACCGGCTACCCGGACCTGCCGCTGCCGCAAGGGCGCGACGCAGGCGACGGCGCGCTGTTCGTCACGCGCTACTACGACGTCGTCTATCGCGGCGAGCAGTTGCGGATGGCCGCGCTGCGCATCCCGGTGCACGACGTGCCGACCGCGCAGTCGCGCATCGTGTGGGTGATGGTCGGCGAGACGATCGAGGCGCGCCAGGCGCTCGCGCGCGAGATCCTGGTGGGGTCGCTGCTGCAGGAAGGATTGCTCGTCGTGCTGGCGCTCGGCATCGTGTGGCTCGGTGTCGGGCGCGGGCTGCGGCCGCTGAACCGGCTGTCGGCGACGGTCGCCGCGCGCAGCGAGGACGATACGACGCCGCTCGATACCGGCGCGGTGCCGAGCGAACTCGCGCCGCTCGTCGAGTCGATCAACCAGTACATCGGCCGCACGCAGCGGATGCAGGTCGCGCGGCGCCGCTTCTTCGCGGACGCGGCCCATCAACTGAAGACGCCGCTCGCGGCCGTGCAGGCGGGCGTCGAACTCGCGTTGCGACCCGACGAGCAGCCGCGCGCGAACGGGCACCTGCGGCGTGCGAACGGCGCGGTGCGGCAGGCCGCGAAGATCGTGCAGCAACTGCTGTCGCTGTCGCGGCTCGATTCGGACAGCGGCCATGCGGTCGCGCACAAGCCGGTCGCGCTGCACCGGCTCGCGCGCAGCGTGACGCTCGACTGGTCGCCGGTTGCCCGCGCGCGCGACATCGATCTCGGTTTCGAGCACGAGGCCGACCTCGACGTGCACGGGCAGTCCGACCTGCTCGGCGAGATGATCGGCAACCTGATCGACAACGCGATCCGTTATGCGGGCGATCGTGCCGTGATCACGGTGCGTGTGTCGCGCGATGGCGAGCACGCGCGGCTCGACGTCATCGACAACGGGCCGGGCATTCCGGCGGACGAGCGCGACGCGGTGTTCGAGCGCTTCCATCGCGGCAGCAAGACGCAGACGGTCGAAGGAACGGGGCTCGGGCTGTCGATCGTGCGCGAGATCGCGCGCGTGCATCAGGGCAGCGTGACGCTGGCCGATGCGGCCGGTGGCGGGTTGGTCGTGACGATCTGGCTGCCGGCGGCGAGCGACGCCGCGCCGCGCGCTGCGTGATGGCGATCAGCGATGCGGGAAGCGGTGGCTGTGAGCCACGGCTTCCCGGCATTGAAAGGGGGCGAGCGGTTCGCCCGCCCGGCTCAATCGCCGAACCCGATTTCCGCTTCCAGCGACTGGCCAACCTCGAGCCACGCGCCCGCGCCTTCGACGACGATCGCATTGATGCCGAACGTCAGCTCGCCATTGAAATTCGGGTTCGCGCGATAGGTCTGCATCGTGTCGGTCGGCTCGTGCGGCCACGCCGGATCGGGCGCGCCGGTGGCCTGGTCGATCGTCGGCATCGGGCAGCGCGTGCACGGCTTCACGAGGCGCAGCCGCACGGGCGTCACGCCTTCCGTGTCGAGGTGTTCGACGAAATCCTCTTCGAACGCGTCGAGATCCGACACGACGATATTCGGGCGGAAGCGGTTCATCGGGATCGCCGGCGCGCCCTTCGCGGCGAGCCGCGCGTTCAGGTCGTCGAGCGACGACTGGCCGATCACGAGCAGCGGGTAACCGTCCGCGAACTGCGTGTGCGTATCGATCTCGCCGGTCCATGTGCGGTTGCAGCCGCGACGCGCGTCGGGCCCGAAGCGCGCGAGCTTCGTGGGCGTGCCGAGGAATTCGGTGAGCCACGCGGCCGTTTCGGCGCCCGTGTCGATCGCGTCGACGGTGTCGCGCCACACGGTCGCGGCCATTTTCGGCGTGGCGGGCGATACGTCGCCGTCGAGCGGCGTGCGGATCTCGCGCATGCCCGGCGCGTTCAGCGCGAGCGCATCGCTGTCGAGCGCGGTGCGGATCAGCGCGAGCCGCGGGTGCGTGCGCTGCGTGATCATCTGCCCGGCCGGGTCGGTGATCAGCCAGTGGCGGTCGTACGCGAGGCCCGTTTCGAGCAGTTGCGCGCGCGACAACGCGATGCCGGCACAGGATTTGATCGGATAGACGAAGAGTTCGGCGATGGCTGGCATGACGCTGGCTGAAGGCGAATGACGAGACTGCGATTGTGCCAGATCGTGCCGCAGCCGTTTGGGCGGCTGCGCGCCGTCGCGCGGCCGGTCATGCGAGCGGGAAGCCGGCGTCGAACGTCGTGCGCACGTCGAGCGGCTGGCGCAGCAGTCCGGCTTTCAGGTAGAAGTCGGCCGTGCGCTGTTGCTCCGCGACGACCGTCGCGTCGATCGGCAGCCAGCGCGTGTGGCGGCGCTCGAACTGCAGCTTCGCGGCCGCCGGCGGAATGCCGATGATGCGCGCGAGTGCGGCGGAATACGCATCGACATGGCGGTACGACCAGGTCTGCGCGCGGACGACGCGCCGCAGGAAATCGTGCAGCACGTCGCGCTTCGACGCGATCGCCGCGTCGGTCGCCGCGAGGTAGCTGAGGCCCGACCACAGTCCGCGGCCATTGACGAGCACGCGCGCGCGGCCGCTCGTTTCGGCGAGCGCGGTATAGGGCTCCCAGGTCGCCCACGCGTCGATCGAACCGGTTGCGAGCGCAAGCATCGTGTCGGCCGGCGGCAGGAAGCGGAACGACACGGCGTCGGGCGGCAGGCCCGCTGCATCGAGCGCCTTCAGCGTGACGAAATGGCCGATCGAGCCGCGCGTGGTGCCGATGCGCTTGCCCTTCAGGTCGGCCGCGCCTTTCAGCGTCGCATCGGGCTGCACGAGCACCGCCGTGCCGTACGGGTCGGAACGGTTCGCGCCGATCACCTTGATGCGTGCGCCCGACGCGAGCGCAAAGATCACCGGCGCGTCGCCGATCGGCCCGCAGTCGACGGCGGCCGCGTTCAGCGCTTCGGCGAGCGGCGCGGCGGCCGGGAACTCGGTCCACGCGATGTCGTACGCCAGGCCGTTCAGTTCGCCGGCCGCTTCGAGCAGCGCGCGCAGCCCGCCTTTCTGGTCGCCGGCACGCAGCAGCGGCCGCGTGCCCGATTGCGCGCGCAGGGCGGCCGGGGCTGCGGCGATCGTGGCGAGGGCGCTCGCTTGTGCGAGGAAATGGCGTCGGGTTGGATTCATCGTGAAGCTCGGTCGGAAGAGAAGTTCAGGGATTCAATCAATGCGGAAGCCCGGCCTGCACATCGCGTACGGGTTCCGTGTCGACGCGCAGCAGCAGCGCAGTCAGCGGATCGCCGGTCGCTGCCGGCACGGCCGGTCGTGCGGTGGCGTCCGAGCGGCACAGCAGGTCGGCATCCGACCAGCCGGCGCTGCCCGGCAACGCGCGCGCCCGCAGCCAGCCGCGCCGATCGGCGAGGAGCTGCGTGCCGCCGAGCGCGTCGGGCGCCACGCCGGCAATCGTCGCGAATGCGCGCCACGCGTCGGGCGTCGATGCGACGCAATCGGCTCGCGCGGTGCCGATTGCCTGCGCCACGGGCGCGCCGCGTGCCGTGACGAGCAAGGTTTGCCAGCGCGCGTCTTCCGGCGGCGGCGTCGCGCCCGGCGCGAGCGCGACGATGCGCACGCGCTGGCCGTCGCGCCAGCGCTCGAGCGGCTGGGGTGCGGCGGCGCCGCAGCGCACGTCGAGCGCCGGCAGCGGGACCGGCACGGGCCACGCGCCTTCCGCCTGCGCGCCGCTGCCCGCGGCGAGCGCTTTCAGGTAGTCGAGCACGGCCCAGGTGTCCTGGGGGCCGAGCGTCGTGGCGAAGCCGGGCATCGTCGATGCGCCGTGTTCGTCGCGCGTGCCGTGGCGCACGCGCCAGAACAGTTCGCCGTCGAGACGTCGGGCGAGCAGCGCGCCGGCGAAGGTCGGCGGCCAGTGCGGGAGCGTGGCCGCGAGCGGCCCTTCGCCGCGTCCGTCCGCGCCGTGGCACGCCGCGCAGTGCTGCGCATACAGGTGCGCGCCGCGCATCACGTTCGATACGGAAAACGGCGCGGGATCGCGCTGGAAACTCGTCGGTACGGCAGGCGAGAGCCACAGCGACGACGGCGGCCACGGCGCGAACCATGCAACGGCCAGCGCGGCGACTGCCGATACGACACGCCACTTGCGCGACGCCAGCGCAATGCCAGCGAGTACGACCGCCAGCACCGTTGCCGCCACGGCGAACGCAAGTTGCCGCGTGAGCCCCGCGTCGATGCGCAGCGTTTCGAGCGCGATGCGATGCGCCCACGGCCACGCGGCCTGACCATCTGCGTCGCCCGTCAGCCCGATCGCATGCAGCACGCGCGCCAGCGCGATTTGCGCGCGATACAGCCCTTGCAGAAACAGGAGCGCCCAGTCGGCGAACGTCGGCGCGTTCATCGGCTACGGTCTCGCCGCGCGGCGGCCCATCGTCGAACGGCACCGCGCATCTACCAGCTCGCATCGAGCCCGAGATGCCGCAGCGCGTCGTGACGCAGTTCGGCGAGGCGCGGGTCGCCGCGATGGCGCGGGTAGGGCAGGTCGACGTGCAACTCGGCGACGATCCGTGCGGGGCGCGGCCCGAACACGATCACGCGCTGCGCGAGGAACAGCGCTTCCTCGACATCGTGCGTGACGAGCAGCGCGGAGAAGCCGTCGCGTTGCCACAGTGCGGTGAGCTCGGCCTGCATCGTGAGCCGCGTGAGCGAATCGAGCTTGCCGAGCGGCTCGTCGAGAATCAGCAGGCGCGGATCGTTGACGAGCGCGCGGGCCAGCGCGACCCGCTGCGCCATCCCGCCGGACAACTGATGCGGGAACACGTTCGCGAATTCCTGCAGCCCGACGCGCGCGAGCGCATCGTCGACGCGATGCTGCGCGGTGCGCGCCACGCCGCGCGCCTCAAGGCCGAGCGCGACGTTCGCGCGCACGCGCCGCCACGGGTACAGCGTCGGATCCTGGAACACGACGATGCGCGACGGATCGGGCTGCTCGATCGGCACGCCGTCCTGTGCGATCGTGCCTTGCCGTGCGGCGTCGAGGCCCGCGACGAGGCGCAGCAGCGTCGATTTTCCGCAGCCGCTCGGGCCGAGCAGCGCGACGAATTCGCCGGCCGTGACCGACAGCGTGACGTCGTCGAGCACCGGCAGCGCGCCGCCGGGGCCGTCGAACGCATGGCTCACGCGGCGGATGTCGATGCGCGCGCCGCGCGCCGCCGTGACGGCGGGCGCAGCGGCAACGGATGATGCAACGGACGATTCGAGTACGGCGGCGCTCACCATTTGACGGTTCCTTTCTGCCAGGCGAGCACGCGGTCGCGCACCGCGAACAGCAGCGCGATCAGCCCGGAAAACAGCAGCGCCATCACGATCAGCGCCGCATACATGTTCACGTACGATGCCCAGCCCTGCGCCCAGCTCAGGTACCAGCCGAGCCCCGACTTGACGCCCATCATCTCGGCGACGACCAGCACCGTGAACGACGCGCTCAGCCCCATGAAGATGCCGACGAACACGTGCGGCAGCGCGGCCGGAATCGCGACGCGCAGCACGAGGAAGCGCGCGTTCGCGCCGAGCGTGCGCGCGACGTCGTAATACTGCTTGTTGACGCTCGCGACGCCCGACCACGTGAGCACCGCGACCGGGAAGCCGGTTGCGAGCGCGATCAGGAACGCGGCCGCCGAATAGCTCGACGGGAAGAAGTAGAACGTGAGCGGCAGCAGCGCGGTGGCCGGCACGGGGCCGAGCACGCGCAGCACCGGATGCACCCAGTAGCCGATCCGGCGCGACCAGCCAATCGACACGCCGACCGCGAAACCGACCGCGACGCCGTACGCAAAGCCGAGCGCGAGCAGCTTCAGCGTGTTGCCGGCGCTGCCCAGCAGGCGTGGCCAGTCGTCGACGTAGACCTCGATCAGCGCCTGCGGCGGCGCGAAGAACGGGGTCGGCAGCCAGCCGGTTTTCGCGGTGACGATTTCCCACGCGGCGAGCACGAGCGGCAGCGCGACGAGCCATGGGCCGGCCGGGCGCACGCGCGCGAGCCGCGTGCGCGTCGTGGGGACGAGATGGCCGAGCGTGGCGGCGACCAGCAACAGCGCGGCGATCGTCCACGCGCCGACGGCGAATTCGTCGGTGTACGCCCAGTCGCTGAAACCGACGACGCGGTTCGGCCACAGTCGCGTGAGGGCGCCGAGCACGCCCCATGCGAGCGCGGCGGCGATGCCGGTCGGCCAGGTACGCGCGCGGCGGGCTTCGGCGGCCAGCGTGGCTTCGCACGCCGTGCAGGCGACGCGTGCCGACGATGCGGCGGTACTGGCGCCTGAAGCGCCTGAGGCGCCGGAAGCGGCTGACGCGGCTGACGCGGAGCGCGCGGCGGGCGCGTGTTCGATCGTCGACATCGCGTCACCCCAGCACGTTCGCATAGACCTGCTGCGCGAAGCGCTGCGGGTCGGTGCTCTTCTTCAGCACGCTGATGCGGCGGAAGTCGTCCGCGTAGAACGCAATTTCCTGCTGCAGGTCGACGTTGGTCGGGTGGTGGTTGTAGGTGAGCGTCGCGTAGAGCTTGCGCAAGTCCTCGGGGTTGATCTTCGGCGAATACTTCGCAAACACCTTCGCGGCTTCGTTCGGGTTGTCGTGCGTGAACTCGGTGGCCTGCACGATCGAGCGCGCGAGCGCGGCGGCCGCCGGCCGGTCGTTGCGCACGAGGTCGCCGCGTGCGCCGATCACGCAGCACACCTTGCGCGCGTATTCGCCGGACAGGTTCGTCGCCAGTTCGGTGTACGCACCGTTGCTGCGCTTTTCGAGCAGATAGAGATTCGGGTCGCCGTCGGCGATCGCGTGGATCTCGCCCTTGTCGACCGCCACGCCGAGCAGGTCCGCCGGATACTGCCGCCACGTGATGTCGCGCTCGGGATCGATCCCGTTCTTCGCGAGCAGGATCGAGAAGAAATGCTTGCCGGGCGCAGCCAGGTCGCTGACGCCGACCGTCTTGCCCTTCAGCGCCTGCAGCGTCGTCACGCCGGCCGCCTTCGCGCCGACGAGCCGCACGCAACCGCCGTGCGAGCTGCCGATGATCTTCACGTCGAAACCGGCTTCGAGCGGCTTCAGCCAGCGGTGGATCATCCCGACCGCCGCATCGGCCTTGCCGGTCGCGATCGATTCGAGCAACTGATCGGTCGAGCCGCTGTAGTTGATCAGATCGACCTTCAGGCCGTTCTTCTCGAAGAAGCCGCGCTCCTGCGCGACGACGATCGGCGTCAGGCAGAACGCGTTCTGGTTCCACGCGAACGTGAGCTTCTTCAGCGGCGGCGCGGACCAGGCCTTGCGGCCCAGCGTGATCGCGGGCGCGGCGAGCGCGACGGCGCCGGCGGCGCGCAGCAGCTTGCGGCGCTTGTCGTCGTGCGCGTCGGCGGGCACGGGTGCGGGTGCGGTGGTTTGGGTCATGTGGTCTGGTCTCCGGTCGTGCGGAAAGGCGCTCAGTCGAGCAGGTCGGGTTCGTCGGCGACGACGCGCGCGAACAGGCTGTCGAATGCGTGCAGCGCGCCGTCGGGGCCGCCGATCTGGCCGTGCGTGTGGCGCGCGGTCGCGTGATCGATCGGTTGCGGCGTGCCGGCCGCCTCGGCCAGCAACTGCGTGTGCGCGGCATTGTCGAGCGCGATGTACCACCATGCGGCGGCCTCGACCGTCGGGCCGGCGCTCAGGATCCCGTGGTTCTTCAGGATCACGCCCTTGTGCGTGGTGCCGTCCGGCTTCGCGAGCGCGTCCGCGATCCGCGCGCCTTCGCTCGTGTCGACGACCATCCCCGTGAAGTCGTCGAATAGCGCGTGGTCTTCGTAGAACACGCAGGCGTCCTGCGTGAGCGGATCGAGCGGGCGGCCGAGCGTCGACCACGCCTTGCCGTACGTCGAGTGCGTATGCGCGGCGGCGACGATGTGCGGATGCGCTTCGTGGATCGCCGCATGGATCGCGAACGCGGCCTTGTTCAGCGGCCGCGTGCCGATCGCGGTTTCGCCGCGTGCGTTGACGAGCAGCAGGTCGGACACCTTGATCTGCGAGAAATGCACGCCGAGCGGGTTCACCCAGAAGTGGTCCGGCAGCTCGGGGTCGCGTGCGGTGATGTGGCCGGCGAGCCCCTGTGCGAAGCCGAAGCGGGCGAACAGGCGGAATGCGCCCGCGAGCCGTTCCTGACGGTGACGGCGCTCGGCGGCGACGTCGATGCGCGGTGCCGGCGGATCGAACCAGAAATGCTGGCGCGGCGCTTCGGCGAGTTCGAGACCCGATGCGGTGCGGACGGGCGAGGCAAGGACGGCGGACATGATGGCGGATGGCTCCAATAGGCTTCGTTGGGCTCAGGCCGCGCGGCGTGCCGCGTCGCGGGCGGCGACGGCGCTGCGCACGCGCGGAATCAGTTCGCGGCCGTAGTCGATCGCGTCTTCCAGCGGATCGAAGCCGCGGATCAGGAACGTCGTGACGCCGAGGTCGTAGTAGTCGAGCAGGGCGTCGGCGACCTGTTCGGGCGTGCCGACGAGCGCCGTCGAATTCGAGCGTGCGCCGGTGAGCTTCGCGATCTCGGTCCACAGCCGCTTGTCGACGCGCGAGCCGCGTTCGGCCGCGGCGAGCAGGCGGCGCGCGCCTTCGCTCTGCTGCGGGCCGCCGGCGCCGAGGCCGGCCGCTTCGCGCAGCCGGCGCGTTTCGTCGAGGATGCGATGCGCGCGCGCCCATGCTTCGTCCTCGGTCGCGGCGAGGATCGGGCGGAACGACACGGAGAAGCGCACCTGCCGGCCGTGCTTCGCGGCTTCGGCGCGCACGCGCGTGGTCAGGTCGCGCACCTGGTCGAGCGATTCGCCCCACAGCGCGTAGACGTCCGCGTGCTTGCCGGCCACTTCGAGCGCCGCTTCCGATGCGCCGCCGAAATAGATCGGCACATGCGGCTGCTGGAACGGCTTCACGTCCGAAAAGCCCTGCTTGAACCGGTAGTGCGCACCGTCGTGATCGAACGGCTGCGCTTCGGTCCAGATCCGTCGGAGGATGCCGAGGTATTCGTCGGTGCGCGCATAGCGTGCGTCGTGATCGAGGAAATCGCCGTCGCGCTGCTGTTCGCTGTCCGAGCCGCCGGAGATGAAGTGCACGGCGAGCCGGCCGCGGCTGAACTGGTCGAGCGTCGCGATCTGCCGCGCGGCGAGCGTCGGCGCGGTGAAACCCGGGCGATGCGCGAGCATGAAGTGGATCCGCTCGGTCGCGGCCGCCGCGAACGCGATCGTCAGCGTGGCCGACGGGCCGGTCGAGTGGTGCGGCACGAGGATCCGGTCGAAGCCGGCCGTCTCGTGGGCGCGAGCAAAGTCGCGCACGTAATCGGGATCGACGACGGGGCCGGACGGCGGATGGATTTCCGACTGCTTCTGGCTCTGGATCATGCCGATGAATTCGACGCTCATCTGGGTCTCCGGTGCAGGGACGTCCCGGCGCACGGCCGGGCAGGAATGGAGCGCAGGTTAACGCCGGGATCATGCGAAACGGAAATAATCAATCCCGAATTGAATATCAGATTTGCATGGTTTGGGCGGGGGCGCGCTGCGCATACGCTGTGGGCTCACGAAAGATCGGGCGCGCGGGCGCCAGCGAATCCGGCGCCGCGCGTTCCGGATCGCCGGCTTCATCAGAAACCGCGCCGCGTGGCGATCGATTGCCGCTATTGCCGCCTGTCCGTATTACTTTGCGTATTGCCCAGGGAATCCGTCTCGATGTCCGCCAGCCTTGCCGCTTCCTCGCCAGCGCCGCAGCCGCGTTCGCTGCGCCTCCTGTCCACCGACGATGTCGACGCCGACGGCGCCCGCGTCGCCGCGCTGCTCGATCGCCTCGCGCCGGAGCTGGCCGCCGACGCGGCCCGCAACGACGCTGACGGCCGCTTTCCGCACGAGAACTTCGCGCGGCTGCATCGCGCGGGGCTGATCGCGCAGGTCGTGCCGCGCGAGCATGGCGGCGCCGGTGCGACGCTCGCGCAGGCGAGCCGGATCGTGGCTGCCGTCGCGAGCGCCGACCCGGCGACCGCGCTGGTGCTGACGATGACCTACCTGCAGCATCGCGCGCTCGGTCGCGCCGACAACCGCTGGCCGGCGCAGGTCCGGCGGGCGGTATTCGACAGCGCGGTCACCGAAGGGGCACTGATCAACGCGCTGCGCGTCGAGCCCGCGCTCGGTTCGCCGTCGCGCGGCGGCCTGCCGGAAACCATTGCACGGCGCGACGGCGACGGCTGGCGATTGTCCGGCCACAAGCTGTACAGCACCGGGATTCCGGCGCTGCGCTGGCTGGCCGTGTGGGCGCGCACCGACGAGCCGGTGCCGCGAGTCGGCGTGTTTCTCGTGCCGCGCGACCGCGAGGCGGACGGCGATCGCATCCGCGTGATCGAAAGCTGGAACCACCTCGGCCTGCGTGCGTCAGGCAGCCATGAGGTCGTGTTCGACGACGTGCGGCTGCCGGCCGATCACGCGGTCGACGTACGCGCACCGGACGCATGGGCCGTGTCGGCGGCGACCCATGCGGATGCCGACGCGCAGGCCGACCAGCAGGCGTGGATGGTCGCGCTGCTCGGCAGCCTGTACGACGCGGTGGCGCGTGCGTCGCGCGACTGGCTGGTCGGGTTCGCGACGACGCGTGCGCCGAGCGGGCTGGGCGCGCCGCTGGCGACGCTGCCGCGCGTGCAGGAAGCGGTCGGCGAAATCGAGGGCTGGCTGCATGCGAACCGCGTGCTGCTCGACGATCACATCGCGCGCACCGACGCGGGCCATGCGCCGACGGTCACGACGAGCGGCCTCGTCAAGCGGACCGTGACCGAGCACGCGATCCGCGTGGTCGAGCAGGCGTTGAAGCTGTCGGGCAATCACGGGTTGAGCCGCGCCAATCCGCTCGAACGTCACTATCGCGACGTGCTGTGCAGCCGTGTGCATACGCCGCAGGACGATGCGATCGCGGTGGCGGCGGGGCGTGCGGCGCTCGAAGCGGCGAGCCGGAGTGAGGTGAAGCGCGCAGCGAAGGGCGAGACGGAGACGAGCGGGGCGCCGGTCAACGAGACCGAACGCGGCCGCAACGATGCGTGATGGGAGCGGGGCTGGCGCGGGCGCCAATCGGGCGGCGCGATTCCGACGATTGCGACGCCGCCCGATCCGGTCAGGCAGCCTTGCCGTGCGCCTGCTCCGGCAACGCGAACGCGGTGCGCGCATGCGCGGCAACGGCGGCGAGCGGCGCGTCGAAGCGGGCCGCATCGTGCCGGCGCAGCAGCCACAGATCGATCTGCGGCTTGAAATCGGCGAGCGGCACGATGTCGAGCGCATCGCGCAGCGGGCTGCCTTCGACGAGCGGCAGCGGCATCAGCCCGATGCCGAAGCCGTTCGCGACGCTCTGCAGCTGCAGGTCGCGGCCGTAGGTGTCGAGCGTGACCGGCATCGGCAGGCCCTGCGCGTCGAGCGCGCGCCGCAAGCCCGCACGAAAACCGCAGCCGTCCGGATTGAGCACCCAGCCACGCGCGTGGCAATCGGCGAGCCGGTAGCTGCGGCGCGGCCAGTCGCCCTTGCGGCCGACCGCGACGAGCCGCGTGGCCAGCAGCCGTTCGCCTTCGACCTGCGCCGGCAACACCATTTCGCGCGCGAGGAACACGAGTGCCGCATCGAGTTCGCGCCGGGCGACGCGCTCGACGAGCATGCCGCCCCAGGCGGTCGTGACCTGCGTCGCGAGCGCGGGCCATTGCGCGGCGAGTTCGGCGATCAGCGCGGGCAGCATCAGCTCGCCGAGGCCTTGCGTGAGCCCGATCCGGAATTCGCCGGCAGGCGGCTGCTCGCCGGCCGTCAGCTCGCGCAGCGCATCGACTTCGCGCAGGATCGCGCGACACTGCTCGAACACCCGCCGGCCGATGTCGGTCGGGCGCGGTGGCTTGGTGTTGCGATCGAGCAGGGTCACGCCGAGCGCTTCCTCGAGATTCTGGACGCGCCGCGTGATCGCGGGCTGCGTCATCCCGAGCTCGGCCGCGGCCTGGCTCAGGGTCTGGCAGCGGACGACCGCTGCAAAAGCGTCGATATCGCTAATTTTCATGTTTGTTCTGCATGGTATTTCGGGTGCATCATGACGATCCATCATATTCGGCATCATATTCGAGGAGTCAGCCGATGAGTACGCTTTCGTTGCATCAGACGCCGCTGCGGCCGTTCGTCGACGGTCTGGGCGCGTTGCTCGCGTCCGGCGCGAACGAGGCGCGCATCCTCGACGAGGGTGGTGCGCTGCTCGCCGCGCTCGTCGAACACGACGACTGGTTGCCCGACGCATTCGCGCAGCCCGACCCCGCGCGCTATCGGCAGTACCTGCTGTATCTCGACCCGGACGAGCGGTTCTCGGTCGTCAGCTTCGTGTGGGGGCCGGGCCAGACGACGCCGATCCACAACCACACGGTGTGGGGGCTGATCGGGATGCTGCGCGGCGGCGAGTTCTCGCAGCCGTACCGGTTCGACGCGGCGGGCCGGCCCGAGCCGGCGGGCGACGCCGTGCGGCTGCGGCCGGGCGAAATCGAGGCCGTGTCGCCGCGCATCGGCGACGTCCATCGCGTGACCAACGCGTTCGACGATCAGGTATCGATCAGCATCCATGTGTACGGCGCGAACATCGGCAAGGTCGAGCGCGCGGTGTTCCTGGACGACGGCACCGTGAAGCCTTTCGTATCGGGCTATTCGAACGCCTGATGCAGTTGCCCGCCTGGGTGGCCGGTTGCCGGCACGTGCCGGCGGGCACAAGATTCATCCGTTCCGCTTTCTTCACCGACTTCAACGCATTCAATCAAGACAGAGACACCGTGACGCAATCCGCCGACTCCACCTCCCGCTTTCCCGTCGTGTCGTACCAGGACGTGCGCGCCCGCCTGCTGGCCCGCGACGAGATCGCGCTGATCGACGTACGCGAGGAAGATCCGTACGCGCAGGGCCACCCGCTGTGGGCCGCCAACTTTCCGCTGTCGAAACTCGAGCTCGACGCGTGGACGCGGATTCCGCGCCGCGATACGCCGATCGTCGTGTTCGGCGAAGCCGGCGGCGAGGATCTCGCGCCGCGCGCGGCCGCCAAGCTCGCGCAGCTCGGCTACACCGACGTGCGGCTGCTCGACGGCGGCCTCGCGGGCTGGCTCGCCGCGGGCGGCGAACTGTTCATCGACGTGAACGTGCCGAGCAAGTCGTTCGGCGAATGGGTCGAGGCCGAGCGGCATACGCCGTCGCTGTCCGCGCAAGAGGTGCAGGCGCTGATCGACGCGAAGGCCGATGTCGTGATCGTCGACGCGCGCCGTTTCGACGAATACCAGACGATGAACATCCCGACGTCGACGAGCGTGCCGGGCGCGGAGCTCGTGCTGCGCGTGCGCGCGCTCGCGCCGAACCCGGCGACGCAGGTGATCGTCAACTGCGCGGGCCGCACGCGCAGCATCATCGGCACGCAGTCGCTCGTCAACGCGGGGCTGCCGAATCCGGTCGCCGCGCTGCGCAACGGCACGATCGGCTGGACGCTCGCGGGCCAGACGCTCGAACGCGGCGCCGCGCGACGCTTTCCGGACGACATCGACGCGACGCAGCGCGCCGACGCACGCCGGGCGGCGCGCGCGGTGGCCGAGCGCGCGGGCGTGCCGCGCATCGCGCTCGCGGATGTCGCCGCCCTCGACGCGCCGGGCCGCACGCTGTACCGCTTCGACGTGCGCACGCCGGAGGAATATGAAGCCGGCCACCTGCCGGGCTTCCTGAGCACGCCGGGCGGCCAGCTCGTGCAGGAGACCGACCATCACGCGGCCGTGCGCGGCGCGCGAATCGTGCTCGCCGACGACGACGGCGTGCGCGCCGACATGACCGCGTCGTGGCTCGCGCAGATGGGCTGGGACGTGCGGGTGGTCGAACCGGAGGACGGCACGGCGCAGTTCGGCGAGCGCGGCCAGCCGCCGCGCGACGTGCCGGCGACGCCGAGCGTGGCGGAAGTGTCGCCCGCGACGCTCGCGGGCTGGATGAAGGAGGCCGCGCCGGGCGAGCTGGCGATCGTCGACGTGACGGCCAGCGCGAACTACGTGAAGCGACATATCCCCGGTGCGTGGTTCGCCGTGCGTGCGCAGTTGCGCGATGCGCTCGCGGCGATTCCGCCCGCGAAGCGCTATGTGTTCACGTGCGGGTCGAGCCTGCTGGCGAGGTTCGCGGCGGACGACGCCCGCGCGTTGCTGCCGGCTTCGGCCGACATCTCGGTGCTCACGGGTGGCACGGCCGCATGGATCGACGCCGGGCTGCCGCTTGAAAGCGGCGAGACGCATCTGGCCTCACCGCGCGTCGACCGCTACCGGCGCCCGTACGAAGGCACCGACAACGCGGCGGCCGCGATGCAGGCGTATCTCGACTGGGAGTACGGACTGGTCGATCAGTTGAAGCGGGACGGCACGCATCACTTCAACGTGATCTGACCGATGCGGCGCAACCGGGCGCGGCGCGTCGTGCGTCATGCGTCGTGCCCGGTCAGCGCGCCTGTCAGCGCTTGAACGTATCGACGGCCGTGCGGCCGACGGCCGGATCGTCGGTGAAGAAACCGTCGATGCCCGCGCGCAGGTACGCCTGGATCTCGCGCACCGAGCCGGCCGGGTTGCGCGTGGCCGGCGTGCCGCCATCCTTCAGCGACGCGGGCAGGAAGTTGTTCTCCGGACGGAACGTGTACGGATGCACGACGAGGCCGGCCTCGTGCGCGTAGCGCACGTACGGCGTCGGCTGCTGCAGCGTGCCGTCCGCGGCGACCGCGATGATCGACGTCTTGTACGGGCCGACGCCGTTCGCATAGGTCGCGATCTCGCGCATGCCGTCGCGCGTCGACAGGTCGCCATAGGTGCGTTTGTCGTTCGCCTTCACGAAGTCGTACGGGCGCTGGCCGGCTTCGTCCATCAGCTGCACGAGCTTCCAGTTCGGCTGGCTCGACTTGATCCGGTTGCGGATCGTCTTCAGGTTCGCGACCTCGAACGACTGGATGTAGACGGTCGCCGTGCGTGCCGTGTACGAATCCTTCAGCAGCGCATCGACGAGACGGTCCTCGAGCGGCAGGCCGATCGACTGGAAGTAGGTCGGATGCTTGGTTTCCGGATACAGGTGGATCGTGCGGCCGGTCTGCGCGGACATCTGCTTCGCGAGCGCGACGATCTCGTCGAACGTCGGGATCTCGAACTGGTCGTTGTACGCGGTGTTCGCGGGGCGCACCTGCGGAATGCGTTCGCGGGCGCGCAGCGTCTTCAGCTCAGCGAGCGTGAAATCCTCGGTGAACCAGCCCGTCAGCTCCGCGCCGTCGATCGTCTTGGTCGCCTTGCGGCTCGCGAACTGCGGCAGCGTCGACACGTTCGTCGTGCCCGAGATCTCGTTCTCGTGTCGTGCGACGAGCACGCCGTCGCGGGTCGACACGAGGTCGGGCTCGATCACGTCCGCGCCGTCCTCGACCGCCTTGCGGTACGACGCGAGCGTGTGTTCGGGGCGCAGCGCGCTCGCGCCGCGATGGCCGACCACCTGGACCTTCGCGGAAATCGGCTGGGTGGGATCGGACGCGACGTCGTCGTCACCACCGCACGCGGCGAGCAGGAGCGCGGCGGCACAGGCGAACGGAACGTAGCGCAGGGAGGTCGGGCGCTTGAAGAGCATGTCGATGAACCTTCGAAACGAGAGTCGGAAAGGGACGATCGATCCGGCGATGCGGCTGTCGTGGCGTGTCGCACGGAGTCGAATGGGACGCGATCGTCGCACCGAATAATTACATATGTATTACTCGTGCCTTTCTGTTATCTATTTTTAGGGTGCGATGCCCGCGGCGGGGCGGTTGACCGCAGTCTGGCGTGGGAGGCATTCCGGCCGTCTCGGGCAGGCTGCGCGCAGGATGCACTAAACTTGCGGGAATTTTGCATCGACGCGCCGGGGCCAGACGCCCGTCTGGCACGACGATGCGGCGACTCGCGGGCCGGCGCGGGCGCCCGGCGCCCGTGTGCGTCCGGGGCCCGCGCCGGCCGATTTTTCCCGACCCATGACGACTCGAACCGATTCCGCTTTCCTGCTCGGCGACCTGCTGAAGAACGTTTCCCGCTCCTTCTACCTGACGCTGCGTGTGCTGCCCGACGGCATGCGCGACCCGGTCGGCCTGGCGTACTTGCTTGCGCGCGCGGCCGACACGATTGCCGATACGGCGCTCGTCGCACCCGATCGCCGGGCCGCGTTGCTGACCGACCTGCGCGACGAGGTCGAGCGGCTCGGCGACGGCGTCGCGCTGTCGCGGGCGCTCGAGGACGTGACGCGGATGCAGACCGATTCGCACGAGCACGTGCTGCTCGGCTCGATCGAGCCGATGCTCGCGCTGCTGCGCACGCAGCCGGACGCCGACCGCGCATCGATCCGCAAGGTCGTCGCGACGCTGACGGCGGGGATGGTATTCGATCTGCGCACGTTCCCCGACGAGCAGTCGGGGCGCGTCGTGTCGCTGCCGACGCGCGGCGAACTCGACCGCTACACGTATCTCGTGGCCGGCTGCGTGGGCGAGTTCTGGACCGACATGACGGGCATGCACACGCCGGCCGCGCGCCGCTGGAACCTGCCGGACATGTGCGAGAAAGGCATCCGTTTCGGCAAGGCGCTGCAGATGACCAACATCCTGCGCGACTGCGGGAAGGACCTGCGCATCGGCCGGTGTTACCTGCCCGACGACGTGCTGGGTGCGCACGGGCTCGGCGTCGCCGACCTGATGGCGCCCGACGCGTCGGCGCGCGCGCGCGGCGTGCTCGTCGACCTGCTGCGCGTGACGCTCGACCAGTATCGCGACGCATGCACGTATACGCTCGCGATCCCGCGCCGCTTCGTGCGGCTGCGGCTCGCGTGCCTGTGGCCGATCATGATCGGCCTCGAAACACTCGAGTTGCTGGCCGGCAACGATGCGTGGCTCGATCCGGCAAAGCCGGCCAAGGTGCCGAGAAAGCGCGTCTACCGGATCATGGCGTCGTCGCTCGCGCTGGTCGGCTCGAACGCCGCGATTCGCGCGCGCCTCACCGCGCTCGCCGATGCCGTGAGCGCGCATCTCGCGCAGCCGGCCACGCGCTGATTCGCACTGAACGATGCCGGCGCGACAGGTGCCGGCATCGCCCCTCGGCCCGCGTTCGCCGGGCCATCACCGTCCGCCGCTTCACGCCTCGGCTAAAAACGTTTTCATTATTTCGTGTCGCGAAACGTGGGTGTCATGAACGTCAGCGATCCTTCGCGGCGGCGTGAATCGTGGTGTCAGCCACGGTCGCGCATTAGTAAGACGTATGTTGCCGAAGGCATCTGACGACATCCGACGGACGCGTTGCACCCGTAAAAATGTAAAGCTAGGGTTTTCACCGGGAAATGCCGGAAAAGCCCGCCGCGTAAGCGTTTTCAGGTGTTATGTAACCGCTTGGTGAACCCCTGCGTTGCGTCGATCATACGATGACCGACTGCGCGTGTTGGGAAATAATCGGTAATCCGTCAGAATCCCGTCGGCATGTACTCGCACATGTGTCAGTCATAAAACCACACCAGAAAAGAAATCATTCTTTGAGGACGGAGAATCAATGAAAAAGCGCGTCGCTTTCGCCATGACGGCAGTCGGTCTCGCAGCCGCTACCGCCGCCCACGCCCAGAGCAGCGTGACCCTGTACGGTATCGTCGACAACGGTCTGGCTTGGCAGAACAACTCGTCGGCCGTCGGCGCGACCACGGGTGGTCACTCGAAGGTGCAAATGTCCACCGGCGTGTGGGCAGGCAGCCGCTTCGGCCTGAAGGGCAGCGAAGATCTCGGCGGCGGCACGAAGGCGATTTTCCAGTTGGAAGCCGGCGTCAACACGGTTAACGGCTCGTCGCAGTGGACCAACGGCATCTTCACGCGTCAGGCGTGGGTTGGCCTGACCAACAGCACGTACGGTACGCTGACGGCCGGCCGCCAGTACACCGCGTACTACACGCTGCTGTCGCCGTACAGCCCGACGACCTGGCTGACCGGCTACTACGGCGCACACCCGGGCGATATCGACTCGCTGGATACGAGCTACCGCGCGAACAACTCGCTCGTCTACATGTCGCCGAAGTTCTACGGCTTCACGGTCGGCGGTTCGTACTCGTTCGGCGGCGTCGCAGGCGCGACGAACCGCGGCTCGACGTGGAGCGCGGCGATCCAGTACCTGAACGGCCCGGCAGGCATCGCGGTCGGCTATCAGAAGGTCAACAACGCGACGCTCGGCGGCGGCGTGTGGGGCGCGAACTCGACGGTCCAGAACGGCCTGACGGCATCGGGCGACGGCAACCAGCCGGCAGTTTCGTCGATCAACAACGGCTATGCCACGGCGCAATCGCAACAGCGTATCGCCGTGACGGCGGGCTACCAGTTCACGCCGGCATGGGACATCTCGGCATCGTACTCGAACGTCCAGTACACGCCGGGCACGGGTTCGGCGTTCCGCAACACGGCCATCTTCAACACGGCAGGTGCCGTGCTGCACTGGAAGGCAGCCGCTCAGTGGGACTTCGCAGCGGGCTACTCGTACACGGCGGCAACGCAGTCGAACGGCATCACCAGCTCGGCCAAGTACCACCAGGTCACGCTGTCGCAGTACTACAGCCTGTCGAAGCGCACGGGCCTGTACGCAGTTGAGGCTTACCAGCATTCGAGCGGCAACACGTTGAACGGCGGCAAGATCATCGCTGCAACGACGTCCATCGGCGACGGCGTGGGCGCAGGTTCGAAGCAGAACCAGATCGGCGTCGGCGTCGGCATGATCCACCGCTTCTAAATACCACGCGGCGCGTGAGCGCCGCTTACGGTATGCGGTTGAAGAACCGGCCTTCGGGCCGGTTTTTTGTTTGCGGTACGTATTGTGCGTATTCCGGTGCCGTCGCCGGCCGGCATCGACCGGATGCGGACGGCGACGAATGCCGCGCCAGACAAGCGCACCGCTCATGCGGTGCCCGGCGCGCAGACGGCAGCATCCGGCCCGTGCCAATGTCGTCCATCCGATCACTCCGCCGCGTCATCCGTCCAGCTCCCCGCCAGCGCCTGAAACAGCGCCGCCGTATCGGCGAGCCGGTCGGCCTGCGCGCGGGTACGGTCGAGCGCCGTCTGCAGCGCCTGCCGCTGCGCGTCGAGCAGGTCGAACGTGCTGATCCCGCCCGCCGCGTAACGGTCGCCGGCAATCCGGTTGCTGGCCGCCGCTTCCTGCGCGGCGGTGTCTCTCGCCTGCAATGTCGCCGCGTCGTGCTCGACCGCGCGCATTGCATCGGCCACCTGCTGCAGCGCCTCGAGCACGGTTTCACGGTAGCTCGCGAACGCCGCTTCGTACGCCGCTTCGGCCGCACGTTTCTTCGCGCGCAGTTCACCGCCGTGAAAGAGCGGTTGCGTCAGCCCGACGCCGACATTCCACACATTGAGCCCGCTCACGAGATCCGCGATGCGCGTCCGCTCCGAGCCGATTCCCGCCGAAATCGACAAGCGCGGATACAGGTTCGCGGTGGCCACGCCGACGTTCGCGCTCGCCTGGTGCAGCATGGCTTCGGCCGCGCGGATGTCGGGTCGTTCGCGCGCGAGCGTCGATGGCAGCGCGATGGGCAGCGTGCGCGGCAGCGCGAGCGCATCGAGGGAGAGGTCGGGCAGCGCGGCATCGGACGGCGCCACGCCGAGCAGGATCGCGAGCCGGTGGCCGGCCTGCGCGAGGCGGGCCTCGAGCGCTGGCAGCGACGCCTGCGTCTGCGCGAACAGTGCGCGTTGCGCATGCACGTCGGCCTGCGACACGCCACCCGCTGAGAAGCGCGCCTCGACGATGCGCAACTGGCGCGCCTGCGCATCGATCAGTTGCCGAGTGAGCGCGACCTGCTGCGCGAGCGACGCGCGCAGGATCGCGGTCGCGACGACGTTGCCCGCGAGCGTCAGGCGCGCGGCGTCGAGCGTGTACGCCTGGTAGTCGACCTGTGCGCGCAGCGCTTCGAGCGCGCGCCGGTTGCCGCCGAACACGTCGAGCACGTACGACACGCTCACCGACGCGTCATACAGCGTGAACGGCCCCGGGCTGGGCACGTTGGCGGGCAGGCCGAACGCAGTCGTATTGACCTGCTCGCGCGTGGCCGACAGGCTCGCATCGACTTTCGGCAACATCGTCGCGCCGGCTTCGGCCGCGTGGTTCTGCCGCGCTTCGTCGAGTCGCGCGCGGGCTTCCGCGAGCGTCGGGCTGTTGTGCCACGCGGTATCGACGAGGCGGTTCAGCGGTTCGGAGCCGAACTGCGTCCACCAGTGCCGCGGCGTATGCGCGGCCGATGCGAACGTCTGCGCGTCGCCAGTCGGGGCGGCAGTGGCGGCCGTCGTCGCGGGCGGCTCGCCGCGCGTGTAGTGCTGCGTGGCGGGCGCATCCGGCGCGTGGAAATCCGGCCCGACCGCGCATCCCGCGACGAGCAGCGCGGCAGCCAGCGCACAGCCGCGAGCAGCAGGGTCGACGCGGAAGGAGCGACGCGAAGCGGGTTTCATCGTGCGGCGCCTAGTCGAGCGTACGTCGGTAGAACCGCAGCGCGACGCCCATCACGACGACGGTGAACAGCGCGACCGGCCACACCGACGGCCACAGGTCGTTCCAGCCGTTGCCTTTCAGCAGGATGCCGCGCACGAGGCGGTTGAAGTAGGTGAGCGGCAGCAGGTTGCCGATGAATTGGGCCCACTTCGGCATCCCGGCGAACGGGAACATGAAGCCCGACAGCAGGATGTTCGGCAGGAAGTAGAACACCGCGAGCTGCATCGCCTGCAACTGGTTCTGCGCGAGCGACGACAGCGTGATGCCGACCGTCAGGTTCGCCGCGATGAACAGTAGCGCGGACAGGTAGATCGCGAACACGCCGCCGACGAACGGCACCTCGAACACGAAGCGTGCCGCGGCGACGATGATCGACACCTGGACCAGCCCGATCAGCACGTACGGGACGATCTTGCCCGTCATCACCTCGAGCGGCCGCACGGGCGTCGCGAGCAGGTTCTCCATCGTGCCGCGCTCGCGTTCGCGCGTGATCGCGAGGCCCGTCATCATCACCATCGTCATCGTCAGGATCACGCCCATCAGGCCCGGCACGACGTTGTACTGCGTGATGCCCTCGGGGTTGTACAGCCGGTGCAGCACGACGTCGAACGCGGCCGGGCGGCCGTTCAGGTGGGCGAGCGGGCCCGTCAGGTCCTTGTCCGCGACGGGCTGCACGAGGCCCGGCAGCGCGCCGATCGCCGACGCGGTCGCGACGGGATCGGTCGCGTCCGCCTCGACGAGCAGCGACGGACGCTCGCCGCGCAGCAGCCGCCGCGAGAAATCGGCCGGCACGCTCAGCACGAACTGCACGTCGCCGCGGGCGAGCGCATGCCGGCCGGCCGCCTCGTCGGGCAGCGTCTCGACGATGTCGAAGTACGCGGAATTGCGCATCGCGGCGATGAAGCTGCGCGCGAACGGGCTTGCATCGGCGACGATCACCGCGGTGGGCAGGTGCTTCGGATCGGTGTTGATCGCGAAGCCGAACAGCGTGAGCTGGATGATCGGCACGCCGACGATCATCGCGAACGTCACGCGGTCGCGCCGCAGCTGCAGGAATTCCTTCAGCACGATGCTCCACCAGCGGGCGACCGAAAACGCATCGCGCAGGCGCGCCCACGCGTTCATGACGACGCTCCGCCGGGCGGCCCGGATGCGCGGCCCATCATGTAGATGAAGACATCTTCGAGCCCGGTGTCGATCGGCGCGACCTGCAGCGCGGCAGACCCGTCGGCTTGTGCCGCGACCTGCGCGAGCGTCGCGTCGAGCCGGGCGGGATCGCGGCCGCTCACGTGCAGCGCCGAGCCGAACACGACCGTCTGGTCGACGTCCGGCATCGTGCGCAGCCGCGCGGACAGTTCGCTCAGATGCGCACCGGTGATCGCGCGGGTCACGAGCCCCTGCGACGCGACGATCTCCGCGGACGTCCCCTGCGCGAGCAGCTCGCCGTATGCGATGTACGCCAGCTTGTGGCAGCGCTCGGCCTCGTCCATGTAGTGCGTGCTGACGAGCACCGAGATCCCTTGCGCGGCCAGCCGGTGCAGTTCTTCCCAGAAGTCGCGGCGCGCGGCCGGATCGACGCCGGCCGTCGGTTCGTCGAGCAGCAATAGCGCCGGCTCGTGCAGCATGCAGGCGGCCAGCGCGAGGCGCTGCTTCCAGCCGCCCGACAGCGCGCCCGTGAGCTGGTCCGCGCGGCTCGCGAGGCCGAGCCCGTCGAGTGCGCGCGCGACGGCCGCCTTGCGGTCGGGCATCCCGTACACGCGCGCGACGAAGTCGAGGTTCTCGCGGATCGACAGGTCTTCCCAGTACGAGAAGCGCTGCGTCATGTAGCCGACGCGCCGCTTGATCTGCGCGCTGTCGCGCACGATGTCGTAGCCGAGGCAGGTGCCGCTGCCCGAGTCGGGCGTGAGCAGCCCGCACATCATCCGGATCGACGTGGTCTTGCCGCTGCCGTTCGGCCCGAGAAAGCCGAAGATCTCGCCGCGCGCGACGCGCAGCGACACGTCCTTCACGACGTGCTTGTCGCCGAAATGCTTGTTCAGGCGATCGACGTCGATCGCGTACGGTGCGGGCGGCGCGGTCATGGCACCCTCACGGCGACGGGCTGGCCCGGATGGAGCTTCGGCGCGTCGCCGGCGGCCGGGCGCGCCTCGATCATGAACACGAGCTTGGTCCGGCTTTCGTTGCTGTAGATCACGGGCGGCGTGTATTCGGCCTCGCTCGACACGTAGGTGATGCGCGCGGGCACGTCGGCCGCACAGCCGTCGCAGTGGATCGCGACCGTGCGCCCCGGCGCGAGCGAGGCGATCGCGGCCTCCGGGACGAAGAAGCGCACCTTCAGGTTTTGCGGCGGCAGCATCTGCACGACCGGATTGCCGGCCTGCACCCATTCGCCGACGCGGTACAGCGTGTCGTACACGCGCCCGGCGGCGGGCGCGGCGACGCGCTTCTGGTCGAGCTTCCATTGCGCCTCGGCGACCGCCGCCTGAGCGGCGTCGACCTGCGCGGCCTGCGCGGCGACCTGCTGCGCGCGGCCCGGCAGGCGCGCGACGTCGACCTGTTTCTGCAGTTCGCGCCTCTGCGCGGCGGTCGTTTGCGCGGACGTGCGCGAATCGTCGAGCTGCTGTTTCGACAGGCCGCCGGCGGCGTACTGGCTTTCGTCGCGCGCGAGTTGCGCGGCGGCTCGCGCGGCCTGCGCGGTGGACTGCGCGAGCTGCGCCTGCGTGACCGCGATTTCCGGCGGGCGCTTGCCGGTCTGCAGGTCGGCAAGCTGCGCGCGGGCGGCTGCAAGCTGGTGCTGCGCCTGCAGCAGCGCGGCCGTTTCGCTGACGGCTTCGAGCGAGAAGGCCGGCGTGCCAGCGGCGAGGGCCTGGCCGCGCGCGACCGACAACTGCGTCAGCGTGCCCGATTGCGACGACGACAGGTACACGAATTCGCCTTCGACGTAGCCCTGGTAGGTCGTGCCGTTGTTCGCCCGGCGTTCGCAACCGGCGAGCAGCGCGACGGCGGCGACGGCGGCGGCCAGCGCGAGCGACCGCGCGCGGGGCGCGTTCATGACGGCCTCCGCGGCGAGGGCGAGCGGGCCCGTGCGCGCGGCGCGGCGGCCGGCGGCTGCATGCCCGACCCGAGCAGCGCGCGGACGTGCCGGTGCAGCACGTCGCGGTCGATTGGCGGCAGGCCGCCGCGCGCGCTTTGCCACAGCTTTGCGGTCGCGAGCGGCAGCATCACCAGCGCGATGATCGAATGGAACAGGAACGCGGGTTCGAGCGCGGGGTTCAGCGTACCGGCCTGCTGCGCGCCGCGGATGCGTTCGGCGAAGCGCCCGACATGTTCGAGCGGAATGCGCCGGACCATCCGCTCGCGCAGCAATCCGCCCTCATGGATGATCTCGCGCAGCCAGATCGACGGCAGCCACGGCATGCGGTGCGTGACGTCGAAGAAGCGGTCGACGAGTTCGGCGACGAGCGCGAACGGATCGTTTTCGATCTGCGGCTCGGTCGGTCGCCACACGAACGCGATGACCTGCGCGAGCCGTTCCTCGACGATCGCGTCGAGCAACTGCTCGCGATTCGTGAAGTAGTAGTGAACCATCGCCGACGTGACGCCGGCGGCGGCGGCGATCTGCGCGACGGTCGTCGCGGCGATCCCGCGTTCGGCGAACAGCTGCATCGCGACGTCGAGCATGTGGTCGCGCAGGTCGAAATCGTCGACCGACGGGCGGCGCCCGCGCGGCCTGGCGACGGTGGATTTCGCGTTCATGAAATCGACGCTAATTGATGAGTTAGTTAATTTCAAGGAAGGGTTTCCGCCCGAGTTGATCGCGATCAGGCGAGCGTCGAAGGGGGACGCGGGTGGGCGAGGAGGCGACGTGACGCGGCGCGGTACGGCAAGCCGGTGGCGGCGTGTAGGGAGCAGCTAATGGAGAAGCGGGAGGCGTGGCTGACCCACGGTATGGAAAACCGGTCGCGAAGCGGGGGCGCGTGCCTGGACGATCGCACGCCCCCCGGAAAGCGGTTACTGATCGAGCGGCGACGTCAGCGGCACGTGTTCGCCGGTCAACCCGAATACGACGAGCTGAGCCGGCTCGGTCGCGCTCGCGTTGCGCGACACCGGGTGGCGCGAGCCGGGCGCCTCGTACCAGCCTTCGCCGGCGCGGTAGCGGTGCAGCGGGCCGTCGTTCACCTGCGACAGCACTTCGCCTTTCGACACGACCGCGAACACCGAGCCGAGGTGCCGATGGGCTTCGGAAGCCTGGCCGGGCGCATAGTCGACGGTCGCGACGACCGCGAGCTTGCCGGGCGCTTCGGGCACGGCCTGCTGCAGGATCGTGTGCACGTTGTCGCCGGTGTCGTGCGCCCGGGCAGCGGCCGGCAGCAGCGCGACGCCGGCCGCGAGCGAGGCGCACAGGGCGGCGCGACGGAGCGTGGCGTCCATCATCGTCGCCTCCTTACTCGGGCATCTTGCGGAACGCGATCGCGAAGCGGTTCCACGAGTTGATCGTCGCGATCAGCATCGACAGGTCGAACAGCTCCTCGTCGGTGAAGTGCGGCTTCACGGCTTCCCAGACGGCGTCGGGCACGTGGTGGCTGGCGACCAGCGTCAGCGCCTCGGTCCATTCCAGCGCCGCGCGTTCGCGCTCGGTGAAGAACGGCGTCTCGCGCCACGTGACGACGGTGGCCAGGCGGCGGTCGGTTTCGCCGCCGTTGCGCGCGTCGGTCGTGTGCATGTCGACGCAGAACGCGCAGCCGTTGATCTGCGATGCACGCAGGCGGACGAGTTCGGCGAGCGGCTTTTCGATCGAGCTCTTCGCGAGGAATTCCTCGGCGTTGCGCATCACCTTGATCGCATTCGGGCTGGCGGCGTAGAAGTTCAGGCGCGGTTGCATGGCAGGTCCTTTTCGGTGGGAGCGCACGATGGCGCGACAGGACCTACTTTAGGACGCATGCTGGCCTGCTTGAATGGCCAATTTCCGGTAAATTCAGGTAACCAGTGCCGAGCCGCCAATGGCGTCCGAACGCAGCAGGCCGGCCAGCGTCGCGAGCGCCGTGTCGATGCGCGGCGTGTCGATCCCGCCATAGCCGAACAGCAGCCCCGCACGGACCGGCACGCCGACGTGGAACGCCGAGATGCCGTACAGGCCGATGTCCTGCGAGCGGGCCGCGCGAACCAGCGCCGCTTCGTCGAGCCCCGGCTTCAGGTAGGCCGCCAGGTGGATGCCGGCGGTCGGCACGATCGCGTCGAACCACGGCGCGAGTTCGCCGCGCAGATGCGCGATCAGCATCTTGCGGCGCGCATCGTAGTGCTTCTGCACGCGCTTCAGGTGCCGCGCGAAATCGCCTTCGAGCATGAAGCGAGCGAGTGCGGCCTGCGTCAGCGTGCAGGTGTGCCAGTCGACGATCTGCTTCGCCTTGGTCAGCGCGCCGCGCAGCGCGCGCGGCGGAATCGCGTAGCCGATCCGCAGCTCCGGAAAGATCGTCTTCGAAAACGTGCCGACATACGCGACGAGGCCCGTGCGGTCGAGGCTCTTCAGCGATTCCACCGGCCGGCCCTCGAAGCGGAACTCGCCGTCGTAGTCGTCCTCGATGATCACCGCGCGGCGGCGCTGCGCCCACTCGAGCAGCGCGACGCGCCGGTCCAGCGTCATCGGCATCCCGAGCGGGAACTGATGCGACGGCGTCACGTAGACGAGGCGCGCGTCGTCGGGCAGCCGTTCCGTCACCAGCCCCTGCGCGTCGACCGGCACGCCGATCACCGTCGCGCCGAGCGACGCGAACGCGGCGCGGGCGGGCGGATAGCCGGGATCCTCGACCGCGACCACATCGCCCGGCCGCACGACGACGCGGGCGATCAGGTCGAGCGCCTGTTGCGCGCCTTGCGTGACGAGCACGTCGTCCCAGCCGCACGCGACCGCGCGGCTGAACGCGACGTAGCGCGCGATCGCGCCGCGCAATTGCGGATCGCCGGCCGGGTCGTGGTACCCGGCGGGGCCGCGCATCTGCTGGCGCAGCGCGTGATGCAGGCAGCGCCGCCACGCGTCGAACGGGAACAGCGCCTTGTCGGTCACGCCGCCGCGAAAGTCGAAGCCCGGCGTGTCCTGCGGCGCGGGCATCGCGAGCGCGTCGGGCAGGTCGTCCCACAGTGCACGCGCGTCGACCGCGTCGATGCGCGGCGTGTATTCGACGAGGGAGGGCGCCGACATGGCCGCGGCGTGCGGCACGCGCGCGAGGCCGTCGGCGACGAACGTGCCGTCACCGGCGCGCGTATTCAGGTAGCCCTCGGCGACGAGACGCTCGAACGCGTCGAGCGTCGTCTTGCGCGATACGCCGAGCTGTTTCGCGAGGTCGCGCGTCGACGGCAGCCGCGCGCCGCCGGCGAGCCGCCCGTCGACGATCGCGGTGCGCAGTTGCCGGAAGATCTGCCCGGTCAGGTCGTGACGGCCTTCGATGCGGATCGCGATGTCCATCGCAGTGGTTACCTCGATTGCCGAAATCTCGTGCCGATCAGCATACCGGAGGCGATGAACGAATGGGTGGTTCCGCGCGGCGTGACGGCTTCGCGGGTTTCGCTCGATGCACGAACCGGCCGCACGGTGCATGGCATCCCGGCAGGGCGACGCGGGCGGCCGGCGAACCCGTGCATCGTGCAACGCTGGCCCGGCGGCATTCGTCAGGGGTGACGGGCATCGTCAGCCGACGCCGCCCCATCGCTCGATTGGACCTCGGCCCGCCGCTGCCTTACGATCCACGACAGATCCACGACAACCCCACACCGGAGCGTGCCCATGCTGTCCGAAGACGAACTTGCGCTGCTCGACGCGATCCGCGCCACCGGCAGCCTGTCGCGCGCGGCCGCGCGGCTCGGCAAGGCGCCGTCGACGGTGTCGCACGCGGCGCGCCAGCTCGAAACGCGCTTCGACGCGCTGCTGTTCGACCGCCGCGGCTACCGGCTGCAGCTCACGCCGGCCGGCCAGTTGCTGACCGACGAAGCGGCGCGGCTGGCGCTGGACGTCGCGCGGCTGACGCAGCGCGTGCGGCAGGTCGCGAGCGGCTGGGAGGACCGGCTGTGGATCGTCAGCGACGAGGTGCTGGAGTTCGACACGCTGCTGCCGGTGGTCCGCGCGTTCGATGCGCTCGACTCGGGCGTGTCGCTGCGTTTCACGCACGAAGTGCTCGGCGGGACCTGGGAAGCGCTGCGCGACGGGCGCGCGGACCTGGTGATCGGCGCGACCAACGAGCCGCCGGCGATTCCCGGTTTCAAGTGGTTCGAGCTGGGCGCGATGGAGTGGGTGTTCGCGGTGTCGCCGCGCCATCCGCTGGCCGCCGTGAGCGGCGCGCTGACGCGGGACGCGATCGGTGCGCACCGGGCCGTCGTCGTCGCCGATTCGTCGCGGCGCGCGGCCGGCCGCGCATATGGCCTGCTCGGCGGGCAGGCCGTGCTGGCGGTGCCGTCTATGCGCGCGAAGATCCTCGCGCAGCGCGACGGGCTTGGCGTCGGCTGGGTGCCGCGCCGGCGCGTGGCGTCGCTGCTCGCGGGCGGCGAACTCGTGGAAAAACAGACGGCCGATCCGCGCGAGCCGAACCTGCTGTATGTCGCATGGCACGGCGACCGGGACGGCCGCGCGCTGCAATGGTGGCTCGAGCAATTGCGCGAACCGCGGCTCGCGCAGCGCCTGCTCGACGGCATCGACGTGGCCGGCTGACGCGGCGCGGAACCGGACGGAACCGGGCGTTCGAGTCCATCCGCCCAAACACGTTCGACGATTTCGAACATGTTCGTCACGCCCGTCGTACGGCATGACCGGGCGCCGCGCGCATCCTGTGTTCACGGTCAACTCACCGGTTCACAGGAGAACATCATGCAACGCTTCGAAGGAAAGACGGTCCTCGTCACGGGTGGCAACAGCGGTATCGGCCTGGCAGCCGCCAAGGCATTCGCGGCAGAAGGCGCACGCGTCATCATCACCGGGCGCGATGCGCAGACGCTCGAGGCCGCGCGGCAAACGCTCGGTGAAGGCGCGCTGGCGATCCGCAACGAGGCCGGCAGCGTCGCGTCGGCCCGCGCGCTGGCCGATGCGATCGCATCGGCGGGGGCACGGCTCGACGCCGTGTTCATCAACGCGGGGGTTGCGAAGCTCGCGCCGTTCGCCGACAGCGACGAGGCCATGTGGGATCTCGTGTTCAACACCAACGTGAAGGGCGCGTATTTCCAGATCCAGTCGCTGGTGCCGCTGCTGAACCGCGGCGCGTCGATCGTGATCAACGGCTCGATCAACGCGCACATCGGGATGCCCGGCTCGTCGGTGTATGCGGCGAGCAAGGCGGCCGTCAATTCGTTCGCGAAGACGCTGTCGGCGGAGTTGCTGCCGCACGGCGTGCGCGTGAACGTCGTGAGCCCCGGGCCCGTGCAGACGCCGCTCTACGGCAAGCTCGGATTTGACGCGGCCACGCTCGACGAAACGGCAGAGAAGATCAAGGGCCTCGTCCCGGTCGGCCGGTTCGGCACGCCGGATGAGATCGCGTCGACGGTGCTGCACCTCAGCGCGCCGGAATCCGCGTTCATCGTCGGCGCGGAGATCATCGCGTCGGGCGGGATGGGCTTGCTCTGATCGGCGGGGCTCCGGCGGGGGCTGCAACCGACCGGCGTGATGCCGGTCGGACAGCCCCCGTCACATGCAGGACCAACGGCCGTCCGCCCATCGCATCTATCGCGCCGCACAGTCGCCAGGCCCATCACCACCAGCTTCGAGCTGCGTCACCGTGAGCCCGGAGAACGTCGCGCGGCCGTGTTCGGCAAATACGGCGACGCGGTCCGCATCGAGCGGCGGGAAGATCAGGTCGGTGAGCGCGACACGGCCGCCGTTCGCGAACACTTCCACCGAACCGCGATCGACGACGATCTCGAGCCGCAACTGCCCATGCTCGAGCGGCAGGTCCACGATGTGCTCTTTGCTGAACGTGTCGGCGAAATGGGTTTCGCCGGACTGCGAGCGGTCGAGCGTCAGCGTGCGCCTTGCCGTGTCGTACACGATCCGGGTGCCGACCGAGCCATCCGCCGAGCGCCGGACGATCAGGCCGGCACGCGCCGCGTGCTGCGGCGTGAGCGTGACCGTGATGCGCTGGACGACGCCGCGCGTCGCGGCCGACAGCGCACGTATCGTGGAATCGACCGCGAGATCGCCTTCGTGCACGGCGGGCCTGCCGTCCGCCCACGCGTCGAACGCGGCGGCCGGTGCGACGACGAGCGTCGGTTCGCCGTCGATCGTTTTCAGCGACAGTTCGCGCGGCAGGGTCGTCGCGCCGCGCCACGGCGCGGTCGGCGCTTTCGCCGCGTAATCCCAGTTGCTCATCCACGCGATCGCGACCGGCCGTGAGCCGGGCGCGCCCGAGAAGGTGCCGGCTGCGTAGAAGTCCGCGCCATGGTCGACCCAGCGGAATTGCGCGGGATCGGAGCCGGCGGGCGCGACGCGATCCGGCGTAAACGTGCGGCCGTCGAAGTCGCCGACGAAGTACATCGCGCCGGAGCCGCCGGCGATCGACCACGGATTGACGTTGACGATCATGACCCACCGGATGCGGGCGGGATCGCCGTCGAGCGGCAGCGGCACGAGGTCGGGCATTTCCCACAGCGCGCCGTCGTGCGGCACGCCCGGCCGCGTGAAGTCGCTCAGGAAATTCCAGTGGATCAGGTCGTCCGAGCGATAAAGCTTCACGACGTGCGCGTCGGCGACGACCGTCGTCATCAGCCAGTAGCCGCCCGGCCCATACCACGACACTTTCGGATCGCGAAATTGCTTCGATTCCGGATCGAGCGTCAGCACCGGATTGTGTGCGTACGGCTGCCAGGTCGCGCCTTGATCGAGGCTGTATGCCAGCGACTGCGCCTGGACGCCCGGCGCGTGACCGGAGCCTGCCTGGTACACGCTCGTATAAAGCGCGACGAGCGGCGTGTGGCCCGGTTGGCCCAGGCCGGACGTGTTGAGCGTGTCGGCGACGATCGAGCCGGAGAAGATTTCCTCCGTCGCGTTCGCGCGCATCGCGACCGGCTGCTCGCGCCAGTGGACGAGGTCGGTGCTCGTCGCGTGGCCCCACGACATGTTGCCCCAGTCGCGGCCGAGCGGATTGTATTGATAGAACAGGTGATAGCGGCCGTTGTCGTAGACGAGCCCGTTCGGGTCGTTCATCCAGTTGCGCTGCGGCGTGTAGTGGAGCGCGGGCCGCCATTGCGGCGTGTCATGTTCGGCCGGTGCGTGGCAAGGCGCGGCAGCGACCTGGGAGCAGGCCACGCAGGCGAGCAGCAACCGGGCGACCCGGACGGAAAAGCGGAAAGACGTCGATATCATGCGGGGTCCCGTGCTCCGCCGTGCAAAGCGGGAAAGGAGGGCACAGCCGCTTTCAACGGCGGTGTGCGCGATGGATGGAAGAAAAAAGAGGAGGCGCGCACGCGACACGCGCGATACACGCCTCCTTAACCCCGTGCCTTTACCAGCGTGCGTTATTGTTGGTTGTCCTGATTTCCCTGGCTGTTGCCGCCACCGGTCGCGGGCAGGTTCGCGGGAATGTCGCCGTAGCCGCCGAGCCCGCCGCGTCCATAGGCGCGATCGACCGCCGTCGACGTGCCGTTGATGTTGACCTTCACCGTCGGCGCGAGCGTGCCGCCGCGGCGCGGGCCGATTGCATCGATGAACGACTCGACGAGCCCGCCCGGCATCACGTAGTGCGAATACGACTGGAATTCGCGCGGATTCTGGTTCGGATCCTGCGAATACGGCGCGCCGGCCGGCGCGGAGAAGTCCGTCGGGTTGCCGAGCACGAGGCCGCTGCCGCCGTTCAGCGGCAGGAAGTCGCTGCGGATGCCGTTGCCGACGAAGCCGTACACGCCGTCCGGCCCGTCGACGCCGGCCGCCATCGTCGTGCGGTGGCTGATCGTGAACAGGTAGTACTTGCCGTCCTTCAGGTAGATCTGCGGGCGCTCGGTCTGGTCGTCGACGCAGTTCGCCGACAGGATCGGCGGCAGGAACTTCCACTCGGTCAGTTGCGGGTTCGTCGCGATCGCGAGGCCGACATTGGCCTTTTGATACACTGCGCCCGAATTCATCACCGCGTTGAGATCTTCCTTGTACGGATCGTTCGGCGCGTAGCCGAGATCCGCGTTGGTGCAGGTACGTGCGCCGCGCGGGCCGCCCGTGTTGCCCTCGAAGACCATGTAGGTCTTGCCCGGGTGCGCGGGATCGGTGAACACGAACGGGTCACGGAACGAGAAGTAGGTGTTCTGCTGGCCGGACTGGTAGTAGTTGCCGTCCGGTTGCAGCAGCGCCTTGTGATCGTCGAAGCCGGAGAACCAGACGTGCGTGGCGTCGGCGTGGATATGGCCGTCGGCGCGCGTGATGATCGCCTGCGGCGGCGTGATGTCGGCGCCGCCGGGCGCCGAGCGGTTGAACAACGTCGCGGTGTAGTAGAGGCTGACGTTGTCGCCGTGCGTGAGCCGGGCGGAGCCCGACCATTCGGCGTTGTTGGTCATCGGCGCGGTGCCGAACACCTTGGCGCTGGCGCCGTCGGGGAACAGGTGGCCGCCCCAGGTCCAGCCGCCGTTCGCGGGGCGCTGCGACGCGGGGATGCCCGCGCGACGGTAGAAGAAGCCGATGCGCGCATGGACGTGACGGTCGTCGAACGTGTAGCCCGCATGCGGATCGGCGGTGAGCGAGAAGATCACCTCCCAGCCCTTGTAGCTCAGCTGGTTCGCGCGCAGGTCGGCCAGCGGCCATGTGTCCCACACCCACACGTTCGAGTTGATCAGCGGGAAATCCTGCGGGATGTCCGGCATCGTCAGCGCTTGCGGCAGCGAGTTCTTGTCGGCACCGGCGGTATGCGACTGCGCGACGATCTGGCGGATGTCCGCCCGCGTCCAGCGCATCGTGAAGTTGCCTTCGGGATCGTAGGCCTGCTGCGTATGGGGCGTGGGCAGGGGCGCGCCCGTGCCGCTGGACTGCGCGTGCGCGACGGACGCGAAGGCGGCAAGTGCGCCGCCAGCGAGCAGCAAACGTTTGGTCGCGATCGGGCGGAAAAGGGGAAAGTATGTCATCTCGTCGTTGTTTCCTGGCTAGGTGAAAGTGAACGGCTGAGTGGGCATCGATGTCCAAACCGGTTTGGATGCTATTTCAAACCGGTTTGGAACGCAAAAGATATTTATTTGACGGTAATCGTTACCAATTGGAAATAATTACCCGGTCGGCGCGTCCCGCACGTCGGGCGGCCGGGCGGATCGGCGAATGCGAGGAACGACGGTGAAGGTGAATCTGAAGGCGCTCTCGGACGCGCTCGGGCTGTCGCGGACGACGGTCAGCCGCGCGCTGAACGGTTACGACGATGTCAGCGAGGCGACGCGCGAGCGCGTGGCGCGGGCCGCGCGGGAAATGGGCTATGTGGCGGATCCGACCGCGCGCCGGCTCGCGACCGGGCGGGCGGACGTGATCGGGATCGTCTATCCGTTCGGCGCGGGCGATCTCGGCGATCCGCGTTTCGGCGAGGTCGTCGCGGGCATCACCGAGCGGCTCGCGGAACGCAATCTCGATTTCATCATCGCGTCGGCGCGGCCGAACGCGGAACTGGACACCTATCGGCGCATCGTCGACGGCAAGCTCGTCGACGGGCTGATCGTCGCGCGCACACGGGTCGACGATCCGCGCATTGCGTACCTGCAGGCGAGCGCGTTTCCGTATGTGGCCTACGGCCGGACGCAGGTGGCCGAGCCGTATGCGTGGTTCGATTTCGACAACGAGGCCGGCGCGCGGGACGCGGTGCGTCGACTGACGGCGTTCGGGCACCGGCGCATTGCGATGATCAGCGCGCCGCTGGCGCTGAATTTCGCCGCGCAGCGCCGTGCCGGCTATCTGTCGGCCCTGCACGAAGCCGGCATCGAGCCGGATCCGGCGCTGATGGTCGAGTGTCCGTTTACGCACGACGGCGGGTGGCAGGCGGCGCGGGCGCTGCTCGCGCGCACCGAGCGGCCGACGGCGCTGCTGGTCGACAACAATATCGCGGGCGGCGGCGCGTTTCGGGCGCTCGTGGACAGCGGGCTGCGCCTGGGCGAGGACATGTCGCTGATCGTCTACGACGGCGTGCCACCGAACCTCGCGCATCCGTATCGCGTGACGGCGGTCGTGCAGCCGACCGGCCACGCGTCGGGGCGCGCACTGGCGGAACTGATGCTGCGGCTGCTGGGCGACGGGGTTCGCGAGCAGCGGCTCGAAGCACCGGCGATCGAGGCGGGTGACACGGACGGTCCGTTGCGCGGCTAGCCGCGGCGGCGCAGATGAGGGCGCGAGCGACGGCAGGTGCCGGCGGATCGTGCTCCACCGAAAGGCCATGACGAAGGCAGGGGTTACTAGACGACCGGTCTAATCCAGGGCTATCATCCGTTCCCATGAATGCGACGACGTCCGCGGCGCAGGCAACGAAGACGCGAAAATGCCATTTGAATGCCATTTCGCGCTGCGATGCTGATGGTGCAGCGAGACGCCGTCGTTTCATTTCGAATTGTTCTAGACGACTGGTCTAATAGGCGCAAGCCGCATTCGGATACACGGGTCGCACGTTGACGCGTCACAGCTGACTAACCCACAGGCGTGCCGCGCCCACCAGCCGGATTTCCCGGTCGAGCGGCCCCGTTCCCGTCATCCATTTTTCGAAGGAGTGTCCGATCATGAAGATTCTGGTTGTCCTGACCTCGCACGACACGCTCGGCGACACCGGCAAGAAGACCGGCTTCTGGCTCGAGGAACTGGCCGCGCCGTACTACACGTTCAAGGACGCGGGCGTCGAGTTGACGCTCGCGTCGCCGAAGGGCGGCCAGCCGCCGCTCGACCCGAAAAGCAATGACCCGACGGCCCAGACCGACGCGACGCGCCGCTTCGACGCCGATGCGGCGGCCAAGGCTGAACTCGCGTCGACGCGCAAGCTGGCCGACGTGTCCGTGGACGACTACGACGCCGTGTTCTACCCGGGCGGCCATGGCCCGCTGTGGGATCTCGCCGAGGATCTGCATTCGATCGGCCTGATCGAGCGCGCGCTGGCGGCCGGCAAGCCGGTCGCGGCGGTGTGCCACGCGCCGGGCGTGCTGCGTCACGTGAAGAACCCGCAGACCGGCGAATCGGTCGTGCGCGGCAAGCGTGTGACGGGCTTCACCAACAGCGAGGAAGCGGCCGTCGAACTGACGGAAGTCGTGCCGTTCCTCGTCGAGGACATGCTGAAGACCAACGGCGCGGAATTCGAGCGCAGCGCCGACTGGGCGCCGCATGTCGTCACCGACGGGCTGCTGATCACGGGGCAGAACCCCGCGTCGTCGGAGCCTGCCGCCGAGGCGCTGCTCGCGCAGCTCGGCCGCCGTTGAGCCATGGGCGCCGGCCCGGCCGGCGCCATCCCCGTATCCGTCGCCGGGCGCAGGCCGGCCCGTCGACGGCCTGAATCGATCCGTCGTGCACGTTGCACGACGCGTTTCCCGTCGTTTTGCAGAACCAAGCAAAGGAGCCGTGGATGTCTGCCCTGTTCGAACCGTTCAAACTCAAGGATGTCACGCTGCGCAACCGCATCGCGGTGCCGCCGATGTGCCAGTACGTCGCCGAGGACGGCGTCGTCAACGACTGGCATCACGTGCATCTGGCCGGCATCGCGCGCGGCGGTGCGGGCCTCGTGATCGCCGAGGCGACGGCCGTGTCGCCGGAAGGGCGCATCACGCCGGGCTGCGCGGGGCTGTGGAACGATGCGCAGGCCGAAGCGTTCGCGCCGTCGGTCGCGGCGATCAAGGCGGCCGGCGCGGTGCCCGGCATCCAGATCGCGCACGCGGGCCGCAAGGCGAGCGCGAACCGTCCGTGGGAAGGCGACGACCATATCGCCGACGGCGATCCGCGCGGCTGGCAAACCATCGCGCCGTCGGCCGTGCCGTTCGGCGCGCATCTGCCGAAGACGCCGCGCGCGATGACGCGCGACGACATCGCACGCGTGCAGGCCGACTTCGTTGCGGCGGCGAAGCGCGCGCGCGACCTGGGCTTCGAATGGCTCGAACTGCACTTCGCGCACGGCTATCTCGGCCAGAGCTTCTTCTCGGTGCATGCGAACCAGCGTGACGACGAATACGGCGGCTCGGCCGAGAACCGTGCCCGCTTCCTCGTCGAGACGCTGGCGGCCGTGCGCAAGGTGTGGCCGGAGCATCTGCCGCTGACCGCGCGCTTCGGCGTGATCGAGTACGACGGCCGCGACGAGGAGACGCTCGCCGAGTCGATCGCGCTCACGCAGCGGCTGAAGCGGGAAGGGCTCGACATGCTGAGCGTGTCGATCGGATTCTCGACGCCCGACGCGCAGATCCCGTGGGGCCCGGCGTTCCTCGCGCCGATCGCCGAGCGCGTGCGCCGCGAGGCCGGGTTGCCGGTGTCGTCCGCGTGGGGGATCGACACGCCGCAACTCGCGAACCGCGTGGTGGCGGAGGAGCAGCTCGATCTCGTGATGGTCGGCCGCGCGCATCTGGCCGACCCGCACTGGCCGTACTACGCGGCCAAGCAACTCGGCGTCGAGCGTCCGTCGTGGACGCTGCCCGCACCGTACGCGCACTGGCTCGAGCGTTACCGGAGCGCCGACAAGGTGGCCTGAGCGGGCGGGGCGCTGGCGCGGCGCGCGCATCCCATGCGCCGCCGATCCGGCGCCGATGGATAGAATGGCGGTTCGCGCAGGCCGGTTGCCTGCGCGAACCGCCATTTTTTCATTTCGACAGAGGTGCCATGGGCGCACATGTCCCGTCGTCTCCCGAGCCCGCCGCACGGCCGCGCACGCAGCAGGTTTCCCGCGCCGTGCTGGTTGCGGCGCTGCTGGTGATCGCGCTGTGGGTGATCCGCGATTTCATTCCTGCCATCGCGTGGGCCTGCGTGATCGCCATCGCGATGTGGCCGATGCTGAAGCGCTTCGAATCGCACCGGCTGTTCCGCAACCGCCCGACGCTCATCGCGCTCGTCATCACGGCGGCGATCTCGTTGCTGGTCGTGCTGCCGGTGGCCGTCGCGGCGACCCAGGCGATCGGCCAGGTGCACGACCTGCGCGAGTGGCTGCGCACGATCCAGGACAACGGCATCCCGGTGCCGGACGTGGTCGCCCGGCTGCCTTACGGCGCGGCGCAGATCACCGAATGGTGGCAGGCCAACCTCGCCCATCCGCTGCATGCGGCCACCGCGATGCACGGCGTCAACAGCGAGAAATTCCTCGCGTTCGGCCGGCAGTTCGGCACCAAGCTCGCGCACGCGCTGCTCGAATTCGGCTTCATGCTCGTCACGCTGTTCGTGATCCTGCGCGCCGGCCACAAGCTGTCGGGGGCGCTGCTGCAGGGCGCACGGCGCGCGTTCGGGCGCAGCGGCGCGGAGCTGATCGAGCGGATGGTCGCGGCCGTGTTCGGCACGGTGACGGGGCTCGTCGTCGTCGGGCTCGGCGAGGGCGCGCTGCTCGGTATCGCGTATGCGCTGGCCGGCGTCCCGCATGCAGCGCTGCTCGGCCTCGTCACGGCCATCGCCGCGATGCTGCCGTTCTGCGCGCCCGTCGTGTTCTGCGGCGCCGCGCTCTGGCTGTTCGTGCAGGGCGCGACCATGTGGGCCATCGTCGTGGCCGTGCTCGGCTTCGTCGTCGTGTTCGTCGCCGAGCACTTCGTGCGGCCGGTGCTGATCGGCAGTTCCGCGCGGCTGCCGTTCCTGCTCGTGCTGTTCGGCATCCTCGGCGGCGCCGAGACGTTCGGGCTGATCGGGCTGTTCGTCGGCCCCGCGCTGATGACGGTGCTGACGATGCTGTGGGCCGAGTGGATTGCGTGACGATGTGCGCCGGGGCGGCGGCATGAAGCGCCGGTACCGATGCGTGTTCAAGCGCGCATCGGCCGCCGCGACGGGCGCCGATCAGGCGGGTGCCGGAGCATGCAATGCAAGGATTCGGATAAAGATCTCTACATTTCTTTTCGATCCGGACCCAAAGGTCGAGTAGCATGGCGCTTTCGATCACGCCGGCATGGCGCAGCAGATTTCACCAAGCATGCGATTGATTACGATGTCCCGTCCCGCAGCGACGCTGTCGCTGGCCGCCAGCTGCCTGATGTTGCACGGTTGCGCGTGGTTCGACGCGTGGCTGCCATTCTCGTATTCGCGCACGCCGCTCGCGAGGGCCGCGTCGCGGCACGGCGCGACGCGCGCCGATGTCGTCCGGGCCGCCGGCAATCCGCGCAGCGTATGGATGGTTCGCAACGGCAACGGCGTCTGCTACAACTACTTCATCGAGCACGGCAACGATCACCGCGAATATTTCGTCGTGTTCGACCGGGCCGGCGTCGTCACGCAATCCGGCTTCGATTCCTGCATGAACGCCGATCGCAAGGGCACGCTCCAGCCGGGCAAGGCCGCGTCGCGCTAGCGCGGCGGCGGCCGTGCCCGCCTGCCGTCAGGCGATCGTGTCGACCACGCCGCCGTCCACCCGCAACGCGGCACCCGTCGTCGCCGACGCGAGCGGCGAGCACACGTAGACGACCAGGTTCGCGACTTCCTCCGGCGTCGCCGGGCGCTGGATGATCGAGCTCGAGCGGTGGTTGCGCACGAAATCCACGGCCACGTCCTCGACGCTGCGGCCGGTTTCGTCGGCCGTTTCCTTCAGCAGCGCCCGCACGCCGTCCGACATCGTCGGCCCCGGCAGCACCGAGTTGACCGTCACGTTCGTGCCGGCCGCGAGCTTCGCGAGGCCGCGGGCGATCGACAGCTGCGCCGTTTTCGTGAAACCGTAGTGAATCATGTCGACCGGGATGTTCAGGCCGGATTCCGACGAAATGAACACGATGCGCCCGGCGTTGCGTTCGATCATCCCCTTCAGGTAATGCCGCGCGAGGCGCACGCCGGACATCACGTTCATCTGGAAGTAATGTTCCCATTCGGCGTCGTCGATGTCGAAGAACGCCTTCAGGCCGTAGATGCCCGCGTTGTTGACGAGGATGTCGGCCGCGCTCGTGTGCTGCGTGACGCGCGCAACGCCGGCGGCATCGGACAGGTCGGCCGCGACGCCGTCGAAGTCCGCATCGGGGAGGGCGGCGCGCAGGTGCTTGAGCGCGGACTGCACCGACGCATCGCTGCGGCCGTTGACGACGACGCGCGCGCCGGCGCGCGCGAGCCCTTCGGCGATCGCGAGCCCGATGCCGGCGGTGGAGGCGGTAACGACCGCGGTCTTGCCTTTCAGATCGATATGCATGTGCGTGACGGGAGAGGAATGAACGGAATCGCTGCGAGTGCCGCGGCGGACGGAATTCAAAGCTTAGGCGAAACGGCGCGATCCGGTATTGAAGCTGCTATCCGCCGATCCGGTTGCGCGGCGCCGCACAGTCTTGTACGGTGAGCGTTCGCCATCCGAACCGGGAGCCTGCCGCGTGAGCCGTACCGCCAACCGATCCGTCGTCCCGTCGCCGTTCTGGCGTGACGCCGCGCTGCCGTTCATCGAGGCGCGCACCGTCGACGACGGCCGCACGATCTGTTACGCGAAGCACACGCACGACACGTTTTCGGTGGGCGCGATCGTCGGCGGCACGAGCACCTACGTGAACGGCGCGACGAACGCGCACGTCGGGCGCGGCGTGCTCGTGATCATCGATCCGGAACAGGTGCATGCGTGCAATCCGTATGGCCCCGACGCATGGGCGTACCGGATGGTCTATGTCGACGTGCCGTGGCTCGCGCGGCTTCAGCATTCACTGGGCCGCGATCTGAACAGCGATTTTCACGGCTTTTCGCAGAAGTTGACGGAGCGGCACGACCTGTTCGCGCAATTTGGCGGCTTCTACCGCACGCTCGTCGCGCCCGGCGTCGATCCGCTCGGCAAGGAGAGCGCGGCGGTCGAGTTCTTCACGGCGCTGCACGGCGCGCTCGAACGCGACCTGCCCGGCCCGCGCGCCGGGGACGACAACACCCGGCTCGCACGCGCGGCCGACTACATCGCCGCGCATTGCCGTGAGGGCGTCACGCTCGATGCGATCTGCGCGGCGGCCGATCTGTCGCCGTCATACCTGATCCGCGCGTTCAACGCCCGCTACGGGATGACGCCGCATGCGTTCCTGATCGATCGCCGCGTGCAGTACGGCCGCACGGAGCTGCGCCGCGGCCGGCCGATCGCCGACGTCGCGCTGGACGCGGGCTTCGCCGACCAGGCGCATTTCCAGCGCGCGTTCCGGCGGATCGCAGCCGCGACACCCGGCCAGTACCGCAGCGCGACGAGCTGAACGGCAGGCGCTACACATCGAGCAGGAAGAGGGCGCTGCCCGCGAGCAGCAGCGCCATCAGCCGGTTGAACACGCGCATGTGCCGCGCGTTCGCGAGCCGGTGCCGCAGCGACGCGCCCGCATACGACCAGCACGCGATCGACGCGAAACAGATCACCAGGTACAGCGCGGCGAACTGCCAGACCTGCGTGCGGTCGCCATCGGCCGCATACGCGCCCATCGCGGCCACGCACGCGAGCCACGCCTTCGGATTCAGCCACTGCATCGCCGCGCCGGCAGCCGCCGACGGGCCGGCCACGTCGGGGTCGGCCGACAGCCGGCCGTCGTCGAGCGCGAGCCGCAGCGCCATATACAGCAGGAACGCGATCCCCGACCATTGCGTGACAGTGGTCAGCACCGGCCAGCGCGCGAGCGCCGCGTGCAGCCCGAGGCCGATCAGCAGGAACAGCGCGACGAAGCCGAGCGTCGCGCCGGCCGCATAGCGCAGGCTCGCGCCGAGGCCGTGGCGTGCGCCGGCACTGAGCGCGACGATGTTGACGGGGCCGGGGGTGATCGACGAGGCGAGCGCGAACGCGGCCATCGAAACCAGCATGCTCATTGGGTGTGTCTCCATGCGAAAGGTCGAAAGTCGCATCGAGACTACGGGCGCCGCGCGCGCCCGTATTGAAGAAAACTGCCCTTGGCGCAGCTGTCGGGATTCACGTCCCGCTGAACCGGGCGCAACGCCCACTGGCCGATAGAAAGTCGTCGGTCGCAGGCGTTGCAACCGACGCCGTCGAATCCCACTTCACGAATGGGCGGGAGTCGCGAGCGCGTCGAACCTGTCAGCTTCCGGAAACCGGCGCCAAGACGCCGGGCCTGAGTCGATTTCCGCGACCGTCAGCAGACACGCATCAAGTTCGCGACGCAACTGGACGTAATCGATCGACTGCCCGATGAACACGATTTCCTGCCGGCAATCGCCAGCCGGTTCCTCCCATTTCTTCAGCACGCCGTCGCGACGATAGTCGTCGTGTGGCCAGTCCGACGGTGGGGTAAACCGCCACCATCGGCCAACGTAGCCCCACTGGAACGCGTCGCCGGCCTGCACGAGCATGGCGGTTTCCGCATATCGGTGCGCAACCCAGACATATCCCTTGCAGCGAAGCAGTCGGCCGTTGGTCCAGGGGCGATTCAGCCACGCGAGCAGGCGCGCCGGATGAAACGGCGCACGTTCGCGATAGACCCACGACACGACCCCGTACGCATCCGATTCCGACGGGCGTTCGTCGGCCTGCATGCGTTGCATCCATCCCGGCGATTCGACGAGCGCCGGTAGATCGAAGCGCCGCGTATCCAGGACGTCCGACGGGTCGACTTTGCCGTGCTGCATCGGCAGGATGCGCGCCGATGGATTCAGTGACGCCAGAATGGCGCGCAGCCGCTCGAAACCCGCGTGGCCGATCCGGTCGAGTCGGCTCACGAGGATCACGTTCGCATATTCGACTTGTTCGATCAGCAGATCCGACAGCTTGCGCGGTGGATCGGCATCGCCGCCGTTCGCGAGCGGAGCGTCGCGCGCGACCGGTTCGGGCGACGCGATCATGTCCTCGAACGTCTCGCCGTTGACCACCGTGACGAGCGTGTCCAGCCGCGCGAGCTCGCTGAGGCTGAAACCGTCCCGGTCGAGAAACGCGAACGTCTCCGCGACCGGCATCGGCTCCGAGATACCCGTCGACTCGATCAGCAGATAATCGAAGCGACGCTGCCGCGCAAGCGTGCTGATCTGCTCGAGCAGATCGGCGCGCAGCGTGCAGCAGATGCAACCGTTGGTCATTTCGACCAGTTCGTCCTCGCCTCGATGCAGCTCGACATTGCGCCGCACGTCATCGGCGTCGACGTTCACTTCGCTCATGTCGTTGACGATCACGGCGACCTTCAGGCCGGCGCGGTTGCGCAGGAGGTGGTTCAGCACCGTCGTTTTCCCGGCGCCGAGGAAGCCGGACAGCACGGTGACCGGAATCCTCGGCGCCGGGGCCGCAGGCACGTGTCGATTTGCCGGCGTCGTCATGCGCTCTGCCCGGACGCGCGATCCAGGTAGCCTTCGAACAGGTCGACCACGACATAGCCGTCGTCGGCGGCGTCGCCCCACAGATCCTTCACGCGGAACTCGACGTGATAGGTCGGCTGATGCGCGGCGCCGGCGTCGCCGTGGCCGATCGCGTCCGGGAACGGCCACGATTCGGTCGTCCGGTGCAACACGACGCCTGCCTTGCCGCGAACGTAGCCCGGCGCCCGGATGTGTCCGCTGACGTATTCGTCGCGAACGACGACGCGATCGCCGACCGCGAACCGCGTCGACTCGGATGGGGCCGCGCGGCCGCCGGATCGCGGCGGGTTCGCGAGCCGGAAATGCGAACCGAGCGCGCGGTCGAGTTCGTCCTGCGCGAGCACGCCGGTTTCGACGAGCAATGTTGCGGTCGCGATGACGTAGCGCTCGTAGTAGCGCGTGCCGACGTGCTGGCGCACGTCGATGCGTTCGACTGCGTGACGTACCTCGTCGACGCTGAATTTTTTCAGTTGGTCCACGCCGACGAACATCAGGCTGTACGCGAGATGCTCCCAGTCTTCCTTGAAGACCGGTTTGTAGCCGAGACTGTTGATCGTATGCGGCACCGGGCCGAAACCCTGGAATCCGCCGAGGTCGTGAAAGCCGTCCATATGTGATCTCCGAGATGAAGGTCGAGAGCGAAACGGGGGGCGAGTCAGTGCGCGCGCGGCAGCGCAACGCCGATCAGCACGTCCTTGGTGACGAGCGTGCGCAGTTGTTCCTCGGTCATGTGCTCGCTGCCGGCCGGCCGCACGGGCAGCACGAGATAGCGGCTTTCGGCGGTCGTGTCCCAGACCTTCACGACGACGTCGTCGGGCAGGTCGGTGCCGAGTTCCCGCAGTACCGTGCGCCCTTCGCGGACGAGCCGTGCACGATATTCGAAGCCCTTGTACCACTCGGGCGGCAGCCCGAGTACCGGCCAGTTCGTGCATGAGCACAGGCTGCAGACGATCACGTTCTTCAGCGTCGGGGTGTCTTCGAGCGCGACGATGTATTCGCCCTGCGGGCCGGTGTAGCCGAACTGCGCGCATGCGGCCGTGCCGTCCGTCAGCAGCAGTTCGCGAAACGCCGGGTCGACCCACGCGCGCGCGACGATGCGCGCGCCGTTGGCCGGATCCCAGGTCGTGGACATCAGCTCGGTCAGATTTTCGATATAGCCGTCGGGAATCAGGTTCTTCTCTTTCATCACGCGAAACAGCGCCCAGGCGCGTTCGCCGGGCGTCGAGCGTGTTTCCTCGGAAGGAATCGTGTTCATCGTGGGGCTCCTTGTCGTGGTTCGGGGCGACCGCCGCCAGGGCGTTGCGACTGCCGTGGCGGGGTGGGGGCGCGCCATGTCGGTCACGCTCGACGAGCAGGGTAAGAAGAGAAAAAGCGCGGTTCTTTGCCGGCACGGATCGGAAACTGTGCCGAGACGGCCCCCGTGGACGGCAGGCGCCGACGCGCACCGGATGCACGGCGATTCACGGCATCGACCGGGCGTCCGGCACGCAGAGGCGGCAGCCGGCGCGCGTTTGACGACCGCCGTATGGCACCGGCTACGGAGGTCCGCCACAGCCTATTTCTTGTTCCGTCGGAAAACAGAAATGCGGATTTTGCCTTTCTATTCTCACCCTCAAGCGATGGCCGTCCGGTGTCGCGAATCGTCGGCACTCTCCCGAGGACCGGCGGAATAACAGTCAGCCAGCACTCCGCGATGCCACCGTCCGGCCACCGTTCCCGTTGGTCGTACGTCGAACGTGGCGGTGCCTGCGCATCCAGGTGAGGAGCATGATGGACAGCGTCAACAGAATGAAACTGAAGCGAATCGCGCGATGGATCGGCTTGTCGCTGATGGTCGTCGCATCGCATTACGCAGGCGCGGTGGAGGTCGATCCCGGCGACTACGAGCAGTATCCGACCGGCGCGACGATCGGCGTGCTGTACTACAACTATTCGGCGACGAATGCGTACTACGCAAATGGCCACCGGACGTCGGATTTCGATCTGCAGTCCAATGTCGGCATCGCCCGTCTGCTGCATGTGTTCCAGCTCACCGACAGGCTCACGATCGATCCGCAGGTGTTGCTGCCGTTCGGCCACGTCAGTAGCTTCGGCAACGCCGGCGCGCTTGGCAGTACGAACGGTATCGGCGACGTGATCCTGACCGCGCCGTTGAAGTTCCGCCTGAACGAAGCGAAGGACGTCGTCGCCGCGACGGTCTACGTTTACGCGCCGACCGGGAGTTACGACCAGAACCGTGGTCTCAATCTCGGCGCCAATCGCTGGTCGCTGGATTTCCAGGCGGCCTACGTCAAGCACTTTTCGCCGCAGTGGGCACTCGATCTCGTCGGCGACGCGATCTGGTACGGCAACAACACGTCGTACGGCGCGAACGGTGCGACGCTGCACCAGCGGATGAGCTACAGCGCGCAGGCGATGGTGCGTTACATGCCTGATCCGGGCACGTCGCTCGGGATCGGCATCACCCAGCTCTGGGGCGGTGAAACGAGCGTCGACGGCGCGGACAACAACGACGCGCTGCGCACGACGCGCCTGCGGATCACCGCGGCGAAGTTCGTGACGAAGGCCGACCAGGTGCAAATCCAGCTCGGCACCGACCTGAGCGTGCGCAACGGCCCGAAGAACAGCCTGCTCGCCGGCCTGCGTTACGCGCACATCTTCTGACAACCCGCATGCGCCGGGATATGCCCGGTGCAAGTCGCTACGTGTCTCCCCACGTCGATACCTCGACACCCGATTCCCTTTCCAGAGAGGTCACGCATGGAATCCGCCATCGACAAACACCTGATTTGCCCGCGGACGTTGTCACGCCGCGTCGCCGATGATTACCAGCCGCCGTTCCCGATGTACGTCGCCCGGGCCGCCGAAGACCTGAGCCAGGTCGTGATGGGCTATTTCGGCGTGCAATACAGCGGCGCCGGCAAGCGCGCAGCGGCGCTGGCCGCATTGCGCCGGATCGTCGCCGATTTCGGTGCGCAGGACGGCCCGAACAACTTCGACCTGACACAACACACCGACGACCAGGGCTACGAGAACCTGATTGCCGTCGGCTACTGGCGCGATCCGGCCGCGTATGCGCGCTGGATTGCGTCGCCGGCCATCGTCGAATGGTGGGCCTCCGATGCACGCCTCGCGGACGGGATCGGCTACTTCCGGGAAATCGTCGCGCCGCGCGCCGAGCAGTTCGAGACGCTTTACGCGTTTACGAGCGATTTCCCCGGCGTCGGCGCGATCATGGACGGCGTCAGCGGCGAGATCGAGGAGCACGGCTACTGGGGATCGATGCGTGACCGCTTCCCGATCTCGCAGACGGACTGGATGAACGCGAACGGCGAGTTGCGCATCGTCGAGGGCGATCCGGCGCGCGGCGGCCGCGTGGTCGTACTTGCACACGACAACATCGCGCTGATTCGGTCCGGTCAGGACTGGCGCGCGGCGGAGAACGACGAGCGCCGACTGTATCTGGAGGAGATCGAGCCGACGCTGCGCAGCGGAATGGAGTTCCTGCGCGACAACGGCAAGGACGTCGGCTGCTACAGCAATCGCTACGTGCGCTCGATCGATCTCGACGGCAACGTGCTCGACGAGAGTTACAACATCGGCCACTGGCGCTCGCTCGACCGCCTCGAGCGGTGGGCCGAATCCCATCCGACGCACCTGCGGATCTTCGTCACGTTCTTCCGCGTCGTCGCCGGGCTGTCGAAGCTGCGGCTGTATCACGAGGTTTCCGTCTTCGACGCAAAACATCAGGTCTACGAATACGTGAACTGCCATCCGCGCACCGGACTGATGCGCGACGCCGTCGCCATCGCCCGCTGACCCCCGCCCGCGCCAGCCACCGCTGGCGGTGCCGCTTACCAAACTGGAGAATGTCGATGGCCATCAAACGCCCGACTCGCGAACAACTGTCCGACATCGCAGCCGGTTTCGGCTTTCATGTCGATTCCCGCCAACTCGCCGAATACGACGATGCGCTGCAGGCGAACTTCGACGCGTACGACGTGATCGACGCGCTGCCCGACCATCTGCCCACCGTCTCGTATCCGCGCACGCCCGGCGACCGCCCGGAAGGCGACGAGAACCGTTACGGCGCATGGGCGCGCAAGAGCACGATCCACGGCGCCGCCGACGGTAAGCTGCGCGGCAGGACGGTGGCCATCAAAGACAACATCTGCGTCGCCGGTGTGCCGATGCGCAACGGCGCAAGCACGTTCGAGGGCTACGTGCCCGATATCGATGCGACCGTCGTCGCGCGGGTGCTCGACGCCGGCGCGACGATCGCCGGCAAGGCGACCTGCGAGTACTACTGCTTTTCCGGCGGCTCGCACACGAGCGCGTCGGGGCCGGTGCACAATCCGCGCAAGGCAGGACACTCGGCCGGCGGCTCGTCGTCCGGCTGTGGTGCGCTGGTCGCGAGCGGCGAGGTCGACATGGCGCTCGGCAGCGACCAGGGCGGCTCGGTGAGAATCCCGTCCGCCTATTGCGGCATCTACGGGATGAAGCCGACGCACGGGCTCGTGCCATACACCGGCGCGATGCCGATCGAGGCGACCGTCGATCATCTCGGGCCGATGACGAGCACCGTGCTCGACAACGCGCTGCTGCTCGACGTCATCGCGGGCGACGACGGGCTCGATCCGCGCCAACGGATGTTGCCGCCGCGCGCCGATTATCTCGGTGCGATCCGCGACGGCATCTCGGGCCTGCGGATCGGTGTTCTGCGCGAGGCGTTCGGGCTCGCGAATTCGGAGAAAGCGGTCGACGAGGCCGTGCGGGTCGCCGCGCGCCAGTTGCGCAAGCTGGGCGCGAGCGTCGACGAAGTGTCCGTGCCGCTGCATGCGGCCGGCACCGCCATCTGGCTGCCGATCGCGGCCGAGGGGGCGACGCAGCAGATGATGAAAGGCAACAGCCACGGTTTCAACTGGGGCGGCCTGTACGTGACCGGCATGATCGATCATCACGCGGGCTGGCGTGAGCGCGCCGACGAACTGCCGGATACCGTGAAGGTGACGATGCTGCTCGGCGAATATTTCACGAGCCGATATCGCGGGCGTTACTACGCGAAGTGCCAGAATCTCGCGCGACGCTTGCGATCGGCTTACGACACGGCACTGCAGACGTATGACGTATTGCTGATGCCGACCGTCCCGGTGCGCGCGTCGGAACTGCCGAAGCCTGGCTGTGCGGTGTCCGAATCGCTGACGCGGGCGTTCGAGATGCTCGCGAATACGGCGCCGTTCGACGTGTCCGGGCATCCGGCCATGTCGCTGCCGTGCGGGGTGGCTGACGATCTGCCGATCGGGCTGCAACTGGTCGGGCGCCGCTTCGATGAGGCGACGATCTACCGCTGCGCCTATGCGTATGAACAGTCTTCCGACTGGCGTCAGGCGGCATTCGCATGACATGCCCGGCGCGGCAGCGCTTCGCCGCCGCGCCGCATGTCGGTCCGACCGGCAACGCGGCTTGCACCGTTGCCGATTGGACAAGGCGCTTTTGAACAGGCACGCTACCGGCTGCGTGTTGGCTAACCCATGTGGGGCACGACCATGACGATGCGTCCTTTCCCGCGCGCCGCGAGCTGCGACGCGCCCGGCCCGGCGTCCGGCAGCCCGCCGGTCGAATGGACGAATTCGGCGATCGAGGTGGCGACCGACGGCTCGGTCAGCCAGCGTATCGAGTTTTGGCGCGAGACGATTCTGCGCTTGTTCGCGGACGTGCAGATCGCGGCCGTGCAGAAAGCCGATTTCTTCGGCCAGGTGCGGCAGCGCAAATGCGAAAAGATGCGAATCTCGGAAATCTACGCCAGCGAGCAGGCCGTGATCCGGCGCTATCGCCAGGCGCGGAGCGAGTATGAGGACAAGTATTTCGGCGTCTTGATGCTCGAGGGCAGCCAGTCGGTCGAGCAGGACGGCAAGATCGTCACGCTGCGCCCCGGGGATTTTGCGATCTACGATGCGACCCGGCCTCACCACCTGCAGTTCGGCCAGTCGTGGCGCGAGATCGTCGTCAGCATTCCCCGCGCGACCCTGAACCAGCTCGTCATCGGGATGGAGCACCGCACGGCCTGCCCGACGCAAACCGGGGAGGGCGTCGGCAGCGTCATGCGTGCGTTTCTCGAGCAGATGTCGTCGCAGATCCGCAGCGTGACCGAGGACGAGATGCGGCAGTTGTCGGATACCGCGATCTCGCTGATCGCGATGACGCTCGGCGGCATGCAGCGCAACGACCTCGCGCAATCGAGGATGAAGGCGTTGACGCTGACGCGTGTCAAACGGCATCTGGTCGAGCACCTGCACGATCCGGAGCTGAGCCCGATGATGATCGAGCGGTCGATCGGGATGTCGTCGCGGTACATCAACAAGCTGTTCGAGGCCGAAAACACGTCGCTGATGCGTTACGTATTGAACCTGCGGCTCGAACGGTGCGCACAGGATCTTGCGAATCCGCAATGCGCGATGCTGCGCGTGTCCGACATCGCGTTGCGCTGGGGATTCAACGACATGTCGCATTTCAGTCGCGTGTTTCGGGAGCGGTTTGCGATGTCGCCGCGGGCGTGGCGCGAGCAGGGCGGCAAACCGCACGCGTAACCCGTCCCGGGCGGCGTTCGCGGCAGTCAAGCGCCGGTCGGAAGCGCGGCGGGACGTCGACTGGCGCGGCCGCCGTCAGTGCAGCGCGCTCGGCGCGTGCGCCGGCCGGGTCTCGTGCCGGTCGGCCGGAGGCAGCGGGCCGCCGGCGCAGGGTTTCGTCGATACCGAGAAGCCGAACGTGTTGACGCCGCCCGAACACGCGACGAATACGCTGCCGCCGTGCATCTCGGCCACGGCCTTGACGATCGACAGCCCCAGCCCGTGGTTCTCCTTGCTGTTCGCGCGCGCTTCCTCGAGCCGGTAGAAGCGCTCGAACACGTGCGAGCGCCGGGCGGGGTCGATCGGCTCGCCGGGGTTCGCGACGGACATTTCGACGAGCGTGTCGCGACGCACGATCGTCACGTTGACCGTCGCGCCGGGCGCCGAATGCTGGATCGCGTTGATCAGCAGGTTCGTCATCGCGCGGCGGAACAGCGACGGATCGACGGCCGCGCGCGCATCGCCATGCAGCTCGGCGCGCAACTGCGCTTCGTCGAGCGGGATTTCGAGGAAGTCGAGCATGCGCCGCACTTCGTCGGCAAGCGACACGTCCTTCAGGTCGGTCGCGCGTTCGCCGCGGTCGCTGCGCGACAGGAACAGCATGTCGTTGATGATCACGCGCAGCCGCTCGAATTCCTCGAGGTTCGACTGCAGCGTCCGCTCCATCCGCTCGACCGTGCGGTCGCGGCTGGTCAGCGCGACCTGGGTCTGGCCGATCAGGATGCTGACCGGCGTGCGCAGCTCGTGCGCGACGTCCGCGTTGAACGCCTCGAGCCGCGCGTAGGTTTGCTGGATGCGGTCGAGCGCACCGTTGAACGACGTGGCGAGGTCGCGCAGCTCGGGCGGCAGCGCGTCGGTCTGCAGCCGCTGGCGGCGATTCGCGAGGCTGATCGCCGAGGCGTCCTGCGACAGCCGGTCGAGCGGCGCGAGCCCGAAGCGGGCCACCGCGCGGCTCAGCAGCAGCGTGATGATCGTGGCGATCGTGATCAGCCCGGCGAGCGTCCAGCCGAAGCGGCGCAGCATCCGCTGCGTGCGCTCGCACGAGCTGGCGACGGTCAGCTTCAGCGCCGGCCGCTCGCCGTTGCCGGCCACCATGACGGTCTTCGTCATCACGTCGTAGGTGCTGTGGTTCAGCGCATAGCGCTGGAACGCGCCGAACGGTGCGCCGACGGGCACGCCGTCGACGGGCGTGCCGAAGCGGAAATCCGGATTCGGGCTGTCGACCTGGTAGTGCGTCGAGCCGTCGGGCGGTTCGAGGTCGGCGAGCTTTTCCTGCATGAGACGCCCGCGCATGGCCGTGGTCGCATGCGACACGATCATCTCGGCGACCTTGGTGCGCGTATCGAGCGTCGCGCGCAGCTCGGCGAACAACTGGCGCTCCATCATCACGAACAGCCCGCAGCCCACCAGCGTGAACACGAGCAGCGACACGATGCCGAACATCGCCGACAGCCGCAGGACGATCGAGCGTTTCATGCCGGCCTCTCGGTGTCGCCGTCCTCGCGCGCCTCGAGCACGTAGCCCATGCCGCGGATCGTGTGCAGCAGCTTGTCCGTGAACGGGCCGTCGAGTTTCGCGCGCAGGCGCTTGATCGCCGTTTCGACGACGTTCGCGTTGCTGTCGAAGTTCACGTCCCACACGAGTTCGGCGATGGTCGTCTTCGACAGCACCTCGCCGCTGCGCCGCGCGAGCACGCCGAGCAGCTGGAATTCCTGCGCGGTCAGGTCGAGCCGCGTGCCGTCGCGCGTCGCGCGGCGGCCGATCAGGTCGACCCGCAGGTCGCCGATCGAGATCAGCGTCGATTCCTGCACGCGGGCGCGGCGCGTCAGCGCGCGCAGCCGCTCGATCAGTTCGAGGAACGAGAACGGCTTGGTCAGGTAGTCGTCGGCGCCGCCGCGCAAGCCTCGCACGCGGTCGTCGACGCGGTCGCGCGCGGTCAGCATGATGACGGGCGTCTGCTTCTGCGCGCGCAGTGCACGCAGCACGCCGAAGCCGTCCAGCTTCGGCAGCATCACGTCGAGCACGACCACGTCGTAGTCGAATTCGACGGCTTTCCACGCGCCGTCCTCGCCGTCGAGCGCGGTGTCGACGACCCAGCCTTCCTCGGTCAGGCCGCTCTTCAGGTATTCAACGACTTTCGGTTCGTCTTCGACGATCAGGACTTTCATGTTCGAATCCGTTGTCCGGGTAATCCGGTTAAGGGCTCGGGTGCGCCGGGGCCGGGGCTGGCACCGGCGCTGCCGTGGCGACCTCGGCCGGCGCGGGGCCGCCCGCGGCTTGGCCATCCCAGCCGCCGCCCAGCGCCTTCGCGAGAAACACGACGAGCGCCGCGCGCTGGCCCTGGATCTGCACGGCCTGCCGCTCGCTCGTCAGCAACTGCTGCTGGGCCGTCAGCACGTCGATGAACGGCGTCAGGCCGCCCGCGTAGCGATCCTGCGCGAGCGACACGAGCTTGCGCGCGTCGTCGACGGCCGCGGCGGCCTGCTGCGCGGCGTCGGCGAGCACCGACAGTCCCGTGACCGCATTCTGCACCTCCTGGAACGCGGTGAGTACGGTCTGCCGGTAGCTGGCCTGCGCGGCGACATAGCCGGCCTGCGCGAAATCGACGCCGGCCTTCAGCTTGCCGCCTTCGAACAGCGGCTGGCTGAGCGACCCGCCGACCGACCACAGCAACGCCGGCACGGTGAACAGGCCGGCGAAGCGCGTCGCGTCCCAGCCGATATCGGGCGACAGCGTGATGCGCGGGAAATACGCGGCGCGCGCGACGCCGATCTGCGCATTCGCGGCGGCCATCGCGCGCTCGGCCGACGCGACGTCGGGGCGCCGCTGCAGCACGTCGCTCGGCAGGCCGGTCGGCAGCGCCGGCGCGTTGATCGGCACGACGCGCGGCGCGATCGAGAAGGCGGGGGCCGGCGTGCCGACCAGCGTCGCGATCGCGGTTTCGACCTGCACGCGCTGCTGGAGCAGCAACTGCGCCTGCGTGCGCGTCGCGTCGAGCTGCGCGCGCTGCTGCAGCAGGTCGAGGCCCGACACCGCACCGAGGTCGTGGCGCGCGCTCACGTAGTCGAGCGCCTTCTGCTGCAGGTCGATCGAACGCTTGACGACGTCGATCTCGGTGTCGAATTCGCGCAGCGCGAAATAGCTCGACGCGAGATTGGCGGTCAGCACCAGGCGCGCGTTCGCGAAATCGTCGCCGGCCTGCTCGGTGGTCGCCTGCGCCGATTCGACGCTGCGCCGCACGCGGCCGAACAGGTCGAGTTCGTAGCTGACGGCCGCGCCGACCTGGATCTCGTTCTGCACGGTCGACGTGCTTTTCGTCGCGTAATTGGTTTGCGGCCGGTCGGCGGAGATCTTGAAGCGCTGGCCGCTCGCGTTCAGGCCGACGGCCGGATACTGCGCCGAGGCGACCGACGCGAGCGTCGCCTTCGCCTGGTCGTAGCGCGCGGCGACGGCTTTCAGGTTCTGGTTGTTGCGCAGCGCGTCGGCTTCCAGCGCATCGAGCTGCGGATCGCCGAACGCGGTCCACCATGCCGGGTCGAGCGGCGCGCGGGCCGGCGCGGCCGGATGCCAGTACGCATCCGCCGGGTCGAGCCGCCACGCGGCCGGCGTGTCGACGTCGGGCCGCCTGTAATCGGGGCCGACCGTGCAGCCGGCGAGCGCGGCGGCCAGCGCAACCGACGTGATGGAGACGGCGGCAGGCCGCCGGCGGGGGCGCATCGCGATCACGACTTCGCCTCCGCGGCGCCGGAGGCCGGCTTCGCGGCCGGCGCCGTGACGATCACCGGGTCGCCGTTCGCGAGCGCGTCGCTCGGGTTCGTGACGAGGCGGTCGTTCGGCGTGAGCGGGCCGTCGACCTCGAGCGTCTGCCCGATCGTGCGCACGACCGTCACCTGCTTCAGGCGCACCCGGCCGTTCGCATCGACGGTGGCGACCGTCGGGCCCTCGGCGCGGAACAGCAACGTATTGGCCGGCACCTGCAGGCGGCCGACCGGCGTCATCGGCAACGTCGCCTGCACGTACGCGCCGGGCAGCAGCTTGCCGTCCGGGTTCGGCAGCGTGATCTCGATCTGCAGCGAGCGCGTCGCGACGTCGATCGCCTCGGACGTGCGCGTGACCGTCCCGTCGAAGGTCCGGCCCGGCAGCTCGGCCTGCGCGACGCTCACGTGCTGGCCGACCTTCACCTGCTGCGCGTACGCCTGCGGCACCTGCACGTAGAGGCGCAGCCGGTCGGCCTGCACGACCGTGAACAGCGAGCGGCCCGCGTTGCCGGAACTGACGAGATCGCCGACGTCGACGTTGCGCTGCGTGACGATCCCGTCGATCGGCGCGGCGATCCGCTGGAAGCCCTTCAGTTCGGTGAGGCGGCGCATGTTCGCATCGGCCGCGGCGAGGTTCGCGGTGCCCTGGTTGAACGCGCCTTGCCGGTCGTCGAGTTCCTGCTGCGAGACGGCATCGCGCTGGCGCAACTGCTGCGCGCGGTCGAACGACGTCTTCGCGAGCGCGAGTGCGGCTTGCGCCTGCTGGCGCTGCGCGGTGGCCTGCGCGAGTTCCTGGTTCAGCTCGGGCGTGTCGAGTTCGGCGAGCGTCTGGCCCTGCTTCACGTGCGCGCCGATGTCGGCCTGCCAGCGCAGCACGTAGCCGCTCGCGCGGGCATAGATCGGCGCCTCGACGAAGCCGCGCAGCGTGCCGGGCAGCGTCAGCTTGCCGCCGGTGGCCGCATCGACCGGATGCGCGACGGTCACGTACTGACGCGTGTTCTGCTCGGCGACCGCGTCGAGCCGGCTGTGGTTCAGCACGTTGACGACGACCGTGCGCGCCGCGCCGGCGGCCAGCAGCACGCCGATCACGATCAGGACGATTTTCCCGCGTCGCGACACCGACGACCGTGTCGGCAGGTGCATGCCGTGTTCGTCCACCTGGATGCCGACGGCGCTGTGATGTTTCTCTTCCATGAATTCAACCAAATCAACCGGGTAGTGGGACGAAAGTCAGTGGCCGGCCTGGCGCGCACGCCGGCGGGCCAGCCGCGCATGCACGCCGCCGAACACCAGCGGCACGAACAGCAGGGTCGACACGGTCGCGAACAGCAGCCCGCCGATCACCGCGCGGCCGAGCGGCGCATTCTGCTCGGCGCCTTCGCCGAGGCCGAGCGCCATCGGCACCATCCCGATGATCATCGCGAGCGCCGTCATCAGCACCGGCCGGATCCGTGTCGCGCCGGCTTCCAGCGCGGCCGTGAGCGGCGGTGCGCCGTCCGCGAGGCGCTGGCGCGCGAACGACACGACCAGGATACTGTTCGCGGTCGCGACGCCCACCGTCATGATCGCGCCCGTCAGCGCGGGCACGCTCAGGTGCGTGCCGGTGATGAACAGCATCCAGACGATGCCGGCGAGCGCGGCCGGCATCGCGCTGATGATGATCAGCGGGTCGAGCCACGACTGGAAATTGACGACGATCAGCAGGTAGACCAGCACGATCGCCATCGCGACGCCCGCGCCGAGGCCGATATACGACGTGCGCATCGTCTCGATCTGGCCGCGCATCGTCAGCTCGGTGCCGCGCGGCAGCGCCGCGCGCGCACCGGACACGATGCGGTCGATCTCGCCGGCCACCGCGCCGAGGTCGCGGCCTTCGACGCTCACGTACACGTCGATCGCCGGGCGGATGTTGTAGTGCGTGATCACGGCCGGGTTCGCGGTGCTGCGCACCTGCACGAGGTTGCCCAGCAGTTGCAGCGGCATGCCCGTGCGGCCGCTCGCCGAGATCGGCGTGCCGAGCAGGTCGTCGACCGACGAAATGTTGTATTGCGGGGTCTGGATCTGCAGCGGGTACTGGACCCCGGTGCGCGGGTTGATCCAGAACGACGGCGTGGTCTGAGAACTGCCGGACAGCGAGATCAGCATGTTCTGCGCGACGTTCTGCGCGGAGAGATTGAGCTGCTGCATGCGCGTACGGTCCATGTCGGCCAGCAGGGTCGGTTCGTCGTTACGTTGCAGCACGTGCACGTCGACGGCGCCGGGGATTTGCCTGATCTTTTTCATCAGGCTGCTCGCGATAGTCATGTTACTCGCGAGATCGTTGCCGAGCACCTGCAGGTCGATCGCGGCCGGTTGGCCGAAGTTGAGGATCTGCGTGATGATGTCCGACGGCTGGAAGAAGAACTCGACGCCCGGGAAGCGCTCGGGCAGTATTTTGCGCAGCGCCTGCACGTAGTGCTGGGTCGCGCGGTGGCCGGGCTTCAGCGCGATCAGCAGCTCGCCGTCGAGCGTGCCGATCGTGCCCGCGTTGCTGTACGACAGGTTGATGCCGCTCACCGGCAGGCCGAGGTTGTCGACGAGCGCGCCGAGCTCGTCGGGTGGCACGGTGTCGCGGATCACACGCTCGACCTGGTCGGCGAGGCGCGCGGTTTCCTCGATCCGGTAGCCGGTCGGCGCGCGCATGTGCAGCCGGATGTTGCCGGAATCCGCATTCGGGAAGAAGTCGCGGCCGAGCACGAACACGAGGCCCGTCGACAGCACGCAGAAGCCGAGGAAGCACGTCGCGTAGAAGCGGCGGCGCACCAGCAGGATGCTGAGCAGCACGATGTACCACGCGCGCAGCCGCTCGAACGCCGCGTTGAACGCATGATGGATGCGCGCGAAGCGCGACGTCGCATGGCCGGCGCCGGTGCCTGCCTGCTGCGGGCGGAACAGCAGCATCGCGAGCGTCGGCACCAGCGTGCGCGACAGCACGTACGACGCGAGCATCGCGAACACGACCGCTTCCGCGAGCGGCACGAACAGGAAGCGCGCGACGCCCGTCAGGAAGAACATCGGCACGAACACGATACAGATGCACAGCGTCGACACGAACGCGGGCACCGCGATCTCGCCCGCGCCTTCGAGGATCGCGTCGTGCAGGTTCGTGCCGAGATGCAGGTGCCGCTCGATGTTCTCGATCGTCACGGTCGCATCGTCGACCAGAATCCCGACCGCGAGCGCGAGCCCGCCGAGCGTCATGATGTTGATGGTCTCGCCGAGCGCGGACAGCGCGATCAGCGACGTGAAGATCGACAGCGGGATCGAGATCGCGATGATCAGCGTGCTGCGCCAGTTGCCGAGGAACAGCAGGATCATCATCGCGGTCAGCACGGCGGCGATCAGCGCCTCGTGGATCACGCCCTGGACGGCCGCGTTGACGAACACCGACTGGTCGAACAGCGGTGTGATCGTGAGCCCTTCGGGCAGCGTCGGGATCACCTTCGGCAGCAGCGCCTTCAGGTCCGACACGACCTTGAGCGTCGACGCATCGCCGCTTTTCAGGATCGAGATGAGCACGCCGCGCTGGCCGTTCTGGCGCACGACGTTGGTCTGCGGCGCGAAGCCGTCGCGCACCGACGCCACCTCGCGCAGGTAGGTGGTCGCGCCGTTGATGGTCTGGACCGGCAGGCTGCTGATGTCGGCGACGGTGTCGGCCGAGGCGTTCGTGTCGATCCGGTATTCGGTCTGGCCCATCTTCGCGGTGCCGGTCGGCAGCACGAGGTTCTGCGCGTTGACCGCGTTGACGATGTCGGCGGGCGTGAGCCCCTTCGCCTGCAGCGCCTGCGGATCGAGGTCGATCGCGACCACGCGCGTGCGGCCGCCGTACGGGAACGGGATCTGCACGCCCGGCACCGTGATCAGTTGCGGGCGCAGGAAGTTGAGCGCGATGTCGGCGAGCGACTGTTCGCTGAGCGTCTTGCTCGACAGCCCGAGCTGGATCACCGGGATGCTCGACGCCGAATAGGTGATCACGAGCGGCGGCGTCGCGCCCTGCGGCATCTGCCGCACGATCGCCTGCGCGGACGAGACCGTCTGCGCGATCGCCGTCTGCACGTTCGCGCCCGGCTGCAGGAACACCTTCACGACCGCGATGCCGGGCAACGACGTCGATTCGACGTGCTGGATGTTGTTGACGGTCGTCGTCAGGATCCGCTCATGCACCGACGTGATGCGGTTCGTCATCTCGGTCGCGGAGAAGCCGCTGTAATTCCAGATGACGCTGATCACGGGAATGTTGATCGCGGGCAGCACGTCGACCGGCGTGCGCATCAGCGCAAGCGGGGTGGCCAGCACGATCATGATGGCCATCACGATGAACGTGTAGGGGCGCTTGAGCGCGAGATTGACGATCCACATGGAGGCAGCGGGGCGGGCGGTGATCAGGCGTGGGTAAAGGGCACCCGAATGATAGGCGTCGGCGTGGAACGGGTTACTGTCGCGAAACTGGCGGAATTGTCAGGTGGGGGCGGGGCGGCCGATTGCCGATTCAGCAGAGGAAACGCCGCGCGGCGCGATGGCCGGAAAACGGCTGCGATACCGGATGGGCGCGCTGCGTCGATGGCGATTCCGTTCATCGGCGCGCGCTCAGATCTGCTCCATCCCGACACGCGCGAGCGCCCCGAGATCGACGACGTCGATCTGGTTGTACGCGAGCCGCAGCGCGCCGAGCTTCTCGAGCTGCTGCAGCGCCTGGTTGATGCGCTGTCGCGATACGCCGACGAGCATCCCCAGTTCCTCCTGCGAGATCGACAGCGACGGGCCGGTGTCCGGGTACAGGTCGGGGTTGAAGAGCTGCGCGAGCGCCTGCGCGACGCGTGCGTCGACATCCAGCAGCCGGCTGTTCTGGATCGACGCGATGAACTCGCCCATCCGGTTGTTCAACTGATGGATCACGAAGCGCGTGAACGGCAGGCTCGTATCGAGCAACGCATGGAACGTGTCGACCGGCACGAACAGCACGGTCGAGCGCTGGATCGCGACGACCTCGTACTTGCGCAGCTCGCGCTTGATCACGCTGCCTTCGCCGAACCAGCCGCCCGACGGCACGCCGGAGAACGTGCAGCCGCGCCCCGACGCATTGAAGATCGCGAGCTTCAGCAGCCCGCGGTGCACGCCGATCCAGTATTCGGATGGCGCGAGCCGATGCGCGATCACATCGCCGGCCTCGCACTGCTCGACGCGCGACTGCGCGAGCACGAGCGCCTGGTGCTCGGGCGCGAGCGTGCGGAACCACGCGCACTGGCCGAACAGCGTGGCCAGCGCCGGCAGCGGGCCCGGTTCGGGCAGCGCGTCGGCGGGATGAGCGGGCGCGTCGGGCGGGGCAGCGAGAGGGTCGTGCATGGGTGCGGGTTTGCGAGGATAGGGATAACGCGCAGCGCGTGAAAGGCACTCTGTCGTTTCGATGACAGACGGCTCACAATAGCGCCCGTTAGGCTGTCGGCAATTGAACCACATCAAAACGATCCGGGGTGGATGCGCCCCGGTCGACAGGACACGGGAGACAGGATCATGACGCAGATGTTCGAGGCCGGACTCGGCCGCCGCGACGCGAATTACGTGCCGCTCACCCCGATCGACTTCCTGGTCAGGACGGCCGAAGTCTACGGCGAGCGCCTTGCGATCGTGCACGGCGACGTGCGCCGCACCTGGGGCGAGACCTACACGCGCGCGAAGCAACTGGCGAGCGCGCTCGCGCGGCTCGGCGTCGAGCGCGGCGACACGGTCGCGGCGATGCTGCCGAACATTCCGGCGATGGTCGAGGCGCACTTCGGCGTGCCGATGGCCGGCGCGGTGCTGAACACGATCAACACGCGGCTCGACGTGTCGTCGGTGCTGTTCATGCTGCGTCATGGCGAGGCGAAGGTGCTGATCGTCGACACCGAATACGCGGAGTTCGCGCATCGCGCGGCGCTCGAGGTGCCGGGCCTGAAGATCGTCAGCGTGGCCGATGCGATGCCGGCCGATCCCGCACGCTTCGCGGGCGCGACCGACTACGAGGCGCTCGTCGCGAGCGGCGACGCCGACTATGCGTGGACGCCGCCCGCCGACGAATGGGAGGCGATCGCGCTGAACTACACGTCCGGCACGACCGGCGACCCGAAGGGCGTCGTCTACCACCATCGCGGCGCGTATCTCGCGGCGGTCAGCAATCTCCTCGAATGGGACATGCCGAAGCACGCCGTCTACCTGTGGACGCTGCCGATGTTCCACTGCAACGGCTGGTGCTTCCCGTGGGCCGTCGCGGCGCGCGCGGGCGTGAACGTCTGCCTGCGCAAGTTCGATGCGAAGACGGTGTTCGACCTGATCCGCCGCGAACGCATCACGCATTACTGCGGCGCGCCGATCGTGCAGAGCGCGATCGCGAACGCACCGGCCGAATTCCGTGAAGGCATCGACCACACGGTGCACGCGATGGTCGCGGGCGCGGCGCCCGCGCCGGCCGTGATCGCGAAGATGAAGGAGATCGGCTTCGACCTGCTGCACGTATACGGGCTGACCGAGGTCTACGGCCCGGCGACCGTCTGCGCGAAGCAGTCGCACTGGGAGGCACTGAGCGACGACGAGCGCGCGCGGCTCAACGCGCGCCAGGGCGTGCGCTATCACCTGGAGGCGGGCGCGACGGTGCTCGATCCCGACACGATGGCGCCGGTGCCGGCCGATGGCGAGACGCTCGGCGAGATCATGTTCCGCGGCAACATCTGCATGAAGGGCTACCTGAAGAACCCGAAGGCGACCGACGACGCGTTCCACGGCGGCTGGTTCCATACCGGCGATCTCGCGGTGCTGATGCCGGACGGCTATATCCGGATCAAGGATCGCAAGAAGGACATCATCATCTCGGGCGGTGAGAACATCTCGAGCATCGAGGTCGAGGATGCGCTGTACCGGCATCCGGCGGTGGCGGTCGCGGCCGTCGTCGCGATGCCCGACCCGAAATGGGGCGAGGTGCCGTGTGCGTTCGTCGAGCTGCGCGAAGGCGCGAGCGTGACCGAGGCGGAGATCGTCGCGCATTGCAAGGCGCTGCTGGCGGGCTTCAAGGTGCCGAAGGCCGTGCGGTTCGGCGAACTGCCGAAGACGTCGACCGGCAAGATCCAGAAGTTCCAGCTGCGCAACGCGGTGGGATCGGACAAGGCGATCGATCTGGCAGGCGACGACAAGAACAAGAAGTAGGCGATGGGCCGGCCGTCGCCGGCCAGCCGTTCTCCGTCACGCCTTCCGTTCGAGCCGGAACACGCTGACCGCGTCCGACAGGTGCGCGGCCTGATCGCGCAGCGCGACGGCCGCGCGTTCGGCATCCGAAATCAGCATCGCGTTCTGCTGCGTCGCGTCGCCGATCTGCGTGACGGCCAGGTTCACCTGCTCGATACCGGTCGACTGTTCGCGCGACGCGGCGCTGATTTCGCCGATCAGCGTGCTGACCTGGTCGACGCGCGCGACGATGTCGCGCATCGTGCCGCGAGCGGCCTCCGCGATCCGGTAGCCCTGTTCGACGGTCGTCGACGATTCGGCGCTCAGCGCGTCGATCTCCTTGACCGCGGCCGCGCTGCGTTGCGCGAGCGCGCGCACCTCGGCCGCGACCACCGCGAAGCCCTTGCCGTGTTCGCCGGCGCGCGCGGCCTCGACGGCCGCGTTCAGCGCCAGGATGTTGGTCTGGAACGCGATGCCTTCGATCGCCCCGGTGATCTCGGCGATCCGGCGCGTCGCGCGGCCGATGTCGCCCATCGTCGCGACCACGCGCTGCACTGCGGCGTCGCCGTTCGTCGCGGCGGCCGACGCGTCCGCGACCAGCGCATTGGCTTGCGCCGCGTGCTCGGCACTCTGCTGCACGGCGGCGGTGATCTGTTCCATGCTGGCGGCCGTCTGTTCGACGCTGCTCGCCTGCGTCGCGATCCGCGCGGCGATGTCGCTGCTGCCGGCGGCAATGTCGACCGTGCCGCGCGCGATGTCCGCGGAGCTGTTGCGCACCTGCGCGACGATCCGCGCGAGGCCGTCGCCGATTCCGTCGACCGCCTGCACGAGCCGGCCGATCTCGTCGTCGCCCGCCTGGCCGCGCGTGGCCGCGCCATCGCGGATGCGCACGCTGAGATCGCCCGCCGCATAGCGTTCGGACGCCCGTGCCGCCGCATCGAGGGGCCGGCTCACGACGCGGCGCACCACGATGACGAACAGCGTCGCGAACGCCGCGACGAGCACCGCGCCGATCATCAGGAAGCGGTTGCGGGTGGCGCGCATGGTGGCGAGCAGTTCGTCGTCGAGCGCGATGCCGCCGACGAGCCATTGCCACTGCGGAATCGTCGTGAACGACACGAATTTGGCGGTCGGGCCGCCATCGTGCGCGGCCGGGTCGGTCGACGTGTACGCGAGCCGCCCCTGGCCGGTTGCGAGCATCTGCGCGTACGGCGCGCGCGTGTCGTCGGCACGCTGGCCGTCGGCATCCGGATGCACGACGAAGGTGCCGCGCGACGGGCCCTGCGACGCATCGAGCACGAAGTAGTAGCCGTTGTCGCCGATCTTCAGCGAGCGGATGCCGTCCTCGACGAGCTTGAGTTCGGCGCCGATGTCGAGGCCGACGAACAGCGCGCCGATCACGCGGCCGGTCGCATCGGTCACCGGCTTGTACTGCGTGATGTACGGCCGGCCGAACAGCTTCGCGAGGCCCGTGTAGCTGCGTCCGGCGACGAGCGGTGCGTACGCGGGGCCGGCACGGTCGAGTTTCGTCCCGACGGCACGCGCGCCGTCCTGCTTCTTCAGCGACGTCGTGATGCGCACGAAGTCGTCGCCGTCGCGCGCGAAGATCGTCGCGATCGCGCCGCTTTTCTTCAGGAACTGGTCGGGAATCGAATAGTCGAGGTCGAGCGGCTGGCCGCCCGCGAGCAGGGTCGGCGCGGCAACGCCGCCGATGTCGACGGTGCGCGCCGGGTCGAGCGAGAAATCGGGCGGCAGGAAGCTCGCGAACAGCGACATCGAGCGGTTCGCTTCGGCCGACAGCGCCTTGTCGAACAGGTCGACCATCGCGCGGATCGACTGTTCCTTGTCGACGATCCGCATGTGTGCTTCTTCTGCCAGCTGCTGGCCGGCGAAATGGGCGAGCGTCCACGCGAACACGGTAAACAGCACGGCGACGAGTGCGCACGCCAGCGCCGCGAGACGCGCGCCGACGCTCACCCGGCCCAATTGAGTCAATCTCATGGAACATCCTGAGTGGGGAGGGAGAGGAGGCGGAACGCACGCGTCACCGCTAGTCGACCGGTTAATACGGCAACTTCGGCGAAATCTTTAGCGGCGCGTCGTCGATGGCAACGTTAGCCGGTGCGGCTGCCGCGCGGGCGGGCGACGGGAAGCGGGTGTCAGTGCGTCACGAGCCACGCGATCGCGAGATACCGCGCGACTTTCGCGACGGTCACGATCGCGAGGAACGACGGCAGCGGCTCGCGCAGCACGCCGGCGATCATCGTCAGCGGATCGCCGATCACGGGCGCCCAGCTCAGCAGCAGCGACCAGCGGCCGTAGCGCGCATACCAGCGCTCGGCGCGCGCGAGCGCGGCGGGCTTGACGGGAAACCAGCGGCGCTCGCGGAAGTGCTCGATGCCGCGCCCGAGCGCCCAGTTGATCACCGAGCCGGCGACGTTGCCGATGCTCGCGACGAGCACCAGCGCCCACACGGGTTCGCGCCCGGCGAGCAGCAGGCCGGCGAGCACGGCTTCGGACTGGAGCGGGAACAGGGTCGCGGCGACCATCGACACGGCGAACAGGCCGCCGTAAGTGAGCAATTCGGACATCGCGCGATTGTACCGGGCACGCACCGGCCAATCCGGGGCTCAGGGTCGTGCGGTCACATGGTCATGCGGCGTCGGCCGTGCCGAACAGCAGGTGCGAGATCAGCGACTTGTCGACGGGTTCGTCGTTGAGCGTGCTGGCCAGCAGTTCGCCCGCCAGCTGCTGCGGCGAGAACACCATGTCGGGCTTCAAGAGGCGCAGCCGCTCGAGGTTGCGTTGCTGGTTCACGAGCGCGACCGTGCGCACCGACGGGGCGATCTCGCGGATCGCGAGGATGATGAAGGCGTTCTCGGCATCGTCGGAACGCAGCGCGAGCACCGCCCGCGCGGTCGCCGCGCCGGCGCGTTCCAGCACCGCGTGGTCGGTCGCATCGCCGACGATCAGGTCGGTCGCGGCCGGATAGTTGTGCTCGACGCCGGCCGGCACGACGACGGTCACCGCGTAGCCGCGCTTGCGCAGCCCGTCGTGCACCGCATGCGCGACGGGTGTCGCGCCGACGATCAGGTAATGATGCTTGCGGATCACGTTCGAAATGCCTCCCTTGACGATCCGTTTCAGATTGCCGCCGATCACGGGGCCGACGACCGCGCTGATCGACGTCGCGAACACCGTGATGCCGAGCACGATCACCGACGCGGTGAACAGGCGGGCGGTCGGCGCGTGCGGAACGATGTCGCCGTAGCCCACCGTCGACATCGACACGATCGAGAAATAGACGGCCGTGGCGAGATCGTGGACGGGCGGCGTGAATTCGTCGCCGAGATACAGCACGCCGAAGGTCGCGTAGATCAGCAGCGACACGATGCTCAGCAACGCGAACAGGCTGCTCGCGGCGACGCTCGCGCGGTCGAAGTGCCGCCAGTAGTACAGCAGCGCGACGGCCAGCACGGCCGTGTAGACGAACACCGCGTGGCTGCGATAGCCGCCGAGCACGCTGATCGCGGCGGCCGCGACCAGCAGCAGGATCGACAGCACCCACGCGACGCGGGCGCGCAGCACGATGCCGATGGCCATCGTCGCGAGGCCGGCCGCGACGACCACTTGCGGCAACACGACGAGCCCGGCGTTGTCGACGAGGTTCAGCGCATCGGCGAGCCACGCGTGATGCACGCCGAGCCGGGCATGCTCGACGACGGGGCGCAGCACCATGAGCGCGTCGAGCGCGAGGAGGAGAGCGAGATACCAGTGCAGGCCGATCGGCGCGAACAGGCGCCGCAGGCGGGAAGTGAGAAGCTTCATCCAGTCGCCCGGCTGGCCGGGCATGTCCAACGAAACAGCCGCTACCCTAAAGCATTCGGCAATCGGCTGCTTTTTCGAGGAGCGTTGCGGCGGCCGCGATGAAGCCGGCCGCCCGGCCCCTTTCAGTTCCAGCCGACCATGATCGCGCCCATCCCGACGAGCAGGCCGCCCGTGACGCGGTTCATCGCGCGCATCCGCGCGGGCCGCTGCAGCGCGCGGCTCAGCCGGTGCGAGAACAGCGCCATTGACGCGACGCCGCCCGCGAACAGCACCGCGAACGTCGCCGCGAGCAGCAGGTACTGCTGGTTCAGGCTCCAGTCGGCGTTGGGGCTGATGAACTGCGGGAAGAATGACGGGAAGAACAGCAGCGTCTTCGGATTCAGGCCCGAGGTCGCCACGCCGCGCCAGAACAGCGCGCGGTGCGAGTCGGTGTCCGGCGCGGCCGTTCCGGCCGAGGCGGCGGGTGCGCCGGCCGGCGTACGGCTGAGCCATTGCTTGCAGCCGAGCCACACGAGGTAGGCCGCGCCGGCCCAGCGCAGTACGGTCAGCGCGCGCTCGTCGAGATGCACGAGCGAATTCAGGCACAGCGCGGTCAGCGCGAGTTGCAGCAGCACGGCGAGCGTGCCGCCCCAGACGCACGGCAGCGCGCGGCGCCAGCCGGCGCGTAGCGCCTGGTTCATGGTGAGGAGGTTGACGGGGCCGGGGGCGTAGACGAGAACGGCGGAAGCCGCGAGAAACGACAGGTAAAGCCTGAACGACATGACGGGTAGGGCAGGAACAGGAACACGGGCGCCGAAGCCGCGCGGCCGGATAGGCGCGCGGGCGGCGGGGAATCGCATGCCTGCCGGCCGGCACCGCAACTCGTGATTGCGGCCGTGCGTCCCGGTGCGAAGGGTTGTCGCGGGAACGTGCCGGACAGCAGGCATGGGTAAAAATATATCAAGGGGCCGGATTAAAAGGCTTCCGCTTTTCCACACAAACCGACACATATCCGGAATGTCGTTCAGATAGAATCCCGGTTTCCAGTAGATGATTCTTTTTGCCATGGCCACACGTGAACGCTCGCCGAAAACGCTCGATAGCCAGGACCGCAAGATCCTCGGCGCCCTGCAGAAAAATGCGCGTCTGTCGAACGCCGAACTGGCCGAACAGATCGGCATGTCGACCACCGCGTGCTGGAATCGCACGCGGCAACTGGAGGTGGACGGCTACATCGACGGTTACGTCGCGCTCGTCAATCAGCGCAAGCTGGGCTATGCGGACATCGTGATCCTCGAAGTCACGCTCGATCGCCACGAGGACGACGCGCTCGCGCGCTTCGGCGAGGAACTCGCGGCGCTGCCCGAGGTGCTCGAGGCCTATCTCGTGTCGGGCGAGTACGACTACTGGATCAAGGTCGCGGTGGACGGCACGGCCGGCTACGAGCGGTTCCTGCGCGAAAAGCTGTACAAGATTTCGAGCATCCGTCACAGCCGCTCGATGTTCGCACTGCGCTGCATGAAGGACGTGCCGTCGATTCAGGTGTGATGGGGGACGGGGAAGCGTGTGCGGCCGTCGTTGAAACGACGGCGCATGAGGCTGCGCGTTTGCGCGGAGCAAGCCGGCAATCGGGAGAGGGGGCAGGCATCAGGCGGGGTTCGGCGCCTGGGTCCGCAACGCGGATGAATCTTCCGCTCGCGCTGGCGAGATAACAACTGCCTGCCCGGGCAACCGGCAGACAAAACCGCGCCGAGGTTGATCGCGGCGCCGGCATCGGCTTTAAAGCAACTTCAAGGCGACTTCAACGCGCGCCTGAAACACGGCGCGCATTCAACGGGACTACCCGGCCTGTTTCCGACGACTTGCCTTGCAATCCGTTGCCCGACGCGGCGGCCTCGTGGCGCGCGTCCGGGCAAGCGGATCAGGCAGGGTATCGTGGGGCCAACCGGCTGGCGGCCGGCCATTCCGCGCTCAGCGCGGCAGGCGTGCGTGTGCTTCAGCGATGACTTCGCAGTTCTCGAGGTGGAGTGCCCAAGCTTCTGCAATCAGCTCGCCCATACGTGCGAGCCAGCCAGCGGATTCGGTGGAACGGTCGGAGGTGTTAGACGTTTGCATGACGATGCCCCATATAGGTGGCGAGTTAGGGATAACCCCAATCATAGCGAAACACCTCCGCTTTGTGAAATGCGATTTCGTTATATGGGAATTCCTGACGGTTTATGTTGCCGCGATGCAACATGAATGGTGGTCGCACACGGCTTCATAGCGATGTCATTTAGTACGGCCATCCCCCCCCCCCCCCGGAAAGGCCTGGCGCGCAGGCGTGACGAGGCTGCGCCTCGCGGCGCGGTCTGGCGGGGGGAAGAAGAGGAAAAAGGGGGCGGCTATCCGCCGATCCACCCGAACCGCCACGACAGCCGTCGCGTCGCGGCGAGCAACGTCTGCGCGAGGTCGCTGTCCGGCCCGCGCGGAAAGCCGCGCGATGAGCCGATGATCGCGATCACGAGCCGGATGCTGCCGGTGTGATCGAACACGGGCGCGGCGACCGTCCCGATGCCCGGCACCGGCGCGTCGAATGCGAAATCGAGTTCGTCCGCGCGGATCGTCGCGAGCCGCGCGCGGAAGGCCGCGTCGACCGGCGCGGCGGCGCGGCCCGCGAGGCGCACGGGCTCGTTGGCGAGCAGGTCGGCCAGCACGTCGTCGGACATGCCGGCCGCGAAGATCCGTCCGATCGCCGTATTGACGAGCGACATCACCGTGCCGACCTGCAGGCTCACGTGCTGCGGTCGTGCCGATTCCTCCAGGCGGATTACCGTGGGGCCAAGCGGCCCGAGCGTCGCGGCCGCGACGCTCATGTCGGTCGCGCCGGCCAGCGCGACGATTTCGGCTTCCGCGTCGCGTGTCGGCGACACGCGCTGCATCGCGATCAGGCCGAGCGCCTGCCCGAGCGGGCCGCCGCCGAAGCAGCCGGCGTCGTCGCGGCTCAGCAGGCCGATCTTCTGCAGGCTGACGAGATGCGGAAAGGCCTTCGCGGCCGGCATGCCGGCGGCTGCCGCGAGATCGCGCAGCGGCAGCGCGCGGCCCGCCGACACCAGCGCGAGCAGCAGCTCGCCGGTGCTGTCGAGGGCATTGATCCCGCGCTGCGTCTTCATATCGTCGGCCAGTGCGGGCGGCACGCGCGGGGCGGTCGGCGTCGAGGTGGACGCCGGCGGAGGCGCATCGTGCGCCGCGCCGAGCGATGCAGTTGCCTGACGAGCCGCGTCGCGTAACGCCGCCGCGATCGGGCCGTCCCAGTCGACGTCGATCGAGCCCGTCGAACCGATCACCGTCAACGCGAGTTGCAGCGTGCCTTGCGCGTCGAACACCGGCACGCACATCGCGCTGACGCCGGGGCTCGGCAGGTCGACGCCGCGCTCGATACCGCGTGCGCGGATCGCGTCGAGTTCCGCCTGCGGCACGCCGGCGTCCGGCGCGGGCTGCTCGGCGCCCGCGAGCGTGGCGCCCGCGCCGGCCTGGCTGGCCGCCATCGCATCGAGTTGCGCGGGATCGCCGAACGCGCGGAACACGCGGCCGGTGGCCGTCGTGTCGAGCGACATCACCGAACCCACATGCAGGTTCACGTGCAGCGGATAGCCGCCGTGCTCGATGCGCACGATCGTCGGCCCGAGCACGCCCGGCACCGACAGCGCGACGCTCAGGCCGACCGCTTCCGCGAGCCGCGCCGCGTGCGGCAGCGCCGCGCGATAGGCCGGCTGGCGCTCGATCGACATCAGCCCGAGCCGCAGCGACAACGGGCCCGGCTCGTAGTTGCCGGTGATCGCATCGCGCTTCACGAGCGCGAGCCGCGTCAGGCTGACGAGATAGGTGTGCGCCTGCGCGGTCGACAGGTCGGCCGCCGCGGCCAGCTCGGACAGGCCGAGCGGCTTGCGCCGGCGCGCGAGCGCGTCGAGCAGCCGGCCGCCGACCTCGACACTCTGGATCCCGCGCTGCGCCTTGGGCGGCGCGTCGTCTGCGCTGACTTCGTGGTTCTGCACGCGATGATTCTTCCGTTGACGAAACCCCGCATGGTATCCGACGCCATTTATCGCGCCAGCCCGCAGGTTTACCCGTATTAGACAATAGCAAGCGACTTTGTCATTGACAAATATCCGGCGCGGGAAGATGATCCGCTCACTCCCCTCAACACATGGCTCGCAGCCACGGAACGCAACATGGCCAAAGCATTCGCCTCCCAAGCCGATCTGGAAGAGAAGAAAGTCACCTGGACGAAGCTGTCCGAGAACGCCTACGCGTACACCGCCGAAGGCGACCCGAACTCGGGCGTGATCATCGGCGACGACAGCGTGCTGATCGTCGACACGACCGCGACGCCCGCGATGGCGCAGGACCTGATCGCGAAGATCCGCAGCGTGACCGACAAGCCGATCAAGCACGTGGTGCTGTCGCATTACCACGCGGTGCGCGTGCTCGGCGCGTCCGCGTATTTCGACGAAGGCGCGCAGCACGTGATCGCGAGCCGCGGCACGTACGAGATGATCGTCGAGCGCGGCGAGGCCGACATGAAGTCGGAGATCGAGCGCTTCCCGCGCCTGTTCGCGGGTGTCGAGACGGTGCCCGGCCTGACCTGGCCGACGCTCGTGTTCGAGCGCGAGATCACGCTGTTCCTCGGCAAGCTCGAAGTGAAGATAATGCACGTCGGCTCGGGCCACACGAAGGGCGACACGATCGTCTGGATTCCGTCGCAGAAAGTGCTGTTCTCGGGCGACCTCGTCGAATACGACGCCGCGTGCTACTGCGGCGACGCGCAGCTCGAACAATGGCCGGCCACCCTCGAGGCGCTGCGCGCGCTCGGCGCCGAGAAGCTCGTGCCGGGCCGCGGCCCGGCGCTGCTGAACCCGGCCGACGTGAACAAGGGCCTCGACTACACGAAGGATTTCGTCACGACGCTGCTCGCGCAGGGCCGCAAGGCCGTCGAGCAGAAGCTCGACCTGAAGGCGTCGATGGCGCTCACGCGTGAAGCGATGGATCCGAAGTTCGGCCACGTGTTCATCTACGAGCACTGCTTGCCGTTCGACGTGTCGCGTGCCTTCGACGAAGCGAGCGGCATCACGCATCCGCGCATCTGGACCGCGCAGCGTGACAAGGAAATGTGGGCCGCGCTGCAGGACTGAGCGGCTTGCACAGGCGGGGTGTCCGGCAGGGCGCTCCGCCTTTTTTCTGACGCGGCGACGGGCCACGGCTTCCTGCCGGCTTTCCGTCCGCCGTATCCGATCTCACAAGAAAGCAGGGCGCACGTACGCCCTGGGAGACGGCTGCGCGCTCGAATCGCGCAGCCTGTTTGGAGAGAGACATGCCCCAATCGCTTCCCGCCGAAGCGACGCTCGCGCACGCGAGCGCTTCGGTTTCCGCTTCCGCCGCCACGGACGACGCGCTGCTGTTCCGCAAGATCGCGTGGCGGATCGTGCCGTTCCTGTTCCTCTGCTACGTCATCTCGTTCCTCGACCGGATCAACATCGGCTTCGCGCAGTTGCAGATGAAGCACGATCTCGGCTTCAGCGATGCGATGTACGGCCTCGGCGCCGCGGTGTTCTACGTCGGCTACGTGTTCTGCGAAGTGCCGAGCAACCTGCTGCTCGCGCGTTTCGGCGCGCGCCGCACCTTCACGCGGATCATGCTGCTGTGGGGCATCGCGTCGACCGGGATGATGTTCGTGTCGCAGCCGTCGCATTTCTACGTGCTGCGCTTCCTGCTCGGCGTGTTCGAAGCGGGCTTCTTTCCCGGCATCGTGCTGTACCTGACCTACTGGTTCCCCGCGAACCGGCGCGCGGCCGCGATCTCGGTGTTCTTCGCGGGCGTCGCGGTGGCCGGCGTGCTCGGCGGCCTGATGTCGGGCTGGATCATGCGCGACATGAGCGGCGTGCTCGGGCTGCACGGCTGGCAGTGGATGTTCGCGATCGAAGGCGCGCCGGCGATCCTGCTCGCGTTCGTCGCGTTCACGTTGCTGGTCGACCGGCCGCAGGACGCCACGTGGCTCACGCCCGATGAAAAGGCGCGGGTCGCCGCGCTGTGCGCCGACGGCCGCGGCCACGGCCACGCGCACGACGGGCGCAGCCTCGTGGCGGCGCTTGCGAACCCGCGCGTGTACCTGTTCGCGTTCATCTATTTCTCGCTGACCTGCGCGTCGCTGACGCTCAACTTCTGGATGCCGCTGATGATCCGCGACTTCGGCGTGACCGACGTCGTGGCCGTGAGCCTGTACACGGTCGTGCCGAACGCGGTCGGTGCGGTGGGGCTGATCCTGATCGCGCGTCGTTCGGACCGCACCGGCGAGCGGCGCAAGCACTTCGCGTGCTGCACGATCGGCGGCGGGCTCGCGCTCGCGGCGCTGACGCTGCATCTGCACAGCTTCGCGGCGATGCTCGCGTGCCTGTCGGTCGCGGCGACGCTGATCTTCGCCGCATTGCCGATCTTCTGGGCGGTGCCGACCCGCTACCTGTCGGGCAACGCCGCCGCGGCCGGGATCGCGCTGATCAGCAGCATCGGGATCACGAGCGGGATCGTCAGCCCGTGGGTGATCGGGATGATCCGCACGCGCACCGGCAGCATGGATCTCGCCGTGTATCTGCTGGCCGCGCTGCTGGTGGCGAGCGGCGTCGCGCTGATGCTCGGCGTGAAAGGCGAAGCGGCGCCGCGCGACTGAGCGAGCCACGGCCGGTCGCTGCTCGCGGGCGGCGGCGACTGGCACGACGTGTGAGTCCCGTACCCGAACCCAGCGAGGAGACGATCGATGTCAGCCCCTCTTCAAGCGGACGCCGCGCGTGCCGTCGCGTCCGGTATCGCTTCAACGGACGACGACGCGCTGTACCGCCGCATCGGTGCGCGAATCGTGCCGTTCCTGTTCGTCTGCTACATCGTGTCGATCCTCGATCGCAGCAACATCGGCTTCGCGCAGTTGCAGATGCGGCAGGATCTCGGCCTGACCGATGCGATGTACAGCCTCGGCGCGGTGCTGTTCTTCGTCGGCTATGTGCTGTTCGAGGTGCCGAGCAACGCGCTGCTGCGCCGCTTCGGCGCGCGCCGCACGTTTGCGCGGATCATGTTCCTGTGGGGTGCGGTGTCGGTCGCGATGATCACCGTCGACAGCGCGAAGCATTTCTACGTGCTGCGTTTCCTGCTCGGGCTGTTCGAGGCCGGGTTCTTTCCGGGCGTGGTGTTCTACCTGACGTACTGGTATCCGGCACGCCGGCGCGCGTCGGTGCTGTCGATCTTCTACGCGGGCGTCGCGGTGGCGGGGATGGTCGGCGGGCTGCTGTCGGGCTGGCTGATGCGCGGGATGTCGGGCGTGCTCGGGCTGCACGGCTGGCAGTGGATGTTCGCGATCGAAGGCGCGCCCGCGATCCTGCTCGGCGTGATGGCCTGGTTCTGGCTGTGCGATCGCCCCGAGCAGGCGAGCTGGCTGTCCGACGCCGACCGCCAGCGGCTCGCGGCCGACCTCGCCGCCGACCGCGCCGGTGCCGGGACGCCGGCGCCGCATTCGCTGCGGCAGGTGCTGGCCGAACCGCGCACCTACCTGTTCGCATTCATCTATTTCTCGCTGACCACCGCGCTCCTGATGCTGCTGTTCTGGATGCCGCTGATGATCCGCGAATTCGGCATTCACGACGTCGTGCAGATCAGCCTGTTGTCGGTGGTGCCGAATGCGATCGGCGCGGCCGGCCTGATCGCGATCGCGCGGCGCTCCGATCGCAGGCGCGAACGGCGCTGGCACTTCGCGGCATGCGTGCTCGGCGGCGCGGTGGCGCTCGCGTTGCTGACGCTGCACCTGTCGAGCATCGTCGCGATGATGGCGCTGCTGTCGGTCGCGGCGATGCTGATCTTCGCCGCGCATCCGGTGTTCTGGGCCGTGCCGTCCGCGTATTTCTCCGGCGCGGGCGCGGCCGGCGGGATCGCGCTGATCAGCAGCATCGGCGTGTCGAGCGGGATGATCACGCCGTGGCTCGTCGGGTTGATCCGCACCCGAACCGGCAGCATGGACCCGGCGATGCTGATGATCGCGGCGCTGCTGGCCGCGTGCGCAGTCGCGATGCTGGTGGGTGTGCGGGCGGCGCCGCGTGCGGAATCGGCGTGACGCGGGCGGTGGCGGTGCGGCTCGGCGGTGCGGTTCAGTGGAAGGACATGAACAGCCCGGGCAGGACGATCAGCCCGTGCAGCGCCAGCGCCCAGTTGATCGTGCCGCCGCGCGCCTGCTGGTCGATCGACAGGCACGCGATTGCCGCCATGACCCCGATGGCCGACAGGCCGGCCGCCCAGAAGAGCGCGGTGATGAACACGCGAAGGCCCATGTACGGATCGTCCATCGAACTGGCGAACCCATAGCCGAACAGCAGCGCCAGCAGCTCGATGAGCGCGACGACGAGAAGAACTGACGCGATGCGCGCGGTTCGTTTGGCATTGTCCATGGCGAGTCGGGGTGTGTAGGGGCAGGGGCGCCAGCCTACACGATCCGTCCCGAATATGTCGAGCAACGGGGCGGCGGGACGCCAGGCCGATCGGGAAACAATCCGGTGTGCGTTCCCTCGGACGAATTCATCAATCCGCAGATGCCCGGAAACGTGCCGCCGAACTTCGGATGATGACGGGCGATTCGCCACGTATCACCGTGTTCCGCAGCACCTCCCGGGCTTCGAAACGGCGATTGCTTTCGACCTGCGAGCGTCGCGTGGTCAGCCCGCCGTCGAATAACGCGGCGCGGGCGTATCGGCCGACAGGTGCGGTGCCATCGTGCGGCGCGCGGCCTCGTACGCGGCCCATTCGTCACCCGCGTGCAGCGACGGGATCGTCACGAGTTCGCCGCGATCGAAGCCGACCAGCGCCGCGTCGACCATGTCGGTCGCCGACATCACGATTTCCTTCGGCAGGTGCTCGAGCGGCAGGCCGCCCGTTTGCCAGAAATCGGTGGCGGTCGCGCCGGGCAGCACGGCCTGCACCTGCACGCCCTTGTCGGCGAGTTCGTGATGCAGCGACTGGCTGAACGCGAGCACGAACGCCTTGCTGCCGCCGTACACGCCGTTCAGCGTTTCCGGCGAGATCGCGACGATCGACGAAATGTTGATCACCGCGCCGTTGCCGCGGGCGACGAAGCCGGGCACCGCCGCATAGGTGAGGCGCGTGAGCGCGGTCACGTTGAGGTCGATCATCCGCGTCATCGCATCGATGTCGCTGTCGAGCAGTGGCGTGTGCGTGCCGATGCCCGCGTTGTTCACCAGCAGCGTGATGCTCGCATCCTGCTTCAGCTTCGCCTCGACGGCGGCGAGTGCCGCGCGGTCGTTGAGGTCGGCGTCGATGATCTCGACGCTGCGCTGCGTGTCGTTCGTGATGCGGTCGGCGAGGGCGGCCAGGCGGTCGCGATTGCGTGCGACCAGGATCAGGTCGTAGCCGCGGCGCGCGAGGCGGTCCGCGTAGACGGCGCCGATGCCCGACGAGGCGCCGGTAATGAGGGCGGTACCGCGATGTGCTTGCGTCATGATGTGCTCCGTTTCGAGGGAAATGGCCGGATGGCGTGAAGCCATTCTGGTCTCGAATCGTTGCGACACAAATGACGTAGATGGGTATGATTCAGGACATCGGGTCGACCCCTTCGCCCGGGACGGGAGAACCCACATGCACCGCATCGGCTTTCTGATTAGCGACGGCTTCCAGATCATGGCGCTCGCCGCGCAATCGGTGTTCGAGTACGCGAACATGGGCATGAGCGAGCCGTTCTACGGGATGGCCATCTATTCGGTCGACGGCGGCGACGTGCGCTCGTCGCTCGGGCTGCCGGTCGCCACGCACGCGCTGCGCGGGCGGATCGCCGTCGATACGTGGATCGTCGCGGGCGTCAATGATCCGCTCGCTTCGCCGGCGCCGGCCGGCGTCGTCGCGTTCCTGCGCCGCACCAACGCACGCGCGCGGCGGATCGCCGGCATCTGCACGGGCGCGTTCGTGCTGGCCGAAGCCGGGCTGCTCGCGCAGCGCCGCGCGACGACGCACTGGGCGTTCGGCCGCGACATGCAGCGGTGCTATCCGGAGATCCGCGTCGAGGACGACCGGATCTACATCGTCGACGGCCCGATCTGGACGTCGGCCGGGATGACGGCCGGCCTCGACCTCGCACTCGCGATGGTGGAAAAGGATCTCGGCGCCGATGCCGCCCGCTCGGTCGCGCACAAGCTCGTGATGCACCAGCGGCGCGCCGGCGGCCAGTCGCAGCATTCCGAAATGCTGGAGCTCGCACCGAAATCCGACCGGATCCAGAACGCGCTGAACTACGCGCGGCAGAATCTCGGCCGCGCGCTGACCGTCGAGGATCTCGCCGAAGCCGTCCACCTGAGCCCGCGCCAGTTCAGCCGCGTGTTCACGCTCGAAACGGGGCAGTCGCCGGCGAAGGCGATCGAGCGGCTGCGGCTGGAGGGCGCGCGACTGATGATCGAGCAGAGCCGCCATTCGCTCGACGTGATCGCGAAGGAAAACGGCTTTCGCGACCGCCGCCACATGCGCGAGGCGTTCGTGCGCGGGTTCGGCGTCCCGCCGCAGGCGATGCGGCGCGACGCGCGTGCGGACGAGCGGGAAGCGGGCTGATGCCCGCGGGCGCGGGACGCCAGCGCGCGTCGGAAAAATCGCGCAGAATCTCCGGCACGTTTCGCGAGGAGACACCATGCACGCCGAGCCGTTCGAGATTGCGATACCCGATCACGCGCTGGATGACCTGCGTCGGCGCCTGCGCGCCCGCCGCCCGTCGTTGCTCACGCCCGCCGAGCCGTGGCAGCAGGGGGTGGACGGCGCGTGGCTGGGCGAACTGACCGAGTACTGGGCCGAGCGCTTCGACTGGCGTGCGGTGGAACGTGCGCTGAACCGGTTGCCGCAGTTCGTCGCGGACGCAGGCGGGCAGCGCGTGCACTTCATCCATCGGCGTGGGGCGGGACCGAAACCTTATCCGCTCGTCATCACGCACGGCTGGCCGGGCTCCGTGTTCGAATTCGCCGCGTTGATCGAGCGCCTGTGCGATCCGGCGGCATTCGGCGGCGATCCTGACGACGCGTTCGATGTCGTCGTCCCGTCGCTGCCCGGCTTCCTGTTCTCGCCCGCGCCAACGGCACCCGGCATGTCGGCATTGCAGGTCGCCGACTGCTGGGCGGCGTTGATGTCCGGCCTCGGCTATCGACGCTTCGGCGCACAAGGCGGCGATCTCGGCGCAGGCGTGTCGATCGCGCTCGGCGCGCGGCATGCCGACCGGGTGGACGGCATCCATCTGAACTACCTGCCCGGCAGCTACGAACCTCCGGCCGACGCGGCCGTGCCGCTGACCGACGACGAACGGGCCTTCGTGACGCAGCGCGGCGAGTGGGCCGCGCTGGAAGGCGGCTACGCGCATGTGCACATGACGAAGCCGCAGACGCTGGCCGTCGCGCTCAACGATTCGCCGGCCGGACTGGCCGCGTGGATCGCCGAGAAATTCCGCGCGTGGAGCGATTGCGACGGCGATGTCGCACGGCGGTTTTCGCACGATGCGCTGCTGACCGGCATCTCGCTCTACTGGTTCACCGGCTGCATCGGCTCATCGATGCAGATGTATTGGGAAAACCGCCTGCAGCCCATGCGCTTCGCGGCCGGGCAACGCGTGACGGTGCCCGTCGCGTTCGCGCGCTTTCCGAAGGAAATCAGCCGTCCGCCGCGCAGCTGGCTCGAACGCGTGTTCGACGTCGTGCAATGGACCGACATGCCGAGCGGCGGCCATTTCGCGGCGATGGAAGAGCCGGATCGGCTGGCCGACGATATTCGGACGTTTTTCCGGCGCTTTCGGTGACGATCGGGGCGGCCGGCGACGCGCACCGGCGGCCATCCGGTCGACAGGGCGCGCGAGCGCCACGCGGACCGTGACGCGACGGTGGCGCCCGCGTTAGCGCCTGCCTTAGCGCGTGACGAACGGCGCGGCGTCGTCCGGTGCCGTACGCGCATGCTTGCGCTGGCGCAGCAGCGCGACGCGGCAGTTCTCGCGCGCGGTCTCGCGGCCGTCATCGTCGAGCAGCACGAGATCGCCGCGCATCACGTTGAGCGTGATCACGTCCTCACCCGGCGCGCCGAGCGTTTCCGGCGTATGCACCGAGCCGGCCGGTTCGAGCACCGTCGAGCCGGCGTGCGCCACCCAGTCGTATTCGCGGTAGCGCCACGCCCCCTGCAACGTATGGACGAACACCTCGCCTTCATGACGGTGGCGCGGCAGCGTGCCGCCGGCCGGCATCTTCAGCAGCGCGGTGAGTGTGTCTTCGGCCGCATTGATGTGCAGGTACTTGATCGCCAGCCCCGGCAGGTCGGCGCTCATCGGCAGCCACGGCAGCGCGTCGCCGGGCAGGCACGAGATCGGCGGCAGGTCGGTGGAGAGCGGGGCGGACGGCTGCGTCATGGCGGGCGGCGGAGCGGAAATGGGGAGCCCGCATTATCGCAGAGCACGGCTTGTGCAGCCGAGCGGGACGTATAGCGTTGGCTTTCGAGCACATGCGACGAGGCGATCCTTACAGCTTGAAATACGCAGCTAAACTGTACAGTTTGACTGTATATCTGCTATCTTGATTTCATGAACACGCCATTGCCTTCCTCCGAAGCGCTCCCGCTGGCCGGCCTTGCCGGCGAACTTCGCATCTCGGTCGGCAAGCTGATGCGGCGGATGCGGGAGCAAATCCACCCGAACGACCTTACGTCATCGCAGAAATCGGTGCTGTTGCGGCTCGACCGCGACGGCCCCGCGACCGTGTCGGCGCTCGCGCGCGCCGAAAGCGTGCGGCCGCAGTCGATGCGCGTGACGGTCGCGACGCTCGAGACGCTCGGCGCCGTCAGCGGCGAGCCCGATCCCACCGACGGCCGGCAGACGCTGATCGCGCTCACGCCCGGTTTCCGCAAGGCGCTGCAGGCCAACCGCGCGGCCAAGGACGACTGGCTGTTCCGCGCGCTGCACGCGCAACTGTCGGAGGCCGAGCAGGCCGAGCTCGCGTCGGCCGTGAAACTGCTGCAGCGGCTCGCCGAATTCCAGGAATCGCCGCGTCCGTGAACCGCCCCGCTCGCCGAAAGGACAGCCCGAACATGAACCTCCCGCATCTCGTGTCGTATTTCTTCGGCGGCGCGTTTCTCGCGAACGTCGTGCCGCATCTCGTCAGCGGGTTGCGCGGCGAGCCGTTCCAGACGCCGTTCGCGAATCCGCCCGGGCGCGGGTTGTCGTCGTCCACGGTGAATGTCTTGTGGGGTGTCGCGAACCTCGTGATTGCCTACGTGCTGGTGTGCAGGGTCGGCGACTTCGATCTCCGTGTGACGGCTGACGCGGCGGCGTTCGGCCTCGGCATCCTCGCGCTCGGCCTGTTCCTCGCGCGGCGCTTCGGTGAGCTGCACGGCGGCAGCGAGCCCGACCGGGAGCGGCCATGAGCGTGCCGGCGGCGGGCGTCTTCCGCTCGCTTCGCAGCTTCAACTATCGCGTGTGGGCGATCGGCTCGCTGGTGTCGAACATCGGCACGTGGATCCAGCGCACCGCACAGGACTGGCTCGTCCTCACGCAGCTCACGCATCACGACGCGTCGGCCGTCGGCATCGTGATGTCGCTGCAGTTCGGCCCGCAGCTTCTGCTGCTGCCGTGGACGGGCTACGCGGCCGACCGTTTCGACCAGCGCAAGCTGCTGATGGCGACCCAGGCGCTGATGGGCGGGCTCGCGCTCCTGCTGGGGCTGCTGACGGTGACCGGCGTCGCGCAGCTGTGGCACGTGTATCTGTTCGCGTTCCTGTTCGGCTGTGCGTCGGCGTTCGATGCGCCGGTGCGGCAGACGTTCGTTGCCGAGCTGGTCGCCGATCGGGAACTGGCGAACGCCGTCGCGCTCAACTCGACGTCGTTCAACGCGGCGCGGATGATCGGGCCGGCGGCGGCCGGCTTCATCATCGCGTCGGTCGGCACCGGCTGGGCGTTCCTGCTCAACGGGCTCAGTTTCGTCGCGGTGCTGGCGTCGCTGTCGATGCTGCGTGCCGACGAGTTGCGCGCGCATGCGCGAGCCGACCGCACGCGCGGGAGCCTGCTCGACGGGTTCCGCTATGTATGGCAGCGCCCGGACCTGAAGGCGATTCTCGTGATGCTGTTCCTGATCGGCACGTTCGGGCTCAATTTCCAGTTGTTCATCTCGACGATGGCGGCCAGCGTGTTTCATGTCGACGCGCGTGGCTTCGGCGTGCTGTCGTCGATGATGGCCGTCGGCACGATTACCGGTGCGCTGCTCGCGGCGCGCCGCGACCGGCCGCGTTTCCGGCATCTGTGGATCGGCGCGGCGCTGTTCGGGCTCGGCTGCACGCTCGCCGCGCTGGCGCCGGGTTACTGGCTGTTCGGCGCCGCGCTCGTGCTGACCGGGATCGCCGCGATCACCTTCATGAACTCGACCAACAGCCTCGTGCAGCTATCGACCGAGCCGGCGATGCGTGGCCGCGTGATGGCGCTGCGTCTCGCGGTGGCGCTCGGCGGCACGCCGATCGGCGCGCCGGTGGCCGGCTGGGTCGCGAATCATCTTGGCCCGCGCTGGGCGCTCGGCGTCGGCGCGATGTCCGGTTTTGCCGCGGCGCTCGTCGCGACGCATTTCATGAAGCGGATGCGTGCGCAGGCGGCCACGGGCGATGGCGCTTGACCGGCGGTGAAACCGACGTAGGCTGCCCGACCGTTCAGCCGTTCAGCCGTTCAGCCGTTCAGCCGTTCAGCCGTTCAGCCGTTCAGCCGTTCAGCCACTCAGCCGTTCAGCCACTCAGCCGTTCAGCCACTCAGCCGTTCAGCCACTCAGCCGCTCAGCCACTCAGCCACTCAGCCACTCAGCCACTCAGCCACTCAGCCGCGGCAGTCGTTACGCCGCCGGCCGCGCCGCAGCATGCGCGGCTTCCAGGCACGATTGAAACAGCAACGCAGCCCGCGACGGCCGCGGCGAGCGCCGCAGCAGGCTCACGAACCGGCACCGGTAATTGAACCGGTGCGGCGCGATCGGCTGCATCAGCCCCTTGTTTTCGAAGCTTTCCGCGTAATGGTCGGGCAGGAAGCCGAGATAACGGCCGGACAGGATCAGCGTCGCGATCGACTCCTGGTCCGATGCGGTCGCGCTGCGCGTGAGCTTCGCGCGATGGCTCAGCTCCATGTTCGGCGAATGGAAGCCGAGGCCCGCGAACGCATGATTGCGGATCGTCGTCCACGTGAGCTTGCCGTGCGGCGCATCGTACAGCGGATGCTGGCGGCCGCAATACAGCAGCATCCGTTCGTCGAACAGCTCCGAATACACGAGGCTGCCCGAGTTGCGGTGCGCGGGAATGATCCCGACCTGATAGCTGCCGTCGATGATTCCGCGCTCGACCTCGTTGATCGACGCGACATGCAGGTTCAGTGCGACGTCGGGCGCTTCGTCGGCGAACTGGCGGATCGCGTCGCCGAGCCGCGCGTTCGCGTTGGTGGCCGTCTTGTCGAATACCGCGATGTGCAGTTCGCCGCCCATCCGGTCGTGAATGCCGTCGATCCTGCTGCGAAATGCTTCCATCGACGCGAGCAGCCGCAACGTCTCCTCGTACACCGTCTGGCCCTCGGGCGTCAGCGTGAAGCCCGCGCGGCCGCGCCGGCACAGCACGAGGCCGAGACGCGTTTCCAGATCCTTCACATGCCGGCTGATGGTCGAGATGCCGATATTCAGTTCCAGTTCGGCCGCGGCCATCCCGCCGCACTGCACGACGCCCTTGAAGACCCGCAGCAGGCGGAGATCCATGTCGCTGAGCTGCCCGAGCAGCGCGCGACTCTTCGGTTGCTTTGCTTGCATAGATGCGCAAGTGAACATTGATATTGCGATATTCAAAAGACTAATTGGCCTCCCGACAATGCGCAATATCAACATAAGGAGGAGGGGCGCCCCGCGCCGACCGACATGACCGACATCACCACCGCCCAGCACGACGAAACCAACCTCCGCACCGACGCCGCGTGGCTCGACGCGCACTGGATGCCGTTCACGGCCAACCGCCAGTTCAAGGCCGATCCGCGCATGATCGTGTCGGGCAAGGGCGCGTATTACACGGACGCCGAAGGCCGCAAGATCTTCGACGGCCTGTCGGGTCTCTGGTGCACGGGCCTCGGTCACGGCCGCACGGAAATCGTCGAAGCCGTGAGCCGCCAGGTCGCGCAGCTCGACTATGCGCCGGCGTTCCAGTTCGGCCATCCGAAATCGTTCGAGCTGGCGAACAAGATCAAGGACCTGACGCCGGCCGGCCTCGACTACGTGTTCTTCACGGGTTCGGGCTCGGAAGCGGCCGATACCTCGCTGAAGCTGGCCCGCGCTTACTGGCGCGCGAAGGGCAAGGGCACGAAGACGCGCCTGATCGGCCGCGAGAAGGGCTATCACGGCGTGAACTTCGGCGGCATCTCGGTCGGCGGGATCGGGCCGAACCGCAAGCTGTTCGGCCAGGGCCTCGATGCCGACTTCCTGCCGCACACGCAACTCGCCGAAAACAAGTTCTCGCGCGGGATGCCCGAGCACGGCGCCGAGCTGGCCGACCGCCTGCTCGAGCTGATCGCGCTGCACGACGCATCGAACATCGCGGCCGTGATCGTCGAGCCGTTCTCCGGTTCGGCGGGCGTGGTCGTGCCGCCGAAGGGCTATCTGAAGCGCCTGCGCGACATCTGTACCGCGCACGACATCCTGCTGATTTTCGACGAAGTCATCACGGGCTTCGGCCGGGCCGGCGCGATGACGGGCGCCGATGCGTTCGGCGTGGTGCCGGACATCATGAACTTCGCAAAGCAGGTGACGAACGGCGTGCAGCCGCTCGGCGGCGTGATCGCGACGAAGGAAATCTACGACACGTTCATGGCCGCGGGCGGCCCCGAGTACATGCTCGAGTTCCCGCACGGCTACACGTATTCGGCGCACCCGGTCGCATGCGCGGCCGGCGTCGCGGCGCTCGACCTGCTGGTGAAAGAAGACGCGGTGGCCCGCGTGCGCGATCTCGCGCCGCATTTCGAAGCGGCGGTGCACGGGCTGAAGGGCCAGCGCCACATCACCGACATCCGCAACTACGGGCTGGCTGCCGGCCTGACGATCGCGGCGCTGCCGGGCGAGCCGGCACGGCGCCCGTACGAGATCGCGATGCGCTGCTGGGCGAAGGGTTTCTACGTGCGCTACGGCGGCGACACGATCCAGCTGGCGCCCCCGTTCATCTCGGAGAAGCGCGAGATCGACAACCTGGTCAACGCGCTGTCCGACGCACTGAACGAAGTGGACTGAGCCGCGGCTTGCCCTGAGCGATAACCGAATTCACGAAAGAGTCAGATACATGAAACACGACAGCAATGTGACCTCCACCGTCGGCCACCTGATCGACGGCAAGCGCGTCGACGGCGGCAGCCGCGTCCAGCCGGTGTTCGACCCGGCCACCGGCGAATCGCACAAGAGCGTCGCGCTCGCCGACAAGCTGACCGTCGAAGCCGCGATCGCGTCCGCGCAGGCCGCGTTCCCGGCCTGGCGCAATACGCCGCCGCTGAAGCGCGCCCGCGTGATGAGCCGCTTCAAGACGCTGCTCGAGGAACACGCCGACGAGCTGTGCGCGCTGATCACCGCCGAGCACGGCAAGGTGCTCGCCGATGCGATGGGCGAGCTGCAGCGCGGGATCGAGAACGTCGAATACGCGACCTACGTGCCCGAGCTGCTGAAGGGCGAGCACAGCAAGAACGTCGGCCCCGCGATCGATTCGTGGAGCGAGTTCCAGGCGCTCGGTGTCGCGGCCGGCATCACGCCGTTCAACTTCCCGGTGATGGTGCCGCTGTGGATGTGGCCGATGGCGGTCGCGTGCGGCAACACGTTCGTGCTGAAGCCGTCGGAGCGTACGCCGTCGTCGACGCTGCGCATGGCCGAGCTCGCGCTCGAGGCGGGCCTGCCGCCGGGCGTGCTGAACGTCGTGAACGGCGACAAGGAAGCGGTCGACACGCTGCTGACCGACCCGCGCGTGAAGGCGGTGAGCTTCGTCGGCTCGACGCCGATCGCCGAGTACATCTACTCGACCGGCTGCGCGCACGGCAAGCGCGTGCAGGCGCTCGGCGGCGCGAAGAACTTCGCGGTCGTGATGCCGGACGCCGACATCGGCAACGCGGTGAACGCGCTGATGGGCGCCGCGTACGGTTCGTGCGGCGAGCGCTGCATGGCGATTCCGCTGGTCGTCGCGATCGGCGACGAGACGGGCGACCAGGTCGTCGCGGGCCTGAAGGCCGAGATCGAGAAGATGAAGGTCGGCCCGGGCAACGGCGCGGGCGTCGACATGGGCCCGCTCGTCACGCGGCAGCATTTCGAGAAGGTGACGGGCTTCGTCGAAGCCGGTGTGGCAGCGGGCGCGACGCTCGTCGTCGACGGCCGCAGCGTGAAGGTCGACGGCCACGACGGCGGTTACTACCTTGGCCCGTGCCTGTTCGACAACGTGAAGCCCGGCATGCCGATCTACCAGCATGAGATCTTCGGGCCCGTGCTCGGCGTGATCCGCCTGAAGTCGCTCGACGAGGCGATGGCGCTGATCGACGCGCACGAGTACGGCAATGGCACGTGCCTGTTCACGCGCGACGGCGAGGCCGCGCGCTACTTCGGCGACAACATCCAGATCGGCATGGTCGGCATCAACGTGCCGCTGCCGGTGCCGGTCGCGTACCACTCGTTCGGCGGCTGGAAGCGCTCGCTGTTCGGCGACCTGCACGCGTACGGCCCGGACGCCGTGCGCTTCTACACGAAGCGCAAGACGATCACGCAGCGCTGGCCGTCGGCCGGCGTGCGCGAAGGCACCGTGTTCAGCTTCCCGTCGAACCGCTGACGCGCCACCCGGCTGCATGCGTCGTCCGCCTGCCTGACGGCGGGCAACACCATGCAATGCGGCCGGCGTGACCGCGACAAGGCCCGCCCGGATCGACGATCCGCGCGGGCTCTTTTACGTCCGCGCGACGCGCGCGGAAGACGGCGGGAGAGCGGTTACGGCGCCACCACGTGCCACATGTTCTTGAAGTTGTCGCCGTTGCGGTCGCCCTGTTTCATGTCCTTCGAGAAGAAGTACAGCGGCTTGCCCTTGTACGCCCATTGCGGGCTGCCGTCATCGCGCTTGATGATCGTGTAGGGGCCGACCGGGACATCGGTCGCGCTGGCCTTGTAGGGCGGCCAGAAGGATTCGCATTGGCCCGTGCAGGCGCTGGTGCCGGCGTTGGGCTTGTCCTGGTCGAATGCGTAGACGGTCATCCCGTTTGCGGCGACGAGCGCGCCGTTTTCGACTTTCGTGATCGAGCCTTGGGCCGACGCCGAAGCGGATGCAATGGCGAGCAGGGCGGAACTGACGAGCAGCGCGGCTTTCATGAGGGCCTCCTGTAATCCGGTGGGCGGCCGCGATCGTGCACGGGCGAGCGTGCGCCAGGATCGCGATGAATGGTGCCGGAACGCGGTGCCGTTACCGCCGGTGCGAGCGACGCAGGGTCGAGTGGCGGTGAACGGGGCGCTCCATTCACGATAGGCGGTTTTTGGCGGGGCTGCGAGGAGATCGGGGGGCGTATCGGCCGCGCGTGGGCGTGACACGACGGTCGTCATGCTCCGGCGCCGGGATTCGACATCCGTCCCCTTGGGCGCGACGGGCGCATGCCGATGCGTCAGCGCCGCGCGCGATTGGTCAGCGCGACGCCCGCGATCACGAGCGCACCGCCGGCCAGCATCGACGGCGACAACGGCTCGCCGAGCAGCGCGACCGACAGCAGCACGCCGAACACGGGGACCAGGTTGGTGAACACGGCCGCGCGGGCCGGCCCGAGTTCGCGGATGCCCTGCGAATACCAGACGAACGCGACCACCGTGCCGATCGCGCCGAGGTAAAGCATCGACGCGACGGCCTGCCACGTCAGCGGCGTGCCGCTGCCGGCGGGCGAGCCGAACAGGTGCGCGCCGATCAGCAGCGCGAGGCCCCACAGCGCCGCATACGTCGTGGCCGCGAGCGGCGACAGCCCGTCGAGCGCGCGTCGGCCGATCACCGTATAGGCGGCCCAGCTCAGCACCGCGCACAGCATGAAGCGTTCCCCCGAGCCGAACGTGTTGCCGAGATCGGTCAGCACCCGCAGCAAGTCGCCGCGGCTGATCACGACCAGCGCGCCGAACAGCGCGACGGCGATGCCGGCCCAGCGCGACAGCGACAGGCGTTCCCCGCGCACGACGATCGACAGCAGCACGGCGGTGGCGACCGGGTTCAGCGCGACGAACAGCGCGGTGCGGCCCGCCGGCATCCGCGCGAGCGCCGCGAAAAAGCACACGTTGTACAGGAAGATGCCGGTCGCGCCGAGCCCGAAGGTCGTCACGACCTGGCGGCCACTCAGCCTCGGAATCCCGCCTTCGATCTTCCACGTCAGCACGACCAGCAGCAGCGCGGCGATCGCGAAGCGGCCGGTGGCCGCGGCGGTCGCGGACATCGTCGCGGCCAGGATCCGGCCCGCGATGAACGTGCCGCCCCAGAACAGCGCGACGAGCGTGAGCTTCACGTAGATGGTCGCGTGCGGCCGGGTGGCGACGAGGGCGGCGGGTGGGGCGGGAGCGTTCATGTGAAGGGTTTCTCGGTGAGCGCCTGCGGCAACGCGTGAGTGACCGCGCGCGGCCGACGATGCGGAATCGCGCGATGGCCGGCTGGCAGTCTGGATTCAGGGGGAATGAGGGCGGCGCTGCGTCGTCAGCGAAACACGGGCGCCGACGCGAGCGCGCTCAGCACGACCGGCATCGCGAGCGCCGCGGCGACCGTCTGGAACGCGGTGATGCCGGCCATCAGCGGCGCATCGCCGCCGAGCTGGCGCGCCATGATGTAGGACGCCGACGACGTCGGCAGCGCCTGGAACAGCAGCGCGACCGTCAGCGCCGCATCGCCGAGCCCGAGCAGGCGGCCGGCGGCGAGCGTGATGAGCGGCATCGCCATGAACTTGAACGCCGACGCGACGCACACCGGCTGCAGCCACGCCCGCGCCGCATCGAATTTCAGCGCAGCGCCCACGCACAGCAGGCCAAGCGGCATCGACGCGACGCCGAGCGCGCGCACGGCCGGCGCGACGGCCGCGGGGAACGAGACGCCGCCGGCCTGCATCGCGATCCCGAGCGCGCACGCGACGACCAGCGGATTCGACAGGATCTGGCGCACGAGTGCCGCCGCGCCGAGCCGTGTGTCGCCGTAGCGTGCGAACACCAGCACGCACATCAGGTTGACGGTCGGGACGATCGCCGCGACGCACACGGCCGCGAGCGCGATGCCTTTTGCGCCGAACAGGCCGGCGGCGAGCGCGGTGCCGACATAGTTGTTGAAGCGCACGGCGCCCTGGAATACCGACGTGAAGCCGGCGCCGTCGACCCGCACGAACCGGCGGACCAGCAGGAGAAGCGCCGCGGCGAGCGCGGTCGAACCGACCAGCGTGGCCGCGAGCGGTAAAACGGGCAGTGACTGCAGCCGTGCGTTCGCGAGGCCGTCCGCGAACAGCGCGGGCAGCAGCACGTAGTAGCATAGCCGCTCGGCCTGCGGCCAGAACGCATCGCCGATGAAGCCCGTGCGCCGCAGGCCGTGGCCGAACGCGACCAGCAGCGCAACCGGTGCCAGCGCGAGCAGGATCGGGCCGATCATCGACGCGCCTTCACGCGAGCCGTGCAGGCGGTGCGGGCCGCCGTGAGCGGCGGGCACGCAAAACGGCGGAACGAGGCGGGAATCCATCCGGCGGACAACATGGCGACACGCAATCGAAAGAATGACGATGCCGCCAAGTTAACACGCGCAAGCAACAGGAATAATGGTTAATTATCAGGTGTTCAATGAGCAATTCTCATCGATGACGCGGTGACTTCGGCGGCCAGCGCGCGTGCGAAACGCTCGGCCGGACGCGACTGGTGTTCGAGCAGGACGACCGCGCGCCCCATTTGCGGCTGTCCGAACGGCAAGCGCGTGACGGGCGGCAGCCGCGCGAGCGTCGCATCGGGGAGCGCGACGATCGCCGCGCCGAGCCCTCTCGCGACCATGCGCACGATCGTTTCCGCGCTGTCCAGCACCATCTCCTCGCGTACGCGCACACCGATGCGGCGCAGCTCGGCGGCGATCATGCGGCCGGCCCAAGCCTGTGCATCGAAGCGGATGAACGGCAGCGCATCGAGCAGCGTGACCGCATCGCGTTCCGCCTGGTCCGGCGGCGCGAGCAGCCAGAAGCGATCCTCGTACAGCGTGGTCCACGTCAGTTCCGCCGGATGCGGGCGCACGGGGCGCGTCGTGATCGCCGCATCGAGTTCGCCGGCCGCGACGCGGTTCGCGAGTTCGGCCGACATCCCGGCCGACACGTGCACGCGCAGCCGCGGGTGCGCCGCGCGCAGCGCGAGCAGCGCGTCGGGCAGCGGGCCGGACAGCGCGGTCTGGATCGCGCCGATCCGCAGGCGGCCGACCAGCTTCTTCTCGTCGCTGAGCGCGTCGGGAATCCGGTCGACCATCGCGAGCACCTGCTCGGCCTGGGCCAGCAGGATGTTGCCGGCCTCGGTGAGCACCGGCTGCCGGCGCGAGCGATCGAACAACTGCACGTTGTATTCGCTTTCGAGCGTCTTGATCTGCAGGCTCACCGCCGATTGCGTGAGGCCGATGGCTTCGCCGGCGCGCGCGAATGTACGGTATCGGGCGATGGCGACCAGCGTTCTGAATGCGCGTAATGACATGAGCGGACGGAGGTGGGCAGAGGCGGCCCCGGCCGGCGCGATTGGCGGCGCGTTGCGGGTAACGGTTTGCAGGGCCGCCGCCGGGGTTCGCGACATCATGCCCGGGCGTCTCGAATCGGGCAACCGGCCTGCATGGGGCGCGCGGGGTGTCGCCGATGAGTCGCGGTGGTTCGAGCATTCTTTAAAATGATATAGTTCTATCTTTAGAATGTTTTAGCCGGATGAGCGTCCTGTCAGAAGCGTGGTGGCGCGGGCGCCGGCGTGTCGAGACCGAAGTGGAAAGAGGAGCAGGGGCATGACGAAGGTGGCACATCCGGGTTTGTCGTCGCAGCGGCTGATGGCGCTCGACACGCGGCTGAACGAACGGTACGTGGCATCCGGGCGCTTGCCGGGGGCAGTGACGATGATTCATCGTTGTGGCGAGCTGGCGCACGTGAACGTCGTTGGATCGATGGATATCGAGCGGGCGAAGCCGATGCGCGAGGACGCGATTTTCCGCATCTATTCGATGACCAAGCCGATCACGAGCGTTGCGTTCATGACGCTGGTCGAACAGGGGCTGGTCGCGCTGGACGATCCCGTATCGAGCGTGATTCCGGCCTGGAAGGATCTGGGCGTTGCCGTGGCCGGCGCACGAAGCCTCGGCGGGTTCCAGACCCGGCCCGTCGCACGCGAGATGCTGATGGTGGATCTGCTGCGCCATACGGCCGGGTTGTCGTATTTCTTCCAGGCCCGCACGAACGTCGATGCCGCGTACCGGGAACTCGCGCTCGGCGAACCGGGCAACCCGGGCGGACTCGACGGCATGATCGCGGACCTGGCCAGGCTGCCGCTCGACTACTCGCCGGGCAACGAATGGAATTATTCGGTCGCGACGCACGTGGTCGGCTATCTCGTCGAGACGATTTCCGGGCAGCCGTTTGCCGACTACCTGAAACAAGTGCTGTTCGACCCGATCGGCATGCCCGACACCGGCTTCTTCGTGCCGGACGAGCAGGCTGAGCGTCTGTGCGCGTGCTATCGCCCGGGCGCCGATGGCGGCCTCGTGTTGCAGGACGACCCGGCGGCCAGCGCGTTTCTCCGGCCGCCTGCGCTGGCATCGGGCGGCAGCGGGCTCGTGTCGACGGCCGGCGATTACCTGCGCTTCTGCCGGATGCTGCTGAACCGCGGGTCGATCGACGGGCACCGGATCCTGAGCCCGAAAACCGTCGAGCTGATGACGATCAACCATCTGCCGGGCGGCCAGACGCTCGACCGGATGTCGCGTTCCACGTTCAGCGAGGCTGTCTACCCGGGGCTCGGTTTTGGGCTCGGCTTCGCGGTGACACAGGACGTGGCCGCGACGATGCAGCCGGGCAGCGTCGGCGATTACTTCTGGGGCGGCGGCGCCAGCACCGCCTTCTGGATCGATCCGGCCGAGGACCTGATCGTCGTGTTCATGACGCAACTGCTGCCGTCGACGACGTACCGGATCCGCCGCGATCTGCGGCATTGGGTCTACGGTGCGATGGGCGACGACGATGGCGGTGCGCCGGCGTGACGCGGTGAGCGCGTCAGGCCGCCGGCTTGCGCGCGCTTTTCCGGGCGCCTGAGCGGGGCGACGGGATCAGGTCGGCACTGCGATCGTCGCCGTCGAGATCGTGCGTGATATCGAGCACGAAGCGGTCGGCGCGGTAGAGATAGAGCCCCGCGTGGACGATGCAGCCGCCGCCGTCGGTCCACCAGCGGCGCATGCGGATCAGCATGTCGGCCATGCTGCAGTCGGCGCCGTCCGACGCGAGCAGGTCGGCCGTCTCCTGGTCCGCATACGCGGCCGTGATTTCCTGGCGGGCCTTCGCGAGCGGAAGGCGGTTGTATTGACGAACGAGATAGCCGACCTTGTGCCGCGCGTCGCTGCCTTTCGGAAACCGGTCGTAGGTTTCGCGTGCGACGAAGCTGTCCATCATGCCGTAAGGCGTGCCGTCGTGCAGTTGAAGCGTGCGGATCCGCATGTAGGCGGCGCGCATCGGCTGGCCCGTCTGCAATGCGGCGGGCAGTGCGGTCACAGCTTCGCGCAGCAGCACGCGCAGCGTCTGGCCGGGCGCAAGCTGCAGCGGATCGTTGATCGCGGCGCGCAGCGCCGGGTTATCCGCCGGCGAGACGACATCGGCTGTGACGAACGTGCCACGGCCGCGGGCGCTGCTCACGAGCCCTTCGGCGCTCAGCTCGGCCAGCGCCTGGCGCACGGTGATCGTGCCCGCTTGATAGAACGCGCACAGCTCGGGAATCGGCGGCAACTGGTCGCCGCGCTTCCATTCGCCCTGATGGATGCGTCCACGCAGCAGGCTGGCAATCCGCGCATAAAGGGCGACCCCTTTGCGCTCGGGGGGCGACGACGACGGGTTCAATCACGGGCTCCTGGAATGATGCGGGCGGCGGGATGGCAGAGCGTGGCGCGACGGGCGTGGCTCAGATAAACGCCTAACATTCTACTCTTGGAATGTCTGTGCTCGGGCAGGCGTCCATGCCGGTGCGCCGCCGATCGTCACACCCACAGCCGGTACATCCAGAACGATTCGTCGTCGATGAAGCGTTGCGTGAATTCGCTCGGCGAGAACCCCGTGATGCGCTTGACCTCGCGGCTCAGGTGCGCCTGGTCGGCGAACCCTTCGTCCAGCGCCAGCGTGGCCCAGTTGAACGCGGCGCCGGCTTCGTACCGGTCGCGCGCCGCGAAGAACGCGCTTTCCGTCCTGACGAGCGTTTGCCATTCGCGCAGCGATCGGCCGCTGTAGGTCTTGATCCGCCGCTCGACCTGCCGCGGGCTGTGGGTATCCCGCCATTCGCGCGCCTGCAGCGCAAGGCGCTCGACCCAACTGCGTCCCGCATTGCGTAACGACGAAAGCGGCGTCGCAGGCCGTAACGCCTGCCAGCGCGGTGCAAGATGACGTTCGATCGCCGCCAGCGCATCGGCATCGCGGTCCGCGCCGGCCAGCGCGTCGAGCAGCGGATGCCAGTCGTGGCCGAGGCACGCATGGGCGTCGAGCACGCGATCGTGGATGTCCGCCAGCGCGATGCCGAACAGCGCCCGCGCCGCATCGGCGGTGAAGCAGATCATGCCGATCCGTCCGCCCGTCGGCGCCCAGGCCACGGTAGGGGCCGAATGGCTGCCCGACAGCGTCACGGCGGCACCGAAGGGGCGCCACCGGGGCCCGTCGGCCGTGTTTTCGACGAAGCCCACGTCGAGATCCCGATACCACGACACGCACACGAGCGGCGTGGCCGGAAAATGCGAGAGCCGCTGCGCGTCGCTCAATGCGATCCCGCGCGTATCGTGCAACACGATCGCGACCACCGCGCCCTGCAGGGCAGCCGGCGCCGGGTACAGCCGTCCATGCGGCGCCCGCCCGTCGCCCGGCACGCGAGGGGCGCGGGCCAGCGGATCGGGGCACGACAGCGGGATCGATGACGGGTCGGAGAACATGACGCTGGAGTATAGGGAGCGGCCCGACGCGTGTCGATGTCGTTTGCGTTCAAGACCGCCGCCATGTCGGTGCGGACAATCCGGCCCATGAACACGCGATCCACATCCTCATGTCCATTCCATACGGGCGCTGCTGCTGCGGCGCCCGTGCTTCACCCGCCCGGCGTATGGCCGCCGGGGCCGCGTGCCGGCCTGACGGGTTGGGGTCTGTTGCGCGCGATGTCGCGCGACCTGCTCGGCACGCTGGCCGGCTGGCGGCGCGAATACGGTGATGTCATGCACTTGCGAATGTGGCCAGAGCATGCGGTGGTCGTGACCGATCCCGCGCTCGTGCGCGAACTGCTGGTCACGCATCACGATGCGCTCGGGCGCTGGGAGCGTGCCGTCCGCGTGTTTGCGCAGGTCCACGGCCATAGCGTGCTGATCGCAGAAGGCGACGCGTGGCGCGACAAGCGGCAGGCGTTGCAGCCGAATTTCATGCCGAAGGCGGTGCAGACGTTCGTGCCGTCGATCGCGGCGACGGCCGGACATGCGCTCGCGCAGTGGCCCGCGCGCGATCCGGACTGGCCGATCGAAAGCGCACTGACGTCGCTGGCGATGGACGTGATCATGCGCACGATGTTCTCCGACGCGATCGGCGACGATGCACGCGCGGCCGAGGAAGCCGTGCGCGCGGTGAGCGCGGCGGCCAACGCCGATTTTTACTGGCCCGCGAGCACGCCGGACTGGGTGCCGTGGAAGCGCGGCAAGGCGCGGGCGATGGCCGTGCTGAACGGGCTGATCGACCGGCAACTGCATGCGCGTCTCGACCTGCCGACGCACGCGTGGCCCGACGATCTGCTGTCGCGCCTGTTGCGGCTGCATCGGGACGACGCGCGGCGATGGCCGCTGCAGGCCGTGCACGACGAATGCATGACCGCGTTCCTCGCCGGCCACGAGACGACCGCCGGCGCACTGACCTGGTGGGCGTGGTGCATGGCGACGAATCCGGCGGCGCAGGCCGCCGCGCGCGATGAAGTGTCACGCGTGCTGGGCGGTTGTGCACCGTCCGCCGAGACGCGAGCGTCGTTACGCTACCTGACGCACACGCTCGAGGAAACGCTGCGCCTGTATCCGTCCGCGCCGATCCTGATCAGCCGCCGCGCGTCGCGACCGATCGTGCTGGGGCCGTGGCAGTTTCCCGCGCGGACGCTGTTCATGCTGCCGCTGCAGCTCATGCAGCGCGATGCGAGATGGTTCGACGCGCCCGACGTGTTTCGCCCCGAGCGTTTTGCCGACGACGCGGCGGCCGCACCGCGCGGCACCTACATGCCGTTCGGCACGGGTCCGCGCGTGTGTCTCGGGCAGCATCTGGCGATGACGGAAATGACGGTCGTCGCGGCGATGATCCTGCAGCGCTATGCATTGTCGGCGCCGCCCGGCATGAAGCCGCCGCGGCCGGTGCTGAACGTGACGCTGCGGCCGGACCGGCCGCTGCATCTCGCGATCGCGCCGGCGGCGGATGGGCGTTCCGCGTGATGCGGACGGCGCGGCCGGGCGAGCGTGCCGCTGAGTCGACGACAGATATCGAACGCGACGGCAGGCTGGCTGATACGCGACACGCAACGAAATCGAATCGTCGAAACGTAAACGCGTGCCGGGCGCTGCGTTCGGCGCCACTGCCGCGGCATCGCGCAGCACCTATGCTTGAAGGGCCCAGGCCGGGCGCAGCCCAAGGAGGATGGTCATGCGCATGCTTCTCAACATACGAATCCCTCACGAGCCGTTCAACACGCTGGTGCGCGACGGCAGCGTCGGCGACGTGATCGGGCGAATACTCGAAGCGGTCAAGCCCGAGGCCGTGTATTTCACGGAGCAGAACGGCGGGCGCGGGGCGGTCGTGATCGTCGACCTGAACGATCCGTCGCAGATCCCGGCGCTCGCGGAGCCGTGGTTCCTGATGCTGAATGCGGATTGCGAGTTCCGCGTGGTGATGTTGCCGGACGATCTCAAGCACGCCGGGCTCGCGCAGATCGGCGCGAAGTGGAAGTCGACGTAGACGTAGCGGGAATCAGCGCATGACGATGCCCCTGCTCGAGACCCGTGCAGGCGGCTTGGCGCGCCGTCGTTCGCGTGCCGGCTATCGCGCAGGCTGCGACGGTTCGGCGTTCGCTGTTTGCCTGTCTTTCGGCCGCACCAGCAACAGCAGGCCGCTCAGTGCCGCGGCAGCGACGAACACGAAAAAGAACTGTTCGTTCCATTGGCGCAGGCTGTCGGACGCCACGCCGCCGTGACTCCCGGCCGAGGCGCCGGCTTCCAGCAGGAACGTGAAGACGGCCGGCACCGGCGCGGAGCCCAGGTAGGCGAGGAACGCGAACTGCAGCCGGCCGCGGGTCAGGAGCGACCAGACGTTCTTGCCCATCAGGCAAGCGACCAGTACCACCGGCGGGATGAGCACGATCGATACGGCACTGATCGCACACAGCAGCAGCCAGCCAAGTCCGATGATCGGAATGAGCGACATGAATCGGGGCTCCTGTTGTCGGGCAATCCTGTTGTCGACGGCGCATCCGCATCGGCGTTACCGGATGACCGCGGCTTGCGGCGCTTCACGGAGTGTGCCCGATTCCACGCCGGTTGCCATCCGTCGGCACCGATGCAGTCATCCGGCCGCGTCTTCCCCCAGCGCCTGGATGAAGCGCGAAAACAGCTCGGGCTGTGATGAAATCCCGAGCTTCGCGTACAAATGCCGCCGGTGCACCTTCACCGTTTCGGGGGATATCGCGAGCCGCTCGGCGATCGCCTTCGACGAATTGCCGCGCAGCACCATTCTCGCGATCGACATCTCGCGATCGGTCAGCACGCCCGCACCGAAGCGGGCAAGCGCCTGCTCGACCCGCGCGCCGAGATCGGCGTCGGGCGTCGCGCGCGCCGCGTCGCCCACCAGCCGCCAGTGCTGCCGGATCGCCGCGAGCACCCACGGCATCGCGGCCGTCAGCTTGCCGAGCGGCTCGACGTCGAACCGCGTGCCCGCACCGAGCGACAGCGACAGCAGCATGTCGGCGTTCGGCCGCACGAGGATCTGGATCTCGTCGTCGCCGACCGCGTCGCGGAAGTAGCTCAGGAAATATTCGCTCTGCCGGAACAGGTCGGGCGCGACTTCCTCGAGCCGGTAGCAGCCGTCGGCGAGCCCGTCGTGCGCGGCCTGCAGGAACGGGTCGAGCAGATACACGCCGTTCAGGTAGAGCGGCACGGGCGATGCGGCGTCGGTGCCGCCCGTGTCGTATTCGTCGAGTACGAGCGGCACGCCGTCGCGGCCGATCGCGGTCGCGAGCGCGTTGTCGAACGGCACCATTTCATTGAGCAGCAGCACCAGGAACCGCCAGAAGCGCGGCTGGCCGAGATGATCGATTGCGCGGCCGAGCGCCTGGTGCATCGCGATTTCGGAAAAGAGACGATCCATACCACCACCGGAAGGGCGTAACACGAAGGGGGAATAGCGGTCCTGAAATTGGCTTCCTAGACTGCCACGCAATCAATCGGGCCCGAGTATGGGCGTTCAAAAAAAAGTGGCAAAGGATTGGCCCAAGCACAGGAGAACGAAATGGCGATGATGTCGGAATCGACGGGCACGCTGCAAGCGGCGCCTGCAACGGAAGACGCGCCGCGCGCGCTGTCGCAGACGCTCAGCGTGCGCGATGCGGTGATGATCACCGTATCGGGCGTGACGCCCGCGAGTTCGATCTTCGTGATCGCGCCGTTCGCGATCCAGCAGGCCGGCAGCGGCGCCGTGCTGTCGTTCCTGCTCGGCGGCGTGCTCGCGCTGGCGTTCGCGCTCTGCTATGCGGAGCTGAGTGCCGCGCACCGCAGCGCGGGCGGCGAGTACGTGATGGCCAAGCGCGTGTTCGGCACGCTGCCCGGCTACCTGACCTTCATCACGGTGCTGTCCGTCAGCGTGTTCATCCCCGCCGTGCTCGCGAGCGGCGCCGCGCCCTACCTGAACAACGCGCTCGGCACGCATTTCAGCAACCAGTCGGTCGCGCTGACGATCGTGCTGCTCAGCTACCTGCTCGGCATGCTGAACATCAAGACGAACGCGTGGATCACGGGCGCGTTTCTCGTCGTCGAGATCGGCGTGCTGATGCTGATCGCGGGCCTCGGCTTCGGTTCGCCGCATCGCGGCGCCGACGCGCTGATCGCGCCGGTCGTCGCGAGCGGCAACGCGCTCGTGCCGGCGACGCTGGCCGCGATCGTCCCGGCGATCGGCACGGCGATCTTCTGCTACAACGGCTTCGGCTCGGCCGCCTATCTCGCGGAAGACCTGCGTGGCGGCAACCGCAATGTCGCGAAGGCGGTGATCTACTCGCTGCTCGTGATCCTCGTCGTCGAACTCATTCCGCTCACCGCGATCGTGCTCGGTGCGCCTTCGCTGACCGAGCTGACGAAGAGCGCCGACCCGATCGGCTATGTCGTGCGTTCGCTGAGCAATCCGGCCGTGTCGCGCGTGGTCAGCGGCGGAATCTTCCTGTCGGTGTTCAACGCGATCATCGCGATCGTGATCACGATGGGCCGGCTGCTGTACAGCAGCGGCCGGCATGCGCTCTGGTCGCGCACCTGCAACCGCGCCTTCTCGACGATCCATCCGCGCTTCGAATCGCCTTGGCTCGCCACCATCGCGCTCGCGGTGCCGTCGGCGGGGCTCGTGTTCGTGTCGAGCCTCGACGAACTGACCGCGTTCACGGTCGACCTGCTGCTGCTGATCTATCTGGTCGTCGGGCTGGCCGCGCTCGCGAGCCGCTTCGTGCGCCGTGACGTCGAGCATCATTACCGGATGCCGTTGTGGCCCGTGACGCCGCTCGTCGCGGTAGCCGGCGCCGCGTATACGCTCTACACCACGCTCGCAACGGCCACGAAACCGACCGACCTGATCATCATCGCGGGGCTGCTGGTCGCCGCGCTCGTGATGTATGTGGTCTGGGCGCGCCACAGCGAAGCTTTCCGCACGCTCTGAGCGCGGGATCGAAAGCTTGCCGTACCGAAACATCGAAACACCGAACCATTGAAAGACGGGAGGAATTGCATCATGCGCACGAGGGATCTCGGCATCCGCATCGGGCTCGGCACGCCGGGCCGCTTCAACGCGATCACGGACGTTCCGGGCGTGCGGGTCGGACATTGCACGCTGAACGTCGAGAACGGCGACGCGTCGATCCGCACCGGCGTCACCGTCATCGAGCCGCGCGCGGGCGCCGCGCACGATTCGCCGTGCTTCGCGGGTGTGCACGTGCTGAACGGCAACGGCGACGCGACGGGGCTCGAATGGATCCGCGAGGCCGGCCTGCTGACCACGCCGATCGCCTATACGAACACGCACAGCGTTGGCGCAGTGCGCGATGCGCTCGTCGCGAACGAGCGCGAAGCGGCGGCGGGCCGCGTGTACTGGTGCATGCCGGTCGTGATGGAAACCTACGACGGGCTGCTGAACGACATCTGGGGGCAGCACGTGAGCGCCGCGCATGTGCAGCGCGCGCTGGCCGCCGCGCAGTCGGGGCCGGTTGCCGAAGGCGGCGTGGGCGGCGGCACGGGGATGATCTGCCACGAGTTCAAGGGCGGCATCGGCACCGCGTCGCGCGTGCTCGCGGCCGAGTTGGGCGGCTGGACCGTCGGCGCGCTCGTGCAGGCGAACTACGGCGTGCGCGAGATGCTGCGCGTGGCCGGTTATCCGGTCGGCGAAGTGCTGCGGCACGTGCCTTCGCCGTTCCGCGCGCCCGACGCGCAGGGCGAGGCCGGGATGGGCTCGATCGTCGTGACGATCGCGACCGACGCGCCGCTGCTGCCGCACCAGTGCACGCGTCTCGCCCAGCGCGCGAGCGTCGGGCTGGCGCGCGTCGGCGGCGGTACGGAGGATTCGAGCGGCGACATCTTCCTGGCGTTCGCCACGGGCAACAACGGCCTGCCGGCGGCGAACTACGGCAGCAAGGGCGCGCCGACCACCGGCGTGAAGATGGTCAACAACGACCATATTTCCGCGCTGTTCGTGGCGGCGGCGGAAGCGGTGGAGGAAGCGATCGTGAATGCGCTCGTCGCGGGCGGCGACGTCGAGTCGCGCGGGGCGCGGGTCGAAGGGCTGGGGCAGGCGCGCTTGCTGGATGCGTTGCGCGAGGTGGGCTGGCGGCCGGGGCGCGGCGCCTGAAACGGCATGCACCGCTTCAATCGAAGCGGCGCGCAGGGGAGCGGCGATGCGGCGAGCGGCCGGGCCGCCGCTCGCCCATGGATGCAACGCGGGCGGTGCGGGCCTGGCCGTGACGACGCGGCGTCATGCTCAGCTGCCGAAGTAGATGTTGCAGAAGCTGACGGGGCCGACACACGCGTTCGGGTCTTCCTGCTTCGATTGCGAACGATCGACGCGGCCGGCGGCCTTCACGGCTTCGGCGCGGTTCGCCTGTTGCGGTGCGGCGTCTGCCGGTGCCGGCTGTGCGTGAGCAACAGCAGCGGTGAGCGACAGGGCAACGAGGGCGAGGTGCAGCGGCTTCATTTTGGTTTCTCCTGGGTGGGTGCCAGTCTCGCTGGCAGTGAGGAAACTATAGGCTCGCACTGCTTAAAGATTAATCACCGCGGCTGTAGAGCTTATTTCCATCCGGAACAAGGATCCCGTTGCGCGCGCACCGATCGTCAATGGCGGTGCCGGTTGAATGGCGCATCCTTGTCCAGCAGCGCGCTGCGCATGAAGTGCAGGCAGCCGACGATGCGCTGCATCCGGTGCCGCTCGTTGGGCACCGCATACCACGCCTGCAGCGTGTGCTGCGCCGCGCGGATCGCCAGGTTCACCGATTTCAGCGTGCGCGCGTGGTGGCCGGGCGTCGGGTCGTCGAAGAAGCGCGGCAACTCGTGCAGCACCGCGTCGATCGAGCCGGTCCAGCGCAGTGTTTGCGGCGGTTTCGATTCACAGAACGCGTTCAGTTCGTCGCGCAGGTCGATCACCGCGTGGCCGACCTCGAGCGTCGACAGCATCCAGCGCAGCGCGTCGCGATGCTGTCGCGTGCGCCGCACGAGCAGCGTGCGCAGTTGCGCCATCAGGTCGTGCGTGCTCGACTGGAAGCGCTGCGCGAGGCGCTCCGTCGGCCCTTCGCACGCCAGCGTGACCTGGCGGCGCAGGTCGTGCGCGATGCGGCCCGTGAGCCACGGCATGTGGGTAGGAAACACGACCGCGAACACGAGCGAGCATGCGAGCATCGCGACGACGATCGCCAGCCCGTTGTTGATCAGCACCTCGGGTGTATAGGCGATCACGTTGTCGGGCCCCGCGAGAAGGCAGAAGAACACCGCGAAGCCGATCCCGTAGCCGGACAAGCCCGGCCGCATCGCGAGAAACGCGCCGAGGCCGAGCACCGGCGCGAGCGCGGCGCACAGCAGCGGGAACCCTTCGATGTTCGGATACACGTAGCACAGGAACACGTAGCCGACGGCGGTCGCGAACGCCGCGCCGACGCTCATCTGCGCGACGAACTTCGGCGCGCGCGGTGACGTCGAGCTGAGCGCGCACGAGATCGCGGTGGCGATCACGGCGAGCGGGCCGCTCGGCCATTCAGATGCGAGCCAGAACGCACTCATCGCGCCGACGGCGACGATCGTGCGCAGGAACGCGAACCCGACGAAGAACGAATTGGTCTTCACCGCGTAGTGCGTGACCGAGCGCTCGAACGCGTGATCGTCCTGGTCGAGCGATGCATAGGTGTCGGCGTAGCCGAGATATTCGCCGATGAAGCGGTACAGCAGCTCGATCGCGGTATCGAAGTCGAGCAGGCCGCCGGCCGCATGCTCCTCGATGGTTCGCCGCGACGCGCGCGCGGCTTTCGGCAACGCGCTGTGGAAGCGACGCAGTTCGAGCAGTGCGCCGGTGGCCGGCGCGATGCCGCGCTGCCGCTCGTCGCGCAGCGCGGCGAAGCGTTGCGCAAGCGCATCGACGTGCGGCGCCAGCGCATCGAGCACCGCGTCGGAGCCATTGGCGCGCAATCGCTTGACGAGCTGGTGCAGCGCATGCAGCCGCGTGCACGCATTCATGAACTCGCTGTTCAGCCGCGCGAGGCGGCGGCTGCGCGCGCGAATGTGCGGATCCTCGAACGATGCGAACGCGCGGTTGGCCTCGAAGCCGACGATGTCGTCGACGAAATCGGCGAAGCGCCGCTCGAAATCGCCGCGCGCGACGTCGCCGGCGAGTGCGCCGGCCGTGAACGCCGCGAACGTCGCATGACGGGTGCCCAGTGAACGCATCAATGCCTTCGCGGAGCTGAGCGGCAGGATCAGCGCGCTGACCGCGCCCGAGCACGCGATGCCGAGCGCGACTTCCGCGGCGCGCGTGAGCGCGGACTGGAACAGCGTCTGCGGGGTCATCACGGACGGCAGGCCGATCAGCGCGGCCGTGTAGCCGGCGAGCACGAAGCCGTACCAGCGGAAGTGGCGGTTGCGCACCGCGAGCGCGATGCAGGTGCCGATCCACAGCGTGATGCCGGCCATGTACAGCTCGGGCTGCTGCGCGAACAGCCCGCCGAGCGCGAGCGCGGCGACGAGGCCGGCCGCCGTGCCGAGCACGCGGTAGAAGCTCTTCGCGAACACCATCCCCGACAGCGGCTGCATCAGCACGAACACGGTCGTCATCGCCGTGCGCGGCTGCGACATCTCCAGGCGCATCGCGATGCCCATCGCGAGAAGTGCCGCGAACACGGTTTTCGCGAGGTGCAGCCAGATCAGCCCGTCGCTCGCGGCCCAGTCGCGCGCCGCGTCGCCGAGTGGATCGAGCCAGGTCCTCCATCGTGCCGGTTCGATGGAAGGACGCTCGATCGCAGGTTGTGGCTTCATGAAAAGAGGGGGCCGGTACGGGGCCGGGCGAGGTGCCTGGCACGTCCGAACGGGTCCGTTCGACTGTTGAGGCGCCGATTGTAGGAGGGCGGCGCCCGCGCATTAACGCAGCTTCGGGGAAACGATAGTTGCAGCCGGAGTAACAATCTGTCGCATCCCGTGGAGGAAAATAGCGGCTCCGCTACAGGTTGCTCACAGGAATGGATACCCTACAAAACATGCGGGTGTTTTCGCGCGTCGTCGAGACGGGCAGTTTCACCGCTGCCGCGCAATCGCTGAATTCGACGACGGGCGCGATGTCGCGCGCGGTGTCGGAGCTCGAGGCGCGCCTGCGCACCCGTCTGATGAATCGTTCGACGCGCCGTCTCGCGCTCACGTCGGCCGGCGAAAGCTATCTGCGGCGCTGCCGCCAGATCCTCGCCGACGTCGACCGCGCGGAAGAAGAGGCGAGCTGCGCACACGAACGGCCGGCCGGCGTGCTGCGCATGCACAGCTTCGCGAGCGTCGGTCATCACTATGTATTGCCCGCGCTGACGCGCTATCACGCGCAGTTCCCGGACGTGTCGATCGAACTGTCGCTGTCGCAGCGCATGCCCGACCTGTTCGACGGCACAAGCGACATGGCCGTCGTGACCGCGTCGTCGCTGCCCGATTCGGAACTCGTGTCGCACCTGCTCGGCTCGACCTTCAGCATCCTGTGCGCGTCGCCCGACTATGTGAAACGCCACGGCGCACCGGTACGTCCGCAGGATCTCGCTGCGCACGCATGCCTGACGCTGTGCACGCCGGCGTTCCCGACGCACGAATGGGTGCTCGAAGGGCCGGAAGGTGTCGAGCAGATCCACGTCGCGGGGCCGGTGCAGACCAATACGGCCGAATCGCTTGCCCTCGCGATCCGCGACGGCATCGGGATCGGCATGCTGCCGCTGTACTCGGCGATCGACGCGCTGCGCGACGGCACGCTCGTCCGCGTGTTGCCCGCGCATATCCTGCAGAAGATGAACGTGTACGCGCTGTATCCGTCGCGCCGCTTCGTCGATGCGAAGGTGCGGACCTGGGTCGAGATGCTGCGGGCCCAGGTGCCGGGGATGATCGCGCGCGACGTCGAAATGCTGAACGCGATCGATCGCGAACCGCAGGCCGCCTGAGCGGCGGGCGCGTACCGGCGCATTGCCACGCTGCCGGCGTCTTCTCTTCAAGCCAATCAAGCGAACGCAACCGCGCCGCGCCTGCATGACATCGTTCATGCGGGCGCGGCGCTTCGTCATGCCGTTACAGCGCGGGCTTGGCCGCCGCGCCCGATTCCGTCGTCGGTGCGCCGGCGTGGCCGTAGGCGGCCTGCGCGGCCTTCTGTTCCGCGAGACGCTTTTCGTGAAGTCGTTCCTGCGCCGCCATGATGTCGTCCGGATAGTTGTTGACTTCGCCGCGCGCCGGGTTGTAGCCGACCGACTCGAGATCGATCAGCTCCTGCAGCACTTGCGCGCGCGTGACGGGCGACTGGGCCGACTGGGCGAAAGACAGGGCCGGTGCAGCGAGCAGGACGGCAGCGGCGGCGGTAACGACGAGCGATTTCACGAGGTTCTCCTGGGTACGGGGTGGGCGGCCGGTTCGACGCGCGATGCGTGACCGCGACCTTTGCAGGCAGTCTACGCAGCGCCCGCGCGCGCAAAAACCCCGATTCCAGGCAGGCTGCCTTCCAGATGGCACAACATTGATGGAGGCCGCCCGCGGCCGGCGAACCCGCGTGCGAACGCAGGTTCGTGGCCGGCGGGCGACGACGCATCGCACCGGTCAGAAGCGCGTGCGCATGCCGATCGTGCCGACGATCTGGTTCGCCGTGCTCGATGCGCCGCCCGAGCCGTTGATGAACGCCTGGTAGCCGCGGCCCGCTGCGTGCTGGTACATCGCTTCCGCGTAGACGTCCGTGCGGCGCGACAGCTTGTAGACGGCCTGCAGGTCGACCTGGTGCCATTTCGGATCGGTGCCGTGCTTGCTGTCGGGGTTCGACACGCTCGCGTCCGTGTACACGTAGGCCGCGCCGAGGCTGACGGCCGGCGTCACCGCATAGCGCACGTTCACGTCGTAGTTGTTGAACGCGACCTGGCCGGTCGAGCCGAACGAACCCGTGTTGTCGTACTGCGAACGCGTATAGACGAAGCCGACGGTGGCCGGGCCGAACCCGTAGCTGATGCCGCCGCCGTACGAACGCATGCGGTCCGAGCCGATCGACCAGCCGCCCTGGTTCAGGCTCTTCGCTTCGGCCGCATCGGTCGCGCCGGGGCTCGCGCTCGTCGAGCCCTTCGTGCCGTTCATCTGCAGGTACGCGCCGGCCAGCTTCAACGGGCCGTTCGTGTAGCTCGCCGCGACGCTGTACGCGCGGTTCGCGCCGAAGTTCGTCGCGTTGGAGAACGCATACATTGCGCCGACCTTGAAGCCCGCATAGGTCTCGCTCGTGTACTTGACCGCGTTGTTGATGCGCAGCGAGTGGTTCAGGTTGTCGTTGTCGAACGGATGCGCGAAGCTCGCGTCGCCGAGGTCGCCGGCCGTGGCCGACAGCGGCGCGACGAAGTCGACCATCGTGTCGTACTGGCGGCCGAGCGTCAGCGTGCCAAAGCCGTTCTGGCTCAGGCCGACGTACGCGTGGCGGCCGAACAGCTTGCCGTCCTGCCCGAGCCCGCCGTTGTTCACGTTGAAGCCGTTCTCGAGCACGAACAGCGCCTTCAGGCCGCCGCCGAGATCCTCGGTGCCGCGAAACCCGACGCGGCTGCCGTTGACGGTGCCGCTGTTCAGGCGCCACAGCGACGCGCCGTTCGCGTTGTTGGTGTAGACGATGCCGGCGTCGATCAGGCCGTACAGCGTGACCGAACTCTGTGCGTGAGCGAGCGGGGCGAACAGGGCGGCGGTGCATGCGCCGGCGATGAGGGTTTTTTTCAAGTCAGGGCTCCTGCGTGTGGGACTGGGAACGAAAGTTCGGCGCAAGTGTAGGGGCGCATCGCGCGCGCAAGGCCGCCGGGGCGGCGAGCGGACCTTTCCGGATCCCGCAAGAGTCCTTCACAAAACTGACACGATGTGCCGCGCGCGCGTGACGCCGGCGGTTTTTGCGTGATCGTGTGCGGGTGGCATCCGCTCCTCCGTGGCCGGCTGTCGCGTGGTTGCAACATGGGCGGGGCGCGGGACGGCGGTTGATCGGCGTGACCGGCGTGACCGCCGCGCGGAGTATGGGGCGTTCACGTCGACGAAGGGCGTCATACGCGTATCCGCGTTGACGCGGACTTGTCGCAGGCGGCGGGCGATCCTGGCCCGTCCGACGTCATGCATTCACAAAATGCATCAGTCGATTCGAAAAATACGTTTGTCTCATGATGGGGCGCCGGCCTACGATGCGGTCCTGACGGCGGCGTGCATGTTGCGCGCCGTCTTTTCGATTCCATTCGCCGACACCATGCGCCCCGACCTCTCGTCCGCCCCCGCATCCTCCTCGCCGGCCGCCAGCCCGTTCGCGCGCGTAGCCGTCGTCACGATCCTGACCGGCGTCGGCGCGGGCCTCGGCGGCATGCTGCTCGCACTGCTGCTGCATGCGATCCAGCATGTTGCGTACGGCTACAGCGTCGCGCACGTGATCGGCACCGAGAGCTTCCTCACCGGCGTGACCGGCGCCGATCCGCTGCGCCGTCTCGCGGTGCTGGTCGTCTGCGGGATCGTCGCCGGCGGCGGCTGGTGGGCGTTGTACCGGTATGGCCGGCCGCTCGTCAGCATTCGCCGCGCAGTGCGTGCAGCCGATCCGCGGATGCCGGTCGTCAGCACGACGGTTCACGCGCTGCTGCAGATCGTCACCGTCGCGCTCGGCTCGCCGCTCGGCCGCGAAGTCGCGCCGCGCGAGATCGGTTCGCTGCTCGCCGGGCGGCTTGCGCATGCGGCGGGGCTCACGCCCGACGACTGCCGGCTGATGGTCGCGTGCGGTGCCGGTGCGGGGCTCGCTGCCGTCTATAACGTGCCGCTCGGCGGCGCGATCTTCGTGCTCGAAGTGCTGCTCGGCACGTTCGAACTGCGTGCACTGGTCGTGGCGGTCGCGACGTCGGCGATTGCGGCAGCCGTTGCGTGGATCGGCCTCGGCAACGAACACCAGTACACGGTGCCGCCGTTCGTGCTGAGCACGCCGCTGGTGGCGTGGTCGATCGTCTGCGGTCCGCTGTTCGGCTTCGCCGCGTACGGCTTCGTGCGGCTCACCACACGTGCCCGGGCAAACGCGCCGAAAGACGGGCGGTTGCCGGTGCTCGCACTGATCAACTTCGCGATGATCGGCGTGCTCGCGATGGGGTTTCCGCCCTTGCTCGGCAACGGCAAGGGCCCGGCGTCGCTGGGCTTCGACGGCACGTTGACGATTGGTTTCGCCGCTGTGCTGCTCGTGCTGAAAGTACTGATCGAGGCCGGCAGCCTGCGGGCGGGTGCGGAAGGCGGCCTGCTGACGCCGGGCCTCGCGAACGGCGCGTTGCTCGGCGTCGTGCTCGGCGGGCTGTGGAGCCTTGTATGGCCGGGCGCGTTGATCGGCGGATGCGCATTGATCGGCGCGACCGCGTTTCTCGCCGCGTCGATGCAGATGCCGATCACGGCGGTCGTGCTGCTGCTCGAATTCACGCGCGCGAACCACGACAGCCTCGTGCCGATGCTGCTTGCGGTGGCCGGCTCGCTCGTTGCGTACCGGTTCGCGCAGCGGCTGGCGGAGCGGCGGGCGAATCCGGTTGCAGCCGTGAGCACGCCTGCGACGGCCGTTCGCTAACGCACACGCGTCGGTCCTTTCCACCGGCGGTGCCGATTGCACCGCCGGTCGTCGTTTTTCTCCCTGTTTCTCCATCCGCGCCAGCACGCGATCGCAGCCGCGTGCTCCAAAGCGCGTCCGCCGGTTCTGTGCAAGAATCCGCGCGTTTCCGCGCCTCCACCAACAACGACACGCGCGGACGTCCCTATCAGGAAACGAGGAGCTCAAGTTGATACAGCGCATTTCCCAATTCTTCACGCAGGTGGTCCACCGCGTGTTGCCCGACCCGTTGATTTTCGCGATCCTGCTGACGATCGTCACGTTCGCGCTCGCGTTCGGCCTCACGCCGAACACGCCCGTGCAGCTCACGACGATGTGGGGTTCGGGTTTCTGGAACCTGCTCGCGTTCTCGATGCAAATGGTGATGATCCTCGTCACCGGTCACGCACTCGCGAGTTCGCCGCCCGTGAAGCGCATGCTCGTGGCGCTTGCGAGCACCGCGCGCACGCCGGGGCAGGGCGTGATGCTCGTCGCGTTCGTCGGCGCGCTCGCGTGCGCGATCAACTGGGGCTTCGGCCTCGTGCTCGGCGCGATGCTCGCACGCGAAGTGGCGCGCCGTGTCGCCGGCAGCGATTACCGGCTGCTCGTTGCGTCCGCCTACATGGGCTTCCTGAGCTGGCACGGCGGCTTGTCGGGCTCGGTCCCGCTCGTCGCGGCCACGAAGGGCAATCCGATGGAGAAAACGATCGGGCTGATTCCCGTGTCGGAGACGATCTTCACCGGCTACAACGCGTTCATCACGATCGGCCTGATCGTGATGCTGCCGTTCCTCGCGCGCATGATGATGCCGAAGCCGGGTGACGTCGTCAGCGTCGATCCGGCGCTGCTGGCCGAACCGCCGAGCGTCGAGCGCCAGCTCGGGCCCGACGCGACGTTCGCCGAACGGCTGGAGGAAAGCCGCTTGCTGTCGGTCCTCGTCGCGGCGCTGTGCGCGGCGTTCCTCGTGCTGAAATTCGTGCAGAAGGGCTTCGCGCTCGATATCGACACCGTGAACCTCGCGTTCCTCGCAGCCGGCATCCTGCTGCACCGTACGCCGATGGCCTATGCGCGCGCAGTGGCCGGCGCGGCGCGCGGCGCATCGGGGATCATGATTCAGTTCCCGTTCTACGCAGGCATCCAGGCGCTGATGGATCACTCGGGGCTCGCGGGCGTGATCACGAAGTGGTTCGTCGATATCGCGAACGTGCACACGTTCCCGCTGCTCGCGTTCCTGAGCTCGGCCGTGATCAATTTCGCGGTGCCGTCCGGCGGCGGCCACTGGGTCGTGCAGGGCCCGTTCGTGATGCCGGCGGCCCAGGCGCTCGGCGCCGATCTCGGCAAGGCCGCGATGGCGATTGCGTACGGCGAGGCCTGGACCAACATGGCGCAGCCGTTCTGGGCGCTGCCCGCGCTGGCGATCGCCGGGCTCGGCGTGCGCGACATCATGGGGTATTGCGTGACGACGCTGCTGTTCTCGGGCGTCGTGTTCGTCGCGGGGATGTATCTGTTCTGACGGGGCGACGCGAGAGACGGGCGGCGTACACGTCCGCCTCTCGCGATCCCGAATCCGGCCTGCCGTCAGCCGTGCGACCGCGCGTCCGGCCGCTCGTGCCCGTGCCGCAACGCGAGGCTGGCGAACGCCGCGATGACGAGCGCGGCCGCCAGCAGCGTCAACCCGTTCTTCGCATTGCCGGTGGCCTGTTCGATCGCACCGACGACGGTCGGTCCGACGAAGCCGCCGAGCAACCCGCACGTATTCACCAGTCCGAGTCCGCCGGCCAGTGCGTTACCGGCGAGCCGCGACGCGGGAAACGTGAAGACGATCGACTGAACGACGAAGAACATGAATGCGGCCACGCACACGCACAGGAGCCCCGCGGCAGGCGACGCATGCGCGGCGCCGACCATCCCGGCCGCCATCACGACCAGCCCCGCACACAGCATCCGGCGCGAATGCCGCGACTCGCGCGCAAAGCGCGGCAGCGTGGCGGCGCCACAGGCGGCGGCGAGCCAGGGCAGCGCGGTCAACAACCCGACCGCGAACGGCGAGAAGCGTCCCGATGCGCCGATGATGCCCGGCAGGAAGAAAATCACCGTGTAGATGGTCAACTGGTGGCAGAAGTACACGAAGATCGCGAGCCAGATCTGCGGATCGCGCAGCGCGGCGCCGAACGCATGGCCGCCGTGCGCGCCGGCGCCCGCATCCTGCTCGGCGGCCAGCGTGCGTTCGAGTGCGCGCCCGGTTTCCGGGGAGAGCCACGGCGCGGTGCTCGGACGATCCGGCAGCCGTGTCCACACGACGAATGCGAGCAGGATCGCCGGAATGCCTTCGACGACGAACAGCCATTGCCAGCCGTGGAAGCCGAGCGTGCCGTCGAGTTCGATCAGCGCGCCGGCCAGCGGCCCGCCGACGATGTTTGCGATGCACACGCCCAGCAGGAAATAGCCGGTTGCGCGCGCACGCTCCTCGCGGCCGAACCAGTACGTCAGGTACAGCATCACGCCGGGAAACAGGCCGGCTTCGGCGGCCCCGAGCAGCAGGCGCATCACGTAGAACGACGTCTCGCCGCTGACGAATGCCATGGCGACCGACAGTGCGCCCCACGTGATCATGATCCGCGTGATCCAGAAGCGCGCGCCGACGCGATGCATGATCAGGTTGCTCGGAATTTCGAAGAGCGCATAGGTCAGGAAGAACAGCCCCGCGCCGAGTCCGTACGCGGCCGATGAAATGCCGAGATCGACCCCCATCGAATGTTTGGCGAACGCGATGTTGGTGCGGTCGAGGAAGCTGATCACATACGCGGCGATCAGCAGCGGCAGGAGTTTGCGGAACAGCAGCCGGTTCAGCGACGCGCTCGCGTCGCCGGCGGCGGAAGACAGGGCCTGGGCGTGATGAGTGGACATGCGGACGACTCCGGTAAGGGCGAACCGGCGCGCACGGCAAGCACGGTGCGCCGCGTTCGGCAGATGCCGCTGCGATGCATGCAGCGGATGGGCAGACGACGGAGCCGCGCCGGCAGCGCTCGAACGGAGCGGGGCGATGATGGGCGTCCTGGCGCCGGCCGGCTCGGGCCGGCGCCTTGTCACTGCGCTTGCGGATTCTGGTGTTGGGGCGCTACCCGGCGATCAGAAATTCACCGCGTCGCCGCCCTTGAGCGCGAGCATCGCGCGCGCCTCGGCCGGAGTCGCGATCTCGAGCGACAGGCCCTCGAGCACCTGCCGCATTTTCAGGACCTGCGCGGCGCTCGATTCCGCGAGCGTGCCCGGCGCGATCCACAGCGAATCCTCGAGCCCGACGCGCACGTTCGCGCCCTGGGCCGCGCCGATCGTCGCGAGCGGAATCTGGTTGCGGCCGGCGCCGAGGATCGACCACACGTAATCGCCGCCGAACAGGCGGTCGGCCGTGCGGCGCATGTGCATCAGGTCTTCCGGGTGTGCACCGATCCCGCCGAGCAGGCCGAACACGCTTTGCACGAAGAACGGCGGCTTCGCGAGCCCGCGGTCGACAAAATGCGCAAGGTTGTACAGGTGCGAAATGTCGTAGCACTCGAATTCGAAGCGCGTGCCGTTCGCCCCACAGCGCGTGAGGATCGTTTCGATATCGGCGAACGTGTTCTTGAACACGAGGTCGCGGCTCTTCTCGAGATGTTCGCGTTCCCACGGATGCTTCAGCTCGCGAAAGCGCTCGAGCATCGGGTACAGCCCGAAGTTCATCGAGCCCATGTTCAGCGATGCGACTTCGGGCTGGAAATGCAGGGCGGGCTGGAGGCGTTCGTCGACCGTCATGTGCGGGCTGCCGCCCGACGTGAGGTTGATCACCGCGTCGGTTTGCGCCTTGATGCGCGGCAGGAATTCGGCGAACACGGCCGGATCCTGGGTCGGCTTGCCGTCGGACGGATTGCGTGCGTGGAGATGCAGGATCGCTGCGCCGGCCTCGGCGGCCGCGACGGCGGCGGTTTCGATCTCGTGCGGCGTGACGGGCAGGTACGGCGACATCGACGGCGTATGGATCGCGCCGGTCGGCGCACAGGTGATGATGACTTTGCGAGCGTTGGCCATGGATGGATTCCTTTCGGTGAACGATGCAGGGTGCGTCAGAGCACTTCGACGTTGCCGCAGACGGAGATCGCTTGGCCCGTGATCCCGTGCCCGCCCGGCGAGCACAGGAACAGCGCGGTCGCGGCGATCTCGGCCGGGTCGGTCATGCGCCGCAGCGAGATCTTCTCGAGATAGCGCGTCTCCATTTCGTCGTAACCGATGCCGAGCTGCTGCGCCCGTGCCTGGATCACGCGGCGCATCCGCGGGCCGCGCACGATGCCGGGTTGAATGGCGTTCACGCGAATGCCGAGCGGGCCGAGTTCGATCGCGAGGCTCTTCACGAGGCCGACCACGGCCCATTTGGTTGCCGCATACGGCGTGCGGAACGCGTAACCGAGCCGGCCTGCGACCGACGACAGCGCGATGATCGCGCCGCCGTGCTTCGCGTTGCGCAGCAGCGGCACCGCGTGGCGCGCGAACTGGAATTGCGCGGTCAGGTTGATCGCGACGGTTTGTTCCCACTGCACCGGGTCGATTTCGTCGATGCCGCCGGTCGGACCGGCGATGCCGGCATTGTTGACGAGCACGTCGAGGCCGCCGAGCGTGGCCGATACGTCGGCGAACACGCGTTCGACGGCGGCCGGATCGGAGACGTCGGCCAGCGTCGCACTGATCGCGCCGGCTCCGGCGCGCGGCGGCCGGTCGGCGAGCGCTGCAATCGCGGCTTGCGACGCGTCGCATACATGTACGTGCGCGCCGCATTCGGCGAACGCGTCCGCGATTTCAAGACCGATGCCCGATGCGCCGCCCGTCACGAGGACGCGCAGGCCGTCATAGGGTTTCAGCAGGTCGGAAGCTGTCATGCCGGGTTGTCTCCATCGTTGATGTAGTCGGATCGCGGACGCTCGCGACCGGGCGCCCGCGGCAGGTGGCCGCTACGGCTTCGCGTTCACGGTCCGCGGGGTCTGTTCCGCCCGCAGCGTCTCGGCGAGATCGTGTGCCGCGCCGCCGATGTCGAGCGCGATGCCTGCGCGCACGCCTGCGCCGTCGCGCCGTTCGAGCGCATCGACGATGGCGCGGTGCGCATCCATCGAGCGCCGCATGTGCGGGATGTCGAGCGCGACCATGTTGAGGAAGGGGCCGACGCGCATCCACAGGTTCTCGACGATCGCGAGCGTGCTTTCGCTTGCGCCGTGCGCGTAGATCGCGCTGTGGAACGCGAAATTGCTTTGCAGGTAAGCGCGCGAGCGGCCTGCCTCGGCGTGCGCCTGCATCGTCTCGCAGGTCTTGCGCACGGCCGCGACCTGCGCGTCGCTCATGCGTCCGCACGCGCGTTCGGCGATGCAGCCTTCGAGTGCGATACGCACGTCGCGCAACTCGTCGAGCATGTCGAGCGTCATCGGCGGCACGACGAGCGCGCGATTCGGGCCGTCGACCAGCGCGCGCTCGGCGTGCAGCCGGGTGAGTGCGGCGCGCACGGGCATCGTCGACGAGCCGACCGCCTCGGCGACGCTGCGCAGGCTCAATGCCTGGCCGGGCGCGAAACGGCCGCTCATCAGCGCTTCGCGCAGTTGCTGGTAGACCTTGTCGGCCATCGTTTCCTGTTCAACGGCTTTCAGTGCGGGCGTGACGATACGAGGCGCCAAGACGGGTTCTCCGAGGTTTGATCTGTGATGTGTGATCACACTTGCAATGTGCGAAGTGTTGACGATCGAAGGCATCGAGTCAAGTCGAACGGGATCGGGGAAAACGCGGAGGAGGAGGTGTGAAGCGGCTGCCAGGCCGGTGGCAGGACGGGCCCGGCTACCGCGTACGAGCAGGCGTCCGGCGCGGGCAAGGATATTGGCAGCGGCACTCGCGCGTCGTGCAACCCGACGTGCTGCGACAGGGCGCACGCGGCGTCTGCCATGTGGCAAGTGCTACTCGAGCGTCCGGATCGAATTGCTGATGCCGCGTGCGCAGTCGATCACGGCCGGCGCGAGCTTGCGGCGCGCGTCGTCGAAGGTCCAGCGGCTCGTCGGCGCCACCACGTGCACGGCGGCCACCGGCTGCCCCTGGCTGCCGAGCACGGGCGCGGCAATCGACATGTCGCCGATGAACAGCTCCTCCTGGTTGGTGGCATAGCCTTCGAGCCGCGCGCTGTCGAGCAGCGCGACGAGTTCGTCGAGCGCCGTGACCGTGCGCGGCGTGTGCAGCGGACGCGCCATGCCGTCGAGACGCGCGCGCGCGTCGGCGGGCGGCAGCGCGCTCAGGAATGCACGGCCGGAACCGGTGCAATACATCGGGATGCGGCTGCCGATCGGCATGTGGATCGGCACGAACTTCGTCGACACGAAACGCGCGACGTACACCATCTCGTCCTCGTCCGGCTCGGTGAGGTTGGTGGTTTCGCCGGTCAGGTTCGTGAGTTCGGACAGGAACGGATTGGCCACGTCGATCAGCGTATCGGCCGCGAGATAGTTGAAGCCGATCCGCATCACGTGCGGCGTGAGCTGGTAGCGCCGCGTAACCGGATGCTTGCGGATGTAACCGAGCTTCTCGAGCGTATAGACCATCCGCTGCGCCGAGCTCTTCGTCATGCCGGCCGCATCGGCCACTTCCGCCAGCGTCATCGTGCGCCGCTTCGCGCTGAACGCGCGCAACACGTTCAGCCCTTTCTCCAGCGACTGGTTGAACAGCAGGTCGTTTGACTGATCGGGCGACGTTTCCATGGGCAAGGGGCCGAATCGATTCGATATCGCATCATAGCGTATCGCATATCGATACTCAAAAATCTTTTTGCGATATTTTTGATTCGTTTTAAGATCGGGTCATCGTCGCAGTGTCGATCCGCGACCGGCCGGCGCACCGAAGTATTCGAGAAGGAGACATCATGGTTTCGTTCATCAAGCGGTTCGGCGCACTGGCCGCCGGTTTCGCCACCTGCATCGCTTTCTCCACGGCATCGGCCGGCGCCGGTGCGGCCGAGCCCACGCTGAAGGTCGGCGCGACGGCCACCGGCGTGCCGTTCACGTTTCTCGACGTCAAGAGCAATTCGATCCAGGGGATGATGGTCGATGCGATCACCGCGGCCGGGAAGTCGGCCGGGTTTCGCGTCGACGTGCAGCAGACCGTGTTCTCGGCGCTGATCCCGTCGCTCACCACGCAGAAGATCGACATCATCTCGGCCGCGATGCTGAAAACGCCGGCGCGCCAGCAGGTCGTCGACTTCTCGGACACGGTCTATACGTTCGGCGAAGGCCTGATCGTGAAGGCGGACGACCCGGGCCGCTACACGTCGATGGACGACTTCAAGGGGCAGGTGGTCGGCGCGCAGGTCGGTACGGCGTTCGTCGACGCACTCAACAAGAAGGGCATCTTCAAGGAAGTCCGCACCTACGATTCGATCGCCGACATCATGCGCGACGTCGCGCTTGGCCGCATCAAGGCCGGCTTCGCCGACCAGCCGATCGTCGCGTATCAGATCGAACACGGCGTCAACCGCCAGGTCCGGCTCGTGCCCGAATACCAGAGCGTCGTGAAGGGGCAGGTCTGCTTCATCGTGCGCAAGGGCGACACGGCGACGCTCGAGCAACTCAACGGCGCGATCCGGAAAATGAAGGGCGACGGCACGCTGCAGCAGATCCTGCAGAAGTGGCACATGAGCTGAGCGCGCGCCCGGGATTCCCGAGCGCTATCGCCCGCGCATCGCGGGCACCCACTGCGACGTGCCGCAGGGCCGTCGCATAGGAGACCTCATGTTTTTTCAGAACGCGATCGATTTCCTGCCGATCCTGCTGAAGGGGGCGGTGGTCACGATCGAGATCACGGCATGCGCGTTCGTGCTCAGCTCGGTGCTCGGGCTGATCCTCGCGTTGCTGAAGGTGTCGCCCAACCGTGCCGTGTCGACGGTCGGGAGCACGGTCGTCAACGTGATTCGCGGCCTGCCGATCATCGTGCAGCTGTTCTACATGTACTTCGTGTTGCCCGATCTCGGCATCCAGCTATCGGCGTTCCAGGCCGGGGTGCTCGGTCTCGGCATCGCGTATTCGGCCTACCAGGCGGAAAACTTCCGCGCGGGCATCGAGGCGATCGACCGTGGCCAGATCGAAGCCGCGCACGCGATCGGCATGCGCGGGCCGATGATCATGCGGCGCGTGGTGCTGCCGCAGGCGTTCCGCATCGCGCTGCCGCCTTACGGCAACACACTGGTGATGCTGCTGAAGGATTCATCGGTCGCGTCGACGATCACGGTCGCGGAGATCACGCGCGCCGGCCAGCTGATCGCGTCGTCGACGTTCCAGAACATGAGCGTCTATACGCTCGTCGCGTTGCTGTATCTCGCGCTCGGCCTGCCGCTGATGTTCGGCGTGAACCGGCTCGGCAAGCGACTCTCGCTGAGGAGAAGCGCATGATCCGGATCGATGCGATACACAAGCGCTTTCAGCAACACGCGGTGCTGAAGGGCGTCAGCCTCGACGTGCAGCAAGGTGAGGTCGTGTGCCTGATCGGGCCGTCCGGCTCGGGCAAGTCGACCGTGCTGCGCTGTATCAACGGCTTCGAGACGTACGACGAAGGATCGATCACAATCGACGGCGTGACGGTCGACGCGCATTCGAAACGGATCCACGAGCTGCGGATGCGGGTCGGCATGGTGTTCCAGCGCTTCAACCTGTTCTCGCATCGCACGGCGCTCGAGAACGTGATGGAAGGGCCGGTCCACGTGCGCCGCACGCCGGCCGCGCAAGCGCGCGAGCAGGCCCGCGCGCTGCTCGACAAGGTCGGGCTCGCGCACCGGATGAATGCGTATCCGTCCGAGCTGTCGGGCGGGCAGCAGCAGCGCGTCGCGATCGCACGCGCGCTCGCGATGGAGCCGCAGGCGATCCTGTTCGACGAACCGACGTCGGCGCTCGACCCCGAACTCGTCGGCGAAGTGCTCGGCGTGATGCGCGGCCTCGCGCGCGACGGCATGACCATGGTGGTCGTCACGCACGAAATGGCATTCGCGCGCGAGGTGGCCGATCGCGTGTGTTTCCTGCACGACGGCACCATCTGCGAAAGCGGATCCGCGCGCGACGTGCTCACGCAGCCGAAGCATCCCCGCACGCAGGAATTCCTGCGTCGACTGCTGGCGTCGGACGACGCCGCCAACCCGGATCGAACATGAGTGCAAGGAACGCGGCACCCGGATGGCCCGACGCCCAGTGGCCGGATTCGCTGTGGGCGGCGACCGCCGCGCCGGCACCCGATACACCCGCGCTCGACGCTTGCGCGTCGTGCGACGTGGCGATCGTCGGCGCCGGCTTTACGGGCCTATCGACCGCGCTTCACCTGGCCGAACGCGGCGTGAACGTGCGCGTGATCGACGGCGCGCAGCCGGGCTGGGGCGCGTCCGGCCGCAACGGCGGGCAAGTGATCCCCGGCCTGAAATACGACCCCGACGAATTGGTCCGCCGGTTCGGCGACGAAGCCGGCGAGCAGCTAGCCGCCGTGGTCGGCGGTGCGGCCGACACGGTATTCGACCTGATCGCGCGGCACGCGATCGACTGCGATGCGCGACGCCACGGCTGGATCCAGCCGGCGCCGACTGCCGCGATGCTCGACACGGTCGCCCGGCGTGCGCGGCAGTGGGCCGCGCGCGGCGCACCGGTCGAACTGCTCGGTCGCGACGAGGTCGCGCGCCGGCTCGGCACGCATGCGTATGCGGGCGGCTGGATCGATCGTCGCGCGGGCAGCGTGCAGCCGCTCAGCTATACGCGCGGCCTCGTGCGTGCCGCGCAGGCGAGCGGGGCGGTCGTGCACGGGCTGACGCGCGCCGTCGGGCTGACGCGTGCCGACGGCCGCTGGCAGGTCGCGACGGCCGGCGGCGCGACGCTATCGGCGGACCGCGTCGTGATCGCGACCAACGGGTATACGGACGGGCTGTGGCCGGGCTTGCGCCAGTCGGTGATCGCCGCGAACAGCTTCATCGTCGCGACGCAACCGCTCGCGCCGGAACTCGGTCGCGACATCCTCGCCGGCGGCGAGGTCGCATCGGATGCACGGCGCCTGCTGCTGTACTTCCGGCGCGATGCCGCGGGACGCCTGCTGATGGGCGGCCGCGGCCCGTTCGCGGAACCGCGTGCGACGAGCGACTGGCGCCATCTCGAGCGTGCGACGACGCTGCTGTATCCGCAACTGAAGGGGGTCCGGTTCGAGTACCGCTGGGCCGGGCGCGTCGCGATCACCGCGGATTTCATGCCGCACGTGCACGAGCCCGCGCCGGGCGTGACGATCGCGCTCGGCTACAACGGGCGCGGCATCGCGATGGCGACGACGCTCGGCAAGCATCTGGCCGCGCACCTGTCGGGCGATGCGCAATTGCCGCTGCCGTTCCGGCGCACGCCGATCCGGCCCATTCCGTTTCACGGGCTGCAGCGCTTCTATATCGCGGCCGGCGTGGCCTGGTATCGGCTGCTCGACAGCCTGTCGTGACGCAGGCGAGACGCCGAGTCGCCACCCGCCGGCGGATCAGGCAGAATCGGCTCCCCCAGTTTCCATCGACGGAGTCCGCATGACCGATCCGAACGAACGTCCCGGCCGCCAGGCATACGCGAGCTTCGCGCAACGCTACGCCGACATCGCGCCGACGAAGGCGCACAACGCGCTCTACGAACGTCCGGCGACGATGGCGCTGCTGGGCGACGTCGACGGCCTGGCGGTGCTCGATGCCGGCTGCGGGCCCGGCATCTGCAGCGAACACCTCGCACGCCAGGGCGCGACGGTGCATGCGTTCGACGTCACGCCGGAGATGGTCGCGCTGGCGAGAACACGCTGCGAGGGCCTCGCGGTCGACCTCGTGGAGGGCGATCTGGAGGGGCCGCTCGCCTGGTTGCCCGACGCGGCGTTCGACAAGATCGTCTGTTCGCTCGCGTTCGACTACGTGCGCGACCTTGCGCCGACGCTGCGCGAATTCAGGCGGGTCGCGCGGCCGGGCGCCACGCTCGTGTTTTCGATGGCGCATCCGATGCGAGACTGGATGGACGAACGCACGCGCGGCGAGGGCACCTATTTCGATACGTCCCGCTTCGGCTTCCACTGGTCGGGTTTCGGTGAGCCGAAACCCTATGTCGAAGCGTGGCGGCGGCCGCTCGCCGACATCCTGAACGCCGTGGCCGACAGCGGCTGGCGGCTCGACCGGTTCGTCGAGCCTATGCCGCTGCCGGAGATGAAGGTAGCATCGGAGCGGCTCCATGCGGAGCTGTCGCTGGCCCCGGCCTTCCTCTGCATCCGCGCGCGCTGCTGACACGACGCGGCGCGGCGGTCATCCCGCACTCAATGCCGCACCGGCTCGTCGTTCAGCGTACCCAGGAACGCTTCGATATCCTTGATGTCCTGCGCCGTCATCGCGGGCTTGTCGCCCGGCTTGCGATCGAACGGCGCATCGGTCACGTCGACGTTCGCGCGATACTTCGGCGGGATGTCGTCGTACTCGTCGACCTTGCCGTCCGCGCCGCGCGAATAGAACTTCCGCGGCGAGATGCTGCGCTCGTTGTAGAACGCCATCACCTGGTCGAGCGTGTGGAACACGCCGTTGTGGAAGAACACGTGGCGCGTCGCCGCGTTGCGCAGCGTCGGCGTCAGGAACATCCCGCAATACTGCGTCTGGTCCTTCAGGTCGTCGCGGAACGGCCCGCACACGCCGAGATCGTAGAACGCCGGGTTGCGGTTCTGCGCCAGTTCCTTGTTGCGCGGCGCGCCGAGCGCCTCGTACTGGTAATCGGTGAACATCGGCGGCAGCCCGTCCTTGCCGGGTTTCGACAGGTGGCAGCCCGCGCAATTCGCCTTGTCCGGATCGTTGAACAGGCGCAGCCCGCGCAGTTCGGCCTGCGTGAGGCGCGCGCGGCCTTCGAGCCAGCGGTCGTACTTGCTGTTGTACGGATGGAACGACGGATCTTCCACCTGATAGCGCGCGATCGCGAACATCGCCTCCGACACCGCGAGCTGCGGGCTGTCGAACACGCGCGGGCCGAACAGTTGCTCGAGCTGCGCGCGGTGCGACGACTGCTTGAGCTTGCGCGCGACGTCGTCGACGCTCGCGTTCGCCATCTCGACCGGATTCAGCAGCGGACCGAACGCCTGTTGCTGCAGCGTATCGGCGCGGCCATCCCAGAACATTCCGCCCTGCGGCACGAGTTGCGGCGCGGCCGACGTGCCGGCCACCTTCTGTGCCTTGACGACGCCGGCCGCCGACGCGGCCTGCTGCGCGACGCTCGGCGCGGCGTCGTTTTCACCGGCATCGGGGCCGATGCTGAAGTTCGGCTGACGGTACAGGTACATCAGCGACGGCGGCGGGCGATAGCCCTGCTGCGTCATCGCGAGGCCGCCCGGCTGCACGTCGAGCGCATTCGGCGGGCCATACGCATGATCCGGGCTGTGGCACGACGCGCACGACTGCTTGCCCGACGCGGACAGCGACGGATCGGCGAACAGCGCGCGGCCGAGCTGCGCGACCGCCGACAGCGGTTGCGCGGCGGGCCGCTGCAGCACGACCGGATGCGGGTTCGCGCCGGTCCAGTCGGCGACGACGGTGCCGATCGCCGCGGGCACCTGCGCGGGGAACGCGATCGCGAACGCGCCGTAGCCGAGCACGGCGGCGCCGATCGCGAACGCCGCGCGGCGCAGGAGGCGGGACGGCGTGCGCGACGCGCGGGGGCCGGTGGTGTCGGGAGACGGGAACGCGGGGCGGGCTGTCATGCTGTCGGTCGGAAATCGGGCGCCGCACGAAGCGGCGCGTTAAACGGAAACGGCCGGCGCGTGCTGCGCCGGCCATGCGGTCACGACGTACCGGTCAGATCGCCGGCGCCGAGCTCAATACGGTGCCGAGCGTCGGGTCGAGGTACAGCGGCGTCGTGTTCGGCTTCGACGTGAAGTCGAACAACGCGCGCAGGTCGCCCGCCGTCGCATCGAACGAGCCGCCGCCGATGCGCTGGCCGCCGAGCCAGTTGTCCTCGATGAAGCGCACGACGGATGCCTGGTCGAGCATCGTGTGGTCGACGTAGTTCTGCTTCGCGTACGGCGAGATCACGACGAGCGGAATGCGCACGCCCGGGCCGCAACGGCCGTTCACGGTCGCGCCGTTCACGCCGGTGGTGCCGCCCGTGCCGCACTTGCCGTTGCCGTTGACCTGGTCGACCGCGTCCGACGACGCGTGCGTCGGCGCCGTGTACACGTGGTCGTACCAGCCGTCCGAGTCGTCATAGGTGACGATCACGGCCGTGTTCTGCCAGTCCGGCTGCTGTTGCAGGAAGTTGACGACCTTCGTCACGAACGCCTGCTCGTCGAGCGGATCCGAATAGCCGGCGTGCCCGTCCTGCGCGGCCGGCGCCTTCAGGTAGCTGACCGACGGGAAGTTGCCGGCCTTCACGGCGGCGAAGAAATCGTCCGTGTCGTACTGGTGGTTCGCGGGTTCGGCGGTCTTGCCGTCGGTCTGGAGGCTCGAACCGATCGCGGCGACCGAGCTCGGGCGCGTGTGCTGCGGGTTCGCGGTCGACGCGTAGTACTGGAACCAGTTGTGGTGCGGGATGTAGTCGGCCGTCGCGGCGTTCACGGCGGTGGCGACCGTGCTGCGCGCGCAGCCCGTGGTGCCGTTGCCGTTCGTCGTCGACAGGTTGAAGCCGCCCATGAAGCCGCCCCACGTGATCTTCGCGCTGTTCAGCAGGTCGCCGATGTTCTTGCCCGTCATCATCGCCTGGTCGGTCGTGCTCGAGCACACGTCGAAGCCCGGGTCGACGTCGTTGATCATCGTGAAGCCGCCCTGGCCGTCATTGATGTAGTACGAGCTGGCGGCGAGCGTCGACGGCTGCTTCGACGTCTTGACGATCTGCATCCCGTTGGTCTGGCCCGACACGACGTTCAGCGCGCCCGGCGTCGACGGGCCGTAGACCGTCGTGAACGTGTTGTCGCTCATCGCGAAGCGTTGCGCGTAGTTCCACAGCGCGGTCACGGTGTTGCCGTCGAAGTAGCCCATCACCTGGCCCTTCGTGCCGAACGCGCCGGCGCCGCCGGACGAGCCCTTGCCGGTGTATTTCGGGAACAGGTCGGCGAGGCCGTTGTCCTCGGCCTGCTGCTCGGCCGTGTACGCGTGGTTCTGGTCGGCGGTCGCGGCCTGCGTGCGGTCGAGGCGGAACGGGTTCGCCGCGTCGGTGCCGTTTGCCGTGTTCGTGAAGTTCGGGTTCGCGGTGAGCAGCGTGCCCGTCAGGCCGTTGGGCGTCGGCGTGCCGGACTTGGCGGTGAACGCCGGTTCGCCCGACGGGTTCGTCGCGTTCGGGTAGGTGCCGAAGTAGTGGTCGAACGAGATGTTCTCTCCGTAGATCACGACGACGTGCTTGATCGGCGTGGCGGTCTGCAGCGCATCCTGCGACGACACGGCGGGCGTCGACGTGGGATCGTCGCTGCCGCCGCAGGCGAACAGCGCCAGCGCCGCGGCTGCGCAGGCGGTGACGAGCAAGGCTTGACGGAACATCGGGAAACTCCAGGTAAGGTCTTCGATGGTGGAGAGCGGCCCCGTCGCCGTGTCGGTTCGGCGCGGAGCTCTTGAGCGAGCACGCGCATTGGAACAGTCCCGTATGAAGATATGGGGACGGAGTGGTTTCGTCGCGATTGCGCTGCGGTATCGATTTCATTACGGCGGAATGCGATGCGAAAGTGAACGGAAAGGGGCAGGCCGCATGCCACCTTCGTGTCACATCCCGCGGCGCGTGGGCCGGTTGCCGCGGATGCCGCGCGGGGCGGGCGAAAGGGCGTCATCGACGGCTCGGCGCACGGTGCGGTGCGGCGCCCGTTTTTTGACAATCGGATGACGTATTCCTACGATGAACGCCCTGCGGCGACGATTTCGCGTGGCCGACCGTCAGCGAGTATTCATCGTGCCGATCCCCGTTCTGTTTGCGGTCCTGTGTGCGGCGTTCCTGCACGCGTCGTGGAATGCGCTCGTCCGCAGCAGCGGCGACCGGCTCCGGTCGGCCACGGTGCTGCAGATCGCGATCGGGCTGTTCGCGCTGCTGTTCCTGCCGGCCGCGGCGCCGATCGCGGCGGCGAGCTGGGCGTGCGTCGTCGCGTCGGCCGTGCTGCACGTCGTCTATACGCTGCTGCTGGTGCGCGCGTACGAGCACGGCGACCTGAGCGTCGCGTATCCGGTCGCGCGCGGCACCGCGCCGCTGCTCGTCACGCTCGGCGCGGCGGCATTCGCGGGCGAGCGGCTGAACCTGGGTGCGCAGGCAGGGCTCGTGCTGATCTGCGCCGGCATCCTCGCGATCGGGCTGGAGCGCGGGCGAGGCGCCACGCACCGGATGATGCAGGTGCTGCCGACCGCGTTCGCGACCGGCGTGTCGATCGCGGCCTATAGCGTGGTCGACGGGATCGGCGTGCGGGAAAGCGGCAACACGGTCGGCTATACCGCGTGGATGTTCGTGCTGACGGGCGCGATGATGGCCGCGTACTACCGGCTGCGGGCGGGGCCGCTGCGGCTGACGCAGGAGGTCGGCGAAACGGCGAAGGCCGCGTGCGGCGGCGTGTTCGCGGCGCTCGCATACGGCATCGTGATCTGGGCGATGGATCGCGCGCCGATGGGGCCGGTGTCGGCGCTGCGCGAAACGAGCGTGGTGTTCGCGGCGCTGATTGCGCGCGTGTATCTCGGCGAGCGGCTGACGCCGCGCCGGGCGGCCGGTTGCGCGGTAATCGCGGCGGGGGCGTTGCTGATCAGTGCGTTTGAAGCGGTGAGATAACGGGGCCGGCCTGGCGCGCGGCTCGCCCCATCAAGCCTCGACCGGCATCGCACTCGTGCACTTGATCTCGTCGAGGCACACGCTCGAATGCACGCCGCTCACGCCGGGAATGCGCATCAGCGTCTCGAGCAGGAACCGCGACAAGCCTTTCAGATCGTGCGCGACGACCTTCAACACGTAGTCGATGTCGCCCGTCACCGAGAAGCATTCCTGGATCTGCGCGAGATCGGACACCAGTTTCTGGAACTTCGACAGGTCGCGGATATGCCCGCGCTCCATCGTCACGTGCACGAAAGCGGTCACGCCGAAACCGAGCGTGTCGGGGCACAGCCGGGTTTCGTAGCGACGGATCGCACCGATTTCCTCCAGCCGCCGGTGGCGGCGCAGCGTCTGCGCGGGCGACAGGCCGACGGCCTTCGCCAGGTCGAGGTTCGACGCGCGGCCGTTCTCCTGCAGGATCGCGAGCAAGTGGCGATCGAGGCGATCCAGAACCGGTTCATGCATTTTTGTTTCCTCATCTGTCTCCCGGATGCAATCTTATCTCATAATGTAGGGTTTGCATGAACGGGTTACGAAACCCGATTTCGCCGTCGCGACGCTAAACTGACGCCGGATTTTCGTGTGCGAACGCAGCAAGGCGGGCGCGGCGACGGTCGGCGGCCGGTCTGGCGGGCACGCCGACGCGAATCGGGCGCCGCCACGCGAAGATTGCAGTCCCCAACCCGGCGGCTCCACGAACGGCCCCGGCACAGCAAAACAGCGCCCGGCACACCGAGGCGCGCCGCACCCCGCTGCAGGCGGGGGCGGACAGAGTGGAGAAGACATGGTTTCTGGAAACGAGAGCGACGGCCTGAAGCGCGGGCTGAAGAACCGGCACATCCAGCTGATTGCGCTCGGCGGCGCGCTCGGCACGGGGCTGTTCCTCGGCATCGCGCAGACGATCAAGATGGCCGGCCCGTCGGTGCTGCTCGGCTACGCGGTGGCCGGCATCGTCGCGTTCTTCATCATGCGCCAGCTCGGCGAGATGGTCGTCGACGAGCCCGTCGCCGGCTCGTTCAGCTACTTCGCCAACAAGTACGTCGGCCACTTCACCGGCTTCCTGTCGGGCTGGAACTACTGGGTGCTGTACATCCTCGTCAGCATGGCCGAGCTGTCGGCCGTCGGGATCTACGTGCAGTACTGGTGGCCGGGCGTGCCGACCTGGGTGTCGGCGCTGGTCTTCTTCGTCGCGATCAACCTGCTCAACCTGGCCAGCGTGAAGTCGTACGGCGAGACGGAATTCTGGTTCTCGATCATCAAGGTGGCCGCGATCGTCGGCATGATCGGCTTCGGCGGCTGGCTGCTCGCGAGCGGCCATGCGGGGCCGGAGGCGAGTGTCCGGAACCTGTGGCAGCACGGCGGCTTCTTCCCGAACGGCGTGTCGGGGCTCGTGATGTCGATGGCCGCGATCATGTTCTCGTTCGGCGGGCTGGAGCTGATCGGCATCACCGCGGCCGAGGCCGACGATCCGAAGCGCAGCATTCCGCGCGCGACGAACCAGGTGATCTATCGCATCCTGATCTTCTACATCGGCGCGCTCGCCGTGCTGCTGTCGCTGTACCCGTGGGAAAAGGTCGTCACCGGCGGCAGCCCGTTCGTGCTGATCTTCCACGCGCTGAGCAGCAACCTGGTGGCCAACGTGCTGAACGTGGTCGTGCTGACGGCCGCGCTGTCGGTCTACAACAGCGGCGTGTACAGCAACAGCCGGATGCTGTTCGGCCTCGCGAAGCAGGGCAACGCGCCGAAGGTGCTGTGCTCGGTGAACAAGCGCGGCATTCCGCTCGCCGCGCTCGGCGCGTCGGCGCTCGCGACCGGCGTGTGCGTGCTGGTCAACTACTTCATGCCGGGCAAGGCGTTCGAGGTGCTGATGGGCCTCGTCGTGTCGGCGCTGATCATCAACTGGGCGATGATCACGCTGATCCACCTGAAGTTCCGCCAGGCCAAGCGTGCAGCCGGGGAGGAGACTTCCTTCCGCAGTCTGGGCTATCCTTTCACGAATTACCTGTGCCTGGCTTTCATGGCCGGCATTCTCGTCGTGATGTACCTGACGCCGGATCTCCGCCTGTCGGTGTACCTGATCCCGGTATGGCTCGCGGTGCTCGCGGTCGGGTATCGCTTCCGTCAGAAGAATGCAGGCTATGCGGTGCACGACGGCGCATCCGCACGCTGACGCAGGCCACGACCGATCATTCTTCCAAACGAGACCGACTCAAGCCATGTTCGAACACATCGACGCGTACCCGGGCGACCCGATCCTCACGCTCAACGAGAACTTCCAGAAAGATCCGCGCGACCAGAAGGTCAACCTGAGCATCGGCATCTACTTCGACGCCGAAGGCCGGATTCCGGTGATGGGCGCCGTGCGCGAAGCCGAAACCGCGCTGCAGCGCGACAGCGGCGCGAAGCCGTACCTGCCGATGGTCGGCCTGGCCGCGTATCGCGACGCCGTGCAGGCGCTCGTGTTCGGCGCCGATCACCCGGCCCGCGCGGCCGGCCGCATCGCGACGCTGCAGACGCTCGGCGGCTCCGGCGCACTGAAGGTCGGCGCCGATTTCCTGAAGCGCTACTTCCCGGAATCGCAGGTGTGGCTCAGCGATCCGAGCTGGGAAAACCACCGTTTCATCTTCGAGCGCGCCGGCTTCACGGTGAACACGTATCCGTACTATGACGAGGCGACGGGCGGCCTGAAGTTCGACGCGATGCTCGCGGCGATCGACGCGCTGCCGGCGCGCAGCATCGTGCTGCTGCACGCGTGCTGCCACAACCCGACCGGTGTCGACCTCGACGAAGGCCAGTGGGAGAAGCTGATCGACGTGATCGAGGCGCGCGGGCTGCTGCCGTTCGTCGACATGGCGTACCAGGGCTTCGGCGCGGGCCTCGACGCGGACGCGTTCGCGGTGCGCGAGCTGGCCCGCCGCGGCGTGCCGGCGCTGGTCGCGAACTCGTTCTCGAAGAACTTCTCGCTGTACGGCGAGCGCGTGGGCGGCCTGAGCGTCGTCTGCGAGGATGCCGCCGCGGCCGACCGCGTGCTCGGCCAGCTGGCCGGCGCGGTGCGCTCGAACTACAGCAACCCGCAAACCTACGGCGCGAAGGTCGTGGCAACCGTGCTCGGCACGCCCGCGCTGCGCAAGCAGTGGGAAGAGGAACTGGCGGCGATGTGCCGCCGCATCGCGCGGATGCGCCAGTCGATCCATGACGGCCTGCGCGACCACGTCAGCGGCGAGGCACTGACGCGCTACGTGAAGCAGCGCGGGATGTTCACGTACACGGGCCTGACCGAATCGCAGGTCGACGCGCTGCGCGAAGTGCACGGCGTGTACGTCCTGCGTTCGGGCCGGATGTGCGTCGCGGGCCTGAACGACTCGAACGTCGCCATCGTCGCGGATGCCATCGGCAAGGTGCTGAAGAGCGGCGTCTGAGCGCGGCGCGCTCCGGCGCGCCACGCGGCTGGCCGAACCGGCTGTCTCCGCAAGGGGGCAGCCGGTTTTTCATTGTGCGGCCGCAATGTGTGCCACCCGGCTGACGCGGGGGCAGGCACGGCGGTACGATCACGGCATCCCACGCAACTCGGAAGGAAGCACATGGGCATCCGGATCATCCAGCTCGGCACGCCGCGCGCGGCCGGCGAGGGCCTGCGGATCGGCACGGTGCGGCGGCCGCCGCGCGGCGTGCCGAAGGCGGAATTCGCGTCGCGCAACTACTATGATGTATGGCTGCCGACGCTGTCGCCGAGCGCGGAACTCGTCGCCCAGGCGCAGGCCGCCGCAACCGAGGCCGAATGGAACGCGTTCCGGCGTCACTTCCGTGCGGAGATGGCGCACGGCGATGCGCCGAAGGTGCTCGACCTGCTGGCGGCGCTGTCGGCGACCACCGCGTTTTCGATCGGCTGCTATTGCGACGACGAGCGCCATTGCCACCGCAGCGTGCTGCGCGAGCTGCTCGCGGAGCGCGGCGCGGCGATCGAGCCCGACGCGGGCTGACAGCCGTTTGTAGCGGCATCGCGCAGCCGCGCCGGCACGCCGCCGCGCCGTCATCGTGCGGTGCAGCGAACCGGTTGACGTGGGTCAAGCGTGCGGGCGCGCGCGCCACTATGCTCTTGTCATGGAGCCATCACGACGATGACAGGCCGACAGATGCAGATTGTTTTCCCGCCGGAACCACCCGAATATTGCGCACGCGACCTGGTCGTGGCGTTTTCGGCGCTGGTCGACGGACGGTGCGTGCAGTGCGCGGTCACGGCCGAGGCGCTGGAGGATCATTTCGGCGCGCCGTCGCTGCTCGAACGCGACCTGCTGGCCGCATTCGACGCGCATCGGTCGGCGATCGAGGCGATGGCACGACGCATGCTCGAGGAAATCGGCGGCCGGCCGGTGCTGCTGCACAGCGGCCACTTCCGGCTCGGAGACTGATACCGCAGGAGGACGCATGACACTGCAGGGCAACATTCACGAACGCGACTGGTCCGTCGAAGTCGAGACGCGCCCGTGCGAATCGGGCGAATTCCGCTGCCGCGTGTCGGTCGAGCACGGCACCGGCGCCGCGCGTTTTCATCATACGTTCGAGCACAGCCATGCGTATCCGACCGAGCGCGAGGCGATGATCGAAGGGCTGCGGGCCGGCATGACGTGGATCGAGATGAAGACGTCGCAGACCTTCAACGTATGAACGGACCCGCGCCGGCAACGGCGCGGGCAGACTATCGGCCGGGCAGCGATCGCAGAAATCGCGCCGTGCCACGGGCAACACGTGCCGCCGCCTTTCGGTGCGGGCGGCACATGCAAGGCGGTCGACGAGCGGGCGGCCCCGTCAGGAGACACGACATGGGCGTGGGCATGCAGATCGCCTGCCTGGGATTCACGGGGAGCGCCGCGGTAGAAGCCGAAGCCGGCGCGCAGCTGGTGCGGCTCGAACGGTTTCGCACGCTGATCGGCGGTTGTCACCTCGCGATTGAAGCGAGCGCCGACGCCGATGGCGCACGCGTGTACGACGTACGACTCGACCTCGTGATGCACGACACGGCGCGCTGGCCGCTGCCGCCGTGCGTCGGCGGCAACCTGGACGACGCGCTGCGCCGCGCGTTCATGCAGGCCGAACAGGCGCTGATCGCGTGCCAGGCGGCCGGTGCAAGGGTGGGGCTGCGCAACGCGGCGGCCGATGGCGCGGTGCGATGATGCATCGCGCGCGGTGCCGTCAGGCGCAGCCTGGGTTCCGGGTTGTCAGACCCGTGCGAGCGCTTGCGAGTCGATGATGCGCACGCGCTTGCCGCGCGTTTCGACCAGCGCTTCGCGATGGAACCGCGAGAACATCCGGCTCACGGTTTCGAGCTTCATCCCGAGATAGCAGCCGATTTCCTCGCGCGTCATCCGCAGGTTGAATTCCGTCGCCGAATAGCCGCGCGCCTCGAAGCGCGACGACAGGTTCAGCAGGAAATGCGCAACGCGTTGCTCGGCCGACATCGTGCCGAGCAGCAGCATCTGGCTCGATTCGCGGACGATCTCGCTGCTCAGCATCTGGTAGAGGAAGTGCTGCATCGGCTTGATCTCGCGGCACGCCGCTTCGAGCGCACCGAACGGGATGATGCACACGACGCTGTCCTCGAGCGCGATCGCGTCGCAGCAATGCTGGCCGCCGCCGATGCCGTCCATCCCGAGCGTTTCACCGGCAATCTGGAAGCCCGTCACGTGTTCGCGGCCGTCGCGATGCATCATCACCGTCTTGAACGAACCCGCGCGCACCGCATAGATGCTCTGGAACGGATCGTCGGTGCGGAACAGCGCGTCGCCCTGGCGCACCTGCCGGGTCGTGCAGATGATCGAGTCGAGGCGGCCGTATTCGGCTGCGGTCAGGTGCGGCGGCAGGCACATCGTGCGCATCGCGCACACCGAGCAGCGCGCGGCGGGATGCTTGGCGGCGTCGGCGCGCGTGACCGCGCGAAGCGGAATCGTCGGCCGAGGCGCGATGGATACGTCGGCGGCGCAGGGGGTGGCTGTGGACATGAGTCACTCCGGCTCGTCAGGGGTGGTGCACGCGAGCGTGCGCCAGGGATTCGATGACCTGGCATGCGGCGTCGAATTCGACGGTCTTGTCGAAGAAGTAGTCGGCTCCGGCCAACGCGCATGCCTCTCTGAATGCCGGTGCCGAGTGATTCGTCAGCACGATCGTGACGACGCGCGGCGCGGCCTTCGACAGCGTCCCGATCAGCTCGAGGCCGCTGCCGTCCGCCAGCCGCAGGTCGACGATCACCACGTCCGCCTGGCTGCTGCGGATATGCGTCCACGCGTCCTGGCCGTCTTCCGCTTCGCCGACGACGGCGACACCGCGGATCGCGCCGACGAGCAGCGCGATCCGCTGCCGGACGGCGACGGCGTGATCGACGAGAAACACCCGGAGCGCGGCGGGTAACTGGCTGGCATTCATGCCGGCAGTATCGTGTTGCGCCGCCGAAAATGAAATCGGCCGAATTGGAAGTTGATGTAGGCCGCTGCGACGCGTTGTAGGGCGATTCCTACAACGCGTACGGGAAATCGCCGGAGCGGCCCCGCGGTGGCGATGCCGCGAGCGCGGCTGAAGGGGGAGGTTGGCGGGTCAGCCGGCCTGGCGCGCGGCCAGCGCATCGCGCGCCGTGCGGCACGCGGCGAGATCCCACGCCGCACAGCCGACGCTCTTGAACAGCAGCGGCCCGCTGCGGTCGAATGCGCCGCCCAGCACGTCGGCGAGCGATGCGACGTGCTGCCAGTCGACCTGCGCGACGATCAGGTCGCCGGCTTCGTGGCGCGCGCCGGCCGGATCGTCGACGACCAGCCGGCTGGCGCGCACCGTGTTCGCGTCGATCTCGGCCGCGTCCGCGGTGAACGCGCCGACGCCGACCACGAGCCGGCCTTCGCGCGCGGCTTCGCGATAGACGGGCGTGCGGCTCGTCGTCAGCGTGACGACCACGTCGATTGCATCGGGGATCGCGTCGCCGTCGAGCGGCACGAGGCGCGGCGCCTGCGCGCGGTGCGCGGCACAGAATGCCGCTGTGCTGTCGGCGCTTGTGCCGCGCACGTGAAGGCGCGCTTCGGGAAAGATCGCGGCGAGCGCTTCCGCGTGATTGGCCGCCTGTTTCCCGGTGCCGATCAGCAGGATGTCGCGCGGCGCGGCGCCCTGCAGCGCCTGGATGCCGAGCGCGGTGATGGCCGCCGTGCGGCGCCCGGTGACCGTCGGGCCGTCGAGCGCGAAGCGCATCTCGCCGGTGGTCGCGTCGTAGGCGGTGACCTGGCCGAGGATCGTCGGCAGCCCGCGCGCGCCGTTGCCCGGGCACACGTTCACGAGCTTGTGGGTCGCGAGGTCGCGCGCGCTCGACGGCATCGACAGCATCACGCCGCCCGCCTGCAGCGGCACGACCAGGCGTTCGGGGCTGACGATCTCGCCCGCCGCATAGTCTGCGACAGCCTGCCTGAGCGTGGCGAGCAGCGCCGGGTAGTCGAGCAGCGCGGCCGTGTCGGCCGCGTCGAAAACGGGAATCGGGGAAAGAGCGGTCATCGTGTACGTCGCATGCGTCGGTGAGCGTGGACGACGGGCGCATGCCGCGCCCGCCAAGAGCTGCCGGATACCGTGACACAGGGCAGTGTGGATCGAATCTATACCACTTGCTGGCCCACCCGCAACCCAGAAAATAAAGCGCATCGCCGGTTTTGGTTCTAATATCTGTCCAGAAGGGCCGCCATGGCCTCGATGCCGGCGCGCTCCGGTATAGTGCGAACCCATTCCCGATTCACGCCCGCGAGCGGGCAGGAGCCATACGATGATGTCCGCGCGTCCCGACACACTCGAAGGCGGTTTCAGGCCGCTGCAGATCTACGAGCAGGTGGCCGAGAAGATCCGCGACGAAATCCGCGCGGGGCGCTATGCCGCCGAGTCGCGGCTGCCGTCCGAGCGCGAGCTCGCGGGGCTGTTCCAGGTCGGCCGGCCGGCCGTGCGCGAGGCGCTCGGCGCACTGCAGAACGAAGGGCTCGTGTTCACGAAGCGCAATTCGGGCACCTACGTCGTCGCGTCGCCGCTCGACGTGCTCGCGCAGCGCGGCGACAGCCACCGGGCGTCCGAGCCCGATTTCAGCCCGACGTCGACGCTCGACGTGCGGCTGATCCTGGAGCCCGCGATCGCGCGCGTCGCGGCTGCGCACGGCCGAGCCGACCCGGGCGCCGAACGCTATCTGGCCCAGATGGAAACCATTACCGACGTCGACGATCCGCATCAGCGCGCGCTGTGGAACGAGAGCGACCGGCTGTTCCACCGGCAACTCGCGCTGATGACCGGCGACGCGCTGATGGTGAAGATCGCGGACGAAGTCGCGAAGACGATGGACCAGCCGCTGTGGAAGCGGCTGAAGGACGACGGCATCTACGATGCGGGCCGGATCCGGCTCTACGTGTCCGAACACCGGCTGATCTACGAGGCGATCGTGTCCGGCGACGCGGATGCGGCGGCGTTCTATGTCGAGCAGCACATCCGCCGCGTGCGGCGCGACATCGCACCGAAGTGACCGCGCCGGGTTCGTTCTGGTCTGAAAAATGACCAGAATCGCAGTTCTTATTTTGAAATTGCTTGCATGGTGACCACGCGTATCCTACATTGGTTTCACACAAAACCAATCAGGAGACATCATGCGACACCTCGTTACCGCGCTCTCGGTGGCCATCGCCGCCGGCGCGCTGACTTCCGCGCAGGCGCAGGAAGTCGTCACGATCGGCCATTCGGCGCCGCTGACCGGCCCGCAGGCCGCGAACGGCAAGGACAATGAAAACGGCGCGCGCCTGGCCGTCGACGAACTCAACAAGGCCGGCATCAAGGTCGCCGGCAAGACCGTCACCTTCAAACTGGTCTCCGACGACGACCAGGCCGACCCGAAGGCCGGCGTGCAGGTTGCGCAGAACCTCGTCGACAAGGGCGTCGTCGCGGTGCTCGGGCCGTACAACTCGGGCGTCGCGATTCCCGCCTCGCGCGTGTACTCGAGCGCCGGCGTGCCGATGCTGCCGGTCGCGTCGAACCCGGCACTGACGAAGCAGGGCTTCAAGAACATCTTCCGGATTGGCGCGAGCGACGAGCAGCTCGGCGGCACGATGGCGACCTTCGCCGCGAAGACGCTGAATGCGAAGACCGCCGCCGTGATCGACGATCGCACCGCATACGGGCAGGGCGTGGCCGAGCAGTTCATGAATGTCGCGAAGGCGAACGGCATCAAGATCGTCGACCAGGAATTCACGAGTTCGTCGGCCACCGATTTCCTCGGCATTCTCACCAAGATCAAGGCCAGCAACCCCGACGTGATCTTCCTCGGCGGCTATGCGGCACAGGGCGCGCCGATGGCCAAGCAGATGAAGCAGCGCGGCCTGCGCGCGAAGCTGCTCGGCGGCGACGGCATCTGCTCGGCCGACATGGGCAAGGTCGCGGGCGAGGCGGCGTCGATCGTCTACTGCGCGCAGGGTGGCGTCGCGCTCGAGAAGACGGCGGCCGGGCGCGAATTCCTGAAGAAGTACCACGACACGTATCACACCGATACGCAGGTCTATGGCGTGAACTACTACGACGGGATGAAGCTGCTTGCCGACGCGATGGTCAAGGCCGGCACGACCACCGACAAGGCGAAGCTGATCGCGCAGCTCGCGAAGTCGAACTACACGGGCGTCGCGGGCACCTATTCGTTCGACGCGAACGGCGACCTGAAGGGCGCGCCGACCACCGTCTACGTGATCCGCAACGGCCTGCCGGAACCGTACGCGAAGTAACGGCCAGCCTGCCATCGGACGGCGGCGCGGCCGCCGTTCTTCGTTTCAACGCTTTCGATTCCCCCATGAAAATTTCCCGATCCCTTTCCACCGTCGAAGTCCATACCGGCGGCGAAGCGTTCCGCATCGTCACGAGCGGGCTGCCGCGCGCGCCCGGCGACACGATCGTCCAGCGCCGCGCGTGGCTCAAGGACAACGCCGATGAGATCCGTCGCGCGCTGATGTTCGAACCGCGCGGCCACGCCGACATGTACGGCGGCTACCTGACCGAGCCTGTGTCGCCGAACGCGGATTTCGGCGTGATCTTCGTGCACAACGAGGGCTACAGCGACCATTGCGGGCACGGCGTGATCGCGCTGTCGACCGCGGCGGTCGAACTCGGCTGGGTGCAGCGCACGGTGCCGGAAACGCGGGTCGGCATCGACGCGCCGTGCGGCTTCATCGAGGCGTTCGTCAAATGGGACGGCGAGCACGCGGGGCCGGTGCGCTTCGTCAACGTGCCGTCGTTCATCTGGCAGCGCGACGTGTCGGTCGAGACGCCGTCGTTCGGCACCGTGACCGGCGACATCGCGTACGGCGGCGCGTTCTATTTCTACGTCGACGGCGCGCCGTTCGACCTGCCGGTGCGCGAAGCGGCGGTGGAACGGCTGATCCGCTTCGGCGCGGAAGTGAAGGCCGCCGCGAACGCGAAGTACCCGGTCGTGCATCCGGAGATCCCGGAAATCAACCACATCTACGGCACGATCATCGCGAATGCGCCGCGCCACCCGGGCTCGACGCAGGCGAACTGCTGCGTGTTCGCGGATCGCGAGGTCGACCGTTCGCCGACGGGTTCCGGCACCGGCGGCCGGGTCGCGCAGCTCTACCAGCGCGGGCTGCTCGCGGCCGGCGACACACTCGTCAACGAATCGATCGTCGGCACGGTCTTCAAGGGGCGCGTGCTGCGCGAAACGACGGTCGGCGACATCCCGGCCGTGATTCCGGAAGTGGAAGGCAGCGCGCATGTCTGCGGATTCGCGAACTGGATCGTCGACGAGCGCGATCCGCTGACCTACGGTTTTCTCGTGCGCTGAGTCGCCGCGCCGATCGACCGCGCCCGGCGCGGCCACCCGTTTGTCGTACCAGGCTTGGCGCGTCGTTCCCGTTGCGGGGCGCGCGCCTTTTTTGCGTGGGGACGGCTCGTGCAGGCGCGCCGGGTAGGTCGCCGCCAGGCCATCGCCGTCCGGCGGCCCGCGCGAGTTTGGTACGATGCACCCTTTTCAGCCGAGCTCCACCCGAGTGAATCGCCGAAACGTGTCGTCAGTGCGTGCCTTCTGTGCCAGATGGGTCGCGCGCGCCCAACCCGTCGCGGCTGCCGCCGTCGCGCGGGTCAAGCCTCTCGCCGCCACCGCGTGGCACCATGTCCGTCACCCGACGCGCCGCGGCGTGTTGCTCGCCGGCGCCGCCGTGCCGGCGCTGTTCGTCGTGTACGTGGTCGTGCTCATCCCGTTCACGCCGGGCATCGGCGACATCCGCAAGGCCCGCGTCGACCAGCCCGCGCAGGTGCTATCCGCCGACGGCAAGCTGCTGGCCGAATTCAAGCCGTCGAACCGCGAGTGGGTGCCGCTCAAGCAGATCTCGCCGCACATGGTCGACGCGCTGATCGCGACCGAGGATCACCGCTTCTACGAGCATCACGGCCTCGACTGGAAGCGCACGGCGTCGGCCGCGCTCCACACGTTCTCGGGCAGCCGCCAGGGCGGCTCGACGATCACGCAGCAGCTCGCGCGCAACCTGTATCCGGACGAGATCGGGCGTGCGCCGACGCTCACGCGCAAGGTGAAGGAGGCGATCACCGCGCTGAAGATCGAGGCGGTCTACAGCAAGGACCAGATCCTCGAGACCTACCTGAACACGGTGCCGTTCCTGTACAACGCGTACGGCGTCGAGATGGCCGCGCGCACCTATTTCGACAAGTCGGCCAACGAGCTCGACGTGCTCGACAGCGCAACGCTGGTCGGGATGCTGAAGGGCAACAGTTACTACAACCCGGTGCTGAACCCCGAGCGCGCGCTGCAGCGGCGCAACACGGTGCTCGGCCAGATGGTGAAGTACGGCAAGCTGTCGCCCGCACAGTTCGCGCAGCTGCAGCGCCGGCCGCTGCGGATCGACTTCGAGCGCCAGAAGGAGCCGCCGGGGCCGGCACCGCACTTCGCGCAGCAGCTGCGCAAATGGCTGATCGCGTGGGCCGACCGCAACGACTACAACATCTACTCGGACGGGCTGATCGTGCGCACGACGATCGACGCGCGGCTGCAGCAGATGGCGACGCAGGCGCTCACGCTGCAGGGCAACCAGCTGCAGGGGATCGCGAACAACGCGTGGAGCGGCCGCGACGGCTGCGGCACCGACAACGAGGTGTTCCGCACCTTCATGCGCGAGTCGCCCGAGTACAAGGCCGCGCAGGACGCCGGCAAGGACGACGCGGCCGCGATGAAGCTGCTCGCGGCCGACCGGGCTTTCATGCGCGCGCTGTGCAAGGCGAAGACCGACGTGCAGGCCGGCTTCCTCGCGATCGATCCGCGCGACGGGCAGATCCGCGCGTGGGTCGGCAGCCGCGACTTCACCCGCGAGCCGTTCGACCACGTCGCGCAGGCGCGGCGCCAGCCGGGCTCGACGTTCAAGCCGTTCGTCTATGGCGTCGCGTTCGCGAACGGGATGAAGCCGGACGATACCTTCATCGACCAGCCGGTCGAGATTCCGTTGAAGGGTGGCGAGATCTGGCGCCCGAACGACGACGTGCCGCCCACCGGCAAGCCGATGACGCTGCGCGACGCGGTCGCGCTGTCGCGCAACCGGATCACCGCGCAGGTGATGGAGAAGGTCGGGCCGGCGTCCGTGGCCCGACTCGCACGCGACATGGGCGTGCGCGAAAGCCCGCTCGAACGCGTGCCGTCGCTGGCGCTCGGCACGAGCCCGGTCACGCTGAAGGAGATGGTCGCGTCGTACGCGACGATCGCGAACGGCGGGCTGTACGTCGAGCCGCAGATGGTGACGCGCATCGAGAACCGCCAGGGCGACGTGCTCGCCGAATACGCGCCGGCGCCGCCCGAGCGCGCGCTCGACGCCGAAACCGACAAGACGCTGCTCAGCGTGATGCGCGACGTCGTGACGCGCGGCACGGGCGGCAGCATCCGCACGCGCTTCGGGATCCGCGGCGACGTGGCCGGCAAGACCGGCACGACGCAGGACAACGCGGACGGCTGGTTCATCCTGATGCAGCCCGGCCTCGTCGCCGGTGCGTGGGTCGGTTTCGACGACGGCCGCGTGACGCTGCGCAGCGACTACTGGGGGCAGGGCGCGCACAGTGCGCTGCCGATCGTCGGCGATTTCTTCCAGCGTGCGCAGCGCGCCCGGCTCGTCGATACGAAGGCGAAATTCGACACCGAGCCGTCGCCGGGCTGGTTCGCGTCGCTGCGCGAACGCGCGACGGACCTGTTCGATACGTGGTTCCCGCCCGACGCGAAGAAGGCGCCCGCACCGGTCAGGACGCAGCGGGTGGAGCCGGCGCCCGAGGCGGATACCGACGAGGCTTCGGCCGCCTCGGCTGCCTCGGCGCCCGAAGCGGCATCCGGGGGCATCGTCGAGGAATGGGTGCCGGCGTCCGAAGTGGCCGCGTCGGCCGCCGCGCTGTCGGCGGGCGCGTCGCAGCCGCCACCCGCGCAGCCGCCCGCGGGGGCGAGCGCGACTGGCGGAGGCAGTGCGGGCCTCGGCGCCGCACCGGCGGCCGCCCCTTCGACCGCACCGTCCCAGGCGCCGGTACCGGCCGCGCCCGACGCGACCGGCGCATCGCAGTCGCAGTCGCAGTCGCAGTAACGGAGCCGTTCAGAACTCGCGCGATGCTGCCGTAATCATGTTGTCATGACAGCTCGCGCGGTCGCTCCGCGCCTCCCCGATGAGGCTATCTACCGACTACGTCCCGCTCACGCGCGACGATCTCGCCGCCGGCGTCCCGCTCGGCTTCGATCTCTACGATGCCGACGGCGCCGCGCTGCTGCCGGCCGGCACGACGCTGCGCGATGCCGCGCAGCATGCCTTCCTGTTCGACCATTTCCGGCCGGTACGACGGCGCGACGACGCCGAAGCCGCGGCCGAGCCGCGCGTGCCTGACGCGGTGCCTCACGCACCGCGGATGGGGTTGTCGGCGGGGGCTTCGATCGGCATCCGCCGCCGGGTCGGCACGACCCGCGGGCTGCAGCGCTGCCGGTTGATCGGCATCGCCGCGTCGGGCGCGCTGTTCGTCGAGCCGCAGCCGGCGGCCGCGCTCGACTTCGCGCGGGGTGACGACATCGAGGCCGTGGCGATCGGCCGTGCCGCGGTGTCGCGGTTCGGCGCGACGGTCGAGTCGGTGCAGGCGGCGGGTGCCGCGCGGTTCCTGGTGCTGTCGCCGCCCGGCTTCGTCGACCGGCTGCGCACGCGCGCGGAGCCGCGCGTGCCGGTGCGGATCGCCGCCTGTTGCACGGGCGGGTCGGAGGGGGTGGAAGGCATCGGGATGGTGCACGACATCAGCTTGAGCGGCCTGTCGATAGCAGTCGACCGGCCGATCGCCGCAACCGGCGAGCCCTTGCGCGTGCAGCTTCCGTACGCGGCGGGCGACCGGGTCGAGCTGCTGGCGCTCGACGGCACGGTGCGGGCCGTCCATGCCGACCCGGCCGCGCCCGCGCTGACGCTGCATCACGCGGCGTTCGGCGAGACCGGTGCCGACGACCTGATCCGCCTCAAGGCGCTGCTGTTCGACCGGCTGATGGCGTCGTCGGATACCGACCGGCGGCGCTGATGCGGGGCTGGACGCACCGGGCGCCGTGCCACGGTATTCAGTGCGTGAATGCCGATAATCATCTGATGATTCCGCGTATTCCGTGGCGATTGTATGGTTTCCGTCAACAGTGAATTCGCGATTTAAGTATTTACCCTGATAGCGTGGCCTCCTAGACTTCTACTCACGCGCAACGACCCCGAGTCCGAAGCGCCTGACAAAACAATTCTGGAGGTAACGCATCATGAAATCGCTGATCAAGGCAGTTGCACTGGCCGCCCTGGTGGCCGCACCGGTCGTCTCCTTCGCCCAATCGAACCAGCAGCCGCTGACGCGCGCGCAAGTGCGCGCCGAGCTGGTCCAGCTCGAAAAGGCCGGCTACAACCCGAACGACTGGATGAACTACCCGGAAAACATCCAGGCCGCACAGGCAAAGATCGCCGCCGCGCAGAACACCGGCGCGCAAGCTGATGCAACGGGCTACGGTTCGAACCCTGCCGCTGCGTCGCAATCGGGCCAGCGCGTGGTCGTGCCGGCCGCCACCGACCGTTCGTCGGTGTTCTTCGGCCACTAAGCCAGGCAGCGCCCGCAGGGGCGCCCGGTTTGCCGTTTCATCCAAAACCCGTGCACGGTATCCGTGTGCGGGTTTTGCATTTTGGCCGCTTGAATGAGTGGGGTGCCGCGCCTGACGGGCATCACCGCGTGCTGCCCGCCCGCCGCGCCCGCGTCGCGAGCACGGTCGCGACGCCGCCGAGGATCGCGACCGATGCGAGCGCGAGCCGCCAGGTTGGCTGTTCGGACAGGAGCAGCACGGCGCCGCACGCGGCGATGGGCGGGACGGACAACTGAACCGCCGCGGCGCGCATCGCCGTGAGGTGCCGCAGCGCGGCATACCAGACCACGTAGCCGAGGCCCGACGTCAGCGCACCGGAAAGCGCGGCGAGCGCGAGGCCGGCCGGCGTGACGTGCAGGCGGGCGGCGAGCGCGACGCTCAGCGCGAGTGCCAGCGGCGCGGCGCGCAGGAAGTTGCCCGCGGTGGCCGCGACCGGATCGACGGGCCGGCGGCCACGGATCGAATAGACACCCCATGCGATGCCGGCTGCCGTCATCAGCGCGGCACCGTGCGGCGTCGGCGCGGCGAGCCCGGGCGACACGAGATAGACCAGCCCGCCGAGCGCCGCGCCGAACCCGGCCCAGCCGGTCGCGGCAAACCGTTCGCCGGCGTGCCATCCCGCCGCGAACATCGTCAGTTGCACCGCGCCGAACAGGATCAGCGCGCCGGTGGCCGCGCTGACGGTCAGATACGCAAACGAGAAGCACGTGACGTATGCGAACAGCATCACCGCAGCCGGCCAGTCGGCGGGCGGGGCGGGCCGTCGTGCCCACGCACGCGCGACGATCGCGAGCATCAGCGCGCCCGATACGAGGCGCAGGCTGCCGAAGCTGGCCGCGTCGATCCGCCCGGCCTGCAGCGCGAGCCGGCACAGCAGCGAATTCGACGCGAACGCGAGCATCGCGATCGCCGTCAGCGCGACGACGCGCACGCCCGGCCGGACATGCGGCACGACGGCGGAGGCGGGCGGTCGCATCGCGGGCCTCACGCGTGGCCAGCGACGATCAGCACGGCCGCGCCGAACAACGCGGCGCCGAGCGGCGCGGTGAGCGCCTGCCCCCACGACGCGTTCTTCTCGAGGGCCATCAACGCGGCGAGCGCCAGCATCCAGCCGAGACTGCCGGCGCCGACGACGAACATCAGCAGCATCAGCGCCCAGCAGCAGCCGACGCAGAAGAGCCCATGGCTGACGCCCAATGCAAACGCGTGACGCATCGGCGTGCGGCCGCGCCAGCGGCTGATCACGAAACTGAACGGCGTGCGGCACCGGTCGAGGCAGTGCGTCTTCAGTCCGCTGAACTGGAACGCGCCGGCGAGCGCGAAGACGGCCGCGCCGATCAGCCAGCCGCGCCACGCGAGCGCCGGCACCCGCGCGACACCGGCCAGCAGCAGCCCGTGCAGCCCATGCGCGACGAGGCCGAAGCCGCTCCACGTGGCGACGTAGCCGAGGCCGACGAGCGCGAGCAGGCGCGTCTGGTCGGGTCGGCTCGCGACGACGCGGGCGAACGCGTCGAACAGCGACAGCGTCGTCGGCAGCATCATCGCGAGGATCATCAGCGTCCAGCCGGCCGCGGTGAACGCGGCCGGCAGCCACAGTGCGCCACCGGGCAGCGCACGGCAAAGCGCGCTGAACGGTTCGGCCAACGCACCGTCGCCGTGGTCGAGGTACCGCCCGTAAGGACTGCGCGTCCACGCCCACAGGGTGAGCCAGGCGAACGCGACGAGACTCGCGAGCACGAGCGGAAACAGGCGCCGGTGCAGCGACGCAGCCATGACCGTTGGCGTGCGATCGCGCGTCACGCGTCGAACCGGAACGTGCTCTGCAGCGCGTTGTGGTTCTTCAGGTCGACGTCGATGCCGATCGCCGCATTCTTCGACCGGTAGACGGGCGCCTTGCCGACGAACACCGGCGCGCCGGGCACCGTCGAGAACACGGTGTCGGTCAGCGTCGTCTGCGCGCCGCTCGGGCCGAGGTAGGGCTCGAGTTCCGCGTGGTAGTCGGTGCCGATCGACAGCGTGCCGCGAGCCCCCTCGACATTGAACGTGATGGGCGCGCGTTCGATCGACACGACCGTGCCGATCAGTTTCGCGAGTTCGGCGATCGGGCCGCCGGCTTCGCCCGTGTAGACCTTGAGGAGCGCCTGCTCCTGCGCTTCGGACGCCGTGTCGCTGACGTAGATCGCAGCCGTCCAGTTACCTTCCAGGATGTTGCCGGGCACGCGGCACACGGCGGCGATCGTGTTGCCGCCCACGTCGACGCCGTCGACGGTGCCCTTGTCGACGTGCCACGCGACGATCGTGTCGCAGACGCCGAAATCGGGGTCCTCGCCGATCCAGCACGGGCAGAGTACGCGACAGTTGCAGACCTCGAGCAGACGGCCTTCAAGGTGATAACTCATGATTCCCTCCAGGGGGCGACGGCGAAGGCACGTTGGGCTGGGGGGAGGAGGCTGGCAGACGAATCGTCACCCCGCTCGGCGATGCGAACGCGAAATGCGCTGAGGAATGCGCGGAAGCGGAGACGGGATGGATGCGATAGCGCGGGCCTGAAGCGGCGTATCGATTTTCAAGTGTAGGTGCGCAGGGGCGATATGCAAGCCGTCGCAGGCCGCGACACCGGCTGACAAGCCGGCGCGCGTACGCTAGCATCGCGATCGGTGTCGCCACGAGAGACGGGGGCCGATGCGCGTCAGCGCGTCAAGCCCGGCACCGGGTTCCACGACTTCAACGAACAACAAGGAGCATCCATGCGTGTCTTGACCGGTCTGCTGTGCTCGCTCGCGCTGGCGGCGAACCTCGCCCACGCGCAGGCGAATTGTGCCGACGCGACGGATCAGGCGGCGATGACGGCGTGCGCCGACCGCGCGTACAAGAAAACCGACGGGGAGCTGAACCGGACGTACCAGGCCGTCACCGCACGCCTGCGCGACGCGCGGCCGCTTGCCGACAAACTCGTGAATGCGCAGCGTGCGTGGATCGCGTACCGCGATGCCGAATGCAACTTCTCCAGCGCGAACGCCGAGGGCGGCAGCGTGTATCCGATGGTCGTGTCGACCTGCCTCGACGATCTGACGAAATTGCGCACCGAAACGCTGAAGGGCTATCTGTCGTGCGAGGAAGGCGATCTCGCGTGCCCCGTGCCGGCGAAGTAAGCGGGTAAGCAGGGCGCGCCGCCCGGCCGGCGGCACCTGCCATCCCGCCGCTGCCGGACGTCGTCCGTTACACGTCGTCCGTTACACGTCGTCCGTCTCGTCGAGCAGCTTGTGCCGCATCGCGTACCGCACCAGCGCCGCTTCGTGCGGCATCTGCATCTTTTCCAGGATCCGCGTCTTGTACGTGCTGACCGTCTTCGCGCTCACGCACAGCGCGTTGGCGATCTCGGTCAGCGTCTGGCCGGCGGCGATCCGCCGGAACACGTCGAATTCGCGGTCGGACAGCCGCTGGTGCGGCAGCGTCTCGGCCGGCTCGTTCAGGCTCTGCGCGAACTGCTCGGCCATCGCGAGGCTCACGTAGACGCCGCCTGACGCCACCTTCGTGACTGCGCCGACCAGCTCGGCGCTCGCGCTTTCCTTCGTCAGATACCCGGACGCGCCGGCGCGGAACGCGCGCACCGCGTATTGCTGCTCCGCATGCATGGTCAGCACGAGGACGCGCAGCGCGGGCTTCTCGTCCTTGATCTGCTTGATCAGTTCGACGCCGTTGCGGCCCGGCATCGACAGGTCGAGCACGAGCACCTGCGCGGGCGTGGCGCGCACGAGCGCGATCGTCGACGGGCCGTCGCAGGCTTCGCCGGCCACCTCGAATCCGGTGGCGTTCTGGAGGATGTGCCGCAGACCGTCGCGTACGAGCGTATGGTCGTCGGCGATGAGCACCTTGATCATGAGATGAGCGTTTCCTGTTGGACGGTACTGAGCGGGAGCGCGACGGTGATCGAGAAACCGCGCGCGAGCGCGGTGTCGATCGTCACGCTGCCGCCCAGCATGTGGGCGCGTTCGCGAATGCCGATCAGGCCGAACGATTTGTCTTCATGGGCCGGGCCGCCGGGCGCCGAGCCGCGGCCGTTGTCCGCGACACGCAACACGCAGAAGCCTTCCTCGACGTCGAGCCGCAGCGCGACGCGCGTCGCATCCGCGTGGCGCGCGACGTTCGTCAGCGCTTCCTGGACGATCCGGAACAACGTGGTCGCGCCCGCGCTGGTGAACGTGAGCCCGCCGGTTTCGATGTGCCGTTCGACATCGATTCCGTAGCGGTTCGTGAAATCGTTCGCGAGCCATTCGATCGCCGGCACGAGGCCGAGATCGTCGAGCATCACGGGCCGCAGGTCGGCCGCGATGCGCCGCACCGACGCGACCGTCGCGTCGATCAGCCGCCGCATGCCCTGAAGGTGCGTCTGCACGTCTTCGTCGGGGTGTGTGCGACCCGGCACGCGCAGCTGCTGTTCGACCACCGACAGATCCATCTTCAGCGCGGTGAGCTGCTGGCCGAGGTCGTCGTGCAGTTCGCGCGCGATGCGGGTCTTTTCCTCCTCGCGCACGTTCTGCAGGTTCGCGGACAGTTCGCGCAATTCCTCGCGCGACTGCTTCAGCGCGTTCTCGGCGCGCTGCCGCTCGGTGATGTCGCGCAGCATCACCGTGTAGAGCTTGCCGGACGCGTCGCGGATCTGCGAGATCGACGCCTCGATCGGGAATTCCTCGCCGTTCGCGCGTAGCCCGAACAGCACCCGCTGGCGGCCCATCTGCCGCTCGGACACGCCCGTCACGCCGAACTGGTCGACGTGCTTGGCGTGCGCGGCGCGGAACCGCTCGGGGATGAAGCGCGACAGCGGCGCACCGATCGCCTCCATCGCGGATACGCCGAACACCTGCTCGGCCATCGGATTGAAGATCACGACCGTCTGTTTTTCGTCGATCGTGATGATCGCTTCCATCGACGAACGGATGATGCCCATCATCCGCGCCTCGTTGAGGATGCCGCGGCTGCTCGCGCCCGGATCGGCGGCGGTGCGGCCGCGCAGCAGCGCATGGATCAGCACCGCGAACGCGATCGACGCGATCAGCCCCGCGGCGAGCACGGTGCCGGCCGCGCGTTGCGCGCCGGTGGCGCTCGGGCGGCCGTCCGCGGAATAGGCGAGCGTCAGCACGGTGCCGCCGAAATTCAGCTCGTCGGTGCGCCGCATCAGGTCGGGCGATGCCGACGCCTCGTCGGTCGTCGTCTCGACGCTGACGATCGCGCGCCGATCGCCGCCGGCGGTGATCCACACGTCGATCCCGCGTTCCGCGTCGAGCGCACGCTCGACCAGGCGCCGCGGGCTCAACGCCGCGAACAGCACGCCGTCGGCGCCGGTTTCGCGCAGGCCGGGCGGTGCGCCGGCCGCACGCGGCGACGCGGCAACCGGCAGGAACAGCGTGAAGGTGCGGGCGTCGCGCGACGTGTCGTCGTCGGCCGGGTGGACGCCGAGCGCGACGTCGCCGGTCTGCAGCGCGCGCGTGAGCGGCGCCGCATCGGACGCGCCGAAGCGCACGACCGGTGAATTCGACGCCGGTGCGCTGAGCGCGGCGGTCGCGAGCGTGCCGGCCGGCATCGGCTTCGCGCCGGCGAGGGCGGTGCGCGTCGCGGGCGGCAGCGGCGCATAGCCGATCTGGCGCACCGGCGAGCGGCCGCTGTCGAGGTCGATCATCTCCGCATACCGACGCCATTGTTCGGGCGTCATGCCCGGGACGAGGCTGAACGCGCCGCGCGCGCCTTCGAGCACGGCCGCGCCGGATTGCAGCTCGTGGCGGAGCATGGCCGTCACATGCGTCGTGCGGCGTTCGAAACGCGTATGGACGGCACCTTGCCACTGCTCGCGCACGAGCAGCGCGACGCCGAGCGACAGCACGGCACCGGCGCACAGTGCAACGACGCCAGCCGCGAGCGGCTGGCGTAACATGATCTGGAGGCGCGTGGGCCCTCGGGCGTCACGCGTCGGGGTTCCACTTGCGGTCATTCGATTGGCATTCTGTTGTCAGGGGCCGCGCCCTGGCACCGGGAGCGGCACAGCAAAACCGGGCAAAACTCGCACCGGCTGCACGCAACGTCTATTTTCAAGATGAAATTGTGCGCGATTTACACGTTTTATGTAATGGGGGCACTAGAAATTGCGGCAACCGGCGTGAAGCAGCGGGCGCGCCGGCCGCGCTTGACGCGCATCAACGGGCGCGTCGGCACGTGGGGCAGACTGTTCGGCAGACCACCCGGCACCGGGCCGGGTGGCGATAACGGGCCGCCGTCGCGCGACGCGCGCTGCGTGCCCGGTCGGAGGGACGGACCATGTACAAGCGGATTTTCGTCGGGCTCGACGGCAGCCCGAGCGCGCGTCTCGCGCTGAACGAGGCGATCCGGATCGCGGCGGCGTCCGGCGGCGAAGTGACCTGCGCGTATGTCGTCGAGCACCGGCCGCAGCTCGTCGACGTCGATGCGGGCTTCGCTGCCGCGCGCGACGGCGATGCGGCCGCGACCGATGCCGTGACGCCGGTGCTCGACGATGCGAAGGCGGTGCTCGCGCAGCAGCATGTATCGGGCACCGTGCGCGCGCTCGACGCGTACGGCGAGGATGTCGCCACCGTGCTGATGCGCACGGCGGCCGAAGCCGATGCCGACCTGATCGTGATGGGCACGAGCGGGCGGCATGGCCTGCGCCGGCTGCTGCTCGGCAGCGTCGCCGAATCGCTGCTGCGCGCGGCCGACCGGCCCGTGCTGCTGGTGCGGCACAGCGAGCCCGGCACGTCGGCGGCTGCGTGACACACGCGGCGATGCACCGACGTCGACGCACGGGCGGTCGCGGGGGGCGGCCGTCTCGCGCATTCGTCGGATGACGGCGTGATGAAACGGAAACGCCCGGCGCACGGCGTGTGAGCGCGGCTGTCGCTGCTCATCGGGCGCGCGAGGGCGGCACGCCCGATGTCCCCCACGCGCGCAATCGCGTGCCGGCGGTTGCATCCCGACACGCAGTTCTGGCAGCATCGACCGGTGTCCGCTTGTTCGCCGCGCGCATGGCCGCGGCGATCGACGCAGCAGCATCCGGCGCTATGCGACCGCGTTCGCGATGAGCGAAGCGAGGCCGTGCGCCGGGGGCCCGGTTCCTTACTTCACCGACGTCATCCGCCATGCCGATCTCCGCTACCGACCTGATTCGCCAGTTCGACCTGCAGCCGCATCCCGAAGGCGGCTATTTCCGCGAAACCTACCGTGCGGCCGATTCGGTCGTGCGTCCGGCCGACGGCGCGCCACGCGCCGCGTCGACCGCGATCTACTACCTGTTGTGCGACGGCGCGTATTCGTCGTGGCACCGGATCCGCTCCGACGAAGTCTGGCATTTCTACGCGGGCGACCCGATCGAAGTGTGGGTGCTCGACGAGCGCGACGGGCTGACGATCCACCGCCTCGGCAACCCGCTCACGCATCCGGGCACCGTGTTCCAGGCGGTCGTGCGGGCCGGGAGCTGGTTCGGCGCGCGCTGCGCGTTGCCGGAGCATGTCGCGCTCGTCGGCTGCACGGTGGCGCCGGGCTTCGAGTTCGCGGAATTCGAACTGGCCGACGCGGCCGCGCTGGCCGCCGCGTTTCCCGACTACGCGGAACACGTCGGGCAGCTTGCCCAGCGCACCGACATGTGACTGTCACGGAAGGGCGCGAAGCCCGTGCCGATGGTGCGTGTTCCGCGCGGTCGCGGCCAAACCCGTTTAGAATGCCGTGATGCATCGGGTCGGCCGCGGGCGTGCCGCGGCGGCCGTTGCCCAGCGGTGCCGACGGCCCTCGTCGCACGGCTGCATGCCTTCCAGGAGCGCCGCCGTGTGGCACTTTCCCATCGCTATTCCATCGTCGCTCGGCCCGTGGGCCGTGTTCGCGAGCGTGTTGATCACGCAGCTCGGCGTGCCGGTGCCGGCCGTGCCGATGCTGATTCTCGGCGGCACGATGGCGGCAATGGGGCAGGCGTCCTGGGTCAGCATGTTCGCGGCGGCGATCGGCGCGACGATGCTGGCCGATTCGCTGTGGTTCTTCATGGGCCGCACCCGCGGCCGGCGCCTGCTGAACGGCCTCGTGCGCTTCTCGCTGTCGCTCGACACGACGCTGCGTTTCGCACGTAACGTATTCGAAAGATACGGCGCGCCGCTGCTGGTGCTGTCCAAATTCCTGCCGGGCCTCGGCCTGGTGTCCGCGCCGCTGCTCGGCACGACCGCGATCGGCGTCGGCGTGTTCCTGTTCTGGGACCTGGCCGGCGCATCGCTGTGGGCCGCGTTCTGGCTGGTCGGCGGCGCGGCCATTCACGACCAGATCGTCCAGTTCGTGCTGTGGGTGCGCGCGAGCGGCGGCACGATCCTCGATGCATTCCTCGCGATCTTCATCACGTTCCTGCTGTACCGCTGGGTGCGTCGCGTGCAGTTCCGCCGCTATCTCGCGCAGGTGCGCATCTCGCCGCCGCAGCTCGTCGAAATGATGACGTCGGACGAGCCGCCGCTGATCTTCGACGCGCGGCCGAAAGCGATCCGCGAGCGCGAACCGTACCGGATCGCCGGCGCGGTGCCGGTCGATCTCGATTCGCCGGACCTGCTCGATCCGGAAATGCTGAAGCGGCCGATCGTCGTGTATTGCGTATGCCCGAACGAGGCCACCGCGAAGCGCCTGATCGCGAAGATGCAGCGCAAGAAGATGATCCACAACATCCGCGCACTGAAGGGCGGCCTCGATGCGTGGGAAAAGCACGGCTATCCGGTCGAGCCGATGCCGGCCGATCTCGATGCGTCGCGGTATTTCGTGCGGCCGGATCACGGTGCGATCGAAGGCGAATATACGGTGCGCGCGACGCTGTCGAAATAAATCCGAGCGCGGGAGTCGCGCGCATTCGAATTCCACTACCGGTTTCACGCCCCGCGATTTTTACGAAAATCGGCTGGCGTGAATCGGCTTATCCTCCCTATAATCCCGCCTGCATATTGCGTGCGCCTGATCGCGCACCTTCGACGCGTGTTCGTTCGCGCCGAAAGCGATTGATCCCGTCGCCGCCCGTTTCGCGCACAGCCGCGTCGAACGGGCCGCGCGGGCGTATTCCGTGAAAGGCCCGATCCGTTTTCCGGATTGTTCCGGAACATACGGATAATCCGCGGCGATTCCCATCGGATTGACGCAATATCCGTGTCGTTTCTAATTTAGAAAACGCCAGCGGAGATTATTTCGTTTTCGGCATGCCGGGATCGGCATGAACGGGCGCGCATTGACATCGACAATGACGGCGGCTCGTTCACGGCTGCCAGGAGACGGACTTGAAACAACCAGAAGACCAGTTGCATCGCGGGCTGGAAGAGCGGCACATCAACCTGATGGCGCTCGGCGCGACGATCGGCGTCGGCCTGTTCCTCGGCTCGGCCAGCGCGATCCGCGTCGCCGGCCCGGCCATCCTGCTGACCTACCTGCTGGGCGGCATCGCGATTTTTCTGATCATGCGCGCGCTCGGCGAGATGGCGATCGCCAATCCCGTCGCCGGCGCGTTCAGCCGCTACGCACGCGACTACCTCGGGCCGCTCGCCGGCTACCTGACCGGCTGGACCTACTGGTTCGTGTGGATCGTCACCTGCATGGCGGAAATCACGGCGGTCGGCGTCTACATGCACATGTGGTTCCCCGGCGTGCCGAACTGGATCTGGGCGCTCGCGGCGCTCATGGCGATGGGCTCGGTGAACTTCATCGCGGTCAAGCTGTACGGGGAATTCGAGTTCTGGTTCGCGCTGATCAAGATCGTCACGATCGTGCTGATGATCATCGGCGGCGGGTTGATGATCGCGTTCGGCATCGGCAACGGTGGCGTCGCGATCGGCCTGTCGAACCTGTGGGCGCACGGCGGTTTCATGCCGAACGGCCTCAACGGCGTGGTCGCCGCGTTGCCGATCGTGATGTTCGCGTATCTCGGCGTCGAGATGCTCGGCCTCACCGCCGGCGAGGCGCGCAACCCGGAGAAGTCGCTGACGAAGGCCGTGAACTCGGTGTTCTGGCGCGTGCTGATTTTCTACATCGGTGCGCTGTTCGTGATCATGTCGCTGTATCCGTGGGATCAGATCGGCACCCAGGGCAGCCCGTTCGTGATGACGTTCTCGCGGCTCGGCATCCCGGCGGCGGCCGGCATCATCAACTTCGTCGTGCTGACCGCGGCGCTGTCGTCGTGCAACAGCGGCCTGTTCAGCACCGCGCGGATGCTCTACAACCTCGCGCAGCAGGGCCAGGCGCCGAGCAAGCTCGGCCAGGTCAATCGCCATGGCGTGCCGGTGTACGGCGTGATCGTGTCGGTCGCGCTGCTGCTGATCGGCGTGCTGCTCAACTATCTCGCGCCGCAGCACGTGTTCACGTGGCTCACGTCGGTGTCGACGTTCGGCGCGATCTGGACGTGGTGCGTGATCCTGATCGCGCAGATGCGCTTTCGCCGCACGCTGTCGGCCGACAAGATCGCGCGCCTGCCGATCCGCGTGCCGTTCTATCCGCTCGGTTCGTTCGTCGCGCTCGGCTTTCTCGTGCTGGTCGTCGTGCTCATGGCGTTCACGCCCGACACGCGCGTCGCGCTCGTGATCGGGCCGGTCTGGATCGTGCTGCTCGGCATCACGTATGCGCTGTTCTACGCGAACCGTCCGGCGGCATCGGTGCCGACCAAGTCGTAAGCAGCACGGGCAGGGGCCCGCGCGACCCTTGATCGCGATCATGCACGCGCGGGCCGGACGACCTATGCTGAACGAATCGATTGTCCGCGTTTCGCGTGGCAACCCGCCGATCCCCGTGACCGCCGCGACCGCGGCGGTGGCCCGGCCGCCGTGCGCCGCTTCCGCGCGAAGCTCCCGTCGTCGTTCCGCGACGACGCGCACGCACGGAGGCCTTCGCCATGCAGCCTGCCCAGTCCATCCCGACGCTTGCGCGGATCGCGCTGGCCGTCGATCCGACGCCCGAATCGCTGTCCGCCGCGCGCTATGCGCGCACGCTGCTGCGCCCCGGCATGCGATTGCGCATCGTCTGCGCCATCGACAACCCGCGCCTCGTGTTGCCCGACATCCCGCGCATCGACGCACTGCTGACGTCCGCGCGCGAGGACATGATGCGCGAGGCGCAAGCCATCAACGAACGGATCGCGGCAATGTTCGCCGGCAGCGGGATCGAGGTCGAGCAGGCCATCATCGATACGTCGGTGACGGGCGGCTCGGTGGCCGATGCCTTGGTGAGCGATACGTCGGCATGGCGCGCGGACGTGCTGATGGTCGGCGCGAATCCGCATCACGGGCTGCTGCGGCTCGTCGAAGGCGCGATGTCGGACACGTTGACGACCCGCGTGCGCTGCGCGCTGCTGATCGTGCCGGCAGGCTACGTGCGGCCGTCGGACGGCGGCCTGCAGCGGCTGATGTTCGCGGTCGACGGCAGCGAGCCGTCGCTGCACGCGGTGCGCGTCGGGCTCGGCTTCGCGACGCCGACGACGTTGCTGTACGCGGCCTACGTGATCGATCGCGCGGTTCGTCTGACGGATATCGTGCCGGTGCGCGCGCTCGAGGATGCCTATCGCGCGGAGGGCGAGGATGCGCTCGCGAAGATCGGCCCGCTGTTCCATGCAACCGGGAATCCGAGCAAGCGCAGTGTCGTCGAAACCCGCCCGACCAGCGACGACGTGGCCCATGCGCTGATGCGCGACGCCGTGCACTGGCGTGCCGAACTGCTGGTGGTCGGCACGCATGGCAGGCGCGGCATCGCCGCCTGGCTGATCGGCAGCGTCGCGCGCCGCATTGCGCATCTCGCCCAGGTGCCGGTGCTGCTCGTGCGCGGTACCGAATAAAGCGCGCGGTGTCGCGATCGAAGCAGGCTTGGCTTGACCTGCATCAGAAACGGCGCGCCTCGCGCGTGAGACATTGTCGGAACAACCGGCAACACGGCCGGTCTGTCGTGCATGTACCGCGCAGCCACGCTGCAACACGCGTGTTGATGGCCGCGATCGACGGTGCATTCACAGCCGTGACATCAATTTCCGGAGCCGCGACGTGCGATGCACGGCGCGTCATCCGACCGAGAACTCTCTGGCACGAGGGTAGGCAGCCACGGTTGCCTTGGGGGACGGACGGGGTGGAAGTCACCCCGTCCGCTTTCCGCGTTCGTGTTGTAATTGGCCCCGTCTGAATTGCCTTCCCCGCAGGAATCGTCGTGATGGCGGCCGTGTCGAACGGCGCGTCATGACGCGTGATGACGCGTGATGGCGCGCGGTGGCGCCGATGCGGATCGGTGAGGATCGCGGCAGGTGTGCCGCTCGCTGTAGTACAGGCGCGGCGTGCGTCAGGCGCTGCGACGTCGTGAGATGTTCAGCCGTTGCACGGCCCCCGTGCCGTGCAACGGCATGCCTGCATGCTCAGGTGAAGCGAAGCATCGACCGCAAGTCGTGCCGTCGGCCGGGAGCGCGGCGCACCCGCGGACGCTGATGCCCGACATGCAGCGGCGCGCACGCGCTGCACGTGCGGTTGCGCAGGCGGTTCGCGTGCGGCCAGCCGGGGCGCGCCTTGCGACGTGGCTCGGCATCGGCCGGCGCGTCGGGTGCGGCCCGCGCGCAGAGTGCCGCGGCGAACCGTTGCAACGCGAGCACCGAGCCCGCGACGCTCTGGTACTTTTCGCGGCCGATCTGCCCGTCGAGCGTGACGAGCAATCCGGCCTCGCGTGCCAGCGCAAGCAAGGTGTCGATATTGTCGGACGGAAGGTTGCCCGCCGACGCGGCCTGGGCGGGCAGGGCGCGCGCTTTGCCCGACGCGCGCCGCTGGCCGTCCCGGCCCGGTAAGTTGCGATGTGCCATGGTTGGTCTCCTGCGCCAGGCCCCGCATGCCGGCTCGACGGCCGGCTGAGCGATGACCCGTATGAACGTTTCGTCCATGTCACCAGTATCGTGTCGCGCCCGTGCGCTGCCAAGCAGCGCGCGCTGAAGTCGCTGTCAGGTAATGCGCGGCGCCTATAGGAATCCGCTGACACGCCGGCGCGTTCGTTCGGACGAATGGGAGGCGCGCGGAGGGGATCGCTTGACGCATGATTTCGGCCGGTCTAACTTGGCCAGTGCATCGGCGTCGGGCGGCGTTCCATCGTCGGCCTGTGTCAGCCGGTGCCGCGCCCCGGGGTGGCGTGGCAGGGCTTCCAGTCTCGTTCGCGGGCAGTTTGCGCCGCGAATCTTGCGCGGCCGGTTCGGGGACGGATCGGCACGGCGGCACGCAACGTGCCGTTGATCGCGCACAAACATGCGCCGGCGCATCGCACGCCGCGCCGCCGTTCAGTCTTTAAGCTTCCGGTACCTTCTTCTTTTCGTTCCTCGACCGTCAGGAGTCCGTCGATGTCCAAGGACAGTTTGCTCGATTCACTCAAGGAAGCCGCCAAACAGCGTGCAATCGGCTCGGATCAGTTGCGTGCGATGCTCGACGACGAAGTGCGCGCGCTGTCGTCCGACGCGCGGGTGCACGACTACATCCACGTATTCGCGATCCGGCACCTGCGCGAACGGATGCGCCGGCAGGACGATCTCCACGACGACACGCGTGCCGATGCGCCCGCGGACGCCGATCCGCGTCCGAGCCATCGCTTGTGACGGGCGAGCGCCGCGGCGGATGCCGCGGACGTGACACGATCCGTGGCCGGGGGGCAGGGCCAGGGCCGGATCCTGATCGACATTCATGAGTCGGTCGGCAGCAAACCGGCCCGTTCCAACGCGCTTCTTGATCGCCGTGCCCGGGATCGACGGTGCCGTCGTCGCGTCCGCGGGCGGTGGGCGCACGGCGCCGCGCAGCACGGTCATCCTGACGATTCGCTGACAACCGGTCTTGCGTTTTGTCATACGTTTCACTGAATTGTCACAGCGGCCTCAAGTAAGTGGCGCGATTGCCGTTTACCCGGTGAATTCGTCCACCGGGCGTTCGCGCTCCCTTACCGAGTCGTTGCCATGCTCTCGTCCATCCGCGCCCGCATCCTTGCCGCGTGCGTCGCCATCGTCGTATTCGCGCTCGTCGCCACCACGCTCATCAACTATTTCATCGCGCGCTCGTACAACGACGACGCGATCGACCGCAACCTGACCTCCGTCGCCAGCGGCCACGTGGTCGGGATCGCCGACTGGGTCGCCACCCGGAGCCGGATGATCGCGTCGCTGCAGGATGCCGCGCTGACACCCGATCCGTTGCCGGTGTTCAAGCAGATGGCCACGGCCGGCGGTTTCACGAACGTCTACGCGGGCTACGCCGACAAGGCGTTCCACTTCTCCGACCCGACCGGCATTCCGCCCGACTACGATCCGACCGGTCGCCCGTGGTACAAGCAGGCCGCGCAGGCCGGCAAGCCGGTCGTCACGCCGCCGTACGTCGACGCCGGCACCGGCAACCTCGTCGTCACGTTCGCGGTGCCGATCCTGCGTGACGGCGCGGTGAAGGGCGTCGTCGCAGCGGACGTCTCGATGGACACCGTGATCGCGAACGTGAAGTCGATCCGTCCGACGCCGGCGAGCTTCGGGATGTTGATCGACAGCAACGGCCACGTGGTTGCCCACCCGGACCCGAAGCTCACGCTGAAGCCGGTCGCCGACGTGTCGCCCGAACTCGGCGCGACGAACGGCGCGACGATCGCGGCCGCGGCCGCGCCCGTCGAAGTGACGGTCGGCGGCGACGCGAAGCTGGTGCGCGCTCGCCCCGTGCCGGGCACGGACTGGTACGCGCTGGTGCTGCTCGACAAGAACGAAGCGACGGCCGGGATGCGCTCGCTGCTGACCGCGTCGCTGATCACGCTGCTCGTGATCGTCGGCGTGGCGTCGCTGATCATCGGCGCGATCACCGCGACCGCGTTCCGTCGCCTGTCGCAAGTGCGCCAGGCCATGGCCGCGATCGGCTCGGGCGCCGGCGACCTGACGCAGCGCCTGCCGGCTGACGGTCGTGACGAAGTGGCCGACATCGCCCGCTCGTTCAACAGCTTCGTCGACAAGCTGAACGACGTGATGCGCCAGATCCGCGATGCGAGCGAATCGGTGCGCACGGCCGCGAACGAGATCGCGGCGGGCAACCAGGACCTGTCGTCGCGCACCGAATCGGCGGCGGCGAGCCTCGAGGAAACGGCCGCGTCGATGGAAGAAATCACCGCGACGGTGGGCCAATCGGCCGCCGCCGCCGGCCAGGCCGACGAACGCGCGGCGGCCGCGTCGCGGATCGCGTCGCACGGCGGCGTGGTCGTGTCCGACGTCGTCGCGACGATGGAGAAGATCGAGGAAGCCTCGGGCCGCATCGGCGACATCATCGGCGTGATCGACGGGATCGCGTTCCAGACCAACATCCTCGCGCTGAACGCGGCCGTCGAAGCGGCACGCGCGGGCGAGCAGGGCCGCGGCTTCGCGGTCGTCGCGCAGGAAGTGCGCAGCCTCGCGCAACGCAGCGCGCAGGCCGCGCGCGAAGTGAAGGTGCTGGTCGAATCGACGGTCGCGAGCGTGTCGGCCGGATCCGGGCAGGTGCGTCAGGCGGGCGACACGATGCGCGAGATCGTGTCCAACGTGTCGAACGTGACGACGATCATCTCCGAGATCACGCACGCGGCGAACGAGCAGACGCGCGGCATCCAGGAAGTGAATCGCGCGGTCACGCAGCTCGACGAAATGGTGCAGCAGAACGCGGCGCTCGTCGAACAGTCGACCGCCGCCGCGACCGCGCTGCAGTCGCAGGCGAACGCGCTGGCGACCACGGTCGGGCGGTTCAAGGTCGCTTGACGCAGCGCGTGGGAAAGACGGCCGCGCCGCTCAGGAGTGGCCGTTGTCGCGCATCAGCGCGAGCCGGTTGTAGAGCGTTTTCAGGCTGATCCCGAGCGCTTTCGCGGCGCGCGGCTTGTTGCCGTCGAAGTGGCGCAACGTCGCCGCGATGAAGCGCTGCTGCGCATGGTGCAAGGTCGCGCCGAGCGGCAGCGCCATCGTGTTCTCCGACAGGCGCTCGGGCGGCATCGCCGGCTTCGGCAGCGTGACGTCGATGCCTTCGTCCGCCAGGATGTACGCGCGCTCGATCGTGTTGTGCAACTCGCGGACGTTGCCGGGCCACGAATACGCGCGCAGCGCGGCGATCGCCGCGTCGGTCAGCCGCTTGTGCGCATGGTGCCGCGCGTTGAGCGCGTCGACGAATTCCAGTGCGATCGTCTCGATGTCGCTGTCGCGCTGGCGCAGCGGCGGCACGTACAGCGCAAACGCGGCGAGACGATAGAACAGGTCCTCGCGCAGCCGGCCGTCGCGCACGGCTTCGGCCGGGTTATGGCGCGTGGCCGACACGATGCGCACGTCGAGCGGAATCGGCTCGGTGCCGCCCACCCGGACGATCACGTTCGATTCGATCGCCCGCAGCAACTTCACCTGCAATGACGCGGGCATTTCCGCGATCTCGTCGAGCAGCAGCGTGCCGCCGCGCGCGGCTTCGAAGAAACCTTCGCGCTGCGCGATTGCGCCCGTGAAACTGCCTTTCTCGTGCCCGAACAATTGCGATTCCGCGATATCGGGCGGAATCGCGCCGCAGTTCACGGGGACGAACGGGCCGTCGCGCCGGGCACTGAGATCGTGCAGCCGGCGCGCGACGATATCCTTGCCGACCCCGCTTTCGCCGGCAATCATCACGCTGGCGCGGGTCGGGGCGATCTTCTCGATGCGGCCGAGCAGCGTGCGCATCGCGGTGGACCGGCCGGACAACCGGCGGCCGTCCGCACGTTGCTTCGACCGGTTTGCGGTTTCTCCCATTGGCATGGATCGGCATGGGTGGGGCCGTTTTGAAAATCGGCACCACACGCTCCGTTGATTGCAATATTTTCATCGACAGCGAAACGGCCACGAAGGTGCCGCAAAATAGAAATTTCCAATGTGCGCGGCGGGGACAGAAGAAGCAGGCCATCGAGTCCTGACGCGCATCGCGGCACTGCTGTGCCATCCAGGGTCGTATCGGTGCTTTTTTACAGAATTTCGATGAAAAAGCTGGTCATGACCAACGTGCGTTGATGCGGCGCGCGACGCCGGCCGGTGCTCAACCGGTTACGGCACACCCGACAGCCAGGGAGTCAGGCAGGCAGCCATCCGCGATCCGCGTCAGGCATGCCGCTTGCGGATCCCGTCAGGCTCGCCCGGCACGCTCGACGGCAGGCCGGACGGTCGACCCGCGGCATGACGCCGTGCGACCGGAGCCGGCGCGAGGCAAGGATGCAATGAGGACCCTGACACGTGAGCTGTTACGGCAGGGTGCATGGATCGTGCTGGCCGTCGGGCTGGCGTCCGCGCTGCAGGCGTGGGCGGTTCGCGTCGTCGGCGAGCACGCGCCATTTGCGCCGCTGCCCTTTTACGCAGGCGTTGCGGCTGCCGCATGGCTGACGTCGTTCGGCGGTGGGCTGGTTGCGGCCGCGTTGAGCGTGGCCGTGATCGGCATGCTGTGGTGGCGTGATGCGCCGCTGGCAGAGCTGCTCACGCAAGCCGGCGCATTCGTCGCGATCAGCTTCGTCGAGTGCGTGCTCGTGATGGCCGTGAAGCCGCTGCTCGCGAACGATCGCCTGCGCGAACCCGATGACGACGGCGACGCCGATGCCCGCGAGCCGCATCGCGAGCCGGCGCCGGCCGCACGCGTGCCGGTACCCGACGACCGCCTGCTGCGCCGTGTGGTCGACGCTTCGCCCGACGCGATCGTCGGGGTCGATGCCGCACGCCGGATCACGAGCTGGAATCCGGCCGCGCGCCGGATCTTCGGCATCGACGCGGCGCAGGCCGCCGGACGCGACGTCGCCGCGATGATCGCGCCGCGCTGGTTGCGGCGCCATCCGTTGCCCGCGTCGTTCGCGAACCTCCACGCGCCGGTCGGTCCGCTCGACGTGCTGTGCGTGCGACGCGACGGCGGCCGTTTTCGGGCGACCTTCGCCGCGTCGCCGATGGTCGATGCGCAGGGCAACTGCACGGGCCTGTCGATGACGCTGCGCGATGCGCACGAACGGCGCCGCGGCGAGCGGCGCAACCTGCGCTCGCTGCGCGGCGCGCGCGACGCACGCGCCCAGGCGGACACGTCGAACCGGCTGAAGGACGAACTGCTGGCCACGGTGTCGCACGAACTGCGCACGCCGCTGAACGTGATCTACGGCTGGGTCGAGGTGCTGCGCAACGTCGACGGCCAGGGGCTCGCGCAACAGGCCGTCGACGCGATCGATCGCAGCGCGCGGTCGCTGTCGCACATGGTGGCCGACCTGCTCGATGCGTCTTCGCTCGCGACCGGCCGGTTGCGCCTCGAGCGCGTGCCGGTCGATCTCGTGCGGATCGTGCGCGATGCCACGCGTGAACTCGACGCGACGGCCCAGGCGAGCGGGCTCGAGCTGTCGACCCACTACGCGATGCCAACCTGCGTGATTCCGGCGGACCGCGAGCGCGTGCGCCAGCTCCTGTCGAACCTGCTGTCGAATGCGATCAAGTTCACGCCGCCGGGCGGGCGCATCGTCGTGTCGCTGGCCCGGGCAGGCGAGCGCGTGCGGCTGTCGGTCGCCGATACGGGGCAGGGCATTGCGCCGGAATACCTGCCGCACCTGTTCGAGACGTTCAGCCGCCCCGAACGTGCATTCGCGTCGCCGGAGCGCGGCCTCGGGCTCGGCCTGTCGATCGTGCGCCACATCGCGCAACTGCACGGCGGCGATGTCGTGGCGACGAGCGCCGGCCCCGGGCGCGGGACGACCGTCACGGTCACGCTGCCGGCTGGCTGGGACATCGACGATCCGGCCGACAACCTCCTGCACGCGGCGGACACGCCGGACCCGGTGACGCTCGACGGCCAGCGCGTGCTCGTCGTCGACGACGACGCGACATCGCGCGCGAGCCTTGCCGCGGCACTCGAAACGATGGGCGCGCAGGTGTCGACCGCGCAGTCGGGGCACGACGCGCTCGACGCGGTGGAACGGCAGGCGCCGAACGTCGTGCTGTCGGATCTCGCGATGCCGGACGGTGACGGCTTCTGGCTGCTCGACCGCATCCGTCATTTGCCGGGCAGCAGCGGGCATCTGCCCGTCGTCGCGGTCACGGCCCACGCCGGCAACGCCGACCGGCACCGCGTGATGGCGGCCGGGTTCGACGCGTACCTGCGCAAGCCGGTGGACATGCCGACGCTGGCGAGCGTGATCGCCGATGTCGCGCCGGACGCCGCGCACGATCGGAAAGGGCGCGGCCGGTAGCAGCCGGCGTGGCGGCTCGCCCCGTCATGACGAAGGGACGCGGCGCGATGGACGCAACGGCAACCCGCGCGGCCGGCCCGCCCCGTCGCGCCACACGGAGGTCCGGATGAAAACGAATCGAATCCATCGGCCGGCGGCGATCGTGCTGGCCGCGACCGTCGGCGCATCGATCGCCGTACTCGCCCATGCGCAGGCGTTACCCGCGTCGTCGGCCCAGGTCGCGCCGGGCGTCATCCGCCCCGGCACGACGCCCGACGAGGCCGGCATGACCCAACGGCCGACCGGTATCGACGTCGAATTCATCGACAAGGCCGGCATGATCGGCAAGGTGGAGCGGCAGGCCAGCCAGCTCGCGCTCGACCGCTCGTCGAACCCCAACGTGAAGGCGTTCGCGCGCCGGATGGTCGACGATCACGGACGGCTCGCCGCCGAATTGCGGGAGCTTGGCGCGACCAAGGGCGTACCGGTCCAGTCGCGGATGCTCGTCGATCCGGCCGTGACCGCGTTGCGAACCAAGGAAGGTCATGCGTTCGACACCGCCTATGTCGCGCTGGCGGGCCCGCGTGCGCATGAAGAAGCGATCAGGCTCTACGAAACGGAGGCGCGGAACGGCCGCGATTCGCAGCTTCGCGCGTTCGCGGCCCACGCGTTGCCGACGCTGAAGGCGCACCTGGCCGCCGCCCGGCAACTCGCGCAGACGGTGGCGGCCGCACACTGAGCGCCGACCCGCGCTACCGCTTGCCGCCGTCAGGGCTTTCAGGCGCTTCGGGGCCGCCCGGCGACGCCTCGTACGGCGGTGAGTCGAGCGCCGTTTCGCCTTCCTCGATCAGCCAGTACGGCGAACTGCCGTAGTAGGCATGCAGCGCCTCGGCCCACGCCGGATCGGCCATAGCGGGCCAGCGGCTCCTGTCGAAGCCGGGGGCTTCGCGCACGCGCTCGGTGGCGACGGGCAACACGAAGCAGCGGCGCTCGACGTCGAGCACGAGCACGTTCCACGGCACCGCGAGCAGCTTGTCGCCGCTCCCGGGCGGGTTGCCCGCCAACACGACCGCATACGCGATCCGGCCGGAGCGCACATCGAGCATGATGTCGGCGACCTGGCCGATGTCGTCGCCGTCCATCGTCAGGACGCGATCGCCTTCGAGCGTGCGGGCGGCCATCACGTCGGGCCCCGGCCCGCCGCCGGCCGTGCGGCGGTTGCCGCCGACGATGCGCGTGTCGTCACGCGACGGTCTGTCCGTTGTCATCGAACACCTCCTGGTCGAAGCGGCACCCGGGCGCCGGTCAGCGCCGGCGCGGCAATGACACGTCCTCGAGCGTATTGGCCAGCTCGTCGCGCTCGGGGCCGCCGGCGCGCGTCGCGATGTCGCCGAGCGACACGATGCCGACCAGCCGCCGGTTGCGGTCGAGCACCGGCATCCGATGCAACTGCACGTCGGCCATCCGCTGCTGGACGTCGCCGACACCGTCGTCCTCGACGCACCACTGCACGGGTTGGGACGCGACCGCCTGCACGGGCGTATCGGACGAATGGCCGTGCGACAGTCCGCGCACCGCGAGGTCGCGGTCGGTCACGATCGCGACGAGTTCGGCGCCGTCGCAAACGGGCAGCACGCCGATATCGAAGCGCCGCATCAGTTCGGCCGCGTGGCGAATCGTGTCGGTCGGCGCGACGCACACCACGTCGCGCGACATGATCTCGGTGACGCGATACATGAACGTCTCCTTCGTGAGCAAGACTATCGGGGAAGCAGATGGCGTGCCGCGCACGGGCCGCACACGCCGGGCCTAGGGGTTGTTCACGCTAATAACGGGCTTGCGAACGTGCCTTGCCGGCTGCAGTGCAAGAAGCAAGGAGCGCCGTTTGGCCAAGCCAAACAAGCGACGCGCGACGCCGCAATGCGGCCGGCAACGCACATTCCGCTGTTTGGGAAAAATCATTCGTGGGGCCAGCGCAAGCCCGTTATTAGCGTGAACAAGCCCTGGCCGGCGAGGCGACGGAGAAATTTGCCAGCCCGCTTGTACATCTTCCACGGCGACAGCTCGAGCGGGCAGGGCAGGACCTCAGTGGCCGATGCCCGTCATCGCGACGATCGCGAGCACCACCGCGCTTTCGATCGCCGCCAGCGCGGCAACGCCGGCGGCGCCGCTGATTTCATGCCATCTGCGTTCAAGGCGTTTCATCAGATCAACTCCAGATTGCTCCGGCACGCCGCTGCGCCGCCGCGCAGCGCGGGCCGGTTGCCGCCGTCAGCCGTGATCGCGGGGCGGTGAAGGGACGTCCGGCGAGCGGCGTTCGTGCTTGCCGGATGGCTTGGCAGGATCGATACGGGTCGCGCCGCCCACGGCGGGCGGGTCGCTGGCCGGAAACGTCTCCTCGAGGCCCTCGTCGATGCGTTCCTCCGTCTTGTCTTTGGACGGCGGACGCGACGTGGCGAGCCAGAGCAGTCCGGCAGCCGGTGACACGGCGTCGTGGCGGCCGGGGGCGTGAACGGTCATGGTCGAACCTCCTTGGTCATCGATAGAGGCGCAAGCGCCATGCCTGCGCGGGCCGTCGGCACGACGGTTGCGCGTTGGCGAAACCGCACGCTGCGCAGTCACGCGCGCCGTCGGCGTGGACGAGAGGACATCGTGATGAATGCATCCAGGAAAAGGATACGTTACGACGCGAACGTATGCGGCGGCGATTTCGCCCACCTGCGCGAGCGCTTCGACACATGGAAGCGCGAGTCGCGGGTCTATCGGCCCGAGCGACGCATGTTCGACGGCAAGGACGAGGTCCGCGCACTGAACGACACCGTCTACGACGGCCCCGAGCGCGCGCAGCGGGCGCTCGTCGCGGAATGCACGCCGTCCGACCGGTTCGCGCTCGCGGCCCGGCTCACCGCCGAGGGGCGCACGATGTGGCTGGTGATGGCGGCCTACGACGACTGAGCGCACGACAGCGTCCGACCGGAGCGGGCAACCGGGCGCGCAGGAGCGGGCACGCCGCTTGCGCGCGATGCCGGCGCCATCGAGATGCGCGCGCCGTCGCGCAGGAGAGACATGAAGACGCCATCCATGCTGCACCGCCCCGAGCCGACGACGCCCGATGTCGACCCGGACCCGCCGCCGCCCGGGCACGACGATCCCGTCGATCCGCCCGTGCCGGACGGGCTGCCGCAGGGCGACCCGCCGTCGCACCCGCCACCGATCCGGATGCCGGGAGGCGGTGCATCACAACCGTCCGCGCGAACACTGAAAAAAGGAGGACCCTCATGGACATTCACGTGCAATCGCCAGACAAGCGCGCGATCGCTCAGGTGCTGGGCCGCTACTTCGAATCGCGCTCGTTGCGCTATCACATCGAGGAATTGCCGGGCGGCGTGCTGCAGATCGGCTTTCGCGCCAGCGGCCGACCGGTCGCCGTCACCGTGTCGTTCGACGATGCCGCGTACGACACCTATACGCACTGGGATGCGAGCCAGAAGCAGCTCGCGCTCGGGCGGCTCGCCGACGGCTTCTCGCGGATGATGTCGACGCGCAGCCCAGCCGCGCTGGCCGGCGACTATCACGTCGAGCGATTCTGATTCCACTCCGCTTCACCGGACTGTCCCGCGTACGGCAAAGTGCCCGCACGCAGCGGGCGCTTTGCGTCCGCGCGTGGGTCGCGTAGGATGTCCGTTAATTCAGCGCACGCTACGTTCGCGCCGCAGGCTGCCCACCGCTGCAGCCGAAGAGGCGTAATGCGCTTCTTTATTTCAGGTTCGTTTCGCGCAACCGACGGGGACCTTGATGACTGTTGCTCGCCCTTTGTTGTCACCCGGCGCACGCCGGTTCGTTTCCGGGGTGTCGGCCTGCGCGGCGCTTGCCGCGGCCGGCGCCCGCGACGCGTCGGCCCAGACGCCTTCACCGCTCGGCGAGTGGCAATACTCGGCGGGCGTGCCGCTCCAGAAGCTGTACGAGCCGAACATCTCCACCTGGGATATCAGCATGGGCGCCGCGATGACGCTGCAGCCGCGCTATGCGGGCTCCGATCGCTATCGCGTGATGGGCGGCCCGACGATCGATATCCGCTATCGCGACCTGTTCTTCCTGTCGACCGGCGAAGGGCTCGGCGCGAACGTGCTGCGCGGGCCGAACTGGCGCGTGAGCCTGTCCGTCGGTTACGACCTCGGGCGCCGCTCGGCCGACGACCTCCAGCACCTGAACGGCCTCGACAACATCAACGCGGCGCCGGTGATGAAACTGGCGGCCGATTACGTGATCTCGAAGGAGTTTCCGCTCGTGCTGCGCGCGGATATCCGGCGCAGCATCGGCGGCTCGAATGGCTGGGTCGGCGATTTCTCCGCGTACATGCCGATGCCCGGCAGCAACGAGCATTTCTTCTGGTTCGCGGGGCCGACCGTGTCGTTCGCCGATTCGCGCTACATGAACAGCTGGTTCGGCGTGAGCCAGGGCGTCGCCGCGCGCTCGGGGCTGCCGGCCTATTCGTCAGGGGCCGGGCTCAAGTCGGTCGGCGCGGGCGTGACGATGGCCTGGTTCGTGAACAAGCACTGGTTCATCACGATCGACGGCGCGCTCGAGCAGCTCGTCGGCCGCGCCGCGCACAGCCCGATCACGCAGCAGAAGACCAACGGCGTGTTCGACATGTCGGTGAATTACCAGTTCTGAGTGGGGCCGCGGAGCCGATCGCCGACGGGGCGTGCGGCAGATGCCGTCACATTTGATATGATTCCGACCTGTACAAATGTACAGTGATGGATCCCCGTGACGCCTGCATCGCCGACGCCCCCGGCGTTTTACTACCTGACCAATTTCGAACGCGCGCTGGCCTGGCTCGGCGCGCGTTACGACGACCTGTTCGACGTACACGAGCACGCGTTCGTCGGGCAGTTCGCCACGCTGCCGCAGGCGTCGCGCGCGCTGCTCGTGCGGATGCTGATGCGCAACGGGTCCGACTTCCGCGCCAGCAAGCTCGTCTACGACGAAATCGGCTGCACGCTCGACGCGGTCGCGCCGCTCGTCGCACTCGGCTGGGTCGATCCGGCGCCTGCGCTGACGCTCGACGAACTGTTCGCGCTGTCGACCAAGGCCGATCTGCTGCGCATCTTTCCGGCACTCGCCGCGCATGCCGGCGAGCGCAAGCCCGAATGGCTCGAGCGGCTGCGGCCCGCGCACGACGTCGCGCAACCGCTCGACGCGTGGTGCGCGCAGGCCGGCGACCGCGTGCTGCGCGTGACGGTCGGTGCGCTGTGCGACCGGCTGCGCCTGATGTTCTTCGGCAATCTCCATCAGGACTGGAGCGAGTTCGTGCTCGCCGATCTCGGCGTGTTCCAGTACGAAAGCGTGCCGATCGCGCCGTCGTCGCGTGCGTTCCAGCAGCGCGGCGACGTCGATGCATATCTCGCGCTGCAGATGTGTCGCGACGCGCTCGACGCGTGGCCCGACGATCTGCCGTTCGACGACCTGATGCGCGCCATCGACGCGGTCGGCTGCACCCAGCCGTGGCTCGTGACGCGTCGCGCGAAGCTGCTGTTCGCGCTCGGGCAGACGTGTGAGCGCCGGGCCGACTGGGACGGCGCGCTCGACGCGTATGCACGCAGCGCATGGCCCGGCAGCCGCCATCGGCGCATCCGCGTGCTCGAACGCTGCGGGCGTGACGGCGAGGCGCTCGCGCTGGCGCTCGATGCGCGCGGCGGCTTCGAGAGCGACGAGGAGCGCCAGCGTGTCGAGCGGATGCTGCCGCGCCTGCAGCGCCGGCTCGGCCAGCGTGTCGAGCGTGCTGCCGCGGCGGCGGACGTGCCGCGCGAGACACTCGTGATTGCTCGCCCGGACGCATTCGTCAGCGTCGAATTCGCGGTGCGCGACCATCTTGCGCAGCCGGCTTCGCCGGTCCATTACGTCGAAAACACGCTGATCAATTCGCTGTTCGGGCTGCTGTGCTGGGAGCCCGTGTTCGCCGCGGTGCCCGGTGCGTTCTTCCACCCGTTCCAGCGCGGTCCGGCCGATCTGCACGCACCGGATTTCGTCGCGCGTCGTGCGGAAGCGTTCGCCGCGTGCTTTGCGCAGCTCGATTCGGGCGCGTATCGCGACACGATCCGCCGGCATTTCGCGACGAAGGCCGGGCTGCAATCGCCGTTCGTGTTCTGGGGCGTGCTGACGGACGCGTTGCTCGACGAGGCGCTCGCATGCCTGCCGCCCGAGCACTTGCGGCTGTGGTTCACGCGCCTGCTCGCGGATATCCGCAGCAACCGCTCGGGGTTGCCCGATCTCGTCCGCTTCTGGCCCGGCGAGCGCCGCTACGAGCTGATCGAGGTGAAAGGCCCCGGCGACCGCCTGCAGGACAACCAGACGCGCTGGCTCGCGTACTGCGTCGCGCACGGCATGCCGGTGCGCGTGATCGATGTCGAGTGGGCCGGTGAGGGCGTCGCGCACGCCGAAGCGGCGGGGCTGTCCGCATGAGCTACGTCGTCGCGGTGCGGGCGATGTGCGAGTTCACCGCGCGACGCGGCGACCTCGACCTGCGCTTCACGCCCGCACCGACCGCGCTCGAAGGCATCGCCGGCCACGGTGCGGTCACGTCGAATCGCGGCGCCCGCTACGAAACCGAGATCGCGCTGACGGGCACCTGGGGCACGCTCACCGTGCGCGGCCGCGCGGACGGCTACGACCCGGTGGCGAACCGTCTCGAGGAGATCAAGACCTATCGCGGCAGCCTCGATGCGATGCCCGACAACCACCGCGCGCTGCACTGGGCGCAGGCGAAGGTCTACGCGCACCTGATGTGCGACGCGCGCAGCCTTCCGGAAATCGACGTCGCGCTCGTCTATTTCGACATCGTGTCGGAGCGCGAGACGGTGCTGACGCAAACGCTGGGCGCGGCCGAGCTTGCGACGTTCTTCGCCGAGCAGTGCGCGTGCTTCGTCGGCTGGGCCGAGCGCGAGACGGCCCATCGGGCGGCGCGCGATGCGGCGCTGCGCGCGCTGGCGTTTCCGCACGGCCGGTTCCGCAGCGGCCAGCGCGAGCTGGCGGTGGCCGTCTATCGCGCCGCACGCGACGAGCGGTGCCTGATGGCGCAGGCGCCGACCGGCATCGGCAAGACGCTCGGTACCGTGTTTCCGCTGCTGAAGGCCTGCGGCGAGGGCGAGCTCGATCACGTGTACTTTCTGACCGCGAAGACACCCGGCCGCGCGCTCGCGCTCGAGGCGGCGACGACGCTCGGCGCCGGCACGCCGGCGCTGCCGCTGCGCGTGCTGGAACTCGTCGCGCGCGACAAGGCGTGCGAGCACCCGGACAGCGCATGCCACGGCGAATCGTGTCCGCTCGCGAAAGGCTTCTACGACCGGCTGCCGGCCGCGCGCGATGCGGCGATCGAGGCCGGGCTGCTCGACCGCGACACGGTGCGCGCGGCCGCGCTCGCGCACGACGTCTGCCCGTACTACCTGTCGCAGGAGCTCGCGCGCTGGTCCGACATGGTGATCGGCGACTACAACTACTACTACGACGGCAGCGCGATGCTGCACACGCTCGCGCAGCAGAACCAGTGGCGCGTCGGCGTGCTCGTCGACGAAGCGCACAACCTGCTCGATCGCGCGAGGAAGATGTACAGCGCATCGCTTGACCCGTTCGCGTTCGCGGCGGCGCGCGAGATTGCGCCCGCGGCACTGCGCAAGGCGTTCGACCGGCTCGCCCGCGCCTGGGGCTCGGTCAGCCGCGCGCAGATCGAGCGCTATGCCGCGTATCCGGAGATTCCGGGCCCGATCGTGTCGGCCGTGCAGAACCTCGTTGCGGCAATCGGTGAACACCTGGCCGACGCGCCGCGCGCGAACGGCGATGCACTGCTGCGGTTTCATTTCGAGGCGATCCAGTTCGGCGTGCTGGCCGAAGCGTTCGACAGCGCGTCGATCTTCGACGCGACGCTGCACGGCGAACCGATACCGCGCCAGCCGGCGCTCGACGGCGTGGCGTCGGCCGGCCGCCGGCGCCGCGTCCAGTCGACGCTGTGCGTGCGCAACGTGATTCCGGCCGGCTTTCTCGCGCCGCGCTACGAAGCCGCGTGCGCGACCGTGCTGTTCTCGGGCACGCTGAGCCCGTTTCATTTCTATCGCGACACGCTCGGATTGCCCGGCGAGACGGGCTGGCTCGACGTCGACGGGCCGTTCCGCGCCGAGCAACTGACGGTGCGCGTCGCGAGCCACGTGTCGACGCGCTGGCGCGACCGCGACCGTTCGCTCGAACCGATCGCCGACCTGATCGCCGCGCAATACGCGACACGGCCCGGCAACTATCTCGGCTTCCTGAGCAGCTTCGACTATCTGGGCCGCGTGGTCGCGCTGATGCAGACGCGGCATCCGGACGTGCCCGTCTGGGCGCAGGCGCCCGGCATGGCGGAAAGCGAGCGCGACGCCTTTCTCGCGCGCTTCGACGCGGGCGGGCGCGGCGTCGGCTTCGCGGTGCTGGGCGGTGCGTTCTCGGAAGGCGTGGACCTGGTCGGCGAGCGGCTGATCGGCGCGTTCATCGCGACGCTCGGGTTGCCGCAGGTCAACGACGTCAACGAGCAGATGCGGCGTGCGATGGATGCGCGCTTCGGCAACGGCTACGACTACATGTACCTGTACCCGGGCTTGCAGAAAGTCGTGCAGGCGGCGGGGCGCGTGATCCGCACCGAGCACGACGAAGGTGTCGTGCACCTGATCGACGACCGTTACCGGCGGCGCGAAGTGCGCGACCTGCTGCCGCGGTGGTGGCGGATCGGGTGACGGTAACGGTGACGTTGCGCGGCCCGTTCCGGCGCGCGGCTTGCCCGTCTCCGCGTATTGCTACAGCACGTTGAGCATCGCGAGCGCGGCTTCCTGCAGATGCGGCAGGACGCGCCGCACGGCCGCGTCGGTCGTCTCCGCGCCGATCGGCATGTTCGTGCTCAGCGCGGCGACCACTTCACCATGACGGTTCTTCAGCGGCACCGCGATCCCGCGCACGCCCACCTGCAATTGCTGTTCGATCGCCGCGAAACCGGCGTCGCGTGCCTGGTCGACCTGTTCGAGCAGGCGCGCCTTGTTGGTGATCGTGTGCGGCGTGAACGGCGGCAGTTCGGTGTCGTCGAGCCACGCGCGCACGGCTTCGCGATCCGGATGATGGGCGAGCAGCACGACGCCGGGCGACGTCAGCGGCGCCGGCACGCGCGCGCCGAGCACGAAGCCGGTCGTCATCACGCGCGACACGCCGTTGCGCGCGATGAACACGAGTTCCCAGTCGTCGAGCACGCTCACGTACGCCGACTCGTTCAGCGACGCGCTCAATTGCTGCAGATAGGGCTGGACCGTGCGCGGCAGGCGGGCCGAATCGAAGTACGACCAGCCGACCCGCAGCACGCGCGGCGTGAGACCGTACAGCTTGCCGTCGGTGTACACGTAGCCGAGTGATTCGAGCGTCAGCAGGTAGCGCCGCGCGGCCGTGCGCGTGAGGCCGGTGCGCGCGGCGGCCTGGGTGGGCGTCATGCGCGCATGCTGGCTGTCGAACGCCTCGAGGATCGCCAGGCCTTTTTCGAGGCCGGCAATCCAGTCGCGTCGGTCGAGTTCGGGCTTTTTCATCGTCGTGATCAGGCGTCGGAATGCGCGGTCATCGCGCGTGAATGGGCGATTATCGCGCACTTTTTCAGGTGAAAGGCGTGCGGGGGACGGGATCCCCCATTTGGTCAGCTTTGCAGACGGGGGGGGCGGGATATACAATTGAATATGTATATCCAAGGAGGTCCATATGCAGGTTGCAAAGTGGGGCAATAGTCTGGCCGTCCGCCTTCCGGCCAGTGTGGTCGAAGCCCTGGAGCTTCGCGAAGGTGACGACATCGAAATCGTGGTCGATAGCCCTCGCGTTTTCGCCGTGAGTCGCAAGCCGCGGCCCGAAGAGCTTCTGCAGCGGTTGCGGCGTTTCCGTGGCAAGTTGCCCGCCGATTTCAAGTTCAGCCGGGATGAGGCGAATGAGCGGGACTGATGCGACGCACTCGTTCGTCGACAGCAACGTCGTGCTTTACCTGTTGTCCGAGGACGATACCAAGGCGAACCTGGCAGAGTCACTCCTGCTTCGGCGGCCGACCATCAGTGTCCAGGTACTGAACGAGGTAGCCAGTGTCTGCAGTCGCAAATTGCGGATGCCGTGGATCGACGTGGGGCAGTTTCTGGAGCCGATCAGGAGTTTGTGCCGTGTCGTGCCGATCTCGGTCGACACGCATGACCTGGGACGAAAGCTGGCGGAGCGGCACGGCTTGTCCTTTTACGACGCATGTATCGTTGCAAGCGCTTCGATCGAGGGCTGTGAATACCTCTATACCGAGGACATGCATGACGGCTTGCGTGTGGAGGGTGGGCCGGTGCTGAAAAATCCGTTCGCGTGAGTACCGACGGTTTCGGCGGCTAGTGCCGACAGACTGCCTGGATCCGCCGATTGTGATTCGCGGTCAGGCGGGGCGCCGGTATCCTAATGTCGGTCGCATGGGGAAGGAGGGGAATCTGGATGGGGCGCATCCCCTCCGGTGCAGCCTTGCTCGCCGCTCGTCCCACCGACGTTCGCGCCGACCAAGTGCGGCTGGTGCCTGTAACACAGCGCGGCGACTTGCCATGTCCGTCGTCAATTACCCATAACTCGGTAAATGCGTTTCGCTCGAAAACTTGGCCGTTTTTCCGCATCGCGCAAATCCCGGATATCGTCGCCCATTCACCGTACTCGATAATGCACCGCGACTCGTCCACGTACGTCATGCCCGACATGCGCGAAACATACTCGGCTGAGAAGGTCCGCAGGCGGGCCAGCTGCTGTTGTTTCGTCTTTGTCAGTCCGCCGTGCTTGACGAAGAAATGAGCGCTTTCCACGTAGGCCAATTGCTCGACGTCGCCGGTGAGGTAAGCGTCTATCCACACTTCGCGCATCGATAGCAGGTCGAATTTCGGTTTCATGCGATTTGAGGGAAGCAGGTGGTCCGATTGATTCCCGCTTTGAATCCGGGGGCGTTGCCGTCTCGATCATTTCGAAGCCGGGTGTTGAAAATCGCGGAATCGGAAACGGGACGTTAGAATCCCCGGCCCGGAGAATTCGGGCAATTGGACGCGTACGAATCTGATACGAGCCGATCCCCACTCCGATGGTTTCCGCGTTGCCCGCCCCGTGCGTCTGTCAGTGCAGGCGAACATGACATCGGGCCAAACGCGGCATCGACTTGAACTGGACATGAAAATCCGACAATCCCTGTTTATCGCGTACGCCGCGTTCGTGCCGTTACTTGCCGCTGCCAATTCCTCGGCTGACACGTCATTGCCGCGTCCGACCGCCGACATCCGCGCGTGGCCGCGCATGACGTCACCGAAATTCGGCTGTTACGTCGAAACGGCCTTCGGCTACCGTGACAAGCGCTTCAATTGCGCGCTGAAGCAGTACCGGAACACCGGCGACGCGTGCAAGAACACGAAGGCCTACTACGAGGGCCCGGCGTTCCCCGACCGGCTCGCGGCCGGCGTGCATCCGCTCGCGACGAAGGTCGATCTCGACTGGGAGCAAGGCAGGCTGCAGATGGTCACCGTCACGCTGAAGGGGACGTGGAACGAAGCGGACGTGCGCAAGGCGTTCGGGCTGCCGCGCGCGGAAGGAAGCAAGCTGACCGAAGCGGAGTTGCGCTCGGAGCCGGGCAACCTGATGGACACGAGTGTCCAGTATCCGTCGTCTCCGCTCGATGAAAGCCTGGCGAAACGCCCGAGTAACCCCGCGCGCGGCACGACGGCCGTGATGCTTTACGGGTTCGACCACATGGGCGGCGGCGATGTCGATTGCGGAGGAGGCGAGTAACGCGGGAAGGCGCGGCCGGCGCAGGCGCCGGCCGGGTGGGGAGGATGGTACGGCTGTTCGCAGCGCTTGCGCCGTACCGTCAGGGCTTTACTCGCTGCTCGTCCACTCGACGTTCGCGCCGACCGAGCGCAGGTTCTCGACGAAGTGCGGGTGTGCGCGGCGGATCGGCAGCGCGTTCATGATTTCCGAACGGCCTTCGATGCTCGCGGCCACCATCAGCAGCGCGATCGCGACGCGGATGATGTACGGGCTCTCGACGCGCGCCGGCGTCAGTTGCAGCCCGCCGAACGTGATCAGCCGGTGCGGATCGGACAGCAGCACGTGCGCGCCGAACTTCGACAGTTCGCCGGACCAGCCGAGCGCGCCGTCGTACACCTTGTTCCAGAACATCGCGCTGCCTTCCGCACGCACGCCGAGTGCGATGAAGATCGGCAGCAGGTCGACCGGCAGGTACGGCCACGGCGCGGCTTCGACCTTGGTGAGGATGTTCTGCGTGAACGGCCGGCGCACGCGCAGCGGGCCGTCGCGCTCCGCGCGCGACCAGCCGTCGCGGTGCGTGACGTTGACGCCGAACTTCGCGAACGTGCGGTCGATCAGCGGGAAATGTTCGGGCGACGAGTTGCGCACCGTGATGTCGCCGCCGGTGATCGCGCCGAGCGCGAGGAACGTCGCGATCTCGTGGAAATCCTCGGCGAAGCGGAACTCGCCGCCGCCGAGCTTGTGGCCGCCCGTCACGCACAGCCGCGACGTGCCGATGCCCTCGATCGCGACGCCGATCATCGCGAGGAACTGGCAGAACTCCTGCACGTGCGGCTCGGACGCGGCGTTCATCAGCGTCGACGTGCCGTTGGCGGCCGTCGCGCACAGCGCGAAGTTCTCGGTGGTCGTGACCGACGCGTAGTCGAGCCAGTGGTCGTTGGCCGTCAGCGGGCCGTCGGTGCGGACGATCAGCGAATCAGGCGTGCGCTCGATGTGCGCGCCGAAGCGCTCGAACACCTCGACGTGCGGATCGATCTCGCGCACGCCGAGCGTGCAGCCCTTCACGTCGTTCTCGAGGCGCGCGACGCCGAAGCGCGCGAGCAGCGGCGGGATCAGCATGATCGACGAGCGCATCGCTTCCGGCAGCCGATGGACGGCCGGATCGAATGTCGTGTTGCGATGGTGGAGTTCGAGCAGGCCCGTCGTGAAGTCGACCGACACCTCGCTGCCGAGCGTGCGGAAGATGTCGAGGATCTTGCGCACGTCGGTGATGTCCGGCACGCCGATGAGGCGCAGCGGCTGATCGGTCAACAGGGTGGCGCACAGAATCGGCAGGACGGCGTTCTTGTTCGCGGACGGCTTGATGTCCCCGCGCAGCGGAGTGCCGCCGTGGACGATGAGATTCGACATGATATGGGGGCGTATCGGTGACTGACGTAGGCCCATATGATGCCATTGGTCGGCGGGCGGCGTGGCATGTTCAGCGGGGAAAAGGGCGAATCGACGCGTGTAACTGACAGTGTTTGACGTCGTGCGCTCGAACACGAGGCAGTGGCGCCGTTGCAGGTCATCGTCGAGCCAAGCCGGATGGCCGGCCGCGCATCGGGCCGTCCATCCGGTCAGCGTGTTACTGCGCCGCCCGCATCCGCGCGGCGACCACCAGCGAGATCAGGCAGCCCACCGCGAGATAACCGGCGACGAGGTGCCACGAGCCGCCGGCCATGCTGACGAGGCCGACCGCGATGAACGGCGTGAACCCGCCGCCGACCACGCTCGCGAACTGGTAGCCGACGCCCGCCCCGCTATAGCGGTATTCGGCGCCGAACAGCTCGGTGAACAGCGGCTGCTGGACGCTCACGACCATGTCGTGCGCGGCATTCGCGAGCAGGATCGAGAAGATCACGATCCAAGCGATCGACCGCGCTTCCAGCGCGATGAAGAACGGCACCGCGGACGCCAGGCCGATCAGCGCGCCGATCAGGTAGATGCGGCGCAGGCCGTAGCGGTCGGCCAGCCACGCGAAGCACGGGATCGTCACGCAGCTCACCGCGCCCACCAGCAGGCCGATGTTCAGGAACAGGTCGCGCGACATGCCGAGGTTCGTCGTCGAATAGCTGAGCGCGAACGCGGTGACGATATACATCGTGAACAGTTCGGCCAGGCGCAGCGCGATGATCAGCAGGAATGCCTTCGGATGGCGCGTGAGCGCTTCCAGCACCGGCAGGCGCAACTTGCGGTTGCCGTGTTCGACCTTCTCGACGAACTCCTGCGATTCGTCCATGTTCTTGCGCACCCACAGCCCGATCAGCACGAGCACGATGCTGAACACGAACGGCAGGCGCCAGCCCCACGACTTGAACGCGGCCTCGCCGAGCGTGTGGCTCAGGATCGACACGATGCCCGTGGCCAGCACGAGGCCGACGCCGTAGCCGACCTGCACGCCGCTGCTGTAGAACGCCTTCTTCTGCTTCGGCGCGCTTTCGACGGCCATCAGCGCCGCGCCGCCCCATTCGCCGCCGACCGCGAAACCCTGGATCGCGCGCATCAGCACCAGCAGCACGGGCGCCCACCAGCCGATCGTCGAGAACGCCGGCAGCAGGCCGATCGCGACCGTCGACAGCCCCATCAGCATCACGGTCAGCACCAGCATCCGCTTGCGGCCGAGCCGGTCGCCGTAGTGGCCGAACACGACGCCGCCGAGCGGCCGGAACAGGAAGCCGACGCCGAAGGTCGCGAACGCCGCGAGCGTGCCCATCGTCGGGCTGACTTTCGGGAAGAACTCGGAATTGAATACCAGCGCGGCGACGATCCCGTACAGCAGGAAGTCGTACCAGTCGACGACGGCGCCGACGAAGCTGCCGATCGCGGCCTTGCGGGCCTGGCTGCGCGCGCGGGCGCTGGCTGCGGCGTCGAGGGTGTCGAAGGTTGGGGTCATGGCGATGTCTCCTGGCACGGCGCATCGTGGAATCGTGGCGGCGCCGCGTCCGATGCTGCATTGAAGTCGATGAGTGAACGGAGAATAGGGCGCGCGCCGCATGGCGGCAATTGGCCAATCGGACAGAGTGCGCGATTATCGTTCAAATCCGTGCGATTATCGAACGCTTTCCGGGTTTGCACTAGGCGGCGTGACGATATCCCGTTTGGCCAGGGTGTGCCGCCGTGAACGAACTGGTTAAAATTGGCAGCATTGAAAACTCGCCCGTTCGGAGCGGACGCGCGGTCGCCACCCTGGCGGCGCATCCCGCACGCAACGAGCGCCATCCCCATCGACGCATGCCCCGGAGACTGGAATGCCCGGCACTTCCCACCCCCTGTCCAGCGATACGCCGCCCGTTGCCGATCCGGTTGCCAATCCGCTCGGGATGGCCGGCCTCGAGTTCGTCGAATTCGCGGCGCCCGTGCCGGAAGCGCTCGCGCAGCGCTTCGAGCAGCTCGGCTTCAAGGCGATCGCGCGGCACGTCAGCAAGAACGTCACGCTGTACCGGCAAGGGCAGATGCACTTCCTGATCAACGCCGAGCCCGATTCGTTCGCCGCGCGCTACGCGGAGGAATACGGGATGGGCGTCTGCGCGATCGGGCTGCGCGTGGCCAGCGCCCGGCGCGCATTCGAGCGGGCGATCGAGCTCGGCGCGTGGGCGTTCGAGGGCGAGAAGGTCGGCGTCGGCGAGCTGAAGATTCCGGCGATCCAGGGCATCGGCGATTCCCACCTCTATTTCGTCGACCGCTGGCGCGGGCGTGACGGCCAGCGCGGCGGCGTCGGCGATATTTCCATCTTCGACATCGATTTCCGGCCGATCGACATCGCAACCGCACATACCGATCTCGACTGCGTGGGCGTCGGGCTGCAGCAGGTCGATCATTTCACGCAGACCGTCGGCGCGGGGCGCATGCAGGAGTGGCTGGATTTCTACCACGACCTGCTGCATTTTCGCGAGATCCACGAAATCGACGCGCACTGGCATGTGTCGGAGGAATCGCGCGTGATGGTGTCGCCATGCGGCGCGGTGCGGATTCCGGTCTATGAGGAAGGCACGCGGCGCACCGAGCTGATGCATGCGTACCTGCCCGACCACCCCGGTGAGGGCGTGCAGCACGTCGCGCTGGCCACCGACGACATCCTGTCCTGCGTCGATGCGCTGCGGGCGAACGGCGTCGAATTCGTCGAGCCGCCGGCTCGCTATTACGACGACGTCGACGCACGGCTGCCGGGGCACGGCGTCGACCTCGACGCGCTGCGCCGCCACGCGGTGCTGGTCGACGGTGAGATCGGCAGCGACGGCGTGCCGCGCCTGTTCTTCCAGACCTTCGTCAAGCGCCGGCCCGGCGAGATCTTCTTCGAAATCGTGCAGCGCAAGGGGCACCACGGGTTCGGCGAAGGGAACCTCGCGGCGCTCGCCCGCGCACGCGACGCCGGCTGAGCGGCCGCGGCGCCCGCATCAGGCATCGCGTGTCGGGCATCACGCGTTCCACGTCAAACCTCAGATGCCGGCGGCCGGCACGCGATTCGGCGCGGGGTCGTTCGGCTCGCGCAGCACGCACGCGGTGCCGCCCGGCGTGTACATCGACACGACACAACGGTTGCACGACGTGCAGCCCGACTGCGCGAGCCGGCCGTCGCGCAGCCCGTTGATGAAATCCGGCTCGAACACGAGCGCGCGTGCGAGTGCCACCGCGTCGAACCCTTCGCGCATCGCCCGCTCGACGTTCTCGCGCGAACGTACGCCGCCGAGGTAAGCGAGCGGCATCCTGACGGCCGCGCGCACCTTCCTCGAGTGTTCGAGGAAATACATTTCCCGAAACGCGCCCATCTTCGGCTCGGTGAGCTTCTGCAGCGCCATTGCCGCGCGCACGATCGCGTTGTCGGCATTCGCGCGCGCATCGCCGGGCAACGGGCTGCCGAACAGCTGCCACACCGATTCGACGTTCATCCCGCCGCTGAGCACGAGCAGGTGCGCGCCTTCGGCTTCGAGCCGCCGCGCGACTTCGCAAGCGTCGTCGGCGGTTCCGCCGCCGCGCACGCCTTCGGTCACGCCGATCTTGCAGACGACGGCGAGGTCGCGGCCCACCGCATCGAGCACGCGGCGCAGCACCTCGACCGGGAACGCGGCACGCCGCGCCGCGTCGCCGCCATACGCATCGCGGCGGCGGTTGTACAGCGGCGACAGGAACTGGCTGAGCAGATAGCCGTGCCCCATGTGGATCTCGACTGCATCGAAGCCGGCGTCGCGCGCATGGCGTGCGGCCTGCGCGAATTCGTCGGCGATGGTCGACATCTGGTCGTGCGTCATCGCCTGCTTCAGGAAGCGGCCGCTCATCACGCCGACCTTGTTGAAGCCGCCCGACGCGCTCAATGGCCGCTTGGTCGACAGCGACGGCAGGAACGTGAAGCAGCCGCCGTGCGTGATCTGCGCGGATGCGGCGGCGCCGTGGCGATGGACGGCGTCGGTCAGCGCGCGGAACTGGCGGATCGTCGGCGCGTCGAGCCGCGCCTGGTCGACGAACGTGCGGCCATCGTCGCTGATCGCGCAGTACGCGACGGTCGTCAGCGCGGCGCCGCCTTCGGCGATGCGTTCGTGAAAACGGACGAGCGCGCGCGACGGCACGCCGTTCGGCGTCATGCCCTCGTTGGTGGCGGACTTGATCAGGCGGTTGCGCAACGTCAGCGGGCCGATCTGCAGCGGGCTGAACGCGGGGGACGGTTCGGTGAGTTCCATGTCGGGGAGACGTCGGGAATGGGTTCGACGGTCATTGTGCGCAACCCGCACCGGCGCGCATCGTCCAGGTGGATGGCCCCGATCCGGCCGAATGAAGCATGAGACGGCAGGCCGGGGGGGCGGACATTGGCGACGCTGCCGGTTTGCAGAAAGGCATCGATCAATGGCATCGTGACGAAGCCGCATGCCGCACACGACAGGAACATCCGGAGAACCGAATGAGCAACCAGTCACAGCCGAAGCCGAAACAAAAGCAGAAGCGCATGCCGAAACCCGCCGGGCGCCAGGCGATCCTGACCGAACAGCGTCGCCGGAAGATGGCGCGCTCACCTCACGCGTACGTGCGCGGCAATACGGCGCGTTTCTACGAATGGCTCGTCGAAACCAACGGCAGCGCACTGCCGCACGGGCCGTCGATCTGGATCTGTGGCGACTGCCATACCGGCAATCTCGGCCCGGTCGCGAACAGCGAAGGGAAGGTCGACGTGCAGATCCGGGATCTCGACCAGACGGTCGTCGGCAATCCCGTTCACGACCTGATCCGCCTCGGGCTGTCGCTGGCGACGGCCGCGCGCGGGTCCGCACTGGCGGGCCTGACGATCGTGCACATGATGGAGGCGATGACGGCGGGTTATGCGTCGGCATTCGGCAGCCGCCACGCGAAGCTGCCCGAACGCCCCGAACCCGTGCACCTCGTGATGAAGCAGGCCATGCGCCGCTCGTGGCGGCAACTCGCGGTCGAACGGATCGATGGGCTCGCGCCGACGATTCCGCTTGGCCGTCGCTTCTGGCCGCTGAGTGCGAAGGAATCCCGTGCGATCGGCACGCTGTTCAGCGACGAGGCGATCGCGACACTCGCGACGAGCCTCAAGGGTCGCAAGGACGGAGGCAAGGTCGACGTGCTCGACGCGGCGTACTGGGTGAAGGGCTGCAGTTCGCTTGGACGGCTACGCTACGCGGTGCTGCTCGACATCGACGGCGACGTGAGCGACGGCGACGACCTGTGTCTGATGGACATCAAGGAGGGCGTGACGGCCGCTGCACCGCGCGACGAAACGGCGACGATGCCGCGCGACAACGCCGAGCGCGTCGTGGAAGGCGCACGGCATCTGTCGCCGGCCCTCGGCGAGCGGATGCGGGCCGCGCGCCTGCTCGATCGCGCGGTCGTGATCCGCGAACTGCTGCCGCAGGACCTGAAGCTCGACATCGATCTGCTCGCCGAGGACGATGCGCGTGACGTCGCGCGCTATCTCGGTGCGGTGGTCGGCGCGGCCCACGCGCGCCAGATGGACAAGCCGACACGCATGGCGTGGCGCACCGAACTCGGCCGCACCCGCGCGAAGACGATCGATGCACCGATGTGGCTGTGGAACAGCATCGTCCAGCTCGTGAGCAGCCATGAAGCGGGGTATCTGGAGCATTGCCGGCGCTTCGCCGCCGGAGCGTAGCGTGTCGCCGCGCGCGACGGCCGAGGCTACCCGGGCGCGCCCAGCTTGCGGGCCTGCCGTCGCATGCCCTCGAAGATTGCATCCGCCACGTCCGCCGGAAACTCCGCCGGGATCTGCGCTGCGGCCTCGGCGATCGCGGGTTCCGTGCGCGCGACGACGGCTGCCATCGCGGCGTGCACGTCATCTTCGGTCAGGCCGACACGCCGGCCCTGCGCGATCCAGTGGCGCGGCTGGATCTCGCCGATCACGTAGTGCCGGTTATTCCCGCACACGGCCATCGCGAGCCGCGCGCGGCGCGGCGGAAGCTGGTTGCGGCGCGTGCCGATGATCGGATGCGCGGACAGCACGTCGTACAGCGGCGTGCTGCGGTAGGTATTGCCGGGCAAATGCGCGATGCTGAAGTTCTTCGCGTGGCCGTCGATCGCCGCCAGCACCCAGAACACGAGCTGCGTGACGAAGAAATTCATCCGGTCGCGCGCAGCGTCGGCCGAATTCGCGAGGATGCCCATGATCGTCTCGATGCCGGGGCCGCCGTCGGATTCGTATTTCGCGCCTGCGGGCGTGCCGGTCGCCTGGCACATGTCCTCCTGCGGCAATCGCAGGATCCACGTGCGGTCGCGCGATGGCCGCCGGTCGAAGCGCTCGACGATCAGCGCTTTCTGGTCATCGAACCGGCCGATCTCGCACGGTGCGACCGGCAGGCCGTACGCGGCGACGAGCGTCGAGCACAGCCATTCGTTTTCGACGGACGTCCGCATGTCGGCCTGCATGTTCCCGACACGTCCGAGCGGCAGCTTGAAAATGTGCGTCGTCGGCGTGCTGCCCAATGGTCGCAGCCAGCGGTTTCCGTAACGCAGCAACGCGGTCTTTTCCTGCGCGCCGGCAATCGACAGGCTCAGGTCGCCTTCCAGCTCCGCGCGGCCGGGCAGTGGCGTGGCGGTCGCGTGGCGCAGCACGTCGGCGACGGCCGCGTCGTCAAGCGTCATGCCGTCGATCGCCTCGAGATCGACGGGCGTCTCACCGGCCGGCAGCATCTGAATCGCGCCGACGCAATCGCGGCCGATCGACGCGAGCAGTTCAAACGGCGCCGTCGAGCGGAGCCCGTAACGCTGCGCGATGCGACGGCGGATCGGCTCGCTGTCCGGCAGCAGGTTGTCGAAGTAATCGGCGACGATCGCGCCCTGGTGCGGCTGGTTGCCGGGCGTGAAGGGCAACGACAGCGACAGCGGCCGCCCCTGTGGATCGTCGAGCCATTCAGGCAGGTAGACAAGGCGCTCGACGCCGCGCCGGACTTCCCAGTAGCCGACCGGAATGCCATTCATCCACAGGTCGAGCCGGTCGTGGCGGACACGCGTGGCCATCGTCACCAGTCCTCCCGCTTCGCAACCCTGGGCTTGCCGGGTGCTGCGTCAGTGGGCCGCTTGCGCTTGGCGCCGGTTGCGGGTTTGGCTGGATTTTTGGCGGGCGTGGTGGCGCGGGACGTTTCCTGCTTGCGTTTGCTCGAAGCCGGTTTCCGAACCGCCGGTGTGGCATCGGGCACAGGCACGGGATCGGCCGATGCCGCCGACACGTCCTGCTTGCCCAGTGCGAGTGTCATGTGAACGCCGAGCGCGTTCAGCACTTTGAAGAGCCGCTCGATGCTGACCGCCGACGGGTTGGCCTCGAGCTGCGCGTAGGATTGTTGCGTGACGCCCAGACGGGCGGCCAATTGCGCCTGCGTGAGGCCCGCGGCTTTCCGGAAGCCGACGAGTATCGGCCGCAGTTGGGTCAGGGTCTGGACAGGAAAGGACATCGGGCGCTCCGCAGGATGACAAGCGATCGTTTGTAATCGAAAAATACAGCCTATAGCATGTATTATCAAAATACAAACCAAAGACTGTATCCACCGAAAACAAGCGATAGCCTGTCAGGCGTAAAGCCGACCCGCCATCCCGCGTCAATGTCTCACGCCACCCGCAGCGGATTCGCCTGCACGCTCCGCGCGCTTTCCGGATCATCGTCGCCGAGCGGAATGAACGCCATGATCTCGAGGTCGTGACCCGACAGCGCCGGCAGCCGGAACGGGCTCGACAGCACGTTCAGCCGCCGCACGCCGAGCTCGCGCAGGATCTGCGAGCCGATCCCCGTCACGCGTCCGTCGCGGCGCGCATGGCTGGTCGGCACTCGCATTGCGTCGCCACGCATGTCGCAGTCGAGCAGCACCGCGACCCCGCAGCCGGCCGCGTCGATTCGTTGCAGCGCGGCGTGCAGCGGCCACGAATGCGCGGACGGCTCCGCATCGAGCAGGTCGAGCAGCGAATGGCATTCGTGCACGCGCGTCAGCACCGGCGTCGACGGATCGGGCTCGCCGCGCACGAGCGCGAGATGCGGCGCGCCGTGCACCGTATCGCGATACTCGATCGCGCGGAATCGTCCCCAGGGCGTATGCAGCGGCCGCTCGCCGACGCGTTCGACGAGCGACTCGTGTTCGCGTCGGTAATGGATCAGGTCGGCGATCGTGCCGATCTTCAGCCCATGCTGCGCGGCAAACGCCTTCAGCTCGGGCAGCCGCGCCATCGTGCCGTCGTCGTTCATCACCTCGCAGATCACCGACGCGGGCGTGAGCCCCGCGAGCGCCGCAAGATCGCAGCCGGCCTCGGTGTGCCCCGCACGCACGAGCACGCCGCCGGGGCGCGCGGCGATCGGGAACACGTGGCCGGGCTGCACGAGGTCGTCCGGGCGGGCGCCGGCCCGCACCGCGGCACGGATCGTGTGTGCGCGATCGGCCGCCGAAATGCCGGTCGTCACACCTTCGGCCGCCTCGATGCTGACGGTGAACGCGGTGCCGAACGGCGTGCCGTTGTGATCGGCCATCGGCGGCAGCTTCAACTGCTCGCAGCGCTCGGCGGTGAGCGTGAGGCAGATCAGCCCGCGCCCGAAGCGCGCCATGAAATTGATCGCGTCGGGCGTCACGTGATCGGCCGCGATCACGAGATCGCCTTCGTTCTCGCGATCCTCTTCGTCGACGAGCAGGACCATGCGGCCCGCCCGCAGTTCGTCGACGATCTCCAGCGTGCCGGCGAGCGTCATCGTGCCTCCGTCAAATCGAACGCGCGGCGCAGCGCGTCGGCGCCGAAGGTCAGCACGCGGTCGGCTGCATCGATCGCGCCGAGCATGCTCGCGAAACCATGAAGCTGGCCCGGCCAGCGCACGAGCGTCACCGGCGTGCCGGCCTGCGCGAGGCGCAGCGCATAGGCTTCGGCCTCGTCGCGCAGCGGATCGAATTCGGCGCTGACGATCGTCGCCGGCGCCACGCCCGCGACGTCCGGCGCGGCGAGCGGGCTCGCGAGCGGCGACGCGCGATCGGCGCCGTCGTCGAAATAGTGCTGCTTGAACCAGCGCATCGCGTCCGCCGTCAGGAAATAGCCGTTGCCGAGCGTTTCGTACGACGGATGCTCGGTCGCGCAATCGACGACCGGATACAGCAGCAACTGGTGCGCGATCGCGACGCCCGAGCCGCGCAACTGTAGCGCGGCGACGGCCGCGAGATTGCCGCCGGCGCTGTCGCCGGCCACGGCGATCGCCCCGGCGCGCGCGCCGAGATCGCGCGCGCTGGCAGCAGCCCAGCGCACCGCGTCGCATGCGTCGTGCGCGGCCGCCGGGAAGCGTGCCTCGGGCGCAAGCCGGTAGTCGACCGACAGCACGAGCGTGCGCGCCCGGGTGGCGAGGCTGCGGCACAGGTTCGCATGCGTGTCGATCCCGCACGACACGAAGCCGCCGCCGTGGAAGAACACGGTCAGCGGCAACGGCCCGTCGGCGGCGGGCCGATACAGCCGTGCGGACAACTGACGGTCCGACAGCGGAATCCGCCAGTCCTCCTCGGCGGCGACGGCATCGCCCGGGGCGAACGCGCCGCCGGCGGCAAGGCTCGCGCGATATGCGGGAACGGTCAGCTGCGCGAAATCGATCGCGGGTGCCTGGGCAAACGCGGCGAGCAGCGCCTGCGCCTGTGGGTCGAGCGGCATGGGGACTCCTGTCTGAATCGGATGCGTTTTGAATCAGGTAAACCCGTGTCGCGGTTTTCCCTGAGTCCGCGCCGGACGCTTGCCGGCACGGCCTGACGGGCATTCCAGCGCAGCAGGCAGGGCGCCACATCATCCGATCGGACGATGGTTCGTTCGCACGGATGGCCAATTCTCACCATTCAGTGAATCTCCCGATGACGCCGGAATTTAGACGCGTCTTAATCATGGCGGCGCGGTTGGGTCGCGCCGGAAACATGCCGTATGGAGGATGGAGCGTGCTGATGGAGACGAGATGGGCTCCGCAAGAGAGCCAGGCAACCAGTGACGAAGCCGACATCGGCGTCGCGGATTTCAGCGAACTGATGGCGCGCATCTACCAGGGGCCGCTGGAGACGCCGCCGTGGGCCGGCGCGCTCGAACTGGTCCGCCGCTGGCTGCAGGCGAACTACGTGACGCTGATCCTGCGCGCGGCCGCCAGCGACCGCCGCGCGCCGCTGTCCGTGCACGCGTCGGAATTCGGCCCGGTGGTGCCGGGCGACGGCGAGGCGTCGTACAACAACTACTACTATTCGCTCGACCCGTTCGTGGGCCTGCCGGCCGACCGCGTGGTCACGGTCGACGACGTGTTCGGCGACACGGGCTGGCTGTCGAGCGAGCTGTACAAGCAGTTCCTGAAGCCGCAGGACGTGCGCTATATCCTCGGCGCCGACCTGCGCACGGCGTCGGGCGTCGAGTGCCGCTTCCGCGTGTGCCGCAACCATGCGTCGAAGCAGTTTTCCGCGCGCGACAAGGCGATCTGCGCGCTGCTGCTGCCGCACCTGAAACGCGCGGTGGAATTGCATTCGCGGCTCGACACGGCCGAGGTCGAACGCTCGATCTATGCGAATGCGATCAACCGGATGCAGATCGGCACGATCACGCTCGACGAGAACGGCACGATCATCGACCTGAACAGCGTGGCCGACGAGATCCTCAAGCAGAACAACGGTCTGACGATTGCGCGCGGCACGATCGAGGCGACCGATGCGCAGGAGAACCGCACGCTGAAACGGCTGATCCGCCATGCGGTGATGGGGCACCACGGCACGGCCGCGGCGACCGTCGAGGCGATGCCGATCACGCGCAGCTTCGACAAGCCGCGCCTCGGGCTGCTGGTGCGCACGGTGCTGCTGTCGGACTGGTCGGAGGACAACAAGCGGCGGCCGGCCGTCACGCTGTTCCTGCGCGACCCCGACCGCAAGCCGCAGGGCGCGCAGGAGATCATCCGCAAGCTGTTCGACCTGACGCCCGCCGAGACGTCGCTCGCGCTGCTGCTGACGAACGGGCTGACGCTCGAGGAAGCCGCGGAGGAATCGGGGATCAGCAAGAACACGGCCCGCACCCATCTGCGCGCGATCTTCTCGAAGACGGGTGTCACGCGCCAGGCGACGCTCGTGCGGATTCTGCTCGGGAGCGTCGTGCCGCTCGGGTAAGCGACCATCAAGGTCGATCCATCGGAACCGGCCGCATTCGTCTGGCGATACATCAACTTCGGTCAACGCGTCGCGTATTGCACGATGATGGCGGCGACCTCATGCAAAAGAGGCTCGCACCGCGCGAGCCTCTTCTTCATTCATCGTCGCAGATAGCGGCTACTGTGCCGCTCGCGATGCGGGGCGCTGCCCGCTGCGTTCACGAGCCGCGCGTCGACCGATCGGCCCATGCCGACAGCGCCGGCCACTGCGCACAGCCGCGCCGGATGAAACCCACACCCGTGCGGATCACGAGTGCGCCGATCGCCAGCGCGGCCAGATCGTCGAGACGACCGAAGCCAACCAGTGCCGCGCTCATCGCGAGCGCCGCCAGCAGAGACGACAGCGCATCGGTCCGCACATGCCAGCCGCTCGCCTCGAGCAGCGCGGAGCCCGTCTCGCGCGCCTTGCGCAGCATCCAGTGCGACAGCCCGGCCTTGCCGGCAAGCGTGACGGCGACGAGTGCGAGCGTCGCCGCGCCCGGCTGCACGACGGGCGGTGTCGCGAACCGGTTCGTTGCATGCCAGATCATCTGCGCGCCGGTTACGACGAGCAACGCGCCGAGGCCCGCGAGCGCGAGCGGTTCATAGGTCGGGCGCCGCTCCGGCGGCAGGCGTGCGTCGAGCCGGCACGCGACGAGAATCAGCGCATCGGCGGCGAGATCGATCGCCGCGTGGGCGACGTCCGCGAGCAGCCCCGACGAATGCGCGGACCACGCCGCGGCCGTCTCGACGGCGAGCAGCAGCAGGTTGATCACGAGGCTGACGGCGAGGGCGCGGGACGTGGCCGCATAAACATGGGGCGTGGCGCGCGACGTGCGCTGCATGGCGGATTCGTCTGTCGAAAGCGTGGGTCAGCCCCGAACGCTACCGGTCGACGGTGGCAGATCGGTGACACGGGGGGCAATCGCCGAATCCGTGCGCGATGCGTACGGAAGCCTCCGGGCCGCCCGCCGACTTGGCGCGGTGCCGCCGGGAAGGTGACTGGCTGCACCGTGACTCGGGAAGCCAGCGCCGCGAGCCGCATCGCCCGCGGCGTTTCCCTTTCGTCCGAATCGCCGATGCGCCGATGCGCCGATGCGCCGATGCGCCGATGCGCCGGCGTCAGCGTCGACTCAAAGCGCCTCGATCGCCAGCGCGATGCCCTGGCCGCCGCCTATGCACAGCGTGACGACGCCGCGCTTGATGCCGTCGCGCCGCATCGAATGGATCAGGCGGGTCGTCAGCACCGCACCCGTCGCGCCGATCGCATGACCGTGCGCAATCGCGCCGCCTTCGATGTTGACGATCTCCTCGGCAATGCCGAGCTGGCCCGCCACCGCGATCGGCACGACCGCAAACGCTTCGTTGATCTCGAAACGCTCGACGTCGGCCAGCGTCCAGCCCGCCCGCTGCAGCGCGATCCTGACGGCCGGCACGGGGCCGAGCCCGAACATGCCGGGTTCGACGGCAGCGACGCCGAATGCAACCAGCCGCGCGCTCGGCGCAATCCCGTGCGCGTCGGCGAATGCGCGATCCGCCACCAGCATCGCCGCCGCGCCGCTGTTCAGGCCGGGTGCATTGCCCGCGGTAATCGTGCCGTCTGGGCGGAACGCGGGCTTCAGCTTCGCGAGCGCTTCGAGCGTCGTGTCGGGGCGCGGTGTCTCGTCGCGCGCAAACGCGACGCGCGTCTTGCGCTGCAGGACGTCGACCGGCACGAGCTCGGCGTCGAACTTGCCGTCCGCCAGCGCGGTGGAAAAGCGCTGCTGCGAGCGGAGCGCCCAGCGATCCTGGCGATCGCGCGAGATGTCGAGCTGGCTCGCGAGATCCTCGGTATGCCAACCCGAATGCTGGTCGGAAAACGCATCGACGAGGCCGTCGCGCAGCATGCTGTCGCGGATCGGCGCGTCGCCCATCCGGTAACCCGAGCGTGCGCCGTCGAGCAGGTACGGGGCGCGCTCCATGCTTTCCATGCCGCCGGCAATCGCCGCATTCGCGTAGCCCAGCAGGATCTCCTGCGCGGCATTGACGACCGCCTGCGCGCCGGAGCCGCAGACGCGGTTGACCGTGAGCGCCGGCACCTTGACCGGCAGGCCCGCGCCGATGGCGGCCTGCCGAGCGGGATTCATCTTGTTGCCGGCCTGGATCACGTTGCCCAGCACGACCGTGTCGATCGCCGCGCCGTCGAGGCCGCTGCGCCGCAAGGTTTCGCGGATGGCGATCGCGCCGAGCTCGGTGGCCGGCGTGTCCTTCAGGGATCCGTTGAACGTACCGATCGGTGTCCGGACGGGGTGGCAGATGACGACTTCGCGTGTGCTCATGATGCGTTCCTGGATCGCGTTGCAAGTTGCGCGGACGAGTCGGTGGCGAACGAGGGCGCGCCGCGCCATTCGCGTCGCCGGTTCGATTGCGCCGTGACGCCGGCAGGAACGCCGGCGCGGTGCAATGCGGCCGCCTCCGATGACGGAATCACGTGCCGCTCTGTGAGGGAACGGTATCTATGCATATGCATACTGTCAACGGGGACTTTGCGTAGGAGATTGAGGGGCAGGGCATGTAGTCGGGGAGGGGCGCGCCTGACGCCGCGCACGTCGCGGTCGGCGGTCGGCTTTCGATCTATCAGCGCTGATGACGGTTTTTGCGCCGATTGCAGAGGCGTTTTGGTGTACGGGCGGATGGGGATGGAGTTGGAGCGACGTGTCGTGCTCGGCGATTTCGTACGTGATGCCGACTTCGTTGATATCGACATTATATAAATAATGTCAAATTAAAAGGCGTGATGAATTGGATATTTAACGGTTTACGTTATATTATTTACGAAATCACCAGACCAACCCGCCATGTCCGATCTCGCTGCCGACGAATCCCGCCTGACCGCCGAAATCGAGCGCCTGAAGGCCGATTTCCCGAAAACCCGTGAGCTGTATCGCGAAGCCTGCGCGCTGCTGTTCTTCCGCTTCGGCATCACGCCCACCGCGAACCGCCTGTACCAGCTCGTCCGCAAGGGCAGCATGAGCACGCCGACGGCCGTCCTCGGCGAGTTCTGGGCAGAGCTGCGGGAAAAGAGTCGCGTGCGCATCGAGCATCCCGATCTGCCGGCCGATCTGCAGGCGGCCGCCGGCGAACTGGTGGCGGCGCTGTGGAATCGGTCGAGCGCCGACGCGGCCGGCGCGCTCGACGCATTGCGCGCGGAGGTCGAGGCCGAGCGGGTTGCGGCGAAGGCGGAAGTGGCAGCAATGCAGGCCGAACTGGCCCGCACCGAAACCGCGCTGGAGCAACGCACGGCCGCGCTGCTGGCCGCGCAGGTACGCATTCAGGAACTGGAACAGGCGAGGGCGGCGGACGACGCATCGCGGCAAGCGCTGCAAGCGGATATCGAACGCCTCACGGCCGACAACGCGGAAGGCGACCGCGCACTTGCGCAGGCGCGGGCGGACTTCACCACCCAGCTCGACCGGCTGCGCGACGATGCCGGCCGGGCCGAGGAGCGTTTGCGCGCGTCGGAGAAGCGGGCGCTTCAGGAGATCGATCGCGAGCGGCTCGCGGCCGCGCGGCTGCAGAAGGAACTCGAGGCAGCGGCATTGCGCATGGAGCAGCGCGATGCGCAGCAGCGCAAGGAAATGGCCGCACTGCAGGCGCAGCTCGGCGACGCGCTGCATCGATGCGGCGTGCTTCAAGGGCAGCTCGACGGCGCGCTGGCGACCGATGCGGCACGGAGCAAGGAACTCGATGCGCTGCGGCGAGAAATGACGGCGCTCTCGCGCCGGTCGGCGCTGCGTGGTGCCAAGGCAGCGCCAGCCGCACAACGGGACGAGCGGAGGGCGCGCACGCGAAAGCGCGCGGACGAAGCGCCGCCTCGTTGAAGTAGAAGCCGCAAGCGTGCGTCAGCCGAAGGCGACGCACGCCGGAAGCCCGGAGCCTGAAGCTGAAGCCGGAAGCCGAAGCCGGAAGCGGCCAGGCAAGCGACCGAGCCCCTCACACCCCCGATCGCCCACCCATCCACCGATACCGATCAACTCGACACATACCGCGACGGCAACGCCGGCGCATCCGCCGGAATTGTGACGAGCGACGTATTGAGCCAGCCCTGCGGCGACCCATTCGACTGCGCATAGGCGCCGACGTACGGCATCATCCGTGTCGTCTGATAGACCTGCGGCGTCCACCCGGCGGGCGCGAGGAAGATCGACGTCGCGCGCTTCTCGCTATACGCGGACGCGCCGTACGTCGAGATGTTCCACAGCGTCTGCTGATACGTCGCATAGTCGGCGTTGTGCCGCGAACCGCCGGCCTGCCAGCCTTCGAGCTGGATGAACGTGTTGTACGTGCCGGCGCCCGCGAGCAGGTTGTTCACCGTGCGCCCGTACAGGAACGACAGGATCAGCCCGCAATTCGCCGGCGCGAAATCACTGCCGACGCTCAGGTAATAGCGGCCCGTCGTGTTCAACACCGACGCGTAGTGCGAGTTGCCGATATCCGTCGACGTCGTCAGCCCGCTCGCCCCCATGAAGCTGTCGAACGCCTGCATCGTGACGCCCGCCGGCAGGTCGCTCGTCGCGCTGATCGCGACGATATGCGAGCCGGCCGCCAGCAGCGTGAGGAACGCGGACAGCGTGCTCGTATTCCAGTTGCCCTGTGCATCGACGAACGGAAACGCGCGATAGCCCGTCAGCGCGAACACCGCCGGATCGGAGCCGGCCTGCCACGCGATCTGCGGCACCCACATCGTCAGCGGGCCGGCGTTCGACGCGCCGGACACGTACTGCTTCAGCGCGTCGACGAGTTGCGCATCGGCAGCAGGCAGCACGCCATAGGCCGCGCCGCTCTGCCAGCGCTGCACCCATTGCGCGACGAAGCCCGCCAGTTGGCCGCCGGTGAAGTCGGCGGGCGGCACGTAGCCGAGCGGGCCGGTGCTTTGATAGGCGGACTGGATGGCCGCGGCCGTGCGCACGTTGCTGCCGAACATGCTGTTCGCGAAATCCTGGCAGTTGTTGGCCGGCGGCGTCGCGAGCTGCGCGAGCGGGACGACCCACGCGCCATTCGCGGTCGGGACGCCGCGATACAGCGTGAGATTCGCGACCGAGTCGTGACCGGGAAACGTGGCGGCGTCGGCGCCCGACACGTAGCCGGCCGACGGCGTGACGCTGACGGTGGTCGGCTGCGACCCGAACGGATGCGTGTACGAAATGGCAAACGATGCGTCGCCGCCGGCAAGGCTGAACGATCCCGTGCAGTCGCCCCAGCTGTTCGACGCACTGACGGCGGTCGATTGCCCGGTGGCGACCTGCGCTTGCGACGCCTGCGGCAGCGAGCCGCTCTGGCTCGCCGCGTTGCCGTACGCGAGCGTCGTCGACGGGATCGTATTGACGACGTTGATCGTGATCGAGCGGTCGGCGATGCCGTAGCTGCGTGCGGATGCATCCGCGGCGCCGGCGGCGGCGAACGACGACGCGGACGTCGGGTTGCCGTCGCCGCCGCAGGCAGCCAGCGAGCCGACGAGCGGCGACAGGGTCAGCGCGGCGCCGCGCTGGATGAAGCGCCGGCGGTTCGGCGCGGACGGGCGTTCGGGTTTCGAAGCGGTCATGGGCGTTCCTGGTCACGGGTTCGGGAGGCGACAACGACGATCCGGCACATTGCACACGTGTGCAATGCCGGCCGAAACGGGTCGATCACCGGCACATGCGCCGCGCGTATTTATGCGGGAGATCGATGAAACGCCTGCGACGAAACCGAGTCGGGCGTGTGACGCCGCACGCTCGGCGGAGCGGGAAGGGGAAGGTATGCAGGCGCGACGTTTGGGCGCCGGGCGGGGATCGGGTAAAGTGCCGCTCAACATGCCGGCTCGACGTTACTAGACGACCGGTCTAATCGTTGCTACCATACGCCATCATGAATGCATCTTCGGGCGCGGAAGTCCGCCAGCACATCCTGAATATCGCCAAGCCGATCATGCTCCACAAGGGGTTTTCGGCGGTCGGCCTGAACGAGATTCTCGCTGCGGCGGGCATCCCGAAGGGCTCGTTCTACCATTACTTCGGCTCGAAAGAGGCATTCGGCGAAGCGCTGCTCGAGTCGTATTTCGACGGCTATCTCGCGCACCTCGACAACCTGTTCAAGCATCAGGCCGGCACGGGCGCCGAGCGCCTGATGACGTACTGGCGCAACTGGCTGCACACGCAGTGCGCGGACGATCCGGAAGGCAAGTGCCTCGCGGTGAAGCTCGGCGCGGAAGTGTCGGACCTGTCGGAAGCGATGCGCGCGGTGCTGCGCAACGGCACGAGCCAGATCATCGAGCGGCTCGCGGGCGGCATCGAGGCCGGGCTGGCCGACGGTTCGCTGAGCGGGGTCGCCGATCCGTCGCATACGGCCGCGATCCTGTACGAGCTGTGGCTGGGCGCGACGCTGCTGGAAAAGATTCACCGCAATCGCAAGCCGCTCGAACGAGCGATGGTCGAAACGCGGCGCATGCTGAACCTGCCGCCGCTCGAGCCGGGCGACGTGCAGTCGTAACCCGGGCGCGCATCGGCGCGCCTTGTTTTTACCCCGATTCTAGACGACTGGTCTACTCAACCACGCATGACGAACGTGTCACACCGCGTTACGCTGTCCCGATTGATTCAACCGCATGCACGCAGCCGCGCCGGCCCGAGCGCCGATGCAGCCGCCCGCGTGCGTCTCCCGCTGGTCCATCCCTGATCCGATCGTGCCCACGAAGCACGTCCATTCCTGTTGACGGAGGCTCACATGCCACAAAGCAAGACCGCTAATCGCCAGATCGTCCTGAATTCGCGCCCGGTCGGCGCGCCGACGCCGGACAACTTCCGCACCGAATCCGCTGACGTGCCGACGCCCGGCGCCGGCCAGGTGCTGCTGCGCACGGTCTGGTTGTCGCTCGACCCGTACATGCGCGGCCGGATGAGCGACGCACCGTCCTATGCGCCGCCGGCCGAACTCGGCCAGCCGATGGTCGGCGGCACCGTCAGCCAGGTCGTCTCGTCGAACCTGCCGGCGTTCCGCGAAGGCGACCTGGTGGTCGCAGGCGCGGGCTGGCAGGACTATGCGTTGTCCGATGGCAGCGGCCTGATTCCGCTCGGCCGCGACTTCGCCCATCCGTCGTACGCGCTCGGCGTGCTCGGCATGCCGGGCTTCACCGCCTATACCGGACTGCTGACGATCGGCGAGCCGAAGGCCGGCGAAACCGTGGTGGTCGCGGCGGCGAGCGGTGCGGTCGGCGCGGTGGTCGGCCAGATCGCCAAGCTGAAGGGCTGCCGCGTGGTCGGCGTCGCGGGCGGCGCCGACAAGTGCGCGTACGTGACCGATACGCTCGGTTTCGACGTGTGCGTCGACCACCGCGATCCGGCGTTCGCCGCGAAGCTGAAGGAAGCGTGCCCGAACGGCATCGACATCTATTTCGAGAACGTCGGCGGGGCCGTGTTCGACGCGGTGTGGCCGCTGCTCAACGACCATGCGCGCGTGCCGGTGTGCGGGATCATCGCGCACTACAACGACGCGGCCTACGACGACAAGGCCGTATCGACCGGCCGCGACCGCGTGCCGGCACTGATGGGCACGATCCTGCGCAAGCGCATCCGGATGCAGGGTTTCATCATCATGGATCACTATGCCACCGGCTATGCGACGTTCATGAAGGACATGAGCGAATGGGTCGCGCAGGGCAAGGTGAAGACGCGCGAGGACGTCGTCCCCGATCTCGCCGATGCGCCGGAAGCGCTGATCGGCCTGCTGGCCGGCAAGAACTTCGGCAAGGTCGTCGTGCGCGTGGGCCCGGACGAACTGGCCTGACGCCTCGGCACGGCGACACACAACGGCTGCACGCTGGCGTCACGCGACGCCGGCTTGTGGCATGCTCGATTCCGCTATCGACGACTAGGAGAATGACAAGATGGCGCTTCACGTGATTGCTTCCCTGTTCCTGAAACCCGAACACGCGGCGGCCGCCGAGGCCGAGCTGCGCAGCATGGTCGCGAAGACACGCACCGAGCCGGGCAACCGGCGCTACGACCTGTTCCGCGAACAGGACGGCTCGCCGAACCTGCACCTGTACGAGATCTACGACGACCAGGCCGCCTTCGACGCGCACCTCGCGAGCCCGCATTTCGGCGAATTCCGCGCGAAGTCGGCCGACTGGTTCACCGCGCCGCCGGTCATCAAGGTGCTGTCGGGCATCGACGTCGCCGAGTAACGCCGCCGTACGCCCGTCGCGGCTCGCGCCCACCCGGGCCGCACGGCACCCGCCGCACGGCACGCGGCGGCGATGACAACACCACGCGGCGCATCGTTCGCGCCGCTTCCCCAATACACCGGCCCCGGAGGCTGAATGATCACCCTCAACATCAACGGCGAAACCCGCTCGGTCGACGCCCCCGACGACATGCCCTTGCTCTGGGTGCTGCGCGACGTCGTCGGTCTCACCGGCACGAAGTTCGGCTGCGGAATCGCGCAGTGCGGCGCGTGCACGGTGCATCTCGACGGCGTCGCCGCGCGCTCGTGCGTGCTGCCGGTCGCGGCCGTCGCGGGCCGCAAGATCACGACGATTGAAGCCGTCGGCGCGACGCCGGCCGGCCACAAGGTCCAGCAGGCGTGGCGCGCGCTCGACGTCGTCCAGTGCGGCTACTGCCAGTCGGGGCAGGTGATGGCCGCCACCGCGCTGATCGCATCGAACCCGAACCCGAGCGACGCCGACATCGACGCGGCGATGGCCGGCAACATCTGCCGCTGCGGCACGTACAACCGGATTCGCGCGGCCGTGAAGCAAGCCGCCAAGGAGGCCTGACATGTCACGAGGACTGATCGAAGCCGGTCGGGCCGGCGCGGGCGTGTCGCGCCGTTCGTTCCTCAAGCTCGGCATGTCGCTGGGCGCGGCGGCCGGCGGCGGATTGCTGCTCGGCTTCAGCATGCCGGCCGCGGGTGACGATGCGCGTCGTTCGGTGATCGGCGGCGACGCCGCCGAGCCGGCTCAACCGGGCGTGTTCGCACCGAACGCGTTCGTGCAGATCGACCGCGCCGGCAAGGTCACGCTGGTGATGCCGAAGGTCGAGATGGGGCAAGGCGTCTATACGGCGCTGCCGATGCTGATCGCGGAAGAACTCGAAGTGCCGCTGTCGAGCGTGACGCTCGACCATGCGCCGCCGAACGAGAAGCTGTTCCTCGATCCGCTGCTCGGCGGCCAGCTCACCGGCGGCTCGACGTCGGTGCGCTATGCATGGGAACCGCTGCGCCGTGCCGGCGCCACCGCGCGCACGCTGCTGGTCGCGGCGGCCGCGAAGCAATGGAACGTCGATCCGGCAGCCTGCCGCGCCGCGAACGGCGAAGTGCAGCATCCGCCGAGCGGCCGGCGCGCGTCGTACGGCCAGCTCGCCGATGCGGCGGCGAAGCTGCCGGTGCCGAAGGACGTCGCGCTGAAGCAGCCGGCGGATTTCAAGCTGATCGGCACGCCCGCGAAGCGGCTCGATTCGCCGGAGAAGGTCGACGGCACCGCGCAGTTCGGGCTCGACGTGCGCCTGCCCGGCATGCTGGTCGCGGTGATCGTGAACAGCCCGGTGTTCGGCGGCACGGTCGCGAGCGTCGACGACACGGCCGCGAAGAAGATCCCCGGCGTGCGCCAGGTCGTGCGCGTCGACAACGCGGTGGCGGTGGTCGGCGATCACACGTGGGCCGCGAAGCGCGGCGCGTCGGCGCTGGTCGTGAAGTGGAACGAGGGCGCGGGCGCGAAAGTCTCGACCAAGGATCTGTTCGCGGATCTCGCGCAGGCGGCGGCGAACGGCAAGGGCGCGGTCGCACGCAAGGACGGCGACGTCGACAAGGCCTTCGCGAATGCGAAGACGCGCGTCGACGCCGTCTACGAACAGCCGTTGCTCGCCCACGCGACGATGGAACCGGTGAACTGCACGGTGCACGTGCGCGGCGACGGCTGCGAGATCTGGGTCGGCACGCAGGTGCCGACGCGGGCGCGCGATACCGTGCAGCAGCTCACGGGCCTCGCGCCCGACCGGATCGTCGTGCACAACCACCTGCTCGGCGGCGGCTTCGGCCGGCGGCTCGAGACGGACATGATCGGCCAGGCCGTGAAGGTCGGCAAACAGGTCAACGCGCCGGTGAAGGTAGTCTGGACGCGCGAGGAAGACGTGCAGCACGACATGTACCGGCCGTGCTACTACGACAGGATCTCGGCCGGCCTCGACGCGAACGGCAAGCCGGTCGCGTGGCAGCACCGGATCGTCGGCTCGTCGATCATGGCGCGCTTCGCGCCGCCGGCGTTCCAGCACGGCGTCGATCCCGATGCGGTCGAGGTCGCGGCCGAACTGCCGTACGACCTGCCGAACCAGCTGGTCGACTACGTGCGCCAGGAGCCGCGCCACGTGCCGACCGCGTTCTGGCGCGGCGTCGGCCCGACGCGCGGCACGTTCGTGGTCGAGAGCTTCATCGACGAACTGGCCGCGCAGACCAAGACCGACCCGGTGCAATACCGCCGCGCGCTGCTCGGCAAGACGCCGCGCGCGCTCAACGTGCTCGACGTCGCGACCAAGGCGGCCGGCTGGGGCGGCCCGGCGCTGCCGACGGGGCAAGGGCGCGGCGTCTCGGTGATGCACGCGTTCGGCAGCTTCTTCTCGATCGTCGTCGACGTCGCGGTGGATAACGGCGAAGTGCTGGTGAAGCGTGTCGTGTGCGCGGTCGACTGCGGCATGGTCGTCAACCCGAACACGATCGAGGCACAGGTGCAGGGCGGCATCATCTTCGGGATTACCGGCGCGCTGTATGGCGAGATCACGATCGAGGAGGGCCGCGTCGTGCAGAGCAACTTCACCGACTACCGGATGCTGCGGATCAACGAGACGCCGCCGATCGAGGTGCATCTCGTGAAAAGCGGCGAGGCGCCGGGCGGGATCGGCGAGCCGGGTACGGCCGCGACCGCCGCGGCGGTGGCGAACGCGATCTTCGCGGCAACCGGCAAGCGGCTGCGCAAGCTGCCGGTCGGCGACCAGCTGAAGACGGCTTGAGGGGAGGAGACGACCATGCAAAACCTCACCCTGAAGATGCTCGGCACGTCGTTGCTCGCCGTGTCTGCGCTGCTGGCCGGCACAGCCGCGCACGCCGCGCAGGCGGCGCCGGCCGACAGCGCGCTCGTCGCGCGCGGCGCGTATCTCGCGAAAGCGGGCGACTGCGTCGCGTGCCACACCGCGCCGCGCGGCACGCCGTTCGCCGGCGGCCTGAAGATGGTCACGCCGATGGGCGCGATCTACACGACCAACATCACGCCCGATCCGGAGACGGGCATCGGCGGCTATACCGAAGCCGACTTCGCCAGCGCGTTGCGCAAGGGGGTCGCGAAGGACGGTCACAACCTGTATCCGGCGATGCCGTATCCGTCGTACGCGAAGCTGAAGGACGACGACGTGAAGGCGCTGTACGCGTACTTCATGCACGGCGTCGAGCCGGTGAAGCAGGCGAACCGGCCGTCCGACATCCCGTGGCCGCTCAACATGCGCTGGCCGCTCGCGTTGTGGAACAAGGTGTTCCTCGACACGACGCCTTACGCCGACAAGCCGTCCAGGGACGTGGTGTGGAACCGCGGCGCGTATCTCGTGCAGGGGCTCGGGCACTGCGGGTCGTGCCACACGCCGCGCGGCGTCGGCTTCCAGGAGAAGGCGCTCGACGAAGGCGGCGCGGCGTTCCTGTCGGGCGCGCCGATCGACAACTGGTTCGCGTCGAACCTGACCGGCGAGCCCAACACGGGGCTCGGCCGCTGGAACGAGGCCGAGGTCGCGCAGTTCCTGAAGACCGGCGCGAACCGCCACGCGACCGCGTTCGGCTCGATGGTCAGCGTGATCAACCACAGCACGCAGGCGCTCACCGACGACGATCTGGCGGCGATCTCGCGTTACCTGAAATCGCTGCCGGCGGCAGGCGGCACGGGCGCGCCGCCGTACAGCTACGATCCGAAGGCGACGCAGGCCGCGCTGGGCCGGCCGGCGGCCGATCCGGGCGCGAAGGTGTATAACGCTTACTGCCTGCATTGCCACGGCGCGGACGGGCGCGGTTACGCGCCGCTGCTCGCGCCGCTCGCCGGCAATCCGAACGTGCTCGAAACCGATGCATCGTCGCTGATCAACGTGACGCTGAACGGCAGCGACACGCTCGTGATCGATGGCGTGCCGTCCGCGTATCCGATGCCGGCGTTCTCGAACCAGTTGAATGACCGGCAGATCGCCGACGTGCTGACGTTCATGCGCGCCGGCTGGAACAACGGCGCGCCGGCCGTGCAGGCGGCGGACGTCGCGAAACTCCGCAAGGCGACGGCGGCCGCGCGCTGAGCGCGGCCCCATGCGGAACGAGGGCGGGCCGGCGTGCCCGCCGCCACTGCCGCCGGGTGCGTGCCTGCCCCGGCGACGTGGCTTTTTCTGTCAACCGGCGCGCGGCCGTTCGCGGCAGCGCGCGTTTATCGACGCAATGTAGGGGTGTCTGGATGGCTAACGTGACTTATACGGATACGCAACTGCTGATCGACGGCGAGTGGGTCGACGCCGCGAGCGGCAAGACGATCGACGTCGTGAACCCGGCGACCGGCAAGCCGATCGGCAAGGTGGCCCACGCGGGCATCGCCGATCTCGACCGGGCGCTCGCCGCCGCGCAACGCGGCTTCGAAGCCTGGCGCAAGGTGCCCGCGCACGAGCGCGCGGCGACGATGCGCAAGGCGGCGGCGCTGGTGCGTGAACGCGCCGACGCGATCGCGCAGCTGATGACGCAGGAGCAGGGCAAGCCGCTCACCGAAGCGCGCGTCGAAGTGCTGTCGGCGGCGGACATCATCGAATGGTTCGCGGACGAAGGCCGCCGCGTGTACGGCCGGATCGTGCCGCCGCGCAACCTCGGCGCACAGCAGACGGTCGTGAAGGAGCCGGTCGGCCCGGTCGCCGCCTTCACGCCGTGGAATTTCCCGGTCAACCAGGTCGTGCGCAAGCTGAGCGCCGCGCTGGCCACCGGCTGCTCGTTCCTCGTGAAAGCGCCGGAAGAAACCCCCGCCTCGCCGGCCGCGTTGCTGCGCGCCTTCGTCGACGCGGGCGTGCCGGCCGGCGTGATCGGCCTCGTGTACGGCGATCCGGCTGAAATCTCGTCGTACCTGATCCCGCACCCGGTGATCCGCAAGGTCACGTTCACGGGTTCGACGCCGGTCGGCAAGCAGCTCGCCGCGATGGCGGGCCTGCACATGAAGCGCGCGACGATGGAGCTGGGCGGGCACGCGCCGGTGATCGTCGCCGAGGACGCCGACGTCGCGCTCGCGGTGAAGGCGGCCGGCGGCGCGAAGTTCCGCAACGCGGGGCAGGTCTGCATCTCGCCGACGCGCTTCCTCGTGCACAACAGCATCCGCGACGAATTCACGCGCGCGCTGGTCAAGCATGCGGAAGGGCTGAAGGTCGGCAACGGCCTCGAGGAAGGCACGACGCTCGGCGCGCTCGCGAACCCGCGCCGGCTGACCGCGATGGCGTCGGTCATCGACAACGCGCGCAAGGTCGGCGCGAGCATCGAAACCGGCGGCGAGCGGATCGGCTCGGAAGGCAACTTCTTCGCGCCGACCGTGATCGCGAACGTGCCGCTCGAAGCGGACGTGTTCAACAACGAGCCGTTCGGCCCGGTCGCGGCGATTCGCGGTTTCGACAAGCTTGAAGATGCGATCGCGGAAGCGAACCGTTTGCCGTTCGGTCTCGCCGGCTACGCGTTCACGCGTTCGTTCGCGAACGTGCACCTGCTCACGCAGCGCCTCGAAGTCGGGATGCTGTGGATCAACCAGCCGGCGACGCCGTGGCCGGAAATGCCGTTCGGCGGCGTGAAGGACTCGGGCTACGGGTCGGAAGGCGGGCCGGAAGCGCTCGAGCCGTACCTCGTCACGAAGTCGGTGACGGTGATGGCCGTCTGACGGTCGTCGATCGATCGCGTGCGCGGCGCTTGTTGGCGTCGCGCATGCGATCGGCGCGGGCCGGGCGGTGCGCCCGGTCTCTCGCCAGCGTCTCACTCCCGCCGTGCATTCGAACGGCGACGCTCCTCGGTATTTCAATATACGTGTCACTGCTGGCGAATTGTTTCAATTCCGTCACCGGCAACGACTCGCGCCGCGTCCCTCGGTGAATTGACGTCGGCACCTTCCGCCCGATACCGTTCAGCTCACGTGACCCGCAACCTGGCAAGTACGGACTGCCCCTCGTACCCGGATGTCACACTTTTTGGTATAGCTTATTCAGAAGAAACCATAACAACCGGTGCGTCAGCGTCGGCCCAACCTGAGAGGACACGGATGCATCCGCGGTCGGCAGCGCCGTACTACGTTGTGCTGGCGGGGACCTTGATAGCGTGCGCGCTGATGGGCCTCTGCGTGTTGCAGTTGTTTCAGAGCCGTCACGACGCGCTCGACCGCGCACGCGAGACGTCACGAAATCTGGCGCTCGTCGCCGAGCGCGACATCGAGCGCAATATCGAGCTGTACGGCCTGTCACTGGAGGCGGTGATCCAGGGCCTTCAGCGGCAGGACGTCATGGCGGCCACGCCGGCCCTGCGGCGCGCCGTCCTGTTCGATCATGCGATGACCGCGCAATTTCTCGGCTCGATGCTCGTGCTGGATGCGGCCGGCAACATCATCCTCGATTCGGCGAACGACGTGCCGCGCCAGGGCAACTTCGGCGATCGCACGTACTTTACGGTTCACCGGGACAATCCGAACGCCGGGCTTTACATCAGCGATCCCTATGCGTCCCGCCTGCGGGGCGGTTCGCTGAGCGTGGCGCTGACGCGCCGCGTGTCGAATCCGGACGGCTCGTTCGGCGGCATCGTGATGATCGCGGTCAATCTCGAGTATTTCCACACGCTGTTCGCCGGCCTCGCGCTCGGCTCGCACGGCGCGATCTCGCTGGTCGGCCGGGACGGCATCATGTTCATGCGCCAGCCGTACGACGTGCGCACCATCGGCCGCGACATCAGCAAGGCGGCGACGTTCCGCCACTTCATGACGGCGCCGGAAGGCTCGTTCATCGAGACCTCGACGATCGACCACGTGCGCCGCCTGTACTACTTCAAGACGCTGCCGCACCTGCCGCTGATCATCATGGTCGCCGAGGCGGAGCAGGACATCTACGCGGCGTGGCGGCGGCGCGCGATCACGATCGGCGCGCTGGTCGCGACCTTCGGCGCGGCGTTCATCGTGCTGTCCTTTTTGCTGGGCACCCAGCTGCGGCGCAGGATGCGGGCCGAATCCGAGCTGGTGATGCTCGCGCGCACCGACGGCCTCACCGGGCTCAACAATCGCCGCTCGTTCGGGGAAGTGCTGGACCTCGAATGGCGCCGCGCGCGCCGTGCCCGTTCGGTGTTTTCGCTGCTGTTCGTCGACGTCGACCGCTTCAAGGCGTTCAACGACACGTATGGTCACCAGGCCGGCGACGACGCGCTGGCGGCGGTTGCGCGATGCATCGGCGACAACATCCGGCGTCCCGCGGATACCGCCGCCCGCTATGGCGGCGAGGAATTCGTCGTGATCCTGCCCGATACGCCGGCCACGGGCGCGACCGAGATCGCCGAACGGATTCGCGCGGCCATCGACGGGCTCGCGATCGAACATGCGGAAAGCGAATTCGGGCGCGTCACCGCGAGCATCGGCGTGGCAAGCTGGGCGCCCGGGCAGGAAGGGGAGGTCGAGGCGGTGATCAAGGCGGCCGACGAGGCGCTGTACCACGCGAAGGAAACCGGGCGAAACAAGGTGGCCTCGCATGAAACAGGCACCTGACACCATCGCCGGCACGCACCGCCCGCCACCGACGGCCGGCGTGCCGTTCGACGCTCAATGCCGGCCGCTGCCGCGATAGCTTTCCACCTCCGCGTCATACGCCGCCAGAAACGCCTTGCCGAACACCGACGCGAAATCGTCCTCGATCGCGAACACCGTGTCGCGATGGGTCGCCGCGTAGCGATCCCACATCCTCGCCTTGTACAGCACGGGCACGCGCTTCTCGTACCAGCGCATCGCGTCGTCGCGCTCGCGCAGCCGTTGCGGCGAAAAGCGCGTCAGCAGATCCATCAACGCGGCGCGCATGCCGGCCACCATGCCGATCTGGTGCGCATGCAGATCCTGGAACGCGTCGCTCACCGCGCTCTGCGGCGACATGAAGCCCGGCAGCGGCAGCCCGAACATCTGCCGCAGCACGGCGCCGCCGTCCGGCAGCAGCTTCAGCGGGTTGTTCTCGCGATCGAGCAGCATCGTCATGTGCGCCTTCACCTCGCGCTTCAGGATGCTGCGCGACGACAGCAGCTCGACCGTGCCGTTCGCGAACAGCGCCAGCAACTGGCCCGCGATGTACAGCTGCTCGGCCGACCACTGATGCGACTCGGCAGCCGTATCGAGCCCCGCGCCTTCGAAGAACGCGCTCAGCAGTTCATCGGGCGTCGGCGGGCGGGCGGCATGCGGCGCCGGTTCGTCGGCCGGCTGCGCATGCGTATCGGCAGTGCGCGCGGCAGCGGGCTGCACCCGCACGTGTTGCGTCCACTCGGGTGCATGGTCGGCCTGGGTCGCGGACGACGCTTCGCGCTCCGTGTGGCCGCGATCGGCATGCGATGCCGTGCCCGTCGTGCCTGATGTGCCGATATCGCCCGACGGCTGCGCGAACAGGTCGAGCGGATCGATCGACAGCTGGTGCAGGTCGCGCTGTGAAGGGGCGGGCGGTACGGTTTGCGCCGCGCGGTTCGCCGGTTGCGTGGCATCCGCCCGTGCAGGGCCACCTGGTCGTGTACCGGTGTCCGCCGCCTTGCCGCGTGGCGCGAGACGATCCTGGAGAAGCCCCCACAGCCGGTTGCCGGCGCCTTTCGTATCGATCCGCGAAGACGATGCAGGCGAGGGCGCCGCCGACGTTCGCGCCTGCGACGGCGGATCGACGTGCACGCCGGTATCGGTCGCCATGTCGATGACCGGGGCATCGTCGCCCTGGCCGCCGTCGTCACGTTCGGCGCGCAGCACGTACGGCCCGATGCGGATGATGTCGCCGGTATTGAGCGGGCGCTCCTGCGCATAGCCGACCGGCTCGCGATTCACCTCGATCGTCGAGACGCTGCTCAGGTTCTTCAGCAGGCACGCGTCGTCGCCGACCTGCAGCAGCGCCTGCAGCCGCGATATCTGCCGCGTGTCGTCGCGCAACACGAGATGGTTGTCGCTGGCCCGGCCGATGGTGCCGCCGGGCGGATGAAACACGACGGCGTCGTAGGAGTCGTTTTCGACCGGCTCGCCGGCATGTTCGATCACGATCAGTTGCATGTCATACGTCGCTCGGTGAAGCGCTCGCGTGGAAACCGGTTCGTTCAGGATGACGACGCATGCCTGCGGCGCGCGAATTCGAACGCGGGCCCCCAGATCGGATGCCCCTTCTCGGCAGGGGACAAGTCGAAGCGCGGGTTGAGGTCGAGAAGTTTCGAGAACTCGGCGCGGCACGGCGTGATGCGGTTCGTCACGCAATAGCTGAACGCGAGGAGCTTGTGCGCGGCCACCTGCGTGTCGGTGTCGGCGCCATCGATCTCCTTCGCATGGCTCAGCAATGCGATCGTGCGCCCGTAGTCGCCGCTGTCGTACGCGGCGCGCGCGCTGTCGACCGTCGCGCGTGCAGCCGACTGTGTCGGGGACGTACTGCACCCGCCGGCCCCCAGCAACCATGCGCCGAGGAAAAGAACGAGCGATGAACGACCTTTCATTATTGAAATTAAAGATTGGCGTAATTGGAAGGTGGCACACAAGCGCTGTTGGATTCTAGTGCCAATCATCGATACCCAACCAGCTGTTACGTTTTGTTTCATTTCGCCAATCCGTTTCCCCCTGAATACAGAATCGACTACGAATTTCAGTGCTTGTGAAACCGAAAAAACGGCCTATAGTTCGCTGTGTTTTTCGGATTCGTCAGTTGTTTGGTCAGCGCACGTCAATGCACTGAAAACGGGGCATCCGTTCGTGCGAAACGAATAGCCTGGCACACCACCAGCGTCGCGAGCGTCCCTTGCCCGGCGGCCGGCCGGCGTACGTCCCGCGCCCATCCGACAGGTGTCCACGCCATAGAACCGGGCCGCCCAGGCGCACCGGTCGGATTAACTTTTGCCATTAATTTACCAATCTCAATTCAATTGCCCATCATCTCGCCAAAGCGACTTTCAAAAACCCCGATTGATATGACCCGGCTTTTTACAAGAACAATTTGCCGACACGGATTGCAATGGATGGATATGCAGGTTACACAATTACCGATCAATTAATTGTCCCTTTTTCAATCAGATCATCCGGTTTCGAAGTCGAAAACCGGCGCGCGGCTATTGGGTGGCGAGGGTGGCATATGCAATGGCGGTCGAGCAGTTTCATCGTATGGGGATGCGTGATGCTGTTGCCGGGGTGCGGTGCGACGGAGCACGCCGCGGCGGTGCCGTATGCGATCACGGTTGACGTTGCGCCGGACGTCAACCCTGACATGAACCGCAAGCCTTCGCCGATCGTGCTGAAGGTGTTCCAGCTCCGCGCGGCGTCGTCGTTCGACAGCGCCGATTTCTTCTCGCTGCAGGACAAGCCGGAAAACGTGCTCGGCGCGGACCTGCTCGGCACCGACCGCGTGATCCTGCGGCCGGGTGAGTCGCGCACGCTGCGCTATCGCGGCAACGTCGAGGCCGGCGCGATCGGCGTGGTCGCCGAATACCGGATGCTCGACAAGAACCGCTGGCGGCTGACGGTGCCGCTGCCGCGCGCGAAGCAGCTCAATCTCTACAAGTTCTGGCAGACGTCGCCGGGCGAGCTGAAGCTGTCGATCGCCGTCCGCAATGGCGGCGTCGCGCTGAACGATGCGAAGGGGCGCCCATGACCGAACCGACGATGTCCGCGACGCCGATCGCGGCGCTCCGCCAGCGGGTGGTGTGGACCGAGGGGATGTTCCTGCGGCCGCAGCATTTCCAGCAGCTCGAACGACACTGGGAGCGCTACGTCGCGCTGCGCTGCCTGCCGCTGCAAGGCTTCTACTGGGGCTTCGACACGCTGGAACTCGATCGCGAGCAACTGGCGCTCGGCAAGGTCGCGCTGCGCACCGCGTCGGGCGTGATGCGCGACGGCACGCCGTTCGACCTGTCCCATCCGGACGATCTCCCCGAGCCGCTCGACGTGCCGGCCAATGCGAAGGACCAGCTCGTCGTGCTCGCGCTGCCGCTGTGGCGCGGCGGCGGCGAGGAGGTGTCGTTCGGTGCGGGCGCGGGCGGCAGCCATGCCGCGAACGGCGTGAATAGCGCGAACGGCAGCGCCGACGTCGCGCGCTACGTCGTCCGCGAATACGAAGTGGCCGACGCAAACGCGGTCGCGCTCGGCCCCGCGCTGCTGCAGACGGGCCGCCTGAACGTGCGGCTGATGCTCGAAGCCGAGCTGACCGGCGACTGGCACGCGCTCGGCGTCGCACGGATCGTCGAGCGGCGCACCGACGCGCGGTTGCTCGTCGACGACGGCTACATTCCGCCGCGCCTCGTCGCGCAGCACGACACCGTGCTGCTGGCGTATGCGCGCGAGCTGCACGGGCTGCTCACGCAACGCAGCGAAGCGCTCGCGGCACGGCTGTCGGAGCCCGGGCGCGGCGGCGTGTCGGAGGTCGCGGATTTCCTGCTGCTGCAGCTCGTGAACCGCTATCTCGCGCTGACCTGGCACGCGCAGCAGCACGTGTCGACGCACCCGGAGGCGCTGTTCTGCGACTGGCTGAAGCTCGCCTGCGACCTGAGCACGTTCACGGCGGCCGGCCGGCGCCCGCAGTCGCTTGCGGTCTACGTCCACGACGACCTGCGCACGAGCTTCGCGGAGCTGATGACCGAGCTGCGCCGGTCGCTGTCGACGGTGCTCGAGCAGAACGCGATCCAGATCGAGCTGCGCGATGCGGGCAACGGCATCCGTGTCGCGACGCTGGCCGACCCGGCGCTGCGCGACACCGCCGGCTTCGTGCTCGCCGTGCGCGCGGACGTGCCGGCCGACAGCCTGCGTGCACGGTTTCCCGCGCAGGCGAAGCTCGGGCCGGTCGAGCGGATCCGCGATCTCGTGCAGCTGCAGCTGCCGGGCATCACGATGCGCCAGTTGCCGGTCGCGCCGCGGCAGATCCCGTATCACGCGGGCCATACGTACTTCGAGATCGACAAGGGCAGCGACCTGTGGAAGCAGCTGGCGCGCTCCGGCGGTCTCGCTTTCCATTTCGCCGGCGAATTCCCTGGGCTCTCGATGGAGTTCTGGGCGATACGCGGGTAAGGGCGGGGCGACGCGATGAATTCCTCCTCCGAATCGATCTCCCCCGGCGCCGGCGGATTCGTGCCGCCGAATCCGGGCGGCATGCATCCGGCCGCGGCGGGCGCGGCCGGCCCGACCGCGACGCAGCCGCGCCCCGGGCGCTGGGCCGCGAGCGGCACGAACCCGCTCGTCGCCGCGGCGAATCCGTTGCTCAACCTGGTGCCGCAGATCCGCTCGACCGTCCATCACCCGAATCCCGCGTGGCTGCGCGAGCACCTGGTCGTCGAGATCCGGCAGTTCGAGGCGCGGGCGCAGGAGGCCGGCGTGCCGTCGGAAGCGATCATCGGCGCGCGCTACTGCCTGTGCACGGCGCTCGACGAGGCGGCCGCGCTAACGCCGTGGGGCGGCAGCGTGTGGTCGTCGCACAGCCTGCTCGTGTCGTTCCACAACGAGACGTGGGGCGGCGAGAAATTCTTCCACCTGCTCGAACGCCTGTCGCAGCAGCCGCGCCAGCATCTCGACCTGCTCGAGCTGCTGTACTTCTGTCTCGCGCTCGGCTTCGAGGGCCGCTATCGCGTGCTCGACAACGGCCATGCGCAGCTCGACGCGCTGCGCCACCAGCTCGCGCTGACGATCCGCTCGGTGCGCGGCGAATTCGAACCGGCGTTGTCGCCGCACTGGCGCGACGTCGTCACGCGCGATGTCGCGCGCCGCTTCGGCGTGCCGCTGTGGGTGTGCGTGGCGCTCGCGCTGCTGATCGGCTTCGGCGTGTTCGTCGGGCTGCGCATCGCGCTTGCCGGGCATTCGGATCGGCTGTTCGCGTCGATCGATGCGCTGCACGTGCCGAAACTGCAGCCCGCGCAGGCGCCGCCGCGCCCGGCGCAGGCGCCGCGCATCGCGAAGTTCCTGGAACCGGAGATCGCGGCCGGCCTCGTGGCGGTGCGCGACCAGGCCGACCGCAGCGTGATCGTGCTGCGCGGCGACGGGGTGTTCAAGTCCGGCTCGACGTCGGTGATCGACCGCTACGTGCCGGTGCTCGCGCGCGTGGCCGACGCGCTGAACAAGGTGCCCGGCAACGTGCGCGTGACCGGCTATACCGACGACACGCCCGTGCATACGGCGCGCTTCGCATCGAACTGGGACCTGTCGCGCGAACGCGCGGAAGCCGTGCGCGGGATGATCGCCGCGCGGCTCGACCATCCGGAACGGCTCGCCGCGGAAGGGCGCGGCACGCTCGATCCGGTCGCGCCGAACGACTCGCCGGCGAACCGCGCACTGAACCGGCGCGTCGAGATCACGCTGCTGCCGGCGCCCGGCAGTGCCGCCGTCGGCGCGAGCGCCACGCAGGGAGCCAACTGACCATGAACCAGGCTGTCGCGCGTTTCGTCCGGCCGTTGCCGTCGCGGGAGATCTGGACCTTCGCCGGTCTCGTCGTGCTCGCGTGCTTCGTATGGCTCGCGGGGCCGCTGTTCGCGTTCGCCGAGGTCCGGCCGCTCGAAAGCGGCTGGGCGCGCGGGCTCACGATCGCAGTGCTGTTCGTCGCGTGGGGCGCACGCGTCGCGTGGCGCAGCTGGCGCGCCGGCCGCCTCAACGCGCAGTTGCTGAATCAGCTGCGCGAGGCCGCGCCCGGGCCGGCTGCCGCCGACGATCCGGCGAAAGCGCAGCTCGACGAGTTGCGCAGCCGCTTCGACGAAGCCGCTTCGCTGCTGAAGAAGGTGCGCTTCGGGCAGGCCGACACCGCGCGCAAGGGCTTGCCGCGCTGGTTCGACCGGATGTCGCGCCAGTATCTGTATCAGCTGCCGTGGTACGTGTTCATCGGCGCGCCGGGCTCGGGCAAGACCACCGCGCTCGTGAATTCCGGGCTCAGCTTTCCGCTTGCCGAGCAGTTCGGCCGCGCGGCGATCCGCGGCGTGGGCGGCACGCGGCATTGCGACTGGTGGTTCACGAACGACGCGGTGCTGATCGACACGGCCGGCCGCTATACGACGCACGAGGGCAACCGCGCGCTCGACGAGGCCGAATGGAAAGGCTTCGTCGACCTGCTGAAGAAATACCGCACACGCCAGCCGCTGAACGGCGCGATGCTGACGATCAGCGTGGCCGACCTGCTCGGCGCGTCGGAGGCCGAACGCACGCAGCATGCGATGGTGCTGCGCAAGCGGCTGCTCGAGTTGCGCGCGCAGCTCGGCATCCGCTTTCCCGTGTACCTGCTCGTGACGAAGGCCGACCTGCTCGCGGGCTTCGCCGAGTATTTCAGCCACTACGGCCGCGCGGAATGCGCACAGGTGTGGGGTTTCACGTTCCCGCTCGCGCAAAGCGAGGCGCCGGGCTTCGACCTGCGCGCGGCATTCGACCGCGAATACCGGCTGCTGCACCAGCGGCTGAACGACGGGCTGCCCGAACTGCTCGCCGCGCAGACCGACGCGCGCCAGCGCGAGATGACGTACCTGCTGCCGCAGCAGATCGCCGACCTGCAGGACATGCTCGGCCAGTTCGTCGCCGAGGTGTTTTCCGTGTCGAGCTACGAGCCGATGCCGATGCTGCGCGGCGTCTACCTGACGAGCGGCACGCAGGAGGGCACCGCGTTCGATCGCGTGATGAGCGGCATCAAACGCTTCCTGAAGATCGAGGGCGTGCCGCCGGTCGCGCAGGTCGGTTCGACCGGGCGCAGCTTCTTCCTGAAGTCGCTGCTGCAGGAGCACATCTTCCGCGAAGCCGCGCTTGCCGGCAGCGACCTGCGCTGGCACCAGAAGCGGCGCGTGCTGCAGATCGCCGGCTACGTGCTGCTCGCGCTGGTGTGCGTGGCCGTGCTGTTTGCGTGGCTGCGCAGCTATTCGAACAACCGCACGTATCTCGACCAGATCGCCGGGCGCGTGCCGGCCGTCGATGCGCAGATCGCCGGCGCGAAATTCTCCGATGCGGCCGACGTCGCGCGCCTGCTGCCCGTGCTCGACGCGCTCGGCAACCTCGCGAATGCGGGCGGCGTCGACCTGCAGCATCCGCCGCTGGCGTATCGGTGGGGGCTGTTCCAGGGCGAGAAGATCGACGAAGCCGTCGACGCCGTGTACCGGCGCGCGCTCGAAGACGTGCTGCTGCCGATCGCCGCGAGCCGGATGGAGGCCGCGCTGCGCGATGCACGGCCCGACGAGACCGAATACGCGTATGCGGCGCTGAAGGCGTACCTGATGCTGTACGACAGCGCGCACTACGATCCCGCGTTCGTGCAGGCCGTCGTCGACCTCGAGATGGAACGCGCGCTGCCGCCCGATTTCTCGCCGGCCGAACGCGCCGCGCTGCGTGCGCATCTTGCCGCGCTGTTCGGCAACCGGGTCGCGGTGTCGCCGTATCCGATGAACGAGCGGCTCGTGGCCGACGTGCGCGACCGGCTGCGCCAGGTGCCGTTCTCGCAGCGGCTGTACCGGCAGATGACGATGACGCTGCGGCCGGCCACCTCCGCGTTCGACTTCAGCGTCGCGCGGGCGGTCGGCCCCGACGCTTCACTGGTGTTCCGCCGGCAGAGCGGCAAGCCGCTGTCGGAAGGCGTGCCGGGGCTCTACACGCGCAACGGCTATCGCAACGTGTTCGCGCCGCGCCTGGCCGGCGAGGTCGAAGCGTACGGGCGCGAGGAGGTGTGGGTGCTGAACCTCGGGCTGTCCGAGATTCCCGGCCCGAACGACGCGGCCGCGTGGGCGCGCGATATCCGCCAGCTCTACCTGAACGACTACCTGAAGATCTGGGACGACTATCTCGCCGACATCAAGCTGCAGCGCACCGCGACGCTCGCGCAGAGCATCCAGGTGGCGCGCGCGCTGTCCTCCGCCGATTCGCCGCTCACGCGGCTGATGGTGGCGCTCGCACGCGATACGGCGCTCGGCGACGCACCGGGCGGGGCGCGCAATCTCGCGGCGCGCGCGCAGGACAAGGTCGACGAGGCGCGCAGCTCGCTGTCGCAGATCTTCGCGGGCCAGGGCAGCAATTCGAGTGCGTCCGCGGCGGCGCCCGCGAGCGCCGAGCAGATCGTCGACAGCCACTTCGCCGGGCTGCGTGCGTTCGCGCCGGGCAGCGGCGACCAGGCGTCGGCATTCAACGACGTGCTGAAGTCGATCGACGCGCTGTACACGTACCTGACAGCCACCGACGACGCGCTGAGGAGCGGCGCGCAGCCGCCGCCGTCCGATGCGCCCGCGAAGCTGCGCGCCCAGGCCGGCCGCCTGCCGACACCATTCCGCGAAGTGCTCGACGACCTGTCGAACGTCGCGAACGGCAGCGTGGCGACCGTCGAGCAGCGCAGCGTCGCGACGCGGGCCGGCGCGAACGTCGGCGACTTCTGCCGGCAGGCGATCGCGGGCCGCTATCCGTTCGCGCGCGGCGCGGCGCGCGACGTCGCGCCGGCGGATTTCGCGCAGATGTTCGCGCCCGGCGGCCTGATGGACGACTTCTTCCAGAAGAACCTGCAGTCGATCGTCGATACGACGTCGCACCCGTGGCGCTTCGCGAACCGCAATGCGGACGCCGATCCGTCGGCCGCCGCGATGCTGGCGTCGTTCGAGAAGGCGGCGGTGATCCGCGACGTCTATTTCGGCGGCGGTGCGCGCACCGCGCAGTTGAAGGTGCAGATCCAGCCGCTCGAAATGGACCCGTCGATCACGGAGATGGTGCTCGACGTCGACGGGCAGATCGTCCGCTACGCGCACGGCCCGCTCGTGCAGAGCGCGGTGAACTGGCCGGGCCCGCGCGGCAGCAACCAGGTGCGGCTGCAGGTGTCCGGGCAGGCCGGCGCGACCGACGGCTTCTCGACCGACGGGCCGTGGGCGCTGCACCGGCTGTTCGACCGCGCGGGGGTGTCCGCCGGGCGCGGTTCCGACCAGATGATTGCGCGCTTCACGGTCGACGGCAAACCGATCGTGCTGCAAGTGAATGCGGGCAGTGTCCGCAACCCGTTCAGGCTGCCCCAGATGGAGTCCTTTACATGCCCGCCGAAGCCATGATCCCGACACCGCCGTTCACGCGTACCGACGGCGATGCGCCGGCCTGGTACGGGAAGATTCCCGGCGCCGGCGACTTCGTGAACAGCCGGCTGCCGCATGCGCTCGCGCTGTGGTGGGAGCGCTGGCTCCAGCAGGGCATGGCCGCGATGCGCCAGCGCGGCGCGGACGAGATCGAGCGCCACTACACGGTCGCGCCGGTCTGGAACTTCCTGATTCCGGCGGGTGCGGGCGCGTCGTGCATTCAGCCGGGCTGCCTCGCGCCGAGCTGCGACCGGGTGGGGCGCTACTACCCGGTGATCGTCACGCTGCCGATGCGTGCGGCCGATTACTGGAACGGGCTGCCGGATGCCGCCGACACGTTCTACTGGCAGGTCGGCCAGGCGCTGCTCGACACGATCCGCCATGCACGCGCGCCCGGCGATCTCGAGCAGATGCTGGCGCGTGTGCGGCTCACGCAGGGCGACGACACGTACGCCGACATCGTCGACGGCATGCCGGCGCCGCCGCCGGAACGGCCGGCCCCGGCCGCGTGGCCCGGGCTGTCCGGTTACTTCGATCCGCACGGCGGCACCAGTTTCTGGTGGACCAACCGCGCGGACGGATCGCCGCTGCGCACGCATGCGCATACGGGCACGCCCGACAACGCGCTATTCCTGACGCTGTTCGGCGGCAGCTAGCGGCCCCCGGCTGACCGACGGCGGGCCGCCGGGTGCGGCGGGTGCGGCGGGTGGAAAGGACGCGGTTTCGAGAGGTGGTGGAGATGAAGGACGCTGGATCGAGAGACAACGAGCACGACACGGCGACACGCAGCGACGCATCCGAATTCACGGTGCGGCCGCTGCCGCTCGGCCATCGCCTGGGCGAACTGCAGCTCGACGAGGTGCTGGGCATCGGCGGCTTCGGGATCGTCTATCGCGCATTCGACCGCACGTTGCGGCGCGCGGTCGCGATCAAGGAATACATGCCGTCGATGCTGGCCACGCGCGGCGGCGACTATACGGTGTCGCTGCGCTCCGAGCGGTTCGCGCAGGCCTTCGACGCCGGGCGCGGCGCGTTCCTCAACGAAGCGCGCCTGCTCGCGCAATTCGACCATCCGGGGCTCGTCAAGGTCCTGCATTTCTGGGAAAGCCACGGCACCGCGTACATGGTGATGCCGTTCTACGAAGGGCGCACGCTCAAGCAACTGCTCGACGGCGGGATGCGGATCAGCGAGACGCAGTTGCGCAATATCGTCGGCGCGCTGCTCGGCGCGCTCGACACGCTGCATCGCGCGCAGTGCTTCCATCGCGACGTCGCGCTCGACAACGTGCTGATCCGGCCGAACGGCAGCGCGATCCTGCTCGACTTCGGCGCGGCGCGCAAACGGATCGGCGACCTGGTCGACGACGGCGCGATGATGATCAAGCCCGGCTATGCGCCGATCGAGCAGTACACCGACGATCCCGCGTTCAGCCAGGGGCCGTGGACCGACCTCTATGCGCTCGGCGCGGTGATGCACGCGATGATCACCGGCGAGCTGCCGCCCGCGGCCGTCGTGCGCAGCATCAAGGACACGTACCGGCCGCTCGCGTCGCGCGAACTGCCGGCCGGCGAGGTGTACAGCCCGGCGTTTCTCGCGGCGGTCGATCATGCGCTGCAGTTGCGGATTCCGGATCGGCCGGAATCGGTCGCGGCGTTCGCGGCGGAGCTCGGGTTGCGGGACGTCGGGACGGGTGGCGGATATGGCGCGGCGGTCGTGCCGCCGGTGGGTGAGGCAGGCAGGAGCGGGGAAGGGAAGGGGGAGGCTTCTGCTGCGTCCGGTACGGCGTCGGCTGTTGGCGCGGCTTCGATCGGCGCGGGCGGGACCGCTTCGGGCAACGCTGCGCCGGATGGGCGAGCGTTGACAGCCGGTGGTGCGGATCATGTGTCTACACCCACGGACACGGCATCCGCAGCGTCTGGCGTGTCCGGCGCCAAGCCGGCGGCCGATATGCCTTCGACGTCCAAAACCGTCGCGCAAGGCGCCGCCGTTGCGGCTGCGGGCTCGCTCGCAGCGTCTGCTGCATCGCATGCGTCTCAATCGCCTGCGAAACCGGTTGAAAAGCCGGTCGAATCCGAAACGGCGAACGGAAACGTCGAACGCGCGCAAGAAGCGCCCGCTGCACGAACTGACACACACGACGCAGCCGGTACGCGATCCCCAACGACCGACGCCGGCGTCGGTGCGCGCGGTGCGGCGGGTTCCGGGAATGCGAACGCATCCGCGACTGCCGGCACCGCTGGTTCGAGCGCACCGCATCCCGCCGCATCGGCGTCGGCCTCGTCATCGAGTGGCGCATCCGGGCCGACCGGCGCCCAACGCGGCCACGCTCCGCCTGGATCGCGCAACCGCCGCCTGCCTGTCTACGTCGGCAGCGCGCTCGTTGCGCTGATCGCCGTCGGCCTCGCGGCGACTTATCTGTCGCGTCCCGCCCGCGTCGCCGACGAGGCCGCGCCGGCCGCCAGCCGGCCGCAGGCCGGTACGTCACCGCCCGCGAGCACGCCGGGCGCCACGCTGGCCCAGCAAGGGCCGACACCGACCGTCGTGCCGCCGTCGAGCCTCCCGGCCGGATCGTCAACGCAGGTTCCGCCGCCCCCCGTCGCCGCCGCACCGGCCAGCGCGCCTGCCGTCGAAGCCGCCACGCCCGCGCCGCAGGTTGCGACCACCGTGACGAACCCGGCCCCGTCGCCGTCGGGCTCCAGCTCTGGCATCGCGCCCGCCGGCAGCCTCGATTCGTCGGAACGCGTCGTCAACGTGCCGCCGTCGGAAGCGGCCGCCACACCGGCGACCGCGACGACACCCGCACCGAAGGCGCCGTCGGAGGCAGAGACTGCCGTCGCCGCCGTCACCGCGCCAACGGCAGAGTCGCAGCCGCGGCCGCCGAAGGCGCAGGAAACCGTGCAGGTGCGTTTCAACGTGCGGCCATGGGGCGACGTCTACGTGAACGGCGCGCGGCGCGGTGCGAGCCCGCCGCTGCGCTCCGTATCGTTGACGCCGGGCGTCTACGTGATCGAGATCCGCAACGGCACGCTGCCGCCGTTGCACCGCACCGTGGCGATCGACTTCGGCAGCAAACCGGTCAACATCGACTATGCATTCGAATGACGTCAGCCAGGCGGCGCTGGCCGCCGCCGCACATGCCACGGTGCCGCCCGGCCTGCCGGCGACCCCGCGCGCCGACCTGATCGGCCGGCTGCTCGCGGACGTCGCGCCCGATGCGCCGTGCGGTGCGAACCTCGAATACGACGCCGAGTTCCTGCAACTGCAGGAGCGCGCGACACCGCGTGCCGAGCAGCAATACGGCGACACCGTGATTCCGGCCGAAGCGCCCGACTGGCGGGCGGTCGAGCGGCTCGCGCTGGCGCTGTCGGCGCGCACGAAGGATCTGCGCGTCATCGCCTGTCTCGCACGAAGCTGGACCGAGCAACACGGCATTCCCGGCTATGCGGACGCGCTGGCGCTCGTCGCGAACCTGCTCGAACGCCGCTGGGACGACCTGCATCCGCGGCTCGACGCGGACGGCGAACCGGACCCGACATTGCGGATGAACGCGCTCGCCGAGATAGCCGGCGCGCACGACTGCGCGCGCGCGGCGCGCCGCCAGCCGCTGTTCGACGGCGGGCCGAGCGTGCGCGATGCGGAACGGCTGCTCGACGGCCGCGACGACGCCGGCAGCCCCGTGGCGGGCAGCCGCGAAAGCCTGCTGGCTGCGCTGTCGGCCGCGCGCAGCGACGGCACGACGCCGCTCGACGCGGCGCGCGCGGCACTGCACGCACTGGAGGCGATCCGCGCGGACGTGACGGACAGGCTGGGCCGCGAATGGGCGCCCGACGAAGGCGACGCCGAGAAGGCGTTGCAACGGATCGTGCGCGAAGTGCCGCCGCTCGAGCCGCAACCGGTGTCGCCCGACATGCAGCAGGCCGCGCCCGGCGACACGGCGCAGCCAGGCGCTGCCGCAACCGCGCCGGCTGCACGACCGAACGCGCACGCCTGGCGCGATGCCGAGGTCACGAGCCGCGATGACGTGCGCATCGGCCTCGACAAGATGTGCCGCTATTTCGAGCAACACGAGCCGAGCCATCCGGCGCCGCTGCTGCTGCGGCGCGCGCAGCGGCTGCTCGCGCTCGACTTCTACGAAATCATCCGCGATCTCGCGCCGGAGAGCCTGCCGAAGCTGGACCTGCTGAGCGGCGAGCGGAGCGAATGACACGAGCGAGCGCCGCCGCGACGCGGGCGGTGACGACCAACTGCGCAACCTGATCGATGTGAAGGAGTGGACGATGACGGACAGAACCAAGGCGGCAGGCAGCGGACAGAAGTTCATCGCGCGCAATCGGGCGCCGCGCGTGCAGATCGAGTACGACGTCGAGACCTACGGCGCGGAACGCAAGGTGCAGTTGCCGTTCGTGATGGGCGTGATTTCCGACCTGGCGGGCAAGCGTGCGGAGCCGTTGCCGGACTTGCCGGAGCGGAAATTTCTCGAGATCGACGTCGACAACTTCGACGAGCGGATGAAATCGGTCGCGCCGCGTGTCGCGTTCCAGGTGCCGAACACGCTGACGGGCGAAGGGATGCTCAACGTCGACATGACGTTCGAGCAGATCGACGATTTCTCGCCGGCCGCGATCGCGCGCAACGTCGACGCGCTGCGCCGGCTGCTGGAGGCGCGCACCGAGCTGTCGAACCTGCTGTCGTACATGGACGGCAAGCATGGCGCCGAGCAGCTGATCGAGCGCGCGATCAACGATCCCGACCTGCTGAAGACGCTCGTGCGCAACCCGCACGAGCCCGCGCAGGGCGGTGACACGACCCAACCGGAGGCCCGCGATGAATGATCCCGTCCAATCCCGTGCGGACACGCGCGACGCCGCGCAACCGGCCGTCGCGCACGACGAATTCGCCGCGCTGCTGCAGAAGGAGTTCAAGCCGAAGACGGCCGAGGCGCGCGAGTCGGTCGAGCGCGCGGTGCGCACGCTCGCGCAGCAGGCGCTCGAACACACGGTCGGCATGACGACCGACGCGTACGGCAGCGTGAAGCAGATCATCGCGGAGATCGACCGCAAGCTGTCCGAGCAGATCAACCAGATCCTGCATCACAACGAATTCCAGACGCTCGAAGGCGCGTGGCGCGGGCTGCATTACCTGGTCACGCACACCGAGACCGACGAGCTGCTGAAGATCAAGGCGCTACCGGCGTCGCGCAACGAGGTCGCGCGGATGCTGAAGCGCTACAAGGGCGTCGCGTGGGATCAGAGCCCGCTGTTCCGCAAGATCTACGAAGAGGAATACGGGCAATTCGGCGGCGAGCCGTTCGGCTGCCTGGTCGGCGATTTCCATTTCAACCACAGCCCGCCGGACGTCGAGATGCTCGGCGAGCTGTCGAAGATCGCGGCGGCCGCGCACGCGCCGTTCATCGCCGGGGCGTCGCCGGAGCTGATGCAGATGGATTCGTGGCAGGAGCTGTCGAACCCGCGCGACCTGACGAAGATCTTCCAGAACACCGAATACGCGGCGTGGCGCAGCCTGCGGCAGTCGGAGGATTCGCGCTACATCGGCCTCGCGATGCCGCGCTTTCTCGCGCGGCTGCCGTATGGTGCGCGCACCAACCCGGTCGACGAATTCGACTTCGAGGAAGACACCGACGCCGCGAACCACGACCGCTACACGTGGGCGAATTCGGCGTATGCGATGGCCGCGAACATCAACCGCTCGTTCAAGCAGTTCGGCTGGTGTTCGTCGATCCGCGGCGTCGAATCGGGCGGGGCGGTCGAAGGGCTGCCGAGCCACACGTTCCCGACCGACGACGGCGGCGTCGACCAGAAATGCCCGACCGAGATCGCGATCAGCGACCGCCGCGAGGCCGAGCTCGCGAAGAACGGCTTCATGCCGTTCGTGCACCGGAAGAACTCGGATTTCGCGGCGTTCATCGGCGCGCAGTCGCTGTACCAGCCGGCCGAGTACCACGATCCCGACGCGACCGCGAACGCGCGGCTGTCCGGTCGCCTGCCGTACCTGTTCGCGTGCTGCCGCTTCGCGCATTACCTGAAGTGCATCGTGCGCGACAAGATCGGCTCGTTCCGCGAACGCGACGACATGGAGCGCTGGCTGAACGACTGGATCATGAACTACGTCGACGGCGACCCCATCAACTCGTCGCAGGAAACCAAGGCGCGCAAGCCGCTCGCGGCCGCGCAGGTGGTGGTCGACGAGGTCGAGGACAACCCCGGCTACTACACGTCGAAATTCTTCCTGCGGCCGCACTACCAGCTCGAAGGGCTCACGGTGTCGCTGCGGCTCATCTCGCGGCTGCCGACCGCGAAGGCGGCCAACGAGTGAGCAGCGCAGCAAGCAACGATCGGCATTCAACGCGGCATTCATCCTGACATCGCACTGAAACGGAGACGGCAATGGGCGTGGCAATGTTTATGAAGGTGGACGGCGTGACCGGCGAATCGGCGGACGCGCAGCACAAGGGCTGGACCGACATCCAGTCGTTCACGTGGGGCGCGAGCCAGCCGGGCGCGATGGCGAGCGGCAGCGGCGGCAACGCGGGCAAGGCGAGCTTCAACGATCTCGTCGTCGCCGCGTACATGGACAAGGGCGCGCCCGCGATCATCAAGAACTGCGCGAACGGCAAGCATCTGTCGTCGGTCGAGATCTCCGCGTGCAAGACGGGCGGCACGCAGGTCGAGTTCATGCGCGTGACGCTGCAGGAGGTGCTCGTCACGTCCGCGCAGGTCGCGGGCATCGATCCGGGCGACGTCGCCGACCGGCTGATGATGCATTACGGCTTCCAGGCCGCGAAGGTGAAGAAGCAGTACTGGCAGCAGAACGACAACGGCGGCAAGGGCGCGGAGGTGACCGTCGGCTGGAACATCAAGGAAAACACCGAGATGTGACGGCGCGGAGATGACGATGGACGACCCGCGAACCCGCGACGGCCGCGATGGCCGCGACGGCAGGGAAGGCAGCCTGCGCGACCGGCTCCAGCCCGCGCTGCTCGACCGGCTCACCGACGACACGCCGCAGCGCGCCGCCGAAGCGCCCGGCGCGCAGTGGATCGGCACCGAACGCCTGCGTGCGGCCGTGCTGCGCGATCTCGCGTGGCTGCTCAACACGCGCAACGCCGAGGACGGCTTCGTCGACTGGTCGGCGTTCGCGCACGCGCAGGCGTCGGTGCTCAACTACGGGATGCGGCCGCTCGTGGGCAAGCCGATGTCGGGCGTCGAGCGGATGTCGGTCGAGGCGTCGATCCGCGACGCGATCCTCCGCTTCGAGCCGCGCATCGCGCCCGACAGCGTCGAAGTTCGCAGCGTGATCGACGCGGCCGGCGGCCGGGCCGGCGAACGGCGCCACAACGTGTTGCTGTTCGAGATTCGCGGCACGCTGTGGTCGATCCCGCATCCGCTCGAATTCGTGCTGCGCTCCGACCTCGATCTCGAGACGGGCGCGATGTCGCTGCAATCGGTGGCGGGGGCCTGACGCGATGGATACGCGCCTGCTCGACTACTACAACCGCGAACTCGCGTACCTGCGCGAGCTCGGCGGCGAATTCGCGCAGCAGTTCCCGAAAGTGGCCGCGCGGCTGCGGCTCAACGAATCGGGGCCGCCCGATCCGTACGTCGAGCGGCTGCTCGAAGGCTTCAGCTTCCTCACCGCGCGCGTGCAGCTCAAGATGGACGCCGAGTTTCCGCGCTTCACGCAGGCGCTCCTCGATGCCGTCTATCCCGGCTATATCGCGCCGCTGCCGTCGATGGCGATCGTGCGGTTCGCGCCGCTGCTGAACGAAGGCAGCCTGGCGCAAGGCTGGCGGCTGCCGGCCGGCACCGCGCTGCGCGCGCGTCCGGCCGCGTCCGAGCAGACCGCCTGCGAATTCCGCACCGCGCATGACCTGACGCTGTGGCCGCTCGAACTGACCGATGCGACCGTCACCGGCGCGCCGTCGTGGCTGCCGCGCGGCGCGTTCGCCGCGCGGCAGGACGTACGCGGCGCGCTGCGCATCCGGTTGGAGGCGCGCGGCGGTGCCAAACTGTCCCAGTTGCCGCTCGACCGGCTGACGTTCCATCTCGCCGGCCCCGAACGCGACGCGCTGCATCTGCTCGAACTGATTGCCGCGCATGCGCTCGGCGTCGTGTGCCACGATCCGGCGCAGCCGCCGCGCTGGCTGCATACGCTCGACGCCGACGCGATCGTTCACGAGGGCTTCGATCCCGCGCAGGCGATCCTGCCCGACGACGGCCGCAGCTTCCACGGCTACCGGCTGCTGCGCGAGTATTTCGCGTTTCCGGCGCGTTTCCTGTTCTTCAGCATCGGCGGGCTGCGCGCCGCGCTCGCACGCGCGACCGGCGACGCGTTCGAACTGACCGTGCTGTTCGATCGCCACGATGCGGCGCTCGAGGCGGCCGTCAGCGCGAAACACCTCGCGCTGAACTGCACGCCGGCCGTGAACCTGTTCGCGCGCCGCGCCGACCGCATTCCGCTGCAGCCGGGCGCGCGCGAGCACCATGTCGTCGTCGATCGCAGCCGGCCGCTCGACTACGAGGTCTATGCGGTGCAGCGGCTCGCGAGCGAGCAGCGCGACGATGGCCAGTCGCGCGAATTCCGGCCGTTTCATGCATCGTTCGCGAGCGACGACGGCAATCACGGCGCTTACTACACGGTGCGGCGCGAACCGAGGCTGGTCTCGTCTCAGGCACGTGCGAACGGCACGCGCACCGGCTACGTCGGCAGCGAGACCTACGTGTCGCTCGTCGACAGCCAGTGCGCGCCGTACGACGAAACGATGCGTTACCTGGCGGCCGATACCCTGTGCACGAATCGCGATCTCGTGCTGCTGCAGCCGCCCGGCGACGCGAACACGTTCACGTTGCGCGTGTCGGCCCCGGTCGAGAACATCGTCGCGATCCGCGGCCCGTCGCGGCCGCGCCCGCCGATCGCCGATGCGCAAACCGCGTGGCGGCTGATCCGCCATCTCGGGCTCGCACGCCACACGCTGACCGATCTCGACGACGAAGAGGGCGCGCATGCGCTGCGCGAACTGCTCGGCCTGCATGCCGACCCGGCCGATGCCGCGATGCGCCGGCAGATCGACGGCGTGCTGCGCGTGGCGTTCTCGCCGGTGTTCCGCCGGCTGCCGGCGTCCGGCCCGCTGATGTTCGGACGCGGCGTGCAGGTCGACGTGACCGTCGACGATCATGCGTTCTCCGGCGACAGCCCGTTCCTGCTCGGCGCGGTGCTCGAACAGTTCTTCGCGCGGCACGTGTCGATCAACGCGTTCGCCGAATGCGTGCTGACCAGCGCGCAGCGCGGCACGCTCGCGCACTGGCCGGCGCGCATCGGCAGGCGGCCAGCGATATGAAGCGCGATATGTCACCGGGTGCCGGGCCGGCTGCCGAAGCCGCACGCCGCGAAGCGTGGTGGGCACGCCTGCGTGCCGCGCCGCACGGTTACGACCTGTTCCAGGCGCTGCGCTGGCTCGATGCGCTGTCGCCGGGCCGCGCGCCGCTCGGCCATGCGACGCGGCCGCGCGACGAGCCGGTGCGGCTCGGGCAGCAGCCGTCGCTCGCGTTCGCGGCTTCGATGCTGGCCGGCGTGAGCGACGACGGCAGCGGCATGCCGCCGCGCATCGCGATCCACGGGTTCGGGCTGTTCGGCCCGAACGGGCCGCTGCCGACGCACCTGACCGAATACGCGCACGAACGCGCCGCGCAGCACGACGATCCGACGTTCGCCGCGTTCGCCGACCTGTTCCATCACCGGCTGATCCTGCTGTTCTACCGCGCCTGGGCCGACGCACAGCCGACGGTGAGCCTCGATCGCCTGGAGCGCGCCCGGTTCGACGGTTATGTCGCGAGTTTGATCGGCCGGGCGGCGCAGGGCGACAAGCCGGTTGCGAAAGCCGACATCCACGCCGACGCCGACACGCTCGCGCCGCATGCGCGCTATTTCCACGCGGGCCATCTCGTGCGGCACACGCGCAACCCGGAAGGGCTCGTGCAGATCCTGCGCCGGCATTTCGGTGTCGAGGCGCGCATCGTCGAGCACGTGCCGCAGTGGGTCGCGATCGAACGTTCGCAGCGCTGCACGATCCGCGCGACGCGGCCGACGTTGCGGGTCGGCGCCGTCGCGCTCGGTGCGGCCGTGCGCGATGCGCAGTCGCGCTTCCGGATCGTGCTCGGCCCGCTGTCACTCGACGCGTACCGCCGTTTCCTGCCGGGCGGCCCGCATGCACGGCAGCTCACGCAATGGGTGCGCGAATACGTCGGCATCGAGTTCGACTGGGACGTGCAGCTCGAACTGGCCGCCGACGCGGTGCCGGCGATTGCGCTCGGCGCGCCGCAGGGCATCGGCCGCACCGCGTGGCTCGGGCAACGGCTCGACCCCGGCCCCGCGCGCGACCTCGTCGTCCGCTACGACGTGCGGCGCGGCGGCGCACCCCTTCATCGCGAAACCGCCTAAACGGGAACCGTCATGTCCGATATCGGCCGCGCCAACCTGTTCGGAAAGCTGAATCCGTTCCTCTACGAGACGCTCGAGCAGGCGACCGGCTTCTGCCGGCTGCGCGGCAATCCGTATGTCGAGCTTGCGCACTGGTTCAAGCAGATGCTGCAGCGGCCCGATGGCGACCTGCAGCGCGTGCTGCGCCACTTCGGCGTGGACGACGCCGCGATCGACCGCGGGCTCGTTACCGCGCTCGACAAACTGCCGCGCGGCGCGGGCTCCGTGTCGGATCTGTCCGTGCACATCGACGATGCGGTCGAACGCGCGTGGGTCTACGCGACGCTGAAGTACGACGCGACGCGCATTCGCGGCGCGGTGCTGCTGCTCGCGATCCTGAAGACACCGCAGTTGCGCAACGTGCTGCTGGCGATCACGCGCGAATTCGAGCGCATCGTGCCGGACGTGCTCGCCGACGACCTCGCGTCGATCGTCGAAGGCTCGCCCGAAGCGCCACCGGCCGGGCAGGCGGCGCCGGGCGGCGACATGACGATGCGCGGCGCGACCGCCGCCGACGGCTCGGCACTCGCGCGCTTCGCCGTCGACCTGACCGCCCGCGCACGGGCCGGCGAGATCGATCCGGTGATCGGACGCGATCCGGAGATTCGTCAGATCGTCGACATCCTGCTGCGACGCCGGCAGAACAACCCGCTGCTGGTCGGCGAGGCCGGCGTCGGCAAGACGGCGGTCGCGGAAGGCTTCGCGCTGCGGATTGCCGCCGGCGACGTGCCGCCGTCGCTGCAGGACGTCGCGCTGTACCTGCTCGACATCGGGCTGCTGCAGGCCGGCGCGAGCGTGAAGGGTGAATTCGAGAGCCGGCTGCGCGGCGTGATCGACGAAGCGATGTCGTCCGAGCGGCCGGCGATCCTGTTCATCGACGAAGTCCACACGCTCGTCGGCGCGGGCGGGGCCGCCGGCACCGGCGACGCCGCGAACCTGCTGAAGCCCGCGCTCGCCCGCGGCCTGCTGCGCACGATCGGCGCGACCACGTGGTCCGAGTACAAGCAGTACATCGAGAAGGACCCGGCGCTGACGCGACGCTTCCAGCTCGTGCACGTCCATGAACCGGAGGAAGCGGCCGCGCTGACGATGCTGCGCGGCCTCGCCGGAAAGCTCGAGACCCACCACCGCGTGCTCGTGCTCGACGATGCGCTGGAGGCCGCCGTCACGCTGTCGCACCGCTACATTCCCGCCCGCCAGTTGCCGGACAAGGCGATCAGCCTGCTCGATACGGCCTGCGCGCGCGTCGCCGTCAGCCAGCACGCGGTACCCGCGCCGATCGAAGATGCACGCCGCCGCATCGACAGCCTGCGCGTCGAACAGGAGCGGATCGGGCGCGAATGCGCGCTCGGTACCGGTGATACGGCGCGGCGCGACGCGATCGAGCACGACATTGCTACCGCCCGAACCGAACTCGATCGCCTCGACACGCGCTGGCAAACCGAACGCGACGCGTTGACCGCGATCGTCGATGCCCGTGCGCTGCTGCTCGACGACGATCCGTCCCACGCACTCGATGCGGATGCACGGGCTGCGGCGCAAGCGCGTCTCTCGGTTGCCCAGCAAGCGCTGGCCGACCTGCAGGGCGATGCGCCGCTCGTGCTGCCCGCCGTCGACCCACACGCGGTGGCCGCGGTCGTGGCCGACTGGACCGGCATTCCGCTCGGCCGCATGGTCGGCGACGAAACGCAGGCCGTGCTGAAGCTCGCCGATACGCTCGGCGAACGCGTCGTCGGCCAGCAGCACGCGGTCGAGCTGATCGCCGAGCGCATCCAGACCGCGCGCGCCAAGCTCGACGATCCGAAGAAGCCGCATGGCGTGTTCCTGCTGTGCGGGCCGTCCGGCGTCGGCAAGACCGAGACCGCGCTCGCGCTCGCCGACACGCTGTACGGCGGCGAACACAACGCGATCACGATCAACATGAGCGAATTCCAGGAGGCGCATACGGTGTCGACACTGAAGGGCGCGCCGCCCGGCTACGTGGGCTACGGGCAGGGCGGCGTGCTCACCGAAGCCGTGCGCCGCCGCCCGTACAGCGTCGTGCTGCTCGACGAGATCGAGAAGGCGCACCGCGACGTGCACGAGATTTTCTTCCAGGTATTCGACAAGGGCTGGATGGAGGACGGCGAGGGGCGCGACATCGATTTCCGCCATACCGTGATCCTGCTGACGTCGAACGTCGGCGCCGATCGCGTGATGCAGCTGTGCCGCGACGCCGAGCGCCTGCCCGACGTGCAGACGCTCGCCGATGCGCTGCGCGCGCCGCTGCTCGACGTGTTTCCCGCCGCGCTGCTCGGCCGGTTGACCGTCGTGCCGTACTACCCGCTCACCGACGCGACGCTCGCGCGGATCGTCGCCTTGCAATTGCGGCGGATCGAGCAGCGGATCGACGCGCACCACGGCATCCGGCTGCGCTGCACCGATGCGGCGACCGCGCTGGTCGTCGAGCGTTGCAGGACGATCGAATCCGGCGGCCGGATGGTCGACGCGATCCTCACGCACACCGTGATGCCGCGCATCGGCCGCGCGATCCTGCAGGCCACGCTCGAGGGTCGCACGCTGTCGTCGATCGAGCTGAGCGCCGCCGACGGCGAATTCGCGTACCGGTTCGACGAGGAGGAAACGACTTGAATCGCGTATTCACACTCGACACCCCGCACGGCGACGGCCTCAAGTTCCATACGCTCGACGGCAGCGATGAACTCGGCCGCCTGTTCGAATTCCGGATCGAGGCGCTTGCCGACAGTCACAGCCTGTCGCTGAAGGACATGCTCGGCAAGCCCGTGACGGTCCGGATCGAACAGCAGGACCGGTCGACCCGCTACCTGAACGGAATCGTTGCGCGCGCGTCGCTTTCCGGCCGGCGCGCCGAGCGCTACTACGGCTACGAGCTGATCGTGCGCCCGTGGCTGTGGCTCGCGACGCGCCGCTCCGATTGCCGGATCTTCCAGAACAAGACCGTGCCCGAGATCGTGCAGGAGGTGCTGTCGACGTACGGCTTTCCGATCGAGAACCACCTCGCCGAATCGTATGTGCCGCGCGACTATTGCGTGCAGTACAACGAGACCGATGCCGCGTTCGTGTCGCGGCTGATGGAGTTCGAGGGGATCTACTTCTGGTTCCGGCATGCGGAGGACACGCATACGCTGATGCTCGGCGACGCGATGTCGTCGCATACCGTGCTGCCCGGCTACGAGACGATTCCGTACATCGCGCGCGACCGCACCGCGATCGCCGACGAGGAGCACATCGACGGCTGGCTGCCCGCGCAGGCGGTGAGCGTCGGCCGGCACCAGACCACCGACTATGACTATACGAAGCCGCGCGCCGATCTTTCGTCGCAGAAAGTCGATCCGCGTGGGCACGATCACGACAGTTTTGCTTCGTTCGAGTGGCCGGGTGGGTATCGCGACGATGCACCCGGTGCGCATTACAGCCGCGTGCGGCTCGAGGAACAGCAGGCGGAACATGAACGGGCGAGCGCCGATACCGATGTGCGGGGTGTCGCGCCCGGTTATCTGTTCACGCTCGAACATTGCCCGCGGGCGGACCAGAACCGCGAATACCTGATCGTGCGGTGCCAGTACCGCTTTCAGGAGAACGCGTATGCGAGCGACCAAGGTGCGGAAGCCGTCGTGCATCAGACGATGATGCTCGTGCAGCCGTCGAGCCTGCCTTACCGGTCGCCGCGCGAGACGCCGCGGCCGCGCACCAACGGGCCGCAGACGGCCACCGTCGTCGGGCCGCCGGGGGAGGAAATCTGGACCGACCAGTACGGGCGCGTGAAGCTGCAGTTCCGCTGGGATCGGTACGGGCAGAGCAATCAGGATTCGTCGTGCTGGGTGCGGGTGTCGAGTCCGTGGGCCGGGGGTGGGTTCGGGGGCGTGCAGATTCCGCGGGTGGGCGATGAGGTGGTCGTGGATTTTCTCAATGGCGATCCGGATGAGCCGATCGTCACCGGGCGGGTTTTCAACGGCGAGAAGATGCCGCCGTGGGGGCTGCCGGGCAGTGCGACGCAGAGCGGGCTGTTGTCGCGGTCGTCGCCGGGTGGAACGACCGACCACGCCAATGCGTTCCGGTTCGAGGACAAGAAGGGCGCCGAGCAACTGTGGATGCACGCGGAAAGGAATTTCGATGCGGAGACGGAGCTCGATCATTCGCTTTCCGTCGGGAACAACCATACGCATACGGTCGGGAACGACGAAACGATGCAGGTGAAGAACAACCGGCAGAGGAGCGTGGGGCAGAACGAGACGGTGAATATCGGGCAGAACCGGGTCGCGCAGATTGGGGCGAACGAGACGCATGGGGTTGTCGGCAACCGGACGCGGACGGTCGGGCAGAACGAAACGGTGACGATCGCCGCGAATCGCGACGCGACGATCGGTGGCGTGCATACCGAGACGGTCGCCAAAGCCAAGACCGAAACGATCGGCGAGGGCAAGACGTTGAGCGTCGCGCAGCTTTATCACACGACGTCTCAGGACATGAAGACGCAGGTCGCGTCCACGCATACCGAGGAAATCGGCACGCGAACGTCGACGATCTCGAACGCCCATACGCACACGGTCGGCGGCGAACACACCGTCAACGTCGGTGCGAGCCATACGACGAACGTACAGCATCAGGTGACCGTCAACGCCGGCGACCAGCTTTCGCTCGTCTGCGGGATGTCCAGCATCGTGATGAAGCGCGACGGCACGATCACGATCCAGGGCGTCAATGTCGCGTCGACCGGTACCGAAAGCCACAGTGTGCGCGGAACGACGGTGACGTCGTCGGCCACGGGCGAGCATACGGTCGAGGGCACCGTCCTGAAACTGAATCCATGATGGAGGTCCGCACGAATGCAGCAGAACTGGCAGCCGACCAATCCCGTAGAGCGCAGGTTCATGGACGCGCATTCGGACTGGATGCGTTTCGCGAAGGACCAGGCCGCTCGGTTGATGATCTGGTACACGGATGAAGCGGATTCTCCGCTCGTGCGGTTGTATTTTCAGGCTCAGGAGGACACGTCGTGCGCGGTTCGAACGATGCGCACGGCGTTCGCGACCGAAACGCGCTACGCACAGGCGTTGGCCGACGAGCTGATTGCCTTCTACGACAGCCGCCGCGCTGCATCCGACGCAGCGGGAATCCGTACCGACTGGCAGCCGCCGTTTTTCGACGGCGTCGATCCGGTCCGTTACCTGCTCACCGTGGCCACCAGCCTGATCGAACATCACCCGGATGTGTTCCCGGCACTGGTATTCGTGCTCGCGCCGTCCCGGACGGATGACGAATCCGCATGGGTGCGGTGGATGGATGGCCTGCTGTCGACCCTCGCCGCGACGCCGCAACTGGGTGAGCGCGTGCGCTTCGTCGTGCCGCGCACGGTTATCGAGCCGGTCGCGCCGCTGGTTCAGCATCATCCGAATCTGGTCTGCATCGTGCACGGCAAGTATTCGATGGCGAGCGTGCCGCGCGAACTGCTCGCGGAGTCGGGCGAACGCGGGTCGAGCGGCGAATTCCGGCGGCTGTTCGTCACGATGAGCGAGACGGTGAAAGGCGGCAATCCCGCGCGCCTCGAAGCACTCCGCGCGGCGGCGCTGGAAGTGGCCGGGCGCGAGAAGTGGTTCGACCAGTGCGTCATCGTGCATCTGATTGCTGGCGCCGCATATCTGAAATGGCGCGACCACGAGCATGCCGTCGATGCATATCGGCAAGCAGCGGAAAGCGGCACGCATGCGGTGAACGCCGGACATCCGGCCGGCTGGAAGCTCGTCGCCAACGGATTGTTCGGCGAGGCGAGCGTGCATCTGATGGTCAGGGATCATGCGCGCGCCGCTTACTGCTACGAGCGGGCGGCCGCGTCGACGGCCGCCGCGCAGGATGCGTTGATGACCGTCGAAGCGTGGCGCATGAGCGCCGTATGCTGGGAGCGGGCAGGGGAGCGCGAGCACGCGCTGGAAGCCGGCTTCAATGCACTTGATGCGGGCTTGACGCTGGACGACGCGACACGCCTGAACAGCAACCTGCAGCTCGTCGTCGAGTGGATGGTGTCGCAGGTCGGGGCGTTCGACCGGCGTCGCGCCGAACTCCGCGAGAAAGTCGCCGCCTTGCGCGGCGGCCGCTGAACGGAGACGCGCATGGGATTGCCCGCGGTCAAACATCTCGATCCGGTCGTCGGGGTCGACCTGCATTCGGTATTGGTAGCGCCGAGTCCGACACCGGTATTCCTGCCGCATCCCCATGTCGGGTTCATGCTTGACCTGCGCGAATATGTGAACGCTGCATTGGGCGTCATCGGTGCGATCGCCTTCACGATCATCGAGGAAAAGGCGGTTGAATATCTTGAAGACCATCCGGACGACGCGAAGAAGCTCGAGGACACGGCCCAAGCCGTTTCCGGCGAGCTTCAGAAACTGGCGAAGGATCCCACTGTTGCTCAAGCGCTGAAGGGGGCAAAGACTGCGGGCGATATCGCAAACGCGGTGGGGGCGGGCGTCGGGATGGGCAGCATCGCGGGTCGGCCGATCTTCGTGAACGGGATGCTGCGGGCTACCGCGGGTACGCATGCATTCCATGCGCCGGCGCTGCATTTTCCGCTCGGCGAATCGTTCGCGCCACCCGATCCGGACCCATCTAACGACGCGGAAGCCTACATGGGCAGCAAGACCGTGCTCGCGAACAACGACCCGATGGCGTTCCTGGCGCTGCCGGCGATGAGCTGCTGGGCGGTCGGCCTGGAACCGCCGACGCACAACGGTGCGCATACGAAGCGCGAGCATCTGTCGTTGCCGACGTCGTTCATGCTGCCGATTCCGACCGGACGCCCGGTGCTGGTTGGTGGACCGCCGATCGTCAACATGGCGGCGCTGGCGAAGGGATTGTTCAAGGCGTTCCGCGGGTCGAAGTGGGCGAAGACGCTGGCTGACAAGCTGCATCTGAAGCCGGGTTTTTTGCGGTGCAAGGTGCTGGATGCAGAGCCCGTCGATTCGATCACCGGCGAGGTGATCGTCCAGCAGCATGACTTCACGATCGCCGGACGGTTACCGCTCGTCTGGAGCCGCTACTACGCGAGTCACGACACGTGGCGAGGCGCGATTGGCGCCGGCTGGCAGACGCCGGCCGATATTCGGCTCGACCTGATCCGGCACACCGGCGACGCGACGGGCGTTGTTGCATACCTCGCTGAACACGCGACGGCGTTCGATACGATGCCCGATTCAGCCGGTTGGCCCGCGCGCGTCTATGACTGGCAGTACGGATACGCACTCTATCGACGCGACGATCGGCTCGTCATGAGGACACGCGCCGGAATCGAATACGAATTCGCATTGCCGGTCCACCGGCAGCGCGCGATGCCGATGCCTGCGGAGAATGCGGTGTCGACGTTGCCCATCGAGAAAATCGCGGACCTCAACGGCAACGCCTGGGTGTTCGAGCGAGGGCCCGATGGCACGCTGAGGCGCCTGCTCGAGTGGACACGTAACGGGGCAAGCAGGCGAGCAGTCCGGTGCGAAACGGATCCGACGGGCTCGACCAGGACGCAAACAAATTTGCTCAGTGCGCTGATATTGATCGACGCCGACGGCCATGCCCATCCGCTGGTCGGTTACGAGCAAGACCGGAACGGCAATCTCGTTACCGTGCTCGATGCAATGGGCCAGCCGCATCGATTCACGTACGGAGAAGGGCACCGGCTGTTGCGCCACACGAGCGCCGCCGGCGTCTCTTTCTACTACAGCCATCGGCGTGGCGACGACGAAGTATGGCGTGTCGACCATGCATGGGGCGACGACGGGCTTTTCGACTATCGCTTCGATTACGATATCGCGCATCACGAGACGTGTATCACCGATTCCAGAGGGAACCAGACGATCCTGCAAGCGAACGAACGCGGCTTGCCCGTCGCCCGGATCGACCCGCTCGGCGGCGTCACGAGCTATCGGTACGATGCGCGCTGGCGCACCAGCCAAAGCGTCGATCCGGCTGCACGCGCCACCGCGTGGCAGTATGACCCGCACGGCAATCTGATTGCAAAGATGCGGCCGGACGGGGGTGTCGTCCGTGCAGCCTACGACTCGGATCAGAGGCTGGTGTCCATCACTGCGCCGGGAGGGAGGCAATGGCGGTACGAATGGGATGAGTTCGGCAAGCTGCTCGGACAGATTTCGCCGGCCGGTGCGCGTTCACGGTATGTCCATGACGAGCACGGGCAATTGATATCGCATACGGAACCCCGCGGCGCAACGACGTATTTTTCCTACGACGACGATAGCAACCTGATCGAAGTCATCGACGCGCTTGGACATCGTACGACGTATGCCTATGACGCACGGGCCAACGTCACCCGTAAAATCAACGCGCTGAATCAGATCAGCCGCTACGAGTTCGATCGCAACGGCAATCTGACGCGAGCAATCGAGCCCGGCGAGCGGGAAATCCTTCTCGAATATGACGCTGACGGTAACCTGACACGCTATCGCGATCCCAACGGCCAGGTGACTCGGATGGAATATGCCGCGCTGGGTCAGATACGTAGACGGCTGGCGCCGGACGGGAGCGTGGTGGAGTATCGGTACGACAGTGAGCAGCAGTTGATCGGCGTCGTCAACGAGCGCGGCGAGTTGTATCACCTCGTGCGTGATGCACTGGGACGTGTCACCGAAGAGACCGACTACTGGGGCCAAACACGCCGTTATCGGTACGGCGTGGCAGGTGAACTGCTTCAAAGCATCGACCCGCTCGGGCAAACGATCGAATACGGCTACGATCGATCCGGCCGTCTCGTCCAGAAGCGTGCAGCGGGTCCGACGGGCGATGACCACGTATACATTGATCGTTTTTCGTACGATTCGAACGGCGATCTGGTGCTCGCGCAGAACCCGTTCAGTCGCGTCGAAATCCGCCATGACGCAGACGGCAGGGTGATCGAGGAACGTCAGTGCGACGCAGGGCAGGGGAGTGCCTTTACGATTGCCAGCGTCTATGACGTGGCCGGCAACCGAATCGAACGCGCGACGCGAATCGTTGCCGGTAACCAGATCGTCGAACATGTCGTGCGCTATACGTACGACGCGTCAAATGCCGTAACGTCTGTCCAGATCGACGACGCCGCGCCGACCGTCATCGCTCGGGATCCGCTCGGTCAGGCTCGAACCGAGCATTTGGGTGCCGACTTGCAGCGTGACCTCTCATACGAATCCAGCGGCCGGCTCGCGTCGCAGGTTCTGTTGACCTCAGCCGGGGCCACGCTGCTTGCAAGCGATTACTCGTACGATGCGAACGGCGAGTTGATCGAAAAATGCGATGCGCTCGGCAATTCAGATTACTTTCGCTATGACCCACTGGGCTATCTCACCGAGCATCTCGATTCCTTCGGACGTCTCAATCGCTTGTTGCGCGACCCTGCCGGCGATCTGCTGAAAATGCGAATCCGCGAACGCCTCACGGCGGGCGCCACGAATCCTGGATCAACCGGGATCTGGGTCCGCGAAGGCGAATACGACGGACAGCACCACGAATACGATCGAGCGGGAAACTTGATACGGCGGCACAACTGCAGTCAGGATATGACGCTGCATTGGGATGCAGCGGGCCAACTGGAAGAATCGGTCGCGGTACGACTCGATGTTCCGGAAGCGTCTGGACTGCCGGCCCGCATCCGCGCACATTACGAGTACGATCCATTTCAGCGACGCGTGCGCAAAATAACGCATGTGGAATCGCCGGGCGGCGAAAATTCGATCTCTCCATCACAGATCAGTCGTTTCTTCTGGGATCGTAATACGCTCGTCGGCGAATATACGACCGAAGCGCGCGCGAACAGCCATCATACGGCGCCCGCGCCGGGCTGCGCCCGTGAATGGGTTCATTACCCGGGAACATTTCGAACACTTGCGACGGTATATACCGAATTGATGGCAGGCAAGGAGACGGCATCGACCGCGGGCTCGTTACCTCGGCCCGAAATGACGTACTTTTTCCAGAACGATCCAAACGGGGCGCCAGTGCGAATGCATGACCGCCACGGCAAAGTTGTCTGGGAGGCATTTTACGGCCCGACGGGATCTGCAACGGAACGGGGCGGGGCAACGGCCGCCGGACAGCCGCTGAGACTGCAAGGGCAATACTTCGACAAGGAGTCAGGTCTGCATTACAACCGGCACCGGTACTTTGACCCGGCAACCGGAAGCTTCATCAGCCAGGATCCGATCGGCCTCGAAGGCGGGCGCAATCCTTACATGTTCGCCCCCAATCCGTATTCGTGGATCGATCCGCACGGGACTGATTGCAAGAGCGAATTCAGAAAATGGGCGCTGGAGAAAATCTGGGCCAAAGCCAATCATCCGTTGCGCTTTCTGCTCGGACGAGACGACGCCGGCAACCGGATCAAAGCGTTCACGCGTCCGCCTTCGCGCAGGCACGAAGATCTCATCGACTGGGCGAATGGGCCGACTATCGAAGCCGGGCACGTTACGAGCAAGCATTCCGGCGAACCGGAGCTCCTCGGTTTGCAGGACGCCTGGGAAAATCAAATGGACAATTGGTTTGGCGAAAGGCACGGTGTCATCGTGACGCGTAATGGCGTCATCGAAATCGGCGGCGTCCCGGTACATACAAGAACAGCAGAAGAATGGGAGGAATACGGATACTTGCCGCCGGGCACGGTTGCCAAAGCGCCAAAAAGTAGCGGTTGGTCACAACCGTGATCGACATCGGTCAATACATGGAAGTTGGCTTGCTCTTAATTTTACATAACGTGAATTATCGACGGTTTTGGTTGTAGTGGCTAGATTGAAATGTCCGCTTTTGGCTACATAGAAATGTCCGCTTTCGGGCCGCGTAAGCTGACCGGCCGCCGGGTGTCCGGCGCCGGAGGCTGCAATGGCTGCAACGGAGCGGATCACGATGACGATGCGGGAGCTAGACAGGTTCAAGGTCATTCAGGACGTAGCGGACGGCAAGCTCAAGCCATGGCGTGCAGCGGAACGGCTGGAGTTGACGACACGCCAGGTTCGCCGACTGGTCGCCCGGCTTCGTGAGCACGGCGCGGCGGGATTGGTGTCGGGACACCGAGCGAAGCCCGGCAACCGCCGTCTCGACCCGGGAGCCGCCGACCGGGCGCTGTCGATCATCCGTGACCGCTACGCCGATTTCGGGCCGACGTTGGCCTGCGAGAAGCTCTGGGAATGTCACGGCATTCGGCTGGCCAAGGAAACGGTCAGGAAGCTGATGACGGATGCTGGGCTCTGGATTCCGCGGCGGCAACGCCCCCCGAAGGTCTACCAGCCACGAGCGCGTCGTGCGTGCCTGGGTGAACTGATCCAGATCGACGGCAGCGACCATCGATGGTTCGAGGAACGGGCGCCGGCCTGCACGCTGCTGGTGTATGTGGATGACGCGACGAGCCGGCTGATGATGCTGCACTTCACGCAGACGGAGTCGACCTTCAGCTACTTCGAGGCAACGCGGGCGTACATCGAACGCCATGGCAAGCCGGGAGCGTTTTACAGCGACAAGGCCAGCGTGTTTCGCAACGTGAAGCCGGGCAAGACTGGCAATCGCGTGACGCCGTTTGGCCGGGCGATGTACGAGCTGAACATCGACACGTTCTGCGCGAACAGCAGCTCGGCCAAGGGGCGCGTGGAGCGAGCGCACCTGACGTTGCAGGATCGGCTGGTCAAGGAGATGCGATTGCGCGAGATCAACACGGTGGCCGACGCCAACGCTTACGCGCCCTCCTTCATGGCCGCCTACAACACGCGCTTCGCGAAGCCGCCAAAGAGCGACTTCAATGCGCATCGGCCGTTACGGACCGACGAGAGCCTGGAGCGGGCGCTGACGTGGCGTGAGCCGCGGAAAGTGACGAAGTCGCTCACGGTTCAGTACGACCGGGTGATGTACTTGCTGGACGATACGCCGGTCAACCGGAAGCTGATCGACCGGCAGATCGAGGTGTGGGAGTACCCGGATGGACGGATTGAACTACGGGCTGACGACCGGGTATTGGACTACAGACAGTACGATCGCCTAACCGAAATCGATCAAGGCGCAGTCGTGGAGCACAAGCGCTTGAGTCATGTGCTGGAGGTCGCGCAAGCGCTTCAGGCGCAACGCGATAACAGTCGAATCGGTAAAGCTCCGTCACGAACACATCGCGGCGACTCAACCCGGACCGACCGAAACGAACCCCAAGCGGGCAAGAAGAAGCAACGCGAGATCACGCAGGCCGACGTCGAGCATGTGATCGTGGAGCTGGCGCAACGTCGACAAACCGCAAAGCCGCCAACCAAACCTGGCCGTCGGTCCGCAAAAGCTGGAGAAACAAACGTGAGCGCCCTGCCCGTTCAGGCGCCGACCTTCGACACTGCGTAACGGTCAAGACGAGGAAACAGAAGTAGAAAAACCAACCTTAAAACCGGACATTTTTAAATAGCTGGAAGGTGGACATCTGAATCCGGGTATGACATTGGTGTAGTAGCTTTTTAGAAATGTCGTGTTCGGGGGTGCGGCGGAATTCTTGGACTATGAGGAGCTAGCCCATGTACTCATACGAAGAACGCATCCGAGCAGTCAAGCTCTACTTGAGGCTTGGAAAGTGCCTCACCGCGACCGTTCGTCAACTAGGCTATTCACAACGAAATCGCTCGAACGCTGGTATCACACGTACAAACACTATCGACTCGCAACGGCCTCGGACACCGCCCCTTGCCATCCACCACCGAGCGCCTTGAACGCAGCCACCGACGCCCGCGCCGCTTCGGTTTTCGCCTGCACGCGCTCGTCCGATGCACGCAGCAGGCTTTCGTCCGCCTGCAACACCTCGATCAGGCTGACGACGCCCTTCTGGTACGCAGCGAACGACGCAGCCCGTGCGCGGCCGAGCGACTTCACGCCGTCGGCGAGAACCGCCGCCTGCTCGTCGCGCCTGACGAGCGCGGAGAACGCGTTCTCGACGTCCTCGGTGGCGTGCAGCGCCGCGAGCCGATACGCAGCCAGCATTTCGGCATCCTGCCCTTTGGCCTGCGCGATCTGCGCATTGATGCGCCCGAAGTCGAACAAACGCCAGCGCAGGCCGAGCACGCCGGCAGCCTGGTTCGCGCCGCCGGCAAACAGGTTGCCCGCGCCCATCGTCGTCGCGCTGCCGATCAACCCGCTCAGCGAAAACTTCGGGTAATACTCGGCAATGGCCGCGCCGATGCGCGCGTTCGACGCCGCGAGGCGCCGCTCGGCGACGATCAGGTCGGGCCGCCGCCTGAGGAGTTCGCCAGGCGTTCCCGTCGCCGCGATCCGCGGTGCAGCCGGCACGTCGCCGCCGTCGAGCAATTCCGCGCGATACGTACCGGGTTGCGAGCCGAGCATCACGTCGAGCGCATTCATCGCCGTGTCCAGCGCCGCTTCGAGTACCGGCACCGTTGCGCGGACCTGAGCGAGCGCGCCTTCGGCCTGCCTGACCTGAAGCTCCGCCGCGAGCCCCTTTCCATACAGCAGATTGATGGTCGACAACAGATCCTGTTCGGTCTGCACCTGATGCCGCGCGACCTTCAGCCGGCCCTGCAACCCGCGAATCGTGATGTAGATGTCCGCCGTCTGCGCGGCCACGGCAAGGCGCGTCGCGACCGCCGCCGCCTCGGACGCCTGATAGTCGGCGAGCGCGGCTTCCCGCCCGCGGCGCAAGCCGCCGAACACATCCACCTCCCAGCTTGCGGTGAAATCGGCCTCGTAGTCGCTGCCGTGACGGTCGAAACCGGGCGTCGAATTCAGCACACGCCCCAACGGCGTTTCGACCGACTGGTAGACGCGCGCGGCCTGACCCGTCACGTTGCCCGACGGCAGCAGCGCCGCATTGGCCGCACCGAGCCCCGCACGCGCTTGTGTGACGCGTGCCGCGGCCTGCGCGAGATCGAGGTTCTGCGCGAGCGCGAGCGTGACGAACCGAGTCAATTGCGGATCGCCGAAGCCCGTCCACCACGTCGCGAGCTCGGCGTCGGCCGCCGCCTGCCGCTGCTCCACGGCGCCCTGGCCCTGGAAGCGCTGCGGCATCGCGATGTCCGGATGCACGTAGTCGGGACCGACGGCACATCCCGTCGACAGGAGCGCGGCAAGCACCGCGGCAACGATGGGTTTCGGTAGCATGACGGTTTCAGCCAAGATCAGGTAGTGACTATAATACCAAATAGTCACTCGTTGTCTATCCCTGCCAGCCGCAATCCATGAAAGAAAACACCGCTTCCCCCGCGCCCGCGCGCGGCCCGGCCGATCATGACGTGCGCGATCAGATCGTGGCCGCCGCCACCGAGCACTTCAGCCGGTACGGCTATGAAAAGACGACCGTGTCCGACCTCGCGAAGTCCATCGGTTTCTCGAAGGCCTATATCTACAAGTTCTTCGAATCGAAACAGGCGATCGGCGAGATGATCTGCGCGAACTGCCTGCACGAAATCGAAACCGACGTGCGCACCGCCGTCGCCGAAGCGGAACGGCCCACCGAAAAGCTGCGGCGCATGTTCAAGGTCTTTACCGAAGCGAGCCTGCGGCTGTTCTTCCGCGACCGCAAGCTGTACGACATCGCCGCGTCGGCCGCCACCGGCAACTGGCAGTCGGTGCAGGCCTATGAGGCGCGCGTGCAAAAGCTGCTGCAGGAGGTGCTGCAGGCGGGCCGGCAAAGCGGCGAGTTCGAGCGCAAGACGCCGCTGGACGAAACCGCGTCGGCGATCTACCTCGTGATGCGGCCGTACCTGAATCCGCTGCTGCTGCAATACAACCTCGACACGACCGATGCCGCACCCGCGCAGTTGTCGAGCCTGGTGCTCCGCAGCCTCGCCCCTTGAAGTGACACCATTTGTGACCATTGACTCTTTTGGTCACTAGATACACAATGAAAGCCCCGATCACTTCGTCAGTGGGTCTTTCATGGTCCGGCGTCGCCTCGCTCTCCTCGCAGTCGCTTCCGCACTGCCCCTCGCACTAGCCGCCTGCAGCGGAAAGGAGTCTTCCGATCCGCGCACGGAGGCGCCGCTCGTGCGTACCGCCATCGTGCAGGCGGCCGCGCAAGCGTCCCGCTCGTTTACCGGAACCGTCGCTGCACGCGTGCAGAGCGACCTCGGGTTCCGGGTGTCCGGCAAGGTGCAGGAGCGTCTCGTCGATACCGGGCAAACCGTCCGGCGCGGCCAGCCGCTGATGCGGATCGACCCCGTCGACCTGAAGCTCGCGGCGCGCGCACGCGACGAAGCCGTGGCCGCGGCACGGGCACGCGCGCGGCAGACCGCCGAGGACGAAGCCCGCTACCGTGACCTGCGCGGCACCGGCGCGATATCGGCATCCGCCTATGACCAGGTCAAGGCAGCGGCCGATGCGGCGAAGGCTCAACTGAGCGCCGCCGAAGCCGACGCCGACGTCGCGCGCAATGCGACCGGCTATGCGGAACTCGTCGCGGACGGCGACGGCGTCGTGATGGACACGCTCGCGGAGCCCGGCCAGGTCGTGAGCGCCGGCCAGCCGGTCGTACGACTCGCGCACGCCGGCAGCCGGGAAGCCGTGATCCAGTTGCCGGAAACCCTGCGCCCCGCGGTCGGCTCCATGGCGCAGGCCGAGCTGTTCGGCAAGCCGGGCTCGAGCGTCCCCGCCACGCTGCGCCAGCTCTCCGATACCGCCGATGCGCGTACGCGCACGTTCGAAGCGCGCTACGTGCTGCAAGGCCCGCTGGCCGCCGCACCGCTGGGCGCGACCGTCACGATCCGCATACCGGACGACGCACGCGCGACGCCGCAACCCGGCCTGCAGGTGCCGATCGGCGCGCTGCTGGACGGAGGCAAAGGGCCCGGCGTATGGGTCGTCGCAGGCGAGCCGGCCAAGGTGGGATGGCGGCCGGTCACGGTCGAGCATGTAGATGACGACAGCGCACGCGTGTCCGGCGCACTCAAGCAAGGCGAGCGGGTCGTCGCGCTCGGCGCGCAGTTGCTGCATGACGGCGAAGCGGTTCGCGTGGCCGCGCAGGCCACCACGGTCGCGCGCGAAGGGGCACAGCCATGAGCGAACGCCGCTTCAACCTGTCGGCGCTCGCGGTGCGCGAGCGCGCGATCACGCTGTTCCTGATCTGCCTGATTTCGCTCGCGGGGCTCGTGTCGTTCTTCAAGCTGGGCCGCGCGGAAGACCCGGCCTTCACCGTCAAGGTGATGACCATCGTCACCGCATGGCCGGGCGCGACCGCGCAAGAAATGCACGATCAGGTTACCGAAAAGATCGAAAAGCGTATGCAGGAGTTGCGCTGGTACGACCGCAGCGAAACCTACACGCGCCCCGGCCTCGCGTTCACGACGCTGACGCTGCTCGACAGCACGCCGCCGTCCGAAGTGCAGGAGCAGTTCTATCAGGCGCGCAAGAAGATCGGCGACGTATCGAACGATCTGCCGGCCGGCGTGATCGGCCCGCTGGTCAACGACGAATACGCGGACGTCACGTTCGCGCTGTTCGCGCTGAAGGCCAAGGGCGAACAGCAGCGCCTGCTGGTGCGCGATGCGGAGACGCAGCGCCAGCGGCTGCTGCACGTGCCGGGCGTGAAGAAGGTCGACATCATCGGCGAACAGGCGGAGCGCATCTACGTGCAGCTGTCGCACGACCGGCTCGCGACGCTCGGCGTGAGCCCGCAGGACGTGTTCGCCGCGCTCAACGGCCAGAACCTGCTGACGCCGGCCGGCTCCGTCGAGACGCGCGGGCCGGAGATCTTCATTCGCGTGGACGGCGCGTTCGACACGCTGCAGAAGATTCGCGACACGCCGATCGTCTCGCAGGGCCGCACGCTGAAACTGTCCGACATCGCGACCGTCGAGCGCGGCTACGAAGACCCGTCCACCTTCCTGATCCGCAACAACGGCGAACCCGCACTGCTGCTCGGGGTCGTGATGCGCGATGGCTGGAACGGGCTCGAGCTCGGCCGCGCGCTGGACCGCGAAGTCGGCGCGATCAACGCGGCGCTGCCGCTCGGCATGAGCCTGACCAAGGTCACCGACCAGTCCGTGAACATCAGCTCGGCCGTCGACGAGTTCATGGTCAAGTTCTTCGCCGCGCTGCTCGTCGTGATGCTCGTGAGCTTCGTCAGCATGGGCTGGCGCGTGGGGCTCGTCGTCGCCGCGGCCGTGCCGCTGACGCTGGCGATCGTGTTCGTCGTGATGGCCGCGACCGGCAAGAACTTCGACCGCATCACGCTCGGCTCGCTGATCCTCGCGCTCGGGCTGTTAGTCGACGACGCGATCATCGCGATCGAGATGATGGTCGTGAAGATGGAGGAAGGCTACGACCGCGTGGCTGCTTCAGCCTACGCGTGGAGCCATACAGCGGCGCCGATGCTGGCCGGCACGCTGGTCACCGCGGTCGGCTTCATGCCGAACGGCTTCGCACGCTCCACCGCGGGCGAATACACGAGCAACATGTTCTGGATCGTGGGGATCGCGCTGATCGCATCGTGGGTCGTCGCCGTCGCGTTCACGCCGTACCTCGGCGTGAAGATGCTGCCGAACTTCAAGAAGTTCGAAGGCGGCCACGATGCGATCTACGACACGCCCCGCTACAACCGCTTCCGGCAACTGCTGACGCGCGTGATCGCCCGCAAATGGCTCGTCGCCGGGTCGGTCATCGCCCTCTTCGTGCTCGCGATTCTCGGCATGGCGGTCGTCAAGAAGCAGTTTTTCCCGATCTCCGATCGCCCCGAGGTGCTGATCGAGGTGCAGATGCCGTACGGCACGTCGATTTCGCAAACGAGCGCCGCCACGTCGAAGGTCGAGGCGTGGCTCGCGAAGCAGAAGGAGGCGAGGATCGTCACCGCGTACGTCGGCCAGGGCGCGCCGCGCTTTTATCTGGCGATGGGGCCGGAACTGCCCGATCCGTCGTTCGCGAAGATCGTGATCCGCACCGACAGCCAGGACGAGCGCGACGCGTTGAAGGCGCGCCTGCGGCGGGCCATCGCCGACGGCCTCGCGCCCGAAGCGCGCGTGCGCGTGACGCAGCTCGTGTTCGGCCCGTATTCGCCGTTCCCGGTGGCCTACCGGATCACGGGACCCGATCCGGACACGCTGCGCGGCATCGCGACCGATGTCGAGCGCGTGATGAACGGCAGCCCGATGATGCGCACGGTCAATGCGGACTGGGGCACGCGCGCGCCGACGCTGCACTTCACGTTGCAGCAGGACCGCCTGCAGGCAGTCGGGTTGACGTCCAGCGCGGTCGCGCAGCAGCTGCAGTTCCTGCTGACCGGGGTGCCCGTCACCGCGGTGCGCGAGGATATCCGGACCGTCCAGGTGATCGCACGCTCGGGCGGCGACGCGCGGCTCGACCCGGCGCGGCTCGACGACTTCACGCTCGCCGGCGCGAACGGCCAGCGCATCCCGCTGTCGCAGGTCGGCAAGGTCGACGTGCGGATGGAAGAGCCGATCATGCGCTGGCGCGATCGCGTGCCGACGCTCACGGTGCGCGGCGACATCGCCGAAGGCTTGCAGCCGCCGGACGTGTCGGCTGCGATCACGCAGCAGCTTCAGCCGATCATCGCCGCGCTGCCGAGCGGCTATCGAATCGAGGAAGCCGGCTCCATCGAGGAATCCGGCAAGGCCACGAAGGCGATGCTGCCGCTCTTCCCGATCATGCTGGCGGTCACGCTCGTGATCATCATCTTCCAGGTGCGCTCGATCTCCGCGATGGTGATGGTGTTCATGACGAGCCCGCTCGGCCTGATCGGCGTGGTGCCCACGCTGATCCTGTTCCGGCAGCCGTTCGGCATCAATGCGCTGGTCGGCCTCATCGCGCTGTCGGGGATCCTGATGCGCAACACGCTGATCCTGATCGGCCAGATTCACCAGAACGAACAGGCGGGACTGGATCCGTTCCACGCGGTCGTCGAAGCGACCGTGCAGCGGGCGCGCCCGGTGATTCTCACCGCGATGGCAGCCGTGCTCGCGTTCATTCCGCTCACGCATTCGGTGTTCTGGGGCACGCTTGCGTACACGCTGATCGGCGGCACGTTCGCCGGGACGATCCTCACGCTGATGTTCCTGCCGGCGATGTATGCGATCTGGTTCAGGATCCGGCCCGGTCAGTCCGCCGCCGCCCGCCACGGCGGCCATGAACCGGCATCGCCGGGCGAGCCCGCACTTCAGCCCGCGCTCGACGCGCGCGATTGATTACGCCGATCCATTCCCCGTATCGAAGGAAGCAGCCATGTCGAATTTCACCGTTGTCGTCGTGACCGGCGTGTCGTCGGGCATCGGGCGCGTTGCCGCGGAACGATTCGCCAAACGCGGGTGCCGCGTGTTCGGCACCGTGCGCAGCATTGCGCGAACGGCGCCCGTCGCCGGCGTCGAGTTGATCGAGATGGACGTGCGTGACGACGCGTCCGTTCAATCGGGTATCCAAGCGATCATCGATCGCGCGGCGCGTATCGACGTGCTCGTGAACAATGCGGGCATGAGCCTGATCGGCGCGGTGGAGGAGACCTCCGTGACCGAAGCCACGGCGTTGTTCGACACCAACGTATTCAGCCTCCTGCGTACGACCCATGCGGTGCTTCCGCACATGCGGGCCCGACGGCGCGGCCGGATCGTCAATGTCAGCTCGGTGCTCGGCTTCCTGCCGGCGCCCTATATGGGGCTTTATTCAGCATCCAAACATGCAGTGGAAGGTTTGACCGAATCGCTCGATCACGAGGTGCGCCAGTTCGGCATTCGCGCGACGCTGGTCGAACCGTCGTTTACACGGACCAGCCTGGACGTCAATGCGCCGCAGGCCAGCGCGCCAATCGCCGAGTACGACCGCGAGCGAACGCTTGCGTCGCGCGCCGTCGCCGACAGCGTGAAAGCCGCGCCGCACCCCGACGGGGTGGCCGCCACCATCGTCGACGCGGCGCTCGGCGCATGGCGGATGCGACGCACGCCGGCCGGCGAGGCGTCGCTATTGCGCAAGTTGCGGCGCTTCATGCCGGCCGGCCCCGTCGATTCGAGCCTGCGGAAAAAATTCCGGCTCACGTGACGCCATCGGCAACGATGCGATCGTGGACCGCACGCTGAGTGGCGTCCGGCGGCATGCTCGCTACTGGACACGGTGGCGTTGCCGCCCTCGTTACCCCACCCGGGCGTCCCGACGGGCCGACGGCGGCTACCGCTGCTCAATCGCCGCCCGTCGCGGCAAAATCGCCCGGCGGTAGCGGGCGATTCGCGACGTCCTGCGCGTCGACGCGCGTCAGGCCGAGCGTCTGCAATACCACCGCTGCGGCGCGCTCCGCAAAACCGCCCTCCACGCTCGCCTGCACCCTGCTTCCGCTCGCGACCTTGTCGGCCGCATAGACCTCCGCCGTGAGCACCGCGAGAATCGTCCCCGTCATCGCGAGCAAGCTCACGAACGGATCGTGTACGACAAAACGGCGTGCCGCGATCCCGCGCTCGCTGTCCCGCCTCAGACGCTTGCCCAGCCCTTGATCGAGCGCGCGCGCCGAGAAGCCCTCCCGCATCAGAAAGCGGCCCCATAAGCGCTCCCGGCGTGCTCGCATGAGCGTGTGGCGCACGCATACGGACACGACCTCGGCGGGATCCGACAAGCCGCCCGCGAGACGCTCGAGCCCGTCCGCGAATTCATCGAACACCCACTCCGTCAGCGCGGCGAAGACGCCGTCCTTCGATTCAAAGTGGTAATAGAACGAGCCGAACCCCACATCCGCGGCCTCGGTGATCTCGCTGATCGCCACGTTGTCCCTCCCCTTTTCCGCCATCAGCCTGAACGCCGCCTGCAGCAAACGCATGCGCGTCGCCTGCTTGCGGCGCGCGCCGCGCGGTTGGCGATGCACCGCCTCCCCAACGGAGACGTTCGGGCGACGGGGCCCGACCGTTCGGTCCATGAGCGCGTCTTCCCTGTTCGTAAGAATTTTCTGCATGCCGCAATCTTAGATTAACCACTCATACTTGACAATATTATCAGTTATGAGTCTAATCTCGGAAATCTCAGCACAGGGTTCCTGTGCCAACACGGCGTCCGACGCGCGGTAGCGGGCAACGCCAGCGCGTTCACGGCCTGTGCAAGCCGTCCCCGCCGGTTAGTTATCCCGTCGTGCGCCAGGTCCGGACACCAGGCGACGGCGATGTGAGGCGCCGCCCGGCTCTGTCGGCCGGCCGCGCCACCGACGCGACCGATCCGTCGCCAGGTCAGCGGCCGTCACAGTGCATGGGCATCGGTAGCCCGGAAACGCGGCCGATTTGCATCACAAATATTGGAGTACTGATTTATCAGCAGGATCGTCGTCGAATTTCTTCAGTTGACCTCTCACTTGTCTTGGAAACATCGTGAAATCACCCAGTCTTGACGCGCGGAATGTAACGCGCCCGTTTCTGACACGCCTCGCGCCGCCGGTTCGGCGGGCGCCGATCGCTTTCGCCTGCTGTGCGATTCTGCTGACGGCCTGCCACTCGCGCGAAGCGCCCGCGCCCGAATTGCAACCGGTCGCTGCGCTGGCGGTTCATGCGGACAACGACGCAGGGCAGCGCGTGCTACCCGCGCAGGTCCAGGCACGATATTCGACGCCGCTGTCGTTCCGGGTCGGCGGCAAGATCGTCGAGCGGCGCGTGCGAATCGGCGACGTCGTCAAGGCAGGCCAGGCACTCGCGATGCTCGATCCGGCCGACCTGCACAACACGCTGCTGAATGCCCGTGCGCAGCTCGATGCCGCCGAGCATCGCGCCGTCTATGCGAAGCAGCAGCTGGAGCGCGACCGCGCGCAAGCCCAGGCCAACCTGATTGCGCCGGCACAGCTCGAGACGACGCAGGACGCGTATGCATCGGCGGTCGCGCAACGCGATTCCGCCCTCGCTCAAATGGCGCTCGCCGACGATCATCTGCGCTATGCGACGCTGATCGCGGATCACGACGGGGTCATCACGTCGGAAGACGCCAATACCGGACAGAACGTCGAGTCCGGCCAGGCGGTGTTTCACCTCGACTGGAGCGGCGATCTCGACATCGTGTGCGACGTCTCGGAGCGTGACCTGCGCGATCTCGCCGTCGGCCGCGTCGCTCACGTCGGCCTGACGGCACTGCCGGGAAAGATCCTCGACGCACGCGTGCGTGAAGTCGCGGCAGCGGCCGATCCGCAGAGCCGCACGTGGCGCGTGAAGCTGACGCTGATCGCGCCGGGCCCGGACGTCCGCTCGGGCATGACCGCCAACGTCACGTTCGACGGTACCGCCGACGCCGCCGCCCACGCGATCACGCTGCCGGCCACCGCACTCTTTCACCGCGGCGAAACGCCGGCAGTCTGGGTCGTCCGCAAGGGCAGCGACACGCTGGAACTGCGCCCGGTTTCGATCGGACGCTACGACGAGCGCACGGTGTCCATTACGTCGGGGCTCGAGAGCGGCGAGCGCGTCGTGATGCAAGGCGTCCATACGGTCAGCGCCGGCGAGCGCGTACGCGCCGTGCCACCGCTGCATCCCGAGGAGTTCCCGTCATGAACGCCCCCGAACGTCAACATCCGTCGGACGGCCCGCACGATCCGCGAACCGATGCCGGCTCGGGCGACGACCGTCGCTTCAATCTGTCCTCGTGGGCGCTCAAGCATCAGCAACTGGTGATTTTTCTGATCGGCCTCGCCACGATCTTCGGCGTGATCGGCTATACGCGGCTCGCGCAATCCGAGGATCCGCCGTTCACGTTCCGCACCATGGTGATCCAGACCTACTGGCCGGGCGCCTCGGCGCGCGAAGTGCAGGAACAGATCACCGACCGCATCGGCCGCCAGCTCCAGGCCGCGCCGTACGTCGACAACATCAAGAGCTACTCGCGCCCCGGCGAATCGATGATTTTCTTCGCGATGAAGGATTCGGCGCCGGTCGACCAGGTGCCCGAAACCTGGTATCAGGTGCGCAAGAAGGTCGGCGATATCCGCTCGACACTGCCGAAGGGAACGGTCGGACCGTTCTTCAACGACGAATTCGGCGACGTCTATACCAACGTCTATGCGCTCGAAGGCGACGGGTACTCGCCGGCGCAGTTGCACGATTACGCGGACAGGCTGCGCGCCGGGCTGTTGCGCGTGCCGGGCGTCGCGAAGGTCGACTACTTCGGCGACCCGGCCCAGCACGTGTTCGTCGAGATCTCGAATGCGCAGCTGACGCGGCTCGCCATCACGCCGCAGCAGCTCGCCCAGGCCATCGATGCACAAAACGCCGTCGCGCCGGTCGGCACCATCACGACCGCGGACGATCGCGTATTCGTGAGGCCGAGCGGTGCGTTCAAGGACACGCAGGCGCTTGCCGACATGCTGATCACCGTGAACGACCGGACGTTCCGGCTCGGCGACGTCGCGAAGATCACGCGCGGCTACGACGACCCGCCCGTCACGCAGATGCGTACGAACGGCCATGCCGTGCTCGGCATCGGCGTCACGATGCAAAAGGGCGGCGACGTGATCGACCTCGGCAAGGCGCTCGACGCGAAGGCAGCCGAGCTCCAGGCCGGTCTGCCGGCCGGCCTGAAGCTGACCTCGGTGTCGAGCATGCCGCATGCCGTCAAGCACTCGGTGGACGACTTCGTCGAAGCGGTCGGCGAAGCCGTCGCGATCGTGCTCGTGGTCAGCCTCGTGTCGCTCGGCCTGCGTACCGGGATGGTCGTCGTCATCACGATTCCGATCGTGCTGGCCGTGACGGCACTGTGCATGCACGTATTCGGCATCGGCCTCGACAAGGTGTCGCTCGGCACGTTGGTGCTCGCGCTCGGGCTGCTGGTGGACGATGCGATCATCGCCGTCGAGATGATGGCGGTGAAGCTCGAACAGGGCTGGAGCCGCGCACGCGCGGCGGCCTTCGCCTATACGAGCACGGCATTCCCGATGCTGACGGGCACGCTCGTCACGGTATCCGGCTTCCTGCCGATCGCGCTCGCGAAATCGAGCACCGGCGAATACACGCGATCGATTTTCGAGGTATCGGCGATCGCGCTGATCGTATCGTGGTTCGCGGCCGTCGTGCTGGTGCCGCTGCTCGGCTACCACATGCTGCCCGAGCAGGCGCATCGCGACGGTCACGCACACGGAGACGAGGTGTACGACACGGGCTTCTACCGCCGGCTGTCCGGGTGGATCTCGGCTTGCATCGAGCGGCGCTGGGTGGTGCTCGGCGTCACCGCCGTGCTGTTCGCGATCGCGATGGCCGCGTTCACGCGCGTGCCGCAGCAGTTTTTCCCGAATTCGGAGCGGCCCGAACTGCTCGTCGACATGCGCTTGCCGGAAGGCGCCTCGTTCGAGGCCACCCTGCGCGAGGCAAAACGGCTCGAAAAGGCGCTCGACGGTCGACCCGAAATCGACCACGTGGTCGATTTCGTCGGCACCGGCGCGCCGCGTTTCTATCTGCCCCTCGACCAGCAGCTTCAGCAGCCGAACTTCGCGCAGTTCGTGATCACGGCCAAGGACGTCGAGACGCGCGACCGGCTGTCGCACTGGCTCGAATCGACGCTCGCCAGCCGGTTCCCGACCGTGCGCACCCGCGTCGCGCGGCTCGAGAACGGGCCGCCCGTCGGCTTCCCGATCAAGTTCCGGGTCAGCGGCGACGACATCGCCGCCGTCCGCGGCATCGCGGAAAAAGTGGCGGACAAGGTGCGCGCCGACGCCCGCACGCGCAACGTGCAGTTCGACTGGGACGAGCCGGCCGAGCGGTCGGTCTCGTTCGAGATCGACCAGCTCAAGGCACGCCAGCTCGGCGTGACGTCGGAAGACGTGTCGGGCTTTCTCGCGATGACCCTGTCCGGCTACACCGTCACGCAGTATCGCGAGCGCGACAAGCTCATCGACGTCGATCTGCGCGCGCCGAAGAGCGAACGGATCGATCCGTCGAAGCTCACAGGCCTGGCGATCCCGACGCCGCACGGCCCCGTGCCGCTCGGCACGATCGGCCACGTGCGCGACACGCTCGAATACGGCGTGATCTGGGAACGCGATCGTCAACCGACCGTCACCGTGCAGGCCGACGTGCGCGGCGAAGCGCCGAGCATCGGCGTGACGCGCGACATCGACGCCGCGCTGGCCACGGTGCGCGCCTCGCTGCCGGCCGGCTACCGGATCGAGATCGGCGGCGCGGCCGAGGAAAGCATGAAGGGCCAGACCTCGATCAATGCGCAGATGCCGATCATGATCATCACGGTGCTGACGCTGCTGATGATCCAGCTCAAGCGCTTCTCGCGCACCTTCATCGTCGTGCTGACGGCGCCGCTCGGCCTGATCGGCGTGGTCGCCGCGCTGCTGCTGTTCGGCAAGCCGTTCGGCTTCGTCGCGCTGCTCGGCGTGATCGCGATGTTCGGGATCATCATGCGCAACTCCGTGATCCTGGTCGACCAGATCGACCAGGACATCGCGGCCGGGCATCCGCGTTTCGCCGCGATCGTGGGCGCAACCGTGCGCCGCTTCCGGCCGATCATGCTGACCGCCGCCGCGGCCGTGCTCGCGCTGATTCCGCTGCTGCGCTCGGGCTTCTTCGGCCCGATGGCCACGGCGCTGATGGGTGGCATCACGATCGCGACGGTGCTGACCATCTTTTTCCTGCCGGCCCTCTATGCGACCTGCTTCAAGGTGCGCAGCGACGAACGCGAGTCGTGCGCAATGACCGTCGCACCCTCGGAGACATGCTGATGACATTCCCTCGTATCACATCGGTGCTCGCCGCGAGCGCGGCGCTCGGCCTGAGCGGCTGTGCAATGGCGCCGAACAGCACGCCGCCCGCGATGCCGTCGCCGGCACACTACGGCGCGATGCCTCAGGCGCCGCGCACCGTCGAAGCGGCAGGTGTCACGCAGCAATTCGACGTCGGCGCCGCCCCCGTCCCGCAATGGTGGCGCCTGTATCGCTCCAGCGCGCTCGACGCGCTGGTCGACGAAGGCCTGCGCGCGAACCCGACGCTGGCCGCAACGGAAAAGACGCTCGCCGCCGCGCAGGAGGAACTACGCGCGCAGATCGGCGCGTCGACGCTGCCGTCGATCGACGCGAACGCGCAGGTCGCCCGCACGCGCACGCCGGACATTTCCGGCGCAGGTGCGCAAAACCTGCGCTACAACGTCTTCGTCGGGCAACTGCAGGCGCATTACACCTTCGACCTGTTCGGCGCCACGCGGTATGCGAATGCGGCGAGCGCCGCACGCGTCGACGTGCGCGGTTGCGAGCTCGAAGCGGCGCGGCGCGCGCTGGCGGCCAACATCGTCGGCACGGCCATCGGCGCCGCGGCGCTCGACCGCCAGATCATGCTGACCGAACGCCTGGTCGCCGTCGCCCAAGCGACCGCGCTCGAAGACCAGCAGCGCCAGGCGCTCGGCGCGGTGTCCCGCGTGCAGGCGCTGGCGTCGACACAGGATGCGGCGTCGCTGACCGCGACGCTGCCGCCGCTGCGCCAGCAACGCGCGCGCGCCGTTCACGCCCTTGCGATCCTGCTCGGCCGCACGCCCGACGCGCCGCCGCCGATTCCCGCTTTCACCGGGCTGTCACTGCCGGAGCACGTGCCCGTCGCCGTGCCGTCCGACCTGCTGAAGGCGCGCCCCGACATTCGCGCGGCCGCGGCAGCAGTGAAGGCCGCATCGGCCGACGTCGGCGAAGCGACCGCGCAGTTGTTCCCGAGCCTCTCGCTCACCGCAACGATGGGGCGCGGCGGCTTCAGCTGGCCAGCGCTGTTGTCGGGCGCCGGCGGGCTGTGGGCGGTCGGCGCCGGGCTGTCGCAGCCGATTTTCCACGGTGGCGCCCTGCTGGCTCACCGACGGGCGTCGCGCGATGCGTACGACGCGGCGGTGCTGCAGTACAAGGCGACGGTGCTGTCCGCGTTCGGCGATGCCGCGGATTCGCTCGCCGCGCTGGACAACGACGCGCAAGCGCTGGCCGCGAACGAACTCGCGGCGCGCGCGGCCGGCGAGGCCTTCCGTGAAACGGTGCAGCGCCGCACGCTGGGTGCCGTTCCGATGACCTCGCAACGGGCGAGCGAGCAGCGCTATCTGAACGCGGATCTCGATGCGGTGCGTGCCGCGAGCCGCCGAATGACCGATACGGCGGCGCTCCTGCAGGCGATGGGCGAACTGCCGCCCGAGACCGGCACGACGGTCGCGGCCCGGCAATAGCCGCCGTTTGCGTCGACGGACCGGTCGCGCGCCTTCGGGCCGCACCGGGCCGAACCTCGATGCCCGATGCCCGGCGTATTGCACGTCCCGCGGCGTCCGGCCTCCGTTACCCGCATGATCGATTCCCGATGAAACCCGATAACCTGGTCGCCTGTCACGAATGCGACCTCCTGCTTCAGCGTCCGCCGCGCCTGCGCGCGCTGACGGCGCGCTGCCCGAGGTGCCGCGCCCGCGTGAGCGGCGCCGCGCACGGCCGCCGCTCACTCGACCGGCTGTGCGCATTGACGCTTGCCGCGCTGCTGACCTGTTGCATCGCGCAAGCCTTCCCGATCGTCGCGCTCGATGCGGCCGGCATCGCGTCGCGCGCGACGCTCGGCGACGCGGTGCTCGCGCTATGGTCGAACGGCCAGCCGGTGGTGGCCGTGCTGGTGTTCTGCACGACGATGCTGTTCCCGCTGATGGAGCTTGCCGCGTGGCTGTACCTGCTCGTGCCGTTGCGCGCAGGCCGCGTACCGAGGCGCTTCGCGGCGGTCCTGCTCGGCACTCGGCTGTTGCAGCCGTGGAGCATGGTGGAAGTGCTGATGCTCGGCGTACTGATCACGATCGTCAAGATGACGAGCCTCGCGCACGTGCTCGCCGAGCCCGCGCTGTTCGCGTTCGGCGCGCTTACCGTGATGCTCGGCATGCTGTCGTCGATCGACCCGGTCCACCTGTGGGAAGCGCGCGACGAACTCGTCGCGCTGCAGCCGGACAGCGCCGCGCGCACGACACCGCCCCGCCCCGACATGACGCATCACGCCGCGCCCCGGTTAGCCGAAGGACCGACGCGCATGACGGCTCGCGCGGCGGGATTGGTCACCTGTCACCACTGCGCGCGTGTGCAGTCGGCACATATGTCCGACCCGCGCTGCACGCGCTGCGGTTCGCGGCTGCACGCGCGCCGCCCGCACAGTGCGGCCCGCACGGGCGCGCTCGCCGCCGCGGCCGCACTGCTCTACGTCCCGGCGAACCTGTTGCCCGTCATGCACGCGACGTCGCTCGGCCGGGCCGAGGACGACACGATCCTCGGCGGCGTCGCGTACTTCTGGACGTCCGGCGACTGGGCGCTCGCCGTCATCGTGTTCATTGCGAGCGTGCTCGTGCCGATGCTCAAGCTCGCGATCCTCGCGTTGCAGGCAATCGCCGCCTACCGCGGCGTGCAATGGCGGCCGCTCGAACGCGCCCGGCTGCACCGCCTCGTCGAGCGCGTGGGCCGCTGGTCGATGCTAGACGTGTTCGTCGTCGCGCTCACGATCGCGCTCGTGCATTTCGGCTCGTTCGCCGACATCACGCCCGGCCCCGGCGCGCTCGCGTTCGGCGCCGTGGTCGTGCTGACGATGGTCGCGTCGATGCAGTTCGATCCGCGGCTCATCTGGGACGGCGCGCCACGCCCGGCTACCGGCCGCCGCCAACCCTGAACGGGCGCCAGCCCGCCCATTCCTTTCGTATTCCAGAACGATGTCTCCTTTCGATATTCCTCCGCCCGAGATCCGGCCGTACAGCCGCTGGATCCCGTCCCTCGTCTGGATCGTGCCGCTCGTATGCGCACTGATCGGGCTGTCGCTCGTGATCCGGACCGTCGCCGCGACCGGCCCGACGATCACGGTCACGTTCGCCAACGCCGATGGCCTAGAAGCCGGCAAGACCAAGGTCCGCTACAAGGACGTCGATATCGGCTCGGTCCGGACCATCACGCTCACCCCCGACTTCAAGCGCGTGATCGCGAGCATTCAGCTGACGCGCGATGCAGCGCGGTTCGCGAACCGCGACACGCGCTTCTGGGTCGTTCGACCGCGCGTCGGCGCTACGGGGATTTCCGGGCTCGGCACACTGCTCTCCGGGGCGTACATCGGCGCGGATCTCGGCCGCTCCCCGCAGAAGCAGACCGACTTCACCGGTCTCGAGACACCGCCCCCCGTCACCGCCGACCAGCAGGGCCGCCGCTATCTGCTGCATGGCGACTCGCTCGGCTCGGTCGACATCGGCTCGCCGCTGTTCTATCGGCATCTGCAGGTCGGCCAGGTCGTCGGCTTCTCGCTCGACAAGGACGGGACCGGCGTCGACGTGCAGGCGTTCGTGAAGGCGCCCTACGACAAGTACGTCGGTACCAACACGCGCTGGTGGCACGCGAGCGGCGTGGATCTGCGGCTCGATTCGAGCGGACTGAAACTCAATACGCAATCGCTGGCGACGGTGATCGTCGGCGGCCTCGCATTTCAGTCGCCGCCCGGCCAGCCGGAGGCGCCGCAGGCAGCCGACAACGCGCCGTTCCGGCTCGCATCCGACGAAGCCGACGCGATGCGCGACCCCGACGGCACGCCGCTGATGGTCGTCATGCGCTTCGACCAGTCGCTGCGCGGGCTCGCGGTCGGCGCGCCGGTCGATCTGCGCGGCATTGCGCTCGGCCAGGTCACGAGCATCGGCATCGAGTACAACGAGCACGCGCGCAACTTCAGCATGAAGGTCACGATGGCGCTGTATCCGTCGCGACTGAGCCGGCGCAGCGATACGGCGCTGCCCGCGCCCGATACGGCAGGCGGCCACGAACTGCTCGAACACCTGGTCGTGCAGGGGCTGCGCGGGCAACTGCGCACCGGCAGCCTGCTGACCGGCCAGCTCTACGTGGCGCTCGACATGTTCCCGAAGGCGCCGCGCGCCAACGTGGACGTGCGCCATACGCCGGTGGAGCTTCCGACCGTGCCCAACACGCTCGACGAACTCCAGGTGCAGATTGCCGACATCGCGCACAAGCTCGACCAGGTTCCGTTCGACCGGATCGGCAACAATCTGAACGGCGCACTGGCGCATGCGAACCAGTTGTTCGGCCACCTCGACGAGCAGGTGGTACCGCAAGCACATGACACGCTGGCCGCCGCCCAACGCACGTTCAACGCGGCGGAGTCGACGTTACGGCAGGATTCGCCGATGCAGTCGGACGTACATGACGCGATGCAATCGCTCACGCAGACGCTCCAGTCGTTGAACGCGCTCGCCGACTATCTGCAGCGTCATCCGGAGTCGCTGCTGTTCGGCAAGAAGGGAGAACAGCAATGAAAGCGCGATCGTTTCATCGGCTTCGCATGCCGTTGCGCATCACGACGTGCGTCGCACTGGCCGTGCTGAGCGCCTGCACGTCGCCGCCCGTGCACTTCCATACCCTCGCGATGACGGACAGTGCCGGCAGCGACGCTGTTGCGTCACCTCCCCCATGGCTGATCGACATCCAGGCCGTGCACGTCACGGCGCCGGCGGACGGCAACCGGTTCGTCGTGCAAAGCGGACCCGGCCGGGTCGATATCCTCGAGCAGGAGCGCTGGGCCGCGCCGCTCGGCGACGAGCTGCGCGACGGGCTGTCGACGCGCGTCGCCTCCCGGCTCGGCACGATCGATGTTCACCGCGTCGCCCATGCTGCCGACGCACCCGTCTACAGGGTCACGGTCAACATCCAGCGTATCGAGTCGTGGCCTGCGTCGCACGTGCTGCTCGATGCGACGTGGAGTGTGAGTTCCGGGGCCGGGCAGCCGGTGCTGACGTGCCGCAGCGTCATTCGGGCCGGCGCATCGGCGGGCTACGACGCGCTCGTCGATGCGCATCGCCATGCGCTCGATATGCTCGCGCTCGACATCGCCGCGGTCATTCGTGCGGAAGCGACACGCGCGGCGCCGCGCGCCGGATGCCGCACGGGAACACTCGACAACAACCCAGGATGAAACCCACCCGCCTCACACGCGAGCAACGCAGGCTCGACACCCGCGAGCGGCTCATCGCCACCGCTCGCGCTCTATTCATCGCGAAAGGTTTTGCCGATACAAGCGTCGAACATATCGCCGAGTGCGCTGGTTATACGCGCGGCGCGTTCTATGCGCACTTCGAACACAAGCGCGAACCGTTGATCGAGATCCTGCGCCGCGACCAGGATCGAATGATCGGGAAGCTTCGGCTGGCGACGCCGGAAGGCGGCGGTGACTGCACCGCCGCCGGCTCCACGAACATCGCCGCCGGCTGGGAATGTTTCCCGCTGTGGGTCGAGGTGCACCTGTACGCACTGCGCGATGCCGGATTCCGGCAGATCATCGACCACATGCATGCCGAACTGTCCGCGCTACCGGACGCGGCGGGCACCTCGGACCGCATGGCCGAATGGGCGGCAGTGCTCGGCGTCGCGCTGTTGCGTGCTGGCGCGCGGTGCCCACGGCGCAACGAGCCGACGTAGGACGCAGCGATGCTCATGCCGGCCTGGCGGTCGCCACGAGTGTCCGCGCGATGGCGGACGCCAACCCTTCCAAGAAGACTGTCTGCCAAATGGGCGCACGCCGCTTTATCCCGTTCAGAACCGATACCCCAACGACACGAAGGTCGTGATCGGATCGATCTTGATCCGCGTCGAACTCGTCACGGTTCCGACCGCGGATCGCGTGCTCAGGTCGGCTTTTGTCGACAACCACACGTAGGCGACCGACACACCGACCGACCAGTGCGAATCGATGTTGTACGTCAGCCCGGCGTTGACGATCGGCGCGAACGAATGGCTCAGCGTCACCGACGTGGGGCCTTCAAGACGGCTGCCGAGCGTCGGCGAATACAGGAATGCGCCACTCGCGACCTTGTTGCTCAGCTGTACGTCCCGGAACCACACATAAGTCAGGCCCGCGCCGACATACGGCCGAAAGCGGGCCGACGGTTCGCCGAAATGGTATTGCGCAAGAATCGCCGGGCTCCACGCGCTAGCCGTCCCCAGTTCGCCGAGTGACGACAGGGAGCCGGTGCCGCTCAGATGCAATTTCGGTGGAATGCCCAGGATCGTCTCGAGTGCGATGTGATCGGTGACGAAATAGGTTGCCGTCAGCGCGAACGTATCCGTATCCGCCACGCTCGCGCCGCTGCCCGCCACCGTGCTCGAGCGTCCGAGTGCATTCACCGTCAACGGTTCGCTCGAATCCTGCGGCGCCATGTGAAGCCATCCAGCGTTCATGACCCACTGACCCGCCGATTGTGCTCGGGCGCACGATATCGCCGCGATCGACAGAAGAATGGCCGCGCTCGTATGTTTCATGTTGTCTCCAATTGTTGTGATGTGCAGAAAGGCGCCACCGGCGAAACGGCGGCAAGCGTCACCGCCGGGCGGAAGTCATCCGCCAGGCATGCGCGTCCGGGGGGCCAGACGAAGCGGGATTCAGCGGTCCCTGAGCCGGTCGATCAACCGGACGCTCGCGCCGGCCGCCGCGCGCCGGAGCGAAGTCAACGGGCCGCTGTCGTGCGGCGGCTTACTGGCGACGCGCTCCGCATCGCCGGCCAAGCGCGGGAACAGGCGCAGCGCGTTGCCGCGCTCGATGCCGGCGCGCGCGTGGGCGTCCCAGACAGGCGACCGTTCGAGCGTTTCGCGCTGCATCGCGGCCACCGGCGCCGGCGCGAACGGGAAATCGCTGCCGAACAGGACCTGTGACGGCTCGACCAGTTCGCGCAACGCGGCCTGCGGATACGCGGCAGGCGACAGTGCCGTGTCGAAGTGAAAGCGCCTGATGTAAGTGAGCGCGCCGGCCGGTACCGCCGAAAGGTATTCCGGCATCAGGTTGGCCAGCGACACGCGCCACGCGACGTAAGGCAGGAATCCGCCCGCGTGCGCGAGAATCCAGCGAATATTCGGGTAACGCTCCAGCGTCCCCGTCAGCATCAGGTTGACCGCCGCGCGCGTCGTATCGCACAGAAACTCGATCAGGAAGCCGGGCGCACCGAGCCCGAGCGACTCGCTCGTCCGATGCAGGTTCGGGTGCACGAACACGACCGCATGGCGGCGATCGAGCTCGGCCATCAGTTCGTCGAATTCCGGCGCTCCGAGAAACTTTCCTTCCGTACTACCCAGCAGCACGACGCCGTCCGCTTTCAGCACGTCGAGCGCGTGAACGGCTTCCGCACAGGCCAGTTCGGTAAACGGCATCGGCAGAACCGCGAACGAACCGAAGCGGCCGGGATGCGCATCGCAAAGCTGCGCCGCAAATTCGTTACATTGACGTGCGAGCGTGCGCGCTGCTTCGAGGTCGCCGAAATACACACCCGGCGCCGAGATCGACAGCAGCGCCGCCTGAATGCCGTTCTCGTTCATCACGTCGAGCGACGCTTGCGCATGCCATTCCGGCAATGCCGCGCCGGCGACCTTCTGTATGCCCTGCCTCGACATCGCATCGCGATAGGCCGGCGGAACGAAATGATGATGGACGTCGATTCGGTGCACGATCAGCTCCGGCATGAAACGTATGATATGGATGACGAAATATATTTAAAGCGTGTCGTTTCGGTATCGAAACGCCGCCTACCTACGTCGCCGCTCGGGATGCGTCCCGGGCGTTCGACAGATCCAGCGCCACGTCGACGATCATGTCTTCCTGACCGCCCACCATACCGCGCCGCCCTAGTTCGACGAGGATATCGACCGTACCGAGATCATATTTCCGGGCAGCCAGTTCAGCATGGCGCAGAAAGCTGGAATACACGCCGGCATAACCGAGCGCAAGCGTCTCCCGGTCGACGCGCACCGGGCGGTCCTGCAGCGGCCGGACGATATCGTCCGCCGCATCCATCAGCCGGTACAGATCCGTGCCGTGACGCCAGCCGAGGCGCTCGGCTGCCGCGACGAATACCTCGAGCGGTGCGTTCCCCGCCCCGGCTCCCATTCCCGCCAGGCTCGCGTCCACACGATCGCACCCTTCCTCGACCGCGACGATCGAGTTCGCCACACCGAGACTCAGGTTGTGGTGCGCGTGAATGCCCACCTCGGTGTCGGGTTTCAGCACATCCTTGAACGCGCGGACGCGGTCGCGCACGTCATTCATGTTCATCGCACCGCCGGAATCCACGACGTAGCAGCAGGTCGCGCCATAGCTTTCCATCCGCTTCGCCTGCTCGGCCAGGCCGGCGGGCGTGTGCATGTGACTCATCATCAGGAAGCCCACGGCCTCCATGCCGAGTTCACGCGCGAATTCGATGTGCTGGCGGGAAATGTCGGCTTCCGTGCAATGCGTGGCGACCCGTACGATGCGTGCGCCCGCGTCGTACGCGGCACGGAGATCGTGCACGGTGCCGATACCGGGCAGCAGCAGCGTGGCGACCTTCGCGTGGGTGACGACCTCGGCGACGGCCGCGATCCATTCCGGGTCGGTATGCGCGCCGAAACCATAGTTGAAGCTGCCGCCCTGCAGGCCGTCGCCATGCGCGACTTCGATCGAATCGACCCGCGCGGCATCGAGCGCCGTCGCGATCTGCCGCGCCTGCGCCACGCTGTACTGGTGACGAATCGCGTGGCTGCCATCACGCAGCGTCACATCGGAGATATAGACCTTCTTGTCCATGGGCGGCGTTCTCACGTTGCGTCGCGCAGCATGCGGGCGGCGACCTGTTCGGCCATCGCCCGGGCCGCGCTCGTCATGATGTCGAGGTTGCCGGCGTAGGCCGGCAGATAGTGGGCGGCCCCCTCGACTTCGAGGAAGATCGAAGTCTTGAGGCCCGACATGCGTTCGCCGACACCCGGAATGCGAATCGGCCGATCGGATTCGATGCGATCGAACTGCACGCGCTGCTTCAGGCGGTAGCCCGGCACGTACGACTGCACCGCGTCCACCATCCGCGCGACCGAGGCCTCGATGCGCGCTTCGTCGGCGAAATCGCTGAGCGTGTATACCGTATCGCGCATCATGAGCGGTGGCTCGGCCGGATTGAGCACGATGATCGCGTTGCCTCTTGCCGCGCCGCCGACCGTTTCGATCGCGCGCGCCGTCGTCTCGGTGAACTCGTCGATGTTGGCACGCGTGCCCGGTCCCGCGCTCCGGCTCGAGATCGATGCGACGATCTCGCCGTAGTGGACGTTGGTGACCTGCGACACCGCCGCGATCATGGGGATCGTCGCCTGTCCGCCGCACGTCACCATGTTGACGTTGGGTGCATCCAGATGGCGCGCGCCGTTGACCACCGGAATGCAGTACGGACCGATCGCCGCCGGCGTCAGGTCGACCACGCGGATGCCGGGCCTGATCGTGCGCAGGAACGCATCGTTGTACGCGTGGGCCGATGCAGACGTCGCATCGAACACGATGTCGATGTCGGCAAACGCGGGCATCCGCGCGAGCCCCTCGACGCCTTCGTGCGTCGTGGCGACGCCCATCCGGGCTGCACGCCCCAGCCCGTCCGACGCGGCGTCGATCCCGACCATCGCACCCATCTCGATATGTTCGCCGTGCCGCAGGATCTTGATCATCAGATCCGTGCCGATGTTGCCGCTGCCGATGATGCCAACCTTGAGTTTCCTGCTCATTGAGCGGCTCCTGTGACGAGACGGCAATGCACGCTGCCGAGCGCGCCGATTTGCGCGTGAATCGCGTCCCCGCTCGCCACCGCCACCATCGGGCCAAACGCACCGGACAGGATCACGTCACCTTCACGCAGGCCCTGTCCATGACGCGCCATCGTACGAGCGAGCCAATAGACCGCGCGCAACGGATGGCCAAGGCAGGCTGCACCGACGCCGGTCGAGACGACGTCGCCGTGCTTGGTCATCGTCATGCCGAGCTCGCCGAGCGAAAGCCGGCCGAGCGACACCGGCTGATGGCCGAGCACGTACGCGCCGCACGACGCATTGTCGGCGACGGTGTCCTCTAGCGTGATCCGCCAGTCGGCGATTGCACTGTCGACGATCTCGAGCGCCGGCAACGCATAGGCCAGCGACGACACGACGCGGCTGTAGCTCGGTGCGTGGTCGTCGAGATCGCGACCGACGACGAACGCGACCTCGGCCTCGATCTTCGGTTGCAGCAAGCGATCCATCGGCACGTCGTCGCCGTCGAGATACTCCATGTCGTCAAACAGCACGCCGAAGTCAGGTTGGTCGACGCCGAGTTGCCGCTGCACCGCGAGCGATGTCAATCCAATCTTCCTGCCGATGATGCGCGCGCCGGCAGCGGTTCGCGCCGCCGTGTTCGCTTCGGCCACCGCATAGGCGGCAGCGAGCCCGGCAATGCCGAACCGCTCGGCAATCGGTTCGACCGGAGTGCGCGTCGCGCGCGCATTGCGCAGTGCGTCGGCGGCGGCATGAATACGGGAATCGTCAGGTAAGGGACACATGATTGGCGGAATGAAAGAGTCGGAATTCAGGCAGCCCTGGCGAACGACGCCGCATCGGCCGGCACGGCCGCGCGGGTACCGCCGCCCGTATTCGGCACGCCGAGCTGGTCGCGCAGGCGCGTCACCGTGCGATCGAGTTCGGTCACGGGTACGACGGCGAATACGAACCGGTCCGGCCTGAGGATCGCCACGGCCTTGTCGCGAAACCCCGCCTTCGCGAACCACGCGATCATGTTGCCGTCAATGTCCTCGACCTCGGGTGCGCCACCGTTGCGGTTGTCGCGCTCGACGCCCTCGAGCCCCTGCGGACGTCCTCCGTACGGATAGAGCGTGACGTACCGCACCGACAACGCCTGCAGCACTTCAGCGGACGCGGCATCCAGATACCGGGACGGATCAACGTTCAGGCCAACGAGCGAAAATCCGCGCCCGAGCACGTCGTCCATCCGCTGCCTCGCGCCGTCGAACCGGCGCACTTCGGGTTGCGGGGCAAGCGCCCCCTCCGGGCCGTTGCGGCGGCGCCGCGGCAGCCCGATGTACGCGTTCTTCCTGTACACGGGCGCCGGCTTGAAACCGCCCTCCTGAAACCAGCGCCTGAGCGGCGGGATCATCCGGATGACCGCGAGCGACGTGTCGCGCACGAACGTGCCCAGCGGATTGCGTACGGATACGACATTCTTCAGCAGCACGGACACGTCGATCATCGCCTTGGCGTGCGCGTGGCGCTCCGACTGGTAGGTGTCCAGTAGTGCATCGCCGGCGGCGCCGCGCAGCACGAGGTCGAGCTTCCACCCGAGGTTGTACGCGTCGCGCACGCCGGAGCTGGCACCCTGCCCCATGAACTGCGGCGTCATGTGCGCCGCGTCGCCCGCGAGCATCACGCGGCCGATCCGCCATTTGGCCGCGATCAGCGCATTGAACGTATAAACGAGCTTGCGCTTGACGACGAACTGGTCCGGATCGACGAACCGGGACAGGTACGCGCGCACCGTCTCCGGTCGCTCCATGTTCTCTTTCGTTTCACCGGGCATCAGCATGAATTCGAAGCGGTGAAACTTGTCGGGCTGCACGCAGCTCACGACCGGCAGCTTTGGGTCGACGACGAAATTGAAGTACGGCAGGTGGCGCAGTGCGTCCGTTCCGGGCTTGCGCTCGATATCCACGACGAGCCACGGTTCGGGAAAGCTCTTGCCGGCCATGTCGATGCCGAGTCGCGTGCGCACGATGCTGCGCCCGCCGTCCGCTCCGACCATGTACCGCGCCCGCAGCGATTGCACATCGGGTTCCGCACTCAAGCGCGTACGCGCATCCGTGGCTTCGCTGAAGCGCGCATCGCGCGTGGCCTGGTGCACGATGTCGACGCGGTCGGCGTCCTGCGAGAAATCGACGACTTCGCGCCCGCGCCGGATCGTGACGTTCGGATAGCGCGACAGCGTGTCGGACAACGTCGTTTCGAGATACGGCTGATAGAAGAAATTGATGATCGGCCAGCCGAGCGGTCGCTTGCGCGGCATGTACTGCGTGATCGGCGTGCCGTCGGGGCGCACGAGCTGCACCGGCGTTTCCATCATCATGCGCGCCTGCAGTTCGTCGGCCACCGCCAGATGCTGGAAAATCCGCATGCATTCGTCGTCGGTATAAACAGCGCGGGCATTACCGTAAAACACCGGTTCGCGCTCGAGCACGACGACGCGGTGGCCCGCCTGGCCGAGCAGGTGTGCGAGCACCAGGCCGGTCGGCCCCAGCCCCACGATCGCGACGTCGCACGCATCGTCCTGATGCACTACGCTCATGTTTGGTCTCCCTGGATGATGAATTCCGGATGCAGCAGCGACGCGAACGCGCGTCGCGCGCGGCCCAGCCGGGCGCGCAACGTCAGGTTCTCCGGGCGATGGCCCCACAGGCTGATCCCGCGGTAGGTCGTCGTGCTCCACGCGCGCTCGTCCACGACGATCGGGTTCCAGCCGAGTTCCATCTCGAAACCGGACGGCGTCTGCACATAGAACGAAAGCTCGCGGTCGTTCGGGTGCTGGCCGATCGCATTGGCGATCGGGTATCCCATCGACCTGCACCGCAAATAGGCCTGCGTCACATCGTCCAGTGACGCGCACTGGAGATTCAGGTGGTGAATCTGCGTGCGCAGCGGATTCAGGCGAATCCCGCGCGTCGCCGCGGTCGCGAGCGAATGGTGGCGCTCGTTCAGCCGCAGAAATGCGAAATCGAGATTCAGGCCGTCGATCTTGTCCTCGATTTCGTCGGACAGGCGCGCGTCGAATACCTTTTTCCAGAACGCCTGCATCGCTTCCGGCTGACGCGTCGTGATCGCGACGTGCCCGAGGCCCGATGCGCCTGTCACGAATCCGCTTGCCTTCATCTGCAACGGCGAATCGGTCAGCCCCGCGTCGGTGAACAACTCGGTGCGCAACCGCTTCGGTCCGGTGAAGTGCCAGAAGCGCGTCACCCCTCGCAACGCGGCTTCGTCCGCACTGCCCTGCAGCACCTCGATGCCGAACGCGGACAGCCGCTCGAACGCAAGCTTCAACGCCGCGTCGTCGGCCAGCTGCCAGCCGATCGCGGTGACGTCTTCCGCTTGTCCTTCATGAACGATCAAGCGACGCTGATGCGCATCGATCCGGCAGGCGAGCAACGTGGGCTGCGGACGATCCGCATGCAGCCCTAGCCCCTCCGTGACGAACGTGCTCCAGGCGTCCAGTCGGACGGATTCGATCAGCAAATAGCCAAGACGCACGCGACCGAACAACGTGTCGGGCGAGGCCGGCGAGCTGGCGATGGTCGGCATGGCGGCGCGCTCCGGCTCAAACACGGCGGAAGTCAGGCGCGTCGGCGCTGTCTTCGGCCAGAAATGCCACCACCATCGCGTTGAATTCGTCAGCGCGCTCCCACTGCACCCAGTGACCGGTCTGCTGAACAGATGCTACGTCGCAGTTCGGCATGCGCCGCTGCAGCGAGCGGGCACCGCTCGGTCGATTGACCTTGTCCTCCGTTCCCCACAACACGAGCGTCGGGTTTTGCACGCCGGCCAGACGCGGATCGCGCGTGAAGTCGAGTTTCCTGAATTGCGGAATGCCCTTGGGGCCGAGCAATGGCGGGCTGGCGACGACCTCCGGGTCGATGCTGGACTGAAAGCGCTCCTGGAGCGTCGCATCGGATACAAGGCTGCCGTCGTAGACAAGGTCGCCCCGGATGAACGTCGCAAGCTTTTGCAATGTCGGGCCTTCGCCCTTGTAGTAATTCAGCAGACGCTTGAGGCCGGGCGTCGGCAACCCACGCGTCGTGTCCACGCCGCCGGGCCCCATCAGCACGAGACGGCCGACCGCTGCCGGCCGCTCGATCGCCATGCGCAACGCGCAGGCGCCACCCAGCGAGTTGCCGAGGATGTGCGCGCGCTCGATACGCAGCGCATCGAGCATCCCGAGCATGCTCGCGGCCAGGTCGCCGAACGGGTCACCGCGATCCAGGCCCTTCGTCGATTTGCCATAGCCGGGCATGTCGGGCACGACGACCCGGTGGACGCACGCGAGCGCACCGACATTGCGCGCGTAATTGGACATGCCGGAAGCGCCGGGACCGCAGCCGTGGGGCATGAGCACCACCGGGCCCTCGCCCGCTTCGGTAAAGGAAATGGTTCGCGCACCGACTCGAACGGTGCGTTGAGTCATTGCGTGAGTCATGAACGGGGCATTCACGGCGGAGTCGCTCCAGACGGTTGATCAGGCTTGCTTGTTTTAATAATGAGATATTTGTCATCATGACAATATACTCGTCTTCACCTAGCCAGCCGGAGCGTCTGTTGCGTCGCCGTATAATTCCCGCCATGAATGAAACGACCGTTGACCATCGGACCCGCGTCGCGGCGGAGCGACGCGAACGCATGCGCGCCCGCCTGATCGAAAGCGCGATGCTCGTGTTCGCAGAAAAGGGAGTCGGCGCAAGCGTCATCCAGGACGTCATTGCAGCCGCAGACGTGTCGCAGGGCACGTTCTACAAATACTTCCGCACCAACGAGGATCTGCTCGCGGCGGTGACGCAGGAACTGAACGACGAGTTGCTGCGTTTGATCGAAGCGGAAGTCCACGGTTATGAGGATCCGGCGCTCCGCATCGCGTGTGGTGTGCGCATGTTCCTGCACGCGGCGCGCGCGTATCCGCTGCTGGCGCGCTTCATTTGCGCGGCCGGCCTGCATTCCGCGGGGCCGAGCAGCCTGATCTACGTGTTCCTGCCGCCGCATATCGAGCAGGGTCTGGCACTGGGGCGTTTCACCCATGTCGGCGTCGGCACCGCGCTCGACGTGATCGCCGGAACCGCGCTCGCGACGATCCTCAGAATCACCAATGAAGGCCCGCAAAACGTCGTTCCGGAGCCGGTGGTCGCAGCAATTCTGCTTGCACTGGGCGTCGAGCGTCTTGAGGCGGAGAAGCTGGTCGAAGCGGTATTGCCGCCGATCGAAACGCCCGATACGTCGCTACTCGAACGCGGGCATGCAAGGATGCAGGCTCAACTGCCCCCCGGAATTCGACAGGCGCCGTCGCACCGCTCGTAACACCAATCGGGTCGCCCTAGACCCGTGAAACGTCACGATGTTTTACGGACCCCGGATCGACGTACTCACCCACCAAACGGCCGTTCAGAGACGCGTCGATGGGGGCTGGTCGGAATTCGTTAAACAGCCGCCACATCCCGGTCCAGCCAAGCCTTCCGGCTGATCACTTCCCCCCACCCAAAGCCACGCGATGCCGTTCGACGCGCATGCGCGTGGGTTCTCGTCCTTCGGTGGCATTCCACGAACTGGCGGGTACCGCACTCGCACGGGGTGACGCGGCCGGCGCCTGCCTCACCTCGTTCACGACTGTGCCGGTTCGACCGCTTCCACGACCGGCAGCGGCCGGCTTGCGATCTTCTCGGCTTCTGCGCGCTTGAGCCCCAGCATATGCAGCAGCGTTGCCGCGGTGCGTTCCGGAAAATGCTCTCCGCTGAAGCCGAGTTCCTTCAGCACATTCACCGCCGGCGCGCCGGGAGCGACGAAGTTGAGTTCGGCGGCAATGGCGGTCAGCACCGTACCGCCAAGCGAAAGGAAGCCGATGAACGGGTCGGCGACCACGAAGCGTTTCTCGGCGATGCCGCGCTCGATGTCTCGCAACAGGCGCTGACCCAGACCGAGCGTCAGGACCCGCGCCGAAAAACCCTCTCGTATCAGGAAGTGCCCCCACACCGGCTCGCGCCGCGCACGCATCAGCGTATGGCGCACTGACACCGAAATGATTTCCGCCGGGTCGGACAAGCCGCTAGCCAGGCGATCGAGGGAATCCGCGAACTCCTCGAATACCGATTCCACGAGGGTGGCGTAGATCGCCTCCTTCGATTCGAAGTGGTTGTAGAACGAGCCGAAACCGACGTCGGCTGCCTCTGTGATCTCGTTGATCGCGACGCCTTCCATCCCCTTCTGCGCCATCAGCCTGAGCGCGGCGTCCAGCAGGCGGGCACGGGTTTCCCGCTTGCGGCGCGCGCCGCGCGGCTCGCGCTCTTCGGTAACCGCGACCACGGGATGGGGTGCTTCCGGAGCGGAGCGCTTGGGTGTACGGCGATTCGGTGTATTCGGCATGACGTTTCCGGTCCTTGTTCGGGCTCAAGTATAGATTCAAATGTCTACATTGACAAAACTATCATTTCTGAATTTAATGTCACAAAGGCGGCTGAACACGGCCCCGAGAACCGATCGAAAAACGAATGGAGAAACGGTGGAGACACATCTGCATACGGGCGCCAGCGCGTCCATTCACAACCACCCGCTTTCGTCGCACGGATGCGAGTGGCGTGCGACGCCCGACATGTCGTGCACCGGTTCGATGGCATGCCTGCCGTTGCTTGGAAAGTCCCTCGATGCGACGGCGCCCGCCTTCGCAATTGCCATTCGACCTGCCTGACTGTCATCCGCCATGAAACTGACTACCACACAGCCGGCTCGACACCCTCACCCGACAACGAAGGCATCGGCGCTCGCCTATCTGATCTTCGATCGTCCGGACCTCGACGAGGCCGAGCACTTTCTCAACGACTTCGGTCTTCGAACGGTGCTGCGGGACGACACGCAGTTGCTGCTGCGCGGAACGGGCACGGCACACTTCTGTTATGTCGTTCGCCACGCGCCGAAGGCTCGCTTCGTCGGCTTCGGCTTGCGGGTCGACAGTCGAGCCGATCTGGAGGCGCTCGCCAGCGTGCCTGGCGCATCGAAGGTGGAGGCGTCGGATTGGCCCGGTGGCGGCCACCGGGTGCGTCTCACCGATCCGTCCGGTTTTCGGGTCGATGCGATTGCGGGCCAGACACGGGCCGATACGCTGCCGCATCGCGCTCCGCTCCCGTTCAACTCGGTCGACGCGCCCGTACGAATCAACGAGACGCAGCGGCCGCCGGCGAGCACCCCCGAAGTCATTCGGCTCGGGCACGTCGTGCTCGAACTCGCCGACTACCAGGAAACCTGCGCGTGGTACACGCAGCATTTCGGGTTCATCCCCAGCGATGTCCAGGTGCTGCCGGACGGCTCGCCTGCGGTTGCATTCATGCGGCTCGATCTGGGTGACAGGCCGGCCGATCACCATACGCTCGCACTCGCCCAGGGGTTCGTGCCGACGTATAGCCACAGTGCGTACGAACTGGTCGACGCCGATGCCGTCGGCATGGGCCAGCGCCTGCTCCGCGACAGCGGATGGACGCATGCGTGGGGCATCGGCCGACACATTCTCGGCAGCCAGATCTTCGACTACTGGCAGGACCCGTGGGGCGACAAGCACGAACACTATTGCGACGGCGACCTGTTCACGGCCGACGAGCCGACGGGGGTGCACGCGGTCAGTCGCGAAGCGATGGCGCAGTGGGGCCCGACGATGCCGCGCAGCTTCACGAAGCCCCGCTTTACGCCATCGAGCCTCGCGGCGCTGTTTCGCAACCTGCGCCGCAGTCCCGATCTGACGCTGAGCAAGCTATTGACGTTGGCGAAGCTGTTCGCCTGACCCCCAAACCGCCCATTCGACTCACGAGAGATCCATCCATGTCACTGCTTGTCCTGCACTTCCGGCATAACGGCCGCGCCCAATGGGGGGTGGCCGCCCACGGCGCCGTCACGCCGATTCCCGGCGACTTCGACACGACCGCGAGCTTTCTCGCGGCGAATCCGGTTGAACGACTCGTCACGCTCGACGGATCGAAGATTCCGGAGAAAGAGGTGGAGTGGCTTTCCCCGGTGACGACCAACCAGCAATTCGTTTGCCAGGGCGCCAATTATCGTCAGCACATGATCGAATCTGGCATGGATCCGGACGCGAAGAAGTTCAACATGATCTTCACGAAGGCGACGAGTTGTATCGTCGCGGCCGACTCACCGGTCGTGAAACCGCGGCACGTCCGGTTTCTCGACTACGAAATCGAGCTCGGCCTCATCCTCAAACGCGACATCACGTCTCACCAGCAGATCACGGACGCGAACCTGCACGACTATGTCGCCGGCACCGTGATCGTCAACGACTATTCCGCGCGCGATGTCCAGATCCCGCAGATGCAGTTCTACAAGGGCAAGAGTTTCCGGACGTTCGGCCCGGTCGGCCCGTATCTGTGCCTGCTCGAACGGCGCGACTTCCCGAAGCTGAATGCGCTCGACCTGACGTTGACCGTCAACGGTGCGGTGCGCCAGCAGGACTCGACATCGAACCTCGTCTATGGCCCGGCGGAAACGTTGACCGAGTTGTCGGGTGTGCACGACCTTCGCGCCGGCGACCTGCTCGCGACCGGTACGCCGGCCGGCTGCGCACTCAGCATCCCGTCGCCGCTCAAGCAGCGAGCCGTCGCGCTTTTTCCCGAATCCTTCAAGTGGAAGATGTTCATGAAGGTGCAGGCAGGACGCGCGCAGTATCTGAAGGCCGGAGATATCGTCGAAGCCCGGATCGCGAGCCGTGATGGAACGATCGATCTGGGTGTGCAACGTAACGAGATCGTGGACGAGGCGGCATGAACGGCATCGCGACCCAGAACGACGTGCTGGCGATTGAAGCGCAGGGCATCCCGCCGAACCTTCCGGCCAGCACGTACGAGATGATCTGCGCCGGTGCGGCCATCGATCCGTCCGCGCCCGCCCTCTCCTTCTTCTTGACCGCCAACGCGCACCGCGACGCCGAGCGCTGGACCTATCGCGAGCTGGTTCGCGACATCACGCGCACGGCCAACCTGTTCACGCGCCTCGGTGTGAGCTCGAATTCGGTGATCGCTTATGTGCTGCCCAATCTTCCCGAAGCGCACTTCGTGATATGGGGTGGGCAGGCGGCGGGTATCGTATGCGCGATCAATCCGCTGCTCGAAAGCGACGCGATAGGCAAATTGCTCGATGCGGCCGGCGCCAGCGTGCTCGTGACGCTCGCCCCCTTTCCCGGGGCCGATCTCTGGCAAAAAGTCGCGAATATCCTCCACCAGGCCGAGTCGCTTCGGCATCTCGTGCTGGTCAATCCGGCCGATCGCGTGCGGGGCACGGCGCAGTCTGCGGCCCGGGCGCTCCATCATGACGCGTGTGCGAAGCTGTACGGCGATGGCGGTTTGCGCAGCGCTGTGCCTGCGCACATCCGGATCCACGACTTCGGTACGGCAATCGCACGGGAATCCGGCACGGCGCTCGTGAATACGCGCCGCATTCAACCTGGCGACATGTCCTCTTACTTCTGTACCGGTGGCACCACCGGGTTGCCGAAAATCGCGATGCGTCGCCACGGCAACGAAGTGGCGAATGCATGGAGCGCCGCGCGGTTCTTCGGCGACAGTATCGGCCCCGGAAAAACGACGTTTTGCGGCTTGCCGCTCTTTCACGTCAATGCCGCGATGGTGACCGGCCTCCTGCCTTTCTCGCGCGGCGCCCATGTCGTGCTCGGCACGCCGCAGGGCTACCGAGGCGACGGCGTCGTCAAACGCTTCTGGGAAATCGTCGAACATCATCACGTCAATTTCTTCAGCGCCGTCCCGACACTGTATGCGTCGCTGCTCGACGTTCCGCTCGACGATCATGTTATCGACTCGCTCGAATACGGCCTGTGCGGCGCCGCGCCGATGCCGGTCGGCGTCTTCAGGGCCTTCCAGGAAAAAACGGGCGTACGGATTCTCGAGGGTTACGGACTGACCGAAGGAACCTGCGTGAGCAGCGTCAACCCGACCGTGGGCGAGCGCCGGCTGGGGTCAATCGGGCTTCGCATCCCTTTCCAGGCGATGAAAGCCGTCGTCGTGGACGACGCGGGGCGGTATCTGCGTGACTGCGCGGTTGGCGAGGATGGACTGCTCGTCATCTCCGGGCCGAACGTATTCGCCGGCTACCTGCGCCACGATCAAAACAGGTCGCTCTGGCTCGATCTCGGCGACGGCACGCCCTGGCTCAACACGGGCGACCTCGGCCGCTGCGACGTCGACGGTTACTTCTGGCTGACCGGTCGCAAGAAAGAATTGATCATTCGGGGCGGGCACAACATCGACCCTGCGGCGATCGAGGAACCCCTTCATCGCCATCCGGCGGTCCAGATCGCCGCGGCAATCGGGCGTCCGGATGCGCATGCCGGCGAGCTACCGGTCGCGTATGTTCAGCTCAAGCCGGGGATGAGCGCGACCGAGCACGATCTGACGGCGTTCATGCAACAGGAGATCGCCGAACGCGCCGCGCTGCCCAAGCACGTCCGAATCGTGGAAGCCATCCCGCTCACAGGCGTCGGCAAGATCTTCAAACCGGAACTCAAGCGCCGCGAGACGCGTGACGCGCTTCGTACGGCATTGACCCAGGGCGGCGCCCCCGGTGCATCAATCGACGTCACGACCGACGATTCGGGCCGAATGTCGGTCTCGGTCGAGCTGAGCGATCCCGGGTTCGAAGCTGCGGCGCGCTTCGTGCTGGGACGTTTTCCGTTTGCGTTCTCGATCTCGGTCGCCGCGCAACCAGTATCGCCATCCTGACAGACAGCTCCAGATCTGCGGTGATGGAAGTGCGCGGCTAGCCAGGAAAGCATCAACGTCGAAAGCAGATCACCTTTATCAATAAGGTATCCAAATTAGTTCTTGTACGTGAAATGGATCGAGACAGAGGAGACACGAGATGAATTTCAAGCGGCCGATGAGTTTCGCAGGCGTGGCGGTTTGCATTTGCTCGGCTTCGCTTGCCGACAACGCCGATGCGCAGACGGCAGGAAGCATTACAACCTCGGTAGGATGGCTACACATCGCACCGCAGGGCGACGCCACGCCCCTCATCGTGCAAAGCGTCGGCGGCGTGACGGTGAATCGGCAACTGGCCGGCACCGGCGCACATGCCAGTTCGACGGATACGCTGGGCATTACCACCGAGTATTACGTCACTGACAATCTGGGTGTCGCCATGCTTTTGGGCATGCCGCTGAAAGTCAATCTGATTGGCGACGGGACGTTGCAGAAGTATGGCACGCTCGGCACGACAAGGCCGATGCCGCCCGCCATCGAACTTCGATACCACCTGTTTTCTGCCACGTCGAAATTCCGGCCGTACCTGGGCATCGGCGCGAACTATACGTGGTTCACCCAGGTTCGGGCAACCAACAGCCAGTTCGTCTCCGACAGCTTTGGGCCGGGCGGCTCGGCGCGCGCGACGCTCAGCTCGTCGTGGAACCCCGTGTTCGAGCTCGGGGCAAATTACGCGATTTCAAAACACTGGTCTGTCGGCACCTCCGTCAACTACATGCCGGTGAAGACCCGCCTCACGTTATACGGACAGACCGCGACCGGGACGCAGATCGTTTCCAAATCGACGCTCCGGCTCAATCCTCTTAGCGTTTTCTTGAATGTTGCCTACACGTTCTGACGGGTACGTCCGAATGCCGGCGCCCCGCATCAAGACAACCCATTGGATCGAACGATGAAACGACAGGCTCTCAAGACCATTCTTTTTGCCTTGCCCAAGGTTCTGGACCTGACGGCACGCCGCTTCCCCGCCTATCGCGATCGCCTCAAGGAGCGCAATCTCGTCGCATGGATCGGGCTCATGGATCAAAGCATCGGTCGCGCCATCGAGTTCAGGAATGGCCGCATTCGGTCGCGCGCCGGCAAGCATCCGCGACCCGACGTGCGCATGGCCTTCAAGGATGTCGCCACCGCGCTGAAGTTCCTTTCCCCCAGCCCGGACCAGGGCGAAATCATCCACGCCGCCAAGAACTTCAAGGTGGTCACCGAGGGCGAGGACGAACTGTTGGTCTGGCTCATGCAGACCCTGAGCATGATGCGCACCGTCGGCCTGCCGATGGGCACGCCCATGCGCGACGGCACCCGACGCTACGCGACCTGCACCAATGGCGGGCCCCTGTTCGTTTACGTCAAGGATGGGCGCATCGTCCGCGTGACCCCGATCGAGCTGGACGATACCGATGCGCCAAGCTGGGTGATCGAGGCGCGCGGACGTCGCTTCAGCCCGCCACGACGCAGCCTGGTCGCGCCCCACGCGTTGACGCTCAAGTCGCTGGTCTACTCCGACAAGCGCATCCTTCACCCGATGAAACGCGTCGACTTCGACCCCGACGGCGAGCGCAATCCCCAGAACCGGGGCAAGTCCGGCTATGTCCGTATCAGCTGGGACGAAGCCCTGGACATCGTCGCCAGGGAGATCAACCGGCAGAAGCGCGTTCACGGTCCCGGTTCCATCACGTTCCCGATGTCGTCCCACCACCAGTGGGGCAACGTGGGCTACTACCTCAGCGCGCTGACGCGCTTCGCCAACCTGATCGGCTTCACCCGGGTCGCCGCGAATCCGGATAGTTGGGAAGGCTGGTACTGGGGCGCCATGCATCATTTCGGCAACTCGATGCGCATCGGCGTTCCCTCCGGCTATGGCGGCCTCGAGGACGGTCTCAAGGAAGCCGAAATGATCGTCTTCTGGTCCTGCGACCCCGAAAGTACCAACGGGGCCTACGCAGGATTCGAGGGAACGCCGCGCCGTCTGTGGGCCAAGGAGCTCGGCATCGAGTTCGTGCACATCGACCCGCACTGCAATCCGACCGCACAGCTGCTGGGGGGCCGCTGGATCCCGATCCGGCCGCAGACCGATGCCGCGCTGGCGACGGCCATCATGTATGTCTGGACCGTGGAAGGCCTGTACGACAAGGACTATGTGGCGACGCGCACGACCGGTTTCGACGATTGGAAAGCCTACCTCCTGGGCGAAACCGACGGTACGCCCAAGACACCCGAGTGGCAGGAGCGCGAGACCGGCGTGCCGGCAAAGGACGCCCGCGCGCTGGCGCGCCTGTGGGGAAACAAAAAGGTTCATCTCGCCGTCGGGATGACCGGCGCGGGATTCGGTGGCGCGGGCCGCGGCGCGACCGGGGCGCAATGGGCGCGCTGCATGATCATGATGATGTCCATGCAGGGCTGGGGCAAGCCGGGCGTGAATTTCGGCTGCCTGGAAATCGGCGTCCCGCACGATCTCCAGTTCTATTTTCCGGGCTACGCGGACGGCGGCATCTCGGGCGACCTGGCGTGGACCGCCAATGCGGTGGACAACTACCAGCGCATGCCGCACATCCTGACCATGAATCCCGTCAAGCAAATGGTGCCGCGACAGCAGATGCCCGATGCGATTCTCAACGGCCACGCCACCGGTTATCTCTGGGACGGCATGTCTCAGGAAGCCCAGTTCGCGCCGTTCACCTACCCGATGCCCGGCTATTCGCCGATCCACATGATCTATCGCTATGGCGGATCCGCGTTCAGTACCGTGACGAATTCCGGACGGTGGACGGACGCCTACCAGCACTCGAGCATCGAGTTCGTCGTCAATCAGTCGATCTGGATGGAAGGCGAAGCCCAGTTCGCCGACATCATCCTGCCCGCGTGCACGTCGCTGGAGCGTTGGGACATTGGAGAATGGGCGAATTCGGGCGGCTACGCCCACCAAGGGTATGGCACGGTCAACCATCGCATGGTGACACTGCAGCACAAGTGCATCGAGCCTTTGGGCGAATCCCGCTCCGACTACGACATCTTCACCGCCATCCTGACCCGGCTGGGCCTGGGGGGCATTTTCACCGAAGGCTGTGGCGATCTCGACTGGGTCAAGCGCGTCTTCGACTCGTCGGATCTGCCCGATCACATCTCGTGGCGCGACTTCTGCCGCAAGGGCTACTTCGTCGTGCCGCCCGAAAAGCCCGAGCTGCGTCATCCCGTGGACATGCGCTGGTATGCGGAAGGCAGGCGGAAAGACCTGCCGGAACCCCACCCGCTGCCGTCACAGTTCTCGGAAACGTTCGGCAAGGGCCTGCAGACGCCGAGCGGCAAGCTGGAGTTCGTGCCCGAGTTGTTGAAGCGGCACACGGCGGACAATCCCGAGCGGCCAGCGCTCAACCGGTATATCCCCTCCTGGGAGGGCCCGCGCTCGGACCTGGCTCGTCACTATCCGCTGCAATTGATCGCCACCCACAGCCGCTACAGCTTTCATACCCATTGTGACGGCAAGAATTCCGCGGTGAACAGCGTCGACGATCATCGCGCGCTGATCGGAGGGCATCGGTTCTGGCTGCTGAGGCTCAATCCGGCTGACGCCGCCATGCGACGCATCGCTCATCGCGATCTCGTCAAGGTGCACAACGACCGCGGCGCCGTGATCTGTGCTGCCGATGTCTCGCCGCTGGTGCACGCCGGCGTCGTGAAATCCTACGAGGCGAGTGCGGAATTTCAGCTGATCGAAATCGACGGCGAGCAAGTCGAGATCGGCGGTTGCATGAACATGCTCACCCCAGACCGGCCGCAGACGGCCGGCACCAGCAGCATGAGCCCGAATTCCTGCCTGGTGCAGGTCGAGAAATGGCGCGGTGCCGAGGCGTTCATGCTCGGTCGCGCAGCGTGAGGAATGTCAAATGAGCAAGTGGAACCTGATTATCAAGGTCGGCCGTTGCGAGAACTGCCAGAACTGCGTGATCGCCGCGCGCGACGAGCACGTCGGCAATGACTTCCCCGGTTACGCTGCACCCGCAGCGGCCGACGCCGAGAGCCCCATCCGCATCCTGCGTCGCGTGCAGGGTGCCTCGCATATGGTCGAGACCACTTATTTACCGGTCATGTGCAACCACTGTGACGACGCGCCATGCATGCGTGTCGGCGGCGGCGCCATACGCAAGCGTGCCGACGGCATCGTCATCATCGATCCGGACAAGGCACGAGGCCGCAAGGACATCGTCAAGGCCTGCCCTTACAAGGCAATCGTCTGGAACGACGCGCTGCAACTGCCCCAGATCTGGATCTTCGATGCGCATTTGCTTGACCAGGGTTGGTCCCGCCCGCGTTGTCAGCAGTCGTGCCCTACCGAAGTCTTCGAGACGGTCAAGCTCGATGACACGGCGATGGCCGAGAAGGCCCGACGCGAGGGACTCAAGGTATTGCGACCCAACCTGGGCACGAAACCCCGTGTGTGGTACAGCGGCCTCGAGCGCTGGGAAACCTGCTTCGTCGGCGGAAGTGTCAGTGTCGAGGCAGGAGGCGTGGTCGAGTGTGTCACGGATGCGGTCGTCACCTTGTACGTCGGTCATCTGCAGGTCGCCGAAACGGTCTCGGACGGCTTCGGCGATTTCCGGTTCGATGGCCTGACCAAGGGCAGCGGCGCCTATAAAGTCCAAATTCGACATGCCCTCGGCAACGCTTGGCGCGAGTGCGAGTTGGGCGACAGCGCCTATCTCGGCGAGATCAGGCTCAGCCGGTCGACAAACGCCGTGGCGATCGAGTGCTCATGATCGGAGCAAGGCAGAACGCCGGGTAGAAGGTCGACCACGGCTGCAAATTCATGCAAACGCCGGCTGAGCTTGCAGCTCAAACCAAAACACCTGCCAGCCGACCGCGGATGATCTCCGTCGCCTCGCTCACGATGCGATCGACGAGTTCCTTCACGGTCGGGATGTCGCGGATCAAGCCGACGACCAGGCCGCACGACCAGGCGCCCGCGTCGAGCGCGCCCTCCTTCATGATGCGCGGATACACGCCGGCGACCTCTTCGACGATATCGTCGAACCGGAGATCGGCGCCGAGCGTGCGCTCCTTTTCGAGGATGCGATCGACCGCGGCATTGCGCAGCACGCGTTCGGTATTGCGCAACGGACGCATGACCAGGCGCGTGTCCAGTTCGGTCGCCGCGACCAGCGCCTGCTTCACGTTCTCGTGCACCGGCGCCTCGCGGGTCGCGATGAAGCGCGTCCCCATGTTGATGCCGTCCGCGCCCAGAGAAAGTGCCGCCACCAGCGAGCGCCCATCCGCCATGCCGCCGGAGGCCACGAACGGAATCCTGAGCTCGTCGGCGGCGCGCGGCAGCAGGATGAAGTTCGGAATGTCGTCCTCGCCCGGATGGCCACCGCATTCGAATCCATCGACGCTCACCGCATCGCAGCCAATGGCCTCGGCCTTGAGCGCATGGCGAACCGACGTGCACTTGTGGATCACCTTGACATGCGCGTCCTTGAGCGCGGGCAGATAGGGCTGCGGGTTGTTGCCGGCCGTTTCGACGATCTTGACGCCGCCTTCGACGATCGCCCGGATATAGCCGGGATAGTCGGGGGACGTGACGGTCGGCAGGAAGGTGAGGTTCACGCCGAACGGCTTGTCGGTCATCTCGCGGCAGCGCCGGATTTCCGCAGCCAGATCCGCCGGCGACCGCTGGGTCAGGCCGGTAATGATGCCGAGGCCGCCGGCGTTGGAGACGGCCGCCGCCAGCTCCGCGTACCCGACGTGATGCATGCCGCCCTGGATGATCGGATAGTCGATGCCGAAGAGTTCGGTGATCCTGGTTTTCATGATGTTTTCGGTTCAGGTTGAGACGAAAGCGCCTTCGCGTGCCGGGAACGCGCGGCGACCGCGACGCGCGTCACCGCACGGCCGAATCGCCGGTGCGAAGCCGACGGCAATCCACGCGGCCAGGCATCGGAGGCGCCGGAGATTTCCCGGCGCCGGCCTGATTCGCCTTCGCGCGGCCCGCACAGCCTGCGATAGCGCCCCTTCTGCACGGCCGGCCGCGTCGACGATCGGGCCGCCGCCCGACGCCGGCGCCAGGTGGACATCGACAGTTTCGTCGCAGTTCGAATTGCCGTACATTGGCTAAACTGACACATTGCATGCGATATCCGACACATCATGCCCCGCGCCGCCATCCTTGCGTATGACGATTGCTATGCCTCCAGCCTGAGCGGGTTCGCCGACATCCTGCAGATTGCGAACGCGCATGTGCGGCGACAGCGAGGCGATGGCAATGCGCAGTTCGAATGGCGGTTCGTCTCTCCGACCGGGGAGCCCGTCATGGCAAGCAACGGGCTGCAGCTGAACACGGTGCCGATCCGGCCGCACGAGCAATTCGACCTGGTCTTCATTCCCAGTGCGCACTATGCGAGCGGCAAGGCGTTCGACCAGTTGCTGTCACGACAGTCCGCCGCATGCGACTGGCTGGTTTCGCAATGGCACGCCGGCGCGTACCTGGCGGCAAACTGCACCGGCACGTTCGTGCTGGCCAACACCGGCCTTCTCGACGGACGGCCCGCGACGACCACGTGGTGGCTGGCAGACGCGTTTCGCAGCCGGTTTCCCCGGGTCGACCTTCAACTGGAACCCGTCGTCACCGAAGCGGACCGGCTGATCTGTGCGGGCGCGTCAGCGTCCTACCTGCTGCAGACCATCCATGTCATCGAGCGTTTCTCCGGGGCGGTGATTGCCGCGCAGTGCGCCAAGACGATGCTGATCGACGTCAGCCAGACGAAGCAATTGCCGTATCTCCCGTTGCTGACGGAGAAGACGCATGGCGATTCGCTGGTTCACCGCGCGCAGCATTGGCTGCAGAAGCACATGACGAAGGACGTGAAGATGTCGGCGATGGCGCAGGACCTCGGCGTGAGCGAGCGCACGATCATCCGCCGCTTCCAGGCCACGCTGAATCAGTCTCCATTGCGGTATTTGCAGAGCCTGCGCATCGAAGCCGCGCGCGCTTTGCTGGAGGCCGGCGATCTCAGCCTCGAGCGGATCACGGCCCAGGTGGGGTATAGCGATACGAGCTCGTTCTGCCGACTGTTCAAGGAGAAGGTCGGACTGAGCCCGGGGGCGTATCGGGATCGCTTTCGGCCTGCCGCGGAATCGCGATGACGACCGACCGGTAGAGGGCGGGGACCGTCCGCCTGCAGACGTCCGCCGCCGCATCGCCGCCCTTGCCCCACTCACGATTTTCGTCTGTAGAATCAGCGTGTTAGCCGTTCACGACACGAAATAATCCTCGGCCGCCGCCCCGGTGGAGTCAAGACCCGCCCCGCGAGGCCCGACAGGATCGAGCGACACCCATACCCCCAAACCGGAGGGCACCATGGCGATTCACGAAGTGTTTCCCTATTTGCGCGCCAGGCATGCGGACGACGCCATCGCGTTCTATGCGAAAGCGTTCGGCGCGCAGGAGAAATTCCGTCTCGTCGAGCCGTCGGGACGCATCGGCCACGCGGAATTGCAGCTCGGGCCATGCACGCTGATGATCTCGGACGAGTTCCCCGAATACGATATCTTCGCGCTCGACCCGGACGGCAAGGCGCCGATGTCGCTTCACCTGCATGTCGACGATGCCGACGCGACGATCGCCGCCGCGCTCGCGGCCGGTGCGCAGCTGACACGCGCGATCCAGGACCAGTTCTACGGCGAGCGTTCGGGCAAGATTCGCGACCCGTTCGGCTACGATTGGCTGATCGGGCATACGATCGAAGCGGTCGAACCCGATGAAATGCAGCGGCGTTATACGGCGCTGCTGTCGGGCGACCAGCCGAAAACCTGAATGGCGCACCGCGCGCCGGCCATTCGGGCCGCATATCGCCGCGGCGATGTCGCGACGGCGCTGGCGATCGCCCGCGCCTAGACACGTAGCGACCGTCCGCCCGTTTTCATCACGGCTTACTCGACGTTGTCCGACACATCCGTCATGCGGATCATGTGCGGCCTCACGCCGTCGTCGATGGCCACCGCCTCCTTCGGATGGATCAGCGCCTCGAGCCGCGCCTTCGTCGCGATGAACTCGGGCGTATTGACCTGCGCATAGTCGCGCGGCCGTGGCACGGGCACCTCGATCAGTTCCTGCACCGCCCCCGGGTTCGCCTTCAGCACGAGAATCCGGTCCGCCAGGAAGATCGCCTCGTCGAGATCGTGCGTGATGAACAGGATCGTCACGTCGATGTTGCGCCAGATGTCGAGCAGATGCGTCTGCATCTTCGCCCGCGTCTGCGCGTCGAGCGCGCCGAACGGCTCGTCCATCAGCAGGATGCGCGGCCGGTTCGCAAGCGCGCGGGCAATCGCCACGCGCTGCTTCATCCCGCCCGACAACTGGTGCGGATAGACATCCGCGAACCGCGTCAGCCCGACCAGATCGAGCCACTGCAGCGCTTCGCGCTCGGCCTGGCCGCTGCTACTGCCATTCATCCGGAGTCCGAACATCACGTTCTTCTTCACGGTGAGCCACGGAAACAGCGTATAGCCCTGGAACACCATCCCGCGATCGGCGCCCGGCCCCTGCACGGGCTTGCCGTCGAGCAGTACCTCGCCGCTCGTCTGTGCGTCGAGTCCGGCCAGGATGCGGATCAGCGTCGACTTGCCGCAGCCCGACGGGCCGATCACGCATACGAATTCGCGCCGGTAGGTACGGAAACTGATGTCGTCGAGTGCGGTGCACTCGCCCTGCGGTGTCGCGAAACGCTTGCCGACATGACGCACGTCGAGTATCACGTCGCGGGTTTTCAGGCGCGCGAAGCGCTCGCGCACCGCGTCGGACTGCATCAGGTAATCGGGAACGGCTTGCGGGTTCTGCATGATGGTCTCCGCGGAAATCGGTCGATGGGTGGGCGTCAACGGGCGTCACGCGTTCAGCGTGCGATCCCACGGAAACAGCCGGCGGCCGAGCAGCCCGAGCACGATGTCGGTGCCGAGGCCGATGATCCCGATCATCAGGATCGCCGCATACACGTTGTCGAAATGCTGGTAGCGCGCCTGCTGGCTGATGTACCAGGTGATGCCCGAGCTCGTGCCGACGAGTTCGGCGACGATCAGGTAGGTCCACGCCCAGCCGAGCAGGATGCGCTGGTCGCGATACAGGTCCGGCAGCACGCCGGGAATCACGACGTGCGTGAGCAACTTCAGCTTCTTCGTGCCGAGTGTCATCGCGGCCTCGAACAGCCCGTATTCGAGCTTGCGCGTCGTGTTCGCGATGATCAGCACCTGCTGGAACAGCGTCCCGATCACGATGATGGCGACCTTCGGCGCATCGTAGATGCCGAGGATCGCGACCATCAGCGCGCCGAACGCCGGTGCGGGCAGGTAGCGGAAGAACTCCAGGAACGGTTCCTGCAGCCGCGCGAGCACGCTGAAGGTGCCGCAGACGATGCCGAGCGGCACGCCGATCGCGGACGAGATCACGAAGCCCCAGAAGATGATCCGGATGCTGTGCCACAGGCTCTCGTGCAGCCACACGCCGTCGCGGGATGCCGGCGGGGTCGTGAATGCCGTGTAGAACGCGCGCAGCACCTGGTGCGGCGCGGGCAGGTACACCGGGTTCGCGCGCACGCCTTCGGGCACGGCCGCGTGGGTCGCTCGCGCATGGGCGAGTTCGTCGTCGAACACGTCGCGATCGATCTGCATGCCGGTCTGGAAGTAGTCGACGCTGCCCGGATTCGTGACGCGCATTTGCGGATGCCAGATGAACGGCACATAACTGATCAGGCACCAGACGGCGAACGGCAGCAGGAAGGACGCCACGCCGAGCGTCCATTTTCCGCGGGTCGTGAGCTCGCGGCGCACGGCAAGCCATCCGGTCGTGTTGCGGGTCATTGGCATGTCAATCTCCGTATCGTTTCAGGTGCCGGTCGCGCGCATGCCGGGGCGCCGCGCGACCGGACGTTCATTGCAATGCGCCTGCGCCGTTCGCGGCGCTCGCGCGGTAGGCACGCCAGCCGCCGAAGTGCGTAATGTCCTGCGCGCCGGCCAGCGCCGCGCTTTCGCACAGGAAACCCTGCACCCGGGCGCCGTCCGCGAGCGTGAGCGTGCCGATGCCGAGCGGGCCGGCAATGCCGGCGACGAAGCTGCCGTAAGCGTCGACCGGCATCTCCCAGAGCTCGACCTCGATTAACGCGCCGCCGTCCGGCACACGCACGAGGCCCGGCTTGGCGACGCCGCCGGATGCCGCCGCGGACAGCGCGTAGAGACGATAGGCGGGCGCTGTCGTCGTCGCGGTGACGAAACGTCCGCCCCGCTGGGTGAGCTGCCAGTTCAACGGTTCACCGCTCAGATGCGCGCCGACGACCGCCACGCGCACGACGCCGGATGACGCGCCGGGCACCGGTGCCGGCGTCGCGAACGCGTCGTCTGCGACGTCCGTCCGCAGGCCGCCGCCCTCGTTGCAGCCACGTTCCTCCGCGTCACCCCACGCCTGCGCAAGATCGAGCAGCCGCGCGTCGTCGTGCGCGCGCCCGACGAACGTGATGCCGAACGGCAGCCCGGCATGCCGCCCCGTTTCGCAGCGACCGGCGGGCACCGCGATCGCCGACAGGTCGAGCAGGTTGACGAAGTTCGTGTAATAACCAAAACGCGAATTGACGCCGATCGGGTCGGCTTCGAGTGCGTCGATGGTCGCGGTCGTCGCCGAAGTCGGCATGACGATCGCGTCCAGTCCGTCCCAGGCGCGGCCGGCCTCGACGCGCAGCGTCGCGAGCGTGTCGAACGCGGCGAACGCATCGGCCGCGCTGAAGCGCGCCGCGCCGCCGACGATTGCGCGGATCACCGGATGCAGCGCGTCCGGTTCCCGCGCGGCGAAGGCGCCGATCGCGGCGAGCCGTTCGGCGACCCACGGGCCTTCGTAAAGCAGCCGCGCGGCAGCCAGGAACGCGCTGAAATCGATCTCGACGATCGTCGCCCCGGTCGCGCGCAGGCGTTCGAGCGCGGCACGCCACGCCGCGCCATACGACTCGTCACCGAAGAATTGCAGCTGATCGGCGCGCGGCGTGCCGAAGCGCAACTGCCCGAACGGTCGCGCCGGTTGCGCGCGTAGCCCGTCCGTGCCCAGCAGCGGCTGCCATGCGCGTCCGTACGGATCGCCGTCGGTCACGCCGTGCGCGGCGGCGAACACCGTGCGCGCGTCGGCCGCCGACTGCGCGAACACCGACACGCAATCGAGCGACCGGCAGGCCGGCACGACGCCGAGCGTGCTCAATACGCCCTTGGTCGGCTTGAGCCCGACGAGCCCGTGGAACGCGGCCGGCACGCGCCCGGAGCCGGCCGTGTCGGTACCCAGCGAGAACGACGCGACGCCGAGCGCCACGGCCACCGCCGACCCGGAGCTCGACCCGCCCGATGCATAGCGCGGATCGAGCGCATTGCGGCACGCGCCATACGGTGAGCGCTGGCCCGACAACCCGGTCGCGAACTGGTCCAGGTTGGTCTTGCCGATCGGGATCGCGCCGGCCGCGATCAGCCGCTCGACGACGGGCGCGCTGCGCGCCGGCGTGTACGCGTAGGCCGGGCAGGCTGCCGTCGTCGGGATGCCGGCGAGGTCGATGTTGTCCTTGATCGCGAACGGCACGCCGTACAGCGGCAATGACGCGAGGTCGCGCCCGGACAGCGCGTCGGCGTAGGCCGTCATCTCGCCATGCGTCAGCGGCCGGATCCACGCATGATGCGGATCGCCCGCGGCGAAATGCGCGTCGATCGCTTCGACGAGCGCGTGCGGCGTCAGGTCGCCCGCCGCATAGCGCGCACGCAGCGCGGCGATCGAGTTGGCGCCCGGCAGGATCGAACGTTCCGTCATGCTCATGCGACCTCCTCGGCGGCGCCCGCCTTCATCACCATCAGCCGCTGGCCGGCCACCACCGCCGCGCCCGGCGCGCAATCGATCGTCTCGATCGTGCCGTCTTCCGTCGCCGTCACCGCGACCTCCATCTTCATCGACTCGACGATCGCGACGACCTGCCCTTCGGTCACGCGCTCACCGGCTTCGACCAGCACCTTCCACACGCTGCCCGATACGTCCGCGGCAATCGCGCGCTGCGTGTCGGCGAGCGCGCCGGCCTCCCGCGCGGCATCCGCGTCGCCCTGCGCCGCGTCGCCGACGTATTCGGCATGGCCGGCCACCCGCCACCGATCACGCTCCGCTTCGAACGCCGTTTGCTGTGCCGTCTTGAACGCGGCGATCGAATCCGCCTCGTCGCGCAGGAAACGGTTGTATGCGCCGAGATCGAACACCGATTCCTCGATCTTCAGCCCGGCGCGGCCCGCGACGAAATCCGCGCGCAGTTCCGCCAGCTCCGCCTCGCTGACTTCGTAGAAGCGAATCTCGTCGAAGAAGCGCAGCAGCCACGGCTTGCCGGCTTCGAACTCGCGCGTGGTGCGGTGGCGGTTCCACATCTGGACGGTGCGGCCGACAAACTGGTACCCGCCCGGCCCCTCCATCCCGTACACGCACAGATACGCGCCGCCGATGCCGACCGCGTTCTCCGGCGTCCAGGTGCGCGCGGGGTTGTATTTCGTGGTGACGAGCCGGTGACGCGGATCGAGCGGCGTCGCGACCGGCGCACCGAGGTACACGTCGCCGAGCCCCATCACGAGATAACGCGCGTCGAACACGATGCGCTTCACGTCGTCGATGCTGGCCAGGCCGTTGATCCGCCTGATGAACTCGATATTGCTCGGGCACCACGGCGCGTCGGGCCGCACCGACTGCATGTAGCGCTCGATCGCGACCCGCGTCGACGGGTCGTCCCACGACAGCGGCAGATGCACGATGCGGTTCGGCACGCGCATGTCGGCGACTTCCGGCAGTTCGCGCTCGGCCGCCTGCAGATGCGCGAGCAGCGTGTCGAGCGGCAAGGTCCGCGCGTCGAACTGCACCTGCAGCGAACGGATGCCCGGCGTCAGGTCGAGCATGCCGGGCATCCGGTGCGCGTCGAGCCAGCACATCAGTGCATGCACGCGAAAACGCAGGTTCAGGTCGAGCACGAGCGGCCCGTATTCCACCAGCACGTTGCGGTCGCCCGAGCGCCGGTAGACGACGCCGAGGCCGCCGCCGGCCGACGGGTCGCGATGCAGCACGCAGTCGTCCGGCACGCCGGTGGGTGCCGGGCGCGCAACCACCGTGTCGGCGGAAAGCTTGGTCGACACCCGGGCGCGCACGAACTGCACCGTATCACCCGGCCGCAGTTGCCCGAGCTTCCACAATTCGTCGTGCACGACCGTCACCGGACACACGAAGCCGCCGAGGCTCGGGCCGTCCGGGCCCAGGATCACCGGCATGTCGCCGGTGAAATCGACCGCGCCGATCGCGTACGCGTTGTCGTGGATGTTCGACGGATGCAGGCCGGCCTCGCCGCCGTCCGCGCGCGCCCACTGCGGCTTCGGGCCGATCAGCCGGATGCCGGTGCGGCTCGAGTTGTAATGGACCGTCCACTGCGTGCCGTACAGCATCGCGATGTCGTCCGGCGTGAAGAAATCCGGCGCACCGTGCGGGCCGTCGAGCACGCCGAGCGTCCATGCGTGCGTCAGCGCGGGGATGTCCGCCGCGGCCAGCGTGGCGCCCGCGTCGCCGCGCCCGGCTGCCTCGTCCAGATGCAGCACGTCGCCCTTGCGCAGCGCCCGCCCCGCATGGCCACCGAACTGGCCGAGCGTGAAAGTCGCCTTGCTGCCGAGATAGTCGGGCACCTGCAGCCCGCCTTTCACGGCCAGGCACGCGCGCACGCCGGCGCCCGTCACGCCGCCCAGCTTCAGCACCGCGCCTGGCCGCGCGCGCAGCACCCGCCAGAACGGCGCAGGCGCGCCATCGAGCGATGCCGCGAGCGGTGCGCCGCCGAGCACGAAGAGCGTCTCGGCGTTGAAGCGCAGCATCGCGCCGACCATCGTGAATTCCAGCCCCGCCGCGTCGCGCGCGTTGCCGAGCAGCGTGTTCGCGAGCGCGAACGCGCGATCGTCCATCGGCCCGGACGGCGGCACGCCGACGTTCCAGTAGCCGACACGCCCGGGCGCCTGCTGCACGGTGGTCTGCACGCCGCCGTCGAGCACGTCGATCGTGTGCGGCGCGAACGCGAAGCGCGACAGGAAGGCGGTCGTCGACGCGCCGCGCGCGAACGTATCCGAACCGGCAATCGCGCGCAGATAGTCGAGGTTGGTTTCGATGCCGTACAGTTCCGTGCGCGCCAGTGCGCGCTGCAGCGCGGCCAGCGCGTCGCGGCGCGTCTCGCCATGCACGATCAGCTTCGCGAGCAGCGGATCGTAATACGCGCTGATCTCGGTGCCCGCCTCGATCCATCCGTCAACGCGCACGTCGTCCGGAAACGCGACGTGCGTCAGCAGCCCGGCGCTCGGCAGGAACTGCTTGTGCGGATCCTCCGCATAGAGCCGCACCTGGATGCTCGCGCCGCGCGGTGCAACGGCGAGCGTGTCGAGCGGCGGCAGGTCGCCCTCCGCCTGCAGGATCATCCATTCCACGAGATCGATGCCGGTCACTGCCTCGGTCACGCAATGCTCGACCTGCAGCCGCGTGTTCACCTCGAGGAAATAGAACTGGCGCGTCGTCGCGTCGAACACGAATTCGACCGTGCCGGCCGACGCATAGCCGACCGCGCGGGCCAGCCGCACCGCGCTCGCGTGCAACGCGGCACGCTCTTCAGCGGTCAGGCCCGGTGCAGGCGTTTCCTCGATCACTTTCTGGTTGCGGCGCTGCACCGAGCAATCGCGTTCGCCGAGCGCGATCGCATCGCCGTGGCCGTCGCCGAAGATCTGCACTTCGATGTGCCGCGCGTGCTCGACGAATTTCTCGAGATACACGCCCGCATGCGCGAAGTTCGCGGCGCCGAGCCGCACGACGGAATCGAACGCCGCTTCGAGCTGCGCGGCATCGCGGCACAGGGACATGCCGATCCCGCCGCCGCCCGCGGTGCTTTTCAGCATCACCGGATAGCCGATCGCGTCGGCTTGCGCGAGCGCCGTCCGTGCATCGTCGAGCAGGCCCGTGCCCGGCAGCAGCGCGACGCCCTGTGCGGCGGCGAGTTCGCGCGCGGTGTGCTTGAGCCCGAACGCGCGCATCTGGTCGCCGCGCGGCCCGATGAAGCGCAGGCCCGCGGCTTCGCATGCGTCGGCGAAACCGGCGTGCTCGGACAGGAAGCCGTAGCCGGGATGCACGGCTTGCGCGCCCGTCTCGCGTGCGGCGGCGAGAATCGCCGCGACGTTCAGGTAGCTGTCCGCCGCCGGCGCGGGGCCGACCCGCACGGCTTCGTCGGCGAGCGCCACATGGCGCGCATCACGGTCGGCGTCGGAGTAGATCGCGACCGACGCGATTCCGAGCCGCTTCAGCGTGCGGATCACGCGGCACGCGATTTCGCCGCGGTTCGCGACTAGAACTTTCGTGAATCTCATGTTGCCTCCCGCCGGGCCGCCCCAAGGGAGGCAACCGCCCCCTTGGGGGGCAGCGAACGTGTCGGCCCGGAGTAGCGCTTCAGCGCGTACGCCGGCCCCATGCAAAGCAAGTGAGCGTGGGGGTCGTTCATTCCGCCTCCCAGATCGTGAGGCGCACCGGCGTCGGGTTGTACCCGTTGCACGGATTGTTGAGCTGCGGGCAGTTCGAGATCAGCACCGTGACGTCCATCTCCGCGCGCATCTCCACATACTTGCCCGGTGCGGAAATGCCGTCCTCGAAGGTCAGCCCGCCGAGCGGCGTGACGGGCACGTTCATGAAGAAGTTGACGTTGCCGACCAGGTCGCGCTTGGTGAGCCGCGCGCCCGCGCCGCAGGTGCAGTGCGTGATCGCGTTGAGGAAGCTGTCGCGGCAGTTGTGCATGTGCCGCTTGTCGAGCGCATAGCGCACGGTGTTGCTCTCGGCCGCGCACGCGCCGCCGAGCGTGTCGTGACGGCCGCAGGTATCGGCGACGATCGTCACCATCGGGTTGCCCCGGCTCGACAGCAGCACGCTGCCCGCGCTCAGGTACAGGTTGCGCTGGGCGCGGATGGTGTCCTGCGCGCTGTAGCGCTCCTCGGGGTCGTCGGATCGATAGAACAGCGTGTCGACGGCCTGGTTGCCTTCGAGGTCGAGGATGCGGAAGACCTGCCCGCGCTTCAGGTCGTGCAGCCACGGTTCGCCCGCGTTCAATGTGGTGTCGTGAATGGCATCGCGTGGGTCGAGACGGCTTTCGATGATCGGCATGGCTCGGCGCTCCTTACGCAAACAGGCGATCGGTGTTGGCGAAGCCGCGCACGTTCTCGGCGCACGCGCGGCGGCACGGGTCGTCCTCCGGCGCGGCACCGTCCGCCGGATACGCGCGGTACGCGATCAGCTTCACGGCCTTCGGCGCGTAGTCCGGGTGCGGGTCGAGCGGATGCGGCGCGGTCGAGAACGCCGCCAGCGTGTTCATCTCGAAGCGCAGGTCGACGGTGCTGCCGGCCGGCGAATGTCCGGCGACGAAATCGAGCGCGCCGTCGTCGCGCGTGTCGAGCTTGCTGAAGAAATTGACGTTCGCGACGAGGTCGCGCGCCGACAGCCCGTATTTCGCGAGTTCCAGCACGAGGCTGTCCCGGCCATTGCGGATCATCGCGTTGCGATCGGCCTGGTACGACGTCGTGCCGTACTTGTGCGCGAACAGCCGCGCATCGCCGACGCCGCCGAGCGGGTCATGCCAGCCGAGCGTATCGGCCGTGATCGACGCGATCACGCGCCCCATGTCGGTGTACAGCGCATGGCCGCACGTGAGATGCGCGGTGTGCTGCGCCTTCAGCGTGTCGGCCATGTTGTAGCGTTCGAGCGGGTCTTCCTGGCGATGAAACACGGCGGAAAGATTCGCGCCGCCGTCGACATCGACGACACGCAGCGCGAGACCGCGGCGCAGGATGCCGGACCAGTGGGTTCCGGCGGGAATGAGCGTTTCCCACACGACGTGTGGCGGCGGGGCAAGGACGGCTTGGGGGCGCGGCGACATGGCGGCTCCGTGGTCGGTTGGACAAAAGGCGTGAGAGGGCGACCGAACGACATCGCGACCTCCCGGGCTTTTATCCCTCCGTGGAGCCTCGCCGTTTCCTCGAAGCGAGGAGAAGACAAGACCGGATTGCTCTCGGACCAGCCATCGCGCGGCGCGAACGCCGCACGACCGGAACCCTAGCGATCCTGAAGATGATGCAAATTGCTTCGCACCTCTCGGGCATCGACTAAGCGAGTTGCGTGCCAGCGTGCGAGGAATCGCCGTGCCACGCGGCTTTCCGGCGTGCGCGCGCTGACGGACACCGCACCGGGTGCGGATGGCCGCCCTCGCGGCGGGCGTGCCGCGCACCATGCGAACGCGCGGCCGCACCGGCGCAGTGCGCGCCGCGCCGGCCTGCACGACACGACCGGCGATGGCATGGGCATTGCTGAGTGCATGCACCTTCACTCGATACGCGACACCTCATGAACAAGCTCGACCTGCTCCGGCGCGCGCTGAGCGCGCTCTTCTCCGCCCGCTTCATCGAACTGCAGCGCAGGTCGCGCCGCCGCTGAGCCGCCCCGCCGCGTGCCGTTGGCACGCTTCTCGCTCGGCATGACGCCGAGAGGTGCGGCGGCGTCGCATCTTAGGGGTGCTAGGGTTCCGGTTCATCGAACGTCTGGTCCGAGAGCAGCCCGGCGCGGGTGCGTCCGATCGCGAGACCGGACGCGCACGCGCTACACGGCGGGACAAAAGCCCGGGAGATTGGCGATGGCAACGGCCGTCGCGCCTCTCCGTGGCCGCTTCATTCGTTCCGCATCCGCAGGAACCGGCCACGCGGCCGGACCGCGCACGCGCACGGTCCGTATCGACGATCCCGATCCCGGTCTCCTGGAGAAAACGATGACCCGCCCCGCCCTGGTGCTCCGCCGCCTGCTGTCCCGCCGTTCCGTCCGTCACGCATTGGGCGCCGCCGCCGCGGCCGCCACGCTCCTCATGACGCCCGCCGCGCACGCGGCCGCGCCGCTCAAGATCGGCTACAGCGACTGGCCCGGCTGGGTCGCGTTCCAGGTCGCACTCGACAAAGGGTGGTTCAAGGAAGCCGGTGTCGACGTCGATTTCGAATGGTTCGATTACTCGGCATCGCTCGACGCGTTTTCGGCAGGCAAGCTCGACGCGGTCGCGGCGACGAACGGCGACGCGCTCGTCACGGGCTCGGCCGGCGCGAAGAACGTGATGATCCTGCTCACCGACTATTCCGCCGGCAACGACATGATCGTCGCCAAGCCGCCGCTGCGCAGCGTGGAGGCGCTGAAGGGCAAGAAGGTCGGCGTCGAACTCGGCCTCGTCGATCACCTGCTGCTCGAAACCGCGCTGCAAAAGCACGGGCTGAAGGACGGCGACGTGACGCTCGTGAACGCGAAAACCAACGAACTGCCGCAGGTGCTCGGCTCGTCGACGGACATCGCCGCGGTGGCCGCCTGGCAGCCGAATGCAGGCGAGGCGTTGAAGCGCGCGCCGGGCGCACGTGCGATCTTCACGTCGGCGGATGCGCCGGGGCTGATCTACGACGCCATTACCGTCGCGCCGGCCAGCCTCGCCGCGCGCCGCGCCGACTGGGCCAAGGTGATCAAGGTCTGGTACCGCTGCGTCGCCTACATCAACGATCCGAAGACGCAGGCCGACGCGGTCCGGATCATGTCCGCACGCGTCGGGCTTGCGCCGGAGCAATACCTCCCGCTGCTGAAGGGGACGCACCTCCTCGACGAAGCCGCCGCGAAGCGCGCGTTCCGCAAGGGCGACGGGCTCGACTCGATCTACGGCTCGACGCGCAACGCAAATGCGTTCAACGTGCGCAACGGCGTGTACAAGCAGTCGCAGGACATCGACGCGTATATCGATCCGCGCCTCGTGATGCCGCATTGACGGGCGCGGGGCCGGGCTTCGTGCGCCGGCCCCTCGCGCGCACGCCCCCCACACTGCGGTCGCGTCAATACGCGGCCGCCGCTTGACCCTCTCTGCGCCCCCACCTCGCCGCGATTCCACGCGATTTTGCAGAGGACCTTTCCTGTGCAACGCCTTAATCGACCGCCATACGATCTCCAATAATGGCCGCTCGATCCGCCGGCCACTCGGCCGGAAAAACGATAAAAACTCCTATGCATTCCTACAAGATGAACCAGCACGCCAGCACTCGACTCGCGGGGACCGCCATTGCCACCTGCCTGACCGCTCTCGCATCGAGCGGAGTACACGCACAGAGCAGCGTGACGCTGTACGGCCTGATCGACACGTCGATCACCTACGCGACCAACCAGCGCACGCACGGCGCCGGCTCGCCGGGCAGCGGTGCCGTCGCGATGACGAGCGGCGCACTGAACGCGTCGCGCTGGGGGCTGCGCGGCCGCGAGGATCTGGGCGGCGGGACGGCTGCGGTCTTCACGCTCGAGAACGGCTTCTCGGGCACCACCGGCGCACTGTCGCAGAAAGGCGTCGACCTGTTCGGCCGCCAGGCATGGATCGGCCTGAGCTCGAAAACGGCCGGCACGCTCACGTTCGGCCGCCAGTACGACCTGATCCTCGATTTCGTGACGCCGCTTGGTGCGTCCGGCCCCGGCTGGGGCGGCAACCTCGCGGTGCATCCGTACGACAACGACGATTCGAACCGCAACCTCCGCATCAACCACGCGGTGAAGTACACGAGCCCGACGTACCGCGGGCTGACGTTCGGCGCGATGTTCGGGTTCTCGAACACGGCCGGACAGTTCTCCAACAACGCGGCATGGAGCGCGGGCGTGTCGTACGCGAACGGGCCGCTGAAGCTCGGCGCCGGCTACCTGAAGATCAGCCGCGACCGCAATGCGCCGAACCCGAACGGCGCGCTCAGCACGGTCGACGGCTCGGCGACGATCACCGGCGGCAACCAGCAGATCTGGGCCGCGGCCGGCCGCTATGCATTCGGGCCGCATTCGGTCGGCGCCGCGTGGTCGCACTCGACCACCGACGGCGTGACGGGCGTGCTCCAGGGCGGCGGCATCGCGCCGCTGAAGGGTGAATCGCTGGTGTTCGACAACTTCTCGATCGACGGGCGCTACGCCGTCACGCGGGCGTTGAGCCTCGCGGCCGCCTACACGTACACGATGGGCCGCTTCGACACGCACACCGGCCAGACGCGCCCGAAATGGAATCAGGTCGTGGCGCAGGCCGACTATGCGCTGTCGAAGCGCACCGATGCGTATCTCGAAGGCGTCTACCAGAGCGTGAGCGGCGGCAACGGCCATCCCGCATTCAACGCGACCGTCTGGACGCTGACGCCGTCGGCGAACAGCAACCAGGTCGTCGTCGCCCTGGGGCTGCGGCACAAGTTCTGACGACGCAAGACGGAGCGGCGCAACGCAACGCGGCTGCGCCGACGGACGTATCAGGCAAGCGTTCCAGCACCGCCCGATCGTCATGTGCCGAACCGGGAAGACCGCGCCCGTGCGCGGTCTTTTCGCTGTGACAGCGCCCTGCGCAACGGCAAAAATGCCGCCCGGACTGTCGCATCGGCGCAAAAAAATGCGGAGAAACTGGTCACGCTGTGACATTTTTCCTACTCTGTTTGCAGCGACGCCGAGATTTGGCGTTCCGGTCGCGACACTCTTTCATATGGCGCACCACCGGCTTACGAACATGCTTCACATCGTGCGTGCCGGGCCTTTCGCGCCATGCCGGCCGGATACGGGCGTGCCGGACGCACGCCCCACGCGTTCAACGCAGTCAACCGCTGGAGACGAACGATGAGCAAAACGAACCGATTTGCGGTCCTGGCAACCTTCGTGCTGCTGGCCGGCTGCCACCATGCGGCGAAGACGCCCGAGAATGCCGGCACGGCGCCGACACCCTCGAGCGAAGCCGTCGCAACGGTGACGGCCGACGATCTCGATAATCCGAACAGCCCGCTCGCGAAGCGCAGCATCTACTTCGATTTCGACCAGTACTCCGTCAAGCCCGAATTCCAGTCGCTGCTGCAGGCGCATGCCGACTATCTGCGCAGCCATCCGGCGCGGCACGTGCTGATCCAGGGCAACACCGACGAACGCGGCACGTCCGAATACAACCTCGCGCTCGGCCAACGCCGCTCGCAGGCCGTGATGAGCGGGCTCGAGACGCTCGGCGTGCCGGCCACGCAACTCGAGGCGGTGAGCCTCGGCAAGGAAAAGCCGGTCGCGCTCGGCCACGACGAGGATGCATGGGCGCAGAATCGCCGCGCCGATCTCGTCTATCGTTGATCGCAGGGCACCGCGACGGCGGCATTGGCTTCAGGAGCAGCATCCCGGCCCGCTGGCCGCGAAAGCGGCCGCGCGGTTCCGTCCGCTGCATGCTCGCGTGCAACGACACAGCGCCCGATGACGCACTGCGTCGCATTCAACGCCGGCGTGCGAGCCGCCGATGAAGCCAGTGCGACAGCACGGCCGACGTCACGATCGCATCGAGCGTGGCGATCGCGTTGATGTCGCCGACCTTGTCGGATTTCAGCAGGTAGGCCACGAGTTCGACGAAGCCGATCATCGCGCCTGCCCCGACGATCATCCCCAGCAGCACGAACCAGCGCCGCCGGATCCGCGTGCCGATGGCGCCCATGATGCCGCCCGCCACGGCCGCCGGCACGAAATAGCCGAACAGGAACGACGCGAAGAAGATCAGCGGCACCATGCCGGCGCTGACTTTCAGTACCTCCCACGACGGACCGTCGATCAACGACCACGCGATCAGCATCACGGCCGGCCAGGCGAGCGATGCGACCAGCGGGCCGCCGACGGCAAACGACATGCAGCCGAACACGACAGGATTGGACAGACGCGACGGCGGACGTTCTGCGGTAGCACTCATGTTTTTGTAGTCGGAATCGGAATGGCGGCCGCCGGAGTGTACCAAGGCACGGCAAGATGCATCCGGTCTGCCCCCCGTCCCGGGCCACGATACGCAATATGCATGGAATAAACCGCCCGCCCGAAACGTTTCATGTTCCGTCAGCACGCAGACGCGCGGTTCAAGCGAACCGGCCTTTCCAGCGTCCCGCGCGTGGCAAGGAGGCGGACATGAAATCGGCAAGGTGGACCGCGGCGCTGATCGCCGCGCTGGTGCTCGTGCTGTCGGCGGGATGCATGTCGTCGGGGAGTGGCCCTGCGCAGGGACCGGGCATGAGCCGGTATGGCGGTAGCGGCTCGGGAGGCAGCGGAGGCGGAGGCGGCAGCGGCTACTGAAGCGCCGCCGAAAAAAAATCGGACGACGCGTCGCGCGCGAGCGCCGGAAACCGGCTGACTCGCGCGCGACGCCCCGCCCTGCGGCACGACTTAACGCATGGCCTTCACGTCGGCCGGCGTGACGCTCGCGGGCTGGCCGCCCCACGTCGCACGCAGGTAGTTCGCGAGCTGCGCGAGTTCGTCGTCGCTCAGCGTGTGCGCGAAACCGGGCATCGGCTGCAGGTTCTCGAACCCGGCAAACTTCTGCTCGCCGATGCCGTCGAGCATCGCGACCAGCAGGTTGCGCGGATCGCCCTGACGCACCGTCGAATTGCCGTTCATCGGCACCGCCACGTGCGGCTTGCCTTCACCGTTGAAGCCGTGACAGCCCGCGCAGACCGCGAGATACACCGAGCGGCCGGCCGCGAGCTGCGCGGCGTCGGCCGACACCGGCTTCACCGGTTGCGGCGCGGGCGGCGTATCGCCGAGCAGGTACACGGACAGCGCGCGCAGGTCGTCCTTCGTCATGGTCTGGGTGCTCAGGTGCACGACCGGGTACATCTCGCCGAACGCCGAGCCTTGCGGCGCGATGCCGACGCCGAAGAACGTCTGCAGGTCGGCGCCCGTCCAGCCGCGCGCGGCGAGGCCGGCCGGCGTGATGTCGGGCGCGGCCACGCGGCCGAGCGCGGCGCCGGCGAACGGCTTCGCGCTGTCGAGCTGGCCCGTGAACGCGCGCGGCGTATGGCATTCCGCGCAATGGCCGAGCGCACCCGCCAGATAGCGGCCGCGCTGCCAGTCGGCGGACTGGCCGGTCGACGCATCGGGCAGGCTGTCCTTCAGGAACACCATGTCCCAGAAGACCATCCCGAAACGCAGGTTGTACGGGAACTTCAGCTCGTGCTCGCGGTTTTCCAGCGCGACCGGCTTGACGGTCTTCAGGTACGCGTACATCGCGTCGGAATCGGCGCGCGTGAGCTGACGGTACGACGTGTACGGCATCGACGGATACAGGCGCTTGCCCGGCGCCTTGCCGTCGTGCAGCGCGGCATAGAAATCGTCCGCGCTCCAGCTGCCGATCCCGTGATCCTTGTCGGGCGTGATGTTCGAACCGTAGAACGTGCCGAACGGCGATTCGAGGGGCGCGCCGCCGGCGAACGGTGCGCCGTCCTTCGCGGTGTGGCACGCCGCGCAGTCGGCAGCCTTGACGAGGTAGCGGCCGCGCGCGATCGGGTCGGCACCCGGCGCGCCGGAAGCCGCGTTCGAGGCCGGTGCGTCATGGCCGCCGCAGGCGGCGAGCAGCAGCGCGCAGGCGGCCGCGAGCGCGGGCAAGCCCGCAGCCCGCGCGACACGATGAGCGAATGTGCGTTTCATGCGGCGTCCTTCACGAGTCCCGGCGTCGTCAGCACCACGTCCTTGACGGCTTCGTAGTAGCGGACATAGCCCGTGCAGCGGCAGAGGTGCGCATCGAGCGCCTCGGTGATCGTGCGCTCGACGTCGGCCTTCGCGATCGGCTCGCGCTTCAGGCGTTCGATCAGCACGGTCGCCGCGTTGACGAAGCCCGGCGTGCAGTAGCCGCACTGGAAGCTGAAGTGCTCGAGGAACTTCTGCTGGATCGCCGACAGCTCGACCACTTCGCCCGCTTCGTTGCGCTTCGCGTGGCCTTCGATCGTGCGGATCGAGCGGCCGTGGAAGAAGTGCGCGCCGGTGATGCAGGTGCGCATTTCCTCGCTCGTGCCGTCCGGCTTGTCGACGATCACGACGCACGCGTGGCAGATGCCCTGCCCGCAGCCGAGCCGCGAACCGGTGAGGCCCGCGTATTCGTGCAGGAACTCGATCATCATCAGCCCTTCCGGCACCTGCATCGGGCCGACGGACTTGCCGTTGATATTGATCGACAGCGGTTTCGACTGGAACCGGACGAGCGGACGCTCGACGGCAGCCGGTGCCGAAGCCGGCACAGCCGCGGCCGGGGCCAATGCCGGTGCCGGTGCGGCCGAAGCCGCGCTCGGCGCGGAAGCGCCGGTCGCAGCGGCGCTGGCGCTCGCGGCCGAAGCCGCGGTTTGGGCGGTCGTCATGCGAGCACCTCCTGAATCTTTTGCGGGGTCACCGGCAGGTCGGTGAAACGATGGCCGATCGCGTGCGCGATGCCGTTCACGATCGCGCCGACGACGGGAATCATCACCACTTCGGCGACGCCCTTCGGCGGATCGGTCTCGGACAGCGGCGGCAGCACGTCGCCCGTCTGCGTCCAGACGGCGACATCGGACGCGCGCGGCAGCTGGTAACGGTTGAAGTTCCACGTGCCGTTGCCGGGGCCGTCTTCATAGAGCGGCAGGTATTCGTGCAGCGCATGGCCGATCCCCATCGCGAGACCGCCCTGCAACTGGCCCGACACGAGCTGCGGCGAAATCTGGTTGCCGCATTCCATGATCGAGTGGTGCGTGAGCAGCTCGACCTTGCCGGTCGCTTCGTGCACGGCCAGCTCGACCAGCGTGCCGACTGCCGTGTAGTACGTGACGGCCGCGTTGTTGCGGCTCGTCGGCGGGATGAACACGCGCTTGCGGTCCAGCACGCGGTAGCCGTTCGCGGTCGGCGCCAGCGTGCCGCGCATCGTGGTCGCGCCGGCCGGTGCGGCGGTGCCGGGCACCGGGCCGTTGTCGCCCGTCTTCGGCGCGCCGACACGCAGCGACAGCCCGTCGATCGGCAGGCGCTCGACCGTGCCGCCCACTTCGAACTCGGCGTCGGTCCACTGCCAGCGGTTGAACACGTGCACGACGGCGCCGGTCGGCAGGCCGAGCGCATGGGCCTGCTTCGCGAGTTGCTCGAACGACAGCGGCTCGAGGCCGTCGGCGGTCAGCTTGCCGTCGACCCAGCGCGCGTCCTCGATGCGGATCGTGTACGGCGCGGCCTGGCCGCCGCCGAGGCCGCGCGTCCAGATCGACATCGCCGCCGGCCACAGGCCGTAGCGGAACACCGCGCGCGCGGCTTCGCGCGTGCTGTGCGTGAAGTAGTACGCGGAGTTCGTCGCGCTCGACGGCGACGCATAGCTCGGCGACCAGCGCGGGTTCGCGCTCAGGCGATCCTGGTCGGCCTGCGACATGAGGTACGGATCGCCGCTGGTCTCGACCGGCAGGTCCGGCCATTCGGTCACGGCCACGCGCACGTCCGTTGCCGGACGGCCCAGCCATTTCGCGACCGCGACGGCCTGCGACGTCGACATCCCGGTGCCGATCTCGGCCGCCGTGTGCTGCAGCGACACCTTGCCGTTCTCGTCGAATTCGACCTTCGCGAACGACGCTTCCGCGCCCGTGCCGAAATCCTTCTGCACGCACGCGAAGCCGACGCCGTAGCGCTTGCCCGGATGCGCGGCCTCGTATTCGGCCTTGCGCGCGGCGCGGCGCGTCCACAGCGGATGCTGCCTCGAGCGCTCGAGCACCTCGTCGACGCGCAGCGCGCCGGCGGGAATCGCCCCCTGCGTGTTCTTCATCCCCGAGCGCAGCGCGTTGCGCAGGCGGAAATCGATCGGGTCGATGTTCAGCTGCGCGGCGATCTCGTCGACCGCCATCTCGGTCGCCGCCATGCTCTGCAGCGTGCCGTAGCCACGTGCCGAGCCGGCATCGATCGCGCGCGACGCGATCGCGACCGCGGCCAGGTCGCTCTTCGGGAAGTAATAGATCGATTGCGCGGCCGTCGCCCCCACCATCGCCACCGACGGCGAGAAGTTCGAGCGCCCGCCGCCGTTCGCCTCGAAGTCGCCCTTGAACGACTGCAGCAGGCCCGTGTTGCGGTCCACCGCGATCCGGTAGTGCATCTTGAACGCGTGCCGCTTCAGCGACGTCTGGAACTGCTCGTAGCGGTCGTTCGCGAAACGCACCGGGCGGCCGTCCGCGTACAGCGCGCAGACGAGGCCGTAGAACGGCACGTTGAAGTGATCCTTGGAGCCGTAGCCGACCGTGTAGCACGGATGCACGAACAGCTTCTTCACCGGGAAGCGGCACTTCGCGACCATCGCGGCCGCGTTCTCCGCCACTTCGAGCGGCGACTGGGTCGGCACGACGAGGTGCAGCGACTGCGTCGCGGTGTCGTACCAGCAGTTCGCGTTGTCCGGTTCGAGCGCGGACGTGTCGACCGACTGCGTGTTGTACTCGCGGTCGAACACGAGCCAGTCGGCCGACGGATGGTCGAGCTCGCTGGCGATCTGCCCGGCGAGGAACATGCCCTGCTCGTCGAGCTTGCCGTGCTCCTTGCCGTCCGGCCACACCGGCAGGTGCTTGCGCATCATGCTCGGGAAGATCGGCGCGTCCTTCAGGCTCGAATAGACGTCGTCGTCATAGGCCGTCTTGCCGCCCACGCGCACATAGCGGAAGGTGCCCCACGGATCGCGCTCCAGCGGGCCGGTGACCGCGCCGTAGCGGATCACGTCGTCGCGGAACTTGAGCGCGTTCTTCGCGAAGCGGAAGCGCGCGAAGTCGTGATAGATGAGGATCGCGACCGCATGACCGAGATACGCGGGCGTCTTGCCGGCCGGCAGCAGCATGTCGTCGCCGTAGAACGCCGGGAACGCGACGCCGTCGCGCGCGAGATCGTCGGCCGTGACCACGCGGTCCGGCTTCAGGTCGTCGCCGAGCAGCGACAGGTCGAAGCCTTCGTAGGTGCGGTCGGCCTGCGTGACGCGCAGGATCAGCGCATGCGACTGCTGCTGCGGCCAGTGCGGCATGTCGGCGGCGCGCACGTCACGGGCGAACACTTTCGAGCCGGTGACCTTCGCGATGCCGTCGATGCGGAATTGGGGGATGCCGGTGACGCTATCCCATTTGACGGGGGTGAGGAGTTTTTCTTCGAAGAGCGCCGCGAATGCGCGGCTGCCCAGGGGCGCGACATACACCGCGACACCCGCCAGCACGCTGGCTTTCAGAAAACCCCGCCGTGACAGGCCGTGGTTTTTCATTGGGGGGAACCTCCTGATGCGGCTCGGACGGCGATCGGGTGTCGCGACGTTCGGAGCGGCGCGCATTCTGGCATTGTTTTAGATATATCGCCTATAGTATTTCTCGCATGAAATACTTATTGAATTTCTTATAACGGTATTCAGCCGGGCTGCGGCAGCCGGTCGCGGGTAGCAATTCGACCGCGTCGCGTGCCCGTTTGCAGCGGCCCGCCGTGCACGGTGACCGGTCTCCTGCGGGTCGCCGCGCTGCATTCCGTTCGCCACGATGCTGCCCCGGCGCCGGCGAATGCGCAAGCCATTCGCGGGCGTGGTTGACGACGAGTGGCCGGCGCGGCGAGCGGTACCGCGGGCCTCCCCGGGCATCCACCCGGGCTATCCGCGCCGCCCGTGTTTCATGGTAATGTCGTGCGCATCCGGCCTGGCCGGGCGCCCGCCATGTGCCGTGCGGGCGCCGCCAGCCATCGCGACATCACGCGACATCGTGTCGAGGTTAAAAACCATGGCAGTCAGGGCATCTCTCCTGCACTCCGTTCTCGCCACTCCCCCCTCCGGCAACCACCGTGTGACGGCCGCGCTGCGCCCGTCGATGCTCGTTACGCTGTTCGAAGACGTCCGACCGATGGCGCTCTCCGGGCTCGCGAGCGGCTTCGTCGCGGCCGTCGCGCTGATCCGGCTGCAGCAGCTGTGGTGCCTCGCGTGGCTGATCGCCGACGTCGGCCTCCTCATCACGCGGCTCTCGATCGCGCGCGCGTACACCGTTCAGCGCAACGCCGGCGACGACCGTGCCGAATACTGGGCGTTGCGCTATGCGCCCGTGTCGCTCGTCGCGTGCTTCGTGCTCGGCCTCGGCGTGATGGGCTGCGTGCAGGCCGTCGACGTCGAGCTCGGCACGCTGTCGGTGATGGTCGCGGGCGGCGTGTTCGGCGGAATCGCGTCGCGCAATTCGGCGCTGCCGCGGCTCGCGATGATGCAGGTCGCGCTCGGCGTGCTGCCGATCGGCGTCGGTGCGCTGCTGGCCCAACGGTCAGGCGCGTGGCTGCTGCTGCCGCCGCTCGCGATTTATCTCGCCGCGATGCGCACGGTCGTCCAGCGTCACTATCGCGTGCTCGTCGCGCTGATCGCCGCGCGCCAGCGCAACGCCGAACTCGTCGCGCGCTTCGACGCCGCGCTCACTTACATGCCGCACGGCCTGTGCATGATCGACGGCGAGCGCCGCGTGATCGTCGCGAACCGGCGCACCGCGCAACTGTTCGGCTCGCCGCGCGAAATCATGCTCGATACGCCGTTGCCCGCCGTCGTCGCGGCGCTCGGCGCGAACGACGCGACCGATCCCGGCGGCGCCATTCTCGCCGCGCAGTGCGAACTCTGGCTGGCCTGCGACGAACCCGCGCCGCTCGACGTCGTGCTCGCCGACGGCCGCCAGCTCGAACTGACGCGCCACCGCGTGCCCGACGGCAACGCGGTGATCATCGTCGAGGATGTCACCGCGCGGCGCCGGACCGAGCAGCACATCCGGCATCTCGCGCGGCACGATGCGCTGACGGGCTTGCCGAACCGTCATGAACTGCATGCCGAGCTCAAGCGGATGCTCGCGCGCCGGCCGCGCGCGCCGGGCCCCGCGCTCGCCGTCATGTATCTCGACCTCGACGGCTTCAAGGCGATCAACGACCGGTTCGGCCACCAGGCCGGCGACGACGTGCTCACGCAGGTCGCCGTGCGGCTCGGCAAGACGCTGTCGTCCGGCGAGCTGGCGGCTCGCATCGGCGGCGACGAGTTCGTCGTCGCGATCGACGATACGACGATGCACACGTGCTCGCTCCTCGCCGCGCGCATCATCCGGCAGATCTCGGCGCCGTACACGCTGTCGATCGGCGAGACCGTGAGCCTCGGGATCAGCATCGGCATCGCGCTCGACGACGGGCACGGCTCCCCCGACGAACTGATCCGGCAGGCCGACAGCGCGCTGTACGACGCGAAGTCCGCAGGCAAGGGCATCTATCGTTTCTATTCGAGCGGCAGCAGCCGGGTCACGCCGGTCACCGCGAGCTGACCCGGCTGCGCCACCCGCTTTCCCCCGCCTCCGCCTCCTCCCGACGATTCAATTCCGCAACGCTTTGCGTGGCCGCACGTGTCGTCGCGCGTTCGCGTGTCACGTGACGTGTTCCGTAACATCGCCGCCCGCCACCCGTCACGTTGGCTGCAGAAGCCGGCACGATCGACGCAGCGCAAGGCGTTTCAAGCCTGGCACTCTTATTGCTCCCTGTCAGGGAAACAGGTTGTCAGGGAGACCCAACATGAATACCGTCGAAGTCCTCAGCCGCAGCGAAACCATCGACGCACTGGACGTGATCGACGGCGAATCGCTGATCCGCCGGCTCGTGTCCGAAAGCCGCATGCCGGCCGCCCGCGAGGCCCGATGCGTCGACAATCCGCCGTTGACGCTGTACGGCGCATTTCGCCAGGGCATCGCCGATCACGGCGCACGCCGCGGGAATCCGTATCGCGCCGGCAGCCGTTTCTGGGCGCTGTGGGAAGAAGGACGTCTCGAAGCTGAAACATCGGGCCGGTAACGCGGCTGCGCGCGCCGGCCCTGTCGCGGCAAGGGGCCGGCGCGAAACATCCCGCCCGAATGCAGCCGGCCGACCTGCCGGCATGCGTTCATCGCTGCAACATCGCACGGGGCCTCGCGTATCGGCTGTGCAACGCGCCGTGCCCATGATCCATGCGCGTGCCGGTTGATGGCATTCGGCGTTGCGCGCGTCGGGCCCGGCGCGCGGCGGTCGTTTCCCGATAAGATGGCGAATTCCGTTCATCGAACGATGCCGCCATGACCGCCTCTTCCTCGCACCGCAATCCCATCCACTGCGAAATCGATCTCGACGCACAAGGCAAGCACGCGGGCTACCTGCGGCTGCCGCATTCCGTCCACCGCTCGGCGTACGGCTGGCTGCCGATCCCGATCGCGTCGATCCGCAACGGCGACGGCCCGGTCGCGCTCGTGATGGCCGGCAATCACGGCGACGAGTACGAAGGCCAGATCATCGTGTCGCAACTGATGCGCGAGATCGAGCCCGAGATGGTCAGCGGGCAGTTGATCCTGCTGCCGATGGCGAATTTCCCGGCGGCGGATGCCGGCCTGCGCGTGTCGCCGCTCGACGAAGGCAACCTGAACCGCAGTTTCCCCGGTGATCCGACCGGCACGCCGACGCAGATGATCGCCCACTACATCGAGCATGCGCTGCTGTCGCGCGCGGAGTATCTGGTCGACCTGCACTCGGGCGGCAGCTCGCTGCTGTACCAGGGCGGCAACATGCTCGCGATCGATCCGCTCGACGCCGACGAAGCGGCGAAGCTCAACGGGCTGCTGGTCGCGTTCGGGCTGCACAATGCGCTGCTGCATGCGCCGAATCCCGTGCATTCGGCGTCGGCCGCGCGCCGGCAGGGCGCGATCTCGATCGTGACCGAACTCGGCGGCGCGGGCATGGCCGATCCGTCGCTGATCCGGATGGGCCGCCACGGGCTGCTGCACTACCTCGGCCATATCGGCCTGCTGCGCGGCGCGCTCGTGCCCGATGCGCCACCCACCGTCACGCGCTTCATGCGCGTCGACGGCGAGCGCCACTTCGTCTACGCGTACGAGCGCGGGCTGTACGAGCCGCTCGTCGAACTCGGCGACCAGGTGAAGGCCGGGCAGCCGGCCGCGTGGGTGCATTTCCCCGATACGCCGCTGCGCGAGCCGGTGCTGCACCGCTTCAAGGGTGACGGCGAAGTGGTGTGCAAGCGCGTGCCCGCGCAGGTGCAGCGCGGCGATTGCCTGTTCCAGCTGGCGGAGTTGTCGGCGCCGCCGAGCATCGGCCAGACGGCCTAAATCCGGACCTCTCTCCTTTCCTTGCTGTCTGCCAGTCATGGCGGACGGCATGCGTTCGTCATTAACCAACTTGACAAATTAACTTACTTGGTTATGATCGCAGATGGAAAAGAGAACGCCTCATTGCAAGCTGCTGCGCGTGAAAGCGCTCGTCGAATCCGGCCAGGTCCGGCTAACGGCGAGCGCGGTACTCGGCGCCCGGCTATTGGGTTTCACGGAACGGGAGGCGCTCGGTGTCGTGCTGTCGCTGACCGATCTCGACTTCCACAAGAGCATGACGACGTACGCCGACCACACGATCTGGCAGGACGTCTACCGACCTTTCACGGTGCGCGGCGACGTGTACCTGAAACTGACGGTGATCGACGATGTGCTGATCGTGTCTTTCAAGGAGCGTTGAACATGAAGTGCCCTGCCTGCGGTGCCGCCAAGCTGGTCCGCGACACGCGAGACATCCCCTATACCTACAAGGGCCGGTCGACTGTCGTTCGCGATATCACCGGCGATTTCTGCCCGGCCTGCGGGGAATCGGTGCTGGATCTCGACGAGGCGACCCGTCTCGGCGAAGCAATCACCGAATTCAACAAGCAGGTGAACGCCACCCTCGTCGACCCGAAGTACATCGCGAAGGTGCGCAAGAAGCTGAAGCTGGACCAGCGCGAGGCGGCCGAGCTCTTCGGCGGCGGCGTCAACGCGTTCTCCCGTTACGAAACAGGCAAGACGAATCCGCCGCTTGCCCTCGTGAAATTGCTGAAGCTGCTGGATCGTCACCCCGATCTGCTCGCCGAAGTTCGCGCGGCCTAGGCGCTTGCGCTTCAGGATCGCGCATGCGTCCGGCACACGCCTCGACGCATGCGCGATCCCCCGTCACCCCACCCCACTCCCGCTGCAAGCCTTCTGACGCTTCCCGCGAAATCCTTATCGAAATTGCTTCGTTCGCCTTTGCCGGCCGCGCCGCTAACGTGTTCAAAACGGCGGCGGCCCGCCACCCGCATCGCAGCAGGACACGCACCGGCCGCCGCCATCACGACAACCGCGTCGCGATAACGGAACAGACCGGACGGGCCGCGTGCCCGCACCCCGCCAGGAACGTCCGCATCGCGCGCCCTTCGCGATGCCCATGGCCACGACCGACCGCATCATCGACACGACGCCGCTCGACGTCCGCGCGCAACCGCTGATCGACGCGCTGATCGACGAGTATTCGACCCGTTACCACGCCTATCGGCCCGACAGCCACGCGTCCGCCCGCGAAGAACTCGCACGCTACCCGGCCGAAGTGTTCGCGCCGCCCGAAGGCGCGTTCGTGCTGCTGCTGCGCGACGGCGAGACGATCGGCGGCGGCGCGTTCAAGCGCTACGACGCGCAGACCGCCGAGCTCAAACGCATCTGGACCCGCTCGGACCTGCGCCGCCAGGGCCTCGCCCGCGTCATCGTCGAGGCGCTCGAACTGCGCGCCGCGCAGCAAGGCTATCGCCGCATCTACCTGACCACCGGTTTTCGCCAGCCCGAAGCATGGGCGCTGTACGACCGCACCGGCTATACGCGGCTGTTCGATTCGTCGATCGACCCCGAAGCGTATTTCCACCTGCGGTTCGGCAAGGATCTCGCCGATCCGTCGCGCACGTCGACGCTGGCCGACCTGTGGGCGCCCGTGCCCGAACCGGTGCTGTCGCGCTGACCGCGACGGCCCCCCGCTTCCCTCCGATTTCCGCTTGCCACCCCAGGACGCTTTCATGCAACGAGCCGTACCGCTTTCTTCCCGTGCCGTGCGCACGCTGGCCGCCGCGCTGATCGGCCTGACCGCGTTCGCCGCAGCCGCGGCCGCCGCCACGTTCGACCTGAGCCCCGAGCAGCGCGGCCGCCCGCGCGGCGTGGCCGATGCGGCCGTCGAGCGCGCGGTGCCCGCGTCGTTCAAGTTCGCCGAACCCGGCACGCTGACGATCGGCGTTGCGCCGAGCCTGCCGCCGATCAGCTCGTATGCGACCGACGCGCGCACGGTGATCGGCTTCGACGCCGACGTCGGCCAGCTCGTGTCCGACAGCCTCGGCCGCAAGCTGAAGATCGTCGCGCTCGCATGGGCCGACTGGCCGCTCGCGCTCGAATCCGGGAAAGTCGACGCGGTGATCTCGAACGTCACCGTCACCGAGGAGCGCAAGCAGAAGTTCGATTTCTCGACCTACCGCAAGGACCAGGTCGGCTTCTACGTGCGCAACGACAGCAAGATCCAGGCGATCCGCGAGCCGAAGGACGTCGCGGGGCTGCGCGTCGTGACCGACGCCGGCACCAACCAGGAAAAGATCCTGCTCGCGTGGGATCGCGAGAACGTCGCGCACGGGCTGAAACCCGTGCAGATCCAGTACTACGACGACCAGGCGATGCGCATCGTCGCCGTGCAGTCGGGCCGCGCCGATGCGGTGTTCAGCGTGAACTCGGTGCTCGCGTACCAGAGCGCGCAGCAAGGCAAGACGCGCCTCGTCGGCGCGATCAGCGGCGGCTGGCCGCGCACGGCCGACATCGCGATCGCGACGCGCCGCGGCAGCGGGCTCGCCGATCCGCTGACCGTCGCGCTGAACGGGCTGATCAAGAATGGCCGCTACCAGCAGGTGCTCGACCGCTGGAACCTCGCATCGGAAGCGATCGACCAGTCGCGCACGAATCCGCCGGGGCTGCCGAAGAGCTGAACGCCGCGCACGCTCACCGTCCCTTCACGCTCACGCCACGCTCACGCAGGAACGCCGCCCACCATGTCTTATTCGCTTTCGTTGCTGGACAAGAGTCCGATCGCCGACGGCGCGAACGCCGCCGACGCGCTGCGCTTCACCACGACGCTCGCGCGGCGCGCCGAACAGCTCGGCTACGAGCGCTTCTGGGTCGCCGAACATCACGGCACGCCGGCCTTTGCAAGCTCGGCGCCGGAGATCGTCGTCGCGCACCTGCTCGCGCACACGTCGCGCATTCGCGTCGGCTCGGGCGGCGTGATGCTGCAGCACTACAGCCCGTTCAAGGTCGCCGAGACCTTCAAGGTGCTGGCCGCGCTCGCGCCGGGCCGCGTCGATCTCGGCATCGGCAAGGCGCCCGGCGGGTTGCCGCTGACCACGCGCGCGCTGCAGTGGTTCCACGACAAGGCGCGCAAGCCGGACTTCGCGGGCCAGCTCGCGGAGCTCGACGCGTTTCTCGGCTGGGGCGTCGCCGAGGATCACCCGCTCGCCGGTGCCGTCGCGCTGCCCGTGCCGCCGCAGGCGCCCGAACGCATCCTGCTCGGCGGCTCGCCGGACAGCGGCGCGCTCGCCGCGCGCAACGGCTGGCGCTTCTGCTATGCGGGGCACTTCAACGGCGACGACGCGAACCTCGAACGCTCGCTGGACGCGTACCGCAGCGCGGGCGGCACCCGGCCGCTGGTTGCGCTGTACGCGGTGGCCGCGCCGACGCGCGACGCGGCCGAGCAGCTGATCGGGCCGCTGAAGATCTTCAAGCTGCAGTTCGCGGGCGGCCAGAGCTTCAATCTCGCCAGCGCGCAGGCGGCCGCCGAATTCGCGCGGCAGAGCGGCGCGTCCGACTACCGGATCGACGAGTTGCGCCCGACGGTGCTGGCCGATACGCCCGAGCGCGTCCACCGCGCGCTCGATGCACTGAGCCGGCGGCTCGACGTCGATGCGTTCGTGATCGATTCGCCGGTGACCGACTACGCGGCGCGGCTCGCATCGGCCGAATGGCTCGGCGGCGCGCTGTCGGCCACGCCGCTGCAGGCGGCCCTCGCGGCCGACCGCTCCCTTTCCCCTGACCAGAACGCGTGACGCTCCCATGACGACCCGACGATCGATTCCCTTCGGCCTGATGCTGCAAGGCGCAGGCAGCCACATGAACGCATGGCGGCACCCGAGCAACCCGCCGGACGCGAGCATCAACCTCGATTTCGCGATCGGCATCGCGCGCAAGGCGGAAGCCGCCGGCATCGCGTTCGCGTTCGTCGCGGACGGCCTGTACATCAACGAGAAGTCGATCCCGCACTTCCTGAACCGTTTCGAGCCGCTGACCGTGCTGTCGGCGCTCGCGGTCGCGACGAAGAAGATCGGGCTCGCGGGCACGATCTCGACGTCGTACAGCGAGCCGTTCACGGTTGCGCGCCAGCTCGCGTCGCTCGATGCGATCAGCGGCGGGCGCGCGGGCTGGAACGTCGTGACGACGCCGCTCGAAGGCACCGCGAAGAATTTCGGCAAGGCGCATCCCGATCACGAACTGCGCTACGAGATCGCCGACGAATACCTCGACGTCGTGCAGGGCCTGTGGGACAGCTGGGACGACGACGCCTTCGTGCGCGACCGCGCGACGGGCCGCTTCTTCGACCGCGACAAGCTCCACACGCTCGACCACCACGGCCGCTTCTTCCAGGTCGCGGGCCCGCTCAACATCCAGCGCTCGCCGCAGGGGCAGCCGGTGATCTTCCAGGCCGGCTCGTCGGATACCGGCATCGCCCTCGCGGGCAAGTATGCGGATGCGGTGTTCACGCATTCGCCGTCGCTCGACGAAACGGCCGCGTTCACGCGGCGCGTGAAGCAGAGCGCAATCGACCACGGCCGGCAACGCAGCGACGTGAAGATCTTCCCCGGCATCGGGCCGATCGTCGGCCGCACCGCGGCCGAGGCCGAGGACAAATACCAGGCGATCCGCAACCTGCTGACGATCGACGAGGCGCTCGCGTATCTCGGCCGCTATTTCGATCACCACGATTTCACGCAGTACGCGCTCGATGCGCCGTTCCCGGAACTCGGCGAGCTCGGCCGCAACAGCTTCCGCTCGACCACCGACCGGATCAAGGCCGACGCGAAACAGAAAGGCCTGTCGCTGCGGGAGACGGCGCTGGCGGTCGCCACGCCGCGCCCGAACTTCATCGGCACGGCCGAGCATGTCGCCGACGAGTTGATCCGCTGGCACGACGCCGGTGCCGGCGACGGTTTCATCCTCGGCTTCGCGGTGCAGGCGCAGGGCGTCGAGGATTTCGTCGAACTCGTGATTCCGGTGCTCGAGGCACGCGGGCGCTACAGCCGCGACCTGCCCGGTGCGACGCTGCGCGACCACCTCGGGCTGCCGCGCAAGGCCAGCCGCCATGCGGCGCCCGGCGCGCCGCACGAAACGGCGGCCGAAGCGCACGCCTGACACCCGCCGCCGCGCCGCCCGTGCGCGGCGCGCCCGCCCGACCGATTCGAGGATTTCCACCGACATGAGCGACACGACCCACCTCGGCGGCGCGCTGCCGCCGCTCTCTTCCCCCGGCGCGCGCGACGCCGGCACGCGTTTCCGGATCGTGCCCGCGCGTCACCGGTCGCGCACGGCCGGCACCGTGCTCGCCATCGCGCTGATCGCGATCGTCCTGCATTCGATTCTCGGCAACCCGCAATGGGGCTGGCCGGTGTTCGCCGAATGGTTCCTGTCGCCGCCGGTGCTGTCGGGGCTCGCGCGCACGCTGGTGCTGACGCTGCTCGGCGCGGTGTTCGGCCTCGTGCTCGGCGCGTTCGTCGCGCTGGCCCGGCTGTCGCGTTCGCGGCTGCTGTCGGCGAGCGCGTGGACCTTCGTGTGGCTGTTCCGCTCGATTCCGCTGATCGTGCTGCTGCTGATCCTGAACAACCTCGGCTACCTGTACGAGCATGTGCGGCTCGGCGTGCTGTTCACCGACATCGTCTGGTTCGACACGCCGACGACCGACCTGATCAGCCCGTTCTTCGCGGCCGTGCTCGGCCTCACGCTGCACCACGCGGCGTTTTCCGCGGAGGTGATTCGCGGCGGCATTCTCGCGGTCGACCAGGGCCAGCTCGAGGCGGCCGCCGCGCTCGGGCTGCCGCGCGGCCGCCAGACCACGCGGATCGTGCTGCCGCAGGCGATGCGCGCGATCCTGCCGACCGCGTTCAACGACCTGATCATGCTCGCGAAAGGCACGTCGATGGTCTACGTGCTCGCGATGCCCGAGCTGTTCTATACGGTGCAGGTGATCTATCGCCGCAATCTCGAAGTGATTCCGCTGCTGATGGTCGCCACCGTCTGGTACCTGATCATCCTGACCGTGCTGTCGGCCATCCAGGTGCAGGTCGAGCGGCACTATGCGCGCGGGGCGCTGCGCAACCCGCCGCCGTCCGTCATCACGTTCGCGCTCGCGCGCCTCGGCGCACTGTGGCGGCGTGTCACGTCCCGTCACGCGGCATCGGTCGCGCAGGCGCACGGCGATAGCGACGCGGCGACCGCCGTCGCGCCGCGCGCCGGCGGCGAAGTGGCCGTGCATGGCGTGTCGAAGCAGTTCGGCATGCAGCGCGTGCTCGACAACGTGTCGTTCGTCGCGCCGCGTGGCAGCGTGACCGCGATCGTCGGGCCGTCGGGCTCGGGCAAGTCGACGCTGCTGCGCACGATCAACCATCTCGAGCGCGTCGACGACGGCTTCATCGACATCGACGGCGAACTGATCGGCTATCGCCGCGACGGCGACGTGCTCTATGAACTGAAGGAGCGCGACGTGCTGACGCGGCGCACGGCCGTCGGGATGGTGTTCCAGAACTTCAACCTGTTCCCGCACCTGACCGTGCTCGAGAACCTGGTCGAAGCGCCGGTCGTCGTGGGCGGCATCACGCGCGACGCCGCCGAACGCATCGCCCGCACGCTGCTCGCGCGCGTCGGCCTCGCGGACAAGGCCGATGCGTACCCGCGCCAGTTGTCCGGCGGCCAGCAGCAGCGCGTCGCGATCGCGCGGGCGCTCGCGCTGCGCCCGAAGGTGCTGCTGTTCGACGAACCGACGTCGGCGCTCGATCCCGAGCTCGTCAACGAGGTGCTCGACGTGATCAAGGAACTCGCGCGTTCGGGCACGACGCTCGTGATCGTCACGCACGAGATCGGCTTCGCGCGCGAAGTCGCGGACAACGTGCTGTTCATGGAGCGCGGGCGCATCGTCGAAGCCGGGCCGCCGGCCGTCGTGCTCGACGCGCCGTCGCATCCGCGCACGCGCGCGTTCCTGTCGCGGGTGCTGTGATGCGCGCCGCTCCCGACCTGCGAGGTGCCGCACGATGACCGACCGACGCCAGTTCATGACCGCCGCGCTGGTCGCGGCAGCGGGCAGCCTTCCGTGGCACGCGGTGCAGGCAGCCGCCGCGACCGCGGATCTCGATCCGCGCCAGGCCGGCCGCCCGCGCGCGCAACCCGACGACGCGGCGATCCGTGCGGCAGCCGGCTACCGCTGGGTACGCGACGGTGCGTTCACGGTCGCGATTTCACCGCACGCGCCGCCCGTGTCGACCTACGCGACCGACGCGCGCACCGTGGTCGGCGCCGATCCCGACTATGCGCAGCTCGTCGCCGACGCGCTCGGCCGCACGCTCGTGCTGCTGCCGATCGCGTGGGCCGACTGGCCGCTCGGGCTGACGTCCGGCAAGTACGACGCGGTGATCTCGAACGTCGGCGTGACCGAGAAGCGCAAGGAGAAATACGATTTCACGACCTACCGGCTCGGGCTGCACGGCTTCTACGTGCGCACCGGCAGCCCGATCGCGAAGCTCGCCGAACCGAAGGACATCGCCGGCCTGCGCATCATCACCGGCGCGGGGACGAGCCAGGAGCGCATCCTGCTCGAGTGGAACAAGCGCAACGTGGCGCAGGGGCTGAAACCGGCCGAGCTGCTCTATTTCGACGACGATGCGGCGTCGCGCGTCGCGCTGCTGTCGGGTCGCGCCGATGCGGAGCTGAACCCGAATGCGTCGCTCGCATACGAGGCCGCACGCACCGGCAAGATCCGCCGCGTCGGCGTCGTCAATGCGGGCTGGCCGGCCAACGCCGACGTGGCGATCGCGACGCGACGCGGCAGTGGGCTCGCGCCCGCGCTGACGCTGGCGACGAACGCGCTGATCGGCAGCGGCCGCTACGGGCAGGCGCTCGCGCGCTGGGGCTTGCAGAGTGAAGCGATCGCGCGTGCGGAGACCAATCCGCCGGGGCTGCCGTCGTTTTGACGGCGTCGACGGGGCGATGCCCGACATGACATCGCCCCGGCATGCCACGATGGCAATGCCGGGGCGCGTCGAAGCAACATCGTTGGCTGCAGGAGCCTACGCGGTCACCGCCGCGTGATACCGGTCGAGTTCCGCGACGTGTGCATGAATCGCCGGAATCAGCTCGCGCCCGTAATCGAGCGCATCGTCCAGCGGATCGAACCCGCGAATCAGGAACGTCGACACGCCGAGCCGGTAATACGCGCCGAGCGCCCGCGCGACCTGTTCCGGCGTGCCGACCAGCGCGGTCGAATTCCAGCGCGCGCCGGTCAGGTTCGCGACACCCATCCACAGCCGCTCATCGAGCACGTCACCCTGCGCGGCGGCCGCCATCAGCCGTTGCGAACCGGCATTCTGCGGCGCATGGCCGGCGATCGGCTGGCCGTTCGCGAGCCGTGCCGCGCGCACGCGTTCGCGGATCGCCTCGGCCTTCTCCCATGCGGCCGCCTCGGTGTCGGCCACGATCGGCCGGAACGACACGCTGATGCGCGGCGCACGCCCGAACGGTGCGGCGGCTTCGCGCACGCGTGCGATTTGCTCGCGTACCGATGCGAGCGGCTCACCCCACGTCATGTAGACATCGGCATGCTCGCCCGCGACCGCCAGCGCAGCCGGCGACGAACCGCCGAAATAGATCGGCACGTGCGGCCGCTGCGCGCCCTTCACGAGCGGCGACGCACCGCGCAGCCGATAGAACGCACCGTCATGGTCGACCGGCGCGTCGGCTTGCCAGATCCGTTTCAGCACGTCGAGATATTCGCCGGTGCGTCGGTAGCGCGCATCGTGCGGCACGAAATCGCCGTCGCGCTGCAGGTCGGCATCGTCGCCGCCCGACACGACGTTCAGCGCCAGCCGGCCGCCGCTGAACACGTCGAGCGTCGCGATCTGCCGCGCGGCGGCCGACGGCACGATCACGCCCGGCCGGTGCGCGAGCAGGATGCGGATACGTTCGGTCGCGGCAGCCGCGAACGACGCGACGATGAAGCCGTCCGCCGCGTTGCTGAAATGGCCGACCAGGATCTGGTTGAAGCCGGCTGCCTCGTGCGCCTGCGCGAAGCGGCGCACGTAGTCGGGCTGGACGGCCGCGCCGCCCGGTACGTCGACCTCCGCGCCGGGTGTCGCGGTGATCATGCCGATGATGTCGACTGGCATGTCGGGATGTCCTTGGGGTGCTCGATTGGAAATCGTGGCCGGGATGGCCCGCTTACTGCGCGGCGGCCGTCTTCTGCGCCGGCGCCGCGAACGCGCCCGCATACGAGCGGTCGAGCAGCTTCGACGTGTCGTACGCGGCCGGAATCACGCCGGCCTTGTACAGGAAGTCGGCCGTGTTCTGCGCGTCCTTCGCGGCCGTCTCGTCGACCGGGCCGACGCGCTGCTTCGCGTTGTTGAGCCAGCGGTACGCGACATCGGGTTCGAGCTTCGCGCGCTTCGCCCACAAGTCCGCGTACTCGCGCGGATGGCTGTCGACCCACTGGCGCGCGGCAACCACGCGCCGCAGGAAATCGGTGAGCTCGGCGCGCTTGCCGGAGGCGGCCTGCTCGTTCGCGGCGACGAAGCTCAGCGCCGGCATCAGCCCCTGCGCGGTCGTCACCGGTCGCGCACCTTGCCGCAACGCGAGCGTGCTGACGAACGGCTCCCACAGCGACACGGCGTCGACCGAGCCGTTCGCGAGCGCGTTGGTCGCATCGATCGGCATCAGGTACGCGTACTTGACCGAATCGGCGCGCAAGCCCGCGTGTTCGAGCGCGCGCAGCACGAGCTGCTGGCTCCACGCGCCGCGCCATACGGCGATGGTCTTGCCCTGCAGGTCGGCCACGGTGCGCACCGGCGAATTCTTCGGCACGAGGATCGCGACGCCGTCGAGGCTCTGCCGCGACACGGCGACGACCTTCACCGGCGCGCCGCGCGCGGCCAGCGTGAGCAGCGCGGAATCGCCGAGAAAGCCGACGTCGATCGCATTGCCGTTCAGCGATTCGGCGACGGGCGCCGCGGCCTGGAAATGCTTCCACTCGATCGTGTAAGGCAGGTCCTTCAGCACGCCGGACGCCTCCATCGACGCCTGGATGTTGAAGTAGTTCTGTTCACCGACGCGCAGCGTGACGGTGTCCTTGGCCATGCCCGGCTGCGCGGCAAGCGCCAGCAAGAGTGCCGTGACGATTCGACTCAACAACGTGATCTCCCGGAGGGTTGGCGGACGGCCGCGCGCGGGCGGCGCCCGTGGTCCGCCGTGCACGGTGGTCGGCGGAACGGATGGAACCGCTGAAGATACGTCGATCTTCATCATGAAACAAACGCAATATTCTTCTATGCAAAGATGCAAATGTTTTATGACATGGCAGGCGTCGCCGGATGCCGCCGGCCGCGCTCGAGGGAATCCGGTTCGAATGAATCCTCGACCGATATTTCGTGCGCGAAATAAATCACGGACTATATTTCGCATACGAAATAACTACCCGTAACGAGGACAGCCATGACCTCCGAGCCCATCGAATTTTCCGCCGCCGACGGCTACGCGCTGCACGGCACGCTGTGGTCGCCGGACGCGCCGCCGCGCGCGCTGGTGCTGATCCATCCGGCAACGGCCGTGCCGGAGCGGCTGTATGCGGGCTTCGCGCGCTTCCTGACCGAACGCGGCTTCGCGGCGCTCACCTACAACTATCGCGGCATCGGCGCGTCTCGCCCCGCGCGCCTGGGTGCGTTGAAGGCCCGCATGCGCGACTGGATGGAACTCGACGTGGGCGCCGCGACCGCGTGGGCGCGGCAGGCGCATGAAGGGTTGCCGCTGCTGGCGGTCGGCCATAGCGTCGGCGGGCACGCGATCGGGCTGTCCGCCGCGACGCCGCACCTGCGCGCGGCCGTGCTGGTCGCCTCACATGCGGGCAGCACGCGGCTGATCACGCAGGCGGCCGAACGCCTGAAGGTGCGGCTGATCCTGCGCGTGCTCGGCCCGCTGATGTCGGCGCTGCTCGGCTACGTGCCCGGCAAGCGGCTCGGGCTCGGCGAGGACATGCCGGCCGGCGTGTTCCGCGAATGGAGCCGCTGGACCACGCTGCCGCACTATTTCTTCGACGATCCGACACTCGGCGCGGCCGAGCGTTACGCGAAACAGCAGTTGCCGATCCTCGCGCTCGGCTTCGACGACGACCCGTGGGCGAACCCGCCGGCGATCGGGCTGCTGGTAAGCTATCTGACCCGCGCGACGGTCGAACGCCGCCAGATCGATCCGCACGCGGCGGGCAGCGGCCCGGTCGGGCACATGGGCTTCTTCCGCAGCCGCCCCGGCACCGTGCTGTGGCCCGACGTGGCCGACTGGCTCGCACAGGCGCTCGATACGCCGCGCGCCGCGGGCCGCCCCTCCCTTTCCATTGCAGCCGGGAACCCAGCTTGAGCGAAGACCGACGACTGTTTTTCATGTTGAACATCGGCCAGCGGCGCGTGCAGCGCTGGATCGACCGCAAGGCGGAGACCGAGACGCGCGCGAGCGCCGCGCAGGCCGGCGCCTTGTTCTGTCTCGCGAAACAGGATGGTGCGCTGATCGGTGAAGTCGGCGCCGCGCTGCAGCTCGCGCCGTCCGCGATGACGGGGCTCGCCGATCGGATGGCGAAAGCCGGCCTCATTACGCGTCACGCCGATTCGGATGACGGCCGCGCGACGCGCCTGTACCTGACCGACGCAGGCCACGCCGCGCTCAAGCATGCGCGCGTGCTGCTGCGCGAACTCAACGGCAAGCTGTGCGACGGGTTTTCCGACGACGAACTCGATGTCGTCGCGCGCTGGCTGCATGCGTTGCAGGAGCGGTTTCCGGCGGAGCGCTGAGCGGCACATTGCGGCATCGCCACCGGCACTCACCGGCCCCGTCGAAAGCGATTCCGATTCGCATTTTCGATTCGATTTTCATGCCGCCTCGACGGCATTTTTTGCGCGCCCGCCGCCCTCTTCCGGCAACGCTTTCCGGCTACGCACTGTTACAAAAAACTGCCTGCCGGGTGGCAATCGAATCGCCTACATTGCAATCCACCTCGACACATTCGTCGCCTGCCCGGGCAAGTCTTCCCGCCCGGTCGACATCGCAGACACGCCCGACAATCAATGAAAATGAAAAGGAGTCTTAACCGAAGTGCTGGCGGCATCCAGCGCACGCGGATTGCGATGACCGAAGCGGCATCCTGAACGACACGTATCGGCCTGATGCGCGGCATCCGACGCCGCGCGCCGGATCGCGCTGCCGCGTCGTGCCGCACCATCGCACCCGCACGTCAACGAGGAGCAGTCCATGCGACGCATGATCGTGTCCCACTCGCTTGTCACCCGCCTGTCCGCCGCGATGGCGATGGCCGCCGCTGCCGCGGCGCACGCCGATCCCGTCGTCGTGTCCGGCCCGAGCCCGTTCGCCGCCTGCACCATCGGCGGCCCCGGCACCAACTACGTGAACGCCGAAGTCGAGCCGTGGCTATCGGTCAACCCTGCCAACCCGATGAACATGATCGGCGTGTGGCAGCAGGACCGCTGGTCGAACGGCGGCGCCCACGGGCTCGTCGCCGGCTACACGTTCGACGGCGGCGCGACCTGGGCACGCACGCCGCAGCCGTTCAGCGCATGCGCGCCGGGCGGGCTCAAGTACGAGCGCGCGTCCGATCCGTGGGTCTCGTTCGGGCCGGACGGCACCGCGTACTCGGTGTCGATTTCGTTCAACCAGTCGAACAACAGCAATGCGGTTGCCGCGTCGGTTTCGTCCGACGGCGGGCAGACGTGGAGCAGCCCGGCCGTGCTGATCGCGAACGACGAGCCGACGACGCAGTTCTTCAACGACAAGGAATCGGTCACCGCGAACCCGGTGAAGGCCGGCACGGCGTATGCGGTATGGGACCGCCTCGAGCTGCCGAACGGCAACCCGTACGCGAACCTGCACACGAAGGCATTCCGCGGCCCGACGCTGTTCTCGAAGACGACCGACGGCGGCAAGACGTGGAGCGCCCCGAAAGTGATCGTCAACGTGCCTTCACGCCAGCAGACGATCGGCAACCAGATCGTGGTCGATCCGAGGAACGGCACGCTCTACGATTTCTTCGACCTGATCCAGCCACCGTTCAGCAAGGCGGCCGGCAAGGTCGCGTTCATCAAGTCGACCGACGACGGCGCAACGTGGACGAAACCGCAGGTGATCGCCGGCCTGCAGACGGTCGGCGTCACGGATCCGGTGACCGGCGAACCGGTGCGCACCGGCGACATCATTCCGGAACCCGCGATCGATCCCGCGTCGGGGCAGCTGTACGTCGTGTGGCAGGACAGCCGCTTCAACGGCGGCACGTACGACGAGATTGCGGTATCGACGTCGAAGGACGGCGGCGCGACCTGGAGCGCGCCACAACAGTTGAACACGCCGACCGGGCGCCCCGCGTTCAATCCGTCGGTGCGCGTCGACAACACGGGGGCCGTGATGGTCACGTACTACGACTTCCGCGACCTGCAGGCCGGCAACACCACGACGCTGCCGACCGGCTTCTGGCGCAAGATCTCGCATGACGGCGGCACCACGTTCACCGACGAGCGGCGCGTCGGCGGCCCGTTCGACATGAAGCTCGCACCCAATGCCGAAGGGTTCTTCATCGGCGACTACCAGGGGCTCGACGTGCTTCCGTCGTCGTCGTTCCATCCGTTCTTCGTCCAGACCAACGCGGGCAACCTGACGAACCGCACCGACGTGTTCTTCGCACCATGACGCTGGCATGACCGCCACGCTGCCGCACGACGCGATGCGTCGCGCGGCGGCGTGGGCGTGTTCACCGCATCAATGCATGTCGGTCAGCACGATGCGCCCGTCGACCTTGCCTTCGCGCAGCTTCGCGAACACGTCGTTGATGTTGCCGAGCCGGTCGCGATGGATATGCGCGCGCACCAGGCCATCGGCCGCGAAGTCGAGCGATTCCTGCAGGTCGCGCCGCGTGCCGACGATCGACCCGCGCACGGTGATGCCGTTCAGCACGGTCGAGAAGATCGGCAACGGGAAATCGCCGGGCGGCAAGCCGTTGAGCGCCACCGTGCCGCCGCGCCGCACCATCCCGAGCGCCTGCGCGAACGCACTGCGCGACACGGCCGTGACGAGCACGCCGTGCGCACCGCCGATCTCCTTCTGGATCACCTTGGCCGGATCGTCGATCGACGCGTCGATCGTCAGTTCCGCGCCGAGTTGCCGCGCCAGCGCGAGCTTGTCGGGTGAAATGTCGATGGCCGCGACGTGCAGGCCCATCGCACGCGCATACTGCACGGCCACGTGCCCGAGGCCGCCGATGCCGGAGATCGCGAGCCACTGGCCCGGGCGCGTATCGGTGACGCGAATGCCCTTGTAGACGGTGACACCCGCGCACAGGATCGGCGCGATCTCGTCGAACGCAACCTGCGCGGGCAAATGGCCGACGTAGTCGGGATCGGCCAGCACGTATTCCGCGTAGCTGCCGTTCACCGAATAGCCGGTGTTCTGCTGGCCGTGGCACAGCGTTTCCCAGCCCGTGTGGCAGTACTCGCAATGGCCGCAGGCCGTGTAGAGCCACGGCACGCCCACGCGATCCCCCTCGCGCACGTGCGTGACGCCCGCACCGACCGCCGCGACGATGCCCACGCCTTCATGCCCCGGAATGAACGGCAACGTCGGCTTGACCGGCCAGTCGCCATCGGCTGCGTGCAGGTCGGTATGGCACACGCCCGACGCCTTGATGTTGACGAGGATCTGGCCGGGCCCCGGCGTCGGCACGGGCACTTCCTCGATGCGCAGCGGTTCGCCGAATGCGTGCACGACGGCCGCTTTCATGGTTTGGGTCATGGGTCGCTCCTGCCTGGTCAATGAGCGATCCAGTATCCGGTTTCGGAATCGAACGACGTTGATACGCATCAACACGCGGGCAATGCACGGCGATGGCCACCGCTACAAGGCGTCGCACCGTCGCGCGACGCGGAATCGCGCTGGCTCCCGACTCAGGAGCGGAGGTCCGCGCCCGCTGCATCGATCAGCGCAGGGCTGCTTCGGGCGGGCCGCTTCGACGAACACCGACGCGGGCAACACCCACCTGGCCGGCGTATCGGCAACGCGTCGGCGCGCGCATCGCATCGTCCGGTTCAGGCGAGCGTTCCGAACACCGCGCAGACGATTTCCGCTCCCGCCGCCATTTCCCCCGTCCGACAGAAACCCGACAGGATCCCGCCATCCGGCTTGGATTTTGAGATGATATAACATATCATTTCGCGTGCTCGTTCGCCTGACGCCGTTCTACTGTGGGCGGCCGAGCCTCGCCGAGCCATGTTCCAACGGGTCACTGCGCGTCGCTGACGCAACAATATATCGTATCCATCCGTGACCTGCATCGCTCGTTATCCGATCCGATTCCAACCGATTCACCGACCATGCGCGACCTCCCTCGTCTACCGCTTCGCCCGCTCTCGTCCCTTTCGCTGATGCTGTTCGCCGCCGTCGCGCACGCGCAGACCGAGCCGCCCGCCGGGTCCGGCACGCCGCCGACCACCACGCTCGCCCCGATCTTCGTGACCGCGAACCCGCTCGGCGACAACGAACTGATCGCGCCGACCGCCCAGCTTTCCGGCGATGCGCTGACGCGCCGCCAGGCCGATTCGCTCGGCGAAACGCTGAACGGGCTGCCCGGCGTGTCGACCACCACCTACGGGCCGATGGTCGGCCGCCCGATCATCCGCGGGATGGATGGCGACCGGATCCGGCTGCTGCAGAACGGCGTCGCGGCGTACGACGCGTCGTCGCTGTCGTACGACCACGCGGTGCCGCAGGACCCGCTGTCGATCGAACGCGTCGAGATCGTGCGCGGCCCGGCCGCGCTGCTGTACGGCGGCAATGCGGTGGGCGGCGTCGTCAACACGATCGACAACCGGATTCCGCGCGAAGCGATCCAGGGCGTGACGGGCGCGCTCGACGCGCGCTACGGCGGCGCGAACTCGGTGCGCGCGGGCGCCGCGCAGGTCGAAGGCGGCAACGGCCGCTTCGCGTTCCACGTCGATGCGTTCGACCGCGAGACGAGCAAGCTGCGGATTCCCGGCTACGCGCGCAGCAGCGCACAACGCGCGATCGACGGCCCCGACGCGCCGCAGCCGTACGGCAACGTACCGAACAGCGACGGCCGCGTGCACGGCGGCGCGGTGGGCGCGTCGTACACGTGGGCGGACGGCTTCGCGGGCCTGTCCTACAGCGGCTACGAATCGAACTACGGCTCCGTCGCGGAAAGCGACGTGCGGCTGCGGATGCGCCAGGAGCGCCTCGCGCTCGCGTCCGAGGTGCGCAACCTGAGCGGGCCGTTCACGAAGCTGAAATTCGACTTCGCGTACACCGACTACCGTCACAAGGAAGTCGACAACGGCGAAACCGCGACCACCTTCCGCAATCGCGGCTACGAGGCGCGCATCGAGGCAACGCATCGCAAGATCGGCCCGTTCGAAGGCGCGATCGGCGTGCAGTTCGGCCAGAACACGTTCTCCGCGCTCGGCGACGAATTGCTCGTGCCGTCCACGCGCACCAACAGCGTCGCGCTGTTCGGCCTCGAGGAATGGCAGGTCGTCCCGGCGCTGAAGCTGAGCCTCGGCGGCCGCTTCGAACACGTGAAGGTCGATCCCGATCCGGCCGGCGTCGAGAAATTCGCGGGGGCGCAGCCGCGCGAATTCAACGCGGGCAGCCTGTCGGCCGGCGCCCTGTTCTCGCTGACGCCCGTGTGGTCGGTGGCGGCCAACGTCGCGTACACCGAACGCGCGCCGACCTTCTACGAGCTGTATTCGAACGGCCCGCACGATGCGACCGGCCAGTTCCTGATCGGCAACCCGAACGCGTCGAAGGAAAAGGCCGTGTCGACCGACCTGTCGCTGCGCTATGCGAGCGGGCCGAACCGTGGCAGCGTCGGCGTGTTCTACAACCGCTTCTCGAACTACCTGACCGAGTACAACACGGGCCGCGTGGTGAACGGCGACGACGAGCCCATCGCGCCCGGCGCCGACGGCGCGCTCAACGAAGCGATCTACCGCGGCGTGCGTGCCGAGTTCTACGGCATCGAGCTGGACGGCAAGTGGCGCGCGTTCGCGCGGCGCGGCCATACGGTCGACCTGGAGCTGACCGCCGACTACACGCATGCGCGCAACGTCGACACGGGCCAGCCGCTGCCGCGCATCGCGCCGCTGCGCGCGACGCTCGCGGCCGACTACGGCTACGGCCCGTTCGGCGCGCGTGCGCAAGTCACGCACGCGTGGTCGCAGCATCGCGTGCCCGACAACGATTTCTCGACGGACGGCTACACGTCGCTCGGCGTGATGCTGACGTACAAGTTCCGCGTCGGCCCGACGCACTGGCTCGCGTACCTGCGCGGCGACAACCTGACGAACCAGGAAATCCGCTATTCGACCTCGGTCGTGCGCGGCTTCGCGCCGCAAGGCGGCCGCAGCGTGATGGCCGGGTTGCGCACCACGTTCTGACCCTCTCATGGTCCGCGGCGCCCGCCGCGGGCCTCCTCTCTCCGGCGCCCACCTGCGCCCGAGTTTCCGTTGATTCGCCATGACCGCCAATCGCGCGGCATTCGCCGGCGACGCGCACCAGTTCCCTCCCCAATTAAGTCGAAACCCAATTCCGATATTCATCCATAAATCGAAACGGATTCATCAGACAATTATTAGCAAAACCATAGTTTTTGTTTCACCCATGAAAACCGGTTTCGAATTCCACGTATAAACCTTTTAATTACGGGCACCCCGCCGATTTTTGATCAAAATCAGAAGCGCCCATCTGGCAACGATTCCAGCGCTAAAAAAACTAATATCAGGGTTTTCGAAGGGTAAAGAATCATCCCGGATACCCGTTAATGCCGGCACGAGCCCGTATCTGGTCGAACAATAAATTCAATTCGTCAACCACACGCACAGAGGCACACTGTGAAAATCGCCAGAATGAGCATCAAAACAAAACTCCTTGGCGGCTTCGGCCTGCTCGCCGCGGTCGTCGTGATCGTGTCGGGCATGGCACTCAAGGCGCTATCCGATACGAACGCCGAATTTTCCCGCTACATGAACGGCATCAATGCGCGGGCGACCGTTTCCGCGCAAATCCGCACCGCGGTCGACCGGCGCGCGATCGCCGCGCGCAACCTCGTGCTCGTGACCAAACCGTCCGACGTCGAGCTCGAACTGGCCGAGGTGAACCAGGCGCACAAGGACGTGCAGGATCACCTCGCGAAGCTCAAGGACCTGATGGCGAACGCGACGGACACCTCCGATCGCGCGCGCGAACTGGTGGCCGACATCGTGCGCATCGAAGGCAGCTACGGGCCCGTCGCCCTGCGCATCGTCGGGCTCGCGCAGGCCGGCAAGAAAGACGAGGCGACCGCCGACATCGACGGCAACTGCCGGCCACTGCTCGCGCAACTGGTGCGCGCAACCGATGCATACGCAACCTATACGCATGAACGCGAGCTCGCGATCGCGCAGCAATTCGCGGATCGCTATGCGATGGAACGCAACCTGCTGGCCGGCATCTGCCTGATCGCCGTCGCGGTCGCGGCATGCGGCGGCCTGTGGCTGACGCGCAAGATCACGGTGCCGATCGGCTCGGCCGTGGACGTCGCGCGCACGGTCGCGAACGGCGATCTCGGCAGCCGCATCAACGTGAGCGGCAACGACGAGACGCGCGATCTGCTCGACGCGCTGCGAACGATGAACGAGCGGCTGATCGGCATCGTCGGCCGCGTGCGCGATTCGTCGAACAGCATCGCGCATGCGGTCAGCGAGATCGCATCGGGCAACCTCGACCTGAGCCAGCGCACCGAGGAACAGGCCGCGTCGCTGCAGGAAACCGCCGCGACGATGGAGGAATTCACGTCGACGGTGCGCCTGAACGCGGAGAACGCGCAACAGGCCAGCTCGCTCGCCGCGAACGCGTCGGACGTCGCGCAACGCGGCAGCGCGGTGGTCGGCCGCGTGGTCGACACGATGACGGAGATCGGCCAAAGCTCGTCGAAGATCGCGGACATCACGGGCATCATCGAAGGCATCGCGTTCCAGACCAACATCCTTGCGCTGAACGCGGCCGTCGAAGCCGCGCGTGCGGGTGAACAGGGGCGCGGCTTCGCGGTGGTCGCAAGCGAGGTGCGCAGCCTCGCGCAACGTTCATCGACGGCGGCGAAGGAGATCAAGGAACTGATCTCAGCGTCGGTGCAGACGATCCGCGACGGTTCCGAACTCGCGGGCGAAGCCGGCAAGACGATGTCGGACGTCACGCAGGCCGTCGCGCGCGTGACGGACATCATGGGCGAGATCGCGGCCGCGTCGGCCGAGCAGAGCCGCGGCATCGACCAGGTGAACCTGACGATCACGCAGATGGACGAGACGACCCAGCAGAACGCGGCGCTCGTCGAGCAGGCCGCTGCCGCATCGAAGTCGCTCGAGGCGCAAGGCCGCGAGCTGTCCGAAACGGTTGCCGCGTTCCGGATGCCGTCCGGTACGCACGTGGCGTCGCTGGGCGAGTACGCGCAAGCGCCCGCCGTGCATCACTGGCAACCGGCCACTGCGTAACCTCGGAACCGCGCAACCGCGTAACCGATACCGCAAGGAGACGACGATGCGCCCGCTGTTGCGCCGATCCGCCTGCGTCACGCTTGCGCGCACCGCGCGATGTGCGGCCGCACGCGGCACGCGGTGCAGCTGCGTATCGTCGCCATCCGGCGCGGCCGGTTCGCCTGCACGACGTCGCGCTGCGCCGATTCGCGTCGCGCGTGCGCGGCACGCCTACGCGTCGCTCGGTGCCGCTCGCACGACGTCGCAGCCGCGGCATCGCCGGTTGCTTCCACCGACCGGCGCGGACCGCGTACGCACGTCATGAAATGCACATCGTCACGCTCGATCGCGCGTGACGTGCGCGCTTGCGCATCACGCGGCGCACGCTGAATCGGCAGCACTGCGCAAGTTTTGATCCCGCCCATGTCTCTCACGTTGCCACACCGGCGACATGGAGATCACGCTGCATTCGCCCGCGCGTCGCTCGCCGATGCAGACTTTTAAAACAGCCGAATGACGAGTATGCTTAAAAAAGCACTCCGCGTTCGGACGGCGAATCGCGTGCCCTGACTCCCGTCCGATCGCATTGCGGCCCCATCGCCCTGCGCGCACCGCGCGTCGATGGCGGCGTCTGCTTCTCGCGCCACGGCCGCACGAACCTTTCCCTCAACAATCGTCAGGAGAGCTGGTGAGCCGACTCGTCGTCGTATCCAATCGCATTGCAGATCCCCGTAAAGCCGCGGCCGGCGGGCTCGCCGTCGCCGTGAAGGACAGCCTGCAGGAATCCGGCGGCGTATGGTTCGGCTGGAGCGGGAGGCTACGCGGCGACGGTGACCAGCCCGCGCACGGCGACGAGGTGCAGATCCAGAACGTCGGCGGCATCCAGCTCGCGACGATCGATCTCGATCCGCAGGATTACGACGCGTACTACCTCGGTTATTCGAACAACGTGCTGTGGCCGGTATTTCACTACCGGCTCGACCTCGCGCAGTTCGACCGCCGCTTCGCCGACGGCTACCGGCGCGTGAACCAGCTGTTCGCGCGCAAGCTGCGCACGCTGCTGCGCCCCGACGACACCATCTGGGTCCACGACTACCAGCTGATTCCGCTCGCCGCCGAGTTGCGCGCGATGGGCTGCACGAACCCGATCGGCTTCTTCCTGCACATTCCGATGCCGCCGCCGCCGATCATGGCCGCGATCCCGGAACACGAATGGCTGATGCGTTCGCTGTTCGCCTACGATCTCGTCGGCTTCCAGACCGAGTCGGATCTGCTTCACTTCGAGCATTACGTCGAAGCGGAAGCCGGCGCCGCGCGGCTGCCCGACGGCCGCCTGCGCGCGTTCGGCCGCACGCTGTCGGCCGGCGCATTCCCGATCGGCATCAACGTCGACGAGTTTGAATCGCTCGCGCGCGATCGCGATGGCCTCGACATGTTCGAGCGGATGCGCGATGAATACTCGCGCCGCCAGTTGCTGGTCGGCGTCGACCGCCTCGACTACACGAAGGGGCTGCCGCAGCGCGTGAATGCATTCCGCCAGTTGCTCGAGCAATATCCGGAGAACCGCAACCGCGCGACGCTGATCCAGATCGCGGCGCCGAGCCGCGAGGATCTCGGCGCGTACGACGACCTGCGGCGCGAGATGGACAGCCTGTGCGGCGCGATCAACGGCGACTACGGCGAACTCGAATGGATGCCGATGCGCTACATTCACCGCACCGTCGCGCGCAAGCGCTTGCCGGGCCTCTACCGCGCGAGCCGCGTCGCGCTCGTCACGCCGCTGCGCGACGGGATGAACCTCGTCGCGAAGGAATTTCTCGCCGCGCAGGATGCCGCCGATCCGGGCGTGCTCGTGCTGTCGCGTTTCGCCGGCGCGGCCGAGCAGTTGAAGTCGGCACTGCTCGTCAATCCGTACGACACGCAAGGCACCGCGCAGGCGATCCAGCGCGCGCTCACGATGCCGCTCGAAGAACGCCGCCAGCGCCACGCGGCGCTGATGGCGATCGTGCGCAAGACCGACGTGCACTGGTGGCGCACGCGCTTTCTCAACGCGCTCGCCGAGGCCGCCGAAGTCGCGGCCGCGACCGAATCCTGACCGACCTGACGCGCGCTCACGCGTCCGTCGTCGCGCGTTCGAGCGCCGCGCCGTTCACGTCGCACAGGTCGACCGACACCGGAATGCCTTCACGCAGGCTCTCCGTCAGTACGCAATACGCATCGAACTGATCGAGCACACGCGTCGCGGCTGCGAGATCGGCCCACGTCTTGCCGATCGACAGCCGTACCGACATCGCGCCCACACGCACCCTGCCTGCTTCGTTCTGCACCATGTCGACGTCGATGTGCGCGGCAATCGGCTGCGGATCGACATGCTGCTTTTCCAGCGCGAACAGCAGGCTCGCCGCGAGACAGGTCGCGACCGCCGCGGCCAATAGCCGGATCGGGTTCGGCCCGCGCCCGTCGCCGAGCGGCGGCGGTTCGTCGGTGAGCACCGGCGCCAGCGTCGTGCCGGCAAATACCACTTCGAAACAGAAACGCGCCTGCTGCGCGACATCGACCGATACGTGCGCCTCGCTCATGGCGACTCCGTGGAGATCAACGGGGAAAGGAATGACGGCACGCAGTCGCTTCGACGCGCGCCGCTCGCCGGTTCATGGCATCTTCAGCGCTCGGGTTCGCGTGGCGGCCCGTACGCGACGAAATCGCGCTCGACCGCGGACGCGTGCTCCGTTTCGATCGCGCCGCCGCGTGCGCCGGCTGCGTCGTCCGGCGCCGGCGTCGTGGCGGCCGGCGGTTCGGCGCGCCCGTCGATCAGCGCCTGCAGCGCATCACGTTCGAGCACTTCGCATTGCAGCAGCCGGCGCGCGATGCGTTCGAGCGCATCGCGACGTTCGCCGAGCGTGGCCGCGACGCGCGCATGCGCGTCGGTCAGCAGCGTATGCACCTCGTCGTCGATCATCCGCGCGGTGTGCTCGCTGCAGCGGCCGTCGCCCGCATGCCATACGCCCGGCATGCCGGTACGTGTGTCGCCGTCATCGAAAGTCACGAGCCCGATCTTCTCGCTCATCCCGTACTGCATGACCATGTGGCGCGCCATCGCGGTCGCGCGCTCGAGATCGTTCTGCGCGCCCGTCGACACGTCGCCGAACACGAGTTCCTCGGCAGCGCGGCCGCCGAGCAGCGCATCGATCCGGTCGAGCAGCTCGCTTCGGCGCAATACGTAGCGATCCTCGGTCGGTACCTGCTGCGTGTAGCCGAGCGCCGCGACACCGCGCGGAATGATCGACACTTTCTTCACCGGATCGCAATGCGTGCGGCTTTCCGCGACGAGCGCGTGTCCGGCCTCGTGATACGCGATAGTCAGCTTCTCTTGCGCGTTCATCACGCGGCTCTTGCGCTCGAGGCCCGTCAACGCGCGGTCGATCGCCTCGTCGAAATCGGCCATGCCGATTGCCTGCTTGCCGAGTTCGGCCGCATGCAGCGCGGCCTCGTTGACGACGTTCGCGAGATCCGCGCCGACGAAGCCCGGCGTGCGCGATGCTAGCTCGCCGAGATCGACGTCGGCCGCGAGCTTCACGCGCTTCACGTGCACGCCGAGGATCTGCCTTCGGCCATTCACGTCGGGCCGGTCGATCGCGATGTGACGATCGAAGCGGCCCGGCCGCAGCAGCGCGGGATCGAGGATCTCGGGCCGGTTCGTCGCGGCCATGATGATCACGCCGGAGCCGGCCTGGAAGCCGTCCATCTCGACGAGCAACTGATTGAGCGTCTGCTCGCGTTCGTCGTTGCCCGACATCGGGCCGACGCCGCGCACCTTGCCGAGCGCATCGAGCTCGTCGACGAACACGATGCACGGCGCCTTCTGTTGCGCCTGCTCGAACAGGTCGCGCACGCGCGCCGCGCCCACGCCGACGAACATCTCGACGAACGCCGAGCCGCTGATCGAGAAGAACGGCACGGCCGCCTCGCCGGCCACCGCGCGCGCAAGCAGCGTCTTGCCGGTGCCCGGCGCGCCGACCACCAGCACGCCCTTCGGGATCTTGCCGCCGAGCCGCTGGTAGCGGTCGGGGTTACGCAGGAATGCGACGAGCTGCTGCAGCTCGGCCTTCGCTTCGTCGATGCCCGCGATATCGTCGAACGTGATGCCGGTTTCCTGCTGCACGTACACCCGCGCCCGGCTCTTGCCCATCCCGGTGAAATCCTGCAGCCCGCCGCGCCTGCGCAGCATCATGTTCCAGATGAACACGAACAGCACGAGCGGCAGCAGCCACGACGCAAGCGATGCGACCCAACTCGTGTCGGGCGCACCGTGATAGCGGATGCCGGCGGCGGTCAGCGTGTCGGTCAGGTGCTCGTCGGTCACGCGGTTGGTCGTGAAGCGCCACGGCGCGCCGGCCTGTCGCACGGCCGCGGCTTCGGATGCCGGCAGCATCGTGCCGGCCTGCGGCATCTTCAGCGTGCCCGAGATCGATACGGGGCCGACTTCGAGATCGTCGACGAGCCGGGCGGCGACGAGCTGATGGAAATCGCTGTACGCGATCGGCGCCGACGTCGGGCGCAGCATTAGCAACTGCGCGGCGAATAGCACGAAGAAGCCCGCCGCGATCAGCAATCCCGGGTAGTCGAATTTCCTGTCCATGGCGTCGGGCCGGACGTGCGCGCTACGCTTGCGTTGCGCGGCACGGCGGACGGGTGCGGGCACGCGCGCAACCGGCGCGCGCCATCGGCGGCCATGCGGAAGCGGCATTCATGCGCGCCATCGTCGCCTCGCTTCATCGCCTCGTTCGTCGCATCAATGGCTCCGCGGCGACGCCATCGGCCGGCGCCGCCGCGCAATCCTCGCCCGGGCGGCACGCTTGCGACGCGCCGCCCCTGAATCCAGTCTAGTTCGCGCGCGGGCGTCGCGCATGGCCCGGGACGCGCGTCGAATCGTCCGACAAACACCTTTCATCCCCCCCGTTGCCGCGTTATAGTCGCGTTCGTGACATTTTTGTGACAGGCGGATCGCGCCAGCCCATCCGTAACCGGGGCCGTTGCTTTCCATCCCGCGGCGCGGCAGCCTGTTCGATGCCGCCGCGCATCACGCCCCCGTCCACCCGCCCATTCGAGGAACCCACGACGTGAACGACACCCCCGATCGCCCCGACGACCTTCCCGCCGATCCCGACCGCCGCCGCGTGCTCGGCGGCCTCGCCGCGCTCGGTGCGGGTGTCGCGCTCAGCGGCTGTGAAACCACGGCGGGCAGCGCGCCGCGTTCGGCCGCCGACCTGCGCATCGACGAAGCGTTGCGCCAGCGCGTGCGCCACATCGTCGTGATCTATGCGGAAAACCGCAGCTTCGCGAACCTGTACGGCGATTTCCCCGGCGTGCGCCATCCGCTGAGCGAGGTGCGCCCCGAGCACGCGCAGCAGCTCGATCGCGACGGCAAGACGCCGCTGCCCGTGCTGCCGAAGATCTGGGGCGGGCTCGTGCCGCAGGCGCAGGAAGTGGACGGCAAGCGCTACGCGATCGCCGAGCGCGACATCGACAAGCTGCCGAACGCGCCGTTCCTGATCAAGGATGCACAGGGCAACGCGCTGCCGAACGGTGTGATCACGCGCGACCTGTGGCACCGCTTCTACCAGAACCAGATGCAGATCGCGGCCGGCCGCAACAACCAGTTCGCCGCATGGGCCGATTCGGGCGGCCTCGTGATGGGCCACTATCGCAATTCGGCCGACACGCTGCGGCTGTGGAATCTCGCGCGCCAATACACGCTGTGCGACAACTTCTTCATGGCGGCATTCGGCGGGTCGTGGATGAACCACATGTTCCTGATCTCCGCGCAGCCGCCGCTGTATCCGGACGCGCACAAGCATCCGCATGCGGCGAAACTGCTGTCGAAGGTCGAAGGCGACGATCCGACCGGTACGCGCCTGAAGCTCGCCGACAATTCGCCGGCGTCCGCGCTCGACGGCCCGCCGAAGTTCGTGGCCGACGGCCCGCTGACGCCGGACGGCTACGGCGTGAACACGATGGCCCCGCCGTACCAGCCGAGCTACGTGCCGCCGCCCGATCCGGGCAACGCCGCGTATGCGGATCCGGCCGACCATCGCGTGATGCCGCCGCAGGGCTATGCGACGATCGGCGATCGCCTGTCGGAAAAGAACATCGACTGGGCGTGGTACAGCGGCGCATGGCAGTACGCGCTCGAGCATCGCGACACGGGCACCGTGCCCGATTTCCAGTACCACCACCAGCCGTTCAACTATTTCGTGAATTACGCGCCGGGCACCGACGCGCGCCGCAAGCACCTGCGCGACGCGGGGCTCGGCGACGAGCCGTCGACCAACCACTTCATCGCCGACATCGACGCGGGCCGCCTGCCGGCCGTCACGTTCTACAAGCCGCAGGGCAACCTGAACATGCACGCGGGCTACGCGGACATCGAATCGGGCGACCGTCACATCGCGACCGTGATCGACCATATCCGGCGCGGGCCGCAATGGGACCACACCGTGATCGTGATGACGCACGACGAGAACGGCGGCTGGTGGGATCACGTCGCGCCGCCGGAAGGCGACCGCTGGGGCCCGGGTTCGCGGATTCCGGCGCTCGTGATCTCGCCGTTCGCGAAGAAGGGCTTCGTCGATCACACGCTGTACGACACGAACTCGATCCTGCGCTTCATCAGCCGCGTGCACGGGCTCGCGCCGCTCGACGGCGTGGTTGCACGCAACAAGGCGTTCGCCGCGCGCGGCGCGACGCCGCCGGGTGATCTGACGAATGCGCTCGATCTGGGCTAAGCGCCGACTGGCCTGACTGGTTGGCCGCCTGGTTGCTTGAAACGACTACGCCCCGGGCGATGTGATTGCCCGGGGCGTCGTTCATTTCGCGCCTGAAAACGCTAAGCGGCGCGGCGCACTGCGTCGCACCCCGCTTGCGCGGCGTGACGCCCGGCCTGCCGGCCGAAGAACGTCGCATCAGCCAGCGACAGCCCCGAGCTGTACCCGGCGCCCCAGCGCGGCAGCCCGCAGGTCGTGCGGCCCGCCGCATAGAGCCCCGGCACCGGCATGCGTGTTGCATCGACCACCTGCCCGGTCGGCAGCGTATCGAGCCCGCCGAGCGTGAAGTGCGGGTAGAACGCATAGTCGATCCGGCAATCGAGCGCGACGAACGGCGGCTCGATCAGCGGCTGCAGCCACTTCCTCGCCTTGTGGAACAGCGGATCGGTGCCGTCGGCCGCATGGCGGTTGTAGACGTCGACGGTCGCCGTCAGCGTGCCGGCCGGCATCTGCAGGTCGCGTTCGACTTCCCCCCACGTTTCGCCGGCCGCCGCGATGCCGATTCGCGCGATCGCGGGCGGCTCCTGGTAGGTGGCCTGGTCGACGAGCAGGTAGATCCGGTCGTCGGCCTGATGGAACGCGTGATGGCCCGTGCGGCCGTGATAGCCGTCCTCGTTGATGAAACGCTGGCCGCGCGCGTTCACGAAAATCCCCTTGATCAGCGATTCGGGCGCGTAGAACGGCAGGCTGACGAAGCCTTGATCCATGTGAATCGCCGCGCCGCCCGCGCTCTGGCCGAGCAGGATGCCCGAGCCGTCATCGCCGGGGCTGCCGATCGGCTCGTCCGAGCGCAGGAACTGCGGCGCATGCCGGCGCACCATCTCGCGGTTCATCGCGAAGCCGCCCGCGCACAGGATCACCGCGCGACGCGCCCGTACGAATGCCGTCTCGCCGTAGGCGCGCAGCACGACGCCGCACACCGCGCCGCCGTCGTCGACGATCAATGCGAGCGCGCGCGTGTCGTAGCGCGTCGCGACGCCAAGCGCCGCCACGCGTTCGGCCAGCACGCGCATCAGCATCTGTCCGCCGCCCCAGCCCGGCCATTGCGGCGTGTGCCCGCGCGGGCACGGCTTCGCGGCCTCGCTGAACGGCCAGGCTTCCTCGCTGCCCGACCAGATCAGGCAATCGTCGGTTTCCGGTTCGACGATCCGCTCGGCGATGAACGTGTTCTTGTACGTGAGGCCCTGCGCGACGAGCCAGTCGTGGTGCGCCAGGCTGTCGTTCGCGTAGAGGCGCACTTTCGCCTCGTCGGCGTCGCGGCCGCCGGCCAGCATCAGGTAGCGGTACAGATCCTCGGTGTCGTCGGTAAAGCCGGCCTGCCGTTGCGCGGGTGTGCCGCCGCTGCCGCCGAGGTAGATCTCGCCGCCCGACAGCGCGCTCGTGCCGCCGTAGCTGGACGCGCGCTCCACGATCAGCGTGTCGGCGCCGGCGCTCGCGGCTTCGATCGCCGCGCAGGCGCCGGCCGCGCCGAAGCCGACGATCACGACATCGTGTTCGGCGTCCCAGCGATGCACGTCGCGGGTGTTCAGGGGGTGAGTCAGGGAATAGTCGGATGACATGAGGAATGGGTCAGCGTTTGGGGAAATCTGCGGAAAGCGATGGATGTGGCAAGGGACTGACGCGGACGTTGCCGCGGGCCCCGTTGCCGAGGCGGACGTACGACGGGTGCGCGTGCAACGCTCACGTCCGTCTCTCGTCCGGTTGAAGTCGAATCGCGTGAAGCGGGATCGGCGCGCGGCGACTCCACCGTTGCCGTAGCGAATCGCATCCATGCGCCATCGCGCCGCCACCGCTTCCGCGCCGCGCGGCGCGCGGCCGCGCCGGTATCACATGCCGCGCATCGCGGCAAAACCGAAGTGCGACGGATCGATCGGCACGCAACCGGTCGGCAGGCCGTTCGCGTCGACCGAACGGCATTGCAGGATGCCGGCCGCATACGGCGGCGACGGGACCTGATCGGCGCCGTATCGCGCCATCGCCATGGCAGCGAACGTCCCTATCGCCAATACGCACAGCTTGCGAGTCGTCAGTCTCATGATCGTCGTCCCCTCCGGTTGTCCGCTGGTGCGGTTCGTGTCCGGCGTGCATCACATGCGGCACCGGATGACTGCACGGTAGCCAGCGCCCGGCCGCCGGCCATCGTCCATTTCGACTAGGGGCAAACGCTGAGCGGACGATGCGCTGCCTGACGCATCGCAACATCGCGCGCCGCGGCTTCGCCCACGCGGAGGAAACGCGGCACGTCCCGCGCCTGTCGCAGCCGGCCGCACGAATCGTCAGACGCATCTCGCACACCGGTCGCCGCACCGCACCATCCCTGCGCCCTCACGTGACTCGCGGCGGCCTGCCCCGGTGTTTTCCCCGACCCGCGCCCTGCTCCGTATGGATGATGAATCCCGGCCTGCGCGATGCGAACCTGCGCGTCGACGTCGCAATGCCGCCGCGTCGGCCTGCCTTGCGCGGCCGACGCGTTCCGTTCTTCCACGGGAGCCCACGCATGACCGATTCCAATCCCCGCCACGCGCTGTACGAACTGGCGTGCCGCTACGCGCAAGCCGTCGACCGGCGCGACTGGCCACGACTCACCGCACTCTTCACCCACGATGCCACCCTGGCCGGCCCCGGCTTCCGCTTCGACGACCGCGACGCGATCGTCACGGGCATGCGCGTGATCGAGCGCTACGAAGCGACCCAGCATCACGTGCACAACCAGCTCGTCACGCTCGACGGCGGCGAGGCCGACGTCGAAACCTACGGCGTCGCCTGCCACGTCTACGTGCGCGACGGCGTGAAGCGCAAGCTCGACTGGGGGCTGCGCTATCGCGATCGTTGCGTGTTCGACGGCGGCACGTGGCGCTTCGCCGCGCGCACGCTGCACGTCGACTGGGCCCAAGACCTGCCGCTGGAGGGCTGAACGATGCGCACCTCCGCTCCCCTCGACGGCCGCACTGCACTCGTGACGGGCGGCGCCGGCGGCATCGGCGCGGCGTGCGCGCACGCGCTCGTCGTCGACGGCGCGGCCGTCGTGCTGATGGGCCGCCGCCGCGACGCGCTCGAACGCACGCAGCGGCAACTGACCGACGCCGTGCCCGGCAGCCGCGTCGCGATCCATGCGGGCGACGCCTGTGACGAAGGCGACCTGCAGGCCGCGCTCGACTGCGCGTGGGCGCTCGACCATCGCCTCGACATCGTCGTGCCGACGGTCGGCGGGGCGGGCTTCCGGCCGCTGCTGCTGCACGACGCCGACACGTTCCGCGCCGAAATCGACCTGAACCTGCACAGCGCATTCGCCGCGATCCGTCATGCCGCGCCGCGGCTCGCCGACAGCGGCGGCGGCGCGATCGTCTGCATTTCGTCGACGGCCGCGCAGATCAATTTCCGCTGGCTGTCCGCGTACTGCACCGCGAAAGCCGCGCTCGAAGCGCTCGTGCGCGGCGCGGCCGAGGAGCTGGCCGGCGCGAGGATCCGCGTGAACGCGGTGCGCCCGGGCCTCACGCGCTCGGAAGCCACCGCGCCGATGTTCGACAACCGCGCGCTCGTCGACAGCTTTCTCGAACAGATCCCGCTCGGCACGCTCGGCGAACCCGAAGCGATCGCGCATGCGGTGCGCTATCTCGCCGGCCCCGAGTCGGGCTGGGTGACCGGCCAGAGCTTCGCGGTCGACGGCGGCCATGAGCTGCGCACCAACCCGCGCGTCGACGACACGATCGCGCGGATCTACGGCACGGCCGCGCTCGACGCGATCAAGGCCGGCCGCGTGCCGGGCACCGCATGAGCGCGCGCCTTCTTTCAACGTCAAAGGAATCCGACCGACCATGAATCGAGTCGCAAACAAGGTCGCGCTGATCACCGGCGCGGCAAGCGGCGTCGGCCGCGCGGATGCGCTGCTGCTCGCCGCGGAAGGCGCGCGTGTCGTGCTGACCGACATCGACGAGGACGCGGGCCGTGCGCTCGCTCGCGAGATCGGCGACGCGGCGCTGTTCGTCCGCCACGACATCGCCGACGAAGCCGGTTGGCAGCACGCGATCGCATCGACGCTCGACCGCTTCGGCCGCCTCGACGTGCTCGTCAACAACGCGGCGATCTGCCCGGTCGGTTCGATCGAGGACACGAGCCTCGACACGTGGCGGCGCGTGATGCGTACCAACGCCGATGGGTATTTCCTCGGCTGCCAATATGCGATCGGCGCGATGAAGGGCAACGACACGCCGGGCTCGATCGTGATGATGTCGTCGGTCGCCGCGCTCGGCGGGCTGCCGATGATGTGCGCGTACACCGGGTCGAAAGGCGCGGTGACGGCGCTCGCGCGCAGCGTCGCCGTGCACTGCAAGCGCAGCGGCTACCGGATCCGCTGCAACTCGATCCATCCGGACGGGATCTGGACGCCGATGACGCAGGCGCTGATGCCCGATCTCGAACCGGCCGCGCTCGGCATCGGCAGCGATCCGATGGCGCGCATGTGCGACCCGCAGGACGTCGCGAATCTCGTGCTGTTCCTCGCGTCCGACGAATCGCGTTTCGTGAACGGTGCGGAGCTGCGGATCGACAACGCGCAACTGGTGTCGTCGCTGTGACGCGGCTCACTGCTGTCCCGTTCAAAGGAGTCCATCGATGATTTCATTCACCGGCAAGACCGTGCTGGTCACCGGCGGCGGCGCGGGCATCGGCCGTGCGTGCGCGGAAGCGTTCGGCGCGGCCGGCGCGCGCGTCGCGGTAGCCGAGATCGACCCGGCCCGCGCGCACGACGTGCGCCAGGCACTCGAAGCGGCGGGCGTCGATGCGCTCGTCGGCACCGTGGACGTCACGCGTCGCGACGAGGTCGATGCATTCGCGCGCACCGTCGACGCACGCTTCGGCGGCCTCGACGTACTCGTCAACAATGTCGGCGATTTCCTGCAGATCGCGAAACCGTTCGACGACTGCACCGACGACGACATCGCACGGCTGTTCGACGTGAACCTGCGCCAGGTCTTCATCGTCACGCGCGCGATGCTGCCGTTGCTGCGCAAGCGCGGCGCGGGCAGCAGCATCGTCGGCGTGTCGTCGATCGAAGGCTTTCGCGCGATTCCGAACTGCACCTTGTACGCGTCGTTCAAGGCCGCGCTGACCGGCTTCACGAAGAGCCTTGCTCTCGAACTCGGGCCGGCCGGCATTCGTGTGAACCAGATCGCCCCCGAAACCACCGAGACGCCGCAGGTGCCCGTCAGCGCGATGGTCGCGGCCGAGCATCACGGGCACATCCCGCGCTGGATCCCGCTCGGGCGCTTCGGCGCGGCCGGCGATATCGCGGGCGCCGCGCTGTTCCTCGCGAGCCCGCTCGCTGCCTGGATCACCGGCACGACGCTGCATGTCGACGGCGGCGCGCTCGCGGCGGCGGGCTGGTATCGCGACCCGAACGGCTTCTGGACCAACCTGCCCGTCGTCACGGGCAACGGCTTCAATTTCTGAGCGGCACCGCTCGCCTGTTCATTTCACGCGGCGCAATTGCACCGCTTTCGGAGACATCATGAAGATCCTGATCGTCGGCGGCACCGGCCTCATCGGCGGCCATGCCGCGCTGCACCTGCACGCGCAGGGCAACCCCGTCACGCTCGCCGCGCGCAAGCCGCCCGCACCCGGCAGCGCGCTCGCGCGGTTCGACGTGCTGCTGCGCGACTACGTGGCCGGCAACTTCACGCGCGACGACCTCGCACCGTTCGACGCGGTGGTGTTCGCGGCCGGCAACGACATCCGCCACCTGCCGCCCGGCACCGACGAAGCCGCGCACTGGGAACGCGCGAACGTCGATGCGGTGCCGCGCTTCTTCGCGCTGGCGCGCGAGGCAGGCGTGAAGCGTGCGGTGCTGGTCGGCAGCTTCTATCCGCAGGTCGCGCCGGCACTCGTCGACACGGTGCCGTACGTACGCTCGCGCCATCTCGCCGACGAACGCGTGCGTGCGCTCGCGACGCCGTCGTTCGCCGTGTGCAGTGTCAACGCGCCGTTCGTCGTCGGGTCGGTGCCGGGGCTGCGCAACGAGATGTTCGCGGCGTACACCGGCTACGCGCAGGGCCAGTTCGCGGGGCTGCCCGTGTTCGGGCCGGCCGGCGGCAGCAACTTCATCTCGACGCAATCGCTGTCGGAAGCGATCTGGGGGGCGTTGCAGCGCGGCGAAGCGGGCAAGGCCTACCTCGTCGGCGACGAGAATCTCAGCTTCGCCGATTACTTCGCGGCCTTCTTCCGCGCGGCCGGCAATCCGCAGGACGTGCCGTCGCTCGACCAGGAGCATCCGCTGCTGCCCGACATGGCGATCTACACGGGGCGCGGCAACGTCGTGTCGTACGAGCCCGATCCGGCCGACAGCGCGCTGCTGCGCTACCGGCGCGGCGACGTGCAGCGCGCGGTGGACGAGGTCGTCGCGCATTGCCGCGCGCGGTAAGCGAACGGCGCGTGTGCGGGGCCGATGCAAAAACGTCCCGCCGCCGGCGATGCATGCCGGCGGCGGGACGTCAGGATGACTATGCGAATGCGAACCGTCAGGCGCCGATGCGCTGCTCGATCTTCTTCATCGTGTCCGTCATTTCGGCCGGCAGGCGCAGCTTCAGCATATCGAACAGCGCCGCGTGCAGCTTCAACTCCTCGCGCCATTCATCGGCGTTCATCGACGTCACCGCATCGAACTGATCGCGCGTGAAATCGAGGCCGTCCCAGTGCAGGTCCTCATACGCGGGTGACACGCCGAACGCATGCTCGCCGCCGCCACCGGTGCCTTCGAGACGATCCAGCATCCACTTCAGCACGCGCATGTTCTCGCCGAAGCCCGGCCACACGAACTTGCCGTTCGCATCCTTGCGGAACCAGTTCACGCAGTAGATTTTCGGCAGTTTCGCGCCCGCGCCTTCGAGCTGCTTGCCGAGCTTGAGCCAGTGCGCGAAATAATCGCTGACGTTGTAGCCGCAGAACGGCAGCATCGCGAACGGATCGCGACGCACGATGCCCTGCTGGCCGACCGCCGCGGCGGTAGTTTCCGAGCCCATCGTCGCGGCCATGTACACGCCTTCGACCCAGTCGCGCGCCTCGGTCACCAGCGGCACGGTCGTCGAACGGCGACCGCCGAAGATGAATGCATCGATCGGCACGCCGGCCGGGTTCTCCCAGTCGCCGTCGATCGACGGACACTGCGCGGCCGGCGCCGTGAAGCGCGAATTCGGATGCGCGGCCTTGCGGCCCGTCTCCTTGCCGATCTCCGGCGTCCACGGGTTGCCCTGCCAGTCGGTCAGCTTCGCGGGCGGGGTGTCGGTCAGCCCTTCCCACCACACGTCACCGTCTTCCGTCAGCGCGACGTTCGTGAAGATCACGTTCTCGGTGAGCGTCGAGATCGCGTTCGGGTTGGTCTTCACGCCGGTGCCCGGCGCGACGCCGAAGAAGCCTGCTTCCGGGTTGATCGCATACAACCGGCCATCGCGGCCGGGCTTCAGCCACGCGATGTCGTCGCCGATCGTCGTGACCTTCCAGCCTTTGAAGCCCTGCGGCGGAATCAGCATCGCGAAGTTGGTCTTGCCGCACGCGGACGGGAACGCCGCCGCGACGTGATACTTCTTGCCGGCCGGCGACGTCACGCCGAGGATCAGCATGTGTTCGGCGAGCCAGCCCTGGTCGCGGCCCATCGTCGACGCGATACGCAGCGCGAAACACTTCTTGCCGAGCAGCGCGTTGCCGCCGTAGCCCGAACCGAAGCTCCAGATCTCGCGCGTTTCGGGGAAATGCACGATGTACTTGACCGGGTTGCACGGCCACGGCACATCCTGCTGGCCGGCTTCGAGCGGATGGCCGACGCTGTGCACGCACGGCACGAACTCGCCGTCCTCGCCCAGCACGTCGTACACCTCACGACCCATGCGCGTCATGATCCGCATGTTCACGACGACATACGGGCTGTCGGACAGTTCGACGCCGACGTGCGCGATCGGCGAGCCGAGCGGGCCCATCGAAAACGGCACGACGTAAAGCGTGCGGCCGCGCATCGAGCCGCGGAACAGGCCGTTGAGCGTCTCGCGCATTTCGGCGGGTTCGATCCAGTGGTTGGTCGGGCCGACGTCGTCGCGCGAGGCCGCGCAGATGAACGTGCGATCCTCGACGCGCGCGACGTCGGACGGGTCGGATTGCGCGAGATACGAGTTCGGGCGCTTCGCCGGGTTCAGGCGCGTGAGCGTGCCCTGGTTGACCATCGCCTGGCACAGCGCGTCGTTTTCTTCCTGCGAACCGTCACACCACACGACGCGCTCGGGCTCCGTCAGCGCCGCGATACGCGACACCCAGTCGATCAGCTTGCGATGTTTGACGAAAGCCGGCGGAGCGATCAGCGGGCCGTGTGTTGCTTCGGCCAAAGTGTTTTGCGACATGAGGATGTCTCCAGATTATTGGGCGAGGATGGGGGTTGCGGGGCGAGCCCGCGAGATGGGGGATGCGATTGGAGCGCAGGGTGCGGCGGCGCGCAGGACGGGACGCGCGAGCGGAGCGCGCGTCGATGCCGCGATGCGTGCGAGAGAAGGTGATGTCTCTTTAGTAATTGCGAACGCGAGTTTCGCCATACAAGCAACCTGCCGTACAACTCCATGACGGCCAGCATACCATCGTCGTTATTCGGCAAACGTTGCGTTGCAACAAGAAACAACTATGTCGGCGCGCCGGCACGCCGGTTGCATGTGCGTGCTTTTTACAGCGTCATGGCGCGCGCTTTGGGGACGAAACGGCCAGGACGGCCGTCCGGCAAGGGTTTCGCGGAAGCGGCAAATTTGGCGCGCCGCGCCCGCGTGAGGCCCACGCGAGCGCGGGTCGGACGAATTCACGTTTTCGCTACTCAGGCAAACCCTGAATTAGGTTGCGTACACAAACATCTGACGTGAGCGTGCCGCAGGCGCCCCTGCTCAAAACGGCGCGCCGGGCAATCCGGGGTAATACGCGCCTGCGGCCATCCCGCCGTCGACGGCCAGTTCGGCGCCGTTGCAGTACGACGCTTCGTCGCTTGCGAGGAACAGCGTCGCGCGCGCGATTTCGTCGGGCAGACCGACGCGTTGCAGCGGCACGTTCGCATAGTGCTGGTTGATTTCCTCGAGCGGCGCGCCGGTCGGGTTCGACATCGCGGTGTTCACGCCGCCCGGATGAATCGAATTCACGCGCACGCCCTGATGGCCGAGTTCGAGCGCCGCGACCTTCGTCAGCCCGCGCACGCCCCACTTGCTCGACACGTACGCGGCCAGCGCGTTCACGCCGCGCAGCCCGTCCACCGACGAGATGTTGACGATCGACCCGCTTTTCTGCGCGATCATGCGCGGCGCGATGGTCCGGATGCCGACGAACGTCCCGACGAGGTTGATCGACACCGCGCGCTCGAAATCGCGTTTAGACAACTCCGTGATGCCGCCGAACGTCAGCACCGCTGCATTGTTGACCAGTACGTCGATCCGGCCGAACTGCTCCATCGTCGCTTCGGTCACGCGCACCCAGCTCGCTTCGTCGGCGACGTCGAGCCGCATGAAGCGCGCCGCGTCGCCGAGCGCGCGCGCGAGCGCTTCGCCTTCCGCCTCGAGCACGTCGCCGATCACGACGCGCGCGCCCTCCGCGACGAACAGCCTGCACGTTGCCGCGCCCATGCCACGCGCACCGCCCGTGACGATCGCTACCTTTCCTTCCAGTCGACCCATGTCGTCCTCGCTTCGATTCCGGTTTGCCGGTGGCCGCGCGCAGGCGTGCGCGTGCTCGCCGGTTCATGATTGGCACGCGGCAAGCACCGCGCGCCGTCGGCCCCCGCCGTCAGCCCCAGTAAGCCTGCCCGCCGTCGAGCGGCAGCGTCGCGCCCGTCAGGTAGGCGGCATCGCGGCTCGCCAGAAACACGATCGCGCGCCCGATGTCCTGCTCGCAGTCGCCGACGCGGCCGAGCGGAATCGTGCGGAAAAACGCCGCGGCTTCCTGCGGATTCGCGTCGACCCAGCCTTTCAGGCCCGGCGACAACGCGTGCGGCGCGACCGCGTTCACACGGATGCCGTCCACGCCCCATTCGCAGGCCGCCGCGCGCGTCAGCGCACGAATCGCCTCCTTGGTCGCCGCATACGCGCCGTAGCCGGACGCATCCCAGCGCACCGCGGCCGACGACGCGAAATTGACGATCACGCCGTCGCCCTTCAGATGCGGATGGCACGCGCGCATCATGCGCAGCGTCGCGATCGGCCCCGATTCGAGCCCCGCCAGGAAACTCGCGTCGGTCACGTCGAGCAGGCGGCCGAGCGGCACGACCTGCGCGTTGTTGATCAGGATCTGCACGCCACCGAACCGCGCGACGACGTTGTCGACGCATTGCTCGATCTGCGTCGCGTCCATCACGTCGCAGACGAACGGCTCGGCCACGCCGCCGCGTGCACGGATCGCCTCGCAGGTCGCGAGCAGCTTGTCGAGGGTGCGGCCGACCACCGCGACGTGCGCCCCTTCCGCCGCGAGCGCCTGCGCGACGCCCTGGCCGACGCCCTGCCCCGCGCCCGTCACGAGCGCGACCTTGCCTGTCAGGATGCCCATGCGTGCTCCTCAGGCGACGATCGCCGGATGCGCCTGCACGGGGCCGCCGAGCAGTTCGCGGTACGACGGCGGCTGCTTGCCGTCGAGATCGGCGATGCCGTACCGCAGCGCGGCTTCCGCGCCGACGAGCACCTGCCCCGACAGCGCCATGCGCTGCGGATCGCCGTGGATCGCGTGAATCACGCGGCCCGTGAATTCAGGGCTTTCCGCGACGAGCGAGAATTCCTTGTACAGATCCGGGTGTTCTTCCCACACGCGCGTCGTGCGCTCGGTGCGCAGCGGGCCCATCCAGATCGACACGGCCGCGACGTCGAACGGCTTCAGGTCGACGGCCATGTCCTTCGCGAACTTGTCGACGCCGGACTTCTGCGCGCCGTACGCCGCGCCGTGCATGTAGCAGCTCGCGCCGAACGACGACGTGAACGCGATCAGCCCGCTGCGGCGGCGCGCCATCAGCCGCGCCGCGTGCCAGCTCGCGACATAGGCCGAGCGCAGCCCGACATCGAGGATGTTGACGAGATCGAGCGACTTCTCCCAGAACGGGCCCGGCAGGATCAACTGATCGTGCAGGTAGGTCGCGTTGTTCACGAGGATGTCGAGCCGCCCGCTTTCGCGTTCGACACGCTCGAACAGCGCCTGCACCTGGGCGTCGTCCGCGTGGTCGCAGGCCACCGCGATTCCGCGGCCGCCGAGCGCATCGATCTCGCGCGCGGTTTCGTGGATCGTGCCGGGCAGCGGCGCATCGCCTTCGTTCTGCGAGCGGCCCGTCACATAAACGGTCATGCCGGCCGCGCCGAGCGCGCGCGCGATGCCCTTGCCCGCGCCGCGCGATGCGCCCGTCACGACGGCGACCGGCGCATCGTGGTTCTGTGTCATGTTCGATGTCTCCTGTGGAATGTGCTGGGCGCCACTTAAATGGCGTTCGCGTGCGTCAGGCGGCTGGCGGCTGCGTGCCGGCGAACAGTACGCCCGGCGCATCGCCTTCGTAGCGGGCCGACAGCGTCGACGTGACGACGCAGCGCGTGCCCGCGATCTTCCATTCGCCGTCGACCTTCCGGTATTCGTCGTCGTAGTACGCGCCGAGCTGCGTGAGCGTGCGCGCGTTCGTGTCGATCATCTGGTAGTGCAGGCCCCACGTGCCGCGTGCATGCGTCGCATCGAGCACATCGATCTCGGGATTCACGCCGTGGTGCATCTCGACGATGTGCGGATGGCAGCCGAGTTGCGCGAAGACGTCGACGAGCGCGTCGCGTGTATCGAACGTGCCGATCCGGCCGTAGTCGATCTGCACGGGGCCGGGCGCGAAGCAGTCGCGCATCCCTTCCGGATCCTTGCGGTCGCAGCAGGTGAAGTAGCGCGCCTTCAGCCGGCGGATTGCGTCGGCGTCCTCGAGCCGGCGCACGCGCGCTTCCAGCGATTCGATGAGGGTCATCCTGTCTCCTTGTTCGGTGCCGGCGCGGTTCGAAGGCCGCGTCGATGCCACGTTACCGCCGCGCGATGCATCGGCCATCACCCGTTCGGATGAAATCCGCGATTCGTTTCGACAGCGCTGTTTGCGCGTGTCCGCAGCATTCGTCCGAACAGACGATGTGATGCAGGCGGCTTCGTTCCTACCATCGAACGACACCACCACGAGACCCGGCGATGGACGACACGACCCGCACGCTCCATGAGTACGAGCAGATCCGACAGTTGAAGTACCGGTATTTCCGCGCGGTCGACACGCACGACTGGGCGCTGCTTGCCGACTGCCTGACCGACGACTGCGAGGCGCGGCTGTATGGCGGCCGCTATGCGTACGATGGCCGCGACGCGTTCGTGTCGAGCCTGCGCGCGCTGATCGGCAAGCCGACCTTCCTGACGATGCATCACGGCCATCACCCCGAGCTCACGCTGGTCTCGGCCGATCACGCGTGCGGCGTGTGGTTTCTCGAGGATCACGCGATCAATCTTGAGGATAACTACCTGCTGCACGGCACCGCGTTCTACGACGACCAGTACGTGAAACGCGATGGCGTGTGGCGCATTCACGCGATGCGTCACGAGCGGCTGTTCGAAACCGTTACGTCGCCGATTCCGCCGTCGTTCACGCTGACCGCGAACCGGTTCGCGCTGGGCGCGCACCAGGCGGCCGGATCGCCTGAAACCGCTTCCTGAATCCCGGCGGCAATGCCGCCGATCCTGTCATTCCCCTCTGGAGCCGGAGCAATGGAGAAAATCATTTATGTGTTGTGGCGCGATACGCAGGCCGCGCCCGATCAGTGGAGCCGCACGGTGCGCGCGCAGCTCGCCGACAAGCTGCTGTCGCTCGGGGCGCACGGCGTGCAGGTGAACGTCGCCGATGCGGATGTCGCGCCGGCCGCCGGCTTGAAGCAGACCAACACGCATCCTGGCATCGACGGGATCGTCGCGGTGTGGGTCGATAGCGCGAATGCGATGTTCCGTCAGCCGTTCGACGACGCGGTGCGCGCCGTGGTCCCGCACATGGCGGCGTATCTCGTTACCGAGTCGCAGCCGATTCCAAATACGCGCTATCCGGCGCGGCCGGGCGAGCGGACGACGGGTTTTTCGCAGCTCGCGTTTCTGAAGCGTCCGCCGCGGCTGACGCATGAAGCGTGGCTCGATGTGTGGCACGGGCATCACACGCGCGTCGCGATCGATACGCAGGATAACTTCCTGTACGTGCAGAACGTCGTCGTGCGGGCGCTCACGCATGCGGCGCCGGGGTACGACGCGATCGTGGAGGAATGCTTCCCCGCTGCGGCGATGACCGATCCGCATGCGTTCTTCGATGCAGTCGGCGATGACGAGAAGTTTCAGCGGAATGTGGCGGAGATGATGGACAGCTGTGGGCGCTTCATCGATTTCGACAAGATCGACGTGGTGCCGACGAGTCAGTATGTGGTGAAGGCGGTGCGGGGGTAAGCTGGAGTAATCGCACGGTGCGGTCGCCCTATTCCCGATTGACTGCCGTGTTCCATTTTGAGCCGGAGGAGCGTCGCCAACACACAACGGCTCGCTCCAATCGATAGTTGAACGTGGGGCACTGCGGCGAAAGCCTGAATGCTGGCAGTACTACCGGACGCGGACGGATTCGGGTGCCCGCCGCAATAGATGACCACATCGTTTCGCAACGTTCATTGAATCGCCTGTCGTTACCGTCGAGGAGGAGCAGATCCATCGGCGGCGTCCACGACAGGCTGGCCGTCACGTGCCTGGATCGCTTCTATCGCCGCCTGAGCCGAAATCTTCACATCGCGCTTGCGCGACTTTAGATTCTGCGTGATGGCAGGCAACGCTTTGCACGTGCCAATCCGGTTGAGCGTGGATTGACAGTAGATGACGTCATAGGGATCTGAAGTGGTCGCGAGAATCTCCAGCAACTCGTCTTCAGCCTGGGGGTTTGCGCAACCATTGAGTGACCGTATCGCGGAATGCCTCACGAGCCAGCGCTTGTCCTTGAGAAGTGGAAACAGGGGCCGGACATCGACGCCTCCCGGCTTCGGGATGTCAGCAAGCCGATCAAGGAGACTTGCCAGCGCATACTTGTCAGGCTCTCTGGACGAGTATTCGATCAGGCGTACCGCGCACTCGCCGCTGAGACAGTTCTTTCCGATCTTGCCGATGATGAAGTACGCTGCAGACCGCTGCTCCTTTTTGGGCTTCTGGCCGAGGAATACATCGAGTTCATCAACCAGAGACATGTCGCCAAGCAGTTCCGCTTCGCGATGTGCCTGCCAAGAGATGGAATCGTCCGAGCTAACGAAGTCCTGACGATCTGTCATCCGTTGAATTAGCTCGAGTAGCGCTTGTCGCATCACCGCACCCTTCGAAAAGAAATGACGACTCTAACAGCTTGGCCGTATCAACGAACCCATGAGCCGGTCGGTGCAGGAATGGTCACCGATCTGTGCATCTGACGCGAGTGACCGGCACGGGCCGATGCGGTCACGCTCGCTTCCCGACAGCAGACGCTCGCCGCCATCCGGCGGCTGCCAGCCCGCTACAGGCTGCCCCGACAATCGCACCGTATTCGACCGAGATTAGCGCCGACTCACTGCAAATCTGTGCACGAACGCCGATACTGCCTCCACGACACCGTCCGCCAGTGGCAGATCCGGGTTCGAATAAGCAGCGAGGTTTTCGTGCAGATCCGCCGTGCGGACCGTTTTGAGAACGTGATTGGCGTCGGCGATCAGTGCCATTTCGGCCTGCGGATTTGCTCGCTGTAACAGTTCCGCGTCCTGCACGGCAACCTGGATATCCCGCGCGCCTTGCACGATCAGCACGGGCTTCATGTAATCGGCCAGCAGTGCTGCCGGGTCGATGGTCAATTCGCTCATCAGGAAGCGCTGGACTTGCGGCCTGAACGACGGCATGAGTACTGGATCGATGCTGGCTGCGTCTACCCGATCCCCCGCTTCCAGGGAATCGAGGATCGACATTGCATTGTCCAGGATCGGCGCATTTGCAGGGTTCGATTGCAGTTGCTGCCGCAATACGGGCCCGAGCGGACGCCCCGCCGCGGCAATCAAGATCAGGCCGGCAATGTCGGCCGATTGCCGCGCCGCCAGCAACGCCACCAAGCCGCCCTCGCTGTGCCCCAACACCCATACGCTGGAAACACCTGCCCGCGCACGGATGGCGGCTACCCACGAATGGACGTCCGCCGCGTAGTCGTCGATCACGACATCATTGGCATCCGGTATCGCCGACGCGCTGCCGTACATGCCGCGCTTGTCGATTCGTACCGACGCGATACCTTCTTCGCACAAACCTTCCGCGAGCAACCGGTACGTCGACGCCTGAAGCCAGCTCGACGCGTTGCCATTTCTGTCGGTCGCGCCGGAGCCCGGCACGATCAGCACCACCGGCATATCGCCGGTGTCCGGGGACAACAGCGTGCCCTTCAACGGACCGGCAGGGCCCGGCGCTTCGATTTCCGTCTGCATGGATTAAAAGCCCCCTGGCAATGAGCTACCGACAATCGCTCCAACAGTGCAGCTCACGGCGCCTTGGCCAAAGCCAGAATGGCCGTCACCGCATCGTCCTCGATTCCCTTGATATCCGACGGGAACCGATTCCTTTGCGGTATCAACACGATAAGCCCCTCGATCTGCGCCGTCACGAGCGCCGCGCGCCGGATGCGTACCGCTTGCGGCAGCGCCGGGTTCACGGCTTCAATGAGGCCGGCGATCACGCCGCGTTGAAATTCATACCCCTCCTCGAGCATCTTCCGCGCGAACTCCTGCGTTTGGGCCAGCGCCCAGAAGTTCACGAACAGGCTTTGGGTCTTGGGCTGCTTTCCGTCTTCGAGCAACAGCCGGACCACTTTCTCCAGACGGCCCTCGGGTGTCAGCGACGTGTCCGCGCGCACGCCGTCGTATGTATTGGCGTATGCCTCCCTCGTCACGGCAAGGATCGCCTCGAAGATGTCTTCGCGCGTGGGAAAGTAGTGCTGCAGGTTCGACAGCGCCAATCCCGCCTTGGCCGCGACCTTCCGCATGGTCAGCCCGCCGTAGCCTTCGTCCACGAAGATCTCGATCGCACTGGCCATAATCTTGTTCACCGCGTTCTTGCCGCGTTCGGTCAAGACGCGTCCGTTATCGAGAGCCGCCCTCTTCAAGAATTCCTCCTGCTGCCCCGTGAGCGCATGCTCGGGGCGATGGTGCTGATGGCGCGTCGGCGCCGCTGATGCCCGGTCGCAGACCACACGCACCGTATCCGCTCCATGCACGGGGAGTGGTGATATAGGTTGGTCGACCGGATTTTGCAAAACATCGGTGCCTGACTCGGGGTCGTGTCGGTTCCACTGCCGGGACCGAAAGGCCGAACCTGACGGCGACATTCTACGCAGGATTGAAACTCCGCGGAGAGGCACCGACGTCGCTTGACGAGCGTACACATGACTTGTTCGATACCCGTCACAAAATGGGTCGAGCGACACATTCTCGTCGATGCGCCTGCACGTCCTTGACTCCCCGCGCTCCCGTCCCTTTGCCACCCCCATGACAAAACATCTATACTTGGACAATCCATCGACCGGCACGCCGAAGCATACGAACCCGAGCGCGCCCCCGATTCCCCGGCCCAATTTGCCCGGAGCGACATGAGCGACTACCCCGTTTTCGACACGCTTTGCGATCTGCTGAACACGTCCGGCGCGCGGTTCCGTGTGCTGGCGCATCCGGCCGAAGGAAAATCCGACGCCATCGCCGCGCTGCGCGGCACGCGCCCCGAACAGGGCGCGAAGGCGATGCTCTGCACGTTCAAGGATGGCGGCGACACCACCGCGCTCGCGGTGATTCCCGGCCACCTGAAGATCGATTTCCGCAAGGTCGCCGATGCGGTCGGCCGCCGCAAGGCCACCCTCGCGTCGCCCGACCTCGCGGCCACCGTCACGCGCTGCGTGATGGGCGCCGTGCCGCCGTTCGTGTTCGACGCCAGTGTGACCCTCGTCGTCGATCCCGCCCTGGTCGAACGCAACACCGAGATCGCTTTCAACGCGGGCCGCCTCGACCGCTCCGTCGTGCTCGACGCGGCCGACTACGTGCGGATCGCGCAGCCGCTGCTCGCCGACATCACCCGGCCGGAAGCGGCGGACGGCGAGTAACACGCCGGTCGCCCCTTCCCCCGCAGCCGTCGCATCGATCCGAAACCTGACCGCGAAACCATCATGACCCCCACCCGGAAACCCGTGCCGTCCGAGCAGGCGTCGCTGATCGAACAGGTGCAGCGCATTGCCGAAGGGCTCGGCGCGATGTTCGCGCCGTTCACCGAGGTCGTGGTTCACGACCTGCGCACGCCGAAGCACGCGATCCTCGCGATCCACAACAACCTGTCGGGGCGCGCAGTCGGCGATCCCGCGACCGAGCTCGGCCTCGCCCGCATCGCGGACGACGATTTCCCGCCCGTGCTCGCGAACTACCCGAACCGCTTCGCCGACGGCCGCACCGCGAAAAGCACGTCGATCGGCATCAAGGATTCGAGCGGCCGCTATGTGGCCGCGCTGTGCCTGAATGCCGACGTCACGCTGTTCCGCGGCTTCCAGGGCATGCTGAACCAGTTCTGCAGCACGGAAGGCGAAGCCGTCGCGGAAACGCTCGATCCGGCCGGCGCGGATGCGATCCGCCAACGCATCGACGCATTCGCGATGCGCCTCGCGACGACGCCGCGCGAACTGAAGACCGACCAGCGCCGCGAGCTGATGCAGACGCTGAAGGCCGACGGTTTCCTCGAAGTGCGCCGCGCGATGGAGATCGTCTCGCAACATCTCGGCGTCTCGCGCGCGACCGTCTACAACGATGCGAAATGACGCAAGCGCGTGACACGCGCGGCTTTCCTGCTGAACGATTTCAACGACCACCTGGCAATCCATGAACGCTCCGACTCTCCCCACCTACGACGACGTTGCCGCCGCCGCGGCCCGGCTCGAAGGCCATGCGCACCGCACACCGGTGATGACCTCACGGACGATCGACGAAGCGCTCGGCGCGCAAGTGTTCTTCAAGTGCGAGAACCTGCAGCGCATGGGCGCATTCAAGTTCCGCGGCGCGTTCAACGCGCTGTCGCGCTTCGACGCGGAGCAGCGTCGCAACGGCGTCGTCGCGTTCTCGTCCGGCAACCACGCGCAGGCGATCGCGCTGTCGGCGCGCATGCTCGGCATTCCCGCGACGATCGTGATGCCGCAGGATGCGCCGGCCGCGAAGATGGCCGCGACGCGCGGCTACGGCGGCAAGGTCGTGACCTACGACCGCTACACCGAGGATCGCGAACAGATCGGGCGCGATCTCGCGGCACAGCATGGGCTCACGCTGATCCCGCCCTACGACCACCCGGACGTGATCGCCGGCCAGGGCACGGCAGCCAAGGAACTGTTCGACGAAGTCGGCCCGCTCGATGCGGTATTCACGCCGCTCGGCGGCGGCGGCCTGCTGTCGGGCACCGCGCTCGCCACGCGCGCGCTGTCGCCGCACGCGACGCTGTACGGCGTCGAGCCGGAAGCCGGCAACGACGGCCAGCAATCGTTCCGGTCCGGCGCGATCGTGCATATCGACACGCCGCGCACGATCGCCGACGGGGCGCAGACGCAGCACCTCGGCAACCTGACGTTCCCGATCATCCGGCGCGACGTCGACGACATCCTGACCGCGACGGACGCGGAACTGATCGACTGCATGCGCTTCTTCGCCACGCGTATGAAGATGGTGGTCGAGCCGACCGGCTGCCTGTCGTTCGCCGCGGTGCGACGGATGAAGGACGCGCTGCAGGGCAAGCGCGTGGGCATCGTGATCAGCGGCGGCAACGTCGATCTCGAGAACTTCTGCGCGCTGGTGTCGGCGCCGGCATGAACGTCGCGGCGCGCATGAACATTCCGTCATCCGCGCCGCATCATTCCTTCACGTCGCGTTAAGTTTCGCGCCCTAGACTGATGATGTTGTCCCGCAGTCAGTCGTGAAGGAGCCACCATGAAATCGCACGCGATCGTCGCCGCCGCCCTGGCGGCTGCTTCCCTTTCGGCGTTCGCTCAACCGGGCGTGACGTCATCCGGTTTCCCCGCCGCGTCGCCGCACGACGCCGTCGCGCAAGCGACGCACCGCTCGCCCGGCGCGTTGCCGCACGCCGGCTTCGTGCTCGCGAAGATCGATCAGAACAATACGCCGCCCGATCGCGGCGGCGACCCGAGCGGCCGTTCGCACTCCGGCATGCGCATGTGACGGCACGCGCCGGGCGCTGTGCCGCGCCCGGCCGTCAGAACGCAGGCAGCGACGGATCGCGTGACGCGAGGATGTCGTCGGTGCGCCGCTGCAGCGCGCCGTCGATCGTCTCCGGTTGCGGAATCAGCCAGTAGCGCCCGTCCCGGATGCCGTCGAACACCCGCGCGGCGAACGCGTCGGGCGTGAGACCGTGCGCGTTCAGCATCGCGCGCATCGTGTCGACGAAGCCACGCACCTCCGGCCGGTCGTGCACCGCGCCGAACGGGTCGTTGAAGATGCCCGACTGCACGGGGCCCGGCGCAAGCAACGACACGCCGACCGGTGCGCCCAACATCTTCAGTTCTCCATACAGCGATTCCGTCAGCGCGACCACCGCGAATTTCGTTGCCGAGTAAGGTGACATCAGCGGGCTCGGCAGGAACCCGCCGACCGACGCGGTATTCACGACGCGCGCCGGCACGTTGCGCTCGAGCATCCGCGGCACGAAGCTGCGGATGCCGTTCAGCACGCCGTGCACGTTGATCGCGAAGCTGCGCTCGAAGCGTTCCGGCGTGATTTCCCAGCTAAAGCCGGTCGCCATCACGCCCGCGTTGTTGAACAGCAGGTCGACGCCGCCGAAGCGCTGCCACGCCGCTTCCGCCAGCGCGTCGACGGCTTCCGGCCGGCTGACGTCGGTCGGCACGCACAGGACGTCGGTGTCGAGCGTCGCGGCGAAGGCGTCGAGCTTCGCCGGGTCGAGATCGGCCAGCACGACGCGCATGCCGAGCCCGGCGGCGTGGCGTGCGAGCCCGCTGCCGATGCCGCTGGCCGCGCCGGTGATCACGGCGGTGCCGCCGTCGAAGCGAATCGAGTTCGTCATGTCAATCAAAGTCCTGTCGGGTCGATGTGGGGATGCGCATACGCGGGAACCACCGGCGGCGGCAGCACCGTGCGGCCGTCGAGCGAGCGCACCGCGAGTTGCTGCGCGAGCGGGAAATGCAGGCTGTGCGTGACGAGGCCCGTGCGTTCGCGCGCCGGCAGGCGGCACAGCGCGAGCGCGGTCTCGGCGAGATACGCGACGTCCTCGGTCGGATAGCCTTCGGGGATGTAGCGCGCGGCACCGGGCGTGCGGATCGCCGTGCTCGGCGCGACCAGATTCACCGCGATGCCGTCGGCTTCGAGTTCGGCCGCGAGCCCCTGCGTGAAGCGCGACAGCGCCGCCTTCACCGCCGCATAGACGGTCGCGCCGCCCGCGCGCGAGAAATCGTCGAACGGCCGCAGCGGCGGCAGCGCCGTCACCGAGCCGACGTTGACGATCCAGCCGGCGCCGCGGGCGCGCATCAGCGGGATCGCGGCCTGCGCCAGCGCGAACGGAATCCGCAGATAGTGTTCGATCGTCGTGTCGAACATCGTCATCGGCATCGCGTCGACGCACGCGTAGTCGGCCACGCCCGCGTTGTTGACGAGGATGTCGAGGCCGCCGGCGGCTTGCGCCGCGCGCCCGACGAGCGCGTCGCGCTCGGCCGCGTTCGACAGGTCGGCCGCCAGCGCAATCGCGCGGCCGCCGGCCTGCTCGATCAGCGCAACCGTTTCGGCGAGCGTGCCGGCGATCGTCGCCGATTGCGTGAGGCTGCGCGCCGTCACGACGACGGTCGCGCCTTCGGACGCGAGGCGCTGCGCGATCGCACGGCCAATGCCGCGGCTGGCGCCCGTCACGAGCGCGCACTTGCCGGCCAGTACGCCGGTTCGGGTATCGGTCATCGTTGTCTCCTGTAAGGGGCGTGCGGGCCGCTCAGCGGGCGATATCCGCAACATGAAGCACCAGCTTCGTTTTCGCCTCGCCCGTTTGAACGAGATCGAGTGCGCGGGCCGCCTGTTCGAGCGGGAAACGGTCGAAGCGCGGCACGCGCAGCGCGCGCTTTTCCAGTTGCGCGGCGATCCGGCCGAGCGTGCCGCCGCTCGGCATCCGGCTGTAGGTCATCGCGGTGCGCAGGCCGCGTCGTGCGGCAACGGCGGCCGTCGCGGCAAGCCGCTCCGCATCGCCGGCCGCGAGCGTCATGATGTTCACCAGCGTGCCGCCCGGCGCCAGCAGGTCGAGCGCATCGGGCAACGAGTCGCCGCCGACCGCGTCGAGCACGAGGTCGACACCACCGGGCGCCCAGGCGTGCAGCGCCGCGGCGATGTCCTGCGCGCGATAGTCGATGCTCGCCGCCGCCCCCAGCGATTCGACCGTCTCGCGGTTGCGCGCCGAACACGTTGCCGCGACGCGCGCGCCGGCCTGCACGGCAAGCTGGATCGCGAACGTGCCGACCGCGCCCGCGCCGCCGTGCACCAGCACGGTCTGGCCCGCCTTCAGCCCGCCGTCGTCGAACAGGCCGGCCCATGCCGCGAGCGCGGGCGTCGGCACCGTGGCGGCTTCCGCCAGGCTCACCGCGTCGGGCACGCGCACGACCGAGTCGTGACGCACCGCGACGTATTCCGCATACGCACCCCAGCGCCCCGCGCCGACGTCGGTCTGCGCGAACACGCGCATGCCGGGCTCGAACCCGTCGACGCCGTCGCCGACCGCTTCGACCACGCCCGCCGCGTCGAAGCCGATCACGAACGGAAACGTGTATTGCATGAAGGCGCCGAGGTAGCCTTCGCGGCATTTCCAGTCGGCGGGATTGACGCCCGCGTAGGCCACGCGGATCAGCACGTCGCCGGGGCCCGGCGTCGGGGCCGGCACGTCGGCCATTCGCAAGGTGTCGGAATGACCGACGCGGTCGATCAACAGGGCTCGCATCTTCGTGTCTCCAGGGTTGGTTTGATGTCAGCTCGATGTGGGCTGCGCGTCACGCCGCCGTATCCGCCAGCAGGCTCGACGCGAGCGAACAGAACGCATGCGAGATCGCATCGACCGTCCAGTCGGGGCTTTCGGCGTCGAACCGGCGGTCGACCCAGCCCCAGTGATACGGATGCATCAGGTATTCGCCGAGCAGATCGCCGACGTGCGCGAATTCCTGCTGCCACACGTGCGTCCATCCACCGGGCGTTTCGATCCGGCTCAGCCGCCAGTTGCGGATGCCGGGCATGAACACGGGCATCTGCAGCAGTTCACGTTCGAGCGCGGCGATCCGCGCTGTGCTGGCCTGCGGCCGCACGCGCAGCATCAGCGTGCGCCAGACGCCGTCGCGCAACACCGGTTCGCGCAGGCCGCCGCCGATCGCGCGGCATTGAGCGCCATCGATGCGCTCGATACCCGGCAATTGAGCCAGCACCACGAAATCCGCCGTGCCGTCGGCCGCCGAATCGTCGCGCAACACGTCGAGCGTGTAGTCGCCCGCGCCCCAGCTGCCGTCCAGATTGCGTGCCAATGCCACGCGTTTCGTGCCAGCCCGCGCGTGCGCGGCTTCGTGCAATGCATGCTCGATCGCGCCCGCATCGCAATCCGTGGACACGAATACCTGTGCCGTGTCATGCCGCATGATCGACCTCCGTCAGCGCAGGCAGCGGCGCATCGGCGTCCGTCATCACATGGCGGCGGCGCAGGTCGCACAGCGCATCGACCGCCATCCAGAATCCGACCACGCCGGCATCCGTCAACGCACGCATCCGGTAATAGGCCGGTGCGTCGGCCACGTGCCAGGTCAGCCACAGCGTGCTCGGCTGCCCCGGCACCGCGACGGGCGGTGATACCCAACGGCCGGTCGCGGTCAGCCCACGCGCCGCGTGGCCCGGCAGGTAACGGTCGCGCAGCAGTGCAAGCACGTCGGGAATGCGCTCGGGCGCGAGCGTGATTTCGTCTACGATCTGGATCATTCGCGTGTCGTCCGTGGTCGTTCGTGACAGGGATGCGCAGCCGGCCTACGCCGTTCCGGCGAGGCCGAACGCGGTCGGCGTGGATAGCATTCTTGCGTGGTGACGATTCACAGACCCCTACCGGCCCGCTCACCGCCCCCTGTCGCAACGATCAGATCGGGAAACTCATGAAACAGCGCGCCATCCCGGCCCTCGGCCGCGTCCTGCCGGGCCTCGGCGCGCGCCTGCTGAGCGAACTCACGCGCAGCGGCGCGCCACCGGCCGACCGCGATGCGCAGCCGCCGCCACCGGCAGCGACGCCGGGCGATTTCATCGCGCTGTACCGCGACGCGATCGAACGCCTCGAGGCGCAGGTCGCGCGCGGCGACGGCCACCCGCCGATGCGCAAGCGCGAAGTCGACCTGATGTGCCGCTGCCTGCTGAGCTGCGCGACGCTGGCCGACGCGATCCGCTGCGCGCGCGAATTCGGCGAGATGCTGACCCCGCGCGCCGGCGCGCTGTCGCTCACCGTGCGTGACGGGCGCGCGACGTTCCGGATGGATTCGCTACGCCGCACACGCAGCCCGGCCGCGTGCCTCGTCGACCTGACGGGGTTGTTCTGCTATCTGCAGCTGTTCGGCTGGCTGATCGGGCAGCCGCTGCGGCCGACCGACGTATGGCTCGGCCATCCGCGCCGCGACGACGCGATGCCGTTGCTCGGGTTGTTCAATGCGCCGGTCGAGGTGGGCCGCAAGAGCTACGGCTTCGCATTCGATCCGGCGCGGCTCGAATGCCGTGTGGTGCGGCAGCCAGCCGAACTCGACGCGTTTCTCGTCGATTTTCCGTTTCGCCTGATCGATGCGGCGCCGGCCGTCGTGTCATGGGCGCAGCAGGTGCGCGGTTTTCTCGACGCGGCGCTCGCGCACGAGCAGGCGTTGCCGGCACTCGCCGAGCTGGCCGTGTGGCTGGGCGTCAGCGAGGCGACGTTGCGGCGGCGGCTGGTGGCCGAAGGCAGCGGCTATCACGTGCTGCGGGAGCAATGCCTCTCCGAGGCCGCGCGCCGCTGCCTGCGCGAGTCGGACTGGCCGGTCGCACGGATCGCCGCGCATCTCGGGTTCGGCGGCGAGGAAGCCTTCCGCCGAGCGTTCGTCAGGTGGACGGGTGTCGCCCCGAGCCGGTTCCGGCGCGATTGCATGGCAGCAAACCGCGCCGTTTCGTCAGACATGAAACGCGCGATCGACGCATGAAAGAAAGAATTTCGAAAGTTTTTGCGCATCGATGACGTTTTTTCGCATCCGGGGGCTGCCCGACAATTGACGCGTCGGAGTACACGCCATTACCCTTGCGCGCTGATGGTTCCCAGGGATGGGATCAAAAGGGAACGCAGGAGAGGCAGCGCCTCGAATCTGCGGCTGCCCCCGCAACTGTGAGCGGCGAATCCGTGCCACTGCATGCCACTGGGAAACCGGGAAGGCCGGCACGAATCAGGACCCGCGAGCCAGGAGACCTGCCATCGACCCGAGGTCCAAGCAGCCGCACCGGGCGGGGTGTCCCGATGCGCCAACACCGCCTTTGGCGGTGCCCGTTGCATGGACGGCCCGACCTCAGGATCCGCCCGATGTCCACTGTTACCGCATCCGCTTCCTCACCGGAAGCGTCGCGCCGGCACACCGCCGGCATGCACGGCCCGCCTGCTCGCGCGCGCCGTTCTCTATCGATCGCGTCCGCCGGCATGTGCCGCGCCGACGCCCGCGACTGCGGCCTGCTCGGCCCGCTCGCGCGATAGCCCGATTACCGATAACAAAACCGGCGCTGCCCGCCGCGCTCCCCCGATCGACGCATGCGCAGCCCGACCACAACGACAGCCTCATGAAGATTCGACACCTCCTTGCCACGTCCGCCGCGACTGCGCTCCTCTCGCCGCTCGCCCACGCAGCCGGCGACCCCGCGGTTGCACAACCGGCCCCGGCCGCCGAAGGCGCCAACCTGCCGACGATCAACGTGACCGACACACGCCGGTTGCCCGAGTCGTTCGACCAGCGCTATGCGACGGCCCAGGTGCTCACGCGTACCGATCTCGACCGGCTGTCGCCGAGCGACCCGAGCATCACGCAGGCGCTCGCGACGCTGCCCGGCGTGACCGTCTCGCAGAACGGCGGGCCGGGCTCGTCCGCGTCGGTCAGCATCCGCGGCTCGTCGGCCAGCCAGGTCGCCGTGTTCATCGACGGCATCCGGATCGGCTCGCCGACCACCGGCATCGCGCCGTGGGCGGACCTGCCGACCGAATCGTTCGAACGCGTCGAAGTGATCTCGGGGCCGGCCGCCGCGTCGTTCGGCGCCAATGCGATGGGCGGCGTCGTGCAGCTCTTCACGCGCCGCGCGGCCAACCAGCCGAACCAGACCACCGTGTCGTTCGGCGGCGGGTCGAACAAGACGTTCGACACGCAACTGCGCACGTCGGGCACCGTGCCGTCGACCGGGCCGCTCGCCGCGCTCGGCGGGCTCACCTACTCGCTCGGCCTGCATTCGTACAACACGGCCGGCATCGACGCGACGCGGCCCTTCGCGTACGGGCACGAGGCGGGCCGCAATCCGTACCACGCGCAGGATCTCGATGCGCGCCTCGGCTACGCGCGCGACAACTGGTCGATCTCGACGTTCGCGCTGTATCACCGGTCCGATCTGTCCTACGACAACCGCGGCTATGCGAACCGCCAGCTCGATCATCAGCTGACGACCGGTCTCGCGTTCCACCTCGATATCACGCCGGACACGCAGTTCGACCAGTCGTTCGGTTATGCGAACGATCGCGGGTTCATCTACGCGAGCGATCCGACCATCCCGACCGACCAGATCAATTCGCAGCGCATCAGCACGTCGACGTCGTTGACGCACCAGGCGCGCGGATTCCATCTGTTCGGGCTGCCGCTGTCGGGCGAAACCAAGCTCGCCTACGACTTCACCCGAGAGCAGGCATTCCTGCCGGTCGACATTCCGAACGGCGTGCCGACGCGCAACGATTCCGCGTTCTCGCTGCACCAGTCGGCAACGCTCGGCAGCGTGACGATGTTCCTCGCGGGGCGTCATGAAATCATCGCCGGGCAGTCCGTGAATACGGGTAACGCGGCGCTGTCGTGGGCGATCACGCCGGTGTACACGGCGCGTGTGTCGTACGGCAATGCGTTCAAGCTGCCGTCGTTCAACGACCTGTACTACCCCGGCTACGGCAATCCGAACCTCAGCCCGGAACGCAGCACGTCGGTCGAGGCAGCGGTCGATGCGAACACGTCGTACGGTACGTTCACGGCCGCGATCTACGATACGCGCGTCAGCAACCTGATCGCGTACAACCCGGCGACGTTCTCGCCGATCAACATCGGCCGCGCGCATATTCGCGGCGTCGACCTGTCGTACAAGGGGACGATCGGCCGCTCGACGCCGGTGAGCGTCGCGGTCGGGATCCTGAATCCGCAGGACGAAACCAACGACTCGTGGCTCAACCGCCGGCCGCGCCAGACGGTCAGCCTCAACATCGATCACACGTGGGATGAACTGCACCTGCATGCGCTGAGCACGGGGGCGTCGCTGCTTTATGGCGGCACGACGTTCGACGATCCGGCCAATTCGACCTATCTGCCTTCGTATCTGACGGTGGGGCTGCGTGCTTCGTACCGGATCAATTCGCATCTGACGGTGTCGGCGACGGTGTCGAACCTGTTCGACCGGCAGTACATGACCGCGTATGGGTACAACACGCTCGGGCGGACGGCGTTCGGGAAGGTCAGCTACACGTTCTGACCGGGATGGGGAGGCTTCGGCCGGATAGCTGGCGAAGCCTCCCATTTGAAATCGCGCATCCGATCCCTGCGCCACCGGATGCCTGATACGGGTGATGCCGCCCCGAAACCGGGCGACCAACGGACGGCTGACGAGCGACCGGTCTTTCGTCGCACTGCGCACGTTGCTGTCCGTATCAACACTGTTAGACTGCGGACGCCTTCCCCGCCCATGTACTCCACCATTCAGGATAGCGACATGACCGAATGCGCCCTAACATTCACCAGTCAGGTCGAATGGGAAAACTGGTTAGGGCAGAACGGCAGCACGTCGGCGGGAATATGGCTGCGCCTGGCGAAAAAAGGCGCCGGGCAGCGAACCCTCACCTACGAACAGGCGTTGGAAAGCGCCCTCTGCCATGGCTGGATCGATGGTCAAAAGCGGGCCGAGAGCGAGCAATACTGGTTGCAACGCTTCACCCCGCGCTCCGCAAAAAGCATCTGGTCCAAACTCAACACGGACAGGGCTGAAGCGCTGATCGCCGCAGGCAGAATGCGCCCGCCCGGCTTGTGCGAAATCGAGAAAGCGAGAAAGGACGGCCGCTGGCAGGCTGCCTATACGTCGGCAAGCAATTCGACCGTGCCGGACGACCTTCAGGCGGCTTTGGACGCCAATCCGGAAGCCCGCACGTTTTTCGCGACACTGAACAGCCGTAACCGATATGCCATCCTGTATCGGATACAGAATGCCAAGAAGCCGGAAACGCGGGCGCGCAAAATCGGGGAATTCATCGACATGCTGAATCGCGGCGAAACCATCCATCCATAGACTTTTCGCTGACGGGAACGGCGCCAAACCGGGCAACTCGCCCGTCATGGCTGCTTCGGCTCGGCAGCCGGTAACGCGACGCGCAATCCTGAAGGCGCAGCGACTGGGGTGAACCATGAACCAAGGCGGAGACTTCATCGTGCGCACCATGTCGGCCGACGAGGTCGCCATGGCGGTCGAATGGGCGGCGGCAGAAGGCTGGAACCCCGGCCTGCACGATCCTGCCTGTTTCAGCACAGCGGACCCCGCCGGGTTCTTCGTCGGCGTATGGCGCGGCGAGCCGGTCGCGTGCATTTCTGCTGTCGCCTATGACGAACGCTTCGGCTTCATCGGCCTCTACATCGTGAAACCCGGGTTCCGCGGCAAAGGCTTCGGCATCCGAACCTGGCAGCACGGCATGCGTTACCTCGGAGACCGCAACATCGGGCTCGATGGTGTCGTGGCCCAGCAGGCGAACTACAGGAAATCCGGATTCGAGCTTGCGTACCGCAACATCCGCTATGAGGGGCGCGTGGACGGCATCGGGTGCGCGCACGTGGTGGCAGCGGCCGACGTGCCCTTCGAGCAGTTGCTTGCCTACGATCGCCAGTGCTTTCCGTCGGCGCGCGAGCGTTTCATCTCCACCTGGATCGCGCAGCCGGATGCCGTTGCGCTCGCGACGATCGACGCCGGCCGTGTCGCCGGCTACGGTGTCGTGCGCCGTTGCAGGACGGGCTGCAAGATCGGCCCGCTTTTCGCCGACGACGCGGGCGTCGCCACCGGGCTGTTTCGCGCGCTGGCGGCGCGCATGCCCGGCGAGGTCATCGTGCTCGACGTGCCGGAAACGAACCCCGCGGCCGTCGCGCTGGCCGAGCGGCACGGCATGACGAGCGTGTTCGAAACCGCACGGATGTACACGAAAGACGCGCCGGCGATGGCAATCGATCGCGTGTTCGGGGTGACGTCGTTCGAGCTGGGGTGATCGTCACGGACATGGCGGTGGCCGCAATGGCGACCGAACGCGCTTCGATGGGGGTCACGGGACGTTTTCACCGTTGTAAACTGCGGCAAACAACCACGAATATTCACGACATGTCATTGCATACCTACCTGCTGTTTCTGCCGGCCTGCTTTGCGCTCAACATGGCCTTCGGACCGAACAACGTCCTCTCGCTGTCCAACGGGGCACGCAACGGTGTGCTGCATTCGGTGACCGCGTCATTTGGGCGTCTCGCGGCGTTCGCCATCATGATCGCGATTACCGGGTTCGGCCTGGGCGCATTGTTGATCGCTTCCGAAACCTTGTTCTTGGTATTGAAGTTCGGCGGCGCAGCCTATCTCGTCTGGCTAGGTATCAAGTTGCTGCGTTCGAAGTCTACCGAGCAGCCTGTCGTCGAGACGGAGCCGGCGGCGGCCCGGAAGGACCGGGCGGATTTGCTGGTGAAACACTGCAAACAGGAATTCTACGTGGCGGCCGGCAATCCGAAGGCCATTCTGATTTTTACGGCGTTCTTTCCCCAGTTCGTTGACCCGACGCACTACGCCATCAGCTTCACCGCACTCGGCGCGACGTTCCTGATGCTGGAACTCGTGGCCATCGTGACCTACGCCGTGATCGGCGCGCGGCTGCGTTCGCTGGCGACAAACCCCAAGGGCTTTATGTGGCTGAACCGGGCCAGTGGTTCGCTAATGATCGGATTCGGCGTATTGCTGGCAATGCTTCGTCGGCCAGCCGCGTAATCGCTCCGTCCGGGGATGGCCGCATGCGGCCCTGGATGTCAGGGCGCTAAATGACCGATCCGGCCCGGGGATGAATGGCGGCTCTTGGCCGGTCGCAACGCGATCCGCGCGACGCACCGACCTAGATGACCCCGCGCACGCCCGCGACCACCTGAATCATGCCGAATACCGCGATCACCGCGGCCGACACGCGCGACAGCCCGTGCACGAACGCGAACGACATCTTCGTGCGCAGCGCGGCGGTCGTGCCGCTCAGGCATAGCCACCACGTCGCGGAACCGATGAACACACCGGCGACCATCAGCGTCACGGCCGGCCACACCGCCCCTTCCCGCGCGCCCGACAGCGGGCCGAGCGCCGCGAAAATCCCGACGAACGACAGGATCGTCATCGGGTTCGACAGCGTCAGGCCGAACGTCGTCACAAAATCGCGCAGGACGGTCGTGCGCGGCAGGTCGCGCTGCGCCGTCGACGCGGCCGGCGCCTGGCGCGCGATGGTCCACGCCAGCCACACGAGAAACGCGCCGCCGCCGATTTTCAGGCCGACGGTCAGCATCGGGAACGCCGTGACGATACCGGCGATGCCGAGCGCGCCGAGCAGGCCGTAGATCGCATCGGCGCACGCGGCGCCGACGCCCGTCGCGAATCCCGCCTGGAAGCCGCGGCTCAGGCTGCGCTGGATGCACAGCATGCCGATCGGCCCGACCGGCACCGCGATCGATAGCCCCATCACGACTGACTTGATGAACAGCATCGCCTGCTCCCTGCGACATGTAACGTGTTGAACAGGCATCGTAGGGAAAGTCCCGTCATCGCTGAATGGGGTTTTTAAGGAAAAATGGCCGCTCCGCCTTAAAAATTTCCGCCGCGATGGACGATCTGGACTGGAAGGTAGTGACGCTGTTGCAGGCCAACGGCCGCATCAGCTACACGGAGCTGGCCCGCCAGGTGCACCTGTCGGTGCCGGCGGTGACGGAACGTGTGAAGCGGCTTGAAGCGGCCGGCGTCGTCGAGGGCTATACGGCCCGGATCAATCCTGCCGCGGCCGGCTATCCGGTCAGCGCGCTGATCGGCATCACGGTGCCGCAACCGGCAAAAGCAAAATTCCTCCGGTTGCTGGAAACCATTCCCGAAGTCGTCGAATGCCATCACGTGACGGGCGCGGACTCGTACATGATGCGGCTCGCCGCGATCAGCATGACCCATCTCGAACAACTGATCGAACGCATCAACCTGTACGGCGAAACGCGCACGTCGATCGTGATGTCGACGCCGCTGCCCGCACGCGGGCTGGCGCGACCGCCGTCGCAGCGCGACGTCGTGCGCGATTGACACATCGAGAGGCCCCGTCCGATCCGCTTCCCGCAGGGGATCATCAAGCCATTCTGGTTGGCGGTAACCGGCGGCCGATTGTCGGTTGGCCGGTTACCGCCATGACGATCTCAATCGATCGGTTACTTGCCGGCCAAGCCCCCCAAGCCGCCGAGCAGGCCGCCCACCAGCCCCGTAACGGGCGCGAGCGGGTTGGAGAGACCACCCAACGGTGAGCCGCCGCCCGTGCCGGTCGTGCCGGTCGTGGAACCGTTGTGGACGATCGCCGGCATGCCGCCGACCACGCTCGTCACCAGGCCCGCGACCGGCACCGCGCCGTTCGCACCGCCCGGGTTCACGAGGCCGCCCGCGTTGGTCACGGTGTTGCCGACCGCGCGCACGAGGTCGCCGACGCCGCTGACCAGCGGCTGGGGCGACGTGGACGTCACCTTCCATCCCGCCGACGTGATCGCGCCACCGATCTGCCCGAGCAGGCCCGCGACGGGCTGGCCGAGGCCGGTCGCCGTGCCGACCTGCTGCGTGACCTGGCCGACGGTCGTGACGAGCGGCGTGATCGCCGTGCTGATCGCCTGCGTCGTCTGCTGGACCGGGCCCGACGACAGGGCCGCGCCGAGCATCGTGCCGCCCGTCTTGAGGCCACCGGCGACGGTGTCGAGCAGGCCGCCGACCGGCGTCGTGAGCGGCGCCAACGGCGACAGCGGGCCGGTGCCGAGCGCCTTCACCGTGTCGCTGAGGCCGGTGACCGGGTTGCTGGTCGAGCCGACGATGGAGCCCAGCCCGGCGACCGTCGTGCCGACCGGGTTCGCCGTGAAGCCGGTCTGGCCGATGCCGTTGCTCACGGCGTTCGACGTGTCGCGGATGATCGTGCCCGCGCCCGTGACCGTGTTGCCGAGGCCGGTGGTCACGCCCTTGGTCGGTCCCGGCGGGCTCTCGCCGGAAATCGTGGCGCCGGCGTCCATGACGACCACACCGACGGAGCTGATGATGCCGTTCGTGCCGGGGGTGCCGCTGGTTCCGCTCGTCCCGCCGGTGCCATTGGTTCCACTCGTACCGCTGGTTCCACTCGTCCCGCTAGTTCCGCTGGTTCCACTCGTGCCACTGGTTCCACTCGTGCCGCTGGTTCCACTCGTGCCGCTGGTTCCACTCGTCCCGCTAGTTCCGCTCGTCCCGCTGGTTCCACTCGTCCCGCTGGTTCCGCTCGTGCCGCTGGTTCCACTCGTACCACTGGTTCCACTCGTACCACTGGTTCCACTCGTGCCACTGGTTCCACTCGTCCCGCTGGTTCCGCTCGTGCCACTGGTTCCACTCGTACCGCTGGCTCCACTCGTACCGCTGGTTCCACTCGTGCCACTGGTTCCACTCGTCCCGCTGGTTCCACTCGTGCCGCTCGTACCACTCGTACCACTCGTCCCGCCAGTGCCGCTCGTACTCGTTCCGATCGTGTTACCACCCGGCTTAGGCGCCGTAACATCGTTGCCGCCACACGCCGCCAGCGCGCAAGCCGCCGCAATGGCGGCGACCGCAACGTTCGCCTTGATGAAATGATTTTGCATGGAAGCCCCCGTTCGCTTTTTAGCTCGATCATCCCGACAAGCACCTATCGTGCCATTGCGATCGGCATCAACGACGACTTCACGCACACGCCGGACTGCCCTGTTCCAACGGCCGTCCGGGGCCCGACGCATCGCATCCGGGCTCGCCTTCATCAGCGAGATCGAGCCTCGCGTTCCGGGTAACGCGTGCGTAACGCAGGCCCGGCGTTACGTAGCATCCCGCAGTGAAAGTGCCGGCATCGCTCGACGCAGGACCGGCCGCGACCGGCCGTCACCCGTCCATGGCGATTCCGCACGTCCGCGCCGGTTTGCCCATGACGGCCCGTCACACGATCAACGTCGCACCGGCCCACGCAATCAGCACGACGCCCAGCGCGCGCCCGACACGTTCGCCGCCGGGCAGGATCTTCTCCGCGAACACGAAGAGCGACAGCGCGGCGATCCACACGACGTTCATCACGCCGCCGACGAACAGCAGCGCCATCAGCAACCAGCAGCAGCCGACGCAAACCATGCCGTGCCGCGCGCCAAGCAGGAAACTGCCGGTGACGCCTGGACGCCAGTGCGCGACCAGGAACCCGGCCGGCGCCCGGCATTGCCGAAGGCACGCGCGTTTCAGCGACGAGAATTGATAGAGCCCGGCGAGCGCCAGCACGATCGCGGAAAGGACGGCGCTCTTCGACCACAGCATCATCGCGGAGATCAGCCCGGCCGGCTGCAGCATCGCCTGAAGCAGCGCCGCGCCGATCGAGAACGCGAGCCATGCGGCCAGGTAGCCTGCCAGCAGCGACAGCGACGTGAACGCCGAACCCGCCCCGTCCACGCCGCGCTGTCGCAGCACCCGCCGGTACAGCATCACGAGCGGCGCCGCGCTGGGCGTCATCATCGCGATCATCATCACCCACCACATCACGATCACGGTGGCCAGCGACGGATCCATGCTGCCCATGGCGCCCTTCAGGCGATGCGGAAAGAGCGCAACGGCGGTCATGTCCAGCGCCGACATGCCGGTTCCCGCGCCCGTCAAAAGATAGAACCAGCACAGACCGACGAGCGCCGCGATGCCGAGCAGCGTGATGACGCGCTCGCGCCCGAGCCAGTGGTCGACGGGAGTCATGCCGCGACGCGATGCCTGACCACCCCGTGGTTGTTCAGGTGCAGCCGCGCGAACTGCGCATAGCTGCCGTCGAGGGTCAGCGGAATGTGGCCTTGCGAGCGCGACGTGCCCGAGCCGATTTCGGCCAGCTCGTATTCGAAGCCGTGCGGCAGGTCGATGCGTGCGCGATGCTCGGCGCCCGACACCGGATTGAGGATGGGATCGCCCGCGAGGTCGAACACGCCGTCGACGTGAATCCGGCCACGCCGCGCGTCGACATCGACGTCGAAATCGATCCTCGCGAAGATCGGATCGAACGCCTGCTCGAGCGTCGAAGCGTAGACGGAGAACATCGTCGCGAACGGATCGGTATCCTGACCAGTCATGATCTTCAGCACCGCCTCGCGCTGGGCCGGGCTGGCGCGCTCGTCGACGATCGGCTGGCACCGGCCCCGCCCCTCGTGGACGGCCCCCGGCCACTCGAACACGACCGCGATCCTGACGCCGTCGAGCACCACGTCGCCGTAGTGGCCGCTGTCGATCTCGATCGCCCCCATCGCCGCGCAATGGCCATGGGTCGGCAGCGCGTTGAACTGGCACGGGCAACCGTATGAGCAATTGCAATTCATCAATTCGGTGCCCTGAATCTCCCACGGCGTCATGGCTCCACCTCGCGCTCGGCTACACAGGAATGCTTCGAATCTAGTGCACGGCACAGGGGAAATCAAAGCCGTCGCGGCGGCCCGAATCGACGCGTGAAAACCGCCGTTCAAGCGCGCGTGAAAGACGTTTCGACGCGCCCGTTCAAGACCGCACCGGCGGACCTCGGCGCATGCGAATCCTGCACGAATCTCACACGACCAGCGACGCGACGATCGCACACCACAACGCACTCGCGCCGCACAGAAACACGCGCCGCGCGACGAACATCCGCGATTCGTCGTCGGGGGTCTTCATCGGTGACGTGGCGAGAAACGGCACGCTGACGAGGCACGCGAACCCGGCCAGCGCCGGCAGGATCACGACGTAGTCGCCGAACCGCCACGGCAGCGGCTCGTGCCAGCCCCAGTAGCCGAGAAACAGCATGCCCATCGAAAACATCGTCGCGGCGGCCGAACTGAGCGCGACCACCGATCCCGTCGGAAATTGCATGGGAGCCTCCCCTCGCGCGGCGTGCGCGATGCCGGGTCATTATCCGGGCACGGCAGGAAAAAGCACAACGACGGCCGACGGATGGCAACGCTCATCCCGACGTCGAAGCCGACCAGCACGTCGAACGAGCGGAGCCCGATCCCGGTGGCCGGTTGCGCCTGCGGCGCGGGGATGCGGAAGAGGCACGGACGATTGCGGCGATGCCGCATCGATGATCGTTGTCACGGATTGACAGCGCTCGGTTTCGCGTGAAAGAAACGCCAGCCTTCAACCCGGCTTCTTCGCGGCCTGCATGACGGAAATCCAGCCCACCACCGCCGCGGCGACCCAGCAGCACGCGATCATCAGGTCGAGATCCATCCACCCTTCGAAGTTCGTGCTGTTTTCGAAACTGCAGCGCTGATGGCCCCTGACCCACACGCAGCCACTGATGAACTGCTGGATGTGCATATAAACGCTGTAGACGGCAAATGCCGACGCAATGACTGTGAGCCGCAAACGGACGTGCTTTTTCATGTGACGCGGATGCCGGTGGGAAAGCCTGTGCCGATCTTACGGCAACGGCAAGCTGCCCGGCAATCCGTCGCATCCTGGGCCGCCCGGATGCCCGCTGCTCACCCGTCGATCCGCCTGATCGTCCTCAGGCAGTCCGCCGCCAGTTGCTGATAGATGCGCGTACCGTTCGCCTTCGCGTCGATCTCCGCGTCGCTGAGCCGCCGCACGACGCGCCCCGGCACGCCCGCGAGCAGCACGCCGCGCGGCACGTCGTAGCCGGCCTTCACGAATGCGCAGGCGGCAACGATCGTCGTCGCGCCGATCGTCGCGCCGTCCATCACGACCGCATTCATTCCGATCATCGTGTCGGGTTCGAGCGTCGCGCCATGCACGATCGCGCCGTGGCCGATGTGGCTGTTGACGCCGAGCCGGCACGTCTCGCCAATCCCGACGTGCAACACGCAGCCGTCCTGCACGTTGCTGCCGCCTTCGACGACGATCGCGCCGAAGTCGCCGCGCAGGCTCGCATGCGGGCCGATGTAGCAGCGCGCGCCGATCGTCACGTCGCCGATCACGACCGCGCTCGGATCGACATACGCGGACGGATCGATGCGCGGCCGCATCCCGTTGAATTCGAACAGCGGCATCGGTCAGAGCGCCGCGGCCGCTTCCGGCACGAGCGTAAACAGGTCGCCGACCACACCGTAGTCGGCCACGCTGAAGATCGGCGCTTCCGGGTCCTTGTTGATCGCGACGATCACCTTCGAATCCTTCATGCCGGCCAGATGCTGAATCGCACCCGAGATGCCGACCGCGATGTACAGCTGCGGCGCGACGATCTTGCCGGTCTGGCCGACCTGGTAGTCGTTCGGCACGTAGCCCGCGTCGACGGCCGCGCGCGAGGCGCCCAGTGCGGCTTGAAGCTTGTCGGCCAGCGGCTCCAGCACCTTCGTGTAGTTCTCGCCGCTGCCCAGGCCGCGGCCACCCGACACGATGATGCTCGCCGACGTCAGTTCCGGACGGTCCAGCTTCGTCACTTCACGGCTCACGAACCGCGACTTGCCGGCATCGGCCGCCGCTTCGATCTTCTCGACCGTGGCGCTGCCGCCTTCCGCTGCCACCGGATCAAACGCGGTCGCACGCACCGTGATCACCTTGACCGGATCGCCCGACTGCACCGTCGCGATCGCGTTGCCTGCGTAGATCGGGCGCTCGAACGTATCGGCCGACACCACCGCCGTGATCTCGGAGATCTGTGCGACATCCAGCTTCGCCGCAATGCGCGGCGCGATGTTCTTGCCATAGGCCGTTGCCGGCGCAACGATGTGCGAGTAGCCGTTCGCGACGGTCATCACCGTCGCTTCGACGTTCTCGGCCAGACCGTCGGCCAGCTGCGGCGCATCGGCCAGCAGCACCTTCGACACCCCCGAGATCTTCGCTGCTGCGTCCGCTGCCGCTTGCGCATCGTGTCCAGCAACGAGCACATGAACGTCGCCGCCGCCCACCACATTGAGCGCCTGTGCGGCAGCGACGGCATTCAGCGTCGCGGCCTTGATCGACGCGTTGTCGTGTTCCACAATCACCAGAATCGTCATTTCTTTCCGCTCCCTGTCACAACACCTTGGCTTCGGTCTTCAGCTTCGCGACCAGCGTCTGCACGTCCGGCACCTTCACGCCGGCTGCACGCTTCGGCGGCTCGTTCATCTCGAGCACCTTCAGGCGTGGCGTCACGTCCACGCCGAGGTCGTGGGGCTTCACGGTTTCGAGCGGCTTCTTCTTCGCCTTCATGATGTTCGGCAGCGTCACGTAGCGCGGCTCGTTCAGGCGCAGATCCGTGGTGACGACGGCGGGCAGTTGAAGCGACAGCGTTTCCGCACCGCCGTCCGCTTCACGCGCAACCGTCACACGGCCATCGGCCACCACGACCTTCGAGGCAAACGTCGCCTGCGGCAAACCCGCCAGCGCAGCCAGCATCTGCCCGGTCTGGTTCGAATCGTCGTCGATCGCCTGCTTGCCGAGGATCACCAGCTGCGGCTGCTCCTTGTCGACCAGCGCCTTCAACACCTTCGCGACGCCGAGCGGCTCGACGCCTTCATGCGATTCGACGAGGATCGCGCGATCCGCGCCGATCGCGAGCGCCGTGCGCAGCGTTTCCTGCGCCTGCGCGACGCCGACCGACACGGCCACCACTTCCGTCACGACGCCGGCCTCCTTCAACCGCACGGCCTCTTCCACCGCGATCTCGTCGAACGGGTTCATCGACATCTTCACGTTCGCGATGTCGACGCCCGTCCGGTCGGATTTCACGCCGACTTTCACGTTTGCATCGACCACGCGTTTCACTGCCACGAGCGCTTTCAACTGCCTGTCTCCTGTTCCGTTGCGTGCGCCGCGCCGCGTCAGCGCGCGGTAAAGCCACCGTCGATCACGAGCTCCGCGCCGGTGACGTAACGGCCCGCCGGCGACACGAGATACAGGATGCCGGCCGCGATGTCGCGCGGGCTGCCGATCTTCGCCATCGGTACGTTGGTCTGCATGTACTCGAAGGCGCGATCGGGGTCCTGCCCCATCTGGCGGAACGCTTCCTCGAGCATCGGCGTGCGGATGTAGCCGGGATGCACCGAGTTCGCACGGATGTTCTTCGCCGCGTACAGCATCGCATCGACCTTCGCCATCATCCGCACCGCCGCCTTCGACGCGTGATACGCGGGCACGTCGGGCCCGCCGACGATCCCGTACATCGACGACAGGTTCACGATCGAGCCGCCGCCGGCCGCGTCGATATGCGGAATCGCCGCACGCGTGCACAGGAACACGCCGTTGACGTTCACGTCCTGCACGCGCTGCCATTGCGCGAGCGTGAGCTCGTGCGTCGGCACGTTGTGGCCTTCGATGCCCGCGTTGTTCACGAGCACGTCGAGGCGCCCGAAGCGCGCGACGATCTCGCCGAACACGCGTGCCACATCGGCCTCGTGCGTGACGTCGAGCGACCAGAACGCGGCCTGGCCGCCCTGTGCGCGGATTTCCTCGACCAGCGCTTCCGCCGGTTGCGACAGCACGTCGAGAATCGCGACGCTCGCGCCGGCGGCCGCCAGCGTGCGTGCGGTCTCCGCGCCGATGCCGCGCGCGCCGCCGGTGATCGCGGCCACCTTGCCGCGCAGGTCGAACAGGTCTTCGATGAGCTTCATGTCGTCTCCAGGGTTTTGTTCAGACAGGCCGCCCGCATCGAGGCCGGCCGTCAGGTGCATCCGGCGTTATCGCGTATTCCGCGTCGCAAGAAAATCGAGGCATTCCCGATTGAAATAGTCGGCGTGTTCCACCATCACCCAGTGGCCGCACCGGTTCATCAGCACGAAGCGCGCATCGCGGCAGCGTTCGAGGAACTTCAGCGCGCCGCCCACCGGATTGAAGCGGTCGTCCGTGCCCCAGAACCCGAGCACCGGCGTACGCAGGTCGCCGAGCGCATCGGTCAGGTTCGGCACGCTCATCGTCGACAGCACTTCGGTCGGCTGTTCGACGCACACCTTCATCCGCTCGGCGACGAGCGCGTCGGTGACGATCGCCGGGTCGTGCACGAGCAGCGTCAGCAGCTCGCGCATCGTGTCGTCATTCATCTGGCGGTTGGTGAACAGCTTCACCATCCGCTGGATGCCTTCCATCCGGAAATAGGTGTCGCGATCCTCGACGCCGCCCGGCGCCATCATGATCAGCCCGTCGACGTCGTCCGGATGGTCGAGCGCGTACTTCAGCGCGATCGCGCCGCCGAGCGAGTTGCCGAGCAGCACGGCCGGCCCGATGCCGAGCGCGGTCAGCTGCGCATGCAGCGCGCCGACGAAGAAATCGAGCGTATAGGCGACGTCGGACGGCTTCGACGACTGCCCGTAACCGGGCAGGTCGACGACGATCGCGCGATGGCCGGCCGCCGCGAACGCGGGCACGTTGTGCTTGAAGTTGCTGAAACCGCTGGCGCCCGGGCCGCTGCCGTGGATGAACACCACGGGCCGGCCTTCGCCCGCCTCGTAGTGGTGCAGGCGCAGGCCGCCCGGCACGTCGGTGAAGCTGCCGGCCGGCGGCGTCGTGGGGATCGTCATCGCGGGTTGTCTCCTTCGTCGTTCGATGGCTGTCTGCCACGATGATTGCGCCGCCGGCGCCGGCCGGCATCATCCTTTCAGACTACGAAGCCGCGCGCGCTTCTTCCTATCATCGGCCCACCGAAACGGAGGCAACGATGAACGGATTCGACTACAGCGGCAAGACGGTGCTCGTGACAGGCGGCACCAAGGGCATCGGGCGGCGCATCGCCGAACGGTTTCTCGCGGCGGGCGCGCGCGTGTTCGTGTGCGGACGCAGCGCGCCCGACACGCCGCCCGCGGACGGCAGCCGCACGGCAACGTTCGTCGCGGCCGACCTGCGCGACATCGAACAGGTCGACGCGATGCTCGCGACGATTCGCGCCGCGGCCGGCCGACTCGACGTGCTCGTCAACAACGCGGGCGGCTCGCCGTTCGCGCTCGCGGCCGATGCGTCGCCGCGCTTCACCGAATCGATCGTGCGGCTGAACCTGATCGCGCCGCTGCAGCTCGCGCAGCGCGTGAACGCGATCATGCAGCCGCAGCCCGAAGGCGGCGTGATGCTGTTCATCGCGAGCGTCAGCGCGTCGCGGCCATCGCCCGGCACGGCCGCGTATGGCGCCGCGAAAGCCGGCCTCGTCAACGCGGTCACGTCGCTCGCGGTCGAGTGGGCGCCGCGCGTGCGCGTGTGCGCGATCAGCCCGAGCCTCGTGCAGACCGAATCGGCCGCCGAAGGCCACTACGGCGACGGCGATGCGCTCGACGCGATCCGCGCGACGATTCCCGCCGGCCGGCTCGCGACACCCGACGACGTCGCCACCGCGTGCCTGTTCCTTGCATCGCCCGAAGCGTCGTACACGTCGGGCGCCAACCTGCGGCTCGACGGCGGCGGCGAGCGGCCCGCGTTCCTGTCGGCCGCGCAGGCCGCCGCGCGCTAATGCACGTATTGCCAACCGCACGGTGCGAATTGTTCGCCAGTCCTAGGGAAGTCATCTAGTTCATTTTGACGATTCCCTGCTACCGCGATCTCCCTACTCTGCCTCTCACGACAACACACACAGTCGACCGTCGTCGATACCCCAAGAGGAGACACCATGCATCAACGGATTTCGCGCCGTACCGACAAGCGGGCAACCGCCACGCTGTCGACGCTGGCCGCCGCGCTGCTGGCGTGTGCCGCTCCCGGCGCACATGCAGGCAGCACGATCGAGCTGGGCGCCGACACGACGCTGGACTACACGTTCACGCTCAGTTACGGCCTCGGCATGCGCACCCGCGCACCGAGCGGCAATCTCCTCACGCCGGCGAGCATCAACGGCGACGACGGCGACCGCAACTTCGCGAAGAACAAGCTGATCGAGAACCAGGTCAGCCTGCTCGGCGAAGTGAACCTGAAGCACGACGACTGGGGCGTGTTCGTGCGCGCCGACACGTTCTACGACCAGGCGTATCGCCGCCCGAACTACAACGACGCGCCGGGCACCGTGAACCAGTCGGGCCAGTACAACAACTTCACGAGCGACGCGCGCTACTGGTCGGGCGGCCACACGACGCTGCTGGCCGCATACGCGTACAACACGTTCAAGATCGGCTCGACGAGCCTGAACGTGAAGGTCGGCGACCAGGTCGTCGCATGGGGCGAAAGCCTGTTCTTCCCGAACATCGCCGGCGCACAGGGGCCGTCCGACGCGACCAAGTCGTACATGGCCGGCGCCGAAGTGAAGGACATCCTGCTGCCGGTGCCGCAGATCTCGACGCAGTGGCAGATCACGCCGAACTTCAGCCTGCTCGGCTACTACCAGTTCTCGTACCAGCAGAACCGGCTGACCGCGCCCGGCACGTACTGGAGCTATTCGGACGTCACGGGCCCCGGCGCGCAGTTCATCATCGGCCCGGGCGGGATGATCATTCCGCGCGGCCCCGACGACAAGCCGAGCGCGCGCAACCAGTGGGGGATCGGCGCGCGCTTCCGCGTGCTCGGTGACACCGAGCTCGGCCTGTACCACCTGCACTACAACGACATGAACCCGAGCGTCGTCACGACCTACTTCCCGACGCTCCAGTACCAGCAGAAGTATTTCAGCAACATCAAGCTGACCGGCGCGAGCTTCTCGACGCAGGTCGGCCCGGTGAACGTCGCGGGCGAAGTGTCGTACCGCCAGGGCGCGGCCGTGCTCGTCAACACGCCGACCGGCCCGCAGTCGACCCGCGCGAACGTGCTGCAGACGAACCTGTCCGGCATCTACTCGATCGGGCCGAGCTTCCTCGCGAATTCGCAGTCGCTGATCGGCGAACTCACGTATGTGCATGCCGGCAGCATCTCCGAGCTCGACGGCTCGACCACGCTCGCGAATTCGCGCAATGCGCTCGCGATGGAGATCGCGTGGACGCTCAGCTACAAGAACGTGTTCAACGGCTGGGATCTCGACGTGCCGCTGACCTACACGCACGACCTGACGGGCACGTCGCCGCTCGCCGGCGCGCTCGGCTCGCTGACCGGCCAGGGCGACCACCGCGTGACGGCCGGCGTGACCTTCACGCGCCTGAGCAACCTGCAGCTGTCGCTCGTCTACGCGAAGTTCCTCGGCTCGCCGAACCCGGTCACGCGCCCGCTCGCGGATCGCGACTACGTGCTGGCCACGGCGACCTACCACTTCTGAGCGGCCCGGCCGCTCGTCATTCAGCACTATGAGGATCGATATGAAACGCTTTCATCTCCCCCTCCTGCGCGCGTCGGTGATGGCCGCGTGCGCGGTCGTCGCGACGGCGTCGTACCCGAAGGTCACGCCGGACGACCTGAAGGCGCTCGACGGCCCGCTGACGCCGATGGGCGCGGTGCGCGCCGCGAGCAAGGACAGCGGCGTGCCCGAGTGGTCGGGCAAGTGGCTCGGCACGCCGCCGGACGTGCAGTACAAGCGCGGCAGCCGCTACCCCGATCCGTTCGCGAGCGAGAAGCCGGTCGCGACGATCACCGCGGAGAACATGGCGCAGTACGCCGAGCACCTGACCGACGGCCAGAAGGCGATGTTCAAGCGCTACCCGGCCACGTTCAAGATCATCGTCTATCCGAGCCATCGCGACTTCCGCTACGCGGATGCCGTGTACAAGGACATCCGCACGTACGCACCGGATTCGACGATGACATCCGACGCGAACGGCCTCACGAACGCGCCGCCGACGGTGCCCTACCCGATCCCTAAAACGGCCGCCGAGCTGCTGTGGAACCAGCGCTTCTCGTCGGCGATCGGCGCCGAGCAGGCGACCTACGACCAGGCGGTCGTGTACTCGGACGGCAACATCGCATGGGGCAAGGTGCGCTACGACATCTACTCGCCGCGCAACTCGGGCAAGTACGACGTGAAGAGCGACCTGAACAACCGCACGTACTACCGCAACGCGACGGAGCTGCCGCTGTCCGACCGCGGCTCGCTGATCGTCGGCTTCACGAACTGGGACAAGGCCGGCGCGGACAACTCGTCGCGCACGTGGATGTACAACCCCGGCACGCGGCGCGTGCGCCAGGCGCCCGAGTACGGCTACGACCAGCCGCAGGGCCCGGGCGGCTTCCGCACCGTCGACGACGACCGCCTGTACAACGGCCCCGGCGACCGCTACGACTGGAAGATCGTCGGCAAGCGCGAGATCTACGTGCCGTACGACAACTACAAGGCGATGGACAGCTCGGTGAAGTACGCGGATCTGCTGACCAAGGGCCACGAGAACCCGTCGTATATTCGCTACGAGCTGCATCGCGTGTGGGTGCTGCAGGCGACGCTGAAGAGCAACTACCGCCACCAGTACGCGAAGCGCGTGCTGTACATCGACGAGGATTCGTGGATGACGCTGCTCGCCGACAACTACGACGCGCGCGGCCAGCTGTGGCGCACCAACGTCGCGACGACGCTGTACGCGTATGACGCGAAGGTGTTCTACCCAGGCGTCGTGTTCTTTCACGACCTGATCTCCGGCGCGTACATGGCCGACCGCCTGACCAACGAAGGGCCGATGCCGAAGCTCGACAACAGCCCGCAGTTCAACGAGGCGTACTTCTCGCCCGACGCGATCCGCAGTTCGGGTAACTAAGCAACCCGCCGACGCGGCATGCCCGCGTCCCACGCGCCGGAGCGTCGCTCCGGCGCCCGGCGCCGCCCGCGACGGCGGCCTGTTCCATTCGATTCATTCGAGATTCGAGGGCCCTTTCATGTCTTCCCGCCTGCATACGACGCTCGGCGACGAGCTGTACGCCGCATGGCACGCGCGTGCGCCGGTCGCGCCGCTGTCGAGCCGCCCGCGCCGCCTGTCGCTCGACGACGCGTACCGCATCCAGCAGCGCTTCATCGAACGCCGCATCGAACACGGCGAGGCCGTGGTCGGCAAGAAGATCGGCGTGACGAGCCAGGCCGTGCAGGACATGCTGAACGTGCGCCAGCCCGATTTCGGCATCCTGCTGTCGGGCATGCACTACGCGGCCGGCGAAGCGATCGCCGCCGATACGCTGATCGCGCCGCGCGCCGAGGGCGAGATCGCGTTCATCCTCGCGCGCGACCTGCGCGGCCCCGGCATCGACCGCACCGACGTGATCGCCGCGACGGCCGCCGTCGCGCCCTGCTTCGAGATCGTCGATTCGCGCATCCGCGACTGGGCGATCCGCATCGAGGACACCGTCGCCGACAACGCATCGTGCGGCGTGTACGTCCTCGGCGATGCACGCGTCGATCCGCGCACGCTCGATCTCGCCGCGTGCGAGATGACGATCGACAAGAACGGCGAGCCCGTCGCGCAGGGCCGCGGCGACGCGGCGCTCGGCCACCCCGCCGACGCGGTCGCGTGGCTCGCGAACACGCTCGCCGCGTACGACGTGCCGCTGCTCGCCGGCGAGATCGTGCTGTCGGGCTCGCTAGCGAAACTGATTCCGGTCACGGCCGGCGACGCGCTGTCGATGCACATCTCCGGCATCGGCAGCTGCGACGTCCGCTTTATCTAAAGGAAAAATCCTGATGAAGAAAATCAAATGCGCACTGATCGGGCCCGGCAACATCGGCACCGACCTGCTCTACAAGCTGCGCCGCTCGCCGGTGCTCGAACCCGTGTGGATGGTCGGCGTCGATCCGGCGTCCGACGGCCTCGCGCGGGCGCGCGAGTTCGGCCTGAAGACCACCGACAAGGGCGTCGACGGGCTGCTGCCGCACGTGGCAGCCGACGACATCCGCATCGCGTTCGACGCGACGTCGGCGTACGTGCACCGCGACAACTCCGACAAGCTCACCGCGCTCGGCGTGAAGATGATCGACCTCACACCCGCCGCGATCGGGCCGTACTGCGTGCCGCCGGTGAACCTCGACGCGCATCTCGACAGCGCACAGGCGAACGTGAACATGGTCACGTGCGGCGGCCAGGCGACGATCCCGATGGTGTACGCGGTATCGCGCGTGCAGCCGGTCGCGTACGGCGAGATCGTCGCGACCGTGTCGTCGCGCTCGGTCGGCCCCGGCACGCGCAAGAACATCGACGAATTCACGCGCACGACGTCCGGTGCGATCGAACAGGTCGGCGGCGCACGCAAGGGCAAGGCGATCATCGTGATCAACCCGGCCGAGCCGCCGCTGATCATGCGCGACACGATCCACTGCCTGACCGACGGCCCGCCCGACGTCGATGCGATCACCGCGTCCGTGCATGCGATGGTCAAGGAAGTGCAGCGCTACGTGCCCGGCTATACGCTGAAGAACGGCCCCGTGTTCGACGGCAATCGCGTGTCCGTCTTCATGGAAGTCGAAGGGCTCGGCGATTACCTGCCGAAGTACGCGGGCAACCTCGACATCATGACCGCCGCCGCGGCCGCCACGGCCGAGCGTTTCGCCGAACAGATGCTGGCCGCGACGGCCGCCACCGCTTGAGTTGAGGAGCCACGCGATGTCACTTGCAGGCAAGAAGATCACCGTTCACGACATGTCGCTGCGCGACGGGATGCACCCGAAGCGCCACCAGATCACGCTCGACCAGATGCGCAACATCGCGCGCGGGCTCGACGCGGCCGGCGTGCCGCTGATCGAGGTCACGCACGGCGACGGGCTCGGCGGCGCGTCGGTCAACTACGGGTTCCCCGCGCACACCGACGAGGCATACCTCAGCGCCGTGATTCCGGAGCTGAAGCAGGCGAAGGTGTCGGCGCTGCTGCTGCCGGGTATCGGCACCGTCGAGCATCTGCGCATGGCGCACGCACTCGGCGTCGGCACGATCCGCGTCGCGACGCACTGCACCGAGGCGGACGTGTCGGAGCAGCACATCGGCCTCGCGCGCACGCTCGGGCTCGATACGGTCGGCTTTTTGATGATGGCGCACATGTCGTCGCCGGCGCAGCTCGTCGTGCAGGCGAAGCTGATGGAGTCGTATGGCGCGAACTGCATCTACATCACCGATTCGGCCGGCCACATGCTGCCGGATGACGTGACCGCGCGGATCAGCCAGGTGCGCGACGCGCTGAAGCCGGAGACGGAGCTCGGCTTCCACGGCCACCACAACCTCGCGATGGGCGTCGCGAACTCGGTCGCGGCGGTTGCCGCCGGCGCGAACCGGATCGATGCGGCCGCGGCCGGCCTCGGCGCCGGTGCGGGCAACACGCCGATGGAAGTGTTCGTCGCGGTGTGCGACCGGATGGGGATCGAGACGGGTGTCGACGTGTTCGCGATCTCGGACGTCGCCGAGGATCTCGTCGTGCCGATCATGGACGCGCCGATCCGCCTCGACCGCGATGCGCTGACGCTCGGCTATGCAGGCGTCTACTCGTCGTTCCTGCTGTTCGCGAAGCGCGCGGAAGCGAAGTACGGGATTCCCGCGCGCGACATCCTCGTCGAGCTGGGGCGGCAGCGGCTCGTCGGCGGGCAGGAGGACATGATCGAAGATGCGGCGCTGACGATGGTGCGGGCGCGGGCAGTGGCGGCCTGAACGAACGCGGCCGGCAATCGTCCGGAAGCGGCGGGAAACGGCGGGAAACGGGGCGCGAGCCCCGTTTTCATTTCGGATGCGCGGATCGAGTCACCTCGATCATGCATCGCCCGCCGACTTCAGCGATGCTTCCCCCCGTGCCGCTTGCGCCGATGCGCTTCACGCGCCTGCAACAGCGACGGCATCAGTTCCTCGATGTATTGCCGCGCCTGCCCGCGCGTCACGATCTCGCTGAAGCGCTGATGGGCCTTGTCATGGCCGACCAGCGCCGCATGCGCTTTCTTCAGGATGTGCAGATACGCGATCAGGCTCGTACCGTCGCGCACGGGCAGCGCATCGCGCGGGTCGAAGGCCGGTGTCGTACTCATGATCCGATCCTTTGCGGGCAGTCGCTGCGGCACGTCGTGGAGACGAGCGCCAGCAGGTCGTTCGCGAGGCGGTCGCGATCCGTCAGCGGCGCGAGGCCGAACAGCCGCTCGAGCGTCGCGGCAACCGACGCATGATCGTACGGCGTGTGATCGACCTGCCCGGCCGCGACCCACGGCGAAATCACGATCGCCGGCACCCGCACGCCATACACGTCGAACCCGAAGCCGCTCGCGTTCAGCGTCGCCGCCGCGCCATCGTTCGGCGGCGGCGCGGCGCCCGGCCTGACCGAATCGTAGAAGCCGCCGTGCTCGTCGTAGCAGATCACGAGCAGGCTGCTGTTCCATACCGGCGATTGGCGGATCGCGTTGTACACGCGCGCGGCGAGCTGGTCGCCACCGGCGAAGCCGTCCATCGGGTGTTGCGAGCTGCCGTTCTGGTAAGTGCCGTGCACGATGTCGCCGTAACCGGGCTCGATGAACGTATAGCGCGCCGTATAGCCGGCCGCGAGATCGGCCTCGAAATGCGCGAGGTCGTCGATGTCGAAGAAGCTGATGCCCTTCAGCGACGCAACCTGCGGCACGTGGCCGAGCGGGTCGCCGGTCTGGTCCTGGTAGATGCGCCAGTTGTCGTCGCCGAGCGCGGCGAAGATCGACCCCTTCGGATACGGAAAGCCGTCGAACGCGTCCCATCCGGCCATTTCTTCCTTGGTCGGCGAATGGTCGAGCCCGGCCGACGACGCACCGTGCAGGAAAAAGCGGTTCGGCCAGGTCGGCCCCGGCATCGACGCATGCCACGCGTCGCACAGCACGAACGCGTTCGCGAGCGCGTGCAGCGACGGCGCCCGCGTCGCGATATCGACGCCCTGCATGATCTTGCCCGCATCAGCCGGCTGCGGCGGCGTGCCTTCGGAATGCGAGGTCGCGTAGTTCGACACGAACCCGGTGTTGACGACCGGCGGATACGGCTGCCCTTTCACGAACGGCACGCCCGCGCCGCACAGCTGCTCGAGCACGTCCGTGAATTCGTGGCACGGATCGGTCGGCATCCGGTCGGGCGCGCCGCCGCCGAACGGATAGACCGCATCGCCGTACGCGTTGCTGTTACCCGGCGACGCGGCGACGATATCGGGGTAGCCCGACAGCGCGAACAGGTGATCGAAGGAACGGTTCTCGAGCATCAGCACGAACACGTGCTGGATGCGGTCCTGAACCGATGGGGATGCGGGGGCTGCGTCTGCACTCATGGCGCCTCCTGGCGTCGCGCGACGAAAGTCCTGCTGGCACGGTCGTTGGCCCGCTGAAAGCTGCTGAAGGGATTGAAAGCCACGGTGCGGGCCGCGAATTGCCGACGAGTGTACGACCGCCCCGGCCCGCGCGTAAAGCCGCACGCGAACCGTGTGGCGGCGCGCGCATTCAGCCGCTTGCCGGCCCGTTGCACGAGGCCCTGCCAGACTGGGCGTCGACCGTTTCAACTTCATCGTCGACCGTACGAGCAGGTCGCATCACGCGCCGACCACCGAGACGACCGTCGATGACGACGCGTTTCGCCGGCTCGTGCGATTCGTGACGGGGGGATTGTCGGCGCGCTGGGCCGACGTGAAGCTGCGGCAGAATCGTGCGCGCGTGGCGCCGGATTGCCGGCTCGCGTATCTCGACATGCTGACCGGCACGGATTTCGCCGACGACATCCGCGGGCTCGATACGCGCTTCCTGGTGATCGTCGGCGACAAGGATCCGGGGGCTCGACGCCGCGGCGATGCAGGCGACCTTTCTCGCGTGGCATCCGAACGCGCGGCTCGTGACGATACCGAATTGCGGGCATTACCCGATGCAGGCATGTCCGCCGTATGTCGCGATGATCGTCGAGGATTTCCTGCGGGACGCGGCCGCCTGAGCGTTGCGCACGCGCGGCGGCCGGTAAAGGCGGTATTGGCCGCCGCGGCATGACGATGCCGGCGGCGACCGGCGGACGGCACGCGATGTGTCGTCCACCCGGTTCGTCCGGCCTCGTCGGCCGGACGGGATTCGATCGGCGAGGCGGTGCTGCGTGCCCGCGCCAACCGTTGCCGCTTAACGGCGCGGTTGGCCGGTGCGCGGCGGACGCGGCGAATTCGCGTCCTTGTGACGGAAGTTGATGCGGCCCTTGGTGAGGTCATAGACCGACAGTTCCAGCGTCACGCGATCGCCCGCGAGAATGCGGATGTGGTTCTTGCGCATGCGGCCCGACGCGTACGCGCCGACCACGACGCCGTTTTCCAGCGTGACACGGTATTTGCTGTCCGGCAGCACTTCGTCGACGATTCCGTCCAGTTCCAGCAGTTCTTCTTTTGCCAAACCAATTCCTCCAGACAAGGTAATTGACCGCGGCCGCGGCGATCTGCCCGGCGCCGTGCCCCACAACGGGACGGCGGCCGGCAGGCTGCCGGGGATCGGTTCGTTCAGACGGGCCCAGGGCCTGTCTTGCGATCGGAGCCCGGCGCGTTGCGGCGTTCAGGCGGTCGGTGGCGGCGGCGCATGGAGCGCCGCGCAAGTCGGGACCGCGCCTGCAACGGCATGGCGTCGGTCTGCTCGGGTTGATGCGTTGAAGCGGTGATGCGCTCGCGAAGCGGCGGCCGCTTCACGAAGGCGTTGCGTCGCACGCGGGTCGCGCATGCGATGAGGGAGGCGTCACGACCGATGCATCGCGGATGTCGCGATGCATCGGTCGTGCGCATCGGAAACGCGCCGGCTGCCGCCAAAGCGGCGCCCTGCGCGCCAATCCATCCGGCAGCGGCCACCGCGTGGCGGCCGTTGCCGATGCGACTTACTGCGGCGTGATGTTCGACGCTTGCAGACCCTTCGGGCCGCGCTTCACTTCGAAGCTGACCTTCTGGCCTTCGGCCAGGGTCTTGAAACCCGTGCCGCGAATTTCCGAGAAATGGGCGAACAGATCGTCGCCGCCGTTGTCCGGGGAAATGAAACCAAAGCCCTTGGTTTCGTTGAACCACTTGACGGTACCGGTATCCACAAATACTTCCTTAATACAAATGACGAATAATTGAACATGCGCCCGCGACGGGCACATAAAGAATCAAAAGAGGGAGAGACCAACGACCGCCGCACGGAGTGCGGCCAATGATGAGCAATCGAACTTCTTGAACACTTCGGTCATGGACACTACGCGCGAGTGGCCGTTTCGTCAAGTGTTTTTGATGCGGCGCACAAGCCCCCCGCCGGGTGCGCCTTACGCAGCGGGGGTTGCCGGCCGACGGGACGTATTTCGATGCGCCCCCTTTTTCGGCCGGCCCGCCGGTTTTTACTGCGGCTCGAACACGTGATGCAGCGCCGGCGGCGCGGCGCCTTCGCGAATCCGCATTTCGAATGCCTTACGCGCGACGCTCGTCGGCCGCACGTCCGCCACGTCCAGGTAGAACTGCGAATACCAGTCGCGCATCTGGTACAGCGGCCCGTCGCCTTCGCACAGCAGCGGATTGTCGATCCGCGTCTTGCTGTGCCAGATGTCGACGTCCTCGTAGAACGCGCGCTGCGCTTCCTTCACGTACGCGTTCGCGATCTCCATGTTCTGCGCGTCGGTCAGCCCGGCCACCTTCTTCACGATCACGCCGTAACGCAGCTCGAAGCTGTTCATGTCGATCGGCACGTGGCAGTTCAGCAGCACCGAGTGGATCGGCTGCCCGCCGCTCTGCCCCGTCATCTGCGTGATGTGCACGGCCGGCCCGAAATACGTCGACAGCGCGGTCAGCGCATCACCGCCGAGCTTCTCGCTGCGGCCGACCATCAGCTGCGTCGCCTTGTGATCCTCGAACAGGTTCGCGAAATAGTCGATCGGCGCGCGATGCACGGTCGCGAAGTGCGCGACGTCCGAGATGTTGTCGACCAGTTCGCGGCAGTTGGCCTGGATCACCATCTTGTCGACGACCCAGTCCGACCATTCGTCGGAGAAGCACACGTCGAGCCGCGGAATCGCGACTTCCGGCGGCGGCGCGTTGCCTTCCGGGTCGTTCCACACGAACAGCAGGTTGTTTTCCTCGCAGGTCGGCCAGGCACCGATGCGCGCCTTCGGCGGGATCCGCCTGCAGTACGGGATCGATGCGCACTGCCCTTCGCCGCTCCACGCCCAGCCGTGGAACGGGCACACGAGGTGGTCGCCCTGCACCGTGCCGAGGCTCAGGTCGGCGCCCATGTGCGGGCAGTAGGCGTCGACGACGTTGACCTTGCCGGTCGAATCGGCGAACGCGGCGAGCTTGCGGCCGAACGCGTTCAGCGTGTGCGGCTTGCCGTTCTTGAAATCGCTGGCGAGCCCGAGGCAGTGCCAGCCGCGCGCATAGCGCTGTGCGAGCGGCTGGGCTTCGATCTTGTAAGGGCGTGCGGACATGTGGGTTGACTCCTCTTGTGGAGAGCGCGCGGCGGCCCGCCGCGCGCGGGGGAAATGGGGGGCGCCGGTCAGCGCATCGGGTTGCCGGATTCGAGCGCGGGCGACGGCTTCAACGGCGCCGGGGCCGCCGGCGACGGCTGCTGCCGGTGCGCCACGCGGCGCTCGGCCCGCTCGACGCCGAGCCAGGCGGCGAGCGCGGGCAGCAGGAACACCGCGCCGAACAGGTTCACGAGGAACATGAACGCGAGCAGCACGCCCATGTCGACCTGGAACTTCAGCGCGGAGAACGCCCACGTGCCGACGCCGATGAACATCGTGACGGCCGTGAACAGCGCCGCGGTGCCGCGCTGGCGCATCGCGTCGGCGAACGCGTCCGGCAGCGTCGCGCCGTGGCGGAGGTCGTGCTGCAGGCGCTCGTACAGGTAGATGCCGTAGTCGACCCCCACGCCCACGCCGAGCGTGATCACCGGCAGCGTCGCGACCTTCAGCCCGATGCCGAGGCGCGCCATCACGGCGTTGCACAGGATCGACACGAGCGTGAGCGGCACGATGATGCACAGCACCGCGCGCCACGAGCGGAACGTGACCGCGCAGAGCAGCGCGATCGCGCCGAAGATCGACAGCAGCATCGCGATCTCCGCGTCGCCGACGGCCTCGTTGGTCGCGGCCATCACGCCGACGTTGCCGCCCGCGAGCCGGAACGCGACGTTCGGCGTCGGGTTCTCGGCCGCGAAGCGCTTGATCTCGTCGACGATGTGCGCGATGGTCGTGCCTTCGTGGTTCTTCGTGTAGATCAGCACCTGGATCGCCTTGCAGTTCGCGGTGTTCATCCCGTTGTCGGGGTCGAACGCGTTGGAACCCTGCGTGAGCCCGTCGCTGGAACGCGGCAGCGCGGCCCAGCGCGGATTGCCCTCGTTGAACGCGGCGATGAACACCTTGCCCTGCGACGACACGCTCGTCACCGACTGCACGCCGGCCACGCCGCGCATGTTCATCTCGAACCTCTCGATCGCGCTCATCACCGGGTAATGCAGGCACGCGTCGTCGAAGCCGGTCGTCTCGACGATCACCGACAGCACGTCCACGCCGATGTTGTACTGGTGCGTGATCGCCGCGTTGTCGAGGTTGTAGCGCGAGTTCGCGCGCAGCTCCGGCGCGCCGGTGCCGATGTCGCCGATCTCCAGCTTGCGCGATTCGAGCGTGCCGTAGGCGAGCAGCGCGAGCGCCACCGCGAACACGCCGAGCGCCGGCGCCGGCCGTGCGAACACCGCGAAACGCGACCACATCCGGCTGCCGCCGGCCGCCGCCGTGCGCTGCGCACGCGCCAGCGTGCCGCGCTCGAGGCGCGTGTACGACAGCAGGATCGGCAGGAACACCTTGTTCGTCACGATCATCAGCAGCACGCCGAGGCATGCGGTGATGCCGAGTTCGCGCACGATGTCGATCCGGATCCGCATGATCACCATGAAGCCGAGCGCGTTGGTCAGCAGCGCGACGGTGCCCGGCACGAACAGCTTGCGGAACGCGTCGCGCGCGGCATCGACCGACGACGCGCCGCGCACCAGCGCCTGCTTCCACGCGTTGGTCATCTGCACCGCGTGCGACACGCCGATCGAGAAGATCAGGAACGGCACGAGGATCGACATCGGGTCGATGCCGAGGCCGAGCAGCGGCAACGCGCCGAGCAGCCATACGACCGGCAGCAGCGCGACGACGAGCGCCAGCACGGTGGTCTTCAATGAGCGCGTATAGGCGAACAGCAGCGCGGCCGTCACGAGGAACGCGAGCGCGAAGAACGCCATCACGCCCGCGATGCCGTTCTCGACGTCGCCCACCAGCTTCGCGAAGCCGATGATGTTCACGTCGATGCCCTGCTTCGCGTACTTCGCGCGGATCTCCTCCAGCTGGCGCGCGACCGCGCTGTAGTCGAGCCGCTTGCCGGTGGCCGGATCGGTCTCGCGCAGCTCCGCGCGGATCAGCGCCGACTTCAGGTCGTTGCCGACGAGGCGGCCGATCTGCCCGGAACGCGCGACGTTGCGGCGCACCTTCGCGAGATCGTCCGGGTTCGCGCTCGAGAACTGGCCCGGCACGACCACGTCGCCGCGAAAGCCGGCCTCGGTCACCTCGGTGTAGTGGACGTTCGGCGTGAACAGCGAGAACACGCGCGAGCGGTTCACGCCCGGGATGAAGAAGACGTCGTCGGTCGCGTGGCGCAGCGCGTCCATGAACGTCTGGTTGTAGATGTCGCCATCGCCCTTCCAGCGCAGGCTCACGAGGATCGTGTTGGCGCCGGGAAACGCGCCCGCATAGCGCTCGAACACCTGCATGTACGGGTGCTGCATCGGGATCATCTTGTTGAAGCCCGGATCGAGCTTCAGCCGCGTCGCGGACAGCCCGAGCGCGAGCGTCACCGCGACGCACAGCAGCATCAGCAGCTTGCGCCGGCGGATGATCGTGTCGGCGCAGCGCTCGACGAACGCGGCGAGGCGCGACGCGGGAACGGCTTCAGGGGGGCGTGACAGGTCGTTCATGGAATTCTCTTGTCGATGCGAAACGAACGGGAGCAGGCAGCGGGACGGCCGCGCGTCAGGACGGCGTTGACGCGGCCGCGCCGGCGAGCGGCGCGACGCCGGCCTCGCCGCCGAGCAGCAGCGCGCCGTGGCCCATGTCGAGCACGGCCGCGAGGCTCTGCACGCCGCCGAGCTTGCGCACGTCGAAGGTCAGCCCGCCGTCGCGCGACGCGACGATCGCGCCGCCCTGGCCCACCAGCACGAGTTCGCCGTCGGCGAGCTGGGCCGCGCCGAAGTACGACACCGGCACGTGGCTGTCGACGTGCGTCCAGGTCGCGCCGCGATCGGTGCTGCGCACCACGTTGCCGCGCATTCCGTACGCGACCCAGTCGCCGTTCGCGAGCATCAGCGCGCCGAACAGCGAACCGGCGTACGGCGACGGCAGCTTGTCCCACGTCGCGCCGTTGTCGGTCGAGCGCAGCAGCGTGCCGCTCTCGCCCGCGACCAGCAGGTTGCCGTGGCCGTCGCCGACGATCGCGTTCAGGTGACGGTCGCCGCCCGGGGTTTTCACGGTCTGCCAGGTGAGGCCCGCGTCGTCCGAGCGCAGCAGCTGGCCGAAGCTGCCGGCCGCGAACAGCGGGCCGCCGGCCGTGCCCCACACGGACAGCAGCGGATCGGCATGCGCGTGGTCCATGTGCACGTCGCGCCAGTGCAGGCCGGCGTCGTCGCTGCGCACGATCCGGCCGTCGTGGCCGACCGCGATGCCGAGCGTCGGCGTGATGAAGCGCACCTGCGTGAGCGTCGATGCGTGGTCGGGTGTGGTCGACGCCGGCCGCCAGTGGGCGCCCGCGTCGTCGCTCAGCAGGATCACGCCACGTTCGCCGACCGCGACGATGCGCGCGCCGGCCCGGGCAAGCCCGTTGATCTGCAGCCGGTCCGCGTGGATCGCGGTGACCGGGAACGCCGGCAGCGGGCGCGGCGAAAACGCGAACAGCGCGGCGCCGAGCACCAGCGCCGACATCGCGAGTCCGGGCAAAGTTCGTTTCATCGCTTGTCTCCTGTGTCTGCGTTCGACGACGGTTCGCGCCATCGCGCCCACCGCCGTCGCCTGCATGTCTCCGGGCCGTCGGTCGTTGCCGCGGCCTCGAATGGTCCTGAATGGCGGGCCGCTCGTGCGGCGCGGCCCGTCCGCGTGCCGCTACGCGCCGACTTCGAACAGCGCGGCGGCGCCCATCCCGCCGCCGATGCACATCGTCACGACCGCGTGCCGCACGCCGCGCCGCGCGCCTTCGAGCAGCGCGTGCATCGTCATCCGCGTACCCGACATCCCGAACGGATGGCCGAGCGCGATCGCGCCGCCATCGACGTTCAGCCGGTCGTCGGGAATGCCGAGCGTGTCGCGGCAATACAGCGCCTGGCACGCGAATGCCTCGTTCAGCTCCCACAGCCCGATGTCGCCGACGGTCATCCCGAAGCGCGCCAGCAGCTTCGGAATCGCGAACACCGGGCCGATGCCCATCTCGTCGGGCTCGCAGCCGGCCACCGCGAGGCCGCGGAACGCACCGAGCGGCGTCAGCCCGCGGCGCACCGCCTCGCTGCGCGACATCACGACGACGGCCGCCGCGCCATCCGACAGTTGCGACGCATTGCCGGCCGTCACGAACGCGCCCTGCTCGACGACCTTGCCGCCGCTCCATGACGGCTTCAGCCCCGCGAGCCGCTCGGCCGTCGTGTCGGCACGCACGCCTTCGTCGCGCGCGGCGTTTACGTCCTCGAAGCCGGCCGGGTTGCCTTCCTTGTCGAACAGCGCGCGCCGCACGTCGAGCGGTGCTATTTCCGCGTCGAAGCGGCCGGCCGCCTGGGCGTCGGCCGTGCGCTGGTGGCTCTGCAGTGCAAATTCATCCTGCGCGGCACGCGAGATCCCGTAGCGGCGCGACACGATCTCGGCCGTCTCCATCATCGCCATGTACGCGGCCGGCTGGTGGTCGAGCACGGCCTGCGAGCGCGCGCGATACGCGTTCTTGTGCTTGTTCTGCGTGAGCGAGATCGACTCGACGCCGCCCGCGACGACGATCCGCGCATCGCCCGCGCCGATGCTGCGCGCGGCACTCGCGATCGACATCAGGCCCGACGAGCACATGCGGTCGATCGCCATGCCCGGCACCGATGCCGGCAGCCCGGCCGCCGCCGCCGACAGGCGGCCGATGTTGTAGCCCTGCGTGCCCTGCTGCGCGGCGCAACCGATCAGCACGTCGTCGACGTCGGCCGGCGCGACGCCCGCGCGTCCGAGCGCGGTGCGCACGACGTGGCCGCCCAGCGCGGGCGCCTCGGTGTCGTTGAACATGCCGCGAAACGCCTTGCCGATCGGCGTGCGTGCAACGGAAACGATGACTGCGTCTTCCATGTGTCTGGCTCTCTGAAACTAGAAGTAGTAGCGGCTGATCGTGTCGGCCACGCAGCCGGGCTTCGCTTCACCTTCGATCTCGACGCTCACGCGAATCCAGGCCTGCACGCCGCCTTCGAGCGGCTCGACGCGCAGCAGCTCGCCGACGCCGCGCACGCGCGCGCCGACCTTCACCGGTGCGGGGAAACGGATCCTGTCGCAGCCGTAGTTGACGCCGAGCCGCGCGCCGTCGATCCGCACGATCTGCGGCAGGAAGTGATTGACGAGCGACAACGTCAGGTACCCATGCGCGATGCACGCGCCGAACGGGCCGTCCTTCGCGCGCACCGGGTCGACGTGCACCCACTGGTGGTCGCCCGTCGCATCGGCGAAGCCGTCGATGCGGAACTGGTCGATCGCGAGCCATGCGCTCGCGCCGAGCGTGTCGCCGACGGCCGCCGCGAGTTCGCCGGGATGCGCGAACACGCGGGGCGTCGCGCGCACGGGGTCGAGGGTCGTGCTCATCATGCGTGCTGGCTGCTGACCGACAGCACTTCGCCGGTCATGTACGACGCGTAATCGCTTGCAAGGAACACCATCACGTTCGCGACCTCCCAGACTTCGGCGGCGCGCCCGAAGGCTTCGCGCGACGCCAGTTGATTCAGCAGGTCGGCCGGAGCCGACTTCTTCAGAAAATCGTGCATCGCGATGCTCGGCGCGACCGCGTTGATGCGCACGCCGTACGGCGACGCCTCGAGCGCCGCGCAGCGCGTGAGCGCCATCACGCCCGCTTTCGCCGCCGCGTAGTGCGCCTGTTCCGCCTGCGCGCGCCAGCCGAGCACCGATGCGTTGTTGACGATCGCGCCGCGGCCTCGGGCCTGCATATGCGGCAACATCGCGCGCGTCATCCGGAACGTCCCGGTCAGGCTAATGTCGATCACGCGCGACCATTCGGCATCGTCCATATCGACGATGCGGGTCGAGCCGCCGAGCCCCGCGTTATTGATCAGCACGTCGACGCCGTCGAGCTTGTCCTGCGCTTCGGCAACCAGCGCCTGCACGTCGGCCTCCACCGAGACATTGCACAGGCGGCCGTAGACCTGTTGCAGCCCCGTTTCGGCGCGCAGCGTCTCGACCGCCTGTTCGAGGCGCTTTTCGTGGATGTCGGAGATGAACAGCGCGCGGCAGCCTTCTTCCGCACAGCGGCGCGCGGCCGCGGAGCCGATGCCGGCGCCGGCGGCCGCCGTGATCAGCACCGATTTGCCGGCGAGCAGCTGGTGGCCCGGCACGTAGGCCGGCGCTTTCTGGATCTGGGGTTCGGTCATGCTGTTCCTCTGGCTTCCCTGGGCATGCCGAGCCCGCGCTCGGCCATGATGTTGAGCTGGATTTCGTTGGTGCCCGCGTAGATCGTGTCCGCACGGGAGAACAGGAACACGCGCTGCAGATGGGTGAGTTTTTCGTCGGCCGGGTCGATCACGTTCGCGCGCGGGCCCAGTGCGTCCATCGCGAGCTGGCCGAGGTCGCGGTGCCAGTTCGACCAGAAATACTTGTAGATCAGCGCCTCGCGGCGCAGCGGCGTGCCCGCGCCGGCATCCGTGTCGTCCGCGCCGGACAGCATCCGTAGCGCGTTGTAGCGCATCACGCGCAGCCCGGCCCATGCGCGGCCGATCCGCTGGCGCAGCACCGGGTCGCGGTCCGCGCCCGATTCGTGCGCGGCGTCGATCACCCATTCGAGTTCGCGGACGAACTGCATCTGCTGGCCGAGCGTCGACATCCCGCGCTCGAAGCCGAGCAGCGTCATCGCGATCCGCCAGCCGTCGCCGGGTGTGCCGACGAGGTCGCGGGCTTGAGCGCGTGCGCCGTCGAAGAACACTTCGTTGAATTCGGCACCGCCGTTGAGCTGCCTGATCGGCCGGATCTCGATGCCCGGCTGGTCGAGCCGCATCAGCAGGAACGACAGCCCCTTGTTGCCCTTCGATGCGGGATCGGTGCGCGCCAGCACGAAGATCCAGTCGGAATCGTGTGCGAGCGACGTCCAGACCTTCTGTCCGTACACGCGCCACGTACCGTCCGCGTCCTGTTCGGCACGCGTGCGCACGTTGGCGAGGTCGGAACCCGCGCCGGGCTCCGAATACCCTTGGCACCAGAACTGTGTGCCAGCGAGGATGCCGGGCAGGAAGCGCGCGCGCTGGTCGTCGGTGCCGCACGCGACGAGCGTCGGCCCGAGCAGCCCTTCGCCGATGTGCCCCATCCGCCCGGGGCCGCCCGCGCGTGCGTATTCCTCATGGAAAATCACCTGCTCGGCGACCGAGAAGCCGCGCCCGCCGGCGTCCGTCGGCCAGCCGAGCCCGGTCCAGCCGCCCTTCGCCAGTTCCTGCTCCCACGCCTTGCGCAGTTCGGGCCACGCCTCCTCGTCGCCGGGGCCGCCGCGGTATTTCAGGCATGCGAAGTCGCCGGTCAGGTGCGACTGCACCCAGTCGGCCACTTCGTGCCGCAATTGCTGTTCGCGCGTTTCGCTGTTCATTGCAGGGCTCCTGCGCGTGCGGCCGACGGCCGGGATGCCACCGCGGCGGCGGGGGCGAACGCTGCGTCGCGATGCGATGCGCCGCCGTCGATCGCATGGGTCGCGATCCATTCGAGCAGTTGCGGCGTGCTGCCGAACTGCGCACCCGATGCCTGTGCGCGCTTGAAATAGAGATGCGGGTCGTATTCCCACGTAAAGCCGACGCCGCCGTGCAGCTGGATCGCTTCCTGTGCGCAGAACGCATACGCGTCGTTCGCGGCGGATTTCGCGGCGGCGATGTCGGCACGCAATGCGTCGCTCGGCTGCGTGCTGCCGGTTTCGGCATCCCACGCGTGTGCAGCCCCGAGCACGGCCGATCGCGCCGACTCGATCAGCACCATCATCTGCGCGCAGCGGTGCTTGACCGCCTGGAACGACGCGATCGCACGGCCGAACTGCACGCGCTGGCTCGTGTAGTCGAGCGTCAGGTCGAGGCATTGCTGGGCGCCGCCGAGCTGTTCGGCGGCGAGTGCGAGTGCCGAGAACCAGGCGGTCCGTTCCAGCACCTGCGCCGCCGCCGTGCCGCACGCGAGCAGCGCGTCGCGGCTCATGCGGGCTTCGTCGAACATCACGCGCGCGATCGGCCGTGTTGCGTCGAGCGTGTCGAGCGACGTGACTTTGAGGCCCGATGCCGCTGCGACGTCGATTGCGAACAGGCCGATCGATTGCCCTTCGTTCGCGATCCGCGCGGGCACCAGCAGCAGGTCGGCACGCGCGCCGTCGATCACCTGTTCGAGCGTGCCGGACAGCGCGTAGCCGCCCGCCGCTTCTTCCGCGACGACCGGCAACGACCGCGAAACGGTCGGCAAGTCGAACGGCAGCGCCAGCGTCGCGCTGCATGCGCCTTCTGCGATCTTCGCGAGCCAGCCGCTTGCCAGCGGCGTATCAGCGAAGCCAGCGAGCGCGGTCGCCGCAAGGCATGCGGTCGAAAAATACGGCACGCACGCCACGCGCCGGCCGAGCTGTTCCATCAGTACGGTCTGTTCGACTGCACCAAGCCCCAGCCCGCCGGCCGCCTCGGGGAGCGCAAGCGCATTCCAGCCGAGTTCGCCGGACAGCGCGGCCCACAACGCATCGTCGCGGCCGGCCGACTGCTCGAGCGCGCGGCGCACGTCGGCGGACGCGCTGCGTTCGGCGAGCACGTCGGCCGCCGCGTCGCGGATCATCGCCTGTTCGTCGGTGAGCGCCAGATCCATTTCTCAGCTCCCGTACACGCGCTGCGCGGGGCGCGCAGCGGCGAGCAGCTGCGCCACCGCCGGGCCGACCTCGGCCGCTTCCCAGCGCGCGCCGCGATCGACGCTCGGGCCGGTACGCCAGCCTTCCGCGACCGCGATCATCCCGCCCGCGACCTCGAACACCTGGCCCGTCACGTCGGCCGACAGCGCGCTGCCGAGCCACACGACCAGCGGCGCGACGTTGGCCGGATCGAAATAGTCGAAGCCGCCGTCCTCGGGCTTCTTCATCATGTCGGCGAACACGCCTTCCGTCATCGACGTGCGCGCGGCCGGTGCCAGCGCGTTCACGCGCACGCCGTAGCGCTGCAGCTCGGCCGCCTGCATCAGCGTGAGCGCGGCGATCCCGGCCTTCGCCGCGCCGTAGTTCGACTGGCCGATCGAGCCTTGCAGCCCGGCGCCCGAACTCGTGTTGACGATCCGCGCGTCGACCGGGTTGCCGGCCTTCGCCGCGTCGCGCCACACGCGCGCCAGCACGCTCGACAGGCAGAAGTGGCCGCGCAGGTGCACGCGCATCACGTCGTCCCAGTCGGTTTCGGTCATGCTCGTGAACATCTTGTCGCGGCAGATGCCCGCGTTGTTGACGAGCACGTGCACGTCGCCGAACACTTCGCGCGCCGCGTCGACGATCCGCTGCGCGGTGTCGACCTGCGTGATGTCGTCCGCATTCGCGAGCGCGCGGCCGCCGCCGCTTTTACCTCGACTGGCGATCTCGTCGACGACCGCTTGCGCGGCGTCGTGCCGGATGTCGTTGACGACGACCGCCGCGCCTTCGGCCGCGAACGCCAGCGCGTATTCGCGCCCGAGCCCGCCGCCCGCGCCGGTGATGATGACGGTGCGTCCGTTACAGATTCCCATGCTTGTGCCTCGCGGATAGTGAAGGTGACGCGCTCACAGGCGCTCGATGATCGTGACGTTCGCGAGACCGCCGCCTTCGCACATCGTCTGCAGCCCGTAGCGGCCGCCCGTGCGTTCCAGTTCGTGCAGCAGCGTCGTCATCAGCCGTGCGCCGGTCGCGCCGAGCGGATGGCCGAGCGCGATCCCGCCGCCGTTCGGGTTGGTCTTTTCATGCGGGAAACGGGTATCGGCGAGCCAGGCCTGCGCGACCGATGCGAATGCCTCGTTCATCTCGACGACGTCGATCCGAGACCAGTCGAGGCCGCTCTTCTTCAGCGCCGCCTTCGTCGCGGGAATCGGCGCGGTGAGCATCCACAGCGGATCGTCGCCGAGCACGCTCAGGTGATGGATGCGTGCGCGCGGCGTGAGGCCGTAGCGCTTCAACGCCTCCTCCGACACGATCAGCAGCGCGGCGGCCGCGTCGCAGGTCTGGCTCGCGACGGCGGCCGTCAGCGAACCGCCCGGCGTCAGCGGTTCGAGCGTCGCCATCTTTTCCAGCGACGTGTCGGGGCGCGGTGTTTCGTCGTGCATCACGCCTTCGAGCGGCACGATTTCCCGCTTGAAATGCCCGGCCTCGATCGCCGCAACCGCACGGCGGTGGCTCTCCAGCGCATAGCGCTCCATCGCGTCGCGCGACAGGTTCCAGTGATCGGCGATCCGCTGCGCGGCGACGAACTGCGACACCGGCTCATCGCCGAAGCGCGCGCGCCAGCCGGTGCTGCCCGAGAACGGGTCGTTGAAGCCGAGCGGCGCGGCGCAGGTCATCGCGGACGAGATCGGGATCTGCGTCATCGTCTGCACGCCGCCGGCCACCACCACATCCTGCACGCCGCTCATCACCGCCTGCGCGGCGAAGTGCACGGCCTGCTGCGACGAGCCGCACTGGCGGTCCACCGTCACGCCCGGCACCTGCAGCGGCAGCCCCGCTGCGAGCCAGCAGGTGCGCGCGATGTTGCCCGCGAGCGGGCCGATCGTGTCGACGCAGCCGAACACCACGTCGTCGTATTCATCGGCGGGAATCGCGTTGCGCTCGACCAGCGTCTTCAGCACGAAGCCGCCGAGGTCCGCCGCATGCACGTGCGCGAGCCCACCCTTGCGGCGGCCGGTCGGCGTGCGCAGCGCGTCGACGATATAGGCTTGTCTCATCAGTTCAATTCCTCGAGGTCGAAGGTCTGCGCGGGGCCGATCGGCAACGCGTCGCCGAGGATCGCGTCGGCCACGCGGGCCTTGTGGAACGCGCTGTCGCCCCAGCTGCCGGACAGCGCCCAGATGCGTTTCATGAAGATCTGCAGGTCGAGCTCCCACGTGTAGCCGATCGCGCCGTGCACCTGCATCGAGTGGCGTGCGGCCAGTTGCGCGGCCGATGCAGCCGCGAGCTTCGCGTGCGACACGAACACCGCGCGCTGCGGGTGATCGTCGGCGATCGCCTGCGCGGCGCGCGCCACCACCGGCCGCGCGAACTCGTAGCGGATCGCGACATCGGCGAGCAGGTGCTTGAGCGCCTGGTACGAACCGATCGCCTTGCCGAACTGCTTGCGCTGCGCGCTGTAGTCGATCGCGACGTCGAGCACGCGCTGCGTGAGGCCGAGCAGTTGCGCGGCGACCGCGAACGCGCCGTGGTCGAGCGCGCGGTTCAGCAGCGGCGCGGCCTCATCGGCGCTCGCGATGCGCGTGGCCGCCGACGGTTCCCAGTCGAGCGTGAACAGCCGCCGCGACGGGTCGACGCTGTCCACCGCGCGCCATGCGCATTGCGCCGGGTCGACGCGGTGCAGCTCGCCGCGGTGCTCGCACAGCAGCGTCTGCGCGACATGCACGTCGGCCGCATACGGATTCACCGGATGCACGAGCGCGACGCGCGCACGTCCTTCGGCGATGTCGCGCAGCAGCGCGTCGCGCCAGTCGCTCGCCGGCAGCCGCGCGAGCACGCCGGCCGACACGAGCGCCGTATCGAGCAGCGGCTCGGGGCTGCCGAAATAGCCGTAGGCCTGCGCGAGCAGCGCCCATTCCGCTTCGGTCAAGCCGAGGCCGCCGTGCGCCTCGGGCACCGACACGGCGGTCAGCCCCTGCGACGCGAACAGCGCCCACAGGTCGTCCGAGCGCCCGGTCGGCGTGGCCCACAGCTCGCGGATCAGCTCGGGCGTCATCTCGGTCATCAGCAGGCGCTTCACGCTGTCCGCGAGCGCTTCCTGGTCTTCATCGAATACGAAATCCATACGATGTCCGTTCTGTAAGGGTGGCGCCGGCACGCTTACGCGCGCGGCATGCCGAGCATCCGTTCGGCGACGATGTTGCGCTGGATCTCGTTGGTGCCCGCGTAGATCGTGCCGGCCTGCGCGAACAGGAAGCCGTCGAGCCAGTGGCCGAGCGTCGCGTGCTGCGCGGCCGTCTGCGGGACGACCTCGCCGTGCGCGCCGAGGATGTCGAGCGCGGTCTGGTGCATGCGCAGATCGAGTTCCGACCAGAACACCTTGTTGGTGCTCGACTCCGCGCCGATATGGCCGCCCTTCAGCAGCCGGCTCGCGGTCGCGTAGGTCGACAGCGCATAGGCCTGCGCATCCATCCACGCCTGCACCACGCGCTCGCGCAGCGTCGGATCGCGGTCGGCGCTGTCACGGTGCGCGAGATACAGGTCGCGCAGCGCCTGCGCGGTGCGCTGGAACCGTGCCGGTGAACGCAGCATCAACCCGCGCTCGAACCCGGCCGTCGCCATCGCGACCTGCCAGCCCGCACCTTCGGCCGCGAGACGGTTCTCGACCGGCACACGCACGTCGTCGAAGAAGATTTCCGCGAAGCCGGTCTGCCCGTTCAGCTGGCGGATCGGCCGCACCGTGATGCCCGGCGCGGATAGCGGCACCATCAGGAACGTGAGCCCGTGGTGACGCGACGATTCGGGATCGCTGCGGAACAGGCCGAACAACCAGTCGGCCCACACCGCGCGCGTCGACCAGATCTTCTGGCCGTTCAGCACGTATTCGTCGCCGATGCGGGCGGCCGTCGTGCGGATCGCGGCCATGTCCGAGCCCGCGTTCGGCTCCGACCAGCCCTGCGCCCACACGTGCTCGCCGGCCGCCATCGCGGGCAGGAAGCGCGCCTTCTGCTCGGCCGTGCCGAAATCCATCAGCGTCGGGCCGAGCAGGAAGATGCCGTTCTGGTTCACGCGCATCGGCGCGTCGGCACGCCAGTACTCTTCCTCGAAGATCAGCCACTCGATCAGGTCGCAGCCGCGCCCGCCGAGTTCGCGTGGCCACGTGACCATGCTCCAGCGGCCGGAGTGCAGCGTGCGCTCCCATTCGCGGTGCGCGGCGAAGCCTTCCTCGGTGTCGAAGCTCGGCAAGCGCTCGCGCGGCACGTGCGCCGCGAGCCATGCGCGGATCTCCGCGCGAAACGCCTGTTGCTGCGGCGTATAGGTCAGGTTCATGCGCGTGCCTCCTCGGCGGTTGCCTGCACATCGAAACGCGCATCGCGCTTCTCGACGAACGCGGCACGCGCTTCCGTCGAGTCGTTCGTCATGTACGCCTGTAGCGTGAAGCCCTGCTCCCAGCGGTACTTGTCCTCGAGATCGCCGTCCTCGACGCCGTTCAGCGCCTCCTTCGCGAGCCGCACCATCGCCGGGCTCTTCGCCGCGATCTTGCGGGCGATCGCGAGCGCCGCGTCGCGCAGCGCGTCGCGCGTCACGACCTGCTCGACCGCGCCGAGCCGGTAAGCTTCCGCCGCGTCGATCATGTCGCCGGTGAAGTACATCGCGCGCACCTTCTGCACGCCGAACAGCCGCTGCAGGTGCGCGCCGCCGCCCATCGCGCCGCGGTCGATCTCGGGCACGCCGAAGCGCGCGCAGTCGGCCGCGACGACGATGTCCGCCGCCCCGCAAATGCCGATCCCGCCGCCGAGCACGAAGCCGTGCACGGCCGCGATCACCGGCTTCGGGTTGCGGTGCACCGCGCGGAACGTCTCGTAGTTGCCCGCGTTGACCGCCACGATCCGCTCCGGATGCGCGGCCAGTTCCTTGATGTCGACGCCCGCGCAGAAGCCGCGCCCTTCGCCGCGTACGACGATCACGCGCACGTCGTCGTCCTCGCCCAGCGCATCGAGCGCGCGCGAGAGCGCATGCCAGCCCTGTGCGTCGAGCGCGTTCACGGGCGGATGGGCGATCACCAGTTCGGCGATGCCGTCGGCACGATCGATCCGGAACGGCATTGCGCCGGCCGGTTGGTTGGATGCAGTCATCTCCAAAGCCTCCCTGTTATGTTTTCACGCAGCCTGTGCGGCCGGCGCGCCGCGCAGCGCGGCCAGTGCGTCGAGCCGCTCGCCGGCTTCCGCGACGATCCGTGCGATCAATGCGTCGCACGATTCGATCGCGCCGATCATCGCGGCCGCCTGGCCGCTCGGCAGCACGCCTTCATCCGGGCGGCCCTCGACGATCGCGCGCTGGATCAGGAACGGCGCGTTCGCGGCCATCAGCGTCTGGCTGGCGGTGTAGTCATGCGAGCGCAGTGCCTTGAGCGCGAGGCCGAGCATGTCGCCCGTGCTCAGGCCGTTCTGGCGCCGCCAGGCTTCCGCCGTCTTCAACGCGAACCACGTGCGGCGCAGCGGGCCGAAGCGTTCGAGCTTCAGCAGATACGGGTTGTCGATCATCCGTTGCGGCAGCCCGTCGAGCGCGTCCGATACGCGGATGCGCGCCGGGTCGCCGACCGCGACGTAGCGCTCGAGCGTCTCGCGCGGCACCGGCGATTCGGCGCTCATCAGGAAGCGCGTGCCCATCGCGATGCCGGCCGCGCCATACGCGAGCGCGGCCGCCAGCCCGCGCCCGTCGAAGAACCCGCCGGCCGCGACCACCGGCACGCGTACCGCGTCGAGCACCTTCGGCAGCAGCAGCGTGGTCGGCACCGAGCCGGTGTGGCCGCCGCCTTCCGCGCCCTGCACCGTCACGATGTCCGCGCCGAGTTCGACCGCTTTCGCCGCATGCTTCGGTGCCCCGACGGTCGGCATGCAGACGATGCCGGCATCCTTGAAGCGGCGGATCGTCTTCGCATCGGGCCCGCGGCCGTAGCTCACCGCGCGCAGCCGGTGCTTGATCGCCAGCTCGACGACCTGCTGCGCGTTCTTCTGGAACATGTGGAAGTTGATGCCGAACGGCTGGTCCGTCAGCGACTTCACTTTCAGGATCTCGGCCTCGACCTGGTCGGGTTCGAGCGTCGCGCCGGCCAGGAAGCCGAAGCCGCCCGCGTTGCCGGTGGCCGCGACGAGCCGGGCATCGGCCACCCAGCCCATCGCGGTCTGCACGATCGGATAGCGACAGCCGAGCAGGTCGCACAAAGGCGTATGCAGCGTCGTGCTCATGCGGCGGCTCCGTTGACGGCAACCGGCGCCGGTGCCGGCTCCTGTGCCTCGCTACGGTTCGCACCATTCGGCTGGCGCTGCGAGCTGGCCATGCTGCGCGCGTCGTAGCCGCCGAGGCGGTCGCCGCTCACCAGTTCGTTGTGCGCATGCGCAAAGTGATGCCACGCGAACGCCGCGTCCATCGCCGCGCGCTTGCCCTGCAGTTCCTCGACGTGGTTCAGCGCCTGCTTGGTCAGCGTGAGCCCGAGGCGCGGCATCGTCGCGATCTTCGCGGCGATCGCATAGGTCGCGTCGCGCAGCCGCTCGCGCGGCACCACGCGGTTGACCATCCCCATCTGGTACGCGCGCTCGGCCGGCATCCGCTCGCCGAGGAACAGGAACTCCTTCGCGATGCGCGGGTTCAGCTCGTACGCATGCGCGAAATACTCGACGCCCGGAATCCCCATCCGCACGACCGGATCGGCGAAGAACGCATCCTCGGACGCGACGATCAGGTCGCACACCCATGCGAGCATCAGCCCGCCGGCGATGCACGCGCCCTGCACCATCGCGATCGTCGGCTTCGGCAGGTCGCGCCAGCGCCGGCACATCCCGAGGTACACCTCCTGCTCGCGGGCATAGAGGAATTCGCCGCCCTCCTTGTCGACGTGGTCGTACCACAGCGACGCGCGATCGAACGACTCGTGGATGTCGCGGCCCGGCGTGCCGATGTCGTGGCCCGCCGAGAAATGCTTGCCGGCGCCCGCGAGCACGATCGCCTTCACCGCGTCGTCGTGCGCCGCGCGCCGGAACGCCGCGTCGAGCGCATACGTCATCTTCGAGTTCTGCGCGTTGTGATACTCGGGGCGGTTCATCGTGATCGTCGCGATGCCATCCTCGACCGCGTAGTCGACGACACCGTCGCCGAAGGTCACCTGGGTCGCTTCCATGTCGGACCTCATCCCCGGCGCGGCGCCGGATTGTTGCGCACGATCGTCGCGCGCAGGTTGTGCGGATCGAGCGCACGGACGATGCGCAGGTCTTCCGCGTTCGGCGGGGCCGTCGTGCCGAGGTCGGGTGCGGCGACCAGCGGGAAGCCCGTCGCGTCCTGCACCTCGTCGAAGCTCACGCCCGGATGCAGCGACCGCACGCGGATCGCATGGTCCGGCCCGCCGAAATCCATCACGCACAGGTCGGTGACGATGCTGCGCAGGTCGACGAAGGTCTTCATGCCGGGCAGCCGGCGCGCCGGGTTGTAGCCGACCGTGCACACCATGTCGACTTCGCTCTCGACGAACGTGCGCTTGCCGTGGCCGCTGACGAAGAACGAATTCGCGTGGTTCGTCGTGTTGCCGGGGAAGCCGCGTGCGCCGAGCAGCTGGGTTTTCGGGCGCGCGTAGTCGTCGCCGAGCCACGAGATGTTGGCCTGGCCGAAACGGTCGATCTGCGTCGGCATCACGAGCGCATGGCGGCGGCCGTGCCACAGGCAGTCGAACACGCGCTCATAGGTCATCCAGCCGCTCGCCTTCACGCGATAGCCGTCGGGGCGGGGCCCCAGCGGCACCGGCTCCTCGACGAGATACGCTTCGCCGTCGGTCAGCATCAGCCCGTTGTTGTACGCGAGCCGCGCGAGGCCGGCCGCGAGCCGCGGGCCCGTGCCGATGCCGGTCGCCAGCACTTCGCCGTCGTCGCGCCAGAGTCGCGCGGACGCGACGATCATCAGTTCCGCGAGGGAATGGTCGAGAGATTCGCTCACAGGCGCTCCTTTACAGAATCGGCAACGGCAGCGTCGTCACGTGCGACAGGCCGCCGACGCCTTCGAGGTACCGGCGTTCGTCCTGGCCGACCACGTCGCGCAGGTACGCCGTCGTTTTCGCGTCGTCTTCCGCACTCGCGCAGTACGCGCGCAGGTGCGGCAGGTCCCAGCCGTAGGCCGGCCCGCACGACGTCGGGTGCGCGCCGCCCGGCGCATGCACGACGCCGCTGACGAGCGAGCGCTCGAACGGGTTGCGTTTGGCGGCGTCGAGGTCTTCGCTCGCGAGCGATGCGTCGAGCGTTTCCGCCGACACGTAGCAGCGCTGTGCGGCCCGCGCCATCCACGCATCGAAGAACGGATCGGGGCCGTCGATGCGCGTGTTGCCCATCCGGTCGGCCGCGTTCACGTGCAGCAGCGCGACGTCGAGGTCGATCGCGGGCATCGCGAGCAGCGTCTCGCCGTCGTCGTACGGCGATTGCACCGTGCGCAGTTGCGGCGCGTGATCGAGCAGCGCGGTGCCGAGCCCGGCACGCGTCGGCAGGAACGGCAGGCGCGCGGCGGCCGCGCGCAGGCCGAGCTGCAGCATCCCTTCGTCGAGTTCGAGCACGTCGACGCGGCCCTGCTCGCGGGCCCGACGGAAATGCGGTTCGAGCGGAATCACGTCGAGCGACACGAAGCCGAACACCACCTTGCGCACCTTGTCCGCCGCGCACAGCAGGCCGACATCGGCGCCGCCGTACGCGACGATCGTCAGGTCCTTCAGGTTCGAGCGCGCGATCTCGCGCACCAGCGCCATCGGCTTGCGCCGCGGCCCCCATCCGCCGATGCCGATCGTCATGCCGTCGGCGAGTTGCGCGACCACGTCGCGCGCGGACATCGTCTTGTCGAGAGGTTTCATCGTCATCGTGCTGGCTTACCGGTATCCGATGCTGAAATCGTGGCCCCACTGGCTCACCTTCGTGGCCTCGAACACCGCGTGCTTCGACCAGTCGACCGTGAGGCCGCCGAAGCCGTATTCGAGATCGAAGCCGCCGGGGGTCTTCATGTAGAAAGAGATCATCTGGTCGTTGCAGTGACGGCCGAGCGTCGCGGACAGCTTCACGTCGTGCGCGGCCACGCGATCGAGCGCGCGGCCCACTTCGTCCATCGAGCCGACTTCCGCCATCACGTGCACGCAGCCCGACGGCACGGCCATCTCGAACAGCGCGAGGCTGTGATGGCGCGCGTTGCGGCAGTGCATGAAGTGGATGCGCTTCTCGGGTTCGGCCGGATCGGGCGTGAACTTCACGCGAAAGATGTCGGACAGCTCGAAGCCGAGCACGCCGCGCACGAACGCGTCCGTCGCGTCGAACTGCGGCGCGGGCAGCACCGCGTGGCCGAGCCCCATGTCGCCGGTGACGAAGTGCGAGACGCCCAGCGGCGACACGAAGCGGCGGAAGTCGCAGCGCGCGCCCCAGTACAGCTCGTGGCGGTTGCCGGACGGGTCGGTGCACCACGCCATCGCCTGCACGCGGCGCAGCGCGGCTTCGTCGCGGGTGGCGCGCACCGGCTCGACGCCTGCCCGCTGCAGTGCCGCCAGCGCGGCGTCGAACGCGGCGCCGTCGGGCAGCTCCCAGCCCGACGCGAAATAGCGGTCGGTCGAGCCGGGAACGATCACGTAGCGGAAATCGCGCTCGTCCATCTTCAGGTACAGCGCGCCGTCGGGCGCGTCGAGCGCCTGCATGCCCAGCACGTCTTCCGCGTAGCGGCGCCACGCATCGACGCGCGTCGCCTCGACGACGACATAGCCAAGCGCACGGACATCGATCATGTCGGCCTCCTCCTGGTTCAGAATCCGTTGTTCGTGAAAGGATTCTGGCCGGTCGGGGGTGGTGTTACATCGTCTGTTGGGACGAGAGGCGGCGGGGAATTGGCACGGCGCCGGCGCGCGCGGAAGCCCGGTGGGACGGGCCATGCATGCGGGAGGAGACGAGGAGCGGGTGCGGATTGCCGCGGCGCGGCAGCCCGGGTCAGTCGAACGGGTTCAGCAGCCGGACGCCGGTGCGGGCGAAATCCGCGACGTTGCGCGTGACCACGGTGAGATCGTTGATCAGCGCGGTGGCCGCGATCAGCTTGTCGAGTTCGTGCGTCGGATCGGGCACGCGCAAATGCCCCCACATCTGGCTGATCTCGATGTCGACCGGCAGGATGTTCGGCGCATAGCCGGACAGGATGGTCGCCATCCAGGCCTCGAGCGCCGACGCCTGAGGATGATCGCCGCGATGACGGATCAGATCGACGCCGCGGCGAAGTTCAGCAACCGTCACGACGGACAGGTAAAGCGGGCTCGCGTCCGCCGCGGCCTGCGTGAAGAATGCCCGCACGCCACGGTTGGTTCGCTTGCCCTTCCTGATTTCGCTGATGATGTTCGTGTCAATCAAATACACGCCTGGCCTCGCCGGAATCCTGAACACGTTGAAAATCCGCGTCGTCGCCAACATCGGGCATGCTCATCAGCACTTGCGCAAATGTCTTTCGCTTCGGCCGGCCGAGCGCATCGGCCAGGATGGCCCGATGTTCGGCCTCGGCACTCCTGCCATTTGCCGCAGCCTGCTCGCGCAGGCTCTGAACGATACTGTCATCCACGTTACGCACCAGTAGATTTGCCATGAATTCCTCCATCCGGATTTGCTATCAATGATAGCGCCAACAGGATGAAGTGCAAGCATTGCTATCATCTTGATGACGGACGGACGACGATGTCGGCGCTGGCCCTCGGCACCGGACGAAATGGATCCGCCCACCGCCCGCCGCTGGCCCGACGCCTCGAACTGCTGTCGCCCAAGGTAAACCGGGACGGAGCGAGGTGAAAGACAGCCGAATGGCCGGTTTCCGACGCGTAGCCGGCTGCCACTCGCCGGCTCTGCGGCCATCGGCGTCGTTTGATACCATCGAAACCATGAGACTGGCGATAGAACGCCGAGCAAAGCGCGCAGAAGACCTTGCATCGACGCGGATCATCCGTGCCTGAAATCCCGATCAAGACACGAGACGCCTTTCAGTGGACTTTGTTACGCCTTCTTTCGACACCCTCCTTTCCCCGACTCCCGACAAACTCTACTTCCCGGCCTGCCTTGCGGCCGTGGCGATCATCGCGTGGTTCATCGCGCGACACACGCCGTTCTACCGGTTCGCCGTCGACCAGTCGCTGTCGATGCGCTATCGCAACCTGGACGGATTCCGCGGCATCCTCGCCACCTCCGTCGTCTTTCATCACTTCGCGTGCAACCAGGGGCTGCTCACGACCGGAAGCTGGGGCACGAGCCCCGGCTTCCTGCGCAATCTCGGGACGATTCCCGTCGCGATGTTCTTCATGGTCACCGGGTTCCTGTTCTGGGAACGCGCGTGCAAGGGCACGCTCGACGTGCGGACCTTCTTCGTCGGGCGCGTGCGGCGCGTCGCCCCGCTCTATCTCGCTTGCGCGATCGTCATCGTCGTCTGCACGCTGGTCTGGTTTCCCCGCCACGTCGTGGACGCGCCGACGCAGTTGCTGGCCGACGTGCTCAAGACCGTGTCGCTCGGCTGGTTCGGCGCGTTCCCGATCAACGGCGCCCAACACACCAGCTATCTGAGCGGCGTCTGGTGGACGCTCGGATATGAATGGCGGTTCTATGCCGTCGTTCCGTTTCTCGCGTGGTTCGTCGCGACGCATGCGTGGCGCAAGCTGTTCGCGCTCGCGGTCGTCACGATCTGCGCGACGCTGTTCGGGCAGCCTGGCAGCCTGGCCCTGCTGTTTGCGCTCGGTGCCGTGGCATTCGAGCTGTCGCGGCACCCCGCCATCCGCGCGCGGCTCGACACGAAATCGGCCGCCACTGTCGCGTTGCTGATCCTTGCCGTCGCCCCGAGCCCGGGTGAACGCTATTCGATCGAGGGCGTGTTGCCGCTGCTGCCCGTGTTCGTCTGCGTCGCGTGCGGGAACACGTTCTACGGCGTGCTCAAGACCCGACCGCTCGCGTTGCTCGGCACGGTCAGCTTCAGCATCTACATGATCCACATGGTGATCGTGTACATGCTGATCCACGCGATCGACCGGTTCGTTTTACAGATCGGTTCCGCGGACGACCTGCAACGCTGGATGCTCTCGCTTGGATGCGCGCTGGTCGCGGTACTTTGTGCGTTGCTGACCTATCGCTACATCGAGCATCCATTCATCGCGAAACGCAGCAGCGCGCGTCCGGCACACCGATCGGTACCGCCCGAGCGCGAGCGTCACACGGCCACGCCGTGACCTGCCCACCGCTCAGAACCGATACGAGATCCCGATCTGCAACACTGGGTACCACCGATAGCGCGACATCACCTGCCGCAGCGAATCCAGCCCGCTCGCGGCCAGGACCTGGCTCTTCGCCGGCCCGGCCGCGGCCGCCAGTTCCGGCGACAGCGTGTACGAACATTTCGGTATCCCGTACGCCACGCCAAGATCCGCGACGAAGCCCAGCCCCTTCGATGCCGGCCGGTGCCCGTAGCCGATCCCGAAGTACGGCATCACGGTCGGATAGCGCGCTTCAGCCACCGCGTTCATCCCCGGCATCGCCGGATAGCGCTTGCCGCCGAACACATAGGAGCCATTGGTCGGCACCGATACGCCACGGAGTTCGTCGTCGTTGAAGCGCAGGCCGAGCGTCGCCCGGAAGCCGCTGCCGCGCCATGGAAAGATGTCCGCGTACAGGCCGCCCTGGCGCAGCTTCAGGTCGTCCTGATAGCGATTGCCGGCTACCGTGAAGTCATGCGAAAGATCGATCGCATTGAAGTCCGCATGCGCGCCCAGCATCGAATTGAAGCTCACGGCCGCGCCGATGCCGACGCCCTGCGTACCACCTTGCAGGTAGATCTCCTGCGCGAGTACATGCATGCTCGCGGCGCACGTCACCGCGACCGCTACCCATTGGTTCACCGTCGTTTTCACGGGCGCCTCCCCCGACATGTGCCGGGCGCGCCTCGCCACCGCATGCGACCTGCGCCGCCACGCGTGACGCGAACCCCGGCACGACACCTTGCAAGCACGCTTGCTGTTCGACGGATCGGGAACGCGTTGTCCCTTGCGCATGGCCGATACGACATGCGCGGCATGTACGCCGCTCCAGGCGGCGCCCACGCCCCGATCCGATTCCCCGTTTGTTTCGATGTCGCTGCATGCCGCCGATGCGTTCATCGTGGTTGCGTGTTTCGTTTGCACCGGCGGCACCGGGTCAATCGCAAAGCGCGTGCCATGCGGCGCAAATCGAAGCGGGACATGCGTCATCGCCGAACGTGGGCAGTCGCGCGGCTTGTAATCGGAGGAAATGTTTCAGGAACGCATCGTTATTCGGCAGACGAAGCCGGCACACGCGATCCGATGTGTCGGCATCGATGCCGCAATGCGTATTGAACGAGGCGGGACGGCCTTCAGCGCATGCGAGTCGTCGTTGCCGTCAAGCGCACGCGACGCAATGCGTGGACGAAACGTTGCAAGGATGTGACCGCGCGCGGCTCGAGCGCGTGGCCGATGTGCGATCGCACGTGGCAATTCAGGGTGAATACGGGTGCCGGCGCGTGTTTTTCATTTGAATGCAGCCACGACGCTCCAACTTGTTGACTTTCCAGATCACCAACCAAACGAAGCAGCTTGGTACAATCCATCGACCAAGACCAAGCCGATTTATAAATCAATCCGGCCACCGGAAAATTGCAGACGAGGCATTCCACGTCGAATATCCGCGGCAACCATCGGCAATTCATAAGACCAATCGATTAGCGGGGGAAATGTGAAACACATCGCAATTCTTTTGTTGGTAGCAGCCACTGTTGCTGGTTGCAATTCGAAACAATCCGACAACAGCACTCAGTCGTCAGCAACGAGCCCCAGCACATCAAGCGATACTTCCACGCCGCAGCAACCGCCTCCAGTGGTGGCCCCTGCGCCGCCCCCCCCTTCACACAACTACGCCATGAGCCAAGATGGCACGTATGGTTACGAGCCTGCGCTTAGTGAAGACGACGTGAGAGCAGGAAAGGCCACGAAGGCGCTTGTCATGATGCGCTACGTTGGACTTAGGGATGGCAGCTATATTCTGCTCCTGGTCGATGAAGACAACCCGAACATTTCGAATCGCATTACCTGTTCGGCCCCGTGCAATTTCGCCAAGTCGCAAACCATGGCTGGTGATTCGATTCTTAAAACTGAAACAGTACGGGTTGTACCTAATTCCCTGATCGGCGCGATGGTCGAAGACGCGATGTCGGGGCAACTGACACCTTATGGTCAACGCACGGCAACGTTGCCCCAACCTCAACAATCATCTACTACGGCAATCTCGACGCAATCGAACTTGCCTGCTGCTCAGCCGGTGGCAAATCAGCCTGCAAGCGATGCCGCAGCTTCACCGCTGCAACAAACAAGCTTCGACTGTGCCAAAGCCAAGTCCATTCCAGAATTTCTGATCTGTCACGATGCCGATCTTGCGGCTTCAGATCGGGATCTTGCCGCGACATATCAACAAGCGAAAGATGCCGTCATCGACAAGACCGCCTTTGTTGAGCGGACACGAAAGCAGTGGAATTTTCGCGAGAAGAATTGTCGAGACAAGGACTGTCTGACATCGTGGTACGCGTATCAGAAGCGCGTTCTGACGAAGATCGCCCAAACCGGCGATGTCAACGTTCAAGACAACTGACGCGACTCGGGCGACGCTGAAGCCTGCTCGTCCGAGCAGGCTTTTTGTACCCGTTACAACCCATACCCCCCAGACACATTCAACTGCTGCCCCGTAATGTAATTAGCCCGGTCCGACGCCAGAAAAACCGCCGCCCGCCCGACATCGTGCGCCTTCCCCCAGCGCTTGAGCGCGAGCATCTTCTGCGTCTCGTCGATCCACGCCTGATCGAACTGCCCCTGTTCGAGCAGCACCGGAAACATCCCGGCCTCGATCACGCCGACCAGGATCGAATTCGCGCGAATGTCGTAACGCCCTTCCTCGCGCGCCAGCCCTTTCACCAGCGCCTCGTTCGCCGCCTTCGGCGCGACCGACAGCCCGTCGCGATCCGGCCAGCGCAGGTGCCCGGCCGAGCCTAGCGTCACGAACGATCCGCCGCCCGACGCACGGAAGTGCGGCAACGCAGCCTTCGCCGCCACGAAGAAGCCGACCGTCTCGACGTCGATCGCGCGGCGCCAGTCGTCGTGCGTCATGTCGCCGATGTGACGCTGGTTCACGAACGGCCCCGCCGCCCAGACGACCGTATGCACGCGGCCATGCGCGCCGATCGCGGCCGCGAGCGCGGCCTCGACCTGGGCGGGATCGGTCACGTCCACGCAGTGCGTGGTGGCCGCGACGCCTTCGCCTCGAATCTCGCGCGCGACGCGCTCGGCCACGTCGGCCTTGCTCCGATAGCCCACCGCGACCGGCACGCCGGCACGCGCAAACTCGAGCGCGACACCCTGCCCGATCCCGCCGCTGCCGCCGAACACCAGCACCGCGCCCTGCGGAAACCCGTTGTCGTTCATGCGTTCATCCCGTTCGTGTGTCGCGGCGGCGCTCAGGCCGCCGCGTCGATCCCCGCCCGCAGGCGGTACTTCAGCACCTTGCCGGCCGCGCTCGTCGGCAGTTGCTCGACGAACGTGAAATGCCGCGGCACCTTGTAGTTCGCCATGTTGCGGCGCGCCCAGTCGTTCAGTTCGTCGGCGTCGGCATGCGCGCCCGGCCGCAGCACGACATACGCATGCCCGACTTCGCCCAGCCGCGTATCGGGCACGCCGACCAGCGCGACCTGCGCGATCGCCGGATGCGCGGCGAGCAGCCGCTCGATCTCGGCCGGATAGCAGTTGAAGCCACCGACGATGAACATGTCCTTGATGCGATCGGTGATCTTCAGGTTGCCGTTCGCATCGACGCAGCCGAGATCGCCCGTATGCAGCCAGCCGTCCGCATCGACGGTCTCGCGCGTCGCGTCCGGCTGGTTGAAGTAGCCGCGCATCACGTTGTAGCCGCGCACCCAGATTTCGCCGGTCTCGTCCGGCCCGAGCGGCGCGCCGCCTGGCCCCGCGATGCGCAGTTCCACATCCGGCATCGGGCGCCCCGACGTATAGGCAACGGTTTGCGCATCGTCGCCCTGGCGGCACAGCGTCGCGAAGCCGCACGATTCGGTCAGCCCGTAGCCGGTCAGCACCGTCTCGAAGCCGAGCTCCGCGCGCATCCGCTCGATCAGGCTCGGCGCGATCGCCGCCGCGCCCGTCACCGCGATCCGCAGCGACGACAGGTCGCGTGTCGCGCGATCGGGTGCGTCGAGCAGCGCGTAGTACAGCGTCGGCGGGCCGGGCAGCACCGACACGCGGTCGTCGGCGACGCGCCGCAGCACCTCGGCCGGCTGGAACACGAGATGCGGCAGCACGGTCGCGCCGCTCGACAGCGCAGCGAGCCAGCCGGCCTTGTAGCCGAACGTGTGGAAGAACGGATTGACGATCAGGTAGCGGTCGTCGGCGCGCACGCCGGCGATCGCCGCCCATGCCTGCGCGGCGCGCAGGTTCTGGCCGTGCGCGGTCATCACGCCCTTCGGGCGGCCCGTCGTGCCGGACGTGAACATCAGGTCCATCACGGTGTCGGGCGTGACCTGCGCCTCGCGTTCGCGTACCGCGGCCAGCGGCACCTCGGCGCCGCGCGCGAGGAACGCGTTCCAGGTCTCGTCGCGCGCGCCTGAAGGCGGCTCGCCGTCGAACACGACGACGCGCTCGAGCGTCGCGGGCCGGTGCGGCGCGAGCATCGCCGGATAGGATTCGCCGAGGAAGGTGCCGCAGCAGAACAGCAGCCGTGCGCCGCCGTCGTGCAGGATGCCGCCCACCTCCATCCCCTTCATCCGCGTATTGACCGGCACGAGGATCGCACCGACGGTGTGGATCGCCAGCGCCGCGACGATCCATTCCGGCAGGTTCGGCGCCCACACCGCGACGCGGTCGCCTGTCTCGATACCGCTCGCGAGCAGCGCGCGGGCCGCGTCGACGCGCGCCGCGTCGAGTTCCGCGTAGGTCAGCCGGCCATGCTCCGACTCGATCGCCGGATGCGCGCCGTGGCGCGCGGCTGCCCGGGCGATCAGCGCGGGCGTGGTCAGGATTTCATTGTCCATCGTCATAGATCAGGGTGGCCGTGCGCGCCGCCGGCGCGCGACGGCTCAGTCGGGAAACACCACGCGCAGCGCGTCGCTCGCGGGCCGTGCGCAACAGGCGAGCGTCCAGCCGGCCGCGATCTCGTCGTCGTCGAGCACGTGGTTGCTGTCGAGCGCGACTTCGCCGCGCTCGATCCGGCACATGCACGCGCCGCATTGCCCCATCCGGCAGGAATTCGGCGCCGGCACGCCCGCGCGCAGCATCGCGTCGAGCAGCGTTTCGCCGGGGGCGCTGTCGAACGCGAACGCGTCGCCGTCGAGCACCGTCTCGATCGCCGCGCCGTCGCCGGATGCCGAGGCCGACGCTGCGACGCTTGACGCCGTCGTATCCGCCGACGTCGGCGCCTGCGCCGGCGCATCGGGCAGCGATGCAAAACGCTCGACATGGACCCGCGAACGCGGCAACCCGAGGCCGAGCATCGCGGCCAGCGCGTTCTCCATGAACAGTGCGGGCCCGCAGATGAACGTCTCCTGCTGGCTGAACGGCCGCGCGAGTTCCTCGAGATGGCGCTGCTGCGGAACGCCCTGCACGCTGTCGAGCCAGTGGATCACGCGCACGCGGCCCGGATGGCGCTGCGCGAGCTGCTGCAGCTCGGCGCGGAAAATCACCGAGCGTTCGTCGCGGTTCGCGTAGATCAGCGTCAGCATCCCGCGTCCGTGCGCGAGCGCGGATTTCAGGATCGACAGCACCGGCGTGATGCCGCTGCCGCCCGCGAACAGCAGCAGGTCGCCGTCGAGCGTGCGCGGCGTGAACACGCCGGCCGGCGGCAGCACGTCGAGCGCATCGCCCGCCTTCACGCGGTCGCACAGCCAGTTCGACGCGCGGCCGTCGCGCACGCGCTTGACGGTGATCTTCGGCGCGGCGTCGATGCCGGGCGCGCTCGACAGCGAATAACAGCGCGCGACGGTCGCGTCCGCGCACGGCACGTTCAGCGTCAGGAACTGGCCGGGCCGGTACGCGAAGGCGTCGCGCAGCGCGGCCGGCACGTCGAACACGAACGAGCACGCGTCGTCGCTTTCGGCAATCACGTCGGCCACGGTCAGCCGATGGAAGCGCGAATCGCTCATGGCCGGCTCCTCACGTCACGCGGCCGCACGGGCCACCGGCGCGCCGGGCGTCGTGTAGGCGCCGTCGAGATAGACGAGCGGATCGACGTCGCCGCTCATCAGCACCTCGCGGATACGCCCGATGAACACCGTGTGCGTGCCGTATTCGAAGCGGCCGTCCTGCTCGCACACGAGGCTCGCCTGCGCGTCGCGCAGATACGGCACGCCGAGCGCCGACGTGTGCCAGTCGCCGGTCGTGAAGCGCGCCTCGCCCTTCAGGCGGCCGCTGCAGTCGATCGCGATGCCTTCGTGCGCCGCCGACAACACGTTCACGCAAAACCCGGCGCCCGCGTCGAGCGGCGGATACAGCGACGCGCTGCGGTTGATGCAGATCAGCAGCGACGGCGGATCGCTCGACAGCGAATCGACCGCCGTCGCGGACATCGAGTAGCGCCGGCCGTCGTGCGCACTGCTGATGACCGTGACGGAGCGCGCGAGGCGGCGCATCGCGAGCAGCATGTCGGTGCGCAGCGGATGGGTGGTGAGATCGCTCATCATTGGACTCCGTCAAGTTCAGTCGTGGAAGGCCGGGCGGGCTGCCCGCCGGCGTCGGCCGCGCGAGCAGCCAGATGGTCGGCGGCGAGATACCCGAAGGTCATCGCCGGACCGAGCGTCGAGCCCGCGCCGGGGTAGCTCGCGCCCATCATCGAGGCGCTGGTGTTGCCGATCGCATAGAGGCCGTCGATCGGCTCGCCGTCGGCGCGCAGCACGCGGGCGTGCACGTCGGTGACGAGCCCGCCCTTCGTGCCGATGTCGCCCGCGTCGATCCGCACCGCGTAGAACGGCGCCTGGTCGACCGGCCCGAGGCACGGGTTCGGCTTGTTCCGCGGATCGCCGTAGTACGTGTCGAACAGGTTGTCGCCCTTGCCGAACGCCTCGTCGATCCCGGTTGCCGCATAACGCGCCATGTCGCGCAGCGTGTCGTGCAGGCCAGCCGCGTCGACGCCGATGCGCGCGGCGAGCGCGTCGATCGTGTCGGCCTTCACGATCACGTCGCGGAACGCGGCCGGAATCCGTGAATCGGGCATCATCGACGCCGGCATGATCGGCCCGCACGGATACTTGCGGCGAAACCGCGCGTCGAACACCATCCACGCCGGCACGTTCGCGCCGGTGCGCGCATGGTCGCGATACATCGCCGGCACGAATTCGGAATACGGCGCGGCTTCGTTGACGAAGCGCTTGCCGAGGCGGTTCACGATCACGCAGCCCGGCAGGTTGCGCTCGACGAACAGCGCGCGCTGCTTCTCCTCGCCGGCGACACCGACCGTCGGCGCGCCCCACACGTGCGTCATCAACGCCAGCGCGCCGCCGAGCCGGTGGCCTTCGGCGATCGCGTCGCCGGTGTTGGCCGGCGGCGTCGCGCTCCACTGCGCCTGCGTCGGCTGCGGCAGGTAGCGCTCGCGCATCGGCTGGTTGCGCTCGAACCCGCCCGCGCCGAGGATCACGCCACGCCGCGCGACGATCGTCACCGGCTGCCCGAAGCGCTGCGCGCGCACGCCCGTCACGCGGCCGTCCACGTCGAGCAGGTCGCGCATCGGCGTATCGAGCCACACGGGTACGTTGCGGTCGAGCAGCGCACGGCGCAGCCCGCCGATCAGCGCGTTGCCGAGCGTCAGGCGCCGGTCGCGCCGCGTGCGGCGGCGCATCCCGATATCGAGCCAGTAGCGGCCGAACTGCGCGATCGCGAGCTTCATGAAGCCGGGCCCGCGCGAGAACAGCGTGTGCGCCTCCTTCGACGTCACGGCCACGCGCCCGCCGATCAGCGTGCCGGGCGACGCCGGCCGCAGCCGGTCGAGTTCGTCGCCGAGCAGCCCGCCGTCGAACGGCATCGGATCGAGCGCGCGGTAGCCCGGCATCGCGCCCGGCACCTTCTGGAAATAGTCCGCGTATTTCGGCAGCGACTGGTAACGCACCGGCGTCTTCGTTTCCAGGTAGCGCAGCATCTCCGGCGCGCGGTCGAGATAGGTGTCGATCTTCTCGGGCGTCGATTCGCCGGCCACGCAGGCTTCGATATAGCCGCGCGCGGCCTCGCGCGAATCGGTCGCGCCGAGCTCGGCGATATGGTGGTTGCACGGCACCCAGATGCCGCCGCCCGACACGGCCGACGTGCCGCCGTACAGCGCCGTCTTCTCGATCACGACGACGGACAGGCCGCGGTCGGCCGCGCGGCACGCGGCGAGCAGCGCGCCCGCGCCCGAACCGACGACCACCACGTCGAACACGTATTGCGGTGCTTGCGGGTCGTTCATCGCGGCCTCGTCAGATGAAGAAGTCGGTGTTCTCGCGGCCGAGCATCACGGCGCCGAGGTTCTGGCCGAAACGGTCCACGTTGTTCGCGTAGTGCGCGCGGGCCGCATGCAGGTCGAGGAAGCGGCGCACCAGCGGATTGCGGTGATAGATGCCATTGCCGCCCGCGTAGCGCAGCAGCGCGTTCGCGGCCTGCGCGCAGCGCTCGGCGACCTGCGCGGACTGGTAGCGAAAATGCACGCGGCGCTCGATCGACACGGCCGGGCCGCCGGTGACCGACGCCATCAGTTCCGCGAAATTGCGCTTGAGCAGCACCTGCATCTCGTCGATCGCGACGGCCGCGTTCGCGCATGCGTTCTGCGCGCCCGGATCATCGGTCGTCTTCGCGCCGCTGTTGGCCGACACGCGCGTGGCCGCATAGCCGGTGAAATCGTCGAGCGCGCCCTGCAGCGCGCCGATGCACGACGTGCACACCGCGCGCACGAAGATCTGCGCGAACGGCAGCTTGAACAGCGGCGCATCGTTGACGGCGAGGCCCGGGCTCGTGCCCATCATCCCGTCGATCGCCTTGTGCGTGCGGTACGCGGGCACGAACACGTCGTCGACGACGATGTCGTGGCTGCCCGTCGCGCGCAGGCCGAGCACGTCCCAGTCCTGCTGGATCCGGTAGTCGGCTTTCGGCAGCAGGAAGGTGCGGTATTCGGGCGGCTGGCCGGCAACGGCCGGCGGCACCAGCGCGCCGAGGAACACCCACTCGCACAGTTCGCTGCCGCTCGAGAACTTCCAGTGGCCCGACAGGCGGAAGCCGCCGTCGACCGGCGTCACACGGCCGACCGGCATGTAGGTCGACGCGATCAGCGTCGCCGGGTCGTCGCCCCACACGTCCTGCTGCGCGCGTTCGTCGAACAGCGCGAGCTGCCAGTTGTGCACGCCGACGACGCCGTACACCCACGCGGTCGACATGCAGCCGCGCGCGAGCGCCATCTGGATGTCGAAGAAGGCCTGCGGATCGAGCTCGTAGCCGCCGTAGCGCTTCGGCTGCAGCACCTTGAAGAAGCCGGCGGCCTGCATGTCGGCGATCGTCTCGGCCGGGATGCGGCCCTGCGCGTCCGCCTGCGCGGCGCGGCCGGCCAGCGTCGGCGCCAGTGCCTCGGCCCGGGCGATCAGCGTGGCGGCCAGTGCGTTCGAATCGTTGTCGCGATGCACGAATGTCTCCTGTGAAGCGGGTGATGCGCCGCGGCGCGGGCCCCGCTCTCGTTCAAAGTTGTCCGGCGCGGCCTGGCCGCGGGCGATGCTCGCCACCACCGATGGTCGGCTTCGCGCGACCGCACCGCATCGTCCGACCGGACGACGGGCGCGGCCCGGTGCATCACGCGCAGGCGCGCGCCTTCTCGCGGTTGAAGAACGGGATCACGTGCTCGCCGATGTTGCGGATCGTCTCCATCTGCGCGTCGTGCGGCACCGTGCCCATCTGGCACAGGAACAGCACTTCGTCGACGCCGGCTTCCTGCAGGCGGCCGACATAGCCGATGCAGTCGTCCACCGTGCCGTACGCATGGTTCGGGTTCATCATCGCGAGCGCCGGGTCGGCGAAGTTCACGACGACTTCCTCCGATGCGAAGCGCGAGCGGATCACCATCTCGCCGGTATCGGCCTGCACGAGGTCGTCGCCCCACTTCGCCGGGTCCGGACGCTCGCCGCCCGTGTACCAGTACGCGAGCGATTCCATGAAGTAGCGCTGGCCGCGGATGCCGATCTTGCGGGCGGCCTGGCCGTCGGCCATCACGACCGTCGGGCACAGCGCCGCGAGGTGCTGGGTCGGGCGGAAGCCGACCTGGTCTTCCGGCTTGCGGTTCGCCCACGCTTCGCGATACACGGCGTTCTTCTTCGCGACTTCGTCGGGGCCGCCGAAGCCGAGCACCAGCGCGCCCATCCCGCGCTGGCCGGCGCGCAGCAGCGCGTCGGTGTTGGTACACGCGAGGTACATCGGCGGATGCGGATCCTGGAACGGCTTCGGGTGGATCGGACGCTTCGGAATCTTGATGTACTTGCCGTCGTGCTCGATCTCGTCCTGCACGAACATCTTCGGCACGAGGTACATCGATTCGTCGATCATCGGCTGCAGTTCGTTGAGGTCGTAGCCGAACGCGCCGGCTTCCTGCTGGCTGCCGCCCTTGCCGACGCCGAAGTGCACGCGGCCGCCGGACAGGATGTCGAGCAGCGCGACGCGCTCCGCGACCTTGATCGGGTGGTTCATCGCCGGCGGCAGGCACACGACGCCGTGGCCGAGGCCGATGCGCGTCGTGCGGCCGGCCAGGTACGCAAGGAAGGTTTCCGGTGCGCTCATGTGCGCATAGTTGGTCAGCGACGTGTGCTCGACGCACCAGATCGTGTCGAAGCCGACCTGCTCGGCGAGCAGCGCCTGTTCGACCGTCTCCTTGAATACCCGGTGGTCGCCCTCGCGCGATGCGTCGGTGGTCTGGGCTTCGTAGATGAGGGAAAACTTCATTGCGTGCGTCTCCATGGTTGTTGGACGAGTCGGGTCGTGCAGCCCGCCCGCACGATACGGACGAAGCGCGACGGTCCACGAATGGGAGTGTCGGCGCGCGCACGGGCGCGGGCATCGTCTGTTCGGAGTACCGGCGCGCCCGCGGGGACAGAGGGGTTTCACCGTCATCCGATCGGACTGCGTGAGCGCGCGACCGGCGCGCTAGCATCGAACGGCGGGCGCGTGGCGCGCGCCGACCAACGACAAGGGAGAGAGCGAATGAAGGTATCGATGCTGCTGTATCCGGTCGACGACATCGACACGGCGCTGCCGCTGTTCGTCGACGGACTGGGCCTGAACGTGAAGTTTCGCGACGGCGACCGTTATTGCGCGCTCGACGGCGGCCCGCTGACGATCGCGCTGGTCGCGGGCGACGAGCAGATCGTCGAGCGCGCGGCGCTCACGCTGCGCGTGGACGAGGACGACGACCTGTATGCGGCGATGGCGCGGGTCGTGAAGGCCGGCGCGTCGGTGCGCGTGCCCGTGCAGGCCGGGCCGCACGAATACCGCGCGGTGCTGGAGGACAAGAACGGCGCGCTGCTCGTGATTTCGCAGAAACGGGCCGCATGATGGCACGCCGCGCGGGCGCCGGATACGGGCGCCTCGTGCGCGGCGCGCCGGCTAGGCGTGCGCGCCCGGCGTGCTCAGGTCGCTCGCTTCGAGCAATTCGAGCAGCGTGCGCGCCGGCTGGCTGAGCCGCTTCGCGGCCAGCGCGATGAATTCGATGTCGGGCAGCGCCGGCAGCGCATCGCCGTTGACCAGCGGCGCGAGCCCGCGCGTCGACAGATAGTGCGACGTCGCGGTCAGGCCGAGCCCCGCGCGCGCGGCCGCGATGCAGCCCGGCTGGCTGCTGCTCGAACACACGACTTCCCAGCCGATCCCCTTCTCCGCGAGCGCGTTCAGGACGATCGCGCGCGTCACGCTCGGCTCGGCGACCAGCACGAGCGGCAGCGGCCGCTCCGGATCGACGACGGTGCCGGGCCGCGCGACCCATTCGAGCCGCGTGCGCAAGAGCGGCGTGCCGCGCCGCTCGCCGAGCCGCCGCTTGCCGATCATCAGGTCGAGCGCGCCCGCGTCCAGCCCTTCGCAGAGCCGGCTCGTCATGCCGGTGGTGATTTCCAGCGCGACGTCCGGATGCGCGGCGCGAAACCCGGCGAGCACGTCCGGCAGCGCGACGAGCGCGAGGTCGTCCGGCGCGCCAAGGCGCACCCGCCCTTTGAGCCTCGGCTTGCGAAACTGCGATTCCGCGCGGTTCAGCGCCTGCAGGATCACGTTCGCATGCACGAGCAGCGCCTCGCCGTCGGCCGTCATCGCGATCGAATGGGTATCGCGCACGAACAGCCGCCGGCCGACGCTCTCCTCGAGACGACGGATGTGTTCGCTGACGCTCGACTGGTTGAGCCCGAGCTGCCGGCCCGCTTCGGTGAAGCTGCGGCAGTTCGTGACGGTCGCGAACGTGTTGAGCCAGACGGGATTGAGCATGGCGCATTGTCATCGGCATTACCGATGACAGTCAACGCCTTCAGGCGGCTTCCCGATGACCATCGGAATCGGTACCATCGAGCGCTTGGAGACCGGCAGGCGCCGCGCAACCGCGTGAAGGCGCCCTCCGCGCCGGCCTTTGCCCCACCGATTTCGCCATGTCCCGGGAACCCACACATTCCGCGCTGCTCTGGATCGTCGCCGCTGCATTCTTCATGCAGTCACTCGACACGACGATCGTCAACACCGCCCTGCCTTCGATCGCGCAAAGCCTGCATGCGTCGCCGCTCGCGATGCAGCCGGTCGTGGTCGTCTATACGCTGACGATGGCGATGCTCACGCCGGCGTCCGGCTGGCTCGCCGACCGGTTCGGCACGCGCCGCGTGTTTTCGCTCGCGATTCTCGTGTTCGTGCTCGCCTCGATCGGCTGCGCGGCGTCGCATACGCTCGGCCAGCTCGTCGCCGCGCGCGCGCTGCAGGGCATCGGCGGCTCGATGCTGCTGCCGATCGGCCGGCTCGCCGTGCTGCGCCGCGTGCCGGGCGAACAGTACGTCGCGGCGATCGCGTTCGTGTCGATCGCCGGCCAGCTCGGCCCGATCGTCGGGCCGACGCTCGGCGGCTGGCTCACGCAGGCGATTTCCTGGCACTGGGTGTTCATCGTCAACGTGCCGGTCGGCGTGGTCGGCTTCGTCGCCGTGCAGCGCTACCTGCCGCACGACCAGGCGCACCAGCCGCCACCGTTCGACTTCGTCGGCTGTGCGCTGCTGTCGGTCGCGATGATCGCGCTGTCGCTCGCGATCGACCCGCCGATGCCCGCGCATCGCGCCGCCTGGGCGGCCGGGCTCGCCGTGGTCGGGCTGGCGAGCGCGCTTGCGTACCTGCCGCACGCGCGGCGCCGCGCGCAGCCGCTGTTCCGGCTCGGGCTGTTCCGTGAGCCGAACTTCGGCTCGGGGCTGCTCGGCAACCTGCTGTGCCGGATCGGCACGAGTTCCGTGCCGTTCATGCTGCCGCTGCTGATGCAGGTGCAGCTCGGCTATACGCCGCTGCAGTCGGGGCTGATGATGCTGCCGGCCGCGATCGCGGGCGTCATCGCGAAACGCTGGATCGCGCCGCTCGTGAAGCGGTTCGGCTACGCGGCGTTTCTGGTCGTGAATACGGGGATCGTCGGGTGCGCGATCGCGGGATTCGCACTGGTGTCGGTGCGGCCCGCGCCGCTGCTGGAAGGCGCGCTGCTGATCGTGTTCGGCACGGCGAACTCGATGCAGTTCGCGGCGATGAACGGCGTGACGTTGAAGGGGCTGTCGCATGCCGACGCCGGCAGCGGCAACAGCCTGTTCACGATGATGCAGATGCTGGCGATGGGGCTCGGCGTGTCGATCGGCGGCGGCCTCGTCAACCTGTTTGCCGCCTATTGGGGCTCGATGGCGCACGGGTTCATGCTGTCGTTCACGTGCATGGGCGTGGTGACGCTGTTGTCGTCCGTCGTGTTCCGGCGGATCGATACGGCCGCGCCGCCGGCCAGCGCGGCCGCACGCCCATCCGCGTGAGCGCGGCCGTCAGTTCACCTGGCGGCGCTCGACGACGCGCTTGAGCACCCAGCGGATCGACGAACCGTCGGCCGGCGGCTGCGCGACGCGGTATTCGTCGATTTCGAGCGTGTACAGGTAGCCGGGCTGGTACGCGAATCCTTCGATTCCGGCGTACCACAGGCTCCACGGCTCGTTCGGGCCGTTGCGCACCTGCAGGCACTCCATCGGCGCGACGCCCGTGCAGCGCGCGGATTGCGGCGCGACGTACACGGTCTTGGTCACCGGCTTGCTGTCGGCCGGGCGCACCGCGTTCGGCTGCGTGGCGACCGCATCGGTCTGGCATCCGGCGAGGAGCGTGCTGCCGGCAATGACGGCCGCGCCGAGCAGCGTTCTGGATGGGCGAATCATCGGGTGTTCCTCTGGAAGCGTTGGAGGGCCGATTAGAGGCCCTCACGGCAAGAAAGTTCACAAATACCTTACAGAATTCACGCCACCTCTTTCATGCCCGGCGGATCGCACGACATCGCGGTCGCGGAGACGTGACTATGCTCGCCCGCCGCGCGCTTCGTCACCGGTCAGGCAATCGCTGTCGACGGCGAATTCACCGTGTGCTGATCGTGTACCATCGACGCTTCCCGATTTGCCTGATCGCGCTGCGTTCGTCCGCCTTTTCACGTGCGCACGATCCGCACTGCGCACCCCGCCTCGCATGACCTCACCCGTTCCGTCCGACACCGCGCTGCGCCCGCTGCCGATCGATGCGCTGACCGTGCCGGCCGCGCTCGACGGACGCACGGGCACCAACCGCTCGAGCAGCGCGCATCCGCAGATTGCCGCGACCAACGACCTCGACGCGGTGCGCGCGTGGCTCGCCCGCTTCGTCGATACGCCGACCACGTTCCAGAACTACCGCAAGGAAGCCGAACGCCTGCTGCTGTGGGCCGTGATCACGTGCGGCAAGCCGCTGTCGTCGCTCACGCACGAGGATCTGGTCGTCTACCGCCAGTTCCTGCTCGCGCCTGCGCCGGCCGAGCTGTGGTGTGCGAACGGCGGGCGCAAGCATCCGCGCGACGATCCGCGCTGGCGGCCGTTCTACGGGCCGCTGTCGGCGGCCAGCCAGCGGCAGGCGCTGGTGATCCTGAACGTGATGTTTTCGTGGCTCGTGCAGGCCGGCTATCTCGCCGGCAATCCGCTCGCGTTGTCGCGTCAGCGGCAGCGCCGGCCCGCACCGCGCGTCACGCGCCATCTCGGGCAGCCGCTGTGGCAGTCGGTCAAGGATGCGATCGCCGCGATGCCGCGCGACGACGCGCGGGCAAGCTTCCATGCCGATCGTGCGCGCTGGCTGTTCACGCTGCTGTATCTCGGCGGGCTGCGCATCACCGAAGCGGCCGACACGACGATGGGCCAGTTTTTCTGCCGGCGCGACGCGGACGGGCGCGATCGCTGGTGGCTCGACGTGACGGGCAAAGGCGGCCGGCAGCGGCTCGTGCCGGCCACCGACGAGATGATGGCCGAGCTGTCGCGCTACCGGCGCGCGCACGGCCTGCCCGCGTTGCCGTCCGATGGCGAGGCCACGCCGCTCGTGCTGCCGGTCGGCCAGGCGCGCAAGCCGCTCACGCGCGCGGCGCTGCACCGGATCGTGAAGCAGGTGTTCCGGCACGCGGCCGACCGGCTGCGCACGCACGGCGAAGCCGGCGAGCAACAGGCGCGCGTGCTCGAACAGGCGTCCGCGCACTGGCTGCGCCACAGCGCGGGTTCGCACATGGCCGACGGCCGCGTCGACCTGCGGCTCGTGCGCGACAATCTCGGCCACGTGTCGCTGACGACGACGAGCCAGTACCTGCACGCGGACGACGACTGGCGGCATCGCGAGACGGAGGAGAAGCACCGGATCGGGTGGTAGGCGGCATCCGCCCCGCCCGGCGCGTCACACTCGATCAGTACACGCCCACCCAGTGCCCGGGCACCCACGCCCAGTGATTGCCGGCCCACCGGTAATGCCCCTTCACCCAGCGATAGCCCGGCGCAGGCATCGGCGGCGGCACCTCGACGACGGGCGCCGGCTGCGGCGGCCGCACGGGTTCGACCACGCACGCGGACATCAGCGCCGCACTGGCCGTCACCAGCATGGCGAGCGAAACGGATCGGATCTTGATCATCCTGGATTCTCCCTTTTGTGTCGTGAATCGATTCGGTGCCGACGCGGCAACGTCGCGCGTCACGCGGTTCCGCGAATCAGCCCGCTCATCGGCCGCGTCACACCGCTTTCCGCAAACAGCGCGGACGCGGTACGGCGCGGATCGAGCCGCAGGCTGTCGGCGGCGGCGCCCGAGATCAACGCGTCGAGCGACGCGGTCGGCTTCAGGTCACGCCCTTCGTACAGGTCGCCCGGCCTCAACCCCGGCCAGTCGGCGATCACGCGGCCGCCCGCGACCGCGCCGCCCGCCAGCATCGCGACGGACGCCTGCCCGTGATCGGTGCCGCCCGTGCCGTTCGCGGCCGCCGTGCGGCCGAACTCGGTTGCGACCAGCACCGTGGTTTGCTGCCACGCGGGCCCGAGGCCGTCGCGCAACGCGGCGAGCATCGTGTCGAGCGCTTTCAGCTGATTCGCGAGCCGTGCGTTCTGTGCGCTGTGCGTGTCCCAGCCGCCCGTCTCGATCATCGCGATGCGCGGGCCGTCGTCGCGCGCGAGGAACGTCGCGGCGAGCTTGCCGACACCGGCTGGATCCTGCCGCGCATGCGCATCGCCGGCGAGGCCGCGCGCATCCATCGCCGACTGCCACAACGGGCCGAGCTGCGCATCGGCCTCGTAGAGCGCCGACACGCGCGCGAGCAGGTCGTCCGGTGCGGCCGGCAAACCGGACGGCGCGTACGACGCGGCCTGCACGGTGCCGCGCAGCGCAAGCGGCACGGTCGGCGCGAACGCGATCGCACTTTCGCGCGTGGCCGGCAGCAGCGCGGCGAGCCGGTTCAGCCAGCCGTCCTTCACCTGGTACGGCGCGCGGCCGCCCGTCTCGAGCACGTTCTGCCCGTCGAAATGCGAGCGGTCGCGATACGGCGAGGCAATCGCGTGAACGAACAGCGCCTGCCCGTCGCGGTACAACTGCGCGGTCTGCACGAGCGACGGATGTAGTGCGAACGTGCCGTCGAGCCGCGTCGCGACCGACGTGTCGATTGCGAGCGGGCCGCGCAGCGACGCATACGCGGGCTCGGCATACGGGACGACGATGTTCAGGCCGTCGGCCGCGCCGCGCTGGATCACGAACACGAAGCGCCGATCGGTCTCGACGTTCGCGAACACGATCCGCGGTGCGACGAGGATCGCGCCAGCACCGGCGGCGGCCACGCTCAGGAATTGTCGGCGGGACAGTGCCATGGTCATCTCCGTTGGAAATCGGGCGATACAAGCAGTAGCGCGAGCGACGTGGTCGCGCTTTCGGCGCGCGACAGCGCGGCCGCCGTCGGCGTGCTCAACGAACCGGCGAGCAGCGTGTTGCCGAGCGTGCGCGGATCGAGCCGGTCGCCCGTGCGCGCGGCCAGCCGCTGCGCGAGCTCGACGCGACGCACGAGCGCGTCGGGCGCGGCCCAGCTCGCGGCCACGTCGTCGTAACCGGCCGGCGAGCCCGGCCGCCACACCGGCTGGCCGAGCTGCGCGAGCAGCGGCGCGACCTTCAGGTCGCCCGTGTCGCGCCAGCCGAGCCCGCGCAGCGACGACACGGCCCACTCCCACGGCGTCTTGAACTTGCGGTTGAGCGGCGACCATGCATCCGTCGAATCGACGAGCGCGCGATAGACGGTCGGCAAATCGCCGCCGCTTGCGTCGAACGCGCGGGCCAGCCGGTCGGTCAGCGCCGGCGACGGATTGTCGGCGACGAAATGGCGTGCAAGCTGGAACGCGATATGCCGGCCGGTCGCCTCCGAATGCGCGAGGTCGTGCAGGATCGCGCGCGCCTGCGCTTCATCGGGCTGGTCGTAGCTGCGGCCCATCACGGTCCGCACGCCGGGCTCGTGCAGTTTCGGGCGAAACACGAACGCGCCGGGCACCGCATCGCCGGGCTGCGGGCCGCGCCCGCCGGCGATGCTCCAGCCGGTCAGCGCACGCGCGAATTCCGTCACGTCGGCCTGCGTGTATCCCGTGCGTACGCCGAGCGTATGCAGCTCCATGATTTCGCGCGCGAGATTCTCGTTGAGCCCGCGCCTGGCCGACGGATTGCGTGCTTCGGCACGCAGCGCGGCCGGGCTGTCAGGGCCGACCGAGCGCGCCTGGTCGAGGAAAAGCTGCATCGCCGGATGCTGTTCGACGGCGACCAGCATGTCCTCGAAACGGCCGAGCACGTGCGGACGGATCGCGTCGCGTTCGAACGCGCCCGCGTAGGCCGCCACCGGCCCCTTGTCGACCGAAACCGCGAAATGGTTCGCCCAGAAATGCACGAGACGCTCGACGAACGGCGCGGGCGTATTCAGCGCACTATTCATCCGCGCGACGACGGCGCTGCGATACGTGTCGTTGCCGTCGCGCCGGATCGACTGCTCGGTTGCGCGCTTCGTCGCCGGATCGTTGGCCGTCATCGCATTGCGTGCGTTCGCGAAGCGTGTCGCGAGCGCGACCGCGTCAGGCTCGCCGGCCCATGCGGCCGGCCGCGCGTCGTAACGGTCGAACTGCGCGACGAGCGCCGCCTTCGGGTCCGCCGGCGGCGCTTCGTCGGCCCGTGCGCCGAGACCGAAACGGTTCAGCGCGATGGCGGCCGGTGTGATGTCGTTCGGGTGGTCCATGACAGGGCTCTCGCGATGCGTACCCGTGTTTAACGCTGGCCGGCGGGAAATCCGTCGCCGGGAAGACGAATATTTCCGGTGCGTCGCGCGGCTTTGAATGCGTGCGTGTTGCCGCTCGAATGCCCATCGCTAATTCGGCTGACGAATGCAGCGAATCGGTGGATCGCTCAGCCGCCGAATCGGGATCCCGCGTCCCTGCGAAGGACGGGCTTGTTTCGACATTCGGCTAACGGGCTTTCACTTGCCTGACCGGCTGCAATCTCAGCGGAAGGCTCGCCGGCCGCCCCCACCCGGACGCTTGCCGTTCCCGGAAAGCCACCTAGACTCAATGAAAGGTATCGCCCCCGCGTCACGGCGTTTTGCCGTCCCGACCCAGCGACCACTACGATGCCCACTCTTCCCGTCAGCTTGCGTGCACGGTTTCGTTGCGTCGGTTCGATGCGTCCGCACTCACACTGGACCCGTGCGTGGCTGCTTGCCGTCGCGCTGACGCTGCACGGCTATGCGGCCCATGCGCAGAACCCGCCCAAGGTCGTCGACATTCCGACGCGCCCCGGCGTGACGCAACGGATTCTCTTCATCGCGCCGGACGCGCCGAAGGCCGCGGCCATTCTCTATGCCGGCGGACACGGCGGGCTGCAACTGGAACCGTCCGGACAGTTCGGATGGGGGGCAGGCAACTTTCTCGTCCGCACCCGGCAGATGTTCGTGAATGACGGCATCGCCGTCGCGGTCATCGATGCGCCGAGCGACCGGCAATCCCCGCCCTACCTCAACGGCTTTCGACTGTCGAAGGAACACGCCGACGACGCACGCGCCGTGATTGCGTGGTTGAAGGAGCAACTCCACGTACCGGTCTGGCTGGTCGGGACGAGCCGCGGCACCCAGTCCGCCGCCGCCATTGCGGTTGCGCTGGCCGGCGGTGGCGGGCCCGACGGTCTCGTGCTGACGTCCACCATCCTCCGCGAAGAGCGAGGCGGGACCGCGGTCACGGACATGAACCTTGCCAGTCTCACGATTCCGGTGCTCATCGTTCACCACCAGAATGACGGCTGCAAACATTGTCCGGTATCCGAAACGGATACGCTGCTGAAGAAGCTGGAGCAGTCGCCGAAGGCCGAGCTGATGATCGTGTCGGGCGGCACGTCCCGGGGCGATCCGTGCGAAGCCTTTGCCTATCACGGCTTCAATGGTCTGGAGAGCGGTGTGGTCGACGCGATCTCCGCGTGGATGCTGGCACGCTGAACGTGCGTGCCGCGTAGCGAAGTCGCGGTTGCTCCTTGCGATCCTTCGCCGAAGCTCAGCCTGCAAGCATTGCCGACCAATCTTCCGCGTACGCGTTGCGCATCACTGAAAAGGCGCGCCGCCGCACGTTGCCCGCGCGGCGTTGGCTTACTTGCTCGCTGCGTCGTCCTGCTTCTTCTGCCACTTCGCCGGCAGCCGCCAGTTCCCGCTACGCCGCAGCCCGTCGACGAACTTCGCGCGCTCGTCCGGCGTCAGCGTCGCCGCGAAATCGACGACGCGGCGCTCGACCTGCGCACGCAGCGCCGTGTCGGCCGCACGCGTGCGGTCGAGCGCCGCGTCGATCGCCGTGCGATCGAGTTGCGGCGCGGCGAGCAGGTCCAGCACGGTGATCCGGTCGTCGCGCCCTTCCCGCGCGAAATCGCGGCCGTCCTTGCGCGCCGCCTTCAGCGCCGCAACGAATTCCTGCTGGCGCGCGTCCGGCAATTCGTCCGCGGCGAAACGCAATGCGGTGTGCGACGCCGGTGCGCCCGCGGCCCGCAGGTCGCGATGCGTCGAAAACCACTGATACGCACCGCCGCCGATCGCGCCGAGCATGAATACGTTCAGCACGACCGACCCGACGAGGACGAATTTCCAGCCACGCTCACTCATTCATCACTCCAGTCCACGCTCGGCCCACCGAACGTCGTTGTCAGATAGCCCGGCTCATGCGCAGGCGGCACGCTGCCGAGCATCAGCATCGACACGGCCACCGCACCCGCGAGCGCGCCGGCCAGGCCCACGCCCGCGAATGCCGCGCCCGACCACCATACGGCGCCCCGCCGCCGCGCGCGCCGCGGCGCAGGCGCCGTCCCGACGATGCGCTCGACGAGCGCCGGCGCGGGCGGTGCGACCGTATCGTTGGCGAGCCACGCATCGAGTTCGGCGGCTTCGTCCAGCGCGGCCAATGCGTCGCCCGGATGCGCGCGCGCCCATGCCTCGGCGGCCGCGCGCTCGCCGTCCGGCCAGCGCCGCGCATCCGAGCCGTACGCGGCGACGATGGTACGAAATCGTTCGGGTGTCATCGGATGTCCTCGCTAGGTGAGTCGCCCGCCAGTTGCGCGCGCAAGTTTCGCCGCGCACGTGCAAGCAGGCTTTCCAGCGCGTCGACGGTAATGCCCATCAGGTTGGCCGCCTCCACGTTCGACATTTCCTGATAGTACTGGAGCACGAGCGCTTCGCGCTGCCGCGCCGGCAACGCCGCGAGCGCCTGGCGCACGCGTGCGTCGCGCGAGCGGGCCTCCGCGCGCGTGGCCGGCTCCGGTTGCGGATCGGGCACGTCGGGCAACACGTCGACCGGTTCCTCGCGGCGGCCGCGCAAGCGGTCGTAGCACAGATTCAGCACGACGCGATGCAGCCACGTGTCGAACCGTGCCTCGCCTTCGCGCCAGCCCGGCGCCTGTTTCCAGATCCGCAAGAACGTCTCCTGTGCGACGTCCTCGGCTTCCGTGCGGTCGCCGAGCATGCGCGTCGCGAGTGCGAGCAGCCGCGGCAGCTTGCGCGCGACGAGCATGCGCACGGCCGACGCGTCGCGCGCGCCGACCCGTGCGACCAGGGCCGCGTCCGGATCGCCGTCGCTCAACGCGGGGCGCTCCAGCGCATCGCGCGTCTGTGCCGCGGCGCGATCGTTGACGCGCCCGCCGGCAGACTGAAGCTCATCGTCGTGCTCTCCTTGCATGCGCCGCGCCATTACCCGGCCCCGCCCCAGTGGCGGTTCGGGATCGCCGCGCGCATCGCGCACGGCCTCGGCAAGGTCCGTTTCATCGGCATCCGTTTCAGGCTGCATGGCGATCGGGTCGATCGGGTGCCGGCCGCCCGTTTGCGCGAGCGGCGGCCGGCGTGCTCAATATACGACGACCGGCGCGGGCCGGTAATAGACCGGACGCGCCGGCACCACGACACAGCCGGCCAGCACGACGGCTGCGGCCGCGAGTATCACCACGGTTCGAAAAGGCATGGCTGCGCCTCATGACGTTGCGGGAAAGCGCCGCCGCGCCGGCATCGGGTGCCGAGCGGCGGCATGCGCATCAGGCCCAGTGACCCGGCACCCAGCGCCAGGCCGGACCGCGCGCGGCCCAATGGCCCGGCACCCAGTGATAGCCGACGCGCACCACTTGCCAGTGCCCCGGAATCCACACGTAGCGGCCCTGCCGCCAGTGCCAGTGGCCCTGGTCCCACACGTAGCCCGCGCGCGGCGCCGGCATCACTTCGACGCGAGGCGCAGGCGGCGCGTAAGGCGCGACGATGACGGCCTGCGCGAAGGCGGCCGACGCAGCCAGTGCGGCCACGCATGCCACGGTGAACCGCAATGGATTGGAAAGCTTCATGTAAGACTCCGAAGTAGCGGATATCGACCGGAAGCGGCCGTTCATGCGTTAAACGGCGCGGGCGAACGGAATCCGTCGCGGTGTCTGCAAATAAATTTCGGTCGCCACGGATGCGCGCCGGCACGGGCCGGATACCGTGACGCGCACGCTCGGACAGGCGCCTACACTCGCGTGGGGTTGCCCTGCTGTCACAACCCGGCAAAACTGCCCTTCGACAATGTCTCGCACCGGGATCCCGCTCGTTTCCGGCTCACGCACTGGTCACGCTCGCGCACGGCCAGGCGGTTCCACATCTCGCGTCTCCACTCACGAAAACACCGACCATGTCGAACCAGGACAACTCCCCGATCCAGCCGAACGAGCCGGCCGCGTCCGTGTCGCGTCGCGGCTTCCTGAAACTCGCCGGCGTATCCGGCCTCGCCACCGCCGCGGGTGGCCTCGCGGCAGCCAGGGCCGCCGCGTCGAACCCGGACGGCACGCCCGAACAGGTCCACCTGACGTGGGGCAACGACCCGACGTCGGAAGTCGTGATCTCGTGGGCCTCGCTCGCGTCGGCCGTCAATCCGCGTGCGCGCATCGTCGCCGATGGCGAGCCGGCGCACACCGTGCACGGCGTCCAGCGCCTGTACACCGACGGCCTGAACGGCGAGACGGTATTCGCGTACCACGCACGCGTGCACGGGCTGAAGCCGAACACGCGCTACCGCTACGAGATCACGGCCGACAACGACAGCAACGCCGCGCAGCCGTTCTCGGCGAATTTCTCGACCGCGCCGCGCGGCCGCGCACCGTTCCGCTTCACGAGCTACGGCGATCTCGCGACGCCGAACGGCGCATGGGTGCTGTCGTCGCCGCAGAGCCGCTTCGCGGTGCAGGCTGTCGAGCAGTTCCAGCCGCTGTTCCACCTGCTGAACGGCGACCTCTGCTACGCGAACCTGAACCCCGCGCACCAGCCCGAGGTGTGGCGCGATTTCGGCAACAACAACCAGACGTCGGCCGCGAATCGTCCGTGGATGCCATGCCCGGGCAATCACGAGATCGAGTTCAACAACGGCCCGCAGGGGCTCGACTCGTATCTCGCGCGCTATACGCTGCCGGAGAACGGCACGCGCTTCCAGGGCCGCTGGTACAGCTTCCGCGTGAGCTCGGTGCTGTTCGTCTCGCTCGATGCGGACGATGTCGTGTACCAGGACGCCGCCGCGTTCGTCGGCGGCCCCGCGCCGCTCGTGCCGGCCGCGAGCACGGGCCGCCCGCCGATCGAGCCCGGTACGTCGTTCTACGTGCGCGGCTACAGCAACGGCGAGCAGACGCGCTGGCTCGAACACACGCTGCGTCATGCCGCGCATGACGACGACATCGACTGGATCGTCGTGCAGATGCACCAGGACGCGCTCAGCTCGTCGAAGACGGGCAACGGTTCCGACAAAGGCATTCGCGAAGCCTGGCTGCCGCTGTTCGACCGTTACGGCGTCGACCTCGTGCTGTGCGGCCACGATCACGACTACGAGCGCAGCTACCCGGTGCGCGGCTGCAATCACCGCGCGGGCGTCGATGCGACGACCGGCGAAGTCGTCGAGACGCTGCAGCCGCGACCGGTCGGCTCGAACGACCCGGACCGCACGACGTTCGATACGAGCCACGGCACGATCCACCTGATCCTTGGCGGCGGCGGCACCAGCGCGCCGCTCGACGTGTATGGCGAGAACCCGGCCACCGGCTTTGCGCGGGCGAAGGTGTTCACGAAGCCGAACCGGCCGGTGCCGGGCACGGCGCCGAACACGTTCGTGCGCGCGCCGGCCGATGCGCTCGAGGATGCGATCTGGTCCGCGCGCCGCGATACGGGCACGGGTTACGGAATTGCCGTGTTCGACCACGACCCGGGCAAGCCGGGCGGGCACACGACGATCACGATGCGCTACTACCACGCGCCGGGCGCCGACCAGCACCCGACCGCCGACTACGAGCTGTTCGAGACGATCGAGCTGAGCAAGAAGCGCAACGAACGGTGATCGGGCGGGCGCCCGTTGCGACGGGCGCCTGATGCGGTGCGGTCAGGGCGTGTTGCGGCTTGGCACGCGTTAGACTGCCCGCCTCGCCCACCTGCCCATGAAGATGAGTTTCGAATACCGCATCCACACGATCCCGTCGGCCGACGCGTTCGATGCCATCGCGAATGCGTTGCGGCAAGTGCATGACAACATCGACATCGATCCCGTCCGGCAACAACTTGAAGTCCGTGACGCCTCTGGCAGCTGGCCACTGATCGGCCTGTCGACCGGCGAAGACGGCTTCTTCCTGGTCACGACGCTCGGGCCGACGCGAGACACGATGCTCGACACGATTGGCCGCGCGTTGTCGGCAATCGGCTCGGTTTGGCACATCGACGACGCGTGACGGGTTGCCGCGTGACGCCCATGCTCCCGGATGATCGGCCTCAAGCGCAGGGCTGATCACCGCCGACGCCGCTGCTCGATCTCCGTCACCCCGTTAAACTACGCGCCTCCGTCCGCACTGGCCGTTCCGCATGCCGAATGCGCGTGTGGCTCATGCAGGCGGACCCGAATCACCTGAAATCGAATTTGAATGTTGAAACAGGCAGGAAGCATGAAGCGCAAGAACAAGGCCACGCTCGCCGGGCTCGGCGCGGTGTTGTTGTGGGCCTCCGTGGTCGCCCTCGTTCGTGGCGTGAGCGAAAGCCTCGGCGCGACCGGCGGCGCCGCGATGATCTATACGGTCGCATCCGCGCTTCTGCTGTTGACGATCGGCTTCCCCGATCTCAGCAAATTCCCGAAAAAGTATCTGCTCTGGGGCGGGCTGCTGTTCGTCGCGTACGAGCTGTGCCTAGCGCTGTCGATCGGTTATGCCAGCAACGGCCAGCAGGCGATCGAAGTCGCGATGGTCAACTATCTGTGGCCGAGCTTCACGCTGGTCGCGGCGATCGTGTTCAACAAGCAGCGCGCCAACCTGCTGGTCGTGCCCGGCGTCCTGCTGTCGATGCTCGGGATCTGCCGGGTGCTCGGCGGCGACCGGGGCCTCGACCCGGCCGGCATGCTGCACAACGTCGCGGACAATCCGCTGAGCTACGGCCTCGCGTTCGTCGGCGCGCTGATCTGGGCCGGCTATTGCACGGTGACGGCGCGCCTCGCCGACGGCAAGAACGGCGTCACGCCGTTCTTCATGCTGGTGGCGCTGGCGCTCTGGATCAAGTTCGCGATCGAAGGCGGCGGCGGCATGACGTTCAGCCTGCATGCGGTCATCTACATCGTGCTGGCGGCCTCGGCGCTGGGGTTCGGCTATGCGGCCTGGAACACCGGCATCATGCACGGCAACGTGACCGTCATCGTCGGCGCGTCGTACTTCACCCCGGTGCTCGCCGCGCTGCTCGCCGCGACGCTGCTGCATGCGCCGCTGTCGATCGAATTCTGGCAAGGCGCATTGATGGTGTGCGGCGGATCGATCCTGTGCTGGCTCGCGACGCGCAGCCGGCGCCGTGAAAAAGCCGCACCTGTCCCGGTCGGCAACGAAGCGCAGGGCAACTGCCAGGGCTGACGATGCCGGGCGCTTTCGTTGCGATGCCGCTTGAGAGCCCCCCGGCGATCCTGCATACCGCCAACCATTCGCGCTAGCGCGACTCCACTGCGATACGCACGGCCAGCCCGGCCAGCACCGTGCCCATCAACCAGCGCTGGGCCGACGCCCAGACCGGCCGCCCCGCCAGAAAACCCGCGATGCCGCCGGCCATGCAGGCAATCAGCGCATTCACGCTGACGCTCACCGCGATCTGCACGCAGCCGAGCGCCAGCGATTGCGCGAGCACGCTGCCGTGCCCCGGCGAAATGAACTGCGGCAGGAGCGACAGATACATCACCGCGATCTTCGGATTCGCGAGGTTCGTGACGAAGCCCATCGTGAACAGCCTGGCACGGCTGTCGTGCGGCAACTGCCTGACCTGGAACGCCGAGCGACCGCCCGGCCTCAACGCCTGCCAAGCCAGGTACGCCAGATAAAGCGCACCGGCGAAACGCAACGCGTCGTACGCATACGGCACGGCCATCACGAGCGCGGTGATGCCGAACGCCGCGCACACCATGTAGAACACGAACCCCAGCGCGACGCCGCCGAGCGACACCAGCCCGGCACGGCGGCCCTGGCAGATCGAACGCGACACCAGGTAGATCATGTTCGGCCCGGGTGTCAGCACCATGCCGAGCGACACGAGTCCGAAAGCAAGCAAGGTGGGCAAGGCCGGCACGGCAATCTCCTTCGGGACGATGCGGTCAGGGGCGAGTTCGAACAATGTATTGCATCTCGACTGCCCGCGGCTTGAATAAACTTCAAGTCGCCCATGAGCGCTGTTCATCGCTGAAGCCGCTCGTCACCGGGCCTTTCTCGCGCGCGTGTTGACCGCCTTCGCCGCCTTCGCGCGTTGCGCGTCGACGAGCCGCACGAACTCGTCTGCGACCGCGTTGCCGGTCGTATTCCACGACAACCGCACCGAGCGATGCAGCCTGGGCGACAGTTCCAGCACGCGGCCGCCGAACGGCGTGTACGTGAGCGTGATGCGCGGCACGATCGACACGCCCATGCCGGCCTCCGCCATCGACAGAATGGTCCGCATCTCGACCACGTTGAACGCGGCCCGCAGCGGCACCCCGCCGCGCGCGAAGTAATCCGCGATCACCGGCCCGCACCCTGCCTTCGAGAAGATGAACGGTGCCGTGGACAACTGCTTCGCCGACACGCTCTTGCGGCCGGCGAACATGCCGTCGGCCGCCACCGCGACAAAATCCTCGTCGAGCAGCGGCAGAGTGTGTGCGAACGTCTTCGTGCCGGCCACCACGCCGACATCGGCCGTACCGTCGTCGATCCACCCTTCGACTTCGCTGTCCGTGCCTTCGAGCAGCACCGCCGACACGCCCTGGTGCATGTCCTTCAACGCCTCGAGCGCGGGCACGACGAACGCCAGCGACACGCTCGGCAGCGACGCGACCACCAGCTTCCCTTCGAGCTTGCCGCGCGACAGGCTGAACTGCTGGCGCAACAGCTGCGCTTCCCGCACCACGTTCTGCACGTACGGCCACAGGCGTTCGCCCGCCGCCGTCAGGACGACCGGCTGCCGGTCGCGCCACAGAAGCTTGACCTCCGTGAGGTCTTCCAGCTCGGTCAATGCATGACTGATCGCGGATTGACTGCGGCTCAACCGTTCAGCCGCGGCCGTGAGCGACCCGAGTTCGACCACGGCCGCCAGGGCCTGCAACTGGGCCAGCGTCATCGACGCCTCCTCGTTCAAAGATATGAGAACTGCACATGAAACGACAAACCGTCATGAATTATATTGAACCGCGGAAATGATCACGTCGACGTGCCCCGTGACGCGCCGCGGCCCGTGCCGAATGTCCTTCGCAACGCTCAGGTAAGATGCACCCTCGAACCGCCCATCGATTGCCTGCGGCCCCGGCCGCACAACGGCGCGACGCCACGCGATCGACTTCCGGTTCAAGCCAACCCAGAACACATGCGTGCCAGACACACGCGACCGCCACGTGCGCCATCGACAGCGCTCGCTGCCGGATATGCCGCGACATGCCATTCCATGATGCATTTCAATCTGACTGAAGGGGTGCTGGTCTCCAGCCTGCAGGGGCTCAGCGCGTTCGAGCTGGCCGGTATCGCCCTTGCACTGCTGCTGGGCGGCATGGCCAAGGGGATCACGGGCATCGGCGTGCCGCTGATCGCGATGCCGATACTCAGCCAGTTCCTGCCGATCCGGCATGCGGTGCTGCTGTTGTCGATGCCGATCATCCTCGGCAACATCCCGCAGGCGCTGGAAGGCGGCCAGCTGCTGGCGACGGCACGCAAGATCGCCGCGCCGATCGCGGGCACCGTGATCGGCAACATCGTCGGCGTGGCGATCCTGCTGTCGCTCAATCCGGGGCATGCGCAAGCGGCGTCCGGCGCGCTGCTGATCGTGGCCGCGGCGCTGATGCTCGCCGCGCCGAAACTCAACCTGCCGGAAGCATGGCAGACGCCCGTCGGCTTCGCGCTCGGCTTCGGTGCGGCGCTGATGGAGAGCATTGCGTCGGTTCCCGGCCCGCTGCTCGCCACCTACCTGATTTCGTCCGGCGCGACCGGGCGCGTCTTCACGAAGCAGATCGCGATCATCCTCGTCGTGTCGATCGTCACGCTGGTCACGACGTTCAGCGGCGCCGCGCATGCGAGCGGCGCCGACCTCGCAATCTCGGCGGCGGCCAGCCTGCCGGCGATTGCCGGCATGTGGCTCGTTCGCCCGCTGCGGGACAAGATGTCGCCAAAGATCTTCAGGATGGTCGTGCTGCTGTTCGTGCTCGTCGCGGCATCGCAGATGATCTGGAAATCGGGCGTGTTCCGGCACGGTGGATCGCACGTGACCCAGCTGAACAACGCGCACACGGGCAAGAACTGAGAGACGGCGCGAAGCCGTCGATCACGCATGCGTTCTGAAAGCCGCGAAGCGTAGTATTCGCGGACCCGGCGTATCGCCCCGTCCAACGGGCCGAACGATACGTCACCGACTTGGCTGCTCGCTCGCTGATGCCCGCATCGGCGCGGCCACGCTTTCAGAGGCTTGACATGGAAACCTACGTATTGCTCGGCTGCGGACTCGGCCTTGGCCTGTTGATCGCCGTCTGGGGCATCTGGCAACTCAAGTAACGCTTGCCCGCCCCGTCCACGCGAAAGCTATCCGTATGGAGACGGACGGGAAACTGTAGTTTGCATCCGCGTTCGTCACCCGACTACTTCGCACTCCGATTCAGCTATCCGACAGCGTCGGCTACCCGCGTTTGCTTCCGTTCGAAAGCAAACGTGAACGCGCGGCATCGAAGCGCGTGCATTCGGCCTTGAGCCAGTCCGAAAACGCCTCGGTACGCGGATCGTCGGGATGGCGTGACAACAGCATGTAGCGCGCCGGCGCACGCACGTGCCTGCCAAAGACGTCCACGAGCCTCCCGCTCGCGATCTCGTCATGCACGAGCGCGCCGCGCCCCATCGCGACACCCTGATGGTTCAGCGCGGCCGTGATCGCCAGACTGGAGAAATTGAACTGCGGGCCGTCAAGATCGGCCGCCCACGCCGGACGGACTTCCTCGAGCCACGTGCGCCACTCCACGAACTCGGGCGCGCCGCCCCACGGCGCGGCGTCGTGCAGCAGGACGACGCCGTCCAGCGATTCGCCGCTGGCAAAGGCCGGATGCTGCGCCAGATACGCCGGCGTGGCGACCGGAAACAGGATTTCGTCGAGGATAGCCTCGGCATGCAGCCGATCGTATTGCACCGGGTCGTAGCGCACCGCCACATCAATGTCGTCGGTCTCCATGGCCTGGCGATCCAGCACCTGAAACTCGGCCTTCACGCGAACCGGCACGTTCGGCTGCTGCCGGTGAAATTCGGACAGGCGCGGCATCAGCCACTGCAGCGCGAGCGACGGCAGGCAGCTGACCTGCAGCGGGGCATCCGACATGCCGAGCGCCTGAAGCGTGCGATTGATGTCGACGAACGCGCTCGACATCGTCCCGAGCAGGATTGCGCCCTTCTCGGTCAGCTTCAGTCCGCGCGCCTGGCGCACGAACAGCGGATAGCCGAGCCGATCCTCCAGGTTCCGGATCTGCTGGCTCACGGCGCTTTGCGTCAGGTTGAACGCCTGTGCCGTCTTCGTGAAGCTCAGCAACCGGCCGGCGGTTTCAAAGCAGAGCAACGCACCCAGGGTCGAACCGTCGAGTCGCATAGGTATCAGTCAGGCTAATGGATTCATTAGAAATCGGCGCTTTCGCGCGGGCGTCCCGGATCGTAGCATTCCGGCTACCCCTCACGTTTATCCAGCGCAAGACCGATCCATGACCCTCACGCCCCTGCCCGACGACCTATTAGCTCAACTGCAATCCCGCCATCCTCTACTGTGGCTGAATCCCCTTGCCGGCAGCCCGTTGCCGCAAGACGCGCCGGGGCTCGGCGCCATTGCGATGGCCGAAGCGCGGCTGGCGCGCTGCGAACCGCTGATGGCCGCGCTGTTTCCCGAACTCGCGGCGAGCGCGGGAAAAATCGAATCGCCGCTGATGCCGGCAGACAACCTGCCGCGCAGGCTGTCGCTGCCGGCAGGCGCACACGGCGCCTGGTTCATCAAGCGCGACGACGCATTGCCGATCGCCGGTTCGATCAAGGCGCGCGGCGGCTTTCATGAAGTACTCGCGCTCGCGGAGTCGATCGCGATCGAACACGGGTTGCTCGAACCCGCGGGCGACCGGCGGATCCTCGCATCGGCCGCCGCACGCGAACGGTTTGCCGCGCACACCGTCATCGTCGGCAGCACCGGCAATCTCGGCCTGAGCATCGGCGTGATGGCCGCAGCACTCGGGTTCGAATCGGTCGTGCACATGTCGACCGACGCGAAGCCGTGGAAGAAGGCGCGCCTGAGAAAGCGCGGCGTTCGCGTGATCGACCATGACGGCGACTATGCGCAAGCCGTCGCGGCCGGACGCGCGCAGGCACGCGATCAGCCACGCAGCCACTTCGTCGACGACGAAGGCTCGCTGATGCTGTTCCTCGGCTACGCGGCCAGCGCCCGGCATCTCGCCGCGCAGCTCGCCGACGCGGGCCGCCGCGTGGACGCGACGCATCCGCTCTTCGTCCATCTCCCGTGCGGGGTCGGCGGCGCACCGGGCGGCATCGCGTATGGCCTCAAGGCACTGTTCGGCGAGCACGTGCATTGCTTCTTTGCCGAACCCGTCGCGTCGCCGTGCATGCTGGTCCAGCTGGCCGCCGGCCCCGGGAAGCCCGTGTCCGTCTACGACGCGGGGCTCGACAACCGGACCGAGGCCGACGGCCTGGCCGTCGCACAGGCATCGCACCTCGTCAGCCCGCTGATGGCGTCGCTGCTGTCGGGCGTGTTCACCGTCAGCGACGCGCAGCTCTATGCCCAGTTGCTCGCGGTTCAGCGCGCGACGGGCGTGGAACTCGAGCCGTCGGCCGCTGCCGCCGTCAGCGGCCCCGGCTGGCTCGCGGCGTCCCCGGCCGGCCGCGACTACGTGCATCGCCACGCGATCGACCTGCGCCGGTCGACGCACGTCATCTGGGCGACGGGCGGCTCGCTCGTGCCGCCGGAAGAGCACCGACGCTTCCAGTCGCATGCGAAAGCGCTCGCCGATGCCGCAGTCAACACGTGACGCTTCGGGGCAAGCGTTCAGCCCCGCTCCCGAAGACGCGTTAGACTGTCCCGATGGAACAATGCCGTTATTGCCAGAGAATCCGCGATGAATGGGATTGCCACGGTGACGAATGCCGCCGGGCAATCGCCAAGGCGCTGCGCCGGCAGCGCGCGGGCCTGCCCATGGTGCCCGATCGCATCCGCAACGAACTGCCGTCCGGCGCGCCGACCCAGCAGGTGATCGCCGTGCTGTCGCGCCAGCGCCTGCGCGCGCGCCGCGGCAACGAGGAACGCCGCGAGCGCAAGGAAATCGACGACGACGTCTGATCCGGCAGCGTCGCAGTGCGTCCCCCTCTCCGCCCGCGCCTGCGCCGCCGCGCGCCCGTCCGTGCGCGCATCCGCCGCCCGTTCCCTTGCAAATCCGGCAACGTCGATTAGGGACGGAAGGCATTTATCTCGAAATTATTGCCCCGGCTGCAACGATCTTTCGCCGAAACTCACGTTTACCCTAGGTCGACCGGCGCCTACGATGTAATCAACCGCTTACGACATGGTGTCGAACGCGGAAAGCCAAAAACATCGGAGGTCATCATGAAATCGCTCGTTTCCGCAGTCGTTGCCGCCGCCGCCCTGTCCGCCTCGTTCGGCGCCTTCGCCCAAAGCACCGTGACCCGCGCTCAAGTGCGCAATGAACTCGTCCAGCTCGAAAGCGCCGGCTACAAGCCGAGCCAGTCGAGCCCGTATTACCCGGCCGACATCCAGGCCGCGCAAGCCCGCGTGCAAGGTGCCGACAACAGCGGCTACGGTGCGCAACCGGCCGCGACCGTCCAGGGTGGCGCACCGGCCGTCAAGGCGCAAAACCCGCGCGACTCGGTCTACTTCGGCCACTAAGCGAGCCTGCCGCCGCGCGCCTTCGCGCGCGGTCCGCACCCGCCACGAGCCCGTCTTGCGACGGGCTCGTGGCGTTTGCAACGCGCGAACCCGCGAGCGGCCATCACCGGCCGCCGCCCGACGCGACCCGGCCGGCCGCTTCGTCCGTCCCGCTGCCGGCGCCACTCCCGTTGCCGACCAGTTCCTGATAGCGCACGAACGCGCGCTGCGCGGACGCCTTCGCCGCGTACATCGCCGCATCGGCCTTGACGAGCAGTTCCTCGGCCGACGCACCGTCGGCCGGAAACTCGCTGACGCCGATACTCGCGCCGACGGCCACGCGCCGGTCGCCGAACTCCAGTTCCTCGTCCATCACACGCTGGATGCGCGACGCGACGTCGCCGATCACCGCCGGTGAGCGCACGTCCGTGATCAGCACGATGAATTCGTCGCCGCCGAGCCGCGCGACCATGTCGCCGCCACGCAGCACGAGGCTCAGCCGCTTGGCGACCGCGACGAGCGTGCGGTCGCCGGCCGAGTGGCCGTGCTGGTCGTTGATCTGCTTGAAGCGGTCGAGGTCGACGAACATCACGGCCAGCCCTTCGTGCAGCGCGGCCGCACGCCGGATCGCGGCATCGAGATGCTCCATGAACAGCAGGCGATTCGGCAGTTCGGTCAGCGCATCGTGTCCGGCGAGGTGCGTGAGCTCCAGCTGCTTCGCGCGCAACATCGCGACCTGCGTGCGGATCTCGACGCGCATGCTGTCGAAACAGCGCGCGAGCACGCCGATCTCGTCGGCACGCCCGACCGGCAACTGCTCGGTGGCCGGATCGTCGAACACGTGCGTCGCGGCGCGCGCGAGCGTCTGCAGCGGCCGCGTGATCGCACGCGCGAACAGGATCGCGAGGATCACCGCCATCAAGCTCGACACCAGCACCATCCGGACGATCCGCTCGCCAAGCATGCCCGCCGGCGACAACACATCCGCCAGCGGGCGCCCCATCCCGAGCACGACGAAGCGGTTGCCCTCGTCGTGCCCGAACGGCGTGCGCACGAACGCGAACATCTGGCCCGGCGCCGCGGCGGGGTCGGCCAGGCCATTGAGGGTAACGTTTGCGCGCGCACTGTCGAACAGCGCACGCGTGACGGCGAAGCGGTCCTGCATCAGCACGCGCCGGCCGCGATCGAAGCCGAACGTCTGCGTCGGATCGGGATGGACGAGGAAATCGCCCCACTCGTTCGCGAGGTACACCGTGTAGTCTTCCGGCAGATCGCGTTCGAGCCGGTCGAACACGCGCGACAGCTCGACGTCGACGACGAGCGCCCCCACCGTCTGGCCCGACGCGTCGACGACCGGCGTGCCCACGCGCAGGATCGGCAGCCCTTCGGCCGCGTGCGCCCCCGTCTCGTGGTTGATCACGATCGGCGACAGGTAGATATGACCGGGCGCCGTGGCCAGCGTATCGAATACGTAGGAAAACTGTCCTTTCTCCTGCAACGCACTGTCCGGGAGTACGACGATGCCGTGCGCATCGCGATCGACGCGGATGCGTTCGAGGCCGAAATCCCCGCGCGCGATCAGGCGGACCTGCAGGTACTCCGGGTGATTCCTCATGAAGCTGTAGAACACCTGCTCGAGCCGCGCGCGTGGCGCGCCATCCCGGTTGTCGCCGCTCGAGACCCGTGCACACGACGGCAACTGTGCGAGCACGAGCGCATCGTCCGAGACGTCGGACAGCGCCGTGGTGAAGCGCTGCCCGAGCAGTTGCGTCGACATCAGCAGGCTGTGCTGCGCTTCCTGCACGAGCATCGTGCGGTTCGCGCGATACGCGTAGTAGCCGGTCGTGCCGGACGCGATCACGCCGATGCAGGCGAACAGCACCGACAGTTTCGACGTGAGCCCGAGCCGGATCATTTTCCGAAACGCTCCGGCCGGTCGCCCGACACGATGCGGCTCCACAGCGATTCGCGCCGCGCGATGTCCTCGACGGGCTGGAGCCAGACGAGATGCTGGTGTCCGGTGTCGAGTCCCGGCGGCGACGCGAGCGTGTTCGCGAGGCCCTGGCGTTCGGTCAGCAGCGCGCCGATCGCCGGTTCGAGCATGTAATTGATCCACGCGAACGCGAGCGCCGGATGTTGCGCGCCGCGCGTGACAGCCCAGCAGTCGAGCCACGCGAGCGCGCCTTCATCCGGGATCACGTAGCCGACGTCCGCGCCGGCCCGTCGCAGCAGTTCGACCTGTTGCGTGCCGTAGTTGCCGAACATCAGCGCCGCACGATGCTGGACGAACAACGCGGTCGCCTCTTCAGGAAGCGTGTAGTACGTCAGCAGGTTGCGGCGCAGGTCGATCAGCTTGTGCGCGACGGCGAGCGTCTGCGCGGGCGACAGGCGAAACGGATCGGGATAGCCGAGCGCCAGCGCCGTGAACGAAAAATTGTGCTGCGCGCTGTTGAAGTCGAGCACCTTGCCGCGATAGCGCGGATTCCACATCTCCCGCATCGAGCGCGGCGCGGCCGGCACCTGCTTGCGGTCGTAGATCAGCCCCATCGACGAATACGTGAACGGAATCGCATACGGGGCGCCCGCTTCAACGAGCCCGTCGATCGCCGCGAGTTGCTGGAAGTTCGGCAACTGCCGCCGCCGGTTCGGGATGCGCGGCAGGTCGATCGGCGCGAGCAGGCGTTCGTGCGCATAGCGCTGGATCTCGGCCGTATTCGCGGCCAGCACGTCGTACGGCGGTGGCGCCGCGCTGTGCATGCGCGTCCACAGTGCTTCGTCGGAGTCGACGAACGTGACTTCGACGCGGACGTGAAATTGCGCCTCGAACGCACTGACGACATCGTCGTCCGCATAGCCGGGCCATGCGAGCACACGCAGCACGTTGTCGTTGACGGTTTCGGGAGAGGCGGCGAACGCGGGGGGAAGCACGGAGGCAAGTAAGCCTGCCGTCAAAATGACAAGCAGCCGGCGCACGGCGAACCGTACGCGTGTACGTCCGCCGATTCCCCTGATCAATTGGACCCCGTGTGAATCGCCCGGCTGCATTCGACTGTCCTTTTTTGAGTCGATGCGATATCCCGCAACAAGACCATAAAACCTACGGTCATGCAATCGGAAGAAGCCGTACAACGGGGACGCGCGCGCCAACCCTCACCGCCGTATGACGGTAACGTTACGCCGGCCTGTTTCCTCTGACGGAACGCGCGTCAGCGCCACGCCTGCGTGAATTCCGCGATCACGCGCGACAGGTGTGCACGCATCGCGTCGCGTGCCGCCGTTGCGTCGCGCGCCATGATCGCCGCGAAGATCCGCTGGTGATCTTCCTGCGACGCCTCACGCAGCGCGGTCGAGTGAAAATGCTCCTCGATCTTGTCCCACAGCGGATCGCTGCGCGCGCAGTCCCACATCGCGGTGACCATGTGCAGCAGCACCGTGTTGCCGGTCGATTCCGCGATACGCAGGTGGAACTGGCGATCGGCCGTATTATCTGGGGTGAGATGGGCAAGCCCTCGCTACGGCCTCTACGACCGCACGCTCGGCACGGTCTACCTGAACGGCCTGTGGGAAGCGCTCGCCAAGTTCGACCGCACGCCGTCGCAAGCCACGCGATAACCCGCCCATCGAGGCCGCCCGCGCTACGGATCGCAGGCAGGCATCACGGCATTCCGCGCGGCACACCGCATGCCATGTATCCGATAGGCCATGATCCTCATGTGCTTCCTGGCCAACGTCTTGACATCCTCCCCCGCCTGAAGAGGGGGGATTCCTACCGCGCCTGAAACGATAACGCTTTTCTCAGATCGCCTCGGCGGGTTCCTGCTTCATTGAGCGGCCCGACTGCACCGGCTCTCCACAGGCTGCAACGCGGTGTCCCCGCGCCAGAATGTTCAGAGCGCCGACGACATCGGCGTTCTCCTCGTAACTGCACTCGACACAGGCGAATTTTTCCTGCGTGGTCCGGTTTTCCGCACTCACGTATCCACAAGCCGGACACGTCCGGCTTGTATTCGCGGGCGGAACCGCCACCAGCCAGCCGCCAATCCAGGCCAGCTTGTATTCCAACTGCCGCCTGAACTCGAACCACCCTTGGTCGAGGATGGCCTTGTTCAGACCGGACTTGGCCCGAACATTTTTGCCAGGCGCATCGGTGCTGCCTGCCGCCGACCTGGACATATTCCGAACCTGCAAGTCCTCGATACACACCATCGCGTGGTTTTTGCTGATCGTGGTCGTTGCCTGGTGCAGGTAGTCGCGGCGAGCATTGCCGATGCGCGCATGGATGCGCTGGACTCTGGTCTTGGCTTTTTTCCAGTTATTGCTGAACTTGACCTTGCGGCTCATCGCACGTTGGCATCGGCGCAGACGAGCCTCGTGTTTCTTGAAACTGTTGAGCGGTGCGACAAACGTGCCGTCGCTCATCGTGGCGAAGCGGGCAATGCCAACATCGATGCCGATCACGCTGGTGGCATGGGGCACCGGCTGCTCGACCTCGCGCTCGGTCTGGATCGAGACACACCACTTGCCCGAGTTGAAGCTGACCGTTGCGTTGCGCAGTTCGCCCAGCACGGGACGCGACAGCCTCAGCCGCATCCAGCCCAGCTTGGGCAGGAAAATGCGCCCATTGGGCTGGTCAAGCTTGAATTGCTTCGGGTCCGGGTAGCGAAAACTGTCGCGCTGGCCGCGCTTCTTGAACTTCGGAAACGCCGCTCGCTTGGCGAAGAAGTTCTTGTAGGCCCGCTCCATGTCCTTGAGGGCGTGTTGCAACGGGTGAACGGGGGCGTCCTTGAGCCATGGCGTTTCGCCTCCGTTACGCCACTCCGTCAGATGCTTGGCCATCGCTACGTAGCCAATGAACTTGCCGCCCGCCTCGTAGTTCTCCTTCTGCAACGCCAGTGCCTTGTTGTAGACGAACCGGCACGATCCGGCGAAGCGGCGCATATCGCGCTGCTGCTCGCCGTTCGGCATCAGTTCGAACTTGAAGGCCTGGAGTCGTCGCATCGGGCCATTGTATGTCTGGCCTACAAGCGAGAGTCAAGCCATTCGACGTGGCCGCCATTATGTCTTTCTGATGCATGTGCACTTGGTCTTCGTGACCGAATACCCGTGCGACGAGGACGATCACGTGCACCCGCTGGTGGACTATCCGCCTAAGGTTTCCCGTGAATGCACTCAGGCGGCCTCAAGTCGCATGATCCGACAGAAGTGCTACTCGAGCATTCGTAGTCGGCGCGCTGTCGTACCTGTTCATCGTCGGCAAGGTCGAGCCGTTGCCGCCGCTGCGCGGCGCCGCGAACCGGCATAACGTCGAGCCGAACGCGGCCTGACGCGGCAGGAAAGCGCGGCCCGCCTTGAACTGACCGCGCCTGCGCTTTCCTTTTCGGGCCGCGCATCGGACAATGAGCCGCGCCCGCCGGCGCGGCGCCACCCCGGCCCGCGCGTGGCGACGGCGCGCGCCACCCTCGCCGATGAAACGCTACGAAACCCTCGCCCACACGATCGCCGACGACATCCGCAACGGCAACCTCGCCGTCGGCACGCGCCTGCCGTCGCTGCGGCAGATCATCGCGCAGCACGGCGTGAGCCAGTCGACGGTGTTTCGCGCGTACTACCTGCTCGAACAGTGGGGGCTGATCCGCGCGCGCGAACGCTCGGGCTACTACGTCGCGCCGGGCGCCACGCCGGCGGCAAGCCCGGCCGCCAAACGCCAGGCAAGCCGCGCCGGCGTCACGCGCAAGGTCGACATCAGCAGCCTCGTGTTCTCCGTCCTCGACGCGGCGACCCAACCCGGCATCGTGCCGCTCGGCTCCGCGTTCCCGTCGCCGCAACTGTTTCCGCTGCCGCGTCTCGCGAAATCGCTCGCGCAGGCCACGCGGCTCGTCAGCCCGTGGAGCACGGTCGTCGACCTGCCGCCCGGCAACGAAGCGCTGCGCCAGCAGATCGCGCGGCGCTATCTCGCGACCGGCATCTCGCAGCCGATCGACGAGATCGTCGTCACGAACGGCGCGCTCGAAGCGCTGAACCTGTGCCTGATGGCCGTCACGCGGCCCGGCGACGTCGTGGCCGTCGAAGCGCCCGGTTTCTATGCGGCGCTGCAGGCGATCGAGCGGCTCGACCTGCGCGCGGTCGAGATACCCGTCGATCCGCGCACGGGCCTCGATCTCGACGCGCTCGCGAACGCGCTCGACCGGCACGACATCCGCGCGTGCTGGTTCATGACCAACTTCCAGAATCCGACCGGCGTCACGCTGTCCGCCGAGAAGAAGCGCGCGCTCGTCGAGTTGCTCGCCGCGCGCGACGTGCCGCTGATCGAGGACGACGTGTACGGCGAGCTGCACTTCGGCCCCGACTATCCGCTGCCCGCGCGCGCGTTCGACCGGCACGGCCTCGTGATGCATTGCAGTTCGTTCTCGAAGACGCTCGCGCCCGGCTACCGGATCGGCTGGACCGCCGCCGGACGGTTCGCGGAGAAGGTGCAGCGGCTCAAGCTGATGACGACGCTGTCGGCCAGCATTCCCGCGCAGGTCGGCATCGCGAACTATCTCGAGCACGGCGGCTACGACCGGCATTTGCGCAAGCTGCGCGGCGCGCTGCACGCGCAGCTCGACCGGATGGACGACGCGCTGCGGCGCTGGCTGCCGGCCGGCGTCGAATGGGTGCGGCCGGAAGGCGGCTATTTTCTGTGGCTTGCGTTTCCCGACGCGATCGACGCGATGGAGCTGCATCGCCAGGCGATCGCATGCGGGATCAGCTTCGCGCCGGGGCCGCTGTTTTCGGCCGCGCACGGCTTCGAGCGTTGCGTGCGCGTGAACTTCGGCCATCCGTGGAGCCGCGACATCGAGCGTGCGATCCGTGTGCTCGGCGAGCTCGTCGCGCAGCCGTCGGTCCGCAAGGGCGGCTGAATCTCACCCGGTGCGCCCCGCGTGCGTCACGGTGATGCGCGCAATCCGCACGCGGGTTACAGTGCTGTTCCCGCCGCCCTTCATGATTTCCGATGAGTCAACTGCCCTACCTCGATCACGACGCGCTGTTGAAACTGACCGCTGAAGCCGCGCACATCACGCAGTCGTGCATCTGCACGAAAACGCCGCTCGCCGGATGGACGACCCTGCCGCTGTCGCTGCAGGACGCGCAACTGACCGAAGTCGCCACGCTCGCGCCGCCCGACGAGACGGAGCCGACCTACGCCGAATATCACCCGGCTGGCACGCGCTACGCGTCGGACGACGCGCCGATCGCGCTGCGCCATTTCCCGTACAACCGCTGCACCGTCAACCGCTGCCGCTCGTGCGGCCGCCTGTTCCTGCGCTATCAGGAAGGCGGCGGCTACTTCATCGACCAGCGCATCCGCGCGCTCGATCCGGCGCTCGTCGTCGACGCCGCCGCATAAACGCCCGCCACGGGCATGCCCGCACGCATGCCCGGCCCACGTCGGGCTCACGCCGGCCATCTGCTGCGCCCTTTTCGTCCCCATCTGCTGCTTGTCCCGCCGCACCGCGTTCCCTACGCTGTCCCCGGTTGCCTGACACCCGTCGCAACGTCTGTCCCGAGCCGCGCGCTCCGCGCCACGGCTCCTCTCGCGTATCACGTCATGTATCGATATACCGTTTTCGACCGGGCGCTCGTGCACAGCCGCGCCGCCCAGTTTCGCGACCAGCTCGAACGCTGGCAGCACGGCACGCTGAGCGAAGACGCCTTCCGGCCGCTGCGCCTGCAGAACGGCTGGTACGTGCAGCGCCACGCGCCGATGCTGCGCGTGGCCGTCCCGTACGGCGAACTGTCGAGCGCGCAGCTGCGCGTGCTCGCGCGGATCGCGCGCGACTACGACGTGCCGGACGACGCCACCTACCGCGCCGCATCCGACGCGCAGGCCGTGCTCGGCACGCTGCGCCTGCCGACCCGCAGCGCGCACTTCACGACGCGCACCAACGTGCAGTTCAACTGGATTCCGCTCGACAAGGCCGCCGACGTGATGGACCTGCTCGCGACCGTCGACATGCACGGCATCCAGACGAGCGGCAACTGCATCCGCAATATCTCGTGCGACGAGCGCGCCGGCGTCGCGCCGGACGAGATCGCCGATCCGCGCCCGTTCGCCGAAGTGATGCGTCAGTGGACCACGCTGCACCCCGAGTTCGCGTTCCTGCCGCGCAAGTTCAAGATCGCGATCACCGGCGCGACCGAAGACCGCGCCGCCACCGACTGGCACGACGTCGGGCTGAAGCTCGTGCGCAACGACGCGGGTGCGCTCGGCTTTCGGGTGAGCGTCGGCGGCGGGATGGGCCGCACGCCGATGATCGCGACGCTGCTGCGCGCGTTCCTGCCATGGCAGCACGTGATGAACTACATCGAGGCGATCGTCCGCGTGTACAACCGATACGGACGGCGCGACAACAAGTACAAGGCGCGCATCAAGATCCTCGTGAAGACCGAGGGACAGCGCTATATCGACGACGTCGAGGAAGAGTTCCGCCAGATCGTCGATCACGACGGCGGGCTGCACACGATTCCACAGGTCGAGTTCGACCGCGTCGCCGCATCGTTCGTCCCGCCGCGGCTCAAGCCGCGCACGGTCAGCCTGCGCGACGCGAACCTGCGCCTGTCGGCCCAGGCGGCCCGCCATCCGGCCTTCGCGCGCTGGCTCGCACGCAATGTGGCCGACCACCGCGATCCGGCGCTGCGCATCGTCACGCTGTCGTTCAAGCGACGCCTGCAGGCACCGGGCGACGCGTCGCCGGACCAGCTCGACGCGCTCGCCGATCTCGCCGACCAGTTCTCGGCCGGCGAGGCGCGCGTCACGCACACGCAGAACGTCGTGCTGCCATGGGTGCATGTCGACGACCTGTTCCTGCTGTGGGAAAACGCGCGTGCGATCGGGCTCGCCAGCGCGAACGTCGGACTCCTGACGGACATGATCGCGTGCCCGGGCGGCGACTTCTGCGCGCTCGCGAATGCACGCTCGATCCCGATCGCCGATGCGATCGCCGAGCGCTTCCAGGATCTCGACATGCTGCACGACGTCGGCGACATCGACCTGCACATCAGCGGCTGCATCAACTCGTGCGGCCATCATCACAGCGGCCACCTCGGCATCCTCGGCGTCGACAAGGACGGCGCCGAGTGGTACCAGGTCACGCTCGGCGGCTCGGACGGCTCGAGCGCGAGCGGCCCCGCGCGGCCGGGCAAGGTGATCGGCCCGTCGTTTTCGGCGGACGAGATCGTCGATGTCGTCGATGCGATCGTCAACGCGTATCTCGACGCGCGCATCGACGACGACGGCCGCAGCGAGCGATTCATCGACACCGTCCGCCGCATCGGCACGGAACCCTTCAAGGCCGCCGCGAACGACGCGCGCCATCAGGTGGAGCCCGCATGACGCACGGAGAGAGTTCGACCACACGCATCCGGCTGCTGACGCCGGCCGAACACGCCGGCGACACGCTGCAGCACGACGACGCGACGCTGACGATCGGCAACGACGAGGAACTGCCGCCGCTCGCCGGGCAAATCGCGCAAGCCGCGCGTATCGACCTGGCGTTCCCGTCGTTCACCGACGGCCGTGCATACAGCCAGGCGTACCTGCTGCGCAAGCGCTACGGCTTCGCCGGCGACCTGCGCGCGACCGGCGAGGTGCTGGTAGACCAGTTGCTGTTGATGGAGCGCACGGGGTTTTCGAGCGCGGTGCTTGGCGACGGCACGGACATCACGGCCGCACGGCGTCAGCTCGACCGGTTCACCGGCTTCTACCAGCACGATGCGCGAACGGCAACGCCCGCCGCAAAATGAAACGGGCGGCCCGCAGGCCGCCCGTACGCTGAACCGGAAGCTATCGGCCGGCGCCCGCCGCGAAGCGGGCGCCGGCGTTCAGCGCGCCGCGACCGGCTTGCCGAACGCGCCGAGAATCTTCTTCTCGAGCGCGATGTAGTCGCGGCCGAAGTGGTGATCGCCCTGCGTCTTGATCACGTCGGCGCCCGTGTTCACGAGTGCCGGACACATCGTGTCCTTCTCTTCCGCGCCATAGAAGCACTGCACGAGCTGCGGCGGCACCTTCGCGATTTCCGGCGCGACCTTCAGCGCCTTGTCGCTTGCGGGCATGCCGAGCCAGCCCGTCACGCGGATCTGGAAATCGGCGGCCGGCGCGAAGCCGAGCAGCGACATCACGGCGACCTTGTCGCGCAGGTCGGCCGGCAGCCGGTTGTACGCGAACGGCATCACGTCGGCACCGAACGAATAGCCGACCAGCGCCACCCGATTCGCATGCCAGCGCGCCATGTAGGTGCGCATCACGCGCGCGAGATCGCGGCTCACCTGTGCCGGCGGCTTCTCGCTCCAGAAATAGCGCAGGCTGTCGATGCCGACCACCGACACGCCGTCGCGCTGCAGCGCCTCGGCGATCGTCTTGTCGAGATCGCGCCAGCCGCCGTCACCCGAGATCACGATCGCGAGCTGGCCGTTGCCACCCTTGGCCGGCAGCTCGACGAGCGGCAGGTCCGACACGTCGAGTTCGTCGCCGCGGGTGGTGTCCAGCAGATGCGACGTGACGAGCGACACGAGCTTCGCGGAATCGCCCGTGGCCGCCGTGTCGACGAAGCCCGGCATCGCGCGGCGCACGATCGTCGGATCGGGCGGGCACGGCTTGAAGCGCGGATCGAGCCTGGCGGCCGGATCGACCGATACGACACCGGCGATCGTGTTCTCCGGCGCCATCGACAGGATCTGCTTCGCGATCGTGCCGCCCTGGCCGACGCCCGCGACGATCGGCGTGAAGTAGCGCGACGACTGTGCAAGGCGCTCGAGCTGGTGACTGACCGCTTCGGCGTCGCCGTCGAGGTGATGGCAGGTCTCCTGTTTCGCGGCGAGATTCATCGCATACCGCTCGGAATCGACGCCGACCGTCATCGCACCGGCCTTCGCGAGCGCCTCGGCGGCCTGCTGGTCGGCCGCATTCCAGCCGGCCTCGCGCGAGAACAGCACGACGAAGCCGCGCAGCGGCCCGCTGGGTTTGGTCACGGTCACGGGCCCGTAGCGGCCGCCCGATACGGTTTCGGCCTTCATTGCGGCTGGTTGCGTGGCGCACGCGGCGCCGGCCAGCATCATTCCCGCGCAGGCGGCTGCCGCCCGCGCGATTCCCTTCTTCAACATCATGAACGCCGACCTCCAGCCAGCAATGACAGATCCGCCAGCGTGACGAACACGCCGACCGTGCCCGAGGCCGCGAGGTAACGCGGCTCCCAGTGCGGTTCGAACTTGCTCTTGAATGCGCGCAAGCCGCGGAAGTTGTAGAAGCGGCCGCCGAAGCGCCAGACCATCAGGCCGATGCGGTGCAACGGCGACGGCATCTTCGCCGCCCCCATCCCCGAGAACGGCGCGATGCCCAGGCTCAGCTTGCGGAAACCCGCTTCCTTCAGATGCAGCGCGAGCTGCGTAAACAGATATTCCATCGCGTACGGCGACGCGTCCGGCAGATGGCGCATCACGCCGACCGTCGCCTCGGTGTTGAGGTCGGTCGTCATGAACGTGACGAACGCGATCGGCTTGTCGGCCTGCCGCACGAGCATCACCGACTGCGTCGCCAGATAGCCGTCGTGGAACGCGGCGACCGAGAAGCTCTTCTCGCGCGCGTCGCGGCTGTCGAGCCAGCCGTCCGAGATGTCGCGCAGCGCCGGCAGCGCGGCCGGCACGTCGCTCGGCGCGATCACCTCGACCGTCAGCGCGTCCTTGTCGCCGCGGCGCAGCGCGTAGCGCAGGTGCGAGCGGTTCGAACCCTTCAGGTCGAACCGGTCGAGCGCGATATGCGCTTCCTCGCCGAGCTTCATCAGCGTGAGCCCCGCGTCGAGATACAGCGGCAGCGCGTTCGCGCGCACCTGGTAGAACGCCGCACGGCCGCTATGCGCGTGGGCGAGCGCGATGAACTTGCTGATCAGCGCCGGCCATTCCTCGCGCGGCCCGACCGGATCGTGCAGCGCGGCCCACGTGCGGCCGTTCTTCGCATACATCAGGAAGGCCCGGCGGGACTCCGAGAACAGGAACGACTTGTCGCCCATCAGCGCGAGGCCCGCATCGCTGCATTCCTGCGCGCGGATGATTCGTTCAGCATCCGACAGGTCCTGCTCCGCAGGCTTCACGAAGCGCCCCGGCGCCGGGCGCAGCAGTTGCCACAACGCGAACAGCGCGACGAACACGCCGGACGCGAGCGTCGCGCGCAGCGCCCGCGGCGCGCGCGCGTCGAACGAGAAATGCGACCACAGCTCGCGCGTGTACGGCACGTCGCGGAACGCGAAGAACAGCACCCACACGGCCAGCATCAGCACCATCGCCACCGACACGAACCAGCTCACCGTGAAGCGCTCCGCCAGCAGCGACGAATGGCGGTTGAAGCGGCGACGGCTGACGAGCAGCAGCACCAGCAGCGTGCCGAGCACGCCGGCCTCGACGAACGCGAGGCCCTTCGCCAGCGACAGCGCGAGGCTGGCGAGCGTCAGCGCGAAGGTCATCCACCAGGCACCGTCGAGGCGGCGCAGCAGCCCGCGCGCGACGAACAGCAGCGCCACGCCGAGCACGCTGCAGATCACCTGCGAGCCTTCGAGCACCCACAGCGGCACGAGGTGGCGCAGGATCGCGATCCGGTGCCAGAATGCAGGCGTCGCGCTCGAGATCACCAGCATCCCGCCGACCGCGAACGTCACGAGGCTCAGGAACACCGGTGCGAGCTGCGACACGCGCACGGCCTGCCGCGTCACGAGCCGGCGCCGCAGCGCGCGGCCCTCGAAACCGGCCAGCAGGCCGGCCGACAGCACGAGCGGCACGCCGAAATAGATCGCGCGATACGCGATCAGCGCGGCGACCATCGCGTGCGGCGGCACTTCGCGGCCCAGCGTGAAGACCATCGCGGCTTCGAACACACCGATCCCGCCCGGCGTATGGCCGATCATCCCGAGCAGCAACGCGGCGGCGTAAACAGTAATGAAGGTCGGGAAGCCGACCGGCGCGGCCGGCAGCAGCACCCACAGCGTCAGGCCCGCCGCGACGACGTCGAGCACCGCATAGACGACCTGCGCAACGAGATCGCGCCGTGCCGGCACGTCGAACGACAGCCACTTGAAGCGCGTGACGACCGGGCGCGCGGTGTGGCCGCACATCACGACCATCGCGGCCAGCACCACCAGCAGCGCCGCCCCGGTCCAGGTCAGCACGCCGGGCGCGACGTGCAGCATCGCGGCGAGCGCCTCCGGCATGCACACCATGCCGACTGCCGTCATCAACACCATCGCGAGCGCCAGCGTGCCGCTCGTGAACACCGTCATCCGGCCGATCTGCGCGGGCGTGACGCCCGACACGCCGTACACGCGTGCGCGCACCGCGCCGCCCGTCAGCGCGCCGAAGCCGGTCGCGTTACCGAGCGCGGACCCGGCGATCGCGCCGATCCACAGCGCGACGCGCGGCACCTTCGCGGCGACGTAGCGCAGGCCGACCGCGTCGCGGGCGACGAGCGCGAGATAGCTGAGGGCCGTCGCGGCCAGCGACGCGCCCCACTCGCCGGCGGACATGTGACGCAGCTGGCGGATCACCGACCGGTAGTCGACGGATTCCGACAGGTGCTGGAAAACCACGATCAGCAGCAGGCCGATGCCGAGCGCGAGCAGCGGCGACAGCACGCGCTCGTTGCGGATCAGCGCCCGGGCACGGGCGATCACCGCCGCGGCACGACCAGGCGAACCAGAGTGGCGGGAAGACATAAGTTGTTCAGTGGTGGTGCATAGCGTGTCGCGGCGCGGGTTGGCCGGGCGGCGACGTATCTGTGGTTGTTCTGCGTGGGCGGCCGGCCGAAGACGGGCTCGGAGACGCCTGGGTCAGAACTTACGAGTATACGGAATTTATATTACAGAATCTTTCACGTCGGCTTTGTGCGGATTTGTGGTATCTCGACCATCAAAAACGCATAAAGAAACAAGGCGTCCTGCGACGCAAGGTGCGCATCATACCGGGAACCGGGATGGTTTTTTCATCTGATGAATGACTTGTGATGCATTTGGGAAAAAATCGCCGGGAGCGCCCGCGCGGGCAGGGACAAATACGCAACGCCGCGCGGCTTTCCGGGACGGGAGGCGCCGATCTCGGGCAAGCACCCGTTTGCCGTCACTTCGCCCGCTCATGCTCCCCCAACCCGATCGCCTTGTAGTCGTAAGTCGGATAGAACTCCGTCCGGTACGCGCCCCACGCCGTATCCTCGAGCACGCGATTGACCTCCCGCAGCCGCGACGCCGGCAACCGCAACACGACGATCTGCCCGATCCCCATCGTCACGGTCCAGCTCACCACTTCGACACCCGGCGGCGGAAACGCCTTGTAAAACCCCTGCTTCGCAAGCTGCGCATTCAGCTCGGCCAGCGGGCGCGACTGGTCGTGTTTCAGGAATACCGTGAGCAGTACCGCGTTGTCGGGGGTCGCGGCGGCCGACCCGACCGGCGACGACGCGCCCTGCGCGGCGGCGGGCAGGTTCCATGCCGCTGCCGCCATCAGGATGCCGACGGTCGCGGCCCGGGCCGTCGCCGTGACGAATCTCGTCTTCATGTTTGCTCCGGTCGATCGTGAAGGAAGGTGCGCGCCGGCCGCGAAACGAACCGGCCGTTGCCGGCGCCGACGCCTGTGCTACGCTGCGACGATCGATTCCCGCCTGCGGCCGCGACGCCGCCAGCCGAGCGCAAGCGGCATGCCCGCCGCCGCGAAGGAACCCATCGGAATGAAAATGACTTCGCTGAAGAATATGCCGATTTTCGGCGGAGATACGCCGGAAACGGTCCGGGTGGCCGTCACGTTGCTGGCAGGTGCGTGGTGCATCTTCGCGTACCGGATCGCCATTTTCGAGTCGGCCATCGTTCCGGCCCTGCTCGACCGCGTCTCGGGCGACGCGTTACGCGTCAGGTTCGTCCAGATACTCGCGGCGGCCTTCATCGCGATCGCCATCGTCCTCGCGCTGCTCGTCGTGCAGATCGCGCGCCGGAAGAACTGGGCGCGCATCACGATGATCGGGCTGGTCATCGCCACGCTCGCATTGATGGCCTTTACGGTCGCCCATCGGCCGGTCGATTTCCTGAGCGCCGTCTACTGCCTGTTCACGCTGGCGACCTTGCTGTTGCTGTCGCGCTCGAGCCGGCAGTGGTTCAACCGGCCGCAACCGGACGATCACGCGTAACCCACCGGGCCCGCGGCGCCGGCATTCAGTACACGTCCCGCATGTAGCGCCGCGCCTTCGAAAGCCGCGCGACATAATCGTTCGCGGCTTCATCCGACATCCCGCCGTGCTCGGCGACCACCGCCTTCAGCGCCGTGTCGACATCCTTCGCCATCCGCGCGGCATCGCCGCACACGTAGAAGTGCGCGCCTTCCTCCAGCCACGCGAACAGCTCGGCACCCTGCTCGCGCATCCGGTCCTGCACGTAGATCTTGTCGGCCTGGTCGCGCGAGAACGCGAGGTCGAGCCGCGTCAGGAACCCGCTGTCGTGCATCGCGCCCAGCTCGTCGCCGTAGTAGAAGTCGGTCTGCGCATGCTGCTCGCCGAAGAACAGCCAGTTGCGCCCGCGCGCGCCGCGCGCCTGCCGCTCGTGCAGGAAGCCGCGGAACGGCGCGACACCGGTGCCCGGGCCGACCATCACGATCGGCACGTCACCGTTCACCGGCGGCCGGAAATGCGCGGACTTCTGCACGAACACCGGCACGCGGCCGTCGTCCGCGCGATCGGCGAGGAACGTCGACGCCACGCCTTTGCGCGCGCGCCGGCCATTGTGATAGCGCACGGCCGACACGGTCAGGTGGATCTCGCCCTGGTGCGCGCTCGGGCTCGACGCGATCGAATAGAGGCGCGGCTGCATGCGCTTGAGCATCCCGACCAGCTCCGTGCCCGACAGCTCGACTGGAAACTCGTGCAGCACGTCCGCGAGTTGTTGCCCCCACAGCCATTGCTTCAGGTCGCCCTTGCGGTCGTCGCCGAGCAGCGACTTCAGCGCGCCGTTCGTGCTGCGCGACGCGATGAAAGCGAGCGTGTCCGGATGCGGGCGCGTGATGTCGAAGTGACGCGCGAGTGCATCGCCGAGGCGCACGTCGCCGACGCCCGCCACCGACACGGGCGCATCGGCCTTCAGCGCGGTGACCGACAGCAGCTCGTCGACCAGCTCCGGGCAGTTGGTCGGCCACACGCCGAGCGCGTCGCCGGTTTCGTATTCGAGGTTCGCGCCTTCGGTCGACAGCGACACGTAGCGCGTGTCCTTCGCCGCGCCCGGGCGGTTCAGCCGCAGGTTCGCGACGAGCTTCGACGGCGCCGGATGCGCCTTGGTCGGCAGCAGCCCCGACGGGCTCATCCCGCCAGTCGGCACCGCATGCAGCGCGGCATCGGCCTCCTTGATCCGCGCGACGACGCGTTCGAGCCACTGGTCGGCGTCGCGCTGGAATTCGACGTCGCAATCGACGCGCGCGCAGAGGCGCGCCGCGCCCAGCTCCGCGAGCCGCGCGTCGAGCCGGCGGCCGTGGCCGCAGAACTGGTCGTAGTTGCGATCGCCGAACGCGAGCACCGCGAAGTGCACGCCGTCGAGGCGCGCGGCGCTGCCGGCCCGCAGCGCGTCCCAGAATTCGCTGCCGTTGTCGGGCGCATCGCCGTCGCCGAACGTGCTCGTCATCAGCAGCACGTATTGCGCGCCGGCGAGCGACGCCGCCGGATAGTCCGACATGCACGCGGTGCGGATCTCGAAGCCCGCGTTCATCAGGTGCGTCGCGTAATCCTCGGTCAACGATTCGATGTTGCCGGTCTGCGACGCCCACAGCAGCACGACCTTCGGCCGCGTGCGCACGATCCGCACGCCGCCGGACGCAGTGGCGTCGGCCGTCGGCGCAGGCGCCGCTGCACCCGGCACGCTCGCCGGCAGCGTGCGGCTGAACAGCCCGGCCAGCATGCCGTCGAGCCAGAACCGCACCGGCGGCGTGAGCGGCGCGCCGGCCGGCAGCACGGGCACGCCGCCCTCGCGCCGGCCCGCGCTCGCCTTCAGCCCGCTGACGAGGCCGGCCACGTACAGCCGTTCGGTGTCCGTCAACGGCGGCGGCGCGAGGTCGGCCACGCCGAGCGCGGCCGCGAAAGTGTCGATGTCTGCCATGTCGGATTCCTGTGAAGCAAGCGTCGGTGCGGGCGCGGGCAGCGTGTCGTCGGCGCGTGCATCGGCTTGCGCGGTCGCTTCAACGACGGACGTGAACGCATCCGTCTCGACGCGCCGCAGCGCGACCGCGCAGTATTTCAGTTCGGGTTGCTGCGATTCCGGATCGATCGCGTCGTTCGTCACGGCGTTGATGCACAGGTCGTCGCCGTACACGTCGTTCCAGTGCATCGGCGCGAAGCAGTTGCCGCGCCGCACGCGCTCGGTCACGACGGCCGGCAACACCGCGCGGCCGCGCGCCGAGCGGATCTCGACGCTGTCCTTCGCGGCGATGCCGAGCGCGCTCGCATCGTCCGGGTGCAGTTCGACGAACGGGCGCGGGTTGAGCTTGTTCAGCATCGCGACCTTGCCCGTCTTCGTCATCGTGTGCCACTGATGCTGCAGCCGCCCGGTGTTCAGCACGATCGGGAACGTGTCGTCCGGCAGCTCGGCCGGATCGACATGCGGCCGCGCGAAGAAGCGCGCCTTGCCCGACGGCGTCGGGAACGCGAGGCGCGGCGCGTCGGTCGCGTCACCGTTGCCCGCCGCGCGCAGCGTCTGGCTCACGCCGTCGTTCAGGTAGCGGATCGGGTGCCGCTCGCGCGCGGTGCCCGGCGCGACCGGCCACTGCACGGGCCCGTCGCGCAGCGCCGCATGGCTCGCGCCGCGCAGGTCGTAGCCGGTCGCCGGATTCGAGAAGCGCACGATCTCGTCGAACACGTCGGCCGCCGACGCATAGTCGAACGCTTCGCCGAAGCCCATCGCACGCGCGACTTCCGCGACGATGCGCCAGTCGGGCAGCGCGTCACCGGGCGGCGCGACCGCCGCGCGCATCAGCGTCATGTTGCGCTCGGAGTTGACCATCACGCCGTCACCCTCGGCCCACAGCGCGCCGGGCAGCAGGATGTCCGCATAGCGGTTGGTCTCGGTGTCGAGGAATGCATCCTGCGCGATCACGAGCTCGGCGGCCTGCAACCCGGCGATCACGTTCTGCCGGTTCGGCACCGTCGCGACCGGGTTCGTGCAGATGATCCAGCACGCCTTGATGTCGCCGGCCGCCATCCGCGAGAACAGGTCCACCGTGCCTTGCCCCGCCTCCTTGCGCAGCGTGCCGGCCGGCACGCGCCACAGGCTCTCGACGAAGCGGCGATCGTCGTCGGACGCCACCGAGCGCTGGCCCGGCAGCCCGGGGCCCATGTAGCCCATCTCGCGCCCGCCCATCGCGTTCGGCTGGCCGGTCAGCGAGAACGGGCCGCTGCCGGCGCGGCAGAGCTTGCCCGTCGCGAGATGCAGATTGCAGATCGTATTGGTGTTCCACACGCCGTGCGTGCTCTGGTTGAGCCCCATCGTCCAGCAGCTCATCCACTCCGGCGCATCGCCGATCCATTGCGCGGCCGTGCGCAGGTCGGCTTCCGCGAGCCCGGTGATGTCGGCGACACGCTCGGGCGTGTAGTCGGCGAGGAACGCGGGCATCGCGTCCCAGCCTTCGGTGAACGCTTCGATGAACGCTGCATCGGTGCGGCCGTTCGCGTGCAGCAGATGCAGCAGCCCGTTGGTCAGCGCGAGATCGGTGCCCGGCCGGATCTGCAGGAACAGGTCGGCCTTGTCGGCCGTGCCGGTGCGGCGCGGATCGACGACGATCAGCTTCGCGCCGGCCTTCACGCGATCCATCATCCGCAGGAACAGGATCGGATGACAGTCGGCCATGTTCGCGCCGATCACGAAGAACAGGTTCGCGCGATCGAAATCCTGGTACGACCCGGGCGGGCCGTCCGCGCCGAGCGACTGCTTGTAGCCGGTACTTGCGCTCGCCATGCACAGGCGCGAATTCGACTCGATGTTGTGGGTGCCGACGAAGCCCTTCGCGAGCTTGTTGACGAGGTATTGCGCCTCGATCGACATCTGCCCCGAAACGTAGAACGACAGCGCGTCGGGCCCGTGCGCGTCGAGCACCGCGCGCAGGCGGCGCGCGGTGTCGGCGATCGCGTCGCGGGCCGGCAGCGGCACCAGGTCCTCCTCGCGCGCCCGGCGCACGAACGCGCGGTCGAGCCGCCCCGAGCGGCGCAGCGCGACGTGCGCCGACGCGCCCTTCGTGCACAGCCGCCCGAAGTTGGTCGGATGGTCGGCGTCGCCGGACACCTTGACAACTTCGCCTTCCTCGACGTGCAGCACCATCCCGCAGCCGACGCCGCAGTACGGACACACGCTCTTGACGGGGGTGGCGGTCATGCGCGCTCCGGGGCGGTCAGGCTGCGATCCACACGAAACCGTCCTCGACCCGCGACGGATACGCGCTCACCGACTGCTCGGGCGCCTCGAGACATTCGCCGGTGCGCAGATCGAAGTGCTGCTTGTACAGCGGCGACGCGACGACCACGCGCTCGCCAAGGCTGCCGATCAGCCCGCGCGACATCACGGCCGCCTGCGAGACCGGATCGACGTTGTCGATCGCGAACACGCCGCCGACTTCGGCATGCGCGACGTGAAAAACCGCAACCTGCTCGCCGTTGACGAGCGCACACACGCCGGTGTTGGGCACGATGTCGTCGAGCGGGCACACACGGGTCCAGGACAGCGGAAGACGATCGTTCATGATGGGCTCCTTGGAAAAGACGCGGGTGTCGGTCAGGGTCAAACGGTGGCGGGTTCGGTGGCGGCTTGCGTCACGCCTTCGGCCACGACGGGAATCGACACGCGCTTGCCGCCCGCGCGTTCGCCGGGCGTCGCGGGCCGGATCTGGCCGCGCGTCTCGACGAACTCGATGGTCGTGTCCGGCGCGTCGCTGTTCACGAAGTGGCGGAAGCGCTTGCGCGTTTCCGGATCGGTCACGGCCTTCTTCCATTCGCACTCGTAGGTGTCCACCACGTGCTGCATGTCGGCTTCGAGTTCGGCGCCGAGCCCGAGCCGGTCGTGCACGACGACGTCGACCAGGTAGTCGAGGCCGCCTTCGAGGTTGTCGCGCCACACGCTGGTGCGTTGCAGCCGGTCAGCGGTGCGCACGTAGAACATCAGGAGACGGTCGATGTAGCGGATCAGCGTGGCGCGGTCGAGATCGGACGCGAGCAGTTCCGCGTGGCGCGGCTTCATCCCGCCGTTGCCGCACACGTACAGGTTCCAGCCCTTCTCGGTCGCGATGATGCCGACGTCCTTGCCCTGTGCTTCCGCGCACTCGCGCGTGCAGCCGGACACGCCGAACTTGATCTTGTGCGGTGCGCGCAGCCCCTTGTAGCGGTTCTCCAGGTCGATCGCGAGGCCGACCGAATCGTCGACGCCGTAGCGGCACCACGTCGAGCCGACGCACGATTTCACGGTGCGCAGCGCCTTGCCGTACGCGTGGCCCGATTCGAAGCCGGCGGCAATCAGTTCTTCCCAGATCGACGGCAGCTGCTCGACGCGCGCGCCGAACAGGTCGACGCGCTGGCCGCCGGTGATCTTCGTGTACAGGCCATACTTTTTCGCGACCTGGCCCACCGCGATCAGCCCTTCCGGCGTGACTTCGCCCCCCGGCATGCGCGGCACGACCGAGTACGTGCCGTCGCGCTGGATGTTCGCGAGGTAGTAGTCGTTCGAATCCTGCAGCCCCGCGTGCTCCTTCTTCAGCACGAATTCGTTGAAGCACGACGCGAGAATGCCCGCCACCGCCGGCTTGCACACGTCGCAACCGAGGCCGTGGCCGTGCTTCGCGAGCAGTTCGTCGAAGGTCGTGATGCGCTCGACGCGGATCAGGTGGAACAGCTCCTGGCGCGAATGCGGGAAGTGCTCGCACAGATGGTTGTTGACCGCGAGGCCCTGCTTCTTCATCTCGGCCTTCATGATCTGCGTGACGAGCGGCACGCAGCCGCCGCACGACGTGCCGGCGCCCGTGCACGTCTTCAGCGCGCCGAGGCTCGTCGCGCCGTCGGCGACCGCCGTGCAGATCTGCGATTTCGACACGTTGTTGCACGAGCAGATCTGCGCGGCCGCGGGCAGCGCCTCGACGCCGATCGCCGGCTTCGCGACGCCGTCCGACGACGGCAGGATCAGGAATTCCGGCGATTCCGGCAGCTCGATGCGGTTCAGCATCATCTGCAGCAGCGTGCCGTACTCGGCCGCATCGCCGACCATCACCGCGCCGTGCAGGAACTTGCCGCAGTCGGACACCACGAGCTTCTTGTAGACCTGGCGGCGCTCGTCCGCGTACTGGTAGGTGCGGCTGCCGGCCGTCGTGCCGTGCGCGTCGCCGATGCTCGCGACGTCCACGCCCATCAGCTTCAGCTTCGTGCTCATGTCCGCACCGGCGAAGGCGGCCCCGGCCGCACTGTTCGCATCGCCGCAAAGCTGCTTCGCGACCACGCGCGCCATGTCGTAGCCCGGGGCGACGAGGCCGTACACCATGCCGTTCCAGGCCGCGCATTCGCCGATCGCGTAGATGTCGGCGTCGCTCGTGCGGCATGCGTCGTCGATCGCGACGCCGCCGCGCGGGCCGATGTCCAGACCGCATGCGCGGGCCAGTTCGTCGCGGGCACGGATGCCGGCCGAGAACACGATCATGTCGGCGTCGAGGTGCGAGCCGTCGGCGAACGCCATCCGGTGCGTACCTGCCTCGCCATCGACGATTTCCAGCGTGTTCTTGCCCGTATGCACGGTCACGCCGAGCGCCTCGATCTTCGCGCGCAGCATCCGGCCGCCACCGTCGTCGACCTGCACGGCCATCAGCCGCGGCGCGAATTCGACGACGTGCGTGTCGAGCCCCATGTCGCGCAGCGCCTTCGCGCATTCGAGGCCGAGCAGGCCGCCGCCGACCACGACGCCCCTTTTCGCATGCGTGCCGCACGCCTGCATCGCTTCGAGATCCTCGATCGTCCGGTACACGAAGCAGCCGTCACGATCGTGCCCCGGCATCGGCGGCACGAACGGGCGCGAACCCGTCGCGAGCACCAGCTTGTCGTACGCGAGCGTTTCGCCGGACGCGAGCGTGACCGTATGCGCGGCGCGGTCGATCGACGCGACTTGCGCGTTCAGCCGCAGGTCGAATTGCGGATGACGCTCGAAGAAGCCGGGTTCGACGAGCGACAGGTCGTCCGCCGACTTGCCCGCGAAGAATTCCGACAGGTGCACGCGGTCGTACGCCGGGCGCGGTTCCTCGCCGAGCACCGTGACCTGCAGCGCGCCCGCGGCGCCCGCTTCCGCCGCGACGCATTCGAGGAGCTTGTGGCCGACCATGCCGTGGCCGATGACGATGAGTTTCATGGTGACGTTTCCTTCGGTCGATCAGTTCGCGACGCCGCTGGCAGCCAGCGCGCGGTCGCGCAGCTCGGCTTCGCGCGCCTTGTGCTCTTCACTGAAGCGCACGGCCATCGCGCACAGCGCGGTCGCGGTGACGGCCAGGCCGAGCAGGCTCAGCGTGTGCTGCACGTCGCCGACACCCTTCAGCAGGAAGCTCGCGGCCACCGCGCCGACGTTGCCGCCCGCGCCGACGATTCCCGCCACGCCGCCAAGTGCCTTGCGGTCGATGAACGGCACCAGCGCGTAGGTCGCGCCGCAGGCCATGTGCGTGAAGAGGCCGAACGCAAGCATCGCGACGAGTGCGACGCCGACGCTTTGCGCATGCGAGAACCAGATCAGCCCGAGCCCTTCGCCGATGATCAGCCCGCACAGCAGCGTCGCGCGCACGTCGAGGCTGCGGCGCGCGGCGATCCTGTCGGACAGCCAGCCGCCGAGCGCACGGGCGAACAGCGCGAGCAGCCCGAACAGGCCGACCGCGAACCCGGCGTCCTTCAGCGACAGGCTGAAATGATCGACGTAGTACAGCGCGGCGATGTTGTGAATGAACACCTCGACGCCGAAGCACGCGCCGTACGTGACGAACAGCATCCACACGCGATAGTTGCCGCACGCCGCGAAGAAGCTCGCCCAGCCGCCCTTCTTGCCGCTGTCGACCGTCACGCCTGCGTGGCGCAGCGCGATGATGTCGCCTTGCGGGCAATCCTGCGTGAAGCGCCAGTACGCCCAGGCCATCACGAGCATCGCGGCGCCCGGCACGACCAGCGCGATGCGCCACGACGAATCCTCGCCGAAGCCGAGCATCAGGCCGGCGGCGACGAGCAGCGGCATCAGCGCCTGCGTCGCGCCTGCGCCGGCGTTGCCCCAGCCGGCCGTCGTCGCGTTCGCGGTGCCGACGACGTTCGGCGCGAACATCACCGACGTGTGGTACTGCGTGATCACGAAGCCCGCGCCGATCGCGCCGATGCCGAGCCGGCAGATCAGGAACGACAGGTAGTCATGCGTGAACGACACCGCGAACACGGGGATCGCGCCGAGCAGCAGCAGGCCGACGTACACGCGGCGCGGGCCGAAGCGGTCGCACAGCGGGCCGACCAGCAGCCGCACGGCGATCGTCGCGGCCACCGCCGCGATGTTGATGTTGGCGACCTGTGCGGCCGTCAGATGGAATTCGCGTGCGATCAGCGGCATCAGCGGCGCGCACGCGAACCACGCGAAGAAACACACGAAGAACGCCATCCACGTCAGGTGGAACGCGCGCATCGGCGCGGTGCGGAAGCTGAAGAGATCGATACGGGTAGCTTTGTCGGTCATGTCATCCGCCAAACGAAAAACGGCGTCCTGCGCACCCGGTCTCGTCGAGACCCGATGCGTAGGACGCCGTTGCCCATGAAGCCCGTTGCCGGGCGCGTCGGTAATCGGTACTGCCGGACGAATCGCCATTGATCCGCCCGAATCTCCCAACGCAAACGCCGTGCCATGTCGTCGCGAATCGGGCCCACAGCCGCGCCACGCAAGGCGCGTCGGGCGTCATGCGACGCGCGGCGCCACGTCACCCACGATGCGTCGTGAGGCAGCGAGGCACAGATCTGGTGCGATGCAGCACTATCGCCGTGCGACATCGCGGTGCGTGCTGACGGGGCACGATGCACGCCGATGCGGCATTGCGGCTGCCCGCGCGCGGCGGCCGCCTTCACGCTCGGGGCCATCGCGCGGCGCAATGCGCGCCGTGGCCGCCGCCCCCGCGCGACGCGTCATGCCGGTTGGCCCGGATATTGCTGAATCCGCCGCATGACACCGGCAACGGCGCCGGTGGGCAGTCCCCGCAAACCATGCCCGTCATTCAGGCGGGCCGATCAGGACAACGGCGTCCTTCCGTGCGCGGCACGGCCGGATGCCGGTGCGTTTCGACCGCCCGCCGCCGCCGCGCAAGACAATGCGCTATCGACCGCCCCATGCAGGCGGCACAGGAACACGACATGACGACAGGCAAAGTCACGCTGCTGGGCGCCGGCCCCGGCGATCCCGATCTCCTCACGCTGAAGGCCGTCAAAGCCTTGGCCGCCGCCGACGTGCTGCTGCTCGACGATCTCGTCGCGCCCGGCATCGTCGAACTCGCGCCGCAGGCACGCGTGATCCGCGTCGGCAAGCGCGGCGGCTGCCGCTCCACGCCGCAGGCATTCATCGAGAAGCTGATGCGCCGCTACGCGCTGCGCGGCGCCCACGTGGTGCGCGTGAAAGGCGGCGATGCGCTGCTGTTCGGGCGCGCCGGCGAAGAACTCGCGACGCTGCGCGCCGCCGCGATTCCGGTCGAGATCGTCAACGGCATCTCGTCGGGCTTCGCGGCCGCCGCGAGCCTCGGCATCTCACTCACGCACCGCGCGCATTGCCACGGCGTCACGTTCGTCACCGCGCACCGTCAGGACCACGGCGAACCCGACTGGGCGCGTCTCGCGGCGACCGGCACCACGCTCGCGATCTACATGGGCATGAGCCGCGTCGACAGCATTGCCGCCGGCCTGCTGGCCGTGCTGTCAGCCTCAACGCCGGCCGCAGCCGTGCAATGGGCCGGCACGCCCGACGAACGCCGCTGGAGCGGCACGCTCGGCGGTCTCGCGCGCGGCATCGACGCAGCGCGGCTCGGCAGCCCGGCCGTGATCCTCGTCGGCGGCGCGATCGGCGAAGCCGCCGTGCAGCACGTGCCGGACGCGGGCGCCGCGATCGAAGCGGCCTTGTCCCGGGCCGCGTAGCATGCGCGACGCCACGCGGCACCGGCCGCCCACCGATCATGAACACAACGGCACCGGCCGCCGGGCCATCGCGCGCGGCACCGACCCGATGTCCGCGCGGAGCCGCCGCCCCCGATCCGCCCATCGCGCCACGCTTTCGCCGCCGCCGTCCGCGTCATGAGTACGTCTGCTTCTTCCTCCCGCCTGCGCGTGCTGCTCGTCACCGACACCGACAAGCCGATCGGCGAGCTCGGCGATGCGCTCGCGCACCTCGGCTACGAGATGCTGAACGACGTCGCGACGCCCGCGCGCCTGCCGGCCGCCGTCGAGGAGCAACATCCCGACGTCGTGATCATCGATACCGATTCGCCATCGCGCGACACGCTCGAGCAGCTTGCCGTGATGCACGCCACCGCGCCGCGCCCCGTGCTGATGTTCAGCCACGACGCCAACCAGTCGCTGATCCGCGCGGCGGTCGGCGCGGGCGTCAGCGCGTATCTCGTCGAAGGGCTGTCGGCCGAGCGCCTCGCGCCGATTCTCGAAGTCGCGCTCGCCCGCTTCTCGCACGACGACGCGCTGCGTCGCCGGCTGGCCGACGTCGAGCGCGAGCTCGCGGAGCGCAAGCTGATCGACCGCGCGAAGCGCCAGCTGATGGATGAGCGCAAGCTGTCCGAACACGACGCCTACGCGGCGCTGCGCAAGCGCGCGATGGACCAGGGCCTGCGCATCGTCGACGTCGCGCGGCAATTGCTCGACGCGTCACCCCAGTCATGAATGCCATGGATACCTCCTCTCCCGCCGCGCCGGAACGCGCACATCTTCGCCTCGGGTTCGTCGCGCTGAGCGACGCGGCCCCGCTGATCGTCGCGCAGCGCCTGAACCTCGGCGAACGGCATGGCCTCACGCTCGAGCTCAGCCGCCAGCCGTCGTGGGCCACCGTGCGTGACAAGCTGCTGAGCGGCGAGCTCGACGCCGCGCATGCGCTGTACGGGCTCGTCTGCGGATTGCAGCTCGGGATCGGCGGCCCGCAGGCCGACATGGCCGCGCTGATGGTGCTGAACCGCAACGGCCAGGCGATCTCGTTGTCGCGCGGCCTCGCCGACGCGTATCGCGCCAGCGGCAGCGTGCGCGACGCGTTCGCGACGCTCGGCCGCAAGCCGCTCCTCGCCCAGACGTTCCCGACCGGCACGCACGCGATGTGGCTGAACCACTGGCTCGCGTCGCACGACGTCGATCCGCTGCGCGACGTGCGCAGCGTCGTGATCCCGCCGCCGGAGATGGTGGCCGCGCTCGCCGGCGGCGAGCTCGACGGCTTCTGCGCCGGCGAGCCGTGGCATGCGGTGGCCGAGGCCTGCGGCGCGGGGCGGACCGTCGCCGTCACGAGCGAGATCTGGCCCGATCATCCGGAGAAGGTGCTCGCGGCCCGGCGCGATTTCGTCGCGCTGTATCCGGCCACGGCCCGCGCGCTGATCCGCACGCTCGTCGATGCGTGCGCGTGGCTCGACAGCGCCGCGCACCGTCGCGAGGCGGCCGACTGGCTCGCGTCGCCCGATGCGCTCGGCGTGCCGGCCCGGCTGATCGCGCCGCGCCTGCTCGGCGACTACGGCTCCGGCCCGTTCGCCGTGCCGCCGCTGCCGATCCGCTTCCACGACGGCGGCGCCGTGAACCGCCCCGATCCGCGCGAAGGCGAGTGGTTCCTGTCCCAATACCGGCGCTGGGGCATGCTCGACGGTGCGCACGACGACGCGGGGATCGCCCGGGCAATCGCGCAAACCGCGTTGTATGATGCTGCCGTCGCCGAAAGCGGCGCACCGGGCCTGTCGCAGGCGTGATGCGCACCGCGTGATGCAGGCGGCGCGCGCTCCCGCGCCACGCCTGTCCGGGCCGCCTGCCGGCGCCCGGCACGCGGCCCCGGGTGACGCCGCATGCCCCCTCCGTCCCCGATCCGATTCGATGCCGAAACCCACGCGCGCGCCGCTCGACGTGCTGCTCACCGAAATCCGCGCGTGCCGTGCCTGCGAAGCCGACCTGCCGCTCGGCCCGCGCCCCGTCGTGCGGGCCCATCGCGACGCGCGCATCCTGATCGTCGGGCAGGCGCCGGGGGCACGCGTGCATGCAAGCGGCACCCCGTGGGACGACGCGAGCGGCCAGCGGCTGCGCGCCTGGCTCGACGTCGACACCGACACGTTCTACGACGAGACGCGCTTCGCGATCGTGCCGATGGGCTTCTGCTACCCGGGCCGCGGCGCAAGCGGCGACAACCCGCCGCGCCCCGAATGCGCGCCGCTGTGGATCGACCGGTTGCTCGCCGAGCTGCCGTCGATCCGGCTCACGCTACTGATCGGCCAGTACGCGCAGCGGCATTTCCTGCGCGAGTCGCGCAAGGCCACGCTGACCGACACCGTACACGCGTGGCGCGACTATGGCCCGGACGTGTTGCCGCTGCCGCATCCGTCGCCGCGCAATCAGGCGTGGTTCAAGCACCACCCGTGGTTCGACTCCGAGGTCGTGCCCGAACTGCGGCGCCGAATCGCGCCGCTGGTTGCCCGATAAACGCACACCGCTGCCATGTCGCGACGCGTCGCGACATCCCCGTTATCCGTATCGAATCAAGCATGAACGACACCCCCACCGATCTCGACTTTGCCTGCAACGGCTGCGGCGGATGCTGCCGCGACCTGCGCATTCCGCTGACGATCGACGAGGCCATTGCGTGGCTGCAGCGCGGCGGCCACGTGGAGCTGCTGTGCGATGCGATGCCGTGGCTCGTCGAGCCCGAGCCCGACAACGCGTTCGCCGCGTACAAGCGCGTGCGCTCGAGCGCCGCGCTCAGCGGCTCGCTGCCCGTCCGCATCACGGTCATGCTCACCGCGACCCATGCCGGGCCATGCCCGAACCTCGGCGATGACATGCGCTGCGCGATCTACGACGCGCGGCCGCTCGTGTGCCGGATCTATCCGGCCGAAGTGAATCCGTTCGTGCCGCTGGTGCCGGACGGCAAGCAATGCACGCCCGACGCGTGGCAACAGGCGCCGTTCGTCCGCGGCGGCACGATCGTCGATGCGGCCACCCGCGAGAACATCGCGCGCTCGCGTGCGGCGAGCGAAGCCGAGACACCGCTGCGGGCGCGGTTGTGCGTGATGCTGGGGATCGATACGGCGGCGGTGGCCAACGAAGGGTTCGCGGTCCACGCGCCGCCGGCTGCCGCGCTGCTCGCCGCGCTGACGGCTTTGACGGCGCAGCGAGCAGCGGAGTCGGCCCCGGCCAGCGCCGACACCGCCATCGCCTGGACGCTGGTGTCGAACCGTACGTCGACGCTGGATGCGCTCGTGTCGGTCGGCGCGGCAGCTCAGCGTGCCGGTAGCGCCAACCCGCACGCCAGTTATCTCGGCTTCCATCCGGACGAGTGATCGCCGCGCGGCACGCCGCGAGCGACACCGGGCGAAGCCGTGCGGCCGCACGGATCGCCGCCGCGCCCGGTTCGCTGTACCATCGCGGCTCAACCGCGTCACGAACAGCAGAATCCTTCATGCCCTCCACCGCCCCGCCGCGCCTGTACGGGATGCCCGAACGCAGCGACCGGCTCGACTTCTACATCCGCGACCAGGCGTCGCGCCAGGCGATCACCGAGCCGCACCGGCACGCGTATTTCCAGATCCAGTTCAATCTCGGCGGCGACACCGAGCAGCGGATCGGCGGCGTCACGCGGCCGTTTCCGCGCGGCGCGCTCGCGTTCGTGCTGCCGCACCGCGAGCACCTGATTCCGCATCCGGAAGGCGCGCACTTCATCGTCATCAACTTCAGCCAGGCGTTCCTGCGCGCCGATCTCGACGTCGACCCGCTCGATCTCGAGGACGTGCCCGCGCACCGCTTTCCCGAGCTGACGCCGTTCCGCTTCCAGGAACACCTCGACTTCATCCTGACCGGCGACACCTACGAAGAAGCGCGCCGCCTCGCGCTGTGCATGCTCGACACCGATCGCGTGCGCACGTTCGGCTCGACCACGCTGCTGCGCGGCTACCTGCTGCAGCTGATCGGGCTCGTCTGCACGCAGTACGCGGGTGCGCTCGACAAGCTCGCGCAGCGCGGCGCCCAGCGCGCGGGCCGGCGCGACGCGCTCGCGCGCGTGCTGCGCCACGTGCGCGCCAACCTGACCCGCGAGGACCTGACGCTCGCCGCGACCGCCGAGGCCGCGTTCCTGTCGCCCAACTACCTCGCGCACCTGGTCCGCAAGGAAACCGGCAGCACCTTCACCGATCTCGTGACCGAGCGCCGGATCGCGCTCGCGCAGTCGCTGCTGGCCCATACCAGCCGGCGCATCGCCGATATCGCACGCTCGGTCGGCTTCCGCGACGAAGGGTATTTCGCGCGGCGCTTCCGTGCGCGGGTCGGCGTGTCGCCGAAGGCGTACCGGGACGCGAACGCCGCGCGGCCGGACGGCGACGATTCCCCGGCAGCGGCCGACGCGTAGTTTTGTCCCGGTAAAACGCAGTTGCGTCGCATCCGGCCACTCGGCTGTCGGGTATCGTTGCACGCATGCCGGCCCGTGCGCCGCACGGGCGCGGCATCCGTCTTATCACCGAACGAGGCCATCCGATGTCCGCTTATGTCATCGACGCTGCCGAGCGTCCTTCCGTCGAAGTCGACCAGTCGTCCGCGCGCTTTCCGGTGCGCCGCGTCTTCTGCGTCGGCCGCAACTACGCCGACCACGCGCGCGAAATGGGTGCCGATCCCGACCGCGAACCGCCGTTCTTCTTCACGAAGCCGGCCGACGCGATCGTCCCGGCCAGCGGCACCGTCGCCTATCCGCCGCTGACGAACGACCTCCATCACGAAATCGAGCTGGTCGTCGCGATCGGCAAGGACGGCCGGTCGATCGACCCGGCCGACGCACTGTCGCACGTGTGGGGCTATGGCGTCGGCGTCGACCTCACGCGCCGCGACCTGCAGGCCGAAGCGAAGAAGCTGAGCCGTCCGTGGGACTGGGCGAAGGGCTTCGATGCATCAGGCCCCGTGACCCCGCTGCGCGCAGCAGCGGCCACCGGCCACCCGGCGACGGGCCGCATCTGGCTCGCGGTCAACGGCGACACGCGTCAGCAAGGCGACCTGGCCGACATGATCTGGGCCGTGCCCGACGTCATCGCGTACGTGTCGCGCTCGGTCGAGCTGAAGGCCGGCGATTTGATCTTCACCGGCACGCCGGCGGGTGTCGGCGCGCTGCAGCCGGGCGATCGCGTCACGGGCGGCGTCGACGGCGTCGCGACGTTCGAATTCGTCGTGGGCGCGAAGCCGTAAACCATAAGCCGACACGCAGCACGCACGGCGGCCGCCTGCGCGGGGCCGCCGTGCGCTATCCCGCTTTCGGTCGGTCGTAGCGGCGCAGGAATGCGTCGGCGACGGCCGGCGGATTCAGCGCCTTCGCCGATTCGTTTTCCAGCGCCTCGGCCGCGTCGTCGTCGCTGATCGACACGAACAGCGTGATCGCCGCCCGGTCGTCGCCCGTGCCGAACAGGCCTTCGCGGTCGAGCAGGCGCAACGCCGCGATCATGTCGGCATGCAGTTGCCGCGAAAATTCCGGGAATCTCGAGCGGACGAACTGCGGGCTCAGCACGTCATCGGCGAGCTTCCCGCAGATCGCATTGAACGGCGACGCTTCCGCCGCCGCGTACGCCCATTCGGAGAAGCCCCACGCATACCACGGGTCGTCGTCCGGGACGGCCTGCTGCTCACGGATCCGGCGCAGCCCTTCGACCGAATTGGCTGCCGGCACCACCGTCATCGCGCCGCTGTCGGTATACAGCGCGAACGCATAGAAATGCTCGTCCGGATGTTGCGCCCGCAGCGCCCTGAATGTCGCCCTCGCGGCGTCGGCAATGTCTCGCTGGAAATCAGAAAAGTCGCTCATCGCATCCTCGTCCAGTCGCCCTTCCCGCGCCGGAGCATGCCCGGCGCGCGGCGGGTTCGTCGTCTCCCGATAATCGATCGATTGTCCGCCAATCGTCCACGGCACGGTAGCGGTGCCAGCCCCCATGTCCGATGCCGCGCGTCTCCGTTCACCGCCCCGCGTCCCGCGCATCGAACACCCGCACGCAGACGGCCGCCGCCAGTGCGATCGCGGCCGACAGCAGCATCATCGCGAGCGGCGCATAGCCCGCGTTGCCGGCTGTCAGCACCGCCCCCGTCAGCGACGAAAGCGCGGCCCCGCCAGCGATCGTCATCGCGCCGGTCAGCCCCGATGCGCTGCCCGCCAGTTCCGGGCGCACCGACACCGCGCCGGCATGCGCACCGGGATTCGTCAGCCCGTTGCCGATGCCGACCAGCACGCACGGCCCGAACCACGCGATCGCCTGCGTCGCCCCACCGAACCTCAGCGCGAGGCCGATCAACGGCCCCGCGCACGCGACCACCCGCCCGCACAGGATCGTCGTGGCCAGCGCGTAGCGGCGTGCGTATCGCGCGGCCACGAAGCTGCCGAACACGAAACCGCCCGTGATGGTCCCCATGTAGAAACCGATCTCCGCCGGTGCGATGCCGAACACCGTTTGCGCGGCGAGCGGCGCGCCGGCCAGGAACGCGTAGAACGCGCCGGTCGAAAACGCCATGCAGAGCGCATAGGCCCAGAAACGACGCGCGCGGAGCAGCGCCGGATACGCGCGAAGCTGCTGCCCGAGGCTCGACGACCGGTTCGCATGGGTTTCGACGAGGTCGAACGCACACCAGACGAACAACGCGATGCCCACCGCGCCGAGCAGCCAGAAGCTCGCGCGCCAGCCCAACGCCTGGTCGAGCGCGCCGCCGAACGTCGGGCCGAGCATCGGCGCGAACGCGGCCGCCATCGCCGCATAGCCGATCCGGCTCGCGGCGCGCGCACCGCCGCCGGTGTCCCGGATCGTCGCCATCGACACCGGATAGACCGACGTGATCGCCGCCTGCATCAACCGGCATGCCAGAAACGCTCGAATATCGGTCGCCATCGCGCGGCCGAGCGAGCCGAGCGCGAACACGCCGACGCTCGCCAGCACCACCGGCCGCCGCCCGAACCGGTCCGACAGCGGCCCCATCACGAACTCCAGCGACGCGGCCACCGCCGCGTAACCGCCGAGCGACAGCGCGACGAGCGTATAGTCGGCGCGCAGGTCGCGCGCGATGGCGGGCAGCGACGGCAGGAACAGGCTCAGCGGCAGCACCGAGCACGCACACAGCAGGATCAGCGTCGCGGGTCTCGGCGACGCCCGTTCGGAAGCGATCGGCAGGTTCGATTGCAAGCGGATGCCCTCCGCGCACGTGCCGCACGGCCGTGCGCAATGCAAAAAAAAGCCCCCGAACGAGTCGGGGGCGCATGGGTGCCGGCGCGGTGCCGCTACCGGACCCTGCGCCTGTGGACTACTACGATGATGAATGCTGCGTTCATGCCGGATGGCTCCTGAATGCCTTGCTGACTGCGTGCGAGATCGAACGATGGTAGGCGGACGATAGCGACCGCGTCAACGCCCTAACGCGCACGCACCGACACGAATTTCCGGGCGTTGTTGCGCTGGATCAGCACCGCGATCACGCTGCCGTTCGCTTCGAGCGTCGGTATGTCATCGGGCGTCTCGAGCAGCGTATCGTTGAGCTCCAGCACGACATCGCCCGGCTGGATGCCGGCCTTGGCTGCCGGGCCGTGCACCGCGTCCACCATCATCCCGACCGCGAGCCCCGTCGAGCGGCGCTCGTCGTCGCTGAGCGCATGCATCGTCAGCCCGAGGCGGTCGCCGCCGTCGGCAGCCGCTGCTCCCGCCGCCGGTCGTGCAGCCGCCTTCGGCACGGCCATGGCGACAGCAGGGCCGGCGGTGCCGGCGGCCTCGTCGGCGCCCGTGATCGTCAGCATCACCGGCGCACGGTTGCGGATCAGCCGCAGCGGCGTCTTCTGGCCCGGCGGCAGCGCCGCGGCCAGGTCGTTCAGCTCGGCCGATCGGCCGATCGTCTTGTCTCCCAGCTTCACGATCACGTCGCCGGGCTTCACGCCGGCCGCGGCGGCCGGCGAGCCGGGCGCGACGCCGTTGACGAGCGCGCCCGCCGGGCGCGGCAGCCCGAACGCCGCGGCCAGCCCGATGCCGACATCCTGCACGTCGACGCCGATCGCATTGCCGGACGACGACTCGCCCGGCGCCTGGGCCTGCTGCGCCTGCGCCTGCATCTGCTTCTGCAGTTGCGCACGCACCTTTGCGGCAAACGCGATCGGGATCGCGAACGTCGTGCTCGCGTAGCGGTCGGTGCCCGTGTAGACCTGCACTGCGATGCCGATCACGTCGCCGGCCCGATTGAAGACGGGGCCACCGGAGTTGTCGGGGTTCGGCGCAATGTCGGTTTCGAAGAACGGAAACGCGCTGCCGTCCGGCAGCCGGTGCGACGTCGCGCTGACGATGCCGGCCGTGACCGTGTTGCCCGATCCGTCCGGCGCGCCGATCGTCATCACCGGCTCGCCCGCGCGGACCTTCGACGAATCGCCGACGCGCACGAACGGCAGCTTCGTTGCGTTGACACGCAGCACGGCGACATCGCTTTGCGGATCGACGGCCAGCACGGTCGCCTTGAATTCGCGGCGGTCGGTGAGCCGCACCGTCACGTCGGTGGCATCGTCGACCACGTGGGCGGACGTGAGGATCAGGCCGTCGGCGCTGACGATGAAACCCGAGCCGCTGCCCGATACCGCGCGCGGCGCGGTGTCGGGTGCCGGCGCCTGCGCCTGCTGGCCTGGCGCCTGCGGGCCCTGCGCGGGCGGCGGTGCGTCACGCCGGAAGAACGCCGCGAGCGGATCGTCGGGATCGAGGGTCGTGAACGACGGGCCGCTCGCCTGCTGGTCGGGTGCGACGGTCATGACGGTCACGACGGCCGGGCCGTAGCGGTCGACGATCGCCGGAAAATCGACCGGCATCGCGTAAGGCGCGGCAGCCGGCCGTTGCTTCATCGGATGCGGCATGACGGGCGGCGAGAGGGTTCCGGCAAGGACGGCCGGCGGGGCCGGCAAACAGCCGGCAAACACGCCCCCGATCAACGCGGTGCGAAGCACGGCGCGAGCAAGCGTCTGGCGAACCACGGTGCACCTCCCCCGGGAGTCACGGCGCCGACATGCGCGAGACGCGCAGGCGCTCGACAAGGCCCGGTACACCCATCCATTTATAGTCCACGCGGCCTGTTCGACCATACGAATCGAAACCCGAATGCCGGGTGGCGCGGCAAGCGCGGAGCCGCGACGGTGGCCGTTTCGAACAAAGTGTGCGGTTCGTCAATCCGCACAAGTCCGATTGTCATCCGTCGCACGAGCGCACGCGGCTTCCGTAGCGAAGGCAGCCAGACGAACGACGGTCATCACCGATCCAGCTCGTCCATTCATGACTCGATTCTCCCGTCGGGATCCCGAAGCGAAATCGAAATCGATACGGACGCGGAAATCACCGGCGACGGGTGACGTCACCCGCGCGCCCGGCCGCCCCCACATCACGCCCCACCCACCCGCTCCGCGATCGCCGACAGCATCCGCAACATCGGCTCGAACGCGTCGGCCGACGTATTGCCGAAACCGAGCACGAGCCCGTTGCCCGCCGATCCCGCATCGATCGAAAAACCCGACAGCGGAAACGGCCCGATGCCGTGCGCACGCGCGGCGTCGACGATCGCGCGATCGCGGTAACGCGCCGGCAGCCGCAACGCGAGATGCAGCCCGCACGGCCCGCCCTCGATCTGATGCGGCACGCTCAGGTTGCCGTCGAGCGCGGCCAGCAGCAAGCGCCGCCGGTCGCGGTACAACCGGCGCATGCGGCCAAGATGGCGGCCGTACTCGCCCGTCTCGATGAAATCGGCCAGCGCGAGCTGCACGTGGCGCGTCCCCCCGCGCAGCATCTCCGGCAGCACCGGCCGCACCGCGGCCAGCAGCGCGTCGGGCAGCACGAGAAAACCGATCCGCAGCGCCGGAAACATCGTCTTGCTGAACGAGCCGAGATAGACGACGGGCGAATCGGGCGCGAGCCCGTGCATCGCGCCAATCGGCTCGCCGGTGTGACGGAATTCGCTGTCGTAGTCGTCCTCGATGATCCACGCGCGATGCCGGCGCGCGGCATCGATCAGCGCGAGCCGGCGCGAGATCGACAGCACGGCGCCGGTCGGGAACTGGTTCGACGGCGTCGTATAGATGAGGCGCGGCGTCCGCTCGCGCCAGTCGTCCTCGTCGGTGCGCAGCCCTTCCGCGTCGACCGGCATCGGCACGACGTCGAGGTCGGCCGCCTGCATCGCGGTGCGCGCGCCGCGATAGCCGGGCTCCTCGACCCACACCGTATCGCCCGGGTTCGTCAGCAACTGCGCGCACAGCGCGATCGCGCCCTGTGCGCCTTCCGTGATCACGATCTGCTCGGGATCGCAGCGCACGCCGCGCGTCACGGCCAGGTGGCGCGCGATCGATTCGCGCAGCGCGGGCTCGCCGAGCGGGTCGCCATAGCCGAGCAGGTCGCGGCCGGCGCGGCGCAGCGCGCGGTCGATCGCGTGGCGCCATGCGTCCGCCGGGAAATGCGTCAGCGCGGGCACGCCCGGCCGGAAACCCTCCGATTCGCCGGTGCCGATGCGGCTCGGGCGAATCCGGCCGAGCCGCTGCGCGACGGCCGGCGGCGCGGCACGCCGGCGCGGCGGCGCCGGCCGTGACAGCCCGACCACGCGCGTACCGCGGCGGTCGGACTGCAGGAAGCCTTCGGCGACGAGCTGCTCGTAGACGGCGGCCGTCGTGTTGCGCGACACGCCGAGCGTCTCGGCCAGCGCGCGCGTGCCGGGCAGCCGCGTGCCGGCCGGCATCGCGCCGCCGAGAATCGCGTCGCGCACGCGGCGCAGCAACTGGCGCTGCAGCGAAGGCGCGTCCGGCGTGCGCGCCAGCGGCGCGTCGAGCGGCAGCAACGGCGCATCGCCGGAAGGAAGGACAGTCGTCATCGGAACATCGCAGCGTGAAAATGTCGGAACGTGGTGGACGGCAAGTGGCGCACGGCTGGTGAACGGCGGCTCGCGGTTCGGCCCCCGATATTCGTGGCACCATAAATTTGCCGATCTCTGGCGCTTCTCATGGTACCTCGCCGCGACTACGATCGTCTGCATGCCGGCATGTCGCCGGCCGCCAACCGAAGCGAGATCGACCTTGTCCACGCTCACCAACGCTTTCCAGCAACCCATCGGCCACCCCGTTCCCGACTGGTCCGCGCGCCCGCGCCCGGAGCGCATCGTGCTCGAAGGCCGCTACTGCCGGCTCGAACCGCTCGACGCCGAGCGCCACGCGGCCGACCTGCACGCCGCCTACTCGCAGGCGCCGGACGGCAGCGACTGGACCTATCTCGCACACGGCCCGTACGCCGACGAAGCGAGCTACCGCGAGTACGCGCGTACCGCGCAGGCGAGCCCGGATCCGCTGCACTACACGGTGATCGACCGCGCCACCGGCCGCGCGGTCGGCACGCTCGCGCTGATGCGCATCGATCCGGCCAACGGCGTGATCGAGGTTGGCTCCGTCACGTTCTCGCCGCTGCTCAAGCGCACGCCCGTTTCCACCGAAGCGCAGTTCCTGCTGATGAAGTACGCGTTCGACACGCTCGGCTACCGGCGTTACGAATGGAAGTGCGACGACCTGAACCTCCCGTCGCGCAAGGCCGCCGCCCGGCTCGGCTTCCGCTACGAGGGCACGTTCCGGCAGGCGATCATCTACCGCGGCCGCAATCGCGACACCGCGTGGTTCTCGATCATCGACGGCGAATGGCCGGATGTGCGCGCCGCGTTCGACGCGTGGCTCGCCCCGGAAAACTTCGACGCGCAGGGCGAGCAGCGCCGGTCGCTCACCGCGATTCGCCACGCGCAGGCAAGCGCGCGCGATGCGGCCAGCCGCGCGAACGACGCGACGCGCGTCACGGTGCGCCCGCTCGTCGCCGCGGACGAAGCCGCGTGGCGCCCGCTGTGGCAGGGTTATCAGAAGTTCTACGACACCGCGCTGAGCGAGGCGGTGTTCGCGACGACGTGGGCGCGCCTGATGGATCCCGCCGAGCCGATGTTCGTGCTCGGCGCATTCGACGCATCGGGTGCGCTGGTCGGGATCGTGCATTCGATCTACCACCGCTCGTGCTGGACCGAAGGGCCGTACTGCTACTTGCAGGACCTGTACACCGCACCCGACGCACGCGGGCAAGGCGCGGGCGGCGCGCTGATCGAGGCCGTGTACGAACATGCCCGTGAAGCCGGCGCGAGCCGTGTGTACTGGCTCACCCACGAAACCAACACGACGGCACGCGCGCTGTACGACAAGCTCGCGAACAACGCCGGCTTCATCCAGTACCGGCACGACGTGAAGAAGTAACGACCGCGTGTCGCAGCCGGCCGGCGTTCAACCGGAAACATCGGCCGGCTCGCGCGCGTCGTCGCCCTCCGGGGCGGCGTCACGTGCCAGGCCGGCCGCACCCGGCACCGCCGCCGGGCAGATCATCTCGTCGCCGTTGGCCGGCACGGGCCGCCGCACCGGCCGGAACACCGGCTCGCCCGGCTCGATCGGCTGCCCCGAGATCGCGCAGCGGCCCGGCTGCAACGCGACGCGCAAGCGCCAGCGCTGCTCGCCGTAATGGCACCGGCCGCTCTCGACCCAGCGGATCAGCAACGCATGGTCGTCGGCCTCCAGCACCGTGACGAACAGTTGCGGGCGCAACGGCGAGACGGCCGCCGCCGCGTGCTCGGGAACCGGCGCCCGGCCGATCGTCCCGAGCGGATGCGCGACGCCGCCACGTGGCGGCATCGCATCGTCTTCGACCCATGCCGGCGCATCGCACGGCGGGTCTGCTTCGCAAATCAGGCTTTCCATGGTGTTGAGCATGCTTGACGGATTTCCGTGCAGATTGAACGGCGCCGCGCTCAGCGCCGGCCCATCGTTTCGCGCAGCAGCGACAGGCCGATCGCCGCGCCGGTGACGGCAGCCGCGAGCATCAGCCCGATGCCGCCCGACCAGCCGAATGCGCCGACGATCGAGCCGATCGCGAGCGGCCCGATCACCTGCCCGAGATAGTTGCCCTGCACGACCCAGCCGATGCTGAGCGGCGCCAGCGACGGCGTCGGCGCGGAGCCCGGCGCACACGCGAGGATCGTCGCGGGCAACATCCCCGCGATCGCCGAAAACGCAAAACCCAGCGCGACCGCGAGCGGCGCCGGCGTGGCCGCGCTGAAGAGCCCCGCGCCGGCCGCGCCGATCGCGACCGACGTCGCGGCCATCACGATCCCGGGCCGTGCGCCGCGCGACAACAGCCAGCCGGCCGTCAGGTTGCCGATCACGCACGCGGCGACGATCGCCGCGCTGATCAACCCCGCGGCGCCGACCGCGACGCCGAGGCGCTGCATCAGGAACACCGGCAGGAACGTCATCGCCGCGAAGAACTGCACGTTGTAGGTGGCGAACCCCAGCGCCAGCAGCGTGGTCGAGCGCGACGCGAGCACGTCGCGCAGCGCGGGCCCGATGCGCGGCGCGCCGGCCTGCCGCGACGGCGCATCCGCCGACGTCGTGACGGGCACCGCAGCCGCCGCGGCGAGCGTCAGCGCCGCGGCCGCGAGCCAGCCGTTGCGCCAGCCGCCGAGCAGCGGCCCGACCAGCATCGACAGCGCCATGCCGACCGGCATGAACGTGCTCCACAGGCCGAATACGAGATTGCGCCGCTCGGGCGGCGTCACGCGATTCAGCACGGCCGGCGCGGCAACCACCACGATCACGAAACCGAGCCCTTCGACGAAACGCGTGGCCAGCAACAGCGTGAAGCTGCCGGCCCATGCGCCGGCGACACTCGACAGGCCGAGGATCACGAGGCCCGCGATCAGCAGCAGCCGGTCGCCCCAGCGTCGCACCAGCAGGCCGGCCGCGATGCCGCCGAACACGCCGACGAACGGAAACACCGACATGATCCCGCTCAGCGACGCAAGCGAGCCGCCGAATTCGTGCTGGAGCGACGGCAACGCGATCGTCGCCTTGCCGACGTGCAGCGCCGACACGATGCTCGCCAGCACGACGTTCGCGACGGCGGCCCGGTAGCTGCGCGACGGCAGCGTGGCGGCATCGGCCGCGACAGGCGATTCGGTCATCTCCCCCTCCGTTGAAACGGCCGCGTGCAACGGGATGCATCACGCGTCCGGGATCGGACTGGCGCACATGATACAAATTGAAGTTAACTTCAAGTAAAGGGGTAATGTGCGCAACGATCCGTTCCGCCGATCGCGGCAATGGATCGGCGTGGTAGCGTGCGTCTCGCGATTCGTCTCATTGCGCTGAGACGAACGTCCCAGCGTCTCACCCGGCCGGAGTTTTTGCTTCCGCAGCAAATTTCACCCCCTGCTTCCGTCAAATCATTTCCTGTCACAGAGCCGGTAAATGGTGCATCGCATCGTTCCCATCCCGTCCGATCGCCGTCCGGCGCCCCCACTCGAGCTGGCCCCGTTCCTGCATACCGGTCGTTCGCGCACTCGCGCGACGGGCGCACCGGCAGCCACGCCTCGCGCCCGACGACAACCTGATGGAGACAGCAACGTGAGTACACCGGCAACGACCACCGCCCCGAGCATGAAAGCCGCCGTCTGGCACGGCCGACACGACATCCGCGTCGAACAGGTTCCCGTTCCCGAGCGCCCGCCGGCAGGCTGGGTGACGATTCGCGTGCACTGGTGCGGGATCTGCGGCTCGGACCTGCACGAATACGTCGCGGGCCCGGTCTTCATCCCGGTCGACGCGCCGCATCCGCTGACGGGCCTGAAGGGCCAGTGCATCCTCGGCCACGAGTTCAGCGGCGAGATCGCCGAGCTCGGCGCGGGCGTGACGGGCTACGCGGTCGGCGATCGCGTGACGGCCGACGCCTGCCAGCATTGCGGCACCTGCTGGTATTGCAAGCATGGGCTGTACAACATCTGCGAGAACCTCGCGTTCACCGGGCTGATGAACAACGGCGCATTCGCCGAATACGTGAACGTGCCGGCCGAGTTGCTGTACAAGCTGCCCGACGACTTCCCGACCGAGGCCGGCGCGCTGATCGAACCGCTCGCGGTCGGGCTGCATGCGGTGAAGAAGGCCGGCAACATCGTCGGGCAGACCGTCGTCGTGGTCGGCGCGGGCACGATCGGCCTGTGCACGATCATGTGCGCGAAGGCCGCGGGCGCCGGGCGCGTGATCGCGCTGGAAATGTCGGCCGCGCGCAAGCAGAAGGCGCTGGAGGTCGGCGCAAGCGTCGTCATCGATCCGAAGACGTCCGATGCGATCGCGGAAGTCAAGGCGCTGACCGGCGGCTACGGCGCCGACGTGTCGTTCGAGTGCATCGGCCACACCACCACCGCGAAGCTCGCGATCGACGTGATCCGCAAGGCCGGCAAGTCGGTGATGGTCGGGATCTTCGAGGAGCCGGCGCCGTTCAACTTCTTCGACATCGTGTCGACCGAGAAGGAAGTGATCGGCTCGCTCGCGTACAACGGCGAATTCGCGGACGTGATCCGCTTCATCGCGGACGGCCGCATCGACGTGCAGCCGCTCATCACCGGACGCATCGCGCTCGGCGACATCGTCTCGCATGGCTTCGAGGAACTGGTCAACCACAAGGACCGGAACGTGAAGATCATCGTCCAGCCCGCCCTCGCCTGACCGCACGCGCGGCCGCGGCAGCGATTCGCGCCGCGGCACGCGGGCTGCAAGCGTCACCCTGGAGCGTCGCCCGTGCGCGGGCGGCGCACCTGCCTGTCGTTTCCTTCCGGCACGCCCTCCTTGCCGCCGTCGTCCGTCGCGAACTTCGTGCCGCGCATCGTTCGAACCCGACGACCAGAAACATTCGCAATCCGAACCATCCGTCGTCATGCGCCACCGGTGCGATGCGCGCTCAGGGTTTCTCCGGATCAAGCGCGACTCGTCCGATGTCGACAGGACACTGACGCAAGGTGATCCTGTGCAAGGCACGATCCGGCCTCCCGGCCGGGATCGTTGCCGCCCCCCTTGAAGGCGGCCCCCGCCCCCCACAAAACCTTACGGTGTCGCGGCGCCGACAGGCCGAGAATACGGGCCCACCCGGGATAGCTTGCAAACATGGTGTGTCATGAATCATTCATTCTCGTTTAGCCGGGAACGCGCATATCCCATTCGATCGCTGACGATCCAGCAGAAGACCCATATCGGCTTCGCACTCGTCACCTCGCTGCTGGCCTTGCTGTGCGGCACGATCATCTGGGGGAGTGTCAGGCAATACCGGCAGGAGAATGCCGACCTGCAGAGCTTCGAATTCGTCCGCGGCGCGATGAGCGCCGCCAACGTGATCTCGGCCGAACGCGGCCCGACGAACGACCTGCTGGTGCGCCCGCAGGACGACGGCGCCACCGAGGTCCGCCAACTGCTCGCCGCGCGCGTGCGTTCCGACCAGGCGCTCGACCATTTTCGCGGCGGCATCGCGCAGGCGACCGTGCTCGACGATCGCGAACGCAGCAACCTGCTGCATGCGCTCGACTCGGTCCGGATCACGCTCGCCGATGCGCGCACGGAAGTCGATGCACTCGGCATGCGGCCGCGCGCGACACGCGGCGTTCACGATATCCAGCACGCGCAGGCGCGCCTGTTCCGGATCGTCGACACGCTGTCGCTGCTGATCGACGGCGCCATGACCGACACCGCGATGGGCGACCCGCGCACCTCGGGGGCGATCCTGCTCGCGCGGCTTCTCGGCGATCTCCGCGAATACGCGGGGCGCACGGGCTCGCTGCTCATCGCGCCGATGTTCGCGCGGCAGGCGCTCGAGCGCACGCAGTTCGCGGACATCATGCGGATGCGCGGCCGCATCGAGCAATTGCGCGCGCTGATCGACGGCTCGATCGGCGCGCAGCTCGACGACCCTGACGTGGCACGCGAATACGCGCAGCTCAACGGGGCCTTCGACGCGCACATCCTGCCGCTCGTCGACGCGGCCGTCGCCGGCGGCAAGAACGGCGTCTATGCGATGAGTGCGGCCGACTTTTCCCGCGCGATCGTGCCGCATTTCCGGCCGAGCGAGCGGCTGCGCGACCGCGTGATCGACCTGGCCCGGCATCGTGCGATCGGCGGCCGGAACACCGCCCGGATCAAGGTCGCGTTGTCGGCCTTCGCCACGACACTGTGCGTCGCGATCCTGGCCTCGCTCGCGCGCGGCGTGCAGCGACTGCTGTCGAAGCCGCTCGATGCGCTCGGCCGCCGGATCGTCGCGCTCAGCGATGGCGATACGTCGCACGTCGCGATGCCGCGCGGCATAGGGCCCGAGATCACGCAGATCCACCACGCGCTGGAAACCTTGCGCCACGCGACCGTCCGCCGCGACATGCTCGAGCGCCAGCGCAACGACATGCTGACGCTGTTCTCGCACGACATGCGCGCCCCGCTGACCTCGCTGATCATCCTGATCGACACGCAGGCGCGACGATCGGGCGACGTGCAGATGAAGCAACAGTTCGCGAGAATCGGCAAGCTGGCGCGGCACACGCTGGCGCTGGCCGACGGCTTCGCGCAGCTCTCGCGTGCGGAGGCCAGCGACTACGAGCGCGTGCCGGTCAACCTCGCCGACCTGATGAACGAGGCACGCGACGCGGTGTGGCCGCTCGCGCACCGGAAATCCATGTCGATCGACGACGTGCCGCGGCGCGACGACACGATCGTGCTCGGCGACCCGGCGCTGCTGTCGCGCGCGCTGATCAACCTGCTGGACAATGCCATCAAGTACAGCGCGTCGCTGACGAGCGTCGAATGCAGGGTCGAGCCGGGCGCCGACGGCAGGACCGTGCGCTGCACGATCCGCGACAACGGGTGCGGGATCAGCAGCGCGGACCAGACGCGGCTGTTCGAGCGTTACCGGCGCTTCCGCACCGCCGGCCAGCCGGAAACCAGTGGCGTCGGGCTCGGCATGGCGTTCGTCAAGACCGTCGTCGAGCGGCACGAAGGCACGATCCACGTGCACAGCGTCATGCTGCAGGGCACCACGGTCACGATCACGCTGCCGGCCGCGGCACTTCCATGACGATGGCACCGGCGCCGCCGGCGGCAAGCGGCCGACACGGCACCGCAGCCCCACCCGATTCTTCGCTATACTCAATCGAACCCTTTTCGGGGCAACCGCGGGCCACCACGCCCTTTGCAGGTTCGCCCCACCCTGCGTGGAATTGCTCACCGTGAAACCGCGAGCCGGACTGATCCTCGAACTCTTCGTCAACCTCGTGCTGCCCTGGATTGCCTACCGGGCCGCGCAGCCGTCTTTCGGCGAAACCGGCGCACTGTACGCGTCGGCGGTCCCGCCGATCATCTGGTCGATCGTCGAATTCATCCGCTCGCGCCGCGTCGATGCGGTGGCGGCCATCGTGCTGCTGGGCATCGCGCTGTCGATCCTCGGGATGGCGCTCGGCGGCAGCGCGCGCACGCTGCTGATGCGCGAATCGCTCGCGTCGGGCACGATCGGCGTCGTGTTCCTGCTGTCGCTGTTCCGCGAACGCCCGCTGATCTTCTACCTGGCCCGCGCCACGGTGGCCCGCGAGATGGATGGCGGCGCCGCGCATTTCGAAGCCGTCTGGGAAGCCCAGCCGGGGCTGCGGCAGATGCTCCGGCGGATGACCTTCGTGTGGGGCGCCTTCATGACGCTGGAAATGCTGCTGCGCCTCTGGATGGTCGTGACCTGGCCGGTCGAACGCGTGCTGGTCGTGTCGCCGATCATGGGCTACACCGTGTTCGGCTGTCTGCTGCTGTGGACGTTCTGGTACCGGCGGCGGATGCGCGAGCGCAACAGCGTCCACGTCCCGGGCCGCGACAGCGTCACCGAAACCGCCGGCCGCTGACCGTTGACCGCTCTCCACCGGCATCGCGAGCCGGCTGCTGTATGATGCGCGGCGTCTCGTCCGACGAATGCCGCTCCTGTCATGTCCCTTTCGCTCCTTCCGTCCGCCACGATCTGGCTCGCGCTGTTCGCGGCCGCCGCGTTCGCGTGGCATCGCCCGCAGCACGGCCTGAGCGTCGGCCTCGCCGCGCTCGGCTATGCGTGCGCGCTGGCGTTCGGCAAGCTCGGGCCGCTCGCGCTGGCCCCGCTCGCGTTGCTGGCCGCGGCCGCCTGGGGCGTGATGCCCGAGCGCCCGCGCGCGGTGCGCATCGCCGCGCACGTCGTCTTTGCCGCCGTCGCGATCGCGCTCAGCCTGCACCTGATTCCCGGCTTCCACAATCCGCGCGTGATCGGCCCGACGCGCTTCACGCCGGATGCCGTGCCGTTCACGATGTACCTGAATCTCGACAAGCCGCTCGTCGGCTTGTGGCTGGTGTGGGTGCTGCCGTGGGTCGCCCCCGACATCCCGCTGTCGCGCGCGCTGCGCACCGGCGCGGTGGCGGCCGTCGCAACGGCGGCCGCGTGCCTGGCCGGCGCGCTCGCGATCGGTCTGGTCGGCTGGGCGCCCAAGTGGCCGCCGTCGGGCTGGCTGTGGCTCGTGAACAACCTGCTGATCGTGACGCTCGCCGAGGAAGCGCTGTTCCGCGGCTACGTGCAGGGCGGGCTGACGCGCGCGCTGCGCGCGTTCGCATGGGGGCCGTGGGCCGCGCTCGCGATCGGCGCGGTGCTGTTCGGCGCCGCGCACGCCGCCGGCGGCTGGCAATGGATCGTGCTCGGCACGGTGGCCGGCATCGGCTACGGCCTCGCCTGGCGGCGCGGCGGGCTGCTCGCGTCCGCGCTCGCGCATGCGGGGTTGAACGTCGTTCACTTCGGCCTGTTCACCTACCCGATGCTCGACGCCGCGCGCTGACGACCGCGCGGCGCCGCCGCTCAGTTGATCCCGGCGACCGCGTGCGGCACGTACGGGCGTTCGAGCGTCGAGATCTCGTCGTCGGTCAGTTTCAGTTCGAGCGCGGCCAGTGCGTCGTCCAGCTGCTGCGGCTTCGAAATGCCGACAATCGGCGCGGTGACCCCGCGCTTTTGCGCGACCCAGGCAAGCGCGACCTGCGCACGCGGCACGTTGCGGGCGGCCGCGATCGTCGCCACGGCATCGACGACCGCCTTGTCCGACTCCGCCGTCGCATCGTAAAGCCGCTGGCCGACCGCGTCGCTCTGCTGCCGCTCGGTCGACTCGTCCCAGTTGCGCGTGAGGCGGCCGCGCGCGAGCGGGCTCCACGGAATCACCGCGATCCCTTCGTCTTCGCACAGCGGCAGCATTTCCCGCTCCTCTTCCCGATACAGCAGGTTCAGGTGGTTCTGCATGCTGACGAAGCGGGTCCAGCCGTGCTGCTTCGACGTGTGCAGCGCCTTCGCGAACTGCCACGCGAACATCGACGACGCGCCGATATAGCGCGCCTTGCCGGCCTTCACGACGTCGTGCAGCGCCTCGAGCGTCTCCTCGAGCGGCGTGCCGTCGTCCCAGCGGTGAATCTGGTAGAGATCGACATAGTCGGTGCCGAGCCGCTTCAGGCTCTGGTCGATGTCGGTCATGATCGCCTTGCGCGACAGCCCCGCGCCGTTCGGCCCGGGCCGCATCCGGTAGAACACCTTGGTCGCGATCACGATGTCGTCGCGTTTCGCGAAATCGCGCAGCGCGCGGCCGACGATCTCCTCCGACGTGCCGTCGGAATACATGTTCGCGGTATCGAAGAAGTTGATGCCGGCTTCGACTGCCCGCTGGATGATCGGACGGCTCTGCGCTTCCGGCAGCGTCCACGGATGCGTGCCGCGTAACGGTTCGCCGAACGTCATGCAACCCAGCACCAGCTTCGACACCTCCAGCCCCGTCGATCCGAATTTCACGTATTCCATTGCGCGCCTCGCCATTGAAGTTGAGCTGACGGCCGGATGCGCGCCGCGCATCCGCCGGACCGTCGCATGGTATCCCGGGCGGCAAAAATGCGTGCGGCGTCGCCGCATCGTACGAAGGGAGTGGTCGTCAGCGCGAGGTCGTACGAGCACCGGCCGCGCAGCACGTGCGCAGCGGCGCGGGGCGCTTGCTTACTTGGCCTGGTCGGCGATCGGCTGCAGGAACGCGGAAAAACCGGTCAGCATGATCTGCACGCCGATGCACAGCAGCAGGAACGCCGACACGCGCTTCGCGACCTTGGTGCCTTCGCTGCCGAGGTAGCGCGACAGCAGCGCGGAGCGGCTGTAGACCTGCCAGATCACGATCGCCACCAGCACCGAGACAGCGATCGACACGATGCTCGACAGCGCGAACTCCGACAGCTTGTGCGTGCGGTTCGCGTTCAGCGCGATCGCGGTCGCGATCGAGCCGGGGCCGACCGTCAGCGGCATGGTCAGCGGGAAGAATGCGCGCGTCATGATCGCGTTCGCGTCGATCGGCTTGACCGGCGTGTCGCCGCCGCCCGGCCCGTCGGGTTCGTTCAGCATCTGCCAGCCGGCCACCGCAACCGCGAAGCCGCCGCCGATCCGCAGCGCTTCCATCGAGATCCCGAAGAAATGCAGCACCGGCGTGCCGGCGAAGAACGCGACCATCAGCACGACGAACGCGTTGAACGCGACCTTCCTCGCGAGCAGATCGCGTTCTTGCTCGGTGAGCGCCTCGGTCCGTTCGAGAAACAGGAACGCGATGCCGATCGGGTTGATGATGCCGATCAGGCCGGTGAAGCCGAACAGGATCTCGGAGATAAGGCGGTTGACGATCATCGGATGAAGAATCGGTCGGGGCTGGGCCGGCAGCGCGCCGGAGGTCACGCATTGTAGAGCAAGCGCCCGCGCCCGAGCCGCAAAATTCGGCCGGGCCCGCTGCACCGCCGAGCGCCGCCGTTTCGCCCTGGTTTCCCCTCAGTTTCCCGTTACTCGGTGCCCGCCTCCCAGGCTGGCGGCCGCTTCGCGAAGAACGCGGCGAAGCCTTCCTTCGCTTCCTGTGTCGCCCGCACGCGGGAGATCGTCTGCGCGGTGAACGCCGCGCGCTCGTCCGACGGCGGATACTCGCCGATCGCGTCGAAGAAGCGCTTGATCTCCATCAGCGCGTTCGGGCCGTTGCGGCCGAGTTCGGCGAGCGTCCGGTCGAGCGCTTCGTCGAGCGCATCGAGCGGCACGGCCTGGTGGATCAGGCCGATCGCGACCGCTTCGCCCGCGGCGAGCTGGGTCGCCGTCAGCGCGAGCCGGCGCGCCTGGCGCTGGCCGACCGCCTCGACCAGATACGGGCCGATCACGGCCGGCAGGATCCCGAAGCGTGCCTCGCTGACCGAGAAGCGCGCGTGATCGCTCGCGATCACGATGTCGCACGCCGCGCACAGGCCGACGCCGCCACCGAACGCATGGCCCTGCACGCGCGCCACCGTCGGCTTCGGGCATTGCCGGATCGCGCGCATCATCGCGGCGAACCGCTCCGCATCGCGCAGGTTCGCGGCCGCGTCGTTCGCGCTCGCGCGCTGCATCCACTGCAGGTCGGCGCCCGCGCAGAACGCGCGCCCCTCCGAACGCAGCACGATCGCGCGCACGTCGTCACGCCGGCCGAGCGTGGTGAACGCATCGGTCAGTTCGGCGATCATCGTCTCGTCGAATGCGTTGAGCACGTCGCCGCGCTGCAGCGCGACGGTTGCGATGCCGCGCGCATCGACCGTGACGGCCAGGGTCTTCAATCCATCCATCGAACAGGTTTCCTCGGGTTGAACGGCAAACAGGGGAATCAGGCGGCCTGGCGGCGGTCGATCACGCGCCGGGCCTTGCCGGTCGCGGTGGCGGGAATGCCGCCCGCGGCCAGCACCGTCACGCCGGACGACACGCCGACCATCGTCTTGATCCGGTGCTGCAGCTCGCGCGCGAGCGCCGCGCGATCGCTTTCGCTGACGGACGCGGCCGCTTCGGAGCGCAGTTCGACCGCGAGGTCGAGGCGGTCCATGTGCCCGTCGCGCGACAGCGTGATCTGGAACTGGCCCGACAGCTGCGGCAGCGCGACGACGATCTCCTCGATCTGGCTCGGGAACACGTTCACGCCGCGCACGATCAGCATGTCGTCGGAGCGGCCCGTGATCTTCGCGAGCCGGCGCATCGCGCGCGCGGTCGGCGGCAGCAGCGCGGTGAGGTCGCGCGTGCGGTAGCGGATCACCGGCATCGCCTCCTTCGTCAGCGACGTGAACACCAGCTCGCCCTGGCTGCCGTCGGGCAGCACTTCGCCCGTGACCGGGTCGATGATCTCCGGATAGAAATGGTCTTCCCAGATCACCGGGCCGTCCTTCGTCTCGACGCATTCGCACGCGACGCCCGGGCCCATCACCTCCGACAGCCCGTAGATGTCGAGCGCGTCGATGCCCACGCGCGTCTCGACTTCCTCGCGCAGCGCCTGCGTCCACGGCTCGGCGCCGAAGATGCCGATCTTCAGCGACGATTCGGCCGGGTCCATCCCCTGCCGCACCATCTCGTCGATCAGGTTCAGCATGTATGACGGCGTGACGAGGATGATCTTCGGCTCGAAATCGCGGATCAGCTGCACCTGCTTCTCGGTCTGCCCGCCCGACATCGGCACGACCATGCAGCCGAGCCGTTCCGCGCCGTAGTGAATCCCGAGGCCACCGGTGAAGAGCCCGTAGCCGAACGCGTTGTGCAGCGTGTCGCCCGGGCGGCCGCCGGCCGCGCGGATCGAGCGCGCGGTCACGTTCGCCCACGTGTCGATGTCACGCGCGGTGTAGCCGACCACCGTCGGCTTGCCCGTCGTGCCGCTCGACGCGTGCACGCGCACGACTTGCTCGCGCGGCACCGCGAACAGCCCGAACGGATAGTTGTCACGCAGATCGTGCTTGGTCGAGAACGGGAATTTCTCGAGATCGGCGAGCGACTTCAGGTCGTCCGGATGCACGCCCGCCGCATCGAACGTACGCCGATAGTGCGGGACGTTGTCGTACGCGTGGCGCAGCGACCACTTGAGGCGCTCGAGCTGCAGCGCCTGCAGTTCGTCGCGGCTGGCGGTCTCGATCGGCTCGAGGGCGGCGGCGGGATGCGTCGGGTGAGTCATCGGGGTGCTCCTCCAATGGAGTGATGTCGTTATCGTGTTCGAAGTAACGGGGGCGACGGCTACGACCGGAACGTGCGGCCGGCCGCATGCAGCGCGGCGATACGCGGCGACACGCGATAGCGGTCCTCGCCGTAGCTCGCCGCCAGGTTCGACAGCACGCGATGCACGCGGCCGATGCCGATCGCATCGGCCCACGCGAGCGGGCCGCACGGGTAGTTCACGCCCTTCTCCATCGCGAGATCGAGATCGGCGGGCGAGCACACGCCCTGGTTCACCGTGTCGGCCGCCTCGTTCGCGAGCATCGCGACGGTGCGCATCGCGACCATGCCCGGCACGTCCGCGACGCCGACGACGCGAAAACCCGCCTGCTGGAACAGGCCGACCGCGTCCGCATAGGCCGCGTCGCTGCACTGGAGCGCGCGCGTCAGCGCGACGAGCCCGGCCTGCGCGTAATCGCGCGCCAGGTCGACCAGCACGAGATCGGCCGCGCCCGTCTGCGCGGCGCGCTCGGTCGCGGTACGGCCGTCGGTCAGCGCGATCGATGCGCGGCCGGCCGTCGCGAGCAGGTCGTCGGCATGCGCGCCGGCCTGCCGGGCGCCCGGAATGCGTTCGGCGAAGCGCGCATGCAGCGCGGCGGCCGGTCCGTCCTGCGCATACAGCGCGACGTCGGCCGGCGCGTCGCGCGGGGCTTCGAGATCGGGGGCAGGCGGCGTCGCGCCGTCCGCATACGAATAGAAGCCGCGGCCCGACTTGCGCCCGAGGAAGCCCGCGTTCACGAGTTCCTGCTGGATCAGCGACGGCGTGTAGCGCGGATCGTTGAAATACGCGCGGAACACCGATTCGGTCACCGCGAAGTTCACATCGTGGCCGATCAGGTCCATCAGCTCGAACGGCCCCATCCGGAAGCCGCCGGCCTCGCGCATCACCGCGTCGATCGATGCCGGCGCGCCGCCCTGCTCGTTCAGCACGCGCAGCGCCTCCGCGTAATACGGGCGCGCGACACGGTTCACGATGAAGCACGGCGTCGATTTCGCCATCACGGGCTGCTTGCCCCATGCGGCGGCGGTCGCAACCAGCACCTGCGCGACTTCCGGCGCGGTCGCGAGCCCGCTGACCACCTCGACGAGCGCCATCAGCGGCGCCGGGTTGAAGAAATGCAGGCCGGCGACGCGCTGCGGCACACGCAGCCCGGCCGCGATCGACGTGATCGAGATCGATGACGTATTGGTGGCCAGCAGGCACGCGTCGTCGACATGGCGCTCGAGCGTCGCGAAGATCTCGCGCTTCACGTCGAGCCGCTCGGCCGCCGCCTCGACGATCAGCGCGGCGCCCGCGAAGTCGGCCAGCGCACGCACCGCGCGAATCCGGGCGCCGGCCGCATCGGCCTGCGCCGGTTCGAGCCGGCCCTTCTCCGCGAGGCGCGCGAACTGCGCGCGGATGCCGGCCAGCGCCTTGTCGCAAGCGGCTTCGTTCAGGTCGTACAGCAGCACCGCATGGCCGGCCGCCGCCGCGACCTGCGCGATGCCCGCGCCCATCGCGCCGGCGCCGATCACGCCGACGACGGCCGACGGCGCCAGCGCGCCCGAGTTCACCGAATGTGCAGAAGAAACAGCCATCGCTTGCGATCCGTCATGAAGTGGAGGTGCGAGCGATTATAAACCGACCGGTCGGTAGATTTATGTCAGGGCGAGCCCGAATTTGTCGTGCAAGAGACCGTTACGAAACCTGCAAAGACAAAAAAATCGAAAGGTCGGGGCACTTTTTGTAAACCGAAAGGTCTATGAAAGCATTCGAATATGAGATAGCGACCCCCAAACGCCTGATAAAATTCGACAAACCGCCGGATTTCAGGGGGAAACCGCGTGTCACGTCGCCACCGCCGTCCATTGCCGGCCGCCCTTCCAGGGTCGGAACCGAGCCTCCGGCCCGTGCGTCGTCACACGTGCTCGCCTCGTCGTTCGCGGCCGGCCGCATCGAATCGTTTCATCCCGCGACGGGCTCCGGCCCGCCCGCGCCCCTCGCTGCCTCATGGCGGCGAACCCCGGGCAGCACCGTTGCGTGCCGCCCTCCTTCGGTTTCATCATCCTCGTTCGGCGGATAGTACGGCCGGGCTTCGTCAACCCGTGACGGCGCGTCGCGCGCCGCCACTCGCATAAGGAAACCCTCCATGCCGCTCTCGTCCAACCAGCTCCCGCGCTGGACCCTCGTGGCCCCGCTTGCCGCCTGGCTGGTCCTCGCGCTGTCGCGCGTCGTACCGGCCGAAGGCCTCGTCATCGCGGTGTTCGCCGCCGCTCTCGCCGGCGCCGTGTTCGCCGCCGTCCACCATGCCGAAGTCGTCGCGCACCGCGTCGGCGAACCGTTCGGCACGCTCGTGCTCGCGATCGCCGTGACCGTCATCGAAGTCGCGCTGATCGTGTCGGTGATGCTCGGCGCGGGCCCGGAGAAATCGGGCCTCGCCCGCGATACCGTGTACGCCGCCGTGATGATCATCTGCAACGGCATCGTCGGCATCTGCCTGCTGGTCGGCGCGTGGAAGCACGGCGAGCAGGACTTCCAGGGGCGCGGCGCCAGCAAGGCGCTCGCGGTGCTGGCTTCCCTGTCGGTACTGTCGCTCGTGATGCCGAACTACCTGAGCGCCGCGCCGGGCCCGTTCTTCTCGAAATCGCAGCTCGCATTCGCCGGCGTGGCGTCGCTCGTGCTGTACGGCGCGTTCGTGTTCGTGCAGACCGTGCGCCACCGCGACTACTTCCTCACCGGGCACGACAGCGCGAACGAATCGGTACATGCGGCGCCGCCGAGCGGCCGCACTGCGCTGATCAGCCTGGTGCTGCTGTTCGTGAGTCTCGTCGCGGTCGTGCTGCTCGCGAAGCTGCTGTCGCCGGCCGTCGAGCATGCGGTGATGAAGCTCGGCGCGCCCGAGGCCGCGGTCGGTATCGTGATCGCCGCGCTCGTGCTGCTGCCGGAAGCGCTCGCGGCCGTCACCGCCGCACGCGCGAACCGCCTGCAGACCAGCATGAACCTCGCGCTCGGTTCGGCGCTCGCGAGTATCGGGCTGACGATCCCGACCGTCGCGGCCGTGTTCATCTGGGTCGGCCAGCCGCTCACGCTCGGCATCGGCCCGATGGAAACCGTGCTGCTGGCGCTCACCCTGCTGGTCAGCACGCTGACGCTCAGCCAAGGGCGCACGACGGTGCTGCACGGCGTCGTGCACCTGTCGCTGTTCGCTGCCTACCTGTTCCTGTCGATCACGCACTGACGCAGAAAAGCACGCGGCCCGGCGGATCACCTCCGCCGGGCCGCGTGCCGTCCTTCACGTCCCTTCACGTCCCTTCACGTCCCTTCAGCTTCCTTCGTTCACGTCACGCCGCCGTTACCGCACCGGAATCACCAGATGCTGGCCCGCCAGGATCAGGTTCGGGTTGGCGAGGTTGTTGCGGCGTTGAATCTCGCGATAGCGCTGGCCGCTGCCGAGCTTGCTCGCGGCGATCAGGTTCAGCGTGTCGCCCGCCTTCACCACGTACGTATGCTCGCCCGACGCGGCCGCGGTCGTCACCGCCTGGTCGCTGACGAAGTACTTGCGCAGCAGGTCGAGATACTGCGGCGACTGCTTGAGCTTCGCGATCGCGGCGTTCAGGTAGATCAGCAGATCCTGGTCGTCGGCGCGCACGCCGATCTTGTACGCGATGTTCGAGCCGTCGAGCTTGGTCACCGCGAACTTCAGGTCGGTGTCCTTGATCGAGCTGACCGCGAACGGATAGTCGTAGATGAACGCATCGACCGTATGGCCGTCGATGCTCTTCGCGATGAAGGCCGGATCGGAATCGTCGACCTCGACGAACTTCACGTTCGGGTACTGGCGCGTGACGAACGCACGCACGTCCGGGTCGCCCTTCAGGATGCCGACCGTCTTGCCCGCGAGATCGTCGGTCGAGCGGATCGCGGAGCCTCGCCGCACGATCAGCGAATAGCCGAAATCGTCGACGTACGGCACCGAATAGACGATGCCCGACGGCGTGTTGTCCGGGAACGTCAGCCCGTCCATCGCCACGTCGACCACGTGGTTCCCCTTCGCATCCGTATCGAGCAGCTGCTTCGGCACGCCCGGATACGTGTCGACCTCGTGACGCGTATCGACGACGACCGGCTTGCCGCCGTGCGAGAACGACGGATCCGCGAACAGCAGCCGCGCGAATTCGACATTGAAGCCGTGCGGCGTGCCCTTGTCCTCGCCGAAGAACGGTTCGCTCGGGTTCTGCACGGAGATCCGCACGATACCGTTTTCTGCAATCGATTTCAGCGCGCTGGCCTGCGGCGTGAAGCCGGCCGGCAGCACGCTGGCTGACGGCGACGCCTGCGTGGACGGGCCGCTGTCGCCACCTTGCGCGGACGTCGAGGCCGGGGCCGCGTCATGCGCGGGAATCAGCGTCGACAGGCCGCCCTGATGCACGATCCATACGCCGACGAGCACGACCAGAAATGCGATGGCGCCAAGAAGTTTTTTCATGGTTGCGAGCCTGCAGGAAGTTATTGTTGTTTCGACGGCAGTTGCGCGGGGGTCGTCGCGTCGAGCCCGGGCGCGTGCGGCGCGTTCATCACTGCCTGCTGCTGTGCCTGCTTGACCTCGGGGTTATCCATCAGCGACGTCTCCATTTCGGAGAACGCCTTGTTGACCGAGCGCATCACCGAATCGACGGCCACGTCGGTCTTGATCTGCTCGAACGTGTCGGACGCCTGCCGGCCCGCGAGCTTGTTCATCTGCTGCGCGGCCTGCGACATGTCCCACATCGCCTTCGCACGGTCGATCGCCGATGCGAAGTTCTTCAGTTCGGCCTGCACCTGCTTGTAGCGCCCCTCGCGAAACGAGAGCAGCTGCTTCATCGTGTCGAGCTGCTGCCGGAAGCGTGGCGCGTCATCCGGATACTGCTTCTCGAACAGCTCCGTCTTGCTCTCGAAGTTCTTCACCTCGGTGCGGAACGCGGTGATGCTGTCCGCGAACTTCTGGGCCGCCTGGCGCTTCTCCGCGAGCTGGTTGATCAGCGTCTCGATCGGATTCGCCTGCGCCTCCTGGACGATCATCTTCACCTTCTGGTTCGCGAACTTCATCGCGACGACCGGCGCGAAATAGATCGCGCCGAGGCCGATCACGGCCGCCGTGACCAGTGCGATCACGCCCTTCAGGATGAACAACGCCGCCGGTGCCGCGATCGCGACGCCGGCGATGATGATCGCCCACTTGATCAGCTTGACCTTGCCACTCCCCGAACTGCCGTTTGCTTCTTCATTCGAAAGCTGCGACATGAGTTTTTCTCCTTGAACCTCGAACCGAACTGCTCGCGTTTGCCTCTTCAAGCTCAATCGAAATGCTTCGGACTCCGGTGCCGCCGGGCAGTCAGGCAGGCCGGCGGCGCAATGCAAGGATGGGCGCGACGGACGTCACGAGACGCCGGTGTAGGCGCCGTTCAGGATGCGGTGGTGAGAAGCGGCAGACGACGCTGCGATGCGGCGCGCCGGACGGGCGCCGTTCATCGTCGCGGCTCGCGCGCGGACGGGAAAGTGTACCGATGCACGGTACGAAACGGGATGACGGATACGTGACGCGACGGGCGTCGGGAGAAGCATTGTTCCGGCGGGCCGAGAAACGCGGGGCCGGTATTCCGGTACGAGTGCGTAAAGGCTCATCGTTGTTTTTCTGCGTATCGCGGGTGCAGGAACCGCGCGGCCGGCGCGTCCCGCTCCACATGCACGGACGTATCCTGCGCCGACCGGCATGCAGCGTCAAGCAGTTGTCGCAGTGCAGCGAAGCCTCGCGTTCCTCCGTTGGAACACCGGTAGCGAACTCGCTTTCAGCACGGTAAGGATTCGCAGGACTGCGACCTGTCGTGCTCGGTCAGGATTGCTTGGCATCGCTTGTGCAAGCTTCCGGATTGAAAGATTGTGACGCTCGGTTTTGTCCTGGCAGCCGACTCAGAATCCGTAAAGTACGGTCGGGTTGTCGATCAGAATCGCGCGGCTGACCGCGTCGTCCGCCGTGCAGTCGTCCAGCCAGCCGAGCAGGCGCAGGTCGTCGGGGACCGGCGACGCGTTCGGGTGCGGCCAGTTGCTGCCCCATACGCAACGCGCCGAGTGGTCGCGCGCCAGCACGGCGGCGAGACGCGCGACATCGTCGTAACCGGGCGCGCCCGAGCGCGACGTCTCGTACGGCGCGGACAGCTTCACCCAGGCGTGGCCGCGGTCGAGCAGGCGCCGCAGTGCGAGAAACGCAGGCGCGTCCGGCGCGACCGGTGTCAGGAACTTGCCCGTGTGATCGATCACGACACGCGCCGGTAGCGAGGACAGCAACGGCAGGACCTCGGGCAGCGTCCGGCCGTCGAGCTGCACGTCGACGTGCCAGCCAAGCGGCGCGATCCGCGCGGCCACCCGCTCCAGCTCGTCCCACCGCGCGAGGCCGCCCGCCAACGTCATGAACCGGACGCCGCGCACGCCCGCCGCGTGCAACCGCGCCAGCTCGGCATCCGGCACGTCGACCGGCAACGTCGCGACGCCGCGCGCCTGGTGGCCGAATGCAGCCAGCGCGTCGAGCAGGCAACGGTTGTCGACACCATAGCCGGTCGGCTGCACGATCACTACGCGGGCCAGGCCGAGCGTCTGCTGCACCCGGCGATACGCATCCACCGGCGCGTGCGGCGGACGGAACGTCGCCGTCGGCGCGAGCGGATACGCGTCGTCATAGATGTGGATGTGGCAATCGCACGCGTCGGCCGGCCGCCCGGTGGGTGTGTCGGGTCTCATCGCGCGCCCGCCCCGGTATCGGCCCCTGCCGTGCGCCAGCGCGCCAGCCGCGAGGCGTGCGCCGCGTTGACGGCACCGCGCGGCACGCCTCCGGCGAGCAGCGCGGCGAGCTGATCGACCGTCTCGAGCGCCTGGTGCTCGACCGCGGGCAGCGTCAGGCCGCCGACGTGCGGCGTCGCGATCACGCGTGGATGGGCCGCGAGCGCGGGCGTCGGCATCTGGTCTGGCGCGCGCCCGACGTCGAGTGCACAGCCCGCGAGCCGGCCGGTGTCGAGCGCCTCGGACAGCGCCTGCTCGTCGACCAGTTCGCCGCGCGACGCATTGATGAAATACGCGCCCGGCTTCATGGCCGCGAACGCGCCCGCATCGATCAGGTTCGCGGTGGCCGGCGTCGCCGGCGCGAGGCACACGACGAAATCGGCCGCCTGCAACAGCGCCGCGAATTCGACCTGTTCGAGCCTCGGCGCGTCGACGCGCACGTACGGATCGCTGACGAGCACGCGCATCCCGAGCGCCGTCGCGACCGGCGCGAGGTGGCGCGCGATCTGCCCGTAACCGATCAGGCCGAGCGTGCTGCCGCGCAATTCGCGTCCCATCTGCGGCACGGGCGGCATCCCTTGGTGGTAGGCCGACGCATAACGGCCGATACCGCGCGCGAGATCGATCATCGCGCCGATCACCCACTCAGCGACCGCCGGCGCGAAGCCGGGGCTCGCCTGCGTGACAAGCACGCCGAACGCGCTCGCCGCGTCGACATCGACGGTGCGGATATCGACCGCGCACCGCAGGAACGCCGCCAGTGCGGGCAGCCCGGCGAACAGCGCACGCGGCGCGGGCGTCTGCCGGTACGCGATCATCGCATCGCAACCCTGCGCGGCCGCGATCAGTTCGTCCGTGCCCAGCTCGCGATCGAGCGGATTGCACGTGACGTCCGCGATCGCCTGCAGCGCGCGCATGGCCTTCGCGCCGAAATAACGGTCGAGCATCCCCGACGGATGCGTGACGAAGACGCGCGTCATGCGGCCCCTCCGTGCGAGTGGTCCGCTGGCGGCGGCGGCGCGACCGAGGCTCGCTCGATGAGCGTCACGCCGGAGAATACGTGCGGCTCGGGCGCCAGCGGCCTGTCGCCGTCCGGCCGCATCACACGCCGCACCATGTCCTCGGCCATCTCGGTGACCGGCAGTTGCACCGTGGTCAGCGCCGGATTGGAAATCGCCGACAGGAAATGACCGTCCATCCCGACGACCGACACGTCGTCCGGCACGCGCAGGCCGCCATCGCGCAACCCGGCCATCAGGCCGAGCGCGAACAGGTCGTTGACCGCGACGATGCCGGTCGGCCGCGCCGGATCGGCCGCAAGCGCGACGCCCAGCGCGCGCCCCACGTCGACGATCACGGCGTCGCCGTACTCGTTCGCCGGACCGCCGTCGAGCACCCGCGCATGTGCGTCGACGCCCGCCTCGCGCGCCGTCTCGAGAAAGCCCCGGATCTTGTCGCTGCGGCTCACCGTCATGCCGGCGACCGTCGCGAACGCGAGCCGCCGGTGTCCCGCATCGACCAGGCAACGCGTCGCGAGCCGCGCGGCGGCCTCGTTGTCGGCCGTGACGTGTTCGACCTTCGACCGTTCGCCGGGCGTCGCGCGCCGGTCATAGCTCACCACCGTCATCCCGCGCTCGGCCGCGCGCTCGAGGTGGCTTTCGTCGGCCAGCGACGAGATCACGATCACGCGCCGCACGCCATGCGCGAACAGGTCGTCGAAGAACGATGCTTCCTTCTTCGCATCACGATACGTATTACCGATCAGCACGCGATGGCCGTACCGTTCCTGCGCGCAGGCCTCGACCTCGCGCGCGATGTAGCCGTACATCGGGTTCGCCATCGACGGCACCAGCAGCCCGACGAGCGGCGTCTGCCCCGTCTTGAGCTGGCGCGCGAGCGTGCTGGGCCGGTACTGCAGCACTTCCATCGCGGCCTTCACGCGTTCGAGCGTTTCCTGCTTCATCTGGTCGGTGCGGCCGTTGAGCACGTTCGAAACCGTGCTGACCGAAACGGCCGCATGACGGGCCACGTCCTGAATCGTACTCATGTCGTCTTGCTGTAAAAGGCGGCTACAGGCCGAAATGGGCCGGCAGCCACAACGAAAACGCCGGCACGAGAATCAGCGCCACGAGGGCGGCGACCAGCACCAGCAGATATTTCACCATCGGCCGCGCAACGTGCCGGACTTCGGTGCCCGTGATCGCGCAGGTCGTGAACAGACCGAGTCCGACCGGCGGCGCGAACAGGCCGAGCCCCATCGCCACCACCACGACCGTGCCGAAATGCAGCGGGTTGATGCCCAGCTGCAGCGCGATCGGCGCAAGCAGCGGCCCGAAGATGATCAGCGCCGGCGCCCCCTCGAGCACCGCGCCGAACACGATCATGACCAGCGCCGCGAGCAGCAGGAACATCGTCGCACCGTACTGGTGGGCGAACGCGGTCATTGTGCCCGAGACCAGCGCCGGAATTTGCTCGATCGACAGCGCGAACGACACGCTCGACGCCGCGGCGACGATGAACAGGATGCCGCCGGCCATCGACGCGGCACGCACGAACACGCGCCCGACCGACCGCCAGGTCAGCTCGCGAAACGCGAGCCAGCCGGCCACGAGCGCATAGACCACCGCGAACGCCGACACCTCGGTCGACGTCGCGATCCCCGACGTCACGCCCTTGCCGATCATCGCGACCATCACCAGCGCAACCAGCGCGCCGCCCGCGAGCGGCAGCCACGCGCGGCGTTCCGTGAACACCGCCGAGACATCGATCCTGCGCCCGGTGATCACCGTGACCACCGCGAGCGACGCGGCCAGCACCGCGGCCGGCACGATGCCCGCGACGAACAGCCCGGCAATCGAGATGTTCGCGACGAAGCCCATGATGATCATGTTCACGCAGGGCGGGATGGTCTCCGCCATCACCGCGCTGCACGCAAGCAGCGCGGCCGTTTCGTCGGGATCCTGGCGCGCACGGCGCACCGCCGGCATCACGACGCCGCCGACTGCCGCGATGTCGGCGAGCTTGGAGCCCGACACGCCGGAAAAGCAGGCCGTCGCGAGAATCACGATCAGGCCGAGCCCGCCGCGCACGCGCCCGAAAATCCGCAGCAGCAGCTCGACGAGCCGGGCGGACATGCCGTTCGATTCCATCAGCAGCCCGGCCAGCACGAAGAACGGCACGGCGAGCAGCACGAAGTGATCGGCGCCGGCCATGACCTGCTGCGAATAGACGAGCAGCGGCAGCGTCGGGTCGGCGAGGAAATACAGCAGCGCCGAGAACGCGAGCACGAAGCCGATCGGCACGCCCAGTACGAGCCCGCCGACGAAACCGGCCGCCAGCAGCAGGCCCGGCGCGATCGCATGCGCCGGCGCCAGCACATTCCATCCGTACAGCGCGGCCGCGAACCCCACGCAGCACGCGAGCGTGCCGACTACCCGGCGGCGCGGCGCGTCGAGCGCGTTCGCCAGCGCGAACACGGTCATGAACAGCGCGCCGAACATCATCGGATACACGTTGATCCAGCCCGGCAGCCCACCCGGCGTCAACTGGTCGTACGAATCGGCCAGCAACTGGCACGACGACACCAGCAGGTTCAGCGAGACGGCCGCGACGATCCAGTGGCCGATCTGCACGAGCGCGCCCTGCCAGCGCGCGGGGAACGCGCCGCGAAACAGGTCGATGCCGACGTGCTGGCTGCGCCCGAGCACCGTCGCCGCACCGAAAAACACCAGCACGATCATCAGCGCACTCGCGACCTCCTCGGTCCAGTCGAGCGGGTCGTGCAGGAAATAACGGCACACGACCGACACGAACACGACGAGTACATCGACGGCCAGCACCGCCGCGGACACGTATTCGATCGCGCGCAGCATCGCGTCCAGCACGCGCGCGACGCGGCGTGCCGGGCGGCCGGCGCCAGGCGCCGCCGCGGCGCCCGAAACGGAACAGGTCTCCATCGTTCAGCCCCGCCCGGCGGCGATCGCCGGAAACAGCGGCGCGGTCGCCGGATACTGCGTGGCGAACGCCGTATAGAGCCGGTCGTGCATCGTCTGCCGCAACGCCGCGCGCTCGGCCGGCGCCATCGGATGGAAGCGCATGCCGTGCTGCTTCAGCGCCTGCTCGGCCTGGTCGGCCTTCTGCGCGGCAATCGCGCGCTGCTGCGCGGTGGCGTCGGCCACCGCGCGATCGAACGCGGGACGCAGGTTCGCCGGAATCCGGTCGAGCGCACGCCGCCCCATCACGACGGTCATCGCGGCAAACACGTGCTGCGATTGCCAGCACGACTTCACCACTTCGTCGAACTTGCTCGCGAGCACCGTGGCCGGATCGTGCTCGAGCCCGTCGACGACGCCCGTCTGCACGGCCATGTACAGCTCGCCGAACGGAATCGGTGTCGGCACCGCCCCCATCGCCTTGAAGGTGTCCATGAACGCCGGCGTCGGCAGCACGCGCAGCTTCGTGCCCTTCAGCCCCTGCAGCGCCAGCACGGGCTGCTTCGTGAACACGCAGCGCCCGCCGAAATGCGAGCCCCAGGTCAGCACCGAGCAGCCCGCGCGCTTTTGCAGCAGCGCGTTCAGGCTGGCACCGACCGGGCCGTCGAGCACTTTCGCGACATGCGCATAGCTGTCGAACAGATAGCCGAGATCGAGCATGCCGAGCTCCGGCGCCACCGTCGCCCAGATCGACGAACCCGCGATCATCATGTCGATCGCGCCGATCTTGACCTGCTGCACGACATCGCTTTCCTTGCCGAGCTGGCTGTTCGGAAAGTAGTCGACCCGGATCGCGTCGCCGACACTCGCCTTCAGGTTCGCGGCAAGACGCTCGTACCACACGTAGTGCGCGGCGTTCTGGTCGGCCGGCATCGACGACGAGCAACGCAGCGTCACGACCGGCTGCGCGCGCACGGCGGCCGGCAAGCCGCCCGCGGCCGCGAGCGTGGCGGCGGACACCGTCTGCAGAAAGCGCCGCCGGGTGTAGGTATTCATGGGCCGTCTCCTTTGCGAGGGCGTCTCACGACGCACTGTATCGATTTAGTGTATCGATACAGTAATACGACGACCGATGAGATAAGAATGGGGGTTTTCCCGTGACAAAGGTGAAAATGGGGGATCTGCGGCGTTGATTTCCAGCCGATTTCTTTACAAATAAACGAGATTCCCGCTGATTCCGGACGCCCCCGGAAATGATTGGAGCGGGCATCCCGAATCATCAGACGACAGACTTTTAATCCGGCATACGGGCAGCACGCTCGCGCGCGTCGCCCCGCTCGTCTAGGCGCCCGCTTCGTCGGCGCTCTCGGTCAAAAACCGCTCGACCATCGCGTTGAACACCGGCAGCGCCGGATTGTCGTTGTCCGCGCGCCATGCGAGATACAGCTCGGCCGCCACGTCGGCGCCCGCCAGCGGCCGGAACACCACGCCGTCCACATGCAGTTCGCGCGCCGACGCCGGCACGAGCGCGGCGCCGAGCCCCGCGCGCACGAGGCCGAGGATCGTATGCGTCTGCCCGACGTAATGCAGGTAGTTCGGCAGCCGCCCCGCGTTCGCGAACAGGCCCGAGATCAGGTCGTGGAAGTATTTCCCCTCGTTCGGCGAATACGCGATGAACGGCTGCCGGTCGAGATCGTCGGGGCCGATGCGCTCGCACGCGGCGAGCGCCGCGCCCTCCGCGACCGCAACCAGCATCGACTCGCGCTGCACGAGCCGGTATTCGAGCGGCTGCCGCGCGGCGCGCTGGCGCACGAAGCCCGCGTCGAGCATCCGCGATGCCAGCGCATCGATCTGCACGGTCGACACCATCTCGCGCAATTCGATGTCGACGTCCGGCAGCGCATGCGCGGCGTGCGCCAGCAGCATCGGGATCATCCGGTATGCGCTGACCGCCGTGAAGCCGAGCGTGATGCGGCCCGCTCCGCCATGTGCGACGCGCTGCGCGGCCTGCTCGGCCCGCGCGGAGAATTCGAGGATGTGCCGCGCGTCGCGCAAAAACCGCTCGCCGGCTGCGGTCAGGCTGACCTGCCGGCTGCTGCGTTCGAGCAGCGCGATGCCGAGCGCATGCTCGAGCAGCTGGATCTGCCGGCTGAGCGGCGGCTGGGTCATGAAGAGCCGCCGCGCCGCGCGACCGAAATGCAGCTCCTCGGCGACCGCGACGAAACAGCGAAGCTGGTGCAGTTCAATCATCCAATTCTTGAATCAATCGATAGTCTTTTGATGTTAGACGCATATCGATGCGATTTCTATACTCGGTTGCACCTGATGCACGGCACGGCCCGCGCCGCGCACGACGACCGAGACCTTCATGACCATCGACATCCTCCTCACCCAGCCGCTCCCCGACACCATCGACGCCGAACTGTCCACCCGTTACGCCGTGCACCGGCTGTATGCGGCCGAGCAGCCGGACGCACTGCTCGATCGCGTGGCCGCACGCATTCGCGGTGTCGTGACCGGCGGCGCGAACGGCCTCGCCGCCGCGCTGATGGACCGGCTGCCCGCGCTCGAGATCGTCGCGATCAGCGGCATCGGCACCGACGCCGTCGATCTCGAGCGCGCGCGGGCCCGCGGCATCCACGTGACAACGACGCCCGACGTGCTGACCGACGACGTCGCCGACATGGCGATGGGGCTGATCCTGATGACGCTGCGCGACCTCGGCGCCGGCGAGCGCATCGTGCGCGCCGGCCGCTGGGGCAAGACGGCCCAGCCGCTCGCGACGCAGGTGACCGGCAAGCGGCTCGGCATCGTCGGGCTCGGCCGCGTCGGCCGCGCGATCGCGCAGCGCGCGCAGGCGTTCCGGATGCCCGTGAGCTACTTCGGCCCGCGCGAGCATCGCGACAGCGGCTATCGCTTCGTGCCCGACCTCGCCGCGCTCGCGCGCGACAGCGACGTGCTCGCGATCGCGGCATCGGCCGATCACGGCAACGTGCTCGTGACCGCCGACGTGCTCGCCGCGCTCGGCCCCCAAGGATTCCTGATCAATGTCGCACGCGGCAAGCTGGTCGACGAAGCCGCGCTGATTCGCGCACTCGCCGACGGCACGATCGCCGGCGCCGGCCTCGACGTGTTCGCGAACGAGCCGCACGTGCCGGCCGAATTGCTCGAGCTCGACCGTGTCGTCGTGCAACCGCACCGGGCGAGCGCGACCCGCGAAACCCGCGAAGAGATGGGCCGGATCGTGCTGGCCAACCTCGCCGCGTGCTTCGCGGGCCAGCGCCCGCCGACCAGCGTCACACGCTGATCGCAGCCCACAGCACGGCTGCCCCTCGTTACAACACCGGATGCCTCCGCATGACGGAGGCCAGGAGAAGGAGACACGCATGCCCAATCGATCCAGCGGCGCCGCCCTCGCCGCGTCACCCGCCGCCTCGCGCACGGTCGGCCGCGTCCGTTATGCGGTCCTCGCGCTGATTTTCGCGGTCACCGTCATCAACTATGCGGATCGCGCGACGATGTCGATCGCCGGCACCGGCGTCGCGCACGACCTCGGGCTGACGCCCGTGCAGCTCGGCATCGTCTTTTCCGCGTTCGCGTGGGCCTATGCGATCGGGCAGATTCCGGGCGGCTGGCTGCTCGACCGCTTCGGCGCACGGCGCGTGTACGGCCTGAGCCTGCTGCTGTGGTCGGTCTTCACGATGCTGCAAGGCACGGTCGGCTGGCTCGCGGTGCAAGGCGCATCCGCCACGCTCGCGCTGTTCGTCATGCGCTTCATGCTCGGCCTCGTCGAATCGCCGGCGTTCCCGGCCAATTCGAGAATCGTCGCGTGCTGGTTCCCGACCGCCGAACGCGGCACCGCGTCGGCCCTGTTCAATTCCGCGCAGTACATGGCCGTCGTGCTGTTCACGCCCGCGATGGCGTGGCTCACGCATGCGCTCGGCTGGGAGCACGTGTTCCTGTGGATGGGGCTGCTCGGCATCGCGCTCGCCGCGCTGTGGTTCGCGTGGTATCGCGAGCCACATGGCCACCCGCGCGTGAGCGACGCGGAACGCGACTACCTGCGCGCGCACGGCGCGCTCGTCGATCTCGAAGCGAACCGCGTGCGCCAACAGCCACGCGTGTCGTGGCACGACGTGTCGCAACTGTTCCGCCACCGGAACCTGTGGGCGATCTACGTCGGCCAGTACTGCATCACGGCGCTCACCTACTTCTTCATCACGTGGTTCCCGATCTACCTGATCAAGGGGCGCGGGATGACGATCATGGAGGCCGGCTGGGTCGCCGCGCTGCCGGCGATCTGCGGCTTCACGGGCGGCGTGCTCGGCGGCGTGCTGTCGGACTGGCTGATCCGGCGCGGCATGCATCCGTCGAAGGCGCGCAAGACGCCGTTCGTCGTGGGGATGGCGATGGCGACGCTGCTCGTGCTTGCGAACGGCGCATCGTCGAATGCGGTCGTGATCGCGCTGATGACGATCGCGTTCTTCGGCAAGGGGCTCGCGGCGGTCGGCTGGGCCGTGCTCGCCGACACCGCGCCGGAAGGCATGGTCGGGCTGAGCGGCGGCGTGTTCAATGGCCTCGGCAACATCGCCGGGATCGTCACGCCGCTCGTGATCGGCTATTTCGTCGCCAGCACCGGCTCGTTCGCCGGCGCATTGTGGTTCGTCGCCGCGCACGGGCTGCTCGGCATTGCCGCCTACGCGTGGCTCGCGGGACGCTTCGAGCGGATTCGCATCGCGCCGCGCGCATGAACCGCGCCGCGGCCCGTGCGGTTCGCGCGGCGCACGCCCGCGCCGATCGTCACGCGCGCTTGCGGCCGCCCGGCGTCAGTTCGGTCGTCAGCCGGTCGAGTTCGCGCAGGTCGTTCTCCAGCGCGGGCGTGAGCGTCGTGCGCAGGTGGTCGAGGAACGTGCGGATCTTCGCGTCGAGATAGCGGCGCGTCGCGTAGACGGCATACACGCTCACCGTCTGCAGCCGGTACTCGGGCAGCACGCGGATCAGCCGCCCTTCGCGGATGTCGTCGAGCACCGTATACAGCGCGACGCACGCGATCCCGCGCCCGGCGCGCACCGCGACGCACAGCGCGTCCGGCACGTTGACCTGGAACGGCGCGGGCTGCAGTTCGTAGACGGCCTCCTCGCCATCGCTGCGCTCGAGCCGCCATTCGCCGGCCGGCGACGCCGGCGTATCGAGGCGCAGGCACACGTGGTTCGGCAATTCGTCGGGCGACTGCGGCGTGCCGTGGCGCGCCAGGTATTCGCGCGACGCGACGAGCACGCTGCAGCTCGTGCCGCAGGTTTGCGCGACATAGCCCGAATCGGGCAGCTGCGACGCCGTCACGATCGATACGTCATAGCCCTCCTCGACGAGATTCGGCATCCGCTGCGCGAGCGTCAGTTCGACCGACACGTCGGGGTTGTCCTCCTGGTAGCGCACGATCGACGACACGACATGACTCTGCCCGAGCCCTGTCATCGCATGGATGCGCATCTTGCCGCTCGGTCGCAGCAATGCGTTGCGCGCCTCCGCGTTCGCGTAGTCGATTTCCGCGAGGATCGATTTCGCGCGCTCGAAATAGCGTTCGCCGCTTTCGGTGAGGCCGAGGTGGCGCGTCGTGCGATGCAGCAGCCGCGTCTGTACGTGCGCTTCGAGGTTCGATACCGCGCGCGACACCTGCGCAGTGGTCGCGTCGATTTCCTTCGCGACCGCAGTAAAACTGCCGGATTCGACAACGCGCACGAACAGGCGCATGTTTTCGAGCATGTCCATTGAATTGGCTTGGGGGAGTCAGTGGGGAGGCGTCGGCAGCGCTCGCGTCAGGTGGGAAACGGAACGCAGCCGCGAACCACGTCGAATCGATCACCGTGCCGGGAGAAAGGCGGGAGAGCGGGCATCGCGGACGGGGTTCTGGCATGACGGGGGATTCAGTGGCCCGAATTGTACGCCGCTGCAGACAAATTTGCGCGGATCTGCGGCCCGCAAACTCCCATCTGATGAAAGGTTCTTGCAAGCAACGCGCGTCGCGCACGTGCAACGGCCTGATGCAGCGCGACAATTTGTATCACAACACGATATAATTCGCCGCTTGTCGCTGCGCGCCTCCGCGCCGTCACTTTTACCGCTTACCGTCCATGTCGTCAGGCTCCCCTTCGTCGCGCCGCGCGTTGCGGCAATGGCTGCACAGCTTCATTCCTCATCCGATGTCGCTGGGCTGGCGCGAGCGCCTGCGCTCGTGCACGGGCGCGCTCGTCGGCATCGCGACGGTCGGCGTGACGATGCGGCTGCTGCCCGGCGTGCCGGGCCTCGTGCCGCTGCTCGTCGCGCCGATGGGCGCGTCGGCCGTGCTGCTGTTCGCGGTGCCGGCGAGCCCGCTTGCGCAACCGTGGTCGATCATCGGCGGCAATCTCGTCGCGGCGACGGTCGGTGTCGCGTGCGCCCAATGGATCGCCGATCCGGTCACGGCCGCCGCGGTCGCGATCGCGTGCGCGATCGGCGGCATGTTCGTGCTGCGCTGCGTGCACCCGCCGTCGGGCGCCGTCGCGCTCACGGCCGTGGTCGGCGGCCCCGCGATCCATTCGCTCGGGTTCAGCTTCGTGCTGGAGCCGATCGCGCTGCAATCGGCCATCCTGCTGTCGGCCGCGCTCGCCTATCACGCGCTGACCGGGCACCGCTACCCGCACGGCGGCGTGCGTCCCGAAGCGAAACCGCAGGCAGGCGGCGCCGCACCGGCGCGCGGCGGCTTCACGCGCGGCGACCTCGATGCGGTGCTGAAGCGCCGCGGCGAATGGCTCGACGTCGATCCGGACGATCTCGAAGCGCTGCTGCGCGAAACCGAGATGCAGGCCTATACGCGCACCTTCGGCCAGCTGTCGTGCGCCGACCTGATGACGAAGAACGCGATCGAAGTCGCGCCGTCGACGTCGGTGACGGCCGCGCTCACGCTGCTCGACCGCCACCGCGTGAAGGCGCTGCCGGTCGTCGACGGCGAAGGCCGCCTGACCGGCATCGTCACGCGCGCCGACCTCACGCGCCCGCTGCGCCGCCCGACCCCGCTGTGGCAACGCCTGTCGGCGCGGCTGCCGCAATCGTTCGGCGGCCAGCCGGCGAGCGTCGCCACCGTGATGACGCGCGACGTCGCGTGCGTGCCGGCGACGATGCCGATCACCGCGCTCGTCCCGCTGTTTACGCATTCGGGCCACCACCATATTCCGGTCGTCGATACATCGCGCCGGCTCGTCGGAATCATTACCCAGACGGATCTCGTCACGGGCCTTTATCGGCAGACGCAAATGCTCGAGGCCGCGTAGCGCATGCGGCGCATGTAACGCCATGTAACGGCCGGCGCAACGCGGAATGCCTTCCATTCGCCCCCATTCGGCCATTTATATCATGTTGTGATATATTAATCGCTACCGAAACTGACTGTCCGACCGCCCCGATGAACGATACCCGACGCGCGCTGGCGAAAAGCGATTTCCAGCAACTGTCCGAGTTCCGCTACCAGATGCGCCGCTTCGAGCGCTTCTCCGAACGCGCCGCGCAAAGCGAAGGCGTGACGCCGCTGCAATACCTGCTGCTGCTGCACATCAAGGGCTATCCGCATCGCGAATGGGCGACCATCGGCGAACTCGCGGAACGCCTGCAGGCGCAGCATCACGGCGTCGTCGCGCTGGTCACGCGCTGCGAAGCGCTCGGCCTCGTGAAGCGCAAGACGAGCGAAGCGGATCGCCGCCAGGTCGAGGTCCACCTCGAGCCAGCCGGCGAGACGCTGCTCGCGCGTCTCGCGGCCATGCATCGCGCCGAGCTGAGGTCGCTCAAGGACGCGTTCCAGGTTCCCCAGATCGATTACTGACCCCTGCTCTGTCCACTCCGATGAACGCACCACACAAACGCGATTTCGCGACCAACGACCGCCTGCCCAGGATCGCGTTGCTCGCCGCCGGGATCGGCCTGCTCAGCACGCTGGCCGCATTCGTGCTGTTGAGCCTGATCCACCTGTTCACGAACCTGTTCTTCTACCAGCAGTTCTCGTTCGCCGACCGATCGCCGGCGAACAGCACGCTGGGCGCATGGGTGATCGTCGTGCCGGTGATCGGCGGGTTGATCGTGGGGTTGATGGCGCGCTTTGGTTCGGAAAAGATCCGCGGCCACGGCATTCCCGAAGCGATCGAGGCGATCCTGTTCGGCAAGAGCCGCATGTCGCCGAAGGTCGCGATCCTCAAGCCGCTGTCGTCCGGCGTCGTGATCGGCAGCGGCGGCCCGTTCGGTGCGGAAGGCCCGATCATCATGACGGGCGGCGCGCTCGGCTCGCTGATCGCGCAGTGCGTGCACGTCACCGCCGCCGAGCGCAAGACGCTGCTCGTCGCCGGTGCGGCCGCCGGCATGACGGCCGTGTTCGGCACGCCGGTCGCCGCCGTGCTGCTCGCGGTCGAACTTCTGCTGTTCGAATGGCGCCCGCGCAGTTTCCTGCCGGTCGCGCTCGCCTGCGCGGTGGCCGGTTTCGCCCGCGCCGTGTTCTTCGGCGTCGATCCGCTGTTTCCGCTGACCACCGCCGCACCGACGCCCGTCGCGCTGCTGTCGTGCATCGTCGCGGGCCTGCTGTCGGGCATGCTCGCGTGCGGCCTGTCGGCGGCGCTGTATCGTGTGGAGGACACCTTCGCGAAGCTGCCGGTGCACTGGATGTGGTGGCCCGCGCTCGGCGCGGTCGTGATCGGCATCGGCGGCTGGCTCGAGCCGCGCGCGCTCGGTGTCGGCTATGACGTGATCGGCGACCTGCTGCATCAGCACATCGCATTGAAGATCGCGCTCGCGCTGCTGATCGTGAAGGCCGTGATGTGGGTGATCGCGCTCGGCTCGGGCACGTCGGGCGGCGTGCTCGCCCCGCTGCTGATGCTCGGCGCCGGCCTCGGCACCGTGCTGTCGCCGGTGCTGCCGGGCGGCGACCCGGCGCTGTGGCCGCTCGTGTGCATGGCCGCGACGCTCGGCGCCACGCTCGGTGCCCCGCTGACCGCGATCGTGTTCGCGTTCGGCCTCACGCACGACGCGAACGCACTGCTGCCGCTGCTCGCGGCGACGCTCGTCGCGCACGGCTTCGCGACCATCGTGATGAAGCGCTCGATCATGACGGAAAAGATCGCACGTCGCGGCTATCACATCTATCGCGAATACGGCGTCGATCCGCTCGAGCGGCATGACATCGGCGAAGTGATGACGTCGGCCGACCGGCTCGTCGCGATCGACGGCGCAGCGACGCTCGATGCCGTCGAGTCGCAGTACTTCGGCGCGAAGCAGACGCATCGTGCGTACCCGGTCGTGCAGAACGGCCGCCTGCTCGGTCTCGTCGATCGCGCGACGCTCGATGCGCAGCGCGTCCAGGCCGCGGCCGACACGCCGATCTCCGGTGCATTCGCCAACCGCGCGCCTGCTGTCGCGCAGGCGCATGAAACGTGCCGCGTCGTCGCGTCGCGACTCGCGATGCTCGGCCTCGAACGCCTGCCGGTTGTCGACGACGAGCAATCGATGCATATCACGGGCATCGTGTCGCGCAGCGACCTGATCAAGCCCGCACTCCAGCACTTCGACGACGAACAGAAGCGCGAACGCTTCCGCCCGATCGTCCCGGCCAACCTGCGCGACATCGGCACGCGCAAGGCCAGCTGACCCACTGCACCGCACTGCGCCGCGCCCTCGCCGCGTACGCTCCGCTCGCCTCACCGCTTGCGCTCGCGATGCAGCACGCGTCTCGCGTGCCGCATCGCATTCCGCCGCTTCCCGTGTTTAAAGTTGGTTAACAATTCGACTGGCGAAAGTTTGTCATCATGGTGCTCATGCGACGGGGCCATCCATCTAGCCATTCCACTTCGCGATCCAATAAAGAGTCACGGCACGGCATGCAGACACATGCCATTCGCCGCGACCGTCACGTCACCACACGACCGGGCAGCGCGCCGACCACGCAGCGCATGACGTCGTGCCGCACACGATGCATGCTGTGCCGCAGCAAAGTGCAGAGCATCGGAGCCGCCATTTGGCAAGCGCGTTAACATCTTGTTTCGGAATAGCCGGAACCGTGCTCGCCCGATGCGATCTCACTGTTACGCAGTCCTGCTGCGCATCCCACTCAATCAATCACGACTCGAGGGAGATAACGTGAACGCGAAATACTTACCGCTCATCGCATTGACCGTGGCATTTTCTGCTCACGCAGCCGATTCTGCCCTGCAAAACGTGGGACAAAGCCAGAAACCCGCCGACCAGGTCGCGCAGTGCATCGCCAAGACCTGGGCCGACAAGTCACAGCAACAAGTGACGTCGCAGTATGAACTCGCGAACGGCCTCGCCATGGCCGTGTATGCGCCGGGCCAGCAGCCGCCGAATGGCGCCGCGGCCGTCGTGCGCCCGGCCAACGCCGCCAATGCGAAGACCTGGGTGGGTTTCCGCGGTGGCGATGCGTCGTCGGCCGGCGACATCAACGCCTGCCTGTAACGAGAACAGGCGCTTCGGATGGCCCTGGCGCCATCCGCTTGCGACAAGCCCCGCTTCGGCGGGGCTTTTCTTTTGCTGCGCGGCGGCGTGTTACAGGTAGCTGCAGACGTAATCGAGCGTCTCGAGCACTTCGATGTCGAAGCGGCTCTTGCCCGGCACCGAGAACGATTCGCCCGCGCCGTAGGTCTGCCATTCGCTGCTGCCGTCGAGCTTCACGCGGCACTTGCCGGCCTGCACTTCCATCAATTCGGGGGCGTCCGTGCCGAAGTTGAGCGCGCACGGCAGGATCACGCCGAGCGTCTTGCGCGTGCCGTCCGGGAAGAGCACGGTATGCGACACGCACTTGCCGTCGAAATAGACGTTCGCGCGCTTGACGACCGATACGTTGTCGAATTGGGTTGCACTGGTCATGAAATGCCTCTGATTGCTGGATGCCGGATGGCGATGTTGTTGGAGGCCGGCCGGAGCGGCGGGCCGGCCGCTATAATACCGGCTCGCGCGGCATGCGCAGGAACGGCATGCCCACTACGCAAGCCTCGTGCCCGTCAAACGATGGCAATGCCGCACGGATAATCATCAGGATGACGATGCATTGAAGATCGCCGACCGCGGGCACCGGCTCACCGCAACCCCTTGCGCCGCGCGGAATCACGCAGGCAGTCGAGCAGCATCGCCGCTGCCGGTGTCAGCGGGCTGTCGCGACGCGTGATGACCTGCACCGAGACGCCCGGCAGGCGCTCGCGGATCGGCAGCACCGCGAGCTGGTCGCGCGCCCATTCGGCCTGCAACAATTGCTCGGGCATCGACGCGATCAGGTCGCATTCCATCATCAGACTGCGCGCGAGCCCGAAGCTCGGGCACTCGACGACACGCGCCGGCACCGGCAGCCCGTAGGCGACGAACGAATTGAACAGCACCTGCGTCGAGCTTTCCGGCGACGGGTTCATCAGCCAGTCGGCTTCGACGAGCTCGGCGAGCGACGTGGCCGACGCGAGCGGATGCCCCTTGCGGGCGACGATCAGCGACCGGCTCGCATAGAGCTCCGCGTGATCGAATTCGGCCGCCAGCAGTTCGGGCACGACGACGGCCACCGCGAAATCGAGCGAACCGTCGTGCAGGCGCGGCAGCGCGACGCCCGGAAACCCCTCCATCAGGTTGACGCGCGCCACCGGGAAGCGCCGCCGGAATGCGCGAAATGCGTCGGGCAGGATCGTCACCGCGGCGGCCGGCGTGATGGCCGCCGCGACGGAGCCCGTCATCGCGCCCTGCGCCTGCTCGATGTCGTCGCGGGCGCGCTGCATTTCGGCGACGATCAGCCGCGCGCGCACCTGCAACTGCTGGCCGAACGCGGTGAGCTGCACGCCGCGCGCGGTGCGCACGACGAGCGACACGCCGAGCGCGATCTCCAGCTCCTTGACCGCCTTCGTCAGCGCCGCCGGCGACACGTTCAGGCGCCGCGCGGCCGCGCGAATGCTCCCCTCTTCCGCGACGGTGACGAACGCTTTCAGCTGATGGTATTTCATGGCGGCGACGCGTGATCCGTGGAAACCCCGTGCTGCGCGGCACACGCCGGCTCAGGGTATTCCCGAGCGGCAACCGGTGGTGAGCACCAAAGCAATTTATCAGCTTCTGGTACACAAAAGAAATTTATATGCTTGCTCGTCATATGTGCGTCAAACGCCCATCTGCCCCACAGGAGATACCATGCTGCAAGCCGTGAACCCCGTCATCCCCGGTATCGCCGCGATCGCACCCGAGCTGGTCGAAGTGCGCCGCCGCATCCACGCTCATCCCGAGCTCGCGTTCGAGGAAACGCTCACGAGCGATCTCGTCGCCGAGCTGCTCGCCGGCTGGGGTTATGAAGTGCATCGCGGCATCGGCAAGACGGGTGTGGTCGGCGTGCTGCGCGAAGGGCAAGGCACGCGCACGGTCGGGTTGCGCGCCGACATGGACGCGCTGCCGCTCGCGGAAACCACGGGCCTGCCGTACGCGAGCCGCCACGCGAACAAGATGCATGCGTGCGGCCACGACGGCCACACGGCGATGCTGCTGTGCGCGGCGCGCCACCTCGCAGCCACGCGCCAGTTCTCCGGCACGCTGAACCTGATCTTCCAGCCGGCCGAGGAAAACTTCGGCGGCGCGAAGGCGATGATGGACGACGGCCTGTTCGACCGCTTCCCGTGCGACGCGATCTTCGCAATCCACAACATGCCAGGCCGCGCGGCCGGCGACATGGCCTTCCGCACCGGCGCCGCGATGGCGTCGGCCGATCGCGTGACGATCACGCTGCGCGGGGTCGGCGGCCACGGCGCGATGCCGCATTTCGCGCGCGATCCGATGTCGGCCGCGGGCAGCATCATGGTCGCGCTGCAGACGATCGTCGCACGCGAGGTCGATGCGCAGCATGCGGCCGTGATCACGGTCGGCAGCGTGCAGGCCGGCGAGACGTTCAACATCATTCCCGAAACCGTCACGATGAAGCTGTCGGTGCGCGCGCTGAACGCCGACGTGCGCGCGCTGCTCGCGCGCCGCATCGAAGCGCTCGCGAAAGGCCAGGCGGAAAGCTTCGGCGTCACGGCGGAAGTCGACTACGACTACGGCTACCCGGTACTCGTCAATCACGCGGAACCGACCGCGTTCGCGGCCGACATCGCGCGCCAGATGCTCGGCGCCGAACGCGTCGAAACCGACGCCGCGCCGTTGATGGGCAGCGAGGATTTCGCGTTCATGCTCGAAGCGCGCCCCGGCTGCTACGCGTTCATCGGCAACGGGATCGGCAGCAAGGGCGGCTGCATGGTGCACAACCCCGGCTACGACTTCAACGACGACATCCTCGCGATCGGCGCGAGCTACTGGGTTCGCATCGCCGAAGCCTGGCTCGCGGCCTGACGGCCCTTCACCCCATCGTTTCGCGCCCAACCGGGGAGCCCCACATGGAAACGTCCGCCCTTTCGTTCGCCGGCACGCCGGTCGATGCACGCGCCGCCGCGAAGAAACGCCGGCTGATCGCGGCCGCCGCCGTCGGCAACGCGCTCGAGTTCTACGACTTCACGGTCTACAGCTTCTTCGCCATCCTGATCGGCAAGCTGTTCTTTCCCGTGCACTCGCCGTTCGGGCAACTGATGCTCGCGGTGGCGAGCTTCGGCGTCGGCTTCGTCACGCGTCCGCTCGGCGGGCTCGTGATCGGCATGTATGCCGACCGCGCCGGCCGCAAGAAGGCGATGATCCTCACGCTGCTGCTGATGGCGCTCGGCACCGCGACGATCGCGGTCGCGCCGACCTTCGCGCAGATCGGGCTCGCCGCACCGCTGCTGCTCGTGCTCGCGCGCCTGCTGCAGGGGTTCGCGTCGGGCGGCGAAGTCGGCGCGTCGACGACGCTGCTGCTCGAACAGGCACCGCAGCATCGTCGCGGCTTCTACGCGTCGTTCCAGTTCTCGAGCCAGGGGCTCGCGGCGCTCGCCGGCGCGCTGACCGGCGTCGCGCTGACGTCGACGCTGAATGCCGCGCAGCTCGAAAGCTGGGGCTGGCGCGTGCCGTTCATCATCGGCACGCTGTTCGTGCCGCTCGGCTACTGGCTGCGCCGCACCGTCGAGGAAGTGCCGGCCGCCGCGCCTGCCGCCGCGCACGACGAGCCGGTTGCATCGCTGCCGCTCGCCGACGTGCTGCGCCATCACGGCAAGGCCGTGTTCGCAGGCCTCGGCGTGACGATCGGCGGCACGTCGATCCACTACATCATCGTGTTCTACATGGCGATCTACGGCGTGCAGGTGCTGCACCTGCCGACGTGGCTGTCGATGACGGCCGGCTGCGTCGCGGGCGCGATCCTGATGCTCGTGACGCCGATCGGCGGCCACCTGTCCGACGTCTACGGGCGCAACCGGATCGTCTGGTGGACGCGTATCGTGCTGATGGCCGCGATCTACCCGGCATTCATCGCGCTGAACCGCTGGCCGGGCGCCGCATCGCTGCTGTCGATCATCGCCGCGCTGTCGATCGTGCATGCGATCAACATCGGCGCGACGGGCGCGATGCTTGGCGAGCTGTTCCCGCGTGCGGTGCGCGCCACCGGCGGCGCGCTCGTGTATAGCGTCGGCGTCGCGATCTTCGGCGGTTTCGCGCAATTCTTCGTCACGTGGCTGATCGCGGCGACCGGGAATCCGAATGCGCCCGCGTGGTATGCGATCGGCTGTGGCGCGATGACGCTGCTTGCTGTCCGTTGCATGGATGAAAAGGCCGGGAAGGCACTCGACTGACTGGTGGCCGATGCGCGATGCGCGATTGACGTGGCGCGCGCGCATCGTGCATGATCGCTCCATGCGCCACATCACGACCACCCTCTCGACCACGACGCGCACGACCGCCTTCGGCGGGCTCGTGCGGCGAGTGCGCGCAAGGTCGTAGCGCCATCCCTCACAGGCCCCGCCGGTTCCGGACGGGGTCTTGTCGTTTCTCCGTCCGTATCGGCCACTCAGGAGAAACGCAATGCCAGAAGTCTGTTCCCCGAAACGCGCACTGCTCGTCATCGACATGCAGGTCGGCCTGTTTCATGGCCCCGAGCGGCCATACGACGGCGAGCGCGTGCTCGCGAACATCAACCGGTTGATCGGTCGTGCGCATGAAGCCGGTGCGCCGGTGTTCGCCGTGCGTCACACCGGGCCTGTCGGTTCGCCGATTGCGCCCGGTTCCCCGCTGATCGCGCTGGTGCCGGAACTCGAGATCGATATGAAGCGTGACATCGTGTTCGACAAGGCACTGTCGAACTGCTTCGCCGGTACGCGGCTCGCCGAATGGCTGCGCGAGGCCGGCATCGGCGAGATCGTCATCGCGGGAATGAAGACGCAGTACTGCGTCGATACGGCCTGCCGTGCGGCCGCCGATCATGGCTTTCGTGCGGTGCTCGTGACCGATGCGCACACCTGCATGGACACGCCGGAGCTGCCGTCCGAGCGGATCGTCGCGCATCACAACACGACGCTTGGTGGGCCGTTCGCGACGCTGACGACGACCGACGCGTGCGCGTTCTGATCGACACCGTTCACACACTCTAAACACAACAACGCACGGGCAGCCACCGCCCGTGCGTTGCGTACCGGTCGCGTAACCGCCTGCTCAGAACGTATGCATCATCCCCACATACGCCCCCGTCTGCGACTCGCCCGTCATCGGACTCGTCCCGGACGTCGCATCGCGCGGCGTCGCGAGCAGCGAGAAATTCGAGTTGCCGCCGTTTCGCACACAAGCGACCGTGCCATAAAGGAACGTGCGCTTCGACAGGTTGTACGTCGTGCCGAGCACATACATCATCGCGTGCCCCGACGGATCGTGCGACGCATCGCCACCGCCATCTCCCACCTTCACGTAGTAACCGCCGCCGGTCACGGCCCACTGCGGCGTCGCGGTGTAAGTCGCGCCGAGCCAGTAGTGATCGGCGCGGTCGGCTACGCCGGCCGGGCTATCCGGCGCCTGGTAGTGCGTATACGCACCCTGGATCTTGAACTTCGACACCTTCACGTTCGCGCCGACGAAATACTCGCGCGACGCGGTGAAGATGTTGCTGAACTTGCCGTTGTTGTCGCGCAGTTCGTCGTAGATGCCGCGCACGTCGAGCAACGGCGAGTGGTACGAGATCATGATCCCGTCCGAGCGGCCGAAATCGTCGGCCGCACCGTAGTTGAAGCCGCGCGACTGGTTGCCGAACGCGTATTGCGCCTGCACGTCGAAGCCGCCGATCACCGGGCTGTGATATTCGATGTTGTTGCTGGTCTGCTGCCAGTTGCGGCCGCGCACGAGCGAGGCCGACGAAAACGCCTGCTGCACGAACGGGTCGAATTCCCACACGCCGTCGCTGTCGATGAACAGGTTGCGGCCGGCCTGCAGCTGGCCCCACGTGTTGCTCTTCAGCCCGACGTACGCGCGCCGCGACCACATGCGGCCGCCGCCCGTCTGGCCGTTCATCACCTGGAACGCGGTTTCGAGGTTGAAGACCGTCGACAGCCCGCCGCCGAGATCCTCGATGCCCTTCAGCCCGAACATGCTGGTGCCCCAGTCGCCGCTTTCGGCGCTCCAGCGGGTCCCGCTGCCGCCATTCGGCTTCGCGATGTGGTTCAGGTATTCGATGCCGCCGTCGACGCGGCCATACAGCGTCACGCTCGTCTGTGCAAATGCGGCCGCCGGTGTGGCAGCCGCGATCAGCCATGCGAAATGTTTGAGTCGCAAAATGATGCCCCCTCGGAGTCTCGACCTTCCAGCACGCGCCCCATGCGCGCGCCCCGGGTCCGTTTATCCGCGATCGATCGAAAAGCGACCGGGGCCCGCCGCGCAAAGCGCGAGCAGGCCGCCGGCGATCGCGATGTTCTTGTAGAAATGAATCATGTTGTTGATCTGCTCACCGCCCGTCATCGTCCAGTAGTGGTGGCCGATGATGCCGGTGCCGATCGTATAGAGTGCCAGCAGCAGCGCGAGCGCCCGCGTCTGGAAACCGACCAGGATCGCGATCCCGACGAACAGCTCCATCACGACGGAAATCGCGGCGGAGATGATCGGCGCGGGCGCGCCTTCGGAACCCATGAACGCGATGGTCCCGGGGAAGTCGACGATCTTCTTCCAGCCGAACATGACGAACAGGATCACGAGCAGGATCCGGGCAAGCAGCAGCAGCACATCGCGCTGGGACGCGAGAAACGGTTGATTCGGTGTCATGGTGTCGATCAACGAAAGCGATGCGCACGGCGAAAACACGCCCGGCGCACCGGATTGCGAATGAACCAGGACGGGCGGCCGCCTGCGCCGCCCGCCCCGCTCTGCAACAACCGGCATCGGGCAACAACCCGATGTGCTGTGCTCCTCCTCTTGTCAGTTATCGCCCTGCTTCGTCGCGCGCCGCCTCAACGCAGCTTCGCGACGTCCTGCTCGGTCACCTTCGCGGCCGGATTGCCGAACTGCCCGGTCAGGTAGTTGGTCAGCGCGGCGATCTGCGCATCCGACAGCTCGTGGCGGAACGCCGGCATCCCGACGTCCTCGCTGCCGGCCTTGCGCTGCACGCCGTTCAGGATCACCTGCACGAGGTTGGTCGGATTCGATGCGCCGACCGTCGAGTTGTGGAACAGCGGCGGGTAATAGCCGTCCGGCGTGCCCTTGCCCTGCATCTGGTGACAGGTCGCGCAGTTGCCGAGATAGAGGCGGGCCGGATCGATGCCCGACGGCGCGATCGCGACGCCGCGCAGCGTCAGGCCGTCCTCGGCCGGCTTGCCCCACGACGCGCGCGACTGCTTCGCATCGCCGCTGGCGACGGCCGGCACCGTGCGAATGTACGTCGAGATCGCGCCGATGTCGGCTTCCGTCATCTTCGAGAAGCTGTGCTCGATCGCCTCGGCCATCGGGCCGGCCGCCTGCGCGAGGCCCGGCACGCTGCCGGTGCGCAGGTACTGGACCAGTTGCTGCTGCGTCCAGCCGCCGATCCCCGCATTGGCGTCGGACGTAATGTTGTAGCCGTCCCAGCCCGCGAGCACCGAGCCCGACAGGAAGCTGCCGCCCGTTTCGTCGAGCGACTTCTCCTGCATCGCGATGCCGCGCGGCGTGTGGCACGTGCTGCAGTGCGCAAGCCCCTGGACCAGATACGCGCCTCGGTTCCACTCGGCGCTCTGCGCCGGCTTCGGCTGGTAGACACCGTCCTTCAGGAACAGCCAGTTCCAGATCTTCAGCGGCCAGCGCATGCTCAGCAGCGCGGGGATCTCGTTCTTCGGCGGCGCCTGCTTGACCGGCTCGACGCCGTGCATGAAGTACGCGTACAGCGCCTGCACGTCGTCGTCGTTGATCTTCGCGTACGACACGTACGGCATCGCCGGATACAGGTTGTCGCCGTTCTTCGACACCCCGTGGCGCACCGCGCGTTCGAAATCCTCGGCCGACCAGTTGCCGATGCCCGTCTCGGGATCGGGCGTGATGTTGCTCGTGTAGATCTTGCCGAGCATCGGGACCGGCATGCCGAGACCGCCCGCGAACGGCTTGCCGCCCTTCGCGGTGTGGCACGCCATGCAGTCGCCCGCGACAGCGAGATATTCGCCGCGCTTGACCAGCGCCGGATCGGCCGCATCGGCCGCGCGTACGAGACCCGGCAGCGCGAGGCAGCCGGCGAGGAGGAAGGTGAGAGTAGATTTCCGCACGGTCAGACTTCCTTCTTCAGCGTGTCCGACATCCGCAGCGCAAGCGCCGCGATCGTCAGCGTCACGTTCACCGTACCGACGGTCGGCATCGTCGAGCTGCTCGAGATGAACAGGTTCGGATGGTCGAACGTGCGGCAGTCCTTGTCGACGACCGAGTCGCGTGCGTCCGCGCCCATGATCGTCGCGCCCGTGATGTGGTTGTTCGGCGCGAACTCGTCGTTGAAGACGACTTCGGTGCCGCCCAGCACCTTCGCGGCCGTCGCGTAGACCTCGCGCGTGTGCACGGCGCCGCGCTTCACGTAGTCGTCGATCGCATACGTGATCTCGGGGCGCGGGATGCCGACCGCGTCGGTGGCCGTCTTGCTCGGCACGATGCGGTTCTCGGGTTGCGGCAGGATTTCGTGGAAGCAGTCGAACTGCACGTAGCGCGCGGAACGGTCGCGGATCTGCGCGTCGAGCTCGTCGGGCTTCATCAGCTTGCCGGCCTTGAAGATCTTCTGCGTTTCCTGGTTGATGCGCGACATGTTCGACAGGTGGATCTTCTTCGCGGCTTCGGTCGCGCGGAACGGGCCGTCGCGGAAACCGATCAGCGACGTCATCTCCTGCGGGCCGCGGCCCGGCCACAGCTTCTCGTTCGCGTAGAACGACACGCCGGTGCCCGGATGGTCCATCAGGTTGCGGCCGACCATGTCCGAGCTGTTCGCGACACCGTTCGGGAAATCGCGGTTCGCGGACATCAGCAGGATCTTCGGCGTCTCGATGCCGTTCGCGGCGATCACGAAGTACTTGCCTTCGACGCGATGGTCGGCGCCCGTCTTGTCCTTGTAGACCGCGGCGGTGATGCGCTTGTCCGGCCCGGTCTCGAGCTTGTAGACGACCGCGCTGTCGATCAGCTTCGCGCCGGCCTGCTCGGCCTTCTCGACGTGCACGATGCCGTTGTACATCGCGCCGATCGGGCAGATCGGCATGCAGTTGTTGTTCCCGCAACAAGTCGGCCGGCCGTCGTACGGGCGGCTGTTGCGCGCGACCGGCTCGGTCACCACGTGGAACTTCGGGTCATAGCCGTTGAGCGCGCTCTTGATCGTCTGCTCGTTGAACGACAACGGCAGCGGCGGCATCGGGTACGGCTGCTTGCGCGGCGAGTACAGGTCTTCCTCGGGGCCCGGGCCCCACACGCCGAGTTCCTCTTCGGCGCGCTGGTAGTAATGCTCGATGTCGTCGTACTGGATCGGCCAGTCACGGCCGACGCCGTACACGGTCTTCATCTTGAAGTCGTTCGGGATGAAGCGCCACGCCGACGCGGCCCAGTGCCACGTCGTGCCGCCTACCGCGCGGATGTACTGCGAGTTGAACTTGTGCTCGCCCTTCAGGATCAGGTAGTCGTTCGGCGGGCCGTATTCCGGATGCGGCGCCCACGCGCTCGACGGGTACGGCGCCATGAAGTCGGTCTTGTCGACCTGGTTGCGGAAGCGCTCGACGATTTCCCAGCGCGGCATGCGCGGGCCGGCTTCCAGCAGGATCACGGACTTGCCCGCCATCGCGAGCTGGTGCGCGACGATCGCGCCTGCGACACCCGACCCGACGACGACGACGTCGGCCTTTTGCGTATCGGTATCGGCCATCAGGCTTGCCTCTCGATCGGTTTTTCGGCCCAGAAGCCGGGTTTGTTGGGGCAATACGACGGGATCACGAGCGTATCGGATACGACGCTGAACATTAATGCTTCTTCGTAGGTAATCACGACGTTATCGACGATGCCGAGATACCACGCTTCAAGAATCTTCAGCGCGAGTGCTTCCTGGTCGGGATTCAGCGAACCGGACGCGAGTGCGCCGGCGAGTTGCGACAGGCTGTCGGCCGTCTTGAACGAGCCCTTCTGCAACGCCTGCAGGAAGCGCTGGCCGAGCACGCGGCTCAACCCCTTCTTGCCTGTCACTGCTTCGGAGAGCGTCATGAACGTATCGAGCGGCGCGGTGCCGGGATCGTCGGCCAGGGCCCGCAACGCCAGCGAGCCCGTGAGGCCCGCCGCCGTCAGCGCCAGTGCGCCCTGCAGCCATTGACGCCGTGTGATGCCTGTTACGGCTGCGTCGCCCGAGCGACGCGAGTGGGGAGTGTTGTCGTTGTGCATGTTTCCTTCTCTCGAACACCGGATTCGGGAAAACCACGCTTGATATTTCTCAAACATTGGCGCGGACCTGAAATGTACGCGCACAAATCGGATCGAACAATCTTTTTATAGTCCATTAAATGTTCCGCAATCCGAGACAATCGACATTTCGCTGCATTTTTGTGTCGTTGATGCGACAGATCTGCGGCACGCATGCCAGTGTCGCACGCCGACGACACACTGTGCAGTGCGATGCGCGCGCAGGTCGGTCGGTTAGAATCCCGTGCAATCAAACAGAAAGCTTCCCTCCAAGGGCAACGAGCGATGAAGCAGCACGACAAACAGAACAAAGCAAAACGAACCAACCACACCACCCGGCTGCTCTGGCGCATCGGCGCCGTCGCGGCGCTCGGCGGCGCCACGGCGCTGTCGCTGCATGCGGGCGCGGCGCGCACGGTGAGCGTGTCGCCGCAAGGCACCGTCACCGAGGTCCGGCAGACCGTCGTCAAGTTCGACGAACCGATGGTCGCGTTCGGCTCGGCCTCCGCGCCGAATCCCGCACGTGTGACCTGCAACGATTCCACGGCCGCGCGCGGCCAGGGCCATTGGCTCGACGACAAGACCTGGGTTTACGATTTCGAAAACGACCTGCCGCCCGGCGTGCGCTGCTCGGTCGCGCTCAACGACACGTTGCGCTCGGTCGCCGGCAACGCGGCCAGCGGCCCGCGCCGCTTCACGTTCCAGACGGGCGGCCCGTTCCCGGTGAACGTCCGCCCCGGCTCGCGCGAGATCGAGGAGCGGCAGATGTTCGTGCTGAAGCTGAACGGCCCGGCCGAACCGCGCTCGGCGCTCGCGAACATCTGGTGCGAAGCGGCCGGCATCGGCAACCGCATTCCCGTCACGGCCGCCGACGACGATGCGCGCAACGCGCTGCTCGATCACTTCGGCCTGAAGAAGGATGCCGCGCGCGTGCTGACGCTGTCGTGCGCCCAGGCACTGCCGGCGAGCGCGAAGATGCAGCTCGTGTACGGCAAGGGCGTCACGAGCCCGAGCGGCATTCCGAACGAAACGGAGCGCCGCTTCGATTTCACCGTGCGGGCCCCGTTCGCCGCGAGCTTCTCGTGCGAACGCGAGAACGCGAAGGCGCCCTGCACGCCGCTGCGCCCGCTCACGCTGTCGTTCAACGCGCCGATCTCGCGCAAGAACGCCGAGGCGATCAAGCTGCGCGGCCCTGACGGAACGCTCGCGCCGACCTTCGCGGCCGACGACAAGAGCGAGGAAGTCACCACCGTCACGTTCAATCCGCCGCTGCCCGAACAGGCCGGCCTGACGATCGAACTGCCGTCTGGCCTGCGCGACGTGACCGACCGACCGCTGTCGAACGCCGACCTGTTCCCGCTCGCGACGCGCACCGCGCCGATGCCGCCGCTCGCGAAATTCTCGTCGGGCACCTTCGGGATCGTCGAGCGTTTCGCCGAACCCGATTCGCCCGCGCTCGTGCCCGTCACGCTGCGCAACGTCGAGGCCGACCTGCATATCGACGGCCTCAACACCCAGGGCGCGCAGTTCTCGAACCTGAAGGTCGACGACGACACCGCGATCCGCCAGTGGATGCGCACCGTCGACCGCTTCGACAACTGGTCGATGACGGCCGGCTCGATCGACCGCCAGATTCCCGGCCTGCTCGAACGCAAGGGCCAGCATCCCGTGTACGTGCCGCGCGAAGCCGGCGAAAAGGCGCCCGCGCCGAAGGATCGCCGCATCGACGTGCGCTCGCTGACACTGCTCAAGGGCCAGCCCGGCGTGCAGGCGCTGACGCTGCCGAAGGCGGACCCGAAGGCGCTGCGCCCGTTCGAGGTCGTCGGCGTGCCGATCGACAAGCCCGGCTTCTACGTGCTCGAACTCGCGTCGCCCGCGCTCGGCCGCTCGCTGCTCGCGAAGCCGTCGAGCATGTACGTGCGCACCACGGTGCTCGTCACCAACCTCGGCGTGCACCTGAAACAGGGCCGCGAAAACAACCTCGTGTGGGTCACGACGCTCGACAAGGGCAAGCCCGTGCCGAACGCGCAGATCCGCGTGTCGGACTGCAACGGCGACGAGATCGCGTCCGGCAAGACCGATGCGCAGGGCCTGCTGAAGATCGACGGCGCGTTCGAATCGAAGCGCGCCTGCAGCTCGTCCGACTCGGAACAACGCTTCGACGACTACTTCGTGTCGGCCCGCGTGAACGATCCGAAGACGGGTCCCGACATGGCGTTCGTCAGCTCCGGCTGGAACCGCGGAATCGAATCGTGGCGCTTCAACGTGCCGACCGACACGGACAGTGCACGCACCGTGCGCGCGCATACGGTCTTCGACCGCACGCTGCTGCGCGCCGGCGAAACCGTGTCGATGAAGCATTTCATCCGTGCCGAGACGCTGCAGAGCCTCGCGTTCCCGTCGCAATACCCGACGCGCGTGACGATCCGCCATCTCGGCACGGGCCAGACCTACAAGCTGCCGCTCACGTGGGCCGCCGATCACAGCGCGGACACGCAGTTCACGCTGCCGGCCGCCGCGAAGCTCGGCGAATACAGCGTCGAACTCGAAGGCGGCCCGGAAGACGCGCCGACCGCCACCTATTACAGCGGCAGCTTCCGCGTCGAGGCGTTCCGCCTGCCGGTGCTGAAGGGGTCGATCGGCGCGCGCGACGCGCAGAAGAGCCCGCTCGTCGCCGTGAAGGAAGCGCCGCTCGCGGTGCAGATCGACTACGTGTCGGGCGGCGGCGCATCGAACCTGCCGGTGCAGGTATCGGCGCTGATGAAGTGGGCGTCGCCGCCGTTCGCCGATCGCTTCGAGGATTTCAGCTTCACGCCGTATCGCCCCGAAGCGAGCGACGGCAATGCCGACGACGATTCGCAGGACGGCGACAACGCATCGACGTCGAACAACGATCCCGACGCGACGAAGCTGATCGCCGACAAGCTGCCGCTGACGCTCGACCGCAACGGCGCGGGCTCGGTCACGCTGAAGGGCCTGCCCGACGTCGACGCACCGAAGCGCATCGCGCTCGAAGCGACGTTCGCCGACCCGAACGGCGAAGTGCAGACGATTCGCGGCGACACGATCCTGTGGCCGGCTGCGGTGGTGGCCGGCATCAAGGCGGGCCGCTGGGTATCGGTCGGCCAGCGCGTGCCCGTGCAGGCCCTGGCGGTCGACCTGCAAGGCAAGCCGCGCGCGTCGGTGCCGATCGAGATCAAGGGCATCGCGCGCATCACGACGTCGTCGCGCAAGCGGATGGTCGGCGGCTTCTATGCGTACGACAACAAGAGCGACACGCGTGACCTCGGCGTGCTGTGCTCGGGCAAGACCGACGACAAGGGCCGCATGGCGTGCGACGCGACGCTCGAACAGGCCGGCAACGTGCAGCTGATCGCGGTCGCCAAGGACGGCGACGGCCGCACGTCGAACGCGTCGACGTCGGTGTGGGTCACGCGCGAGGACGAGCTCTGGTTCGGCGGCGACAACACCGACCGGATCGACGTGATCCCCGAGAAAACCGCGTACGAACCGGGCGAAACCGCCCGCTTCCAGGTACGCATGCCGTTCCGCTACGCCACCGCGCTGGTCGCGGTCGAACGCGGCGGCGTGATGGAAACGCACATCGTCGAGCTGAACGGCAAGAATCCGACGGTCGACCTGAAGGTCGGCGAATCGTGGGGGCCGAACGTCTACGTGTCGGTGCTCGCGCTGCGCGGCCGGATTCGCGAAGTGCCGTGGTACTCGTTCTTCACGTGGGGCTGGAAGGCGCCGGTCGAATGGGCGCGCGCGTTCTGGCGCGAAGGCCGTCACTATGAAGCGCCGACCGCGTTCGTCGACCTGTCGAAGCCCGCGTTCCGCTACGGTCTCGGCGAAATCAAGGTCGGCACGGGCGTGCACCGACTCGGCGTGACCGTGACGACCGACGCGACCCGCTACACGGTGCGCAGCAAGGCGCAGGCGCACGTGAAGGTCACGCTGCCGAACGGCCAGCCCGCGCCGGCCGGCACGCAGATCGCGGTCGCGGCCGTCGATGAAGCCCTGCTCGAACTGATGCCGAACAACAGCTGGGACCTGCTCGACGCGATGCTGCGGCGACGCGCGTACGGCGTCGAGACATCCACGGCGCAGATGGAAATCGTCGGCCGCCGCCACTTCGGCCGCAAGGCCGTGCCCGCGGGCGGCGGTGGCGGCAGCGCGCCGACGCGCGAGCTGTTCGACACGCTGCTGCTGTGGAATCCGCGCGTGACGCTGGATGCCAATGGCAGCGCGACCGTCGAGGTGCCGCTGAACGACGCGCTCACGCGCTTCCGGATCGTCGCGATCGCGGCAGTCGGTCCCGACCGCTTCGGCACCGGCAGCACGTCGATCCGCAGCACGCAGGATCTGCAGCTGATTTCCGGCCTGCCGCCGCTCGTGCGCGAAGGCGACGCGTTCCGCGCGCAGGTCACGCTGCGCAACACGACCGACCGCGCGATGCAGGTCGTCGTGACGCCGCGCGTGACGGGCCTCGACGTCGCGCCGCAAACCGTCTCGCTCGCGGCCAACACGGCCACCGAGGTCGCGTGGACGATCACCGTGCCCGAGCAGGCGCTCGACGCGGCCGGTGCGCTGAACTGGCGCATCGAAGCGGCCGAGCAAGGCGGCAAGCGCGCGTCCGACGCGCTGGCGGTCGCGCAGAAGGTGGTGCCCGCGCTGCCGGTCACGGTCCAGCAGGCGACCCTCGCGCAAGTCGACGGCACGCTGACGGTGCCGATCGCCTCCCCGGCCGGCGCCGCGAACAACGCGCAAGGCCTGCCGCGCGGCGGCATCGCCGTGTCGCTGCAGTCGAAGCTCGCCGACGGGCTGCCCGGCGTGAAGCGCTGGTTCGAGCGCTATCCGTACCGCTGCCTCGAACAGCAGACCTCGCGCGCGATCGGCCTGCGCGACCCCGCGCAATGGCAGGCGCTGATCGCACGCATGCCCGTGTATCTCGACAGCGACGGGCTCGCGAGCTACTTCCCGCCGTCGTCCGATGATTCGCATGCCGGCAGCGCGACGCTGTCGTCGTACCTGCTCGTGGTGTCCGACGAGGCGAGCCGTCTCGACCCGCGCTTCGCGCTGCCGGAAGACCTGCGCACGCAGCTCGAGGCCGGGCTCGCGCGTTTCGTCGACGGCCGCCTCGAACGCAACCCGTGGGCGCCGCGCCAGGACCGCGACCTGCGCAAGCTGGCCGCGATCGAGGCGCTGTCGCGCTACGGCGCCGCGCAGGGCCGCATGCTCGGCTCGATCGAGATCGCGCCGAACCAGTGGCCGACTTCCGCGGTGATCGACTATCACGCGATCCTGACGCGCGTGAAGGACATCCCGCAACGCGACGAGAAACGCGCACAGGTCGAACAGATCCTGCGGGCACGCCTGACGTACCAGGGCACGCAGCTCGTGTTCTCGACCGCACGCGACGACGACCTGTGGTGGCTGATGACCAGCAACGAGACCAACGCGGCACGGCTCGCGCTGGAATTCGCCGGCGACCCGGCGTGGAAGGACGAGATGCCGCGCGTGACGGCCGGCCTGCTCGCGTTGCAGCGCCAGGGCGCATGGCAGACCACGACGTCGAACGCGCTCGGCCTGCTCGCGGTCGAGCGTTTCTCGCGCACCTACGAGAGCACGCCGGTGGCCGGCGCGACGAAGGTCGCGCTCGGCGGCGACGCGCGCACGATCTCGTGGTTGCAGGCATCGGCCCCCGCGTCCACGCCCGCCGACACGCCGGCGTCGGCCACCCCGGCCACCCGCGCCGCCGCGGCCCGCAGCGTGATGCTGCCGTGGCCGCGCGCATCGCAGGCGCCGGCCACGCTGTCCGTCACGCAGGACGGCACGGGCCGCCCTTGGGCCACGATCGAAAGCCTCGCGGCGGTGCCGCTGCGTTCGCCGTTCGCGGCCGGCTACCGGATCACGAAGACCGTCACGCCCGTGTCGCCCGCCGTCAAGGGCGTGCTGACGCGCGGCGACGTCGTGCGCGTGCATCTCGACATCGATGCGCAGAGCGACATGACGTGGGTCGTCGTCAACGATCCGGTTCCGGCCGGTTCGACGATCCTCGGTTCGGGCCTCGGCCGCGACTCCGAAGCCGCGACCCAGGGCGAGAAGACGCCGGACGGTGCGTGGCCGGCGTTCATCGAGCGCGACTTCGACGGCTACCGCGCGTACTACGACTATCTGCCGAAGGGCAAATTCTCGGTCGAGTACACGGTGCGGCTGAACAACGTCGGCACGTTCGGGCTGCCGCCGACGCGTGTCGAGGCGCTGTACGCGCCGTCCGTGTACGGCCTGTGGCCGAACCCGCCGATGACCGTGAAAGCGGCCGAAGCGGGCAAATAACGAGCAAGCGATGATCGATCAGGGTTTGCCGCGGCCGGCGCGTTTCGCCGGCCGCGTATTCGTCGCCATCGTGCTGGCCGCACCGCTCGTCGCGCATGCGCTGCCGAGCTACGACGACGTGCGCCGCAACTGGCGCAGCTCCGACTGGGTGCTGCTCGCGCGCGACGGCACGCCGCTGCAGCGCACGCGCGTCGACCTCACCGAACGGCGCGGCGACTGGGTGTCGCTCGCCGACGTGTCGCCCGCGTTTCGCGAGGCGATCGTCGTGTCCGAAGACAAGCGCTTTTATGAACACAGCGGCGTCGACTGGCGCGGCATCGCCGGCGCCGCCTGGGGCAACCTGTGGAACGAGCGCACGCGCGGCGCATCGACCGTCACGATGCAACTCGCCGGGCTGCTCAGCGATTCGCCGCGCCGCTCGGGCCAGCGCTCGCTGCCGCAGAAGGCGTCGCAGGCGGTCAACGCGCTGCTGCTCGAACGCGGCTGGCGCAAGGACCAGGTGCTCGAGGCATACCTGAACCTCGTGCCGTTCCGCGGCGAGACGATCGGCCTTGCCGCGCTGTCGCAGGTGCTGTTCGGCAAGGCGCCGTCGGGCCTCGACGCCCGCGAAGCCGCGATCGCGGCCGCGCTCGTGCGCGCGCCCAACGCAACCTCCGCGAAAGTCGCCGAGCGCGCATGCCGGATCCTGCGCGACATGCATGCCGAGCAGGCCTGCGCGTCGCTCGACGGCTACGTGCAGCTCGTCATCGCGCGTCCGGCCGGCGCCGCGCGCGACGACGGCGCCGCCCTCGCCCCGCACTTCGCGCGACGCATCGCGGCCGAGGTGCGGCCAACGGCCGGCGCGCAGATACGCACGACCCTCGATGCGCCGCTGCAGCGCTTCGCGCGCGACGCGCTGGTGCGCGCGCTGACCGAACTCAACGCACCCGCGCATCGGCGCAACGTGCAGGACGGCGCGGTCGTCGTGATCGACAACGCGACCGGCGAGATTCGCGCGTGGGTCGGCTCGTCCGGCGCGCTGTCGGGCGCGCGCGACGTCGATGCCGTGCTCGCGCCGCGCCAGGCCGGTTCGACGCTCAAGCCGTTCCTGTATGCGCAGGCGATCGACGAGAAACGGCTGACGGCCGCGTCGCTGCTCGACGATGCGCCGATCAACCTCGCTGCCGGCGGCGGCCTGTACATTCCGCAGAACTACGACAAGGATTTCAAGGGCTGGGTGAGCGTGCGCAGCGCGCTCGGCGGCTCGCTGAACGTGCCGGCCGTGCGCACGCTCGTGCTCGTCACGCCGCACCGCTTCGCACGCACGCTGACCGCGCTCGGCCTGCCGCTCGCGCAGGAAGGCGATTACTACGGCTTCAGCCTCGCGCTCGGCAGCGCGGACGTCACGCTGCTGTCGCTGACCAACGCGTACCGCGCGCTCGCGAACGGCGGCGTCGCGCGCAAGGTCGTCGACGTGCCGGCGCCGGCGTCCGGTGCAGCCGGCGCATCGGCCGCGTCACCCGCCCGCGCAGCCGACGGCACGCGCGTGTTCAGCGACGCGGCCAGCTTCGTCGTGACCGACATCCTCTCCGACAACAACGCGCGCGTGCGCACGTTCGGCTTCGACAATCCGCTCGCGACGCGCTTCTTCTCGGCGGTCAAAACCGGCACCAGCAAGGACATGCGCGACAACTGGACCGTCGGCTTCACGTCGCGCTATACGGTCGGCGTATGGGTCGGCAATGCGGACGGCTCGCCGATGTGGGACGTGTCGGGCGTCACGGGCGCGTCGCCGGTGTGGTCGGCCGTCGTCGACTACCTGCACCGCGACCAGCCGAGCCGTGCGCCGCGCGCGCCGGCTGGCGTCGAGACGCGCCGCATCACGTTCGAACGCGATATCGAACCGTCGCGCAACGAGTGGTTCATCGCGGGAACGGCGGTCGACACGATCCGGCTCGCCGCCCCCGTCACGCCGGGCAAGGACGGCGCGCGCGCGCCGCTGACGATCGGCACGCCGACCGACGGCACGATCTTCGCGATCGATCCGGACATTCCGCCGAAGAACCAGCGGATCTGGTTCGAACGCTCGGCCGGACGCGCGACGAAGTTCGCGTGGCGGCTCGACGACAAGGTGATCGGGCATGCCGATCGCATCGCGTGGATGCCGTGGCCGGGCCGGCACCGGCTCGAACTCGTCGATGCGCGCGGCAAGGTGGCCGATACGATCCGCTTCGAGGTGCGCGGCGCGTTCGCGAAGGCGAGCGCGCGCGGGCCGAACTGACCAAACGGGCAAGCAGCGCCCCGATTCGGGACCTAGAATAGGAACGGCGCCGCATTTTCGGCGCCGACCGGTTGCCCCACTCTCGTCAAGGCCCGCGACCATGAACATTCACCCCAGGCGCTTCATCCGCCCCGCGCTGGGCACCCTCTGCCTCGCCACCCTCGCGACGCTTCAGGCGTGCAACGGCGATGCCTGCTTCGGCGTCGATGCCTGCTTCAACAACAATACGCAGACAGTCGCGCTGTCCGGCACGGCCGCGACGGGCGGCGCGCTCGCCAGCGCGCAGGTAACGGTCAGTTGCGTGGCAGGGTCGGCGACGACGCTGACTGACGGCGGCGGCAACTACCGCGTGACGGTCAATGCGGCGCTGCCGTGCGTGATCACCGTGACGTCGGGCGGCACGAGCCTGCATTCGCTCGCATACGCGGGCGGCACGTTCAATACGACACCCGAGACCGAGCTGATGCTGGTCTATCTCGCCGCCCAGCTCGGTACGAACACGGCCGCCTTGATCGGCAATTTCCAGGGGAATTCGCGCTATCAGCAGGCGATGAACAGCTCGAACACCGTACAGGCCGCGCAATCGGCCGTGGTGACGAACCTGCAGCAGCGCTATTCGGTGGCGTTCACCGCGCCGGCGTTCCTGACGACATCGTTCACGGTCGGGCAACCGGGTGTCGACAGCGATCTCGTCGCCCTTGCGAAAGCCGGTGCAATCGACTCGAACGGGATGCCGGATCCGGCGGCCGTATCGCTGCTGACGCAGGCCGGCGCGGCGCATCCGCTATAAGCGGCCGGCGGCGGGAAGAAAATCGCCCGGTATTGGGCGTCAGGGGCGCGCTTGGGGCTCGCCGTCGGCCAGCAGCGCCCACCGTTCGTGGTCGCGCCATTCGCCGCCGATGCGCAGATAGCGCGGCGAAAACCCCTCTTTCGTGAAACCGAGCCGCCGAACCAGCGCAATCGAAGCGTGGTTGCCGGGCTGGATGTTCGCTTCGAGCCGATGCAGCCCGAGTTCGCCGAACGCGACGCTGATCGCCGCGCGCAGGGCTTCGGTCATCAGCCCCGTACGGCTGAACGCCGCCATTCCGTAGTACCCGAGATACGCGCTCTGGAACACGCCGCCGACGATCTCGTTGAGGTTCACCACACCGACCACCGCCCCGGACGTGCGTTCGCGCGCGACGAGGCCGACGTTCGGCCCCGTGAGGCAGCGGCCGAACCACTGGTCGAATCCCGCCTGGTCGGTGAACGAATCGACCCACGGCAGATGGTGGCTCCGGCTCGCGCGATTGGCGGCGAGCAGGTCGGCGGCGTCGGTACGGGCGACGCGGTTCAGCAGGATCGGGCTCACGGCCCGGTCGACAGGCGGCACTTACGCGGCCTCTTCGCGGCCGCACGCGACGGGCGCGGCCTGCGCCTGCTGCTGCGACAGGTACCGCAACAGCTTGGTGACCATCCACACGACGATGCACGACAGCACGACGAAGAACACCGCGAGCGGCGTCAGCACGTGAATCGACACGAAGCCGGCCAGCCCCATCATCGCGGACGACACCAGCAGCAGCGCGCATCCGAGGATCGCGCTCGTCAGGCCGGCGATATGCGGAAACAGCGAATTGCCCTTGGCCATCAGCGTCGGATACATCGCGCCCGCGCAGAAACCCATCACGAGCACGGGCGTCGCGAGCGTCCAGACGCGCAACCCGACGGTCAGCGCCAGCACCAGCATCGCGACCGACGCGCCGGCCATCACGCGCGCGCCGATGCGCAGCCGTTGCTCGGCGCTCGGCAGCCCGGGCCGGTGAATCCGGTTCGACAGGCCGCCCAGGAAATACATCAGCCCGATCCCGAGCGCGAGATAGCCGAAGAAGGTCGGCGGCTTGTGCAGCGTGGTCTGCACCATGAACGGCCCGACGATGTTGAACACGAGCAGGATGCTGTAGCACAGCCCCTGTGCGAGGAAGCAGCTCTGGAACACCGGGCTCGCCAGCACCTTGCCCGCGTTCGTCATCAGCGTGCGCGGCTCGAGATGCACGGGTTTCGGCAAGGTTTCGCGGTAACGCCACAGCAGCGCCCACATCACCAGCGAGTACACGAGCAGGAACACGAGGCACGCGCGCCAGCCGAACCATTCCTGCAGGTGCGCGCCGATCACCGGTGCGACGATCGGCGCAAGCCCCCACGCGATCGACATGTACGTAAACGCGTGCATCAGCGCCTGGCCGGCGAACGAATCGGTGATGATCGCCTTCGCGAGCAGGTTGGTGGTCGCGATCCCGAAGCCCTGCAGACAGCGCGCGAGCACGAACGTCTCCAGGTTCTGCGCGCCGAGCGACAGCAGGCAGCCGATCGTGTAGATCACGAGCCCGAACGCGAGCACGCGCTTGCGCCCGTAGGCATCGGCGACCGGCCCGAAAATCAGCTGGCCGAGCGCGTAGGCCGCCATGTAGCCGGACACGCTCGACTGGATCGCCTGCGGCGTGGTGGCGAACGAACGTGCCATGTCGGGCAGCGCGGGCACGTAGATGTCGATCGCGAGCTGGCCGGCGGACGCGAACAGGCAGATCAGGAACAGCAGGAAACGCGGCGAATTCGACTCGCGCGCCGGAGTGAGCGTGGCGTTCATGACGACGGGGAAGGAGGTCGGACAGCAGCGGCGCAGCCGTGCGATGTTCGAATGGCGAACACGCGTGCGTGTCGTGGCGAATCCCGTATTGTGCCTGTTGTTGCATCGGGCGACAGGATTCCCCTGGCACGGGCGAGGTTGAATGCCGATTGCGGAGCGTCCTGACATGCGCTGACCGGGCCGGCCGGCGGCGGTTTTAATGTTGATTTAAGCCGATGGCTGCATTGTCCCGGATGGCTCACTCCGTGAGCCGCACGTCATTGTTGATTCGATCAGTCTCGTTTGATGGAGATACGAAGATGCGATTCCGTTCGTATATGGCGGCGGGCGCGCTGGCGCTGGTGCCCGTGTTCGCCCTGGCCGGGCAGGCCGGCGCGGCGGCCGCCCAACCGATGTTCGTCAACGTCGACGGGCAGGCCGTGCCCGTGAAAGCCGAAACGCGCGTCGTCCAGACGGCCGTCGGGCCGATGAAGGTCAGCACGTGGAGCTGGCACAGCCCGCAAGGCGGCGCGAGCGTCGAGATGCAGACGTCGTCGTCGGGCGGCCTGCCGCCCGCGGCAGCGTGGCGGCAAATGCAGGCCGCGCAGTACCGGATGCAGGCGGCTCAGGCGCAGATGGTCGCGATGCAGCAGCAGATGATGGCGCTCCAGCACATCGCGCTCGCCAATGCGTTCGCGATGCCGATGCCGCAGCCCGTCGGCTTCGCGATGGCGCCGTGGGCCATGCCCGAGCCGGTGCTCGTCATCGTGCCGGCGCAGCCGTCGGTGCGTTCGACGGCCCCGGCAACGCCGGCCGCCCCTGCCGCCCCCGCCGCGCGCGGCCCGGAAATCAAGGCCTGACACGCTTCGCGCCGCTCGGCGCGGCGCGCTCGAACCGCCTGCGTACGCCGGCGGTTTTTCATTGCGACGGCCGAATCAATACTGCGCCTGATCCGTCGGATTCCTGAACAGCTCCTTCATCTCCGCCGACAGCGGATAGTTCAGGCTCACGCCCTTGGGCGGAATCGGTTGCGTGAACCACTGGTTGTAGAGCTTCTCGGCCGCGCCCGACGTCTGCATCTTCGCGATCACGCCGTCGACCACGTGCTTGAACGCCGGATCGTCCCTGCGCATCATGCACGCGTAGTTCTCGTGGACGAGCGGCGTGCCCGTCACCGTGTACGCGCCCGGGTTGCGGTCCTTCGCGATCTCGCCGTACAGCAGCGGCTCGTCCATCACGAACGCCACCGCGCGCCCGGTCGTGACGTTCATGAACGCTTCGGCATGATCCTTCGCGCTGATGATCGTCATGTTCATCGCCTTCTCTTCGTTGAGCTTGCGCAGCAGGCGCTCGTCCGACGTGCCGGCCGTCGTCGCGACCGTCTTGCCGGCCAGGTCCGCGAAGTCCTTCACGCCGGAATCCTTGCGCGTGCTGAAGCGGATGCCATAAAGAAAGATGCTGTTCGAGAACGCGGCCTGCTTCTGCCGTTCGAGCGTGTTGGTCGTCGATCCGCATTCGAAATCGATCGTCCCGTTCTGCAACAGCGGAATCCGGTTCTGCGACGTGATCGGGATTTCCTTCACGGTGAGGTTCGGCGCGTTCAGTTCCGTCTTCAACTGGTCGATGATGCGCGACGCGATGTCCCGCGAATAGCCGATGTTCTTCTGCTGGTTGTCCGAATACGAGAACGGCACCGACGATTCGCGAATGCCCAGCGACACCACGCCCGTGTCCTTGATCTTCTTCAGCGTGCCGGTGAGGGCCTGCGCGTGCGCGGCGCCCGCCAGCGCACAGGACAGCGTAACGGCCAGCCAGCGTAAGCGGCGATCCATGCCTTTCTCCTGACGAAACGTTGATCGAATCGCGATCGTACGCCCGACAAAATTCGCGTCGCATCAGGGAAAGCGTCATCAACCTTCCGCCGCGGCCGCGCCGTGAAAGATGTTTTCCGTACCGCGCAAACGCGCCCGCGCCGCACGTGTCGCCCGACCGGCCGCGCACGGACTCGCCCCACCTTTTGTGCCACGCGTTCCAAACACGCGTTCATGCTGCGACGCACCAACGTAATCGTTTGCGCCCACCCCGGTTTTTCTCGTGAAACGCACTCAAGAAGCCGCCGCGCAGGCCGTTACCCAGTGCATGGCGCGTCGCAGCAACCTGGCTGCAACCGTCAGACAAAAAAGACAAGGTCCGGGTCAGCCGGACCAGCGCCACCGCCGGCACGACGGTTATCTACGAGGATCGAGTTTCAACATGAGAACCAAGCGTTTCAATTTTGCGCTGGCGCGCTCCGCACATGCGCGCATGCTCGCCGGCATGCTGTCCGCCGCCGCCCTCCTGCCCCTCGCCGGTTGCGGCGGCGGAGGCGGCGGCGACGGCAGCAACCCGTCTTCTTCCAACGCAGCGCCTGCCCCTGCCCCTGCCCCCACGCCGTCTCCCGCGCCGTCCAATCCCACGAACCCGCCCACGTCGTCCGGCAGCAATGCGTGCACGACGCAGCAGGCCGCCGTGCAGATGGCCGCGCAGACCGCGCCGACCGAACCGCCGATCGATCACCTGATCGTCAAGCTGAAGACGCTGACGGCCACGCGTGCGATGGCCGCCATCGACAACGGGACGCGGCTCGACGCGGTGATCCAGCGCTCGCTGACGCGCTGGACGGCGCCGGTCGCCGGCAGCGCACGTGCGTATGCGAGCACGGTCGGGCAAACGCCGGTGAACGTGCAGGTCGAACGGACGATCTCGAACGGCGCGAGCGTGCTGTCGCTCGGCCAACGCATGGCCGCCACCGACGCCGCCGCGCTCGCGCAGGCATTCGCAGCCGATTCGGACGTCGACTACGCGGAACCGGATCATCCGATGCAGATCCGCGACACGCCGAGCGACCCGCTCTACAGCCAGCAGTGGTACCTGTCCGACCCGACCGCCGGGATCGACCTGCCGCCCGCGTGGAGCGTGACCAAGGGTTCGCCGACCGTCGTCACGGCCGTGCTCGACACGGGCTACCGGCCGCACGCCGACCTCGTCGGCAACCTGCTGTCCGGCTACAGCTTCATCAGCAACGTCAACACCAGCAACAACGGCCTGACCCGCAGCCCTGATGCGACCGACCCGGGCGACTGGGTCACGCAGCAGGAACTCGACAACGCAAACGGTCCGTACTATCACTGCGCGAGCCAGCCGAGCGACAGCAGCTGGCACGGCACCCGCGTGATGGGCGTGATCGGCGCGACCGCCAACAACGGCACCGGCATCGCCGGTGTGTCGTGGCTCGGCCAGATCCTGCCGGTGCGCGTGCTCGGCAAGTGCGGCGGCACGACGAGCGACATCGCCGACGGGATGCGCTGGGCCGCCGGCATCGCGGTGAACGGCGTGCCGAACAACCCGCGCCCCGCGAAGGTCATCAACCTGAGCCTCGGTGGTATCGGCGCGTGCAGCACGACGTTCCAGCAGGCCATCGACGACGTGACCGCGAAGGGCGTGACCGTCGTCGTCGCGGCCGGCAACGACGGCCTGTCGACCGGGCTCGACCAGCCCGCGAACTGCCGCGGCGTGATCAGCGTCGGCGCCACCGACGCGACCGGCCGCCGCGCGTCGTTCAGCAACTTCGGTCCCGATGTCTCGCTGAGCGCACCGGGCGTCAACATCCTGTCGACGTCGAATACCGGCACGACGACCCCGGGCTCGGACACCTACGGCCTCGCGAACGGCACCAGCCTCGCCACGCCGCAAGTGACGGGGGTTGCCGCGCTGATGTTGTCGGTGAACGGCAACCTCACGCCCGCGCAGATCCAGCAGAAGCTGCAGGGCGGCACGCGCACGGCCAAGCTCGCGGCCGGCACGTCGTGCACCGCGATGCCGGCGGGCTCGGGCATCCTCGATGCAGGGGCCGCCGTCGCATCGGCCCACTAATACGCCACCTGCTTCGACACGGCCGCGCGCATGCCGATATCGCATGCGCGCGGCCGTTTCATTGGCGTCGATCCGACGGCGCGCCGCGCACCCCTCACCCCGATTACGTTTCTCGAAATAACGACTGACAAAAGGGTTGACGCTTCGCACAGCGACCCATTACCATCGCTCCCGTCTAATTACATGGAGTGTTCTGTGAACACCGATGCGAGTTGTAGTTGGTCCTCGACCAACTCGACTGCTGCCTGAGGAAAACGCGCAGAGCCTCGTCTTCTGCCGCATCCCGGGAAGCAGGATGCGGCGTCCTTCCGGCCTGACTTGACTGGCCAGATCTCCCGCCGAATTTTCATGGTTGTCGAATGCACGCGATGCGCCGTCGCGCGCGTGCGTTCGTGTTGCGCGCAGCGTCAGCCGCGTGCGTTTTCCGTTCGCGTGCCGTCCGGCCGCGCGCCTTCGTGCGTGCGTCGCCGTCGATCGCCCGTGCCGATTATCCGCAACCGACAGGAGTGCAGATGAACTCAGACGACAGTAGTCGATTACCGCTCGCCGGTGCGACGCCGCGCATCGCCCCTCCGGCCGCACCGCACGCGCCGGCGAGCGTTCCCGCCTTCACCGATCCACAGCCGATCGCGCCTGACGCGACGCGGCGGGGAGCGCTCGTGCGTCGATAACGTCACGGTCGCTCCCCGCCCGCCGCCTCGTGCGCTAGGAGCGACTCATGACAACACGACACAACACATCGCAAAAGAAACAGCGCGGCTTCATCAAGGCCGGCGGCGCCCAGCAGAACGACCCGCGCATCATGCGCGCGGCGCAGGAAGCGGCCCGTCCGCTCGAAGAGACGCTGAAGTCGCTGAACACCAGCACGCGCGGCCTCACCTACGACCAGGCCGCCGACCGCCTGCAGCACTACGGCCCGAACGAAATCGCGCACGACAAGCCGCCGCACTGGACCCGCCAGCTGCTGCTCTCGTTCCACAACCCGTTCGTCTACGTGCTGCTGGTGCTGGCCGCCATCAGCTTCTTCACCGACGTCTACTTCGCCGCGCCCGACGATCGCGACTACGTCGGCATGACGATCCTGCTGACGATGGTCACGATCAGCGCGCTGCTGCGCTTCGTGCAGGAATTCCGTTCGCTGCGCGCGGCCGAGAAGCTGAAGGCGATGGTCCGCACGACGGCCACCGTGCAGCGCGCCATGACCGACACGTCCGAGCCGACACGCCGCGACGTGCCGATGCGGGAAGTCGTGGCCGGCGACATCGTGCACCTGTCGGCCGGCGACATGATCCCGGCGGACGTGCGCCTGCTCGCGTCGCGCGACCTGTTCATCAGCCAGGCCGTGCTGACCGGCGAGGCGCTGCCCGTCGAGAAGTACGACACGCTCGGCGCGGTCGCCGGCAAATCCGCCGGCACGCGCGCGGCCGACTCCGCGACCGATACGTCGGCATCGCTGCTCGATCTCGAGAACGTCTGCTTCATGGGCACCAACGTCGTCAGCGGCACGGCGACGGCCGTCGTCGTCGCGACCGGCGAGGACACCTACTTCGGCTCGCTCGCGCGCAACGTCGTGAGCCACAAGCGCATCGAGACGAGCTTCGACCGCGGCGTCGCGAGCGTGAGCTGGCTGCTGATCAAGTTCATGTTCGTGATGGTGCCGATCGTATTCATGATCAACGGGCTGACCAAGGGCGACTGGCTGAGCGCGCTCACGTTCGCCCTCGCGGTGGCCGTGGGCCTCACGCCGGAGATGCTGCCGATGATCGTCAGCGCGAACCTCGCGCGCGGCGCGGTGGCGATGGCCCGCCGCAAGGTCGTCGTCAAGCGGCTGAACTCGGTGCAGAACTTCGGCGCGATGGACGTGCTGTGCACCGACAAGACCGGCACGCTCACGCAGGACAAGATCATCCTCGAACATCACCTCGACCTGTCGGGCTACAAGGACGAGGAGATCCTGCGGCTCGGCTGGCTGAACAGCTTCCACCAGAGCGGCCAGAAGAACCTGATCGACATCGCGGTCGTCGCGCGTGCCGACGAGATCGGCGAGCGCGTGAAGCCGCAGGGCTACAAGAAGATCGACGAACTGCCGTTCGACTTCGTGCGGCGCCGCCTGTCGGTCGTCGTCGAGGACAGGCACGGCACGCACCTGCTGATCTGCAAGGGCGCGGTCGAGGAAATGCTGGCCGTCTCCACGCACGTGCAGGATGAGGACGGCGTGCGCCCGCTCGACTTCGTCGCGCGCAAGCGGCTGCTCGAACAGGCGAGCGCCTACAACGAGGACGGCTTCCGCGTGCTGGTGCTCGCCACGCGCACGATCCCGCGCGGCGACGAGCGCCAGCAGTACCGCACCGCCGACGAACACGACCTCGTCGTGCGCGGCTTCCTGACCTTCCTCGATCCGCCGAAGGAATCGGCCGCGCCGGCGCTCGCCGCGCTGCGCGAAAACGGCGTCGCGGTGAAGGTGCTGACGGGCGACAACCCGGTCGTCACGATGAAGGTGTGCCGCCAGGTCGGCCTCGAACCCGGCAAGCCGATCCTCGGCACGGAAATCGAAGCGCTCGACGACGCGACGCTCGCGGAAGTCGTCGAACGCACGACCGTGTTCGCGAAGCTCACGCCGCTGCAGAAGGCGCGCATCGTCAAGGCGCTGCAGGCGAACGGCCACACGGTCGGCTTCCTCGGCGACGGCATCAACGATGCGCCCGCGCTGCGCGACGCCGACGTCGGCATCTCGGTCGACAGCGGCGCCGACATCGCGAAGGAAACCGCCGACATCATCCTGCTCGAAAAGAGCCTGATGGTGCTCGAGGAAGGCGTGATCAAGGGCCGCGAGACGTTCGGCAACATCCTGAAGTACCTGAACATGACCGCCAGCTCGAACTTCGGCAACGTGTTCTCGGTGCTCGTCGCCAGCGCGTTCCTGCCGTGGGAGCCGATGCTCGCGACGCAGCTGCTCGTGCTGAACCTGATCTACGACACGTCGCAGATGCTGCTGCCGTGGGACAAGATGGATCCCGAGTTCCTGAAGAAGCCGCGCAAGTGGGAAGCCGGCAACATCAGCCGCTTCATGCTGTGGGTCGGGCCGACGTCGTCGGTGTTCGACATCACGACGTACATCCTGATGTGGACCGTGTTCGGCGCGGGTGCGATGTATCACCTGAACGGCGGCACCGGCGGCCAGATCGTGATGAACTCGGGCTGGTTCATCGAGAGCCTGGTATCGCAGACGCTCGTCGTGCACCTGCTGCGCACGCAGAAGATCCCGTTCCTGCAGAGCACGGCCGCGCTGCCGGTGCTGCTGTCGACGTTCACCGCGATCGCGATCGGCTGCTGGCTGCCGTTCTCGCCGTTCGCCGAATCACTCGGCTTCATGCACCTGCCGGGCACCTTCTGGCTGTGGCTCGCCGCGACGATGGTCGGCTACATCCTGCTCGCGCAGATCGTCAAGACGATCTACGTGCACCGCTACAAGCAGTGGTTCTGAACGTCTTCGCTTGACGACCTGCCGGCCTGCGCCTGCCTGGGCGTGGGCCGGCAGGCTCGCCACGCATCTCGGGTGACACGATGAAAAGAATGCTTCCGCTCGCAGCCGCGAGCGCCTTCCTCGCGCCGTTCGATGCCCTCGCCACCCACCCGCTCGTCAGCGACGACACGGGCACGCAGGGCAACGCGAACTGGCAGTTCGAATTCAATGCCGAGGAAACCTCGAAACAGGAAGAAAACGGCCGCCACCAGCTGTGGAACGCGACGCTCACGCGCGGGTTCGGCGAGCACGTCGATCTCTACGTGAACGCGCCGTACACGCATCTGCAAACACGCACCGATGAAAACGGCGCCGGAATCGGCGATGTCGAGATCGGCATGAAATGGCGGTTCGTCGAGCGCGGCCCGCTGTCGATCGCGCTGAAGCCGAAACTGACCGCGCCGACCGGCAACGACCGGCGCGGGCTCGGCACCGGCCGCGTGGGCACCGGCGCAACGCTGCTCGCGCAGCTCGACGTCGCGCGATTTTCGTTCCTCGCGAATGCGGGCATGACATACCAGCCGAATCGCCAGGGCGACCTGACGTCGATCTGGGCCGTGTCCGGCGCGGCGATCTACAAGGCGACCGACACGTTGCAGATCGTGGCCGACATCGGCACGTCGCGCCACACGGCAAGCAGCGCAGGCGCGAATCCCGCCTTCGTGATCGCGGGCGCGATCTATTCGCCGAAGCCGTGGCTCGATCTCGACCTCGGCTACCGGCGCGGGCTGAACGACCAGACCTACGATCATTCGGTGATGGGCGGCGTGACGGTGCGGTGGTAACGCATCGACGCCGAGCGTCGAACCGCAAGACGACGGGCCGCTTCCAGCGGCCCGGTTTTCATTGCGCGTCGTTCGCGCCGAACAGTTGCGCGCACACCGCGCGCCCTTCGTCGGTCAGCGCGGCGCTGCCGGTACCGTCCTCGTTCAACGTCGTCGCGCTCAGGCCGGCGGCGTCGAGCTGCGTGAGCACGCGGCGCAGCGTGCTCATCGGCAGTTGCGTGCGTTTCGCGATCTTCGGCAGCGACCAGACCTTGCCGGCCGGATCGCTCGCGGCGTCGTTCAGTGTCGCGAGCGTCGCGACGAGTGCGGGATCGAGCGGGGCGTCGTCGGATTCTGAAGTCATGGGTGGTGGTTGTTGAGCGAGACTGGGGCTGGCGATCGGGCGACCGCTGCCGGCTGAGGACACTATACCGCTTCGTCCCTCATGCATTCTTGATCGCGGCACGCATGAACGACACGAAGCGTGTGGTGACGGGATCGTCGCGATCCGACAGCCAGGCGAGCCCGACGCGCCACTTCGCATCCTTGCCGTCGAGCGGCAATACCGTCGCGTCGCGCAGCAGATATTGCGCACGCGACGGAATGAACGCGACGCCCGCGCCGGCCGCGACCGACGCGAGCACCGACTGCACGTCCTCGGCCTGCTGCGTCACGTGCGGCACGAAACGGCGCTCGACGCACCACCGGTCGACCTGCGCGGCCAACCCTTGGCCGCGTGCGCGCTGCAACGCGATGAAGCCGATCTCGTTGAGCGTGCCGAGATCGGCCGGCACGCGCTTCAGGCCGAGATGCGGCGGCACCGCCAGCGCCAGCGCCTCGTCGATCACCTTGAACGACGACAAACCTTCGTCCGACGGCAGGCGCAGGAATCCCGCATCGAGCTTGCCCGCACGCAACCGGCGCGTCTGCTCCGCGGACGACAGGTCGCTCAACGTCACGGCAATGCCGGGATTCCGGCGGCGAAATTCCGCGACGAGCTTCGGGACGAGCGTCAGCACCGACAGGCAGATGCCCAGCCGCAAATGCCCGCGCTGCCCGCTCGACAGCTCACGCGCGCGCACGAGAATCTCGTCCGCATCGCGCACCAGCGCCTGCGCATCGGGCAGGAAACGCTCGCCGAACGCAGTGAGCTCCGCGCCGTGCCGGCCACGCTCGAACAGCTTGCCGCCGAGGCTCGCCTCGAGCGCGCCGATCTGCTTGCTCAGTGCCGGCTGGCTCATGTGCAGCGCATCGGCCGCGCGGCTGAAATGGCACAGCTCGGTGACCGTCAGGAAGGTTCGCAGCAGTTTCAATTCCATTCTTAAAAGGAATCGTAACGATCGAAACATTCATTTTACCGATCGAATGCGATGGCGTTCAATACGGACATGCCCTTTCAGGAATCGACCGTCATGTCTTTAGATCTCGTCCGTGAATGTCCGCCCGACGACACGTCGTGCGCACGGGCCGCCCTCGATGAGCGCGCCGCAGCGGCCGATCCGCGCGCGCCGAAACGTCGTGCCGAACGCGCTGACGGCCGCGGCCGCCGCTTTCGTTTCGGCGATGCGGTGGACGCGATGAGCGCGACGAACGACGCACCGCCGCGCCCCGTGACCGGCTCGATCGCGATCAGCTTCGCGGTGGTGTCGCGGCGCAACTGGCCGCGTTGAGCATCGGCGCTATCGATCCACGATCGCGCCGCGTATCGCGTCATATATCGAGCGACCGCCAGCGCACAGGCCACTGCGCCCTCCTCGAATCACCGATCAGCGCCTCCCAATTTCACCGAATCGCGCATCTTTTCCCGCCTTCAATCGTCATCGCCCCGCGATCGACCGTATAATTTTCCGCATCCCGCTGACCGCCCACGCATTTCACGCCGCCTCGCCACGCGTGACAAGGAGACTTTCGCTTGACCGGCCTCATCGCGCGCCTGCCTCTCGCCCGGACCACCCTGCTCGTCGCCCTGTCGATGCTGATGTTCGCCTTCTCGACGAACGCGTCGTCCGCACAACGTCACACGCCGCAGCGCGTCGCGCATGTGCAGCCGCATGCGAAAAAGGTCGTCAAGAAAGCCGTCAGGAAAAAGCCCGCGCAGCGTAAGCAGAAGGCCGTCAAGCACCGCCGCCCGCGCGTGAAGCATCAGGCAGTCAAGCGCCAGGCGGCACCGGCCCCGCAGCAGCGTCGCGCCAAGCGCACGACTGCCGTGCGCCCGCGCCCGGCGGCCGCCAGGCCGCGCCTGATGGCAAGCTGCGGCTATAACCCGCGCGCAGTCAACTCGCTCCATTCACGCGCCGCCTACGTGCTCGACGTCGACTCCGGCACGCCGCTGCTGGCCCGCAACGCACGCACCGTGCGGCCGATCGCGTCGATCTCGAAGCTGATGACGGCCGTCGTCGCGCGCGACGCGGATCGCCCGCTGAACGGCGTGCTGCGCGTCACCGCGCACGACCGCGACACGATCAAGTTCACCGGGTCGCGCCTGCAGGTCGGCTCGGAACTGTCGCGCCGCGAGATGTTCCATATCGCGCTGATGTCGTCGGAAAACCGCGCGGCCGCCGCGCTGAGCCGCGACTATCCGGGCGGACGCGCCGCGTTCGTCAAGGCAATGAACCGCGAAGCGCGCCGCCTCGGCATGCGCCATACGCACTTCCGCGAGCCCACCGGCCTGTCGCCGCACAACGTGTCGACGGCGGAGGATCTCGCGAAGCTCGTCGGCGCGGCCGCGCAGGATCCGCTGATCCGCTATTTCTCGACGGATACGTCGACCACCGTGCGCCCGGGCGACGGCGAGCTGCTGTATGTGAATTCCGACCCGCTCGTCCGCTACCGCCGCCTGCCGATCCGGCTGCAGAAAACCGGCTTCATCAACGAGTCGGGGCACGGCGTCGTGATGCGCATGCGTGTGAAGGGCCGCCGCGAAACGGTCGTGCTGCTCGGCGCGCCGACGCGCGCGGGCGTCTCGAGCGATGCCATCAAGATCCATCGCTGGCTGTCCTGCTCGATCCAGTAAGCGCGCACGGGCGGCCGGCGCGTTCACCGTCACGGAGCGATGCCATGCAGGACGAATACCGCTTCAACGCATTTGGCCGGCTACTCGCCGTCGTACGCAAGAACGACCGCTGGATCGTGTTCGCTCTCGGCGCCGAAGGCAAGCGGCGCCCGGCAAACCTGCACATTCCGTCCGAGCTTGCCGCCGACGAACTGGCGCAATACCTCGGCGACCTGCTGCACGAAAGCGCGACCCCGCGATACAGCGAAGTCGTACCGGTCCCGCTCCCCGGCGCGTAACCACCCGCCCGGCTGCACCGCGATCCGGCGATCAATTAGACAGTTAAACTTGCAAGTTTAACTGTCGTGTCCTATGATCCGCCGCATGAACCCGCCACGCAAATCCGGCGCTTCCGCCGATATCGTCGCCGCCGATCTGACCCTCGCGGTCGGCCAGTTGATCCGCCGACTCCGCTCGGAGATCGAATCCGGCGGGCTCGGCATGTCCCAGACGAGCGCGCTCGCGCGACTCGAACGGCACGGGCCGATGACGACCGCCGACCTCGCGCGCGCCGAAGCAATGAAGCCGCAGTCGATGAAGGCGACGCTTGCCAGCCTCGAGGAAGATGGTCTCGTCGAACGCGAACCGCATCCGACCGACGGCCGCCAGATCCTGTTCCGGCTGACCGCGGCCGGGCTCGACGCGCGGCTCAAGCGCAACGCCGCGAAGCACAAGTGGCTCGGCGCCGCGATCGCGCAACTCGATCCCGAAGACATCGCCACGCTCGCCGCCGCGATCCCGCTGATCCGCCGCATCGGCGAGCAATGAATCCGGCCGGCGCGCCCCACGGCATTCGCGCGCACGGCTTCCTTCGCCCCTTTCACGGAGTCCCATCATGAGCGCAACCCGTCTCGACACGAACACGGCCCTCGTCGTCATCGACCTGCAGAAAGGCATCGTCGCCCTCCCCACCGCGCACCCGGTCGAACCGGTGATCGCGCACGCCCGTGAACTGCTCGACGCATTCCGCAGCCGCGGCCTGCCGGTCGTGCTCGTCAACGTCGCGGGCGGCGCACCGGGTCGCACCGAGCAACCGCCGCGTACGGCACAGCTCCCGGCTGACTGGGCCGAACTCGTGCCCGAACTGACCCGGCAACCGGGCGACCACCTCGTGACGAAAAAGACCTGGGGCGCCTTCACCGGCACCGATCTCGACGCGCACCTGAAAGCGGCCGGCGTCACGCAGATCGTGCTGACCGGCGTCGCGACGAGCATCGGCGTCGAATCGACTGCACGGCAGGCACATGAACTCGGCTACAACGTCACGCTCGCCGTCGATGCGATGACCGACCTCAATGCGGATGCGCATGTGAACAGCATCGAGCGTCTGTTCCCGCGCCTCGGCGAGACGGGCACGACGCAGGACATCGTCGCGCTGCTCGACCGGCGCGGCGCGTGAGCGATCCACGCACTCGGCCGGCGCGGGACCACGCGGCCGGCCGGCTCGATCCGTCGATCTGGAAGGTCAGCGCGGTCGCGGTGCTGGGCTCGTTGCTAGCGCAACTCGACGCGACGATCGTCAACGTGTCGCTGTCGAGCCTCGCGACCGACCTGCACGCAAACCTCGCGACGATCCAGTGGGTGACGAGCGGCTACCTGCTCGCGCTCACGCTGGTGCTGCCGCTGAACGGCTGGCTCGTCGACCGGATCGGCGCGAAGGCGCTGTATTTGTGGTGCTTCTCGGCGTTCACGCTCACGTCGGCGCTGTGCGGGCTCGCTTGGTCCGCGCCCTCGCTGATCGCCTTCCGCGTGCTGCAAGGCGTGAGCGGCGGGCTGCTCGCGCCGATGGCGCAGATGATGATCGCACGCGTCGCCGGCCAGCAGATGGCGCGCGTGATCGGCTACGCGGCCGTGCCGGTGCTGCTCGCACCGATCCTCGGCCCGGTCGTCGCCGGCGCGATCCTGCAGCACACGTCGTGGCGCTGGCTGTTTCTCGTGAACCTGCCCGTCGGCGTGCTGGCGCTCGCGCTGGCCGTGTGGTTCCTGCCCGGCGACCGCGACGACACGCAGCCGCGCGAACTCGACTGGGTCGGCCTCGCGCTGCTGTCGCCGGGGCTCGTGCTGTTCCTGTACGGGATCGAGCGGATCAACGAAGCGCTCGGCATCGCGGCGATCGTCGCGGCCGCGCTGTTGCTCGCGGCGTTCCTGCGGGTCGAAACGCGCAAGGGCGACCGCGCGTTGATCGACCTGGCGCTGTTTCGCCGGAAGGTGTTCGGCGCGGCCGCGTCGACGCAGTTTCTGTCGAACGGCGCGCTGTTCGCGGGCCAGATGCTGATTCCGGTGTTCCTGATCCAGGCCTGCGGCCGCACGCCCGGCGAAATGGGCTGGCTGCTCGCGCCGATGGGGCTCGGCATGCTGGTCACCTACCCGTCGATGGGCGCGCTCACGAGCCGGTTCGGCGTGCGCCGGCTGGCCGCCGCAGGCGCCCTGCTCGCGCTGTTCGCGACGCTGCCGTTGGTGTTTCTCGCGCTGAGCGGCTACGATCCGGTCCTGCTCGTGCCCGCGCTGTTCCTGCGCGGCATGGGCCAGAGCGCGATCGGCGCGCCGTCGATTTCCGCCGCGTATGCGTCAGTGGAGCGCCGCAACCTGCCGATGGCGACGACCTCGCTCAATATCGTGCAGCGTCTCGGTGGCCCGACGTTCACGACGATCTGCTCGCTGTTCCTCGCGTGGCGGCTGCAGGCCGAATCGGTGGCGAGCGGCGGCACGCAGGCGAACGCGTATGCGTGGGCGTTCGGCCTGCTTTGCGTGCTGCACGCGGCAAGCTTCGTCACGACGCTGCGGTTGCCGTTGTGGTCGGCCGGTGCGGGCGGGAAACCTGCCGGCGCCGCGCGCGCCGGTTCGCGCTGACCGCGGGCGCTGGCTGGGCTACGTCACGCCGCGCCCCCCGCGCGGCGTGGTTACGGCAACCACATCGGCACGATCGACGCCACCTGCGCAACGGCTTCGCGCGCGTACGGGCGGCGGCCTAGCGTCCGCTCCCGCTACACGATGCCCGGTTCCTGCGGCGCCGGCGTCGTGCCGGCGGCCTCGAGTGCCTGGTGCAGCGTCGGGAAGATGCACGACGCGCCGACGATCTCCGTGATCCGGTGACGATCCATGTCCGCGCGCAGGTAGCGATTGACACGCCCGAACAGCACACCGATCCCGCGTGCCTGCAGCATCCTGACGAGGTCGGTCAGCGTCCGCGCGGCCGAGTAGTCGATATCGGTGATCGCGCCCGCATCGACGACGAACCAGCGCGTCGGCACCGGCGCCGCCTCGACGAGTTCGGTCACTTCGGCGGTGAACAGATGATCGTTCGCGAAGAACAGGTCGGAGCCGAACCGGTAGACGATCAACCCGGGCGCCGTCATCGCGCCGCGCCGCGTGGGCACCGGCTGCCATCGCCCGTTGCCTTCGACCGGTTCGAGCACCATCGTATGCGGCTGGTAGCTGTGGCGCACGTGCCGCATCAGCGACAGTGCGACGGCCAGCAGGATGCCGTGCTCGACGCCGACCGCCACGACGGCCAGTGCCGTCACCAGCGCGAGCGTGAACTCGCCGGGGCTTTCCTTGCGGATCGCGGCGAGACTGCGCACGTTGATCAGCCCGAGCGCGATCGTGAACACGATGCCGGCCAGCACCGCGTGCGGCAGGTACTGCAGAGTGGTGCTGAAGAACAGCAGGACCACCGCCACCACGGCCGCGAACGCGAGGTGCCCGATCTGGCTGCGCACGCCTGCGCCGTCGGCCATCGCCGTCTGCGTCGGGCTGCCGTTGACGACGAACGCGCCGCCCACCGCCGCCGCCGCATTCGCGGCCGCGAGGCCGAGGATGTCGGCGTTGGTGTCGACCTCCTCGTCGTACTGCTGCGCGAACACGCGTGCGGCGGCCGCACTCTGCGCGATGATCATCACGAAGCAGGAAGCCGAGACCGGCACGAGATCGAGGCACTGCTGCCACGTGACGGACGGCCAGCGCAACGGCGGCAGCCCGCCGGCGACCGGCCCGAGCACCGCGATGCCGTGCGCGGCGAACCCGAACGCGGAGCTGGCCGCGATGCTGCCCACGACCACGATCATCGGCATCGGCACGCGCGGCAGGAACCGCTTGCACGCGAGAATCGCGACGACGACGAGCGCCGCGAGCGCGAACGTCGGCCGGTTCGCGTGGACGAGATGCGTGACGACGTAGTCGAGCTGCGCCAGGCTGCGCGACGCCGGGTACGGCACGGCCAGCCCGAGCATGTCGCCGAGCATCGCGATCGACACCTGCACGCCGACGCCGGCGAGAAAGCCGACCAGCACCGTGCGCGACAGGAAATCGGCGAGAAAGCCGAGCTTGAAGAGGCGTGCGAGCAGCAGCATCGCGGCGGTCAGCAAGGCGACCATGCCGGCCAGCGCCACGTACTCGGCGCTGCCGGCCGGCGCCATCGACGACAGCCGGCTCGCGAAAATCGTCGCGGTCGCGGAATCGGCGGCCACCACCAGATGCCGCGACGCGCCGAAGCACGCGAACGCGACGAGCGGCAGGAACACCGTGTAGAGGCCCGTGACGGCCGGCATGCCGGCGATGCGCGCATAGCCGAGCACCTGCGGGATGTCCATCGACGCGAGCGAAATACCCGCGAACACGTCGCGGATCGCCCCGCCACGGCGGATCGGGAGGATGCCTTTCAGCAGCCGCACGCCCGACGGGCGGCTTTCGTTGGAATCTTGCATGCGTGGAATGCGTGAATACGGGGTGGCGTGGTTCGCGAAGTCGTTCGTGCATCGTGCCCCGGGCAGGCGTCCCATGGCAAGTGCGCGAAGGTGGCACGTGTCGCTCACCGTCGGCGATGAGCCGCACGCGAAGGCGAGCGTCACACGCGCCGGCACGGGCGACGCCCGCATGATTGCATGGATCGCCGTTCACGCGCATCGAAGCGCGAAGGCCCGCCATAGCGGGCCCCAGCCGATCCCCGGCGCGCGCGCAACGCATCCGGCGACATGCGCGTGCGGCGGCTCGCGGTGATGCGCTTTCACCACGCGCCCTCACCCGATTACAGAGGAAACCTACGCAATGGTGAGGAGATCCGGGAGACGCGCACCTTGCACTCGCAGTAACGCGCCCGGAACCCGATGGCACAATCACGGTCCCTTTCATGTGCCCTTCACCGGGCGCGCGCCGCGCCGCGGCGCCGATTCAACGCACGAGAAGGCCCCTGTTTGCCCCTATGACCCTGAACGAATCCTGGTTTGCGCCGCTCGTCGGCACCCTCATCCTGCTCGCCGCCGCTGGCGCGATCACCGCCGTCGTCCATTTCCTGCTGTTCCGCGTGGTCGCGCGGCTCGCCCGGCTGTCCGCCACGCGCGTCGACGACGCGCTGTTCGAGTTCGGCGCATTCAAATGGCTGAACCGTATCGTCCCGTTCGTCGTGATCAAGTTCGGGCTCGGCGCGGTGCCCGGCATCCCCGGGACGGCCGCGGAGGTCGCCGACAAGGTGCTGTTCGCGCTGATCGTGTTCCTCGTGACGATGACCGTCAGCGCGACGCTGTCGGCGCTCGAACACACGCATCGCACGTACCAGCGCGATCAGCGCGGCCAGCCGCACCTGTCGCTGAAAGGCGCGATGCAGCTCGTCAAGCTCGTGATGTTCATCACGGCCGCGCTGGTCGTGATCGGCGACGCGACCGGCAAGCAGATCGGCCTGCTGCTGTCGGGCATCGGCGCGATGTCCGCGGTGCTGATGCTGATCTTCAAGGACACGCTGCTCGGCCTCGTCGCGGGCGTGCAGCTGTCGTCGAACGACATGCTGCGGATCGGCGACTGGATCACGATGCCGTCGGCCGGCGCGGACGGCACCGTGATCGACATCACGCTGAACACCGTCAAGATCGCGAACTTCGATCACACGATCATCACCGTGCCGACGTGGAAGCTGATCACCGAGAGCTACCAGAACTGGCGAGGAATGACCGAAGCGGGTGGGCGCCGCATCAAGCGCGCGCTGTTCGTCGACGCGACGAGCGTGCGTTTTCTCTCCCACGACGAGATCGAACGGCTCGAACGCCTGACGCTGCTGAAGGACTATCTCGAGGACAAGGTCGACGCGATCGAGCAATGGAACGGCACGCTCGGCGCGGCCGGCGACTGCCCGGCGAACCGCCGCCAGCTGACGAATCTCGGCACGTTCCGCGCGTATGTCGCGAACTACCTGAAGGGCCATCCGCGCATCCGCCGCGACATGACCTGCATGGCGCGCCAACTGCCGCTCACGGCCGAAGGCATTCCGCTCGAACTGTACTGCTTCACCGACACGACGACGTGGGTCGACTACGAGGCCATCCAGTCCGACCTGTTCGATCACCTGATCGCGGTGCTGCCGGAGTTCGGGCTGCGCGTGTACCAGCACCCGTCGGGCTTCGACATGCGGCAGATGGTCAGCGCCGCGCAAGCCGGGCTGCAGGCGCCGCACGCGGGGTGAGGCATGCGGCGGCGGCCGGTCGGCGGCCGCCGCTTGCCGCGCGGCCCCCGGCACTCAGCGCGCCGCGCACTCCGACGCGAGCCGCCCGAGCACCTTCAGCGCATCCTCGATCTGCCGCGACCACGGATAGCTGTAGTTGAGCCGGATGAAATGCCGGTAATCGGTGCTCGCCGAGAACATGTGTCCGGGGCCGACCGTGATCCCTTGCGCAAGCGCGGCCGCATACAGCTTCATCGCATCGACCGGCCGCGGCAGCTCGACCCACAGCACGTACCCGCCCTGCGGCTGCGACAGCCGCGTGCCTTCCGGAAAGAAACGCCGCACCATCGCGCTCATCAGGCTCGCCTGCTGCGCGTACTGCTTGCGCATGCGCCGCAGGTGGAAATCGTAGCCGTCGTATTTCAGGTACTCGGCAATCGCCAGTTGCTCGATCGCGGGCGTGGCCAGCGTGTTCAGGAATTTCAGCTTCTCGACCTGATCGCGGTAGCGGCCCGGCATCGCCCAGCCGATCCGGTAGCGCGGCGACAGGCTCTTCGTGAACGACGCGCAATGCAGCACGAGCCCGTCGCGGTCGAACGACTTCAGCGCGCTCGGCGTCGTGTCGCCGAAGTGCAGCTCGTGATAGACGTCGCTTTCGATCGCCGGCACGCCGTGCTTCGCCAGCAGTTCGACGAGCGCGCGCTTGCGCGAGTCGGGCATCTGGAAACCGAGCGGATTCTGGAAGTTCGGCATCACCATGCACGCGGCGATGCGCTCGCGTTCGAGGACCCGTTCGAGCGCGTCGAGATCGATGCCGTCGACCGGGTGCGTCGCGACTTCGAGCGCGCGCATGCCCATCCGCTCGATCGCGTGCAGCATCGCATAGAACGTTGGCGACTCGACGGCGATCGTGTCGCCCGGCTTCGCGACGGCCTGCAGGCACAGGTTGATCGCCTCGGTTGCGCCGATCGTCACCACGATCTCGCCGGGTTCGACCACGATCCCGCGCTCCGCGTAGCGCCGCACGATCTGGCGGATCAGCTCCTGGTTGCCGGGCGGCAGATCGTCGATCACGCCCCAGCGCGTGCGGCGGCGGCCGATCGTCTGTGCATAGCGCGCAAGACGCTGCACCGGAAACTGCGACGCATCGGGATACGGCGAACCGAGCGGCACCGCGTCGTCGCGCGAGATCGAGCGCAGCGTCGACAGCACGAGCCGACTCACGTCCACGGCCGACGGCTCGGCGGCCGGCGCCGACATGTGCAGCTCGGCCTCGGCCGGCGCCGACGCGCGCGCCCGGACGAAATAGCCCGATTGCGGCCGGCTCTCGATCAGGCCGCGGCTTTCCAGCACGAGGTACGCGCGCAGCACGGTCGTGACGCTGAGCTGCTGCTGCCGGCTCGCCTGCCGCACCGACGGAATCCGCTCGCCTGGCCGGTACACGCCGCGCTCGATCTGCGCCTGGAGATCGTCGGCCAGTTGTTCGTAACGCTTCACGCGCCTCCCTTTCAACTTCCCTTCAACAATACAGTTGCGATCCGCACTGCGTGAATGGCCGCAACTGTACTCTTTTTTGGAATGAACAGGTGTACACACAGCCGGATGGGGGCCGCGCGTACTCTGCACCCATCGACCCCGACACCCGCTGCATCATGAAAAAGAAATCCGCCACCGCGCGCATCGAACCGTACACCCACCCGGCCGCCGGCTGGGGCGCGCTGAAAGCCGTCACGATCAACCTGATCAAGGAAAAGGTCGCGGGCGGCAACTACCGGACGCTGCTGCGCCAGAACCAGCCGGACGGCTTCGACTGCCCGGGCTGCGCATGGCCCGACCGCCAGCACGCGTCGACGTTCGAATTCTGCGAAAACGGCGTGAAAGCGGTGGCCGCGGAAGCGACGAGCAAGCGCGTGACGCCCGACTTCTTCGCCGCGCATACGGTCACCGAGCTGCTCGAACAGTCGGATTTCGAACTCGAGCAGCACGGCCGGCTCACCGACCCGATGGTGTACGACGCACAGACCGACCGATACGTGCCGATCGCATGGGACGACGCCTTCGCGCTGATCGCACGCCACCTGCGGGCACTGCCCGACCCGAACCAGGCCGCGTTCTACACGTCCGGCCGCGCCAGCAACGAAGCGGCGTTCCTGTACCAGCTGCTCGTGCGCCTGTACGGCACGAACAACTTCCCCGATTGCTCGAACATGTGCCACGAGGCGACGAGCCGCGGGCTGCCGGCGTCGGTCGGCGTCGGCAAGGGCACCGTCACGCTCGACGATTTCGAACACGCGGACACGCTGCTGATCTTCGGCCAGAACCCGGCCACCAACCACCCGCGGATGATGGGCGAGCTGCGCGAGTGCGCGAAGCGCGGCGCGACGATCGTGTCGATCAACCCGCTGAAGGAGCGCGGCCTCGAACGCTTCGCCGATCCGCAAAGCCCGATCGAGATGCTGACGATGTCGGGCACGAAGATCGCATCGACGTTCATCCAGCCGACGATCGGCGGCGATTTCGCGCTGATCAAGGGGATGGCGAAGCGCGTGCTCGAACTCGACGACGCCGCGCGCGCCGCCGGTGCGCCGCGCGTGCTCGACACCGCGTTCATCGGTGAGCACACGGCCGGTTTCGACGCATTCGCCGACGACCTGCGCAACGAAAGCTGGTCGGCGCTGACGGCCGAAAGCGGCGTGCCCTACGAACAGATCGACAGCCTCGCGCGGCTCTATGCGCGCAGCGAGCGCGTGATCGCGACGTGGGGCATGGGCATCACGCAACACAAGCATTCGGTCGCGACCGTGCAGATGCTGACGAACCTGATGCTGATGCGCGGCAACATCGGCCGCCCCGGCGCGGGCCTGTGCCCGGTGCGCGGCCACTCGAACGTGCAGGGCAACCGCACGGTCGGCATCGAGGAAAAGCCGTCGCAGGCATTCCTCGACCGGCTCGGCCACGTGTTCGACTTCGAACCGCCGCGCCACCACGGCTACGACGTCGTCGAGACGATCGAAGGGATGCTCGAAGGCCACGTGAAGGTGCTGATCGGCCTCGGCGGCAACTTCGCGATGGCGACGCCCGACACGCCGCGCACGTGGGAAGGCATGCGCCGCTGCGACCTCTCCGTGCACATCACGACGAAGCTGAACCGCAGCCACCTGATCCACGGCCGCGACGCGCTGATCCTGCCGACGCTCGGCCGCACCGAGATCGACCTGCAGGACAACGTCGCGCAAGGCGTGACGGTCGAGGATTCGATGAGCATGGTCCACGTGTCGTACGGGATGAACAAGCCGGCGTCGCCGAACCTGATGTCGGAGCCCGCGATCGTCGCGCACATGGGCCATGCGCTGTTCGGCAGCGGCAAGATCGACTGGCTTGCCTACAAGGACGACTACGCGAAGATCCGCGACGCGATCGAGGCGACGCTCGACGGCTTCTACGACTACAACACGCGCATCGCGCGGCCGGGCGGCTTCCACCTGCGCGTCGCGTCGCGCGACCGCGAATGGCTCACGCCGACGGGCAAGGCGAACTTCATCCCGCACGCGCTGCCGGCCGACACGCCGATCCAGCGTGCCCGCGCGCTGCACGGCGAGCGGCTGATGACGCTGATGACGACGCGTTCGCACGACCAGTACAACACGACCGTCTACGGGCTCGACGACCGCTATCGCGGCGTGTTCGGCCAGCGCCGCGTGGTGTTCGCCAATCGCGACGATCTCGCGATGCTCGGCCTGAAGGCCGGCGACTGGGTCGACATGGAAACCGTGTGGCACGACGGCATCGAGCGGCGCGCGGACGGCTTCCTGCTCGTCGAGTACGACATCCCGCGTGGCTGCATCGGCGCGTACTACCCGGAAACGAACCCGCTCGTGCCGCTCGACAGCGTCGGCGACGTGTGCAACACACCGACGTCGAAGTCGATTCCCGTGCTGCTGCATCGCACGGCCGCGCCGGCCTCGATTGCCGCCTGACGGAGCGCGGCGATGATCGTTCGTCCGCGCGAGCACTGGCTGCGGATGCTGCTCGTCTGGAACGGCTCGGTGCTGCCGACCATCCTGCCGCAGCTCGTGCTGACGCTCGCGATCAGCCTCGTCGCGGTCTGGGGCGGCGGCCGCGTGCTCGGCGAGAAGGTGCCGCTGAACCCGACGCCGTTCACGCTGATCGGCCTCACGCTCGCGATCTTCGCGGGGTTCCGCAACAACGCGAGCTACGAACGCTACCGCGAGGGCCGGCAACTGTGGGGCGGCGTGCTGACCGCCACGCGCACGCTGGTGTCGCAGGCGCTCTGCTACGGTGCGATCGACCGTGACGACGCATCGCGGCGCGCGTTCGTGCGGACGGTCGTCGCGTTCGTCTATGCGCTCAAGCATCAACTGCGCGGCACCGATCCGGCCGCCGACCTGCGCGGGCTGCTCGACGGCGCCGCTTACGCGCGCGTTGCCGCTGCGCGCTTTCGCCCGGTCGTCATCGTGCACGCACTGCGCGAAGCGTTCGCCGCACGCGCCGATGCGGGCCATCTCTCCGACACGCGACTGTGGATGCTCGACGCGCGCCTCGACGATCTCGTCGCGATGGTGAGCGGCTGCGAACGGATTGCGTCGACGCCGATCCCGTTTTCATACGACGTGCTGCTGCACCGGACCATCTATGCATACTGCGTGCTGCTGCCGTTCGGTCTCGTCGATTCGATCGGCGCGGCGACGCCGTTCGTCAGCGTGTTCGTCGCCTATACGCTGATCGCGCTCGACGCGATCGCACATGCGATCGCCGAGCCGTTCGGCGACGGGCCGAACCATCTCGCACTCGACGCGATGACGCGGCAGATCGAGCGCACGCTGCTCGAGCTGAACCGCGAGCCGCTGCCGGCGGAAGTCACGCCGGGCAAGGCCTGGCAGCTCAGTTGATCCGGCCGACTCGGCCCGGTAGCGACGCGCTGCCCGGCGTTGACGTCCCCTGCATTTTCGGTACGAGTCCTGCCGTGGATTGAACCGCACCGTCGACGACCGCGCCATTGCGTCGCGCCCCTTACCCTCCGAGGAATTGCGCTGCACTTACCACGGACGCGGCGAGGACGATTGGCGCATTCCGATCGCTGGCGATTTGCACCTTCATCTGGTTCTCGCTGTTGAAGTGAATATATGTGGAAATCCCGGAGCCGCTCAAGTAGAACGGCCACATACCCTTCGCCTGACTGGCCTGGATCGATTGCTGGTCGGCTTTGCTAAACGACGCACTCGATGTGTACTCGGCATTCAGACCCGATACGACAAGCAAGCTTGCAACAAAGCGCTGCATGTTGCCCTGCGGGCCAAACGTCGATTGCCAATTGATCGCCGATCCCGGATTCCACGGGTCGCCGCTCTTCGTCGCGTGCGCAAGTGACAGCGCTGAAGAAACGTACCAGTTGGACGGCGTTGCCGACAACCGAAGCACGTGCTGGAATTCGAACTGACCGGACACGTCGCCGGCGGCGAATTGCGCACTCGGTCCCGAGATGGAATCGCTGCCGCCCCACAGGCCCCAGAATCCTGTATTGGGCTCGGCGTCGCTGCCGAACGGAAACGTGACGCTAGGGGCTGCCGCAAGCTGCTTCACCAGGCCGGCATAGTCGACATTCCAGGCGGGGGGCTGCCGCCCCCATACATCGAGGCGATGCTTTGCTGCCGCAATCGGATCGAGCAGAGCGGATCCAGGTATCAATGAGTCGATCAACGCGGAATATGCCGCAAAAAACGTGTCGCCACCGCTTGGCGCAAAGACCGGCAAGTCGGCCGGAATGGTGTTGAAGCAGGACCACAGTGACTCGTTATCCCCGGAGCGGAGCAATGCGGCCGGCTGTAGCACTTGCCCGCCCGACCGAGAAAACCCGAGCGCCGCAAACTCCGCGGTGACAAAGCGGTCTTGCAGTTCGACGAATGAAGCCATGGGATTGACCTTTCTTCGGTTGTGCAAGTCGGCGGGATCCAGGGGATCCCGCCCGAAATGAGCACGGCGCAGCGACCTCCTGCTGCAAATGGCCGGAGTGCCGGCTCAGGTATCACTGCCCGACGTCAGCTGTAGAACTTCTCGGTAAGGATCTTCGACGCCAGCGACTCATGGCCGAGATACTGGCTTGCGGAAAGAACGATGCAGCCGATGACAACGGGTACGTTCTTCTGAGAGGTGATCGTGACGGTCATGTTTCCCGCGGCATTGAACGCCGTCGACGTGTTGGAACCGCCCGAGCTACTGGAGCAATAGAATGGCCACAAACCGGCGGACGAGTTATTTCTGATCTGCTCCTGCTCGCTCTCGCTATAGGACGCGTTAGACGTAACCTTGATGTTCATCTCGTTGGCAATCACGAGAGTCGATGCGAACCGTTGCATGTTGCCCGACGCGCCGAATGTCGTTTCCCAATTGGGCTTGACACCGGGCTTCCACGGCGCGCTGCCCGGGTTGTTGAACGCGAGGCCGAACGCGCCCGAGCTGTACCACGTGCCCGGGGTCACGTTGAACGGCAGCACGTTGCGGAAGCTCGCGTCCACCGATACACCGCCGGAGGCGAACTTCTGGCTCAGCGTCGACGTATAGCTGCTGCCGCCCCATAGCCCGAAGAAACCGCTGTTCGAACCTTGAGTCCACGTGCTGGACACATCGGTTTGCCAGCTGTTGGTACTGACATTGAAGGAGCGATACGGCGCCTTCTTGAGCAAGGCAAGCATCTTCGAGTAGCCGGGCACGAAGTCAACCGACTCGTCACCGGCCGGGAGGTAGGGTTCGACGTTCAACTGCGCAGCGAAGATCGGATCAAGCTCCGCAGCCGCCAAGGCAGACGCGCCCGACACTGCAACGGCAGAACACGCTCCGTTATATAGCGCCCAATTGCGAAACTTCTTGGGGTTCGTCAGGCTCTTGTCCTGCTTCAGCGCAGCTTGATAGCTATCCCAACATGCCGGGCCGAGCGTCGATTGGAAGTTGTTCGGTGCTGACTGCAATGCAGACATCACTGCCTGGTAATTGGCAAGAAACTGATTGCCGCCCGAAATCTGCGTGTTCCCCGTCAGAGACGCGACGGGAAGATTGTTGAAATAGGCCCAGAGCAAGTCATCCGCACCCTCTCCATCCAGAAGCGGAGGCGACGGTTGAATCACCTGAAACGGGTCCTGGTTGGAGTACCCCAGACCCTGGGCGAGTGCGTTGTAGAAGCCAGCTTGAAGATCAACGAAGTTTTTCGGATCCGCCATGACATTCACCTTTGTGTTATTTTAATACACGATTTAAATGCCCCGATCATTTAGCAAGCAAACCTATCAATCCACTGCAACTTCCCGCATTACTGCGGCCACCACATTGCTACGCCATAGTCGCGCGCACCTCGTTTTTTTCGCGTTGACGCGGCGTTTTTGCACGACTTCGCCTCGCCGTTTCCCGGAATCTCCCATGCGCACGCTTAATAATCAAACCAGCCGCATGAATACAACATAGATAAAAAACATAAACTTTAAAGCTGTTATTTATATCAGCCCATCTCGAGTCATCAATCATCAATATTATTCAATAACCCAAAAATCAATATAAATGGGTTCGAATTAAATTAAAAATATCCCCTTGCCGTTCCATTACAGCAACAGAGTCGAGTGCTTGTCGCCCGGACAGTACGGGGTCGTTGCCTGCGTTGCGCCAGTTCCTCGATCGCTCTCATTAAACGGCCGCAATTGCTCCCCAATAAAAGCAGATCAATAGAAAAAGTTGGATTTGGCCATGAATTCCATTCCGAAAATGAAATCGCGCACGGGAGTGAGCAGAATCCTCGCCAAATATGTGAACGCACTGCAAGAGTGCTCGAATTTTTAGAAGACCGGTGGGAAGTAACCATTGGAACAGACGCTGATAAATTCAAGCGCTCAGGTCTGGATTTCGTCAGTCGCCCCGGAAAAAAGTGAGCAACGACACCACGGAACTGGATACCGCTGACGAATGATTACCCGGCGAGGCAAAGCGGAAAACTGAAGCCTCAGGGTGCGCCTGCCTCATCCAACGTCGATGGACAGGTGGTTTTCGAAGGAGAGACTGCACCACTCCTTCCGATTTCAGACGAACGCTACCGCGCGCAGGAAGCCATCATGCGCGGCCGCCGTCTCCGCGATCGTTCTCAGCAGCACCGCACCGCGCAGCAGCGCGCGGCCGTCGTCGCTGTCGACTTCGGTCACGCGCCGCAGCAGCACGCGGGCTGCCGCGTTGCTGGTTCGCGCGAGCCGCGCGAAATCCGCGCGCCCGACCCGCCCCCGCACGACCGCGACCGCCCGGCGCGCCGCCGGCTCGCGCGCGGCCAGTTCGGCCAGCGACAACAGGCTGTCGCCGATCGTCCAGGCCGCGAGCAGGTCGCGCAGGTCGCGCTCGATGAGCGTGGGTGACAGACGGCCCGCGAAACCGAGTTCGCGCCCGATGCGGTCGGCCGTGCGGCTCAGCCACGCACTCGCCCGCCACGCGCGTGGATTGCGTGCGATGCGAACCAGATCGTCGCGCGCCGCGCGATGCAGGCGCCGCCGGCTCGTGCCGGGATCGCCGGGAAACACGAGCGCGAACACCAGCGCCCCGAACGCGATGCCGAGCAGCGTGGCGAGCGCCGAATTGAGAAACGCGGCATCGCCGATGCGCGCCGTATTGTCCGGCGACGTGAAATTCCAGAAGAAGATCGAAAAGCCGCTGCCGATGCCGGCCGTGCGCGGATTGCGCATCGCGATGCCCGTGCCGATCATGAACACGCCGAGGATATACGCGAGCATCTCGAATCCCGACACCGCCGGCAGCAGCACGAAATTGCAGAGCGCGCCCGCGACCGCCGCGCAGGCCGCCCCTTTCAGGAAGCCGACGGTGGCGCCGACCGAGTTCGGGCGCGTCGAGAACAGCGCGCAGACTACGCCCGTGATCGCGACGAACCCGGCGCCCGACGGCCACGCGGTGACGATCCAGAGCGCCGAGGCGACCAGCACGGCGACGAACGCGCGAATGCCGTTGTGCCACGCGAGCACCGGATCGTCGTGGAACGCATAGCGCACGCGCGACGCCGGCGGATTCGGGCGGTCCAGCTGCGCCTTGCCCGCAAAGGCGGCGTCGAACCCGGCAAGCAGCGCTGCCAGCCGGTCGAGCGTGAGCAGGCGCGACGGATCGGAGCCGGCCGGCTCCGCGGCTTCGGCACGCACCGCGTCGTCCACGCGCGCACGCAATGCGGTCAGCGCAGGCCCCGCTTCGCCCGACGCCGCCACGCCATCGAGCACCTGTGCGGCATCGGCGACCAGCGGGTCCGGCGTGCCGCCGCTGCGCGCCGCGTGCTCGTGCAGCGCCTGCCCGGCGGCTTGCGCGGACAGCACGCCCAGCACCGCCGCGCGCAGATGGCCGATCGCGTTGCGCACCGGCGGATCGCCGGCGGCCGCATATTCGGCCGCCGTGTCGAGTTCGAGCGCGTCCGCGAACAGCCGGTGCACGGCCGCGCCGTTCGGCTCGCGGCGCAGCGCGCCCGCACCGACGGCCACCGCGCGGTCGAGATAGCGCGCGAGCCGCGTGCGGACGTCGGCCAGCGGCGAACCGGGCGCGAACACCGTCTCGAACGCCGCGCCGCAGAGAATGCCGACCACCACGTACAGGAAGCGCGCAGTCGCGATGTCGAATGCGTGCAGCGGCGCGGAGACGGCGTCCATCGCGATGATCGCCGCCGTATAGCCCGCGAGCACCGCCGCATACGCGCGGAAATTGCGCAGGAAGGTCGCGACGCCCGCGCACAGGCCGATCCACGCGGCGAGCACCGGCAGGAACAGTTCGGGCGTCTGCGCGAAGGCGCCGGTCAGCACGAGCGCGACGGCCGCGCCGATCGCCGTGCCGAGAATCCGGTACTGGCTCTTCGACAAGCCCATCCCGCGGCTGCCCTGCGCGACGATCCACACCGTCGACGCGGCCCATTTCGGGTCGTCGAGATTCATCCGGAAAGCGATATAGAGCGCGAGGAGCGACGCGGCCGTGTTGCGCAACGCGAAGCCGAGGGCGCCGGGCGGCAGCGTGGGCCGGGCGTCGCGCAGCGCGGTGCGCACGGCCGCGAGCGGCGGTAGAGGGGGCAAGGCGAATTTCATGCGGCGAGCATACGGGGGCACGCCGCCGCCACTAAGAGGCGCGGACAGGATGCGTTATTGCACCGGGCAGGATAATCGCCGCCGCACGAAGCAATTCGGCCGGCACAGGTAAGATGCGCGCAGGTCGAACACTGAAGCACCTCGTATGGACTTCGAAAGCATCCGGATATTCCTGCGCGTGGTCGAGCGCGGCAACTTCACCGCCGCCGCCACGCACCTCGACATGCCGCTCAGCCGCGTGAGCCGCAAGGTCAAGCAGCTCGAGGACGATCTCGGCGTCCAGCTGCTGTACCGCACGACGCGCCGTGTGTCCGTCACCGAAGCCGGACGCGACTACTACGAGCGCTGCCTGCGTGCCGAGGACATCCTGCTCGACGCCGACCGCCAGGCCCGTGCGCTGCGCACGGCGCCGGAGGGCATGCTGCGCGTGCTGGTGCCCTATTCGATCGGCCTGTTCGAGCTGGAGCCGGCTCTCGCCGAGTTTCGGCGGCGCTACCCGCTGGTCCAGCTCGTGCTGATTTACGACAACAACCCGCTCGATCTGGTCGAGCACGGCTTCGACGTCGCGCTGCGCGCAGGCGTGCTGACGGACTCCAGCTACATCGCGCGCTCGCTCGGCTGGTCGCAGGCGAAGCTCGCCGCGAGCCCCGCGTATCTCGACCGCGTCGGCCGGCCCGCCACGCCGCAGGATCTCGCGCAGCACGACCTGCTGCTCGTCGGCCGCGACGCGCCCGGCCTGACGCTGCGGCTCACCAATGCGGCCGGCGACGTGGCCGACGTGCCGGTGCGGCCGGTGCTGATCACCAACGAATCGGTGACGGTGCTGCGCCAGGCCGCGAGCGGCGGCGGCATCGCGCTGGTCTCGACGCACTACACGGCGCGCCGGCTCGAGCGGAACGAGCTCGAAATCGTGCTGCCCGACTGGCACCGGACCGACGACGTCGAGCTGCACGTGCTGTATCCGCGGCGCGCGACGCTCGACAGCAAGGTGCGCGCGTTCGTCGAATTCCTCGCGGAAGTGTTCGACGATTGGCGCACCGCCCCGTAACCGGCACGGTTCGCCCAGCGATTATTGCAGCAAGCGAAATCGATTAATGAGCCGGCACGTGTTGATGGCGGCTCGCCACATCGTTAGCCTGTCGCGATGCAAAACCATTCCACACGCGACGGCAGCCGCCTGACCGCTGCCCGCAGGCGCGTCACGCGCGTCCCGCCTTCCTGACCGGCAGCATTCCGCCTCCCGAAGCCCGCCACGGCTTCGTGCATTCGATCGAGCAGCACGTCGCACGCGTCGGCCCCTCTACCGGGCCGCGTCGCGCGCGCCGTGCTTCCTTCCGTCCAGCAGCCGCGCCGTCCGTGCGTCGCATTCGCGCGCGCGTGCGTGGCCACGTGTGGCCGCGCGTGCCCGCCGCAACGGGTCGCATCCGTTCCGCACCTGACGCCCCTTACGTCCCTTACGCAGGAAACCCATGTCCTCTCCGTCCACTACAGCCCCGCTATCGGGTGGCCGCCTCGCGATCGGCACGATCGCGGTATCGCTCGCGATGTTCATGAACGTGCTCGACTCGTCGATCGCGAACGTCGCCATTCCGACGATCTCGGGCGACCTCGGCGTGTCGGTCGACGAAGGCACGTGGGTGATCACGATCTTCGCGGCCGCGAACGCGGTGTCGATTCCGTTGACCGGCTGGCTCACGCAGCGCTTCGGCCAGGTGCGCCTGTTCGTCACGTCGATCCTGCTGTTCGTGTTCGCGTCGTGGTTGTGCGGGATCGCGCCGAACCTGCCCACGCTGCTCGCCGCACGGATCCTGCAGGGCGCGGTCGCCGGGCCGCTCGCGCCGCTGTCGCAGGCGCTGCTGCTCGGCGCGTGGCCGCGGCAGAAATCGTCGAGCGCGCTGGCGCTGTGGTCGATGACGGCGCTCGTCGGCCCGATCGCGGGGCCGTCGCTCGGCGGCTGGATCACGTACGACTACAACTGGTCGTGGATCTTCTACATCAACATCCCGGTCGGCTTCTTCGCGGCCGCCGTCACGTGGATCGTGTTCCGCGACCGCGAATCGGCCACGAAACGCATGCCGATCGATACGATCGGCCTGTTGCTGCTCGTGCTGTGGGTCGCGTCGCTGCAGATCATGCTCGACAAGGGCAAGGATCTCGACTGGTTCAACTCGCCCGTCGTGGTCGCGCTCGGCATCGTCGCGCTGATCGGCTTCGCGTTCTTCCTCGTGTGGGAGCTTCACGAGGCGAACCCGATCGTCGACCTGCGGCTGTTCACGCAGCGCAATTTCGCGGGCGGCACGATCGCGATCTCGGTCGCGTACGGGATGTTCTTCGGCACGCTGGTGCTGCTGCCGCAGTGGATGCAGGGCTATCTCGGCTACCGCGCGGTCGATTCCGGGCTCGCCACCGCGCCGCTCGGCGTGTTCGCGATCCTGCTCACGCCGGTCATGGGACGCCTGCTGCCGCGCACCGATCCGCGCTACATCGCGACGCTCGCGTTCGTCGGCTTCGCGGTCGTGTTCATGATGCGCACGACCTTCTACACCGACGTGTCGCGCTGGGATCTCGTGCTGCCGACGCTGCTGCAGGGCATCCCGATGGCGATGTTCTTCGTGCCGCTGACGTCGATCATCCTGTCCGGGCTGCCGCCGGAGAAGATCCCGGCCGCCGCCGGCCTGTCGAATTTCGGCCGCACGTTCTGCGGCGCGGTGGGCACGTCGCTGATCAGCAACGCATGGAACGACCGCACGATCCTGCATCACGTGCGGCTCACCGAACAGGCGAGCGTCACCAATCCGGTCTTCACGCAGCAGGTCGACACGACGCGCTCGCTGCTGCATCTCGGCCCCGATTCGGCACTCGCGTTCTTCAACGCGTCGGTCGATTCGCAGGCGGCCGTGATGGGGCTGAACGACATCTTCTACGTGTCGGCGATCATCTTCATCGCGATCATTCCGCTCATCTGGATCACGAAGCCGAAGCGCTCCGGCGGCGGCGATGCCGATGCGGCGGCGGCCGGCGCGCATTGACCCGAGTGCGCGACGGTCGGGCCCCGTCCTGCACGCGCCGGGGCTCGCGCCGTCACACGCCGACGTAATAAAGACTTGCAATCGATACACGAGGAAACGTCAACAGCCGGTGCCCGCTCCGCGTTTTTTGGACAAGCGCCCATGATCCGGAGCGCAACGACAGGAGAACACACCATGCGAGCCCTGACCCGCCATCTCGCGATTGCCGCGACCCTGATGTCGGTGCTGACCGGTACCGCGTTCGCCGATACGCCGTGGCAACAGGCGCATCCGCGCCGCGAAGCGGTCAACCAGCGCCTCGCCAACCAGAATCGCCGGATCCATCACGAAGTGAAGGAAGGCGAGATGTCGCACGCCGAGGCTGCGCGCCTGCACCGTGACGACCGCAAGATCCGCCGGGAAGAGCGGGACATGGCTGCGCAGGATCACAGCCACATCACGAAGAGCGAAAAGCACGTGCTGAACCAGCAGGAAAATGCGGTCAGCCACCAGATCGGCCAATAAGATCGACAACACCGGCAAGTGCCCATTCGCCATCACCTGAAACGCCCGCTGCCGCGATGCGGTAGCGGGTGCTTGTTGTGTATCGAATCGTTTCAACGCGCCAACGGCTTCAAACGCTGCGGGTATACTCCGTCGTCAGCCGCCTGTCGCATCGTCATCCGTCAAAAACGGCCCGATTCCGGGCGGTTTCGTCGCGAAGCTTCGCGTTTCGCCTCCCCCGCGCCCCAGCCTCGATACGAGACACACGACGACCCATCATGAAACGATTCCTGCTGCTCCTTCCCGCCGCCCTGCTCGCCGCCTGCGGTTCCGCGCCCTCGTCCGACCCGGGCTCCGCCTCCGGTGCAGCGCCGATGATCTACGTGTCGTCGCAACGTCCGGCCTACGCGGTCGCCAACTGCCTCGACAGCCGCCTGTCGGGCACCGAGCAATCGCAGCACAACGGCGTGACCGACATCGCGGTCGGGTCGAACTCGTACTTCGTCACGTTGACGCCGTCGGGCAACGGTTCGGTCATCAAGGTCGTGCGCGGCTCGGGCAACGAGCCGGCCGAGGAAGCGATGCGATTCGCGATCGCGCGCTGCGCGATCTGATTCGAACCCGCGGACGCCGGGCGCCCGCCCGGCTCGCGGCTGCGCGCCACCCCGCCGGCGCGCACGCCGAATATTTTCATCCGGGCAGCCGTCGATGAGAGAATCGCACCCACGATTCCCTTTCAACGGAGCCCGCATGAAGCACCTGCTGTCCCGCCTGTTCGTCAGCGCCGCGCTCGTCGCGCTTGTTCCGGCACTCCCGGCGCAGGCGGCCACGCCGCCTGGCATCTTCGTCGTCGCCACGCAGCTCGGCGAATTCACGACCCTCGACCCGAGCGGGATCTACGAGCTGGTGCCGTCCGAATACGTCGCGAACACCTACGAACGCCTGGTGCGCGTCGACCTGAAGGACCCGACACGCTTCGACGGGCAGATCGCGCAATCGTGGACGGTCGGCGCCGACGGCGTGACCTACACGTTCAAGCTGCGCCCCGGCCTCACGTTCCACTCCGGCAACCCGGTGACCGCCGACGACGTCGCCTGGTCGCTGCAGCGCACCATCCTGCTCGACAAGGGGCCGGCCGGCGTGCTCGCCGATCTCGGCCTCACGAAGGCGAACGTGATGCAGAAGGTGCGCGTGGTCGATCCGCAGACCGTCGTGCTCGAAACCGACCGCAAGTACGCGCCGAGCTTCGTGCTCAACGTGCTGAGCGCGTGCCCGGCATCGGTCTTCGACAAGAAGCTGCTGCTGTCGCATCAGCAAGGCAACGATTTCGGCAGCGCCTGGCTGCGGACCAACGACGCGGGCTCGGGCCCGTACCAGCTCGTCAAGTGGACGCCCAACGAGACCATCGTGCTGCAGCGTTTCGAGAAGTACCGCACACCGTACCCGATGAAGCGCGTCGTGCTGCGTCACGTGCCCGAAGCATCCGCGCAACGCCTGCTGCTGGAGAACGGCGACGCCGACGCCGCGCGCAACCTGAGCCCCGACAGCCTCGCCGCGCTGACGAAGGCCGGCAAGATCAAGGTCACGTCGTGGCCGGTGTCCGCGCTGCTGTACCTGAGCCTGAACACGAAGAACCCGAACCTCGCGAAACCCGAGGTGCAGCAGGCGATGAAATGGCTCGTCGACTACGACGGCATCCAGCGCAACATCGTCAGCACGACCTACAAGGTGCACGAAACCTTCCTGCCCGAAGGCTTCCTCGGTGCGTCGAACGCGCGGCCGTACAAGCAGGACGTCGCGAAGGCGAAGGCGCTGCTCGCCAAGGCCGGCTTGCCGAACGGTTTCGACGTGACGATGGACATGCCGAACGACTATCCGTACCTCGAGATCGCGCAGGCGCTGCAGGCGAACTTCGCGCAGGGCGGCATCCGCGTGAAGCTGATTCCGGGCGATGCGAAGCAGGCGATCGGCAAGTATCGCGCGCGCCAGCACGACATCTTCGTCGGCGAGTGGTCGCCCGACTACATGGACCCGAACAGCAATGCGCGCGGCTTCGCGTGGAATCCGGACAACTCCGACCAGTCGCCGACCAAGATGCTCGCGTGGCGCAACAGCTGGGACATTCCGCAACTGACGAAGGACACCGAGGCCGCGCTCGTCGAGCCGTCGCCCGCGAAGCGCGCGCAGCGTTACGAAGCGCTGCAGAAGGCCGTACTCGCGAACTCGCCGTTCATCATCATGTTCGAGAAGGTCGTGCAGGTCGCGACGCGCCCCGGCGTGACCGGGCCGGAAATCGGGCCGATCAACGACCTCGTGTCATACCGCACGCTCGCGAAGTAATCGGGGCTGCCCGCGCGGCCGGCCCTGCCGGCGCGCGGGTAATCGCCGCCACCGCCGCGCCGGCGCTAGGGCGTGGGGCGGCCGGCGATCTACAATGGCCGGCACCGCGGGGGCCAGCCGATCCCGGCGATGGCACCCACCACCGAATCCGGTTCGCGAAGGAAAACAGGATGCGCACGCTACAACAACTGAGAATGGCGTTTCTGCAGTACCAGATCGAACCGATCGGCTGGCTCGGCGACAGCCCTTCCCGCTTCGACTTCTATACGGAAACGGCGATCGGGTGCGACACCATCCTCGAGCTCGGCGTGTTCACCGGGCTGACCACGACGGCCTTCATGCTCGCGCAACCCAAGCGCCTCGTGTCGGTCGACATCTCCGACGAGCACTTCCGGATCCGGCACGAACTGGAGCAGGCCGCGAAAGACCTGTCGGTCGACTTCGAATTCAGGATCGCCGACGATCTGGCGATGGAGCCGCTGGCATCCGACCTGCTGTTCATCGACACCACGCACACGTACGAGCAGACGCTCGCCGAACTGAACCGCTTCGGCCCGCTGGCGCGCAAGAAGATCGTGCTGCACGACATGACCACGGCCGGCGTATATCAAGCCGTGTTCCAGTGGCTGTGGGACAACAAGCAGTTTCATATTACGTATCACGACAGCCGCGGCTGCGGCGCGGTCGTCTGCGAGCGCCACGTCGGCTACTGAGCCAGGCACGCACACCGGGGAAAGATCATGCATTCGAGCGAGCACGCGGTCTGCGTGGCGATCAACGACAACAACCGCGCGTGGTACGAAATGCTCGTGCCGTTCCTGCTGTCGCTGCGGCACACCGGCTACGACGGCCGGATCGCGGTGATCGGCTACGGCCTCTCCGAACGCAAGCGGCAGATCCTGGCGAGCCAGTCGGTCGACGTGATCGAAGCGTCGGGCGCGTATGCGCTGCCGGTCGGCCGCTTCATCGAGGCGGCCGAGTATTGCGCTCGCCACCCGCAGATTCGCAAGCTCGCGCTGTACGACGCCGACATCTGGTTCTGCGCACCGGGGTTCGACCTGTTCTCGCAGATCGGCGACGACCGGATCCACGCGTGCCCCGACCCGCTGTTCTGCACGTTCGTCGTCACGCCGCTGATCGGCGAGCGGCGCGACCATCACTGGCGTCTCGTCGTCGACGAAGTCTCCGCGCGCCACGGCGCCGCCTTGCAGGCCGGGCTCGTGGCCGGGACCGCCGATGCCTGGACACGCTACGCCAGCCACCTGCGCGACTGCATCGCCCGAATCGGCACCGATTTCCAGGAATGCTTCGGGATCGATACGACCTTCCTGCACCTGTGGAGCGCACAGGGTGAAACCGCGCTGCTCGACCCGGTCCAGAACTTCGTCAGCAAGTACGGCATTCACGAAGCGTTCGATGCGAGCACCGGCACGACGACGCTCCGGTATCACGGCGAGCCGATCCGCGCGCTGCACATGACCGGCGACATCCGCTTCCTCGACCGGTGGCGCTACTACCCGAACCACACCGACGCCGCGCTGCGCGACGGCGTGCCGTTCGCGCTGTCGGACGGCACACCGGCGCAATCCGACACGGTTGCCGCGCGCATCGCGGCGACCGGCTACGTCCGCTCGGCCGGGCTGACCGTCGCGGCCGCGGCGATCGAGGAAAGCACCGGCGCCTATCTGCAGGCGATCGACGAACCCGGCGGCACGATGCTGGTCGGCAGCGGAAACCACGAAATCGTGCTCACCGCGACCCGCGACATCGCGCGGTTGAACGTCTACGTCACGCATCCGTCCGGCTCGCCGTCGCCGCTGCTGTGCGAGGTGCTGGTCGACGGGCAGGCGCAACGCAAGGGCACCGAGCTGATGGCGCATTTCTGGTATCAGGTCGTGGCCGGCACCGTCATCACGCTGCGCTCGACGAGCCTCGGCGGCCAGCAATGCAACGTGATCTGGCGGCTTCGCGAGGCGCCGGACATGCAGCAGTAGGCGGTCGGCCCGCGGCCGTTCAATTGAAGGCCGCCCACACCAGGTACGCATTCAACCCGACGATCACGACCGTCGCCGCGCCGGCGACGATCCGCAGCGGCGGCCGCATCGCGTAGGCGCCCATCACGTCCGTGCGCGCCGACAGCAACAGCAGCGCGATCATCGGCAGCGGCAGCACGAAACTCAGCACGACCTGGCTCGCGACCATCGCGCGCGTGACATCGCAGCCGAGCGCGACCACCGCGAACGCGGGCACGACCGTCACCGCGCGCCGCACCCAGACCGGCATGCGGCGGTGGATGAAGCCCTGCATCACGACCTGCCCGGCCATCGTGCCGACCACCGAACTCGACACGCCCGACGTCAGCAGCGCGACGAGAAACAGCGCGCCGGCCGCCGGCCCGAGCACCGGGATCAGCGTGTGATACGCGTCGCCGATGTCGGTCATGCCCGGCGCGCTCGCGTGAAACGCCGACGACGCCATCATCACCATCGCGAGATTCACGAACCCGGCCAGCCCGAGCGCGACGACGACCTCGCGGTTCGAGAAGCGCACGAGCCGCCGCCGCTGCGCGTCGTCGCGCGGCGCGGTGCGATCCTGCGTGAGACCCGAATGCAGATACAGCGTGTGCGGCATGATCGTTGCGCCGATGATCCCCACCGCGATCGTCAGTGCGGCGTGATCCGGAATCTGCGGGACGACCAGGTGGAACGCGGCCGCATGCCAGTCCTGCGGCGCGATCAGCAGCTCGCCGAGATAGCACGCGCCGATCACGCCGACCAGCGCCGCGATCGCGGCTTCCAGCGGCCGGAAGCCGCGCTTTTCGAGCGCGAGGATCGCGCCGGTCGCGAGCGCCGTCGCGATCATCCCCGCGAACAGCGACAGGTGGCACAGCAGCCCGAATGCGAGCGCGCCGCCGAGGAATTCGGCGAGGTCGGTCGCCATCGCGGCAATCTCGGACGCGACCCACATGCCCCACACGACCGGCGCGGGAAAGCGGTCGCGGCACAGCTCCGCGAGATTGCGGCCGGTCACGATGCCGAGCTTCGCGGACATCGCCTGGAACAGCATCGCGATCGCGTTCGCGGCCAGCACGACCCACAGCAGCCGGTAGCCGTACGCGGCGCCGGCCTGGATGTTGGTCGCGAAGTTGCCGGGATCCATGTAGCCGATCGACGCGATCACGGCCGGGCCGACGAACGGCAGCAGCGCGGCGACGCCGGTGCGGCGCCCTTCCAGCGCGGCGCGCGCCGCGCCGTCGGGGTGCGCGGTGGACAGGTCGGGCAGCGCGAAGCCGCCGGCACGTTTGCTCGTGACGGGAATCATGGTGAGGTTCCGTTCGAATGAGGAAGGATTCCTGAAGTTCGGGCGCCGTGGCCGGCATGCCGCCTGCCGGCCGAGGCGGCGACGTTACAGCGGCACGACGTCGGGACGGTTGCGCGGAAACTGCGCGATCACGTCCGGCGCGACGTTCAGGTGTGCTTCGACGAGCTGCGGCGGCGTATGCGCGAGCCAGTCGGACAGCGACACTTCCGCATAGCGGTCGGTCTTGAAGATCTCGAGGAACACCAGATCGGTGCTGCCGGTGTTCTGCACGTAGTGTCCGAGGCTCTTCTTCACGTAGCCGACGTCACCCGCGCGGAAGTCGGCCGTCTGCGCCTTCGGCCCTGTGTCGAACACGGTCATCCGTGCGTCGCCCTGCAGGTAGTACTGCCATTCGTCCGCGTTCGGGTGCCAGTGCAGCTCGCGCATGCCGCCCGGATGCACGGTGACGAGCGCCGCCGCGACCGTGGTCGACACGTTGAAGTTCGTGCTGTCCGCGATCCGCACTTCGCCGCCGCGGGTCTTCCTGACCGGCTTCATGTCGCCGAGCGAGAAGATGAACGGATGCGGCGGCGCCCCGGCCGACGACGCCGACGCGCGCTGGGCTTCCGCGAGCGGGCCCGGTTCGTCGCCCTGGAAGATCCACAGGTTGTCGAGCGGAATGTTCTTGAACGCGTCGGCCGGCACGCCGAAGTTGAGCGCAAGCACGTCGGGCGGCGTGTGCGCGATCCAGTCGGTCAGCAGCAGCGTGTTGAATTCGGACGCGCGGCCGTTATCGAACGCGAGCAGGAATTCGGCGCCGTCGGTGCCGAGGCCCTGCAGCGAATGCGGCAGACCGGGCGGGAAATACCAGAGATCGCCGGTTTTCACGTCCTGCACCGATGGCCTGCCGAGTTCGTCGAGTACCGTGATCCGGCAGCGGCCGTCGAGCATGATGGCCCACTCGGCCTGCTGGTGCCAGTGCATTTCGCGAATGCCGCCGCGTGTGAGGCGCATGTTGACGCCGGAAATGGTTTCGGAAATCGCAAAATCGTCCTGCGTGACTTCACGTGCCCATCCGCCATTTTGAATGCGTTTATGGGCGTTATTGAATGACGCCCAGAATAATGGCATCCCATTGATATCGGTAGCCGGCGGATCCTGAAAGGACGGGAATTGATTGGCGATTGCCGGGTTTTGGGGCCCCGGGTCGGTCAGGCTCTGGCGGTTGCGCGCATTCACCGCGCCTTCCGGCGGGCGGTCCGGATTACCGAACGAAGCAGCCTTGGCCGATACGGCGATACCCGCCGCGGCAATGGCGCCGGCCGTTCCAGCCAGCATCTTGCGTCGAGAAAGATTCGTCATGATTTCCTCTTCATGCGTGCGATTGAGCGAATTTCCATTTACGGAACACATGCCGTTTTTCGGATTATCGAAAATCGAACATCCCGTGACGCAAGTTAAATCCATATTCATCTAAAAATTAAATGAATTATTAACCTGAATTGATGAGTTAATCTGATTCGCTTTAATTTTGTAATGATTGAGGCGTGATGAGATGCGGGGTGCAGGCGGCCGATGCCGATGAATCGGTCGTGTCAGGTGGAGGTGGAAATGCGACCGGGCGCGGCGGCGACGCCCGGAATGGCGACAGGAAGAGGATGAAAAGTGTCACGCATGATCGCAATGCCGCGCAATCGCCATGGATCACTGATCATCTGAACGAAAGCGTGCGAATCCGAATACAACGAACGCCGGGTAACCCGTCCGGGATGCGTTTCATTCCCGCGGCATTTCGTCGAGCCGTTGCGCGGCGAACTGCAGTCCGCCCAGAATGCGTTCCGCGACCCGCGTCTGAAAACCGGCAGGCAGCGCCGCACCGACAGATTCGATCACCTGCGGCGTCATGGCGATGAGCCGCTCGACGATCGGCGTCGCGATATCACCGAGCAGGCAGTGTTCGGCCATCGCGCTGAAGTGCCGCCGCGTAATGTCGCGCATCGCGTAGTGCTTGCGTTTGCCGTGCACGGCCATCGCCAGCTTCGCCTTGTGCCATGACCACTGGTTCGCGCCGTCGCCTTCGACCGGCCAGATCGACATCACATCGTAGAGGGGCGTAAGGCGAAAGCGGCCGCCCGGCAGCAGGCGCAGACTGAAATTCTTCGCATGCCCGTCCGGCGCCGCGAGCATCCAGAAAACGATTAGCGCCGCGAACAGTGTGTCGAGGTCTTCCCGCGCCGTTTCCGAACGGCGCAGGAGACTTGCCAGGTCGGGCACGCCGGGGCCGCCGTGCGACTCGTACTTCAGGTGAGGCGGCACGCCGAGCGCCTGGCAGAAATCCTCCTGCGGCAACCGTAACAGCCACCCGCCGTCGCGATGCAACACGCGATCGAAACGCTCGACCGACAGCACCTTGTACGCGCCGAATTGCACGATTTCCGCATTGGCGGCCGGCAAGCCGAAGGCGCGCAGGATCGCAAGACACAGCCACTCGTTCTCGACTGAAGCCGTGAGGTCGGCCCGCTTGTTGCCAACCAGGCCGAGCGGCAACTTGAGAATGTGCGTCGTCGGCGTCGCGCCATGCGGGCGCATCCATCGCCCGTCGTGAAACAGCAGCGCGGTCTTTTCCTGTGCACCGGCCAGCGACAGCCGGAAATCGTCGTCGTCGCCGGCCGCGACCACCACGCCGCTGGCCTGGTCGAGCACACGTGCAACGTCGTCGTCCGACAACGGCGTGCCGTCGATACGATCCAGGTCGGTCGGCACGTCGTCTTCGCCGAGCAATTGCACCGCCCCGACGCAGTCACGGCCGAGCGCGGCGAGCAGATCGAACGGCTCGGTCGTCGCTATGCCGAACCTTGCGGCCAAGCGGCGCCGAATGACGTCGCTGTCCGGAAGCAGGTTGTCGAAGTAGTGATTGATGCGTTCACCGCGCAGCGGCGCGTCGCCGACACCAAACGGCAACGACAGCGACAACGGGCGGCCGACGCTCGACTGCTTCCAGCCTGCGTCGTACAGCAGTTCCATGTCGCCGCGCGCGGGAATCCGCCAGGTGCCAACCCTCTGGCCATTTGCCCAGATCGACAATGCGCGAGTATGCGATTTGCGTCCCATCGCTTACCACTCGACGTCGGCGGCGCCGCGCCCGTCCTTCGTGCGGATGCTGAGCTCGAGACCGTACAACGCGGTCAGTTCGAGCAACTGGCTAAGCGACAGGCTTTCGGTACGCGTGGATTCGAGCAACGACAGGCGCGACTGGCCCACGCCGATCCGCATCGCTGCTTCGGCCTGCGTCAGGCCCTTGGCCTGACGCGCGGACGACAGAATCTCGCCCAGTTGCGCGGGCGTGTTGACGATGAAGTTCACGGTGTGGATTCCTGGAGACAATAAACGCAGTATATTCCTGTCAGGCATAAACGCAAAATATGCCTGTCAGGCATAAACGCAAAATATGCCTGTCAGGAATAATCTACCGCCCTGCTCACGCCCCCTTCGCCCCTATCACCTATCCTCACACCATAGTTTTTATCCGCTGGCGCGGATGATTTTGGCTTTGTTAGATGGATGACATTCGATCACCCGACGACAACGATCTAACAGCCGATGACCTGCGCGTTTGCCCGTACCGTCGAATCCCGCTATGCCGAGCTGACGCCGACCGCCAAGCGCATCGCGAGCTACATGCTCGCGAACCTCGACCGGCTCGGGCTCGAGACGGCCGACCAGATCGCGCAGCAGGCCGGCACCAGCGGCATCTCGGTCGGGCGCTTCCTGCGCAGCGTCGGCTACCGCAACCTCGACGACCTGAAGCGCGAACTGCGCGGCGGCGGCGACCGCCCGTGGATGATCACCGACCGGCTCGACGAATACCGCCGCGTCGCCGGCACGCATCCGGCCGAACCCGACGGCAACGGCCGCGAGGGGCCGCTCGCGTCGTCGCTCGAGCGCGAGCTCGATGCGATCCGCCACGTGTACCGGCTCGCCGAAGGCCCGGTGTTCGCGCAGGTGGCCGACCGGATCGCGCAGGCGGACGCCGTGTTCATCCTCGGCATCCAGTCGACGCGCGGGATCAGCAACGCGTTCAGCAGCTACCTCGAATACCTGCGCCCGCGCGTGTTCTATTCGGACGGCCAGTCGGGCTCGTACGTCGATTCGCTGAACTCCGAATTCGAGCGGCCGTACTGCATCGTCACCGATACACGCGCGTATTCGCGCAGCGCGCGCCGCTATTGCCAGGCGGCCGCCGAGCGCGGGCAGCCGTTCGCGCTGGTCACCGATCTCTCGTGCCCGTGGGCGCGCGACTGGCCGGCCGACCTGCTGCAGGTGAAGACCGACGTTGGCCAGTTCTGGGATTCGCTCGCGCCGCTCACCTGCCTGTTCAACCTGCTGATCACGGCCGTGGTCGACCGCCTCGGCCCGGCAATCGACCGGCGCGTCGCGCGCAACCGCGAACTGCAGCGCACGTTCGATCAATTCGAATCCTGAATGCGAGTGCCTTCCGAACCGCCGATGAACGCTCACCGTCTCGTTGAAATCACGTCCGCCACGCATCGCGTCGACATCGATCTCGTCTACGCGACCGACCGCAACCTGACGGGCAAGCCGATCTACCGCCGCGCGCACTGCCTGCTGCTGGCGCCGGCCGAAGCCGCGCTGCGCCGCGCGGTGAACATCGCGGCGCAAGCCGGCTTCACGCTGCGCATCTACGACGCGTACCGGCCGCCGCAGGCGCAGCAGGTGCTGTGGGATTTCTTGCCCGATCCGAACTTCATCGCCGATCTCGGTCGCGGCTCGAATCACAGCCGCGGCACCGCGCTCGACCTGACGCTCGTCGGCGCGGACGGCGCGCCGCTCGACATGGGCACCGGCTTCGACGAGATGGTCGCCGCCTCCGGCCACTTCCACGCGGGGCTGCCCGAAGCGGTGCAACGCAACCGCCTGCTGCTGCTCGGCGTGATGCACGCGGCCGGCTTCGCGCATATCGACAGCGAGTGGTGGCACTACGAATTGCCGGGCTCGCGCGCGCTGCCGCAGATCGACAATGCCGACAGCGGCCCGTGGCACCTGATGTGATGGCCCGACGTATTTCCCTCACCGTTCACGTTCGACGACTTCAACGATCTCAACGACAGATGGAGCGCACATGAAATTGCTGACATCCCGGCTCGTCGCGGCGCTGGCCGCCGCGTCCGTTCTCGCCGCCGTACCGCTTTCCGCCGCGCGCGCGGAAACGCCGAAGGACATGTTCGTGATGGCCACGCTGCTCGACGAATTCACGACGCTGGACCCGGGCGAGATCTACGAGCTGGTGCCGGAGGAATACGTCGCGAACACGTACGACCGGCTCGTGCGCGTCGATCTGCGCGATCCGTCGAAATTCAACGGCGACGTCGCCCAGTCGTGGACGGTGAGCACCGACGGGCTGACCTACACGTTCAAGCTGCGCCCCGGCCTCAAGTTCCACTCGGGCAACCCGCTGACGGCCGACGACGTCGCCTGGTCGATCCAGCGCGCGGTGCTGCTCGACAAGGGCCCGGCCGCCGTGCTGACCGGCATCGGGCTCACGAAGGCGAACGTCGTCGCCAACGTGAAGAAGCTCGACGACCTGACGGTATCGGTCACGACCGACCAGAAGTACGCACCGACCTTCGTGCTGAACGTGCTCGGCTCGTGGCCCGCATCGGTGGTCGACAAGAAGCTGCTGCTGTCGCACCAGCAGGGCAACGATTTCGGCAACGCCTGGCTGAAGACCAACGAAGCCGGCTCCGGCGGCTACAAGCTCGTGAAATGGACGGCCGGCGACAGCGTCGTGCTGCAACGCTTCGATGGCTACCGTCTGCCGCTCGCGATGAAGCGCATCGTGCTGCGCCATGTACCCGAAGCGGCAAGCCAGCGCCTGCTGCTGGAAAACGGCGACGTCGACGCGGCGCGCGACCTGAGCCCCGACGATCTGGCGTCGGTCGTGAAATCCGGCAAGGCGAAGGTGTCGGCCTCGCCGCAGGCGACGCTGCTGTATCTCGGCCTGAACACGAAGAACCCGACGCTCGCGAAACCGGAGGTACAGGAAGCACTGAAATGGCTGGTCGACTATGCGGGCATCCAGGGCAACGTGGTGAAGACGACCTACAAGGTGCACCAGACCTTCCTGCCCGAAGGCTTCCTCGGCACGCTGAACGCGAACCCGTACAAGCTCGACGTCGCGAAGGCGAAGGCGCTGCTCGCGAAGGCCGGCGTGCCGAACGGTTTTTCGGTGACGATGGACGTGCGCAACGACTATCCGTACACCGAAATCGCGCAGGCCGTGCAGGCGAACTTCGCGCAGGCCGGCATCAAGGTGCAGCTGATCCCCGGCGACAACAAGCAGACGCTCGCGAAATACCGCGCGCGCCAGCACGACATCTACATCGGCGAATGGTCGGCCGACTACATCGATCCGCACAGCAACGCGCAGGGTTTTGCATGGAACCCGGACAATTCCGACAAGTCGAGCTATAAAATGCTGGCCTGGCGCAACAGCTGGGACATCCCGCAACTGACGAAGGAAACCGACACCGCGCTCGCCGAACCGACCGCCGCGAAACGCGCGCAACGGTATCAGGCGATGCAGAAGGAGATGCTCGCGCGCTCGCCGTTCGTGATCATGTTCGAGAAAGTCGCGCAGGTCGCGACGCGGCCCGGCGTGAGCGGGCTCGAAGTCGGGCCGATCAACGATCTCGTGTCGTACCGCAACCTGAAGAAGCAATAAGATTCGCCGCATGTCGACACCCGCCTCCTCCCTCGAAGCACTGCGCACGCTGCCCGCGCGGCGCCCGGCCGTGCGCTGGGCCCTGCGCGTGCTGCGCTGGGCACTCACGCTCGCCGTCACGTTCGCGGGGCTGCTCGCGCTGACGTTCGTGATCGGCCGCAAGGTGCCGATCGACCCCGTGCTCGCGATCCTCGGCGATCGCGCGTCGGCCGACGCGTACGCGGCCGAGCGCATCGCGCTCGGCCTCGACAAGCCGCTCGCCACGCAATTCCTGATCTATGCGCGCGACGTGCTGCACGGCAATCTCGGCATGTCGCTGCTGACCGCGAACCCCGTGCTCGACGACATCAGGCGCGTGTTCCCGGCCACGCTCGAACTGGCGACGATCGCGACGCTGATCGGCATCGCGATCGGCGTGCCGCTCGGCGTCGCGGCCGCCGTGAAGCACAACCGGCCGATCGACCACGTCGCGCGCTTCGTCGGGCTGATCGGCAATTCGGTGCCGGTGTTCTGGCTCGGACTGATGGGGCTGCTGCTGTTCTATGCGCGGCTGCACTGGGTCGGCGGGCCCGGCCGGCTCGATCCCGTGTACGACGGGATGGTCGACGCGCGCACGGGCAGCCTGCTGATCGACGCGGCGCTCGCGGGCGAGTGGGACGTGTTCCGCAACGCGGTGTCGCACATCGCACTGCCGGCCGCGATCCTCGGCTACTACTCGGTCGCGTACCTGAGCCGGATGACGCGCTCGTTCATGCTCGACCAGCTGAGCCAGGAATACATCGTCACCGCGCGCGCGAAGGGCTTGTCGGAACGACGCGTGATCTGGCGGCATGCATTCGGCAACATCATGGTGCCGCTGCTCACCGTGATCGCGCTCACGTACAGCAACCTGCTCGAAGGCTCGGTGCTGACCGAGATCGTGTTCGCGTGGCCCGGGCTCGGCTCGTACCTGACCGGCGCGCTGCTGAACGCCGACATGAACGCGGTGCTCGGCGCGACGCTCGTGATCGGCGCGATGTTCATCACCGTCAACCTGCTGACCGACGCGCTGTATCGCGTGTTCGATCCGCGTGCGCGCTGAGGGCCGCCACGTCATGACCGCTTCCCCCCTGCTTCTTTCATCGCCCATGCCGAAGGTCGTCCAGTCATGAATGCCGAGCGTCTCACCCTGCGTGCGTGGCTTCTCTCCGACGCGCCCGCATCGCGCTCGCAGGCCGCACTCGGCCTCGCGTATCGACGCTGGCGTCGTTTCGCCGCGAATCCGCTCAACCTGTTCGGGCTCGCGATTCTCGTCGCGCTGATCGTCGTCGCGATCGTCGGCCCGCTGATCATGCCGCACGATCCGCTGCGCCAGGTGCTGTCCGACCGGCTGCTGCCGCCCGGCTCGCCGTCGCACTGGCTCGGCACCGACCAGCTCGGCCGCGACATCCTTTCGCGGCTGATCGCCGGTTCGCGCCTCACGCTCGGCATCGCCATCCTCGTCGTCGTGATCGTCGTGCCGATCGGCCTCCTGATCGGCACGACGGCCGGCTACTGCGGCGGCTTCGTCGACAGCGTGCTGATGCGCATCACCGACATCGCGCTCGCGTTCCCGAAGATCGTGCTCGCGCTCGCGTTCGCCGCCGCGCTCGGGCCGGGCGTGATCAACGCGGTCGTCGCGATCTCGATCACCGCGTGGCCCGCGTATGCGCGGCTCGCGCGGGCGGAGACGATCCGCATCGCGCAGGCCGACTTCATCCATGCCGCGCGCCTGCAGGGCGCGTCGGGCCCGCGCATCCTGCTGCGCTACATCATGCCGCTGTGCATGTCGTCGGTGATCGTGCGCGCGACGCTCGACATGGCCGGCATCATCCTGACCGTCGCGGGCCTCGGCTTCCTCGGCCTCGGCGCGCAGCCGCCGAGCCCCGAGTGGGGCTTCATGGTCGCGTCGGGCCGCAACGTGCTGCTCGACGCGTGGTGGGTCGCGACGCTGCCCGGCTGCGCGATCCTGCTCGTGAGCCTCGCGTTCAACCTGCTCGGCGACGGGCTGCGCGACGTCTTCGATCCGCGACATGGAGCGTGACATGTCATTGAATTCCTTCCAAGCCGCCGCGCCGCTCTGCGAGATCGACGGCCTGAAGATCGGCTTTCGCGGCCACGACGGCACCGTCACCGACGCCGTGCGCGACCTGTCGCTGACGCTCGCGCCCGGCGAACGGCTCGGCATCGTCGGTGAATCGGGCTCCGGCAAGTCGCTGACGGGCCGCGCGCTGCTCGGCCTGCTGCCCGACGCCGCGCGCTGGTCGGCCCGCACGATGCGCTTCGCGGGCCACGACCTGCTCGCGATGCCGCCGGGCGAACGCCGGCGGTTGTGCGGCAGCCAGATGGGCATGATCCTGCAGGATCCGAAATATTCGCTGAACCCGGTGATGACGGTCGCGAAGCAGATGGGCGAGGCGTTCCGGCTGCACGAGCCGGGCCTGCGCGGCCGCGCGCTGCGCGAACGGATCGTGGACGCGCTTGCGGCCGTGCAGATCCGCGACCCCGCACGCGTCGCCGATGCGTATCCGCACGAGCTGTCCGGCGGCATGGGCCAGCGCGTGATGATCGCGATGATGGTGTCGACCGGCCCGCGCCTGCTGATCGCCGACGAGCCGACGTCCGCGCTCGACGTCGCCGTGTCGATGCAGGTGCTCGCCGTGCTCGACGCGATGATTGCGCGACACGACACGGGCCTGATGTTCATCAGCCACGACCTGCCGCTCGTGATGTCGTTCTGCGATCGCGTCGCGGTGATGTACGCGGGCCGCGTGGTCGAAACCTGCGCCGCGCGCGACCTGCGCGACGCATCCCATCCCTATACGCGCGGGCTGCTCGCGGCGAACCCGCCGCTCGCGAACCCGCCGGACGAACTGCCCGTGCTGCGGCGCGATCCGGCGTGGCTCGAGCCCGCGCCGCCTGCCGGCGCGCCCGCCGATCGACAGGAGGCCGCACGATGATCGACGTCGATCACGCATCGATCCGTTTCCCGACCCGCACGGGTCACGTCGACGCCGTGCGCGACGCGAGCTTCGCGGTACGCGACGGCGAGGTGTTCGGGCTCGTCGGCGAATCGGGTTCCGGCAAGTCGACGCTGCTGCGCGCGCTGACGGGCCTCGTGCCGCTCGCGTCCGGCAGCCTGTCGATCGACGGCCGGCCGGTGGGCGGCACGCCCGATCGCGCCTTTCGCCGTCACGTGCAGATGGTGTTCCAGGATCCGTACGCATCGCTGCATCCGCGCTTCACGGTCGACCAGACGCTGCGCGAGCCGCTGTCGATCCATGGCATCGGCGACACCGATGCACGCATCGCCCGCGCGCTGTCCGAGGTCGGCCTCGGCCCCGCGTTCCGGTTCCGCTATCCGCACCAGCTGTCGGGCGGCCAGCGGCAGCGCGTCGCGATCGCGCGCGCGCTGATCGTCGAGCCGCGCGTGCTGCTGCTCGACGAGCCGACGTCCGCGCTCGACGTATCGGTGCAGGCGGAGATCCTGAACCTGTTGCGCCGCCTGCATCGCGAACGCAACCTGACGATGATCCTCGTCAGCCACAACCTCGCGGTGGTCGGCTTCCTGTGCCAGCGCGTCGCGGTGATGCAGCATGGCCAGATCGTCGAGCAGCTCCGGATCGAGGACGTGCGCGCCGGGCAGGTGGCGCGCGACTACACGCGCACGCTGCTGAACGCGACCGAAGGCTACCGCCGTCTCGACCCGGTGGCGGGCGCGCCGGCGGCCTGACATCTGCGCGCCGTGCCGGCGTGCGATACTCGGCACGCCACGCGCCGCCCTGCCGCGCATGGAACCCTTGTGCGCCGCACGGGTCAACTTTCTTTCGTCAACAGCTCAACCGCAATAGGGAGGCGTTCATGCTGCAATTCATCGAAACCCTGGTCGTCGGGCTCATCGTCGGCCTCCTCGCCCGCGCGCTCAAGCCCGGCGACGACAAGATGGGCATCCTGATGACCATCGTGCTCGGCATCGTCGGCTCGCTGGTCGCCGGCTACGTCGGCCGCGCCGCCGGCTGGTACGCACCGGGCCAGGGCGCGGGCTGGATCGCGTCGATCATCGGCGCGATCGTGCTGCTCGTGGTCGTCGGCGCGGTACGCAAGCGCACGGCCTGAACGACGCACGTTCCGCTTCAACGCAAAACGGCCGCTCGGAAACGAGCGGCCGTTTTCTTTTGGATCGCCGATATTCACCTGCGCACCGCTTCCACGATCCGCAAACTCGTTGACTTCGCAACGACCTGCCATGACGACCGGCATCGGACGTCCGCTTTCCGGTCGAGCGTACACCACCGGCATTACCCTGATTTGATATCTCGCAAATCAGGCATAGATTGAATTCAGCAATACGAAATCGTTTGCTCCTATCCCAAATTGGTAATTTTCCACTCAAGAGTTTCGATGGTTTTGCCGTTTACGCATACAGCATCGCAGCGTTAGACGGACTGCCACCCGAGCGGCCCCGCTGCGACGCGCTTCCTCTCTGGAGCCTGTCATGAAGCACCGCCCTATCGCCGCCTCGTTCGTCCTGGCTGCTTCGCTTCTGGCCACTTCCTCGTCCTTCGCCGCCGGCGCGTCCGGCGTCATCACCTTCTCCGGCATGATCGTCGAGCCGCCCTGCTCGTTCGCGGTCGATACGGCCGATCCCGCCCGTGGGCACGTGCGCCCCGATTGTCCGCGCCCGGCCTACGGCCAGATCGCGTTCGTCGACGCGGCGAGCCAGCAGGCCATCAAGACCACGACCTTTACTCAGGCCTCGCGCGCAATCGTTTTACCGAACCGTCCGGGCAACAACCAGGCGCCGATGATCGCCGTCGTGACGTACCAGTAAAGCCGTCCGCCGGCGCGGGATCCAACGCATTCCGCGCGCCGGCTAGGCGTACCTGCGTGATCGCCGGTCAATCGCGATGGCGCGCGATCCAGTCGCTGAACGCGCGGATCTTCTGCTGGTTGCCGATGTTCTCGGGATAGACGAAGAAGTAGCGCGCGCCCGTCTCGAGCACGATGTCGAACGGGCGCTCCAGCCGGCGCGCGCTGACGTCGTCGTCGACGAGCGTCACGTCGCCGATCGCGACGCCGAAGCCCTGCATCGCCGCGTTCGTCGCGAGATCGAGCGTGTCGAACGTCGGCCCGCGCGCGGGATCGACGCCGCGCTCGCCGGCATGATCGAGCCACGCGCGCCAGTCGCGGTGGTCACGCGTCGGATGCAGCAACGTATGGCGCGCGAGATCGCCGACCGCGTCGAGCGGCGACGTCTGCCGCAATTCGGGCGCGCAGACAGGTGTCAGCCGCTCGTCGAACAGCGGCAGCGCGAACACGCCGGCGCCCGGCGACGTGCCGTAGACGACCGCCGCATCGAACGGCTCGGTCGAGAAATCGACGACGTGCTGCCACGCGGTGGTGATCTGCACATGGAGATCGGGATGCTCGCCCTGGAAGCGCATGATGCGCGGCAGCATCCAGCGCATCACGCAGGTCGGCACCTTCAGCGCGAGATCGGTGCGCTGCCGCGTGAGCCGCATCGAAATGTCCTCGATCCGCGCGAAGCTCTCGTTGACCACCGGCAGCAACTGCTCGCCCTCCGCCGTCAGCGTGAGGCCCTTCGCATGCCGCTTGAACAACGGGAAACCGTAATGCGCCTCGAGCGTCTGGATCTGCCGGCTTACCGCGCCCTGCGTGATGCACAGCTGCTCGGCCGCGCGCGTGAAGCTGCGGTGGCGGGCCACCGTCGAGAAGATCTGCAGCGCATGCAGGGGCGGAAGTCGGCGCATGAAGAAGGCAAACGGAAAAACGGCGCGGAAGGACCGCGCGCCGACCCCGGCGCGCACTGTCCGACACGATAAGCCAAACGCCGGCTTTGCGCGAGGCGCGGGACGCTCAGGCCGTCGCGGTGAGCGCGCCCGCCACGATGCGCGCCGCCGACGCGACGACGTCCGCGCGGGCCGCTGCAGCGGCCTGCGGCTGCGTGAACGACACGGCCATCACGATCGGCGCACGCGACGGCGGCCACAGCACCGCGACGTCGGTCGTCGTGCCGTAACCGCCCGTGCCCGCCTTGTCCGCGATGCGCCAGCCGGGCGGCACGCCCGCCGCGATGCCGGTCGCGCCGCGCGCGCCGCCGACCATCCATTCCGTCAGTTGCGCGCGCTGCGGCTCCTGCAGCGTGTTGCCGAGCAGCAGCCGCTGCAGCATGTCGACCATCTCGACCGGTGTCGACGTGTCGCGTTCGTCGTCGGGCGCCGCGTTGTTCAGTTCGGGTTCCCAGTGATCGAGGCGGAACGACGTGGCGCCGCTCTCGCGCGCAAACGACGTGACGGCCTGCGGGCCGCCGAGCACGCCCATCAGCAGGTTGCCGGCGCCCTTGTCGCCCGACTGCAGCATCGCCACGCAAAGCTGCTCGATGGTCATGCCCGTGTCGACGTGGCTTTCCGTGATCGGCGAGCCCGACACGATTTCATAACGGCGGTACAGGATGCGGCGCGGCAGCAGCGACGCGTCGAGCGAGCCACGGGCGAGCATCGCGGCGGCCGCGACGACTGCATAGGTGCCGCACAGCGGGAAGCGCTCGCGCGCATGGTGAGCAATGCGTACGCCGTTCGACGTATCGAGCGCGGCCACGCCGAGCCGGCCATTCGAGGCCTTCTCGAGCGCGGCCAGTTCAGCCTGGGCGGTATGGGCGCGCCCCTGGTCGGCGACCGGCGCGGACGTGCACGCGGCGACGAACGGCGCGGCAACGGCGGCAAGCAACAGCGAGCGGCGTGTCGGAGAGTGTTCCATGAATGTCGTGAGTTCTGTCGGAATCGGTGGCACGAAGCAGCTCGGGCACGCAGTGAAACAGCGCACCCGATCACGCCGACAGCCGGCCCGCGACGGCATTCGCCGCGCTTCCCCGAAAGACGACCGTCGGCCCCGCGAAGCGCGGGACTTGCATGAACAGACCCTAGCGTAGCAGCGACCGCCGCGACGTTCCAGCGAAACGGCCCGGCTTCACCCTTGCGACGAAGGCAGGTACGGCATCGGATTGACCGGCTTGCCGTCGCGTCGCACTTCGAACAGCAGCGCGACACGCGAGTTGTCGAGGTCGCCCATCTCGGCGATCTCGTCGCCCTGGCGCACGATGTCGCCCGTCTTCACGAGCAGCTTGCGGTTGTGCGCATAGGCGGTCAGGAAATCCGCGTTGTGCTGGACGATGATCAGGCTGCCGTAGTCGTTCAGGCCGGTGCCCGCGTACATCACGCGGCCGTCGGCCGCGGCGCGGACCGGGTCGCCCGGCCGGCCGGCGATCTGGATGCCGCGGTTCTGCCCCGGCCGGAAGCCGTCGACGATCTTGCCGCTCGCGGGCCACTTGAGCGCGACGCCGCCCGCATGCCGCTTCGTTTCCTTGACGACCTGACGGTCGCTCGCGCTCGACGCGATGGTCTGCGTAGCTGCCGGGTTGCTCGCCGCGCTATTGCCCGACGCCGACGATGCGGCCACCTGCGTGCCGGGTGCACCCGGCGCCGGCAATGGCTGCTGCTTGACGATGCGCAGCACCTGCCCCATGCGCAGCCTGCCGTTCGCACCCAGCTTGTTCCAGGTGCGCAGGTCGGCAACGCTGCAGCCGTTCGCGGACGCAATGCCCGTCAGCGTGTCGCCGCGCTTCACGACGTACTTCTGCGCGACGAGAATCGGCGCCGGCGGCGGTGTATTGGCCGACGGCGCAGCGGCGGGCTGGCTCGACGGCGAAGGCTGTCCCGCCAGCGTGTCGCTCGGCGGAACGGACTGCGTGCTTGCACAACCGGCCATGACGAGCACGGCTGCCAGGCCTGGCAGCCACGCCGCGTTGCGGTGAATCTCGCGCGTTTTCATGGACGATCCGACTCCGGTTTGACAATCTTTCAAGCATCTCAAAAACGGAACGGCCGACGTGTAACCGGATGCAAACAATGATGACAAACGATCACGAACCGGATGCCGGCCGGCATTCGCTACCGGTAATACGGTCCGATTCAGGAAAACTTGATGGTCTTTTTGCAGGAAAGCGGAAGAATTTTCGTCTCGGAAAACTATGGCGGATTTGTTTTCAATAGGCACGAGGCGGCGATCGCCGCGACGTTCAACGCAACCACGCGGCGAGTTCGGAACCGGCCCACGCGATGCCGATGCACAGGAACAGCACGTGCAACGCGATCTTGAACGACACGCCCCACGACGGATCGATCTGCATGACAGGCTCCCCGGTTGATGTGCGGCCATGATCCGCCATCGATCGCGCCCCGAAAATGCGGAACCGACGAATCGGGCCTCAAGCTGTGCCTGAGACCCGGGCCTCGGTTCCCTGCTAACTTATCGGCCATTCCAATACGATCGCCCCACCCATCATGCGCTTCGACCTGACCGACCTGCGGCTCTTCCTGAACATCTGCGAGGCCGGCACGATCACGAGCGGCGCCGAGCGGACCCACATCACGCTGCAGGCCGCGAGCGAGCGCATCCGCGGCATGGAGGACGAGCTCGGCGTGCCGCTGCTGCACCGGACCAAGTCGGGCGCGCAGGCCACCGATGCCGGCCGCGCGCTCGAACACCACGCGCGCACCGTGCTGCAGCAGATCGACCACATGCGCGGCGAGCTGCAGCAATACGGCCAGGGGCTGCGCGGGCATATCCGGCTGCTGTGCAACACGGCGTCGCTGAGCGAATACCTGCCCGACGCGCTGGCCGACTACCTGCCGCATCATCCGAAGCTGTCGATCAGCGTCGAGGAGCGCTCGAGCCAGGAGATCGTGCATGCGATCCGCAACAAGACGGCCGAGGTCGGTATCGTTGCCGATTCGGTCGGGCTCGGCGGGCTCGAACAGAAACCGTTCCGCGAGGACTGGCTGATCGTCGTCGTGCCGGCCACGCATCCGCTCGCGTCGCAGGATAAGGTCGCATTCGACTCGATCGCCGATGCCGACTTCATCGGCCTCACCGACGGCAGCGCGCTGCAGGTGCATCTCGCCGACCAGGCGCGCGCGCTCGGCAAGCGAATCCGCTATCGCGTGCAGTTGAAGAGCTTCGATGCGATCTGCCGCGTGATCGCGAGCGGGGTGGGCATCGGCATCGTGTCGCGTCATGCGGCCGAGCGCGCGATGCAGACGATGGACGTGCGGCTCGTCGAGCTGTCCGATGCGTGGAGCCATCGTCGGCTGAAGCTGTGCGCGCGGTCGTTCGATGCGCTGCCGAAGTACACGCGGGAGTTCGTCGCGTTCCTGTCCGGCGAAACCGCGCCGCGGTGACGCGCGCCGCATCCGACTCATCCCGTCGATACAAGGAGGCACGGCCATGACCGACACCGATCTTGCAACCCGCTACCGCGCGTACATCGACTGCCTGAACCGGCAGGACTGGCCGGCGCTCGGCGAATACGTCTCCGATAACGTGATTCACAACGACCGGCCGCTCGGCCTCGCCGGTTACCGCGCGATGCTGGAACAGGACTTCCGCGACATTCCCGATCTCCGTTTCGACATCCGGCTGCTCGTGTGCGAGCCGCCGCGCATCGCATGCCGGCTGCGCTTCGCCTGTTCGCCGAGCGGGACGTTCATGGGGCTCGCCGTCGACGGCCGGAAGGTCACGTTCTGCGAGAACGTGTTCTACGAGTTTCATGACGGCAAGATCCGTCAGGTCTGGTCGGTGATCGACAAGGCCGCGATCGAGGCACAGCTTTAGTCTCGACGGAACGACGTGGTTGCCGGTCGCCATCGCGCCCCGATGTCCGTCGAATTCATCCCGATTCTTATGGATAACGTTTTCTTTACAAATCCATCGAACCCGCATCGGCGGACATTCCTTCCGGCCGTCGTTTCCGCATCGACATCCTTCGCCGCACCCTGCGTTACCAAGAAGAAATCCCGGTAAATTCTGCAATATTTCGTTCCCCCCCTTTACTCCCGCCTTCCCACCATCCGGGTTTTTCCCGCCCCTTCCGACGTGAAAGTTCATTGACATCACGCCGATGGCTGCCTAAATTAGGAAAACGTTTTCCAATACATCCGCGCGACGCCGGTCACGGCCCGCGCAGGGAGAACGCTTGCCCGCTCGACAAGTGATTCAGGCCGTCCGTCTTCAGGGATCAGGGTTGCGAGACGGCGGCCGGGTACGGGCATCGAGCGCGGCACGGCTACACCCGCCCGTGCTTCATCACTATTCAAAACTGGAGACACAATGCATCCGCGCAGCAGATTCGCGCTCGGCGCCGCGCTCAGCGCCCTTTCCGTCCTGTTCGTCAGCGCCTGCGGCGGCAACGACGTGACCGACACGCCGCCACCGTCGTCATCTTCGCCGCCCCCGTCCACGACACCGACGCTCGCGTCGAACTCGCTGCAGGCGCTCGTCTACGGCGCGCCCGACACCAGCGTGCCGGCCGGCGCGAACATTCCGGTCACGATGATGGGCCAGATGCGCGCACTGTTCGACCTGATCCGGAAATCGCCCGACTTCACGCAGGTCGTGATGGATCTCGGCGACGGCACGCCGGTTCACGTGCTCGACACGAACACCGGCGACAAATTCCTGCCGGGCAAGCTCGCGCTCGGCCTGTCGTACATCCTGATCGACATGAAGTCGAAGAACGATCCGCAATACGCCAGCTACCTCGCGACGTACCAGACGATCACGACCGCGATGATGGCGCAGTCGGGCAGCAACTACACGTATGCGAATACGTCCTGGGGCGAGTACTACTACCTCGTCGCGCTGAACAACCTGAAGGCGCACGGGATGCTCAACGAAGTCTTCAGCGACGCGATGCTCGCGACCCTGCAGCGGCGGCTCACCTTCTGCGACATGTTCGGCCCCGATGCGAGCGGCAAGACCGATACGTGCCCCGCGGCCGGCACGCCGATCGACATCGCCTCCCTCAACACCGCGCAGAACTACTATGCGGTGTCCTACGGAATCGCCGGGCTGCGCCAGAAGCTCGGCTGGAGCAGCCCGGCGTTTGCATCGAAGACCGATCCGTCGGTCGCGACGATGGGCGCGCGCGACGCGCTGCTGTACACGCTCACGAACCATATCCGCAACGACTCGTCGGGCGGGTTCTCGGACGAAGCGTCGAACACGCACACGACCTACTACGACCAGGCTCGCTTCGACCGCTACAGCACGCTGCTGATCGGCGAAGTGACCGAGCGCACGTTCGAGATGGGCAACGAGGCGAACCTCACGCCCGAGTTGAAGGGCTATCTGCGCAAGTCGGTCGACCTGATCCTGCCGCAGCTGAACGCGAACGGCCAGGGCTTCAACTACGGCCGCTCGATCGGCCCGTACGGCGATTCGGCGTTCATGGAGGTGCTGACGGCCGCGGCCAACGCCGGCGTGCTGACCGACCAGGAGAAGCAGGTTGCATACAAGTTCATCTATCAGGCCGCGCAGCGTTTCGACACATACTGGTACGACCCGTCGCTGCCCACACCTTCGGTGAACATGTGGGTCAAGGGCCGCGGCACGGACGCGTATCGCGGCAAGCCGCGCGTGATGGGTGAGAACTTCAGCCTGCTGCACCAATACCTGTACGTGAACGCGTGGTGGAACAAGCTCGGCTTCGGCGGCAAGGCGCCGATGGCCGACACGGACTACAACGCGTGGCTCGACGCGCTGCCGCACTACACGCTCACCTGGTACAACCAGCCGGGCGACGCCGCGCATCCGTACAATGCGGCGCTCGTCACCGTGCGCGACGGCCGGCGCGTGATCAACCTGAACCTCAGCCAGGCGCCCGACTACAACTCGTACACGCCGTACTACCCGGTGCCGTTCTCCGACAAGCTGATCTACGGCACGACCGATCTCGGCTACGCGCTGCTGGTGCCGCAGGTGTCGTACAACGGGAAGACCTATATTCCCGTCACGTACTACAAGAACCTGAACGTCCAGCAAACCAACGGGCAGGTGATCGTGTCGTTCGATACCGCGAAGTTCCGGCTCGCGTCGAAGAATTCGGCGTACACGACGGATCTCGACCTGCAGGTGCATACGGTGCTGACGTTCGCGCATGGGTCGGTCACCCGCAGCGACACGCTGAGCACGGGCTCGCTCACCGGCAACCTGTCGGTCGAGACGGACTTCACGTCGTTCGCGGATTTCGCGTCGACGCAGGCGAACGGCGACGGCGTGTCGGTGACCTACGCGAACAGCGCCGCGACCGGCTATGCGGCGTCCGGGTTCGACACCTGCGCGCTGTCGGCCTTCGACACGGCGAACGGCACGACGAATCCGCTGTCAACGACGCCGGTGGGCCAGCTGCATTCGAACTTCGCCTGCACGACGAAGCCGTTTGCCCTCGGCGCGGGCGCGACCCGCACGTTCGGTTGGACGCTGAAGTACGCCGACCCGGCCTGAGCGAGGTGCCCCACGTCCGGTGAACGCGCCCGAAGGCCGCGGTTGTCGAAACCGGCCTCGGGCGCGTCACGGACAGCGGACAGCGGGCATCGCGCTCGTCAGCGATGCCCGCTTACAGCCACCCCGAAGCCGCCATATATGCGCCGAGCGCGATCAGCCCGACGAAGAAGCAGCGCTTGAACGCCTTCTCGCTCATCACGCGCCGAGCATATTGCCCGCCGACCATGCCCGCCAGCGCCGGTACGAGCGCGAGCGCCGACACGCCGAGATCGACCGTCTCCAGTGCGCCCGTCACGCGCAACTGCAGGCCGAGCACGATCGTCGATGCGGTGAACGACAGCCCGAGTGCCTGGATCAGGTCGTCCTTCGACAGCCGCAGCGCCTGCAGGTACGGCACGGCCGGCACGACGAACACGCCGGTCGCGGCCGTCACGACGCCCGTGAGGTAGCCGACCACGGCCGACAGCCATTTTTCATGGCGGCCCGGCGCGGGCAGCCGCGCGGCGGCCAGCCCCCACAGCCCGTAGAGGATCAGCACCACGCCGAGCGCCGCATGCGTCCAGGTGCTGCCGGCCGCGAGCGTGGGCAGCCCGCCCGTGAGCGTGCCGATCGTCAGGCCGGCGAGCAGCGGCCACAGCCGGCGCAGCAGCGGCCCGAACGACGGGCCGAGCCACAACTGCCACACATTGGTGACGAACGACGGCACGAGCAGCAGGCTCGCGGCGGCCGACGGCGGCATCGCGAGCGTCAGCAGCCCCATCGCGATCGTCGGCAGCCCGAGCCCGATCATCCCCTTGACCGCGCCGGCCAGCAGGAAGACCACCGCGATGATCGTCAGCGTATGAACTTGCATGAAAGGCGTTCCGTCCGGTTGAGTACGGCGCCGATGGTGAACTCCGATCGCGCCGCTCGCCATCTGGTTTTGCCTGAGGCTGGCTAGGGCTTGCCGGATGGGGCGGCGGCGCGATTGTGGCGATGGGCTGGCGCGTTGCGGGCCAGCGAAAAACGCGCCGCCGGCGTCGAGTCGGGCCAGGCCGGCCATGCACTTCAATCGGGGTTGCCGGCCCGGCTTCAGTCTCAGCCTCAGCCCCAGCCCAGCCCCAGCCCCAGCCCCAGCCCCAGCCCTAGCCCTAGCCCTAGCCCTAGCCCTAGCCCTAGCCCTAGCTCCAGCCCTAGCTCCAGCCTCAGCCCCGGCCCCGGCCCCGGCCCCGGCCCCGGCCCTCAGATTCGAGCCGAATACGGAGCCTGCACCGAAACCATTGCCGATCCGCGCCGATCAGTCCCCGTGAGATGCCCCCCGCCCCTGCTCGCTGTCGAGGTGCGCCATCTGTGCGGCCGGATAACGCTCACCGGCAGCCGCCCCGGCGGGGACCGCCGCTTCGATGCGGGCGATGTCATTGGCCGTTAGTTGCATCCCAATCGCCTGCAACGCATCCTGAAGTTGCGTGCGCTTGCGCGCGCCGATCAGCGGCACGATATCGCCGCCGCGCGACAGCGCCCACGCGATCGCGACCTGCGCCGGATTGCTGCCCTTCTCGTCGGCGATGGCGCGCAGCGCATCGACGAGCGCGAGGTTGTGCGCGAGGTTCTCGCCCTGGAAGCGCGGGCTCGCCGCACGGAAATCGCGCTCGCCTTCCCGCGCCGTGCTCCAGCGTCCGCCCAGCAGCCCGCGCGACAGCACGCCGTAGGCCGTCACGCCGATCCCGAGTTCGCGGCACGCGGGCAGGATCCCGGCCTCGATGCTGCGCGACAGCAGCGAATACTCGATCTGCAGGTCGGAGATCGGCGCGACGGCCGCCGCGCGGCGGATCGTGTCCACGCCGGCTTCCGACAGGCCGATATGGCGCACGTACCCGGCCTTCACGAGATCGGCGATTGCGCCGATCGTCTCCTCGATCGGCACCGCCGGATCGACGCGCGCCGGCCGGTAGATGTCGATGTAGTCGGTGCCGAGCCGTTTCAGCGAGTACGCGACGAAGTTGCGGATCGCCACCGGCCGCGCGTCGTAGCCGGCAAACCCGCCGGCCGGATCGCGCAGCGCACCGAATTTCACGCTGATCAGCACCTGGTCGCGGGCCCGGCCGCGCAGTGCATCACGGATCAGCATCTCGTTGTCGCCCATCCCGTAGAAATCGCCGGTGTCGAGCATCGTGATGCCGTGGTCGAGCGCCGCGTGCAGCGTCGCGATGCTTTCGTCGCGGTCGGCCGGGCCGTAGAAGTCCGACATCCCCATGCAGCCGAGTGCAATTGCCGACACCCGCGGGCCGGTCCGACCCAGTTCACGCGTTTCCATATCCGTTTCCTCGAGTGATGAATGAACAGGCCGGATTCTGGGCGTATCGCGGCGCGCGATAAACGCGAAACACTCAACCAAACCATTCGACGCTGATTAACAATGGAGCCTGCTCCTCTCCACCCACGCACCCGCCCCGCATGGATCATCTGCAAGCAATGCGCATCTTCGCGCGCGTCGCCCATCTCGGCAGCTTCACGAAAGCGGCCGAGCAGTTGCAACTGCCGCGCCCGACGGTCAGCAACGCCGTCCAGTATCTGGAAAAGCACCTGAAGGTCCGCCTGCTGCAGCGCACGACGCGGCGCGTCGCGCTGACGGCCGAAGGCGCGACCTATTACGAGCGCTGCATGCGGCTGCTGGCCGATCTGGACGATGCGGAGACGCTGTTCGAGGACGCCGGCACGACGCCGCGCGGCGCGATCCGCGTCGACCTGCCCGAGCGCTTCGCGCTGAACCAGGTGATTCCGGCGCTGCCGGGTTTCCACGCGCGCTACCCCGACCTGCGCGTCGTGATCGGCACGACCGACCGCTTCGTCGACCTCGTCGCCGATGGCATCGACTGCGCGGTGCGGGTCGGCGCGATGTCCGATACGTCGCTCGTCGCACGGCGCATCGGCGAACTGGCGCAGATCAACTGCGCGGCGCCCGCGTATCTCGAGCGGCACGGCACCCCGCGCTCGCCGGACGAGCTCCCGGATCACGTCGCGGTCGGCTATTTCTCGAGCCGCACGGGCCGCGAGCTGGACTGGGAATATGCGGATATGGATTCGGGCCGGCTGCACGCGGTCAAGATGCGCAGCGTCGTGTCGGTCAACAGCTCGCAGGCGTATCTCGCGTGCTGTCTGGCGGGCCTCGGGCTGATCCAGGCGCCGCGCGAAGGGCTCGGGCCGCTGCTCGCCGACGGCTCGCTGGTCGAGGTGCTGCCGGAATGGAACGCCGAGCCGCTGCCCGTGTCGGTGGTGTTTCCGACCGGCCGGCATCTCGCCCCGCGCGTGCGGATCTTCGTCGACTGGCTTGCGGAAACGCTCGGCGCCACGCCCCGGGCGGATTGACGGCAGGCGCCGGCGCACCCGCCCCGGCGCCGCCCGGTCAGAACTTTAGAACTTGTGGCGGATCGCGGCGCGCACCGCGAACTGGTTCGACGACGCCGACGGGCCGTCCGTCCCGACCACGTAGCCGCCGTCGGCCGCCGTGCCGGTCTTGTCGCCGCCCACCTTCTGCCACGCGCCCTGCAGGTACACGTCGGTGCGCTTCGACAGGCTGTAGTCGGCCATCAGGCCGACCGTGTGGTATTTCGGCTTGAACGTCCCGGCCGCGGCATCGTACTTGCCGTCCGTGTACACGTACTGCGCGCCGAGATAGAAATCGGGCGTGAGCTGGTACTTGCCGTTGATCTCGAAGTTCTGGAACTTCGTCGCGGTCAGCCCGAGGCCGGCGAACGTCGAAGCCGGCAGGTAGACGGTCGACACCGGGTTCTTCACGTCCGTCTTCGTGTAGACGAAGCCGACCGTGGCCGGGCCGAACGTGTAATTGACGCCGCCGCCGAAGATCCGCAGGCGGTCGGCGACGAAGTTCGCGTCGTCGGCCGAAATCGCGCCCGCGCTGCCGATGCCCGGGTTGTTCGCCTGCAGGTACGCAGCCGCGACCTGCAGCCCGGCCAGCGAATACTGCGCGCCGAGGCTGTATTGACGGTTGTTCGAGAAGCCGGTGCTGTTGCTGAAGCTGTACGTGCCGCCGAACGTCAGGCCGTTCCAGTCGGCGCTCGCGTACTTGACCGTGTTGTTGACGCGGAACGAGTTGTCCGTGTTGTCGTTGTCGAACGGGTGCGAGAACAGCGTGCCGCCCCAGTTGCCGTTGGCGGTGAGCGGCGCGAGATAGTCGACGACGGAATCGTACTGACGGCCGAGGGTCAGCGTGCCGAAGCGCGGCGCGCTCAGCCCGACGAACGCCTGGCGGCCGAACATGCGGCCGCCCTGGCCGAGCCGGCCGTTGTTCACGTCAAAACCGTTTTCCAGCGTGAAGATCGCCTTCAGCCCGCCGCCGAGATCCTCGCTGCCCTTCAGGCCCCAGCGGCTGCCCTGCGCATAGCCGCTCGCGAGCTGGTAATTCGTTTTTCCGACCCCATTGACGTTCACGTTGTTCGTGTAATTGAAGCCTTCGTCGATCACACCGTACAGCGTCACGCTGTTCTGGGCGAAGACCGGCGCGGCGAAAGCGGCTAGCGCGGCGGCAAAAATGACGTGCTTCTTCATGACGGATCTCCGGAGCCGGGGGCCGGGCAGGGTCGAGCGCCCGGCGAATGTTTGGTCTGTTTTAGGTGTGGCCCGCAGGGCGGACGACGCGGTGTGCGGCCGCGTGAGGTCAAAATGGTGTCACGTCGCAAACCGTCCGTCCATCGGGGTAGCTGAACCCTGCGCAAACCGTTGCGCTCGTCCAACTGCCCCGTTGCGCAGACTGCCTGACCCGGCTTATCGGCAGCGGCACGACGGCCGGCCATCCGCGTAAACCCGATGCGCGCCGCATCGGTGGCACAATGCGCATCCGTTCGTCATTTCTTCACGAAGTCATGCTTCCCCCCGATTCATGCGCGGCGCGTGCCGGTCGCGCCCGCGGCCCGCGCCGGGAGGCGGTCCGATGACCGCACCGGCCCGGGCCGGCCGTTACGCCGAGCTCGATTTCTTCCGCGGCCTCGTGCTGCTCGTCATCGTCGTCGACCATATCGGCGGCAGCATCCTGTCGCGCGTGACGCTGCACGCTTACGCGCTGTGCGACGCGGCCGAGGTCTTCGTGTTCCTCGGCGGCTTCGCCACCGCGATCGCGTACAACTCGCTCGCCGAACGGCACGACGAAGCCGCCGCGCGCCAGCGCTTCATCCGGCGCGCGTTCGAGATCTACCGTGCATTCCTCGTAACAGCCGGCCTGATGCTGCTGATCACGGCCGCGCTGAACGCGTTCGCGATCGACGGCCCGAACATGCCGACCAACGATCTCGACGGTCTGCTCCACAAGCCGCTCGCCGCGCTGCGCGACATCCTGCTGTTCCGCCGCCAGCCGTACCTCGCGTCGGTGCTGCCGATGTACGCGTTCTTCGCGCTGCTCGTCCCGCTCACGCTGCCGCTCGCGCGCACGCAGCCGTGGCTGCTGCTCGCGTTCAGCGGATCGCTGTGGTACGCCGCGCCGCACGTCGCGCGCTTTTTGCCGACCGTCGAAGGCGCGCCGTGGGACTTCAATCCGTTCGCATGGCAGTTCCTGTTCGTGCTCGGCGTGATCGCGCGCTGCCAGCCCGTCTACCAGACGCTCGCGCCGAAGCCGCAGGGCTGGCTGCTGACGGCCGCGGCGCTCGCGATCGTCGCGGCCGGCGCGTACTACCGGCTGCGCATCGAGCCGTTCCCGACCGACCCGTCGATCAAGCAGAACCTCGGCGCGCTGCGGCTCGCGAACTTCCTCGCGATCGCATGGCTCGCGGCCAAGCTGGTCCACCTCGGCTGGATGAAGAAGGTTGCGCACGCGATGCCGTGGATCGGCACGATCGGCCGGCAGGGGCTGCTGTGCTTCGTCGCGGGCACCGCCATCTCGCTCGCGGTCGATTCGGTGCTCTACCAGGCGACCGAAGGCTATCTCGACGTGAAGCTCGGCCTGATTGCCGACGTCGTCGCAATGGGCCTGCTGTATCTCGTCGCCAAACTCTACGGGCCGCTCGTCGCGCGGCTGCCGTTCCGTTCGCGGCGATGACGCGCCGCGCCGTCATGCGCCGCTGCTACGATAGCCGGCGCCTCTCCTGAAACGATTCGACATGCGCCGACTCGCCCTTGCGTTCGCCCCCGCCCTGATCGCCGGCTCCATCGCCACCGCCCGCGCCACGCCGCCCGCGCCGGTGGCAGCGCCCGCGTCGCCGCCACCGGCCGTGCAGACCGCGACGACCCCGTCGGCCGCCCAGGAGCCCGCGCTCAATCCGGGCAGCAGCGTCGTGCTGCGCACGTTCCGGTCGGCGTCGCTGAAGCGCGACTGGTCGTACACGGTCTACCTGCCGCCCGGCTACAACCCGGAAGGCGCGCGCTACCCGGTGATGTACCTGCTGCACGGCAACGCCGGCAACGCGAACGACTGGGTCACGCAGGGCCGGCTGCAGGCCACCGCCGACACGCTGATCGAGCGCCGCGAGATCCCGCCGGTCGTGATCGTGATGCCGCAGGGCGGCACCGACTGGTACGTCGACCGCAAGGAGAAGATGCAGAGCGCGTTCCTCAACGACCTGCTGCCCGAGGTCGAAGCGCACTTCGCGGTGTCGAACCAGCGGGCGGGCCGCGCGATCGGCGGCGTGTCGATGGGCGGCTTCGGCGCGCTGCGCTTCTCGCTGCTCGAACCCGGGCTGTTCTGCGGCGCGATGCTGCTGAGCCCCGCGATCTACGCGAACGAGCCGCCGCTCAATTCCGCCGCGCGCTACGTCGGCGTGTTCGGCGACCGGCAGTTCGACCCGCGCGTGTGGCACGAGCTCAACTACCCGGCGCTGATGCGCGGCTATTTCGCGCGCAGCTGGCGAATCCCGATGTTCATCGCGGTCGGCGACGACGACCTGACCATCCAGGCCGAATCGAGCGTGCTGTACACGCAGCTGCGCCGCGCGCAGAACCCGGCCGAGCTGCGCATCGTCGACGGCGGGCACACGTGGGATGTATGGCGCGGGCTGCTCGGGCAGGGGTTGAAGTACGCGCTCGAATGCGTGAAGTGACGGCGGGCGTTGCCCCGCCCGTTTTCGTCAGGCTGGCCGGTGACCGGCGGGCCGCGGGCCGTCGACCCACGTCATGCCCGGCGAATGCAATCCCGGCGAGCCTGTCGCGCCTGATGGCGCACTCGTCGCGCTAGCCGCCGCGCCCCTGATCCAGATTGGCAGACTCAAAGCCAAGTGCCGCCCTGCCGCTCGCTCGGCTCCCCGCCCAGCGCATCGAAATCGTGAATCCAGTCCAGGTGATGCAGCACGCTGTCGCGCTCGGCCAAACGCGCATTGCGCGCCTGCGCGGCCGGCCCGTCGGGCAGGTGCAACACATCGGCCACGGAGATCGACGCGTACTGCACCTTGCGCGTGCGACCGCGACGCAGCCGCTCATACGCTTCCTTTGCTTCGCGCCAGTTGCCTGGCCCGGCCTTGGCCAGTTGCTCGGCCAGCACCACCGCATCCTCGATCGACTGGTTCGCGCCCTGCCCGTGATGCGGCACCAGCGCATGCGCGGCGTCGCCGATCAGCGTCACGCGCCCGCGGCTCCAGCGGCCGAGCGGCGGCCGGTGGAACAACCCCCAGCGCTGGCTGATCGGCACAGCGGTGATCATCTGCACCACCGCCGGATGCCAGTCCCTGAACACACGCAGTTGCTCGCCCTCTTCCGACGGCATCACCCAGTCGCGCGACGGCCACGGTGACGGATGGCGCTCGACCAGCAGGAAATTCTGGTCGCCGTCGTCGCCGATCGGATAGTGCAGCAGGTGCCCGTGCGGCCCGATCCAGTACTGCAGCGTCTCGGGATCGGGCAACAGGCTCAGCCGCGCGGCCGGCACCACGCCGCGAAACCCCGAACACCCCGAATACAGCGCATCGTCGTAGCCGAGCATCCAGCGCCGCGTGATCGAGCGCGCGCCGTCCGCGCCGATCACCAGATCGGCGTCGACGCGCACACCGTTGTCGAACGACAGCGTGACGCGATCGGGATGCTGCGCGAGATCGGTCAGCCGATGGCCGAGATGGATGGCGTCGAGGCCGACCGCCTTCGACAGCAGCGCCTGAAGATCCGCACGATGCACGCCCCAGTACGCGCCGCCGAACTGTCGGCGATAGTCGGGGGCGCCGCGATGATGGCCGATCACCGCGCCGCTGCGGCCGTCGCGATAGACGAGCCCTGGAATGTCCGCGCACACCGCATCGAAGGCCGCCCGCAATCCCATCCGTTCGTAGAAGCGCGTCGCATTGGCCGACAGCGCGACGGCCGCGCCGACTTCGCGCAACACCTCCGTCTGTTCGTAGAGCTGCGCGTCGATGCCGTGCTCGCGCAAGGCAAGCGCGAGCGTCAGGCCGCCGATCCCGGCGCCGACGATCGCAATCTTCAGGTTCGTCTGCATGATGAAGGTGTCTCCGATATTCCGATGTGGGGTCTGCGGCATGCGCAGCGGTCATGTCGAATGCATGGGCCGTATCGGTATTCTCGGGAGCGGACTTTCATCCCGCAATAAAATGACCGGAATCTGCTTCATCACTGAATGCAATGAACCCGGCGAGGCCCGACCCATGGAACTGAGCGATATCGACCTCAACCTGCTGCTGCTTTTCCAGCGGCTGATGCAGGAACGGCGCGTGTCGAGCGTCGCCGAGCAGATGAACATGAGCCAGCCGGGCGTGAGCAATGCACTCGCGAAGCTGCGCCGCCGGCTCGGCGATCCGCTGTTCGTGCGCGGGCCCGGCGGCGTGGTGCCGACGCCGTTCGCGCTGCGCCTCGCGGAACCCGTATCGCACGCGCTCGCGACGCTGCACGCCGCGCTCAACCCCGAGACCGGTTTCGATCCGCAGCGCGCCACGCGCACGCTGACGATCGGCATGACCGACATCGGCGAAGTCGTGTTCCTGCCCGCACTGCTCGAACACCTGTCGCAAGCGGCGCCGGGCATCGCGCTCAACACCGTGCGCGACACGAGCGTCAACCTCGGCGACGAAATGGCCGATGGCCGCGTCGATCTCGCGATCGGCCTGCTGCCGCAGCTCAAGGGCGGCTTCTATCAGCGCCGGCTGTTCGATCAGCGCTATGTGTGCCTGTTCCGGCGCGGCCATCCGCTCGAGGACGCGCCGCTGACGGTCGACGCGTGGCGCAATGCCGAACATCTGGTCGTGGTGTCGGCCGGCACTGGTCACGGGCAGGTGGACGAATGGCTGAAGCGCCGCCGCGTGGCGCGCCAGGTGCGGCTCACGGTGCCGCACTTCATGAGCGTCGGCTACATCCTGCAGCGCACCGACCTGATCGCGACGGTGCCCGAACATCTCGCGCAGCAGCTCGCGGCACCGTTCTCGCTGGGCTGGCGCGCATTGCCCGTCACGGTGCCGGGCGCGCCGATTCACATGCTCTGGCATACGCGGGTCCATCAGGACGAAGGGAACAAGTGGCTGCGCGATGTGGTCGTCGATCTGTTCGCGGAGTCAGGCACGCGGGCGCGGAAGGCCACTCCCGGCCGGAAGAAGTAGCCGAGGTCATCACGCCATCGCGCGTACCTGACGGTGTCGCTTGAACATGTGCACCGCGCATTTCGACTACATTGCCGAAGTGGCGATGATCCCGGTCGTCGGCCACCTCGCCCCTCTTTCAACCCGCAGGAAATCAAGCCATGTCTGTCTTCACGAAATTCGCAGCCGTCACCGGCGCCGGCTCCGGCATCGGTCGCGCGGCGGCCATCGCGCTCGCCCAGGCCGGTTACACCGTCGCGCTGCTCGGACGCACCGAGGCATCGTTGCGCGACACGCAGGACGCGATCCGCGCCGCCGGCGGTGACGCGCACGTGTTTCCTGCGGACGTCACCGACGAAGCCTCGGTCGACCACGCGTTCGCCCGGATCGCGCAGCAGTTCGGCCGGCTCGACGTGCTGTTCAACAACGCCGGCCGCAACGCGCCGCCGGTTTCCCTCGACGAATACGAATTCGACGTGTGGAACAGCGTCGTCGCGACCAACCTGACCGGCGTCTTCCTGTGTGCGCGGGCCGCGTGGCGCCTGATGAAAGCGCAAACGCCGCAGGGCGGCCGGATCATCAACAATGGCTCGATCTCGGCCCATGCGCCGCGCCCCGACACGATCGCGTACACGGCCACCAAGCATGCGGTGACCGGGATCACCAAGTCGCTGGCGCTCGACGGCCGCCGGTACAACATCGCGTGCAGCCAGATCGACATCGGCAACGCCGCGACGTCGCTCACGGAACGGATGACGCAAGGCGTCCCGCAAGCCGACGGCAGCCTCGCAGCCGAGGCGCGCATGGACGTCACGCATGTCGCGAACGCGATCGTTCAGATGGCGAACCTGCCGCTGGACACGAACATCCTGAACATGACGATCATGGCGACCGCGATGCCGTTCGTCGGCCGGGGCTGAACGAAACGCACGCGACACCCGATCCCGTCCGGCCCGCATCGCGAGACGTCACCCGCGTCATGACTGCGGACGACGTCACGTGCTGTGGGGCGAACGCGAGCTGCACTATGGTTCGAGCGCCACCGGCCGCACCGGTCGATCCAGCATGTGCGCAAAGATCGCCGCGATGTCGGCAGGCGAATAGGCAACCGGCCCTTCCAGGCCGATCCGGCGGATGCCCGCCCAGTCTTCACGCAGGAGGCCCACTCACGCCACGGTCCGGTCAGGAGCGCTGGCTGATCGACCAACGCGTCGGCGTGAACGACACCTCGAAACGGGACAGGAAAGACTGGCCGAGTAAGCCATCGATGCCGTCGCCGTATGGCGACTTGCCGCCCGCATCGACCGATACCGGCACGTCCGACGCTTCGACCGCACCGACCTTGACCGCGCGGGCCTGGGCCAGCAGTCCGTCACGGGCACCATTGGCTGTCTGCAGACGAATCCGCTTGGCTTGCTCCGTCGGAACCTGCGCGCGCCGGGCAAACGCTTCGCTTAGCGAAACATAGCTCGCGCCCGTGTCGACGATGAACACACCCTCGATGCCGTTGACCTTCGCCTTCACGCGAATCGTATTGCCCGATTGCCTGGCAAAACTCTCCTGTCCGGCCGCATACGTCGACGGGCAACTCGCATGCGACGCGTACTGCGCGATCATCCCCTTCGCCTGCGTGTTGTCCGCACGCTCCGGATCCGCCGACACCCACATCCGGATCGCACTGACCGAATCGCAGTAGCGGCCGGCCTTCGCATGCAGGTCGGCGATCCGGATGAACAGGTTGCTGGTGACTGTCGCCAGGTTCGTCGACAAAGCCAGCGCCTGCATGTAGTCCGACAATGCCGCATCGTCGCGCTGCCAGCCTTCGTTTGCGCGCCCGCGATCGAAGTAATACTGCGGTTCCGACGGGTTGTTTGCGATCAGCCGGTCGGAGACCTCCACGGCGCCCTTGAAATCGCTCACGGCCATCAGGTCGTTCGCGGCAGCACTCAGGAAACCGTCCGCGCGCCCGCATCGATCGACGAACCCGATCAGCGCGGACGCGCTTTCGCGACGGTAGCCGAGCGCATCGATCTGCGCGGCCATTCGGCCCATCGCGTCCCGATTGCAAGCCTCCCGGCTCAGTTGAACCAGCGCCCGCCGGATGTCGGGCTTCGTCATGTCGGAAACGGACATGCCGGAAAGCTTGTACGTGTCGACAGCAGGCTTGATGTCGTCGGGTACCGCGATGCCGACCTGGTCGCAGGCGGTCATGGCGACCAGCACCGCGAGCCCTGTGCCCACCTTGACGGCGCGTCGAACCGACCGGCTCATGCGCCCCTTCGAAAACGCGTGCGGCCCATCTGCGTCATGCGGGTTCCTTGTCGCCCCGCTTTCTCTCTCGATCATTCTTTTCATTGCCCCGTTCAATTCTGATTTCGCGGCCCGTTCGCGCGGGCCGATCCCTCGCGTGCGCCGGACCGGCGCCGCCTCCCTGCATCAGCGGCAACCGGTCGGCCATGTTGCCATACGAGCCGTCAAACATCCGGATCCGGAATCCGCGCCGACTGAATCACGACCAGCGTGTCCCCTTTCTCGATCCGGCACGGCGGGTCTTCATAGAACGAAAAAATCTTCCCGCATCGATCGAGCCCGACGACGATCGCGCCCGGCACGACGTTCGTCATGCAGCCGACCTCCTGCGGCATCGCCTCGCGCTCGAGCAGCGTCGCGCGGCCGCGCGTGGACAGCATGTCGTTCACGAACGGCACGATATAGCGGCTATGCACGGCATCCGCGAGCAGCAGCGCGCCGATCTTCGTCGACGACACGATCACGTCGGCGCCCGCCTGCCGCAGTTGCCGCTGATACAGGTTCTCCTGGATCCGCACGACGATCTTCGTATCGGGCGCGATACTGCGCACCGACAACGTGAGCAGGATCGCGGTCGGATCGTCGGTCACCGAAATGATCACGGCCTTCGCTTCGCGCACCTGTGCCTGCTGCAGCAGATCCTCGTGCGCGGGATCGCCGAGCAATCCCGCCACGCCGAGCGACGTCGCGGCCTCGATCGCCTGCTGCTGCGAGTCGATCACGATGAGCGTCGCCGGATCGACGCCGCTCTCGAGCAGTTCGCGCACCGCGATCGAGCCGGACAGGCCATAACCGCAGACGACGATGTGATCGGACAATTGCTTCTGCAGGCGTTTCATGCGGAATTCCTCGATGACGCGCTGGATCACGAACTGATACGCCGTGCCCAGGAAAATGAACCAGATGACGATGCGGATCGGCACGATGAAGAACGCATCGATCAGGCGCGCCCGCGCGGTGACGGGCACGATGTCGCCATAGCCGACCGTCGCGACCGTGACCATCGTGAAGTACACGAGATCGGCGACGGTCATCGGCGTGCTCTTGGTCGAATCGCGCAACCCGTCGCGATCGAGATACAGCACGAGGAACGCGAGCGTGCACAGCAGCACGACCGCGCCGATCCGGAACAGCAGCGTGCGCCGCGGCGACGTCGCGGGACGCGTGAACAGCGTGCGCGCACGCGGCGCCTGCCACGGGTTGCGGGCGCGACGCAGGCGTGAGCGCAACGAGCGGCGCTGGGCGGAGGGCGAAGCCAACGGGGAATCTCCTGAAGGATGCGGGCTCGATTCTACGATGGGTCGGCCGCGGCCGGCCGACGTCATCACGTCGATGCGTCCGTTACAGCATGCTGCGCGGCCGCACCATCGTGCCGTCGACGAAGCGCTGCGCACGAAACGCCGACAGGTCGAGCGACGGCGCGCCCGTGTCGATCCATTCGGCCAGCAGCCGCCCGACGATCGGCCCCATCGCGAAACCGTGGCCGCAGAATCCCGTCGCGATCGCGAGCCCGGACGGCGCGCCCGGCGCATCGATCACCGGAATGCCGTCGGGCAGCACGTCGATCAGGCCGGCCCAGGCCTCGACGATCTGCGCGTCCTTCAGCGCGGGAAAGATCGCCTTGAGCTTCGCGAGCGCGCGCGGCGCATGCGCGCGATTCGGCTGCGGCTGCGGATCGCGCGGCTCGATCGGCCCGGTCGCCCCGTTGATGCGGGCCAGCGCATCGCGCCACGCGGCCCCGTTCACGTGCAGCCGGAATTTGTCGCGCTGCGACCAGAACTCCGGCCAGAACAGGCTCAACCCACGCAGGTGCCCGAGCGTCAGGTCGACGTCGACCTGCATGTCGTCGGCAAGATTGATCGCACCGTTCTTGCGCTGCCGGATACCGAGGCCGTGGCCCCACACCGTCGACGCCGACACCGGCGGCACCACATTGGTGCGCATGCAGGTGCCGCGTACGGCCTGTTGCGGGAGCCGGATGCCGACGCCATCGAGCAGCCGGAAGCTGGTCGCACCGGCCGCGCAGATCACGCGCCGCGTGCGGATCGTGCCGCGCTCGGTCACGACCCCGACCACCGCACCGCCGGCCGTCTCGATCGCGGTCACGCCGCAGCCTTCGAAGAAGCGCGCGCCCGCCTCCGCGGCACGCGCGGCGAATGCGGCGGCCGCGCGACGCGGCTCGGCCTGCCCGTCGGTCGCGGTGTACAGCCCGCCGAGCGTGCGTGCCTGCGGCGAAAGGCCGCTGACGCGCTCGTCGATCTGCGCGCGCGTCAGCGTGCGTGTATCCAGCCCGTGCTCGCGCGCGACGGCGAGCCACGCATTGAACGACGCCCAGTCCGTTTCGTTGTCCGCAATATAAAGACAGCCGCCCTGCCGCCATTCGAGATCGAAACCGAGGGTTTCCTCTAACCCCTCCCAGATCTTGATGCCGGCCATCATCAGCGGCACCTCGGCCGCTTCGCGCCCCTGCTGCCGCACGAAGCCCCATGCACGGGTCGACTGCTGTCCGGCGATGCGCGACTTGTCGAGCACGACGGCCTTCAGGCCGCGCAGGCCCAGGTAATACGCGGCTGCGCAGCCCATGATGCCGGCGCCGGCGATCACGACGTCGGCTTCGTGCGGGAATGGTGTGTCGGCGCGGGTCAGGGCATCATGCAGCGGATAGGTTGTCGTCATTGTTTCCTGTCAGGCGTTAATGCATCCGAATGTGGGCGGCGGTGGTAACGTCGTGACACACCTTTCACACAAACGCACCTTTCGCCACGCTGAATAACGACCATTTTGCGGTAAAGTTATCTTTTCCGCGCGTGGCCGGTCGGCTCGCCCCTGGACGTCATGAAGACTGTCCGTCGAGACTGCCGCAAGGCGTCGTTCTGAACGTCACGATCCGTTCCCGTAGCATGACCACTGAAGCAATCACCACGGATTCCCTCGCGGTTGCCGAGCGCGTGCGCGAGCTGATGACCCGCAACGGCATCGGCAAGCGCCAGCAGACCACCGAGCTGTGCCGCATCCTCGACCTGAGTTTCTCGCAAGGCCACCGCAAACTGCGCGGCAGCAGCCCCTGGACGCTCGCGCAGATCAAGAAAGTCGCCGAAGCGTACGGCGAACCCGCCGCGCAGCTGTTCGGCGCGCAAACGCTCGACCCCGGCATGGTCGGCGCCTATTCGCAGGAGGCCGTCCTTTACGCGGGCGTCGCCGAGATTCCGTGCACCGCCTGGATCGGCGCGCCGCTCGAGGCCGGCGCGCGCCCCGAATTCGTCGCGTACGAACAGAACGGCCGCTGGCGCGTGCTGCGCCACACCGGCGTGCTTTACCAGAACGCGTACGACGTGCACAAGATCGAGATCTATCCGCGCCGCGCGGAGAGCGACAAGCTCGTCGTCGCGGTGATCGACCCCGATCGCGTCAGCGCGACCGAGCTGTGCCGCTATCTCGAACGCCAGGGTTTCGCGACCGCCGCATTCGACGGCCTCGCGCCGTTCGTCGACGCGCTGCAAGGCCAGGCGTTCGACGCGGTGCTGACCGAATGGCTGTTCGACGACAGCACGGCCGCCACCGCGATCAAGGCCGTGCGCACGTCCGACAACCCGGGCGCACCGATCTTCGTGCTGACCGGTGACCTGCTCACCGGCCGCGCGAGCGAGGCCGACATCAGCGAAGTGATCCGCGCGTTCGACGTCGTCTGCTACGAAAAGCCCGCGCGCATGGCGATCCTCAGCGCCGATCTCGCGAAACGGCTCGCCCGCGGGTAACGTCCCCGGGCCGTTCTTCCTCCTGACGGCCAACGTCCGCGCGGCACGGCGGTCGTGAACCGGTGCATAGCTCAGTACAATAGCCGCACCCGTTCACGCCCACGCCGGCTTCCGCCGCCCGACGCCATGGCCCGCCTCATCCCCGACGACTGGAAAAGCCTCGCCGCGACCGGCGCGGCCGAACGCGAGCGCGAAACGCTCGCCGCGCTCGAACACGCGCTGCCCGACAGCTACACCGTGTATCACGGCGTGCACTGGACCCGCGCCGACCAGGCGTTCTCGGTGTTCGGCGAGGCCGCGTTCGTCGTCGTGAGCCCGGCCGGCCGCGTGCTGCTGATCGAGCAGAAAGCCGGCTTCCTGCGCGAAACGCCGAAGGGGCTCGTGAAGGTCTATCTGCAGAAGGAACGCAATGTCCCGATCCAGCTCGCGCGCACGCAGGAAACGCTGCATCGGCGCCTGACGGCCGCGCTTGGCGCGGGTGTCTACGGCGTCGAGGCGCTGCTGTACTGCCCCGACTACTCGATCCGCGACGCGTCGATCGCCGGCGTCGCGGCCGACCGCATCGTCGATGCATCGCGCAAGGGGCAGCTCGCGCAGGTGATCCTGCAGATCCTGCCCGAGGACGACGAACCCTTTCCGAACGCGCCGAAGCTCCACCATTTCCTTGCGGACGAGCTCGCGCTCACGCCCGACACGAGCGCGCTCGTCGGGCAGGCCGGCACGCTCGTCACGCGGCTGTCGGGCGGGCTCGCCGCGTGGGCGCGCCAGCTCGAATTCGCGCCGTTCCGGCTGCGCGTCACCGGCACGGCCGGCTCGGGCAAGACGCAGCTCGCGGTGCAGGCGATGCGCGATGCGGTCGCGGCCGGCAAGCGCGTACTCTACGTGTGCTTCAACCGGCCGCTCGCCGATTACATCGCACGCATCGCGCCGCCCGGCGCGAAGATCGCGAACTACCACCAGCTATGCGACTGGGTCGCGCGCGACGGCGGCTATACGCCCGACTTTCAGGTACCCGGCGAATTCGAGCGGCTCGAGGCGCGCTTCGCGGCAACGCCGATTCCCGAGCGCTGGCGCTTCGACGTGCTGGTCGTCGATGAAGGACAGGATTTCCATGCGCCGTGGGCGGCCGCCCTGGCGCGCCTGCTGGCGCCGGAAGGCGCATGGTGGTGGCTGGAAGATCCGCTGCAGAACCTGTACATGCGCGAGCCCGTCGCGCTGCCGGGCTGGGTCACGCTGAAGGCGCTCACGAACTACCGCAGCCCGCGCGACCTGCTCGAATTCGTGCGCGACATCGTCGGGCGGGTCGAGCCGCTGGCGGCCGAGCTGCGCTCGGGCAGCCCGTTCGACGGTTCGGATCCGTCGGTGTCGTCGTACGGGGAAGAAGGCGCGTCGGCAGACGCACTGGCCGACGCCTGCATCGACGCGACCAAGCGGGCGATCACGCATGCGCTGTCGCTCGGCTTTCGCAAGCAGGACATCGCGGTGCTGTCGTATCGCGGCCGCGAAGGCTCGGTGCTCGCACCGCTCGACCAGCTCGGCCCGCACCGGCTCAAGAGCTTCACCGGCAAGTACGACCTGTTCGGCAACCCGGAGTATCGCGAAGGCGACGTGCTGCTCGATTCGATCTACCGCTTCAAGGGCCAGTCGGCGCCGTGCGTGATCCTCACCGAGGTCGACTTCGACACGCTCGACGCGCGTGCCGCGCGCAAGCTGTTCGTCGGCGCGACGCGTGCGACGATGAAGCTGCTGATCGTCGCGTCGTCGCGCGCGGCCGCGCAACTCGCGGCCGTCTGATGTAACGGGCGGACGGCAGGCGGGCCAGCGCCCGCCCGTCGCCGCCCACGGTCGATCAGGCGACGCGGAACGCGCCGACCGCGCGGCGCAGCCCGTCGGCCTGCTCTTCCAGCGACGCGGCCGCCGCCGCGGCCTGCTCGACGAGCGCCGCGTTCTGCTGCGACACTTGATCCATCTGCGACACCGCGCGGTTCACCTGCTCGATCCCGTCGCGCTGCTCGTTCGACGCCGCCGCGATCTCGGTCATGATGCCCGTCACGCGGCCGATCGCCTGCTGGATGTCCTGCATCGTCGCGCCGGCCGTGCCGACGAGCCGCGAGCCGGTCGCGACGCGTTCCACCGATTCGCCGATCAGCGTGCGGATTTCCTTCGCCGCCGACGCCGAACGTTGCGCGAGCGTGCGCACCTCGCCCGCGACCACCGCGAAGCCGCGACCCTGCTCGCCCGCGCGCGCGGCTTCGACCGCCGCGTTCAGCGCGAGGATGTTGGTCTGGAACGCGATGCCCTCGATCGTGCCGATGATGTCGGCGACCTTCTGCGAGCTCTGGTCGATTTCGTTCATCGTGCCGATCACTTCGCCCACCACCGTCGCGCCGCGCGTGGCGATCTCGCTCGCGGTATCCGCGCAGGCCTGCGCTTGCATCGCATTGTCCGCGTTCTGCTTCACGGTCGCGGTGAGCTGCTCCATGCTCGCGGCCGTTTCCTGCAGCGCGGACGCCTGTTCCTCGGTGCGCTGCGACAGGTCGGTGTTGCCGGCCGCGATCTGGTGCGTCGCCGTCGAGATCGCTTCGGAACCCTGGCTGACCTGGCGGACCGTATCCGCGAGGCTGCGCTGCATGCCGGTCACGCCCTTGACCAGCTCGGCCATCTCGTCACGCGACGACCAGCGCACTTCCGACGTCAGGTCGCCTTCCGACAGGCGGCGGAAATGCGACAGCAGCCGGTTCACCGGCTGGGTGATCGCGTAATGCAGGCCGATCGCACAACCGAGGCACGCGGCAAGGCCGAACGCGATACCGGCGATCGCACCCGCGCGCATCCAGCCGTAATAGGTCTGCGCGGTGTCGTACACGTCCTTGCCGCGGGCGACCTGGTACGCATCGAGCGCATCGGTCGCCTGCGTGAGCGCGACCGACAGCGGCGGCGCAACCGACATCAGCAGCCGGTCGGCCTCGTCGCGACGGCCGTCGCGGACCGCGTCGATCATCGGCTTCAGCGCCTGCCCGATCAGCGCCTGGCGCGCGGCGTCGAGGCGGCTCGCGAGCGGGCCTTCGTCGCCGTCGTGCGGCATCGACGCGTAGCCGCGCCAGGCGGTGTCGGCCTTCGCGAGATAGCTCTCGGCCTTCTTGACGAGATCGGGCACCTCCGGCGCTTCCGGATGCAGCATCGCGCGGTCGAGCGTCGTGCGCACGATCGTCAGGTTCAGGCTGGCCGCCGACAGCGCGGTCTTCGCAGCCAGTTGCTGCGTATAAGCCTCGTCGAGCGCGCGGTTCGAGCTCTGCATGCCGGCGAGGCCGATCAGCCCCGAGACGACGAGCAGCGCGGCAACGAGGCCGAGCGTGGAGAAAATCCGCGTACGGATCGAGAAACGGGAAAACAGGGCGTTCAGGTTCATGACGGGACGAGAGCGATGAAAAGTGCCGCGGCAATCGGTCCGCAGCACTCTGGATTACGGTTTGCCTGCAAAAAACTTGAGTCCGTCCCCGCTTTCCCCTGATCCCGGTCAATTTTCCGGGCCGGCAATCTCCTGTTACGGTTGCAACACATCGAGGCTGAGCAGAAATTGACCAGTCAACTATCAATGGCTATATTCGACACAATTCCCTGCCATGGCAGATGTCTCGATGACAACCGACACCCTCCTCACTCCACAGGCCGCCGAAACGGCCCGCCGCGACGCGCCGACCGGGCTGATCGTCGCCGCGCTGCTGCTCGTCATGCTGCTGTCCGCACTCGACCAGACGATCGTGTCGACCGCGCTGCCGACGATCGTCGGCGAGCTCGGCGGGCTCGACCAGTTGTCGTGGGTCGTCACCGCGTACCTGCTCTCCTCCACCGTCGTGCTGCCGTTGTACGGCAAGCTCGGCGACCTGTACGGCCGCAAGATCGTGCTGCAGGCCGCGATCGTGCTGTTCCTCGCGGGCTCCGCGCTGTGCGGCGTCGCGCAGGACATGACGCAGCTGATCGTGCTGCGCGCGTTGCAGGGGCTGGGCGGCGGCGGCCTGATGGTCGTCACGATGGCCGCGATCGGCGATCTGGTGCCGCCCGATCGCCGCGCGCGCTACCAGGGGATGTTCGGCGGCGTGTACGGCCTCGCGACGATCATCGGCCCGCTGCTCGGCGGCTTCCTGGTCGAGCACCTGTCGTGGCGCTGGATCTTCACGATCAACCTGCCGCTCGGCTTTCTCGCGCTCGCGGTGATCGGCGTCGCGTTCCGGCCGCACACCGCGCACGTGAAGCACCGGATCGACTACATGGGCGCCTCGTTCCTCGCCACCGCCCTCACCTGCGTGATCCTCTTCACGAGCGAAGGCGGCTCGCTGCTGCCGTGGACGTCGCCGCAGCTGTGGATGACGCTCGTGCTCGGCATCGTCGCGATCGGCGGCTTCATTTACGAAGAGCGGCTCGCGGCCGAGCCGATCATGCCGCTCGAGCTGTTCCGCCATCGCACCTTCGTGCTGGTCAGCCTGATCGGCTTCGTCGTCGGGATCGCGCTGTTCGGCTCGGTCACGTTCATCCCGCTCTACCTGCAGGTCGTGAAGGGCTCGACGCCGTCGCAGGCCGGGATGCAGCTGCTGCCGATGATGGGCGGGATGCTCGTGACGTCGATCGTCAGCGGCCGGCTGATCTCGCGGCTCGGCTCGTACCGGATGTTCCCGATCCTGGGCACGCTGACCGGCGGCATCGCGATGGCGCTGCTGTCGACGCTGACGCTCGATACGCCGCTGCACACGATGTATGCGTACATGGCGCTGCTCGGGATCGGCCTCGGCATGGTGATGCCCGTGCTGACCCTCGCCGTGCAGAACACGGTCGAATTCCGGCACATGGGCGTCGCGACGTCGGGCGCGACGCTGTTCCGCTCGATCGGCGGCTCGCTCGGTGTCGCGGCATTCGGCGCGCTGTTCTCGCACGGGCTGCAGTCGCGCGTAATGGCTGCGCTGCCGGCTGGCACGGCGCTGCCGCCCGCGCTCGGCCCGGCCGCCGTGCACCAGTTGCCGGATGCCGTGCGCGACGCGTACCTGCATGCGTTCGCCGGTTCGCTGCACGTCGTGTATCTGGCCGCGGCGACGGTCATCGCGATCGCGTTCGTGCTCGCGTGGTTCGTCGAGGATGCGCCGCTGCGCAAGCACCACTGAGCCTCCCGTGGATCGCGATGCGAGCATCGAGCCGCATCGCGATCCCCATCCCCCGCCATCACGGCACCAGCACGACCCCACCCGTCGTCGCGCGCGACTCCAGCAACCGGTGCGCATCGGCCGCCTGTTCGAGCGGCAGCCGCGCGCCGATCTCCACGTGCATCCCGCCCGCCAGCCGCTCGAGCGTCGCGCGCGCAGCCTCCCGATATCCGTCGACGTCACGCGCGATGAAGCCGAGCACGCTCGGCCGTGCCAGCGCGATCGACCGCGCCGGCCCCAGTTCGTCGAGATCGAACGTCTGCCGCGCACCGATCGCGGCCACCTGCCCGATGCTCGCGACCATCCCGAACGGACGGACCGCGCCGAGCGTGCGCGTCAGCACGTCGCCGCCGATCCCGTCGATCGCATAATCGACTCCCGCGCCGCCGCCGAACGCGCGGGCCGCCGCGACGAAATCCTCCTCGCGGTAATCGACGACCGCGTCGGCGCCATGCTTGCGAACAAGCGCGGCTTTCGCGGCCGACCCGACCGTGCCGATCACCCGCGCGCCGAGCGCACGCGCCCATTGCGTCGCCAGCAGCCCGACGCCGCCGGCCGCCGCATGCACGAGCACCGTGTCGCCGGCGCCGACATGACGGACGCGATGCAGCAGCATGTAAACGGTGATCCCTTTCAGCAGCCCGGCCGCGGCGGCTTCGTCGCTCAGGCCGTCGGGAATCGGCAGCACACGCTCGGCCGGCATCGTGCGCAGGCTCGCATAGCTGCCGGTCGGCATGCCCGCATACGCGACGCGCTGGCCAGGGACGAGCTCCATCACGCCCGGCCCGACCGCATCGATCACGCCGGCCGCCTCGACGCCGAGCGCATCCGGCAGCGCCGGCAACGCGTGCGCGCCCGACCTGAAATAGATGTCGACGAAATTCACGCCGATCGCGGTCTGGCGAATCCGTACTTCGCCGGCACCGGGCGGCGCGACGGGCGCATCGACGCGGCGCAGCACGCCGGCGTCGCCGTAACGGTCGATCCCGATCCGGATGGCGGTGGCAGTCTGGGTCATGACGTTCCTCGTAATCGAATGAAGTGACACGATCATCCCATCGTGCATAATCGAACGGAATTCCCGCCAACCGCCCATCTACCGTGCAAAATTCGACCGATCAGGATCCCGTTTCCGCGTCCGCATTGCCGATGAGCTGGGACGACGTCCGTTATTTCCTCGCGGTGATGCGCGGCGGCAGCCTGTCGGCCGCCGCGCGGGCGCTGCAGGTTCAGCACTCGACGGTCGCGCGGCGCATCGACGCGCTGGAGTCCGCGCTCGGCATCCGGCTGTTCGACCGGCTGCCGCGCGGCTGGCCGCCGACCGACGAAGGGCTGCACCTTGCCGAGCACGCGGCACGCATCGAAACCGACGCGCATGCGTTCGCGCGCGCCGCGCAGGGCGCGGCGGCGCTCGACGGCGTGGTGCGCGTATCGGCGTCGCCGGTGTTCGCCAGCCACTTCCTCGCGCCGCGGCTCGCCCGCGCGCAGCGCGCATGGCCGGCGCTGCGGATCGACCTGCTGGGCGAGATGCACGCAGCGAACCTGTACACGCGCGAAGCCGATCTCGCCGTGCGGCTGTCGCGGCCCACCGAGCCGGGGCTCGCCGCACGCCGGCTCGGCACGATGCGCTTCGCGCTGTGCGCGTCGCCGGAATGGGCGGACGCGCCGCCCGACACCTGGCCGTTCGTCGGCTACGACGACGCGCTCGCGCAAACGCCGCAGCACCAGTGGCTCGCCCGCTTCGCGGCCGGCCGCCGTTTCGCGTTCGTCACCAACGACCTGGCCGCGCAGCATCGCGCGTGCGCGGCCGGCGCCGGCGTCGCGCTGCTGCCGCGGTTTCTCGTCGACGATCCGGCCGCGCATGCCGGCGCGCCGCTCGTCGAGCTGACGGCCGCCCCGCGTTGCGACATCGAGCGCGAGATCTGGCTCGTGGTCCACCCGGACGTGCGCCGGTCGCCGCGCGTGCAGCGTGTCGCCGACGCGATCGCCGAAGCCGTTCACGCGGCGGACGGACGGCTGTAGGCAGTTGCCTCCGCACACGGCTTTGCCATGCGCGCCAGCGGCCGGCATAGTAGCGGTTTGCATTCCGAATTCACCGGACCCGCCGCCATGCCCACCGCCCCCGCCTGCGTCGTTCGCGACGCGACCGACGCCGACCTCGATACGATCCACGCGATCTATGCGCACCACGTGCACCACAGCGTCGCGTCGTTCGAGGAAACGCCGCCCGACGTCGACGAACTACGCGCGCGCCGCGACGCGGTGCTGCGCCACGGGCTGCCGTATCTCGTCGCCGAATGCGACGGCCGCGTGGCCGGCTACGCGTACGCGACGCCGTACCGCACGCGCAGCGCGTACCGGTTCACGATCGAGGATTCGATCTACATCGACGATGCGCAGCGCGGGCGCGGGATCGGCCGCGCGCTGCTCGCCGCGCTGATCGAACGCTGCGAGGCCGGCCCGTGGCGGCAGATGATCGCGGTGATCGCCGACGGCGGCACCGGCGGCTCGACGTCACTGCATCGCGCGTTCGGCTTCGAGCCGGCCGGCATGCTGAAGGCGGTCGGTTTCAAGCACGGCCGCTGGATCGATACGGCGCTGCTGCAGCGCCCGCTCGGCGACGGCGCCCGCACGCTCCCCGTCTCGCCGGAGCCTCCCACGTCGCGCTAGAATGGCCGCATGTCAAAACAGACTCATTCCACACCCGACGAGGCGGCCCCGGACTCCCGCAACGAGTACACGGTCGACGAACTTGCACGCGTGTCCGACACGACCGTGCGCAATGTCCGTGCGTACCAGGATCGCGGTTTGCTCGCGCCGCCGGAAAAGCGCGGCCGCGTCGGCATCTACGACGACACGCACGTCGCGCGGCTGAAGCTGATCAACCATCTGCTCGCGCGCGGCTACACGCTGTCGAACATCCAGGACCTGATCAAGGCAATCGACGAAGGCCACGACCTGCGCTCGATCCTCGGTCTCGAAAACGCGATCGGCGGCCGCTGGTCGCACGAACTGCCGAAGACCTATTCGCTTGCCGCGCTCGCGCAGATGTTCGGCCCGCAGGCCACCACGCAGCTGTCGCGCGTGACCGAACTCGGCCTGCTCGAACGGCGCGGCCTGTCGTTCGTCGCCAAGAGCCCCGCGCTGCTCGAAGCGGCCGCCGCGATGACCAAGGAAGGCATTCCGCCGCGCGAGCTGCTCGACGTGATCAGCCTCGCACGGCCGCATTTCGACGCGATCGCGCGGCTGCTGGTCGATCTCGTCGTGAAGCGGCTCGACCGCTACGACGCGGGCACGCTGCCGCCCGCCACCGACGTGCCCGAACTGGTCGATGCGATCTGGCGCCTGCGCCCGCTCGCGGCCGTGTTCGTCGAAGGCGAGACGAACCGCGCACTGGAAACCGCGGCGAGCGCGTATCTCGGCGGCCGCGTCGCGACGATCCTCGACAAGAAGCTCAGCGACGAGGCCGCACGGCAGTCCGGCACACCTTCACCGGAAAACGGCGGCGACGAAGCATAGGCGCGCCGCCGTCATATTGATATCGGCAATGCTTCGTTTGCGGGCGTGATTGCCCATGCGACGATTCTTCCAACCGAGCGGCACCGCCGCTCGCCCGAAGACGTTTTGCATGGAGTCCGTTCGATGATTCGTTTCACCCGCTGGATCGCCCGCACCGCCGCCGTCACCACGCTCGTCGCACTGTCCGCCGCGTCGGCTTTCGCGCAAGGCGGCGCCGACAAGGTCGTGCGCATCGGTTACCAGAAGGCCGGCCTGCTGTCGGTCATCAAGGCGCAAGGTTCGCTCGAAGCGCGGCTCAAGCCGCTCGGCTATGGCGTGCAGTGGTTCGAATTCCCGGCCGGCCCGCAGCTGCTCGAAGCGCTGAACGCGAACAGCATCGACTTCGGCTATACGGGCGCGCCGCCGCCCGTGTTCGCACAGGCGGCCGGCGTGCACTTCGTCTATGTCGGCGCGGAACCGCCGGCGCCGCACAACGAAGCCGTGATCGTGAAGGCCGATTCGCCGATCGGCTCGGTCGCCGGCCTGCGCGGCAAGAAGATCGCGCTGCAGAAGGGCTCGAGCGCGAACTACCTGCTGCTCGAAGCGTTGAAGCAGGCCGGCGTGCGCTACGACGAAATCCGCCCCGTGTATCTTCCGCCAGCCGACGCGCGCGCCGCATTCGAGAGCGGCAACGTCGATGCGTGGGTCGTCTGGGATCCGTACTACGCGGCCGCGCAGAATGCGCTAAAGGTGCGCACGCTGTCCGACTACACGGGCCTCGCGGCGACCAACAACTTCTACGAAGCGACGCGGGATTTCGCGCAGCAGCATCCGGACGTGGTCGGCGCGATCCTGAAGCAGGCGCGCGAGACGGGCCAGTGGGTCAACACGCATCCGGCCGACACGGCGGCGCTGATCGCACCGAAGGTCGGCCTGCCGCAACCGATTGTCGAGACGTGGATCAAGCGTGTCCCGTTTGGCGCGGTGCCGCTCGACGAAAAGATCGTCGCGGCTCAGCAACGCGTCGCCGATGCGTTTTATGCGGCGAAGCTGATTCCGCAGAAGCTGAACGTGGCCGACAACGCATGGGTCGATAAAAGTGCTCAGCGTGCGCTCGCGGCGAAGTAGCGAGAACGCAGCGCGCAACGTGCCGAAACACCCGCCGGGCACACGACTCGTCGGCCTTTCTTGTTCTTGTCGAATTTTCGGGAAACGCGGGACGCACTGTCGGCGTTCGCGCCAGCGCGCGAGTCTCGCGTGTGCGTTTATCGTGGACGTCCCTGCACGCCGTGCCGCGCAGCACACTCCGCCACGCAGGGCCCCATCGCTTCGTCCGCAAACAGGCTGCGCGGCGAAACAGTTACAAGTTAATGATTGACGCCACCGCTGCCCAGCGGTTAATGTTTCGGTCGAAGTTCAAGAAGTCCGATTGCTGTTCATCAATTGATCGCTCCTCAGCGGTATTCGTTGTCCTCTCCCTCCTTGACGCTTCAAGCGCTCTTTCCAGAGCAAATCTTCATATTTTTTTCTCAAGGAATCTTCATGGATACCGGTATCGTCAAGTGGTTCAACGACAGCAAAGGCTTTGGCTTCATCACGCCCGACAACGGCGGCGACGATCTCTTCGCTCACTTCTCCGAAATTCGCGCCGACGGCTTCAAGACGCTGGCTGAAAACCAGAAAGTGAGCTTCGAAACGAAGCAAGGCCCGAAGGGTCTGCAAGCGGCCAACATCAAGCCGCTGTAAAGTTTGAAGGACCCGGCCCCCGTAACGGGCGCCGGGTTGCAGCGACATCCTCGCGGAGCCTGGTCTCCCAAAGTTGGCGCGATTGCTCTTGGCTGCATCGGTTCATTCCGCAGCTCGCCGCGCGCCACACGCCTCGTTGCACTTCATTCCCCCTCTGGCTGCCAAGCCCTTTTTCGCTTTACGACTGCGTCGGATTCAGCTCGCAATGGCTTTGAATCGGCATACCCGTGCATATTCCGCACGGCACGCGCGCACTCGAACATCATTAAAATTAAAATGCACAACAAACAAATTCATCAATACAACGGCTATGCCGTCCAACCCTCGGCTCATCGTTTGCCCGACGGTAGTTTTTCATCCAACCTGCTGCTTGAACGCGCCGGTAGCCCACGCACCGAAGGCCGCTACCAGTTCTATTCGCTCGATTACTTCACGAGCGAGGAGCAGGCGTTGCAGCATTCGGCACGCTGGGCACGCAACTGGGTCGACACGCGCGGTTAAACACAACGCCCGACCCTCGATCCGGCGCCGCGCAACGCGCCGGCGGTCTTCGCCGGCCCACTGGCTTCACTAGCCCGCCCCCTCTCCGCCGAACGCATTCCGTCTGATCAGGCACCCCTGATCGGCGGCCAGGGCGCGGCGGGGGTACATCCGGAAACACGCCGCCGATCGCTTCGGCCACGTGTTCCAGCACGTTCGCGCGCTGCCCGATGATGACAACCTGCGCATTGCGCTGAGCACATTCATCGCCGTGGCCAGGTCGATTCCCGTGCCGTCGCCACTCACCGACACCAACCGACTCGTCGCATCGCGTCACAGATCGTCGTTCGACGACAACCATTCGGGCTCGTACGCACCCAGCGCGCGGGCCGGATAAAACCATCGGAGCGGCGCATCGTCGATCCGCACGGGCGGCAGGAGCCGGGATGCCGGCCCCCACGACGTCGGTTCGACGTGTTCCGCACGATCATGTTGATCGTCAGCGACCAGTTCGTTCACCTCGCTCATCGGCTCCGACCGCAACTGCAACTCAGCCGCCGTCCGCGCCAGCGAAGCGCGCACCTCGGTACCAACGCCCTCTTTCATTCGCGTCGTCAGCCCGCGAATGGCAGCCGTCGCCATCAGGTAGCCGGTCGCATGGTCGATCGCCTGAACGGGCAAGTTCACCGGCTCATCGCCACCCATCACGCGCATGCCCGCCTCGGCGATTCCCGTGCTCATTTGGATGAGGCTGTCGAAACCGCGCCGGCAACGCCATTCACCACGCCAGCCATAGGCGTCGAGCGACACGTCGATGAGCGCAGGATTCAGCTCGCGCCGATGCGCGGCATCGAGCCCGAGTCGCGCGAGCGCGTCCGACCGGTAACCGTGCACGACGATATCCGCGCTGCGCAGCAACTGCTTGAGCGTATCGAGATCCGCGGCATCCTTCAGGTTCAGCCGCGCACACCGCTTGCCGAGGACGACTTCGGGCACCGTGCCCGGCTCTTCCCAGCCGTACGGATCGATGCGCAGCACATCAGCGCCGAGGCCCGCAAGAAACCGTGTCGCCACGGGGCCGGCGAGAATGCGCGTCAGGTCGAGCACGCGAATGCCGCGCAACGGCCGGTCTTTCGAAGGCCGCCAATCATGCGCGACGGCATCGGCCGCGGCACGGACATGCAGCAACGGCTCGGTTGCGACTGCGTTGCCCTGCGGATGCCCGGCCCACTCCTGCGCCGAGTACATCGCCGCGGCACAACCGCCGCGCTCGACGATCGCCTCTTCGAGCGCGCCGGCATCCCAGCGATTCACCGCTTGTGCGACCGACTGCGCATCGGCGGCGCAGCCGAGCACCGACAACGCGGCCAGCCGATGATGCGGCGCGTTCGTGTGCAAGCGGATCCAGCGATCGCGCGCCCGATAGTTGCCGGCCACCGGATCCCATTGCGGCGGCATCGTCCAGCCCTGCGGACGCAGCGACGTGCCGAACCATAGCGACGCCATGCGCCGGTCGACCCGAACCGCCGGCAACGCTCCGGTCGCTGCATGCAGCAATTCGGCAACGGACATCCCTGCCGCGCCGATCGCCGCCGTGGCCATGTCGGTGACGCGAAATGCCGAAACCAGTTCGCCCGCCCCGCTGAAGCTGCACGACTCGAGAAAAGCCTGAGACCCACCCGCCGCGAGCCAGAACGCCCGTAGCTGACGCGACACCCGATCGTCATCGGCCGCTGCCCGCTCTCTCGACATTTGATCGACACCCATGTTCGCCTCGCATGAATCAGGTGACGCAAAGATCGTCTCGCTCGCATTTGCTGTCAACGTTGATTATCCTGATCAACCTGTCGAACGATTCCCCCTGCGCACGATGTCGAACTACCTGAATTCGACCGAAGCCGCGGCAAGGCTCGGTGTCTCGCGGCAAACCCTCTATGCGTACGTCAGCCGCGGCCTGCTTCGCGCGGAGCCAGGCGGCAGCCACCGTGAAAGCCGCTACCTCGCGGCCGATGTCGAGCGCCTCGCGGACCAACGCGCACGCGGCCGCAAGCCGAAGGAAGTGGCGAAGGCCGCGCTGAACTGGGGGTCGCCCGTGCTCGAATCGAGCATCACGTTGATCGATGGCGGCCGGCTCTTCTATCGCGGGGTGGATGCACTCGATCTCGCTGCCCACGCGAGTCTCGAGGAAGTCGCGGCGCTGCTGTGGCGATGCGACGAGCTGACTGCTTTCGGCCGTCAAGTCCCCACGACGCCATCAGTACTGCGAACGCTCTTCAGACACTACGCCGGTCAACGCACCGAGCAAGCGCTGCTGCCGCTCTTCACCGTCGCGAGCGAGGACGCGCCGACGGCGATCTGGCATCAGTCGGCCGATCGTCAGGCGCAGGGCTGCGGCGATCTCGTGCGGATTCTGGCGGCATGCCTGCTGCGCACCCGCATCGATACCGCACCCATCCACGCGCAATGCGCGCGGGCATGGGGCGTCGGGCCGGCGGGCGCCGAGCTGATCAGGATGGCGCTCGTGCTGTGTGCGGATCACGAACTGAACGCGTCGAGCTTCACGGGGCGGTGCATCGCGTCGACGAACGCGAGCTTGCGCGCCGTCGTCGTCGGCGGCCTGGCCGGCTTGTCGGGCGAGCGGCATGGCGCCACCACCGCGCGCGGCGAAGCACTGTGGGACGAACTGGGCAAAAGGGACGTCGAGCAAAAAATGGGCGCACGTCTCGCCCGGGGTGACGGCTTGCCGGGCTTCGGACATGCGCTCTATCCCGATGGCGACGTGCGTGCGACGTATCTGTTGTCGCGGATCCTGCCGCGTCATCCTCAATGGAAAAGGATGATCGATACCGGGAGCACGCTCGTCGGCCAGAAGCCCTCGCTCGATCTCGCGCTGGTGGCGTTACGCAGACATTTGCGGCTTCCCGTCGGCGCGGCATTCGGCCTGTTCGCGCTCGGCCGCTCGATCGGCTGGATCGCGCACGGGCTGGAGCAGCGCGAGCAATCCGATCTCATCCGGCCGCGTGCGGTTTATACGGGGGCCTGGCCAGATGGTGCCGGGGCGGATCCCTCTCGATCTCGCGGACGGGCGGGAAAACAGCAAACAACTCAACCGGCAGCGCCGAAAGACGACATGCTTGCGGCTTTCTTCAGGAGTAGATAGGTTTTTGCTTGATGCAGTCGCGGCACGTCATCGGTGACACGCCAGCGCGTCGTTGGCGTACGGAAGCAGCCAACTACTGACGTTTCGCGGATTTCGCCAACAGGTCGGCAACGCCCCTCCACGGAAATCCGCAAAGACTTTTCTCCAGATTCACGGGATACGAACAGCACACGGCACCTCGATCCGGCAATGCGCGCACCGCGCCAGCGGCACGCGCATGCCCGGCATGCCGGCTTACTTCAGCGCTCCCGCCACCTTCTTCTGCCGCCACAGACACAGCAAGTCACACGCGACATGCGCGGCCGCAATCGCCGTGATGTCCGCATGGTCGTACGCGGGTGCGACCTCGACCACATCCGCGCCGATCAGGTTCACCGCGCCGAGCGCGCGCACGATCGCGAGCGCCTGCGCCGACGACAGCCCGCCCGCGACCGGCGTGCCGGTGCCGGGCGCGAACGCCGGATCGAGACAATCGATATCGAACGTCAGGTACGCCGGCCGCGCGCCGACGATATCGACGATCCGCTCGACCGCTGCACGCGCGCCATGGTCATGCACCCACGCCGCATCGAGCCGCTCAATGCCGAGAAAGTCGTCGTTCCACGTGCGAATGCCGACCTGCACCGACGTCGCCGGATCGATCAGCCCTTCCTTCACGGCCTTGTAGAACATCGTTCCGTGATTGAGGCTGTCCGGATCGTCGTCGGCCCACGTATCGCAGTGCGCGTCGAAATGGATCAGCGACAGCGGCTTGCCGTAGCGCTCCGCATGCGCGACCAGCAGCGGGTACGTGATGTAGTGGTCGCCGCCGAGCGTCAGCATCTTCGCGCCGGAACCGAGGATCGTGCGCGCATGCTCGACGATCGCGGGCTTGATCGACAGCGGGTTGTGCGCGTCGAACCAGCAATCGCCGTAGTCGACCGCCGCGAGATCGTCGAACGGGTTGAAGCCCCACGGATACGGATGAAGCTCCGCGAGCTGCACGCTCGCCGCGCGGATCGCGGCCGGCCCGAGCCGCGCGCCGGAGCGGTAGGTCGTCGCGAGGTCGAGCGGCACGCCGGAGATCGCGACGTCGACGCCGTCGAGCGCGCGCGAATAGTTGCGGCGCATGAACGACAGCACGCCCGCATAGGTGTTTTCGATCGACGAGCCGTACGGCGTCGTGCGACGGATCGCGCCGTCGCCGTGGAGAAGTTCGGTCATGGTCGGACCTGTTTTCGTGGGGAGGCCAGCCCGCCCGGTTCGCCTGAGCGCACGGGCCGGGCACGGCATGGATTCATCGGGCCCGCATCGGCTTGCGCATCCAGTCGCGCGGCCGGGCGGAACGACGACAACGACAGCAACAACCACATCGACAACGGCAATACCGCGGCGATCATAGCAAGCCGAATTGCAGTCGTTGCCCCGGTTCAACCGGGGCAACGCGCGGAGAAATCCGGCGGCCGCGCCCAGGCGTCGGAGCCCGGCATCGCCGGATTGCCGCGCCGGCGGGCACTCCTCGTGCAGGACGATCCCGGTCGTTTCCTAGAAGGATTCGCCGGTTTTGGCACGCCCTTTCTTCCGGATAATGGCCGACAGCCGCGCGCTCGACCGCGCGCCGTCCACCGCAGACAACAACAAACCGGAGACACCCGCCTTGATCGCCACGCTTCCCGCCACCTACCGCCGGCTCTGGCCGCTCGCCGTCGTCGCCGCGCTGCTATATGGACTGTCGCTCGCCGCGGCGCCCTATCCCGGCCAGGCCGTCGCGAAAGCCGCGATGGGCATCCTGCTGCTCGCGGCGGGCAGCACCTGCGCCGCACCGCGCGAACGCGCGTGGCTGTGCGCGGCGCTCGTGACGGCCGTGCTCGGCGACGTGCTGCTCGCGCTGCCCGACTGGCCGCTGTCGTTCGTCCTCGGCCTCGGCGCGTTCCTGCTCACGCACCTGGGCTACTGCGCGATCTTCATGCGCTGGCGCGCGCGGCCGCACGGCTGGCGCATCGTCGCGCTCGTCGGGCTGTGGATCGCCGCGCCGGCGTTCTACGTGGCGTTCTTCCCGCACCTCGGCGAGTTGATGGCGCCGGTCGCCGTCTACATGCTCGTGCTGTGCGCGATGGCGAGCTTCGCGCTCGCCGCCCGCACGCGCGGCCCGCTGGTGGCCATCGGCAGCCTGATCTTCGTCGGCTCCGATACGCTGATCGGCGTCGGCCGCTTCCTCGGCGGTTTTCCGGGCATCGATTACCTGATCTGGGGCCTCTACGCGCTCGCGCAGGTCACGATCGTGGCCGGGGTTTTCCATGAGACAGCCGGTCGACCGATCCGTCCCTGATACCGTTTCAAACAGGCCGCCGCGCGCCGGCGGTCTCGCCCGCACCCTCTCACGCCCTGTCGACGGCCCTTTCCGCGTATCCCGCCATGCGGAAACCGGCCCGTTCCAAACCCCGCTCAGCCTTTTCCCGCCTGGCTTCCGGCCCTTAGAGCGCCGCTTCTAGCCTCTTGCGGTTTCCGGGTTCACCCACTATCGTTACATCAAACAATGTAACATTCTAAAATGAGCCAAATCGGAGACACCCGGATGAATGCTCGCACGTTGCCTTTCGGTCCGCCCGGCCACGACGGCCTGGACGAAACCATCGACATCGCCATCATCGGCACCGGCTTCGCCGGCCTCGGGATGGCGATCCGCCTGCGTCAAACAGGCGTGACCGACTTCGTCGTCCTCGAGAAGGCCGCGTCGGTCGGCGGCACGTGGCGCGACAATCATTACCCCGGGTGTGCATGCGACGTGCAATCGCACGTCTATTCGTTCTCGTTCGCGCCGAACCCGCGCTGGACGCGCATGTTCGCGCCGCAGCCGGAAATCCGCGCCTATCTGGAAGACTGCGTGCAGCGCTTCGGCGTCGGCCCGCACCTGCGCCTGAACCATGAGCTGCAGCGCGCCGAATACGACGAAGCCGCGCAACGCTGGCGCCTCACGTTCGCGAACGGCAAGCGGCTGTCCGCGCGCGTGCTGGTATCGGGGATGGGCGGGCTGTCGCGCGCCGCGCTGCCGTCGATTCCCGGCGTCGAGAACTTCAAGGGCCGCGCGTTCCACTCGCAGCAGTGGGATCACGACTACGCGCTCGAAGGCAAGCGCGTCGCGGTGATCGGCACCGGCGCGAGCGCGATCCAGTTCGTGCCGCAGATCGCGCCGCGCGTGAAGGCGCTCGCGCTGTTCCAGCGCACGCCGCCGTGGATCATGCCGAAGCCCGACCGCAACCTGACCGGGTTCGAGAAATGGCTGTTCCGCACGCTGCCGTTCACGCAGAAGGTCGTGCGCAGCAGCATCTACTGGATGCTCGAATCGCGCGTGCTCGGCTTCGCGATCCATCCGTCGCTGATGAAGAACGTGCAGAAGCTCGCGCTGCGCCACATCCGCAAGCAGATTCCCGATCCGGCGCTGCGCAAGACCGTCACGCCGAACTACACGCTCGGCTGCAAGCGCGTGCTGATCTCGAATGACTACTACCCGGCACTGTCGCGCAAGAACGTCGACGTGATCACGACCGGCATCGACCACATCGAAGCCGACGCGGTCGTGACGACCGACGGCAAGCGTCATGAAGTCGACTGCCTGATCTACGGCACCGGCTTCCAGGTGGCCGATCCGTATCCGCGCGGCGCGATCATCGGCCGCGGCGGGCTCGACATCGTCGACGCATGGCGCGACGGCGCGCACGCGTATCTCGGCTCGACGCTGCCCGGCTACCCGAACTTCTTCATGATCGTCGGCCCGAACACGGGCCTCGGCCACAACTCGATGGTGTTCATGATCGAGTCGCAGATCGAGTACATCCTCGGCGCACTGCAGGCGATGCGCCGCGAACGGGCAGACGCGCTCGAGGTGCGCCCGCTCGTCGAGGCGCAGTTCAACAGCGACCTGCAAGGCAAGCTCAAGAAGGCGATCTGGTCGACGGGCGGCTGCAAGAGCTGGTACCTCGATCCGCGCACCGGCAAGAACACGACGCTGTGGCCGGGCTTCACGTGGCGCTTCCGCCAGGCGACCGCGCACTTCTCGATCGCCGACTACCACGCGTATCGCGCGCCGCAACACGACACGGCCGCGCGGCCCGCCGCCGCGCCCGCCGCTTCCGCTTCGACTTCCCCGTCCGCCGAAGCGGCCTGAGCCAGACAAGGAGCCACCGACATGAGAGATTTCGCCAACAAGGTCGCCGCGATCACGGGTGCCGGCTCGGGCATGGGCCGCTCGCTCGCGATCCAGCTCGCGCAGGCCGGCTGCCACGTCGCGCTCGCCGACAAGAACGGCGTCGGCCTCGCTGAAACCGAACGGATCGTCCGCGCGATCGCGCCGAACGTGCGCGTGTCGACGCGCGTGCTGGACGTCGGCGACCGTGACGCGATGTTCGCGTGGGCCGACGACACCGTGAAGGAACACGGCAAGGTCAACCTGATCTTCAACAACGCGGGCGTCGCGCTGTCGAGCACGATCGAAGGGATGGAATACAGCGATCTCGAGTGGATCGTGAACATCAACTTCTGGGGCGTCGTGCACGGCACGAAGGCGTTCCTGCCGCACCTGAAGGCCTCGGGCGACGGCCACGTGATCAACACGTCGAGCATCTTCGGGATCTTCGCGCAGCCGGGCATGAGCGGCTACAACGCAACCAAGTTCGCGGTGCGCGGCTTCACCGAATCGCTGCGCCAGGAACTCGACATGATGAAGTGCGGCGTGTCGGCGACCTGCGTGCATCCGGGCGGCATCCGCACGAACATCGCGCAATCGAGCCGCGTCGCGAAGAACATGGTCGGCTTCATCGTCGAGAGCGAACAGCAAGGCAAGGACAGCTTCGAGAAGTTCTTCATCACGACCGCCGACGACGCCGCGCGCACGATCCTCGCCGGCGTGCGCAAGAACAAGCGCCGCGTGCTGATCGGCCGCGACGCGAAGGGCGCGGACTGGATGGCACGCATCCTGCCCGCCGCGTACCAGGCGCTCGTCGTGCTCGCGACGCGCCGCGAGGCCGCGAAGGCCCGCCGCGCCGCGCGCGGCACGCCGGCGGCCGCGCCGCTGCACGCCACCTACAACAATGCAGGCAACCAGGGAGGAGAACAATCATGACGACCCCGAACATGATGCCCGTGCGGCGCGACATCCGTTTCGCGCTGCCCCCCGAACGCGCGCGCGACTGGCACGTGCAGGGCGTACCGGTCACGCACTTCATGAACGCGCTGTCGCTGCTGTTCCCGGCCGGCGAACGCTTCTTCATGGATTCGGTGCGCAACTATCGCGACCAGATCGAGGACCCCGAACTGAAGAAGCAGGTGCTCGGTTTCATCGGCCAGGAAGCGATGCACACGCGCGAGCACATCGAATACAACGACCTGCTGCAGGCGTCGGGCCTGCCCGCGCACAAGCTCGACAAGCGCCTGTGGACGATCCTCGGCTGGTTCAAGAAGGTGCTGCCGCATTCGATGCAGCTCGCGATCACGATCGCGCTCGAGCACTACACGGCGATCCTCGCGAACCAGCTGCTGTCGGGCCACGAGCACCGCATCGACGGCTCGGTCGAAGGCTACCAGCAGATGTGGATGTGGCACGCGATGGAGGAAACCGAACACAAGGCGGTGTCGTACGACGTGTGGCGCACCGTGATGAAGCCGGGCCTCGGCAGCTACCTGCTGCGCACCGGCACGATGCTGACGACGACCGTGTTCTTCTGGGCCATCGTGTTCGACTTCCACGTGCGCCTGATGCGCGCGCACCGTCGCGAGCACGGCAAGTTCGGCGGCATGTGGCGCCTCGTGAAGTACCTGTACGGCCCCAGGCACGGCGTGTTCCCGAGCATCGCGCGCGAATGGCTCGACTACTTCCGCCCGGGCTTCCACCCGTGGGACCACGACAACCATCAGTACCTGCAGGAGCTCGATACGCTGCTCGAGAACATCGACGCGACCAACGCGCGCTACGCCGCGCAAGCCGCCCCGCGCCGCGTGCCGCTGCACCCGGTTCCGCAGGCATGACGCCATGGCGCGCGCCCACGAGATGCTGACCGTCCAGTCCGGCGACGTGAAACTCGCCGTCTACTTAAGCGGGTCGCGTCGCGCCCCGCCGCTGATCCTCGTGCATGGGTATCCCGATTCGGCGGCCGTGTGGGCGCCGATCCGGGCGCGGCTCGCGAAGCGCTACCGCGTGATCGCGTACGACGTGCGCGGCGCCGGTGCGTCCGATGCGCCGCGCCGCCGGGCCGACTACACGCTCGAGCGGCTCGCCGCCGACCTGAAGGCGGTGGCCGACGCGACCTGTGGCGGCCGGCCGTTCCATCTCGTCGGCCACGACTGGGGGTCGATCCAGTGCTGGGAGGCCGTGACCGACCCCGCGTTCCGCGGCCGGATCGCGTCGTACACGTCGATCTCGGGCCCGTGCCTCGATCACGTGTTCCGCGCGAAGATGCGGCTCAAGCAAAGCCTGAAGTCGTGGTACATCGCGTTCTTCCACCTGCCGCTCGTGCCGTCGCTGGTGTGGCGGCTCGGCGGCGCGGCACTGTGGCCGCGCTGGCTGCAGCTCACCGAGCGCGTGCGGGCGGAGCGCGATCCCGTGCAACTGAAGAACGCGCTGAACGGGCTGCAGCTGTACCGCGCGAACTTCATCGCACGGGCCCGCAAGCCGCGCGAGCGGTATGCGCAGGCGCCCGTGCAGATCCTGGTGCCGGTGCGCGACCGCTACGTGACGCCCGAGATGTCGGTCGACCTCGACCGCTGGCTCGGCGACCACGTGCGCGAGGAAATCGACGGCACGCACTGGATCGTGCTGCGCCACCCCGACCTGATCGCGTCGCGGATCGACCGCTTCGCGTCCGCGCAGGAGCGGCCGGCGCTCGCCCCGGTCGCGACCCGGGTTCAGCGCACAGCGGGCACCGGCGCCGGCAGGCGCCTGAACAGCGTCTCGTAATCGATGACGAGCCCGTCGTCGTCGATCTCCATCTCGGCCGTGAAGTCGCGGAAGATTCCTTCGTAGCGATAGCGCCGGCCCGGCTCGAGGCACGCGTAGGCCTGCTTGACCGGCGTGACCTTCAGGTCCGGCGTCGAGATGTACGCGACGTCGATCGGCCGCCGCTCACCGCGCGCGAGCCCGAGGCGGCCGATCGGCAGCGAATTCGTGAACGGCGTCGCCGCGATGTCGATGTCGATGCAACCGTCGAGTTCCGGCAGTGCGCGGCCCGAGCCGTCGCGCCAGTGGCCGGCGCCGTCGCCGCGCAATTCGAGCGTGCCGCCGCCCATCACCTTGAGCACCGCATAGGTCACGCGCCAGTGCGCGTCGCACTCGACGCGATACGCGAGCCCGTACGCACGGCCATACCGCTGGCCGACCACCGCGCTTTCGACGACGATCCCGCCGCCGCTCCGGTCGAACGTCAGATGTTCGACCCCGTCGCCTTCGAGCGACGCCCAACGCACATCACGCATCTCTCCGCCTCCCGGTATTCCCGATGCGAGGCATCGTCGCACGAATCGCCCGACGAAAGTGCCGGTCACCGCCAGGATTCGAGTCCCGAGCGGGCCGCTCGGCCGAACGTGCCAACGGCGCTGCGTTCGGGCGCGAATCGATATCCGGATTCACCGTTTCGGGGCATCAACCACAAATCCTGACTATCCAGAATTCCCTATTCCGGTGCATCGGATTGTGTCCTATGCTCGCGGCTCGTCCTGTTCCGCCGCCATCATGCCTACCGCCCGCCCCGTCCCGCCGTCGATCGACCTGCGTATCCTGCTGCGCGGCATCGGGCAGATCGTGCTGCAGGCGAATGCGCTCACCGGCGCGCTGCTGCTCGCGGCTCTGGCGCTGACCGACCTGCGGCTCGCGAGCGCGGCGCTGGTCGGCTCGGCCGCCGCCAGCATGACGGCCGTGCTGACGGGCGCCGAGCGCCGCGACGTCGAACAGGGGCTGCACGGCTTCAACGGCGCGCTCGCCGCGCTGATCGCCGTGCTGTTCGCGCCCCATCAATTCGCGGCCATCGTACTGGTGCCGCTGGCCTCGATCGGCGCGGCACTCGTGCAGCGCGCGATGCGCGTGCCGCTGGCGCGCTGGCGGCAGTGTCCGTATTCGAGCCCGTGCCTCGTCGTTACCGCGCTATGGTTTCCGTTTGTCGCATTGCAGCAGGCAGGCGGCGCGACGGCCGGCCCCGCGCTGACGTTTTCATCCGCGGCCGACGCGCTGCTCTCGGGCATCGCGCAGACCACTTTCGCGCAAGGCGCATGGGCCGGCGCGCTGATCGTCACCGGCCTTGCCGTCGCGTCCCGCCGCGCGGCCGCATTCGCACTCGGCGGCGCACTGGTGTCGACCGTGCTGCTGGTCGCGCTCGGCGCCAGCGGCGCTTCGTTCGCCGACGGCCTGCTCGGCTTCAACGGCGCGCTCGCCGCACTCGCGCTGATGCCGCGCGGCCCGCGCGCGGCGCTCGCGGCCGCCGCACTCGCCGCGCTGATCCAGTGGCTCGCGACGCGCGCCGGCATTCCCGCATTCACGGCCCCGTTCGCGCTCGCGTCGTGGGTCACGGTGATCGTCACGCGCCGCTTCACCTTCGGAGAACCCGATGTCGTCATTCGCACACCGTCCTGATGCCGTGAAACCCGGCGGCCCGATCTCGGACGCCGAACGCCGGATGCGCGTCGACCTCGCCGCCGCGTACCGGCTCGTCGCGCTGAACGGCTGGGACGACCTGATCTACACGCACCTGTCCGCGACCGTGCCCGGCGAGCCCGGCCACTTCCTGATCAACCCGTTCGGCCTCACGTTCGACGAAGTCCGCGCGTCGAATCTCGTGAAGATCGACCTGGCCGGCAACCGGATCGGCGACAGCGAGCATGCGGTCAACGTGACGGGCTTCGCGCTGCACGCGGCCGTGCATGCCGCGCGCGCCGACGCGGTGTGCGTGATGCATCTGCACAATACGGCCGGCATCGCCGTGTCGATCCAGCGCGACGGGCTGCTGCCCGTGTCGCAGCACGCGCTGCGGTTTCATGGCGACCTCGCGTACCACGACTACGAGGCGCTCGCGTTCTCGCCGGCCGAAGGCGCGCGGCTGACCGCGAGCCTCGGCGCGAAATCCGCGATGCTGCTGCGCAACCACGGCACGCTGACGGTCGGCCGCACCGTGGCCGAAGCCTATGTGCTGATGGACACGCTGATCAAGGCGTGCGATATCCAGGTGCGCGCGCAGGCCGGCGGCGGGCCGCTCGTGCTGCCCGACCCGGCCGTCGCCGACCGAACCGCCGAACAGCTGCGCGACGGCGGCGCGATCGAAGGCGAACTGGAATGGCCGGCGCTGCTGCGCCGGCTCGACCGGATCGATCCGACGTATCGCGACTGACGCCGCCGGCGCCCAACGCTTCATTCATCCCAACCAATCGGAGCACTCCGTCATGCCGACTTTCAATATCCAGCTCTTCGAAGGCCGCACCGTCGACCAGAAGCGCGCATTCGTCGAAGCCATCACGCGCGTCACGTGCGAGACGCTCGGCTGCGAGCCGGGCTCGGTCGACATCATCCTCACCGACGTGAAGAAGGAGAACTGGGCGACCGCTGGCAAGCTGTGGAGCGACGAGCGCTGAGCGTCAAAAGCGGCGTCGCTTCGGCGCTGCCTGCCCCGCCCTGATACACACGCTGCAGCGCCCGCGACGGGCGCTGCACGCGGCCTCCTCCAGCCGCCCCTCGTTGTGCGCCCGCACATCGCTTTGTCACGCAATCGGCGCATAATGCCGGACAGACGCAGCAGCCGATGGCCACCCGACGAGGAGACCGCCATGGAAGCGAAGAACGAGGAAGTCGTCGCACACCTGCTCTCGGACGTCGTCGAATTCGCGCGCGGGCGCCTGCCCGAAGCCACGTTCCGGATCGTCGAACCCTTCCTGCGTCACTACTACGATTTCGTCGATGCCGACGATCTGCAAAGCCGCAGCATCGCCGATCTCTACGGCGCCGCGATGGCGCACTGGCAGACCGCCCAGAAATTCGTGCCCGGCAGCGAGCGGCTGCGCGTGTACAACCCGATCCTCGAACAGCACGGCTGGCATTCCGATCACACGGTCATCGAGATCGTCAACGACGACATGCCGTTCCTCGTCGACTCGGTGTCGATGGCCGTCAACCGCCTCGGGCTCGCGCTGCATTCGGCGTTGCACCCGGTATTCCGCATCTGGCGCGGGCGCGACGGCGGCATCGAGCGCGTCGACGCGGGCGGCGCGACACCCGGCGACGGCCAGTCGCAGCTCGCGTCGTTCATCCATTTCGAAGTCGATCGCTGCGGCGATGCCGCGCTGCTCAACACGTTGCGCAACGACATCGCGCACGTGCTCGGCGACGTGCGCGCGTCGGTGGAAGACTGGCCGAAGATCGTCGAGATCGCGCGCGCGACGATCAAGGAAATGAAGGCGCGCGAATCGACCGCGGAAGACATCGAGGCGCGCGCCTTCCTCGAATGGATGGCCGCCGATCACTTCACGTTCCTCGGCCAGCGCGACTACGCGCTGGTATCGGACGGCACGGGCTTCGGGCTGCGCGGCATCGAAGGCACCGGCTTCGGCATCCTGCGCGAATCGCTGCGCACGTCGGGCGCGCCCGACGTCACGCCGCTGCCGCAGGCCGCCGCCGACATCATCACCGGCGCCTGGCCGATCTTCCTGACCAAGGCGAACTCGCGCGCGACCGTGCACCGGCCCGGCTATCTCGACTACGTCGGCGTGAAGCTCGTCGGCCCCGACGGCAAGGTCGCGGGCGAGCGCCGCTTCATCGGGCTCTACACGTCGACCGCCTACATGGTGTCGAGCGCCGAGATCCCGATCGTGCGCCGCAAATGCGCGAACATCGTGCGGCGCGCGGGCTTCCTGCCGAAGGGGCACCTCGGCAAGTCGCTCGTGACGGTGCTCGAAACCTACCCGCGCGACGAGCTGTTCCAGGCCGACGAAGACCAGCTCTACGACATCGCGCTCGGCATCCTGCGGCTGCAGGAACATCAGCGCACGCGCCTGTTCGTGCGGCGCGACCGCTTCGACCGCTTCGTGTCGTGCCTCGTGTTCGTGCCGCGCGACAAGTACAACACCGACCTGCGCCGGCGCATCGCGAAGCTGCTCATCGACGCGTACAACGGCGTGAACGTCGAGTTCACGCCGCTGCTGTCGGAATCGGCGATCGCGCGCATTCATTTCGTCGTGCACGCGGAACCGGGCACGATGCCCGACGTCGACACGCGCGAGCTCGAAACGCGGCTCGTGCAGGTCACGCGCCGCTGGCAGGACGACCTCGCCGACGCGCTGCTCGACGCCTTCGGCGAAGAGCAAGGCAACCGCCTGCTGCAGCGCTATGCCGATTCGTTCCCGGCCGGCTATCGCGACGACTATCCGGCGCGCACGGCCGTGCGCGACATCGAGCTGATCGAGCGCGTGAAGGATTCGGGGCAGCTCGCGATGAACCTGTACCGGCCGATCGAGGCCGACGCGCGCGCGTTCCGCTTCAAGGTCTATCGCGCGGGCGACCCGATCGCGCTGTCGCGCAGCCTGCCGATGCTCGAGCATCTCGGCGTGCGCGTCGACGAGGAGCGGCCGTACCGGATCCAGACGCAGGACGCCGCGCATGCATGGGTACACGACTTCGGCCTCGAGCTCGCCGACGACACCGAATTCGACATCGAGCGCGTGAAGGGCCTGTTCGAGGATGCGTTCGACCAGATCTGGAGCGGCCGGATCGAGAACGACGATTTCAACCGCCTCGTGCTGCGCGCCCACCTGAGCGCACGCGAAGTGACGATCCTGCGCGCGTATGCGAAGTACCTGCGGCAAGTCGGCTCGACCTTCAGCGACGCGTATATCGAGCGCGCGCTGACCGGCAACCCGGCGATCGCGCGGCAGCTCGTCGAGCTGTTCCTGCTGCGTTTCGACCCGGCCACCGGCGACACGCGCGACGTGCAGGCCGAGCGGCGGCTGAAGGCGATCGAAGGCGCGCTCGACCAGGTGCCGAACCTCGACGAGGACCGCATCCTGCGCCAGTTCCTCGGCGTGATCAACGCGACCGAGCGCACGAACTACTTCCTCGCCGACGCGAACGGCGAACCGAAGCCGTACCTGTCGTTCAAGTTCAATCCGGCGAAAGTGCCGGGCCTGCCCGAACCGAAGCCGATGTTCGAGATCTGGGTGTATTCGCCGCGTGTCGAGGGCGTGCACCTGCGCGGCGGGCGCGTCGCGCGCGGCGGCCTGCGCTGGTCGGATCGACGCGAGGATTTCCGCACCGAAGTGCTCGGGCTGATGAAGGCGCAGATGGTGAAGAACGTCGTGATCGTGCCGGTCGGCTCGAAAGGCGGCTTCGTCGTGAAGAACCCGCCGCCGCCGAGCGATCGCGAAGCGTGGATGCGCGAAGGCATCGCGTGCTACCAGACCTTCCTGCGCGGCCTGCTCGACCTGACCGACAACCTCGTCGGCAACGCGATCGTGCCGCCGCCCGACGTCGTGCGTCACGATCCGGATGACCCGTATCTGGTCGTCGCCGCCGACAAGGGCACGGCCACCTTCTCCGACTACGCGAACGCGATCTCGCACGAATACGGCTTCTGGCTCGACGACGCGTTTGCATCCGGCGGCTCGGTCGGCTACGACCACAAGAAGATGGCGATCACCGCGCGCGGCGCGTGGGAATCGGTGAAGCGGCACTTCCGCGAGATGGGCATCGATACGCAGACGACCGATTTCACGGTGGTCGGCGTCGGCGACATGTCCGGCGACGTGTTCGGCAACGGGATGCTGCTGTCGCCGCATATCCGGCTGGTCGCCGCGTTCGATCACCGGCACGTGTTCCTCGATCCGAACCCCGATCCCGCGACGAGCTTCGCCGAGCGCGCGCGCATGTTCGCGCTCGAACGCTCGAGCTGGGCCGACTACGATCCGGCATCGATCTCGTCGGGCGGCGGCGTCTACCCGCGCACCGCGAAGACGATCCCGCTGTCGCCGGCCGTGCAGGCCGCGCTCGGCATCGACGCGCATGCGCTGCCGCCGGCCGAGCTGATCCGCGCGATCCTGCAGGCGCCGGTCGACCTGCTGTACAACGGCGGAATCGGCACCTACGTGAAGGCCGCGCGCGAAACCCACCTGCAGGTCGGCGACCGCGCGAACGACGCGGTGCGCGTGAACGGCGCGGACCTGCGCTGCAAGGTGGTCGGCGAAGGCGGCAACCTCGGCTGCACGCAGTTCGGCCGGATCGAGTTCGCGCAGCGCGGCGGCCGCATCAACACCGATGCGATCGACAACTCGGCCGGCGTCGATTGTTCGGATCACGAAGTCAACATCAAGATCCTGCTCGGGCTCGTCGTGTCCGACGGCGAGATGACCGAGAAGCAGCGCAACGCGCTGCTCGCGGAGATGACCGACGAAGTCGGGCTGCTCGTGCTGCGCGACAACTACTACCAGACGCAGGCGTTGTCGATCGCCGGCCGCTACGCGGTCGAGCTGCTCGATGCCGAAGCGCGCCTGATGCGCTGGCTCGAACGCGCGGGCCGCCTGAACCGCGTGATCGAATTCCTGCCGACCGACGACGAAGTCGCCGAACGGCAGGCCGCGAAGCTCGGCCTCACGTCGCCGGAACGCGCGGTGCTGCTCGCGTACAGCAAGATGTGGCTGTACGACGCGCTGCTCGAATCCGACGTGCCCGAGGATCCGCTGGTGGCCGCGATGCTCGTCGACTACTTCCCGAAGCCGCTGCAGCAGCGCTTCAGCGAACCGATGCGCCGCCATCCGCTGCGCCGCGAGATCCTCGCGACGCACCTGACCAACGCGCTCGTGAACCGCGTCGGCTGCGCGTTCGTGCACCGGCTGATGGAGGAGACCGACGCGAAACCCGGCGACATCGTGCGGGCGTGCATCATGGCGCGCGACGTGTTCGACCTCGATGCGGTGTGGCGTGATATCGACGCGCTCGACAACCGCGTCGCCGACGACGTGCAGGCGCGCATGTTCGTCGACGTCGCGCGGCTGCTGGAACGCGCGGCGCTGTGGTTCCTGCGGCATCTGCAGTCCGGCGCGGTGGCCGATGGTGGCGTCACCGAGCTGATCGCGCGCTGCCGCGACGCGGCGGAGCGGCTCGCGCCGCAACTGCCGTCGCTGCTGCCGGCCGACGATCTCGAGGCGCTGTCCGAGCGGCAGCGCGTGCTGGTCGAAGCCGGTGTCGACAGCGCGCTCGCGGTGCGCGTCGCAAGCGGCGACATCTCGGCCGCGCTGCTCGACATCGCCGAAGTGGCCGCGACCAGCAACCGCAGTCTCGAACTCGTCGCGGGCGTCTATTTCTCGCTCGGCACGCTGCTTAACTACAGCTGGATCGGCGAGCGCGCGGCGACGCTGCCGACGCCGACACACTGGGACATGCTGGCGCGCGCGGCCGCGCTCGCGGAAGTCGCGCGCCTCAAGCGCACGCTGGCGTCGAGCGCACTCGCGGAATCGCCGGATTCGACTACGCCGGAGACGATCGTCGGCGCATGGCGCGCGCGCCGCGAAGCCGCGCTCGTGCGCTACGAGCACCTGCTCGCGGACCTGCGCGCGTCTGGCGGCGCGAGCCTCGCGGTGCTGCTCGTGGTCGTGCGGGAAATGGCCGTGCTCGAACGGGCGTGATGGTCGCTGCGGTTGCCGTGGTCGCTATGGTCGCAACACCTCAGACCGTCGCGACCAGCAGCTCTTCCGCGTTGTTCGGCGGCCGGAGGCCGTCGGTGCGATCGGCGAAGTAACGGCGCGTCAGTTCGGCGGCCGATACGTGCGCGGCCTCTGCGAAACCGGCCTCACGCGCGAGCGCCTGGATCTGCGCCGGCATGAAGAAGCTGATGAACGGCGTGCCGCTGGCGCGCGCGCCCTTCGCGGCCATTTCCAGCCCGGGGCGCACGTCCGGTTCCGCATGCTCCAGCGGCAACAGGAACGTCATCGCGAGCGTCGAGCCCGGCGCGAGCGACGCGACTTCACGCAACGCGGCCGCATTCGCTTCGTGCGTCAGGTACATGCTGACGCCGGTCGACACCACGACCGCCGGCTTGCCGGCATCGAAGCCCGCGCCGACCAGCGCAGCACGCCACGACTGTTTCGCCTCGAAATCGACCGGCACGAAACGCAGCCAGTCGGGCACGCCGAAACCGAGCTCGACCAGGCGGCGCTGCTTCCAGGCCTGCGGCGCGGGCGGGTCGACTTCGAAGACGGTCACGCGCGACGCCATGTCGGGCCGGCGCTGCACGAAACTGTCGAGACCCGCGCCGAGGATCACGTACTGGCTCACGCCGCGCGCGGCCTGTTCGACGACGAGATCCTCGATGAAGCGCGCCCGCGCGACGATCGACGCGCGGAACGGGCGCGTGAATTGCGGATCCATGTCGCCGCGCTGCTGCCAGCCGGGTTCCGGTGCGAGCAATTGCAGCCCGACTTCGTCGGCGAGCACGTGCGGTGGCGCGTCGAGTTCGACGTGCAGTGCGCGCCACAGTGCAACGCGCGCAGCGGTGCTGTCGGGGGCGCTTTCGCGGGGTTCGGTCATGATCGCCTCACGCGCCCTGCTTGCCCGGCGCCTGCAGACGCCATACGCGGCCGTCCGGATCGCGCACGGTCATGTCGCGCGTGCCCCAGTGGGTATCTTCGAACGGCGTGACGACGTCGACGATCGGCTGCGGCTGCACCGCCTGCTCATCCGCCACCTTGAGCACGACCTGCAGGTCCGGCGTCTCACTCGGCGGCACTTCGGCGATGAACAGAAAGGGACCGTCGCCGCTGCGCAACTGGCCAGAGTGGTGATCGGTTTCGAACTCCAGCTTGAAGCCCAGCGCCTGGAAGAACTTCGCCGACTTGCCCCAGTTGTGCGTCGTCAGGTACACGGCTTCGATTCGCTCGGATGACATGTCACTCCTCCTTGGTGGACGGCCCCGCGCCCGGCGGCGGCGCGGCCAGGTACGCGCGCAATGCGTCGGCCACCAGCGCGGACAGCGATTGCTCCGTTTCGATGGCGCGATGCTTGACCTGCCGGATCAGGCCGAGCGGCAGGTACACGTTGAACTGCTTCACTTCTTCATCGGTCATGGTGGCTAGTATGCTAGCAATCTAGCAAAAGTCAATCGCAGGCGCGACCCGTGGGTGCGGGCCGCCGTTGGCGATCGGTCGTGAATGCGGGTTACGCGGCGGCGCGCGCCGCCAGTCGCACAAACAGCGCGTCGAGATCGAATCCCGTCGTGTCGATGCCGATCGTGTCGCGCAGGCACGCGCCCCAAGCGGCCGCATCGTCGAACGTGACGGTGCGCCCGACGCCCGCCGCGTCACGGATCGTCAGCGTGGTGTTGCGCAGCGCGGCACGGCCGTCGGGCAGCACGCGGCAGGCGATCAGGTTATGCAGGAAGATCGATTCGGGATACGTCGACGTGAACCAGTTCGCGGCGTCGTAATCGATCCACTCGACCCGCTTCGGCTGGAAGCGATAGGTGGTCTGCCAGCCGTCGGGCGTCTCGATCTGCATGTCGAACTCACCGTCGACCGGCGCGGCGACGACGCGGAACGCGCCGTGCGGCGTCAGCTGCCGCTCGTCCGGCACGAAACGCAGCGGCGCGGTGAGCGTCGCGCTGCCGAAGCCGATGTCCGCGAGCCAGGCCGCGCCGTCGAGATCGATGCGCAGCAGCATGTGCGTATGCGCGGTGGCGACTTCCGGCGGCAGCATCCAGCGCACGCGCGCGATCATCGGCGTCACGCGAAAGCCGATCGCCGTGAGCGCGGTGTAGAACAGCTTGTTGAGTTCGAAGCAGTAGCCGCCGCGGCGATGCGCGAGCACCTTGTCGACGATCGACGGCAGGTCGAGCGCGACGCGCGCGCCGGTCAGCGGATTGAGGTTTTCGAACGGAATCGCCTGCGGATGCAGCAGATGCAGCCGGCGCAGCACGTCGAGCGTCGGCTCGACCGGGCCGTCGTAGCCGATGCGGGAGAAATAGCGCGAGAGGTCAAACGAGTCTGTCATGAACCTGCACCGAAAAAAGGGACACGCCACGATAGCATCGTGCGCAATCCCCATGTTGGGCGCGGTCATCTTCGTGTCGCGCGCGATGCCGGCACCGCATCGCGCACGGCCCCGCGCAACGTTACGGCAGCAGCTTCAGCGCGGACGATGCGACCGACGGCACCGAAATGCCCTGGCTCGTCGCGAACTGCACGGCCTGGCTGAGCGTCGTCGCGAGCGACTGCAACTGGCCCGGCGCGCTTTGCGCGATATACGACGCAGCCTGCATGTTCTGCGGATTCAGGCCCGACTGCAACAGCGACGCCGCGCTCGTCGAACCGAGATTGCCGAGCCCCGACTGCAGTTGCGAATACTGCGTGAGCCCCTGCCCGAGCGACGCGAGGCCGTTGCTGAATGCCTGCTTGTCGATCGGGCCGTGCGTCGCACCGCCGCTCGCGAAGGCCTGGCCGAGCGCCTGCGATACCGATTGCTGCGCGCCGCCCATCTGCGACAGCGCGGCCGGCGTCAGCGCATTGCCGCCGGCGAGCTGGCTCGCGGCCTGCTGCGCCTGCCCGGCCGCGCCGGTCAGGCCCATCGCCGACGCGAGCGACGACTGGCCGGTCAGCACCTGCTGGTTCGCACCGACATAGGCCTGCAGCAATTGCGCGACGCCGCCCTGCGTGGGCGCCGCCTGCTGCTGCCCGCCGCCGAGCAGCGACGCGCCGATCGACTGCAAGTCGAGCTGCGCGTGCGCGGTGCCGCTTGCGAGAATGCCGAACGCGATGCATGCCGAGGCCAGGTGCCGGCCCGTCGCGCGAATCTGCTTCATGTGTTGTCCTCGTGCCCGAATGGTTGAGCCCGATATTGTCGAAGCGCGCCGCGCGCCCCCGCAACGACTGAAACACATCGAAACGAAATCACGGTGCCCGGCCGCTTGCAATTGCGCGCGTCACGTACGTGCTCGAGGGAATTCTTCCGCGATTGCGTGCGATTTCGCGCGAGGGCTGGAATTCGTTCGCGTGCCGCATGAATGGCGATGGCAGCAGAGGTTGGCAAAGTGAGGCGGCCGGTGGTCGGCCACCCGCCTTCGGCTTTCGGCCAGCGCCGCGCTACGCAGCCATCCACGCCGGCAACCGCCCGCCGACCCAGTCAGCCGCCTGCTCGTAGCCGCGTGCAAGCTGCAACACGGCGAGATCGGCGCGCGGACGCCCGATCAGCTGCATCCCCATCGGCAGCCCCGCGTCGTTGAAGCCGACCGGCACGCTGATCACCGGGCAGCCGGCCAGCGTCCACGGCACGACCGTTTCCATCCAGCGGTGGTAGGTATCCATCACTCGGCCCGCGATCTCCTTCGGCCAGCGCTGTTCGACGTCGAACGGGAACACCTGCGCGGTCGGCGCCGCGATGAAGTCGTAGCGGTCGAAGAAGCTGAGCACGGCCTGATGCCACGCGGTGCGCTCGACGCTCGCGTCGAACACGGCCGCGCCCTGCATCGCGAGCAGCCCCTCGACCTCGTAGATCGCCTCGGGCTTCAGCAGCGCGCGCCGCGCCGGGTCGCGATAGTGCGCAAGCAGCCCGCCGCCGGACAGCAGGTGTCGGTGCGTGAGCCACAGGCGCCAGATCCGGTCGGGCGCGAACGCCGGCAACGCGGCATCGACGTCGCAGCCGATCTCGCGCAGCGTCGCCAGCCCCTGCTCGCACAGCGCGAGCACGCCCGCCTCGGTCGCGAGATAGCCGTTCCAGTCGCCGACCCACGCGATGCGCTTGCCGCGCAGGTCGGCGTCGAGCGGCTGCGCGAACACGGCCGGATCGTCCGCGAGCGACAGCGGATCGTTGCGGTCGTAGCCGGCCTGGATCGCGAGCAGTTGCGCGACGTCGCCGACGGTACGGCCCATCGGCCCTTCGATGCCGAGCTGCTGCACGAACACGTCGACGCCCGGCCAGCGCGGCACGCGGCCCTGCGACGGGCGGAAGCCGTAGATGTTGCAGAACGCGGCCGGATTGCGCAGCGAGCCGCCGAAATCGCTGCCGTCCGCCACCGGCAGCATCCGCGACGCGAGCGCCGCCGCCGTGCCGCCGCTGCTGCCGCCTGCACTCCTGGTCAGGTCGTACGGGTTGCGCGTCGCGCCGTAGACCTCGTTGAACGTGTGCGAGCCGAGCCCGAATTCGGGCGTGTTGGTCTTGCCGATGAAGATCGCGCCGGCCGCGCGCATCCGCGCGACGCCCACGGAATCGGCCTGCGGCACGTTCTCGCGGAAGATCGGCGAGCCGTAGGTCGTCCGCAGCCCCTTCGTCATCGCGAGATCCTTCGGCGCCTGCGGCATCCCGTGCATCCAGCCGTGGTACTCGCCGCGCGCCAGTGCGGCATCCTTTTCCGCGGCTTCGGCGAGCAGCGCGTCGCGATCGCGCAGCGCGACGATCGCGTTGACCGCGCCGTTCACGCGCTCGACGTGATCGAGGTACGCGCGCATCGTCTCGACGCACGACACGGCCTTGCCGCGGATCGCCGACGCGAGCTCGCCCGCCGACAGGCGCACGATCGGGTCGACGGGGATGGAAGCGGGAGCGAGAAGCTGCGGGGCGCCGTGCGGCATGCGGAGTCTCCTGGAATCGGAATGGAATGGCGGACCGCATGGCGACGGTCGCGCCCGAACCGGCCGGGAGCGGCCGCGCCGCGGCCGATGCACTACTCTACGCGACGCCGGATCGGCGACCTCCGATATTTTCCGCCGCGATTCATTGCGGTTCCGACTGAATCGAGGCGGCGGGCCACGCTTCGCGCGCGCTGCTCAGGTCGATGAAATCGTTTATGCGCATAAACTTAAATTTCTTATATTTCTATTAGGCGCAGCACGACGCGGCACGTGTTGACGACATTTTTACGCGGTCGTCCGTTCTCTTTAGATCGTTCGGTTCGGCGGCACGCTACGCTGGAATCATCTCGTTTCCTGGACAACGTCCATGCTCAAGCTGCTGGTTCCGGTCGGCCACTCTCCCCGCTCGCTTCAGGCGGTTCGCCACGCGACGTTCCTGTATCGCGAACGATGCGCGTCGGAAATCGTGCTGATCAACGTCCAGGCGCCGCTCGAATCGACGCGGCTGGAGGCCTACTATCCGCTGTCGCGGCTGCGTTCGATCGAGGAGAAGTTCGCGTCCGACGATCTGGCCATGGCCGAGCGAATCCTGCGGGAAGCCGGCGTCCAGTACAGCGTCGTGATGAAGGTCGGCCCGGTGGCCGATACGATCGCGTCCGTGGCGGCCGAGACGGGCTGCGACGAGATCGTGGTCGTCGCGCCGCGGCATGACCCGTTGCATGCGCTGATGTCGGTGTTCCGCCGCAGCGTGATGAGCCGGCTGGTGCGGATTTCGAATGTGCCGGTGACGGCCGTGCAATGACGGGATGACGCGCGGCGACGCGTCGAAGGCCCGTTCGCTGACGGGCCCCGGGTTTGCAACGAGCGGTGCGACACGTGTGCGCGTTACCGCTCAACCGTGTTGCATCGGCGTTCACGCAGCGCTTAGTCGATGACCTTGCGCCAGAACACGAAATAGGCCGCGGCCGAAGACGCAACGAGCAGGATGGCCCACAGCGGAGCGAGGCTGATCAGGACGGAAGAGACGTTAAGCATTTGGATTCCTCACTAATTCGACAGCGATGTTCAACACGCACCTGCTTGCCGGAACCGATGCATGCCTCCGCGATCGCGTTCCGTCAAATCATGCATTCATGCTATCGCTTTGAACGGCTGCGCGACCGCCCCCTTCCGTCCGTAACCTGACATTCGTCAAACTCCCGTGAATCGCGCGCCTGTCGCGCAAAAAACCGTCGCACGCATGTGTCGCCGTGCGTCTGGTTGCGCCTGCCACGCGCATAGAAACCGCGCGTTCCCTCCTCCCGCAAACCGCGAAAACGGGACAGGATCACCCGCCGCGCCGTTATTTCAGCAGACGTTTACCGGGGGAACCCCCAAGTGCTTCGTCGAACGGGTCCGCGTTACGCTTGAGCCACGAGGAGACGAACCATGAGACGAGCCGTACATATCGCTGTTTTCGCGCTGCTGGCGTATCTCATTGGCGATCGCGCGATCCTGCACGCGCAGGGCCGCGACACCAGTCCGCTCGCGTGCGAACAAGGCGCCGCGCAAGTGAAGGTCGATGCGCTCGGCCGCGGTTTCGGCGAGGCCGCTGCCAGCAGCCAGAGCGAGGCATTCATGTCGGGCTGCCTGGTGACGGGGCGCAGCAACCAGGACGTCGCGCTGGCGAACCGCTGATGGGCGTCCGGTGACGCGCAGGCCGCGTTCGGGTTACGACGGCCGAGGCAGAGCCACACACGCCCGCATCCATTCCCGCTTGTCGATCGATGTCGCGACGCATGTCACGGCTGGGACGGTGGTCACACCGAACGTCCGCGCGTAACCTGCATCGCGGCGGGGAAGATGTGTCGACATCGAGTCGATCGGAGCGTCCTTGCCGTATGGCACTCACCAGACGTTCAACCGGCCGCATTCCCGGCCGCCGCGTCGAGCCCCCGCTTCATCTCCAACGACACCCCACCCAACGATGAGCCACGCACACACCGAGTTGATCCAGCGCTTCTACACGGCGTTCCAGCAGCGCGACATCGACGGGATGCTCGCCTGCTATGCCGATGACATCGTGTTCAGCGATCCCGCATTCGGCGAGCTGCGCGGCGACCTCGCACGCGACATGTGGCGCATGCTGGTCGCGCGGGCGCAGGACTTTTCATTGACGTTCGGCGAAGTCGCCGCGGATCAACAGGCCGGGCGCGCCGAGTGGATCGCCCAGTACCGCTTCACCGCGACCGGCCGGATGGTGGTCAACCGGATCGACGCGCGGTTCCGGTTTCGCGACGGACGCATCGTCGAGCATCGCGACAGCTTCGACCTGTGGCGCTGGGCGCGTCAGGCGCTTGGGCTGAAAGGCGCCCTGCTCGGCTGGACGCCTTTCGTGCAACGCGCGATCCGCGCGCAGGCACGGAAGAACCTCGACGCATATCGCGCCAGGCGGAAATAGCACTCACCGTCAAGGCTTCATCGTCGCGTTGATCAGGTCGTGAGCCAGGTCCGGCCGAATGCCGTCCGGATTCTTCAGGCCGTTCTGGCGATACCAGCTTTCGTCGGCTTCGGGATGCGGGCCGACGAGCCCGACGCGCCCCTTGCCGTAGCGATAGGTCGCCGCCGCGATGTCGCGGTTCGGATAAGTCGCCAGCACGACCGCGCCGGGGGCGGCCGGGAGCATCGCGCCGTCCTGGAAATAGATCCAGCGTTTTTTCCCGCGCCAGACCACCGGCGTCACCGTGTCCGCGATCCCGTGCAGCCTCGAGCCCGGCCGGCCGACCTCGGAGTCGAACTCGCCGGCGACCAGCCCGAAACCCGGGTCGCCCGCGAGGTAGGCGCCCATGCAGATACCCAGGTAGCGCCCGCCGTTCTTTACGTAATGCCGCACGGCCTTGATCGAATTTTTCCCGATGCTGGCCGCCGCGCCGGGAATATCCTGCCCGCCGCCCGGCTGGACATAGAGCGCGGCGCCGGCCAGGACGGCGGGCGTGATCTTGAGTTTCTCCGCGGGCCCGACGTAGATCACCCGGAACTGGTGGTCCGATTCCCGCAGGCGCTGCGCAATCGTCTCCGGGCAGCCATCGCACGCGGCCGGGCCACGATAGACCAATGCGACAGGACGGCTGGCGGAGCGATGCGTGTCGTCGTCAGTCGCGGCCGCATGAGCGACCGACGACGCAACGAGCGACAACACCACGAAAATCGATTCTCTGAATCGCATGTTCTTGATCGACAGGATTTGAGGGCGCATGGTCGTTCATGACGAAGCGATGCTCGCCCCGCCTTTTGAAACCCGATTGAAAGTCGCGTGCAATAGAGCGTAGGCGCGCGAAAGCGGCCGGTGTGTAACGTTTCTTGCGCGCTTGTGCAGATATATGCGCCACCGCCAACCGGGTTCCTGGCGCTTCGTTACCGGTAGCACACCTCGCCGGTCGCGGCCTCGAACGGTTCGCGCCGGTTCACATGACTGCAGCCAAAGCCGGCGACGGAAGCACCTGATGCGAACGGACGATCCCGGGGCGCAGTCGGGCCCACCACCGCCCCACAGCCCTCCACGCGTCCCGGCGGCAACCGGAACCACCCGCGACACCTCGCACGCACGCCCATCCGCGCCTCCGCCACACGTCCGAAACGCCCGACTCCCCCGCGCCGCCTCGCTTTCCCGCGCGCCAACGTCAACTCTTATATAAGACATAAGACATTTGACGTTAAAGATCATTGAGATTAGAATCCCGCTGCAAAGCAGTGTCTGGAACAGCCCCGGAGTGCCGGCAAGGCCTTCCCCTCAAACGCAATATCAGCAGGTCTCCCCATGCTTGAAAACTTTCGTGCTCACGTGGCCGCCCGCGCCGCGCTCGGTATTCCTCCCCTGCCGCTGACGGCTCAGCAGACCGCCGAACTGGTGGAACTGCTGACGAACCCGCCCGCCGGCGAAGAGCAGACGCTGCTCGACCTGATCACCCATCGCGTGCCTGCCGGCGTCGACGAAGCCGCCCGCGTGAAGGCCGGCTTCCTGGCCGCCGTGGCCAAGGGCGAGACCGCCTGCCCGCTGATCTCGCGCGAACGCGCGACCGAACTGCTCGGCACGATGCTGGGCGGCTACAACATCCAGCCGCTGATCGAGCTGCTGTCCGATGAAGCCGTCGCTGCCGTGGCCGCTGACGCACTGAAGAAAACCCTGCTGATGTTCGACCAGTTCCATGACGTCAAGGAACTCGCCGACAAGGGCAACGCGCACGCGAAGGCCGTGCTGCAGAGCTGGGCCGACGCCGAATGGTTCACGAGCCGTCCGGAAGTGCCGCAAAGCCTGACCATCACCGTGTTCAAGGTGACGGGCGAAACCAACACCGACGACCTGTCACCGGCCCCCGACGCCACCACCCGCCCGGACATCCCGATGCACGCGCTGGCGATGCTGAAGAACGCACGCCCGGGCATCACGCCGGAAGAAGACGGCAAGCGCGGCCCGGTCAAGTTCATCGAATCGCTGAAGGAAAAGGGTCACCTGGTCGCCTACGTGGGTGACGTGGTCGGCACCGGCTCCTCGCGCAAGTCGGCCACCAACTCGGTGCTGTGGTTCACCGGCGAAGACATCCCGTTCGTGCCGAACAAGCGCTTCGGCGGCGTGTGCCTCGGCGGCAAGATCGCCCCGATCTTCTACAACACGATGGAAGACGCCGGCGCGCTGCCGATCGAACTCGACGTGTCGCAGATGGAAATGGGCGACGTGGTCGAACTGCGCCCGTACGAAGGCAAGGCGCTGAAGGACGGCAAGGTCATCGCCGAATTCCAGGTCAAGTCCGACGTGCTGTTCGACGAAGTGCGCGCCGGCGGCCGCATTCCGCTGATCATCGGCCGCGGCCTGACCGCGAAGGCACGTGAAGCGCTCGGCCTCGCACCGTCGACGCTGTTCCGCCTGCCGCACCAGCCGGCCGACAGCGGCAAGGGCTTCTCGCTCGCGCAGAAGATGGTCGGCCGTGCATGCGGTCTGCCGGAAGGCCAGGGCGTGCGCCCGGGCACGTACTGCGAACCGAAGATGACCTCGGTCGGCTCGCAGGACACCACGGGCCCGATGACCCGCGACGAACTGAAGGATCTCGCGTGCCTCGGCTTCTCGGCCGACCTCGTGATGCAGTCGTTCTGCCACACCGCCGCTTATCCGAAGCCGGTCGACGTGAAGACGCATCAGACGCTGCCGAACTTCATCAGCACGCGCGGCGGTATCGCGCTGCGCCCGGGCGACGGCGTGATCCACTCGTGGCTGAACCGCATGCTGCTGCCCGACACCGTCGGCACCGGCGGCGATTCGCACACGCGCTTCCCGATCGGCATCAGCTTCCCGGCAGGTTCGGGCCTGGTCGCGTTCGCGGCCGCCACCGGCACGATGCCGCTGGACATGCCGGAATCGGTGCTGGTCCGCTTCAAGGGCAAGATGCAGCCGGGCGTCACGCTGCGTGACCTCGTCAACGCGATTCCGCTGTACGCGATCAAGCAAGGCATGCTGACGGTCGCCAAGCAAGGCAAGAAGAACATCTTCTCGGGCCGCATCCTCGAAATCGAAGGCCTGCCCGACCTGAAGGTCGAGCAAGCGTTCGAGCTGTCGGATGCGTCGGCCGAGCGTTCGGCAGCTGGTTGCTCGGTGCACCTGAACAAGGAACCGATCATCGAGTACCTGAACAGCAACATCACGCTGCTGAAGTGGATGATCGCGCAGGGCTACCAGGATCCGCGCAGCCTGCAGCGCCGTATCCAGGCAATGGAACAATGGCTGGCCGACCCGCAACTGCTGTCGCCGGATGCCGACGCCGAGTACGCGGCCGTCATCGAGATCGACCTCGCCGACATCCACGAGCCGATCGTCGCGTGCCCGAACGACCCGGACGACGTGAAGACGCTGTCGGACGTCGCAGGCGCGAAGATCGACGAAGTGTTCATCGGCTCGTGCATGACCAACATCGGTCACTTCCGTGCCGCGTCGAAGCTGCTCGAAGGCAAGCGCGACATCCCGGTCAAGCTGTGGGTCGCGCCGCCGACCAAGATGGACCAGAAGCAGCTGACCGAAGAAGGCCACTACGGCGTGTTCGGCACGGCCGGTGCGCGTACCGAAATGCCGGGCTGCTCGCTGTGCATGGGTAACCAGGCTCAGGTGCGCGAAGGCGCGACGGTCATGTCGACGTCGACCCGCAACTTCCCGAACCGTCTCGGCAAGAACACGAACGTGTATCTCGGCTCGGCGGAACTGGCGGCGATCTGCTCGCGCCTGGGCAAGATCCCGACCAAGGAAGAGTACATGGCCGACATGGGCGTGCTCAACGCGAACGGCGACCAGATCTACAAGTACATGAACTTCGACCAGATCGAAGACTTCAAGGAAGTGGCCGACACCGTGCAGATGTAAGCACGCGGAACGGGCTGCGACGGGCGGTTGACGTCGCAGCACACCACGCAATGGCGTCGCAGGCTGAATGCCCGCGGCGCCATTTTTTTATGCGGCGCCGGGTGGCCGTGCCGGCCTCGTCAGTCGTAAAGCGCGGAAATCCGATCGACGACGTCGAACGGCAAGCCTTCGTCGTACCCTTCCTCGTCGAGATCGACATACTCGCGGCCGCTCGTCGGCTGCAGCATCAGCGCCGGCACCGGCCGCACGACCGGCACGTCCGGATAGTCGTTCGGGCCCGCGCCTTCGAAGTCGTATGGATCGAACCAGATCCCGTGATCGGCGTAATAGCCGTCGGCATAACGCCGCTCGACCTCACGCGCCAGCCGGAACCTGTCCAGTTGATACGACGCGTCTCCCAGGTCGCTTTCGTTCGCGTACTGCACGAACCAAGCGGCGCCGAGATTCCAGTAGATCAGCAGCGCGGTGGCGTGATCGATGTTGCGGTTGTCGAGCAGCCAGCGCAACGCGCGGCCGTTGTCGTCGTAATTGGAGCGCGCGGCGAACCGGTGCCATTGCCCGGGCGTCGCGCCCTCGAGCCAGGTGCGCACGATTTCCCACACCTTGTGTTCGATTTCGGAATCATCCATGGATGGCGGCCTCGCGGAAGTGTGAATGGTGGAAATGCGTCGAATGACCGGCGATTCTAGCGCCGCTTCGCAGCATTCACGCGCCCTCACCGCCTGGCGCGCTCCGGATCACCAGTTCGTTGAAGCCGGTGCCCGCATCGGCTTCGCGCGAGAAACGATGCGCGGGCAGCAGCACGAGCAGAATCTCGGCCGTCGTACGCACCACGCAGCCGCTCGCGACGTGGCCGCCCGTCACGCGGCCGGCCGCATCGGAGATCGACATGTGCAGATGCGCGCCGTCCGGCGAGACCGAGCCGGCCAGCGTCAGGATTTCGAGGTCGCCGCGCAGTTCGGCCGGCTGGTCCGCGCCGGCGAAACGCAACTGCGCGACGCTCAGGCTGCCGATGCCCTGGATCACGAAGGCCGCATGCGATGCGTGGCCGCGCAACGCGTGCTCGATCGCGCCGCGCAAATCGTCGCCGGGGGAAAGACGCAGAGGATGAGCTTGCATGGTCGAGAACCTGTGGATGGACCGTGATATCGACCAAGCGTACGTTCGCCCCGTGAATCCGGCAAGTCATCCACGCTCGAGAATCCCGCGCGCCTGCCGGCGCGGCGCAAGCGTCACACGGCCCAACACTCGCTCGCGAACCGCGCAGCCAGCACGCCTGCGCACACGGGCCCCTGCGGCAGGATTTCGCACCGGCCGCGGCACATCGGCCAGGGTCTGCTTGCATACGGACCGCACATGCGTTCCGCATGTAAGCAGACCCTGACGTATGCAAGAATCCGTTTCTCGAGGCAACCCCTGCTTTCTCGCCCCCCTTCACCAAACGCCCGTCGAATGTCCCAATACGAGAATGATTACGAGCGGTTCCACACCCCGAGCGACGACATTGCCGCGCGGGAAGTCGCGGCGATGAGCGATGAGGAGCGTGCGCGCGCCATGTCGGCGGGGACCGTGCATGTCCGAAACTGGCTCGCCATTCTGGCGTTGCCGGTCATATTCGGGCCTGTGATCCCGATGCTCGCGTACTTGCTGGGTCTGCTTGCATACCGCGGAATGGTCGATCCGGCCTTTGATCTGGATCGTGCGGTTGACGGAACAGCCTTCACCATCATATGGGTCACGGCGCTCTTCATCGCAGCGTGGATCGGCCTGAACTGGTGCGTCGCGACGTACGGTACCCGACAGCGGTACTGGCGCGAAATGCCGTCCAACGGGCATGTCGAACTGGAGCGCCATACGCTATGTTCCGCAATCATCGTGTGGTCGGACGACTACGATCCGGAACCCCTCTACGTCGAGGAATGGATCGACGGCGAGCTCAAATCCAGCAAGGCCCGAGTGAGACAGTGGATCCTGGCCCGAACGTCCATCGGTCATTGGCTGGTGCTGGCTGATCTGATTGCGGCTGACAATTGGTACGGGCCGCCAACGTTCCCCTTGGAGACGAGATGGTTGATCCCGAGGCGAGAATTGGCAATAGCATTTGCGCCACGCACCCATATCCGCATCGGATTGAGATGGAGTGGACCGGCCGCGCCATTGACCGTGACGTCCTGTCTGCTGTCTCACGCCGAATGCGAACGCCTGACTGCGGTGGCTCACCTCTTTGCTTTTTTTCCGCCGGCCCAATATGGCGTCGTCGATCCCTCCGATGCAAACTGGGTCGGGGAACTCGCCGCCAGGGCGCTGGAGCGTGAAATGCCTGTCGACGTGGTGGCCGGGCGGGCATTGACGTAATCATCGTGGGTCGTTTCAACAGCGACTGCGGCCGCCACCGCGCGAAGGCGCCCGGCGAACAGCCGGAAAAGTACGTCACTTGCCGGCGACTGCATAATTACGGGGCTCAACTCAAGGTCTTGCGCACGGTCTTCCGCGACGCAAGCCGTCCCAACCCGAACACCTTTCGATGACACCGATTCCGAACCGACGATCCCGCCTGCGCGGCGGCCTGCTTGGCCTGCTGATCGGCGACGCGCTCGGCGTGCCGTACGAATTCCACGACGCCGCTTCGATTCCGCCGCCTGCTGCGATCGACATGACCCCGCCGCCGCGCTTCGCTCGCGCGCACGACGGCGTACCGCCCGGCACCTGGAGCGACGACGGTGCGCAGGCGCTCGCGCTGCTCGACGCACTGCTGCGCGAGCACGACCTGAATCTCGATACGTTCGCCGGCAACCTGCTGGACTGGTTTCATCGCGGCGCATTCACGCCGGACGGCCGCGTATTCGACGTCGGCCTGCAGACGCAACGCGCGTTCCATGCGCTGGCGGCCGGCGCCGCGCCCGCAGTGGCCGGGCCCCGCGACGAGCGCGACAACGGCAACGGCTCGCTGATGCGCTGCTTCCCCGTCGTGATGGTCGCCGCGTCGTATGACGACGCGATCCGGCTCGCGTACAAGCAGAGTGTCGTCACGCATGGCCACGTGCGTTCGCAGCTTTGCTGCGCGCTCTATTGCCTGACGGCGCTGAGAATCGTCGATGGCCAGCTCGCACCCGATGCGGTGCGCACAGCAGAGGACGAACTGCTCGCGCGCTACGAAGGCACGGCCGACGAAATCGAACTGAAGATCGTGCTCGACGGCCGCTTCGACGCGCCGCAAGGATCGGGTTATGTGGTCGACAGTTTCTGGTCGGCGATCCATTGTCTGCTGTCCACGGGCAGCTACGAGGACTGCGTGAAGCGCGCGATCGCGCTCGGCAACGACACGGATACGACTGCGGCCATCGCCGGCGGCCTCGCCGGCGTGCTGTACGGCGAACAGGCGTTGCCCGATCGATGGGTTGCAACGCTGCGCGGGAAAGACAAGGTCGAGGGCTGGCTCGCGAAGTTGTGAATACAACCTCATCGGCCGGCCGCCGGGTCGAACCTGGCGGGCCGAATCCGATTGCCGCGCGTCGTTGCATCAACGCGTGCGCGATCGTTCCTGCCGCGCAATGATCCGCTGCTGCAGGCGCCGCATCAGCGCCGGTCGCTCGCGAGCAACCCGTACAGCGCGCTGTCCGACACTTCGTCGCCGACGATCCAGCGTTCGCGCAGCAGCCCTTCCCGCACGAAGCCCAGCCGTTCGAGCAGCCCCGCGGACGCGACGTTGCGCGGGTCGATATCGGCTTCGAGCCGGTTCAGCCGCAGTGTGCCGAAGGCATGATCGATCATGGCCGACGCCGCCTCGCGCATATATCCGCCGCGCCAGTACTTTCGCCGCAGGCTGAAGCCGATCTCGGCGCGCCGGCATTGCGCGTTCGCATGGAACAGCGCGCATTCGCCGAGCGCTTCGCCGGTTTCCCGCAGTTCGAGCACGCAGGTCAGGCTCTCCCCGCTCGCGGACGTCTGCACGTTGCGCGCGACGCGCGCCTCGGCCTGCTCGATCTGCGTCATCGGCGAGAACGAGAAATAGCGCATCGCTTCCGCATCGGACCAGATCTCGAAGAAAGTCGGCGCGTCGGCGTCGCGAAGCGGCCGCAGGATGAGGCGGGAGGTATTCAGCGTGACGGGTTCGAACAAAGACATGGCGACGGTCGGTCGAAAAACGGGATCGTGAATTAGAACACGCGAGCCGCTAGTCGGCCATTGCATGCGTTCACACGCCCCGCCCCGGCGCGGCGCGGCGCGGCACCCCGATCGCCGCCAGATAAAAAGGCCCGGGCATCGCCCGGGCCTCTCCACCTCATCCGTTACCGCCGCCACCCTTACGCTTCGAGCGCCTCCAGCACCTTACCCTTCGTCTCAATCCCGACGAAGTGCACGGTCACCGCCGCGATCAGCGGCACGATGCCGATCAGGTAGAACGCCGGCGCGAGATTCCCGCCGATGATCGCGTGCGGCACCACCATCGGCGCGACGAACGACGCGATCTTCAGCCATGCGCTGCCGAGCCCGCAGCCCGACGCGCGGATGCTCGTCGGATACTGCTCCGGCGTATAGACGTACGCGGTAATGAACCCCGACGCCATCAACCCGAGCGACAGCGAGCAGAAGATCGACACGACATACACCGACGACGCGTGATAGAAGCCCGCGAACGCCAGCGACAGCGCGCACAGCACGAACGACCACACGATCACCGGCTTGCGGCCGAGCTTGTCGACGAGCAGCGCCGACGCCAGCGACCCAAGCACGCCCATCACCGAGCCGATCACCGCGAGGTTCAGCGCGAGCTGCAGCGGCGCGTGATAGAAGTTCTTGTAGATCGTCGGCAGCCACGTCGACAGCCCGTACTGGATGAACCCGCAGGTCGCCCACAACGTCGCCACCGCGAGCGTGCGCTTGCGATACGCGGCGCTGAACAGGTCGCTCATCTTGCGCTTCGGATGCTGGCGCACCATCTCGTCGAACGCCGCTGCCTGCGTGACCGGCGGCAGTTCGCCGCGCACCGACGCTTCGAACACGCCGACCGCCCGCCCGGCTTCCGGGAGCCGCCCGCGCGACGCGAGCCAGCGCGGCGATTCGGGCACGAGGCGCGTGAGCACCAGCGACAGGATCAGCGGCAGCCCGCCGACGAAGTACATGATTTCCCAGCCGAAGCGCGGCACCAGCCACGCACCGAGCGCCATCGACACGAGCAGGCCGATCGGGAACACGATCTCGTACAGCAGCACGAAGCGGCCGCGGCCATGGGCGCGCGTGATCTCGTTGATGTACGTCGCGGCAACCGGCAACTCGCCGCCCAGGCCCAGACCCTGCAAAATCCGCAGCAGCACGAAGATCTCGAAGGTCGGCGCGAAGCCGCACGCGATGCTCGTGATGCCGATCACCGCCGAGCTCCACGCGATCGCCTTCACGCGACCGTGCTTCTCCGCCAGCGCGGGAAACAGGAAGGCGCCGATCAGCTGGCCGATCGCGCCGGACGCGATCAGCATGCCGATCTGTGTCGGCGACAGCCCCCATTTGTGAATCAGCAGCGGCAGCGTCGCCGCGATCGTGATCACGTCGAAGCCGTCGAAGAACGTCGCGGTGCCGATCAGCACGCGCGCGCGGATCTGCATCGCGTTGGCGGGAAGCCGCTCGAGCCGCGCGATGATCGCGCCGGGCGTGGAGGCGGCAGCTTCCATCGTGGCGCGACCGGCCACGACGTTGTCGAAAGTGCTCATGCGGGGAGTCTCCTGTGTCTCGTCGCCCGGTCAGGCCAGTGTCCTGCTCGTGTCTGCCAGGGCTTCCGTATCCACTGCCCGGCCCTGGTTCATCCACTTGCGCGCGAGCTTCAGCTCACGCGCGTTGTTGACGGCGATGACACCTCTCACATGTCCTTCGCCTACGAAAAACAGCGTCGCGCGGCGCGCGGCAAGATCGCCGCGCACGACGAGCTGCGCATCGGCCGGCAGATCACCGAGGATCTGCAGGTTCACGTCGTACTGATCGGACCAGAACCACGGAATCTCCGCGTACGGGGCGCGCACGCCGAGCACGGCCTTCGCCGCCGCGATCGCCTGGTTCTGCGCGTTGGCCCACGATTCGAGCCGCACGCGCCGCTTCAGCCAGCCGTTGTGATGGTTCGCGACGTCGCCGCACGCGAAGATCGCCGGGTCGCTGGTCGCGCCGAATTCGTCGACGACGATGCCGTCGTCGATCGCCAGCCCCGCGTCGCTCGCGAGCGACGCGTTCAGCGCGAGGCCGATGCCGGCCACCGCGAAATCGGCGTCGATCGTCGTGCCGTCGGCGAGCGTCGCGCGCACCTTCGACGCGTCGTCCGGCTGCGCGTCGAGCGACGCGAGCGCCGCGCCGAGGCGGACGTCGACACCGTTCGCGCGGTGCAGGTCGAGCAGGAAATCCGACACGATCTGCGGCACCGAGCGGCCGCACAGCCGCGGCGCGCCTTCGACGACCACCGCCTCGACGCCGAGCTTGCGCGCGGTCGCCGCGACTTCGAGGCCGATCCAGCCGCCGCCGATCACGAGCACGCGCCGGCTCGCACGCAGCTTCTCGCCGAGCGCGGCCGCTTCGTCGAGCGTGCGCAGGTAATGCAGATTCGGGGTCCTCACGAGTGCGTCCGGCAAGCGGCGCGACGTGCCGCCGGTCGCAATCACGAGGCGGTCGTACTCGATCTCGCGGCCGCTTTCGGTTGTCACGACGCGGCGTGCGCGGTCGATCGATGCGGCGCGCTCCGGCTGCCATGCTTCCACGTTCAGCGCGTCGAATTCGTCCGGACGGACGACGCGCACGGTTTCGATGTCGGCGTCGCCGGCCAGCACGGCCTTCGACAACGGCGGCCGCTCGTACGGCAGATGCGGTTCATCCGCGATCATCACGAGGCGGCCCGCAAAGCCTTCCGCGCGCAGCGTCTTCAACACCCAGCCGGCAGCCTGGCCGCCGCCGATCACGACGACCGTGCCGGGCGCGGCATGCTCCTGTGCGTTCCCTTCGCTCATGATTTCCGCTCCGTCATGAACTTGCCTTCCGGCGCCTTCGCGTTCTTCTGCCGGCGCGTGTTGCCGTCGAGGCCGCCGTCGACCGCCCATTCGGCGAACACCGTCGGGCCCGGCTCGAATTCTCGCGGCTGCCATTCGGGCGTCAGCACGTCTTCATCCGCGTAGTACTCGATCAGCGCGCCGGCCGGGTTCTGGAAGTACCAGAAGTACGCGGACGACACCGGGTGGCGGCCCGGGCCGAGTTGCGTTTCCCAGCCGCAGCGGTCGATGTGCATGCCGCCGCCGAACACCTCGTGGATGTCGCGCACGGTGAAGGCGACGTGGTTCAGGCCACGTTTGCCGTTCGGCAGCGCGAGCAGGAACAGGTCGTGGTGGCCGCCGTGCGGCGCGCAGCGCATGAACGCGCCGCGGCCCGGGTAACGGTCGGACGTCTCGAAGCCGAGCAGCTCGTGATAGAACTTTTCCTGCGCGTCGAGGCAGTTCGTGAAGAACACCACGTGCCCGACCTCGACAGGCTCCGCGCGCGCATAGATCGGGCTCGGCTGGTCGACGCGCAGCGTCTGGCCCCACACGTTCGACGGCGAGCCCGTGATGTCGAGTGCGCGCTTGCGCGTGACTTCGATGCGGATCGCCATCCCGTTCGGGTCGATGCAGCCGACCGCGTCGTCCTGCGCGTAATAACCGGGCTGGCCGGCGAGCTTCGTGCGCAGCGCGTCGAGTTCCTGCCGCGTCGCGACGCCCCACGTGACTTCCCGCAGCGTCGGCCCCGCTTCGAACGCGGGCGGCAGCGACGGATCGTCGGCCTTGACGGCCAGCACGGTGCAGCCGTTCAGCGTCTCGAAGCGTGCGCGCGTGTCGTCGTGCGAGACTTCCTTCATCCCCCAGTCGGCGAAAAAGCGCCGGCAGGTCGCGAGGTCGTCGACGCCGTACGTGATCTGCTCGATTCCCAAAATGCTCATTGCGTCATTCCCCTTCGCTCAGTTCGCCCACGGCAGCGGCGCGTCGTTCAAGCCCCAGTAGAGGCTCTTCTGCTGCATGTACTCGCGGATGCCGAGACGCCCCTTCTCGCGCCCCATCCCGCTCTCCTTCCAGCCCGAGAACGGCGTGGAGATCGAAAACAGCTTGTACGTGTTGATCCAGACGGTGCCCGTCTCCAGCGCGCGTGCGATGCGCCATGCGCGCTTGTAGTCGCGCGTCCAGATGCCGGCCGCCAGGCCGAACACGCTGTCGTTCGCCTGCGCGATCAGCGACGCTTCGTCGTCGAACGGCATCGCGACGAGCACCGGGCCGAAGATTTCTTCCTGGCAGATGCGCGCGCTGTTCGGCAAACCTTCGAGAATCGTCGGCTGATAGAAGAAGCCGTGCTCGCGCCCGTCGCCCGCAGGCCGCTCGCCGCCGCACAGCAGGCGGCCGCCTTCCTCGAGACCGAGCGCCACGTAGCGCTCCACCGATTCTCGATGCTTCGCGGTGATCAGCGGCCCCATCTGCGTGTCGGGCCGCGTCGGGTCGCCCACGCGCAGCTTGCGTGCGCCCGCGACCAGGCGCTTCATGAATTCGTCGTACACCGAACGTTGCACGAACAACCGCGAACCCGCGATGCACGCTTCGCCCGACGAGCTGAAGATGCCGTACAGCACGCCGTTGACCGCGTGGTCGAGATCGGCGTCGTCGCACACGATGGTCGGCGACTTGCCGCCGAGTTCGAGCGACACGGGCATCAGCTTCTCGGCCGCGATGCGCGCGATGCCGCGGCCCACTTCGGTGCCGCCGGTGAACGACACCTTCTTCACCAGCGGATGACGCACGAGCACGTCGCCGATCACCGAACCCTTGCCCGGCAGCACGCTCAGCACGCCCTTCGGCACGCCCGCTTCCTCGCAGATGCGCGCCAGCGCGAGCGACACGAGCGGCGTGACTTCGGCCGGCTTCAGCACCACCGCGTTGCCGCCCGCCAGCGCCGGCGCGAGCTTCTGCGCATCGGACGCGATCGGCGAATTCCACGGCGTGATCGCCGCGATCACGCCGATGGGCTCGTACACGCTCATCGTCAGGTAGTCGCCGCGCGACGGCGTCAGTTCCTCGTCGAGCGTTTCGAGGCACGCCGCGAAATAGCGGAACGTGTTCGCGGCGCTCGCCACCAGCACGCGCGTCTCGCCGATCGGCTTGCCGTTGTCGCGGCGCTGCAGGTTCGCGAGGGCCTCGTGGCGCTGCATGATCAGATCGGCGATGCGGTACAGCACCTGCGCGCGCTGGTGCGGCTTCAGCCCGGCCCAGTCGGCGCGGCGCCATGCGGCGTCGGCGGCCACGGCGGCTTCGGCCGCGTCGTCCGCATTCGCGGTCGACACTTCCATGTTCAGCGACTGGTCGGCCGGATAGATGCTCGCGTAAGGCGCGCCACGGCCGCGCCGCCATTCGCCGCCGATCAGGATGTTGCCGTCGGGTACGAGGCTCGTATCGAAAGGAGTCATGTCACAAGTCCCACAAATCTGTCTCTGCACGTCCGCCCTCGCCGTGGCGCGGGCAGGCATTCAATGGCCCGGTCAGATCACGCAGCGGGCCGCGCGGTTGCGCAGCGCGCGGATCGCGCTGTACGCCGTCAGCGCGGACGTCTTCGGGTTGTCGGGCAGCGGCTTGCCGCTCATTTCCAGCGACATCTCGCCGAATGCGCCGCGCGCGGTGATGCGGTGCACGTTGCGCTCGACCGCCGGATCGGCGATCAGGCGCACGTGCGTCGCGTCGAGGCCGAGGCCCGCAAGCGCGACGGTGGCCGCGACGTTCGCGTTCTTCGGATACAGGCGCGCGGCATCGCGCGCGCTGCCTTCGAAGATCACCTTTTCCCCGGTCATCGCGCGCAGGTCGCACAACTCCTCGGCGGGCGTGCCGAGCCAGCCGAGCGGCGGCTTGCGGCCCACGTACAGCACTTCGTCGAGGCCGCCCTGCTTCGCGGACGCCAGCGCGTCGATCCCGCCGATCGCGCCGGACAGCAGCGTGACCGTCGCGTCGCCCTCGTCGGCCGCCTGTGCGAGCACGTCGAGCAGCGCGAGATCGGACAGCGCGCCGATCGACGCGACCGCGCAATCGGTGCCGGCTTTCAGCAGCGGCACGACGTGATCGACGAGCGCGCTGTGGCCCGCGCATTCGAGCGCGAACTCGGGGCGGCGGGCCAGTGCGTCGACCGACGACACGACCTCCACCGCGCCGCCCAGCACGCCCTGCACCGCCGCGCGCTGGTGTTCCGGCACGATCACGTGCGCGACGCGCAGCGACGCATCGTGCTCGACCGCGTGGTACACGGCCGCGCCGATCGCACCGAAGCCGATCATCGCGACGTCGACAGGGGCGTGAGCCCGCTTTTGCCCGTTAAGCATATTGGCGCTCCGACGGCTCTTCCTTCTTGACCGGCGGGCCTGCGAAGTTCGATGCGAACGCGCCGACCGACAGCATGTCGACCTCGACCATCACCGGGCCTGCCTTCGCCATCCCTTCGCGCACGATCGCTTCCGCGTCGTCGAGCGACGTGATCCGGTAGTGCGTGAGGCCGAAGCTCGCGCAGAACTGCGCGAAATCGGGCTGGTGCAGCTGCACGAAACAGCGGCGACCACCGTAGTGCGCGTCCTGGATGTTGCGGATCACGCCGTAGCACTGGTCGTTCATCAGCACGATCATCACGTTCGCGTTTTCCTGCACGGCCGTGACGAGCTCGCCGACGTTGACCATCAGGCCACCGTCGCCGACGAGGCAGACCGTCTTCGCCGCCGCATCCGCCAGCGCCGCGCCGATGCCCATCTGGATGCCCTGGCCGATGCCGCCGCCGAGCGCATGCACGCCCGAGCGCGGCTCGAAGATCTTCAGCAGGCGGTTGCCCCACGTGCTGTTCGAGATCGTCACGTCGCGCACCCAGTTGTAGTCGCGACCGACCGCGCCCTGCAGCGTATCGACGAGCTGCTTGTACGGCCCGAGGCCCTTCGACACGTCGGCCACCGCCTGCTCGCGGGCGGCCGCGAGATCGGCCGCGAACTGCGGATCGACCGACAGGCGGCCTTCGAGCTGGTCGGCCAGCTCGGCCAGCACACGCTTCGAATCGCCGTGCACGAACAGTTCGTTGCGATAGCCGCGGTTGTCGGCGAGCGCGTCGGCGTCGATGCGGAACAGCGGCTGCGGCAGCGCGAGCTTGTACTTCAGCGTTTCGTTGCCGCGCAGGCGCGAGCCGACGACGACGAGCGCATCGCAGGTCTTGTAGAACGCTTCGACGGACGCGTGCACGTTGAACGCGCCGAGCGTCGCCGGGTGATCTTCGGGCAGCACGCCGCGGCCCTGCACGCTCGTCACGACGCCGAAGCCGAGCTTCACGAGGCGCTCGACTTCCTCGCGTGCGTGGCGCGCGCCGCCGCCGAGCCACAGCAGCGGGCGGCGCTTGGCCGCGAGGGCATCGGCGAGCTTCGCGACGCGAGCGGTGTCGTGCTCGCGCACCGCGACGTGTGCCGGCGCGAGGTCTTCCGGCCATTCGATTTCAGCGGCCTGGATGTCGATCGGAATCTCGACCGACACGGGGCCCGTCGGCGCGGTCTGCGCAATGCGCACGGCTTCGCGGATCGTCGGCAGCACGGTTTCGACGGTGCGCACGCGGAACGCGGCCTTCGAGATCGAATGCAGCATCGACAACTGGTCCGGCGCTTCATGGATGTACGCGAGATCCTGGTCGAGGTACGGCGTCTCGATCTGCCCCGTGACGTGCAGCAGCGCGGTGCCGGCCGTCAGCGCCTCGACCATCGCGCCGGCCGCGTTGCCCGCCGCCGTGCCCGTGCTCGTGAACGCGACGCCGAGGCCGCCCGACACGCGGGCCAGGCCGTCGGCCATGTTCAACGCACCGGCTTCACCGCGTGCACCGACATACCGGATGTTGCCGCGCGAGTTGATCGCGTCGAGGATCGGCATGTTGTGAATCGAGATGACACCGAATGCGGTCTTCACGCCGCACTGCTCGAGAAAGGCGGCAATCAGCTCGCCAACCGTGGTTTTTTTAGACATGGCGTGCAAAGCCTCCAGAAACGTCGATATGGCTGCCCGTCGTGTACGACGACAGATGCGTTGCGAGATAAAAGAGTGCCCAGGCGGCCTCGTCAGGCTTGCCGAAGCGGTTCAGCGGAATGTTCTTCGTGCGGGCGAGCGCGCCCGTCCAGTCCTCCCAGCTTTCACCGGACTGCGCCTGCGTTTCGTAACGGCGGCGCCACTGGCCCGATTCGACGATGCCGATCAGGATCGAGTTCACGCGGATACGCTGCGGCGCGAGTTCGGTCGCGAGCGACTTCACGAGGCTCAGCACGCCCGCGCGCGCCGACGACGTCGCGACCATGTGCGGCTCCGGCTGCAGCGCGAGCAGCGAGTTCACGCAGGTGATCGTCGGCGCCTGCGCGTCGCGCAGCAGCGGCAGGAACGCGCGCGTCGGGCGGATGATGCTGAAATACTTCAGTTCGAGTTCTTCGCGCCACGCGTCGTCGGTCGTGTCGGCGAAGGTCGACACGCGGCCCTGGCCAGCGTTGTTGACCAGCATGTCGGCACGGCCGAAGCGCGCCGATACGGCTTGCGCAAACGCGGCCACATCGGCTTCGTCGAGCACGTTGCAGCGCGCGGCGAGCAGTTGCGCGCCCGGATACTTTTCAACGAGCATCGCTTCGGCGCGGGCGAGGCGCTCGCTGTCGCGGCCGCAAATCGCGACTGACGCGCCCGCCTGCAGGAACCGTTCGGCGGTCGCGAGGCCGATGCCGGACGAACCGCCCGTCACCACCGCCACCTGCCCGGTCAGATCGATCTGGATCATCGGAGTCCTAATGCCTTGAGAAACGTGTGCTCGTCATCCGAGCGGTAATTGAGCCGCCGCGACAGTTCCGCCGCCGCGCGCTGCACCTTGTCGATCAGGCCGTCCGCGATCAGCGCCGCGTCGATTTCCGGCCTCGGCACCGTCACGGTGATGCACGCGACGATCTTCTGCGTCTCGTTGCGCACCGGCGCGGTGACCACCGAGATGCCGCGCTCGAACGACGAATTGCTGACGCCGTAGCCGCGCAGCGCATCCTCGCGGATCACTTCGTACAGCGCGTCGACCGTTTCCGGCGTCGCGTTCGTCATCCGGTTCAGCGCGCCTTCCGGATACAGCGCATGCAGCTCCTTCAGCGACAGGTCGCCCATCAGCACGTGGCCGTGCGTCGTCGCATGCGCGGGCAAGCGCGTGCCGACGTTCACGCGGATCGAGCTGAACACCGGCGCCTGGCTCTGCGCCTTCGCGACGAACACCACGTCACGACCATCGCGGATCACGATGTGCGTCGTGAAGCCGGTCGCATCGCGCAGGCTTTCGATCACGGGCAGGCCGAGATCGGTCAGCTCCAGCGAGCTCAGGTATTCGAAGCCGAGCCGCAGCACGGCGATGCCGAGCTTGTAGTTGCGATCCTTGTCCGCACGCTCGAGGAAGCCGAGCGATTCGAGCGTCTGCAGCAGACGGAATACCGTCGTGCGCGGAATGCCGAGCCGCTTCGACAATTCGGGCGCGCCGAGCACGGGCTCGCGCGGCGAGAACTCGGCGAGAATCCGCAACCCGCGTTCGAGGCCGGGGACCACGTAGCTGGCTTCGGCCTTGCCGCTTTCGAGTTCGGGTTGTTGCAGCGGTTCGTTCATGATGCCTCCCGCCGGGCCGCCCCAAGGGAGGCATCCGCCCCCTCGGGGGGCAGCGAACGAACGTGAGCGTGGGGGTAGTTCATACGAGTCCCCGCTGTTGGTCGCACTGACGGCAGAACGTGTCGATCAGTGCGGAATAGACGGCCGGTGCTTCCACGTAGCCGGCATGGCCTGCTTGCGGAATCACCTGCAGCCCGACGTGCGCGGCCGCGGCGATCCGCTCGCATGCAGCAGGCGGCGTGATCGCGTCGTTCGCGCCGACGGCCACGGCCGTGCGGCCGCGAAAGCCGGCGAGATCGGTCGCGAGATCGGCGTTCGCAAGCAGATGCGTGGCCTGCGCGTAGCCGGCCGGCACGATGCGCGCCATGTTCCACCGCACCCACGCACGCGCATCCTCGTTCGCGAAACCGGACAGCATGTTGCCGCTGCGCTGCTCGGCGAGCCCGGCCGGGCCGAGTTCGGCGAGCATCGCGAGCCGCGCGTCGCGGCGCGATTCGCGCGTTTCAGCCGGTGCGCTGCCGTAGCCGCCCGCGGGCGACACCAGCAGCAGGCCGGCGATCCGCGCGGGCATCACGCGGACGAGACCGCCCGCGATGATCGCGCCGAGCGAATGACCGACCAGCACGCAGCGTTCGATGCCGAGTGCCTCGAGCCACGCGTTCAGCGATGCCGCGTAATCGGCGGCTGCCGGCGACGCGCCGTGCACCGGCGTCGACACGCCGTAACCGGGCGCATCCCACGCGAGCACGCGCCGCGATGCGCCGAGCGTGTCGAGCTGGCGGACCCACGATGCGGCGCCCGAGCCGATGCCGTGCAGCAGCACGACGGGCAGCGCACGGCCTGCATGCTGCGCGCCGGCCTCGCGATAACCGATCGTGCCCGCCGCGCCGGCCGCGCAACGCTGTTCCGGAAACTGCCCGAGCAGCGCGGCGAACGCCGCGGTGCGGTCGCGTTCACGTTTGTCGATGACACTCATTGCTTCACCTGCTCCGTCTCAGCGCTTGATCTTCGCGAGCGGCGAATCGGGCGGATAGGTCGGCGTGACCGGCTTCGGCGAACCGAGCATCACGCACATCAGCGCATCTTCCTCGCCGATGTTGATTTCCGTGCGATACACGCCCGGCGGCACCGAGATCAGGTCGCGCTCGCCGAGGATCGCTTCCCACGTCTCGCCGTCACGCTCGCAGATCACCTTCATCTTGCCGCGCAGCACGAAGAAGATTTCCTCGACGTCCATGTGGATGTGGCTCGGGCCGATGTTGCCGGCCGGGATGACCATCGTCGAGAACGTGAAGCCGCCGGCCGGCACCGTGTTGACGTCCTTCGCGACGCCCGTGCCGCCCGTGCCGACGTAGCGCATCTGCGCACGGCGGTACTTCGGGTCGTAGTCGGCCTGGAACTTCAGTGCGTCCCAGTCGTAGCGACGGGTTGCGTAGCGCGCCACGCGCCCTTCCATCCAGTCGTTGAAGCTTGCGCCTTCCGGCTGGTCCCACGACTTGCGTTCGAGATCGGCGTCCGCCATCGTCCTCTCCTTCATCAGAGTGAAAACTTCAATTCAATCAATTCATCACGAAGCCGCCGTTCACCGGCAGCAGTTGACCCGTCACGAAGCGCGCGCCGTCCGACAGCAGGAACAGCACGGGGCCCGTCACGTCGTCGGGCACCTGCGCACGCGTCAGCGCGCGGCCCTGCAGGTAGAACGCGTGGCGCTCGGCCGGCACGTAGGCGGTCGCCTCGACTTCGGTCAGCCCCGGCGCGATCGCATTGACCGTCACGCCGTGCGCGCCGAACTCGCGTGCCTGCGCATGCGTCATCGCGATCACCGCGCCCTTGCTCGCGACGTACGCGAGCAGCTTCGGCGCGCCCCACAGTGCTGTGTCCGACGCGAGGTTCACGATCGCGCCGCGGCCCGACTGCGCGAGATACGGCAGCGCCGCATTGCTGACGAGCCACACGCCGCGCACGTTCACGTTCATCACGGCGTCCCACGTCGACACGTCGAGCTCGGTCGACAGCTTGCCGCCCGAGTTCGTGATCGCCGCGTTGTTGATCAGCGCATCGACGCCGCCGAGCGCCGCCGCGCCCTGCGCGACGAACGCGGTGACGCTCGCCGGATCGGCGAGATCGAGCGCGAAGCAATGCACGACATGGCCGGCTTCGGCGAGTTGCGCGGCCAGCGCGCGGCCTTCGTCGGCCAGCACGTCGCCGAACGCGACCTGCGCGCCCGCTTCGACGAGCGCCTTCACGAACGCCGCGCCGAGCCCGCGCGCGCCACCCGTCACGAGCACGCGGCGCCCCGTGAGCGACACGACCGGAGCGCGCTCAGCCATTTGCCGGCTCCGAGGCGGCCTGCGCCTGCGCCGCGCGATGTGCGTCGAGCGCCGCAAGATGCTCCTGCGCACGGGTGCGCAGCATCCGGCGCACGCGCGTCATGCCGACGTCGTGCTGGTACAGGTATTCGTGATCGCGCGCATTCGGCGCGAGGCTTTCGAGGACGTAGCGGTCCTGCTCGAGCACGTCCCAGTGCAGGCCCTCGAGGCGGTTGCGGTACATGAAGCGCCACACGTCGCGCTGCCAGCCGCTGACCTTGCGGGTGCGCCAGAAGTAGACCTGGCAGTTGTCGCCGTCGACCGGCGTCGCGAAGCCGATGATCCCGAAGTTGCCGCCCGGGCCGAACTTCTGCTTGTACGGGATCGCGAGGCGCATCCACAGGCAGCCCGTTTCACCAAGCTCGACCCAGTCGAAGTTCACGTCGCGCTGGCCGATCTTCTCGAACATCAGGCCCGTTTCCGTCTTGCGCACGCGCATGTCGGCCTGCTTGTCGCCTTCGGCCATCGAGTGCGAGGTGGCATGCAGGTACGCGCCGTGCATCGGGTCCATCACGTTGTCGATCGCGTACTGGTAATTGCACTTCCAGTTCGACACGCACAGGAAGTGGCCGTACGCGTCGTCGACCAGTTCCTCGGGCAGGTTCAGCGGCGCCGGCTCGCCGTGCGCTTCGTCGCCGAACCACAGGAAGATCGCGCCGGCCTTCTCCTCGACCGGATACGACTTCACGCACTTCGTGCCTTCGAGCGGACAGTTCGATACGGCCGGCACGCGGTTGACCGTGCCGCCGCCGTCGACTTCGATGCCGTGATACCAGCACGCGATGTTGCCGCCCAGGTTCCAGCCGAGCGACAGGCGTGCGCCGCGGTGCGGGCAGCGATCCTCGAGCGCATGGACCTTGCCGTCGTGATCGCGCCACAGCACGATCTGCTCGGACAGGCGCGTGAGGCCGACCGGTGCATTCGACACCTGCCAGCTCGGCGCGACGGGATACCAGTAGTTCTTGATGCCGCGGTCGAGATAGGCACGGACCGGGTCGTGTTGTGCTGCGTGTTGTTCGGGGGACGTCATCAGTGTGCTCCGGATGCGGTTGTCGTCGGGTCGGCGGTCGGCGCTTACGCGGTCATTCCGCGAGCGAGGCCATTTCGGCGCGGAAGCGCTCAGGTGTCCAAACCGTGCCGTCCGGCGCGCGGAAGCCGATGCGGTTCAGGCCCGCGACGACCTCGTCCAGCTCGGTCGCGCCGGCTTCGAACACGCGTTCGAGCGCATCGCCGAGGTCGTTTTCATACTGGGTCGGGGCGGCCTTGCGGTTCTGCCAGACCTGGTTCTCGACCTGGCCGGGGATCTCGATCTGCCCCTTGCCCGCGACGTTGTTCGGCTGCGGCGCCACCCACGGCTTCAGGAAGGGATTGAAATTCACGGTCGCTTCTTTCATGTCACTCCACCTTGATCTGGATTTCCTCGCCGGCGAGCCGCACCGCGTACTGCTTCAGTGCGCGTCCGCCCGGACCCTTCAGGCATTCGCCCGTCTTGATGTCGAACACGGCCTCGTGCAGCGGGCATTCGACCGTGCCTTCGTCGACGAACCCCTGCGTCAGCAGCGCGTATGCATGCGGGCACACGTTCTCGAGCGCATACACGTCGTCGCCGACGCGGTAGATCCCGATTTCGACGCCGTCGGTCCGCTTGAACTCGATCGGCGTGTCTTCCGACAGCGCGCCGGCGTGCCCGGCGCAAACCCATTGTTCAGACATCTCACACCCTTCCTTCTGATCGACTCTCGGTTTGTTCCGATTTGTTCCATACCCGGAACAGCAGTTTATGGATGGTGATTATAGGAGCGACTTTCCACGAGTAAAACAAAAAGCTGCACGCCCTAGGGAAAACACTGACCGCCGGGTCGGCAATCACATGCGCCCACCTCACCAAATGAAATTTTTTGTTATATGACGGGGCTTTACCGGGTTTACGCGGGTTTCGTGCACCGACGCCGGGCGTCGGCCGGAAACCCATCCGTCCCGAAAAAATTATTTTTGATACGGTGCGAGACACCCCTATACTCCATTCCATCAGAGGCACACTGTTCCTTATATGGAACATACGAATGCCCACCCGATGGCGAAAAGGCGCGACGGCCGGCCGTTCCCGCGCATGCCGCCACGGCACGTATTCATCAGGTTGGAGATTCAGGAGATCAAATGGTCAAGCATGCGGTAGCAGCAGCAGTGATCGGAGTGGGCGCCGTGTCGGGCGCGTGGGCACAGAGCAGCGTGACGCTGTACGGCAGCATGGATGCGGGCGTCGCGTACGTGAACAACGTCGGCGGCCATGCGAAGTGGGCGATGATCCAGGGCAATACGCAGCCCGATCGGTGGGGCCTGAAGGGCAAGGAAGACCTCGGCGACGGCCTGTCGGCGATCTTCCAGCTCGAAAACGGCTTCTATACGAACAACGGCCAGTTCGCGACCGCGAACACGATCTGGAACCGCGCGGCCTTCGTCGGCCTCGGCTCGGAGCGCTACGGCACGCTGACGCTCGGCCGTCAGACGCCGCTGTCGTTCGATTATCTCGATCCGCTCAGCACGGCCTACCTCGCGATGAGCTGGTACGCGTTCCACCCCGGCAACATCGACGGGCTCGCCGCGACCGGCAACGTGCCGTACAACAACTCGGTCAAGTACCGCTCACCGACCTTCGCGGGCTTCTCGGCCGCGGCGACGATGGCGCTCGGCAACACGACGAACTTCTCGACCGGCAAGTCGGTCGGCGTCGCGCTGAACTATGCGAACGGGCCGTTCAAGGCGTCGGCCGTGTACTCGAACGAGCACGACCGCGCGATCCTGATCAGCACGACCGGCATCACGTCGTTCCAGGGGCAGAACACCGCGAACGGCTACACCGCGAGCAAGGTCGAGAACATCGGGGCGGGCGCGTCCTACCAGTTCGGCGACTTCCTCGTGCATGGCCTGTACACGCGCACGAAGATGCAGTCGAACGGCTTTTCGGACACGTTCCAGAGCTACGACGCCGGTGTGAACTACCGCAGCAGCGCGTTCAACACGATCGCGGGCGGCGCGGCGACCACGACGCTGGCCGGCCGCCGCTGGACGCAGGTCGAGCTCGGCGACATCTATGCGCTGTCGAAGCGCACGCAGCTTTACGCGAACGTGTTGTACGAGCACGGTTCGGGCGGTGCAAAGGCCGCTTTCTTCACGGCAGGTGTGTCGAGCACGGCGAACCAGGTGATCGTGCTCACCGGGATCCACCACTCGTTCTGAACGACGTCGGGCGTGCGTCGCCTGAAACGACAAAAGCGGCCCGCGGGCCGCTTTTGTCATTCGCATATGGCATTTATACGGCCGCCGGCCGCGCATCGGAACACTCAGAACATCGCGACCTTGTGGCGCGCGTGCGCGAAGGTCGGATCGCTTTCGAGCGGACGATAGTTCAGCCGCTGTGACAGGTCGACCGCCGCGCCGCACACGGCTTCGACGAGCCGTTCCTTCTCGCGGGCCTCGCCGATTTCCGAGCGCGGCACGGTCGCGGTGATCGCCGCGACGATCGAGCCCGAATGATCGCGTACGGGCGCGGTCACGGCCGAAATGCCGCTCTCGAACGCCGCCTCGCTCACCGCGTAGCCGAGCCGCGCGTAATGGCGCACGCGCTCGTAAAGTTCGTCGACGGTACCCGGCGTGCGCTCGGTAAACTGCTCGAGCCGCTTTTCCGGATAGAGCTGGCGCAGTGCGTCGCGCGTCAGGTCGCCCATCAGCACGTGGCCGTGCACGGTCGCATGCGCGGGCAGGCGCGTGCCGACGTGCACCTTCACCGAACCGAACATCGACGCGTTGCTCTGCGCCTTCGCGACGAACACGACGTCGCGCTGGTCGCGGATCAGCAGATGCGTCGACAGGCTGGTCGCGTCGCGCAGCCGTTCGAGCACGGGCGCGCCGAGATCGGTCAGTTCGAGCGAATTCAGGTATTCGAAGCCGAGCCGCAGCACGCCGACGCCGAGCCGAAAATAACGATCGCCGTTCACGCGCTCAAGGAAACCGAGCGCTTCGAGCGTCTGCAGCAGGCGGAACGTGGTCGTGCGCGGAATGCCGATGCGCTTCGACAGTTCGGGCGCGCCGAGCACCGGCTCGCGCGCGGAGAATTCGGCGAGGATCCGCAGCCCGCGTTCGAGCCCCGGCACCAGATAGGACGACGCGCCGCCGGACGGTTCGTCGTCGCCGGGCGCCGCGGTTTCAGGTGCGTCGCTCATCGTTGTCTTGACCATGTGGACATGGACGGTAGGAAATCAGTCACGTAACAGGTCACGGATCGTCGTGGATATTCAGTCATGCTACCTCAGCGCGCACGGGGTTCACACCGCGTGCATCGCCGCACCGCAGCATGCGGGTCGCGACGCCGTGGAGAGTCAATCACGGTCGAGAGGATAGCAGCGATGGACAGCGCCACGCCATGCCGGCGCGGCCGGCAGCGCGGGAAGGCAGCCGCGTGCGCGGCAGCAGGCGCGGCAGGCAAGGCCGGGCGGCCTACAGGCGCGACAGGTGAACCCGGATGTTTGCTCGATCGTATGTGAAGCCGCCGGCCGCATCCGGCTCGAGCACGCGCGCCAGGTCGACTGCATACATCCATCCGCTGCCCAGGCGGCCGCCGTTAATCGCCCGGATCCGGCTGCCGCCGACGGCGATCGCCGCATGAAAGACCGTGCCGCCGCGCGAGAAGCCGACCGCGGTTCCCGCCGGAATGCTCGCGCGCCCGTCCCATTCACCGCCGGTCTCGAAGTTGAAACGGGTTCGCCAGTGCTGGCCGATCGTGTCGAGCAGCGCGCCGGGCGCGATCATCGCATCGCTGCGCAGCAGGTACCGGACATAAGCCGCGGCGTCGTAGCAGACGCCGCCGGAAACATACTCGTTGATGTCGGCCATGCCGAACATCAGCGCCTGGGCGTGCTTCTGCCGTTCGGCGAAACCGGACTGGGCGACATGTCCGCCTAGCTGGGAGAGTTGCATGGGTGGCTCCTGGTGAAGAAGCAGGACGTCATCGTCCCGCCAACGCAATAACGTCATATGTTATTACGATATCGAACCACGTCCGCGCTTCGAATCACGGCGCGAAGAGCCGCATCGCCGGCGCGACGGACGCAGTGCAGGGACGTTAAGCGCGGCGTATGGCACACACGTGTCGAATGGTACGGACCATTTGGCGCGGCGAGCTCGGGCGGACGGGCGCGCAAGCGCGCCGCACGCGCTGTCGCGCAAAGCGCGACAGGCGACGGAAAACTGAAAACGATCGGGAAAAACCACCCGGCGGCGGGCGGCAAGCGATGAAGACGATCCTCGGGCGGCGGGATCGACGCGACGGCGTCAGGCCGTCACGGCGGCGTCATACGCGGCGCGGGCAAGCTGGCCGGCGGCGTAGGCCTCGGCTTCGCCGCGAAAGCCGTCCCGGCTGAACGCAACGACTTTCACGCCAACGCCGGTCGCCCGCTTCACCGTCAGCGCCCATTGCCATCCGCCGTCTTGTTCGAAGACGTGCAGCGAGGGTTCGAAGGAAGGGTCGAATACGGTCACGCGTTTTGCTCCTGCCCCCTTGCGCACCGCATCGGCAACGCTTGGGGCATGTCGAAAGGATCGCGCCGGGATGCGACGCGCTTTTGCCATTCGACAGTCTAGTCAAGGATTGTTGCGACGCACCATCAGAGGTTTCACTCATCTATCGGAACCGGGCGGTCGATCAAATTTCCTGAACCCCATATGGCACGGGCCTCAGCGCCGTTTCAGCGCGCATGGTTCAGCGCTCGTGCGGCAACGTGCCGCACACGCGACCGCTTGCCTGTATCGATCGCCCATGAATAGCAAAAACGGGGCGCGCATTGCCCGGCGATCCAGTCACGTCGGTGATGGGCGGGGTTACCTGCCCGTACCCGTCGGCATCACGCGCCGAAACGTCAGGTTCACGCGCTCGCCCTGCACGCCCGGCGCCTTCGGTACGCGATGCTGCCATTCGGCCTGTGTGCGGCCCCGCATCACGAGCAGGCTGCCGTGCCCGAGGCGATACGCATGCGTGACACCGGTCTTGCGATGCCGAAGGTCGAACACGCGCATCGCCCCGAGGCTCACCGATGCGATCACCGGCGCATCGCCCAGCTCGGGCTCGTTGTCCGCGTGCCAGCCGAGGCTGTCCTGCCCGTTGCGGTAGCGGTTGAGCAGCACGCTGTTGAAGCGCGCGCCGCAGGTCGCCTCGACCGCGCGCTTCAGGTCGAGCACGGCCGGCGTCCACGGCGCCGGCACGTTGCGGATCCCCGAATACACGTAGACGGCGTCCGGCTCGCCCTGCCATGCGGTCAGCCGCGGCAACGGAATGCGCCCGCGCGGCGTGCGGATCGTGTCCTGCTGCCACGCGACCTCGTTGATCAACGCGGCCAGCGCGCGATCGGCATCGGACGGCGCCAGCCAGTCCGGGTACCAGTCCACATCGGGTGCGGGCGTGTCAGCGAAGAAATCGGGTGTCGACATGTCGGGAGAAACGGGCGAAGAACCGAGCGAACGGTGCATGCCTGCATACTAGCCAACGGCGTCGCACACTGCCATGCGCTGTCATTCGCGGCTGCAAGGTGGCCGCGCGCGCTCGGCGTCGACGCAGGCCCGATGTCCGGCTTCGACGGCGCGAAAGTCGATGCCGCGTTCTTCGCGGGCACCGCGATCAAACGCAACTTCCTCGTGAATCTCGGCTATGGCGATCCGGCCGGCTTGTTCCCGCACAGCCCGCGCTTCGATTTCGACGACATCGCCGCATCGAGTGACGGCCGATGGCCGGCGCCGGCGCCCGTCGATGTCGGGCTTGCGCCGGCCTTGTCCAAACGAGGGAGCGTGCCCTACCCGCCGCGCGTCAGCCGGATCAGCGTGATCTCGGACGGCACGCCGAAACGGTTCGGCGGCCCCCAGTATCCGGTGCCGCGGCTCGTATAGAGCCACAGATCGCCGATGCGGCTGAGCCCGCCGATCACCGGCTGCTGCAGCCGCACGAACGGTGGCCATGGCAGAAACTGGCCGCCGTGCGTATGCCCCGACAACTGCACGGTAAAGCCGGCGCGGTTGGCCGCTTCCGCGCTGCGCGGCTGGTGCGCGAGCAGGATCTTCGTGCCGACATCGCCGGGCGCACCCGCCAGCGCCTGCACGGGGTCGCTGCGATGGGCGGGATCGAACCCGCCCGCCGTGAAATCGGTGACGCCCGCGAGCACCGCGTGCGCCCCGTCATGTTCGATGAGCACGTGCTCGTTGAGCAGCACCGTGATCCCGATGCGGCGGAACTCGTCGATCCACGCATGCGCGCCCGCGTAATACTCGTGGTTGCCCGTCACCAGGAAGCTGCCGTGCCGCGACTGCATGCGGCCGAGCGGCGCCGTGTGGTCGCGCAGGCGCTTGACCGAGCCGTCGACTACATCGCCCGTCACGACGACGAGGTCGGCATCGAGCGCGTTGACCGCGCGCACGATCCGTTCGACGTAGGGCCGCTTGATCGTCGGCCCGACGTGAATATCGGACAGCTGCACGATCGTCAGCCCGTCGAGCCCGGCCGGCAGCCCCGCGACCGGGATCGACACGCGCTTGACCGCCGCCGTGCGGCGCGCACCGACGAACCCGATCACGGTCACGAACACAGCGCCGGCCAGCACGCCGATCGCCGTGTCGGTCGCCGCGCCGGGCCACGCGCCGTCGTGCCCGAGATGGCGCCATCCGGACACGCCGAGCAGCACGAATTCGCGAAGGAACGTCAGCAGGAGCAGCGACGAGAAGAAGCCCATCACGAGCGAGCCGGCCCAGCCGGCCAGCGTCGCGGCCCAACCTTCGTCGAAGCGGCGCGAGAACATGCCGACCGGGATCAGCACGACGAAGCTCGCCAGCACGAGCGCCGCGATCGTGCGCGCGACCGGCGACGTGAATGCATCGGGAATGATCCGAATCCCGACGTACAGATGGAACAGCATGCCGATTGCAATGAACCGGACAAAGAAACTTCGCATGGAACACTCACCTTCGTTGCGATACCGATACCGCTTCCGCGTTGCATGTTGCACGAGGCCGTGAGGCTCCGTGCCGCGCGTCGCGCCATACGTACGATGGTACACAGATCGCGGCTGTGACGACCGGTCGCCGGCCGGGCTTCGACGCCGCTCGGCGCACCGCTCGACCGCGTCTTCATCGGCCCGCCCGACGCGAGCGACGTTGACGCTTTCCCGAAGCCCGTCGTTACCGACATGCAGCGCACGCTGCGCTTGCCCATCCCGGTCAGCCACTTCGAGAAAGGCGGCCGGATGATCGATGCGAACGTCAGCGTCTTGCCCGAAGGCACTGCGTGTCGCCGCTCTCGCGGGCGGGCAAACTAGCAGACCGCTCAGGCCGAACGCCCGTCGCGGATCTGCGTCGCCGATCACGACACGCTGCCGCGCTTTACACGCAATCCGGTCGACCCACCCGTCAACATCGCCCCCCGATCCGCCGAATCGACCACATTCCCCAGCGTTCGAACGGCAATCGGCCTTTTCCGTCCCGATTCCGCGCTGTCGACACGACAAATCGGCCGCCCTTCGTTCGTCTGACGATTCTTTACAGTCCGTTAGCAACCCTACGCGAGCGTGCGCTGGCAGAATCGCGACGGTCCGACCATCATTGCAGAAACGCGGTGCCGAACGGGCGGACACGCCCCCCCGACCGGTAATCCCCCCCACGGTGCACGGGGCGGGTGGCTGGCGGTCCGCATCGCGCTGATCTATTATCGGCCCCATATCCCGGAATCGTCGTCGCGGCGACGATTCGCATTGCGCCGCGCCCGGCATCCACCCCCAACGTCGAGCTCGTCACACCATGAGAAAAACAACGCCGCGCGCGCCCTTGCGCGTCGCCGCCGTCCTGGCGCCAGCCCTGCCGCTCGCGGGCTGCGCATCGCGCGGCGCACCGTCGTACGTCCTGTTCGGCGCGTATTTCCCGCTTTGGCTCGTCAGCGCGATCGTCGGCGTCATTGGCGCGATCGTCGCGCACCGCGTATTCGTCGCGACCGGCTGGGCCGCGACGGTGCCCTACCAGCTGGCCGTCTGCACCGCGATCGGGCTCGTGGTCGCGGTGATCGTGTGGCTCACCGGCACGGGGCCGTTCGCATGAAGGCCGCCGGTATCGCCCGCCCCTCCGTCAAAGGCCGCGTGATCGCCCTGGCGATCGTCGCGCTCGGCATCGCGGCACTCGTGTACGCGTACTACCGCACGACGGCCTACCCGTCCACCGACGACGCGTCGATCGACGCGGACGTCGTGCACGTCGCGTCGCCGGTCGGCGGCCGCATCGTGCAGCTCGCGGTACATGAAAACCAGCGCGTCGCGAAAGGCGACCTGCTGTACGTCATCGACCCGGTGCCGTACCGGCTGACGGTTGCGCAGGCGCAGGCCGACCTCGAACTCGCGCGCGCATCGCTCGACACGCGCCGCCGTTCGCTGATCGGCGAGCGCTCGAACGCGGCCGTGGCCGCCGAGCAGGTCAAGCGCGCGACCCAGAACAACGACCTTGCCACGCGCGACGTGAACCGGCTCGCGCCGCTCGCCGCGCAGGGCTACGTCAGCGCGCAGCAGTTCGACCAGGCGAAGGTCCGCCAGCGCGACGCGGCCGTGTCGCTCGCGCAGGCACAGGAACAGCAGCGCGCGTCCGCGCAGACGATCGGCGACGACGCCGACGCGATCGCGACGCTGCATGCGCGCGAGGCCGCGCTGGCCCGCGCGCAGCATGCGCTCGAAGACACCGTCGTGCGTGCGCCGCACGATGGGCTCGTCACGGGCTTGAGCGTGCTCGCCGGCGAAACCCTTGCGCCGAACCAGTCGATCTTCACGCTGATCGACGCGAGCGAATGGTTCGCCGTCGGCAACTTCCGCGAAACGTCGCTGAGCCGCATCGAGGTCGGCGACTGCGCAACCGTCTATTCGATGATCGACCGCAGCCGCCCGCTGACCGGCAAGGTCGTCGGCGTCGGCGCAGGCATTGCCGACAGCGCCCGCATCAACCTGCCGCGCACGCTGCCGATCGTGCAGAACTCGGTGAACTGGGTGCACGTCGCGCAGCGCTTCCCGGTGCGCGTGAAGCTCGACGAACCCGACGGCAAGCTCGTGCGCGTCGGCGCCAGCGCGATCGTCGAGGTCCGGCATGGCACTGCCTGCCGCTGAGGTTCGGTCGCCGGGCCCGCGCGAAGTCCTGCGACTGCTCGCGCCGTTTCCCGGGCGCACGTCGATTGCCGTGCGGGTTGCGCTGATCTGCGCGCTGACCGCGCTCGTGACGGCCGCCTACGGCACGCCCGAAGCCGCGCTGTCCGCGTACGTCGTGTTCTTCATGATCCGGGCCGACCGCGTGACGAGCGTCGTGCTCGCGGCCGCGCTGCTGGTGATCGTCACGATCGTGATCGGGCTCGTGCTCGGCATCGCGATCTTCAGCATCGACTATTCGATCCTGCGAGTCGCGTGCATGGCCGTGCTGTCGGTCGGCCTCCTCTATCTGACGTCAGCCAGCAAGCTGCGCCCGGTCGGCGCGATCCTCGCGATGATCGTCGGCTTCGGGCTCGACCAGCTCGGCCTCGCGCCGTTCGGCGAAGCTGCAACGCGCGCGCTGCTGTACATCTGGCTGACGATCGCGATTCCCGTCGGGGTCGCGATCGTCGTCAACCTGTTGATCGCGCCGTCGCCGCGCAAGCTCGCGCACGCGCAACTCGCGAAGCGCTTGCGGCTCGCCGCGCAGCGGCTGCGCGGTGACGATGCCGCGCGCGACGCATTCAATGCCAGCCTGCACGAAGGCGACAAGCAGCTGCTCACGTGGCTCAAGCTGTCGAAACTCGAAGGTTCGTCGTCCGCCGCCGACTTCGCGGCGTTGCGGCAGGCCGTGGCATCGAGCACCGCGCTGCTCGTCGGCGTCGCACTGGCCGATCGCGAACCGGATGCACGGCTGCCCGACGCATACGCCGCCCCGATCGCCGCGACGCTCGACGAGATGGCCGACATCCTCGACCAGGGCGGCTACCCGGTCGACGTGACGCTCGCGCTACCGCCGACCGGCACGCTGCCGCCGCTCGCACGAGTTGCTGCGACGGATCTCCATGCGGCGATCACGCATTTCGCGGAACCGGCCGCAACGACCGATGTCGCTTCGTCGGCTTCGTCGGCTTCGTCGGCTTCGTCGGCTTCGTCGGCTTCGTCGGCTTCGTCGGCTTCGTCGGCTTCGTCGGCTTCGTCGGCTTCGTCGGCTTCGTCGGCTTCGTCGGCTTCGTCGGCTTCGTCGGCTTCGTCGGCTTCGTCGGCTTCGTCGGCTTCGACGGCTTCGACGGCTTCGACGGCTTCGACGGCTTCGGCAACTGCCCCCGACGCCCCCGCAGCCGCCCCGCGCGGCGGCTTCTTCCTGCCCGACGCGCGCACCAATCCCGACCACATCCGCTACGCGCTGAAGACCACCGCCGCGGCGATCTTCTGCTACCTGCTGTACTCACAGCTCGACTGGTCGGGCATCCATACCTGCGTCGTCACCTGCTACATCGTGTCGCTCGGCTCGACGGCCGAGACGGTCGAGAAGCTTACGCTGCGGATCTTCGGCTGCATCGTCGGCGCGCTGCTCGGCACGGCGGCACTCGTCTTCGTCGTGCCGTCGCTATCGTCGGTCGGCCACCTGATGGCGCTGGTGTTCGCCGGCGGGTGGCTCGCCGCGTGGGTCGCATTCGGCTCGCCGCGCATCGCGTATGCCGGCTTCCAGATCGCGTTCGCGTTTTTCCTGTGCGTGATCCAGGGCGCCGGCCCCGGCTTCGACCTGACGATCGCGCGCGATCGCACGATCGGCATCCTGCTCGGCAACGTCGTCGTGTATCTCGTGTTCACGCGCATCTGGCCTGTCAGCATCGGCAAGCAGATCGACGCCGGGCTCACCGCGCTGATCGAACAGTGGCGGCGCCTCGTGCAGGTCGCGCAGCCGGCCGAGCGGCGCGCGCTCGCGGCCGAGGCGTTCGCCCGCCACGGCGCGATCACGCAGGAGCTCGGGCTGGTCCACTACGAACCGTCGTGGGTACGGCCGGCCGCGTCGTGGCTGGCCACCCGACGGCGCGCGCTCGCGGAGCTCGGCGCGCTCGAAGGGCCGCTGTTCCTGCTCGCCGAACGCAAGCCCGGCGACGCGGCGATCGGTGCGCAGCTCGCCCGCGTGACCGAACCGCGCGACGACGACGCCGCGCCCGATCAAGAGCCCTCCGCGCCGCCGGCCATGCCGCCGCGCGCAGCCCCCGCCGACCCCGCGCGCGACGCGCTGCTGAACCTGATCGACACGCGGCTCGCGCACATCGCCGATGCCGCCCGTCAAGCCACACCGAAGGAGCCCGTTCCCCATGCGCCTACCTGAACCGCCGGCCGCCTCGATCGCCGCCGCCGCCGTCGCGACCGCCGTCGCGCTGGCCGGGTGCGCGACGTCGTCGATCGATCTGGCGCCGGAGGCGTCCGACCGCCCGTGGCAGCCGCAAACGTCCGCCGCAGGCGACATCGTGCCTGGCCCGCCGCGCGCGTCCGCGCCAGGTTCGCACGACTACACGCTGCCCGCCTCGCCGGCGCTCGCGTCGGTCTCGCCGCCGGCCGCGCTCGATGCCGCGCACGCTTACACGCTGCCCGAGCTGATCGATCTCGCCGAATCTGCGAACCCGTTGACCCGTATCGCGTGGAACGACGCGCGCAACGCCGCGCTCGCGGTCGGCCTGGCCAAGACGGCCTACCTGCCGAAGCTGTCCGCGACGGCCATGGGCGGCTACCAGGCAAACCACGGGTCGACGTCGTCGTTCCTCGGCGACTCGTCGAGCAACTCCACCGTGCACGGCACCATCTCGGCGCTGTCGCTGCAATGGCTGCTGTTCGATTTCGGCGGCCGCGCGGCGCGCGTCGAAGCGGCCGAACAGGCGTCGATCGCGTCGAACGTCGCGTTCACGGCCGTTCACCAGCAGGTGATCCACGACGTGACCGTCGCGTACTACCGCTACGAAGCCGCACGCTCGCGCGCGCTCAGCGCCCAGCAGGGCCTCGCGAACGCGGACGCGATCCTCGCGGCGTCCCGCGCGCGGCTCAAGCACGGCGTCGGCACGGTCGTCGAACTCGCACAGGCGACGCAGAACCGCGCACAGGCCAACCTCGCGCTCGTGCAGGCCAACGGCACGGAGAGCGACGGCTACCTCGCCCTCGTCTCCGCGCTCGGCATCTCGCCGCTGTCGAAGCCAACCGTCGCCGCGCTGCCGAAGCGGCCGCTGCCGCCCTCGCTCGGCTCGTCGGTCGACGCGATCGTGTCGGATGCGATCGCGCGCCGCCCCGACCTGCAGGGCGCGTTCGCGCTCGAAAAGGCCAATCGCGCGAAGATCAAGGCCGCGGAAGCCGCGTTCATGCCGAAGATTTTCCTGTCCGCGTCGACGTCGTACGCGAGCGGCGGCACGTCCATCTCCGCGCTGCCCGCGATCGGCGACCAGGCGCCGACCGTCAATCTGAACGGCAGCCGCTACGGCGGCGGCGTGTTCCTCGGCGTGACGATTCCGCTGTACGACGGCGGGCTGCGCTCGGCCGTGCTGATGCAGGCGCGCAACGACGCGGAAAGCGCCTCCGCGCGCCTCACGCGGACCAAGGAGGAAGCGGTCCGCCAGGTGGTCGCCGCGCAGAACGCGGTACAGACGAGCCTGGCGTCGCACGACGCCGCGAAGGCGCTCGTCGATGCCGCGCAGACGAGTTACGACGCGGCGCTGACCGCGTACCGGAACGGCGTCGGTTCGGTCACCGATGCGACGATCGCGCAAAGCCAGTTGCTCGCCGCCCGCAACGCGGAGGTCGACAGCTATGCCGGTGCACTGTCGGCCGCCGCCGCACTCGCGCTCGCGACGGGAACGATCGGCTCGGCGCAGTAGCGCAGCCGCCGCGAGGCGGTTGACGCCTGCGCTCGCCGCCCACTAGAATGCCGCCCATTCTTCCTTCAGGAACCATCGTGGACAGTTGCAGCACTCCGTTGCGTGCGCCGCTTGCCGCCTGAACGCCTGTCCGACGCAGTTCTCCTGCCCGGCTCGCGTTCCGCGAGCCGCACGCCTCCCGTTTCACACTGAATGACGCATTCGCGCGGTACAGTACCGCGCGATGACGGCTATCTTCGTGCCGCCTTCGGCCTTGCGCCGCAGCGACGCGAAACGGCACGCGCTTCTTGCACGGCAGGACAACCATGACTTTCGATTTCGCACTTCGTCTTTTCACCGCGTTCGCCTGCGGCGTCGCCATCGGCCTCGAGCGCCAGATGCGCCAGCGCACGGCCGGCCTGCGCACGATCACGCTCGTCGCGAGCGGTGCGTGCCTGTTCGTCACGCTCGGCGTGCTGACCGGCAACGGCGTCGCGGGCGTCACGCAGATCGCCGCCTACGTCGTGTCGGGCGTCGGCTTCCTCGGCGGCGGTGTGATCATGCGCGACAAGGGTTCGATCCAGGGCATCAACACCGCCGCGACGCTGTGGTGCTCGGCCGCCGTCGGCGTGCTGTCCGGTTCCGGTCATTACGTGCCGGCGCTCGCCGGCACCGGCGTCGTGCTGGTCACCAATACGCTGTTGCGCAGCGTCAGCCAGGCGATCAACGCGACGCCGGTATCGAACGCCGATCTCGTGCGCGAATACCAGATCACCGTGATCTGCCTGGCCTCCGACGAAGTGCACATCCGCACGCTGCTGTCGAACGCGATGTATGCGAAGCCGCTGTCGTTCCAGAGCCTTACGAGCGAGGACGTGCCCGACCAGCCGGACCGGCTGAAGGTGACTGCGACACTGAAGCTGCATCCGAAGGATCAGCAGAAGCTCGAGCAGATCGCGAGCCGGATGAGCATGGAGAAGAGCATTTCCAGCGTGAGCTGGACCGCGAAGGAAGCGGAGCCGATGATGGAGTGAGCGGCCCGGCGGCAGCTGCATATTGCGCTGCCGCCTTCACGCCCTGTCAGGGCGTCTCGATCAGCCCGGCCGAGATGGCCTTGACGACGGCCTGGACCTTGTTCGTCGCGCCCAGCTTTTCGAGGATGTTGTTGACGTGGAAGTTGACCGTCCGCTCCGAGATGCTGAGGATCTGCCCGATTTCGCACGCGGTCTTGCCCTCGGCCGTCCAGCACAGCACCTCGCGCTCGCGCGCGGTCAGCGTGACGGCCGCCGCCGGCGCCAGCTTCGGCACCATGAAGCGGCTCATCAGCGAATGCGACAGGTTCGCGAGCCAGTTGGTCTGCAACGTCAGCATGTTGATCTCGGCCGGCGTCAGCCGGTCGGCATGGCGGGCGATGCTCAGCAGGCCGAACGCACCGCGGGGCGCCCAGCTCGACTGCGCGACGCCCACCGACAACCCGAAATCACGGGCGTCCTGCCACAGCGGGCACGGTTCGATCCGGTCGACGTCCGGCCAGACGATCATGTTGGTGCTGAGCGCGCCGTCGCGAACCGTCGAGTCGATCTCGATGTAGTTCTGCGCCTGGTAGTGCGCCATCCAGCCGTCCGGATAGGTATCGAAGATCGCGACCGCGGGCTTCGATACGGGCAGCGGGACGCGAATGCCGTAACAGCAGTATTCGAATCCCAGCCGCTTGGAATAGGCGGCGATCCGCTGGAAGAGCTGCTGCTCGTCTTCCGCGGCGCTGAATTGTTGATAGGCATCCTGCCAGCGCAGTTCCATTCATTCTCCGACAACGTCACGCTGTCATACTTGTCAGGTTCCAGACCCGTTCGAGGCTGATACATTCCGCGCATGACTTCACCTTTGCTGCACTCGGTCCCCGGCCCGTCCCCGGACGGCTACGTACGCCTGTCAGAAAGCGCACTAGCCGTGCTTGCGCTCGACCATGTCGCAAGCGGCCTCGACGCATCGCTGCTCGAGGAATTGCGCGACAGCGCCATCGACGCGCGCCTCGCCGGCTACACCGAATGGCACCGCCCGGCCAGCGCCGGCGTCGCTTACGTGACGATCGGCTGGGACTGGTACCTCGAACGCGCGACGGGCGCGTTCGTGATCGCGGGCGGCGACGTCCGCAGCAACGTGATGGTCACCGACGCCACGGGCGCCGACATCGGCATGGTCCGCACGGCCGCCGCGCTCGCCGCACGGCTCGCGTGCATCGACTGGCCCGCCGCGGTCGCGTCGGCCCTGCTCGGGCACAACGACGCCTATCATGCCGGTCCGACGCTCCAGTGACAACTGGCTGCGCCTCTATTCCTCTGACAATTTCCGCCATGCTGGCGCTCTTTATAAGCAAAAGCGCCACGGTTTTCAATCCCGTTGATCAAGAAACCGTTACCACGTCCTAAACAGCGTCTTTCCGACGCGATCCTGTAAGAGTTACCAGTTACAGCCCCCTCGTGCTGCGCGATGTAATGCATGCATACAAAAGCACAGATCCGAGGACACCATGCGGACCTTCGTTCACGAGGAAGGGCGGTTGCCACACGAACTTGCGGCGGATCTAGGGCGCTACCGGCGCCGTGTGTTCGTCGAGCAGCTCGGCTGGGCTCTCCCGTCGGCGAACGAAAGCTTCGAGCGCGACCAGTTCGATCGCGACGATACCGTGTACGTGTTCGCGCGGAACGCCGGCGGCGACATGTGCGGATGTGCGCGCCTGCTGCCGACGACGCGCCCGTATCTGCTGAAGTCGCTGTTCGCCGACCTGATCGCCGAAGACATGCCGCTGCCGCAATCGGCCGCCGTCTGGGAGTTGTCCCGGTTTGCGGCAACCGACGACGAAGGCGGGCCGGGCAATGCCGAATGGGCCGTGCGCCCGATGCTCGCAGCCGTCGTCGAATGCGCGGCGCAGCTTGGCGCGCGGCAGTTGATCGGCGTGACGTTCGCGAGCATGGAACGGCTGTTCCGCCGGATCGGCATACACGCGCACCGCGCAGGCCCGCCGAAGCAGGTTGACGGACGTCTGGTGGTCGCGTGTTGGATCGACATCGATCCGCAAACGTTTGCCGCACTAGGAATCGAGCCGGGGCAGGCCGCCCGGCAAGCCATCGCCGCCTGAACCGGAACGCGCGTTTCTGTCCGGGCGGTATCGTAACGAAGGAGAATCAACGTGGACCAGTCTCAGGTCTTTCGCGCGATGATGCCCGGGTTGACGAGCGCCAACGGCGCCCGCATCGCGGTCGCCTACCCGTCGTTTCCCCGGCCGCTGCCGCTCGTGCGGCTCGACCGCCGCGGGCTCGTGTTCCGTGCGGCCGGCGCCGCGCCGCTCGTCTGCGGGTTGCCGCGCGCGGCGACGCTGCTGGTCGCGGACGAGCCGCTCTGCTCGCTGCGCCTCGTGATCCGCGACATCGCGCCGGCTGGCGAAGGCCGGCATGACCTGACGATGCAGCCATCCGGCGCCGCCGGCGACGAATTGCTGTGGCACGCGTTGCGTGATCGCGAGCCCTACCGCCAGATTCAGCAGCCGCTTGCGCCCGTCGACGCGTCCATCGCCACTGACGGCGACCCGCACACGTCGGCCGGCGAAGCAGCGCCGCGCCCGTCGCGCAGCGCGGCCTTCCGGCTGCCGTGCCACAGCGACGCGCTGTTCTTTGCCGACTGGCTCGAATATCACTTCGACGAACTCCGTGCGCTGTCGCAACAGCATGGGCCGCAACTGCAGCTCAACCAGCTCGAGCGGCAGGTGGCCGACGACGAGGTCGGCGTGCGCTTCGTCTACGACATCGATGGCCATGCGACGCGGCATGCGCTGACCGACTGCGCGCGCGAGGCCTGCGCATGGATCGAGACGGAGATGCGCGACAAGTACGCGTTACCGGTCGCGCAGGAGCGTTTCAGCGCGTTTGCGGCGCACGCCCGGGCAGGCGGCATGTGAGTGCGATGCAACAGAAAGTTGTATCGATACAACTAGGGCTTGCCATGCCTCGGGTTTTCCCTTAAATTTACGTCTGTCTCCTCCATGTCTCCAAACATGGATTCAGCCCGCTCAATGTAGCGGGCTTTTTCTTGCCTGCGCGAATTACGGGGACAGATCTCCTTCCACCCCGCCTAACCTGCCGGGCGCACACCAGACGGCCACGGCCAGTAGTGGTGTACCGCAAATATCAGCGCCACCACCCCGATCACGACCAGCAGCAGGTACAACCAGCCCTTTTTGGTCGTTGGTAGATCCACCAGCGCGCTCACGTCGCCCGTCAGGGCCGCCAACGCGACCATGCCGAGTCCAACCAGCACCATCGTTCCCTTGGCCACCCCATCCAAAGGCAACCTCCAACGCGCCCGCCCATCGCGACTGGCGATAAGGGCCGGTAACCGGCCGACGGAGATCGGGCTTACTCATTTGCGCGCACTCGCCCGGGATCGGCACGTCGGCCCATCGATCGACAGACTGACGCGAAAACAGCACGTCGAAGGTTGTCCTGACAAGCACCGGCTGCAATGGGGTGCGCGCATTTGATCGGGAGCGTCATGTTTTTTTCTTTCACGAGACGAGGTTCGGCGGTTCGATTCGTTTGGCCGGAAGGAGCCCATATCGTTCGATACGATGGGCCTGCGCCGAAGCGCGCTCCGTTCGTCACACGCAATCCGGATCGGCCGGCTTATCATTGACCGGCCCGCCACTCGCCCCCGAGGCCATCTTGCACGCCCATCTGCGCATTGCCCGCCCGGTCAGCAACCTCGCCCGCACCGAGCGCATGTATCGCGACGCCCTCGAGTTGTCCGTTCTTGCGCGCTTTGAAGATCACGACGGGTTTTCCGGCGTGATGCTCGGGCGCGACGGCCTCGACTATCACTTCGAATTCACGCATTGCCCCGACCATCCGATCGCGCCGTCACCGACGCCCGAAGACCTGATCGTGTTCTACCTGCCCGATCGGCCGGAATGGGAGGCTGCATGCGCGCGCGCCACAGAACATGGCTTCATGCCGGTGACGTCGTTCAATCCGTACTGGGAAATATCCGGCCAGACCTTCGAGGATGCCGACGGCTACCGGATCGTGCTGCAGAACGGCACATGGCGCTGACAGGCGAACACGCGTGAACCGTTACGCGCCGGCCAGGCCGGCGGCGCGAGCGGCATACACGACGTGCCGACGCAGCGCGTGCCCGTCCGGCAACGCAGGGCGGTCGAAATCACGCGCGGGCTGATGCTGCATGCCGAGCCGCTGCATCACGTGCCGTGACCGCAGGTTGGTGTCGGCCGTCCACGCGAAGATCTCGCCGAGCCCGATCCGGTCGAACCCGTCGGCCAATGCGGCAGCGGCCGCTTCGGCAACGTAGCCATGCCCCCAGGCGTGACGCGCCTGCCGCCACATGATCTCGACGCACGGCGCCATCGGATGCGTTGCTCGCGCTTCGTGCGACAGGCCGCACACCCCGATCAGCATCGCGTCGGCACGGCGCTCGATGGCCCACGGGCCAAAACCGTGTGCCTCGAAATGCGCGTCGAAGCGCGCGATGACGTCGCTCGCCTCGTCAACGGACATCGGGCCGCGCGCGAGCCATGCGGTCACGTCTGGATCCCCATGCATCGCCGACAGCGCGCCCGCATCCGTCGGCCGCCAGCGACGCAGCGTCAAGCGCTCGGTTTCGATCTTCGACGGTGTGGACATAGGGGCGATGGATCGTTCAGGCGGCATAACGCGAGCGCCGTCACAAACCTGAAAGCGGAACGGATGGGAGAAATGAAAATCGTCGCCTTTGCAGGCGACGATCCAGGGAACAGATGACGAGAAACGGGCGCCGGTGCGCCCGCGGCGATTACTCGTTTTCCTCGAAGTAATGCCCAAACTTCGTCTGCTTCGTACGGATATAACGCTCGTTTTCCTCACGCACGGGCACCGCAAGCGCCACGCGTTCGCAAACCGGAATACCGTGCTTCGCGAGCGTATCGAACTTCGCCGGGTTGTTGCTCATCAGCCGCACCGACGTCACGCCAAGGATCCGGAGAATCGCGGCAGCCGAGTCGTATTCGCGGGCGTCGTCAGGCAGGCCGAGGTCGAGGTTCGCCTCGACGGTGTCGCGCCCCTGCTCCTGCAGCGCGTAAGCGCGGATCTTGTTGCTCAGGCCGATCCCGCGCCCTTCATGGCCGCGCAGATACAGCAGCACGCCGCGGTCTTCGGCCGCGATGTAACGCAATGCGAGATCGAGCTGCTCGCCGCAGTCGCAGCGGTACGAGCCGAATACATCGCCGGTCAGGCACTCGGAATGAAGGCGCGTCAGCACGGACTGCTCGCCGGCGACGTCGCCCATCACGAGCGCGAGATGTTCGGCATCGCTGCCCGATACGCGGAAAGCGTACGACGTGAACGTACCGTAACGCGTGGGCAGCGACGCGGTAGCGACGAGCGTCACGCACTCGTCGGCCTGGCCATTGCCCGGCGTGGGCGATTGGGGACGCGAAGACATCATGAATTCAATCGAAACGTTCAGGAATGTAGGAGTTGTGTGGATAGTGCGTGACCGGAGTTTACCGCTAATCTGGAATCGTCACGCGACTGCCGCCACCTGCGCGGCTATACTGGGCTCATCGGGTGACAAGCATCACACCCTGCCTGCCCAGCATCGACCTGCACACGGAGAAAGCGAATGAGTACGACTGTCGCGCAACTTCTCAAGGCCAAGCCGGATTCGGGCCGTACCATCTACACCGTCACGAAGAGCGACCTCGTCTACGACGCCATCAAGCTGATGGCCGAAAAAGGCATCGGCGCGCTACTGGTCGTGGACGGCGACGACATCGCGGGCATCGTCACCGAGCGCGACTACGCGCGCAAGGTGGTCCTGCAGGACCGCTCGTCGAAAGCCACCCGCGTCGAGGAAATCATGACGGCGAAGGTACGCTACGTCGAACCGTCGCAATCCACCGACGAGTGCATGGCGCTGATGACCGAGCACCGGATGCGCCACCTGCCCGTCCTCGACGGCGGCAAGCTGGTCGGCCTCATCTCGATCGGCGACCTCGTCAAGAGCGTGATTGCCGATCAGCAGTTCACGATCAGCCAGCTCGAACACTATATCCACGGCACACCCGCGGTCACGTCCGCCTGACCCGCCCAGCAAAAAAGGCCCAAACGCGCGAGCGTCTGGGCGGAAAGCCGCCGGAATGCGGCGACGGAGGTTCTGCTCCTGCGGGCGAATGACGCGCACAACGGGTGCGCGTCTCGTCGATTAAGCGGTGCGCTCGGGCAGACCCGGGGACGTTCAGTTGCCGAAATAGACCGAGTTCACGGGATTCGGTGCTTCACGCGTCATGCGACGGCCGGCTTGGCCCGCACTGGTCGCCACGGCACCGTAGCCGCTCGTATCGGCTTGCGCGAGCATCGGCTGGTTCGGTTGAATGCGTTGTTCCGCGGCCTGGATGTTGTCCGGATACTGCGAATCGCTCGCCAGCGGCTTGTAGCCGTTCTGTTCGAGTTGCACGAGCTCGGCCTTGACCTGGTCGCGCGTCAGCCCCTGCTCGGACTGTGCAAACGATGCGATCGGGGTGGCAAGGACGGATGCGGCGATAGCTGCGTAGATGACCGACTTCATGATTTACCTCCGGTATATGTTCTCTTTTGGCGTCGCCTCGGCAGGGACTGTCTGAAGCGATTGAATCCAGTGTAGTTCTCGCCAACCCAAGGGGAAACCCTTAGTTTGAACATACAGCGTTGCGATTTTGACAAAAATCGCGGGCACATCACGGACGATATCGCAGCAACTTGCTTCACTCGCACAACAATCGCTGACAAAATGCCGACAGCCGAATCACATATCCCGAAGGTTGTGTTGTAGAATCGTAAGGTTATATTCGTCAGTCGATCTTCCATCCACCATGTGCGCGCTCACGCCCCTTTCGGTTTCGCCGTCCGGCCCGGCCGGCGTGCGCGCGCGCGCCGGTCATCCGGCGCATCCCCTCGCTCGACGCACGGCCCAGGCGCCGCTCGCCCCTGCCCGGCGCCTGATCTGACGGCTCGGTCTCCTCCCGGAGCCAGGTCAGACAGGCTCCGGGCGATCCCCATAGGCACGCCACGCCTGCCCTTGCCGATCATTTGGAGAACTGCCATGAAACAACGCCTTTACCAGTTGACCGAACTCGACGTTGCTCGCCTCGAGAAGCACGCCGAACACAACCCGCGCTTTCAGACGATGCTCGATACGCTTCTTGAGCGCGCCGACATCGTCCAGCCCGACGCCATCAAGGCGAACGTCGTCACGATGAACTCGCAGATCACGCTGCTCGACGAAGCGACCCAGGAACAAGCCACCTGGACGATTGTTTATCCGGATGCCGCCAATCTCGAGCTCGGCCGCCTGAACGTCTTCTCGCCCGTCGGCATGGCATTGCTGGGCACCCAGCGCGGCCAGATGGTCAAGGTGACGCAGCCGAGCGGCGCCGAAAAGCAGATGAAGGTCGCCGCGATCGTGTTCCAGCCGGAAGCCAACGGCGAATACACGCGCTGAGCACCCTGCCGTCGGCACCGCGCCGTAGTGGCGCGCAACGAAAAAAGCGAGGCACAGGCCTCGCTTTTTTGCATCCGGGCGGCACGAATCCTCGACATCGCATTCCGCAGACGAAAAAAAGGCGCCCGAAGGCGCCTTTTTCGATGCTGCGTAGCGGGTTACCCCGCCGTCACGCTTAGAAGCGGTGACGCAGACCAACCGTTGCTGCGGTTTGGTTGATCGACGAGCTCGGCAGGTTGTCGGTGAAGTTGCTGCCGTTGTAGATCGATGCGCCAACGCCGTTCTTAGCTGCACGCTGGTACACAGCTTGTGCGTAGACGTCCGTGCGCTTCGACAGAGCGTAGTCAGCTTGCAGACCGAACTGGTTCCAGTGCGTGCTGCCGTTGTTGATCTTCGCGTTCGTGTACGTGTAAGCAGCACCCAGGCCGAGAGCCGGCGTCAGGTTGTACTTTGCGTTGACTTCGTAGTTGTCGGTGCGGACCGAGCCCAGGGCACCGACTGCGTTGTTGTCGAGGCGAGCTTGCGTCCATGCAGCGCCGACTTGTGCCGGGCCGAATGCGTAGCCAGCAGCAGCACCGTACGTGCGGACGCGGCCTTGGCTAGCGATGCCACCGATCGCCGACGACGTTGCGCCGTTTGCTACGTTCGTGCCGTCACCCAGGTTCGCTTGCGAGTATGCACCCGCCAGCTTCAGGCCTTGGAACTGGTATGCAACGCCTGCGCTGTACGCACGGTTGTTACCGAAGTTCGTGTTGTTCGAGAACGAGTACGTGCCGCCGAATTGCAGGCCAGCGTAGTTAGCGCTCGTGAACTTGATCGTGTTGTTCTGAGCGACATCACCGTTCGTGCTCAGACGGTCGAGGTTCAGCGGGTGCGCGAAGTACGTGCCGCCCCACGAGCCCGTTGCCGTCAGCGGCGCCAGGTAGTCTTGCGTTGCGTCATACTGCTTACCCAGCGTGACCGTGCCGTACTGGCTCGACAGGCCGACGAAAGCTTGGCGGTTGAACATGCCGTTGCTGTTCGCGAACTTGCCGTTACCGATGTTGAAGCCGCTTTCCAACGTGAAGATTGCCTTCAGGCCGCCACCCAGGTCTTCCGAGCCACGCAGGCCGAAACGGCTCTGGTCAATGCCCGAACCCATCGCCCAACGCGACTTGCCAGCTTGGCCGAGTGCCGGCTGGACGTTGCTCGTGTAGGTGATGCCTGCGTCCAGCACGCCGTACAGCGTGACGCTGCTTTGTGCGTGAGCGACGGTAGCAAACGATGCTGCAGCTGCTGCAACGATCAGAGTCTTGTTCATTCGTGGAGCTCCCTTCTAAAAAGAGGCAGGTCTCGCGACCTTGTTCATAAACGGTCTTCAACCGCCCGGGAGCGCCATCGATCCTGCTGGCCGCGCCCGGATAGTTGCCCGTTTGGGAACCGTGAGTTTAGGGGTGTACCCTAGGGGAGCGATCCGCAAATAAAGAAATAAGCTTTTCCAGAACTAGAAATAATGAAAGTGGGGACGAGTTATAAGTATTTGTTTTGACGTTTGTTTTTGACTTCTTGACGGGGGCTTTTTGGAGCCTTTCATCGCACCATTCTTACATGTCATCGTCTTGACGGTTGCATAGAAACAACAAACGGATTCGGCGCGACACCCCGAAATCGGCAAATTTTACCCAACTTGATCTCGAATTTCTGGCCTCGGACACCTAAAACGCATCCGTCGGCCAGTAAACAGGGCTCGACAGTCGTTCAGCGGGTCACATTCCCCCGGCAGCCATCCATATAGAAAGGCCAGCATCCACCCGCCGACGGTTCACCCACCTGCCGTGACACACGGTAACAGCGTTAACCGCTCGCGTAACCCGGCCAGCCGACTGGCAGGCTAATGTAAGGCAGCCTCGAATACAGAACAGGACACGCCATGAATCGACGCTCGTTGTTACGCGCCATCGGATTGACCGCCGCCTTCGTCGGCACCGGCGGCTGGCTCCGCGCTGCCTCGGCCCAGCCCGCACCGCCCGTGTACCGGCCGTCGGGCCCGAATCGCGTGCCCGGCGGCCCGCCCTATCCGGACCGCCCGGGCTTCGCACCGCCGGCCGCCCGGCACGACCGCCGTCCGCCGCCGCCACGGCCGCATGGCTATATATGGACCGACGGCTACTGGCGCTGGCAGCGTGGCCGCTATATATGGGTGCCTGGGCGCTGGGTCGCACGACGCCCCGGGCGTCGATGGGTGCCGGGCTACTGGCGACGCCAGGGACAGGTGTGGATCTACGTCGACGGTACGTGGCGATAGGCAGCCGCCGGGCGCCTGACCAGTAGCAGGCTCGGGGCAGGCGGCGCGAGCGAACCCGTGCCGCTCCGCCGCGACATCAACATCATGATGCCCGGCAGGCGCCCCAACGAATCCTGCCCCCAGCCCGATGCCGGCGCGCTAACCGGGGGATGCTTCCGGTCACGCAACCTCGCCCATCGACGTGCTCGCCGGTCTACGGCGCACCATCCCGCCTCGACCGGACCCTGCCGCACCCTGCCGCACCCTTCGCACGCGATGCGCAGAAAGACCGCCGTCTCGATCATCCCGTACCTGCCCTTGTAAACGGAGCATCGCCAGCGCTTTTCCGCATATGGGACGAATGGAACGCACCGCAACATCAGCGTCCTTGCTCAACTCGACGAAATCATTCGGATCACGAACTCATGCAATGGCGATGCACTGGCAATCAAGCCACGCGTCGTCGCATCGCACCCGAACGCAGCACAACGCCCAGCGACAAGGCGGCGCAAGCGCCCCGCTCAGCGCCCGCCCCCTTCGGTTTCCCTCGCACGACGTCGCGCAGCGCAGATCGCGCGATGATGTTCGTCGGCCCACCGGATCATCGCCTGCATCGGCGTCAGGAACGAGCGCCCGAGGTCGGTCAGCGCGTATTCGACACGCGGCGGCACTTCTGCGTACAGCGTGCGACTGACGAAGCCGTCCTGCTCGAGCCGCTTGAGCGTGCGCGACAGCATCTGCTTCGACACATCTCCGATCGCACGGCCGAGTTCGTTGAAACGCATCGTCCCGCCGGACAGCGTCTCGAGCACGAGCAGGCTCCACTGGTCGCCGATGCGGTCGAGCACATCGCGAATCGGGCATGGCTGATCGAGTTCGACGGATTCGTCGGCGGGCGAAAACGGCATGACTGGATTCTCTTTCACGGGCAACGCATGGTCAGCGCGGTGTGACCTGTTCACACCGCGCTGACTTCTTGTGACGGGTTCGCGGCAACTGTACCATTCGATCGGCCCGACAGCCGCGCGGATTCGCCAGTTCAACGAAGCATGACGACGGCGCGCGGCCGTTACCGGCCCGTGTCGTCACGATACGGGCCGGTCGGAAACCCCCTCGCGGCGCCAAGGCGCGTGTATCCGCAACCCTGCACCGCCGCCCGCCGATCGCCGCGGCAGGCTCGACCCGCCGTCGCCCATCGCACACCCACCCACGCTTCGTCAGACAAGGAACCCGCTACATGTCATCGCTCCGCTCCCCCGTTCGCGCCGTTGCCGCGCTCGTCCTGCTGGCCGCGTCGACGGCCGCGCTGGCCGCCGGCCCGGCCACGCGCGACCTGGCCGCCGAGGAAGCCAACCGCCAGCTCGTGCTGACGTTCTACGATCGCTTCTTCAACAAGCACGAAGCGGTCGAGGCCGCCGCCGTCGTCGCGGACGACTACAAGCAGCACAACCCGCACGTGCCGGACGGCAAGAAGCCGTTCGTGTCGTACTTCGTCGGCGCGTTCCAGAAGAACCCGGCATCGCGCGCACGCATCGTGCGTAGCGCAACCGACGGCGACCTCGTCTACCTGCACGTGCATGCGACCGAGCGTCCGGGCGACCGCGGCGAAGCGGTCGTCGACATCTTCCGCGTGAAAGACGGCAAGATCGTCGAGCACTGGGACGTGATCCAGTCGGTACCGGAAAAGTCCGCGAACGCGAACACGATGTTCTGATGCGCGCGGCCGCCACGTGGTGCGCCACGATGCGCACCACCCGTCCAAGGGAGATCGGCCGCCCGCCGGGCAAGCGCGCATGCCCCGCGGCGGCGAACTCCCCTACAATCGAGCTTCGCCGCCGCGCCGGCCCCCGTTCCGCATGACCGCACCGCCAGCCGCCGCGCCGCCGGCGCGCCGTCGCAAGCGAAGCACGGCCGGCACGGGCGGCCGTTCGCGAAGACGGTGTCAACGATGAGCCCCGCCCATATTTCCCTCAGCAATGCCGGCGACCTGGTCGCCAGCCTCGGCAGTCCGCAGTTTCCCGCCCGGCTCTGGGCATGGCTGCGCGAAACCGTCGATCCGCAGTCCCATTACAGCGTCGCGACGCGCTACCGCCGCGATGCGCCGTCGCAGTCGGTCGACAGCGTCGACGTGCTGTTCTTCGCGGGCGGCGACGATCCCGACGGCACGCGCCACGCGCTCGATCTCTATACCCAGGGCGACTGGCGCACCGACACGCTGCTCCCGCATATCGAGCGCGCCACCGATTCGCAGCTCGTGTTCTCGTGCAACGAGGACATCGATACGGCGACCGAATACGGCCGCCATTTCGCGCTCGGCGAACTCGGCGAAGACTGCACGCTGCTCGGCAGCGAGCGCGACTATGTCTATGCGTTCTCGTTGTTCCGCCGGCGCGGCCAGCCGTCCTATACGCTGGCCGAACTGGCGCTGCTGCGGCAGCTCGGCGATTTCGTGCTGCCGCTCCTGATCCAGCATGCACGGCTCGCCCGCCTGACGCCGCGTTCGGACGACGGCGCGTTGCTGCAGCGGTTCGAGCAGCGCCTGTCGGCCGGCGGCGCGGCGCTGTCGCAGCGCGAACGGCTCGTATGCCGCGCGGTGTTGCAAGGCCAGCCGGTCCCGCAGATCGCCGACACCCTCGCACTCAAGCCCAGCAGCGTGCGCACCTATCTCGGGCGCGCGCTCGCGAAGCTCGGCGTGGCGAACCGGGCCGGACTGTTCGCGTGGTGCGTGACCGAAGAGGAACCGCCGGGGGACCGCGGCCAATAGATGACACCCCCGCATCGCTGCACGCCTACTCACCCCCGCGTTCTTTGTCGCGTCTTGTCCTCAAAACGATGACAGACAGCCGGCCGCCCCGCTCCTAGTATCTGACTCACCCGACGACCGGAACGCGTCGGATATCACGGAGACACGGCATGCCGAATACCGGATGGACGCCGGCCCGCACGGCCGCGCGCGCGTCGCCCATCGATCCGCCGATCCAGACCTGGCGGCGCGATCGGCATGACGCTCCGGCGACAGCCGGCCTTCACCACGACGCATCGCCGCGTCTGCCGCGCCGCCTCGGCACCTAGCCGCCCCCCATTCCAACCGGACCGGGTTCACGCGACCGGACGAGCCACACGGCCCGCCCGCCGGACACGTGCGCCCGTCGCCCCCCTCATCAGGAGGAGACACATGCAACACGCCGATACCGTCTATCTGAACGGCCTGCTTTACACGGGCGACGCGCAGCGCCGCTTCGCTCAGGCGCTGGCCACCCAGGACGGCAAGATCGTCGCCGTCGGCCGCGACGACGACATCCGCCCGCTGGCCGGCCCCGCGACGCGCATCGTCGACCTGGCCGGCAGGCTGATGCTGCCGGGCCTCATCGACGGCCACGTGCACCCGCTCGAAGGCCACCAGATCCTCGGTGACTTCGACCTGTCCGGCATCAACGATCCCGACACGATCCTGCAGCGCATTCGCGCATGCGCCGATGCGACGCCGAACGAACCGTGGGTCTATCTCGGCGGCGCCAACCTGGCCGCATTCGGCGCGTATCCGACCCGCGAGCTGCTCGACCGGATCGTGCCCGACCGGCCGCTGCTCGTGGTCGGCTTCGACGTGCACAGCGGCTGCCTCAACACGAAAGGGCTCGAAGCGGCCGGCATTCACGCCGATACGCCGGACCCGGCCGGCGGCGTGTACGAGCGCGATGCGTCCGGCGCGCCGAATGGCGTCGTGCACGAAGCGGCGTTCTACCGCGTGTGCCCGATCATTCCGCAACTGAGCCCGGCCGGCTACCCGAAGTCGCTCGCGAAAGCGCACGCGATGGCGCACGGTTACGGCCTCACCGGCTGGTTCGACGCGCGCGTCGAGGAGGCCGAACTCAAGGCGTATGCCGACGCGCAGCGCGCGGGCACGCTGAAGGTGTACATGAGCGCGGGCCTCTATGCGAACCCGCGCCGCGATCCGCGCGAGCAGATCGAGCGCTTCGCCAGATGGCGTCGCGAATACGAATGCGACAACCTGCGCCTGCATACGGTGAAGATCTTCGTCGACGGCGTGCCCGAATCGAAGACGGCCGCGCTGCTTGAGCCGTACGCCGGCACCGACGACTGCGGCCTCGCGCTGTGGAGCCAGGACGCGCTGAACGAGATCTGCCTGCTCGCGGATACGGCCGGCTTCGACCTGCACTTCCACACGCTCGCCGACCGCGCGGTGCGCATGACGCTCGACGCGCTCGAATACGTCCAGATCCGCAACGGCATGCGCGACCGGCGCGCGCAGCTCGCGCACCTGCAGCTCGTCGATCCGGCCGACATGAGCCGCTTCAACCGGCTCGGCGCGATCGCCAGCGTGCAGACGCTGTGGACGGCCGCGCGCGAGGAGCAGCAGCAGCTCTATCGCGACCTGCTCGGCGCGGAACGCACCGCGCGCAACTATCCGTTCCGCAGCCTGCGCAATGCGGGCGCGATGCTCGCGGCCGGCTCCGACTGGTCGGTCAGCACGATGGACCCGATGCAGATCATCCAGACGGGCGTCACGCACCTGCTGATCGACCAGCCCGACAGCCCGCCGTGGAATCCGCACGAACGCCTCGACCTGCTCACGATGCTCGAGGCCTATACGGTGAACACCGCGTATGCGCTGCGCTTCGACGACTGCACGGGTTCGCTCGAAGCGGGCAAGGACGCGAGCTTCGCGCTCCTCGACCGCAATCCGTTCGCGCACCCGGTCGAGACGTTTGCGCAAACCCGTGTGATCGAGACGTGCTTCCGCGGCGAAGTCGTGTATGCCGCGCCGGGCTGGGCCGACTGAAGCACGCATCCGGCGGCCGTCAGGCGACGGCCAGCGCCAGCACCTGCTCGGTCGTCAGCACGTCGCCGAACGTGTCCGACAGCGCGGCCAGCGTCGCGCGATGGAGGTCGCGGTGCGATACCGTGCCGCCATCCGCGAGGTCGAGGTCGCGCGTCGCGCATGCGTCGTCGACGACGATCACCGCGTAGCCGAGCGGCACCGCATCGCGTGCCGCGCCGGCGACGCATGCATGCGTCATCAGGCCCGTGACGATCAGCGTGTCGACACCGGCCGCCTTCAGGCGCGCATCGATGTCCGTCGTCGGGAACACGCTCACCGACGTCTTCTTCACGACCCTGTGATGCGCCGCCGGCTGCAGGTCCGCGTGAAAGCGGAAGCCGTCGCTGCCGTCGGCGAAGATCGGGCCGTCGGCCGCATCGACGTGCTGGACATGAAACACCGGCATGCCCGCGCGGTCGGCGAACGCGATCACGCGCTGCGCGTTGCCCAGCGCGCGCGGCCCCTCCGGAATCGGCAGGCGGCCGCTGAAGTATTCATTCTGGAAATCGATCACCAGCAGCGCGGTGCGGGCGGCGGCGATCGATGTCGGCGCGCTCGCGCCCGCCAGGGTACGGATGGTCGGATGTTGCATGGGTCGCTCTCTCGGTTGGCATGTCGAAGGAACGGCGCGCCGGGTCAGCCGGCGCCGCCGGACGCGGCCCGGATACGCCCGGGACGCGAGGCGCCAGTGTCGTGCCGCGCGGCCTGGCGCGACAGCGGTGCGCGGGACAACGTCCGACAGGATCGGGCCAACGTGCAAACCGCCTACGACAGCGCGGCTGTTCGCGCGCACGGCTGCGTGCGGCCATACGCAACCATCATCGCGAAGCTGAGCAGGAAGCCCGCGCCACCGATCAGCAGCAGGCCGGTCTCGCCGAACACCGGCAGCAGGTTCGTGAGCGCGCCCGTCACGACCCACGCGACGGCCATCACCGAGCCCGCGACGCCGAGCGTCCAGCCTTGCCGGTCCTCGCTGACTGCGTCGGAGAACGCCGTATACATCGTCGTGTACGCGACCATGTCGAAGCAGCCGACGACCATCGCGAGCGCCCACAGCACCGGCTCGTGCGGGAACAGCGCGGACAGGACCTGGCCGACGCCCGCGACGAGCAGGCCGGTCTTCGCGATGTCGACCACGCGCCACACGCGCAGCATCAGCCGCACGACGAACAGCAGGCCGAACACGAAGCAGAGGCCGATCACGCCGCTGAACAATCCGAGCCGCGCGCTCGTGTAGCCGAATTTCGCCTGCAGCAGCAGCATGATCGTCTGCAGGTAGAGCCCGTAGCCGACCTGCATCAGGAAGAACACGACCGACAGGAACGCGACGTTGCGCTGGCGCGCGGCCTCCCCGATGATCCGCAGCGGCAGCAGCGGATCGATGCGCGTGTCGCCGCGCGGTGCGGCCGAGTCGCGATACGACGCCCAGGTCCAGAACGCGCAGGCCAGCGACAGCGCGGCGACCAGCACGAACGGCGTGCCGTAGTCGAACAGCGGCGAAATCGTGCGATCGGACGTCACGCCGCCGAGCACGGGGCCGACGATCACGCCCGCGCTGAACGCGAGCGACATGATGCTCATGTTGTATGCCTTGTTCTCCGGCGTGCTCAGGTCGGTGATCGCCGCCTGCGCGATGCCCTGGCAGCCGGCCAGCAGCCCGGTGAGCCCGCGGCCCGCCAGCAGCAGCGCGACGCTCGCGTGCCACGCGCCGGCCGCCATCATCGCGTAGCCGGCCGCGAGGCCGATCACGCACAGCAGCAGGATCCTGCGGCGGCCGTAACGATCGGACAGGTCGCCCATCAGCGACGAGCCGAAGAACATGCACAACGGGTAGATCCCGTAGCCGAGACCGAGGTAGAAATTGCGCGCATGCGCGCCGGCGTCGGCCGGCAGGATGCCCGCGTGCGGATCGCTGAAGATCGCGGACATCATCGGATAGACGAGCCCGAAGCCCATCGCGTCGATCGCGATGGCGAGCAGGCAGGGGCCGAGCAGCGTGTAGTCGAGCCGGGACATGGCGACCTTCCGGACAGAGTGGATGATCGCCCAAGCGTAACGATGGGGTGGCGGCCGCGGTAGGCCGCCGCCCGTGATGCTAAGCATCGGCAGGACCGCTACCCTGCCCACCGCCCGCGCCGATGGCTCGCCGGCGCGGGCGGCAGGCCACGGCCGCTACTTGGCGCTCAACGGCTCGCCCTGAAACTGCCGGCGTGCGATCACGCATGGCGCGCCGTCGTGCATGAACACGCTCGCGAGCAGCCCGAACGATGCCGCGAACAACACGTACCACGCGGGCGCGACAGGCGACCCGCTCGCGTGCGTCAGCCACGTGACGATGAACGGCGCGAAGCCGCCGAACACCATCACCGCGACGTTGTACGCGAGCGCGATGCCCGTGGAGCGCGAACGCGTCGCGAACTGCTCGGCCAGCGTGGTCGGCGCGGGCCCGTAGCAGATGCCGATGATCGTGCAGATCACGAGCTGCATCACGAGCAGGCGCCCGATGCCCGGTGCGGCAGCCAGCCACGTGAACAGCGGATACGTGACCGTCAGCAGCGCCAGCGAACCGGCGATCAGCACGGGACGCCGGCCGATGCGGTCGGACACGAGCGCCGCGAACGGGATCGTCACCGTCAGCAGCGCAACCGCCGCCATCTGCACCTTGAAGACCTGGTCGAGCGGCAGCCCGAAGGTCTTGTGCACGAACGTCGGCATGTTGACGAGCATCACGTAGAACACGGCCGTGCCGGTGATCGTCTGCCCCATCGACACCAGCACGCCGCGCAGGTTGTCGCGCAGCACGCCCGACACGCTCGCCGGCGGCTCGACGGTCGACTTGCTCGCGGCGACGAACGCCTCGGTCTCCTCCATGTGCCGGCGGATCCACAGGCCGACCGGCCCGATCAGCAGCCCGAGCGCGAACGGCACGCGCCAGCCCCAGCTATCCAGCGCCGCGTCCGACAGCGATTGCGTGGCCCACGCGCCCATCGCGGCGCCCGAGAACACCGCGAGACACTGGCCGATCAGTTGCCACGATCCGTACAGCCCGCGCCGGTTCTCCGGCGCGCTTTCCACGAGAAACGCGGTCGCGCTCGCGTATTCGCCGCCCGTCGCGAAACCCTGCAGCAACCGCGCGACGACGATCAGGATGGGCGCCGCCGGGCCGATCACGGCGTACGACGGCGCGAACGTGATCAGCGCGATCGACAGCGTCATCAGGAAGATGATGAGCTGCATCGCGGCCTTGCGGCCCTTGCGGTCCGCATAGAGCCCAAGCAGGATGCCGCCGACCGGGCGCATGAAGAAGCCGACGCCGAAGGTCGCGAGCGACATCAGCAGCGACGCGTACTGGCTCTCGGCGGGAAAGAACAGCCGCGCGATGATGCCGGAGAAGAAACCGTAAACGATGAAGTCGTACCACTCGAGGGTGTTGCCGACGACAGCGGCCACCACCTGCCGATGCCGCGAGTTCCGACGTGAGTCGCGCATGCTTGTCTCTCCTGCAGTCTCATGGCGCCGCGCCGCATGTGTGCCGTGTTGCTTGGCACGCATGGGCGAACCGGGTGTTCGTATCACCGGCCGGCAAGGCGCGGGCACGGACCCGCACCATCGGAACCTCGCGGCCTGCCCGTACGACCAGCGTGAAACGATCATAGGGACGCCGAAAACCCGCATCAATTAACGCCCGCGGCGGATGATTAGCCGGAGATTAAATGTTGCCACGCCCAGCACCCTCCTGCGGAAACCCCGGAAATCCGCGCATTGTTGCAGCCCCTGTTCTGCGGCAGAATCGACGGCCGCCCTTCCCGTCGCCCGGACCATGCGCAACCGCATCAACGAAGAGATCACGTTCCGCAAGCTCGAGGTGCTGCTCGCCTTCATGGAAGCGGGCAGCCTCGCGAAGGCCGCCGAGGCGCTGGGCGTCAGCACGGTCAGCGTGCACCGGGCGCTGCACACGCTCGAGGAAGGGATGCACTGCGCGCTGTTTCGCCACGAGGGGCGGAACCTGATGCCGACCGACGCCGCGCAGGTGCTCGCCGAAGTCGCGGGCGAAGTGCTCAAGACGATGACGGACGGGATCCGCTCGACGCGCGAGGCGGCCGGCTACGGCGCCGGCCAGTTGAAGATCGGTTCGCTCTACTCGCTGACGATCCGCACCGTGCCCGAAGTCGTGATCGCGTTGAAGGAGCGCCGCCCCGAGCTGCAGGCCGAGCTCGTGCTCGGCTCGAATGCCGACCTGCTCGACAAGCTGCGGCAAGGCGCGATCGACGCGACGCTGATGGCGCTGCCCGAACCGGATGCCGAGATCGAATCGATCGCGCTGTTCGAGGACGAGATGTTCTTCGCCGCGCCGATCGACTCGCCGTACGCGCGGCACGATGCCATCGATCTGTGCTCGTGCGGCGACGCGCCGTTCGTGTCACTCGGCGAAGGCTTCGCGACGCATCACGGCTTCACGGAAGCGTTTCGTTCGGCCGGCGTCACGCCGAACGTCGTGATGCGGGTGGGCGACATCTTCTCGCTGATCAACCTCGTGTCGGGCGGCGTCGGCTGCTCGCTGCTGCCCGGCCGCGTGCGCGACCTGTTCGCGCACAAGATCGCGCTCGTACCGCTCGCCGGGCCGACGATCCGCCAGACGATCGGCTTGAGCTTCCTGCACCGGCGCGAACGCGACCCGAACCTGCTTGCGCTGGCCACCGTGTGCCGGCTGACGGTCAAGGGGCCGAACGCGCGGTAACACGCGGATCGCCCGGCCCGAAGCGCGCCTTCTCCGTTCTACTTCGCACGCCTGCATCGTCGCGCCCTGGCGCACCTACCCACCCGCCACGCAGCGACGAAGCGCGCGAGCTCATCCGTTTGGATGGCTCGCAGCACGCGCTTTGTTGCGATCATGGCCGGCATGCATCGCACGGCACGCACACGTGCGTCCGCCACGGAGACGCCATGAACGACACACTCCTCGGCCCCATCGACCAGATCGGCTACGTGGTCGCCGATCTCGACCGCAGCATCGCGCGCTGGCGCAAACGCCACGACGTCGGCCCGTGGACCGTATTTCGCAACGTGCGCCTCGACGGCTTCCATCTCGGCGAACCCGTGACGGTCACGATGGACGTCGGGCTCGCGTATCGCGGCGATCTGCAGATCGAACTGATTCACGTGACGAACGAGGCGCGCTCGCCATACCGCGATGTGCATGGGCAGCCGCTCGTCGGGCTGCATCACGTCGCGTGGGTCGTCGACGATCTCGATACCGTGCTCGCGCAGCTCACGGCCCGCGGCCTGCGTGTCGTGTTCGACGCACGCAACCCGGCCACGCGCATCGTCTATCTCGACGACGCCTGCGATCCCGGCGTGCGCGTCGAAGTGATCGAAGGCGCCGGCATGCGCGACATGATCGCGCGCGGCATCGCCGAGGCCCGCGCATGGGACGGCGCCGATCCGGTTCGCATCATCGACGCGGCGGGCGCCTCCGCGTAAGCGGCCCCGCGCGCGCCCCTCTCACTCACAGGAGCAAGCGGCATGAAACGACTCGAAGGCAAGGTGGCGCTGATCACGGGCGGTGCCCGCGGCCAGGGCGAAGCGGAAGCGCGCAGGTTCGTCACCGAAGGCGCACGCGTGGTGATCGCCGACGTGCTGGACGAAGCCGGCCAGCGCGTCGCGGCCGAACTCGGCGACGCCGCACGTTTCCAGCATCTCGACGTGACGAACGAAGCCGACTGGCAGGCTGCCGTCGATGCGACGCTCGCGCGGTTCGGTCGCCTCGACATCCTCGTGAACAACGCAGCAATCCTGAAGCTCGTGCCGATCGAAGCGTGCTCGCTCGACGACTATCGCAAGGTGATCGACGTGAACCAGGTCGGCTGCTGGCTCGGCATGAAATCGGCGCTGGGCGCACTGAAGGCGGCGGGCGGCGGCTCGATCGTCAACGTGTCGTCGACGGCCGGGATGGAGGGCGTCGCGGGCGGCAGCGCATACGTATCGAGCAAGTTCGCGGTGCGCGGGATGACGAAGGCCGCCGCGCTCGAATTCGGCCGCTACGGCATTCGCGTGAACTCGGTGCACCCCGGCGGCATCGATACGGTGATGGCGCGCCCGCCCGAGTTCGCGGACTTCGATCCGTCTTCGATCTACAGCGGCCTGCCGATCGCGCGCATCGGCAAGCCCGACGAGGTGGCCAATCTCGTGCTGTTCCTCGCGTCCGACGAATCCGCGTATTGCACCGGGTCGGAATTCATCGTCGACGGCGGGATGCTCGCGGGCAGTTCGTTCCACTGAACCGCATCCAGGTCGACGCGCGCCAGCCAACCCGGCGGGCGTTTTCGTTTGCGTTTGTGCGGTGCTGCGTGGAGCGTACAGCCGCCCCCTCCGGCAACCACACGCTCAAAAACGACAATGCCGCCGGCGGCTGCCCCGCGCGGCGGCATCGTCTTGGGCGGCGCTACGCACCACGCGCCGCGCTTACCCCCTCGGCTGGATCGCCGGTGCGCCATTGCCGCGCGCCGCCTGCCTGCCGCCGCCCCGCACGAAGCGTCGCCCGTGCGGACCGTACACGCCATCCGGTTCCGGATACAGCATCAGCAGCACGAAATACAGCACGCCGCCCACCACCAGCGACACCGGCACGCTCAGATCGAGCCCGCCCGCGAGGTTGCCGAGCGGCCCGACGAACTGCCCCGGCAGGTTCACGAACGACAACCCGACGAACGCGGCCGGCAGCCACGCGCCCATCGCGCGCACGTTCCAGCCGTGCGTGAACCAGTAATGGCCGCCGCGCAGCCCGCGGTTGAACACCTGCAGGTCGTCCGCGAGATAGTAGCCGCGCCGCGTCACGTAGCCGATCACCATGATCGCCATCCACGGGCAGCTGAACGTATCGATCAGCGTCGAGAACGTCGCGACGCTTTCGACGAGGTTGAACCAGAAGCGGCCGACGAAGATGAACGCGATCGCGATCGTGCCGATCAGCAGCGTCGCACGCACGCGGTTCAGCAGGCGCGGGAACATGCTCGACACGTCGAGGCCGGTGCCGTACAGCGCGGTCGTGCCGGTCGACATCCCGCCGATGATCGCGATCAGGCACATCGGCAGCAGGAACCAGCGTGGCGAGATCGCGAGCAGCCCGCCGACATAGTCGTTCGACGCGATGAACGCGGGTGCCTTCGTCGCGATGATCGTCGCGGTTGCAAGCCCGAAAAAGAATGGTACGAAGGTCGCGATCTGCGCGGCGAACACGGCGCCCATCACGCGATGCTTCGGTGTGCGCTGCGGGATGTAGCGCGCCCAGTCGCCGAGCGTCGACGCGAACGATACCGGGTTGCTCAGCGCCACCAGCACCGCGCCGACGAACGCGGCCCAGAAGCCCGCGCTGCCCTGCTGCACCGTGCCGGCATAGCTCACGTCGAACAGGCCGGCGAACGCGAACAGGCCCGCGACGAACAGCACGCTCGCGGCCCACACGGCGATCTTGTTGACCCACAGCATGAAGCGGAAGCCGTAGATGCAGACGATCAGCACGAGCACCGCGAACACCATGTACGCCGCGCCGAGCGTGAAGCCGTTGACCGGCACGCCGACCATGTTGTGCGCGCCGCCGACGAGCGCGTCGCCCGAGCTCCACACCGCGAGCGAGAAGAACGCGATCGACGTGAGCAGCGCGAGGAACGAGCCGACGATCCGGCCGTGGATGCCGAAATGCGCGCCGGACGACACCGGGTCGCTCGTCCCGTTGCGCGGGCCGAACAGGCTCATCGGCGCGAGGATGCAGGTGCCGGCGAGCACGCCGAGCACGATCGCGCAGACACCCGCCTTGAACGACAGCCCGACCAGCACGGGAAAACTGCCGAGCACCGAGGTGGAAAAGGTATTGCAGCCGCCGAACAGCAACCTGAACAGATCGATCGGCCGCGCATAGCGCGATGCATCGGGAATGCGCTCGAAACCGAACGACTCGACCTGCGTAATCCTGCCTTCACTCATTTGTCTCCCACTCCTCTGGTGCGTCTGTAGCGCCCGGGACTGCGGCGATACGACACATCGTCATCGATTCGCGGCCACTCTAAACCGGATCGCGCGGCGCAAATATCACGCATTCGAGACGTTTACGACGAAGGAGAACAATGTTTCCCGGCAGGCCGGCGGACGGCGCCCGCGCCATCCGTCCGGCGCGGGCGATGCGAGGTCAGTGCGCGCCCTCCGCGGCCGGCGCGCGGCATGCGATCAGGCCCCGCTGAACGGCTTGCCGCGCCTCGATGCCGGCGAGCCAGCGCTCGACGTGCGGGTAGTCGGCCAGATCGAGATCGAGTTCGGGCGCCGTGCGCAGCCACGGAAACGCGGCGATGTCGGCGATCGAGTAGCGCGGCGACGCGAGATACGCCGATTCCGCCAAGCGGCCGTTCACGACCCCATAGAGACGCCGCGCTTCGTTCCGGTAGCGCTCGAGCGCTTGCGCATTGACCGTCTTCGATGCATGCAGGAACCACCAGAGCTGGCCGAGCATCGGCCCGATCCCGCCGATCTGGAAGTGCAGCCATTGCTGGACGGCCGTGCGCTCGGCCAGCGTGTCGGGATGCAGAACGCCCGTCTTCGCGGCGAGATAGCTCAGGATCGCGCCGGATTCGAACACGGTCAGCCCGGCGTCGTGGTCGACGATGGCCGGGATCTTGCCGTTCGGGTTGATCGCGAGGAACGCCGGGCTGCGCTGCTCGCCGGCGGACAGGTTCACGTGCACGCGGTCGTAGGCGAGCCCGGCCTCTTCCAGGTAAATGGCGACCTTGTGCCCGTTCGGCGTGTTGGCCGTATAAAACGTGAGGGGATGCGTCGAGATCATGGTGGTCCTTGTCTTCCGGTTGTCGTTGCAACTACAATCGTTGCAATTGCAATCCTATGCCGGAACCGATAGACCCGGCGACATGCCAGTACTCGAAGGAGGGACATGCAGACTGCTCGATCCGGTCCGCCCGTGCGGACACCCGACACCCGCCGCGCCGCGGCGGCCTGCCTCGACAGGCTGATCACGCAGCGGCTCGCGCCGCGTGGCCGAGCGGTGTCGCCGCTCGGCGCGATGCGCGCGGCCGCCGATTGCCTCGAATGCGATGCGGCGACGTCGGAACGCGTCTGGGTCGTACGAGCCGATGCGCGGGAGCCGTCTGCGGACGCGGACGCACATCGCCGCATCAGTGCGTGGCCGCTACGGTTTCTCGATGCGCGCAAGCGGTTCGAGAAACCACTGCTGTACCTGCTGCATGCACGCGCGACCGACCGGCTGCGGCTGGCGTCGGTCGAAACCATCGATCGCGGGATCTTCGTCAACGATGCCGAAACGGTCGCGTCGTCCTGGCCGAAGGGCGTGACGCCCGATGTCCCGCACTGGCTGGCCGCGAACCCCGCGTGCACGCCGTACGATCCGGCGTCGGGCCATGAGGCGATCGCAATCCTGCGCCACGCGCTGCGCACGCTCTATGTCGCCGGCCAGCCGGGATTCTGTTACCTCGCGAGCCACGACGACCTCGTACCCGATGCGAAACCGCTGTCGGCCACCGCGGCCCGCGATGCGTGCAGCGGCATGGTGCGGGCCGGCCGGCGCACGGCGGCCGGCGCGGCTGCGCAGATCCGGCTGTGCGGCGCGGGCAGCACGCTCGCGCAGGTGCTGGAGGCGGCCGACCTGCTGCACGACGAATGGCGCATCGATTCGACGATCTGGAGCTGCCCGAGCTACACGCAACTCGCCCGCGACGGTCATGCAGCCGACCGGTGGAACCTGCTGCATCCGCACGACGAACCGCAGATCGCACATGTGCGCCGATGCATCGGCGACAGCCGCACGCCGGTGCTTGCGGTGACAGGCTATGCGGGGCACGTCGCCGCGCAGATCGGCGCGTTCGTACCGGCCCGCTTCGCGGCGCTCGGCGCGGATCTGGCCGGCCCGGGCCCCGGCACGCGCGCGCCGAACGCGCGCTGGATCGCCGCGGTCGCGCTTCGGCTGCTGGCCGACGACGGCCGCGTGCCGGCCGACTGGGCCGCGCAGGCGATGCGCCGCTGTGCGAGCGGCTGACGTGCGTGCCGGCTGACGCTACTTCGCGTCGGCTCCCGCGTCGCGCGCCGCGGCGGTCGCACGGTCGAGCGCGGCGGCCATCGCCGCCTGCTCCTTGCCGCCGAACTGATCGAGAAAGAGTTCCGAGACCGTCGACTGATACACCTTCCACATCTTCTTGCGCAGAGTCCGCCCCTTGTCGGTGATGCTCGCATAGGCGGCGCGGCCGTCGTCCGCCGAACGGGCGCGCGTGACGAGCCCCTCCTGTTCGAGCCGGTCGACGAGCCGCGTGAGGTTGTAGCGCTCGATCGCGAGCACGTCGGCCAGCTCGTGCATGCGGCGCGTGCCGTCGGGCCCGCTTTCGAGCCCCCACAACGCGTCGTACCACGCATAGGCCGGCAGGCCGGCCGCCGCAAGGCGGCGCTCGATCTCGCGAATCATCGTCCGGTGTGCGCGGACGAACGAGAACCACAGATCGGGTTCGGGTGCGCTCATGTCAGGTCGTTCCTCTCGTTGAATTGCAGTTGCAATTAAATTTTACCTCGATAACAATTGCCCTCATACGATTGCAATTGCAACCATCTGCCCGCCGATCGGCGGGCGTTCCGTCGCGCGTCGCGGCGCCACGACCGTCGCCCCGCGCAGCCTTATGCTTCTGGAGACACTGCATGACCGCACCTCTCACGCTACCCGACATCGACCCGCAGGAAACCCGCGAATGGCTCGATGCGCTCGAATCCGTGATCGCGCTCGAAGGCCGCCCGCGCGCGCACTACCTGCTCGACCGGCTTTCCGATCTCGACGCGGCACGCCACGGCGACCTGCACGGCCGCGTGACGACCGCGTACGTGAACACGGTGCCGCGTGAACGGCAGCCGGCCTACCCGGGCGATCTCGCGCTCGAACGGCGCCTGAACGCGATGATCCGCTGGAACGCGATGGTGATGGTGCTGCGCGCCGGCCGGCATTCGAACGTCGGCGGGCACATCGCGACCTACCAGTCGGCCGCGGTGCTGTACGACGTCGGCTTCGATCACTTCTTCCGCGGCCGCACCGATACCTTCGACGGCGACATGGTCTACATCCAGGGCCATTCGGCGCCCGGCATCTATGGCCGCGCGTACCTGGAAGGCCGCGTCACGGACGCGCAACTCGACAACTTCCGCCGCGAGACCGGCCGCGAAGCGGGACGCGACGGGCTGTCGTCGTATCCGCATCCGCGGCTGATGCCGGATTTCTGGCAATTCCCCACCGTGTCGATGGGGCTCGGGCCGCTGACGGCCGCGTATCAGGCGCGCTTCATGCGCTACCTCGAATATCGCGGGCTGAAAGCGCATCAGGGCCGCAAGGTCTGGGCCTTCCTCGGCGACGGCGAAATGGACCAGCCGGAATCGCTCGCCGCGATCTCGCTCGCCGGGCGCGAACGGCTCGACAACCTGATCTTCGTCGTCAACTGCAACCTGCAGCGCCTCGACGGCCCCGTGCGCGGCAACGGCAAGGTCATCCAGGAGCTCGAAGGCACGTTCCGCGCGGCGGGCTGGAACGTCATCAAGGTGATCTGGGGCGCCGGCTGGGATCGCCTGCTCGAACGCGACACGACGGGCCTGCTGCGCCAGCGCATGATGGAATGCGTCGACGGCGACTACCAGACGTTCAAGTCGCAGAGCGGCGCGTACGTGCGCGAGCATTTCTTCGGCAAGTATCCCGAGTTGCTCGAACTCGTCGCGGACCTCTCCGACGACGACATCTGGAAACTGGCACGCGGCGGCCACGATCCGGAAAAGGTGCATGCGGCCTATGCGCAGGCGATGCGCGCGGACGGACGGCCGACCGTCGTGCTCGCGAAGACGGTCAAGGGCTTCGGGATGGGCGAAGCCGGCGAAGGCCAGAACGTGAACCACCAGTTGAAGAAGATGAGCGCGGATGCCGTACGCGCGTTTCGCGACCGCTTCGCGCTGCCGGTGAGCGATGCGCAGCTCGACGAACTGCCCTATCTGAAGCCGGAACCGGGCAGCGCCGAGGCACGCTACTTCGCCGAACGCCGTGCCGCACTCGGCGGCCACGTGCCGGCCCGCTTCAGCACCGCGGCACCGCTGCCGGTGCCGCCGCTCGCCGCGTTCGACGGTCAGCTCAAGGACAGCGGCGAGCGCGGGCTGTCGACCACGATGGCGTTCGTGCGCATCCTCGGCACGCTGCTGAAGGATCCGGCACTCGGCAAGCTCGTCGTGCCGATCGTGCCGGACGAGTCGCGCACGTTCGGGATGGAGGGCCTGTTCCGTCAGATCGGCATCCACTCGCATCTCGGCCAGCTCTACACGCCGCAGGACGCCGGCCAGCTCAGCTACTACAAGGAAGCGAAGGACGGGCAGATCCTGCAGGAAGGCATCAACGAATCGGGCGCGATCGCGTCGTGGATCGCGGCCGGCACTGCATACAGCAACCACGGCCTGCCGGCGATCCCGTTCTACATCTTCTATTCGATGTTCGGGTTGCAACGTGTTGGCGACCTCGCCTGGGCAGCCGGCGATGCACGTACGCGCGGCTTCCTGCTCGGCGCGACGTCGGGCCGCACGACGCTGATGGGCGAAGGGTTGCAGCACGACGACGGGCACAGCCACGTGCTGTCGTCGGTGATTCCGAACTGCGTGTCGTATGACCCGACCTATGCGTACGAACTCGCGGTGATCGTGCGCGACGGGCTGCGGCGGATGTTCGCGGAACAGGAGGATGTGTACTACTACATCACGCTGCTCAACGAGAACTATCCGCATCCGGCGCTGCCGGACGGCGCGGAAGCCGGCATTCTGAAGGGGCTTTACCTGCTGCGCGAAGGCACGTCGCACACGGCCGATGCGCCGCATGTGCAGTTGATGGGCAGCGGCGCGATCCTGCGCGAAGTGATCGCCGCGAGCGACCTGCTCGCGCAGGACTTCGGCGTGTCGAGCGACGTGTGGAGCGCGACGAGCCTGAACGAGTTGCGTCGCGACGGGCTCGCCGCGGAACGCTGGAACCTGCTGCATCCCGAGCACGCGCCGCGCGTGCCGTACGTGCAGCAATGTCTCGACGGCCGCACGGGGCCGGTGGTGGTGGCGACCGACTACATGAAGATCGTCGGCGACCAGATCCGCGGGTTCGTCGACGGCCGGCGCTTCGTGTCGCTCGGCACCGACGGCTTCGGCCGCTCGGATACGCGCGACGCGCTGCGCACGTTCTTCGAGGTCGACCGGCACTTCGTCGTGATCGCGGCGTTGAAGGCGCTCGCCGATGACGGTGCGATTCCGCGTGCACGCGTCGGCGAAGCCATCCGGCGCTACGGCATCGACATCGACAAGGTCGATCCGGCCAGCGTGTAATCAAGCGGCGCGCGGCAGGCGGGATTACTCCGACCTGCCGCGCCGCCGCCCTGTCCGCGCTACTGCGCTGACTGCCCCGCCTGCGCGAGCGGGCCTTGCTGCGGGCCCTGCCCGGTTCCCGACGGCCAGCCGCCCGCCAGCGCCTTGTACAACGCCACTGTCGACGACGCGCTGCGCATCTGCCCGTCGGCCGCCGCATCCTGTGCCTGCAGCAGCGTGCGTTGCGCGTCGAGCACTTCGTAGTAGTCGATCGCGCCCGCCGAAAACCGCGCCTGCGCCAGTTGCGCGGCACGCGCGCTGTCGGTCGCGGCCTGCACCAGATGGCCCGTCTCGTCACGCGTGCGGGCGGCGCGCAGCAGCGCGTTCTCCGTTTCCTCCAGCGCCCCGAGCACGGTCTGCCGGTACTGCGCGAGCTGCCCGGCCGCTTCCGCATCGCTCGCGGCGATCCGCGCACGCACGCGGCCGACGTCGAGGAACGACCAGTCGATGCCGAGCGCGATCAGGTTCGTATCGCTGCCCGCGCGGAAGAACCCGTAGCTGCTCGTCGCACTGCCGAGCAGCCCCGACAGCGTGAAGCGCGGAAACAGGTCGGCCGTCGCGACGCCGACGCGTGCGGTCGCCGCGTGCAGCCGTGCCTCGGCGGCCGCGACGTCGGGCCGACGCCGCAACAGGTCGCCCGGCGTGCCGGGATCGATGTCGGCGGCCAGCGCCGGCAGCGGCACCGGTGTGCCCGCCGACACGGCGGCCTTCGGGAGATCGAAGCGGCCGATCAGCGCGTCCGGCGTCTGTCCGGTCAGCACCGCGAGCCGGTGCTCGTCGACGCCGATCGCCGCTTCGTACACGGCGATCCGCGACGTCGTCGATTCGTACTGCGCGCGGGCCCGCGCCGCATCGAGTTCGGAGCCTCTCCCCGCGCCGACGCGCGCATTGATCAGCGCGAGCGTCTGCTTCTGGTTGTCGGCGTTCTCGCGTGCGATCCGCAGCCGCTCCTGCGAGCCGCGCAGATCGACGTACGTGCTCGCCACCTCGCCGGCGATCGCGACGCGCACCGCGCGCACGTCCGCCGCGCTGGCGGCCGTTTCCGCACGCTGCGACTCGATCGAACGGCGCACGCGGCCGAACAGGTCGAGCTCCCACGCCGCATTGATCCCGACGCTGGACGTCGGCGTATCGCGCTGGCTGCGCGGCGCGCCGAACGCCTGGTCCTTGCTCATCAGCTGATGGCCGATCTGTCCGCTCGCGGTGATCGTCGGGTAACGATCGAACGTCGCCTGTGACAGCAGCGCATTCGATGCGTCGTAGCGCGACACGGCGACCTGCAGATCCTGGTTCGCGGCGAGCGCCGTGTCGATCAGCTGCGTCAGCGCCGGATCGCCGAAGCCGCGCCAGAACGCGGCATCGGCATCGGCCGACGCGTCGGGCGGCATATCCGGCGTCTCCGGCGTCGTACCGGACGGCGCCGCCGGATGCGCATCGCGCGCGAATCGCGCGGCCGTGGCCGTGTCGGGCCGCTTGAAATCGGGGCCGACCGCGCACGCGGCGAGCGTCACCGACATCGCGAGCGCGGAAAGACGAAAAACGGCGCTCATCGGTTTTCTCCTTCGAGGGTGCCGTGGTGTTCGCTCCACACGGCCGGCGTGCCGCCCGCGAGCTTGCGGATCGCCACATAGAACACGGGCGTCAGGAACAGCCCGAACAGCGTGACGCCCAGCATCCCCGCAAACACGGTGATGCCGGTGGCCGCGCGCACTTCGCTGCCCGCGCCGCCGCCGATCAGCAGCGGCACCGAGCCCGCGATGAACGCGACCGACGTCATCACGATCGGGCGCAGCCGCAGCTTGCACGCTTCGAGCGCGGCGTCGATCACGCCCTTGCCCTGGATTTCGAGCTCGCGCGCGAACTCGACGATCAGGATCGCGTTCTTGCACGCCAGCCCCATCAGCACGACCAGACCGACCTGCACGAACACGTTGTTGTCGCCCCCCGACAGCCACACGCCGAACAGCGCGGCGCAGATGCACACGGGCACGATCAGGATCACCGCGAGCGGCAGCGTCCAGCTCTCGTACAACGACGCGAGCACGAGGAACACGAGCATCACCGCGAGCGGGAACACGACGATCGCCGCGTTGCTCTGCGTGACCTGCTGATAGCTGAGGTCGGTCCATTCGAGCGTGATGCCCGGCGGCAGCACGTCCTTCGCGATCTGTTGGAGCTTCTCGATCGCCTGCGACGACGACATCACCTTCGGATCGGCGTCGCCGATCAGGTTCGCGGCCGGATAGCCGTTGTATCGCACCACCGGGTCAGGCCCGTACGCCGGCGCCACCGTCACCATCGAGCCGATCGGCACCATCTCGCCCTTGGCATTGCGCGTGCGCAGGTTCGCGATGTCGGCGGCCGTCTGCCGGTGGCCGGCATCCGCCTGCGCCATCACGCGGTACACGCGGCCGAACAGGTTGAAGTCGTTCACGTACATCGAGCCGAGATAGACCTGCAGCGTGCTGAACAGGTCGGTCAGCGCGACGCCCTGCGCCTTCGCCTTCAAGCGGTCGACCTTCACCTCGAGCTGCGGGATGTTCGCCTGGTACGAGCTGACCGGGTAGCTCATCCCCGGCGTCTTCGCGACCGCGCCCTGGAACGCGGTGAGCGCGTTCTGCAAGGCCCCGTAGCCGAGCCCGCCGCGATCCTCCAGGTACAGCGAATAGCCCGAGCCGTTGCCGAGGCCCTGGATCGGCGGCGGCATCAGCGCATAGGTGATGCCGCCGCCGATGGCCGCGAAGCGCGCGTTCAGGTCCGCGTTGATCTCCGCGGCGCTGCGGTGGCGCTGGTCGAACGGCTTCAGGATCACGTACGAGTTCGTGATGTTCGGCGTGTTCACGCCCTGCAGCGCATTCAGCCCGGCAAACGCCGGCATCATTTCGACACCGTCGGTGCCGAGCGCAATCTTCGTCATCTGCTCGGTCACCTCGCTGGTGCGCGCGAGCGACGCGCCTTCCGGCAGCTTCGCGCCCGCGAACAGGTACAGCTTGTCCTGCACGGGGATGAAGCCGCCCGGCACCGCGTTGAGCAGCAGCGCGGTGGCCGCGAGCAGTGCCGCATAGACCGCGAACACCACGCCGCGCCGCTTCAGCGTGCGTCCGACGAAGCCGTGATAGCGATCGGAACTGCGGTCGAAGAAACGGTTGAACGGATGGAACAGCCAGCCGAACGCGCGGTCGAGCCCGCGCGTGAGCGCATCCTTCGGCGCATCGTGCGGACGCAGCAGCTTCGCGGCGAGCGCGGGCGACAGCGTCAGCGAGTTGATCGCGGAGATCACCGTCGAGATCGCGATCGTCACCGCGAACTGCCGGTAGAACTGGCCCGTGACGCCGGACATGAACGCCATCGGCACGAACACCGCGCACAGCACGAGCGCGATCGCGACGATCGGCCCCGACACCTCGCGCATCGCCTGGTGCGCGGCGTCGCGCGGGCTCAGGCCCTGCGCGATGTTGCGCTCGACGTTCTCGACGACCACGATCGCATCGTCGACGACGATCCCGATCGCCAGTACCAGCCCGAACAGCGTCAGCGTGTTGATCGAATAGCCGAGCAGATAGAGCCACGCGAACGTGCCGACCACCGACACGGGCACCGCGACGAGCGGGATGATCGACGCGCGCCACGTCTGCAGGAACAGGATCACGACGAGCACGACCAGCACCACGGCCTCGATCAGCGTGTGCTGCACCGCGCGGATCGATTCGCGCACGAACACCGTCGGATCCCACACGGGCCGGTACGCAACGCCGGGCGGAAAGCGCTTCGACAGTTCGTCGAACTTCGCATACACGGCCTTCGCGACCTCGAGCGCGTTCGCGCCCGGCGACAGGAAGATGCCGACCACCGCCGATGGCTTGTCGTTGAAATACGAGCGCAGCGTGTAGTCGCCCGCGCCGAGTTCGACGCGCGCGACGTCGGACAGCTTCACGACCTGCCCGTCGTCGCCGGTGCGCAGCACGATGTCGCCGAACTCCTGCACCGTGCGCAGCCGGCCGCGCACGTTGATCGACAGCAGGAAGTCGTTCTTCTTCGGCGACGGCTCCGCGCCGAGCTGGCCGGCCGACACCTGCACGTTCTGCTCGCGCACGGCGGCAATCACGTCGCTCGCGGTCAGCCCGCGCGACGCGAGCCGGTTCGGGTCGAGCCACAGCCGCATCGCGTAGTCGCCGGAACCGGACAGGCCGACGTCGCCGACCCCCGTGAGCCGCGACAGCTCGTCCTTCACGTGCAGCGTCAGGTAGTTGCGCAGGTACAGCGAATCGCGGCTGTTGTCCGGCGAATAGAGGCTCACGTACATCAGCGGCGTGGGCGACTGCTTCTGCGTGGTCACGCCGTACTGGCGCACCTCGTCGGGCAGGCGCGACAGCGCCTGGCTCACGCGGTTCTGCACGCGCACGGCGGCCGTGTCGGGATCGACGCCCTGCAGGAACGTGACGACCACCTGCAGGCTGCCGTCGGAACCGGCGACCGACTTCATGTACATGATGCCTTCGACGCCGTTGATCGCCTCTTCCAGCGGTTCGGCGACCGATTCGGCGATTTCCTTCGGGTTCGCGCCCGGGTACGTCGCTCGCACGACGACGCTCGGCGGCACGACTTCCGGGTATTCGCCGGCGGGCAGCATCGGGATCGAGATCAGGCCGATCGCGAAGATGACGATCGACAGCACGACCGCGAAGATCGGCCGGTCGATGAAGAATCGGGAGAAATCCATTGGCTGTCTCCCGTTACTGCGCGGCCGGCGCGCCGGCATCGGCGACGGCCTGCGCGCCGTTGACCGGCCCGTTGCCCGCGCCATTGCCGGCACCGGCGTCGGCGCGTGCGGGCAGCGTCTTCGGCTTCACCTGCGCGCCCGGATAGTAGATCCGCTGCATGCCGTCGACGACCACGCGGTCGCCCACCTGGATCCCCTTCTCGATGATCCGCTCGCCCTCCACCCCGCGGCCGATCGTCACGTCGCGGCGCAGCGCCTTGTCGCCGGGCCCGATCACATACACGTACTTGCGGTCCTGGTCGGTGAGCACGGCCTTGTCGTCGACGAGCAGCGCATCCTGGTCGCGGCCGCTGACGAGCTGCACGCGCGCATACAGGCCCGGCGTAAACGTATGGTCCGCATTCGGCAGCCGCACGCGCGCGCGGATCGTGCCCGTTTGCGGGTCGAGCCGGTTGTCGAGGAAGTCGACGGTGCCCGCATGCGGGAAGCCCGTCTCGTTCGCAAGGCCCACGCGCACCGGATCGGCGCCGATCGCGCGATGTTTCGGATCGGCGCGCCGCGCGTTGTAGCGCAGGTAGCTCTGTTCGTCGCAGTCGAAATACACGTAGACGGGGTTCTGCGACACGACCGTCGTCAGCAGCGTGTCGTCCGCGCGCGCCAGGTTGCCGACGGTGGCGACCGCGCGGCCGACGCGGCCCGCGATCGGCGCGCGCACTTCGGTGAAACCGAGATTGAGCTTCGCATCCGCGACGGCCGCGTCGGCCGCCTGCAGGTCCGCGCGCGCCTGCTCGGCGGTGGCGCGCGCGTTGTCGAGTTCCTCCTGCGACGTCGCATGCACATCGATCAGCGTCTGCACGCGCTTGAGCTGCACGTTCGCGAGGCTCGCGGCCGCACGCGCCCGCTGCAGCTGCGCATTGGCGCGATCGAGCGCGATCCGGTACGGGCGCGGGTCGATCTCGAACAGCAGCGCGCCCTGCGCGACCAGGTCGCCTTCCTTGTAGGCGACGCGCTGCAGGTAGCCGCTCACGCGCGGCCGCAGTTCGACCGCGTCGACCGCTTCGACGCGTCCGTTGAATTCGTCCGCGAGGCGGATCGTGCGGGGTGCGATGGTGGCGACGCCGACTTCGGGAAGGGATTGGGCCGACGATGCGCCTTTGCCGTCGTGACAGCCCGACAACGCCAGCAGCAGTGCGCAGGCCGCGCCCAAAGGCGACGTCCTGCGTAGGGATAAGGAGAGCATGATGCCTCGCGACGGGTTAAACTGCCGCGTAGCATAAAAGTTGAAGTTAACTTCAAGTCAAGCTTTCCCGGAGGGGCGACATGGGTATCCAGGAAACACCGCAATGGCCGCTGATGTCGATCCGCGAAGTGGCCGCGCGCAGCGGCGTGCCGGCATCGACACTGCGGTTCTACGAGACGCGCGGGCTCATCAAGTCGCACCGCAACGGCTCGAGCCATCGCCACTATTCGCGCGCGGTGCTGCGGCTGATCGCGTTCATCGTGTTCGCGCAGAAGATCGGCTATTCGCTCGACGAGATCGCCGAGCAGCTCGTCAGCCTCCCCGAGGACACCGCGCCGAGCAACAAGGACTGGCAGCGGCTGTCGCGCGGCTGGAAGCAGCGCGTCGCGAGCCGGATCGAGGAGTTGCAGCGCCTGTACATCAACCTCGACGAATGCATCGGCTGCGGCTGCCTGTCGCTGAAGCGCTGCAAGCTGACGAACCCGGAGGACCGCGCGGGCCGCAACGGGCCCGGCGCGCGGCGCTGGCTCGGCGACAAGCCGCCCGTGGATATCGAATGACCGGCGGGCCGGACGTGGCGCGCGATGCCGCGCCCGGCCGCCTGGGTCGATTGCGTCACCCGACCCGCCAGCCGCCGTTCACCGCGATCGTTGCACCGGTGACGAACGATGCACGCGGCCCGGCGAGCCACGCAACCGCGTCCGCGATATCGTCCGGATGCCCGGCGCGGCCGGCCGGCGTCTGCTCTCGGATCGTCGCCGCAATGGCCGGCGCGACGCCGCTTTCGCCGAAGAAGCGCGTGTCGGCGATATAGCCGGGCGCGACCGTATTGACCGTGGCGCCGCGCGGCCCGAGTTCGCGCGCGAGCGCGACGGTGAACCCTTCGACGCCGGCCTTCGCCGCCGCGTACGCCAGACCACCCGGCAGCAGGCTGCCGGCACGCGCCGCGATCGAACCGATGTTGACGATCCTCGCGGCGCGCTCGGCCAGGTGCGGCAGCACCGCCATGGTCGTCACGAACAGGCTTTTCAGGTTCGCGTCGAGCACGGCGTCCCACACGCGCTCGGCCTCGCCTGCCTCCGTATCCGCGCCGACGCGGCCGGTCGCCCCCGCGTTGTTGACCAGTACGTCGATGCAACGGCACTGCGCGACGATCGCGGCAACCGCCGCCTCCGCTTCGCACCGCACGCTCAGATCGGCCGCCCGCCCGATCACCACGCCGCCGAGACGCGCAACTGCCGCCTCCAGCCGCGCCGCGTCGCGCCCGACGATCGCGACCCGATACCCGTCCTCCACCAGCCGGCGCGCGATTGCGAAGCCGATCCCGCTCGACCCGCCCGTGACGATTGCCGTTCGCTGCTGTTCGATCCCTGTCATGACCTGCCCTCCCGAATGTCGACCGTTGATGACAAGGCCATTCTGGGCAGCACAGTGTGATAGGTAAAATACGAATTCGATGATCCACTGATACGCGAAAGGTATCGCATGATCGATCTACGCCAGTTCAGGCAATTCATCGCGGTCGCCGAGACGCTCAGTTTCCGGCGTGCGGCCGAGCGGCTGCACATGGCGCAACCGCCGCTCAGCGCGGCGATCCGCAAGCTCGAGGACGAGCTGGGCGTCGTGCTGTTCGAGCGCGACAACCGCGGCACGGCGCTCACGCCGGCCGGCGACGCGTTCCTGCTCGAAGCACGGCGCGCGCTCGAACAGGCCGAGCGCGCGGTGGCCGTGGCCCGCCGCGCGGGCGCCGGCCTCGGCGGCACGCTACGGTTGCGTTTCGTCGACAGCACGGTCAACGCGCTGCTGCCGCTGATCCTCCGCGCGTTCCAGGAACGCCATCCGGACGTCGATTTCCAGCTCGAGGAAGGCACGACCGCCGAGCAGGTGCTCGCGCTGCGCCAGGACCGCACGGACGTCGGCCTCGTCGTGCTGCCGGCGGCCGATGCGGGCGACGTGCGCGTCGAGCCGCTGCTGCGCGACCGGATGGTCGCCGCGCTGCCCGACGGTCACCGGCTCGCACACCGCCGGCGCATTGCGCTTGCCGAACTGGCGGACGAACCGTGGGTCATGTTTGCCGCGCACCACGGGCCCGGCATGCACGCGCTGATCGTGACCGCATGCGCGCAGGCCGGCTTCGCGCCGCGCATCGTCCAGCAGCCGCGCCAGATGCAGACGACGGCCGGGCTCGTCGCGGGCGGCATCGGCGTCGCGCTGATGCCGCGCCTGTTCGTGCCGATGCAACCGCAAGGCATTACGTTCTGCGAACTGACGGGTGCGGGAAGCCCGCTCGCGTACGAGCTGGCGATCGCGTACCGGACGCCATCGCCGCTCGTCGAAGCGCTGCGCGAGATCACGCGAAGCGCGGTGCGCGAACTGGGGTGGGTGCTGGCGGCGTGACCGCGCGCGTCACGCGCGCGGCGCTCAGCCGCCGACGACGTTGAATGCAATGTCCACCACGGCCTGCCGGAACGCGTCCTGCCGCGTGGGCAGCGACGTGTACTCCAGCATCATGTGACTGTATGACACGGTCGTGCCGATCGCGCTCGCGATCATGAAGAACAGCACCGCCGGATCGACCGGGCGGATCACACCGGCCTCTACCGCCTCCGACAGCAGCGGGAACATCACGTCGTAATACGGGCGCACGAGCCGCTCCTGCAACCGGTCGAGCCGCCCGCCCTCCTCGGTCGCCGCCGTCGAGAAAAACATGCCCAGGTCGGGCTCGTCGAACTCGTGCTCGACGCACAGCTCGATCGCGCGCCGCACACGCTCGCGATGTGGCAGCGACGACGTGCGCAGCGCGCGCATTGCGTCGAACATCGGCTCGGCCAGCTCGGCGATCTGCTCGACGACCGCCAGCCACAACGTTTCCTTCGTCCCGAAATGGTGCGCGATCAGCGCCGCATCGACGCCCAGCTCGCGCGCGACTTCGCGCACGCTCGTGGCGTCGTAGCCACGCTTCGCGAACGTGCGGCGCGCGGCCCGCAATATCACGTCCGGCCCCACGGACGCCCCGGCCAGCGGCCGCCCTCGCATACGCCGCTTGGCCGGCGCGCGCTCAGTGACTTCAGCCACGTCTTCCTGCTCTCCTTGAATGATTCGAATACCCGTGTTCCGGCCCCGCGTGAGCGATGCCGAACACCGGGTGACCCGCCCCGCTCCGTTGACACGCGAAGCCGGGAAGCGCTAGGATCATACCTTATTCATCACGTGATGATTTATCCATGACAACCCCTACACGCATCGTCATCGTAGGTGGCGGGATCGCCGGCCTGCAGCTCGCCACCCGCCTGGGCGAGCGCCTCGGCCGGTCCGGGCGCGCCCAGGTGACTGTCGTCGACCGCAGCCCGACCCACATCTGGAAGCCAATGCTGCACACGATCGCGGCCGGTACACGCGACGTGCAGCAGCAGCAGGTGATCTTCCTTGCCCATGCACGTGATCACGGTTACACGTACCAGCCCGGCGAACTGACGGGGCTCGATCGGGCGCGCCGCCGCGTACAGCTCGGCGAGATCCGCTCGCAGGACGGCGAACTCGTGCTCGACGCACGCGAACTCGAATACGACGTGCTGATCTTCGCGCTCGGCAGCCAGGCCAACGATTTCGGTGTGCCGGGCGTGCGCGAGCACTGCTACTTCATCGACAGCCAGAAGCAGGCCGAGACCTTCAACGAAGCGTTGCGGATGCGCGTATTTCGCAGCATCGCGCGCGACGAGCCGTTTCGCGTCGCGATCGTCGGCGCGGGCGCGACCGGCGTGGAACTCGCGGCGGAGCTGAGCCGCTTGCTGGAAGTGGCACAGGCGTACGGTGACGCGACGGTGCGCGAGCGGCTGCAGCTCACGCTGCTCGAGAGCGGCCCGCGCATCCTCGCCGCGTTTCCGCCGCGGATTTCCGCGTCGGCGCAGCGGCGGCTCGAACAGATCGGCTTTCATGTGCTGACGTCCACCCGCGTCACGTCGGCCGACGCAAACGGCTTTCACTACGGCGACGGTTCGTTCGCGGAAGCGGACCTGATGGTATGGGCAGCCGGCGTGAAGGCGCCCGATTTCATGCAGGCGCTCGACGGGCTCGACACGAATCGCGCGAACCAGATCGTCGTCGGGCCGACGCTGCAGGCCACCGGCGACGAGCACGTGTTCGCGATCGGCGACTGCGCGAGCCTGCTGCCCGACGGCCAGGAACGGCCGCTGCCGCCCACCGCGCAAGTCGCGACGCAGCAGGCCGAGCATCTCGCGAAGCACCTGCCCGCGTGGCTCGACGGCACGCCGATTCCGCCGTTCGCGTTCCACGATTTCGGCGCGCTCGTGTCGATCAGCGACTACGACGCGTTCGGCACGCTCGGGCAGTTCGGGTTCTTTCGCGGCGGCTTCATCCAGGGGCGTTTCGCGCAATTCAGCCACCTGATGCTCTACCGGCGGCACCAGCAGGCGCTGCACGGCTTCTCCAAGGCGACCCTGCTGTGGATCGCCGAACGGATCAACGGCTGCGTGCAGCCGCGCATCCGCCTGTCGTGATACCGCACGTGGCGGTGTCGCATAACGTTTCGAGGAAAACCGACATGAACAACCGTTTAGCGCCCTGGCTCATGACCGTTGCCGCGATCAGCAGCTTCGACATGCCGTCCGTCTCGTGGGGGGCGCCGCGGCGGCGCAGCGTCACGCGCGACCGGCTGCCGTCGTGGGACGCGACGAGCCAGCCGTCCATCAGCGTGCTCGAGCGGCCCACGGCCGACACCGTGATGATTTCATGGCGCGACGCATGCACCGGGCACTACGGTTATCAGAAGTGGCGGCTGTTCACCACGCGCAAGCGCGGCGTGTGCGCGCTGTCGGGGCAGCCGATCGAGATCGGCGACAGCGTCTATGCGCCGCAATTGCTCGGCTCGACACCGGGCAACGCCGCCGCGATGGTGCTGGCCGCGTGCCTCGACGCGGCCCGCCCCGCCGAGGCGGCCTGACAGCCCGGGATTCGACCCGGGGCCTTGCTTCAGGCAGGGGTGACGCGATCCGTATCGCGAACCGCCTCGTTCATGCGTGCTTCGGCTTCCGCATCCAGCCGTGCCGCATTCGCTTCGGCTTCTGCTTCCGGCATCAGCTCGCCTTCCCATTTCGCGACCACCGCGCTGGCGATCGAGTTGCCCACCGCGTTCGTGGCCGAACGGCCCATGTCGAGGAACGTATCGACGCCCAGAATCAGCAGCAGCCCGGCTTCCGGAATGTTGAACTGGTGCAGCGTCGCGGCGATCACGACGAGCGACGCGCGCGGCACGCCGGCCATGCCTTTCGACGTCAGCATCAGGATCAGCAGCATCGTGACCTGCGTGCCGAGCGACAGGTGAATGCCGTAGGCCTGCGCGATGAACAGCGACGCGAACGTGCAGTACATCATCGAGCCGTCGAGGTTGAACGAATACCCCATCGGCATCACGAAGCTCGAGATCTTGCGGCGTACGCCGAAACGGTCGAGCGCATCGAGGATCTTCGGATACGCGGCTTCCGAGCTCGCGGTCGCGAACGACAGCATGAACGCTTCCTTGATCAGCACCAGCAGCTTGAACACGCGGCGGCCGAGGAACAGCAGGCCGGCCGCGACGAGCGTGCCCCACAGCAGGAACAGGCTCAGGTAGAAGTCGCCCATGAACACCGCGAACTTCAGCAGGATCGACAGCCCGTTGATCGCGACGGTCGACGCCATCGCCGCCAGCACCGCGAGCGGCGCGAGCTTCATCACGTAGCCGGTGATCTTCAGCATCACGTGCGCGAGCTGGTCGATCGCCGCGACGAGAATCTTGCCGCGTTCGCCGAGCGACGCGAGCGCCACCCCGAAGAACATCGAGAACACGACGATCTGCAGGATCTCGTTGTTCGCCATCGCCTCGGCGATCGATTTCGGCACCATGTGGCCGACGAAATCCTTCAGCGTGAACTTGGACGTCGCCAGATGCGCGGATGCGCCGATATCCGGCAGCGGCAAACCGAGGTTCTCGCCCGGGCGCAGCAGGTTCGCCATCAGCAGGCCGAGCAGCAGCGAGATCAGCGACGCGGTGAAGAACCAGCCGAGCGCCTTCACGAACACGCGGCCCACCGACGACGCGTCGCCCATGTGCGCGATGCCGACGACCAGCGTCGAGAACACCAGCGGGCCGATCACCATCTTGATCAGCCGCAGGAACACGTCGGACACCAGCGAGATGTAGCCGGCGATTTCCGCCGCCGACTGTTTGTCCGGCAGCTGCGTATAGATCATGTAGCCGATCAGGATGCCGGCCGCCATCGCGAGCAGGATCCAGCCTGCCGCGGACATTCGTTTGTTCATATCGGAATTGGACGCACGGGAAGAAGTTGACGGATGAAAGGCGCGCACGCCTGTGCCGTGCCAGGGTGCGCGCGTGGCGAGCCGGTCGTGCCCGGTGTATCAGGCACGGTCGCCGGCGCCGGTCAGGCTCGCGGATCTCCGCGAACTGACGCGCCGCCGCCGCAACGGCATTCGCGCGAGGGCGAGCGCCGTTGCGGGGCAGCGATTCAGCATGAAGCGATCAGGTCCGATCAGGTCAGTAACCGATTGCCGAGCCGGCCGGACGGCGCGGATCGTTGTAGCCGTAGATGAAGCCGACGCGCACGTTCCCGGACACGGACGAATCGTTCCCGGAACTCTGGCGGCTCGCCGCTTCGGTGCCCGGCAGGCCGACCATGATCAGCTCGGCGGCGCCCCACGGCGTCTGCTCGACCATCTTGTAGCCCATGTTGCGCAGGATCGCGAGCGTGTCGGGCGACAGGCCGTAGGTTTCGTAATAGACCTCGTCGGGCAGCCACTGGTGGTGGATGCGCGGCGCGGTGACCGCGTCCTGCGGCGTCATCCCGTAGTCGATCACGTTCAGCACCGTCTGCAGCGTGATCGTGATGATGCGCGAGCCACCCGGAGAGCCGACCACCATGAACACCTTGCCATCCTTCTTCACGATGGTCGGCGCCATCGACGACAGCGGACGCTTGCCCGGCGCGATCGAGTTGCGCGTGCCCTGCACGAGACCGAACAGGTTCTGCGCGCCGACCTTCACGGTGAAGTCGTCCATCTCGTCGTTCAGGAAGAAGCCCGTGCCCGGCGCGATGACCACGGCGCCGAAGCGGCCGTTGACCGTATAGGTCGTCGACACCGCGTTGCCGTCGTGGTCGACGATCGAATAGTGGGTCGTCTCCGGCTTCTCGTGCACGCCGACGCCCGGCTGCACGTCAACCGACGGCGTCGCCGTATCCGAATGGATGCTCTTGCGGATCTGCGCCGCGTATTCCTTGCTCGTCAGCTTCGCGACCGGGTTGTCGATGAAGTTCGGGTCGCCGAGCAGCGTGTTGCGATCTTCGTATGCGTGGCGCATCGCTTCGGTCATGTAGTGCACCGCCGCGGCCGAATGGTAGCCAAGCTTGCGCATGTCATACCCTTCGAGGATGTTCAGCGTCTCGCACATCGTCACGCCACCCGAGCTCGGCGGCGGAGCCGACACGAACTCGTAGCCGCGATACGTGCACGTCAGCGGCGCCATGTCCTGCGCACGGTACGACGCGAAATCCGCCGCCGTGATCAGGCCGCCGCCCTTCCTGGCCGCCGCCTCGACGATCTTCGGGATCTCGCCGTGATAGAACGCGTCGGGGCCCTGCTCCGCGATACGCTCGAGCGTGCGCGCCAGGTCCTTCTGCACCAGGCGATCGCCCGGCTGCAGCGGCGTGCCGTCCGCACGCAGGAAGATGCGGGCCGCTTCCGGATCCTTCTTGAAGCGGTCGATCGTCGTGTCGAGGATGTCCGTATCGCCACGCGTCAGCACGAAGCCGTCGCGCGCGAGCCGGATCGCCGGCGCCATGACCTGCTTGCGGGTCAGCTTGCCGTACTTGCGCTGCGCGAGATCGAGGCCGGCAACCGTGCCCGGCACGCCCACTGCGCGATAGCCGTACAGGCTGTCGTCCGGAATGACGTTGCCCTTCGCGTCGAGATACATGTTCGCGGAAGCCGCAGCCGGCGCGGTTTCGCGGAAATTGATGAAGCGGTCGCGGCCGTCGGCCAGGTGGATGGTCATGAAACCGCCGCCGCCGATGTTGCCGCAGCACGGATTGGTCACGGCCTGCGCGTAACCGACCGCCACCGCGGCGTCCACCGCGTTGCCGCCTTCCTTCAGGATGTCGACGCCGATTTGCGACGCGAAGTGCTGCGACGACACGACCATGCCGTTCTTCGCTTCGACCGCGGGGTCGGACGCGGCGAATGCGCACACGCTCATGGCCGACAACAGGGTGAGTACTACGAGCCGCCTCATGACGGGATCCTCCAGACAAATAAAACCGTGGCATGCCGGAATGCGACGCCGCATCGGGGTGTGTCGACGCGTCAATCAAGTCTGTAATAAACAATACATTCCAGCGAGGCCGCGATCATAGCACTCGCCTTTTTGCGCCAAAACCTAGGGTTATCACTGAACAACGAACGAATATCGGCCGAATGGGTCATTTGCCAATGTTTGTTTTATTACAATGGTGAATGAGCCGGTCGACCGAGCGATGCGTCCCTCTAATTTCGGAGCGTGCACGGTCTGCCTTACGTCGATCGGCTAACATGCGTGGAGTCGCCGGCAGACACCCGTCTGCCGTTTGTCATTCAGATACGAGAGTTGGAGTGCCCGATGGGGACGAGCATCAGGGCGTTGCTGCTATCCCAGATGGATAGCTTCACGCCGTCGGAACAGAAGGTCGCGCAGGCGTTGCTGGATCGCTACCCGAGTCTCGGGCTCGGGCCGATTGCGAGCTTCGCCAAACAGGCGGAAGTGAGCGATCCGACCGTGTTTCGCTTCGTCGTCCGGATCGGCTTTCCGAATTACTCGTCGTTCCAGCAGGCGCTGTACGGCGAGATCGACACGGCGATGAATTCACCGCTCGCGCGGATGGATGCGTTCCACTCGGCCGCGGGCATGCGCGACAGTCATTCGGCAATCTTCCAGCGGCTGTCCGAGTCGCTGGCGACCACGATCGAAGGGCTCGATGCGGCAGCGTTCGACGCCGCGGTGGCGCTGCTGGCCAATCCGGATGTGCGTGTCTATTGCGGCGGCGGGCGTTATACGGCGCCGCTCGCGTCGCTGTTTTCGTTCACCCTCGCGTACGCGCGGCCACATGTTCAGCATGTCGAACCGAATGTGAACCTCGCGTCGGTCGCGCTCGCGGACATGGGAGCCCGTGACGTGCTCGTTATTTTCGATTTTCGCCGTTATCAGCGGGACAGTATTCGGTTCGCGCAGGCCGCGCATCGGCTCGGCACGCGCGTGCTGCTGATCACGGACGAATGGCATTCGCCGATCGGCGAATTTGCCGAGATCGTGCTGCGCATCCGCGGGCAGCCGTTCGCGATGCTTCAGACGAACGTGCCCGCGCTCGCACTCGCCGAAGCGCTCGTGATCGGTGTGACGAACCAGCTGCCGGAGATGGCAAGGCAGCGGATGGAGAAGATCGAACTTCTGAATTCCGGGGGGAGCGAGCCGGATATCGGTCAGCGGGATTTGCCGGAGTGAGGGGTGGTTGAAGCAGCGCAACGCGCCTCAATCGTCTTCTACGACCGAACGGAACCAGGATGGCACGCCTGCTCCGTCTCTGACTGGCCCCCCATCCGGGGCCGTTCGCGATTCGACGTCCATCTTGGCAGGCCAAACCACTTTCGGCGCAAGACGCATGGCGAGATTCATACTGGATGCATTTTTCCAACTCACATCGCCTTGGCCGACTGAAAACGCCCCGGTCTCCTTCAGAATATCGGCACCATAAGCCATGTAGGCTTCACATACATGCCAGAAATCCTCACTCACCCCACCAGCAAAAAGATCGATTTTGATCAATGCATCAGGAATGCTGCACGTGAAGATGGTTTTGTTCGTGGCTGGTTTGACCGCGATGATCTCGATACCCGAGTGACCGCGGGCCGTTGACCATGTCCTCATGCACAACTGCCCCCACGCATAACCTCGAGCAATGACCCTGCTCCGCCGTAGCGCGCATGGGCGATCCTTATAGTAGTAGAAGTAAACTTTCCCACGCGCCCGATTGAAACGAATCGGCTGATCTTGCGGCCTGTGAAAAATCCGATAGGCTTCCACACACAAAATGGCGCCCAAAAAAATAGACATTAGAAGCAAGAACAGGAAAAACTCCGCATCACCGGAAAAGATCCCGAACGCCGGCAGAGCCAAGATAAGCGGCGAAATCGCGACGTATCCACATAGCTCGATCATTCTCCGGATCGGTGTCGCGAACGACACCTCCATATAGACATCGTCCAGATGCGTGATGTTCAGGGATCGAACGGCGTCCCACTCATCCACCTCCAGCGACGGGATCGATGCGTTGTCATCCCGTGGCATGTCGAATTCAAGTCTTTCCATCTCAGTCAAATCACCCCGTATATAAAAGCGGCCCAGCCACATCATCACCAGGTAGTCAGTAAGGTCGGCATCTTTTGTCTGTACGCTTTTCGCATCAATTCGAGACGATCACTTCAACGCGACGGTTCCTTGCCCGCCCCGAAGCGGTATCGTTGTCCGCCAACGAATCGGCATCTCCGCGCCCCTCCACGCTGATGCTCGGCACGGGCACACCAGCAGCAACAAGAATCTGGGCAACATGTCGGGCACGCGCTTCCGAAAGCGCCTGGTTGGAAACCTGACGCGCTGAACTGGTCGGCGCACTGTCCGCGTATCCCGCCACTCGAACAGTCGCACCGTCGGCCATCGTCGCGATTTCCCGACCAGCCGATGCCACGACGGAAGCGCCCCACGGGGCCACCGTGACACCACCGGGAACGAACATGCCGCCAAAGCGAAGCGTCAAGGTGTTACGCGCAGGATCTCGGATCAGTTCGACATTCCGTGCGACAACCTCGTCACGGAGTCGCTGATCCAGATCGCGCGCCAGCAAGTCGAACGACGACACGCGCTGGACCTCCTTCAGACGGACCCAATAGTCCACAGCGGCATATCCGGCAGCCCCCGCCAGCAACGCAATAGCCAGGCCGACGACGGCTCCGACACGTGATCGGCGTATGACCACCGGGCGTACCCACGGATCGACCCTCCGTCGCATTGATCTGTCAGGCTCGGTTACATCACGCATGCCCAGCCCGCCGGTCACAACCACGTCGTGCACGCGCTCACGAATGACCTTCAGGCGCTTGCTGCCATCACGCTCGAATCGGTATCGACCGCGAAAACCGAGATCGAGTATGTTCTGGTACAACTCGATCAGATCGAGATGCTCACGCGGGCTGCGCAACGCTTCGTCGATCAACTGGAAGACACGGTCACCGCCCTGTCGATCGTGACCCATCGCCGCAGCCAGCCCATTGACTTGCCATTCGACACCGGTTGCTTCACCTTTTCCCCAAGTCGTCTGCATCGCGGCCTCGTCGAGCGCGGAGCACAGGCAATAGCTTGCGCTGCGGACGTGCTCCGGGCGAAGGCCGAGTTCGCCACACATTCGCGTGAAGAACCGGATTTCATGCTCCAGCCAACGTCGGCGGCGGATCACCAAATCTGCGTCGAGCATTTCAGGGCTGTCTGCCAGCGCGCTAAGCAGGATGCGCGCTCCTTCGAGCAGCGGGTTGATCGACTGCTCCGCCACCATGAGCCTTGTTGCGATAGACGGCGACGCCAATGCCCCTGCGCGGCTCAGCGGATCGGCTGTTGAAAGACTCATCTTGAACGCCCCTCTCGATTCAACGGGAAACGCTTCCCGCGTTTATCGGCAACATGCCCTGAGGCAATCCCGGCGGCGGACCGCTATCCGGCAAATTGAACATCGCCATCGAGGTCGGGCACCGGAACGTCTTCAGCACATCGCTCGTCAACGGATTCGCGACACTGCCGGCGCTCGCGATGTCGAGCGCCGCGTCGCGCCCGTCAAAACTGAACGCGACTCGTGTGCGCCCCGGCGTAGCCGTTCCAATCACCTGACCCTTCTGAAGCAGCCGCATCAATGCCCACGGACCATCGGTTGAAATCGTCGACGTGTCGGGCCGAATGCGTGGGCTGGCCGTGATCTCCGCATGGACACCGCCGCGTGGTCCAGGCCAAGTGACCGTGAACGGCGCGACCGGACCGTGCTGGTAACGCGTCGTCTGTCCGTCGATGTCGAGCGCGAGACTCATGATGGTCGGTGCGAGCTCGGGAATCCTGATATCGGCCGTCCACGTCATCTGCTTGCGGCCAGGATCGTTGAAGAAAATGTCGCGAATCGCCTTCGCATGCTCGAACGGCTCAAGGCTCGGCCCCTGTACGGGCTCCGTCGCCCCCGGCAGGGTTCGGTAGCGCCACGGCTTTGCGGACGTATCGACAAACGGCGCCAGCGTTTTCACGAAGAAATCGTCAATCACGCCACCCTGCGCAAACACGCGCGTAAAGTCGTCAATGCCGACATCGCGCTTGCTGTCGGGCGAGAACGGGTAGTTTCCTTCGACCGTCAGCCGACAGGTGTCGCCAACCACCGCCTGCATCTGCCGCGACAGCAGTTGACCGATTCCCTGATTGACCTCGCGTGACCCATCGGCAGCAAGCTTGAGTAACGTCGCGCGGAACGGTGCAGGCATCGTGTCGGCGGCCATCTTGAGCTTCGCGGCCGCGTCGCTTGCGGGCGGCATGCTGTTGTTCGACAGCGCGTTATCTGCGACGGTAAGCGCCGTGTAGTAGTCGTTCAGCAGGTTGGCAACGCCGTCCAGCCCCGTCTTGTCCGACTGCACCGTAGCCGATTGCGGATCGAGCTGCGCATCCGCGTTTCCTGTAACGACCTCGCGTAGTGCCGTGAAACGATTGTCGACGAGTTCCCGTTCGACACGCTCCGACGCCCGAATGCCCAGCGCCTTGTCGGTCTTCTGATTCAACTGGTCGGCGGCCTTCTGCAGCAGCGAACCATTCGACGCAGCCGACTGCTGCGTGAGCGTCGTTTCGCGCACTGCCGCACGAGCAAGCCGTGCGAGCGGAGAATCGGGCGCCGCAAAGCTGCGCAGCACTTTCAAATTGAACGCCAGACTCGTGCCGCTAACGGTCCGAATGTCGTTGAGAAACGCATCCCACTGCTGCGCGTACTCCATCAGGTATTCGCGACGGACTGCGTCGGTCAACGCATCGTCCGTGCCGGCGGCGTTACTCACAATCTCAGCCGTTTTTTTTTGAGCCTCGCCCAAGTACGATCGGCCCATCACCCACGCGTCATCATCGCGGGCAATCTGTATGAACTCGGGCAGGCGCTTGTCGAACAGATTCCGATAGCCGTCGAACGTGAAAAGCCCCGACACGCCACGCGACAGCGGTGCGTCGCTCGCTCGCGTGAACACCGTGCCGGCTTGCGGGCCTACCGCGCGCAGCAATGTAAACTCATCGGGCGCCTCCTTGAGCATGGCCGCCTTCGCGCGCTGATAAAGACGGTCGGTCGCATTGCTGCCGTCGAGAAACGCGCGTGTCTGCTGTACCAGCGCGTCGTTGCGGATCAGCGGAGACTGCACGACACGCTCCCCGGAGAAGAGCTGTTGCACGTGGTCGATCATCGACGCTCTTCCACCGAAAGCAGCCGCGCTGTCGGTCTTCGCCCAGTCGTCGAGCACCCACGCCTTGACGTCACCTGCATTGAACTTCGCCTTGTCGTACAACATCAGGTATACGCGCAGTGCATCGTAGGCGGACTTTGGATCCTTGTTGGCAATCGCACCGGACATGACGTCTTCCAGACGATGCACGATCTGAGGCAACAGCAGGTTGTCTTCGAGTGCATCGTAGGTGTCGCGACTTGCGGCCGCAATTCCTACCGGCGTGTAGAGGCCGTAGCGCCACGCGCTATCCGGATCGGACAAGTCGAGTCCAGGGTGGGTCGGCAGATTGCGCGCTTCCGTCAGCGTGTCGGGCACGGCTTGCAATTTGGGCGTCTTGTACAACGACGTGACGCGCGCGGTAAGCGCCTGCACCTTGCGGCCAATCGTGTCGAGATAGTCGCTGTTGTTGCCGAAGCTCACGCGCAGTCCAATTGCCAGCCACACGAACAACAGCAGCGCCAATGTGTGGCCTATCAGGCGCAAAAGCCGGTATCGATATTCCCAGCGCAGGTTGGGACTCACGAGATGCGCTTCCGGGAACACGACACGGGTCAGGAGATCGTGCAGGAAGTAACCCTGGTTGCCTTCGGCGCGAGCCGGCACGACAGGGGCACTATCCTGAGCCGACAGAAGACGTTGAACGACCGTATGGCGTTGCGCGACGATCTCGCCCCCCTGTTGCCGGGCGCTCGTGAAGTACACCCCGCGCAACGTCGAATGGAGTTGCGTATCGTCGTAGCGCGAATCAAGGAACACCCGGTCGATCAGGTCGAGCAACGGCCCGAACAGTGCGGAAAATTCCTCCGGCAACGCAGCAAGCTTTCGTCGCTTGTTTAAATCGTATTCGTCCTGCAGATGCGTATCGATCGAACCCGTCAGACGTTCTACCAGTTGGGTGAGCTCGTGGTGACAACGCGCACGTAGCCCCTCTTTCGCGACCGTTTCCTTGCCGTACGGAAGCGCGAAACCCCATGCCTGAGCCCGCCCCTCGGACGTGAGCGCCCCAAAATACTCGGCAAAACCTGCGAGGCGATCCATCTTCGTGATCGTCACGTAAACAGGGAAACGGATACCCAGCTCCTGCCTCAATTCGGCCAGCCGTGCGCGCAATGCAGTGGCTTCGGTAATACGCGCCTGTTCATCAGCACTCGCCAGCGTCGCGAGATCGACGGTCAGCAACGCGCCGTTGATCGGTGCGCGAGGCCGGTTCCGGCGCAATATGCCGAGAAACCCAAGCCACTCGGCGCGATCGATCTCCGGTGGACTGTCATGTTCGCCCGAAGGACTCTGAACAGTATTGGCACTCGATTTCGACACGGTGGCCACACTCGACTGCCGGGCGGCGTCCTGCTTTGTGCCAGTGCTTGAACGTTCCGTGCTCGCCTCGGTGTTCGCCGCATCCTTATCGGAAGCATCAATTGCGGTCTTGTTCGGTTCGGCCGCGAGCGCATCGGCACCGCCGGCCATCGAAGTTCGATGGCGCGTGTAGTAACCGGTCGTATCGATCAGCACCGCATCGTTCGTCAACCACCAGTCCACCGCGGCTGCATCGCCGGCGGGCCTCCCGGCAGCGCGCTGCATCTGCTCGCCAACGGGAAACGCCAGACCGCCGTTCATCAGGACGCTGGTCTTGCCGGACCCTTGCGAACCGAGCGTGATGTACCAAGGCAACTCGTACAAATAGCGCTTGCCCTGGAACAACTTGCCAAGACCACGCGCGCCAGTACGCATCGATTTCAGGCGCGCGAGTGCGCTCGTCACGCCCCCTTCAACTTTCCGAAGACGGGCAGCAGCCGGCGAATCCTCCCGCTTGCGGTCCAGACGCAGTACCTTCTTCAGGAACGCATCGTCTTCGCGCATTTTCTGCCATAGGCGGAACATCCCGAAAAGAACGAAGACGCCCACTACCAGCGCGATCGCGGTAAACCGCGCCGATGCCGGTTCAAGCGGTACCGTGTGGCCCAGCGAAAGCAGCGGCCCCGCGTACCAGACCAGCAGGCAAAGCAATGCGGCAAACACGATGCTGATCGACCATCCCACGAGCCAGAACAGCACACCGGCGAGCAACAACGCGATCAGCAGCACACGCATGCCCGCCCCGGCAAGCGGCTTGAGCCCGCCGAACGCGAAAAACGGGCCGACGAACCAGATCACCAATGCAACGACAATCAGTGCGAGGAACGCGAGGAACTGGCGCGAGGCCAGAAACGACAGGAACTGGAACTTCTTCATGTGTTATTCCGGAAACGGATCTGGCTTATCGTGCGACGTCGATTTCGACGCGCCGGTTTTGCGCGCGCCCCTGCGCGGTACGGTTGTCGCCGACGGGATCGGCCTCACCCTTGCCGACTGCTTCGAGACGGTTTGCCGGCACCCCTGCGGCTTGCAGCATCTGCATGACCTGGATGGCCCGCTCTTCCGACAGCGCCTGATTGGATGCGAAATGACGGCTTCGAATCGGCACGTTGTCCGTATAGCCGATAACCGTTACCTTGCCGGGCACTTTGGCGATCTCGGCCGCGATCTTCGAAATCAGCGGATTCATCGATGCCTGAACCGAAGCGCCACCGGGCCGGAACATCGCGTCACCGCGGAACGTGACGGCGCTGTGGCGGGCGTCCTCGTCGACGCTGACGGTGCCGGCAGCGATTTCATCCTTGAGCAATTGCTTGAGGTGCAGTTGCTGCGGCGGCTGCACAGGTGGCGGTGTCATGCGGGCGATGTCGACAATCTGCTTCTGAACAACCGCGCTGCGACTGAACAGTTCGTACTTGAACCATCCGAAAAGTCCGAGCAGGATCACCGACAAGACGGTCACGGTGATCCATACTGGAAAATCAGTGAACGACAGGCGCTCGCCTTTCGCGGTCGATTGCCAGTGGGGCGATAGCGTCAGCGGCACGGGGCCGCGCTGCGACGTAATCACGTTGTAGAGTCGCTGACGAATCGCGTCGTGCTTGCGTGGACCATCGGCCACGCCTCGGTAGCGTCCTTGGAAGCCGAGACTGAGAATGCGGTAAATCACTGCCACCAGGTCTCGATGCTCGCGAGGGTCTTCCAGCAACCGGCCGATCAGCAAATAGACCTTGTCGCCGCCCTTGAGGTCGCTGTGGAAAGTAGTCGCGAGCCCCCCTTGGATCCATTCGATCGCCGACGAGCCCTCCTTGCCCCATGCGGTTTGCGTTGCGGCCTCGTCCAGTGCCGTGCACAGGCAGTAGCTCGCGCCGATCATGTGGTCGCGTCGGATGTTTGCCTGCTCGCACAGCTTCTCGAATATTCGCACCTCCCGTTCAAGCAACGACTTTAACCAGGCAATGGCTTGGTTCGACGTCAACATATCAGGCATGTCAGCCTGAGCGCGGAGCAAAACACGGGACGCCTCCATCAACGGATTCCGTGCCACGCGAACCGCCGCCAACCGCTGGTCAAATGGTTCCGACGGGAGATCTTCTGGAACCGTTTTTGCGAAAGTACCTCCATCGCTGAAAGCGGTCGGGACGCTGGCCGACGATGATCCACCTCTTTCTTCAACGGCAGACTGCTCCTTAGCCTCGTCAGCCGAAAAACTCATTGTCGCCATACGTTAGCCTCCGGCGTCCGCTGAGACGCTGCCGATCAGCGTGCAACCGCATTCCGTGCGATGTCCGTGCATCGCCACGCGTCGGTTACCGATGGTGAACGTCGGATGTGCCTCCACAATCCGGTTGACCCCGTGCAGTCGACCGTCCGGATATTTTTCGGGGCAATCGACCAAGTCATCCAGCCGAGCAATCGGCCGACCGCCGATGGTGTGCGTTTCCGAGCCGCTGACGACTCGGCCCCCGTGCGAGGTCGTATCGCCGACCACGATGATTTTCAGCGCCATATTTATTTTCCGAGTCTATGACTTGTCAAGCTTGCGCGCGCAATCCAGCTTCACTCTCGCGCTTGAGTTCGCTCCACACCCATCCGGGTATCTGATCCACCAGCGCGTCGAATCCCTCGCCAGTTCGACGACGAGTCGTCAGTGCGTCGCGCATGTACCGGTGCTGATCAAAACCCGCTCCGTAGCGGTACGAGTATTTGCAATAGGCCAACCGGTCTCCGGGTTCGGTGAATCCCCATTCCAGTGCCCGTCGGTACCGGGGCTCGAATTCGGAGAAACGCCTCCGGTAAGGCAGGCTTTCATCGATGTGTCCCAAGTCGATCAGCGATGCGATGAGTTCATCTGGCTCGGTATGCGCCATCAGCTTGTCCACATCCTTCTGGTCAAGCTCGATCATCACGGATCGGGAAATTCGCCCCACGTGGAGCGAATCGTTCTCTACCGTCTGCCACTGCGCGTGACGCCCGCGATATTTGATCCGTTCGACCGGCGCCAGGAACACATCGCTGATCTGCTTACCCCACATATCGAGCACCGCACCGGTATTGCGAGGATCGAAGAATCGGACCATCGCGGTCATACCGTCCCCGATCCCTGCAAACAGGAACGCGCGAAAATGCGTGGCGAGTTCCTGCAAGCCGACACGGCTCCAGACAAGCGTGAGACATGGCGAGTGAAGGTCAATTCGATCTAGCTCGCTCATCCACGTTGCGGCCGGATCATCAATACAGGTAAGGAATAGCGAAGCTGGCCCGAGCTGCTCTTCAGGTAGCCCGTCAAAGAGCGAAACGAACTGCGTGCCCGACTGCTCAAGTAAAGGCAAGATCCCCGCCGGGTTGGCTGCCCCGTCGACAAGACCGAATGATTGTGCGCGTTGTTGCATATGGTTGACTTCCTCTCCTGCTTCTACGCCCATGCGGCCTTACCGGTGTGCCCGGCCACCAGCAGTTCGGATTCGGAAGTCAGACCCAGATACGCTATCCGCTTTTTACCGCCCTCGAAGATCACGCGAGGCCAGCCATAACCGCCCGGCGCGTATTCGTGAAACCAGGGCACGCGGAACCAGATTCGGCTGTCGTGGACATAGTCATCGAGAAGGACGATGCTCTCCTTCTGGAGCCGGTTGGCAGCGTCCATCGACGCATGCTTTTTCAGGAAACTGACAACACCGCGTGCGGGCGCCGCCACGATGTCATTTGGCGGGCTGAATATGCTGAAAATCGTGCTCCATGTCGATGCAAGCAGAATTCCGCTCTCGGCAAGCCTGACCTCGGGGGTGTCACTGCCAGGCTGCTCGTGCTTCACAGAAAGTGTCGTTGTCGTCGTACCCGTGTCCGGGTATTGTCGGAGTGCCGAGTCCATGCGTGAGGTCACGGTGACCTTCCACTTCGATTCGCGATCCTCAGGATGCAAGTAGCCCAGCAGCAGGCGCATCTCCTCCGCGCCTTGGCGCAAGTCGGTCTGCTCGTTGGTTGTAATGTCACAGACGCCTTCGCCGGGCCGCGCTGGCGCGGCATCGTCGGCGTCCGGATGAGCCACCTCACCACACAGTGCTTCCGTGCGCCGGTCGATCTCTAGCTGGACTGCCGCGATCTGCGCGTTCAGCTCCATAATCCTGGGCATGTTGGCCGGATAGCGATGATTACCCGTTTCCTGGGATTTCTGCACCTGCAGCCGCGCTCGCTTAGCCTTGAGCGCTTTCAACTGCGGATCAGACTTCTTCGCTTTCTCCAGTGCCTCTTCGACCTTGTAGGGCGTCATGCCGTCTTCCTTCGCCTTGAGGAAGAATTCCCGACTGGCCACGTATTCGGGCGTCTCCGGCTGAGCACGTAGCGTCCGCCATGCCAGCATCTCGGCCATGCCATGCTTGATCGCATCTTCCATGCGCCCGATCGGTCCGGCGGTTTTCAGCCAGTTGTTGAAGGCTTCGATTGTGGTAGGAAACAGGTCAAAATCTGCCTTCGAATCTGGCCTGGACAGAATCTCGTCGCCCTTCATCATCGGCACACCGTATTTGAGCGCATGGATGTACATGTCGTGCAGCGGAATCTGGCTTAGCTTGCCACCGTCACCCTTGTCGGGATCACGGCCCTTGCCCTGTTCGTTCGGCGCATAGCCACCGCCGACATCCGAATGCACGCCGGGATAGGCTATTTCGTGGCGTATGCCGGCTGGATAAGCTCCCCCCACCTCGCGGATCGAATCGACCGGAAAGCTCATGCGCTGCTCGTGGATCGAGAACGCATGAACGCAGTAGCGAACCGACTCGGGGATGCGCATGGCACCGTCGTTGGCAAAGGCGAAGTGTCCGTCGAAAGACCCGATGTCGACAGTCGCACGGGTCGAGTCAGGCGGGCCCACGGATGCGACCGTGTCGAACAACCCCAGGAAATTCACCTGATACGGCAGCGCGTACTTGCCGGTGAACTTGACGAGATTGCCGCCGGGCGCCCAACTGTTGACCAGCTTGTGAACAAATGCGCGCGCGCCAGCGGCCCCACGGGAAAAACCAATCACGTTGATCCAGATTTTCCTGATCGTCCCTGGGGGATGCTGGGCATCCACCGCAAGCTTGTGGGTCACGCCCAGCGTCTGGATCGGTTCCTCGAACCCGCTGACGTCACCGTTTGCGGCGGCGTCGCACAACGTCTTTGCTTTTTCACGGGTGATCAAAGGCAAGGTCTTGTCTGGCGCGATCGCATAGTAGACCGCATTCAGTACACTGACATGGCCCAGTACGCAACGCGCATTGAACCCCTTGGCCATCGCCTTGCCCATCTGTAGGTAGGTCATTTCGCCGATTTCGGGTAACGGCGTACCGACACCGGGAATGTAAAACTTGAAGATGCCATCGTCCACCTTGTCGCGGGCGACTTTGAATAGCCGAGCGACATTGGTATGGGTGCGACTGAGCGAATCGCGCAGGGGATTATCCGGCGCATCGTTGTTATTCGTACCGTCGAAGAACAGACTGATCTGCAGCGTTTGCTGACACGACCGCGTTTCGTCATGCATCCGCAGGGCGCCCTGCTTGTATGCGTCTTCGCTTTCGGAGAGCGGCAACCGGCCGCCTTCCGGCATTGCCTCGGGCCATCGAATCATCACTGCATCCCCCCCTTTCTGTATCGCCGGTTCCACTCTTCGTCGATCACGGCCTGCGCAACGTAGGGATCGTTGTCCGCCGGGCGAATGTTCGGGTTGTTCCCGCCATCGCGATTACCATCCGTCAGCATGATGCGCACCCGATCACCCGGCAAAAAGATGGCCCACGCATCACCCGTGTTCCCACTGGCGTACGGGGCAATCTGCACGTTTTCCGCTTTGTACCAGTAGCCTGGAGTTATTCCATCCTGCTTTTTGTCCACCAGCCAGCGAACCGTCAACTTCAGATCCGGTTGCCATTCAGCAGGCAGGCTCGTGCAACAGACTCCCGCTCCGCCACCTGATGGTCGACCGTTCTTCTGAACTGGCACGACATTCGGCCCTCCCCCTCCAATGCCACTTCCGCGCGGACCAACTATTGAGAACGTGTGGATATACCAAGGTGTGTAGTTCAATGCCTTCGTGTCCCCAGCCAGCAGCTGGACCTTTCTGGGCATATCGAGTTGTACTGTTGACCCTGTTGGTTGTCCGCCCGCGCAAGCACCCAATGAAAGGCAGAGCACCGACAGCAGGGTGGTTACTGCAATACGCCATCGAATCATGACTGCATCCCCTTTCTCAATCATGAGCCGGCGGATAACGCCGGTTCCATTCTTCATCGATCACGCCCTGCGCAACGTAGGGATCGTTGTCCGCCGGGCGAATGTTCGGGTTGTTCCCGCCATCGCGATTGCCATCCGTCAGCATGATGCGCACCCGATCTCCCGGTAAAAATATGGCCCACGCATCACCCGTGTTCCCACTGGCGTACGGAGCAATCTGCACGTTCTCCGCTTTGTACCAGTAGCCCCATTTCTTTCCGTCCGTTCTCTTCTTCTCCACCAGCCAGCGCACCGTCAACTTCAGATCCGGTTGCCATTCAGCAGGCAGACTGGTACAGCATTTCCCCCCCCCTTCGGATGGCCTTCCGTCTGCCTTTACCGCCACCACATTCCCCCCTCCTCCCCCGATACTGCTTCCAGATGGTCCGAAAAGCGCGAAAGAATGGATGTACCAAGATGTGTAGTTCAATGCCTTGGAATCCCCAGCCAGTAGCTGGACCTTTTTGGGCACCTCAAGTTGTACTGTCGTGCCAGTTGGTTGTCCTCCCGCGCAAGCCGCCAATGACAGGCAAAGCCCCGGCAGCATCTTCTTCAGGAAAACTCCCAACCGTGAGAAACAAGCGCTATTGACCATGCTATCGATCCGAAGGTTGAAGTTATTGCCGTGGCACCAGCGCCGAACCGCCTCTGGCGGCCTTGATGAGACACTCGATGCAGATACTCTTCGGCGCAAGGCTGACCGGCGAGTCTTTCGGCCCCGGTAGCGAGTGAGTGGATGCGAACGCAACGAACCTGCCCGGCGTAAAGATCTGGGCGCCACTGTCGTCAAGCACCATGCGAGTCTTGCCGCCTTGTAGCTCCAGCTTTTCAACGCCCGTGATCTGAATGACTTTCGTCAGTAACTGAATGGACTTCGCAGACTCCAGCTTGATCGAACTGGTCAACGCGTGAAGAACGATGTCACCGAGCGCGGCCGAGATCCGGATTGCCGCACGCTGCGCGAACAGGCTGATCGTGTCACGCACGCTTGCAAAGAGGCTACGACCGCTGGCGACACCAACATGCCCTTCACTCGTGACTGCGACTTGTTGCGCAGCCACGTGAACCGTTGCAGGCGTGGTGATTTCAACACCCGCCTTACCATCGATCATCAGATGGGGCTCAGAAAATTCCGGGAACGGATTTCCGTCACTCGCGACACCGCGGATCTGGTCGTTCTGAGCTTCAATCGTCTTCGCCAAATCGGACTGGTGTCCGTCGGCTTCCTGGGCTTCACCTTCCTGGGCTGCCCTGCTCATCGCGACATGCAAGCTCTTTGCATCTTCGAGCCGCCGAATCGCTTCCGACATGGCCTTGGCATGACCCTGCGCATTAGGACGACCTTCCGTCGTAAGCAGCATGCCCGTCGCCGCACGAAAGACGCCGTCTCCATCGGTACGCAATTCGACACCCCGACCGCGCTCATCCTGCCGTCCAGCGTTGCCGGCAATGCGCGTGATGTACCCTAGATTCAGCTGCGAGGTGCCTTCATCGCTCGACAGATGCGCCTGAATTTTTCCGTTCGTATCGTCGAAGGCGAGCGTGTTCGCACGACGGCCGCCGACCTCCCGGCTGCGATAGCCGGCCAGCGTCTGGTTCTCCGGCAATGCGAACGGCGGCATGTTGAATGCGTTGGTCGCACTACCCACGATGATCGGCAAATCCGGATCTCCGTTGACGAAAGCGACTTCGACCTCATGCCCCCGGCGTGGCAGAAAGATTCCACCGAACTGATCGCCATGCCATGCACCGGCCACGCGCACCCAGCAACTGGAGCGCTCATCGTTATTGCCGAGCCGATCCCACAGAAACTGCACCTTCACCCGGCCATATGCATCGGTCCAGATTTCCTGATTCTCGGGACACGTCACGACGGCATATTCGACGCCGGTCATCCGCGGCTTTGCGATCGTACGCAACAGGCGGAATGGCTCGTTGGTCGGCTGCAGCGTGAAATCCGCTTCGCAGCGGTAACGCTGACCGGAACCTGACGCTTCGCCGATATCCTCGATCATCAGCATGCTGCCAATGACGGCGTACTCGCGGTTGGCCGCGCCCTGCGGATAGTGCGACAACACGAACGTCTGACCTGCGACCATGCCACGTAGGTTGCCTTTGCCGCGTGCCCTCAAGCCTTGGCAACGCCACGCCTGCATCTGCACCAGCGTCAGATACTCCGCCTCCGTGCGCGGCTCGTTGTGGTCGCCTGAGAGACCGGTCGCGCCAGCTTGAGGCTGCGCGTAATCCCCCCACGAGTACTGCTCCTGATGGGCGAGCCCGGTGTCGCGAGGGTCTTCTCGCATCACTTTGAGGTTCGCGCGCGGCAACGTGTAGTCGTAGTCGACACTCGTCACTGCGCCTGTGGTCAACGCATGCGAAACCGATAACTCGTGAATGTGTTCCTCGTCGATCCGACGACTGGTCGGCGGTTCATAGCGCAGCGCGGCGTAAGCATCACTCAGCGGTTTGAGTGCCCCCATCGAGTCGCAAAGCACGAGCCGATGCTTACCTTCGTCATGCTCGAAGAAATAATAAATACCCCATTCTTCCCACATGCGCTGCAGGAACGTCCAATCGCTTTCGAGGTGCTGGCGTTGAATATCCCGTTTCGGCCATACCTTGTTCGGCCGCGGAGTCGTGATTCGTTTTTTGACCGGAAACGGGTATACCGAGAGCACCTCATCGGTGATCTCTACGACGGACATATCCTGAAAGATGCGGCAATCGCAATTCTTGGTCGCATGCCACAGCCACGGTCGGAGCGTGAGCTCATAGACGATCGACCGTCCGTCTTCACGCACGATCGTCGCGTGGCTGACAACACCAGTGATCTCGCGTATGCCGGCACCGACGTTCGCCATTCCGGCGGCGCCGGCTAGACCCGGAATGAAACGCCCTTTGCCCTCGAGCTGGATTGATATGGTCACTTCCGTGCCGATCAACGCATCAAGATCGACGTTCGCGGCGATGCTCTGCGAAAACCCGAGCGCATCCGGCGTTTTCAGCTCGAGGACGTACTCGAACAATTCGCCAATCTTTTCGCCGCCAGCGAGCTTCACCGGCGTCAGGATCGACTGACCACCGTACATCGGCAGAGCCGCGCCGGAAACCGACAACGTCCGTGGTGCGTCAAACAATGCCATCCCGACATCTCCTTGAATCGATCGAATCACTGAGCATCCATTTCGTGTTATGCCTGTGACGCCTCTAATCCTTATTTCCAACCGTTAACAAATGGATGTGGATCACTTAAAAAACTGACAATCAAAATAATTGCCACAACAATCAATACACCAATAACGGCGACAAGCCCATAAAATATTTCCGATATCTTCTCTTCATTTGATTTTTTCATTTTCAAAATTAAAAACCTTATATTTCATGAACTTCGTTCTCTAATGCCTTCACAATTGCCGAATTGCTCAGCGCACGCCCCATAACTCAAGCCTCAACGACGGGAACTCTCCCGCCACATGCAATGCGATGCCGCCATGCCGCACCACCTCCTCCCACAGCGCCCCGCCCTGCATCAACTCGTAATAGATATATCCGGCGTTGAACGGAATCTGCCGCGGCGGCACCGGCAGGAGTTGCATGCCGATACCCGGCAAATGACTGCGTACCAGGCTCGGCAGCTTCTCCGACGGCCCCGCCTTCGCCTGCGCGAGAAACTGCTGGCGCAACGCATCGGGCGGCATCGCCGCATGCACGGCCAGCACCAGCGACGCAAAGCCCTGCATATCCACCGGATCGACCACCGCGTTGCGCATGCCATGCCCCTGATCCTCGAGCACGATGCTCTGCGCACTTCGAACCAGTACGGCGTTGAGCAGCCGATGCGTGTCGTCGACCACCGGCTTCAGACAGAGATGCGGTGTCGTATGCTGATAAGGCGGATGCGTATCGAGCGGGCGACGCGTGTCTGTACGCAGATGGGTCGACAACTCGCCAGCCATCGCGATCAGCAACGTGTACACATCGGCAGGCGACGTGGTCGGCACGCGCAGCATGTGCTGCAGCAACGGCTCGTATCGATTCAGTATCTGCAACAACAGATAATCCGTGACCGTCGCCGCACTCGCGGTTGTGTCATCGGTACCGGCCAGCCGTTGCGACAACGCATTCGCACGCAGGTGGGCGAGATCGTGGATTTTCGTGACCCAGCTCGTCAGCAGATCGCTCGCGCCATAGCCGGACACGGGCGGCACGATCGTGTCGTCAAGTTCGATGCTGCCGTCCGCGCGGATGGTCTTCACACACGTCAGCGCAAGGCCGATCCATGCATCGCCCAGCTCCTTCTCGGGCACGAGGCGCAACCTCAGGTTCGACAACTGCACGGATTCAGGCGCCAGCCCGACTGAATTCGAGTCGCGCAGTTCGGTATCGAACACCTGGTAGCGCGCCATCGAATCCGCCTTGTTCTCGAAGGTGGTTTCCTCGCAGTTCGGCAAGCGCACCGGCACCGCCAGATAGATCACCTGATCGAGGTGTTCCTGACGGATCGTCAACGGCGGCGGCAACGGCGTGTTCCCCGGCGCATCGAACGGCGTTCCATCGGCGAACACGCCCGCGGCCGCCTTGACGATCACCTTCCCGAGCGCGAGCGACTCCAGATCGAGCCCGTAATGCGCGAAGCCGAAGAAAAACGGCGACAGCGGCGCCGCACGCATGTGTGCGTACTTCTCGAAGTAGCGTTCCTGTTGCTGGAACAGTTGCGGTCTGAAAAACAACCCTTCCTGCCAGGCGACCTTGGCGTACCAGCTCATACGTATCGTCCGTTGTGTTGCGCGACGTGTTTCATTTCTTCTTCGCTTCGTCGATCCTGACGGCCTTGGCCTCAAGATCGACAGTCAGTTTCAGCTTCGGTGTAAAGCGGTACCACGCCTTGTCGGGCGCGGCCGGCATCGTGTAGACGGACCGCCACACCGCGTTCGGCAAGTCGCGGTAAGCCGCGATCACACCGATGGCGGTCGTTTCAGGATCGGGTCGCCGGACGACTTTCCGTTGCTCGCCGGGCCGCAGCTGGAACTCGTCGCGCTTGACGACGTCGTCGGCCAGCACCGTCTTCTCCTGCTTCTCAAGCGTGAAGAAATCCGCCGCCTCGAATGCGTTGTCGTTCTTCAGCTCGTAGATGCGCACGACGATCGGCGCCGCCCGGCCACGATCGTCTGGATTGACGTCGGATGCCGCCTTGACGGCCAGTTCGAGCCGAACCGGCTCCTTTGGCTTCGGTTCGCCACTCGCGCAGGCCGAGAGCAGCACGACACCGGCGAGCGACGCGGCAGTCAGAATCGAACGCATGCAGAATTCACCTCGATGAAGCGCGAAACGCGCCGCGCGCGGCGAGCACGAACGCTCGGCCACGCGCGGCGCTTCGCCCTTACGCTTCCTTGTTGCCCTTGATGTCGAAGCTCGCCGTGACGGCACCGCCGCTGCCGCCCTGTGCGTTCTGCACGACGTACTCCTGCTTGACCTTCGAGAACGACAGCGACACCGTCTCGCGGCTCTTCTCTTCACCGGCCTTGCTGCCGGACGGCTTCACGCGCGTGACGATCACGTCGCTCATCGTGAGCTTCAGGTATTCGAGCGGATTGCCGCCAGCCTTGCGCATCACCAGCACCGCCTGGTCGATGTGCTTGCCGGTCAGCGCGTACTTCATCAGGTTCGGGCTCGCGCGGTCGATGTTGTGTTCGAACGTGAGATCCTTGACCGTTGCCTTCCCGGCACCGCCGCCGCTGCCCGAGTGCATCGACGACTCCTGCTGGATATCCCATTCCCAGTTCAGGATCTCGATTTCGTCCTTGTGCTTGTCATCGAGCGATTCGCCGTTGATGCCGTCGATCTTCAGAAAAATGTCCTGCGCCATGTGTAGTACTCCTTTTATTTAACGATTTGAAACTAGCCGGGCGTCGATCGCCAAAGCGAGCCGATGACCGGCCCTGCGGATCTACCGGGTGGTCAAGCGGCTTCCTTGATCGACGGCAGCTTCGTCACGAGCCGCAGCGAAACGGTCAGCCCTTCGAGCTGGAAGTGCGGGCGCAGGAAGAACTTCGCCTGGTAATAGCCGGGATTGCCTTCCACGTCCTCGACGAGCACTTCCGCCGCCGCGAGCGGCCGGCGCGCCTTCGTGTCCTGCGACGAGTTCGCCGGGTCGGCGTCGACGTAATGCATGATCCATTCGTTGAGCCAGCGCTGCATGTCCTCGCGCTCCTTGAATGCACCGATCTTGTCGCGCACGATGCACTTCAGGTAATGCGCGAAGCGCGAGCACGCGAACAGATACGGCAGGCGTGCCGACAGGTTCGCATTGGCCGTTGCGTCGGGGTCGTGATACTCGGCCGGCTTCTGCAGCGACTGCGCGCCGATGAAAGTCGCGTGATCGGTGTTCTTGCGATGCACGAGCGGAATGAAGCCGTTCTTCGACAGCTCGGCCTCGCGACGATCCGAGATCGCGATCTCGGTCGGGCACTTCATGTCGATCCCGCCGTCGTCCGTCGGGAACGTGTGGCACGGCAGGTTCTCGACCGTGCCGCCGGATTCGACGCCGCGGATCAGCGAGCACCAGCCGTACTGCTTGAACGAGCGGTTGATGTTGACGCCCATCGCGTAGGCCGCGTTGGCCCAGCCGTAGCGGCTGTGGTTCGAGCCGTTGGTGTCTTCTTCGAAATCGAACTGGTCGACCGGATTGGTCTTCGCGCCATACGGCAGGCGCGCCAGGAAACGCGGCATCGCAAGACCGACGTAGCGCGCATCCTCGGTATTGCGCAGCGAATTCCACGCGGTGTATTCGAGGTTCTGCGTGAAGATCTTCGTCAGGTCACGCGGGTTGGCCAGTTCCTGCCAGGACTCCATCTGCAGCACCGACGGAGCCGCACCGGTCACGAACGGCGTGTGCGAAGCCGCCGCCACCTTCGCGATCGAGCCCAGCAGGTCGACGTCCGGCGGCGTATGGTCGAAGTAGTAATCGGCCACGATGCAGCCGTACGGCTCACCGCCGAGCTGGCCGTATTCCTGCTCGTAGATCTGCTTGAAGAGCGGGCTCTGGTCCCACGCCAGCCCCTTGTAGCGACGCATCGAACGATGCAGCTCGGCTTTCGAGACGTCCATCACGCGGATCTTCAGGTGTTCGTCCGTCTCGGTGTTCGACACGAGGTGGTTCAGGCCGCGCCACGCGGATTCGAGCGCCTGGTAGTCGTCGTGATGCAGGATCAGGTTGATCTGCTCGGAAAGCTTGTGATCGATCTGCGCGATGATGGCCGCGATGCTCTTGTAGGCGTCGTCGCTGATCGTGATCGATTGCGTGAGCGCCTGCTCCGCAAGCGTCTGCACCGCATGTTCGACCGCCGCGCGGGCCTGGTCCGTCTTCGGCCGGAATTCCCGCTCCAGCAGCTGCGTAAATTCGGACTGGCTGGTCGCCTGGGCCTCGACGGCCTGTACTTGCTGTTTTGCCATGATGGTCATCCTCGATCGGTTGGTCGGTCAGCTCGCGTCGCTCGAATCGGCCGCGCCTTCTTCGCGCCGCTCGGGCCGCGGCGCCGCGGCCAGCGACTTCAACAAGGCCGGGTCCTGCAGCAACTGGGTGACGAGCGCCTCTGCCCCCGACTTGCCGTCCATGTACGTCTGCAGGTTCGCCAGTTGCGTACGCGCCTGAAGCAGGCGGCGCAGCGGCTCGACCTTGTCGGCGATCGCGGCCGGCGAGAAGTCCTCCATGCTTTCGAAGGTCATGTCGACCATCATCTGGCCTTCGCCCGTCAGCGTATTCGGCACGGCGAATGCAACGCGCGGACGGATCGCCTTCATGCGCTCGTCGAAGTTGTCGATATCGATTTCCAGGAACTGGCGATCCGACACCGCGGGCAGCGGTTCGACCGGATGCTTGCCGGACAGGTCGGCGAGCACGCCCATCACGAACGGAAGCTCGATTTTCTTCTCCGAGCCATACACTTCGACGTCGTATTCGATCTGCACGCGCGGCGCACGATTGCGCGCGATGAACTTCTGCGAACTGCTAGCGGACATGAACAGTCTCCTGACAGTGGTTGACGGATGTCGAGCTCAACCGCACGGCTCGACAAGATGAGAAGGGGTCGCCTCGAACGTCAGCGCCTGGGCAGGCGGTGCGGAGGCATCGGTCACGCCGATCGCGATGCGTGTGAGCGGCGCGCGTGATGCAAACGCGTCGAGCCAGAGCGCGGAAAGGCGCGGCAGCACGTGTTGTTCGATGAAGCCGATGAGCACGCGCGCACCGGTTTCCTGAACCAGGCAACGGCCGACGATATAGTCCACGACCGCGTCGTCGTAGACAAGCGCGATGTCGTGGCTGTCCGCCATGCGTTTCACGACGCGATCCAGATGCAGACGAACGATGCTGGCGAGCGCGTCGTCGGCAAGCGGCCGATACGGCACGACCGTCACACGCCCCATGAACGCCGCCGGAAATGCCTTCAGCAATTCCGGGGCAAGCGCGGCCCGCAGGCCGTCGAGATCGGGCGACAGTGCCCGATCCGCGCAGAGGCTCGTGCTCAGGTCGGCACCGACGTTGCTCGTCAGCAGGATGGTGGTATTCCGGAAATCGATATGGCGACCGTCGCCGTCTTCCATGTATCCCTTGTCGAACACCTGGAAGAACATTTCGTGCACGTCGCGATGCGCCTTCTCGATCTCGTCGAGCAGCACGACCGCGTAGGGGCGACGGCGCACCGCTTCGGTCAGCACACCGCCCTCGCCGTAGCCGACATAGCCGGGCGGCGCACCTTTCAGGCCCGACACGGTGTGCGCTTCCTGATACTCGCTCATGTTGATCGTGATCAGGTTCTGCTCGCCCCCGTACAGCGCCTCGGCAAGCGCCAGCGCGGTCTCGGTCTTGCCCACGCCGGACGGGCCGGCAAGCAGAAACACGCCCAGCGGCTTCTTCGGGTCGGTCAGGCCCGAGCGCGCGGTCTGCACGCGCTCGCCGATCAGGTGCAGCGCGTCGCGTTGCCCGATCACGCGGGTGCCCAGCGTTTCCGGCAAGCGGCGAACGGCGGCGATCTCGTCGGTGACCATGCGACCGACCGGAATGCCCGTCCAGTCCGAAACGATCTCGGCGACGATGGATTCGTCGACCTCGGGGAAGACGAGCGGCACGTCGCCCTGCAGCGCGGCCAGCGTTCGTTCAAGTTCGCGCAGCCGGTCGACCGACACCGGCGAATCTTCTGCGTTCGCGATCGCGGCTTCCCTTCCGGCGAGCAACGCCTGAGCGGCCGACACCTGCTCGCGCCAGCGATCCGCGATCGCCGCTTCCTCCGTCGCCAGCACGTCGATGCGCGTACGCACGCGATTCAACGCCTTGTCCGCGTCGAGGCCGATACGGGCCTCCTGCACCAGCAGCACTTCTTCGGCATGCGCGGCCGCCAGGCGTTGCCGCACGTCGTCGAGCTCGCGGGGCGTCGCGTGCTGCGACAGTGCGACGCGCGCGCACGCAGTGTCGAGCAGGCTGATCGCCTTGTCGGGCAACTGGCGAGACGGAATATAGCGATGCGACAGCGTCACTGCGGCACGGATCGCTTCGTCCCGCACGACGACGCCGTGATGCGACGAGAACGTCGGCACGAGCCCGCGCGCCATGTCGGTCGCGGCCGCCTCGGACGGCTCCGCGACCTGCAATACCTGAAAGCGTCGGGTCAGCGCCGGATCCTTCTCGATATGCCGCTTGTATTCGGCCCAGGTCGTCGCACCGATCGTGCGGATCGTGCCGCGCGCAAGGGCCGGCTTCAGGAGGTTGGCCGCATCGCCGGTGCCGGCCTGCCCGCCCGCGCCGATCAGCGTATGGATTTCGTCGACGAACAGGATGACAGGCGCCGCCGATCGTGCTGCCGCCTCGAGCACGCCCTTCAGGCGAGCCTCGAACTCCCCCTTCATGCTCGCCCCTGCGAGAAGCGCGCCGACATCGAGACTCAGCAATCGGACGTCCGCAAGATTCGGCGGCACGTTGCCCGATGCAATTGCCCGTGCCAGCCCCTCCACCACGGCCGTCTTGCCGACCCCGGCCTCGCCGGTGACCAGCGGATTGTTCTGTCGCCGACGCAGCAGCACGTCGATCATGGTACGGATCTCGAGCTCGCGGCCGATGACGGGATCGATTTCACCGGCGCGGGCCCGCGCGGTGAGATCCAGGCAGTACTGCTCGAGGGAGTTGCCCTTCGACACGCCGGATACGGCGCCCGATGCCTCGCCCGGCAGGGCCGGTGCAAGTTCGCTGCGATCGTACGGCCCGTCGGCTGCCTCCGGTGACCCGTCGATCCAGGCGGGAAGGACATCGCCAAGCTCATCCACCGAGATCTTGCCGAATTCGGGGGAAATCGCGAGAAGTACGCGCCGCAGTTCGGGGGTCGACACGAGCGCCGCAACCAGCCATGCACCACGCACGTGACAGTCGCCATGACCGAGGGTTGCCAGCACCCAGCCGCGTTCGATGGCCGCTTCGATATGCCAGGAAAAATCGCTGATCGAACTCGCGCCGGCCGGCAACGCAGCCAGCGCCCGCGCGAGATCACGCTCGAGCACGCCGCGATCGATCTCCGCATGGCGCACGATCCGTTGCAGATCGCCGTCCGGTTGCTGGAGCAGTTGGTGCAGCCAATGGACAAGTTCGACGAACGGGTTCCCGCGCAGCTTGCAGAAACTCGTTGCCGACTCGATTCCCCGGTAAAGCTCGACCCCGAGCTTGCCGAACAAGGTCTGGCGTGAAATGTTCATGGTGGTCTTGTTTTGTTTGTTTGCGTGTCGCGAACGAATCCGTCGGCACAATAAGGAATCCTCTATTGATTCCATGCCAGACGAGACATCAAACGCTCGATACACACTTCTCTCTCCGGTTCGAAAAAGACGGCCACTCGAATCAGGAGCCGCATTATCGACACGAAACAACAATTACGTCAACGCATTAATTTCAGTATCGACTTCAAATAAAGAATTAGGACAAGTCTTATATTTCGTCGATTCTAAATTCGCGCAAATGCGCCCGACCGGCCACATAGAAGCCGCGAACACCTCATCAAACACTTACACCCAATCCATTGTTATTTCGAGATAAATGCGGACACTCCATGACCATCAATGTAAACAAACGACCTTATCTTTTTGATTGAAATCAGATTTCAATTTAACCATTGCAATTTTTTACAATCAATTTCCAAACTCATCTCCCTACATTTATCGTCCGAGCACTTTTTTGAGATGAAAGATTCATCGATACTCGCGTTTCATTTTCGGATCTTTCGCTATCGACCTTGTTCATGCGCCTCCTTCGCCTGCCCTGGCCTCGTCGGTCGGACACGTCGCTCGCCGTGCCCGCACCGGCGATTGCACGCTCGCAGCCCGTTGCCGACACATCGTCGCTGCACGACGCCCTCGGTCCCGCTCGCATCGATGACAACATGCTCGGCCTCCTAGGTATCGGCATCCGGGACCGTGCTGCGGCCTATCCACCTGCCGCAGCGGACACGGCCGGCATCGACGCCGACCACACCGATGCGCTGATCGATGCGCTTCATGCGCAGTACTGGCGCACCCTGACCGACCCCGGCGCGTCGATCGCTTCGGCGGGTGCCCCGTCGATAGACGACACGCTCCCGCCCGAGATCGCCCCGGATCACCTGCGCGATGCGCATGCCTGCGAAAAGCCTGGGCGCGCTGATTCGATCGAGACGCTCCTGTCCGGCAATCGAACGCTCGAGGATGCCTTCGGTCATCTGGACGGCCAGTTGGAACCGGTGACCGATGGCGAGTCCGTTCAGGAGATCCTGCACCTGTTCGCGCCGCCCGAATTCCATGCCGAGGCCGCGCGGCGCGCCCCCGCACCACCTCCGCCGCTCACCCGGCGCGAGCACCATGCGCTGTCCGTCGACAGCCCGCTGGCCGCGCCCTTGCGCAAGGACCAACCATGATCCGACTCGCCACCACCGATACGCCCACCGCGCAGAGCGCGGACGACCTCCCGCTCGTCGACCAGATCGCACGCATCGAAGCACGCATCCGTTCGCAACCGACGACCGCCACCCATCGGTGGGCGCTGTTCCAGCTGCTGTGCATCGTCGGCGAGTGGTCACGCGCGATCCAGCAACTGCAGGTTTGGGCGCAACTCGAACCGGGGCAGGCCCGAACCGCGCAGATGTATCGCGACCTGATCCGTGCCGAACGGTGGCGGGCAAAGGTGGCTGAGGGCCGGGAACGCCCGGGTTGCGTCCTTGCATCACCGCCCTGGATCGATGCACTGCTGGACGCGATCCGCCACGCGGCCGACGGGCAGGTCGAACAGGCCGACACCCTCCGCGAGGCGGCGTTCCAGGCCGCGCCGGACGTTCCGCTCGTCGCGCGACAAGGCCATGCCGCATGGATCGCGGACAGCGACGCCCGTTTCGGCCCGGTCTGCGAAATCATCACGGGCGGACACTATCGCTGGGTGCCGTTGGCCGATCTGGCGGCATGGCGCGTGTCGCAGCCGGTGCAACCGATCGATCTGGTCTGGGCGCCGTGCGCACTCACCCTCGTCGACGGGAGCCTCGTCCGCGGCTTCATGCCGGCCCGCTATCCGGGTTCGGAAACCGGCAGCGACACCGTGCGCGTTGGACGCGAAACCCGCTGGCGCGACCTCGGCCGCACGGGTGTCGTCGCGCTCGGGCAGAAAACCTGGACAACGGACCTAGGCGACTTCAGCCTGTTCGAGCTGGCTCACGCCGAGTTCGGCTCGCGTGCTGCGCCTGCCGCGATCGACGCGGATCAAGCCCATGACTGAGCGCCGGAAACAGCAGCCGGGTACCGACGCGCCGGCCACACGGACGCCGCGACGAGCCAGCTCGCATCTGCTGCCGACGCTGCTCGATCGCCTGCGCGACGATGCACCGCATCGGCAGACCGAGGCCCCGGAGGAATACACGGTGACGCGCAAACAAATGCGCGACATCGTGCAGCGCGATCTCGCGTATCTGCTCAACACGACGAGTATCGAAGACCGGATCGATCGCGATCGCCATCCGCAAGCGGCTGCGTCGACCGTGAATTTCGGCGTCCCGCCGCTCGCCGGCACGTTTATCGCCTCGCGTCAGTGGAACGACGTCGAAAAGATGATCAGCCGGGCCATCGGCGATTTCGAGCCGCGCCTGATTCCGAATTCGCTGGTGGTCGCGCCCCGTACTCACGCCGACGCCGATTCCGCGGGCGAACATCACAATGTGCTCGCCTTCGAAGTGCGCGGCCTGATTCACATGGATCCGTATCCGCTCGAATTCATGGTGCAAAGCTCGCTGGATCTCGAAACGAGCGAAATCCGGATCACGGGCATGCGCGCCGGCTGAGCGCGGCGCACACAACGACCACAACGAGGCCTCTCCGATGGACCCGCGACTGCTCGACTACTACAACCAGGAACTCATCTACATGCGCGAGCTCGCCGCCGAGTTCGCGCATGCGCATCCGAAGATCGCGCGCCGGCTCGGCATGCAGGCCGGCGAAGTGGCGGACCCTTACGTCGAGCGGCTGATCGAATCGTTCAGCTTCATGGCTGCGCGCACGCAGATCAAGCTGGACGCGGAGTTTCCGCGCTTCACGGAACGCTTGCTCGAGGTCATCTACCCGAACTACGTCGCGCCGACCCCGTCGATCTCGATCGCCCGCCTGTATCCCGGGAAGTCCGAAGGCAGTCTGGCCGGCGGCTATCGCCTTGAGCGCGGGACCGCGTTCACCGCGAAGGTTCCCGATGGAGAACGCACGGCATGCCAGTTCACGAGCGGGCAGGACGTCACGCTGTGGCCGCTCACGATCACCGAAGCGCGGCTGACAGGCATTCCACCGGACATCCCGGCGCTGGAGCGTTATGGCCCGCCCGACAGGCAAGTGCGCGGCGCGCTGCGGATCAGGCTCGCGACCACGGGGAACATGCGGATCGCCGACCTGAAAGGACTCGAGCGGCTTCCGGTGTATCTGGCAGGCGACGAACAGGTCGCCTCGCACCTGTTCGAGTTGCTGCATGCGGGCGGAATGGCCTCCGTTATCGGCGCGCCCGGGGAATTCGGCACGCCCGGCCGCCCGCTTGCGGCCGTCATGGAAAACGCGATCGAACACGAAGGATTGAGCATCGATCAAAGCCTGTTGCCGCTCAACTGGGCCAAATTCCACGGGCACAACCTGCTGCATGAATACTTCGCGTGCCCCGCGCGGTTCTGGTTTTTTGCGTTGAACGGCCTTGCCGAGGGCTTTTCGCGGGTCAAGGGCAGAGAGGTCGAGATCGTCGTGCTGCTCGACCGGGTGCCCGGCCCACTCGCCAATCTCGTCGATGCCTCGCGCTTCGCACTCTTCTGCACGCCCGTCATCAATCTGTTCGGCAAACATACCGACCGGGTCGAGATCTCGCCGCGCGACACCGAATTCCATCTGGTGCCGGCGAGACTCACGCCGCTCGACTACGAGGTGTTCTCGGTCCGCACCGTCTACGGGCAGGTCGCCACGACGTCTTCCGAACTCGAGTTCCGGCCGCTTTATCAGACGCTGAACAATGATGAAGGCAATCACGGTCGTTACTTTTCGGTGCGGCGCGAGCGGCGCCTGTTGTCCGATTCGGCACGCCGTTACGGCACGCGCACGCCTTACGTGGGGACGGAGGTGTTTCTCTCGCTCGTCGACCAGGCAGAGGCACCGTACGGCGAAAACATTCGCTTCCTGTCGGTCGAGGCACTGTTGACGAACCGCGATCTCGCCACGCTCGTGCCGCGCAACGGCGTGCACGACCTGGAAACGGCGCAGTCCGCGCCAGTCGACAGCATCGGCCTGATCCGGCCGCCGAGCGCACCGCTGCCGCCTTATGCCGAGCGGGAAATGGCGTGGCGCCTGATCCGCCAGTTGAACTTCAACTATCTGCCGCTCGAAGCACTCGATCACCGGGAGGGCGGTCAAGGCCTGCGCGATCTGCTACGTCTGTACCTCGTGGATGGCGACTCCGGGCAGGGCCGTCAGGTCGAGAGCCTCGTGGGCGTGAAGACGCGCCCCGTCACGCGTAAGCTGCCGGGAACCGGCCCGATGACTTTCGGCCGCGGCATCGAATGTGCGCTGACCGTCGACGAGACAGGCTTCTCGGGCGTCAGCCCCTATCTCTTCGGGGTAATCCTCGAGCATTGGCTCGCGCGGCACGTCTCGATCAACAGCTTCACGCAGACGGAGTTGCACTCGATGCAACGCGGCCGGATCGCGCGATGGCCGGCGCGCACGGGCACGCGCGGAGCACTGTGATGAAGCGCGCCACACACCCCACGCTGTCGCCCGAACTGCTCGAATCCTTGCAGGCCGAACCCTGGCGCTTCGGATTCCTGTCGTTGCTGCGGCGGATCGGCGCGAACCCGGCGGTCGATCCGATCGGCACTGCACGCCGGCCACGAGCCGAACCGTTCAGGCTCGGCCAACAGCCAAGCCTGGCCTTCCCGCCGCGGGAAATCGCGAGCGCGCACGAGACGGCCGGGCAACTCAAGGTGCGGCTGTTCGGTCTCGGCATGCTGGGGCCCAACGGTCCATTGCCGATCCACGTTACCGAGATCGCGAAGGACCGGGAAAGCAGCCGCCGCGACACGACCACGGTCGACTTCTTCGATATCTTCCATCATCGGTTCTTCACCCTGTTCTATCGGGCCTGGGCTTCCGCGCAGGCGGCTGCGGGTCTCGACCGAAAACACGACGAGCACTTCTCGTTCTATATCGCCAGCCTCGCCGGTCAAGCGGTCGGCGAAATCGACCGACGCCCGCTTCCGTCACATGCGCGCCTCGCTGCGTCGGCCCATCTCGTTCGCGAATCGCGCAATCCGGACGGGCTGCGCACCACGCTCGAACACTACTTCGGTGTCCCGGTCGCCGTCGAGGAAAACGTCTTTCACTGGATTGAAATCGATCCAGCCGACTGCGGGCGCATCGGGTACCCAGGCGCTGCCGCCACGATGGGCCGGGGCGCGGTGCTCGGGCGTGTCGCACCGGATCGCCAGCACCGGTTCCGCATCGTGATCGGCCCCGTCGATCTGGACGCCTACCTGCGCTTCACGCCGCAAGGCGAGGACCTGCCGCGACTCGTCGAGTGGGTTCGGGCCTTCGTCGGCCACGAGCTCGAGTGGGAACTGGAGCTTCGCATCAAGCCCGAGAGCGCGCCGCCAGCCGTCATGGGCGGCCGGCAGCGCATGGGCTGGTCCGGATGGCTGGGCCGCCCCGCGACCGACAAGCCGATCACCGGCATGCGCTTCGAGCCAGAACGCCATGCACGCCATTTCAATCATCGCGCCCCTGCCTCCGAACCTCGACCATGAGCAAGCAATCCTCTCCCGCCTCGAACAAGCGTGGCCGTGCGCCCGTCGCCGATACACCGCATGACGACTGGCTGGCGCCGTTGAGCGGCACGGAACCGTGCGGCCCGGATCTCGAATACGACCATGATTTCGTGGTGCTGTTTGCCGGCACCGCACCCAGACAGGATGTGCAGTACGGCACATTCGTCGGTTCGCCCGAACCGCTGAACTGGAGCGAGACCGAGCGGGACTGCCGGCGGCTGATGACGCGCACGAAGGACATACGCGTTGCCGTGCTGCATACGCGCTGCCGCACGCGCCTGGGCGGCGTCGCAGGCCTGTCGGAAGGCATGCGGTTACTGGCGGCGTGGTTGCAGGCCTTTCCGGAGCAGGTCCATCCGCAGGCCGATGCCGACAACGATCGCCATGCCGCGCTGGAGATGCGCATGAACGCGCTGCAGGCGCTGTCGGATCCGGAAGGGTTGCTGGCCGATGTGCGGGAAATCGTATTGACACGATCGACTGCCACCCGGTTGCAGGTTCGTGACGTCGAGCGCGCGTTCGCGCATCCGCGTCCCGCCGACGCGCTCGCGCCCGATTCGGTCACCCTGCAATTGCAGAACCTGCGGGAACAACAGCCGTCGACGATGAAGGCCTTCGACGATGCGATCTCGAGCCTCTCCGCTATCGATTCGTGGTGCTCGACGCACCTCGAGACGTATCTGCCGGATTTTTCCCCGTTGATCCGCCTGCTCAAGCTCTTTCAGGCAGGCGAACCGCAGGTCGACAGCCGATCCGGCTCCTTGCATGCGGTCGAACACGAGGCACGCGATACGCCGGTGTTGGCGGCGCTCGACGAAACGGCCACAGCGCCGGCAGGTCCGGACGGCGAGGAGGAGGCTGTGCCAACCCCGACGTCCTTTGCCGCGCCCGGCCCCCTTGCGCCAACGGACCGGCAGGCAGCGTTGGCGCTGATCTGCACGGCACGCAACTGGTTCGAAATCAACGAACCGAGCAGCCCCATCCCGGTGCTGCTCAAACGCGCCGAACAATTCGTCGGAAAGCGCTACGTCGATGTCGTCAGGGCCATTCCGCCGGAGCTTCTCGCTCAATGGGAAGAGGCAGACGGCTCATGATGGCATCCCGTCACGGTCGTGCGTGACGGGATGCCGTGCGTGCTCGACGATCAGCTCTCGACATCCTCGAGACTGAACACCTCGGTCTTGTCGTTATACGAGAACACTTCCCCGTAACGCCCCCAGTCGATCACCGCATCGAGCGTTTCCTCAGCAGCTTCGTCCGACAGGAAATCCTCCAGTTCCTGCTCGAACCGCACGCGCGGCGCCCTATGGCCTGGGCGCTCGTTCAACACCTTCCGAATACGCGCAGCAAGCGGCACGTGCTTCAGCAAATGATCCGCGAACATCAGCTTGCGCTCCTGCGTGCCGAATTCCGCGAACACGCGTGCCGGCGGCGTGAGGAACACGTCCCCTTCGCGCACGTCCGCGAAGCCGAGGTACTGCAGCACTTCGGCGATCGGGAACAGGTCGTCGACTTCCAGATGCAGCGTGCGTGCGATTTCCGGCATGTCCGCGCGGCCGTGGTAAGGCGCCATTGCGAGCGTCTCGATCAGGCCGGCCATCAGGTTGGTCGACACCTGCGGCAGCCAGCTGCCGAGCTCGAGCCCCTTCTTCGTCGCCTCGCCGGTCTGGCGGGCCGTCATCTTCGCGTAGATGTCGTCGACGAGCTTGCGGAACGCCGGGTCGAGCCGGTTGCGCGGATGCTTGAACGGCACCTTGATCTCGGCGATCACGCGGCCCGGGTTCGACGACAGCACGAGGATCCGGTCGCACATGAACACCGCTTCCTCGATGTTGTGCGTGACGATCAGCACCGACTTGATCGGCATCCGACCTTGCGTCCACAGATCGAGCAGGTCGGTACGCAGCGTCTCGGCCGTCAGCACGTCGAGCGCGGAGAACGGCTCGTCCATCAGCAGGATCGTCGGGTCGACGACGAGCGCGCGCGCAAAGCCCACGCGCTGGCGCATGCCGCCCGACAGCTCGCGCGGGTACGCGTTCTCGAAGCCGTCGAGACCGATCAGGTCGATCGCGGCCAGCGCACGCTCGCGCCGCTCGCGTGCGCCGACGCCGAGCGCCTCGAGGCCGGCTTCCACGTTCTGCAGCACGGTGAGCCACGGGAACAGCGCGAAGGTCTGGAACACCATCGCGACGCCTTCGGCCGGGCCGCGCAGCGGCTGGCCGAGATAGGTCACCTCGCCGCCGGTCGGCTCGATCAGCCCGGCGATGATGCGCAACAGCGTCGACTTGCCCGAGCCGGAACGGCCGAGCAGCCCGACGATCTCGCCTTCGCGCAGCGACAGGTTCGCATCGTCGAGCACGAGCAATTCGCCCTGCGACTTGTTGAAGCCGCGGTTCACATGCTCGACGCGCAGGATTTCGTCACCGAGGCGCGGCGGCTGCAGCGGCTGGGACGTCTTGGCGGGGGCGTTGATAACGGTCGAATTTTGCATCGCGCTTACTCTCAATCGAGACGGAGCCGGGATTCCGCATAGGCGTACATCGGACGCCACAGCAGACGGTTGAACAGGGTAACGAACAGGGACATCACGGCGATGCCCAGGATGATCTTCGGAAAATCGCCGGCGGCGGTGGTCTGCGCGATATACGAACCCAGGCCGTGAGCCACGACCTTCGTGTCGCCCCACTGCACGAACTCGGACACGATGCTCGCGTTCCACGCGCCGCCCGATGCGGTGATGGCGCCCGTCACGTAGTACGGGAAGATGCCGGGCAGGATCGCCTGCCGCCACCACTGCCAGCCGCGGATGCGGAAATTCTTCGTCGCTTCCTTGTAGTCGTTCGGATAGGACATCGCACCGGCGATCACGTTGAAGAGGATGTACCACTGCGTGCCGAGCACGATCAGCGGCGACAGCCAGATGTCCGCGTTCAGGTGGAAACGGACGATCACGATCACGAACACCGGGAACAGCAGGTTCGCCGGGAACGCGGCAAGGAACTGCGCGAGCGGCTGGATCTTCTCGGCCAGCGCGGGGCGCAGCCCGATCAGCACGCCGAGCGGCACCCAGACCACCGACGCGATCGCGATCAGCACCAGCACGCGCAGCAGCGTGATGAGACCGAGCACGAGCACGTGCCCGACTTCGCCCATCGTCACGCCGGTCGCGACGAACGTGACGACACGCCACACGACGTACGCCGTCAGCAGGATCACGAACGCGCCCCACACGATGTCGCCGATGCGCGACGCGCCGCGCGACGATGCACCGCGCGCACGCGTGCTCGTCAGCGACGGAAAGCGCAGCGGAATCCGCGCGGCCTGCGACAGCAGCCAGCCCGCCGGCACGAGCAGCTGATGGATCAGGTGCGTGCGGCGCATCATGTCGAGCAGCCAGGATTGCGGCGCATCGCCCGACGCGGTGTTCTCCATCCGGAACTTGTCGGCCCACGCGACGAGCGGACGGAACAGGAACTGGTCATAGGCGAGGATCACGACCGACATCGCGACGATCACCCAGCCCACCGCGCCGAGATTCTTGTCCGAGATCGCCTGCGCGAGATAGGCGCCGATGCCCGGCAGCGTGATGGTCTGGTTGCCGACGGTGATGGCTTCCGATGCGACGACGAAGAACCAGCCGCCCGACATCGACATCATCATGTTCCAGATCAGCCCCGGCATCGAGAACGGCACCTCGAGCTTCCAGAAGCGTTGCCACGGCGTCAGGTGAAAGCCGCGCGACACTTCGCTCAGGTCGCGCGGCACCGTGCGCAGCGACTGGTAGAAGCTGAACGTCATGTTCCACGCCTGGCTCGTGAAGATCGCGAAGATCGCGGCCAGCTCCGCACCGAGCACGCGACCCGGAAACAGCGCGAGGAAGAACGTGACGGTAAACGAGATGTAGCCGAGCACCGGCACCGACTGCAGGATGTCGAGGATCGGGATCAGCACCATGCCCGCACGCCGGCTTTTCGCGGCGAGCGTGCCGTAGACGAGCGTGAACACGAGCGACGCGACCATCGCGGCGAGCATCCGCAGCGTGGTGCGCAACGCGTATTCGGGCAGGTTCGACGGGGCGAGCGAGATCTTCTGCGTCTGCAGCACGCCGATCGGCGCCATCGTCTGGTGGAAGCCGACGATCGCCATCGCGAGTATGCCGATGATCAGCGGAAACGCGACCACGTCCCAGCGGTTGGGCAGCACGCGCCACGCGGACGCGTTGGCGGTGCGATTCGGATCGAAGAAACTGATATCCATCGGTAGCGTCTTGTGTTGAATTGAAAATCGATGGGTCCAGCCGCGTGCCGCGCGGCCGGGCGTCGCGCCCCCGGCGCGAATCAGAACAGCCCGTGCAGCAGCCAGTACAGGGCGGCGGACAGCGCGATCGACGCGGGCAGCGTCAGCACCCACGCGAGCACGAGGTTGCGCACCGTATTCCAGCGCAGGCCCGCGCCGCTGGCCGTCATCGTGCCGGCCACGCCCGACGCGAGCACGTGCGTCGTCGACACCGGCAGCCCGTACGCGTCGGCCATCCCGATCGTCAGCATCGCGACGGCCTCGGCCGATGCGCCCTGCCCGTATGTCAGGTGCGACTTGCCGATCTTCTCGCCGACCGTCACGACGATCCGCTTCCACCCGACCATCGTGCCGAGGCCGAGCGCGATCGCGACCGCGACCTTCACCCAGGTCGGGATGAATTTCGTCGCGCGGTCCATCTGCTTCTTGAACGCTTCGAGCGCGCTCGCGTCCTCGACCGAGAACGCCGGCGCCTTCGCCTTCTCCATCAGCCGGATCGCCTCGGATGCGACGTACATGTTGTTGCGCACGTTGTCGACGAGGTTCTGCGGCACGCTCGAGATGCCGCCGGCCTGCGCGACCTGGTCGGCGATGGTGTCGGTGAGCTTGCCCAGTGCGGGAATCGTCGCCGGCGTCAGCTTGTGCGTGCGCACGTAGGCCTCGACATCGGCGCGCGGGTCGGTCGACCGGGCAGCCGGGTCCGCATATTTGACAAGCGTCGTCGACGCGTGGCGCGCCACCGCGACGAACGTGCTCGTCTGATCGGGCGTCACGGCCTTGTTCAGCGCATACGCGGTCGGCATCACGCCGATCAGGATCAGCATGATCAGCCCCATGCCCTTCTGCCCGTCGTTCGAGCCGTGCGCGAACGACACGCCCGTGCAGGTGAGGATCAGCAGCAGGCGGATCCAGAACGGCGGCGGCTTGTTGCCCTTCGGCTCCTGGTACAGCGCCGGCACGCGCACGAGCGCCTTCAGGAGCAGCAGCACGAGCGCGGACAGCACGAAGCCGATCAGCGGCGAGAACAGCAGCGCCTTGCCGACGCCGAGCGCCTGGTTCCAGTCGACGCCGCTCGTGCCCGACGGGCCGCTGACGATCTGGTTCATCAAACCGACGCCGATGATCGAGCCGACGAGCGTGTGCGAACTCGACGACGGCAACCCGAAATACCAGGTCGCGAGGTTCCACGTGACGGCCGCGATCAGCAGCGAGAACACCATCGCGAAGCCCGAGCCGCTGCCCACCTGCAGGATCAGCTCGACCGGCAGCAACTGCAGGATCCCGAACGCGACGGCGCCGCTCGACACGAGCACGCCGAACAGGTTCCAGAGGCCGGACCACACGACGGCGAGGTGCGGGTCGAGCGAGTGTGTATAGATGACGGTCGCGACCGCGTTCGCGGTGTCGTGGAAGCCGTTGACGAATTCGAAGCCGAGCGCGATCAGCAGCGCGACGATCAGCAGCAGGAACGGGAGGACCGAGCTTTCCTTGACGGGACTGAGGTCGGCGCTCAGGTGGATACCGACGTAGACGATGCCGCAGGCAATGATCAGAAAGAACAGCGCGAGGCTGACGATGCGCGTGCGGGTGCTGACCGCACCACTGGTTTCCGTTGCCGCGAGATTCGGCATGAAGGGGCTCCGGATAGGTGACTCGGAGTGGCAGGCTATCGATCGGTCGTGACGCAAATGTGACGTGTCACTTACAGGACATTGACAGGTCATCCGACAGGCATCCCGGATCGCCGCGCAAGCCGCAAACACGGGCGTTCGACCTTGTAACTGGCGGGAATAAATTCGCCGCTGCGCCGGTATGGCACACGAAGGCGCCGGCTTATTCCAGGACGATCCGGCCGTCCGGTTTCGTCACACGAATGCGAGGCTCACATGTCTTCATCGACCCCCACCAACCCGTCGCGCCGCAAGGCCCTGCAGTGCATGGCCTTCGGCGGCCTCGGCACGCTGTTTACGCTGTCGGGCGGCATCCTGACGCCGTTCGACCTCGCGCTCGCGCAGACCGGCGACGCGCTGCCGGCCAACGCGGGCCGCCCGCTGTTCGTGCAGATCAGCGACACGCACATCGGCTTCAACAAGGACGCGAACCCCGACGTATCGGCCACGCTGAAGCAGACGATCGACCTCGTCAACGGCATGCCGGCGATGCCCGCGCTGGCCATCCATACCGGCGACATCACGCACCTGTCCAAGCCCGAGGAGTTCGACCACGCGTCGCAACTGCTCGCCGCGCTGCGCGTGCCGGAACTGCATACGGTGCCCGGCGAGCACGACGTCACCGACGGTTCGGGCGCCGAATATTTCGGGCGATTCGGCAAGGCGTCGGACAACCGCGGCTATTACAGCTTCGATCACGCCGGCGTGCACTTCATCGGCCTCGTCAACGTGATGCACTTCAAGCCGAACGGGCTCGGCAGCTTCGGCGACGACCAGCTCGCGTGGCTCGCGCAGGATCTCAAGGGCCGCTCGTCGAGCACGCCGATCGTCGTGTTCTCGCACATGCCGATGTGGACCATCTACGAGCCGTGGGGCTGGGGCACCGGCGACGCGCCGCAGACGATGGCGCTGCTGCGCCGCTTCGGTTCGGTCACCGTATTGAACGGGCACATCCACCAGATCGTGTCGAAGGTCGAGGGCAACGTGACGTTCCACACCGCGCGCTCCACCGCGTTCCCGCAACCGACGGCCGGCAACGGCCCGGGCCCCGTGCCGCTCACCGTGCCGCGCGACCGGCTGCCGTCGATGCTCGGCGTGACGACCGTCGAATTCGCCGGCCATCCGGTCGCGTCGTCGCTGCGCGATGCGACGCTGGCCTGACGCACTGAATCCAAGGGAGACCGACATGACCCGTTTCAAGCGATCCAGCCTCATCGCGGCGCTGCTCCTGTGCGCCACCGCCCCGCTCAGCGCGTTCGCGCAGGGCCCCGACGGCACGCTCGTGACGATCCGCAACTTCATGTTTTCGCCGATGTCGACGACGATCAAGGCCGGCACGACGATCACGTGGAAGAACCTCGACGGAGAGCCGCACACGGTCGTCAACGATGCCGGCATCTTTCACTCGAGCGCACTCGACCAGAACGATACCTACTCGTTCCGCTTCGACAAGCCGGGCGTCTACAAGGTGTTCTGCGGGATTCACCCGTACATGAAGGAGACCATCACGGTCGAATGACGCGGCGCGTCACGACACGCGCTCGAGGGTCGGAAGCGACTGACGTCGAATCGAACGCGGCCGCCCGTTGCACTGCGGGCGGCCCTGCGCCGTCGATCGCCTAAACTGAATCGAACCGTTCGTACCCGACCCACTATCACACGCAGCGAGGCCAGCCATGACCGCGAGCCAGCCGGCACGCATGGATCTCCCCGGGCAAGTGGTGCTCGTGCTCCAGGGCGGCGGCGCACTGGGCGCCTTCCAGCTCGGCGTCTTTCAGGCGATGGACGAAGCCGGCATCCGGCCCGACTGGGTGGTCGGGACGTCGATCGGCGCGATCAACGCGGCGCTGATCGCCGGGAACCCGCCAGCGCAGCGTTACGAGAAGCTGTCGGCATTCTGGCGCCGCGTGACCGAACGGACCCGTTTCGACACTGGGCCGCTGCTGCCCGGCTGGAACCGGACGCTGGCCGAACTGATGATCATCGGCGGCGGCATCGCGGGATTCTTCCAGCCCAATCCGGCCTCCTGGCTCGGGCCGATGGTCCGCCTCGGCGTCGATCGCGCGTCGTATTACCGGATCGCGCCGCTGCGCGACACCCTTGCGTCGCTGATCGATCCCGAGCTGCTGAACGCGGGCCACCCGCGCCTGACCGTCAGCGCGGTCAATGCGTGCTCGGGCACGATGCGCTATTTCGATTCCCGCGATACGCGACTGGCGCTCGAGCACATCATGAGCTCCGGCGCGCTACCGCCCGCATTCCCGGCGATCAGGATCGACGGCGAACCGTACTGGGATGGTGGCGTGTATTCGAACACGCCGGTCGAGGTCGTGCTCGACGACAATCCGCGCCGCAGCTCGATCATCTTCTCGGTCCAGATGTGGAACCCGGCCGGCCCCGAGCCCCAGAGCATCTGGCAGGTGTCGGAGCGGCAGAAGGACATCCAGTACGCGAGCCGCACCGACAGCCACATCGCGCGCCAGCAGCAAATTCACCGGCTGCGCCACGTGATCCGCGAGCTGGCCCGGCACGTGCCGGAGGCCGAACGCGCGTCGCCGGCCGTGCGCCGGCTCACCGCGTGGGGATGCGAAACCACGATGCATCTGATCAAGCTCGCGGCGCCGCGACTCGCCGACGACAATCAGTTCAAGGACATCGATTTCACGCCGGCCGGCATCGAGGCCCGCCGGCAAGCCGGCTACGAGGCCGCACAACGGGCCATCGCGGCGCGTCCGTGGGATACGCCGACGGACCCGACGGAAGGCCTGACGGTATTCGACGCCAGCGGGCCGCCGATCACGGAAGATCCGGCGTGATACGCGGCGCCGCTATCGCGCGCCGAGCGTTTCGGCTCGATCAGGCGCGACCAGCCTGAAGCCGGGCACGGCCGGCTGCGTTCACCTCGACCATCAGCACACCGTTCCGCGCGGCGTGTCGAAATAATCGTCGAGGATCGTGATGTTCATGGGAGCGCTCCCGGCACCGCCGTCATCCTGAACCGGGAGCCTGCATGTCTCTGACCGATCGATTTTCGCCGTGCGCGGATCTCGCACGCCCGCTCACTGCCCTGCCGCGCGCCTGTCCGGCGCCGTGCCGGCAACGACCGGACACGATGGCGGCAACGCGTGCCCGAACAGCACGGCCAGCCCGCAAGCGGACGTGAACATGCCGAGGCCGTCATGCCCGACGCCCGGCACTTCGACGACCTGTTGCGCGAGATCGTCAGGATGCCGTTTCTTCAGATAGTCGAAATACGCGAGCCCGCGTGCGAGCCGGTACGGGCCTTGCGCCATGGCCGCGCATGAGCGGTCGATGAAGTGGGTGTAAGGGTTCGTGTCGGCCTGGCCGAGCAGGTACACGACATGACGCGCGACATAGCGTGTTTCGAGATCGCGCACGTCCTGCGACGCGACATAAGGCGGTGCCGACTTCAGCCCGTATTTCCACGCTGTCGCGCGTGGGCAGGTTCCGCTGGCGATCGCCTGGCCGTCCGGCCGTTCGTCGTCGAAATACAGGTAGCTCGACGGGTTCGCGACCACATAGCGCACTGCGATGCCGGCCCGCGCGAGCGCATCGCCTTCGTGCCCGGCCACCGCGTAACGCTGCAGCAACTGCGCGCCGGCGGAGTGGCCGATCACGACGACCGTCGACAACGCGGGATACAGGCTGCGGTCGGCGAAATGCGCGAGCAATGCGTCGAGCGCGGTGAACGAACTGATCGGGGCGGGCTGGCGGGCCGGTTCGCCGCCCTTCCATCCTTCCTGGGTCCAGGCGAGTGTCGGCGCGGGTAGCGAAAACGCACGCGTATCGGCGCGTGTCAGGAATTGCGGCGCGACGACCATCGTGCCCTGGCCCGCCGCACCGGCCTTCTCGACGACCTTGAGCCCCGATGCGTAATAAGCGTCGGCGTTGCGCAGCGTGCCGTGAATCACGATGAACACACGCGTGACGTCGGGTGCCGCCTTGTCGACGGGATGGTCGGCATAGACGGGCAACATCGCGCTGCCCTGCGGCGTGTCGACGGTCAAGCGCTGGTCGGCGACTGCCTTCACCGGTGCTTCGAGACGTTCGCGCTGGGTGGGCGTGGCGGCTTCGACCGGATGCGCGCCGCCCAGGACACCGATGGCTGCCTCGACCGAAATCGCGAACGCCAGGGTTCGGGCGGCCGGCAATACGCGCGAGCGCCGGATGCTTGCAAAGGCAACTGAAATGAGTGACATGGCGACGGATCGAGTGGCGGACATGAATTTAACGGCGATGGTCGCAGAATCCGTCGCGCGCTGCCGGACGGTTCCGGGAAGCGCGTCAGTGGGCCGGTTCTGCGCCGCGTTCGCGCCGCCCGCCCATTCCCGGCATCCGTCACCGGCCCCACCAGCCGCCGGCGAGTCGATCGCGCTGACCTGGAAGCGGATCGTCAGGGTCATCGAAATTCCGACGATCGACGGCCCGGGGCGCGTCAGCCCGACGCTTCGGACGCATCGCGCTGCATCCGTTGCACGATCGCATCCAGTTCGCCGAGATGCGTGACCACCGCCTGCTTGCCCGCGCGTGCCCATCCATCGAACGACGTCATCCCGCTCACCGCGCCGACGAACGCCACGCCGGCACGCTCGGCCGCCTGCGCATCCACCGCGTGGTCACCCACGTAGATCGCCGAACGGGCCGGCACGCCCAGCCGCGCCAGCGCGAGCACGAGCCCTTCGGGATCGGGCTTGTGACGCTGCACGTCCTCCCCGCCGATCAGCACGTCGACGCGCAACTGCAGTTCGTTCAGCGCAAGAATCGCCTCGATCCGGTAGCGGAACTTCGACGACACGATCGCGACCGCGAGACCCTGCTCGCGCAGACGCGCAAGCAGCGACGGGACATCGGGATAGATGCGCGTGCCGTGCACCATGATCTCGTCGGCGCGTGCCACGAAGTGGCGCGCAAACGCGTCGGCCCGCGCCGGCTCGGTTTCGCCCGTCAGCACGCGGAACATTTCGTGCAGCGGCAGCCCGATCACGGCACTGATCTGCGCCGGTGTCGCGCCGGCGGCATCCAGCCGATGCAGCGCGTATTCCGTGCATTCGATGATTGCGGCGGACGAATCCGCCAGCGTCAGATCGAAATCGAAGATGACGGCCTGAACAGGCATGAAAGGACGCTCCGCAAAAAATCGGCTTGCGCGCGACGCGCGAACCGGCATGACGTTGCGCTGCGCATCCGCGTGGCGATCGATCAGCGCTCCTGACCGGATTGCTCGCGATCGGCCGCGTCGAACCCGTCCGGGTCGCGCTTCGCCCATTGTTTTGCCCACCCCAGCAACGGTTGCAGCGCCGCCTCGAGCCGCCGGCCTTCGGCCGTCATGCAGTAGCCGCCCTCGCCATGCTCGACGAGGCCCGATGCCTTGAGCTCGGCCAGTCGCGTATTGAGCAGGCGCGCATTCGTTTCGCAGGCTTCCTGCAGTGCGCGGAATGTGAGCGGCTCGCCACGCAGTTCCCACAGGATGCGCAGCGTAGTACGCCGCCCGAGCAGATCCAGCACGACCATGATGGGTCGTCCCGTCTTCGATCCGCGAACGCGCTGTCCGATTTTTGGTGTGGTCATGCTGTACTTTTTAAAGCAATCGCCAGGCAGAGTCAATCGCTTGAATCGCGCCTCGGTTCCGCTTTACTTTTTAAAGCACGACGCCTACGCTTCCACGCATGCATCGTCTCGGGCACGGGGCTCACATGACTCAGCGTATTGCATCCGCATCACCGCCGTTCGAACCCGACATCGCGGCTTCGATCGACCGGATCATGCAGGGCCGTCCACCGTTGCGACTCTTCACCACGCTCGCGCGCGATCCGCGCCTGTTCACGAAATTCTTTGCCGCCGGCCTGCTGGACAAGGGCCATCTCGACATCCGGCAACGTGAGATCGTCATCGACCGCACTACCGCGCTTTGCGGGTGCGAATACGAATGGGGCGTGCATGTCGCCGTGTTCGCCCGGACGGCGAAGCTGAGCAGCGAGCAAATCCGGTCGTTGGCTTGCGGCTCGGCTGACGACACATGCTGGAACGACGACGACCAGGTGCTGATCCGGATGTGCGATGCGCTGCATCGGCACTGCGATATCGACGATGACCTGTGGCACACGCTGTGCCGGCATTTCAGTGACGAGGCACGGCTCGAGTTGCTGATGCTCGCGGGCTTCTATCGGACGGTCAGTTATCTCGCGAATGCACTGCGCCTGCCGCTTGAAGCGCATGCGACACGGTTTCCGTCTCGTACGTCGGCATGTGAAGTTCATTCCCCTGATTTGCCGGCGGAGGATCGACCGTGATTTCTGGCATGGCGACGAATACAAGGCGATGGTCGAGCGGGTGTATGGCCACCCGCCCGTGATACGCGTGCTCGATACGCTCGCGCATGTCGATGCGATATAGGGCCGGTACACGTTCGTCGGACTGCCCGACTGAGGGCCGGATCGCGCGGTCGCAGTACGACCCGCCCCGCACCCTCGAAAGTCATCACGATCCATCCCCGTTATCGCGTTTCACTATCAACCCCATTGCCAGCAATGCTTTCAAACATATCGTCAAGTTCCGATATAAGATTCGCCCATCGACGATACTTCATTGCCTGACCGAAACGCCCAACCCATCCATGCCGACCGAACTCGACATCGAAGCCATCCTGAAAGCGCTCTCGAACCCCGTGCGCCGGGAAATCCTCCTCTGGCTGAAAACGCCGGGCGAGCATTTCCCGAACCAGACGCTGCCGTACGAACACGGCGTCTGCGCGGGCCAGATCGACGCGCGCTGCGGGCTGTCGCAGTCGACCGTCTCCGCGCACCTCGCGACGCTCCAGCGCGCGGGGCTCGTGACGTCGACACGGATCGGCCAGTGGGCGTTCTTTCAGCGCAACGAGGCCGTCATCGACGCATTTCACGACGCCCTGCGCCGCGAACTCTAGTCAACACGGCCGAACCGGCCATGCGGAACGCTGTCGCCCATGACGCGACGGTTTCCCGCCTTTCGTGAAGAGGTTATTTGCCATGCCCACCCTGTTCGATCCCGTCACCCTCGGCGACCTGACCCTGCCGAACCGCATCGTGATGGCGCCGCTCACCCGCTCCCGTGCGGGCGCGACGCGCGTGCCGAACGCGCTGATGGCCCGCTACTACGCCGAGCGCGCGACGGCCGGCCTGATCATTACCGAGGCAACGTCGGTCACGCCGCAGGGCGTCGGCTACGCGGACACCCCCGGCATCTGGTCCGATGAGCAGGTCGAAGGCTGGAAACAGGTGACGCAGGCCGTGCACGCGGCCGGTGGGCGGATCGTGCTGCAACTGTGGCACGTCGGCCGGATCTCCGACCCGGTGTTCCTGAACGGCGACCTGCCGGTCGCGCCGAGCGCGATCGCCGCGGGCGGCCACGTGAGCCTCGTGCGTCCGCAGCGCCCGTACGTGACGCCGCGCGCACTCGAGCTCGACGAAATCCCGGGCATCGTCGCCGCGTACCGCAAGGGTGCGGAAAACGCGAAGGCCGCCGGCTTCGACGGTGTCGAGATCCACGGCGCGAACGGCTACCTGCTCGACCAGTTCCTGCAGGACAGCACCAACCACCGCACCGATGCATATGGCGGCCCGATCGAGAACCGCGCACGCCTGCTGCTCGAAGTGGTCGATGCGGCAATCGACGTGTGGGGCGCCGGCCGCGTCGGCGTGCACCTTGCCCCGCGCGGCGACGCGCACACGATGGGCGATTCCGATCCGGCGGCAACGTTCGGTTATGTCGCGCGCGAACTCGGCCGTCGCAAGATCGCCTTCATCTTCACGCGTGAGTCGTACTCGGGCGACCACTTGAGCCCGCGCCTGAAGGAGGCATTCGGCGGCCCGCTGATCGCGAACGAGCAGTTCACGCTCGACACCGCGCAGGCTGCGCTCGAGGACGGCAGCGCCGACGCGATCGCATGGGGCAAGCTGTTCATCGCGAACCCCGACCTGCCGCGCCGCCTCGAACTCGGCGCACCGCTCAACAAGCCGGTGCCGGAGACGTTCTACGCGGAAGGCGAAACGGGTTATACCGATTACCCGGCGCTGAGCGACGCGGCCTGACGGTTCAGCAGCGCGTGTTCAGCGGCGCACGTCCGCCCGCATGAACACGCGCTGCGTCTCGTCGAGGCCGAGCGCGACGTGGTGCGCGCGGATCGCGCGCAGCGTGTCGTCGAGCGCGGCGTCGTCGACGATGCTGAAACCCAGGCGCGCGTAGTACGGCGCATTCCACGGCGCGTCGCGAAACGTCGACAGCACGACCTCCGCGATCCCTTCCTGCGCCGCGCGTGCCATCACCTGTTCGATCAGGCGCGCGCCGATCCGCTGTCCGGCATGCGACGGCGCGACATCCAGCTCTTCCAGATAAAGCCGCTGCGCATCGAGCAGCCGGTAGAACGCAAACCCGACGCACGTGCCCTCCGGATCGACCGCGACATACGCGCGACCGTCGTCGATGCGCACGCGCACGGCAGCCGCATCGGTCGGCTCGGCGTCGGCGATGTGGGTCATGCCGATTGCGCGGAACCGCTGCGCGGCGGCGACTTCGACGGCGGCCATCGCGGCCGCGTCTTCCCGCGTGGCGGGACGGATCAGGATCGATGCAGTCATCACGGCGATTCAGGCAGTCTGGAACGGCCGTCACTATAATCGAAACCTCATACGTTTCGAACGCCCCCCACCCACGAGGTTCGCCATGACGTTGTCCGCGCTCGCCGTCTTCGCTGTCACCCTGCTCGTCACCGCCGGCACGCCCGGGCCGAGCGTCGCCGCGCTGGTCGCGCGCGTGCTGACGAACGGCGTGCGTGACGTGCTGCCGTTCCTCGCGGCCATGTGGGTCGGCGAAGCGCTGTGGCTCACGCTCGCGGTCGCGGGGCTGTCCGCGTTCGCGCGCACGTTCGAAACGGGCCTGATCGTGCTGAAGCTGCTCGGCGTCGCGTACCTGCTGTTCCTCGCGTGGAAGATGTGGACCGCGCCGACCGCGACCGACGCCGACGACCTGCCGCGCGGCCAGTCGCCATGGCGCATGTTCGTCGCAGGCATGCTCGTTACGCTCGGCAACCCGAAGATCATGGTGTTCTATCTCGCGCTGCTGCCGACGCTCGTCGATCTCACGCACGTGGGTGTGACCGCATGGGCCGAGCTGGTCGGCACGATGCTCGCGGTGCTGATCCTCGCCGACTGCTTCTGGTCGCTGCTTGCGTCACGCGCACGGGCGTTCCTGACATCGGCACGCGCGAAGCGGTTCGCCAACCGCACGAGCGCGACCGCGATGGCCGGTGCCGCGGTGGCGATCGCGACGCGGTAAGCGCCTCTGTCCGACGCAGGTCGCGCCGCGTCCAATCCGTTGCCCCGGGAATCGACATGAAGACCTGGCTATCGGCTGCCCTGCTCTGCCTGTCCGCCACGGTCGCGCATGCGGCCGGCGTCAAGTTCGTCACTATCCCGGCCGACACGGCCGGCCCCGAATTGCGCGCCGTCATCTGGACGCCCTGCGCAACCCCCGCGCAGCCGCTCACGATCGGCCCGTTCGTGCTGAAAGGGCAACGCAACTGCCCGACCGTCGGCGACAAGCTGCCGCTCGTCGTCATTTCGCACGGCCACGCTGGCACCTACTTCGGGCATCACGACCTCGCCGAAACGCTCGCCGACGCGGGTTACGTCGTCGCGGCAATCAACCATCCCGGCGACACGCACACCGACATGAGCCGCGCGGCCGACCTGCGGGAGCTGGTCGAGCGACCGGACGACATCAAGCGCCTGGTCGACTACATGCTGGCCGACGGGCCCGACGCCGGGCATATCGACGCTGCCCGGATCGGCTTCTTCGGCTTTTCGCGCGGCGGCTACACGGGCCTCGTGCTGGCCGGCGCCAATCCGGATTTCGTCCACGCGCACGTGGCCTGTCCGGACCCGACCTGGCTGATCTGCAAGCAGATCCGCGACCACGACCTGCCGCGCCGGCCGCTGACGCACGACCCGCGGATCAAGGCCTACGTGATCGCCGACCCGATGAACGAATTCCCGAGCGCCGATACGCTGAAGGACGTGCACGCGCCGATCCAGCTCTGGGGATCCGAAGCCGGCGGCGACGGCGTGGAGCCGGAAACGGTCCCCGCGCTGGCCGACATGCTGCCGAAACGGCCGGAATTCCACGTCGTACCGAATTCCGCACATTTCGCGTTTCTCGCGCCGTGCCCCGAACAACTGGCGCACGTCTCGCCCGAAGTCTGTACCGATGCGAAGGGATTCGATCGCGCGGCCTTCCACGAAACGCTCGATGCAAAGGCGCTCGCGTTCTTCAGCGCCAATCTCCACTAACAGCGAAACGTCTTGCGCCAGATACCCGGCGCCGGCACATGGTCGTTGCACGCGATCAGCGCGCGTACCAGCGCCCAGTCGTCGTCATCGCAGAAGTCGAGCAGCATCGCGCCATACGGGCCGGGCTGCTCGCGCAGCCGTTCGGCCAGCCGTGCATGAATGCCCCGCACGTTGCCGTCGCCGTGTGCGACCACCGACGGATTCGCGCCCATTCCCGTCCCGCTGCAGAAGTTGATCGCCCAGCGGCCGCTGTCCGGCGACGGCAAATCCGTCAGCAGCGCGTCGATCGCACGCCACTTCCAGCCGATCGACGCGGCAACCGGCACGCGGTATTCGTCCTGGATCACGAATGCGCCGTCGGGGTGGTCGATCGTGAACGTCGCATTGTCGGGCCACGCAGTCAGGTCAATGCCGAGCGGCCGGCTACTGCGAAAGCGGCGCAGCAGCACGATCGCGCCGCGCACGTCGCCGAGCGCGGGCAGCGTGCCGCCGGCATGCCAGCGCAGCCGCGGATGCCGCGCGCGATGCGCGTCGAACGTCGCATCGAAACCGCGCGTGCACGCGTGCGCCGGCCATTCGTCCTTCATCGACATCACGATGCATTCGCGCGGATGCGCGTCGAGAAAACGCGCACAGGTGGCCAGCACGTCGTCGAACGTCATGCCGAGCGCGATGCCGCCGTGATGGATGTCGAACGCATCGCGCACGTGCCGGCAGCGGATGTCGAGCAGCCGCACGCCATGCGCGAGCTGGGCATCGAGCGGCGCATGCTGGGTGCGCACGAGCCGATCGTCGACGGTATACGCACAGGTGTCATGGCTGCCCGGTAGGGTCAGCGTATGCAGCAGCCGCGCATCGTCGAGCGCCGACATCCAGTCGGCGGGCGGCATGCACGTATCGTGGCTCGAAGGGATCATGAATCGATGAATGACAAGGAAAGAAAGCCGTGGGTCACGGCATCGGATGTCGCGGCGCGCGCCGGCGTGTCGCGCTCCGCGGTGTCGCGTGCATTCTCGCCGACGGCGAGCATCGCGCCGCAGACGCGTGAGCGCGTGATGGTCGCCGCGCGCGCGCTCGGCTACCAGGTCAACCTGATCGCCCGCGACATGATCACGCAGCGCAGCAGCATGATCGGCGTCGTGACGGCCGGGTTCGAGAATCCGTTTCGCGCACGGCTGCTGTCGGACCTGATGGCCGCGCTCGGGCAGCGCGCGCTCACGCCGCTCGTGACCAATGCGGAAGATCCGCGCCAGGTCCGGCAATCGCTCGAACAGTTGCTCAGCTACCGGATCGCGGGCCTCGTGATGACGTCCGCGTCGCCGCCGCTGTCGGTCGCGCAGCAGTATCTCGAACACCGGATTCCGGTCGTGATGATCAACCGCGAGGCGAACCTGCCGGGCGCGGACATCGTCGTCAGCGACAACGCGGCGGGCGCCGTCCACGCAGCGCAGCGGCTCGTGCGGGCCGGCGCGCGCCGGCTCGCGTTCGTCGGGCCGCGCGGCGCGAGCTACAGCGCGCAGTCGCGCGCTGCCGCGTTCGAGCAGGCGATCGGGCGCGGCGACGCGTTCGACGCGACACTCGCGCACGTGCTCGACACGCCGTCCGACACGCATGCAAGCGGCGTCGACGCCGCGCGGCAACTGTTCGCGAACGGCAAGCGGCCCGACGGCGTGTTCTGCTCGTCCGACCTGCTCGCGCTCGGCGTGATCGACGTCGCGCGCAGCGAGTTCGGGTTGCGCGTGCCGGACGACGTTCGCGTGATCGGCTTCGACGACATCCCGGCCGCCGATTACGATGCGTACCGGCTCACGACGCTGCGGCAGGACACGCGCGGCCTCGCGCAGGCGGCGGTCGACCTGCTCGCCGACCGGATGCAGGCGTTCGACGGCCCGTCGCGCACGCGCATCGCGCCGGTCACGCAGGTGGTGCGGGCCAGCTGCGCATAACCACGGAGAATCGGGCGCGGCGACGCCGCGCGTCACTTCAGCCCGCCCGCGAACCCGCGCAACAGGTAGCGCTGCACATAGCCGGCCACGGCCAGCGTGGGCAGCGACGCCATCAGCCCCGCGCTCATCAGGTCGCCCCAGTCGATGCCGTTCTCCGTCACGTAGCCGGCAATCGCGAGCGGCAGCGTGAAGCGGCTCGGCGTCGACACGAACAGCAGCGCGATCAGGAATTCGTTCCACGCGGCGATGAACACGAAGATCGCGGTCGCGATCAGCCCCGGCGCGCACAGCGGCAGCACGATCTGGACGAGGCGTCGCGCGAGACCCGCGCCGTCGATGCAGGCGGCTTCCTCGTATTCGATCGGCACGTCGCGCACGAACGCGAGCAGCATCCAGATCGCCATCGGCAACGCGTAGATCTGGTACGCGAGCATCAGGCCGAGCGTCGAGTCGAGCAGGTGCAGCCGCTTCGCGAGCGCGAACAGCGGCACCGCGATCGTGATCGGCGGCATCAGCTTCAACGCGAGCACGAGCACCAGGAACAGCAGGTCGAGCCGCGCCGGAAACCGCAGCCGCACGAGCGCATACGCGGCCGGAAACGCGAGCGCCAGCGCGAGCAGCGTCGTGCCGAAACCGACCAGCAGCGAATTGAACAGCGGCGCGCCGATGCCGTTGGACCAGACCGACGCGAAATGCTCGACGGTCGGCGCGGCCGGCCAGATCCGCAACGGGTGATCGAGGCGTTCGAGCGTCGGCATGAAGGCCGCGCCAGCCATCCACAGGCACGGCAGCAGCAACAGCGCGAGCGCGGCGATGCGCAACGCCCACGGCATCGCGCGACCCAAAGCGGCGCCCGTTCGTGCGCCCGTGATGTGGGCGGGTTGCGCCGTCATGTGCGCCGCTTGCGAACCGTCTGCCATACGTACCCCGAAACCAGCAGCGCGGACGCCGCGAGCATCAGCACCGACGCGGCGCTCGCCGGCCCGACGTTGAAGAAGCGGAAGCCCGTGTCGTAGATATAGGTCGACAGCGTCTGCGTCGCGTTGCCGGGGCCGCCGCCCGTCAGCGCATAGACCTTGTCGAACAGCTTGAACGTGTCGATCGAGCGCAGCAGCAGCGCGAGGCCGATCTGCGGCGCCGCGAGCGGCAGCGTGATGTCGCGCAGGCACTGCCACTCGCTCGCGCCGTCGGTGCGCGCGGCTTCGTACAGCTCCTGCGGGATCGACTGCAGCCCGGCGAGCACGATCAGGAACGCCATCGGCGTCCACTGCCACACGTCGACGAGCGCGAGCGACCACAGCGCGAGATGCGGATCGGACAGCCAGCGCACGCCTTCGACGCCGAACGCCGCGAGTAGCGCGTTCAGGAAGCCGTCGAAGTTGAGCCAGTTGCGCCAGATCGCCGAGCACACGAGCGTGGACAGCATCATCGGCAGGATCGCGAGCGGCAGCGCGATGCGCCGCCCCGGAAACGCACGCACGAACAGCAGCGCGAGGCCAAAGCCCAGCGCGACTTCGGCGAGCGACGCGACGATCGTGAAGCGCAGCGTGTTGCCGAAGCCGGCCGTGAACGCGTCGTCGCCGAGCACCGCGCGATAGTTCGCGAGCCCGACGAACGCGCGGCGGCCGGCCGAGTAGTCGACCCGGCAGAACGAATCGATCAGCACCTGCGCGACCGGATACAGCGCGAGCGCGGCGAGCACCAGCAGCGCGGGCCCGAGCAGCGCGACGAACGGCAGGCTGCGGCCGAAGGCTTTCATGCGCTGTGTTCCGGCGAGGGTTCGAGGCGCGTGGTCACTTGCCGGCCGCGGCCGTCGCCTGCGCGATCTTCTGCTGCGCCTGGCGCAACGCGGCGTCGGGGGCGGCCTGCCCGGTCAGCGCGAGCTGCAGCTGGTCGCCGAGAATGCTCTCGACCTGCTGCCAGTCGTTCACGCGCGGCCGCGCACGGCCGGCTTCGAGCGCCTTCAGCTGATCCGGGTACCAGCGGTACTGGCGCACCAGCGCCGGATCGTTGAACACGCTGCGGCGGGTCGGCGGAATGCCGATGCCGGCGAGGCGCGTTTGCGTATCGCGGGCGGTCAGGTACGCGAGGAAATCCTGCGCGAGCTTCGCGTGCGGCGCGTCCTTCGGGATGCCCATCTGCCAGATGCCGAGCATCGGCGCCGGGCCGGCGGTCTGCCCGGGCGGCGGCTGCAGCGCGATCTGCCCGACCACGCGCGACTGCTTCGGATCGTCGAGCGCCGGCACCCACGCCGGCCATACCTCGATCGACTGCGCGGCGGTGCCGCGCTGCAGCGCATCGCGCACTTCCGCCGCGCCGTACACGTCGACGTCCTTCGGCGCGGATGCCTTCAGCGCGAGGAAGGTCTTCAGCGCGGCCTGTGCCTCACGCGAATCGATCGTCACGTTGCCGGCACGGTCGAACACGTCGCCGCCATAGGCCCACAGGATCGGCAGGAAGCCCGTCACGACCGGGTTGCCCTTCGTGCCGCGGAACACGACGCCCGACACGCTCTTGTCCGCGCCGCCGACGGTCTGCGCGATCTTCAGCACGTCGTCCCAGTTGCGCGGCGGCTGCAGCTTGTACTTCGCGAGCAGGTCCTTGCGGTACGCGAACATCTCGACGTTGCCGACGATCGGCAGCGCGTACAGCGCACCGGCCGCGTTGCGGCCGAGCGCGACGGTGGACGGCACGAGATCGGCGTCAGCAAGCGACGCGGGCAGCGGCTTGAGCCAGCCGTTGCCGATGAATTCGGGCGCCCACGTGTCGTCCATCATCACGAGGTCGTACGCGCCGGTGCCTTCGCGCATCGACAGCTTGAGCTTCTGGTACAGGTTCGCGTTCGGCAGCTTGAGCAGCTCGATCTCGGTGCCCGGGTGCAGCTTGTTGAAGCCGGCGACGGCGTCGGCCAGCCCCTTGCCGTAGATATCGTCGCGGCCTGCGATGACGAGATCCGCGGCAACGGCATGCGTGGCGGCGAAGGACAGCGCAAGGGCGGCGGACAGCGCGCGCAGGCGGCTCAGCAAGGTCATGAGGTCTCTCTCGTTCGGCGTGGTGGCGGGACGGCCGGGCGTTGCACACGTGTGCAACGCGGGGGATGCTTCCGGCCGCCTGTAGCGAACGCCATTGTTCACGCCGATCGTTAAGAATTTATGGCACGCGGCGATCGCCGGTGCGCGGCGCCTGCCGAGCGCTTGCCACGGCGAATCGGGCGGCAACCCGGCCGCCCGCCACCCGCCTGCTGCTCGCCGCCCGTTGCTCGTCGCCGGCCGCCCGCGTTTCGCGCGCCGTGTCCCATGCCCTGCGCTCAAAAATTCACACGAATGCCCGCCATCACCGCCAGTTGCCGGCTCGAATTGCTGTTCGCGAGCACCGGGATCTGCGCGTAGTTCACCGCGTTGCCGTCCGCGTCGGTGCCGAGCCCCTTCCCGCTCGCGATCTGGCCGATCGCGACCGCATACAGCGCCGTGCGCTTCGACAGGCTGTAGTTCGTGCCGACGTTCACCTGGTGGAACCGCGTCGTGCCGCGCCCGTCGGTATGCGCGGCGTTGAAGATGTACGCAACACCGCCCTGCAGCGCGGGCGTGAACATGTACGTGGCGTTCACCTCGCCGATATCGAACGTGAACGCCTGCGTGCGCGGCTGGGCGGTGGTCGAGAAATAGCGGCTGTCGCCGAGGCGCGTATGCGTATAGGTGAGCGCGATCGTCGCGTCGCCGAACGTGACCGACCCGCCCGCGCCGAACGCGCGCATCGAGCCCGCATCCTGCAGCAGGCAATACATCGCGCCCGGGTTGCTGCACGCGAAATCGCCGATATAACCGCTCGCGCCGCCGAGCGCCGCGTCGAGCGGCTGGTGCAGGTCGAGGTAGCCGACCGAGAATGCAACCGGCGCGCGCGTGTACGTCGCGGCCACCGCATAGCCGCGCTTCGCGGAGAAATCGCCGGCCTGCCCGCCGAAGCTGAACGTGCCGCCGAACGTGAAGCCGTTGAAATCGGCGCTGGTGAACTTCACCGCGTTGTTGAAGTTGAATGCGGCATTCAGGTTGTCGACGTCGCCGAGGTGCGAGCCGTACGGCGTCGCCCAGTTGTTGCTCGATACGTACGCACCGAGCATGTCGGTGTACGAGTCGTACTGGCGGCCGAGGCCGAGCGTGCCGATCCCGTCCTGGCGCAGCCCGACCCACGCCTGCCGGCTGAAGGCCGTGCCACCCTGCAGCGCCTGCCCGTTCGCCGAAAGAAACTGCTGCTCGAGCGTGAACACCGCATTGAGCCCGCCGCCGAGCGGCTCGGCGCCCTGGAAGCCGAACCGCGACGGCACGAGGTTGCCGCCGCCCATCTGCCACGCATGGCCGCCGCCCGTGCTGCCGTCGGCGCGCGTGAACTGCTGGTTCGTCGAGTAGATGATGCCGGTGTCCACGGTGCCGTACAGCGTCACGCTGCCCGAGGTCTGCGCGTGTGCGTGCATGCAACCCAGCGTCGCCGCAGCCGCGGCCAGTCGTCGTCCGATCTTCATGTCCCGCCCCTCTGTTGTCATCGATTCGCAGTGCAGATCGATGGGGTAATCGATATGGGTGACAGGACTCTATCCAGCGAAAATTCAGGACCTCTATCGCAAATCGGCAAACAGTCGCACGCGTTGCCCGCGACCGTGCCCAGCGGCGCCGTTGCGGCGTGCGTGCGTCATTCGGGGCGCGTCGTCTGCGACGGCAGCTCGCCGAACAGGTCGCGATACTCGCGCGCGAAATAGCCGAGGTGCGTGAACCCCCAGCTCGCGGCGGCCTCGCCGACGCCGAGCTGCTGCACGGGCGTCGTGCGCAGCAGGCGGCGCACCGCGTTCAGCCGGATCGTGCGCAGATAGCCGACCGGCGTGACGTCGGCCACGCGTTGAAAACTCGTTTGCAGCGTGCGGCGGCTGCAGCGCAGCGCGCGACACAGTTCAAGCACGGTGACGGGTTCCTCGGGCCGGTCGCGCAGATGCTTCTCGCAACGGCTCACGATGTCGCTGTAGGTGGCGTGCGTGATGTCGCGGCGCTCGACGCCGATGCCCTGTTCGAGCGCATCGAGGAACATGCCGAGCATCGCGTCGCGGAACATCTTGCGGGTGGCCGCGTATTCGAGGTGGCCCGGGTTGCGCTGCGCGTCGTCGATCAGCGACGACAGCCGCACGCCGAGCGCGACACCCTGCTCATCGGACAGCCGTGTCACGTGGCGCAGCTTGCGCGCGCCGGATGCGCCGAATTCGGCTTCGCAGAGCTCGTCGACCATGTCGGACGCCGCGCTGATCCCGACGAGCCCCATCCCTTCCGGCGTGTGGAATTCGAAATCCTCGCCGGCGCGCAGCGCGAGCAGCGCATAGCCGTCGACGGGCTGGCCCTGAAACGTGCCCGCGAGCGGCACGGACAGCGGCACCGCGAGCGACGTGCGCCCGGCCGGCGCGAGCCCGGTCTGCGCGACTCGCCGGTTGGTCGTTTCGCGGAAGAAGTGGAAATCGTCGTACAGCACCTGCGTGACGGTGCCCTTGAAGCGGCCCGGCGTCATCTGGCGGTAGACCTGATGCCAGCCCGCGATCGCGAGCCCGTGATCGTGCACGTCTTCGTGTGAGCGTGACTGGAACAGCATCGGCATCTCCGGTAAAACCCCTAAACGCGGCCGCCGGTTCCCCGGCGCGCAACGCCACAGCTTACCCGTGCAAAATCCTGCGTAGTGCGGTTTCGAACGCGAGGCAGGCCGCCGACAGCGCGGCGGCCTGCTCGCCCGTCAGGCGGACGTAGCGGCGGAACGACGGCATCCGGTTCACGACCTCGCTGCCGCCGAACGGCACGATCGCGAGCGTCCAGCGCCCGTCGCGCGCGTCGATCGTACAGTCGGTCAGGTGCAGCGGCCGCAGCGCGTCAGCCAGCGACGGCTCGTCGACCAGCGCAGCCAGCGTGTCGGCGAATCCGGGGTCGCATCCTGGCACGATCACCGCGTCGATACCCGTGCAGCGCAGCCAACCGGTCTGGCGCACGCGCGCGCTGCCTTGCACGGCCGGGCCGGTTGCGGTTACCGCCACCTTCACGCTGACCGTATGCATCAGGAACTGGCGGTCGCCCCGCTCGTCGATGCTCACGCGCACGCCGTTCGGTAGCCGGGCCGTCAGGCTGCCGGCGCCATCGGCATCGCGCTCGGCGCGCAGGTCGGCCAGCACGCGCGCGGCGATCGCGCCGGGCCGATGGCCGGGCGGCGGCGCATCGGACACCGCGCGCCAGCGGGCGAGCGCGAGCTTCACGATGCGACGTGCTCGTTGCGCAGCACTTCCTCGACCGGCACCGGCTTGAACGGATGCCGGCGCTGCACGACGAGCGTCCAGAACAGCGCGTACAGCGCGGTGAGCCCGAGCATCGCGCCGAACGGCACGTAGATGTCGCGCGCGTTCATGCCCGGCGGCGTGATGTACCAGATCGCCAGGATGATGCCGACGCTCGACACGATCTGCGGCAGCGGGAACAGCGGCGAACGGTACGGGCGCGGCAGGTCCGGGCGGCGAATCCGCAACATCACGACCGACGCGGTGACGAGCAGGTACGCGGTGCCCCACGCGCAGGTCGCGGCGAGCACGAGGTGCAGGATGCTGTCGAGATTGCCGTTGATCAGCCACGCGTGGAAGATAGGTACGATCGCCGCCGCCACGATACCGACCACCGGCGTCTTGAAGCGCGGATGCAGGTACGCGAAGCAGCGCGGCAGTGCGCCGTCGATCGCCATCCCGTACAGGATGCGCGGCAACCCGGCCATCAGCGTGTTGATCGTTGCGGCGCCGGCGCACAGGAACGCGATGCCGAACCACACGCGGCCGAACGGCCCGAGCACCTGCAGCGCGAACGCGGGAATCGCACCCGGCGTGTCGAGCAGGTGCGTGAGGCCGTCGGCGCTCACCGGCACGTTCGCGACCTGGCGGCGGATCGCCGCGCCGTACAGGAACATGCAGATCGCGACGCCGACGAGGCCCAGCGCCATCGCGCGCGGAATCGTCTTGCCCGGCGCCTTCATTTCCGGCGCGAGCGGCGTGACGAACTCGCAGCCGACGAACATGAACATCGCCATCCCGACCAGCGACAGCACGGCCGGCACCGACGTGCCGACTTCCGAGCCGCCGAACCAGCCGTCGAGATGCACGGCGGGCGCGGCCGCGAGCCCGAGGATCCCGAAGATCATCAGCGACAGCCACATGCCGGCCGTCAGCACGATCTCGAGCTTGCTGAACACCTTGATGCCGATGATGTTGGTGATCGCGAACGTCACCACGAGGCCGACGCCGACGAGCCACGAGCTGTTGTGCTTCTCGAACGCGGCATTCAGCGATTCGAAATTGACGAGCGCCATGATGCCGCTCAGGATCGTTTCCGCCGTCCCGGCGAACACGTGCACGAGGAAATACGCGGAGATCGTGCCGGTGATCGCCCAGAAGCGGCCGAGCCCGCACGACAGGTAATCGTAAACCGAACCGGCCGTCGGCAGCATCGCGGCGGCTTCCGAGAAGGTGGTCGCCTGCGCCTGCATCATCACGAACGCGATGATCATCGCGACCGCGAACGCCCAGCCGCCCATCCCGAAGCCCGACGTCGCGGTGAGAATCACCGGGCTTGCCATGATGAGGCCGACGGCGCTCGCCAGCGCGGTCGGAAAGCCGACCGCACCCGCCTTCAGCGCCGTGCCGCCTCCCGCTTCAGCCGGCGTGCCGGCGGACGTGTCGCCCGCTGCGCCGGTAACTCCAGACCATCCCGACATCCCTGTCTCCTTCCTGTGTCGACCCGGACTGCCGCTTCGTCGGCGACCCGGGTTCCATGGCTATGCGGTCGGCCCGGGCGGCGCTTCAGCGCTTCGATTCCCGGGCCCCTTGTCGATCACACCTTGATCCGATGTCGAGAAAATACGCAGGCAAAATAATCCGGTCATAGCGCAAATCGGCAAACCGGCGGCGGCCACGCTGCCCGCCGCCGCCGCCGTGCCGTCACGCGGTCACGCCGTCACGCGAACGGCACGGCCTCGAAGCCCGCCGCGAGCGCGTCGACGATCCGGTCGAGCTGCTCGCGCTGGATCACGAGCGGCGGCGACAGGATGATCTTCGTGCCGACCGGGCGCACCAGCACGCCGTTCTCGCGCGCGACTTCCGCGACCGCGTTCGCATAGCCCGAGAGCGGGTCGATCGGCTCGCGCGTGTCCTTGTTCGCGACGAGGTCGAGCGCGAGCATCAGCCCCTTGCCGCGCACCTCGCCGACCGCCGCGAAGCGTTCCGCGAACGGCTTCAACGCCTCGAGCAGATACGCGCCCTGCTTCGCCGCGTTTGCAGGCAGGTCCTCCTTCACGACGATGTCGAGGCTTGCGATCGCCGCCGCGCACGCGACCGGATGGCCCGCATACGTGTAGCCGTGCATGATCGCGCCGCCGAAATCGGCGTTCGCGGCGAACGCGTCCTCGATCCGTGCGTTCACGACCGTCGCGCCGAGCGGCACGTAGCCCGACGAGATGCCCTTCGCGAGACACATGATGTCCGGGCGCACGCCCCAGCCGCGGCTGCCGAACATGCTGCCGCTGCGGCCGAAGCCCGTCACGACTTCGTCGGCGATCAGCAGGACGCCGTAACGATCGCACACCTCGCGCACCAGCGGCCAGTAGTTGGCCGGCGGCACGATCACGCCGCCCGCCCCCTGGATCGGCTCCGCGATGAACGCGGCCACCGTGTCGGGGCTCTGGAACTGGATCTCGCGTTCCAGCATCTCCGCGCAGATCCGGCCGAGTGCTTCGGGATCCTGCGTGAACGGGTTGCGGTACAGCCACGGCGTCTCGACGTGGAAGCAGCCCGGCAGGTTCGGCTCGTAGTTGCGGCGGAACACCGTGTTGCCGTTCACCGACGCACCGCCGAAGTGCGTGCCGTGATAACCCTGCTTCAGCGAGATGAACTTCGTGCGGTCGGCCTGGCCGCGCACCTTCCAGTACTGGCGCGCGATCTTCAGCGCGGTCTCGATCGAGTCGGAGCCGCCCGAGCTGTACAGCACGCGGCGCATGCCCTCCGGTTCGAGCATGTCGATCACCTTCTTCGACAGCTCCTCCGCGCGCGGATGCGAAATGCCGTCGAACAGCTGGAAGTATTCGAGCTCGTCGAGCTGGCGCACGATCGCGTCCTTCACTTCCTGGCGGTTGTGGCCGACGTTCACGTTCCACAGGCCCGCGACGCCGTCGACGAGCTTGCGGCCCTGTTCGTCGAACACGTAGCAGCCGTCGCCGCGCACGATGCGGATCGGCTTGCGCTGCTTCATCTCGTTCGGGTGCAGCATCGGGTGCCAGAATTTCGCTTCGTTGTAGCTCATTGCAGTCTCCACTGTCGGATCGGTTGAGGTTGAGGCCGCGCGTCAGTGCGCGATGCAGACGGATTTGGTTTCGGTGAAGCCTTCGATCGCGTACTGGCCGAATTCGCGGCCGATGCCCGATTGCTTGTAGCCGCCGAACGGCATCGACGGGTCGAGCGGGATATGGCAGTTCACCCACACGGTGCCGGCCTCGATCTGCGGCACGAGGTTCATCACGCGCGTCAGGTCGTTGCTCCAGAGGCTCGCGGCGAGGCCGTACGGCGACGCGTTCGCGAGGCGCACCGCGTCGGCCGCGTCGTCGAACGGCACGACGACGATCACCGGGCCGAACACTTCGTCGCGCACGATCGCGCTGTCCGGATGCGGATCGGCGATCACGGCCGGCTTCACGTAGTAGCCGGGCAGGTCGTCGGCCGGCGTGCCGCCCGCGAGGAACGTGAGGCCCGCGCGGCGCGCGCCCTCGATGTGCTGGACGACCTTGTCGCGATGGTGCGCGGAGACCAGCGGGTTGATCTGCGCGGTCGTGTCGAGGCCCGCGCCGAGCTTCATCGACTGCGCGACGCCCGCGAGGCCATCCGCGAGCTGCCTGAACTTGCTGCGGTGCACATAGATGCGCGATGCGGCCGCGCACACTTGCCCCTGGTTGAAGAACGCGCCGGCGGCGACGCCGTCGAGCGCCTGCGCGACGTCGATGTCGTCGAGCATCACGATCGGGTTCTTGCCGCCGAGCTCGAGCGAGAAGCGCGTCATGTTCTGCACGGCCGCCGTGCCGACCAGCTTGCCGGTCGCGGTCGAGCCCGTGAACGAGATCTTCGCGATCGACGGGTGGCTCGCGAGCGCGGCGCCGCACACGCGGCCGCCGGTGACGACGTTGAACACGCCGGGCGGCACGCCGGCCTCGCGTGCGAGCTCGGCCAGGCGCAGCGCGGTGAGCGGCGTTTCCGGCGACGGCTTCAGCACGATCGTGCAGCCGGCCGCGAGCGCGGGAATCAGCTTCCACACCGCGATCATCAACGGAAAATTCCACGGCACGATCGCCGCGACCACGCCGACCGGCTCCTTGCGCGTATAGGCCGTATAGCGCGCGCCGGGCGGGAACGGGATCGACACGTCGAGCGTCTGGCCGGTGATCTTGGTCGCCCAGCCGGCCATGTAGCGCACGTATTCGACGCTCGCGCCGACCTCGATCGCGCGCGACACGTGGATCGACTTGCCCTGGTTCAGCGTTTCGAGTTGCGCGAGCGTTTCGGCGTCGGCTTCGATCAGGTCGGCGAGTTTCAGCAGGATGCGTTCGCGGTCGGCCGGGCGCAGGCCGCTCCATACGCGGGTGTCGAATGCATGCTTCGCGCTGGCGACCGCGCGATCGACGTCGTGTGCGTCGGCGTCCGCGACCGTCGCAAGCCGCTCGCCCGTCGCGGGGTCGTACACGTCGAGCCGCGCGGCCGCGTGCGCGGGCTGCATTTCACCGTCGATGAAGAGGCCGAAGTCGCGCGCAACGAAGGTGCGCACGGTGTCGCTGACGGCGACGAAATTCGTGGTGCTCATGGGCGTCTCGAGGATTGTCGTGGCTGGACCGCGTGCGCACGGGCACGCGGGCGTCGTTCCACTGTATCGACGAGGGTTCGCGCCCGGTGAGCGCAAATTGGCAGCGCGTGGGCGCTGGGGAGGAGGCGGGTTTGAACCGTGCGGGATGGCTGGCGATCGCGAAAGGTTCGAAGTCCGGGTCGCAATTATCCGATGAATTACAGGAACAACGCCCCCACCAGTTCCGTGCGGTTCGACACGCCGAGCTTGCGGTACATCCGCATCAGGTGCGTCTTGACGGTCGGCTGGCCGAGCGCGAGATCGCGGGCGATCTCCTTGTTCGAGCGGCCGTCGCGCACGAGGCGCGCGATCTGCTCCTCGCGGTAGGTCAGCCGCTCCTCGCAGCCGATCCGGTGAATTCCGCGCCGCGCGCGCAGCAGCGGGCTCAGCGCGGCTTCCGCCACCGGCTGCAGCCGCGCGAGCGCTTCGATCTCGCCGGGCGCGAACCGCCCCGCCGTGCTGTTGCCGGCCACGCCGCCGCGCGTGTCGCCCGCCTCGAAGCGCAGCAGCGAGAACGCACCGACCGTGCGGCCCGCATCGCGCAGCCACATCTCGACGACGTCGGCCACGTCGTGCCGCCGCAGGAAACGGGTCCAGTACGCGGACGCGTCGCGCCTTTCGTCAGGCAATTGGGAAGCAAGCGTGACGACCGCGCGCTCGCCGGCCGCGCAGCGCGACGGATGCAGCGGATCGAGCATCCGGTAGCGCGCGACATAGGTGCGATGCATCGATTCCGGCATCCCGAACAGCTCGAAATCGGCCGGTTCGCCGCTCTGGTCGAGCCGGTAGAACACGATCGCGGACGGGCTCGCGAACGCGTCGAACGCGTCCACGCACGCGCGCAGCGCGCGTGGCCAGTCGGCGGCGGCCGGGTCGGCGGGAACGGATGAGGTCGGCATGGTGGAATCGGCGGGCGGGTGAACGTCACGAAGAGCGAAGTTCAGGCCAGCCTACCGGCGCCGAAAAGCGCCGGTGAGCACAAATCGGCAAATCGTCCCGGCCCGGCCGGTACGGCAGCTTCTCACCCCTCCGGCCGGAACGATGCAGGCGCGCGGCCGGGCACGCGCTCGATTCAGCGTGCGTTCGCGGCGAACGTGTCGCAGGCGCTCAGCTCGCCCGACTCCATCCCGCGTCGCAGCCAGTACACGCGCTGGTCGCTGGTGCCGTGCGTGAAGCTCTCCGGCACGACATAGCCCTGCCCTTGCTGCTGCAGCCGGTCGTCGCCGATCGCGGCGGCCGCCTTCAGCCCCTGCTCGAAATCGCCGGGTTCCATCAGCCGCTGGTTCGCGCGCTGCGCGTTGTTCGCCCACACGCCGGCGAAGCAGTCGGCCTGCAGCTCCATCCGCACCGACAGCGCGTTCGAGTGCGCCTGGCTCGCCCGCCGGCGCGCGGCGTCGACCTTGTCGGAAATACCGAGCAGGTTCTGCACGTGATGGCCGACCTCGTGCGCGATCACGTAAGCCTGCGCGAAATCGCCGCCCGCGCCGAAACGCTTGCGCAGTTCGTCGTAGAAACCGAGATCGATGTACACCTTGCGGTCGCCCGGGCAGTAGAACGGCCCCATCGCGGTCTGGCCGGTGCCGCATGCGGTCGGCGTCGAGTTCGTGAACATCACGAGCGTCGGCGGCTGGTACTGCGCGTGCAGCTGGGTGTTGAACACACCCGTCCACGTGCGCTCGATATTGCCGAGCACCTTGCGCGTGAACACGACGTTCGGTTCGTTCGCCGCCGCGCCCTGCCGCTGCGCGGGCGCGGGCTGCGCCTGTTGCTGGCGGCCCTGCAGCGCCGACGCGCCTTCGAGTATCACGCGCGGGTCGATCCCGAAGAAATACGACGCGGCGAACGCAACCACGATCGTGCCGATGCCGATCGTCGCGCCACGCCCGCCGCCGAACCCACCGGCGCCGCGGCGATCCTCGACGTTCGTGCTTTCCCTTTCGTCGTCCAGCCTCATAGCCGGCCCCCCCTGTTCTTGTCGATGATCCGGCACGCGAGCGCGCAACCGGGCGATAGGTTGTCGTGACACGATCCCCGGCCGATGCAACGCCCGCGCACGGGGTGTGCGCTCCTGCCGGGATCGCCGGCCTGCCGCTCCGCTCGCACGACGGAATCGGCCGGCCGATGCGCCGCGCGTCGATGCGCGGCCCGCCCGCGCTATTCTGCCGGGCTTTCGTGACTTATCGCAAAAATGTGGAGGATAGAGCGATTCGGCGCCGGACATCGTCAGCCTTTGCAAAATGGCCCGCTACCGCGCCGGTCGCCCGAATGCCGCCCGCGTTCATCCTTTCGGCTGATACCGGCGCTCGCCGGCGCCGCCTAAAGTGACCGGAAACGACACCTTTCCGGAGCACGACATGACCCACCCGCCACCCCGCACGATCGCGATCACCGGCGCGGGCACCGGTATCGGCGCCGCTTGCGCACGCCGCTTCGCCCGCCGGGGCGACCGCGTCGTGCTGATCGGGCGGCGCCAGGCGCCGCTCGACGCGCTGGCCGCCGAAACGGGCGGCCTCGCACTGGCCGGCGACGCCGCGAGCACCACCGACTGGGCCCGCTTCCTGCCGCGGATCGCCGAACGCTTCGGCCGCGTCGATGCGCTCGTCGCGTGCGCGGGCGGCCACGGTCTCGGCCGCGCGGACGAAACCGACGACGCGCAGTGGCGCGACGCGATGCACGCGAACCTCGACACCGCGTTCGTCAGCGCGCGCGCGTGCCTGCCCGATCTGATCGCGCAGCGCGGCAGCATCGTGCTGGTCGCGTCGATCGCCGCGCTCGCGGCCGGGCCCGGCGTGTGCGGCTACACGGTCGGCAAGCACGCGCTGCTCGGGCTCGCCCGGTCGCTCGCACGTGACTACGGGCCGCACGGCGTGCGGGCGAATGCGGTGTGCCCTGGCTGGGTCCGCACGCCGATGGCCGACGCGGAGATGGAACCGCTGATGTCGGCGCACGGCGACACGCTCGACGGCGCGTATGCACGCGTCAGCGCCGACGTGCCGCTGCGGCGCGCGGCCGATCCGGACGAGATCGCGGCCGTGTGCGCGTTCCTCGCATCGCCGGACGCGTCGTTCGTGACCGGCGCGACGCTCGTTGCCGACGGCGGCGCGATGGTGGTGGACGTGCCGACGCTCGCGTTCGACAAGCTTTGATGCGCGTGGGTGTGCCGCTCGCGTGACGTACGCGTCGCGGGCGGCGTTTCGTGCACGTCGTCCCGTCCGCCCGCTCCAGCGCCTGCCCACGCACGCGCGCCGGGTCTGCCGCTTGTTTCCCGCCCCCGAAAATCCGCTACCATCGACCGATCCCGCCGCCCCGCCCGGCACCGCCTCACGGTTCGAACGTCGATGAACATCCGGTTTCTTGAAACCTTCGTCTGGCTCGCGAAGCTGGAAAACTTCCGGCTCACGGCCGAAAAACTGCACACCACGCAGGCCGCCGTATCGAGCCGCATCGCGTCGCTCGAGGAGGCATTCGACGTCCGCCTGTTCGACCGCAACACGCGCTCGGCCACGCTCACGCCCGCCGGGCGCCGCATGCTCGCGTACGCGGAGCGGATCGTGCGGCTCGACGGCGAAATGCGCCGCGACATCGATGCGGCGAGCGATGCGGGCCTGATCCGGATCGGCGTGATCGAATCGATCGTGCACAGCTGGTTCCCCGCGCTGATGGCGCAACTGCGCGAGCGCTATCCGCGCCTCGACGTCGAGATCACCAGCGACACGACGCTGCACCTGATCCGCCTGCTCAGCACCGACGGCGTCGACCTGATCCTGCAGACCGACCCGGTGCCGGGCCCCGATTTCACGAACCTGCCGCTGTGCGAATTCCCGGTGCGCTGGGCGGCCAGCCCGCGCCTCGGGCTCGGCGGCCAGGCGCTCGACGTCGCGCGCCTGGCGGAATTCCCGATCATCAGCTTCTCGCGCCACTCAGGACCGCACGCGACGATCGAGCGGCTGTTCGCGGCCGTCGAGCGGCCGGCCAGCATCAACTGCATCACGTCGGTCGCCGCGATGATCCGCCTCGTCGCCGACGGTTTCGGCGTGGCCGCGCTACCGCCCGCGATCATCGGGCGCGAACTCCACGAAGGCACGCTCGAACTGCTCGACGTCGAACCCGAATTCCCCGCGCTGCCGCTCGTCGCGACGTATCGCAGCCAGGGCCTGCCGGTGGCCGCGCGCATCGCGGAACTGGCCAGCGAAGTCGCGCGCGCGATGGCCGCCGCCGCGCATCACGCAAAGACGGCCGCGCCCGACAACGTGAGCAAAGCACCCGCCCGTCCCGCGACAAAGGCCAAAGCGACAGCACCGGCAAAAGCGAAACGCACGACGCCATCCGCCCCGGCCGCCGCGAAACGCCGCCCGCGCCGCTCATAAGAAAACCTGTTCACCGCGAATTTGTTTTCTTGTTGGACGGGCGCGGCCCGTCTTCGGGAAACTGCGGTTCCTGACACCCCGTCACGAGGAACCCCGCGATGACCCGCCTTTCCCTTCCACACGGCCAGCTTTGCGTCTGGACGGATATCGACCCCGCGCACGAAGCCGATTTCAACGCGTGGTACGACCGCGAGCACATGCAGGAACGTGTCGCGATTCCCGGCTTCACGCATGCGCGGCGCTTTCGCGCGACCGACCGCGGCCCGCGCAAGTACCTCGCGCTGTACGTGACGGACGCGCTCGACGTGTTCCATGGCGACGCGTACCGGCGCGCGTTCACGCAGCAGAGCGCATGGTCGCTCGCGAATTTCGAGCGCATGACGGGCACGCAGCGACGCGTCGGAGAACTGACGATCGAGGCCGGCGACGGTGAAGGCGCGCATCTCGCGCTGTTCGTGCTGCCGCCGGATCGCATCGACGTGCCGCATCTGCGCGAGCGTTTCGACGACGTGCTGCACGAACCGGGCATCCACGCGGCACGACTGTTTTGCACCGCGCCCGAGCTGTCCGCGCCGATCGGCGCCGCTGCGGCCGCGCGCCCGGCCGCCGATGCGCTCGTGCTGATCGAAGGCAGCGATGCGGCCGCGACCCGCCGCGTGGCCGCCACGCTCGCCGGGCACGACGACGTGCGCACCTTCGAGCTGCTGTGGCGCGCTGCCGCGCCGCCGCACGTCACGCACGGCGACGTCGAAACCGCACCCGCTGCCGCGGCATGTTCGGCCTGATCGCCCACGCCGGCCGCACCGCAGGCGCGATGCACACCCACGCATCGGCCCGGCGCCTCATCCCGTTCACCATCACGACCTGCCCGACACCATGAACACGCTCGCCCAGCCCGCCGCCCACGCGCCCCGCCGCGTCCGCACCAGCCGACTCGCGACCGCGAGCATGATCGGCACGTCGCTCGAGTGGTACGACTTCACGATCTACAACACGCTCGCCGCACTCGTCTTCAACCACCTGTTCTTTCCGTCGGTCGATCCGCTGGCCGGCACGATCCTCGCGTTCTCGACCTATGCGGTCGGCTACGTATCGCGCCCGCTCGGCGGCTTCGTGTTCGGCAATCTCGGCGATCGCATCGGGCGCCGCGCGGTGCTGATGCTCACACTCGTGCTGATGGGCGTGACGACCGCGCTGATGGGCGCGCTGCCGACCTATGCGCAGGCCGGCATCCTGAGCCCGATCCTGCTCGTCGCGCTGCGCTTCGTGCAGGGCGTCGCGCTCGGCGGCGAATGGGCCGGCGCGGTGCTGCTGTCGGTCGAGCACGGCGACCAGAAGCGGCGCGGGCTGTCCGCATCGTGGACGCAGATCGGCCCGTCGTTCGGCACGCTGCTCGGCACCGGCTGCATCGCGCTCGTGACGCTGTCGACCACGTCCGGCGATTTCCTGTCGTGGGGCTGGCGCGTACCGTTCGCGGCCAGCGCGCTGCTCGTCGTGTTCGGCTTCTGGCTGCGGCGCGGTGTCGACGAAACGCCGCAGTTCGAGCAGCTCGCCGAATCGCACGCGACTGCCGAGGTGCCCGTCGCCGACGTGCTGAAGTACCACTGGAAGCGCCTGCTGATCGCGGGTGGCTCGCGGATCGGCTCGGACGTGCTGTATGCGCTGATCGTCGTGTTCACGCTCACCTACGTGACGACCGTGCTGCACCTGTCGCGCCCCGTCGCCTTGACGGCCGTGATGATCGGCACGGCCTGCAACGCGCTCGCGGTGCCGTGCTTCGGCGCGCTGTCGGACCGCTTCGGCCGCCGGCCCGTGTATCTCGCCGGCGCGCTCGCCGGCATCGTGTGGGCGTTCGTGTTCTTCACGCTGCTCGATTCGGCGCGCCCCGGCGCGATCGTCGCGGCCGTGGCGATCGGCCTCGTGATCCACGCGGTGATGTACGGCCCGCAGGGCGCGTTCGTGACCGAACAGTTCCCGACCCGCGTGCGCTATGCGGGCTCGTCGCTCGCGTACACGCTCGCCGGCATCGTCGGCGGCGGCTTCGCGCCGCTCGTGATCGCCGCGCTGTTCCGGCAGACGGGCACGACGACGGCCGTGTCGCTGTATGTCGCCGCCGCGCTCGTCGTCACGTCGATCGCGCTCCTCGTCGCACGCGAAACCGCGCACAAGCCGCTCGCGGATTGAACGTCGCCGTCAGCAAGCCGTTTCATTCCTTCGCACTTCAACCGGATACCCGCATGCCAACCCTGTCGTTTAATGTCATTCCCCGGAAAGGTGCGCCGGCCACCGTCGACGTCGAGATCACGCGCGTCGTGATCGCCGGCTGGGCCGGCCGCGATCCGGCCGCGATCCAGGCGCATATCGACGAACTCGCGGCGCTCGGCGTCGCGCCGCCGTCGACCACGCCCTGCTTCTATCGTGTGTCGGCCGCGCTGCTGACGCAGGCGCCCACGATCGGCGTGCTCGGCGCACGCTCGGGCGGCGAGATCGAATGCGTGCTGGTCGACAGCCCGGCCGGCACGCTCGTGACCGTCGGCTCCGATCATACGGATCGTGAGGTCGAAGCGTACGGCGTCGCGGTGTCGAAGCAGGTGTGCGCGAAACCGCTCGGCCACCACGCGTGGCTTTACGCCGACGTTGCGGATCACTGGGATGCGATCGAGATGCGTTCGTGGCTGATTTCGCGCGATGGCGGGCGGACGGCGTACCAGCACGGCGCGGTGAGCGGTTTGCTTGCGCCCGAGGTGCTGTGGCAGCGCTTCGATGACGGCCGGACGATGCCCGCACGCGGCGCGATGTATGGCGGCACGGTTGCCGTGCATGGCCCGATCGCGGCAATGGGTGACGGCGAGGCGTTCGAGATGGAGCTGCACGATCCGGTGCTCGGGCGCAGCCTTCGGCACCGCTATGCGGTGGAGGTATTGCCGGTCGTGGCATAGCGGGTAACGAGGCGCGGCACATCGGCGCGCCAGCGTTCTGTCGCCGCGCCGGCTCCCGCTAATACGCTTAAAAGCAGTGATAGTCGGGAAAGTTGAACTGCGAGTTGCCGCAATACAGCACACCAGCCAGGTTGGTACACCCGCTCAATGCAAGCATCATTGCGCCCGCAACCGACACTTTCCATCCGAAATGCAACATTGCGCCCCCGTTTCCGCCTTTTCGACATGAGCCGACATGATGCGCATCGGACGGGCCCGGGTATGTGGAGAATTGTTGTGCCGCGGGTTCTGCGGTTCGCCATCGCGCCTGCCCGTGCCAGAGCATGAACCCAGGCCCGGGCCGTTGCTCACTTGAGACACCCGAGCCCCACCAGCGTCGCTTCCACCGCCGTGTCGAGCGGCGTCACCGGCTCACGGCCGAGCACCGCGGTCACCCGCGTGTTGTCGAGCCGGATCGGCTCGCGCCACAGGTAGCGCATCTCGAGCAATTCGCGCAGCGTCGTGACGAACGGCGCCGCCGCCCACACGAACCACCACGGGAACTTGCGCACCGTCGGCCGCAGCCCGTGCCGCTGCGCGACGCGGCGCACGGCCTCCGCCATCTGCGTGCCGTCCGCATCCCAATGCCCGCCGAGATGAAAGCGCGCGAACGGTTCCAGCGTGTCGCGCCGCTCGATCAGCTCGACCATCGCGCGCGCGGCATCCGGCACGTACGACCATTGGTGCCCGATGCCGTCCCGCCCCGGCACGCTGATGGCCGCCACCGGCTGCCCGGCCTTGACGAACCCCGCCGCGAACCAGCTGTTGCCGGTGAGCTTCGGCCCGAAGAAATCGCCGGCGCGCACGATGATCGTGCGGACGCCCTGCCCGGCCGCATCCTGCAGCCGGCGCTCCAGCTCGACGCGAATCGCGCCCTTGCGCGTCGACGGATGCTGCGGCGCATCTTCGACCAGCACCGGAAACGCATCGGCGCCGTAGTTGTAGACGGTGCCCGGCAACACGACGGTGGCCCGCTCCGCCTTTGCCGCCGCGATCGTGTTGTCGATCATCGGCAGCACCTGCCCGGCCCAGTTCCGGTAGCCCGGAGGATTCACCGCATGCACGATCACGCCGCAGCCGCGCGCGGCGCGGACGACCGCGTCGCGATCCATCGCGTCGCCGCGCATCCAGGTGATGCCGTCGCGCTCCACGACTTCGGCATCGAGCCCGCGCTTCAACCCGCGCACTTGCCAGCCCGCATCGCGCAACTGCCGCGCGACTTCCCCGCCAATTCCGCCGCTCGCGCCGAGCACGAGTGCCTGTCGTTGCGTCCCGCCTGCGTGGGTCGTCATTGCCGCTCTCCTTGAATGAATGTCCGTGATGACACGCATTCTGGCGCGGCTTCGGCTACCAAGGAATTGCCCAACCTGATAGATCAGCTATACATTTATGCATGACCACCGATCTGAACTGGGAACGCTACCGCACCTTTCTCGCCGTGCTGACGGAAGGCTCGCTGTCGGGCGCGGCGCGCGCCCTCGGCATCACGCAGCCGACGGCCGGCCGCCACGTCGCGGCACTGGAGGCCGCGTTCGGCCAGACGCTGTTCACGCGCTCGCCGTCCGGCCTGTTGCCGACCGAGGCGGCGCTCGCGCTGCGTGGCCATGCAGAGGCGCTGCGTAGCGCGGCGGCCGCGTTCGAGCGCGCGGCCGCGAGCCACGGCGCCGGCGTGCGCGGCATCGTGCGGATCTCGGCCAGCGACGTGATCGCCGTCGAAGTGCTGCCGCCGATGCTCTCGCAATTGCGGCGCAACCATCCGGGGCTCGTCATCGAACTGGTGCCGACCGACCGCCTGCAGGACGTGCTCAAGCGCGAGGCCGACATCGCGGTCCGGATGACGCCGCCCATGCAGGAGGCGCTGGTTGCGCGGCGTATCGGCGCGGTCGATGTCGGGCTGTATGCGCGCGACGATTACCTGGCGCACAACGGCGTGCCCGAGACGACCGACGCACTCGCGCATCACGCGCTGATCGGCTTCGATACGGTCACGCCGTTCATCCGCTCGATGGGCCGCAGCATGCCGCTGTGGAAGCGCGATGCGTTCTCGCTGCGCACCGACAGCAACCTCGCCCAGCTCGCGATGATCCGCGCCGGCTACGGGATCGGCTTCTGCCAGAGCGGGCTCGCGAAACGCGACACGCGGCTCGTGCGGGTGCTGCCGGACACGCTCGCGATGCAGCTGGAAACCTGGGTCGTGATGCACGAGGACCTGCGGTCGAGCCCGCGCTGCCGCGCGGTGTTCGATGCGCTGGCCGACGGGCTGCGTGCGTATGTGAGCGGCGAAATCGTCGAATAAACGGTGCGCGGCGACGGCACGGACGCAGTGAACGAAGCGCGCGCGGCGCTATTCGTAGATTTTCCCGGCGAACAGGATGTCCGCCATGCGCCGCCACGGATTGTCGGGCACGTCGTAGAAACGCAGCCCTTCCTCCGACGCCTCGGCCCAGTCGACCATCGCGTCCAGGTACTCGCCGATCGAGCGGTTTTCCCAGCCGAGCGCGGCGCGGGCGTACGGCGACGGCGGCACGTCGGCCTCGAGCTGGCGCTCCGTGTTCCAGTCGTGGCCGAGCACGCGCAGGAATTGGATCAGCGAGCGTTCGTCGACCACGCGCTCCAGCGCATCCTGCAGCTTCGCGGCCATCTGGCGTTGCAGTTCGTCGTTCATTTTTATGTTCCTTCGCGCGCCTCTCAGGGACGCGCCGCCGCCAGTCGTGCGGCCCGGTTTTACATCAGCAATTGCCGCGACAGCACCTCGCGCGCCTGCGTGACGGCTTCGCGTTCGCCGGGCATCGGCGGCGTCAGCGAAAACACCGCGTCGGGCAGCGGCGGCAGCCGGTATTTCGCGCCGAGCCGCATCATGCCGTCGCCGATCGCCGACGCGCACAGGCAGCCCACCCCGAGCCCCGCCGCCAGCATCGACTGCAGCCCCGCCACCCCGGACGCGCTGTGCACGAGCCGGTACGGCATGTGCTGCTCGTCGAGCGAGCGCACCGCGACCTGATGCATCATGCAGTCGTCCGGCAGCAGCACGAGCGGCAGCGGCTCGGGCAACTGCTCGGCGAGCGCGGGCGATGCGACCCACGACAGCGGTTCGCGCCGCAGCACCCAGCGCGTATCGGCCGACGCCGGCCGGAACGGCCCGCTCGACAGGTTCATCACCACGCCGAGATCGACCTGCCCGCGCGCATGCGCGGCCTCGATATCGGCACTCTTCATCGCGCTGACGTGCAGGCTCAGTTGCGGGTAGCACTCCCGCAGCCGCGCGAGCAAGCCCGCGACTTCGTTGGTCCGGTAGTAATCGGTGATCGCGACGCGCAGCTCGCCCTTGATCGCCTGCCCACGCACTTCGTCGAACGCGGCCTCGTTCAGCGCGACGATGCGCCGCGCGTGCTGCAGCAGCCGCGAGCCGGCCGGCGTCGGCTCGACCCCGCGCTTGCTGCGCACGAACAGCGGCACGCCGGCGCGCGATTCGAGCTTGCGCACCTGCTCGCTGACCGTCGACTGCGACAGGTGCAGCAGCGGCGCGGCGGCCGTCAGGCTGCCGGCATCCGCGACCGCCGCGAAAGTACGCAACTGATCCAGGTCGAAACCGCGCATCGCCATTCCCCATCCATCGATTAACCCGATGGATGCTACCACCAATTCCCGCTTTTCCGATTCATTGCCACCACCCAGAATGGGGGTCAATCGCCCGCCCACGGCCGAACCGGCGCTTCTGTCGTCGCGTCCGGCGTGAATGCGGCACTCATTCTTTCGGACCTGCTTCCATGACGAACGACACCCTTGCCCCCTGCGTGCCGGCCGGCACGGCCGCCGCGGCGACGCCGCGCAGCCACCACGGCTGGGCGCTGGTGGTCCTGCTGGTTGGCGCGATTTTGCCGCCGCTCGACTACTTCATTGTGAATCTCGCGCTGCCGGCCATCCGCGACGGCATCGGCGCGCGCCCGGCCGAGCTGCAGCTGGTCGTGTCCGCGTACGCGTGCGCGAACGCCGTCGTGCAGATCACCGGCGGCCGGCTCGGCGACCTGTACGGCCGCAAGCGGATGTTCATGATCGGGATGGCCGGCTTCGTCGTCGCGTCGACGCTGTGCGGGCTCGCCGGCAGCGGCGCGGTGCTCGTCGGCGGCCGCGTGCTGCAGGGCCTGTTCGCCGCGATCCTCGCGCCGCAGGTGCTCGCGACGATCCGCAGCGTGTTCAGCCCGCAGGAGCAGGTGCGCGTGATGGGCTTCTACGGTTTCGTGTTCGGCCTCGCGGCCGTGATCGGCCAGCTCGGCGGCGGCGCGTTGATCAGCCTGCATCCGTTCGGGCTCGGCTGGCGCGCGATCTTCCTCGTCAACCTGCCGATCGGCATCCTGGCGCTGATCGGCAGCTGGCGCTTCATCCCGGAAAGCCGGCCGCCGAAAGGCCAGCGCATCGACGTGCCGGGCATGGTGCTGCTGTCGCTGTTCCTGCTGATGCTCGTCTATCCGCTCACGCACGGGCGCGAGGCCGGCTGGCCGCTGTGGATGGTCGCGTGCCTCGTCGGCGCGCTGCCGATGCTCGGCGCGCTGCTGGCGGTCGAGGCGCGCCGTCTCGCGGGCGGCCACGATCCGCTGCTCGACGTGCGCCTGTTCCGCAACCCCGTCGTCGCGCTCGGGCTCGTGCTGGCGTTCCTGTTCTATACGCTGAGCGCGTTCTTCCTGAGCTACGGAATCTACCTGCAGGGCTGCCTGAACTGGTCGCCGCTCGCGTCGGGGCTCGCGATCCTGCCGCTCGGGCTCGGTTTCCTGTCGAGCCCGCTGCTGATGCCGCGACTCGTCGGCCGGTTCGGCGGCTATCGCGTGCTCACGCTCGGTTTCGCGATGCTCGCGGCCGGCGTCGCGACGGCCGCCGCGCTGGCGGGTGCAGCCACGCCGGGCATCGGCTTTTACGTGGGGATCGCGGCGATCGGGATCGGCCAGGGCCTCGTGCTGCCGTCGGTAGTGCGGATCGTGCTCGCGGAAGTCGACACGGCGCGCGCGGGAGTCGCCTCCGGCATGGTCACCGCGATGCTGCAGATCGGCGCGGCCGTCGGCGCGGCGACGCTCGGCGGCGTGTTCTTCGCCCGGCTTGGCGCGCATCCGGCCGCGCTCGATTACGTGCAGGGCTTCAGGACGTCGATGTTCGCGCTGACGGCCGTCCTGCTCGTGTGCATCGCGCTGTCGGCGCTGCTCGGGCCGCTGCATCGGCGGCTGCATGCAGGCGGGTAAGCGGGACGGGAAGCGTTGCGACGGCAGGGTCTGATGCGGAAGCGATGCCGATGCAGGTGCGGCCGCTCGCCGGTCTCGGGCATCACGCGTGATGCTTGCGTTGAGCCTGGCGCGCTTCCCATTCGGCCAGCTCGACGCGATACCGCGCGAGTGCTTCGTCGTAGAGATCGAAGACGCACGGCGAGCAACCGCTGTTGCAGCAGTCTTCGAGTTCGGGCTGGATGGGCGGGGTCGGACGGGGATCGTCGACGGACGGATCCGGAGAGACAGTGTTGGGCACGGCGAAAATCGAATGAATGGACGCGTTCAGTATAAGCGGATGCCGCACGGCATGCGTGCCGCGCGGGCCATACCATGCTGCGTCATATCCCCAGTATCGTCACCTGGTCCTGGCGGATCCGGACCTCGCGCGTCCATGCATCGATTTCGGCAATCACTTCCGCAAGCGCAGCGCAACGCGTGTCCGGACGGTCGATGAAATCCTGCCGCGAATCGCGGAACACGAAGCCGAGCCGCTCGAGTGCCGTCGTTCGCTGCGTGGCGTCGCTCACGCTTCGCCGGGCGCTGATCCATAATGGCGCGATTGTCGGCGAACCCGGCGACGCCGTCGATGTCTCGCTTCCATCGCATTCCGGCCGGCGCACGACCCGAACCCACCACGACGCTCGCCGCCGCATCCTCGTCATCGCCCCACAGGAGCCGCACGATGGCCGAAGCAGTGAATCCGCCGGAAGTCTGGACGCCGTTCGGCGCGTTCTCGATGGCCGTGATCCAGGGCGATGGCCGGATCGTGCATCTGAAGGGGCAAGTGTCGCTCGACCGCGACGGCCAGGTGGCCGGCCACGGCGACATGCGCACGCAGGTACGCCAGACGCTCGACAACATCCGCGCCGTGCTCGCCACGATGGGCGGACAGATGCAGGACGTGATCTCGCTCGTTCACTACGCGACCGACATCGATGCCTTCATGCAGGCCGGCGACATCCGCAAAGCGGTCTTCGCCGAGCCCTATCCCGTGACGACGACCGTCCAGGTCGAGCGTCTCTACCATCCCGATCTGCTGATCGAGATCACCGCTGTTGCCGAGATTCCGCTGGCACGGTTTCGGCGGCCTGCACCGCGCGCGTGACTCAGCGATGTGGCGATGTGGTACCGCGCCGTATGACGCGCCGGCCGTCACCTTCCCGACCGGCGCGCCTGCGCACAATCCACCCGCTTACTTCCCCTGCGTGCCCGGCTTAACGGCCCCGGCCCCCGCCTTGTCGGCCAGCGGCTGCCACGCGGCGCCGAGCGAATACCAGTCCACACGGCGCGTGAGCGTCATGATGCCGGCGAGGATCGCGAACAGCAGCAGCGAACCGAGCATCAGCGCGTTGTCTTCCGACAGCAGCAACCCGTAGAGCGCCGCGTACAGCACCGCGAGCAACACCGCGAACACCGCCCCGCGCTTCACGCTGTGCAGCACGAACGACAGGTAGAAGGCGAGCAACCCGATGCAGGCGCCGCTCGCCGCGAGATACGCATACGCGAACTTGATGTGTTCGGACAGGCTCAGCAGCAACAGGAAGAACAGCGCGAGCGACAGGCCGACCAGCGTGTACTGGATCGGGTGAATGCGCAGCCGCTTCACGAGTTCGTACATGAAGAAGCTTGCAAACGTGAGCATCACGAACAGCGCGCCATACTTCGTCGCACGCTCGGCCTGCAGATAGACGTTCACGGGTTCGATCACCGACACCGACGCCATTTCGATCGCGCCTTCGCCGTCGCCCGAGATGATCTGCTCACGCGCCTTCGTGTTGAACGACGTCACGCGCCAGTTGCCGGTGAAGCCGCGCGCATCGACCGTGCGGTTGTTCGGCAGGAATGCGCCGTCGAAACTCGGATGCGGCCACGTCGATTTCAGCGAGAAATCGTTCTGGTCGCCCACCGGCGCAAACGCGACGGAATCCGCACCGCGCAACGGCAGGTCGACGCTGAACGGTACGACCGCCCCTGCGTTTGCATCCGCCAGCGCCGCAAGATCGACGTTCGCGTGCACGCCCTGGCGCAGGCTGTCCAGCCGCGTGCCCTGCTCGACGTCGAAGCGCGTGCCGCCGATGCGCAGGTCGGGCTGCGCGGTCAGCCCGCGAATGTCGCCGATGCCGATCGACACATAGGCATCGTCGATCTTGAAACTCACGTGGCCGTCCGCCTGCGGCATCTTCTTCAGGTCCGGCAACGGCAGCGTGCCGGTCATCCGGCTTGCCAGCTCGTACACCAGCGCCTTGTGGATGCCGCGATAGCGGACGCTGGTCGTCAGCGTGCCGTCGACGTTCAGCGTCTTCGGAAACACGAGCAGGCGCTTCGTCTCGCTGCGCAGGCTCGTCTTCGTCGCGCCGCCGGCCGGCGAATCGTCGCGCACCCGCGTGACTTCCGTGTAGTGCACGACGAGCACGGGGCCCGCCACCGTCTGCGGCCCCGCATAGCTCGACCAGATACTCTGCAGCGCATCCCGGCGATAGGCGGCGCGTTCGTGCACGATGCTTTGCACCATCTGCAGCGGGATCAGGATCAGCAGCGCGAGAAACGCGGTGATCGCGAATTTGAACAACAGGACTCGATTCATGGCCGACAGGTACCGGAGTAAAAGGGTACGGTCAGCATGATCCGGCCCGGTGAAGGGCGATTGAAGCCGGTGTGAAGCGAAGGTGTGGCGAACGTGAAGTTGAAGGGAGTTCAGCCCGCCGACGGCAGCGTGAGCGTCGCGCACGCGCCGCCTTCGTCGCGGTTCGCGAGCGCGACCTGGCCGCGGTGCAGCATCGCGACCTCGCGGACGAAACACAGCCCAAGGCCGGTGCTGCGATCCTGGCCGTCGGGGCGCGGCAGCGAATAGAAGCGCTCGAACACGCGCGCCAGTGCGTAGTCGGGCACGCCGGGGCCGTCGTCGGCCACACGCACGACCGCGACGTGCGCCTTGCCCGCCGGCTGCCGTTCGAGCGCGATGCGGATCGTGCTGCCCTGCGGCGCGAAATCCAGCGCGTTGTCGAGCAGGTTGCCGAGCGCCTGGCGCAGCAGGAACGGATCGCCTTCGACGCTCGCCGGATCGGCCGCATCGTGCGCGTCGATCGCGAGGTTCACGCCGCGCTGCCGCGCGCGCGGCTCGATATCGTCGACGAGCTGTTCGAGCACCGGCCGCAGCGCGACCGGTTCGCGCACCGACAGGCGCTGCTTCTGCTCGACTTCGGCCAGCGCGAGCAGCTTGCGGATCATCTGTTCGAGGCGGCCGGCCTGGCGGCGGATGTTCTCGGTGAAGCGCCGCCGGTTCGCCACCGGCATGTCTTCCTGCAGCAGTTCGGCCGCGCCGCTGATCGCCGCCAGCGGGCTCTTCATCTCATGCGTGAGCGTATGGATGTAGGTCTCGACGTACTGCCGGTCTTCCAGCCGCTGATGCATGCTTTCCACCGCGCGCCCGAGTTCGGCCAGCTCGCTCGCGCCCTGCAGCGGCATGTCGGCGCGCTCGCCCGCCGCGATCGCGCGCGCATAGCGCTGCAGGCGCCGCAGCCCGACCACCAGCCACCACGTGCAGGCCACGCCGATCAGGATCGCGCCGCCCATCAGCAGCGCGCCGTACAGCATGATCTTGCGCTGGCTGCGCGCGATGAACGGCGCGACCGTCTGGTTCGGCTTCGCGATCGTCAGCACGCCGATGATCGCGTTGCCATGCCGGATCGGCGCCGCCACGTGCATCACGGTGCTGCTGTCGTCGTTCGGATCGCTGCGCGTGCTGCGCGCGCCGTACTCGCCGCGCAGCGTCCGGTACACGTCGTTCCAGCGCGAATAGTCCTGCCCGACCGCGCGGCCGGACGAGTCGTAGCGCACGATGCCGTGCGCGTCGGTGATGTAGAGGCGGTAGCCGATCGTGTTCTTCTGCACGCCCCACACGTTCGCGCTGATCGGGCGTTCGTGCAGGTTCGACAGTTGCCGCGCGAACGCGCCGTTGGCGATGTGGCCGTTCGCCAGGTCGTCGGCGGCCAGCGTCGCGAGCACTTGCGCGGTATCGACGAGCGTGTCCTCCATCGCCTCGCGCACGCCCGGCTTCACCTCCTGCACGAACACGCGCAGCGTGATCAGCGCGGCCAGGCCGACGATCAGGAAAAAGCCGAAGAAGATGCGCAGGCCGATATGCATGGGCGGTGCCGGTCGTTACGGTTGCAGCGAATAACCCATCCCGCGATGCGTGCGGATCGGGTCGCGCTCGGGGTCGATCGCGCGCAGCTTCGCGCGCAACGTCTTGATGTGCGTGTCGACCGTGCGGTCGGCCGAGTCGAATGCCTCGTGCCACACGAGGTCCATCAGTTGCTCACGCGAGTAGATGCGCCCCGGATGCCGGACCAGCAGCGCCAGCAGCCCGAATTCGTAGCGCGTGAGATCCAGTGCGTGGCCGAGCCACGATATGCGGGCGCCGTCGGTGTCGAGTGTGAAACCTGGTGCGATCGTCGCAGCCGGCATGGGCGCGGGTGCCGCTTCGGGCACGGCCGTCCGGTAGAAGCGCCGCAGGATCACGCGCACCCGCGCCGCCAGCTCACGCGGCGAAAACGGCTTGACCACGTAATCGTCGGCGCCGATCTCGAGCCCGACGATCCGGTCGATTTCATCGTGCCGCGCGGTGAGGAAGATCACCGGCACGTCGGAGAACGTGCGCAGCCGTCGGCACACCTCGAAGCCGCTGAGATCCGGCAGGCCGACGTCGAGCACCACGAGATCGACGCGCGTGTCGCGCAGGTGGTCGAGCGCCGCCTGGCCGAGCATGCAGTGGACGGTTTGCATGCCGTCGGTGCCGAGGGCATAGATGATCGTGTCCGCGATCGCCACTTCATCTTCGACGATCAGGATAGTGGGCTGATGCATGGTCTCAGTCAGGGCTCGCGCAATCCGGTGCGACATTGTACGCACGGCCGGCTGTGGCGCGAGCCCCTGCCTTGCCCTGCCGCGCTATGCCACGCGGCCGGTCACCGGAATCGACGCACCGGTGATCGCCTGCGCGTCGGCCGACAGCAGGAAGCCGATCGTCGCCGCGATCTGCTCCGGCTTCACCCAGCGCGTGAAATCCGCGTCCGGCATGTCCGCGCGGTTCGGCGGCGTATCGATGATGCTCGGCAGGATCGCGTTCACCGTCACGCCGCGGTCGAGCAGTTCGGCCGCCAGCGCCTCGGTGAGCCGCGCGACGCCGGCCTTCGCGGCCGCGTAGGCGCCCATCCCCGTGCCGGCCTTGAACGCCGCGCCCGCGCCGATGTTGACGATGCGCCCGGCCGGGTTCGCCAGCAGGTGCGGCAGCGCGGCCTTCGATGCGTTCAGCGCGGTCTTCACATTCAGCTCGTACATGCGGTCCCACGTGGCGGCGTCGCCGTCGGCGATCGTCTGCCACACGAACGCGCCCGCGATGTTCAGCAGCGCGTCGACCCGGCCGAATTCGCGCTGCACGGTATCGAGCGCCTGCGCGGCGGCCTGCGGATCGACGAGATCGATGCCGCCGATGCGCAGCGCGTCGGGCGGCACGCCGGGCAGCGCCTGCGCCGCCGGGGCCGCGCCGCGGCCGATCAGCGCGACGCGTGCGCCGCGCTCGCCGAGCCACGCGGCCGTCGCGACGCCCAGGTGACCGAATCCGCCGGTGATCGCGACTGCCTTGCCTTTGAAATCGTGTTCCATCGATGTTTTCTCCTGGATCGAGGGTTGCTTGATGATGCGTGTTGCATGAGCGATGCCGGCCGCGGCATGCGTGCGCGGCCGGCAATGTGCCACAGGGTAGCGCCGTTCACGCATCCGTGCGCACCGCGACGAGGCTGCGACGGCGCGGTTCCTCCGTCGTTTCGCCCGGGTTGTCAGGGCGATGCAGCGGTCGGCGCCGGCGTGCATGGCGTGTCGGAAGTGAAGCACGACACGGTGGCATCCGATACGGACCGCCTCGAACGCTCGATCGCGAAACAACGCGCGACGCAGAACGCGGCAAATGCGTGGCTGCCGACGGTGGCGGCGAGCTGACGCACCGGGCCGCCGGCTGCGAGGCCCGGCGGGCACGCAGGCGAGCGGCCGGGCATAATGCGCGAGGCCGGTCCGGCGCCACGCGCCGCGACCGTGCCGGACCACCCGACGGCCCGCATCATTTCCCGTCCCGAATCCTGAACTTCAATCCGTGAATGTCATGCAAGTACTCGTCGTAGGAACCGGCAAGCTGGCCAGCGAACTGCTCGACGCGCACCGGCTCGACCCGGCCACCTGCCGCGTGATCCCCTGGTCGGACAGCGCGCGCGACGACGCGCAGCGCAGCGACGCCCGAACGATCGTCGTGCATGCCGGTTCCGGCCGCGAACTCCCCGCTGTGATCGCGTTCTGCGAGGCCACCGGATCGCCACTCGTCGAACTGTCGACCGGCTCCGCGCTCGAAACCGGCTCGCACGCTTTCCCGGTCGTGCTGTGCCCGAACACGAACATCCTGATGCTCAAGTTCATGAGCATGCTGGAAACCAGCGGCCACCTGTTTCACGACTGCCGGATCAGCGTGACGGAGTCGCACCAGGCCGGCAAGACGTCCGTCCCCGGCACGGCCGTCGGGATCGGCCAGTCGCTCGGCGTGCGGCCGGAAGACATCCGCTCCGTGCGCGACCCGGACGTGCAGCGCAGCGAATTCTCGGTCGACGACGATCAGCTCGGCCGCCATGCGATTCACCGGATCCGCATCGACGACGGCGCGTGCAGCCTGCAGTTCGAATCGCGCGTGGTGGGTGCGACACCTTACGCTGATGGCGTGTCGCGCATCGTCGACGCCGTTCGGCAGCACGATCTCGAGCACCGCCGCTATTCGATCGTCGAGTTCATCCGCAACGGCTGGCTGTAGTCGCGGCGATGCGCGGCGGCCGGCACGCGCGCGTGGCAGCGCAGAAGTTTTTTGTTCAACGCAAGAAGAGGTTCGGTGCCGATTTCCGTGGAGGTCGTCGATCGCCCGATCCGCGACATCCGGGCCGCCATGAATCGCGCCGGCCGGCACGTGACGTCCCGCATGGCCGGCGTTCAAGATCACGCCAGCCGGCTTCGCCGCCACGGCCGCTCGGGAAATTCGACGAGCAATCTCCCTGCCGCATTCGCTGGCAAGTTATCGGCCGAGGTTCATTCGCCGAGATGGGGCGCGAGTCACCGTCACGCGCCGCCAAGCACCGCTCCGCTCTCGGGCAACGTCGCACCGCCGTCGACGACGATCGTCTGCCCCGTGATGTAAGCGGCATCCGCCGATGCGAGAAACAGCATCGCGTTCGCGATATCTTCCGGTTCGCCCATCCGCGCGAGCGGAATGTCTTGCGCGATCTGCGTCGCGACCGACGCGTCGCCGAGATTGCCGGCCGCCGGCGTGCGAATCATGCCCGGCTCGACGCCGTTGACCGTCACGTTGCGGCGCGCGAGTTCCAGCGCCGCCGCACGAATGAAGCCGTTCACGCCGGCCTTCGACGCCGCGTAATGCGCGAGCCCCGGATACGCGACACGCGGCCCCGTCACCGACGACGTGACGAGCAGCCGCCCCGCTCCCGCGCGCTCGAATGCCGGCAACGCAGCCTGCGCGAGCCAGAACAGCGCCGACAGGTTGACCGAGAGCGTCCGGTCGAGCGTCGGCTCGTCGATCTGCGTGAACGGCGTCAGCGGAAAATACGCGGCATTGTGGACGACCACATCGAGCCGGCCACCGTCGCGCTCGACCGCCGCGACCAGTGCGCCCAGTTCGTCGCGGCTGGCGGCATCCACCCGATAGGCGCGCGTCTCGCCGCCCGCGCTCGCGAGCGCATCGGCCTGCGCGGCGGCGGCTTCGCCGTTCAGGTCGGCAAGCGCGACGAACGCGTCGGATTCCGCGAATCGGCGTGCGATCGCCGCGCCGATCCCCTGCGCGGCGCCCGTGACGAGCACGACGTGCCCGCTGAAATCCGCCCGCAGGCGGCCGCTGCCCGGCACGGCATTCATCGCTGCGCCTCGCCGTCGAGCGGATGCACGGTTTCGTTGAGCACCTGCGCGTGCGCGCCGATCGGGAAATTCGACAGCGTGCCGAAATCGCCGCCCTGGTAGCCGAAGATCTTGCCGTCGGTCTTGCGCTGCGCGAGGTCGATCAGCACGACGCCGAGCGTCGGCACCACCTTTTCTCGCCACACGAAGAGATACAGTTCGTCCGCAATCCTGAAGTAATGACAGCGGTCGACATCGGCCAGCCCGCCTTCGACACCCTGCAGGCACTGCCACGCATAGAAATTCTCGTTCAGGTAGATGTGCTCGTAGCATTCGGTCGGGCTATAGCGATACATCGTCCGCTTGCCGATCAGCTCGCGCGTGGGCCCGTGCAACGGCCCCGGCTGCGTGTGGCCGCCGAGCGTGCCGTGCCGGAACTCGGCCTCGACGCCCGTCAGCGGCAGCCCGCGCGCAACCCGTGTGAACGCGTCGATGCGCGTGTCGGCTTCGGTCGGCAGCGCGCCGACGACCGACGTCCATACGCCGTTGTCGAGATCGATCACGAGACTGACCGACGTCGCGCGGGCGGCCGAATCGATGTAGTCGACGAAGTACAGCGCGTCGCGCAGCCGCGTCACGCGGCACGGCTCGCGGCCGCCCGTATCGGTCGCCGCATCGCGCCACTGCAGCGCGCCGGGCTCGAACGTATAGACGCGCCATGCCCCCGATGCGTCGCCGAGCACAAGCGTCCGCCCGGCGAGCGCGTCGACGGATGCGAGGATGTTCGCTTCCGGCGCGAAGCCGTCCGCGAGCGCGCCAACCTGAATGAATACCGGATCCTGTCGTTCCACCTGCCGCCTCCCGCGCAGCTTCAGGCCCGGCGGGCCGTGTACGCTGCTCATGTGCACATATGGTGCGGGCTGCGCGCGCCGCGCGGTATCGGCCAAAAGGATGAAGGGCGCGCGGCGCCGGAACGCGCTAAAGTGCACGACATCCGCGCCGCAACCGGCGCGAGGAGCGCACATGCACCGCGTCACCCATTACCGACGGACCGACGAAGGCATCGAGGCAATCAGCCTCGAATCCGACCGTGCATTTCCACGCCACGCGCACGACGAATTCGGGGTCGGCGTGATCGTCAGCGGCGCGCATCGGTCGTGGAGCGGCCGCGGGCAGGTCGACGCACTGGCCGGCGACGCGATCATGGTCAACCCGGGCGAGATGCACGACGGCTCGCCGATCGAGGCCGGCACGGGCCGGCGCTGGCGAATGCTGTACCTCACACCCGCGCTGGTTGCTGGCGTGGCGGCGGAAGAAGGCCTCGGCGGTATCGAACTGGCGCATCCGGCGGTACGCGACGCGCGACTCACGGCTGCCGTCGGCCAGCTGCATGCACGTATCGTCGCGGGAGAATCCCAGCCGCTCGCCCGCGACGAGGCGCTCGTGATGCTCGTCGCCGGGCTGCTTGCCCGGCATGCGAACCGCACGCTGCCGGCGGCGGGCGTCGCACCGGCAATCCGCCTCGCCCGGGAGCGGCTCGACGCGACGCCGGCCGCGCCCGTTTCGCTCGCCGAGCTGGCCGACCTGAGCGGCGTCAGCCGCTTCCAGCTGCTGCGCGGGTTTGCCCGCGAAGTCGGCATCACGCCGCACGCGTACCTGATCCAGTCGCGTGCGCGGCTGGCGCGCGCGCTGCTTGCCAGCGGCTTGCCGATCGCGGATGCCGCGGCCGAAGCCGGCTTTGCCGATCAAAGCCATTTGACGCGCGCGTTCGCGCGCCAGTTCGGGATCACGCCGGGGCGGTTCACGCAGGCCGTTTGACGCCGCCGTCATCCCGCGGGGCCCGTCGTCGACATACCGGCCTCGAAGGCTGCGCTCACATCGACAACTGCGACGGCACACCGCGCCATGCGCTGCTCGCGGTGGCTGTCGCCCGCCCCTGCGGCCCAAGCATGCCGAGTCGCGCGCGCCGTATTCGACATGCCCGCGCGCGCTGCAATTTCATTCAAGACGCGCACCGCGGCCGTACGCGACGATGCGGCGCATGAAGACACGACTGATTGGCTATCTCTATCTCGCCGCCGCAATGGCAGGCGTCGGCAGCACCGTCATCGCGAGCCGTCTCGCGGCCGGCGGCCTGCCGCCGTTCGCGGCCACGGCGCTGCGCTTCCTGATCGCGACACCGCTGCTGTTCGCGCTGATGCGCGCGCAGCGCATGCGCTGGCCGCGCCTCTCCACTCACGACGCCGTGCTGCTCGTCATCCAGGCGGCGGCGGGCGGCGTCGGTTATACGGTGCTGCTGATCTGCGGCACGAAGCTGTCGTCGCCGCTCGATGCGGGCGTGATGCTCGGCACGCTGCCCGCGATGTCGACGCTGATCGCGGCCGTCGTGCTGCGCGAGCGGCAGACGCCGCGCGACTGGATGGCCGCCGCGCTCGCAACGGCCGGCGTGCTGTTCGTCACATTCGCGCCCGGCCAGGCCCTGCCGTCGCTCCGCACGCTCGCCGGCGATGCGCTGGTGCTGGCCGCCGTCGCCTGCGAAGCCGTATTCATCCTGCTCAACCGGCGGCTGGCCGCACCGTTGCCGCCGCTGGCGCTGTCCACCGCGATGTCCGGCCTCGGCTTCGTGCTCGCCCTCGTGCCGGCCGCGTTCGAATGGCACGCGGTGGCGACTGGCTGGACTGTCGACGCGGTGTCGGCGATCGCCTACTACGCGCTGGTGCCGACCGTGCTCGGCTACCTGTGCTGGTATGCCGGTTCGGCACGCACGAGCGGAACCGAGGCCGCGCTGTTCACGGCGGTCGCGCCGGTCTCGGCCGTGCTGTTCGCGGTCGTGCTATTCGGCGAAACGCTCAGCGGCACGCGTATCGCGGGTATCGCGCTCGTCGTCGCCGGCATGGTCGTCGGCGCGACGCGGCGACGCGAACCGCCAGCCGTAGCACGCAATACGCACCCGGCGAATCCGGATCGACCGTCCCGCCCCACGCCCGCCGCGCAAACAGCCACCGACTGACTCGCGCTCATCGCTTCGTTGCTTCGTTGCTTCGTTGCTTCGTTGCTTCGTTGCTTCGTTGCTTCGTTGCTTCGTTGCGGAAACGGCGGCGGCTCCGCCGCGCCGTATAAGCTGTCGATCCTCGCGCTTCCCCCGTGCGGCCGGCAACTGTAGGAATGTGTCCGCGCACCGCAAAACCGTTGCGCACCACCCCGCAAGATGCAATATTCGCGTGGCCGGGACCTTTGACAACCATCGCACAACAATCCGCCACGCAATGAACAGGAAGGAAGCCAAAACAAGAATCGCGGTGCTGCTGTCCGCGGGAACGAGGAAGGCCGACGCATTGGCCGAACTGTCCGGACAGGGGCTCAAGGATCGCGTGCTCGCGCACCTGATCGCGTCGCGCCCCGATCCCGAACGCTGCCGCAAGAACAAGCTGCACATCCGGATCCTGGTCGCGCTCGGCATCGCGCAACTCGCGATCAGCCTCATGCTCGCGTACTACTTCTTCGCCACCGGCGCCGGCAACGGCCTCGTGCTGGTGTTCCTCGCGCTGACCGTGCCGCTGTCGCTGCTGTTCATCTGGGGCTTTGCAACCAATCGTGTCGGCGCGTACCACGCGTTCATCCTGCTGTCGCTGCTGCAGGTGCCGAAGACCATCGCCGAGCTCGGACGCGATCCGTCGACCGCGCTGCCGAGCCTCGCGATCACGGTCCTGCTGGTGGGCTATGTCTGGTTCGTCCGCAACCGCCTGTTCCCCGACTACGGCTGGTTCACGCCGCGCAAGGTCGAAGGCCGTTACGCGTTCGTCGAGCACGCCTGACGCCACCGGCATCGAGCGCCGGCCGCACGAAAAAAGGCGCCGGGCCGCCCCGCAATCGCGGGGCGGCCCGGCGCCTTCTGCATTCCGGAACCGGTCGGCTTACTTGGCCTTTTCAGCCGAATCGCTGATCGCCTGGCCGCCCTTCGAAATGTCCTGCCCCACACCGGCGACCGTGTTGCAACCGGCAAGCGCGGCGGTCACCACCAGCAGCATTGCAGCAATCGTACGCGTCATTCTCATTCTCCTTGGAATCAACAAGCCCGACGGGCGAATCGTTTGCGGCGTCGCGCCCGGCAGATGCTGGGCACGGGGCCTGACCTGATTATACGGAGACGGCCGCCGCGCGCCAGTCCGAACCCGCCGCCTGTCACGCGGGCCACACAGCCGGTTCGCGCAGATTTTCCTTGACTTCAACACGCGAGGAACTAATATACGCACCGCGTATATTTCTCGTCAGGAGCCGCCGATGACCGTTCCCCAGCAAGCCTTCCTCCGCGACGCCATGCGCCGCCTCAACATGACGCGCGAAGCGTTCGCCAGCCGCATCGGTGTGAGTCGGCGCGCGCTGGATACCTGGCTTCTGCCCGACGATTCGCAGGAATCGCGCGGGATGCCCGAGATCGTCGAACGCTTCGTGTCGGAAATCGTCGAGCGCTCGGTACCGGAAGGCGGCAACTATACGCAAAGCGTAGATAATCAGGGGCTCGCCAAGCAGTTCTTTTTCGAGGGCAAGCCGCAGCTGCTGTCGGTCGACCAGTTCTCGCGGGAATCGGTCGAGGCGCTGTTTCGCGTGGCCGACGTGATGCAGCCGATCGCGCGCCGCCACAAGATTTCGCGCGTGCTGGAAGGCGCGGTGCTCGGCAACCTGTTCTTCGAGGCCAGCACGCGTACGCGCGTGTCGTTCGGCGCCGCCTTCTGCCGGCTCGGCGGTTCGGTGTGCGATACGACGGGCTTCACGTTCTCGTCGATGGCCAAGGGCGAATCGATCTACGACACGAGCCGCGTGATGGCCGGCTATGTCGACGCGCTCGTGATCCGCCATCCGGAGAAAGGCTCGGTGGCCGAGTTCGCGCGCGCGACCAACCTGCCCGTGATCAACGGCGGTGACGGCCCCGGCGAGCACCCGAGCCAGGCACTGCTGGATCTCTATACGATCCAGCGCGAGTTCTCGCGGCTCGGCAAGATCGTCGACGGCGCGCACATCGCGCTGGTCGGCGACCTCAAGTACGGCCGCACCGTGCACTCGCTCGTCAAGCTGCTCGCGCTGTACCGCGGGCTCAAGTTCACGCTCGTATCGCCGCCGACGCTCGAGATGCCGGCCTACATCGTCGACCAGATCGCGACGAACGGCCACGTGATCGAGCAGACGACCGATCTCGCCGCCGGGCTGCGCGGCGCGGACGTCGTCTATGCGACGCGGATCCAGAAGGAGCGCTTCACCGACGAGTCGTTCGAAGGCTACACGCCGGATTTCCAGATCAACCAGGCGCTCGTCGATTCGGTGTGCAAGCCGGACACGCTGATCATGCACCCGCTGCCGCGCGACAGCCGGCCCGGCGCGAACGACCTGTCGGTCGACCTGAACCGCGACCCGCGCCTCGCGATCTTCCGCCAGACCGACAACGGCATTCCGGTGCGGATGGCGATCTTCGCGGTGCTGCTCGGCGTCGAGAACCTCGTCCAGCATTCGATGCGCGACGCGACGTGGCGCCCGCCGGCCTATCTCGGGCCGGAGGATGCGGTGTTTCACGGGGTTGATTGAGAAGGAACTGCGGGGGCGAGCCAGTCAGGCGCCCCTAGGTTCAACGGAAAGCGCGCCCGGCAGGCCCGGCTGCGCTTTTTTTACGCGCGGTGGAAAGGTAGGCAATCAGCGCCTAGGACGCCCACGGATCGATTACCCGCAGGCCGACCGACTCGAACGGCGCGACGTCGCGCGTCGCAATGATCAACCCGTTCGCCTCGGCCGTGGCGGCGATAAAAACGTCGGCAGGCGCGATCGCACTGCCAGAGGCGCGCGCACGCGCTCGAATGCTCGCATACGCTTTGCTCGCCGCATCGTCGAACGGCAGAATCCTGCCGCGAAACAGCGGCACGACGCGCTGCTCGATGCTTTCGTGCAACAAGTCTCGCCTTCGCCCCTCCGGCATTGCCGCAACGCCGAAGCGAATTTCGGCGAGACTGATCGCGGCGAGAAACAATGTCTCGACGTTCTGAGCATCGAGCCACTCGACCACGGCCGCACTCGGCTCACGCCGCAGCGGCTCGGAAATGACATTCATATCAACAAGGATCATTCAAAGCTCATCGGATTAGTTGGCGTCCTGTCGCGCTGAACGTCGAAATCGACGCCGCCTGCCTCCCGTCCGATTTCGGCCAGCAGCGCTCCCAGCTTGAGCCGACCGCCCGGTAAAACGGCCTGCTCGAGGATGTCGCGCACTTCCGCTTCGGTGCTACGCCCGTGCTGAGCCGCGCGAACCCGAAGCGCCCGATGCACTTCATCGGGCAAATTTCGAACGGTAATGACTGGCATGATGCACCTCACCAAGATTGCTTTCAGTGCAGTCATCCTGGCACTTTGCTGTCATGGTTGATGCCCCGCGACAAAACCACTCTACCCCGCCCGACAAGCCCGCCCCACCTGGCCTTTCGGCCATCAACACCGTCCCGCACGCCCCACAACCACCCCGTCACATTCCTCAACAATTTCCCAACAAGCGATAACACGAATGCTTCTCATTTAAGTTGAAATTACATAGAATGCCGCCTGAAAACAAATCGTAATAATTCCCGGCGGCATGCACACTTCCGTAGCGCACCGCCCCCGGGGCCACACCGCGAGGTCGAAGCGCACCATGAAGTCACGTCCCGACGAGCTGAAGCTCGGCAAATTCACCACCCTGTGCAGCGTGCTCGCCGCAAGCCCGGCCTTCGCGGCGGACGGCACGCCGCCGCCCGCCCCGGCCGGCACCGAAGGCCATCTCGCGCCGATCGAGGTCCAGGGCAAGGCCGAACACAGCTACAAGGCCGACTTCTCCGCTTCCGCGAAATTCACCGCGCCGCTCGTCGACACGCCGAAGTCCGTCACCGTGATCCCGCAGGAACTGATCCAGAACAGCGGCGCGTCGACGCTGACCGAAGCGCTGCGCACCGTGCCCGGCATCACGTTCGGCGCCGGCGAAGGCGGCAACCCGCTCGGCGATCGTCCGTTCATCCGCGGCTACGACACGCAGGGCAGCATGTTCGTCGACGGCATGCGCGACACCGGTGCGACGACGCGCGAGATCTTCAACACCGAGCGCATCGAGATCACCAAGGGTTCCGACGGCGCGTACGGCGGCCGCGGCGGCGCGGGCGGCAGCATCAACCTGATCACGAAGGCCCCGCACCTCGGCACCACCGCCGCCGCGAGCGCGGGCCTCGGCACCGACCGCTACCGCCGCTTCACGGCCGACGGCAACTGGCAGTTCGCCGACCACGCCGCGTTCCGCCTGAACCTGATGAGCCACAACAACGACGTCGCCGGCCGCGACGCGGTGAACAACGAGCGCTGGGGCGTCGCACCGTCGATCGCGTTCGGCCTCGGCACGTCGACGCGCGTCGTCGCGAGCTACTACCACCTGCAGACGGACGACCTGCCCGACGGCGGCATCCCGTACTACTACGGCTTCAACCTCCCGAAAGGCGTCGCCACCGACGGCCCGGCGCCCGTCGACCGCCACAACTTCTACGGCCTGACCAACCGCGATTTCCGCAAGACGACGTCGGACATCAGCACGCTGAAGATCGAGCACGACATCACGTCGTCGCTGACGATCCGCAACACCACGCGCTATACGGAATCGACGCAGGACTACATCTGGACGCAGCCCGACGACAGCCAGGGCAACGTGGTCAACGGCAAGGTCTGGCGGCGCGCGAACAACCGCAACAGCGCAATCAACAGCATCGCGAACCAGACCGAGCTGTTCGGCGAATTCCGCACCGGCCCGTTCAAGCACAGCTTCACGACCGGTATCGAGCTGTCGCGCGAATGGGGCAAGCGCGACACGTACAACGTCGCCGCCGCGAACGGCAAGATCTGCCAGAACGGTATCGGTGCCGCGTCGGGCTACAACTGCACGAGCCTGTGGTCGCCGAACCCGAACGACCCGTGGGCCGGCTCGATCACGCGCAACAACGACTACGCGTATGCGCGCACCGTGACGAAGTCGATCTACGGCTTCGACACGATCGAGATCACGCCGCGCTGGCAGGTCAATGCCGGCGTGCGCGTCGACGACTACTCGACGCGCTTCACCGACACCAAGGCCAACGGCGGCAAGACCACCACGCGTGACGACACGCTCGTGAACTGGCAGGCCGGCCTCGTGTTCAAGCCCGCGCAGAACGGCAGCATCTATGCGTCGTACGCGACGTCGTCGACGCCGGCCGGCATGCTGCTCGGCGAAGGCAGCGAAACGCAGTCGCTCACGCCGGGCCGCGGCGGCGTCGGCTCGAACGCCGATCAGCTGTCGCCGGAGAAGAACCGCAGCATCGAGCTCGGCACGAAGTGGAACGTGCTGAACGACAAGCTCGCGCTGACCGCCGCGCTGTTCCAGATCGATACGACGAATGCGCGCGTGACGCTGCCGAACAACCAGTACGCGATGGTCGGCAACAAGCGCGTGCAGGGTCTCGAACTCGGCGTCGCGGGCCAGATCACGAAGCAGTGGCAGCTGTTCGGCGGCTATACGTACATGAAGAGCGAGCTGCGCGACAACGGCAAGGACACGGCGAACAACGGCAACCGGTTCCCGAACACGCCGAAGCACAGCTTCACGATGTGGTCGAACTACGACGTGACGCCGAAGTTCACCGTCGGCGGCGGCGCGTTCTACATGTCGCAGGTGTTCGGCGATCCCGCGAACCAGCACGCGGTGCCGTCGTACTGGCGCTTCGATGCGATGGCGCAGTACCGCATCAACAAGAAGCTCGACCTGCAGCTGAACGTGAACAACCTGTTCAACCGCACCTACTTCGACCAGGCGTATCCGGCGCACTACGCGTCGATCGCACCGGGCCGCTCGGCGTTCGTCACGCTGAACGCGCGCTACTGATCGATGGAGGCCGTGTCGCTGAAGGCGCTCGCATCGGTTTCGCCGCGCGAGTTCGCCGACATCCTGGCCGGGCCGCCCGAGCGCGCCGCCGCGTGGGTCGCGGCGGCGGCCGACAACGGCATCGTCGATGCACAGGCCGTCTACGGGCAATACCTGCTCGACGGACATGGCGTCGCGCGCGATCCGGCGGCCGCGTTCAACTGGTTCCGGCACGCGGCGCGCGCCGGCCACGCGATGGCGATGAACATGCTCGGCCGCTGCTACGAGTTCGGCTGGGGCACGGCCGCGTGCGCGCCGGTTGCCGTGTACTGGTACCGGCTCGCCGCGCAGGCGGGGCTCGACTGGGGCATGTACAACTACGCGACGGCGCTCGCGCTCGGCAACGGCGTCGACGAGAACCGCGCCGAGGCGCTCGACTGGTTCCAGCGCGCGGCCGCGCGCGGCCATGCGAAATCGATCAACCTGATCGGCGGCTTCTACGAGGATGGCTGGGTCGTACCGGTCGACCGCGACGCCGCGTTCGACCACTATCGACGCGCCGCCGTGGCCGGCGACTTCCGCGGCCAGTTCAACCTTGCGCGGCTGCTCGCCGAGCGCGGGCGCATCGACGAAGCGCTCGCGTGGCTTGCACGCGTGCCGGCCACCGCGACACCCGCGTTCGTCGCGAAGATGCGCGCGTATCTCGCGTCGTCGCCGATCGACGCGTTTCGTGCGGCGGCGCTGAAGTTGCCACCACAGCCGCAGCCACATTGTATGGACACCGCATCATGATGCTTCACATCCCCGGCGTACTGACGAAAGCACAGGTCGCGCAATGTCGCGAACTGCTCGATGCGGCCGAATGGGTCGACGGCAATGCGACGTCCGGCACGCAATCGGCGCTCGCGAAACGCAACCGGCAATTGCCGGAAGGCGCGCCGGCCGCACGCGCGGTGGGTGACGCGATTCAGGACGCGCTCGCACGTCATCCGCTGTTCTTCTCGGCGGCGCTGCCGCTCAAGGTGTTTCCGCCGCTGTTCAATCGCTACGAAGGCGGCGAGACGTTCGGCACGCACGTCGACAACGCGATCCGGCTGCTGCGCGGCACGGATTTCCGCGTGCGCAGCGACCTGTCGGCGACGCTGTTTCTCGAAGAACCCGATGCGTACGACGGCGGCGAGCTGTGTGTCGAGGATACGTACGGCACCCATCGCGCGAAGCTGCCGGCGGGCGACCTCGTGCTGTATCCGGCGTCGAGCCTGCATCACGTCACGCCCGTGACGCGCGGCGCACGCGTCGCGTCGTTCTTCTGGATTCAGAGCATGGTGCGCGACGACGGCGACCGCACGCTGCTGTTCCAGCTCGATACGCAGATTCAGGCGCTTTCCGCGGAGAAAGGCGCGAAGGATCCGATGGTCATCTCGTTGACGGGGATTTATCACAACCTGTTGAGGAAGTGGGCGGATGCATAACCAACGATATGCAAGGCAGCCGCTGGACGTATTGCGCGGCTCGGTCGTGCGCTACGACGGTCCCGTCGATCCAATCGAGGAAAGCGGTTGGGAGGCGCCGCCACACGACACGCGAAACGACGGCGTCCACGCGGGCACGACCATCGATACGCGAGGATAAGAGGCTCACGCCCCCGCAGCGGAAACCGCGACACATCCTCCGCCGGACTCTGGCATATTGGCGATTCGTCTGACCCAATCAACCACGAGCGCCCGGCCTCGCGCAACCGCGCTTCCTGCTGCCAGCCGGACGTGGCCCGCAACCGTCATTGCGCCACTTCGTCCACTATCGTGATTTCGCTCTCCGATCCCGTTGTCCGGTCCATTGCCCTGCTGGAGTCGCACGAAGGGTTTGTCGATCTCGCAGGTTTCCATGCACGCATTGCCGTCGATCTCGGCCGCCGCGACATCGAAAGCAGAAGCCCGCATTTCCTGAAAGTGCGTCGCGGTATAGCGGACCGGCTGATCGCCGCCGCGCAAGCGCTCCCCGCCGGCCTGCGCCTGTACGTCAAGGAAGGCTATCGGCCGCCGGCCCTGCAGCGCGACTCCTTCTCCGCACACCTCGCGCATCTGCGCCGCACGCTGAATCCGCTTCCGGACGAAGACGCGCTGATCGCCCTGACGAGCCACCACGTCGCGCCGCCGGAAGTCGCCGCGCACCCAACGGGTGCAGCCGTCGACCTCACACTGATCTCGGCAGAAGGCATCGAGCTCGACATGGGCTGCATCATGAACGCCACCGACCAGGAATCCTCCGGCGCGTGCTACACGCACAACCCGTTCATCAGCCGCGCAGCCGCCCGCAACCGTCAGGTGCTGATCACCGCGCTGTCGGGCGCCGGCCTGACCAATTACCCGTCGGAATGGTGGCATTGGTCGTTCGGCGACCGCTATTGGGCCGTGATGCACGATCAATCGCACGCCATCTACGGCCCCGTCGAGGAAAACATGCTCGACGAAGCCTCACGCTGACATTCTTTCCGACGAAACGCGCCCGGCTCGGTAACATCCTCACTTGTCGATCCCTGCCCGCTCCCGCACAATCGCAGCACCTGCATCACTCTCCCCCGCGCCGATGTCCTATGCGTCACTCGCCACCGGCGTCCTCCTCGCGGGCGGCCTCGGTCAGCGCTTCGACCCGAGCGGCCTGCACAGCAAGCTGCTCGCGCTGCTTCCCGACGGCACGCCGGTTGCGGTCGCGGCCGCCCGCCATCTCGCGGCGGCCACGGCCGACGTGATCGCCGTCGTGCGTCCCGGTGCCGAAAAACTCGCGATGCTGCTGAACGAAGCCGGCTGCCACGTCGTCTATGCGCCCGACGCCGTGCGCGGCATGGGCGCGAGCCTCGCGGCCGGCGTACGCGCGACGCCCGACGCCAACGGCTGGCTCGTCGCGCTCGGCGACATGCCGTGGATCGCGGCGTCCACCTACGAAACGGTCACGCGCGCGCTCGACGCCGACGACGCGTCGATCGTCGCACCCGCGCACCACGGCGTGCGCGGCCATCCGGTCGGGTTCGCCGCGCACCATTTCGATGCACTGGCCACCCTCGACGGCGACACAGGCGCCCGCGCGCTGTTCGCCAGCGCGGCGGTCACGCTGCTGGACGTCGACGATCCCGGCATCGTGCGCGACGTCGATACACCGGCGGATTTGCGCTGACCGGGATCGCACCACGCGGGCGGTGCAAAGCAGCGCCAGCGCCGCGCCCAGCGGGCTCCTGCTGAAACTCGTCCATCCGCGGCTTGCACCGACGACAGACCACCCGTCGCCACAATCCCGCTGCAAACGCGCACCCGATTGGCTATAACGGAGACGAGGCGCCCCTGCCGCGCCACCGCCGTCACGCACCGCGCGAGTCCTCCATGACCGATCACACGACCCCGACGCCCGAGCCACCGGCCGACCCGAACCGCGATCCGGAAGACGATCCGTTCTCGTCGCCGCCCGGCCATCACGACAACCCGCAGCAACCGGACGGACCGCCGAGCAAGGATCCTGTCTAGCCTCCGGGCTGCCGCGCCGCGCATTCATCGCGGGTTCCCGTCATGCGCCGTCGTCGCCGCATGAGGTTGTCTAGCGCGCCGTATATCCGCCGTCGATCGGCAGCGACACGCCGCTGACCATCGACGCCGCGTCGCTGAGCAAGAACAGGATCGGTTCGACGACCTCGTCCGGCTCCGCGAATCGCCCGAGCGGAATCGCAGCCAGCATCGGCGCGCGCTTTTCCGGTTCGCTCCACGCGAACTGCGCCATCGGCGTGAGCGTGACGGTCGGGTTCACACTGTTCACACGAATGCCGTGCGGCCCGAGTTCGATGCACAGCACGCGCGTGATCGCATCCATCGCCGCCTTCGACGCGCAATAGCTCAAATGCGCGGGCAAGCCGACGAGCGCGGCCTGGCTCGATACGTTGACGATGCTGCCCCGCGCCTGCGCGACGCCCCGCGCGTCGCGCGCGCTCATCTTCCGTGCGACGGCCCGGGCAACGAGCGCCGCACCGCGCGCATTGACGGCCATCACGCGATCGAAATGCGCGGCGCTCACCTCGAGCGCCGATTCGAGCGATGCGATCCCCGCGCAATTCACGAGGCCGTCGAACGCATCGTGCGCGGCGAGCGCCGCATCGATCGCGTGCTCGTCGCCACCGACGTCGAGTCGCAGCGTCTTGCACGCGGCCTCGCCGGCCAGCGCATCGAGCGCGGCCATGTCGCGCCCGGCCGCGACGACCTGCGCGCCCGCCTGCGCCAGCGCGACCGCGCACGCGCGCCCGATCCCGCTCGACGCCCCCGTGACGAGCACCCGCGAACCGCCGAAATCGAATCGTGTCTTCATGATGGCGTGTGCAACTCGTGCATGATCGGTTTGAGCGCCGGATACAGCGCCGTATAAAGCGCAAAGCGCGCCGCATACGCTTTCGCGCGTCCGGCATCGGGCCGTGCACGCTCGACGAGCGTGACCCAGCCGCCTTGCGCATCGTCGTGCGACACGAGCCCTGCCCCGACGCCCGCGAGCAAGGCCGCCCCCATCGCGGCTTCGACGTCCTGCTCGATCGTCCACACCGGGAAGCCCGTCACGTCCGCGATGATCTGCATCCACAGCGCCGAATGCGCGGCCCCGCCCACGACGATCAGCCGGTCATCCAGCGCCACCGCGCCACGCCGGCCCGCCTCGATGTTGTGCCGCAACGCGAACGCGACACCTTCGAGCACCGCGCGATACAGGTGCGCGCGCGTATGCGCGAGACTCAGCCCGACGAACGCACCGCTCGCCTTCGCGTCCCACACGGGGCTGCGCTCGCCCATCAGGTACGGCAGGAACAGCACGCCGTCGGCGCCCGGCGGCACGCTTTCGGCCGCTTCCTCGAGCAACACGTGCGGATCGCCGTGCGGCAGCAGGCGCGCCGCATCGATTTCCGCGTGACAGAACTGGTCGCGAAACCAGGCGACCGACGCGCCGGCCGTGATCGCGCCGCCGAACACGTAGAGGTCGCGCTGCCCGTTGAACACGTGCGGCATGCTGACGAGCCCGTGACGCGCATCGACGTGCCGGCTCACGTAACCCCAGCACATGCTGGTGCCGATCATCGCGACATGCTGCCCCGTGCGCGTCGCGCCGGCCGCGAAGGTCGCGACGGCCGCATCGACGCCGCCGGCGACGACGGGCGTGCCGGCCGGCAGCCCAAGTTGCTCCGTCCATTGCGACAGCAGCCCGCCGACGACGTCCGTCGATTCGACGAGCCGCTCGGGCATCATCGTCGCCGGAATGCCGAGCATGTCGAGCGCGTCGTCGGACCACTCGCGGCGCGCGACGTCGTACACGCCGCCGATATTGCCGGCCGAACTGTGATCGACCGCGACCTCGCCGGTCAGCAGGTAGATTACGTACGCGTTCGGCGGCAGGAAATAGCGCACGTTCGCCCACACGTCCGGCCGCTGGTCGCGCAGCCACAGCATCTTCGTGAAGCCGTAATAGCTGTCGACGCCGTTGCCCGTGATCACGCGCAGCCGCTCGACGTTCACGTTCGCGTCGACCCAGTCGACTTCCGCGGTCGCGCGCCGGTCCATCCAGATCAGGCACGGATGGAGCGGCCGCATGTCGATGTCGACCGGAATGCCCGAGCCGCCGTACAGGCTGCCCACGCACACCGCGCGGATCGCATCGGCCGGCACGCCCTGCGCGCGCGCATCGCTCACGCAGCCCGCGATGCACGCGAGCACCGCATCGAACCACACCTGCGGCCATTGTTCGGCCCACAGCGGGCGCGGCGTATCGGGCTGGTAGCCGGCCGAGCGCCGCGCGACGATCGTGCCGTGCCGGTCGACGAGCAGCGCCTTGGTGCTCTGCGTGCCGATATCGACGCCTATGACGTATTCCATGATGTCTCCGGTGAGGCGCACGCCGGCCGTCAGCGGGCCGGCTTCAGCAGCACCTTGATCGATTCGGGCGATTTCGCGACGCGGATCGCGTCGTCCCAGTCCTCGAGCGCGAAGTCGTGCGTGACGATGCCTGTCGACGTGACGAGCCCGCGCGCGAGCAGGTCGATCGCGATCGGATAGCAGTATGGCCCCAGGTGCGCGCCGCGTACGTCGAGTTCCTTGCGATCGCCGATGATCGACCAGTCGACGGTCGCATCCTCGCCGAACACGCTGAATTCGACGAAGCGGCCGAGCTTGCGGATCAGGTCGAGCCCCTGGCTCACGCCGACCGGCGCGCCGGTCGTCTCGATGTAGACGTCGCAGCCGTAGCCGTCGGTGAGCGACCGGACGATCTCGCGCGCGTCGTCGCGCGTCGGGTTGATCGTCACGTCGGCACCGTACTCGCGCGCGAGTTCCAGCCGCTCGTCGATCAGGTCGATCACGACGAGCTTCTTCGGCGTCTTCAGGTGCGCGACCTGCGTCATCATCAGCCCGAGCGGGCCCGCGCCCGCGATCACGACCACGTCGTCGAGCTGGACGTCGCCACGGTTCACCGTATGGATCGCGCACGACAGCGGCTCGATGATCGCCGCATCCTCGAGCGACACGCCGAGCGGAATCTTGTGGACGATCGCGGTCGGCGGAATGCGCATGTACTCGGCCATCCCGCCGTCGGCCACCTCGCGCTGGAAGCCGAAAATGTTGTGCACTTCGCACATCCAGTACTGGCCCGACTTGCAATAGCGGCACTTGCCGCACGGCACGATCTGCTCGGCGATCACGCGGTCGCCCACCGTCACGCCGAAATGTTCGGCCGCGCCGTCACCGAGCGCTTCGACGTGGCCGAAGAATTCGTGGCCGGGAATCACGGGCGCCTTCACCCATGGGCTCGGGCCGCCCCAGAACATCTTCGCGCCCGTGTAGCACTTGCAGTCGCTCGCGCAGATTCCGCATGCGGCGATACGGATCACGAGCTCGTTCGCGCCGGGGCGCGGCTTCGCGACCTGTTCGACGCGGTAGTCCTCGGGGCCGTGGCAGACGACCGCGGTCATCCGCGGCAGGGCTTCGGGTGTCGTCATGAGTTGTCTCTTTCGTGGATGATCTGGATGACTGATGAATCGGTCGTTACCGCGACCGTTCGCGGCTGATGTAGATCGCGAGCAGGATGATTCCGCCCTTGATCACGTTCTGCACATACGGGTTCACGCCGATCATGTTCAGCCCGTTGTTGAGCACGCCGAGCAGCAGCGCACCGACCAGCGTGCCGAGGATCGCGCCGCGCCCGCCGGAGATCGACGTGCCGCCCATCACGACGGCCGCGATCGCGTCGAGCTCGAAGCCCACGCCGGCGTTCGGCTGACCGCTCATCAGGCGCCCGGTCAGCACGATCGCGGCGAGCGCCGACGTGAGGCCGGCCAGCGTGTAGACGATCAGCTTCACGCGCGCGACCCGCACGCCGGTGAGCCGCGTCGCCTGCTCGTTGCCGCCGATCGCATACACATAGCGGCCGAACGGCATCCGGTCGAGAAGCAGCCACGCGATCGCATAGATCACCAGCATGATCAGCACGGGCGCCTGGATGCCGAACACCTTGCCGCTGCCGAAGAACGCGACCCAGTCGGGCAAGCCGTCGATCGGATAGCCGCCCGTATAGATCAATGCCAGGCCGCGCGCGATACCCATCGTCGCGAGCGTGACGATGATCGGCGGCATCCCCGCGAACGCGACGAACACGCCGTTCAGGAAGCCGAACCCGAGGCCGACCGCGATGCCGATCGCGAGCGCGGCGACCGCGTTCACGCCCGCGACCATCAGCCCGGCCGCGAGCGTGCCCGACAGCGCCATCACCGAGCCGACCGACAGGTCGATCCCGCCGGTCAGGATCACGCAGGTCATGCCGACCGCGATGATCGCGTTGATCGACACCTGGCGCAGCACGTTTTCCAGGTTCGCGGCGGACAGGAAGCTCGGGCTCGCGATCATCATCGCGATGCACACGACGATCAGGCCGACGAGCGGATAGAACAGCGTCGAGCGCCGCAGCTGCGCCCACCTCGCGCGTGGCGGCGGTGCGTCGCCGTGTCCGGCGGTCGCCGCGAGCGTCGTGGAAGGCGTGGAAGAAGAATCAGGCAGGTTCATGGGTCGCTCCTCGCGTGCCGGCCGTGGCATAGGTCATGACCGTGTCGGGATCGATCTCGTCGCCTGCGAGCGTCGCCTCGATGCGGCCCTGCCGGAACACGGCGACGCGATCGCACATGCCGACGATTTCCGGCAACTCGGACGAGATCATGATGATGGCGTAGCCGCGCGCGGTGAGTTCGCGCATCAGCCCGTAGATTTCGGCTTTCGCGCCGACGTCGATGCCGCGCGTCGGCTCGTCGAAGATCAGCACCGACGTGTGATGGTTCAGCCAGCGCGCGATCACGACCTTCTGCTGGTTGCCGCCGGACAGCGTCGCGACCTCGGTGTGGATCGACGGCGCCTTCACGCCGACGCGCCGCATCACGTCGTGCGTGGTGCGCGCCTCGCCGCGACGGTCGATCAGCCAGCGCATCGACCGGTACTTGCCGAGGTTGTTCAGCGAGATGTTGTCGCGGATCGAGAACGACGTGACGAGCCCTTCCGTCTTGCGGCTCTCCGGCAGGATGCCGATGCCCGCGCGCAGCGCGTCGGCCGGATCGGCGAGCTTCGCCGCCGTGCCGCGCACGCGCACGTCCTTGCGGTGCGCACGCGTCGCGCCGATCACCGCGAGCGCGGTTTCCGTGCGGCCCGAGCCGACCAGCCCGGCGAAGCCGAGGATCTCGCCGGCATGCAGCGTGAAGCGGTTCACCGGGCCGCCGCGCTCGATCTGCAGTTCGTTGACCTCCAGCACCCGCGGCGCATCGGCCGCGCGCGCCGGCTTCGGCGGAAAGCTGCTTTCGATCCGTCGGCCGACCATCATCCGTACCAGTTGCTCGACGTCCGTGCGCGCGACGTCGGTCGTCGCCACGTACTGGCCGTCGCGCAGCACCGTGATGCGGTCGCACACCGCGAAGATCTCGTCGAGGTGATGCGAGATGAAGATCATCGCGACGCCCTGCCGCTTCAGCTCGCGCATGATCGCGAACAGGTGCTCGGCCTCGGCCGGCGTGAGCGTGGCAGTCGGTTCGTCGAGGATCAGGATGCGCGCGTCGAGCGACAGCGCCTTGCCGATCTCGACGAACTGCTGCTGCGCGACCGACAGCGCACGGATCGGCGCATCGAGATCGATCGCCACGCCGAGCCGCGCGAAGATCGCGGCCGCCGCGTGACGCATCCGCTTGCGGTCGCGCGCGCCCCAGCGGTTGCGCAGCTCGCGGCCGAGGAACAGGTTGTCAACGGCGTCGAGGTGCGGAATCAGGCTGAATTCCTGGAACACGATGCCGACGCCCGCCGCGACCGCATCGTGATAGTCCGCGAAATGGCGGGCGGTGCCGTCGATCTCGATCGTGCCGGCATCCGGCTGGTGAATGCCGCACAGGATCTTCATCAGCGTCGACTTGCCCGCGCCGTTCTCGCCGAGCAGCGCGTGGATCTCGCCGCGCGCAATCTCCAGATCAATGTCGGACAGCGCCTTCACGCCCGGAAAGCTTTTCGTGATGTGGCTGAGCCTGAGTATCGTGTCCATCGGCTTCTCCGTGCGAAGCGCGCCGGCCGTGCCGCCGCGCCTCGCGTCGCATCGCACGTCGTTCACCAGCTGAAGCCCTTCGCGTTGCCGCGATCGACCACCTTCACGTCGACGGGAATCGCCTTCGGCACCGTCGCGCCCCACTTCCGCGCGATCGCGATGCCGAGCGCGATGCGCACCTGGTCGGCCGGGAACTGCGCGGTCGTCTCGATGAACTTCGAATTCGGCTTCTGGATCGCGGCGATCGCCTCGGGCGCACCGTCGACGCTCGTCAGCTTGATGTCCTTGCCCGAGCTCTCGATCGCGGCGAGCGAGCCCATCGCGCCGCCGTCGTTCACGCTGAAGATGCCCTTCAGGTTCGGATGCGCGGAGATCATGTTTTCCGTGACCGACAGCGCAGTCGCGCGCTCCTGCTTGCCGTTCTGCGTGTCGACCAGCTTCACGTTCGGGTATTTCGCGAGCCCGGCCTTGCAACCGCGCACGCGTTCGAGAATCGGCACGACCGGAATGCCGTCGAGGATCGCCACTTCGCCGCTGCCGCCGATCGCCTTCGCGAGGTAGTCGCACGACATCACGCCCGCGTCGTAGTTCTTCGAGCCGACGAACGAATCGACCGGGCCGTTCGCGTTCGCGTCGACGGCCACCACCACCGCGCCGGCCTTCTTCGCCTGCGTGATCGCCGACTGGATGCCGGTCGAATCGGTCGGGTTCACGAGCAGGATGTCGATCTTCTTCTGCAGCATGTCCTCGACGTCGCTCACCTGCTTGCTGACGTCGTGATGCGCGTCGGTGACGACGACCTGCGCGCCGATCGACGCAGCGGCGTCGTTCAGCGCCTTCTGCATCGTCACGAAATACGGGTTGTTCAGCTCCTGGAACGTCATGCCGATGCGCAGCGGTGCGGCCTGCACGGCGGCAGCGGGCAGCCAGGCCGCGACGGCGAGCGCGGCAATCACCGCCATACGGGCGGCGCGACGGGGGAATGAAGCGGGCAATGCATGCGTCATGACGGTGTCTCCGGTTATGTGTGCGGCTTTTTCGTGGGTGAACGCGCCCCTCGCGACGTGGGCGACGCGATTGCGCTGGGTGAAACGGTCGGGAAAGTCAGGCGGGCCGCGGCCCCGCGATCATCCTGGCTGCGGCGCGAGCTCGGGGAGGCCGGCCGTGACGACACGCGGCGGCAGCGGATTGCCGGTGGGCGCCGCGTGCAGCGCGAGCTCGCGGCTGCGCGCATTCAGGCGCTGCAGCGCGCGGAATTCGGACGGCGCCATCCCCTTCACCGCGCGGAACTGGCGGTTGAAGTTCGACACGTTGTTGAAGCCGGCCTGGAAGCAGATATCGGTGATGTTCGCGTCGTCGGCGAGCAGCATCTGGCACGCGGACTCAATCCGCAGACGATTCACGTACTGCACGAACGGCATGCCCGTCTGGCGGTGGAACGCGCGCGAGAACGCGCTGACGCTCTGCCCGGTCAGTTGCGCGAGATCGGCTTCCCGCAGCTCGGACGCAAGGTTCTTGCCGATGTAGGACAGCGCATGGCTGAGCCGCGTGGGCGTGACGTCGGCCTGGTCGTACGCGGGGCTCGCGAGCAGCGTGCGTTCGGCCGCCCCGCAAAGCCGTTCGAGGATCGTCATGAACAGCGCGATGCGGCGCATGCCGCGCGCGGCCAGCAGTTCGTCGAACAGCGGCGCGATCGCGGCGCTGGTGGCCGCGTCGAAGCCGACCCCGCGCCGCGCATCGTCAAGCAGCGCCTGCGCATCGCGGCATTCGGGAAACGCGTCCATGCAACGGCGCACGAACGCCGGGTCGAATTGGATCACGAGATTGCGGCGCTCGACGGTTTCGCCTTCAGCCATGTCGCTGACCCAGTTGTGCGGCAGGTTCGGGCCGAGCAGCACGAGATGGCCGGGGCCGAACGAGCCGATGTGGTCGCCGACGAAATACTTGCCGCGCGTCGCGACGATCAGGTGCAGTTCGAATTCGGGATGGAAGTGCCAGCGGATCGTGCGATACGGATAGCCGTGCGACCAGACCTTGAACGACTCGTCGCGTCGCACGTCGACCACTTCCAGATCGGGGTGCATCATGGTTGGCGTCTCCATTCCCATGTCTCGCTGGCCGGTTCGTTGCGCGCGTGCGCCGCGTATTTCACACGGCGACGCGACCGGTCGCATGGGAAGCAATGTAGGTCGATCGAGCGCGCGGCTCCACCAACTTTACGCCTGATTTCCGATACTTTTTTGCGCATTCCGGCCGCACAGGGCGCCGGACGACAAATTTGTGCAGCGCGGAACGGCCGGACGGCCGCCCGCTCCGGTGCTTACGCGGCCGCGTGCTCGCGCGCCGTCCGCACTTCGTATGCCTTCAGGTGGTTGTACGCGATCCGCAGCAGCGACAGCGTATCGGCCGCCTGCGGGTCGCGGCGCGCAAGCAGGTCGCCGATCACGTGATCGGCCTCGACACGCGCATGGTTCTCGACGTCGCGCAGCATCGACGCGGTCAGCGGCGACGGCGTCAGCACCATCCGCTGCATCCGCTCGATGGCGGCCGGCTCGGGCCGGTGGCCGTTGTGCTCGGCAATCGCGCTGCATTCGCCGAGCATCGTCTCGAGCAGGCGGCGGCCGTCCGGCGCGGCGAGAATGTCGCCCACCGAGCCGCGGAACAGCGACGTGCTCGCGGCGAGCGTCGCGAGGAACACCCATTTTTCCCACATCCGCGCGACCACGTTGTCGCTGAGCGTCGCATCGAACCCCGCGCCGCCGAGCACGTCGGCCACCGCGCGCACGCGCGGCGATTCACCGCCCGCGAGTTCGCCGAAGGTGACCCCGTGCGTGTCGTTGAGGTGCACGATGCGCTGCTCGCGATCGAGCGTCGCCGCGATCACGCACAGCCCGCCGAGCACCTGCGCGGCGCCGAACCGGTCGCGCAGCACGTCGAGATGACGCATCCCGTTGAGCATCGGCAGGATCAGCGTCTGCGGGCCGACGAACGGCGCGAACGACTGAATTGCATCGTCGAGGCTGTACGCCTTGCAGCTCAGCAGCACGAGGTCGAACGGCGCGACGCCGGCACCCGCATCGCCCGCGCGCACGGTCTGCACGTTCGCGAGCGTCAGGTCGCCGCGCGGGCTGCGGATCAGCAGCCCGTCGCGCGCCAGCGCGGCCGCGCGGCCGTCGCGCACCAGGAACGTCACGTCGCGCCCCGCCGCGGCCAGCCGGCCGCCGAAATACCCGCCGACCGCGCCGGCCCCTACCACCAGAATTCGCATCGTTGCCTCCTTTCGGTTTCATTCGCCGCCGCGCCGCCGAGCCGCTGTGGCGGACATGCGGCGCACACGCCATCGCCCCGTGAGTATAGCGACACCCGTTATGCATATGCATAGATACCCTCGTCGGGATTAGAGGCATGCGTCCACGGTACCGGTTCCTAGGGATAACCCGTCTACGGTAACGCCCGCCGGGCGCCGTCAAGACATTTATCCCGTCACGCCGATATGGCGAGCTTCCACGATCGACCGACCACACACCATGCGCAACCTTTCCCTGAATCAGAAACTCGCCTCGATGATCGTCATCCTCTGGCTCGGCCTGCTCGTGATCGCCGGGCTCGGCGCATGGCAGACACGCGCATCGATGATCACCGACCGCCGCGACCAGCTCGCGTCGCTGGTCGCGCAGGCCGCGAGCGTGACCGACCATTTCTACAAGCTGTCGCAGCAGAACGCGCTGCCGGAAGCCGAAGCGAAGCAGAAGGCGCTCGAGGCGATCGCCGCGATGCGCCACGGCGCGGACGGCTACATCTCGATCAACGACTCGAAGCCGGTGATCGTGATGCATCCGATCAAGTCCGAGCTCAACGGCAAGGACGTGTCGAATTTCACCGATCCGAACGGCAAGCACCTGTTCGTCGAGATCGTGAAGGCCGGCAACCTGGAAGGCGGCAAGGGCTTCGTCGAGTATCTGTGGCCGAAGCCGGGCGCCGACAAGCCGCAGGACAAAACCAGCGCGGTGCAGCGCTTCGCGCCGTGGGACTGGTATCTCGTGACCGGCATGTACATGAACGACGTCCGCTCGGCGGTGCTCGAAAGCGTCGGCCGCTGGCTCGCGATGACGGCCGTGCTCGGCGGGATCGCGACCGCCGTGATGGTGCTGGTGCTGAAAAGCGTGCGCGCGAACCTCGGCGGCGAACTGGAAGTGGCGCTCGACGCCGCGCAACGCATCGCGCAGGGCGACCTGACCGCGCGCGTGACCGTGAAGCAGGACGATCGCGGCAGCCTGCTGCATGCGCTGCACACGATGCAGGGCGGGTTGATCGACATGGTGTCGCGCGTGCGGATGGGCACCGAGAACATCAACGTCGGCGCGAGCGAGATCGCGTCCGGCAACACGGACCTGTCGCAGCGCACCGAGGAACAGGCAGCCGCGCTCGTACAGACCGCGTCGAGCATGGACCAAATGACCGCGAACGTGAAGCAGAACGCGGACAGCGCCGCGCAGGCCGCGTCGCTCGCCGGCCAGGCCGCGCAGGTGGCGACGCGCGGCAGTGCGGTGGTCGACGACGTCGTGCGCACGATGAACGAGATCACCGACCGCTCGCACAAGATCGGCGACATCATCGGCGTAATCGACGGGATCGCGTTCCAGACCAACATCCTCGCGCTGAACGCGGCGGTCGAGGCTGCGCGTGCCGGCGAACAGGGCCGCGGCTTCGCGGTGGTCGCGGCCGAGGTGCGCTCGCTCGCGCAACGCTCGGCGACGGCGGCGAAGGAGATCAAGTCGCTGATCGTGTCGTCGAACGAGACCGTCGAGCAAGGTGCTGCGCTCGTCACGCACGCGGGCGAGACGATGGCCGAGATCGTGCAGTCGGTGCGGCGCGTGAACGAGATCCTCGACGAGATCAGCCATGCGTCGCGCGAACAGAGCGCCGGGATCGAGCAGGTCAATCGCGCGGTGGGCGAGATGGACCAGGTGACGCAGCAGAACGCGGCGCTCGTTGAACAAGCCGCGGCCGCCGCGCATTCGCTGCGCGATCAGGCCGAGGCGTTGCGGGATGCGGTGACGCGGTTCGCGTTGCCGGCCTGACGGCGGCTGCCCGGCGCACGCGTGCTCACGCGGCGCGACCGGGCCGTGACGCGGTCAGGCCAGTGCCGAGCCCCAACCCCGCCGCCCGCTGGATCAGCTCGACGTCGTTGCTCACGCCGAGCTTCTTCATCGCACTGATCTTCTGCGCGCTGACCGTCTGCTTGCCCTTGCTCAGACGCTGCGCGATCGTCTTGATCGGCACCCCTGACAGATACAGGCGAATGACCTCGATCTCGCGCGCCGACAGCTTCACGGGCGCCTCGCCGCGCTCGCCGAATGCGTCGACCGCGCGCCTGACGAGCGGCGACAGGTAACGCCCGCCGCTGTAGCTCGAATGAATGGCCGTGACGATATGGCCGACCTCGTCGAACTTGCTGACGATGCTCACGCCGCCGATCGCGAGGATCGACCCGAAGATCAGCGGATTCTCGTTCGCGACCAGCGCGACGATCCCGACGTTCGGACGCGTGCGCCGCAGCCAGTCGAACAGCGCAAGGCCGTCCATCTGCTCGTCTGCCCGGATCGCATAGTCGACCAGCACGAGATCGCAATCGACGCCGCCGAGCGACGCGACCAGTTCGGCCATGCTCCGGTACACCGCGACGATCTCGATCGCACAGCCGCTGCCCGCGACCTGCTCGATGCCGGCCAGCGTCAACGGCCAGTCGTACGCGAAAACGACGCGAACATTGAATTTCCTCATGCGCAGTTCCAGTTGGTTCATCGGCCGCGCGACACGGGACGCGCACGGCCGGTTTGGCGTTGAAAGGACGTTCAGGCTATTTTTAGCCTGAACGTCGATTCTATGAAGCCGCGCGCAGGCGGGATATCGGACGGCATCGGGATCGGCCGCCGGGGACGTAATACGAGTTTGATATTTGCGCCGGTTCGAATGCCCGATACCGGGCGGCGGGTCGCCGCGGACATCGGTCGAATGGCCAGCGTGGCGGCCGATGCGGGCCAAGCGACCGGCCAGCAGGTAAAATCGACGCCTTTGCATCCCGCGCCGGGCCACCGGAGGCGCGCGACGCGCCGATGCCGGCCGCGCGCCACCGCCCGTTTGCCGGCTGCCCGTACCTCGCTTTCCCCATGACCGAATCCGACCTGCAACCCGACGACACCTCCATCCACGAAGACGGCCTCTGGCGCGACAACGGCTGGACGGCCCGCATCATCAAGAACGAAGACGACGACGGCTGGGCCGTCGAGATGATCAAGGACGGCGAGTCCGAGCCCGCGCTCGTCGGGCCGTGGACCATGGGCCGCGACAAGAAGAACCCGAAGCCGATGGACGCGAACGCGTTCCGCACGCTCGTGAAGACCGCGACCGAGGTGCTGATGCGGCACGAGCAGCAGCGGCGCGCGATGCTGCACAAGGAGGTGACGGTTCAGGGCGAGGACGACCAGGATGTGTCGGTGACGCTCGACATCGTGCCGGACGAATTCGAGCCGTACGCGCAGCTCAAGGCATTCGATCCGTATGGCGAGCTGCTGGCCGAAGCGAAAGTGTCGGCCGGGTTCAAGCTCAACAAGGCCAGCGCCGAGCGCTGGGTCGCATCGGGCTTCGAGCGGCCGGCCGCCTGATCGCGCGCGGCGCGCCGGGCCGCGCGCTCAGGCGCCGGCGCCCTGCCGTGCGCGCCGCAGCCGGCGCGCCGCCAGCTTGCGCCGCACGAGCTGTTCGAACTGCTGCGTCGCGACCGCCGGGTCGCGCGCGGCCAGCCCGAGCGCGTTGCGCACGAGCTGGATCGGCGTCAGCACGAGGCCCCACGGCACCCCCCACCAGCCGAACGCGGCCGAAGCCAGCAGCGCGACCGCCTGCTTCCTGCGGCCGCAACGCCGGCAGCACACATGGCGCCGCGTCGCCCAGCGCGTGACGAACAGCAGCGACACGACGCGATGCGACGCATGGACATCCACCGGCTGGTCGTCGCGCCCGCAGATCGGGCACGGCCCGTAACGCCAGTCGTGCACGTACTCCCAGACTTTCGCGTCGGGCACCCGTTCCGCCTCGACGACGATCGGATGCGCTTGCGCGCACGCCGGACGGCAATAGCGGCGGCCGTCGATCGACCGCCCGCCGACCAGGAACGTCCTGCCGCAGTGACTGCACTCTGCCACGGTAACCTCGGATAAGCGTGATGCGCCGCGTGCCGGCCGCGCGCAGCAGGGCTGCACCGGCGGTCCGGACGGGCCGTTTCCTGTCTTAACGGCCGACATCGCGCGGTCTTGAGCGGCGGTTTGCCGCAGCGCGTCAGCCGTGCAGCCCGTGCGAGGTCATCAGCCGGTACAGCGTCGCGCGCGAGATGCCCAGCTCGGCCGCCACGTCCGCATGCTGGTGGCGGTGGCGCATCAGCGTTTCCTCGATCGCGTGCCGCTCGGCCTGCCGGCGCGCTTCCGCGAGCGTCGGCGGCCGCCGCGACGTGTACGGGTGCAGTTCGAGATCCGCGGCCGAGATCATCGGGCCGTTCGTCATCACGACCGCGAACCGGATGCGGTTGATCAACTCGCGCACGTTGCCGGGCCATGGGTAGCTGTGGATCGCTTCGATCGCGCACGGCATGAAGCCGCGAATCCGGAGCGAACTGTCGCCGCGATAGCGCCGCAGCACGTGGTCGGCGAGCAGCATGATGTCGCGGCCGCGCACGCGCAGCGGCGGCTCGTCGATGCGCAGCACGCACAGGCGGTAGTACAGGTCGGCACGGAACCGCCCCGCCTGCATCGCGGCCTCGAGATCGACGTGGGTCGCCGACACGATCCGCACGTCCACCGGAATCGACGCGTGCCCGCCGAGCCGCTCGATCGTGCCTTCCTGCAGGAAGCGCAGCAGGCTCGCCTGGCTCTCGAACGGCATGTCGCCGATTTCGTCGAGAAACAGCGTGCCGCCGTGCGCAGCCTCGATCCGGCCGATCTTGCGCTGGTGCGCGCCCGTGAACGCGCCGCGCTCGTGGCCGAACAGTTCGGCCTGCAGCAGCGCCGGCGGAATGGCCGCGCAGTTCACGGCGACGAAGGGCGCGTCGGCGCGCAACGACTGCTGGTGGATCGCCGCCGCCGTCAGCTCCTTGCCGGTGCCGGATTCGCCGGCGACGAAGACGGTGGCGTCCGTGTTCGCGACCTTGCGGATCGTCGTGAACAGCCGGCGCATGGCGTCGCACGAGCCGATCATCGTGCCGCCGGGGGGCGCCGCATCGGCGTCCGGGCTGCCGTCCGCGAGCTTCAGCATCCCGTATGCATGGCCGACCAGATAGCCGATCGTGGTATAGGCGTTCGCATTGCGCACGTAGTCGAAGCAGCAGTGGCGAATCAGGCGCGCGATGGTGAGATCCCGCAGGCGCTCATGGTCGGCGAGCGCGACCCAGCCGACGCGCGGATCGCGCAGCAGCGTTTCGAACGACTTGACGTCGGGCGACGCGAAGCTGCCGAAATCGACGATGCCCGCATGCGGCCGGTTCACCCTGACGAGATTCAGTGCGTCCGCAACGGTTTTCGCGCGCCACACGTCCCAGCCGCGTGACGCGAGGCAGTCGACGAGCGCGGCATCGTGCTGCTGCGACAGGTAGACGAGTGGCCGCGGCGGTACGACATGGTTGCGCCGGACGGCAACGAACGGCGCCGGTCCCGCCGCGCGTTCGAGATCCTGCGGGCCCGACACCCTGATCTGGCAGCAATAGTTCACGATGGCCTCGTCGCTTGGATGGGTGGTCGAGACGGCCGTCGCCGGATCGCGCGGGGCGGGACATCGTGGTCCCGCGGCGCGGCGCCGGGCCGTCCTCGGATTGACGTTTCGTTATCGGCAGAACACGACGCGCTGCGTGTAGATCTGCGGCTCGACGACCGGCTTCGCGGAACGGTTGAGGTCGTCACGATAGGCGCGGTAGGTCTTGCCGTTTACCGTGACTTCCGTCGCAGGGGCCGTCTCGATCGAGCCGAGCCCGTTGCGCTGCCACCCGCTCACCCGCTCCGCCGCCGTCACGCTCGACTCGCCGGCGATCTTCTGCGTGATCGCGCTGCCGTCGCTCCATGGCTGCGTCTGCATGTCCTCGGCGTGCTGCATCGCGCCGACCGTCTTGCCGGTCGATGTCGGCCCCTTCTGCGCTTCGAACGGCGCGCCACGGCCGTACACCGGCGATTGCCACGACGGGGCGTGACCTTCCTCCGGCATCATGTAGATCATCTGCGGATCGCCGATCATCATCATCGGCGCGCATGCCGTGTTGTCGGCGCGACCGAGCGTCGACAGCGCCTGCTGAACGCTCACGGCGTTCGCGGCGGTCTGCTCGCCCAGGATCACGAAGACCGCCGGGTTCTGAAATACCGACTGCGCCGCGGCTTGTGCGCTGTACAACAACAGAGCGACCAAAAAGATCCTCATGATTGAGGCCTCCTTGCATCCTCGTCAGGCAAAAAGAGGTGTTGACCTCGGGGATGGGATCAACACCCGTCAAACAGGCAACGACCGTCGGGCATCGGGGTCGAACGTCTCCCGTGTGGCCGGTGTTCCGGTCACACGGGAAACCGACCCGCGTGCTTACGACGACGTGCTCGTCGAGATGACCGCCGGAGCCGGCACGACCGGTGCAGCCGGGGCCGCCTGCTGGTCGACCGAAGCCGGCGGCAATGCTTGCGCCGGATCGGACAACGCGGGCATGTCGGCGGGCTGCGCAGCCGCTGCTTCCGGCACCTTCGCGTCGGCGGTCGGCATGTCGGCAGGCGCCGCGGCTACGGCAGGCTGCGCGGCTTCCGGTGCGGGCGCTGCCGCGGCGACCGGCGCCGGCTCGGCGGCCTTCGCATCGGCTGCCGGGGCGGGCATCGCGGCTTCAGCCGTGGGCGCCGCGACGACGGCAGCCGCCGGCGTCGTGTCCGCAGCCGGCGCGGCAGCGGCCTGCGCTGCGTTGTCGGTCGCGACCGGCATCGGCTCCGGCGCCTTGTCGGCGACGGGCTGCACGGGCTCGGGGGCCTTGTCGGCGACTGCCGGTGCGGGTTCCGGTGCCTTGTCGGCCACCACCGGTGCGGGTTCCGGTGCCTTGTCGGCGACCGGCTGCACGGGCTCGGGTGCCTTCGTGTCGGCGACCGGTGTGGCAGGCGCTTGCGATGCCTTGTCCGCGACTGCCGGTGCGGCGATCACGGCGGCAGCCGGCACGGCAGCCATCGCAGCCGCCGGGACGACCGACGCTGCGGGCGCGGCAGCCACCGCAGGTGCTGCGGCTACGGCCGGCGCCGCAGCTGCGACGGCCGGTGCGGCTGCAACGGCAGGCGCTGCCACTGCCGGCGCGGCAGCCGGTACTGCAGCAGCCGGCGCAGCAGCCGCGACAGCCGGTACTACAGCAGCCGGCGCAGCGGCAACCGGCGCCATCGACGGCACGGGCACGGGTACCGGCACCGACACGGGTGCTGCCTGCACGAAAGACGTCGCCACCGGGCGGGGCTGCGCCGGTGCCGGCGCGGCAGCGCCGAGCGGCGGCAAGCCCATGCGGTCGCGCACGATCGGATCGCGATACTTCACGTCGTCGGCGACCGTCGCTTCCACGCTCGGCGCCACGTTCGAACGGGCGAGCGGCGCGGTCGTGCCGGGGCACAGGTGCCCGGTCGCCTCCACCGCACGCCGGTTCGCGTCGCTCTGGCAGAGCAGCGCGAGCGCCACGTCGGTCAGGCCCATCGCACGGAATTCACGCGCATCGAGACGTCGCACGCAAGCCTGGTCGACCAGCGTCGTGCCGCCCGTCGCGCCGAACCCCGGGAACGACACGCCGACGCTCACCGAGCCCATGCAGGTATCGGACAGCGTGGTCGTGAGGCCCGGCGCCTGGATCGAGGGGTTCGTCTTGATCGTCTGCGTCCCGGAGTAATTGACGTTTTCCGACGACTGGGTGTTGTACGGGTTGGTGCCGGGCGCGCCGGACGACTGCAGCGAATTGGTGCTCTGCGGCGTGATGCCCGAGCCGCCGCTCGTGCTGGACGGCATCGTCACGTTCAGATTCACGGTCGAATTGCCGCTGCCGCGCACCCCGCTGGAGCTGGTGGCATTGCCGCCGCGCGAGCTCGTGGTGTTCGTGTTCATGCTCGAGCCACCGCCCTGGCTAATCGCCGTCGAGCCGCTCGACGACTGCGCGCTCGACGTCGAGTCGGCGGTTTGTGCCTGGGCACCGATCGTGGTCATCGCGAACATCGCCGCACATGCCACCTTGATCCTGTTGCTGTTCATTTCACTCTCCGGACGAGGTTTGACCTCCCACCCAGGCAACCGTACTAGTTCCCCTGATTCCCTTCAGCTTTGCCTGCTTCCCCGAACTGCTTCCAGCCGTTGCCCAGCTGGGACCATGAGCCTGCCGACATGCCCTGCCACTGCTGGGCGTCTGGTCCGCCGATGGCACTGCCCGAAGAAAGCGTTTGTTGTTCTGACGGTTTGGTTGTCTGGTCAGGGTTGTTTGACGTCTGCAAATTCGATTGCACACCATCGGCAGCACGGTCAGCGCCATACGCCGTCAGAGACGCGAGCATCAGAGCGGCGGCAATCAGGTTCTGCTTCATGCCAACTCCTTACGTGACAACAATGCGGAAAAGAGACCAGCGTCGCAGGGAAACTGGTCCCCCCCACCCCTGACTAATGACTGCTCCCGGTTGCGCTCGAGTCGCCCTGGCTTCCGCCCGATGCGGACGGCGAACCGGCCGGACCGGTACTCCACACGGTCGACGAGTTGTAGTGATTCGAGCCCGCGATCGCGCCCGACCCGCCACTGCCCGTCAGCCCCACGGCACCCGCATTGGCATTGCCGTTGTCGTTCGCGCCCGTAGCCGTGTAGTGGTTCGCGCCGAGTACGATCGTGGCGGTCACCCCTCCCGACAGCGCATTCGCGTTCTCGTTCGTTTTGCTGTTGCCAGCGAACGATCCGGCGGCACCGATACCGCCGCCTGCCGCGAACGCGCCTCCGTTCGTCCCCGACCCGCTGGCTGTCGAAGTCGAGTTGTGAAACGCGGACGCCGTGCCGGCGGAACCGGCGGGTGTCACGGTACTGCCTGCATTCGCGCCGGCCGTCGAAGTCGAATTGCTGGTATAGCTACCGGAGCCGACCAGCACCGAACCGGAAACACCCGCCGCAACGGATTGCGTCTGGTTGGTCGTGGACGATCCGGCTGCCAACGCAGCGGACGAAATGACGGTGAGCGCTGTCGCTAAAAAGACTTTGGCTTTCATAGCAATTCCTTGCTGTGAGTGTGTTCGGCGGTGGCGGAGCCGGGTCAACCCCCATCGAGCGGAACCCGGCATCCGTACCGCCAGCCAATGACGAACGCTACGCGTCGCGGCTTAGTGGTGATACGTCCAGCCGATCGAGCCGGCGTTCGCGCCGCTGGTGCCGCCTGCTTGTGCGCCACCGAAGCCGAAGCCGCCAACCGACGACGATTGGGTGTGGTTCGTGTACGAGACCGAACCGCTGCCCGGGCCGCCGGCCAGTGCACCGGCTGCACCGAGTGCCGAACCGGAATCGGTCGCGGAGAAATGACCGAACCCTGCAACGCCAGCCATCGTCGAACCGCCGCTCGACGAATTGCTGCTCGACACCGTGCCGCTGCCGGCGAACGCTGCACCCGAAACCGCCAGAACTGCTGCTGCAATCAGAAGCTTCTTCATGGTCGACTCCAAAACGGCGTGGACGGAGTGAATCAGGAAGATCGCACGCCATCAACCTTCCTGACTTGAGCAATCCTCGAAATTAAGGATCACTATCTAATCAATAAAATCCAGTTTCCTTTTAAATCACGTTTTTTGCGATTTTGGCCAGACGAAGCTTAGCTTCGAGATTTTTGGTTATCCAAATTTTTTTGGTAGGTGTTTTCTATTATTTTTATGAACATTGGCCTTGCATCGAAAACACCATTGCTTGACAGACCGGAACGATACGCACTTCTTTCCGGCTTGCGATATTCGATACCCCGCCGGACGGCATGCCATAAATCGACATCCCATTTCCGGAATCGAAAATTCGCGAATACATTAACCACCGCAAATTGCAGCGCCGCTTGAAATACACCTTTTACGCGAGCGACAAACGACTGCCTTGCAGCCAGGTGGCGTGTCTTCTCCCTGAGCTATCGAAGAAGCGTCTTCCGGATAATCCGGCCGACAGGCGTTCGATCTAATCCGGCCGGCGCCGGCATGGGCCAGGCGCGATCGAAGCGGCCCTGCATGGCCGAGGACGAATCGGCATCACGCTGTCCGGCACGAACAGCCTGATCCATCCGGGTGAACTGAATGAGAGCGAGTACCGCTGTCGCCCGACTGCCGTGCGGCGCGACAACCGCGCCAGCACGCGGAGCGCGCGGCGGGCAAGAAACCGGGACAGCACGACTCGCGAAGCTGGCACAGCGTCGCGAGCGTCACCCCGGCCTTTCCGACTCCCCCACTGATGCGCAAAGTACGCGCCGATCAAGCTACTGCTTATGGTCTTCATCGCCGTTTCCCCGACTGCTTATTGACGAGTTGGCCGCCCCACCGCTTTGTTACTTCGTTTCAGCCGCCCGCCGGTGCGTCCAATACCGCAAGCAGCGTGCCACGCGATATTCCACCGCAGATTGCGCACGGCAAACGGCCGCCACGGCGGCTCGCAGCGCCGGGAACGACATTTTTTGTTTCAGGAATGTATCGCAATGACAGTCTGACACCCGCTCCGATCATTGAGCGCCGCGACGCAATCGCCGGATTAGACGGACGAATCCGGCCCGCAGGCCCGCACCGGGCGACCAGATGAACGAGTGTTTCAAACTTGAGAACCGGGCTGCCGCGCAAGGCAGGCGGCGCGGGCATTTCCGCCTGCAAACCGGGGGGTGCGGCAGGTGCGCCCCCCTCCCGTGCCATCACAAACGAGAATCGATTCGCCCGATACCGGGCACCGAAAGCCCGACACAGCAGCCTCCGGCGCGTCTTCGACGTGCGTTTCCCCTGATGACCGAAACGGATTTGATTCATCCGTGAAAATACCGACAGGATCACGTGCCGCCCGAGGGCCGAAATCGACCGTAAAAAAGAAAACTTTCGTGGTGGCGTAATAATTAAAAAAATTGAAAACTCACACCCCGTCACGCCGCACATCATTTTTTCACTTTCATTCGCCCCGCCTTTCACGCACCGAATCACCCGATTCGCGGCACATTCAGGAAACGTTTTTAATCCGTTATCCACGCATTTCTCATTGATGAAACATTCAAACCCAACGCCTTTTTGACGACGCCATTCCCGCAAAAGCCTGATTTATCGTGCGTTTCGTCGTATCGAATCGCATCGATCCGGCAATTTCCCCGCTCGCTTTTCTGTCCCCACGATACATGCATGAAACAGAAGCGCGCACAGCGGGCGGCAATCGCGCCGCCGGCCCCGTGCGCATCGCGACGGCATCGTTCATGGCATGCCGATTGCCTGATCTCCGGCTCTCACCGAGCGGCACGCCGAGGCACAAGATCACGAACGGCGGCCTGCTCGTCCATCAGCGAATCGGGGAAAAGGCGATGAAGATCACCACCGATCGATCGACGTGCGCGTCGTTCAAGCTTCAACGGGGTAGTCAACGAAACCGGAGCGCCTGTCGCGGCGCTTCGTCGACCTCGGCCCATGCGAACCGGCGCTTGCCGAAGCGCTACCCGTGCGGCGGGATGGAACGCGTGCGCACCGCCGTCGAGCAAATCGACGTGTGGTTTCTCGAGCTGCTCGACGAAGGAGAAAGCCATGAATGACAGGGTCGCGCTCGAGACGCGCGCCGGTCAGCGCGTCCTGGTGACGGGCGGCGCCGGCTTTCTCGGCAGCTACGTATGCGAGCGCCTGGTCATGGAAGGCGCGTCAGTCACGTGCATCGACAGCCTGCTGACGGGGCGCAAGCTCAACGTCGCCGACCTGAAGGCGTCCGGCCGCTTCGAATTCGTGAAGGGCGACGTGTCGCTCGGCCTGCCGCAACTGCAGGTGGACGAGATCTGGAATCTCGCGTGCGCGGCATCGCCGCCCACCTACCAGATCGATCCCGTCCATACGATGATGACCAACGTGCTCGGCATGAACCACTGCCTCATGCTCGCGCGCAAGACGGGCGCACGCGTGTTCCAGGCGTCGACCAGCGAGATCTACGGCGACCCGGACGTGCATCCGCAGACGGAAACCTATCGCGGCAACGTGAACACGATCGGCCCGCGCGCGTGCTACGACGAAGGCAAGCGCGCGGCCGAGGCGCTGTGCTACGACTACTACCGCACGCACGGCGTCGACGTGCGTGTCGCGCGCATCTTCAACACCTACGGCCCGCGGATGTCGCCGCGCGACGGCCGCGTCGTGTCGAACTTCATCGTCGGCGCGCTCAACGGCGCACCGCTCGAGATCTACGGCGACGGCCGGCAGACGCGCTCGTTCTGCTTCGCCAGCGACCTGATCGACGGCTTCTTCTGCCTGATGAGCGCCGAGCGCAACGTCGGCACGCCGGTCAACATCGGCAACCCCGGCGAATTCACGATGATCGAGCTCGCGGAGAAAGTGCTCGCGATGACGGGCTCGACATCGGAGATCGTGTTCCGGCCGCTGCCGATCGACGATCCGCACCAGCGCAAGCCCGACATCTCGGTGGCCTCGGCCGAGCTCGGCTGGCGGCCGGGCATCGATCTCGACGAAGGGCTGCGCCGGACCGTCGACTATTTCAGCCGTGAACTGTGGCTCGAGCCGGTGCTGCGCGTGACCGGGGCCACGGCATGAAAGTGCTCGTGACAGGCGGAGCGGGCTACATCGGCAGCCATACCTGCAAGGCGCTCGCGGCGGCGGGACACGAACCGGTCGCCTATGACAACCTGTCGACCGGCCATCGCGACGCGGTTCGCTGGGGGCCGCTCGTCGCGGCCGACCTTCTCGACCGCGACGCGCTGTCGAAGGCGTTCACCACGCATCGGCCCGACGTCGTGATCCATTTCGCCGCGCTCGCGTACGTCGGCGATTCGGTGCTCGCGCCCGACCGCTATTACACGGTCAACGTCACCGGCACCTGCACGCTGCTGAGCGCGATGCGCGCGGCCGGCGTCGGCAAGATCGTGATGTCGTCGTCGTGCGCGACGTACGGCGTTCCGGACGTGCTGCCGATCTCGGAGCGCACGCCGCAGCAGCCGATCAATCCGTATGGCTTCACGAAGTACGCGATGGAACGGATGGCCGCCGATTTCGAGCGCGCGTACGGGCTGAAGTGGGTCGCGCTGCGCTACTTCAACGCGGCCGGCGCGGACCCTGACGGCGAGATCGGCGAATGCCACGAACCGGAAACGCACGCGCTGCCGCTCGCGATCCGCGCGGCACTCGGCACCGGCCCTGCATTCCAGGTGATGGGCACCGACTACCCGACCCCCGACGGCTCGGCGATTCGCGACTACGTGCATGTGAGCGACCTCGCCGACGCGCACCTGAAAGCAACCGCCTATCTGTGCGGCGGCGGCCACAGCGTCGCACTGAATCTCGGCACCGGCAAAGGAACGTCGGTGCTCGACGCACTGCGCGCCGTCGAAGCCGTGACGGGCCGGCGCGTGCCGACGGTCACGGCCGCGCGCCGCCCGGGCGACCCGCCCGAGTTGTACGCCGACGCCACGAAAGCCGCGCTCGTGCTCGGCTGGCGGCCACGTTTCACCGCGATCGAACCGATGGTCGAACACGCCGCGGCGTGGTTTCAGAAGGCACTGCAATTCGAATCCGGCAATTGAGCAAGTTTCCTTGAACGCCACGCAGGGGAATCACCATGAAGGTACGGATCGCCATCGTCGGCACGGGCTACGTCGGGCTGGTCAGCGGCGCGTGCTTTGCGGATCTCGGGCATGACGTCGTCTGCATCGACAACAATCGCGGCAAGATCGACGCGCTGAACGACGGCTGCATGCCGATCTACGAACCGGGCCTCGACGCCGTCGTCGCCCGCAACGTCGAACGCGGCACGCTGCGCTTCAGCAGCGACCTCGCGGCGAGCGTGCGCGATCGCGACGCGGTATTCATCGCGGTCGGCACGCCGACGCTGCCGGGCACCGACCAGGCGGACCTGCGGTACGTCGAGGCGGCCGCGCGCGAGATCGCGTCGAACCTGACCGGCTTCGCGGTCGTCGTCACGAAGTCGACGGTGCCGGTCGGCACCAACCGGATCGTCAAGCAGATCGTCGAACGCTGCGCGCCGGACGGCATCGACGCGGCGATCGCATCGAATCCGGAATTCCTGCGCGAAGGCTCGGCGATCGACGATTTCATGCACCCGGACCGCGTCGTGTTCGGCGCCGAGCATCCGCGTGCGATCGAGATCATGAAGGCCATCTATGCGCCGCTGGAAGCGATGGGCCATCTCGTGCTCGCGACCGAGATCGAAACGGCCGAACTCGTGAAGTACGCGGCGAATGCGTTCCTCGCGGTGAAGATCAGCTACATCAACGAGATCTCGGACCTGTGCGAAGCCGTCGGCGCCGACGTCGAACTGGTCGCGAACGGGATGGGCCTCGACCGCCGCATCGGCGCATCGTTCCTGAAGGCCGGCCCCGGCTGGGGCGGCTCGTGCTTCCCGAAGGACACGCGCGCGCTGAAGGCGACGGCTTCCGAGCATGCGGTGCCGCTGCGCATCGTCAGCGCGGCGATCGAATCGAACGCGCTGCGCAAGGAGCAGATCCTGCGCCGCATCGAGAAAGCCTGCGGCGGCTCGATCAAGGACAAGCGCATCGCGGTGCTCGGCCTCACGTTCAAAGGCCAGACCGACGACGTGCGCGAAAGCCCGAGCATCGACGTGATCCAGCTGCTCGTCGGCGCGGGCGCGCATATCCGCGCGTACGACCCGGCGCGTCCGCACGAAGCGTCGCGGCTGCTGCCGCAGGTCTTCATGGAGGGCTCCGCGATCGACGCGGTGCGCAGCGCGGACGCCGTCGTCGTGATGACCGAATGGAAAGCGTTCGAGGCACTCGATCTCGCCGACCTCGCGGATCACATGGCCGATCCCGTGATGCTCGACATGCGCAACCTGTTCAGCGAACGGCTCGCCGTCGACAGCGGCTTTCGCCGCTACGAGCGCGTGGGCCGCGCGTGCGGCGAACGCACGCCGGCCGACCCGGCACCGGAACAACCGCCTGCCAGCGAGGACACCCGGCTGCCACGCGGCCTGCTTCAAGACTGATGATCTGACCTTGACGGGAGAGCACCATGAAGAAGCTGGTTGCGTCGCTGGCGGGCGGCCCTGCGCCGGATACCGCCGACACCCCCTCCTCCGAAGCAGATCGCGCCGCTCCGATGAACGCGGACGTTCCGCTCGTCGTCCCGTTGATGGACAGTGGGACCCGTATCGTCTTCCACCTCCTCGCGCTGGGCTGGTTCGTCGCGTTGGGCATCTTCTGGCGCTGGTGGTTGCGCGACGAGCACTACGTCGACGCCTTCCGCTTCGGCGTCAACTGCTTCGTGCTGTTCTGGACCACCTTCATTCCCGGCTACTTCATCTTCATCATCCGCTCGGCGGTCGTGCCGAACCCCGCGCTGTCGGTGCCGCGCGACTGGCGCGTCGCGATGGTCGTCACCAAGGCGCCGTCCGAGCCGTTCGACATCGTCCGCACGACGCTGCTTGCGATGCTCGACCAGACCTACCCGCACGATACGTGGCTCGCCGATGAGGACCCGTCGCCCGAGACGCTCGACTGGTGCCGCGAGCACGGCGTGTTCGTGTCGACGCGGCGCGGCGTCGCCGCGTACCACCGGACGAGCTGGCCGCGCCGGACCCAGTGCAAGGAAGGCAATCTCGCGTACTTCTACGACATGGTGGGCTACGACCACTACGATTTCGTGTCGCAGCTCGATGCCGATCACGTGCCGACCCGCACCTATCTCGAGGAGATGCTGCGGCCGTTCGTCGATCCGGCAGTCGGCTACGTGTCGGCGCCGAGCATCTGCGACAGCAATGCGGCCATGAGCTGGAGCGCACGCGGGCGCGTGAACGTCGAGGGGCCGCTGCACGGCACGATGCAGGCCGGCTATGCGGGCGGCCTCGCGCCGCTGTGCATCGGCTCGCACTATGCGGTGCGCTGCCGCGCGCTGCGCGAGATCGGCGGGCTCGGGCCCGAGCTCGCCGAGGATCACTCGACCACGATGATCTTCAATTCAAAGGGCTGGCGCGGCATGCATGCGCTGAACGCGATCGCCAACGGCGAAGGGCCGCGCACGTTCGGCGACCTGGCCACGCAGGAATTCCAGTGGTCCAAGAGCGTGATGATCATCATGCTGCGCTACACGCGCCGCTATTTCATGGGGCTGCCGCTGAAACTGAAGGCGCAGTTCCTGTTCTGCCAGCTGTGGTATCCGCTGTGCGCGCTCGCGATGGCCGGCGGCGTCGTGATTCCGGTCGTCGCGCTGCTCACGGGCCGCGTGTGGGCGCACGTCGACTACCTCACGTACCTCACCTACGCGCTGCCGCTGGCCGTGCTGCTGCTGTGCGTCGTGACCTGGGCCACGCATTCGACCCAGTCGTGCCGCCCGCTGAATACGAAACTGCTGTCGTGGGAAGGGCTGTCGTTCGTGTTCGCACGCTGGCCGTGGGTCGTGCTCGGCTGCGTGTCGGCGGTGCTCGACTGCGTGCGCGGCAAGGAATTTCCGTTCAAGGTCACGCCGAAGGGCGGCGCGATCGAACAGGACGCGCCGCTGCGCGTGGTCGCCCCGTATCTGCTGATCTCGCTGTTCTGCAGCCTGCCCGTCGTCACGGTCGAGGATCCGCGCAACGCCGCCGGTTTCTACCTGTTCTCGACGCTGACGAGCATCCTGTATCTGGTGATCGCGGCCGTCGTCGCGGTGAATCACGGCCGGGAGCAAGGGCTCGCGTGGTCGGCGTTCAGGCAGATGTTCTTCAGCCGCCTGCCGGTGCGCAACGCGCTGTTCGTGTTCGCGCTCGCGATACTGCTGTCGGGCATCGGGCTGCGCGCGCCGAAAGGCTGGCAGGCGATGATGTGGCGCTCGGGATTGCCGGCCGTGGTCGCGCCCGTGCCGGGCGAACCGGTGAAGCAGCCCGAACTCGGCGCCTACGATCCCGACAACACGCTCGCGGGCGACCGGAATCTCGCGTTCGACCATGTGTTCGTGTCGTGGAACGCGCCCGACATCCGCGCGGAAATCGACGATGCGTACCGAAACGCGCAGGCGCGCAACCGCTCGCTGATGCTGACCGTCGAGCCCTGGGCGGCCGGCGACACGCGGCAAGGCGCGCTGCTCGACGATATCGCGCACGGGCGCTACGACGCGCGGATCGCGGCCACCTGCTCGGCGCTGGCCGCGTTGAAGCACCCCGTGTTCGTGCGCTGGGGCCACGAGATGGAGGCCGACACCGGGCGCTATCCGTGGGCCATCGGCGATGCATCGGCTTACGTGCAGGCGTACCGGCGGGTCGTGACCGCCTGCCGCGCGATGACCGACCAGATCCGCTTCGTGTGGTCGCCGGCCGGCAACCGGAACCTCGACGACTATTTCCCGGGCCGCGGCTATGTGGACGACATCGGCCTGTCCGTGTTCGACTGCCCGCGCTGCGCGATCTGGCCGGCCAGCGGCCATGCGTCCGCCGCGAGCGTCCTGCGGACCAAGTACGAGCGGGTGGCCGACTACGGGCTGCCGGTGATGGTCACGGAGCTCGGCGTCGATGGGTCGAATGCGCGCAAGCGCGAGGCACTCGACGAATTCCAGCGGTCGCTGTGGCGCTATCCGCTGCTGAAGGCCGTTGTGTATTTCAACGCGGTCGATACGCCCGGCGCGTGGCCCGCGCATTACGTGCCGGACTGGCGGATCGCGCCGGCCTTCCTGCAGACGACGGTGGTCGCCAGGTGACCGGTGCGCCGGCTTTCAGCGATCGGCCGTCAGCCGAGCAGTTCCTTCCTGCGCAACTGCACGACGTCGCGCATCGGCGGCGCGCCGAACAGCCGGCTGTATTCGCGGCTGAACTGCGACGCGCTTTCGTAGCCGACGACCGCGGCCACCGACCCGACGTCGCCGCCCTGCCGCAGCAGCAGCCGTCGCGCCTCGTGCAACCGTAACTGCTTCTGGTACTGCAGCGGGCTCAGCGTCGTCACGTGCTTGAAATGATGGTGCAGCGACGACACGCTCATGTTGACCGCCTGCGCGAGCGACTCGACGCGCATCGGCTCCGCGAAGTGATCGCGGATCCATTCGATCGCGCGGGCGATCCGGTGCGTCTGGCTGCCCGCGATCGCCATGTGCCGCAGCCGCGTGCCCTGCCCGCTCGTCATCAGCCGGTACAGCAGTTCCTTTTCGATCAGTGGCGCGACGACCGCAATGTCGGCCGGCGTATCGAGCAGCCGCATCAGCCGCAGCGCGGCATCGAGCAGCGGCGGCGTCAGCTCGGCGAGCGCGATCCCCTCGCCTTCGGGGCCCGCATCGGGTTCGGGCAGCCGCATCTCGGCCGCGAGCTCGACGATGCGCTGCGGATCGAGCGTCAGCGACAGGCACAGGTACGGCGCGTCCGGTGACGCGGACGTCACGCGCGACAGGATCGGCAAGTCGATGGAGGTAATCAGGCAATTCTGCGCGTCGTACTCGTAAGCCTGGCCGGCCACGATCACGCGCTTCGAGCCCTGCGCGGCGATCACGAGCGCAGCCCGCGACACGCCGCAGCCGAGATCGACCGGCCGCGTGTGCCGGTGCAGCATCAAACCCGGCACGGCCGTTGAATGCGAGCCGTCCGCGGGCGCGAAGCGGCTGATCAGCGTCGCCAGCTCGCGCTGCCCGGATGCGCGCGACGCCACGATATCGGTCATGTCCATGACGCTTCCTCGATCAATTTCCTCATGTCGCGGGAGCATAGCGAAACCGCCCGCCGCCTGCCGGGGATTTGCAGGATTGTTCAATAAATTTGCAGGATTGGGTAGACGCAAAAACCGGCCGCTCGCGCAAACTCAGGGCCTGCTCACGCTCATAGCGGGCTTGCGAACGTGCGTTGCCGGTCGTAGTGCAAGGAGTGAGGAGCGCCGTTTGGCCGAGCCAAACAAGCGACGATCGACGCCGCAATACGGCCGGCAACGCACGTTCCCCTGTTTTGGATAAATTCATTCGTGGGGCTGGCCCCCAGAAGGGCCGATCGCGGCGTCATGCTCCTTGCGAATACGTCGAGTATTCGCTGCGTCGCTTTCCTTGCGCTCGGCCCTTCTGGGGGCCAGCGCAAGCCCGCTATGAGCGTGAGCAGACCCTGTAACCGGGCGCATGCCGGGTTTTCCCCACGGAGACAATCACAATGCCTACCTCCTTTGTCCTGAACGGCAAGAACGTCACGCTCGACGCCGATCCGTCGATGCCCGTCCTCTGGGCGATTCGCGAACACGCGGGACTGACCGGCACGAAGTTCGGCTGCGGCATGGCGCAGTGCGGCGCGTGCACCGTGCATCTCGAAGGCCAGGCCGTCCGCTCGTGCGTGCTGCCGCTCGCCGGCATCGCGGGCAAGCACGTCACGACGATCGAAGGCCTGCAGAGCAAGCCCGCGCAGGCCGTGCAGGCCGCCTGGGTCAAGCTGCAGGTGCCGCAGTGCGGCTACTGCCAGTCCGGCCAGATCATGTCGGCCACCGCGCTGCTCGAACAGAACCCGAAGCCGACCGACGCGGACATCGACGCCGCGATGAACGGCAACCTGTGCCGCTGTGCGACCTACGCCCGCATCCGGGCGGCGATCCACGACGCGGCCGCGACGCTGGGAGCCTGACCATGACGATCGAACTCGACAACACTGGGTCGGTGCGTCCGTCGCGCCGCACGTTCCTGAAGGCCGCGGGCGCCGTGGCCGCCGTCAGCCTGACCATCGGCTTCGACTTCAGCGGCTTCGGCCGCCGCGCGCTCGCCGCGACCGCGCCCGCCGCCGGTTTCGCGCCGAATGCATTCCTGCGCATCACGCCCGACGGCACCGTCACCGTCATCGCGAAGCACGTCGAAATGGGCCAGGGCGCGTATACGGGCATCGCGACGATCGTCGCCGAGGAGCTCGACGCCGACTGGTCGCACGTGCGCGTCGAAAGCGCGCCCGCCGATGCGAAACGCTACGCGAACCTCGCGTTCGGCACGATGCAGGGGACGGGCGGCAGCTCGGCCATGTCGAACTCGTGGCAGCAACTGCGCGAAGCCGGCGGCAAGGCCCGCGCGATGCTGGTATCGGCCGCGGCGGCCCGCTGGAAGGTGCCCGCGAGCGAGCTGACGACGGCCAATGGCGTCGTCACGCATGCGAAGAGCGGCAAGACGGCCGCGTACGGCACGCTCGTCGCCGATGCGGCGAAGCTGCCGGTGCCGGACAAGGTCACGCTGAAGCAGCCGGCCGATTTCAAGCTGATCGGTCACCCCATTCCGCGCGTCGACGCGTCAGCCAAATCGAACGGCACCGCGCATTTCACGCTCGACACGACCGTCCCCGGCATGCGCGTCGCGCTGCTGCAGCGCCCGCCCCGCTTCGGCGCGAAGGTGAAGTCGTTTGACGCGACGGCGGCCAAGGCCGTGCCGGGCGTCGTGTCGGTCGTGCAGGTGCCGGGCGGCGTCGCCGTCGTCGGCACCGGCTTCTGGGCCGCGAAACAGGGCCGCGACGCGCTGAAGATCGAATGGGACGAAACGAACGCCGAAAAGCGCGGCTCGGACGAGATCATGCGCGAATACCGGCAGCTCGCCGACAAGCCGGGCACGTCGGCACGCAAGGACGGCGATGCCGACGCGGCGATCACGGGTGCCGCGCGCAAGATCAGCGCGACGTACGAATTCCCGTATCTCGCGCACGCGCCGATGGAGCCGCTCGACGCGGTCGTCAAGCTGACGGCGAACAGCTGCGAGATCTGGGCCGGCGACCAGTTCCAGACCGTCGACCAGGCCAACGCGGCCCGGACGGCCGGCCTGAAGCCCGAGCAGGTGCAGATCCACACGCTGTACGCGGGCGGCAGCTTCGGCCGGCGCGCGAACGCGTGGTCGGACTACGTGGTCGAGGCCGTGTCGATCGCCAAGGCGCTCGGCGCGGACGGCAAACCCGTCAAGCTGCAGTGGACGCGCGAGGACGACATCCAGGGCGGCTTCTACCGGCCGATGTACTTCCACAAGCTCGACGCGGGGCTGACCGCGGACGGCAAGCTGGTCGGCTGGCGCCACCGGATCGTCGGCCAGTCGATCCTCGCCGGCACGCCGTTCGAGGCGTTCATGGTGAAGAACGGCGTCGACGCCACCTCGGTCGAGGGCGCGGCGAACCTGCCGTACGCGGTGCCGAACGTGTCGGTCGAACTCACCACCACCAAGGTCGGCCTGCCCGTGCTGTGGTGGCGCGTGGTCGGCAGCTCGCACACGGCGTACGCGGTCGAGGCGTTCATCGACGAAGCCGCGCACACGGCGGCCAAGGATCCGTACGCGTTCCGCCGCGACCTGCTCGCGAAGGAGCCACGCATGCGCGCAGTGCTGGACCTGGCCGCGCAGAAGGCCGGCTGGGACCCGGCCAAGCCGCTGCCGAAGGGCCGCGGGCGCGGGATCGCGGTCGCCGAAGCGTTCAAGAGCTATGTCGCGCAGGTGGCCGAGGTGTCGGTCGACGCGGACGGCAAGGTGAAGGTCGAGCGCGTGGTGTGCGCGATCGATTGCGGGATCGCGATCAATCCCGACATCGTCGCCGCGCAGATGGAGGGCGGCATCGGCTTCGGGCTCGGCGCGGCGATGCACAGCGCGATCACGCTGAAGGACGGCCAGGTCGAGCAGCGCAACTTCGACGGTTACCACGTGCTGCGGATGGCCGAGATGCCGAAGGTCGAAGTGCATATCGTGCCGTCGGCCGAAGCCCCGACCGGGGTCGGCGAGCCGGGCGTCGCGCCGATCGGGCCGGCGGTCGCGAACGCGATCTTCGCGGCGACGGGCAAGCGGCATTACGTGCTGCCGTTCGATTCGGCGGATAGCGCGAAGGCTTGAGGATGGGCCGGAACGCCGGCCGCGGGGCGCAGACGTCTCGCGGCCGGCGTTTTTTATTCAGGAGGCTGACAATGTAGGGTTCGATGTCGGCAAAAAACACCCGTAACACATTGATTCGCATGAAAAATCCATCGACCCATGTAGGGTTCGATGTCGGGTTCGCCATTCGGCCGCGGCGACACTCCCCCGCCTCGCCCCACACGTTACGTCGGACGTAACGCCCGTAACGTCGCCCGCCGATGCTACGTAACAATCCTTCACGGTTGTCCCGCCCCCTTTTCTCTGCGCCCCGCGCCTTCCGTTAAAAATTCTTTTAAATTCAAGGCTGCCGGGCCGCCTGCACGGGCGCCGCCCCCTGTCGATCCCCGACGATCCGCTCCCTGGCCCGGAAGTTGCAGCACAGGACCCGCAAACACTCCTTTATGGACATGCGAGGGCCACCATGGATTGCAAATACCTGTACATCGACAACATAAAAATCAACTTCGTGCGCCGCACGATCGAAATCGACAACAAGATCATTGATGTCACGCCGCGTGAATTCGACGTCGTCGAATTCCTGCTCGACAACATGAACAAGGTCGTGCCGCGGCAAGCAATCCAGGAAGCCGTGTGGGGCCGTGAACTCGGCGTGTCGTCGCGCACGCTCGACACCCATATCTCGCGTATTCGCTCGAAGCTGCAGCTCGATCACGACAAGAACCTGCGGATCATTCCGATCTATGCGGTCGGCTATCGTCTCGTGCTGTTCGGTGCGGCGATGACGCACGTCGAGCGCCACGAAGCCGCGCCGATCCTGCGCGTGGCGCCGCCGCAGGCCGTGATGGCCGCCGACTACGCCTGACGCTTCCCCCGCGCCGCCCGCACGCGGCGCGCCGGCCACGCTCCCTCCACCGCGCTGCGGCGATCCGCAGCGCCTCGCGGCCCGCCCGTCGGGCGCGGCCTGCACGCCGCCCGGCCCGCCAGCCAGTCGCGACCCGACCGCCGCCTCCGGGCGGCGGTCGCTTTTGCGCGCCGGCAGCCGAACGTCCTCGCGCGTCACGCTTCGTCGCGCCCGCTGCGTCCATCGCCGCCCATGCCACCGTCCATGCCCGTGACGACGGATTCCGGCGTGACACGCGGCCTGCGTCGTCCCTACAATCGACGCAGCAGCCGCGCGCCCTCCGCGCCGCCGGCCCCGGAACGAACGGAATGACCATGAAGATGCGCGCTTCGCGAACCGTTGTCGCCTGCCTGTATGCGCTGGTTGCGCTCGTGTGCGCCACGCCGCCACCCGTTGCGCATGCCGCCAGCGACGACACGCTGCACGTCGCGTCGATGACGTCCGGCAATCCCGATGAGAGCAGCGCCGGGCGCGACACGCCGCCCGCACGCCAGCGACGGATGGATGCCGCCGCGACCACACCGCCCGAGCGCGCACGCCGGCAGGCGTCGCCCGCGGCGTCCGCCGATCCGCCTTCGTGCCATGCGCGGCCCGTGATGACGATGTGCCGCGGCTTGCACTCGAACGCCGCGAAGCAGCGCTGCATGCGCTGCCTCGACGAGTGACGACGCGCAGTGCGCCGCCTTATGCGGCGCGCTGCGCCTCCAGCCACGCCTGGAACATCAGCACCGTCCACAACTGGTGCTGCCAGTTCATCCGCCCGGTCACGTGCTGCCGCCAGAGGCGCTCGACCGCGGCCGCATCGAAGAAGCCTTCCTCGCGCAACCGCGACGGCCGCAGCAGCGCCTCGGCCCAATCCCGCAGCGAGCCGCGCAGCCAGTGATCGACGGGTGCGCAAAAGCCCTGCTTCGGCCGGTCGATCAGTGCGGACGGCACGTACCGATCGAGCAGCCGGCGCAGCAGCGCCTTCGACTGCCCTTCCGGCAAACGCAGCTCCGCCGGCACGCGCCACGCGAATTCGACGACGTGATGGTCGAGGAACGGCATGCGCGTTTCGAGGCTCACCGCCATCGCCGCGCGATCGACTTTCGCGAGGATGTCGGTCGGCAGGTACGTGAGCGTATCGATCGCCATCGCCTGCTCGGCGAAGCTCAGGTGCGCGGGCCACGCGGATACCGTGTCGAGCGGCGTCGCCGGCTCCTGCCCCGACAGCGCGAGGCGCTCCGGATGATGCACCGACGACATCAGCAGCCGGTACAGCCCGATGCGGCTCTCGGCCGTCATCACGTGGCCGAGCTTGTGCAGGCGATCGCCGATGCGCGCGGCCGATTCGCGTGCCTCCACGCCGCCCCACGCACCCTGCGCGACAGCCGCGAGCTGGTCCGCATGATCGGGCCGCAACGCATGCAGCGCGGCGGCGATCCGGGCGCGCACGGCACCGGGGACACGATGCAGCTTGCGCCACAGGCGCGGCGTCAGGAAGTAGCGCGTATAGCCGCCGAACAGCTCGTCGCCGCCGTCGCCGGACAGGCTCACCTTCACGTGCCGGCGCGTCAGCTCGGACACGAGAAAGGTCGGGATCTGCGACGCATCGGAGAACGGCTCGTCGTAGATCGACGGCAGCTTCGGCACGACGCCGAGCGCGTGGTCGGCCGTGACGTAGAGCTCGGTATGACGCGTGCCGAGATGACGCGCAACCGCCTTCGCATACCCGGCTTCGTCGTAGCCGGCTTCGTGGAAGCCGATCGTGAACGTATCGACCGGCGTCGACGATTGCGCCTGCATCAGCGCGACGATCGTCGACGAATCGATGCCGCCCGACAGGAAGGCGCCGAGCGGCACGTCGGCCTCCATCTGCCGCGCGACGGCCTGGCGCAAGACCGCGTCGAGCTGGCCGACGGCCTCGTCGGCGTTGCCCTCGAACGGCCGCGCGCGACCGTCCTCGATCGCCTGATCGAGCGTCCAGTACGCCCGCAGGCGCGGCGTGTCGCGCGCATGCTCGAACTGGATATACGTGCCGGGCGGCAACTTGCGGATGCCACGATAGATCGTGTGCGGTGCGGGCACGCTCGACTGGCGCAGGTACAGGCACAGTGCGTCGCGATCGATCGCGCCGTCGAAACCCGGATAGCCGCGCAGCGCCTTCAGCTCGGACGCGAACACGAGCGCGTCGCCGATCCGGCCGTAGTAGAGCGGCTTCTCGCCGATCCGGTCGCGCGCGAGCGTCAGCACCCGCGATTCGCGATTCCACAGCGCGATCGCGAACATGCCGGTCGCGCGCCGCAACGTCGCCTCGACACCCCACGCGACGATCGCCGCGATCAGCACCTCGCTGTCGGAGTGGCCACGCCACGCCGGTGCGCGACCCGTGCGCTCGAGCTCCGCGCGCAGTTCGCGATGGTTGTAGATTTCGCCATTGAAGACCATGACGTTGCGGCCGCACGTGGATGCCATCGGCTGTCGGCCGTGTACCGACAGGTCGACGATCGCGAGCCGCCGGTGGCCGAGCGCGATGCCGGCTTCCGGATCGACCCAGATCCCCTGTCCGTCCGGCCCGCGATGCGCGAGGCTTGCCGTCATGCGCGCGAGCGTGCCGCGCGCTGTCTCCTCATCGAAGGCGACGCTATTCAGAAAGCCGTCGATTCCGCACATTGATTTGTCCGCCCCTGTTGACCAGTTCCGTCACGCATGGCGCAACCTCGCGGCCTGCCGTCCGGCGTGACGGTCGAGCCATATTACGAAGAAATAATTCAGCAATAATTCACAGGTGAATGTCTCAATCACTCGAAAAAAATGCTGTCAAGCGTCGCGTGCGCATCGCGACGGCGCCGCGGTCGCAAACGGCCCGTCGGGCCGGCCACGGGCGGGCCGGCGACGGTCACCGGGTCACGCGGAGAAAACGGGGAACTGACAGCGTCAGGACGGCATCCGGCGCGCCGCCAGATACGCGAGCTGCGCGCGGTTCTGCACGTTGAAGAGTTTTTCGAGCGAGCGGATGTGGTGGCCGACCTTGTGCAGCGACGTGCGCAGCGCGCTCGCGATCTCCTGGTCGGACAGCCCGTGCACGAGCCGGTCGAGCACCTGCTGCTGCTCGTCGCCGAGCGCGAAGCCGCGCATCCGTGCGATGCGTGCCTCGAGGAACGGCAACGCGACACGATGCACCGCGAGGCTCACCGACAGCGCACCGCCGATCACGCGATCGTCGATCCATTCGGTGCCGTGCGTCTCCGACGTCACGTTCACCGCGACACGCAAATCAAGACGCGGCGCCGACAGGCCGAACAGCACGCCGCTGTTCATCGCATGCGCGCGCAGATGGCCGGCGAGCGCCAGCATCTTGCGGTCGCCGCTGCCCTGCGCGGCCGCCTCGATCTCGTCGAGCTGCCACGCGACCGGAAAGCCGCTCTGCCGCACCTGCGCGAACCGCGGGTCGCTCTCGTAGAGCATTCCTTCGATGAACGGCTGCATGAACGTGGCGGGCGCGAGGTCGCGCAACAGATGCGCGCACAGGATGCGCCGCCCGATCATTTCGAAAGCGCCATAACCGAGCGTACTGAAACCGATTTGCCGCAAGCGCGCATGGCATTGCGCGAAATCGACCGGAGCAAGGTCGGTTTTACCGGATTCAATTTGAGCACCGGTAAAAACGTCGTGCCCGATTGCCTGATATTGATTCGAATAAGCCGCAGTCGTTGCGATATCGGCCTGCGAAAACCACTCGACGCGTGGTGCGCCGTCAGCATATGTCATGAGGAGCCCGCCCTTTCCCAATATATGAAACTGCGCCCCGTCACGATCTGGTCTTTTCTTTATGGATTGTCTGGTCTTCGTTATAGGCGTGCGAATAGGAATCTTCCGCCGCCATTAGTATTACGGCATATTACGCATACACAGGCATTTTTTGTACAATGCCCCCGCGTTTCGTCAGGGATGACGATCGGCGCATATCACACGATGCTCGATCGCACCGCCACGAACGCCGTACACGATACGGCCGCCGCCAGGCGATGCGCGTCGATTCCGAGGGATGGCACATGTCCGATATTGCATTGCATGAAGAAGCGGTCGCCCCAACCTTTCCCCGCCCGACGCACGGGTTGAACGCGTGCCCGGACGTGCTGCGGGAGCGCCCCGTGCAGGTCGTCTGGTGCGACGACGTGAAGCGCGGCGAGCTCACGCAGCCGCACGCGCCGAAGCTCGGCGTCGCCGATACGCTCGCGCACGCGCAGAGCACGGCCGAGCGCAGCCGCATCGTCGCGAGCCTGCTGCACCTGACGGGCTTCTCGACGTTCGCGTACTTCGCGCTCGAATTCGCGCACGAGCGCGTCGAAAGTCTCTACCTGCACGAAGCCTTCACGCCGGCCACCTATCGCGGCGACTACGTGCGGCACAACCATCACGACATCGATCCGCGCACGCTCGGCGCGCGCGTGTGCAACATGCCGATCGTGTGGGACCTGCAGCAGTTGCGCCGCGAACACCGCGAGCGCGACGACGGCCCGCGCGCGACGCCGGCCGCGCTCGACGGCTTCCTGCAGACGATGCACGACGACGGAATGTGCAGCGGCATCATGTATTCGATGGCCGTGCCCGGCACGCGGCTGCATGCGTTCATGAGCTTCACCGCGCCGCGCCGCACGCGCGAATGGATCACGCCGGCGACGATCGAGCAGGCGCTGTCGATCGGGCTGTCGGTGCACAAGTTCGCGTCGCCGCAGCTGATCTCGACGTCGCGCGAACGCGCGGTGAACGGGCTCACGCCGTTCGAGCAGGAACTGCTGCTCGGCATCGCCGAAGGCGCCTCCGACAAGGAGATCGGCCGGCGCCTCGATACCAGCGCGCACAACGTCGACTATCACCTGCGCAAGCTGCGCAAGCGCTTCGGCGTCGCGAACCGGATCCAGCTCACGTACCTGACGTCGAAGCTCGAGCTGATCTGACGGTCGCGCGGCGTGCGTGGCATGTCGCAAGCGGACGCGTAAACGCACATGCCGGCCACGGAGGCCGGCATGTGCGGGTTGCGGCGCGGTGCCGGGTCCGGCGCCGCTTCCTGGAAGACGGCCTGCGTTACTTCAGCAGCGTCATCTGCACCACCTTGACGATCACGAGACCGACCGCGATCACGAGATAGCCGCGCAGCACGGCCATCCAGATTCGCGTCACGACCGTCATGTTCTGCGGCTCGAGCGTGTCGAGCGGCGGCATGCGCCACGTGTCGCGCAACGAGCGATCGACGGCCGGCTCGACCACGCGCTTGTTGCGGCGGATCAATACCGTGGCGATATAGCCCGTGATCGCGAGCACGGTGCCGCCGACCAGCACGTCGACGATCGCTTCGCCGCTGATATCCGGATACATCACCGATGCCGTGAGGATGATCGACAGCAGCACGAGCACCCAGATCACCGCGCCGGTGAACACATTGAGCTTCGTCGAGTTGACCCACGGGCCGAGCACCTGGCGGTCGTTGCACAGCACCAGCAGGAACACCGTCGCGCTCGGCAGCAGCACGCCCGCGAGCGTCTGCACGGCTTCGGTCAGCAGGCCGAGCGGGCTGCCCGGAATCAGCACGAGCGTGGCCGCGGCCGCGACGATGCCGAAATACACGAGATAGAAGCCCTTCGCATCGGACACGCCGCGGTGCAGCGAGTGGCGGATCTTGAACACGTCGCCGATCGCATAGGCCGTCGACAGCGATACGGCCGCCGCGCCGATGATGCACGCGTCGAGCAGCGCCACCGCGAACAGCGTCGCTCTCGTGCGGCCCGCATACTTCTCGAGGCCGGCGATGATGCCGCCCGCGTCGGTGAAGTTGCCGGCCTCCGGATGCCCGTTGAACAGCGCGGCGCTGAACCCGATCATCGCGACCGCGCCGATCAGCACGAATACGATACCGATCCACAGGTCGGCCTTCTCATACTTCATGAAGCGCGGCGTGATGCGCTTGTCGATCACGTAGCTCTGCTGGAAGAACAGCTGCCATGGTGCAACCGTCGTGCCGACGATGCCGATCACGAGCAGCATCACGTCCGACAGCTTCGCGTGCGCGGGCCAGTTCGGCACGAAGAAATCGCGCGACATCTGCGCGACGGGCGGATGGATCGACACGAGCACCGGCACGAGCAGCAGGCTCAGCACGCACAGCCCGATCGCGAACCGCTCGAAGCGCCTGAAGTCGCCTGTACTCACCGCGGCCATGGTCAACGCCGCGGCCACGCACACGCCGGCCACCTTCGGCAGCCCGAAGAAATCCAGCACGAACGTGATGCCGATGAACTCGGTGACGATGGTGAGCGCATTGAGCAGGAACAGGTCGATCACGCTGAACGCGCCCCAGAACTTGCCGAAGCGTTCGAAGATCAGGCGTGCGTGGCCGACACCCGTGACCGCGCCGAGGCGCAGCACCATTTCCTGGTTCACGTACAGCACGGGCACGAGCAGCAGCAGCGTCCACAGCAGCGTCGTGCCGTAGTTCTGACCGGCCTGCGTGTAGGTGCCGAATGCGCCGGCGTCGTTGTCACCGACCATCACGATGAGGCCCGGGCCGATGATCGCGAGCAACGTGCGCAGGCGCGCCCACCACGTGCCGCGCGAGCCGGTGTCGTGATGCGCGATCGTACCGAGCGCACCGCGGATGTCGCCCAGGTGGGCTTCGTCGAGCACGGCGCTGCGTTCGACGGCGATCGGTGGAGAAACGTTGGATGGCGTGGACATGATGTGTTCCGTACGGCTAATGGTTATTCGATGCGATGAGCGTGTGGTCTTGGAATGCGCACGTGGCGCCTGCCCTCGGGCAGTTGCACGTGCGCATGCCGAGACGCGCTCGGTGCGTCATTCAGCGGATCAACGCTTTCAGCTGGTTCAACAGGCGGGAGAACACCCGAGGACGGGCGTCGAGCATCAGCATCGCGTCGTAGTGGTTGCGCGATTCCGTGACGTGCGGGAGATTCGACAGCAGTAGGCCGAAGTTCATGATCTGGCTCCGTGCGGCGACGGCAGGCTGCCGGCCGCGTGTGGGGCGCGGGGCCAGTCCGGGGCCTGAACGACGTGTCAGGCTAGTCGGCCGGATTGTCCCTGCGACCCGGGTTCAAAAGGGTCTGTGCGTGTAACGGGCATAAGGGACAACTGTCACTGTCGTTCATGGCGGCTCCTGTGCGGTGTTCCGGAGAACACGGTTGACCGCCGCCAGACGGGCGGGCCGGGATTCGCGAGCCGACGAAAGGCGTGCGCGAACGCGGCCGCCTGCCAGGCGGCGGTGAAACCGGCGGGCGCATGCGAAAACGCATCACGCTAACCGGCGCGAATCAGGGTGCACGTAGGAATTTGCTGCGGAGTACTGCTGCGCGCACCGTTTGCCTGGGAGACAAACGGCGGCTTCGATGAGGCGCGGACGTCGGTCGCTCAGGCGGAAATTTCGTTCGAAGATCGACTACTGCAGGCGTCCAAGGCGGCGGCCCCAAGAGTGAAGATGCCGGATTCTATGGACCGCCCAAAAGTGAAGTCAACCCCTCCAAACCCCATTTCTCGAAATAAATTTCCCGCGTCACATCACTGAAAGAATTGCCCTTGAAAACACGTGGCGCAACCTTTCAGCGCATGCGGTGCAGCCGGGGATCGATGCGTATGAACAACGCGGCACCCCGTCCGGTCGCGCCCCTTCGTTGTCGATCCATTGCCCGTCCCGTGCCGGAACGGGCCGCCGAAGTGCCCGCGCAACGTGCGCCATTTTTATGCGTTTTTTACTTGCGCTGCAGCAAACGACGCGCATACAATCCGCCGCAATTCATCAAGGGAGTCCCTCCGTGGACACATGCTCTAGTTGCAGTTCGATGCCGGTCCAGGCCGGCCAAGCCATCGCGAGATAGCAGCCAGACGCATGTCTTTCGCCGCTAGCTCGCATTCGTCGGGTTAGCGCGCTTCCTTCCGGGCCGGTCATCGCCGGTTCGTCCGTTGCACGCTCCATTACGTTCCACCCTCCGATCGCAGGCCGCGTCATGCGCCCGCGCTCGACCACGTCGTCCGGCCCGCGCCGGACCGGACGGAGGCAGCGTCATGTTTCTTCAATCGTTCGCGGTCAGACTCAAGCGCATCGCGCATGTCGCATGCGACCGCTCATTCGTGTCCGGCCTCTCGCCACTCGCCCACGCGTTCAGCAACTGGCGCGGCACGGCGCTCGCCCACGTGCCGGCCGCGCCCCGCCCGCTCGACTGCCTGCTGTTCGCCGTGATGGCGACCGCGGTCGCGCTCGTCGCGCTGCTGTGCTCGGCCGCGTCGCGCCTCGGCTTCGCGCAGGTGGGGCGCATCGGCGGCTGGTTGCCGTAACACCCCTCCGTCGTGCGGCAGCGCCACGCGCCAGGTGCCGCCGCGCCCCCGTCTCGCCACGCTTCCCGCATCACGTTTTCGTTTCTTCAGCCTAACTAATCAAACCGTCAACGGAACCCACATGAAGAACTACCTCGAACCCGTCCCGCGCAAGCGCCGCGTCAATGCGCTCGCCACGCTGCTGCTGTCGCTCGCCGCTGCGCCCGCGTTCGCGCAAGCGTCGTCGCCGGCCGCGGCCGAACCGGCGGCCGGCGCCAGCGACGCCGCCGCGCCCGCACAACAGGCCGCCGATGCTGCCGCGCCCGCTCCCACCGGCTTCTGGGAACGCTCGAACCTGCTCGGCAACATGGGCGGCCTGCGCGACGTGCTCGGCGATCACGGCATCACGCTGAGCCTGCAGGAAACCAGCGAGTACCTGTACAACACGTCGGGCGGCACGCATCGCGGCGGCGCGTACCAGGGGCTCACGCAATTCGGTTTCAACGTCGACACGGGCAAGGCGGTCGGCCTGCCGGGCGGCACGTTCAACGTGTCGGCGCTGCAGATTCACGGCACCAACCTCACGCAGCGCTATCTGCAGACGCTGCAGACCGCGACCGGCATCGAGGCGAATTCGACCACGCGCCTGTGGGAGCTCTGGTACCAGCAGTCGCTGCTCGACGGCAAGGCCGACGTGAAGGTCGGCCAGCAGAGCGTCGACCAGGAATTCATGGTGAGCCAGAACGCGGCGACGTTCATGAACGCCACGTTCGGCTGGCCCGTGCTGCCGTCGACCGACCTGCCGGCCGGCGGCCCCGCGTATCCGCTGTCGTCGCTCGGCGTGCGGCTGCGTGTGAAGCCGTCCGATGCGTGGACCGCGATGGTCGGCGTATTCGACGGCAACCCGGCCGGCCGCAGCGACGGTGATGCGCAGGTGCTGAACGCGCACGGCACCAACTTCAACCTGCGCAGCGGCGCATTCGTGATCGGCGAAGTGCAGTACGCGCTGAACGCGCCGCCCGCCGATCCGAAGGCGCCGCAACCGGCCGGCCTGCCGGGCACGTACAAGCTCGGCTTCTGGTATCAGTCGCAGCATGCGAACGACCCGCGCTACGGCACCGATGGCCTGTCGCTCGCGGACCCGGCGAGCAACGGCATCGCCGCCACCCATCGCGGCAACTACGGGTTCTATGCGGTCGCGGACCAGATGGTGTGGCGGCCGTCGGCCGACAGCCCGCGCTCGGTCGGCGTGTTCGCACGCGTGATGGGCGCACCGGGCGATCGCAATATCGTCGATTTCGCGGCCAACGCAGGCGTGACGCTGAAGGCGCCGTTCAAGGGACGCGACAACGACGTCGCGGGCATCGCGGTCGGCTACGCGAAGATCGGCTCGCATGCGCGCGGCCTCGACGGCGACACGGGCGTCTACACGACGCCCGGCTATCCGGTGCGCCGCGCGGAGACGGTCGTCGAAGCGACGTACCAGTACCAGGTCGCGCCGTGGTGGCAACTGCAGGCCGACCTGCAGCACTTCTTCCGTCCGGGCGGCGGCATCCCGAACCCGAACGCGGCCGGTGCGCGCATCGGCGACGAAACGGTGGTCGGCGTACGCACGACGATCACGTTCTAAAGCAGGCCTGAAGCAAACACGGGCCGGACGGCCGCTTGCGCGACAATCCGGCCCATGCGTTTTCTTACGGTGCCAGCGCGCGGCGTGCGCCGCGCGTCATTCGCCGTACAGCCCGAGCAGTTTCAGCGTGACGCCGTTGGTCCAGCCGAAACCGTCCTGCAGCGGATATTCACCGCCCCCGCCGCCGCCCGTGCCGGCGCCTTCGACCACGTACTTCTCGACGAGCTTGCCTTCGGTCGCATACACATGCTTCACGTCGGACAGAAAGCGCGTGCCGATGTCCTTCGCAAGCGCCGGTTCGCCATAGCGTCGCAACCCGTCGATCGCGATCCACTGCAACGGCGCCCAGCCGTTCGGCGCATCCCACTGCTGCCCGGTGTTCACGGTGGTCGTCGCGAGGCCGCCCGGCTGCAGCAGCGTCTTGCGCACCTCGCGGGCGGTCGCCTTCGCGCGCTCGGGCCACGCCACGCCCGCGAACAACGGATACAGCGCAGCGGCCGTCACCGCGTCGCGCGGCTGGCGCTGCTGCCAGTCGTAGTCACCGTAGTAGCCTTTGCGGTTCCACAGATAGCGGTTGATCGCGGCCGCGCGCCGCGCCGCGCGCGCGGAAAAATCAGTCACGCACGCCACGTCGCGCGTGACCGCGCAGCCCTTCACGATCGTCGTCTCGAGATGGAACATCAGGCTGTTCAGGTCGACCGGCACGATCGACGTCGTGCGGATCGTCGCGAGCGTCTTGCCGTCGCCGAACCAGCGCGAGCTGTAGTCCCAGCCGCTTTCGGCGCCCGCGCGCAGGTCGCGATAGACCTCGTTCGCCGGACGCGCCGGCACCGACTTCGCGGTCGTCACGTCCTCGAGATACGACTCGTCGCGCGGCGTATCGCTCGCGTCCCAGTAGCGGTTCAGCACCGCGCCGTCGGGCATCGCGACCACATGGCGCGTGGCCTGCCCGCGTGGCGTCGTGGCTTCGCCCTGCATCCAGTACGCATGTTCCTTGCGCAGTGCCGGCAGGTATTTCTGATAGACCTTGTCGCCTTCGGCCTGCGCGGCGAGCGTGACCATGTACGCGAAGAACGGCGGCTGCGAGCGGCTCGCGTAGTACGTGCGATTGCCGTTCGGGATGTGCCCGATCGTGTCGATCAGATGGGCGAAGTTGTCGAGCATGTTGTCGACGAGATCCTCGCGGCCCGACACCTGCAGCCCGAGCATCGTGAAATAGGTGTCCCAGTAGTAGCCTTCGCGGAAGCGGCCGCCGGGCACGACATACGGCTTCGGCAGCGGGATCAGCGAGCTGTACGGCGGCACCGTCGTGCTCGTGCGCGTGAGCTGCGGCCACAGCCAGTCGATGTGCTGGCGCAGCGTCTGGTTCGGCGGCGGCGTCACGCCGCCTTCCGGCGGCGGCGTGAAATGCTGGGCAACGAACGCCTTCAGCGAGAAGCCCGGCTGCGATTTCTGTTGCTGATACAACTGCACGATCGTCGCCGGATCGCCATCGGGCGTCGCGTCGACGAAGGTCTTCTGGTCGGGATAGAGCTGCGCGGTCTGCACCGCGACGAACAGGTCGCCGTAGAGCTGGCTCGGCGGCGGCAGCAGCGTGCCTGAGGCGGGGGTGGCAATCGAGGCCGTAGCCGGCGGTGCCGACTGGGCAGCCGCCTGCGCGGCGGCCTGGTTCGCGTTGTCGGCCTGCGCGGCGCAGCCGGCGACGGCGAGATACGCGACGGCCAGCGCGGCAGCCCAGCGAAGACGCGGCGCGGGTGGCGCGAGAGGTGGTGAGAGACGGGCTGAGAAGCGGCTTGAGAAGCGGCTTGAAAAGCGCGATGCGATCGATGCGGCACGACGTGACGTCATGACGTGTCCCCTCCTTTCGATGGTGAGTGGGTCGGCACGAGGTCTCGTTCGCGCGCGCGCTCGTCTCGATGGCCCTCGATCGATGCGCGTCGTTTTGTGGTGCGAGTGGGTCCGACTTTCGCACGAAACGTGCACATCAAGCAAGTTTCGATTCGTGCAACTCGCGCAGATACAGATAACCGGACATGGCCCGCCACGCACGCGCGTCGAACGCATCCGCACCGGTCTCGCCGCGCGCGCCCGCTGCATCGACGCGCCCTTTCACGATCGCGAGCGAATCGTGCGCGACGAAGGCGGGCGCGGCGCATCGCGCAGCCCGAGCGCGCGCAGCAGCGTCCTGCGGTCGTTCTTTCCACGCCGCCGCCAACCAGGACGACTGTTGCAACATGCGGAACAACTGTTGTCGTACGTGACTCAACGGTCACATTGTGGGCATAATGGCGTCTTTACCGCGCGCCCAGCCCATGTCGCCCGTCTTTCTAGCACCGCTCATCGTTGCCTGTGCGTTGTTCATGGAAAGCGTCGACGCGAACATCATCGTCACCGCCCTCCCCGCGATGGCGAGGGACTTCGGGCACAGCCCCGTCACGTTGAACATTGCGATCACGGCCTACGTGGTCGGGCTCGGCGTGTTCATTCCGATCTGCGGCTGGCTGGCCGACCGCTTCAGCGCACGTTCCGTATTCCGCACCGCGATCGGCATCTTCGTCGTCGGCTCGCTGATGTGCGCGGCCTCCAATTCCCTCGGCGTGCTCACGTTCGCGCGCTTCATCCAGGGCGTGGGCGGCGCGATGATGGTGCCCGTCGGCCGCATCATCATCTTCCGCGCCGTGCCGCGCTCGGATCTCGTGCGCGCGATGAACTACCTCGCGATTCCCGCGCTGTTCGGGCCCACGGTCGGGCCGCTCGTCGGCGGCTTCATCACGACCTACCTGCACTGGCGGATGATCTTCTTCATCAACGTGCCGATCGGCATCTACGGAATCTACCTCGCCAGCAAGCACATCGCGAACACACGCGAGCCCGATCCGGGCCCGCTCGACTGGTTCGGCTTCCTGCTGTCGGCCAGCGGCGCCGCGCTGCTGCTGATGGGCCTCACGCTGATCGACGGCTCGCTCACGTCACGCTCGAACGCGCTCGTCATGTGCGTGGCCGGCACCGCCCTGCTCGCGCTGTACGTACCGTACGCGCGCCGCAAGGAGCGCCCGGTGCTCGACCTCAGCTTCCTCAAGATCCCCACGTATCATGCGAGCGTCGTCGGCGGGTCGCTGTTCCGTATCGGCCTCGGCGCGGTGCCGTTCCTGCTGCCGCTCGCGCTGCAGGAAGGGCTCGGCATGAGCGCGTTCCATTCGGGGCTCATCACGTGCGCGTCCGCGTTCGGCGGCGCGATGAGCCGCTCGACGGCCACCCATACGCTGCGCCGCTTCGGCTTCCGCACGGTGCTGATCTACAACGCGGCCTTCGCGGGGCTCGCGATCGCCGCGTACGGCGTGTTCCATCCCGGCATGCCGACCTGGGCGATCTGGCTGATCGTGCTCGTCGGCGGCATCTTCCCGGCGCTGCAGTTCACGAGCCTGAACTCGATGATCTACGCGGACATCTCGCCGCGCGACGCGGGCCGCGCGACGAGCCTCGGCAGCGTCGTGCAGCAGATGTCGCTCGGCCTGGGCGTGACGGTCGCCGGCCTCGTGCTGCACATTTCGCACTGGCTGCAGGGCCATCAGAAGATGATGTGGTCGGATTTCTGGCCCGCGTTTCTGGTGGTCGGGCTGTGCTCGTTCGCGTCGATTCCGATCACGCGGCGGCTGCCGCCCGGCGCCGGCGACGAAGTCGCGCGCGGCAAGCGGCAATAGCGATCAGGCAGACGGGCGGGAAATCACGAAAGGGGCCAAACGGGCAAAAGGAAAAACCACCCGCGAGGCAAAACCGGAAAATACAAAAAAATCAGCGGACATCCACACGGGGCCGGTGCACAGCCGCATGGATGTCCGCTCAGGGCTCCGGGTCTCCCGATGGGGGTTGAGAATCCCGGATTCACTTCCTGCGTGCCATGGACATATGTGCGTCGGAAGCAAAATCGTTGCGCGTGTTTATCGTTGCGCCATGAACTGCACTATAGGGAAACTTGCGCAACGCATCTGTCAAGCATTGTCAGACGCGGCGCATCGGCACGTCGCACGCGCGCGCCGCTTTCGCGCTAAAGTGGTTCCCGACCATCACTCCCGGCCGCCCTTCCGATGCTTACGCTCTCGACCGCCGCCGCCCGCGCGCTGCATCTCGCCGCGCAAGGCCTGCTGACGCCGCCCCGCCGCAAGGCAACCAAATCCGACGTGCTCGACACGATCCGCCGGATGGCGCAGCTGCAGATCGACACCATTCACGTCGTCGCGCGCAGCCCGTATCTCGTGCTGTTCAGCCGTCTCGGCGATTTCTCGCCGCAGTGGCTCGACGAACATCTCGCCGAGGCGCGCCTGTTCGAATACTGGTCGCACGAAGCGTGCTTCCTGCCGGTCGAGCAGTTCGGCCTGATGCGCTACAAGATGCTCGATCCGTCGGGAATGGGCTGGAAATACGCGGCCGAGTGGCATGAGCAGAATCGTCCCGACATCGAGCGGCTGCTCGCGCGGATTCGCGCCGAGGGCCCGGTACGGTCGGCCGATTTCGCCCGCGAGGATGGTGTGAAAGGCAACGGCTGGTGGGATCGCAAGCCCGAGAAGCGGCACCTGGAAGTGCTGTTCACGACGGGCGACCTGATGGTGTCGGAACGCCGCAATTTCCAGCGCGTGTACGACGTGCGCGAGCGCGTGCTGCCCGACTGGGACGACACGCGCGACCTGCCGCCGCGCCACGCCGTGCTGCCCGCGCTGCTCGACTACACGTGCCGGGCGCTCGGCGTCGTGCGCGCGGACTGGGTGGCCGACTACTATCGGTTGCCGCGCCGCTCCTACCGCGCGGAGCTCGAGCAGCTCGCGGACGCGGGCGACCTGATCCCGGTGGCGATCGAAGACTGGAAGGAGCCGGCCTACGTGCATCGCTCGCTCGAAGCGTTGCTGCCGGCCGCGGAGGCCGACACGCTGCGCTCGACGGTCACGACGCTGCTGTCGCCATTCGATCCGGTGGTATGGGACCGGCGGCGAGCGTCGACGCTGTTCGGATTCGACTACACGATCGAATGCTATACGCCCGGGCACAAGCGGCGTTACGGCTATTTCTGCCTGCCGGTGCTGCATCGCGGGCGGCTGGTCGGGCGCATCGACGCAAAGGCGCATCGCACGCTCGGCACGTTCGAACTGAAGGCAGTGCATGTCGAGCCTGGCGTGCGGTTCGGCACGGGGCTCGCAGCCGATGTCGCGAAGGCGGTGAAGAAGCTCGCGGCGTGGCACGGCACGCCGGAAGTCACGGTCGGGCAGCAGGCCCCGCCGGAGCTGGTGAAGGCGCTGGCCGGCGCGTAGCCGTCCACGCAGCCGGCTGGCACGGCGGCGGCGCGGATGTCTACGCGCCGGCCGTCAATCAGTCGCGCAACTTGCGGAAACGCGGCGTGCCGTCTTCGAGGTTCCCGTTGAACATCGCTTCCGGCCGGACCCACAGCCCGCGTGCATGCGGCCACAGGTGTTCGTACACGACCACCGATTCCTCGGTTTCGGAATGGCGGGCAACGCCGATGTAGCGGTACAGCCCGCCCTTGTAATGGCGATGCGTCGCGAGCTGTTCGGCTTCCTGTTCGGTCATGATGGGCTTCTCTTCGGCAAAAACGGAAAGCGCGTATTGTATGCGCTGCGCCGCACGTCAGCGTTTCGCGTAGATGTCCGGGCGGCGGATCTCCATCATCCGTTCGGGATTCGCGCACGGCTCGAAGCCGACCGGCCGGTACAACTCGTGCGCATCGGACGTCACGAGCATGATGCGACGCAGGCCCTGCACCATCTCCTGTGCAAACACGTGGTCGATCAGCGCGCGGCCGTAGCCGTTGCCGCGCTCGGCCGGCAGCACGAACACGTCGCACAGGTAAGCGAACGTCGCGTGATCGGTCACGAGCCGCGCGAACCCGACGAGCCGGTCACCCACGTAGGCGCCGAAACACAGCGAGCCGTCGATCGCCCGCTCGACCACGTCGCGCGGAATGCCCTGCGACCAGTACGCGTCGCGATGCAGGAAGTCGAAGATCGCGTCGACGTCGAGTTCGCGCTTGTCGGTGGAAAATCTCAGCGTGGCGGGGGTGGCAGTGGGCACGTCGGTCTCCGGTTGGGGTGGCGGAAGGCGAGACGCTGACGATACCGCGCGGCGCGGCGGGCTACAAGCGGCGACACTTGTCGCCACGGCCAGACGACACGCATGTTCATTCCGGGGCGATTCTGGTGTGTAACGAGGCTGGGGCCGTCGACTTGTACAGCAAACCGTACACACTTATCGACTGTGCTAAACTTGTACCGTTATATGTACAAGTGAGGCAATCATGCGCACGATTCATTTTTCGGATGCCCGTGGCAATCTGAAGACTGTTATCGACCAGGTCGTCGACGATGCGGACGTGACGCTCATCACGCGCCGCGATGCACCGAACGCCGTCATCATGTCGCAGGACTACTACGACAGCCTGATGGAGACGGTGCACTTGCTGCGCTCGCCGGCCAACGTCGCCCATCTCGAGCGTTCGATCGCACAACTACGCAAGGGCAAGGCAAAGGAACACAAGCTCGCGGCGGATGACGAATGAGTGTACGCCGCGTGCTCTTTACTTCCGACGCGCGGGACGACTATGTCTACTGGCAGGGGCAGGATCGCAAGACGCTCAAGCGCATCAACCAGCTCATTCGCGAAGCCCAGCGAACGCCGTTCGAAGGCATCGGCAAACCCGAACCGTTAAAGGCCAATCTCTCCGGCTTCTGGTCGCGCCGTATCGACGACACGAACCGTCTGGTCTACGAGGCCGACGACTTGCAGATCAGCATCGTGTCCTGCCGCTACCACTACGAATAGCATCGCCCCGCGGCTCATGGCGCCCGCAACGCGCGATCTGCCTTGCAACGCTTCAACGGCAGCGGCCGCGCCGCGACTATCCGCGTCACCTCGCGCGTGCGCGGGTCAATTTCGAGGTCGAGGCATGCGCAACCGTAGCCATGCCCGCCGGCGTTGGTGACGACCCAGCCCTTCGTCGACATGTCGGGCATCTTGTCGAGGCCCGGTACCGGCTCGTTGCCCATCGTCAACAGTGTCCAGGTGCCGTCCTTGTCGTTCAGCCACCAGTTGGCCGGCGACGGATTCTCAAGCCATCCGCAGCGCTTTTCCGGTGCGGCAGATACCTGCGTCGCGGCTGCCAACGTAAAGGCTGCACCCAGCATCCACATTGCAAGACGTGCACGAGTGATTGTCATGTGATCGATCCGGAAACGAATGTGCATCGGGAAACCGCCATTGCGGGTGCCGGACAGCATACCGGGCTTTCTCTCGCATGTCGCTCGTCCGCACCAGCCGTCCGGTCGCCTCGATCGTCGCGAGCGGCGACTACGAGATCGGCTTTCAGCAGATTCGGTGACAATGTCGCCTGCCCCATCAACTCACCACGCCGCTTCATGCCCTACCGCCTCATCGCATTCGACTTCGACGGCACGCTCGCCGATTCGCTCGACAGCTTTCTCGCGGCGCTGTCGGAAGCGTCGCGCATGCACGACTTTCGCGACGCCACGCCCGAGCTGCGCCCGGCGCTCCGCGGCATGTCGGCGCGCGACATCATTCGCGCGCTCGACGTGCCGATGTGGAAAGTGCCGCGCGTGACGATCGACATGCGCCGCCTGATGCAGCCGCGCGTCGCGCAAGTGGCGCTGTTCCCCGGCGTCGACGAAACGTTCGACGCGCTCGCCGCGCGCGGCATCCGCATCGCGATCGCCACGTCCAATACCGAGGCGATCGTGCGTGACCGGCTCGGCCCGCACGCCAGCAGCCGTGTCGAGCATTTCGCGTGCGGCATTCCGCTGTTCGGCAAGGCGCGTCGCCTGCGCGCACTCGTTCATGAGGCCGGCGTGCGCAGCGACGAAGTGCTGTACGTCGGCGATGAAATCCGCGACGCCGACGCGGCACGTCGCGCGCGCATTGCATTCCAGGGCGTCGCGTGGGGCTACACCGCGCCGGACGCGTTGCAGGCGCATTGCGCGACACCGTTGCTGCCGCGTCTCGACGCATTGCTCGATCGCGTGTGACGCATGCGCGCGCTGCGCGCATCCGGTTCGCCTCATCGCGCGATGCACACGTCATCGCACGACACAGCCGCACGACGATGAAACGCAGATGACATCAACGTGCATCTCGCACGCCACAGGCGCGCAAAAATTGCCGCCGTCGCACACGCGACAGGTATGCAATACCTGTCGCCAAGCTCGCTCACCGATTCGTCTTACCATCCGTTACACAAACCACAGCGCGGTTGCACCTGCTACCGGATCGCTCTCCTAGAATCAGTCGGGCCGGGAAACACTTCGACCGGCGCCGCGGCAGAGCGGCGGTCGAATCCGGCCCGGGCGCGCCCGGTCTCTCGCACAGCGACGGATCACGTGATCCGTTTTTCAACCAGAGCCCCGATTGAAAGGAGGTCCCATGAACCGCTTTCCCCAACTCTCGCGCCTTGCTTTGTCTGCCGCTGGCCTGCTTCTCGTCGCCGTGACGGCGACCGCCCAAACCGCACAACCGGCACCGGCCTCGCCGAACGCACCGGCCGCCGCCGCGACGCGTATCCACGAAGCCGACCAGGCCTTCATCACCGACGGCACGAAGACCGTGTCAACGCAGCACGACGCGGCACGCATCGCCGATTCGCGCACGTCGGACAGCCAGGTCAAGGCGTTCGCGCAACGCGTGTCGACCGACGATGAAAAGATCATCCAGGCGATGCGCGCGGCCAGCCCGCGCGGCGTCGACGTGCCGGCCAACGATCCCGACACGGCCGTGCTGAGCAGCATCAAGAACCTGCGCGGCGCCGAGTTCGACAAGGCGTATATCGAGCAGGTCGCGCTCGCCGGCCAGCAGAAGGCCATCTCGGCATTCCAGGCCGAAATCGCGTCGGGCCGCGACACGAAGCTGAAGGAAGTCGCACGCCAGTCGCTGCCGATCCTGCAGAAGCACTACGCCGACGCGCAGAAGCTCGCGGAACGCCACCACCTCGCATCGGCGCAGTAACGCGCCGCAGCGCCGCGCATCACGCGCGGCGCACTGCTTCCCCCTGTCGTCGCGTCGCCGCTCCCCTTCCGGCGGCGCGACGCACGTCAAGCGTCACACTTCACGCTTCACGCGTGACACGTTACGTCGCGAGCTTCGCCAACAGCCGCGCACGCACCTCCGGCCATTCGTCGTCGATGATGCTGAAGCGCACCGAATTGCGCTTGCGGCCATCCGGCATGATCCGTTCGTGCCGCACGATCCCTTCCTGCTTCGCACCGAGCCGCAGGATCGCCGCGCGCGATTTCTCGTTCAGCTCGTCGGTCGTGAACTGCACGCGCACGCAGTGCAGCACGTCGAACGCATAGCCCAGCAGCAGCCATTTCGCTTCGGTATTTGCGCGCGTGCGCTGCGCCGATTCGCTCAGCCACGTATGGCCGATCTCGAGCTTGCGGTTCTTGCGATCGATCTTCCAGAAACGCGTGCTGCCGATCACGCGGCCCGATGCGCGATCGACGATCGCAAACGGCATCACGGTGCCGGCCGAACGCCCCTGCAATGCGGTGTCGATATACGCGTCGATCGTCTCGGGGCCCGGCACGACCGTGACCTTCAGGTTCCACAGCTGGCCGTCGGCAGCCGCGTCCAGCAGCGCCTGCCGGTCGGATGAATCGAGCGGCCTCAGTTCGACATGTTGGCCGGTGAGGATCGGTGGTTCGAGGGAAGCAGAAGCGTCGGTCATGAAGGGTTCCGGAAAGTGGCGGCGATGACGGCGAAACGCCCATCATACGGCCGCGTCAGCCGAGGAGCGCGGCCAACCGGCGGCGAATCGCCTTCGCCTCGCCGCGCAACGCGTCGGCAAACGCATCGACGAGCAGGCTCTTCGGCCGGTGCTCGGGCACGATCACGCTGACCCGGTACGGAAACGATCGCGTGAGCGGCCGCACGTGCAGGTCGCGCCCGACGAAATCGAGCGCGGTCAGCGGATTAACGATCGCGGCACCGAGCCCCTGCCGCACGAACGCGCACACCGACACGGCCGACGGTGTTTCGACGACCGAGCGCGGCGCCACGCCGAGTTGCGCGAACGCCTCGTCGATCAGGATGCGGTACGGATCGTTCAGCGACAGGCTCACGAACGGGCGATCCGCGAGATCCGGCAGATCGATCGCGTCCTGCGCGAGCAGCGGATGGCCGTCGGGCAGCACGCACACTTCGTCGACTTCGAGCAGCGGCGTGAGCACGGTGCCGGCCGGCGCGACGTCGCGCTCGGTCAGCCCGAGGTCGTAACGCTGCGCGGTCAGCCACTCTTCGAGCACCGGCGATTCCTGCGTCGCCACCGACACGCTGACGCCAGCATGCTGCTCGCTAAAACGCCGGCACGCACCGGGCAGGATCGCGTGCGAGAACGCCGGCAGCGCGATCACCGACAGTTGACCGTCACGAAACTCGCGCAGGCGCGCGGCGGTTGCGGCGACACGTTCAAGCCCCACATACGCGAGCCGCACGTCGTCGAACAGCGTGAGCGCGGCCATCGTCGGCCGCAGCCGGCCGTGCGCGCGCTCGAACAGCGCGAAGCCGACGACCTGCTCCATGCGCGCAAGCTCGCGGCTGATCGTCGGTTGCGACGTATAGAGCATCTCGGCCGCGCGCGTCGTGCTGCCGGTGACCATCAGCGCGCGAAAGACCTCGATATGGCGGTGCGTGAGCATGATCGTCTATATCAGATATGAATCGAATGTCGATAAACAGGCATTTTACTGTATAGACGATCAGGTGCATCATTCCCGTTATCCGTTCATTCGACCCGATTCATCTGCCATGTCCCTCGATTCCCGCCAGCTCGCGACGCTCGCGCAGCAATACGGCACCCCGCTGTGGGTGTACGACGCCGACGTCATCCGCGACCGCATCGCCCAACTGCGCCAGTTCGACGTGATCCGCTATGCGCAGAAGGCGAACTCGAACGTCCATATCCTGAAGCTGATGCGCGAGGAAGGCGCGTGCGTCGACGCCGTATCGCTCGGCGAGATCGAGCGCAGCCTCGCGGCCGGGTTCAGTCCCGCCGGCGAGCCGGAAGGCGTCGTGTTCACGGCCGACCTGATCGACCGACCGACGCTCGCGGCCGTGCTGAAGCACGGCGTGACCGTGAACGCCGGTTCGCTCGACATGCTCGCGCGCATCGGCGAGCACGCGCCCGGCCATCGCGTGTGGCTGCGCGTCAACCCCGGTTTCGGCCACGGTCACAGCAACAAGACCAACACCGGCGGCCCGCAGAGCAAGCACGGCATCTGGATCGACGACGTGCCGCGCGCGATCGAGATCGTGCGCCAGTACGGGCTGAAGCTCGTCGGCATCCACATGCATATCGGTTCGGGTGTCGACTACGGCCACCTGTCGCAGGTGTGCGATGCGATGGTCGATCTCGTCACGTCGCTCGGCCATGACATCGACGCGATCTCGGCCGGCGGCGGCCTGTCGATCCCGTATCGCGACGGCGAGCCGCGCGTTGACGTCGATCACTACTTCAGCCAGTGGGACGCCGCGCGCAAGCGGATCGAGCGTCATCTCGGCCACCCGGTGCGCATCGAGATCGAGCCGGGCCGCTTCCTCGTCGCCGAAGCCGGCACGCTCGTCACCGAAGTGCAGGCCGTCAACCGCCGGCCGAAGCACGACTTCGTGCTGATCGACGCGGGCTTCAACGACCTGATGCGCCCGTCGATGTACGGCAGCTACCACGCGGTGTCGGTGCACACGCAGGATGGCGCGCTGCCGGCCGGACGGCCGCTCGTCGATCTCGCGATCGCGGGGCCGCTGTGCGAATCGGGCGACGTGTTCACGCAGGACGCGGGCGGCGTGGTCACGCACCGCAAGCTGGCGCAGCCGCAGATCGGCGACCTGCTGTTCCTGCATGATGCAGGCGCGTATGGCGCGTCGATGTCATCGAACTACAACAGCCGGCCGCTCGCGCCGGAAGTGCTCGTCGATCGCGGCACGCCGCGGCTGATTCGCCGCCGGCAGACGATCGGCGAATTGCTCGCGCTCGAAACGTTCGAGTAACGCCTGCATGACGGAACGGGGTGCGCGGCCTGCGCGCCCCGGCCGCCCCCCCCTACCTCACCGTCACGCGCACGTCGGCACCCGCCGCGCGCCACGCCTTCAGCAACGCCGCGCGCCGCCGTGGATAGCGCACCTCCAGCGGTTCGAGCGCGACGATGCGATCCGCCCGGAAATGCCGGAAATCGTTCCGGTCTTCGCACCACGCCGCCAGGATCCGCACGTCATTGAAATAGCCGAGCGCGAACGGCCACACGATCCGTTCGTCGACCGTTTTTCGGCGCTCGCCCGCATAGCGGATCCCGAGCTTGCTTTCGGTGCGGATCGCCGCGCGCACGACACCCATGTCGATGGTTTCCCGATCCACGATCGTGCGCGGGCCGACGAGCAGTGTCGTGCATTCCATCTCGCGGCGCAGCTCGGCCGGCAGCACCGCGGAAATCTTCGCGAGGGCATCGTCGGCAGCCGCCGTGAGCTGCGCATCGGCAAACTTCCCGACCCAGCGAAAGCCGAGCATCAGCGCTTCCAGTTCCGTCTGCGAAAACATCAGCGGCGGCAGCATGAATCCCGCACGCAGCACATAGCCGATACCGGGCTCGCCTTCGATGTCCGCGCCCTGTGCCTGCAGCGACGCGATATCGCGATAGACCGTTCGGAGGCTGATGCCGAGCTCCCCGGCCAGCACGCGGCCGCTCACCGGGCGGCGGTGGCGCCGCAGCACCTGCAGCAGCGAGAGCAATCGTTCGGCACGCGTCATCGTTCCATGCTGCCACTTTCTGACAGCATCCATTCATAGAATGACATGCATCTTAATCGAACCCAGGACGGCTCCGCATGACTTCCCCGAATCTCGTTCTTCTGTATGTCGAGGACCCGGCGCGCAGCGCGCAGTTCTACGCGCGCCTGTTCGGGCGCGCGCCGGTGGCCGCGTTTCCCACCTATGCGGCATTCGCGTTCGACAACGGGCTGCACCTGGGCCTGTGGTCGACCAGCGCGCGCGATTTCGTGTCGGGCGGCGCCGGCCACCGGTCGGAGCTGGCGTTCATGGTCGACGACGACCGCGAAGTCAGGCGCCTGTACGACGCATGGCAATCGCTCGGCGTGCCGTTCGAGCAAGCGCCGATGACGGCCGTGTTCGGCCTGACGTTCGTCGCGCTCGACCCGGACGGCCACCGCTTGCGCGTGTGCACGCCGGACGCTTGAGTGCGCGCGGACGCGACCTTGACCGGTCGCGCCCGCGCATCGGTTCAGGCTTGTACGTCAGCCCGCGCGCCGCACGGGCGCCATTTTCGAGAAGTATTTCGCGCCCGCCACGCAGCCGACCACCACGACCGTCACCGCGACCATCGACGGCGGCACCGTCTCGTGCAGCAGCCCGGCCGCCAGCAGCAAACCGAAGAACGGCTGCAGCAGCTGCAACTGACCGACCCCTGCGATCCCGCCGAGCGCGAGCCCGCGATACCAGAACACGAAGCCGATCAGCATGCTGAACAGCGACACGTACGCGAGCCCCCACAGCGCGGCAGCATCGACGCCGTCGAACGACACGGGCCAGGTGAACCACGTGAGCGGCAACATCAGCGGCAGCGACAGTACGAGCGCCCACGAGATCACCTGCCAGCCGCCCAGCTCGCGCGACAGGCGGGCGCCTTCCGCGTAGCCCAGCGCGCACGCGACGATCGCGGCCAGCATCAGCGCATCGCCGACCACCGACGCCTGGCCGCCGTTGCGCAGCGCAAATGCGGCCACCGCGCCGCTGCCGATGATCGAGAAGATCCAGAACGGCAGCCGCGGCCGTTCGCCGCCGCGCCACACGCCGAACAGCGCGGTCGCGAGCGGCAGCAACCCGACGAACACGATCGCGTGCGCTGATGTCACGTGCTTCAGCGCGAGCGCCGTCAGCAGCGGAAAGCCGATCACGACCCCGAGCGCGACGATGGCGAGCGACACGGCCTCGGCACGCGTCGGGCGCCGCTGCTTCAGCCCGACGAGCAGCAGCAGGCCGAGCGCGCCGGCGATCGTCGCGCGCGCAAAGGTGAGGAACAGCGGGTCGAGCCCCTGCACCGCGATACGCGTCGCGGGCAGCGAGCCACTGAAGATGATCACGCCCAGCAGGCCGCTGAGCCATCCGTCGGTCGTCTTTTGCACGGGAAATCCTGAACGGGGAAAGTGGATGACCGATGATCCGCCGCCCGCGAAAAGCGCGTAAGCTACAGCCCAATACAATTCGGACAAACTGTACTGGACAACCGGCCGTACAGTTCAATCTTTGCCATGAGCCAGGCCGCCCCGCTTCCCGTTCCACCTACCCCGTCGCGCACGCGGGTGGAGACCGTGATGGATACGTTGCGCGCACGCATCGCGAGCCGCGCGCTGGTGCCCGGCGCGCGCGTGCCGTCGATCCGGATGATGGCGGACGCGCTGGGCGTGTCGAAATCGACCGTCGTCGATGCGTACGAGCGGCTCGCGAGCGAAGGCGTGCTGGTCGCGCGGCGCGGCTCGGGCTTCTATGTGTCGGGGCATGCGCCGCCGCTCGCGCTCGCCGATCTCGGCCCGCAGCTCGATCGCGGGCTCGATCCGCTATGGCTGTCGCGCCAGTCGCTCGAAGCGGCGCCGACGTCCGTGAAGCCCGGTTGCGGATGGCTGCCGCCATCGTGGCTGCCGGACGAGAGCCTGCGCCGCGCGCTGCGCGCCGCGTCGCGCGACGAAGCCGACGCGCTGACCGACTACGCGACACCGCTCGGCCTGCCCGCGATGCGCCAGCAGCTCGCCTGGCGACTCGCGCAGCACGGCGTCCAGGCCGAACCCGCGCAGATCATGCTGACCGACGGCGGCTCGCACGCGCTCGATCTCGTCTGCCGGCTGCTGCTGGAGCCGGGCGACACGGTCGTGCTCGACGATCCGTGCTACTTCAACTTCCAGGCGCTGCTGCGCGCGCACCGTGCGCGGATCGTCAGCGTCCCGTACACGCCGAACGGCCCCGATCTCGCGCGCTTCGAGCAAGTGCTCGCCGAGCATCGGCCGCGCCTGTACATCACCAACTCGGCGCTGCACAACCCGACCGGCGCGACGCTCGCGGCGCCCGTCGCGCACCGGCTGCTGACGCTCGCGGCCGAACATGGCCTGCTGATCGTCGAGGACGACATCTTCGCGGATTTCGAGAGCACGCCTGCACCGCGCCTCGCGGCCTTCGACGGGCTGTCGCGGGTCGTGTCGATCGGCAGCTTCTCGAAGACGCTGTCGGCCGCGATCCGCTGCGGCTACGTCGCCGCGCGCCCGGAATGGATCGAGGCGCTCGTCGACCTGAAGCTCGCGACGTCGTTCGGCCATGCGCAGATCGGCGCGAACGTCGTCCACCGGTTGCTCGTTGATGGCACGTACCGGCGCCACGTCGACAGCCTGCGTGCGCGCCTCGCGGACGCGATGGGCGAAACGCTCCGGCGCGTCACGCGCGCCGGGCTCAGGATCTGGACGGAGCCGCGCGGCGGCCTGTTCGTGTGGGCGGAGTTGCCCGACGGGCTCGACGCCGCGCGCGTCGCGCGCCATGCGCTGGACCACGACGTGGTGCTCGCGCCCGGCAATGTGTTCAGCGCGTCGCACAATGCAACGTCGTACCTGCGCTTCAACGTGTCGCGCTGCAAGGGACCGGCGGTGTTCGATGCGCTGGCGCGGGCGATGGAGGCGGTGCGGGCGGAGGACACGACCAGGCACGTGCTCGCCCGCGAATCATGACCGCAGGCAGGCGAGCGCGCTAGCTGCCGGCCGCCACGATCTCCGCGACGAAATCGACGAACGCCCGCACCTTCGCGGGCGGCAAGTGGCGCGACGGGTAGTACGCGAACAGCGGAAATGCCTCGCCGCGCCAATCCGCAAGCAGCTCGACGAGCCGCCCCTGTTCGATCAGCTCCGCCACCCCGCTCGCCTTGAAGCGTGCGATGCCGACGCCGGCCAGGCATGCGCCGAGCATCGTGCCGGCGTCGTTGACGAGCAGCCTGCCCGTCGTCTTCACGGGCACGCGCTTGCGGCCGAGCTGATAGACCCATTCGAGCGGCTGGCCGGTCAGCGTGTTGCGCATCTGGATGCACGCATGGCCGACGAGGTCGGCAGGCGCCTCGGGACGCCCGTATCGTTTCACGTACGCAGGTGCGGCGACCGTCACCGCTCGCGTCTCCAGCAGCTTGCGCGCCACCAGCGACGACGAAGGCGGTTCGCCGAACCGCACCGCGACATCGAATCCTTCGGCGACCAGATCGCCGAGTTGCTCGCGCGCCGCCAGTTCAAGCGACAGATCGGGATGGCGCGCCAGCAACGCGGGGAGATGCGGCGCCAGCACCCGCCGCGAAAAATACGCGTCGACATTCACGCGCAGCCTGCCGCGCACCGCCGCGGCCGAACCGGCGGCCAGCGTGACCGCGTCGCCGATGCCGGCGAGCAGCGGGCCGATGTCCTCGTACAGGCGACGCCCCTCGTCCGTCAGCGTGACCGAGCGCGTCGTGCGATCGAGCAGCCGTACGCCGACCCGCGCCTCCAGCCGGCCCACGGCCCGGCTGACACCGGACGGCGACAGGCCGAGCGCGTCGGCCGCGCGCGCGAAGCTGCCGCTTTCGACGATCGCGGCGAGCACGCCCACGTTCGCCAGGATCCGCCCGTCGATGCTCATGATTTCACTCATGACAAAAGATCACCAATCAAATGACATGGATTCGATTCCATCAGGAATCGCCGCTCCCTATCATGCAACCCGATGCATCGCGACGGCAAGCCCGGTCGTTCCGGCATGCCGCTTCTCCACTTCTCGATGAGGATTTCGAATCATGTACGCCATTACCGGAATCACCGGACAGGTCGGCGGCGCACTTGCCCGCACCTTGCTCACCGCGGGCCAGCCCGTACGGGCCGTCGCGCGCGACGCCAATCGCGCCGCGCCGTGGGCCGCGCGCGGCTGCGACGTCGCACTCGCCGACATGACCGACACCGCCGCGCTGACGACGGCCTTCTCGAACACGGCCGGCGTATTCGTGCTGCTGCCGCCCTACTTCGATCCGTCGCCCGGATTTCCCGAAACGCGCGCGGTCATCGACGCCGTCGGCGCGGCGTTGCGCACCGCGCGGCCGCGCAAGGTCGTCTGCCTGTCGACGATCGGCGCGCAGGCAACGCAGGTAAACCTGTTGACGCAGTTGACGATGATCGAGCAGGCGTTCGGCGACCTGCCGATGCCCGTCGCGTTCCTGCGCCCCGCGTGGTTCCTTGAAAACGCCGCATGGGACGTCGCGACCGCGCGCGACAACGGCGTGATCCACAGCTTTCTGCAGCCGCTCGACCGCCCGGTGCCGATGGTTGCCACCGAAGACGTCGGCCGCACGGCGGCGGCCCTGCTGCAGGACGAATGGACGGGCGCGCGCATCGTCGAACTCGAAGGACCGCGGCGCGTCAGCCCGAACGACCTGGCCGCCGCGTTCGCCCGCGTGCTCGGGCGCCCCGTACAAGCCGAGGCCGTCCCCCGCGACACATGGGCCGGCCTGTTCGATCGGCAGCAGATGCGCTACCCCGAACCGCGCATGCGTATGCTCGACGGTTTCAATGAAGGCTGGATCGACTTTGCGTCGGCGCCTGCGGATGTCCTGAAGGGGAACCTCGACGCAGACGCCGTGCTGCGCACGCTTGTCACGCGCGCCGCCTGAGTGGCAACGAGGCGGCGGGTCGCCCCGCCGCCTGCCTCACACCTCCCCCGCGTGCGCCCTCGCCCGCACTTCGGCAAACGACGTATCGACGAGCAGGCGCCCGGTATCGAACACCGTCTCCAGCGCGTCCTCCCACTCGCCTTCCAGCATCCGGTCGTCCCACGCGGCGGGCAGCGTCGTCGTCCGATATTCACCGGTGCGGAAACTGCGCAGCAGCGTCAGCCGCCCCTTCTTCGAGCGCTTGCCCTGATCGGTGACCGGATCCTTGCAGACGTCGTGCCACACGCCGCCGCGCCGGATCGCCGAGCACTTCATCGCAAAGCGCTGCGTATCGCGGTTCACCTGCTGCAGCAGCCCGCCGCCCATGCCGAACACGACGTTGCCGGCCGCATAACCCGCGTCGTCGAGCGCGGACAGAATCGCGTCGATCGACAGTTCGTCGACACCGTCGCCCTGGATCACGCGCACGCGATTCAGCACGCGTCGCCCCTTGCCGTTCACGGTCGAGCCGAACGATGCGTCGAGCGCGCGCACGGTCTGCAGCACGATCGCCACCGGGTCGCCCGAATCGGGCCGCACGACCAGCGTCGCGCCGGAATCGAGCACGGCCTGCCGAAGCTCGCCGCCCCACAGATCGAGCGCGGCGAACAGATCGTAGGAGTCCGACACGACCGATACGATTGCACCGGGCAGACCAAAGCGGCGAATCATGTTCCGGTACGCATCGGCTTCGTGTTCGCGTCCCCACGACGTGATCGTGCTGTGTTCGGCCGCCGGCACCGAGTAGGCGGCCATCGGTTCGCGATAGAAGCGATTCGCGGCCAGCACGCCGAGCACCGTATCCGAGCCCATGAAGTTCACGAGGTGTGCGGCACCGCCGATCGCGGCCGACTCCGCACTCGATACACCGCGCGCGCCGAAGTCGTGCAGCTTGAACGGCAGTTGCGCGAGATCGTCGTCGGTCTTCTCGAGGAAGCGGCGGATCGTCTGCCGCAGGTGCCAGCTTCGCGTCGCAACCGTCACCGGATACCACACGCGCAGCAGCATCGTCTCGAGATACGACGCGAGCCAGAACACCCGCGGGTCGTCGCATTCGACCGTCATCAGCACGTTGTGCACCGGCACGACCGAGCCCTCGGGCACCGCGCGGATCTTCACCGGCAGGTAGCCGTCGTAGCGTTCGACGATATAGCGCCAGCCTGCCTCGTTGAACGGCTCGCCGTGCACCGTGAAGAAATCGCGCGCCTCGTCGATCATCGCGTGCGTGATCGGCTTGCACAGATATTCCTTCAGCAGCATCTGCAGGCCGAAGAACACCGTGCGGTCGTAGCGGCCGCCGCGCGATTCGACGTACGAGAACATCGCCGACGCGTCGGGCGGATATTGCAGGAAGTGGGAAGCCTTGTACGAATCCGTGTTGAGGATCGGATTGGCGAGAACCGCGGCAAAGCCGCCGAGATCGTTTTGCATGGCTAGAGCTCCTCTAGGCCGTTGAAGTGCCGCCGCGTCTGTCGCGGCGGACGGAATGCGGGGAATCAGCGGATCACAGCTTCCCCAGGAAGTGATACGCGATGTCGAAGTGATCCTCGAACATCACGCTGCGCATCTGCGCGAACTCGTTGAGCGGCACCCAGCGCGCCTTGTCGGCGTCGTCGCTGCCCTTCACGCGCGGCAGCTCGCCGGTCGGGAAGTTGAACAGGCACGCATGCGTGATCGTGCGGCCGCGCAGCGAGCGCGTCGGGTGATCGAATACCTGGCGATCCTTGATCGAGCCGCGCAGCACGGGCTCCGGCAACTTCAGGCCGGTTTCCTCGCGCAGCTCGCGGATACAGGCCGCGTCGAGCCGCTCGTCCTGGTTCACGAACCCGCCCGGCAGCGCCCACAGGCCGCGGCCCGGCTCGCTGCGGCGGCGCACGAGCAGGATATGGCCCGAGTGCACGACCACCGCGTCGACCGTCACGAACGTGACGGGATACGGGGCCGCCGCCCACGCCTTGCGATACCCGGCGATGAATTCGGCTTCCGACTTCAGCTGTGCGAATTCCGGCTGCGTGCGAAAACGCTCGAGCCAGCCGAACACGGGTTCCGGCACCGCCCACTGCACGAAGCTGTTGGTGCGCTCGGCGAAATACTGGTCGCGGATCTCGGTGGCGGAAATGTCTTCGGTCGCATCGACGTCGACGAGCTCCCATTGCGGGAACATCCGCAGGTAATACGACGTGGCGTCCTTCTCGTGGCCGATCAGGCCGACCTTGCGCTGCGCGATGTCGCCAAGCGCGGACGCGACGGCGTCCTGCACCCAGCGGACCCAGTCGCCGTCGTTGTAGGTCGAATCCTGCAACGGCGCGATGGTGACGCGGTCGCGCTCGGACGCGTCGAGCAGCGAAGCCAGCATCTGACGGCGCTCGTCGAACGAGAACGGATCTTTGATGGTGCGGGGCTTGTCGGTCGATCCGATCAGCACGCACACGCGCTCGGCCCGGCTCAGTGCCGACTTCAGCACGTTCAGGTGACCACGATGCGGAGGCTGGAAACGACCAATGAAAACGAGCGCGTCGAAGCGCCGGTTCTGTTGCGTACTCATGAGGCTCCCTCAAGAGATTGAAACGCTTCGGGTCTTTCCCGAAGGGTTGAAACGAATCCTAGGGGAAATCCCGAGGTGCGTCAATCGAGCCCGTTCGAGCCCCTCCTCGACTTGACGAAGTCTGACGAAACACGCGTTATTGGCGGGTTACACTCGATTTCATCCTAATCCGCGCCAGGGCGCCCGCCATCATGAGGATCTCAGTCAGCCGCACCGTCGGCGTCGATCGCAGACGCCTCTTCACGTGGTCGCAGGATTACGCGCGTCGGCTCGTGTGGGACAGCTTCCTCACCGACGCCTACCTGCTCGACGGCATGACGGCGGACGTCGGCGTCGACGCGTTCTGCCGCAGCCAGTCGGGCGCGACGATGGTGTCGCGCTACATCTCGTACCGTCCGCCGCAGGTCGCCGCCGTCGAAATGGTCGACGGGCCGAAAGTGCTCGAGCGCTTCAGCGGCAGCTGGAACTTCACCGAGCACACGCCCGGCACGACCGAAGTGAAATTCACGTACCACTTCCGCGCCCAGCCGGCCTGGCTGCGCTGGCTGCTCGAACCGCTGATCGGCGCGTTCTACCTCGTGCAGACGCGCCGGCGTCTCGATTCGTTCAAGCGCTGGGCCGAAGCCGAGGCGCTGCCGCACTGACCGGCGAGCGCGGGCCCCACGGCCCGGCTCGTCCGCGCCACCTCCCCCCGAATACGTCCGAACGCGCGATCGCCGCGCCGTCCCGGCATGCGCCGCGCATTTGCCAGATTCACCGAACCCGGGGAAACTACGGGCGGCCGTCACCCGGACGGCGCGCCCCGACCGAGAGAACGGGGCACCTCTCACTGCAACGGCTTCGACACGAACCTACTCCAATGAGCCTGATATCCCGATTCTTTGGCCGCAAGGAAGAACCCGAAAACCCCGTCGCGCTGGTCGCGGCACCCGACGTCGAGAACCCGCTGAGCGTGACGGTCGTCTTCGACGGCCCGCTGCAGGTCGATATCGCTGCGCTGACGGCCGCGCTACGCGCGTACCACCCGAGCATGAAGCAGGCGCGCGTCGAGACCGAGCCGACGCTGCAACAGGTATTCGGGCTCGCCGGCTGGGGCAACCACGTCGTCCGGCTCGTCGGCTTCGACGCACCCTATCCGTCCGAGGCCCTGGAAGCGTGTGTCGCGCCGGCCCACTACGGGCAGGACCTGAAGCAGCAGGTGCGCGCGAGCCGCAGCCACGTGATCCTCTACTACGCCGGGCACGAAGCCAATCCGCTCGACCAGTATGTCGCGCTGGCGGCCGTCGCCGGCGCGCTCGCCGAACAGAACGGCCTCGCGGTGCTGAACGAGCACGCGCACACGTCGCTGCCGGCCGGCGTCTTCAATGCGAAGGAACTCGGCGAGGAAAGCCTCGAGGTGCTGCGGGACATCCCGCTGAACCTGTTCTTCTGCGGCTTCGTGAAATACGAAGTCGAAGGCGTCGACGGCGTGTGGATGCGCACCTATGGCGCCGACGTGTTCGGCCTGCCCGATTTCGCCGCGCTCGCGGAAGGCCATCACGAAGGCGAACGCTATTCGGGCATCTTCAACAACGTGATGCACTACCTGCTGGAAAGCGGCGCGCGCATGCACGCCGGCGAAACGATGCAGATCGGCGCGGAAACGTTCATGAAGCTGCGTGAGCCGCTCGAGCAAGAGTATTACCTGCAAGGGCCCGCGCAGGTGCTGGTGGCCGAGTTGATCTCGGCGGATCAGATCAATCGCTGATTTCACCTCGCCGTATCTCGCCGCACGGCGCAAGGGTTCAAGGCCTGACGAACCGCGTGCGCCGCTGCGTCACGTGACGGCGGCGTGACAGCCGCCATTCCAACCCGATGAGGAGCACTCCGTGTTTGGCATTCGCCTGGGTCTCACGCTGGCCGCCATCGGCCTCTCGCTATCGGCCCACGCCGACAGCATCGACTGCACGCGCGCAAAGACGCGCACCGAGCGCCTGATCTGCAGCGACAAGGCGCTCGTGTCGGCCGACAGCACATTGGCAAGCGCCTACTACGGCGCGATCGACATCGCAGCCGACCAGCAGGCCGTCGTCCGATCGCAACGCGCATGGCTCGCGCAACGCGATGCGTGCGCCGATGCAGCCTGCATCGCCACCGCTTACCGCGACCGTACGGCAGCGCTGAAGCAGGTGAAGCACGCAGGCTGGAAAACCTATCGCGATCCGGCGCTCGGCATCTCGTTCGAGTACCTCGGGAACCGCCAGATCAAGAAGCCCTGCCCTGAAATCGGCGGCGACCGGTGCGTCGCGATCGTCGGCCGCAACATGACGAACAGCAGCTATTTCATCGCGTTCGAGATCGTCGATGGCGCGCTCGAGCCCGTTGCGGAAAAGGAAGCCGGATTCGAGCGGCAGGACGACGGCAAATGGATGTCGACGTATGGTCGCGGCACACCGCAAGCAGTCGAACGCTTCTCCGGCGCCGGCTGGAGCGGCATGCGCGCGACGATCACGTGCGGCATCAGCGATCCGGAAACCGGCTTCCACGCGGCCGGCGGCGACTGCTATTGGGCCGTGCTGAGCAACGGCAAGCGCGCGGCCGTCGCGAATACGCAGGGTATCGTCGGCACCGACGACGCGACGATGCACAGCGTGTCGTCGTTCCGGTTCGAGCGTTAGCGGGAACGTCGTGACGTGCAATCACCCGGGCATGAATCGACGTGCGATGCGTCATCGCAACGACACCTCGGCAGCCTGTCGCCGACATCCGCAAGCGTAAAAACGCACTGCATGGCCCGATCCGCAACGGCCGCTCCTCCAGCCGCGCTGTTCGACCCGCATCCGCGCTAACGCGCACCGCCCCCGCGCAACGGGAACGTTTCCGCCCCCGCATCGCGGCGCAACGTGACCTCCGTACCCGTCAGCCATCCTGACGATTTCAGGATCGGGCGTGCGATCGCGTACAGGCGGTCGGCGCCTGGGCCATAGAAATACAGATAGCCGTCGTTGCCATCGCGATGCAATTCGGTCTCGCCCAGCTCGCCGGCACCCGCCTGTTTCACCGCACGATCCAGCCGTTGCTCCAGCGCGTGAAGGCGCGCCTTGTCCTTCTCGTAGTAATCGAAGTGCACCATCACGACCGGCCCCGGCGGCTTCGGCGGCACGTCAGCGGCCGCGTTGGCGGCAAGCAGCGTCCAGCCGAGCAACGCGGCACACCGGATTCTGTTACGCATATCGGCAAAGGAAGTGAATCGCCCGCTCACGTCGGCGCGCCGCCGCGCGCAACCTGCTGCCGGACTTGCGCCTGCGTGCCGAGCGCCGCGGCGATCGCATCGACCGCATCGGCCGCACGCGCCGCGCCGCACATGAACGCGTCGACGGCCGCGAAGCGATGCTCGGGCCACGTGTGGATCGTGATGTGCGATTCGGCGAGCAGCACGACGCCCGTCACGCCATGTTCGCCGCCGAAATGATGGAAATGCGCGCCGATCACGCGCGCGCCGGCCTGCTGCGCCGCTTCGGTGAGGATCGACTCGAGCCGGGCGGTGTCACGCAGCAGCGCCGCGTCGATGCCGGCCAGGTCGGCCAGCACGTGCGAGCCGAACGTCGCGCACGGCGGCGTGATCCCGTCGCGCGCGGTCATTTGTGCGACCCGTACGACGAGTACCCGCTGCGCGCCGACGAACTGCCCCAGCCGCTGCCGCCCGAGCCGCTGCCGCCGATCGATGCGCAGCTGAACAGCGTGACGACGATCAGGCCATAGATACCGTAGAGGATGTACCGGATCACGCGTTGTCCCCGTCCGATGCAAAGCGCTTCCACAGCCATTCAGGCAGCCACAGCACCAGCAGGCCGATCAGCAGGTAAACGGAACGGCCGCTGAACGAGAACAGCGAGCCCATGTTCAGGATCACGAGCAGCGCGCTGAACACGAGCGGCAGCGGCGCAAAACTGTGCGGGCCCTTCCGGCCGAACAGGCCCGTCGTCGCGGTGGCGCCGGTTGCCGCCGCAGCCGCGGCCGTCGCGAGCGCCGGCGTGCCGAAGCGTTCGGCAAGCGTGCTGGCCGACAGCGGCCGCGCGCGCGACCAGACGATCTCCGCGTCGCTGCGCTCGCGCGTCAGCTTGTCCTTCTGCCAGCCGTAGTCGATGATCGACGTGCGATCGCCGACCTGCACGCGCCAGTTGAACGCACCGACCACGTAGACGACCTCCGAATCGTATTCCTCGCGCAGGCGGTAGGTCTTGTCGCCGTCGGTCACGTCGGCATCGCTGCCGATCGTCGGCCACTGGTCGAGCACCTGCACGCGTTCCCAGCGCCCTTCGCTCTGCACGAGCCACAGGAACCCGCGCTTCGGGTTCAGCAGCAGGTATTCGTCCCACGTCTCTTCGTCGTCCGGCACGCGGCAACGCATCATCCCGATCACCGTGTACTTCACGCCGTCGAACGTGCCGATCGCGCCGAGCTCCAGCGCCCCCTTCACCGCTTCGAGCTTGCGCTGCGCCGCGAACACGGTCTGCTGCTCGGCCGTGCACTGCACGCCCGCATGGCAACTGCCGCACACCACGTAGTCGGCGACGTTCGGCGCATACGACAGCGGCGCGCCGCAGCTCGGGCACGCGAACGGCACCATCTCCGCGCCGCGCTTCTCGCGCGTATCGTGGTCGGTATCGCGCAGCCCGGTGAAGGCGAGCGCATCGAATTCGAGCGCTTCGCCCGTATAGACGGCCGGGCTCCCGCCGTTCGCATCGGCATCGGAATAGTCGTAGGTCGCAAACGCGTTGCCGGTGCGCAAGTCGACGACGCGTGCCTCCCAGCCGGCATCGACGCGGAACGGCAGTTCGCCGTCGCCGCCCGTGCAGCGCGCGGTGCGCACGTCCGACACGAGAAACGCGCGGCCGCCATGGTCGATCCGCATGCCCGGCTCCAGCGTGCCGAACGCAGGCCATGCGCCGCCGGACGCATCGTCGGGCTCGCGCACCGTGATCGCATACTGGCCCGACGCATCCGACAGCCAGCCGAACGTGCCATCGTCGAACACGACGTACCACTCGCTCCACGCGCCGGCGTCGTAGGTCATCTGGATGCGCCCGAGCACCGTGAACGCACGCTTGCCGTAGCGACCGGCCGTACCGATCTGGATCGGCGACGCATCGTCGAGCACCGTGGCCAGTTCGCCGATGCGTTCGACGTCGGTGCCCCGCTTGAGCAGCGTGCTGCGACAGAACGCGCAGACGGCCATCACCGCCGCCGCCGAGCGAAACTCGACCGGCGCGCCGCACTGGGGGCACGAGGTACTGAACATGCGCGACGCTTACCGGGTGAGCTTCGCGAGGATCTCGGCCTTCGCGCGCGAATATTCGTCTTCGGTCACGAGGCCCTTGTCGAACAGCGCCTTCAACTGTTCGAGCCGCTGCACGTAATCGGTGCCTTCCGCCGGTGCGGCAGCCGGTGCGGCGGCCACCGGTGCCGCGGCAGGCGCAGGCGGTGCGGCCGGCGCCGGTTGCGCGGCGCCCGCCATCTGGCCGGCCATCGCCTGCCCGATCGCCGCCCCCGCGGCAAGCCCCGCGCCGATCCCGGCGATGCCGCCCGGGTTCTGCGCGGCGAGCGGAATCGCCTGCGCCGTCTGGTATTGCGTGGCGCGCGCGAGATCGCCGGCCATCCCCGCGCCGATCCGCAGATCGAGCGCCTTCTGCAGTTCGGCCGGCAGCGACACGCTTTCAACGGCGAACGCGTCGAGCGCGAGGCCGTAGCGCGTGAACACCGGCACCAGCGCCTCGGCGACGCGCTGCGACAGCAGCGACTGGTTCGCGGCCATGTCGACGAACGGCACGTCAGCCGAGCCGAACGTCGTGCTCATCGCGGTGACGACCAGGTTGCGCAACTGCTGTTCGAGATCGTCGACCGTGTACTGCGCGCGCGTGCCGCTGACTTCGCGATGGAACGCGCCCGCATCGACGATCCGGTACGAGTAGATGCCGAACGCGCGCACCTGCACGAAGCCGAATTCGCGATCGCGGATCGTCACCGGCTGCGCGGTGCCCCAGCGCCGGCCGAGCTGCAGCCGCGTGCTGAAGAAATAGACGTCCGACTTGAAAGGCGACTGAAAGAATTTGTCCCAGTTCTTCAGGTACGTGAGCACCGGGAGCGTGTTCGTTTCGAGCGTGTACAGCCCCGGCTGGAACACGTCGGCGACCTTGCCTTCGTTCACGAAGATCGCGACCTGGGTCTCGCGCACGGTCAGCTTGCCGCCGTACTGGATTTCCTGGTCTTCCATCGGATAGCGCCAGGCCAGCACGCCGTCGGTGTCTTCCGTCCATTGCAGGACGTCGATGAACTGCTTGCGGATGAATGAACCCAGACTCATGTCGGTCTCCTCGAAACGCGTGGCGCGTCAGGTCAGGCAGGCGGCATTGATGATGCCGACGACGAGCGACGCGGTGCCCATCAGGCCGCCCATCGCGACGTTGCGATCCTCAATCGCATGATTCATGCCGGGCATCAGGCGCGTCAGCGCCGCGTAGGTAATCAGTTGCACGGCCATCGCGCCGACCGCCCAGATCACGACTTCGCCGAGCGTGGAATTGTGCGCGATGCTGGAGGCGAGCGTCAGGCAGAAGCCGATCAGCGCGCCGCCGAACGACAGCGTCGCGGCGGCGTTGCCGTCGCGGATCAGCGCCAGTTCGTCGAACGGGGTGACCTTCAGGTACACTGCCGCGAACACAAGAAGCAGCACGAACGCCGACAGTAAATGAACCGCATAGAGATAGGCACTATTCATTCTTTCCCTCGGATTTTGTGCTCGGTTCGCCGCCCCGTCGCCGGCCGGCCCGCACAGGGCCAGCAGACAAAATTCCGCGCCAGTATATCCACATTGCCGACCGCCGCACAACGGACGCCCCATGCTGCATAGGCGCGCGCTCGTCCTGTCGATTCTCGTGCTCGCATCGTGCGGGCTCGGCTACGAACTGATCAGCAGCGCGCTGTCCAGCTACCTGCTCGGCGATTCGATCCTGCAGTTCTCGTCGGTGATCGGCAGCTACCTGTTTGCGATGGGGATCGGCTCGTGGCTCGCGAAGTTCGTCGAGGACGACGACGTGCTCGACCGCTTCGTCGACATCGAGCTGCTCGTCGGCCTGCTCGGCGGCGTGTCGGCCGCACTGCTGTTCGCGGTGTTCGCGTGGCTCGCCGCGCCGTTCCGCGCGGCGCTCTATGCACTCGTGCTGGCGCTCGGCCTGCTGATCGGGATGGAGATCCCGCTCGTGATGCGCGCGTTCCAGCAGCGGCGCCAGGCGTTCCGCCATACCGTCAGCGAAGTGCTCACCTTCGACTATCTCGGCTCGCTCGCCGTGTCGCTGATCTTCCCGCTGGTACTCGCGCCGCGTCTCGGCCTGCTGCGCACCAGCTTCCTGTTCGGGCTCCTGAATGCGTTCGTCGCGCTGTGGACGACGCACCTGTTCCGCGACGAGATCCGCAACGTACGCGGCAAGCTGATGCGCGCATCGCTCGTGATCGGGCTGCTCGTCGCCGGCTTCGCGCTGTCGGACCGCATCACGCACTGGGCCGAACACGGCGTGTACGGCGACGAGACGATCTATTCGGAAACGACGCCGTACCAGCGCATCGTGCTCACGCAGTGGCACGACGACATGCGGCTGTACCTGAACGGCAACCTGCAGTTCTCGTCGCGCGACGAGCACCGCTATCACGAGGCGCTGATCCATCCGACGATCGAAGCGCTGCCGTGGGCGAAGCGCGTGCTCGTGCTCGGCGGCGGCGACGGCCTCGCGGTGCGCGAACTGCTGAAGCACCACAACCTCGAACAGATCACGCTCGTCGATCTCGATCCCGCGATGACGAAGCTGTTCTCCACGTCCGCCCCGCTCGTCAAGCTGAACCAGGGCGCGCTGAAGGACCCGCGCGTGCACGTGATCAACGACGACGCGGTGCGCTGGCTCGAATCGAATGCCGACGTGTACGACGCGATCGTCGTCGACTTTCCCGACCCGACCAACTTCGGGCTCGGCCGGCTGTATTCGGTGCCGGTGTTCCGGCTGCTCGCACGCCACCTGTCGGAGAACGGCTACGCGGTGATCCAGTCGACCTCGCCGTATTTCGCGCCGCACGCGTACTGGACCATCATCGCGACGCTGCACGAAGCCGGGCTCAACACGTGGCCGTACCACTGCTACGTGCCGTCGTTCGGCGACTGGGGTTTCGTGATCGCCGGCAAGCGCCGCGACTTCACGGTACCGACGCACTACGCGGTGCCCACGCGCTGGCTCGACGCGCAGACCGCCGCCGAGATGTTCCACTTCCCGGCCGACATGCCGGCGCTGCCGATGTCGCCGAACGAACTCAACGACCAGCCGCTCGTGCGCCGCTTCGACGACGACTGGAAACACGTGCTGCGCTGATGGACCGCCGCACGTTCCTCGTCGCGTCGGCGGCCGCGTCGCTCGCCGCCTGCGGGCGCACCGGCTGGATCGAGACGACGCCGCATGTCGGCTACCCCGGCATGCGCGAAGGCCATGCGCTGCGCGACCATGCAACGCTGCCGCCGCCGTCCGGCACGATCGAGACCGACGTCGCGATCCTCGGTGCGGGCGCGGCCGGGCTGTCGTGCGCATGGCAGCTCGCGCGCGCGGGGCACCAGCGCTTCACGGTGCTGGCCGGCCCCGAATTCGGCGGCAACGCGGCCGGCGGCCGCTTCGGCGATCTCGGTTACCCGAAAGGCGCGCACTACCTGCCGCTGCCGTCGCTCGAATCCACGCACCTGCGCGACATGCTCGCCGATCTCGGCGTAATCGAATCCGCACCGTTCTCCGCGCGCCCGGTGTACGACGAGCGCGTGCTCGTTCATGCGCCGGACGAGCGGCTCTTCATCGCCGGGCAATGGCAGGACGGCATCGTGCCGACGGTGGGCGTCGGCGCCGACGAACTCGCGCAGCAGGCACGCTTCTTCGCGTACACGGACGGGCTGCGCACCGCACGCGGCGCCGATGGCCGCAAGGTGTTCTGCATCCCGATCGCGGAATCGTCGCGCGACCCGCGCTGGCGCGCGCTGGACCGGCGCTCGTTCCGCCAGTGGCTGCTCGACGAGGGCTACACCGCGAAGGCGCTGCACTGGTACCTGAATTACTGCTGCCGCGACGACTATGGCGCAGGCTACGAGCATGTGTCGGCATGGGCCGGGCTGCACTATTTCTCGTCGCGCGGCGGCCATGCGGGCGATGCGAGCGACGGCGCGGTGCTGACCTGGCCAGACGGACTACACACGATGGTGACGAAGCTCACCGATTCGATCACCGCGCGCACCGGCTCGAACACGTGGTCGCGCGACGGCTTCGCGGTGCGTGCGACCGAACGCGCGGGCGGCGTCGACGTGCTGTGCGCGCGCATCGGCAACGACGGCGCGCTGTCGACGTTCATGCTGAAAGCGCGGCGCGTCGTCTGCGCGATGCCGCTGTTCGTCGCGGCGCGCGTGTTTCCGCAGCTTGCCGCGTACGGCTTCGATCCCGCGCGCGACTTGCCGCCGCGTGCGCCGTGGCTCGTGTCCAACTTCCTGCTCGACGGCATGCCGGCCGAGGAAGCGGGCGTGCCGCTCGCGTGGGACAACGTCGTCTACGACGGCGCGGGGCTCGGCTATGTCGTGTCGACGCACCAGATTATTCGCCTGTCGCCGCCGACGCGCTCGGTGTTCTCCGCGTACCAGGCATTGAGCACGCAGGCGCCCGACGACACGCGCCGCTGGCTCGCGCAGGCCCGACCCGACGCGTTGCGCGAACAGGCGGCGACCGACCTGCAGGCCGTCTACGGGCGCGAACTGTGGAAACATGCGACGGCGCTCGAGATCACCGTGCGTGGTCACGCGATGGCCACGCCCGACGTCGGCTTCCTGAGCCGGCCGGGGCTGCTCGCGCTGCGCGACGCCGACGGCCCCGTCGTGTTCGCGCATGCAGATCTGTCCGGGCTGTCGCTGTTCGAGGAAGCGTCGTACTGGGGCGTGCTCGCCGCCCGGCGCGTGCTGGCCTGACGGCCGTCCTCCGTCATTGCGGCGCCGCCGCCAGCCGCTATAATCGCCCGACATTCCGACTGCATTGAGCAGGCCGACGGTGCCGCGCCGTCCGACGCGCCGTATGCCCTCCTCGACAACAACAATGACGAACCGAACCATCCGACGCCTTCGCCCGTTCGTGCGCACCGCCGCGCGCGTGCTCGCCTGCGCCCCGCTGCTCGGCGCGCCGCTGGCGCTGCATGCGGCCGGCTCCGCCCCCGCCTCCGGGCGCTACATCGTCGTCGACACCGGCCATACGCCGGCGCGCCCGGGCTCCACCGGTGCGAGCGGCCGCGTCGAATACCTGTACAACCTCGACCTGTCCGCGGCGGTCGCCGAGAAACTCGCCGCGCATGGCGACCGCGTGCTGCGCACGTCGGCCGACGGCCGCGAGATCGCGCTCGACCAGCGCTCGACGCAGGCGCCCGACGCGAACCTGTTCGTGTCGATCCATCACGACTCGATGCAGCAGCAGTTCATCGACGCGGGCCGGCAGCGCGAATTCCGCGGCTTCTCGGTGTTCGTGTCGGAACGCAATCCGCACTATGCGGAAAGCCTGCGTTGCGCGAAGGCGATCGCCGAGCGGCTGGTGGCAGCCGGCGAGCGGCCGTCGCTGTATCACGCGCAGCCGATCCGCGGCGAGAATCGCCCGCTGATCGATCCGCAGCTCGGCATCCACCGCTTCGACGATCTCGTCGTGCTGCGCACCGCGCCGATTCCGGCGGTGCTCGTCGAAGCCGGCGTGATCGTCAATCCGGACGAGGAAGCGCGGCTTGCACGACGCGAGACGATCCAGAAGCTGTCCACCGCGATCGCCGGCGGCATCGACGCGTGTACCGTGCCGAAATAAACAACGATCACGCCCGTCGGGCTCAACGGTTTTCACCCAGTCAGGAGCATCACCATGAAAATGAAGAACCTGCTCGCATCCTGCGCGCTGCTCGCGCTTGCCGTTCCGTTCACCGCACACGCTGCCGGTTGCGCGAAGCCGCACAGCGCGTTCGACCAGGTGTACTGCAGCAGCACGCAGTTCTCGCAAACCGACCGCGACCTCAACGACGAATACGGCCGCCTGCGCAAGCAACTGAGCAGTGACCAGCAGGCGACGCTGAAGGCCGGCCAGCTCGCGTGGCTGAAGCAGCGCGACGCGCAGTGCAGCGAGACGCGCAACAACGGCTATCTCGTGGATCTCCAGTGCGCGACCGACATGACGCAGTCGCGGCTGTCGTTCCTGCGTGAGCGTGAGCGCGAATGCTCGAGCACGGGCTGCGTGACGTCGAAGCTCGGCGAGTAAGGGCGTCGCGCGTGCCGCGCCGCGAGACGTTTCGCGACGCGGCGCTTCGCGCCCTTGCGAACCCTGCGCATCGGCACCGCGAAAGGAGCCTTGAAAGGAGCCGCGATGCGACATGAATCCTCTGAAGTCCTCAACGATCTGGTCGACTATTTTCTCGTCGGCGATCTCCTGCTGCTGAAGCACTTCAAGGAACAGAACGGACTGCCCGACGACATCGCATCTGCGTTCACCACGAGCGACAGCGGCGATCGCGCGGTGCTGGAAGGGGTCGTCGTTCCGCTCGCCGGCATCGAGAACCATCTGTACACGGTCATCTTCACGCTGGATGACGACACACCCGAATTGCTGAAGACGGGAAGCCGCCTGCAGCATCGGCGCGGCGGGTACGTGCTGCGCGTCGAGCATCGTGCGGTCATGCTCTACACGTGGCGGATTCTCGAACGCTTCAACGACACGACGGTCAACGCACTGCTCGCGCGTTACCGTGAACCCGGCCAGCCCGTGATTGAAATCGACAACGGCTGGTACGAGGTCGAGATCCTCGGTGGAGAGGTGCCGCGCAACGGCTGGTTCGAGCCCGCGTTCGAATTCGTGCTGAAGAAAACCGACGTGCCGGGCGATGCATCTCAGGTGGAGATCGATTACCGTTTTGCGATCGACGCCAGTCTGGATCCGGCGAATTGAATCCCGCGCGCGACGGCGCGGCACACGGCAACCGATCAGGCGGCGTACACATGACACCGAACACGATGCACATCGATATCCGCCCTGCCACGCCCGCCGATGCCCCGGCCATCGCCGCCATCCACGTCGCATCGTGGCAGGCCACCTATCCGGGCATCATGCCGTCCGCGTTCCTCGCCGGCCTGTCGGTCGAAAAACGCACCGCTTCGTGGCGCCATGCGCTCGACGCCGGACGGCCGCGTGTCGCGCTCGCGTTCACGGACGGCGAGCCGATCGGCTGGATCGCGTACGGTCCGACGCGCGACACCGACAAGGATCGCACCTGGGGCGAAATCGAAGCGATCTATCTGCATCCAGCGCATTGCGGGCAAGGTGTCGGCGCGGCACTCATCGACCATGCATGCCGTGCGCTGCATGATTTGGGCCATGAATGGGTGTCGCTCTGGGTGCTGGTGAAAAACCATCGTGCACGGGCGTTCTATGAACGCGAGGGCTTCGTCGCCGAAGACGACATCAAGACGTTCGAGATCGAAGGCGCGCCGATTGAAGAAGTGCGCTACTGGCGCGCACTTCCCTAGCGATCGGCATCGCCTCGCGGACAGTCACAGAAACCACCGATACTCCCGCGCCCCGATCTCATTGCGGAAATCCAGCTCCTCCTGCCGCTTGTTCTCGCAATACACCATCACGAACTCGCTGCCGAGCCCTTCGCGCACGGCCGCGTGCTCCTGCATCCCGGCGACAGCCGACAGCATCTCCTTCGGGAAATCGATCCCGCTGCCGCGATCCTCGTTGAGCGGCGCGATCGGTTCGAGCTTCGCGTCGAGCCCGTGCTCCATCCCGGTGAGAATCGCCGCGAGCACGAGGTAAGGGTTCGCGTCCGCACTCGCGAGCCGGTGCTCGATCCGCAGGTTGCGCGCATCCGACTCGGGAATCCGGATGCACGCATCGCGATCCTCGAAGCCCCAGCTCGCGCGGCTCGCCGCGTTCACCATCGAACCGTAACGCCGGAACGCATTGTGATTCGGCGCGAACACGGGCATGCAATGCGGCAGCAGCGCGAGGCAGCCGGCCACCGCGTGCCGCAGCGGCCGCTGCCCGTCCGCCGCGAGCAGGTTGCGCCCCGCATCGTCGTAGAGGCTCACGTGCACGTGCATCCCGCTGCCCGGCGCATGCAGGTACGGCTTGCCCATGAAGCTCGCGCGATAGCCGTGCTGCAACGCGACGCCACGCGTGCAGCGGCAGAACATCGCCGACCAGTCGGCCGCGCGCAGCCCGTCGTCGCAATGGCCGAAATTGATTTCGAACTGGCCAGGCCCGAGCTCGGCGGTGATCACGGTCGCGTCGATTCCCTGCACGCACGCGACGTCGACCATTTCGTGCAGCACGTCGGAGAAGCGCGACAGGCGCTCGATATGCATGTTCGGCTGATCGTCGCGATCATCGGACAGGCGGTCGCGCGGATACTTCGGCATCCCCTCCTCGAGCTGCGCGGCGAACAGGTAGAACTCGAGCTCGAACGCGACGACCGGCCGGATGCCGCGCCGCGCGAGCCGTTTCAGCACGCGCGCCAGCACCTCGCGCGGCTCGAACTCGACCGGCGCGTCGGTGCCGTCCGTCGTGATCAGCATCTGGCCGAGCGGCTGCTTCTCCCAGGTCACCGGCTTCAGCGTGCCGGGAATCAGCCGGCGCACGGCGTCCGGATCGCCGTCGTTGAAACAGTAGTCGCCGATCTTGTAGAGCCCGCCCTGCGTGCCGAGCAGGATGCAGTTCTGCGGCAGCTTCAGCAGCGAGCCGGCCGCCACCCTCTCGAGCGCGTCGATCGGGTAGCGCTTGCCGTAGAAATGCCCGGGCAGGTCGAGGCAGATCAGGTCGACATAACGGATCTCGGGATGCGCCTGCCGGAATGCGCGGACCTCGGCGACCAGCGCGGGAACGACGTCAGCCATGTCTCATCCTTTCCATGTCTTGTATGGCGGTGCCGCGATGCGGCGATGCGGCGAACCGGATTCATGCGGCACACTCGACAACAAACGCCGCATTTAAATCAGTACTGCAAACATGCTGCGTGGCGCGATGGCCTGCATCACCGCGCGCCCCGCCGACCACTCAGGTGAATACCCAGATCACGCGCGTCGGCGCATCAGTCAAATTGGCGTAACGAAAGCGCTTGTGCGCGGGAAGCTGGAATGCGTCGTTCGGGCCGAGCGTGACGGGCGTATCGTCGCCGTCGACCCAGATCGTCAGTTCGCCTTCGAGCACGAAACCGCCCTGCTCGTCGCTGTCGTCGACGGGCCGCTCGCCGCTGCTCGCGCCCGGCGCGAGATGGCTTTCGAGGATCGAGAAGCGCGAGCGCATGTTCGGCGACACGAGGATGTCGGTGATGCCGGCCGCGTAATACACGGTGCGCCGCTCGTCGGGCCGCGTCACCCACGGCACGCTGCGCGGCTTGCTCAGGCTGTAGAAATAGGTGGTCGGCACGCCGAGCGCCTCGCCGATCGCGGTGAGATCCGCCACCGTCGGGCGCGACAGCCCGCGCTCGACCTGCGACAGAAAGCCGACCGAGCGGCCGATCCGTTCCGCGAGATCGTTGAGCGTGACCTTGCGATGCTTGCGCAGGTCGCGGATCAGGATCGCCAGGCTTTCTATCTCTTCCTGTTCATTCATGGTGGGTTCCGGTGCAGTCAGACGGTATCGCGCAGACGGTACCAGGCCTTGCCGATCGCTTCCAGCGGCGCGGCGAGCCGGTCGCCGCCGGGGAAGCGCGGGTTGCGGATGCGCTGGTACTGCGCGAGCAGGCGTTCGTCGCCGAGCACCGCGTCGGCCACCGCGCGCGCACCGGCGAGCGTCGGCAGCACGCCGTGCCCCGAGAACCCCTGCAGCCAGAAACGCTGCCCGTGGCGGCCGATGTCCGGTGTGCGGCGCATGCTGATGTCGATATGGCCGCCCCACGCGTAATCGATCGGCACGCCGGCCAGCTGCGGGAACACCCGTTCGAGGTGCGGGCGCGTCGCCGCCGCGATATCGGCCGGAATCCCGCCGAGATACGTGCAGCCGCCGCCGAACAGCAGCCGGTTGTCGGGGCTCAGGCGGAAATAGTCGGGCACGAACTGGTTGTCGATCACGCAACTGTTCTGCGGCAGCAGCGAACGGGCGACGTCGGGTGCGAGCGGCGCGGTCGCGACCTGGTACGTGCCGACCGGCAGCAGCCGGCGCGCGAGATCGCGATCGAGCCGGTCGACATACGCGTTGCAGGCCAGCACGAGCACGTCCGCACGCACTTCGCCGCGCGCCGTGCGGGCAACGTGGCCGCCGGCCGTCTCGCGGCAGTCGAGCACACGACTCTGCTCGAAGATGCGGCCGCCCGTGCGCTCGATCGTCTGCGCGAGGCCGAGCGCGAGTTTCAGCGGATTCAGGTGGCCGGCCTCGGGATCGTGCAGCGCCGCTAGGTAACGCGTGCCGCCGATCCATTCGGGCATCTCGTCACGGCCGATCACGCGCAGACGGTCGTAGCCCCAGCGTTCGGCCGCCTCGTCACGCGCCTGCTCGAGCGTCGCGACACGCCGCGGCCGCACGGCCGCCCACAGGCTCCCGGGCCGGTAGTCGATGTCGAAACCGTGCCGCACGGGCAGTTCGCGCACCTCGGCCGCGGCCCAGCGCATGCTGTCCCACAGCAGGCGCGCGCCGTCGCGGCCGAGCGAATCCTCGAGCGGCTGCATGTCGCACGACCAGCCGAGCAGCGCCTGCCCGCCGTTGCGGCCCGACGCGGCCCACGCGACGCGGCTCGCTTCGAGCACGACGACCCGCTTGCCGGCGAGCGCCAGGCGCAATGCCGTATGCAGCCCGCTGAAACCCGCGCCGACGACGAGCACGTCGGCGTCGATGCGTTCGTCCAGCTCCGGACGATGCGGGATCGGCGCCGGGTAAGTGCCGGCGTAGTAGCTTGCGACGTGACGGTCGGACTGCACGAACATGCGGACTCCCGTGAAATTTACGCCGAGAAATTTCATGAAAAATTAGCACGGCAATTTCACGGAGGCAAGCGGGCAAAAAAACGCCGGATCCGCCGATACACGACACGCGTTGCGCATGAACCGCACCGCCCCGGTGAAGGTTCCTGCCATCCACCCGGACGAAATTTTTACGGTTGTAAAAATTTTGGACTGAGAGAATGACCCGCTGAAACAGCGCGTCACCCATCCAGGCACGGCCCCCGTAACCCCTTTCAGACCCGACCCAATCGCTGACGGGAGACAAGAAAGATGCCCACGAACCGGGATGCAAGCCCGATGGCCGAATCGGATCACGGAGAATTCTCGCTGAGCGAAGTCCCGCTCGAGAAACGCACCGGATTCCTGTCCATCACGATGGTGTTGTTGAGTTTCACGTTCTTCACGGGAACGATGTTTGCCGGCGGCAAGATCGGTGTCGCCTTCGACGTCGTCAGCATGATCCAGATCGCCGTCATCGGAAACCTGTTGCTCGCCGTCTATGCGGCATCGCTCGCGCTGATTGCCGCCCGCAGCGGCCTGAACGCGGTGCTGATGGGGCGGTTCTGCTTCGGGGAAGCGGGCAGCAAGCTGTCCGATTTCCTGCTCGGCTTCGCCGAACTCGGCTGGTACGCATGGGGAACCGCGACGGTGGCGATCGTATTGGTCAAGCTGCTGGGCTGGCCGCCCGCCGTGACCACGCCGCTGATGATCCTCTTCGGCTTCGGATTTTCCATCACGGCCATCATCGGCTATCGCGGCATGGATCTGCTGTCGCGCGTCTCCGTGCCGTTGATGTTCGTGCTGCTGATGACGTCGATGTGGATCGCCACCCGCGATATCGGCGGGTGGGCCGGCCTCACGCATGTCGCGCCGTCCCAGCCGATGCCGTTCTCGGCCGCCGTGACCATGGTCATCGGCACCTTTGCCAGCGGCGCGACCCAGGCCACCAACTGGACCCGCCTCGCACGCAGTGCGCGCAGCGCCGTCTCGGCCAGCATGATCGGATTCTTCGCGGGCAACGGCCTGATGATCATCGCGGGCGCATACTGCGCGATCGTCTATCAGCAAGCCGACATCGTCGAGGTGATGATGCTGCAGGGCCTGTCGATCGCGGCGGTCGTGATGCTGTGCCTCAATCTCTGGACCATCCAGGGGCCGACGATGTACAACGTGGCGGCCGCCGGATGCCATCTGCTGCGCACCGAACGGCGCCGCACGCTCGTACTGGTGGGCGCGGCGATCGGCATCGTGCTCGCGGTCGGCGGGATGTACGCGTGGCTGATTCCGTTCCTGGTGCTGCTCGGCTCGATCATTCCGCCGGTCGGCGGCGTGATCATGGCGGACTACTGGTACCGCCATCGCGGGCAATACCCGTCGCTCGCCGCCGCCCGCCTTCCGCGCTTCAACCTGGTCGGCCTGGCCGCGTATGCCATCGGCGCCGGACTCGCTTATACATCGCCGTGGATCGCGCCGCTCGTCGGCATCGCGGCGTCCGCCGCCGCCTACATCGTGCTGCTGCAGATTGCCCGCGCGTTCACGCGCGAGCCGTCCGTTCAGGGTGAATGATTCCGCTGCGCACCCTCCCGCTCCCCCGAACCACAGGAATCCTCATGAAAATCATCAACGCTAGATTGCGCGGCCGTAGCGGCCTCTTCACGATCGACATCGATGCGGGCACGATTAGCGGCATCGGCCTCCAGCCGTCGCCGCTGCCGCCTCAAGGGGACGACGTCATCGATGCAGGCAGCCATCTCGTCATCCCGCCGCTGGTCGAGCCGCATATCCACCTGGATGCGACGCTGACCGCGGGCGAACCCGAGTGGAACATGAGCGGCACGCTGTTCGAAGGTATCGAGCGGTGGGGCCAGCGCAAGGCCACCATTACCCATGAGGATACGAAAGCCCGCGCCCACACCACGATCGGCATGTTGCGCGACAACGGCATCCAGCATGTGCGCACGCACGTGGACGTCACCGATCACACGCTTGCCGCGTTGAAGGCGATGCTCGAGGTCAGGGACGAAGCACGCGACCTCATCGATCTGCAGATCGTCGCCTTCCCGCAGGAAGGCATCGAGTCGTTCGAGAACGGACGTGACCTGATGGAGCGCGCGATCGACATGGGGGCCGACGTCGTGGGCGGCATTCCGCATTTCGAGAACACGCGCGACCAGGGCGTGAGTTCCATCAAGTTCCTGATGGAACTCGCGGAGCGCAAGGACTGCCTGGTCGACGTTCATTGCGACGAAACCGACGATCCGCACTCGCGCTTCCTGGAAGTGCTTGCCGAGGAAGCGCGGGTTCGCGGGATGGGCCCGCGCGTCACCGCCAGCCACACGACCGCGATGGGTTCCTACGACAACGCCTACTGCTCGAAGCTGTTCCGCTTGCTGAAGCGGTCGGACATCCATTTTGTTTCGTGTCCGACCGAAAGCATCCATCTGCAGGGGCGTTTCGACACGTTCCCGAAACGACGCGGCATCACGCGTGTCGCGGAACTCGATCGCGCCGGCATCAACGTGTGCTTCGGACAGGATTCGATCAAGGATCCGTGGTATCCCATCGGCAACGGCAACATCCTGCGCATCCTCGACGTCGGCCTGCACGTGTGCCACATGCTCGGCTACGAAGACCTGCAGCGATGCCTCGACTTCGTGACGGAGCACAGCGCCCGTGCGATGTCCCTGGGCGATCGCTATGGCATCGCTGTCGGGCGGCCGGCCAACCTGCTGATCCTCGACGCGGATTCCGACTATGAAGTGGTTCGCACGCAGGCCAAGGTGCGCGTGTCGCTCCGTGCCGGGAAGGTCATCATGCAGCGCGCGCCCGAACACATCACCTATCCTGAAGCGGGCACGCGTTGAGCGGGCGACGCCGCCGGTCCGACATGCGGGAGGACGCATCGTGAGGCCCCCGTCCGAGCCGACCGCGGGAACGCCCGGCCGGCCTCACGGCCGGCGCGAAGCGCTGCGCGACACGCTCGAGGCGACCATTCTCGCCGCGGCCGAGAAATCGTTTGCCATTGACGGATTCGAGGGGAGTTCCGTTGCGACGATCGCAGCGGCCGCCGGCCTGTCGAAGCAGAACCTGATGTACTACTTCCCCACGAAGCTGGCGCTCTACCAACGCGTGCTGGACGACGTATTGCGGGACTGGCTCGGCAGGATGCGGGAGTTTGCGGCGCCCGATCGCGAGCCCGCGGAAGCCATGTCGGCCTATATCCGGGCCAAACTCGAATTCTCCAGAAATCGCCCGCATGGATCGCGGGTGTTTGCGCTGGAGATCATCGGCGGGGCCAGGACCTACGGAAAGGAAATCCGCAAACAACTGATTCCGGTGTTGCGCGACGACATCCGGGTGCTCGAACGCTGGATCGAGGAAGGCAAGGTCAGGCAGGTCGATGCCGAGCACCTGTTCTTCATGATCTGGGCAGCCACGCAGGCGTATGCGGATTTCGCCCCCCAGATGGTGCTGGTGCTCGGCAAGCGTGCGCTGGGGAACGACGATTTCGACGCGGCTTACCGCACGATCTCGAATCTGGTGCTCAACGCGTTGATCACCGGCGACGGAAAGCCGGATTGACCGCTTGACCGCCTCCGTCGCCCTTCATGCACGGCACCCCGGCGCCGTCGACACTCGCCGGGGAACCGCCGGTCAGTCGTGCTTGTGGCGCTTCTTGTGCTTGTTGCCGCGGTAATGATCGTTGGAACGCGAGTTGTTGCGCGACACGTGGCCGCCCAGCGCCGCGCCCGCGCCACCGCCCAAGCCGGCGCCGACGAGCCCGCCGGCCGTGCCGCCCATCGCGTTGCCCGCAGCGGCGCCTGCGCCGCCGCCCAGTGCGCCGCCGACGACCGCGCCCGTGCGTTCGTGTTTGTTCGACGTCACCGCACCACCGGCGCCACCGCCCACTGCCCCGCCGATCACGGTGCCCGTGCTGCCGCCAATCGCGTTACCGACCGCCGCGCCGGCGACGCCACCCAGCGCGCCGCCCAGTGCGTTGTTCGTGTCGCCTGCCACCGCCGGCAGCGACACCACCGCCGCCGCACCGACCACCACGGCCATCCCCGCCAGTTTCTTCAACATCTGCCTGCCCTCTCCGCCTTGCGAAATATCGATGCGCAAATCTAGCACCTTTCCGGACAGCCCATCGTAATGAAGCGTTAAATCGGGCAGTGTCGTGACCGGAGCACGCGAGATCGCGGCCTAGCTCGACGCATCCGAGAACGCGCCGGAGTGCGTGATTCGATGTCGAAGAAATTCAAGCAACGCATGCACTTTGCGCGAGTGGCGGCGATTCGGAAGATAGGCGGCATAAACGCAGACGGTCTGGTCGAGCGGGTTGATCGAGTAGTCTTCGAAAAGACGCGTGAGCCGCCCCGCCATCACATCCTCTTCGACGAGCCATTGGGGAAGCAGTGCGATGCCAAACCCGCTGATCACGGCCTCGCGCAGCACGTCCGAGTTGTTCACCGAAAGTCTGCCGTTGATCTCGACATGCTCGGTGCTGCCTGCGCGGGTGAACGACCAACGCTGCACGGCCGCCTGGTACGCAAAACGCAGGCATTGATGGTTTCGCAGATCGTCCGGAGAAGCGGGCATTCCGTTGCTTTCCAGATAGTCACGACTCGCGACGACATAGCGATGATGTTCCGCCAGGCGATTGACGATCAGATTCGGCTGGTTTGCAGGTGTGCCGATGCGCACCGCAACGTCAATTCGCTCGGTCGCCAGATCCAGGTACGCATCCGACAGCACCAGATCCAGGGATACGCGGGGATGCTGCTGCAGGAAGCCGGCAATATGCGGCCCCAGGCACAGGCGCCCGAAAGTCACGGGCATCGAAACACGCAGCGGTCCGACCGCGTCGGCACCCGTGTCGGACACACTCCCGTCGGCTTCGTCGAGGTCCGACAGCACGCGCGTGATCTGCTCCAGATACGCGGAACCGGCATCCGTCAACGTCACGTGACGCGTCGTGCGAGTCAGCAACGCGCTGCCAAGAGACTTCTCCAACGCGTCCATCAGGCGCGTCACCGACGAAGTGGCCACCCCCATGCGGCGAGCTGCCTTCGAAAAGCCCCCCGTTTCCGCGACGTCGATGAATGCCCGCAACGCAAGAAGCTTGTCCACGCCATGTCCTTTATCTTTGCGCGCACCGCAATGCTGGTTTGCGACTGGTTCATATTCTTTTACCCTGACGCAAAGCCTAAAGTGCTTGAACCGTCAACGCAAGGAGCCTCCAAATGAATCCGCTCGACATCCAGGTCACGTACGACTTCATCTGCCCGTGGTGCTGGATCGGCCACGCACATCTCAAGGCAGCGCTCCGGGAGGCCAACCTGGCCGTCGCACCGACCGTCAAGTACCTTCCGTATGAACTCAATCCGACCATGCCCAAGGACGGAATCGATCGAAAAGCCTATCGCAGCGCCAAATTCGGAAGCTGGGCACGTTCGCAGGCAATGGATGCCGACGTCACGCTGGCGGGCAAACGCGCAGGTGTCGAATTCAACTACGACCGCGTAGCGGTCACGCCCAACACGCGGCTTGCCCATCGCCTGATGTTCCTCGCTCAGTCCAAGGGAGATGCGGCCAGGACCGAAGCGCTGTTCGAGGCGGTTTTCTCTGCCTACTTCTCCGACGGACAGGACATCGGCATGGCCGAGGTTTTGGTCAGCCTCGCGGAAAGGACGGGTTTCGACGCTGACGAAGTGCGCGATTTCCTGGCGACGAACGACGGCGAGCGCGAAGTCGTTGCCGACGAACTGCGGGCCGGGGCGGCCGGCATCCGGTCGGTGCCGACAATCCGTGTGGGCGGTGTTCCGGTTAGCGGTGCACAACCTGTTTCGGTACTCGCTGAAGTGCTTCGACATGCCACCGGCGACACAACCGCCAAAGCCGCCGTCTGAATCGCCCCCTGCGGGTGAACGCAAGCGCGCACGCTCGATTCGCTGAATCGGGCATGCGCGCCAAGCACGACACACGCTACTCGTTTGGAGAGATTCATGGTCGCCACCACAAAAGCCAGGCCGCGCGCACTGATCATCGGCGGCTCGCTTGGCGGGCTCTTTACTGCAACGACGCTGCACGCCGCGGGGTGGGACGTCGACATCTTCGAGCGCTCCCCGAGTGAACTGGACAGCCGAGGCGGTGGAATCGTGTTGCAGGGCGACGTCCTGTCAGCGTTTCATTTCGCCGGAATTCAGACCGGCGCCGCGCTCGGCGTGCGGTCGGGCGACCGCATCTACCTGGACCGTACCGATCGCGTCATTCAGCGCAGCTTCATGCCGCAGACCCAGACGTCCTGGAACATGCTCTACGGCACGATGAAGGCGCACCTGCCCGCGCAGGTCTTTCATCCGGGCGAGCGCTTCGTCCGCTTTGAACAGGACGGCGACCGGATCACCGCCTGCTTTGCCAGCGGCCGCATTGAAACCGGCGATCTGCTCGTCGGCGCGGACGGCGCACGCTCCACGGTCCGCGAACAAGTTTCTGCCGGCCTGGCACCCACCTACGCCGGATATGTCGCGTGGCGCGGGCTCGTTCCTGAAGCGGCGCTCCCGGCAAGCGCCGCGGATGTTCTCAAGGGAACCTTTGCCTTCCAGCAAGGCCCCGGCCACCTGATGCTCGAATATCTCGTCCCGGGCGAAGACCTGTCGACGCAGGAAGGTCAGCGGCGCTGGAACTGGGTGTGGTACCGGAAGGTTGCCCACGGCGACGAACTCTCATCGTTGTTGACCGACCGCTCCGGGATACGCCACTCGTTTTCGCTGCCTCCGGGCGCATTGAAAGACGAAGACCTCGCCAGCCTGACGCAGGCGTCGAAGACGCTTCTCGCGCCGACTTTCCAGACGTTGGTCGAAGCCACCCACGAACCGTTCGTCCAGGCCATCCTGGATCTGCAGGTGAAGCAGATGGTGTATGGCAGAGCGATCCTGCTGGGCGACGCCGCCTTCGTTCCGCGCCCGCATACCGCGGGCAGTACCGCCAAGGCAGCCGCCAACGCATTGACGTTGGCCAACGCGCTGCAATCCGCGGATGCCGACATCGATGCAGCCCTGTCGCGTTGGCAGGCTGAACAATTGAGTCAGGGCATCGACATGACCGAATGGGGAATGAACATCGGCGACCGGATCATGGGCATCCCGCGCAGCCATGTCGTCTCGACGAGCGCTTGAGCAACCACCGCCGCACATACCGGCGCGAAGCCGTGTGGCGGCGGCGTCGGGCACACGTCGCGAAGCGGAAGCGGCTATCGTCGCGGAACACGGGCAACGCTGCGCGATCATGTGCTCGGAAGCGGTGAGGTGGCGCCGCCACCGGCGGATCGTGTCCGACTACCTGATCGCACGCGGCGAAACGGTGCTGCACATCATGGGCCCCCACCGCGTGGAAGCCGCGCCCCTGACGGCCGGCGCGGCGATACGGCCTGACGGCACCATCGTCTATCCGGACGCCGGGGACGACGCCACGGCGCCGGGGGCAACCGCGCCCCCGAACGCATGGCGCAGCGCCCCGTTCGATGGCACGGCGGGCAGCGCATCGCGAACCTCGTCAGTTCCGCGCCGATGCGGGCGCGCCATTCGCCTGCATCAGGCTCGTGCGCACTGCCGGCATCCCCGACGTCACCGCGCCGCCGGCCGGAATCGTCCCGGACGGGGAAGCGCCGACCGGCGGCGCCAGCGCCACGCCACCCAGCGCATTGCCGTACGCGACGATATCGGCGGCCGGGCAGTTGTTCGTCAGCAGCGACACCGGCATGCCGGCGATCGACGCGAGCGTCGTGTCGACCACCGAGAAATGGCAGACGTTCCCCAACGCCCGGAAGCCGTCATAGCCCGAGCCCGATACGCGGTTGCCCTTCACGACGACGTATGACACCGTCCCCGACCAGGTATCGAGCTCGATCGCGGCCTGATGGGTAGGCGGCAGGCCGTTGTTCGCATTCGTGCCGTCCTGGATCGCGCCGACGACGTTGTTCTCGATCACGACGTCCGACACGCCGTAGCTCTTCCAGCTATCCTCCTGCGCGACCAGGATGCCGGCTGCCTTCTGAACGCCGCTGACGGTGTTGTTCGAAATCGTCACGGTCCGCCCGCCGACCACGGCGATGCCGCGCCCCCAGTAATTGCCCGACACCGTATTCCCGTCGATCAGCACGTTGGCGCTGAGGCGGCCGTCGGCCTGATAGCTGACGACGGCGATCAGGTCGTCGCCGGTGTCCTTCACCGTGTTGCCGCGCACCAGCACGTTGGTCGCGCCATAGGTGGCGTGGATGCCGTCGGCCAGCGTCGCCTGCACGGTGTTGCCCACGATCGCGACGTTGCTGCCGCCATAGATGAAGATCCCGGCGCTGGCGCCGCCCTGGATCGTCACGCCGAGCACCTGGATGCCGGTGCCCGTCACCTCGACCTTCGTCGACGCGGGCGTCGTCAGCCGCGTCGTGCCCGTGCCGACCAGCGTGACGCCGACGAGCGTCGAACCGCTGCCGCTCATCACGATGGTCTGATTGGCCGGATCCGTCGCGACTAGCGTCGCCCCATAGCCCGAGATCACGACGTTCGCCCTGGACACCGTCAGCGACCGGCCGACGGTGTAGCGTCCCGGTGCGAGCACGAGGCGCTGGCCCGGCTGCAATGCATCGAACGCGGCCTGCAGCGCGTCAGCCTGGTCGCCGCCGTTCGCCGTCGGCTGGACGGTCACGGCCGGAAGCACCGGCGCGCTGCGCGACGGATACGCATGCCGCGTGCCGCCCGGCGTGTAGGCGGCCGCCGGCGATGCGGCGAAACATGCGGTGCAGATCAGGCAGACGGCCGTACTCGGACCGACCCCTCGAAACGACTTTTTCATGGTTGTTCTCTCACGCCCGTTCGCCCGCGACGACCGGCCAACGGCTGACGGTCGCGAGGCGTTCGAGCAACGGCGATCGCACGGCGCGTGGCACACGCGGCGCACCATCCCGACTGCGACATTCATTTGCTCCGCCGATGCGGCGGAGCAACGGCAACGAAGCGCCGTCGCGTGGCCGCGATCGACACCCGGTCGCCTCTTCGCCCGCCGGCGCGCATGCGTGTCCCCCGAGAAAAGGCGGCCCGATTCCGACGCGCCGGCACCGCGTGGCCGGAATCGAACCCGTCAACAGGAACTGCGTTCCCGAGCGCACCGGGCGCCGGCTGACCCCCAACCCTGCCGGTTCTTTCCCGCCGCTCATCAACCAGTCTATTTCGCGCGCGTCGTTCGACAATCCGACATTGGCCGCGCGACGTCGTAAGACCGCCCGTCCTCCCGCCCGGGCCATCCTCGACCTTGGTCGCGGGCTGGCCGGCATCGTCGCCTGCACCGGCCGGGAAGGCTCGCGACGACACTGCGATCGCAGCGATTCACGCCGTCAGCGGTCCTGCATTACCATGCATGCGTTCACCGCGTCTGCCCGCCTCCGGCAGGCGCGCCCCGTCACCTTCCGCTCCCGCTCCAATGCTCGCGCTCGTCATCCTCGCCGGCCTCTGGGCCGGACTGCAGAACACCCTCGCCGGCGGCGGCTCGTTCGTCACGTTGCCCGCGCTGATCGTGTCGGGCATGTCGCCGCTCGCGGCGAACATCACGTCGACGGTCGCGCTGTTTCCCGCGCAGGTCACGACCGGCTGGGCGAGCCGCAACATGGTGCGCGGCGTCGGCAAGCTGTCGTTTCGCGCGATGTTCTTCATCAGCGTGGTCGGCGGTGCGCTCGGCGGGCTGCTGTTGCTGAAGACCCCTTCGTCGATCTTCTCGCGCCTCGTGCCGTGGCTCGTGCTGTTCGCGACGATCGTGTTCGCGTGGGGCAGCTTTTTCCGCAAGCCGGGCGAAGGCACGGCCCACCTCGGCACCGTCCCCGCCGCGTTGTCGCAGTTCATGATCGCGATCTACGGCGGCTACTTCGGCGGCGGGCTCGGCTTCCTGATGATGGCCGTGCTGACGATGGCCGGCCTGTCGCCGCGCCACGCGATGTCGACGAAGAACGCGCTCGCGGGCGTGATGAACGCATCGGCCGTCGTGCTGTTCCTGACGTCGCCGCACCTGCACTGGGGCAAGGCGCTCGCGCTCGGCGGCGGCGCGATCGCCGGCGGGCTGCTCGGCACCTGGGCGCTGCATCGCGTGAACGAACGCATGCTGCGGATCGGGATCGTCTGCATCGGCGCGGTGCTGACCGTCGGGTTGTTCGTCAAGCCGATCTGACGCGCGCTCACGCCTGCCGCCGTCGCGGCAATTGATGAGCAAACCGCAAGACGTCTTTCGCATATCTCGTTTGCCGTGACGACGGTGTCCGCCCACAATCCGGGGGTCGTCGTCATCGCCCTCTCGCGGGCACCGACCGGCACTTCGCGGCCGCCATTCCGATTCACCGCCGGCGGCCCGGCACATCGCGTCACACACGCTCCCTCGACATCGGTGCCCCATGCGGCGGCAGCACGCTTGCCGCCGCGCGGCCCGATGCGTTCCCGGCCAACGGGCCAACAATAACTAGAGGTAGGAGATGCAGGACAACTCGTTGAGGCAAAGCCTCAAGCAACGGCACATCACGATGATCGCGCTTGGCGGCGTGATCGGCGCGGGCCTGTTCGTCGGCTCCGGCGCCATCATCGCGACCGCCGGCCCCGCGGCGATCCTGTCGTACCTGATCGGCGGCGTGATCGTCACGCTGGTCATGTTCATGCTCGGCGAAATGGCGTCCCGCAACCCCGACAGCGGATCGTTCTCCACCTACGCGAGCAGCTATCTCGGCGAATGGGCCGGCTTCGCGGTCGGCTGGCTGTACTGGTTCAAGTCGATGATGACGATCACCGTCGAGGCGATCCTGCTCGGTGCGATCCTCCACGATTTCCTGCCGTGGCTGCCCGTGTGGGGCGGCGCGCTGTTCATGCTCGTCACGCTGATCGCGAGCAACGCGTACTCGGTGCGCTCGTTCGGCGAAGCGGAATACTGGCTGTCGTTCGCGAAGGTGACGACGATCATCATCTTCATGGCGCTCGGCGCATCGATCCTGCTCGGCTTCCAGCCGCGCATTCCCGCGCCGGGGCTCGTGAACCTCACGGATCACGGCGGCTTCATGCCGAACGGCATCTCGCCGGTGCTCGCCGGCGTGATGGTCGTGATCTTCTCGCTCGGCGGCAGCGAAATCGCGGCCGTCGCGGCGGGCGAATCCGAGAACCCGAGCAAGAACGTGATCCGCGCGATCAAGAGCGTGATCGTGCGCGTGATGGTGTTCTACGTCGGCTCGGTGTCGATCCTGATCCTGTGCATGCCGTGGACCGACAAGGCCAACCTGAAATCGCCGTACGTGTCGCTGTTCGGCATGGCCGGCTTCACGGGCGCGGCCGTCGCGATGAAGATCGTGCTGTTCGTGTCGTTCATGTCGGTGATGAACTCGTTCCTGTTCTCGAACTCGCGCATGCTGTTCTCGCTCAGCCAGCGCGGCCACGCGCCCGCGATGTTCGGCCGGACCAACGCGAAAGGCGTGCCGATGAACGCACTCGTGCTGTGTCTCGCGATCTGCGTGTCGATCCTCGGCGTTCACTTCGTGAGCGGCGGCGACCTGTTCCTGATGCTCGCGAAGAGCAGCGGCGCGTTCGTGATGATCGTGTGGATCTTCATCATCGTCGCGCACTTCGCGATGCGCCGGCAGGACAAGCACGCACCACGCGATCCGCAGGCGTTCCGCGCGTGGTTTTATCCGGTGTCGAACTGGATCGCGCTGCTGGCGCTGGTGGCCGTGCTCGGCTCGCAGGCGCTCAACCCGGATTCGCGCTTCCAGTTCTGGTTCACGGTATTGACGGCGCTGGCGATCGTCGCGGCCTATTTCCTGCGCCGCAAGCCGGCACAACTCGGCGAGACGGCCGGCGCGAAGGCGCGCTGACCGTTGCTCCGGAAGAGCGGCGCGCCGGTCGGCCGCCGCTCGGTTGCTCGACGTCTCGGTTGCTCAATCTCTTGGCCGCTCAGCCGAACGGCCGCACGCCGATCAGCCAGCCGTGCAGGAACCGCGCGAAGACGGCCCACACGACGAGCCCGGCCACGATCGCCACGACGTCGCCCGACAGCCTGCCCGCCGGATAGCGCACGCCATCGCGGCGGTCACGCGCGCGCCACACGACGAAATCGACCAGCGCCCATACGAAGAACGCGCCGAACAGCACGACTGCGTGCAGCGTGCCGTTCGCGAGCAGGTGCGCGATGGCCCACACCGCCACGCCGGCCACCATCGGATGGCCGACGAGCGTCTTGATGCGGTTGCCGGGCACGTAGGAGGCGGCGATCAGCACGAACGCGATCGCGGTCAGCATGCCGGTGAGGTGGCGCACGCCGACGGGCGACACCCACAGCAGCGTCGCGCCCTGGCGCGCGATGCCGTACCCCCAGATGATCAGCACGAAGCCGATGATCGATGCGATCGCGTAGGGGCCCTTCCAGCGCTTCTCGCCGATCCGCTCGATCGTCGCTGACCGCCAGCCGTCCGCGACGATCCGGATCGAGTGCACACCGAGGAAGATCGCTAAACCGAGAATCAGGACGAGCATCGGCTGTCTCCGTCTGGAATGATGAGTGGGGGAAGCGTCCCGCGCGGCGTACGATGCGCCGTTCGCGGAGCCGGCGGCGAGGCTGGCGAGGGTCGCGCCAGGCACGGGTGCAACCCGCGCCGATCATAAACGCCGAGGCCGCCGTTGTGAAGCATGGGGGATGTGCGGTGCGGCACGCGCTTGACGCTTTCGTGACTGTGTCCCTCCCCGGCCGCCCTTGTGCCAGCCGGCGCATGTCGCGTGAATCGCCGGGCGACGGCCGGGCCGACAAAAAAGAAAAGTCGCGCGGCTTTCGCTTCGCGCGGCCGGCACTATGTTTGCTTGCGCTTCGCCGGGGATTTCGCTTGGGGTTTCGACGTCGGCTTGATAGTTCGCTTCGATGCCGGTTTGGCTTCCTGTGCAGAAGCAGGCTTCGGCGACGCTTTCGATGCCGGTTTGGTGACTCGCTTCGACGCGGGCTTCGCTTCTTGAACCGGCTTCGCTTTCGGGAGTACTTTCGATGCCGGCTTGGTGGTTCGCTTCGACGCCGGCGGCTTCACTTCCTCCGCCGACGCAGGCTTCGGCAACGCTTTCGACACCGGCTTGACGACACGCTTCGACGCCGGCTTGGCTTCCTGTGCCGGCGCAGGCTTTGGCGACGCTTTCGATGCCGGTTTGGCGACTCGTTTCGACGCCGGCTTAGCCTGCTGCTGGGGCGCTGACTTCGACGACGCTTCCGATACCGGCTTGGCGGCCCGCTTCGACGCCGGCTTCACTTCCTGCGCCGGCTTCGCCTTCGGCACCGCCCTGGCCTTCCGCTTCGGCGGCCCCGCCAACAGCGCCGCGCGATAGGCGCTGCGGCACCAGTCGAACAGCGCGCCGGCATCCTCGAGCACGTCGGCCGGCGTTTCGTAATAGCCGTCGAGCGAAACCGTGCGCGTGGGCCGCTCGTACGAGAACGGCCCCATCCCCGCCGCGACGAACGCCGGACGGTTCACGTCATCCACACGCAGGAACAGCGACCCGCGCGACATGAAACCGAACATCACGCCGTCGAGCCGCATCGCCGCGCCGCTGAAGAACCGCACGACCGTGACGTTGCCGAGCGGCGCGAGCTGATACGCGATCTCCTCGCCGTGCGCCTGTTCCGATTGCCAGCTCATGCGGATGCCCTGCAGCGCTGCGTCCACGCGTCGAGCTCGGCTTCGTCGAAGCCGATCGCCGCCGCGCTCTCGCGAATCTGCCGCCACGTCGCGCGATCGACCGGTATGCCGCCGGCACCGCGCGCCGCGCGGCTCGCTTCCTCCGGCTCGCCGGGCACCTGCACCGGCGTATCGCCGGCCTGCGGCGACGCCTTCGCCCATGCGACGAACGCATCGGCTTCGCGCTGCGCGTCGGCCGCATCGAACGCGTTCGGGTCGATCAGCACCGACAGCATCCCGTTGACGATCGCGCTCGTCTTCTGCAGCGTGTCACCGTAGGTCGTATGCCCGCCGACGAGCGCGCCGCCGAAAATCTCGCACATCGCCGCCAGCGCGTACCCCTTGTGCAGCCCGAACGGCAGCAGCGCGCCGAACGGCTGTTCATGCATCACGGCCGGATCGTCGGTCGGCTGGCCGCGAGAATCGATCAGCGACCCGGCCGGCACGCGCTTGCCCTGGTTGTACGCGACGCGCGTCTTGCCGTACGCGATCGCGCTCGTCGCGAAATCGAGCAGCAGCGGCGGCTGGCCCGCACGCGGATACGCGGCGCAGAACGGGTTCGTGCCGAAGCGCGGATCGGTGCCATGCAGCGGCGCGACCAGCAGGTCGCCCGGCACGTTGACGAAATGGAACGACACGAGCCCCGCGCGCGCGCACTGCTCGGCCCAGTGTCCGATGCGGCCGAGATGATGCACGTCGCGCAGCCCGATCGCGCAGATGCCCATGCGTCGCGCGCGGTCGATCCCTTCGACCATCGCCTCGAACGCGATCACCTGGCCGAAGCCGCGACCGCCGTCGATCGTCAGCACCGCGCCGCCGTCGCGCGCGATCGACGCGTGCCCGTTCAGCTGCAACTGCCCTTCCCGCCACGACGCGACGTAGTTCGGGATCATCCCGATCCCGTGCGAATCGTGGCCCGCGAGATTCGCGCCGACCAGGTGATCGGCGACGAGCCTTGCCTCGCGCTCGCTGCTGCCGGCCCGCTCCCACAGTGCCGCGACGAATGCATGCAGCGGTTCGGCGCGCATGCGCAGCGGTTCGGTATCGGGCGTCGGCAGTGCGGTCATCGGCAAGGTTCCGTGAGGGTGGGTCGGACAGTGGTCACTGCTGAGCGCGAAGCAATCAGCGCGCGGTCGCGATCACGTCCGCGACCGCCGCCGTCAGCTTCTTCGCATACGGCACGTGCAGGAATTCGTTCGGGCCGTGCGCGTTCGACTTCGGCCCGAGCACGCCGCACACCATGAACTGCGCGGACGGGAACCCTTCCTGCAGCACGTTCATCAGCGGGATCGTGCCGCCGAGGCCCATGTACGCGCAATCGGCGCCGAAGTGGCGGCGCGACGCGGCATCGAGCGACGACGCGAGCCACGGCGCGAGATCCGGCGCGCTCCAGCCCGTCGCGGCGCCCGCGTCCGGCTTGAACGTAACCTTCGCGTTGTACGGCGGATCGAGTTCGAGCAATTCCTTCAGTTGCTGCACGGCCTGCGCGGCATCGACGAGCGGCGGCAGGCGCAGCGACAGCTTGAACGCGGTGCGCGGACGCAGCACGTTGCCCGCATCGGCGAGCGCCGGCAGGCCGGCCGCGCCGGTGACCGACAGCGACGGACGCCACGTCGAATTCAGCAGCGCCTCGCGCGGATCGGTCGTGGTCGGCAGCACCGGCTTGCCGTCCGCGCCGCAGGCCCACGGCAGCCCCTTCCATACGGCGTCGCCGAGGATCGACGCGGCCGCTTCGGCCTCGCGCACGCGGCTGTCGGGAATCTCGCAATGGAACACGCCCGGCAGCAGGTTGCCGTTCTTCGCGTCTTCGAGGCGCTCGAACAGCTGGCGCATCACGCGGAAGCTCGACGGCGCGATGCCGCCGAACACGCCCGAGTGCACGCCTTCCTCGAGCACCTCGACCTGCAGGTCGCCGGACACGAGCCCGCGCAGCGACGTGGTGAGCCACATCTGGTCGTAGTTGCCGGCGCCCGAATCGAGGCACACGACGAGCGACACCTGGCCGAGCCGGTCGCGCAGCGCATCGACGTACGGCAGCAGGTCGTAGCTGCCCGATTCCTCGCAGGTCTCGATCAGGCCGACGCAGCGCGGCCGCTCGATGCCCTGCTCGTCGAGCGCGCCGAGCGCCGCGAGGCTCGCGTAGATCGCATAGCCGTCGTCCGCGCCGCCGCGGCCGTACAGCTTGCCGTTCTCGTACTTCGGCGTCCACGGGCCGAGGTCCGCGCGCCAGCCGTCGAATTCGGGCTGCTTGTCGAGATGGCCGTACAGCAGGATCGTGTCGGTGCTGCCCGAGCGCGTGGCGGGCGATTCGAAGAAGATCACCGGCGTGCGGCCGGGCAGGCGCACGATCTCGAGCTTCAGGCCCTTCACGGGCTGGCGCTCGGCCCACTGCGCGGCATCGGTGACGACGCGCTCGAGGTAGCCGCGCTTCGCCCAGTCGGGGTCGAATGCGGGGCTCTTCGCGGGGATCGCGATGTAGTCGGTCAGGGCATGGAGGATTTCATCGTTCCACTTGCGCTCGATGAAGGTAACGAGCTTGTCATGGTCGAGGACGGGGGTAGTGTCGACGGAGGTCATGGTGGGGGTGCCTGGATCGGGCTGACGAAAACCCAGATGATACGCCGATGCTCCCGCGCCGGCGCCCCCTTCCCGGTCGCTCAGACCGCCTGCGGAAACGCGTCGCGCAGCCCCGCCGCACACGCGAGCGCGTCGCGCCACAGGCGTTGCGTCAGTTCGCCCGCATCCGCCTCACGCGCAAGCGCCGCGGCCTCGCCCGACCACAGCAGCGAGAAGTCGTCGCGGCCCTGCCGCTCGAACGCGCCGCGCAGCGGATCGAGCGCGGCCGTCGCGAGCGGGAACGCCGGCGCGAGCGTGCTCATCGGCCCCTGCTCGCGCATGAAGCGCGTCAGCAGCCCGCGCGCGGGGCGGCCCGTATACAGGTTGGTCATGCGCGTGCCGTCGTCGCGCGCGGCGCGCACCGCCGCGCGATGCTGCGCCGAGCGGCCGGCTTGCGGCGTCAGCAGGTAGCCCGTGCCGATCTGCACCGCGCGTGCGCCGAGCGCGAACGCAGCCGCGATGCCGCGCCCGTCGGCGATCGCGCCGGCCGCGATCACCGGCACGCGCACCGCGTCGACGATCTGCGGCAGCAATGCGAACAGGCCCGGTTGCGCGTGGATGTCGTCGGTCAGGAACATCCCGCGATGGCCGCCCGCCTCCGCGCCCTGCGCGACGATCGCGTCGACGCCGCGCGCATCGAGCCAGCGCGCTTCCTCGACGGTCGTCGCGGACGACACCACCCACGCACCCGTGCGCCGCACGCGCTCGAGCAGCGCATCGTCCGGCAACCCGAAATGGAAGCTCACGACGGCCGGGCGCAGTTCCTCGACGACCGCGCACATCGCCTCGTCGAACGGCGCGCGGCCGGGGCCGCCCTTCACGTCGGCCGGATCGAGACCGGCTTCCGCGTAATAACCGGCGAGCGCCGCACGCCAGCGTGCCTCGACTTCGGCGTCGGGCGCCGGCGGCGTGTGGCAGAAGAAGTTCACGTTGAACGGCGCGCTTGTGCGTGCACGAATCGCCGCGATCTCGTCGCGCAGTTGCTGCGGGCCGAGCGCCGCGCACGCGAGCGAGCCGAGCCCGCCGGCTTCGCACACCGCGATCGCGAGCGGGCTCAGCGAACCGACCATCGGCGCCTGGATCAGCGGCAAACGGGAAGGCAGCGTCGTCATCGGAATCGTCCTCGGGGAAGAAGGTGGTCGCGCGCGCCGGCGGCGCGCGTTTAATGCGCCCGATATTAACCGACAAACCCGAACCCCGATTGCGGCGCCATTTACGTCACGAACTGATTTAACCGATTCGGGAAAAAAGGATTATTCACGGCGGCTTCAGCAGCACGACCCCACCATCCATGGCCGAGACCAATGAAAACACCCACATCCTTGCTGCACGGCCCACCCACGCCCGAATTCAAACGTCGATTCATGCGTTTCAATGACATTCATCAATATTCAAGTTATTAAATACCGGCGTTTACCCTTATTAAAAACCACCAAGGCGATAACATGAAAACGTTAAATAAAACGGCGATTCATGCCGGAATCGTCAACCGGCGCCACGCCGCGCCACTTCAACCGCAACACGTCTCGTCAAGGAGCGTCGCATGTCCGATGCCAGCTCGTCCTCCTCCCGCGCCGCCGCCCCGTCGGCCGCGGCTTCCGCGCCGAAAATCGGCGTCATTCCCGCCACGCTGATGGTCGCGGGCAACATGATGGGCTCCGGCGTCTTCATGCTGCCCGCGAACCTCGCCGCCACCGGCGGCATCGCGATCTTCGGCTGGCTGATCACCGTCGTCGGCGCCGTGTCGCTCGCGCTCGTGTTCGCGAAGCTCGCGGCGATCGACCCGGCCGCCGGCGGCCCGTATGCGTATGCGCGCAAGTCGTTCGGCCCGTACATGGGCTACCAGACCAACCTGATCTACTGGCTCGCGAACGTGCTCGGCAACGTCGGCCTCGCGGTCGCCGGCCTCGGCTACCTCACGCATTTCTTCCCGGTCCTGAAGGACCCGCTCGTGTTCGCGCTCGCGCAGATCTTCGTGATCTGGCTGTTCACGTACGCAAACATCCTCGGGCCGAACGTCGTCGGCCGCGTGCAGTCGGTCACGACGATCTTCGCGCTCGTGCCGATCCTCGGGATGGCCGTGTTCGGCTGGTTCTGGTTCAGCAAGGACGTGTACTTCGCCGGCTGGAACGTGTCGGGCACCAACAGCTTCAGCGCGATCGGCGCGACGCTGAACTTCACGCTGTGGGCATTCATCGGCGTCGAGAGTGCATCGGTATCGGCCGGTGTCGTCGAGAACCCGTCGCGCAACGTGCCGATCGCAACCGTCGGCGGTGTCGTGCTCGCGGCCGTCTGCTACGTGCTCAGCTCGACCGTGATCATGGGGATGATCCCGAACAAGGCGCTGCTCGCCTCGAGCGCGCCGTTCGCGGATGCCGCGCGCCTCGCGCTCGGCGACACGGCCGCGAACGCGGTCGCGATCTGCGCGGCGCTCGGCTGCCTCGGCTCGCTCGCGGGATGGACGCTGCTGGTCGGCCAGACCGCGAAGGCGGCCGCCGACGACGGGCTGTTCGCCGGCGTGTTCGCCCGCGTGAACTCGAAGAACGTGCCGTCCGCCGGCCTCGCGATCGTCGCGCTGATCATGTCGGTGCAGGTGCTCGCGACGATGTCGCCGAGCGCCAGCGAACAGTTCGGCAAGATCGCGTCGATCGCCGTGATCATGACGCTCTTGCCGTACATCTACTCGTGCATCGCGATCAAGGTGCTCGGCTACGGCAAGATGCCGTCGCACCAGTTCACGTTCTACACGATCGTCGGCCTGATCGGCGCCGTCTACGCGCTGTGGGCAATGGTCGGCTCCGACGGCCAGCAGACGCGCTGGTCGCTGATCTTCGTCGTCGCGACGATCGTCTTCTACGAGCTGTCGATCAACCGCCAGCGCGAGATCGAGGAAACCCACATCCATCCGGGCGGCCGCTCGCCGCGCTGGGTGCGCTATCTCGCACTCGGCGTGACCATCGCCGCGCTCGCCGCCACCTTCTGGATCTCCGTGGGCCGTCACCAGGCCGACACCCTTCACGCGCGCTCGCCGGCCGTCGCCGCGAGCGTCCAGGCAACCCAATCAACGGGGGAATGACACATGACCGCTTCCTTGACCCAACCGGCCTTCCGCCGCCTCGGCATGAAGGCACTGCTCGTGCAACACGACATCGATGAACGCACGGCCACCGGGCGCGCCGCGACGGCGCTTGCCGAGGAGCTGCGCTCTCGGCTCGTCGACGTCGTGATCGCGACGTCCGCCGACGATGCGCGCGCGGTGGTCGCCGCCGATCCGGCGATCCAGTGCCTGCTGCTCAACTGGGAACTCGGCAACGACGCCGATCATGCGCCCGCACAGGCCGTGCTCGACGCGATGCGCGCACGCAACGCGACCGTGCCCGTGTTCCTGCTCGCGAGCCGCGCGAGCGCGTCCGCGATTCCGGTCGACGCGATGCGCAAGGCCGACGACTTCATCTGGATGCTGGAGGACACCACCGCGTTCATCGGCGGCCGCATCGTCGCCGCGATCGAGCGCTACCGCGAAACCGTGCTGCCGCCGATGTTCCGCGCACTCGCGAAGTTTTCGCGCGTGTACGAATACTCGTGGCACACGCCCGGCCACACGGGCGGCACCGCGTTCCTGAAATCGCCGGTCGGTCGTGCGTACTTCGAATTCTTCGGCGAATCGCTGTTCCGCTCCGACCTGTCGATCTCGGTCGGCGAACTCGGCTCGCTGCTCGATCACTCGGGCCCGATCGGCGAAAGCGAACGCTATGCGGCGCGCGTGTTCGGCGCGCATCGCACGTATCACGTGACGAACGGCTCGTCGATGTCGAACCGCGTGATCCTGATGGCGAGCGTGACGCGCAACCAGGTCGCGCTGTGCGACCGCAACTGCCACAAGTCGGCCGAGCACGCGATGACGATGTCGGGCGCGATTCCGACCTACCTGATTCCGTCGCGCAACCATTACGGGATCATCGGGCCGATCATGCCCGAGCGGCTGACGGCCGCCGCCGTGCGCCTCGCGATCGACGCGAACCCGCTCGTGCGCGGCCGCGACGGCATCGACCCGACGCCCGTGCATGCGCTGATCACGAACTCGACGTACGACGGCCTCTGCTACAACGTCGCGCGCGTCGAGGCACTGCTCGGCCAGAGCGTCGATCGATTGCATTTCGACGAGGCATGGTACGGCTACGCGCGCTTCAACCCGATCTACCGCGACCGTCACGCGATGCACGGCGATCCGTCGCAACACGACGCGAGCAAGCCGACCGTGTTCGCGACGCAATCGACGCACAAGCTGCTCGCCGCGCTGTCGCAGGCATCGTTCATTCATGTTCGCGACGGCCGCAACCCGATCGAGCACGCCCGCTTCAACGAGGCGTACATGATGCATGCGTCGACGTCGCCGAACTACGCGATCATCGCGTCGAACGACGTGAGCGCCGCGATGATGGACGGCCCCGGCGGCGAGGCGCTGACCACCGACGCGATCCGCGAGGCCGTCGCGTTCCGCCAGATGCTCGCGCGCCTGCATACGGAATGCGCGGAGAACAACGACTGGTTCTTCAACGGCTGGCAGCCCGATAGCGTCGTCGATCGCAAGACGGGCCGGCGCGTGCGCTTCCACGAAGCGGACGAGACGCTGCTCGCCACCGATCCGTCGTGCTGGGTGCTGCATCCGGGCGACACGTGGCACGGCTTCGGCGATATCGAGGACGACTACTGCATGCTCGACCCGATCAAGGTGTCGATCGTCACGCCGGGTGTCGCGGCGCACGGCGGGCTGATGCCGGTCGGCATTCCGGCGTCGGTCGTCACCGCGTATCTCGACCGGCACGGGATCGTCGTCGAGAAGACGACCGACTTCACGATCCTGTTCCTGTTCTCGCTCGGCGTGACGAAGGGCAAGTGGGGCACGCTCGTCAACACGCTGCTCGATTTCAAGCGCGACTACGACGCGAACGCGCCGCTCGAACAGGCGCTGCCCGAACTCGTCGCGCGTTATCCGGAACGCTACGGCAAGCTCGGCCTGCGCGACCTGTGCGACCTGATGTTCAGCGCAATGAGCGACCTGAAGACGACCGAGATGATGTCGCGCGGCTTCTCGACGCTGCCGAAGCCCGACTACAGCCCGGCCGAGGCGTTCGAGCATCTGGTGCACAACGACATCGAGATGCTGGAGCTCGCGGAGATGGAAGGCCGCACCGTCGCGACGGGCGTCGTGCCCTATCCGCCCGGCATTCCGCTGCTGATGCCCGGCGAGAACGCGGGGCCGGCCGACGGCCCGCTGCTCGGCTACCTGAAGGCGCTCGAGCAGTACGACCTGCGCTTCCCCGGCTTCACGCACGACACGCACGGTGTCGAGGTCGAGGATGGCGTGTATCGCATCGCGTGCATCAAGCAGAAGGCGCGCGATACCCACACGCACTGAGTACACAACGCAACGCGACGCGCGACGCCGTGCCGCCGCCCGGCGGCGCGCGTCGCCACTTGCAGCCGGCGTCGGCCGCTCAGGCGGCCGGCCTCTCTCAGAGAGGCGCGATCTTGCGCCACTGCGGTGTCATCGGAAGAAAACGTCGACAGGAATCGGTACCGCGCTCAGGCGTCCCGTGCGCTTTCGCCGCGACTCATCCCGCGCCGGTACGCGGCCGGGCTCGTTGCCGCGACACGCCGGAAATGCCGGCGCAGCGATTCCTCGGAACCGAACCCCGCACGCGCCGCGACCTGCGCGAGCGACAGCGCCGGATGCGCTTCGAGCATGTCCTTCGCGACGTTCACGCGTTCGCGGATCAGCCACGCGAGCGGCGACATGCCCGTTGCATCCGCGAACTGACGCTGCAGCGTGCGCGTGCTCATCGCGGCCTGCGCGGCGAGCGACGCGAGCGTATGCGGCTCGGCCGCATGCGCGCGCATCCAGTCGATCAGCTTCGCGAGCCGGTCGGTGCCGCCCGGCGCGACCGGGCGCGGCACGAACTGCGCCTGCCCGCCGTCGCGATGCGGCGGCAGCACGAGGCGCTGCGCGACCCGGTTCGCGATCGCGCCGCCGTGATCGCGGCGCACGAGATGCAGCAGCATGTCGAGCCCCGCCGCCGATCCGGCCGAGGTGATCACCTGCCCTTCGTCGACGTACAGCGCATCGGGATTCACGCGCAGCGCCGGATAGCGTGCCTGCAGCTTCTCCGCATAACGCCAGTGGGTCGTGACCGTGAGGCCGTCGAGCACGCCGGCCGCGGCCAGCACGAACACGCCCGAACAGATCGAGCAGAGCCGCGCGCCGCGACGATGCGCGGCCCGCAGTTTCTTCAGCAGCGGCTCCGGCGGCAGTTCGTCCGGATCGCGCCAGCCGGGAATCACGATGGTGTCGGCGCGATCGAGCGTCGCGAGCCGATAGGGCGCGGCGACCGTGATGCCGCCCGCCGCGCGCACGGGCCCCGGCTCGCTCGCGCAGACCGCGAAGCGATACCAGTCGACCCCGAGCTCGGGGCGTTCGAGGGCGAACAGTTCGACCACGCAGCCGAATTCGAACGTGCAGAGGCGATCGTAGGCGAGCGCGACGACGAGATGATTGTGCATGGCGCGATGTTACCGGAACTTGTCGATCGCGCCACTGCCGCGAAACGCGCCGAACCGCGATACTGCCCTTCATTCCACCGCGTTCCACGCAATCTTCAGGAGAACCTGCCATGTCCTACGTCACCGACGTGCCCGCCGCCGACAGCCCCGCCGCCCTTGCGCATTTCGAGGCATCGCTGCGCTTCGAGACCGATTGCTGGGACGTGCACGACGCGCTCGCATCGGGCGCGCCCGATTTCGTGCTGCTCGACGTGCGCGGCCCCGATCAGTTCGCCGCCGGCCACGTGCCCGGCGCCCGCAACCTGCCGCGCCGCAAGATCATCGAGAGCAAGCTCGCCGGCTATCCGGCCGGCACGCTGTTCGTCGTCTACTGCGCGGGCCCGCACTGCAACGGCGCCGCACGCGCGGCGATCCAGCTCGCGCGCCTCGGCCGGCCGGTCAAGCTGATGATCGGCGGCGTGACGGGCTGGCTCGACGAAGGTTTCGCGCTGAGCAACGAAGTGCAGCCGGCGGACGCCGAAGCCGGCTGATCGTCATTAAAAACGCAACAATCAATTGCTTGGCCACGGCCTGCACGCAAACGGAAAAAGCGCGATACTCGGTTCCATTGCAGTTCGGATGGAGCAGCAACATGCAGAACGCAGTCCTGATTCAAGTGGCCGGTTCGGTGGCCGCGATCGCGATCTATTTTCTGCCGGCGGTCATTGCCGACCGGCGTGGCCGGCACGACAAGCTGACGGTCGCGATGTTCAACGCGCTGTTCGGGTGGACCGGCATCGGCTGGCTGATGACGCTGTACTGGGCCTGCCAGCCGAACCCGCGCACCGATGTCGCGCAGACGATCCTCGCGAAGCGCCGCGGCATCAGCATGCGGACCTTCTCGACCGGTCTCGTCGAACGCGTGCAGCGCCGCGTTGCCGCCCAGGAGCAATGGGCGGAGAAACAAGGCTGCCGTTAAGTCCCGCTTTCCCCTTCAGCGTACCGCGTCGAACTTCGGCATCCTGACGTTGGTCGACGCGCGGTAGTCCCACGCCAGCCCGTCGTGCGGCGGTACGCCGCCCGCACGCAGCCACGCCCCGAACGCCCCCGATGTCACCGCCCGCGCGATCCGCTCGCCCGGGCAACCATGCGGCCCCGTGCCGAAGCCGAAATTCGGCCCGGCCGCGCGGCCAGGGATGAACCGTTGCGGATCGCGATGCACGGCCGGGTCGCGGTTCGCGGCGGCGAGCACGACGAGAATCGCGTCGCCCGCTTCGACGCTCACGCCTTCGATCGTCGTGCGCGATGCGACGAAGCGGCGCGTGTTCTGCACCGGTGAATCGAAGCGCCCGACTTCGGCAACGAATGCGTCGAGCGCGACATCGTCCGGCGTGACGCGCGCGGCGCTCGCCCCCGCTTCCCCGTTCCACGCCACCAGCGTATTGCCGAGCCACGCGGCGGTCGCCTCGCAGGTCTGCGACAGCAGCCCGACGAGATTCGCGACCAGCGCGCCGCTCGCGTGCCAGCCCGATGCGCGGGCCGCCTGCTGCACGGCGGCAACGAGCGTGCCGTCGTGCGCCTGCGTCTGTGCGACGCGCGCCGTCATCCGGTCGAGCAGCGCTCGCGCAGCGTCGCTCGCGCGGGCCAGTGCCGCGGCATCCGACAACGGCGACAGCGCGGCGACGAAATCGACGACCTGCGCCGCGATACCGTCGAGCTGCGTCTCGTCGAAGCCGAGCAGATCGGCAACCGCGCAAACGGGCACCGTCATGCACCACGCGTTCAGCGCGCCGGCATCGCCCGGCGCCGGCAAGCGCCGCGCGGCGATCCGCGCGGCACGATCGCGCAGCGCGGCCGTGTCGATCGGCGCGAACGCCGTGCGCAGCGCCTGCTTCGGCACGTCGTGCCGCAACGCGCCATCGTTCATGCGCACCAGCTCGCCGAACAGCGCGCCGGCCGTCGTGCCGCGCAATGCGGGCGGCACGGGGGCGTCCAGCGGGCGAACCCGGCAGGCCGGATGGCCGAGCACGGCCGTCACGGCGGCCGCGCGGCTCGCGACCCACAGGCCGAGCGTGGCGTCGAACGCGAGCGGCGGCCCGTCGACGAGCGCCGCATAGTAGGGATAGGGATCGCGGTGCGTGACCGCTGCGATGGGATCGGTCGGGTTCATGCGGACAGTATCGGTGCAGTGCGCTGCCGCATGTTTCGGGTTGACGTGAAATGTCGCGGCGCGGGTATCGGGCGTGGCGGCATCGCGACGACAGCGGATCGTCAGGCAGCCGACCGGTAGCGATGCGACTGCATCCGCATGCGGACGCGCCCGGCCGAAATCGCGCGCGGCTCGGCCACCACGGTGTCGTGAGGGAACATTTCCTGCCGGAATTCGCCGTTTTCGTCGAACCACTGGCAGATCAGCCAGTCGCCGTCGTCGAATACGACCGGCCCGGCATAGGTGACGGTCATGCGCGGCCCGCCCGTCTTCAGCGTCACGACATCGCCGACGCGAAACCTGACGCGTTGATTTTCTCGGTTCGTCATCGCTCTCTCAGCATTTATATATATCGATATTCCCGGCGGACCACCCACTGTCCTTTCGAACGTGCCGCAGATTATCAATCAAATAATCAGCCGGCAACTCCCGCAGTCAAAAACATACTGACCGAGGAAATGCAACAATGCGCGGCATCGACGCGCCCGGCGAGCGCCCGATCGCCCGGTCCGGCGCGGTTTGTGCGCCGGCGCCGGCCGAACGGGCGGGAATGCGGAGAATAGACGATGTATTTTGCGTCGTCACCGATGTTTAATTCAGACGCGAAATCGGTTGATTATTGTCAACCAGCTTTCGACTGGAAACGATCCCACGATTTATCTGCGCTCATTCCCCGAACAAAACCGGCGAATTATCGGGTGACGCAAACCAGCGGTTGATATCGCGCCCGGGCACGGCAGCTTGCGTAAACGTAAACGTTCCTTCCTGCGCCATCTCCTTCGCCGCGCGCAGAAACGCGCCGAGCGCGGCCCGTGCCAGCGCCCCGCCGACGCTCACGCGCTTCACGCCGAGCGCCGCCAGCGCGTCGAGGCTCAGCAATCCGCCCTGCAGCCCCATCACGACGTTCACGGGCGCGCCGACCGCCTGCGTCACCGCCGCGATGTCGTCCGCATCGGTGATGCCCGGCGCGTACAGCACGTCGGCGCCCGCGTCGCGATAGGCGACGAGCCGCGCGATCGTGTCGGCGAGGTCATGGCGCCCATGCAGGTAATTTTCGCAGCGCGCCGTCAGCGTGAACGGAAACGGCAGCGCGCGTGCCGCGTCGACGGCCGCCGCGATACGCTCGATCGCCGCTTCGCGTGCGTAGATCGGCGCGTCGGCGCGGCCCGTCGCGTCCTCGATCGAGCCGCCCACCGCGCCGGCCTCGGCCGCGAGCCGGACCGTTTCGGCCACCGTGTCGGGCGCGTCGCCGAAGCCGTTCTCCAGGTCAGCGCTGACGGGCAAGCCGCCCGCGGAGACGATCTCGGCGATGTGATCGAGCATCGCGTCGCGGTCGATCGCGTTGTCGGGCTGCCCTTTCGAAAACGCGTAGCCGGCACTCGTGGTCGCGAGCGCCTCGAAGCCGGCCATCGCGAGCAGGCGCGCGGTGCCGGCGTCCCACGGGTTCGGGATGATGAAGGCGCCGGGGCGCGCATGCAGGGCGCGGAAGGCTTCGGCTTGGCGGGCTTGCAGGTCGGAACGGGTCATCGCGGACTCCGGAAGGAAGTTGACGACCGAGCTTACGCCGGTCGTGCACGCGACGTTTCAGCGTTCGCCGAAATGTCGTCGCGCGACCGGGAAAACCCGGCACGCCGACCGTACGCCCGCAGCCGGCCACGAGCGGGCCGGCGCCGCCGCCTGCCCGCCGCCGGCCCACGGTCGTTCAGATCGATGCGGCCGGCCCGCCGTCGATGCCGAGCAACACGTCGGTGACGGCCTCGGAGAAGCGCATCGCGCGGCCGTCGATCAGCACGTCGTCCGGATTCGACGGGCTCCGCGTGGCGTGCGGCACGCCGTGCGCGAGCAGCACCCGCGCGCACGCCTCCCAGTCGGCCGCGCCGGCCTGCTCCGGTTCGTTGACCGATGCCCACGACAACGTGCCGAGCGCGTCGCTCCCGAACCCGTGCAGGTCGCGCCAGTTCGCGCCGTGCGCGAGCAGGAACGCCAGCAAGTCCGCGTCGCCGCGGAACACCGCGTGATTCAGCGCGCTCGCGTCCCAGTCGCCGCCGCGCGCGGAGATCGGCCAGCCCAGTTCGACCATGACCTTCACCGCGTCGCCCGAACCCCATGCGGCGGCGTCCGGCAGCAACCGCAGCCGTTCAGCGGGCAGCGCGCCGGGCAGTTCGGGATGCCGCGCCTGGATGCGCCGCGCATCGTCGGCGTCGGCGCGCGCGCAGGCCGCCACGAACGCGTCCGCCGCGTCGAGCGCCTCGTCCGCGCCGGCTGCACGCAACAAGGCCGCAACGTCGGACAGCCCGGTCTGCATCGCCAGCCGGTACGCACTGATGCCTGTCGGCGTTTGCGCGCGGGGATCGGCGCCGGCCGCCAGCAGCGCGGCGACGTGGCGCGCCGAGCAGCGCACGCCGATCGCCCGCAACAACGGTGCGCCCCAGGTCTGCGCGAGCCCCGCGCCGGGCGGCTCGTTCGGGTCGCCGCCATGCGCGAGCAGCAGTTCAAGCGCGTCGGCATCGCGCATGTCGAACGCGCGCCGCAACGCATTCGTCCCGCCCACCCGCGCGCCGTGTTCGAGCAGCACGCGCGTGCAGGCCGGATGCTCCACCGAGTGATACAGCGATTCGCCGTCGTTCGGGTCGGCGCCGGCTTCCAGCAGCATCGCGGTGAGAACCGGATCGCGATTGACGCCCGCCGCGCCGTACAGCGCCGACAGCGGCCCCGCTTCGTCGGGTTCGGCGAGCGACGCAGGCGGAAAGCGGTTGCCGATCCGCTGGTTCGGATCAGCGCCGGCATCGAGCAGAAGACGCGCGCAGGCGCGCAGCCTGGCGGCGAACTCGGGAAGCTGCCCGAGCCGCGAATGCGTGACGGCGACGAGCGGCGGCAGCTTCAACGCGCCGCCGGCGCGCGCGATCCAGCCGGGATCGGCCGCCAGCGCCGCCTTCACGGCGTCGAGGTCGCCGGCCGCGCACGCGATGGTCGGATCGTCCGCGACGAGCTCGGGATGGTCGAGCAACAATTGCGCGGCGACGCGCGGCCGGGGCGCGTCGACGCCACCGGTCACGTCGCCGCCGTACGCCAGGTCGAGCCAGCGCCGGACCAGCTGCGCGCGCTGTTGCCCCGCCAGCGCATGCGTTTCGACGAACGCGCCGAGATCGGCCCATGACGCAAAGCCGTACTCGCGCGCGATGCACGATTGCGCGTCATGCAGCCGAAGCCCGAGCGCGAGCGCTTCGTCGTGCGTGCGGTTCGCGGCGGCAGGGAGAAACCGGACAAAGCGCGCGACGGCATCGGCGTCGCCTTGCCGGTACAGGCGCAACAGTGCCTTGGCCTGCTTTTTCAGATGGTCGGGATGGGCCTGGGGAGGCAGTTTTTTCATGCGAATCCTCGTGCAGTGAATGGCCGAAGGTCCGCAATACCGCCAGCACAAAGGACAGGGGGAAAGCTGAATTTGCCGCAACAGGTGGGTTCAACCCTTTCCGCGGACCCGGAAGCGACCTGCATCGCTGCCCGGTATCCTAGGCGACGGCCGGCGGCGACGTCAACCGCGCCGCGCCCTGCGGCGGCGACACTCAGCCCGCGAGCTGCTTCGTCAGGAAAATGCGCGCGTGTCCGACCGGATAATCCGGCAGCTCGCCGAAGCGGACATAGCCGCGTTTCTCGTAGAACGGCCGTGCCTGGAAGTCGAACGTGTCGAGCCACGCACTGTGGCAGCCGCGCGCGACGGCCTCCGCCTCGGCCAGATCCATGATGCGCGTGCCCGCGCCCCGGCCGCGCGCGGCCTCGGGCACCACGAGCAGGTCGACATGCAGCCAGCCGTACGCCGTGCTGCCCCACAGGCCACCGACCACCGCGCCCTCGCCATCGGTCACGACCACGGCCAGCGGACGCGCGTCGAGCGGGCCCGCCTGGCTTTCGTTGAACCGGATGAGCGGCGCGACGATCTGCTTGCGCACGTTCGCGTCGCCCGCCTCCGTCACCTCGTATGTGAACGTCATCGGTTGAATCCGCTTGAATCCTGAATGAGGAAGGGGCGACGCCGCACGCACCGCGTCAGACGACGTACGCGCCCTTCGCGTGCAGCTCCGCTTCCGTGCGCTCGAGCGCGGCGATCGCATCGCTGCCTTCGAGCGCCAGCAACTGCGCGACCAGCGCTTCGGCCATCGCATGCGCGGCCACCAGCGACGGAAAGAACGACGGGCTGTCGTGCGTGAAGATCAGTTGCGCATCCGCGTGCAGTGCGATCGGCGACACCGCGCTGTCGGTGATCGCGACGATCCGGCTGCCCTGCGCTTTCGCGGCCTGCGCGACGCGCGTCGCTTCCTGCGAATACGGCGCGAAGCTGACGACGACGGTCACGCTCTGCTTCGCGATCGTGCGCAGCTCCATCTCGAGCGAACCGGCGACGCCATTGAGCAGCGACACGGTCGGACGGAACAGCCGGTAGCCGTACACGAAGCCGAACGCGACCGGATAACACGAGCGAAACCCCGCGACGTGCACGTGCGACGCCTTGCGGATCAGTTTCGCGGCATCGGCGAGCGCGTGCTCGTTCTGCGCGGCGGTGGCCGACAGGTTGTGTTGTTGCGCGGCGAGCAGGTCGTGCGCGAGCGACGCCTGCGCGTCGGGCCGCACGAGCGAGCGCGCCCGCTGCGTGAGCGGCTCGGGGCGCGTGCGCACGCGCGCCACGCACAGGTCGCGCAGCTCGTTCCAGCCGGGGAAACCGAATTGCTGCGCGAGCCGCACGAGCGAGGCGGGCTGCACCTGCGCGCGCTGGGCGACCTTGCGCATCGACGAGGTGGCGACTTCGTCGGGGTGATCGAGCAGGAAGGCAGCGCCCGCCTGGAATTGCGGGCTCAGCTCGGAAAATTGCGCCCGGATCCGGGACGCGAGTTCGTCGAAATTGGCGGCCATCTTGGTGGGAGCGGGAACCGGTCGTCCATGGTATCACCGGCCCCGCGCGCACCGGTCAGCGCAGCACTTCGACGTGATCGGCGTCGACCTTCACGCTGCCCGACCATTTGCGCTCGAATTCGCCGGTCACCTTCACTTCGTTCTTGTCGCTGACGGGCTGCCCGGCCGCCCACAGCTTGCGGTCGATCTCGACGCGGATCGTGCCGGTCGCATCGGCGAATTCGTAATCCTCGCCGCCGACATGCTTGACGATGCGGCCCTGCAGTTGCACGTGCTGGTCGTCCTTGCCGTTCGCGAGCAGCTCCTTCACGGTGGTCGTGGTCAGCGCGGATGGCCCCGTGTATTGCGCGTAGACGGCGGCGGGCAGCGTGGCGAGCGCGACCGTCAGGATTCTGGCCAGGTGTTTCATGATCGTGGTCCTCTTCTTCGATGTGACGCCGCGCCCCGTTGAACGCGACGGCGCCAGATTACGGACCGTAAGATTAAGCAAACCTGAAGGTCGCCCGAAAGCGACGCGGTGCCGCATCGGACGCATGGGAGCGCCCGCCGCGCGCCGCCCGCATTTAAGCTGCGCCTAAGACACGGGCGCTTATCATGGGAACCCCGGGTGCCACGGCACCCCGTTGAAGAGACACGAATTCATGCGCGTATTGCTCGTCGAGGACGATCCGCTGATCGGCAGCGGGCTCGAACAGGGCCTCAAACAGGAAGGCTTCGCGGTCGACTGGGTGAAGGACGGCGACGCCGCGTCGCTCGCGCTGCGCGCGACCGGCTACGGCCTGCTGCTGCTCGATCTCGGGCTGCCGAACCGCGACGGCCTGTCGGTGCTCGCCGCGCTGCGCCGCCGCGACGAGACCCTCCCCGCGATCATCATCACCGCGCGCGACGGTGTGCCCGACCGCATCGCGGGCCTCGACAGCGGCGCGGACGACTATCTCGTCAAGCCGTTCGAGCTCGACGAGTTGCTCGCCCGGATCCGCGCCGTGACCCGCCGCCACGCGGGCCGCGCGCAGACGACGCTCGTGATCGGCCCGCTGCGGCTCGATCCCGTCAAGCACCTCGTCTGGCTCAACGACGACGAAGTGCCGCTGTCGCCGAAGGAGTTCGTGCTGCTGCACGAGCTGATGCGCGACCCGGGCGCGGTGATCTCGCGCGAGCAGTTCGAGGAACGGCTGTACAGCTGGGGCGAGGAAATCGAGAGCAACGCCGTGCAGGTGCACATTCACAACCTGCGCAAGAAGCTCGGCCACGACATGATCCGCACGGTGCGCGGCGTCGGCTACCGGATCGGTGACGGCGCATGACGCGCATCCAACGGGCGATCGCGCGCTGGCGCAACGCGTCGCTGCGGCGGCGCCTGCTGACGTGGCTGATGCCGGCCGCATGCGTGATCGGCCTCGTCGCGAGCGCGGGCACCTACTGGGGCGCGCTGCGCGAACTCGACGACCTGCTCGACGACCAGATGCGCAGCATGTCGAAGCAGATCGTCGTCGGCCCGAACGGCGAGCTGTCGTTCAGCAACCACGGCAACGGCAAGCACGGCTTCGAAGCGAGCGATCCCGACGCCGTGCTGCTGCAGGTCTGGCGCAACGGCGCGCTCGTGTATTCGACCGACCGCGATTCGAAACTGCCGCCGCCCGAGCAGAAAGGCATCGCGAGCGTCGACGTCGACGGCCAGCCGTGGCGCACCTATGTGACCGAGCGCGGCGGCACGACGATCCGGCTCGCGCAGGCACGCCACGCGCGATGGGAAGCGATCGCGGGCATCGCCGTGCATCTGCTGTGGCCGGTCTTCTCGATGCTGCCGCTGCTCGCGATCGGCCTGTGGTTCGGCATCGGCGCGGGGCTGCGGCCACTGCGCACGATTGCATCCGGCCTCAAACGCAGGAATGCGAACAATCTGGAACCGGTCGACGTGGGCGCGATGCCGAACGAAGTCCGCCCGCTCGCCGAAGCGATCAATGACCTGCTCGCGCGCCTCGACCGCTCGTTCACGCTGCAGCGCCACTTCATCGCCGATGCCGCGCACGAGTTGCGCACGCCGATCATGGGGCTGTCGATCCAGTCGCAGCTGCTGCGGCGCGCGGCGACCGCCGAGGAACGCGAGCACATCCTCGCGCAGATCCAGGCGGGCACGACACGCCTCGGCCACCTCGCCGAGCAGTTGCTGACGCTCGCGCGCCTCGAGCCCGACGCGCAGGCGGCCGCCTCCGCGTCGGCCCCCGTCGATCTCGCCGCGCTGTGCCGGTCGGTGGTATCGGATCGCACGCGCGTCGCCGACGCGCACCGGATCGATCTCGGCGCGATCGTATCGACGCCGGTGATGACGTCGGGCAATGCGGACACGTTGCGCGTGCTGCTGAACAACCTCGTCGACAACGCGATCCGCTATGCGGGCGCCGGTGCGCGCGTCGATGTGTCCGCGCGGATCGACGGCACGACGCCCGTGCTCGAAGTCGCCGACGACGGCCCCGGGATCCCGGAAGCCGAACGCAACGACGTGTGGGAGCGATTCTATCGCGGTGAAGGCGCGCAGGCCGTCACGTCGTCGGGCAGCGGGCTCGGGCTGTCGATCGTCAAGCGGATCGCCGAACAGCATCGTGCGACGGTCGCGCTCGGCACCACGCACGGCGGACGCGGGCTGACCGTCACGGTGCGCTTTCCGCAGCCGGCCTGACGCGCGGGCGACGCACGACGCACGGCTTTTCCACAGATTGTGTTGGCAAGCTTGTGGACAACCTGCCATTAACGACACCAAGCCATTGATCGGAAAGGGTTTGCCGGTCGTGCGCGGCAAATGCGCCAGGCCGGGTCAGCTCACCACCCGATTCAGTTGTCGTCGACGATTCGCTCGATCCGGAGGCCGGTCGAGGTTTCGAGGATGCTGGCGTGATGCTCGACGCGGCAATACAGTCGCCCCTTCGGATAGTCGTCCGGCCGGGGGCGCGTGCGATCCTCGACATGAACGACGACGGTACCGCCGCCCGGATACGCACCGACTCGCTCGCCCATGTAATAGAGCTGGCCGTTCAACTGGTAATAGCCGTGCCCGAGATACCAGAACGAGTCCTTCTCCGTCGCGATCGGCTGGTTGCCGAGGTAGATCGCGTCGCCCTTTCTGACGATCGGGTAGAACAGCAAGCCGATTTGCGGCTCGATGACGGTGTAGTGATTGGCACGGATGTCGTCGAGCACCTTGTCGCGAACTTCTTCACTCAGGTAGGTGCGCTCGCCGAAATACTCGGTGTGACGGTAGGCCGGCTGACAGGCATGCGCACTCGTGCCGCATACCGCCGCCATCAACGGCACGGCGATCGATTTCCAGATCGTTCTCACTGATTTCTCTCCAGGTTCCTTATTGTTGGCCGGCCATCCGGCGCGGCAAATGTTACCGGTGCCGGATCGCGTCGCCAGTTTACCCACCCGGCCTCGTTCCACGGCATTCATTCGCCACATTGACAACCAGTTGTCCAATACGTAAAGTAGTTGTCAATTCATCCCGCGTATCGAACATGACGAAATCCGCGAAGTTGACCACCGTCGCGCTGTCCGTATTCCGCTTGAACGGCCTGCTGATCGAATGGGGCAACACCTTTGCCGGGCCGCACGGCCTGACCAGTGCGCGCTGGCAGGTGCTGGGCGCCATCTCGCTGGCGCCGGAAGCCCCGAACATCCCGCAGATCGCCGACGCGATGGGCATCACGCGGCAGGCGGTGCTGAAACAGATCAACGTGCTGACCGACGAAGGGCTGGTGGAGTCGCTGCCCAACCCGGCGCACAAGCGCTCGCCCTTGTACGCGCTGACGCCTCGCGGCGAGGCGGCCTATCAGGCCGTGGTCGAGCAGTGGCAGCAGCATGTCCGCGACATCGCCGGCGACTTCAGTTCGGCTGACCTGGATGCGGCGATCCGCGTGCTGTCGGCGATGTCCCGCGCGCATGGCGCCGATGCACCGACGTGAGCGCGCAACCGCCCCCCACCCACAGGAGTTCCCATGCCTCATTTCAAGCCGATGGATCCGGCCTTTCCGATCCAGCAACAGATCGCCATCGACGCGGAGCCGGTCGTCCTCGTCAACGTATTCACGCTGGCCGCCGCCGACGAAGCGGACTTTCTCGCTGTGTGGAAGGACGACGCCGAATTCATGAAGCGGCAGCCCGGATTCATTTCGACCCAGTTGCATCGCGCACTCGGCGACAGTCCGACGTACCTGAACTACGCGATCTGGGAATCGACTGAAGCATTTCGCGCGGCCTTCACGCATCCCGAGTTCGTCGCCAAGCTGTCGGCCTATCCGTCGTCCGCCGTCGCGAGCCCGCACCTGTTCCAGAAAGTCGGCGTGGCCGGTATCTGCACGGCGTGAGGACACGCGGGAATCGAGGCAACGCGCGGCATTCGCGGGGGTGTCGCGCGTCGCTCACGCACCCGGACTTCTCCACAGAAAATGTTGGCAAGCTTGTGGATATCCTGCGCACCGCAACGCCAAGTCCTTGATCCGACGGACTTTGGCACGCGTGATGCAGACGAGGCCCCGGTGATGGCCAGCGCATACACCGCTTCGCCACACTTCGCATCACGACGCCACGACGATGCGCGCCGCAATCGGTTCACACGCGCCTGCGCGGCGCCACTTACCCACAGATTTTGTTGGCAAGCTTGTGGATATCCTGCGCACGCCTGCGCTAACCCGTTGATCGGGCTACGGTTCATGCGCGGCGTCACGGTTGCGGCACCCTGCGGCCCGGGCCCGCGCGCAAGCGCACGATCCCGCGCAACAGCAGCGCATCACCGTCGCCTTGACGCTCGCGCCCGCCACGCGTCAAGATCATGCGAGCCGCACGCGGCCGCGCATCATCGGCGTCGCGCGACGGCTCAACGGGCCGGCCGTTCCGCCGGTGCCGCACCACGACACCTCACTCCGAGGAAGACCATGGAACACTTCACCGCGTGGCAGCTGGTCGTCTCACTCGTGCTGGTCTCCGTCGTCATCTACCCGTACGTCCGCATCGTGCGGCGCACCGGGCATTCGGGCTGGTGGATCCTGACGATGTTCGTCCCGGTCCTGAACTTCATCATGTTGTGGGTGTTCGCGTTCGCGCGCTGGCCCACCGTCGACGATCGGCAGCCCTGATCGTCGCCAGCGCGGCCGCCAGGCTTGTCCACAGATTTTGTTGGCAAGCATGTGGATAGCCTGCGCATACCGCGACCAAGCGCTTGATCCGAAAGACTTTGTCCGCACCGCTTCAAATGCGGCACGCGGCCGGAAAAGTGCCGCCCGCACGCCCATTCGCCACGTGACCGGGCGCCTTCCGCGCGAGCGAACCGGCTTGTCCACAGATTGTGTTGGCAAGCATGTGGATAGCCTGCGCATACCAAGGCCAAGCGCTTGATCCGAAAGACTTTGTCCGCGCCGCCTCAAATGCGGCACGGCGGCCCGCGCCACGCCGGATGCGGCCGCGCGCGGGCTTGTCCACACTTTTTGTTGGCAAGCATGTGGATATCCTGAGCATGCGTGACCTAAGTCGTTGATCGCACAACGTTTGATCACGCGGGTCACGGTTGCGGCACGGCATGCACGCGGATCGCGTCACGCACGGCGTGCCGCCCGCCTCAACCGAATGCCCGAACCACGATGCGTGCGACCGACGCGATCACGTCGTCCTTCGCGCGCGCATCGGCACGCGCCTGCGTGTAGTACACGGCCAGCGCGATCGGTGCGCCCGACGGCGACCACACGACACCCGCGTCGTTGGTCGTCCCGTAGTCGCCGGTGCCCGTCTTGTCGCCGACCGTCCACCCGGCCGGCACGCCCGCACGGATCCGCTTGTCGCCGACCTTGTTGCCGCGCATCCACGCGACGAGCTGCGCACGCTGCGCGGCCGGCAGCGCCTCGCCGACCATCAGCACGCGCATGCTCGCGGCCATCGCGGCCGGCGTCGTCGTGTCGCGCGGGTCGCCCGGCAGCGCGGTATTCAGTTCGGTCTCCCATCGATCGAGCCGGAACGTGTCGTCGCCGATCGAGCGCGCATAGGCCGTCACCGCCGACGGGCCGCCGAGCAGCTTCATCAGCAGGTTCGCGGCCGAGTTGTCGCTGTACTGGATCGTGGCCTCGCACAGCGCGGCGACCGTCATGCCGTCGTCGACATGCTTGCCCGACACCGGCGAATAGTTGACGAGGTCGGCCCGGGTGTACGTCACGCGCTGTTGCAGCAACGCCGGTCGATCGACGCTCTGCGCCAGCACCGCCGCGCTCAGCATCGCCTTGAACGTGCTGCAGAACGGGAAGCGCTCGTTCTGGCGATGTTCCACGCGCCGGCCGGTCGCGATGTCGATCGCGCACACGCCGAGGCGGCCGCCCGCGCTGCGTTCGAGCTCGGCCAGCATCTGCCCGGCGGCAGCGGGTGTCACGGCTGCGGCCGTTGCCTCGTCCGGCGCCGCGGTCTGCCGTGACGCACATGCGGCGACGGTCAACGCAAGCGGCGCCGTCGCCGCGGCCAGCAACAGGGTTCGACGTTTCGATGAGTAGGTCATGTCGGTTGTCTCGTGGTGGAATGTGAGCGAAAGGATGTTGAACGCGCCCGGCCGGCGAGACAGCACTATCGGGACTTTACGGTTGCCTGACAAGCAACGATAATTGAGCGCTGACAAAAGAAATTCTTATGACCAAGCTCCGCCCTCATCTTCCGCTCAATGCGCTGCGCGCGTTCGAATCGTCGGCGCGCCACCTGAACTTCACGCGCGCCGGCCTCGAGCTGAGCGTGACCCAGGCCGCGGTCAGCCAGCAGGTGCGCTCGCTGGAGGAGCGGCTCGGCTGCACGCTGTTCACACGGCTGCCGCGCGGCCTCGGGCTCACCGACGAGGGGCGCGCGCTGCTGCCGGTGCTCAGCGACGCGTTCAGCCGCATCGAGACCGTGCTCAAGCAGTTCGACGGCGGGCGCTTCCACGAGGTGCTGACGCTCGGCGTCGTCGGCACCTTTGCCCTAGGCTGGCTAATGCCGCGCTTGAAGCAGTTCGGCGATACGCATCCGTTCGTCGAGCTGCGGATGCGGACCAACAACAACGTCGTCGACCTGGCCGCCGAGGGCCTCGACTTCGCGATCCGCTTCGGGGAAGGCAACTGGCCGGCCACGCGCAACGAGCGCCTGCTCGACGCGCCGCTCACCGCGCTGTGCGCGCCGGACATCGCGCGGCGCCTTGCGCAACCGACCGATCTCGCGAACGAAACGCTGCTGCGCTCGTACCGCACCGACGAATGGCACGGCTGGTTCGATGCCGCGCAGCTCGAGCCGTGGGCGGTCAACGGGCCCGTGTTCGATTCGTCGCGGCTGATGGTCGAGGCCGCGATGCAGGGCGCGGGCGTCGCGCTCGCGCCGGCGTGCATGTTCGCGCGCGAACTGCAGCTCGGCCTGCTCGTGCGGCCGCTCGACATCGACGTGCGCGCCGGCGGCTACTGGCTCACGTCGCTGAAGTCGAAACCGCTCTCGCCGGCAATGACGCTCTTTCGCGACTGGATCGTGGCCGAGGCGGCCGCGACGGCGCAGGCCGAATGACCCGGCCCGGCTTGTCCACAGAAAGTGTTGGCAAGGATGTGGATATCCTGGGTACCCGGGACCTAAGCCCTTGATCGAGCACGAATTAGCGTGCCGACGCAGACATCGGGCAGCCTCTGTTCACGGGCGTCGCGAGCCGGCCCCCGATGGCCCGATCCTCAACTGTCGCGACGCAATCGATTGCGAGTTGTCCACAGAATATGTTGGCAAGCCTGTGGATATCCTTCCCATGCGGCGCGTAACATCCTGATACAAAAGGGGATTCAATCCAGGGACCTTGCGAGGTCAAGCCTGTGGCAGCGCCGGCGCTTTCGCACGGCCCGCGCCGCACCCGGCTCGGGGCCGGACGGTTCTCCACAGATTGTGTTGGCAAGCTTGTGGATATCCTGCGTACCGGCCACCTAACTCCTTGAGCGCACGGGGTTTTGTGCTTCATCTACAGAATCGGGCAGCCCCGGCGCGGCCCGTGCGGCAGGCGCCGGGGCCATCCGGGCATCAATGCCGGTCGAGCCCGCCGCGCAATTCGCTCGCCTTGTCGCGCAGCGCCTCGTAACCCGAGCGCGCATGCTCGGGCAGGTCGGGATCGCCGATCAGCGCACCGAGCGTTTCGATCAGGCTGAACAGGATGCCCTTCGCCGCGCCGACCGCGATGCTCTGCGATTCGATCGACTTGTGCAGGTGGTCGACCGCCGCTTCCAGATTCTCGAGCTTGTGCTCGCTGTCGTCGGGCCGGTTGTCGGTCGTCATCGTCTACCTCCGCCATCGTTCAAGGGTCATGTCACGATTCTATGCCGCTGCACGCGAACGTGGCGCGACATCGCGCAACGTTCGCGCCGCGCTAGGGCCTGTTCACGCTAATAACGGGCTTGCGCTGGCCCCAGAAGGGCCGAGCGCAAGGATTGCGACGAAGCGAATACTCGACGTATTCGCGAGGAGCATGACGCGGCGATCGGCCCTTCTGGGGGCCAGCCCCACGAATGATTTTTTCCAAACAGGGGAACGTGCCTTGCCGGCCGCATTGCGGCGTCGCGCGTCGCTTGTTTGGCTCGGCCAAACGGCGCTCCTTGCTTCTTGCACTGCAGCCGGCAAGGCACGTTCGCAAGCCCGTTATTAGCGTGAACAGGCCCTACAGCACCGCGACCACCTTCACGCGGCCCGGCTGCTCCGCCGCCGCGACGACCTGGCCGTCGACGCGGCGGAACGTGAGCGACACGGTTTCGTCACCGACGCGCAACGCGTCGATCCGCAGCCAGTCGACGCCTTCCGGCAGCGTCGGGCGCTCGACGCGCACCTCGTGGCGCGATGCGTCGATGCTCACGCCGAGGCAGGCCTGCAGCATCATGAACGGCGCACCGGCCGCCCACGCCTGCGGCAGGCAGGCCACCGGATACGCGGTCGGCGGTTCGCCGCGCCGGCGCGGGAACCCGCAGAACAGTTCGGGCAGGCGCATCTCGAAGCTCACCGCCGCCTCGAACAGCGCGCGCAGCAGGTTCACCGCGGCGGTCTTGTCGCCGTAGCGCGCCAGCCCGCGCGCGATCAGCGCATTGTCGTGCGGCCACACCGAGCCGTTGTGATACGCCATCGGGTTGAAGCGCGGCTGGCCGGCCGCGAGCGTGCGGATGCCCCAACCCGTCTGGAACAGCGCCGAGCCGAGCACGCCGGCGACCGCCGCGCCGCGCTCCGCGTCGGGCAGACCGAATGCGAGCAGGTGGCCCGCGTTCGACGCGAACACGCGGCACAGGTCGCCATGACCATCGAGCGCGATGCCGTAGAAATTGCCTTCCGGCATCCAGAACAGCGCGTCGACCTGCTCGCGCAGCGTCTTCGCGCGCAACGCATAGCGGGTGGCATCGGCCGCGTGGCCGCGCCGGTGCGAGCACATCGACATCGCATCGAGCGCCGCGCACGCATACGCCTGCACCTCGACCAGCGCGATCGGCCCGTCCGGGAAGCGGCCGTCCGCATGGAACACCGAATCGTGGCTGTCCTTCCAGCCCTGGTTCGCGAGGCCGCGCTCCGACGTACGCTGGTAATCGAGCAGTCCGTAAGGATTGCGGTCGCACTTGTCGATCACCCATTGCGCGGCGCGCTCGAGCGCGGGCCACAGCTCGTCGATCAGCGCATCGTCGCCGGTGCGTTCGACGTATGCGCCCGCGAGCACGATGAACAGCGGCGTCGTATCGACCCCGCCGTAGTACAGCGCGAACGGCACCTCGCCGGTCGCGGCCATCTCGCTGCGGCGGAACTCGTGCATGATCTTGCCGGGCTCCGCGTCGCGGAATGCGGACGTCTCGCGCGCCTGGTGCTCGGCCAGAAAGCGCAGCACGCCGCGCGCGAGCGACGGCTGCAGCCACAGCATCTGCAGCGACGTGATCACCGCGTCGCGGCCGAACGGCGTCGAGAACCACGGAATGCCCGCATACGGGTACGGCCCCGTGTCGAGCTGCGTCGTGAGCAGCCCGAGATCCGCGAGCGAGCGGTCGAGCCACGCGTCGAACAGCGGATTGCCGGTGTTCACGCGCGCCATCGATTCACGCCGCGCGCGCATCTCGCGGTGCACGCCGACGAGCGCGGTGCGCAGCGCGACGCGGCCGCATCCCGGCCCTTCCGCATGCGCGGGGCCGAGCGTCGCGTCGACGGTCAGGTAGATCGACACGCAGGCCTGCGCGGCGATCGTCAGCGTGTAATCGGCACGATCGACCGACAGCGCATCGGGCGCCGGCGAGAAATGCACGGTCACGTTGCGCTCGACGCTGTCGAGGCCGTCATAGCGCAGCCGCACCGCGCCCGCGTCCACACGCGGCGCCGCCACGGTGCCGCGCTTCGGGCGCTGCGTGCCGCGCACCTCGAACATGTCCTTGAAATCGGCCGCGAACGACAGCGACAGCGGCACCTCGGCTTCGCTCGCGCCGTAGTTCGTCAGCGTCAGCGCTTCGTAAAGCACGTCGCCCGCGAGCACGCGCATCCGCTCGATGTGGATCACGCCCTCGGGCGTTTCGTGGCCGCCGAGCGGCGGCAGCGGACGGTTCGTCAGGTGTGCGGTGAACGACGCGTTGTCGGCGCTGGTCGCGCCCGACAGCAGCGACGGCGCGCGACCGCCGAAGGTCAGGCGCCACTTCGACAGCACGCGCATGTCGTCGACGAACAGGCCGTCGTCGTGACCGCCGATGTCGCCGAGCGCGTCGCTGACCACGAATGCGTCGCCGGATTTCAGCACGTACTGGTTGTTGCGCGCCAGTGCCTGCGGATCGGCTTCAGGCGCGATGAAGGCGGGGCCCGTCGGTGCGATCGGGGCAACAGGCGCGACTTGCGGCGCCTGGGTCGTCGTGGCTTCAGCGTGATTCGGCATCGATGCTCCTGTGTCGGGTCGCAACGCGCGGCGCGTCGCGTGTTTCGCACAGGATAGGACAGAACGGGGAACGTGCGCAGCGAGGAAAAAGCCGCGACACCGTGCGACGTTGCCGTCGCCGCATGGCGTCGCGTTCAGGCACATCAGTAACCGCTCAGAACTTCCACAGGATGTTGCCGAGTATCGCGTTGTCGCGCACGCCGCTGCCGTACTGGCCGCTGTACGTGAGGCCGAGTGTCAGGCGCTTCGTGATGTTCGCGTCGATGCCGGCCTCGAGCACCGCGCTGTCGCGAGCAATCGGCACGCCCGATACCTGGAACGACGTGCCGCCGTTCGCGAACGTGAACGCCGATGACGGCGTCACGTTGCCGAACGCATGCCGCCAGCCGACCGTCCCGCGTGCGGTGAACGTGCCGCTCGCGATCGAGCCGAGCTGCGACGCCGCGCGCACGCCGAGGGTCGAGAAGCCGACGTGCGTCGTCTCGCCGCCGGCGCGCAGCGCGGCCGCGCCACCGGTTTCCGTATAGCCGTCGGTGTGCAGGTTCACATACGCGAGGCCCGCGAACGGTTCGATCGCCACGGGCCCGACCGGCAGCGCGTAGCCGACTTCGCCGAACACCTGCGCCGAATTCGCGTCGTAGCCGGCCGAATCGTGATCGGAGAAGCCCGCGAAGCCCGGCGAACGGTCGCTGTTGATCCGGTACCACGTGTACGACGCGCCGCCGCGCACGCCGAGCGCGCCGTACTGCGCGCCGCCGTACAGCGACAGGTAGTAGCTGTTCACCGACGCCGACGAACTCTGGTCATTGTCGAGCGAGCTGTGCGTGACGCCCGCGGCCAGGCCCGCCCGCCACTTGTCGTTGAGCGCCATGTCGGCACCGGCGATGAAGCCCGTCATGCTGCGGTTGATCGTCGACGCGTTGCCGTCGCCGGTGAGCCGGCTGCGGCCGCCGAACGCCTGCCCCCAGACGACCGGCTGGTAAGGCGTGCCGCCGTAGCAGCCGTCACGCGAGCCGATCCGGCGTTCCGGCGGCAGCGTCGGGTCGACCGCGCCGGCCGTGTTGTCGCCGCACAAGGCCGCGCCCCCCGACGACAGCGCCGCGAGCGGGCCCGATCCGGGCGCGAGGCCCTGGCGGACACGATCCGTCACCGCGTCGCGCACATAGCGGCTGTCGAGCAGCAGCATGCTCTTCAGGCTCGCCTGCAGTTCGCCGTCGAGCATCCCGTAGGCGCGGCGTGCGGTCGTCGCATCGGTCGTCACCACGGCGTCGTACAGCGGGTTGCCGGCGCCGAGCCCGCCGAGCGCGCCCGCGACCGAGCGCTGGTTCGGCGTCGTCGCGACATCGGGAAACGCGGTACCGTTCGAGACCAGCCGCAGGTATACGTGATCCGGATCGTAGCTGAGCGTCGGCGCGAGGAACGCGTAGTTCGCATTCACCTGGCTGAACGTGCCCTGCACGCCCGACCCTGCGGAAAGGATCGTATAGGTCGTGCTCGGCTGGTAGCCGCTCTGGTTCGCGAGCACCTGCACGGTGCCGCCGTTCAGCGTCGCCGTGCCGCTTGCGGCGAGACTGCCGCTTTGCTGCGGCGAGGCCGCGACCTGGAACGTCGAGCCCGGCTGGAACGTGACGTTGCCGCCCACGTTCAGCGCCGCGCCCGGTTGCGACGCGGCCGCCGTCGCGCCGCCCTGCACCACGAGGCCGCCGATCGTGCCGATGCCCGTGACCGTCGCACCGTTCTGCACGGTCACGGTCGACTGGCCGAGCGAACCGTTCACGGCGAGCGTGCCCGCGCTGACCGTGGTCGGGCCGCTCAGCGTGCTGGTGCCCGTCAGCGTCAGTTGCCCGCTGCCGGCCTGCGTGAGCGAACCCGCACCGGACAGCACGCTTGCGATCGTCACGTTGCCGGATTGGTTGACGATCAGCGCGCCGTTGTCGACGACATTGCCGGCGATGCTGCCCGACGTGCCGCCGTTGCCGAGTTGCAGCGCGCCGCCGGCCGCGATGGTGGTGCCGCCCGTGTACGTGTTCGCACCCGTCAGCGTCTGGATGCCGGTGCCGGCGATCGTCACGCCGCCCGTGCCGCCGATCGTCCCGCCGAACGTGCCGTTGCCGCTGCCGTTCAACGTCAGCGCATTGGCGCCGAGATTGACGGTCGCGCCGGCCGCGCCGTTCAACGTACCGATCGTCTGCGCGCCTGTCGCGCCGCTCGCGTCGAACGTCGCACCCGCGCCCGCGAGACTCACCGCGCCCGTCGACGCGAGGCTGCCGCCCGCGCCGAGCGCCAGCGTGCTGCCGCCGTTGATCGTCGTGCCGCCCGTGTAGGTGTTCGCGCCCGTCAGCGTCTGCGTGCCGGTGCCGGCGAACGTCACGCCGCCCGCGCCGCCGATCGCGCCACCGAACGTGCCGTTGCCGCTGCCGTTCAGCGTGAGCGCATTCGTGCCGAGGTTCACGTTCGTGCCGCCCGCGCCGTTCAACGCACCGAGTGTCTGCGCGCCCGTCGCGCCGCTCACGTCGAACGTCGCCCCCGTGCCGGCCAGATTCACCGTGCTGCCCGACGCGAGGCTGCCGCCCGCACTCAATGCCAGCGTGCTGCCGCCGTTGATCGTCGTACCGCCCGTGTAGGTATTCGCGCCCGTCAGCGTCTGCGTGCCGGCGCCCGCGAACGTCACGCTGCCGGTGCCGCCGATCGCGCCGCCGAACGTGTTGTTGCCGCTGCCGTTCAGCGTGAGTCCATTCGCGCCGAGGTTCACGTTCGTGCCTGCGCCGCCGGACAGCGTGCCGAGCGTCTGCGCGCCCGATGCGCCGCTCAGGTTGAGCGTTGCGCCCGTGCCGGCCAGATTCACTGCGCTACCCGACGCGAGGCTGCCGCCCGCGCCGAGCGCCAGCGTGCTGCCGCCGTTGATCGTCGTGCCGCCCGTGTAGGTGTTCGCGCCCGTCAGCGTCTGCGTGCCGGCGCCCGCGAACGTCACGCTGCCGGTGCCGCCGATCGCGCCGCCGAACGTGCCGTTGGTGCTGCCGTTCAACGTCAGCGCATTTGCGCCCAGGTTCACGCTCGTGCCGCCGATGCCGCTCAGCGTGCCGAGTATCTGCGGGCCCGATGCGCCGCTCAGGTTGAACGTCGCGCCCGTGCCGGCCAGGTTCACGGCGCTACCCGTCGCGAGGCTGCCGCCCGCGCCCAACGCCAGCGTGCTGCCGGCGTCGATCGTCGTGCCGCCCGTGTAGGTATTCGCGCCCGTCAGCGTCTGCGTGCCGGTGCCCGCGAACGTCACGCCCCCGGTGCCGCCGATCGCACCACCGAACGTGCCGCTGGCGGTGCCGCTCAACGTCAGCCCGTTCGCGCCGAGGTTCACGTTCGTGCTGGCCGCGCCATTCAACGCACCGATCGTCTGCGGGCCCGATGCGCCGCTCAGGTTGAACGTCGCGCCCGCACCGGCGAGATTCACTGCGCCGCCCGACGCGAGGCTGCCGCCCGCCCCCAGCGCCAGCGTGCTGCCGCCGTTGATGGTCGTGCCGCCCGTATAGGTGTTCGCACCCGTCAGCGTCTGCGTGCCGGTGCCCGCGAACGTCACGCCACCCGTACCGCCGATCACGCCGCCGAACGTGCCGTTGGTGCTGCCGTTCAACGTCAGCGCATTCGCGCCCAGGTTCACGCTCGTGCCGTCGATACCGCTCAGCGTGCCGAGTATCTGCGGGCCCGATGCGCCGCTCAGGTTGAACGTCGCACCCGTGCCGGCGAGATTCACCGCACTGCCCGATGCGAGGCTGCCGCCCGCACTCAACGCCAGCGTGCTGCCGCCGTTGATGGTCGTGCCGCCCGTGTAGGTGTTCGCACCCGTCAGCGTCTGCGTGCCGGTGCCCGCGAACGTCACGCTGCCGGTGCCGCCGATCACGCCGCCGAACGTGCCGCTGGCGGCGCCGCTCAGCGTGAGCCCGTTCGCGCCCAGATCCACGTTCGTACTGGCCGCGCCATTCAACGCGCCGATCGTCTGCGGGCCCGATGCGCCGCTCAGGTTGAACGTCGCGCCCGCGCCGGCGAGATTCACTGCGCCGCCCGACGCGAGGCTGCCGCCCGCACCCAGCGCCAGCGTGCTGCCACCGTTGATCGTCGTGCCACCCGTGTACGTATTCGCACCCGTCAGCGTCTGCGTGCCGGTACCCGCGAACGTCACACTACCGGCGCCGCCGATCACGCCGCCGAACGTGCCATTGGTGCTGCCGTTCAACGTCAACGCATTCGCACCGAGGTTCACGTTAGTGCCGGCCACCCCGGTCAGCGCGCCGATCGCCTGCGGGCCCGATGCGCCGCTCAGGTTGAACGTCGCACCCATGCCGGCGAGGTTCACCGTACCCGTCGACGCGAGACTGCCGCCCGCGCCGAGCGCCAGCGTGCTGCCGCCGTTGATGGTCGTGCCGCCGGTGTACGTGTTCGTGCCGGACAGCGTTTGCGTGCCCGTGCCGGCCACGGTGAGGCCGCCGGTGCCGCCGATCGTGCCGCCGAAATTGCCGCTGGCGGTCCCGCTCAGCGTCAGGCCGTTCGCGCCGAGGCTCACGGCCGAGCCGGCGACGCCGCTCAGTGCGCCGATCGTCTGTGCGCCCGTCGCGCCGCTCAGGTCGAGTGTCGCGCCCACGCCCGCCACGTTCACCGCGCCCGTCGCCGCCAGGCTGCCGCCGGCACCGAGCGCCAGCGTGCCGGCGTTGATCGTCGTGCCGCCCGTGTAGTTGGCCGCGCTCGTCAGCGTCGTCGTCGCCGCGCCGTTCTTCACGAGGGCACCCGCGCCGGTGATGCCGCCGTTCAACGTGAGCGCGTTGCTGCCGCCGAGCGTCAGCGTCGCGCCGGTGCCGAGATTGACCGCATTGTTGACCGACAGGCTCGCGCTCGTGTCGAGCGTCGCCGCGCCGCCGACGTTCAGCGCGCCGCCGCCGAGCGCCCCGTTGTTGCCGAGCACCAGGCCGCCGCTGTTCAGGTTCGTGCCGCCCGTATAGACGTTCGCGCCCGTCAGGGTCTGCGTGCCGGTGCCGGCCAGCGTCAGGCTGCCGGTGCCGCCGATCACGCCGCTGAAGGTGCCGCTGGCGGTCCCGCCGAGCGTCAGCCCGTTGCCGCCCATGTTGACGACCGTCCCCGCGACACCCGACAGCGCACCGATCGTCTGGGCGCTGGTCGCCGCGCCCAGGTCGAGCGCCGCGCCCGCGCCTGCCAGGTTCACCGCGCCCGTCGCCGCCAGGCTGCCGCCGGCGCCCACCGCCAGCGTGCCCGCGTTGATCGTCGTGCCGCCCGTGTAGGTGTTCGCGCCCGTCAGCGTCGTGGTCGCCGGGCCGTTCTTCACGAGACCGCCCGCGCCGGAAATGCCGCCGCTCAACGCGAGCGCATTGCTGCCGCCCAGCGTCAGCGTCGAACCGTTGCCAAGGCTGACCGCGTTGGCGACCGACACGCTCGTGTTCGTGTCGAGCGTTGCCGCGCCCGCGACGTTCACCGTGCCGGTACCGAGCGCGCTGTTGTTGCCGAGCACCACGCTGCTGCCGCCGCTCAGGTTCGTGCCGCCCGAGTAGGTGCTCGCGCCATTCAGCGTCTGCGTGCCGGTGCCGGCCAGCGTCAGGCTGCCGGTGCCGCCGATCGCGCCGCTGAAGGTGCCGCTGGCGGTTCCGCCCAGCGTCAGCGCGTTCCCGCCCAGCGCGACGTTCGTCCCGGCGACACCGGACAGCGCACCGATCGACTGCGCGCCGGTCGCGGCGCTCACGTCGAGCGTCGCACCCGCGCCGGCCAGGTTCACCGCGCCCGTCGCCGCGAGGCTGCCGCCCGCGCCCACCGCCAGCGTGCCCGCGTTGATCGTCGTGCCGCCCGTGTAGGTGTTCGCGGCCGTCAACGTCGTGGTCGCCGCGCCGTCCTTCACGAGACCGCCCGCGCCGGCGATGCCGCCGTTCAGCGTGAGGGCATTGCTGCCGCCCAGTGTCAGCGTCGAACCGGTGTTGAGGTTGACGGCGTTGTTGACCGACAGGTTCGTGCTCGTATCGAGCGTCGCCGCGCCGCCGACGGTCAGCGCGCCCGTGCCGAGCGCCGCATTGTTGCCGAGCACCAGGCCGCCGGCGTTCAGGGTCGTGCCGCCGGCGTAGTTGTTCGCGCCGGACAGCGTCACCGTCGCCGCGCCGTTCTTCACGAGACCGCCGCCACCCGACACCGTGCCGCTCAGGCCGAGATTCGTGCTGCCGCCGAGTGTCAGCGTCGTGCCGGTGGCGATGTTGATACCGTTCGCGAGCGACACGTTGGTGGTCGCGTCGAGCGTCGACGAGCCGTTCACGTTCACCGCGCCGAGGCCGAGCGCCGTATTGCTGCCGACGGAGAGGTTGCCGCCGTTCAGGTTCGTCCCGCCCGTGTACACGTTGGCGCCGGTCAACGTCTGCGTGCCCGTGCCCGAGAGCGTCACGCCGCCCGTGCCGCCGATCGTGCCCGCGTACGTCGCATTGCCGCTGCCGTTCAACGTCAGCGAATTGCCGCCGAGGTTCACGTTCGAGCCGGCCGCGCCCGCCAGCGCGCCGACCGTCTGCGTGCCCGACGCGTTGCTCAGGTCGAACGTCGCGCCCGCGCTGCTCAGGTTCACCGTGCCGGATGCCGCGAGGCTGCCGCCCGCGCCCAGCGCGAGCGTGCCGCTGTTGATCGTCGTGTCGCCGGTATAGGTGTTCGTGCCCGTCAGCGTCAGCGTCGCCGCACCGTTCTTCACGAGGCCGCCGTTGCCGTTGATGGAGCCGGCCAGCCCGAGATTGTTGCTGCCGCCGACCGTCAGCGTCGTGCCCGTGGCGAGATTGACGGTGTTGTTGAGCGTCGCGTTCGTGCTCGAGTCGAGCGTGGCCGAGCCGTTGACGTTCAGCGCACCGGTGCCGAGCGCCCCGTTGTTGCCGACCACGAGGCCGCCTGCGTTCAGGTTCGTGCCGCCCGTGTAGATGTTCGCGCCGGACAGCGTCAGCGTGCCGCTGTCGTTCTTCGTCAGCGCGCCGCCGCCCGATACCGTGCCGGACAGCGTGAGCCCGGTCGCGCCCTGCACCGTCAGCCCGCCCGCGTTGAGCGTCACGTTGTTGGAGACGTTGAGCCCGGCCGTGCCCGCCTGCAGCGCGCCGCCGGTGGCCGTGATGGTGCCCGTGCCGAGCGACGCGTTGTCGTTGATGATCGCCACGCCGCCCGCGAGCGTCGCGTCCTGCGCGGTCGACGCGCCGTTGATCGTCCAGTTGCCGCTCTGGACATCGACGTGATTGAAGTTGATGTAGTTGTTGGCCGCGATCGTGCCGTTCGCGCCGGCCCCCTGCTGCAGCTTGAGCGTGTTGTCGCCGCCCGCGCCGCCGTCGACGGTGCCCGTCGCCGCGACCCCGAGCGTGATCGGACCGACCGTGATGTTGAGCGCGCCGCCGGTGCCGCCCGCCGTGTTGACCGACGAGCCCGTCACGGCGGTGAACGTGTTCGTACTGTTCGCGCCCATCGACACGCTGCCGTTGATCGTGCCCGAGTTGACGAACGTATTGCCCGCCCCGGGCGTGCCGTTCGAACCGAGCGACACGCGGCCGGTGATCGTCCCGCTGTTCGTCATGTTGACCGTGGCGCCGCCGTACGCGGCGACCACGGGCGCATCCGCGCCGGTGAGGGTCGCGCCGACCAGCGGGTTCGAGCCGATCGTGCCGGTGTTGTTGATCGTCGACGTGCCGCCCGTGCCGTTCTGGACCGACAGCGCCATGCCCGTCACGCCGCTGATCGCCACGCCGGTCGAGCCGTTCATCGTGCCGTTGTTGACGACGGTGGTGCCGGCACTCGCCGCCGCGTTGCCGATCACCGTGCCGCTCGACAGCACGCCGAGGCCGGTGCCGAGCGCCGACGGGTCGATCGTGCCGTTGTTGGTCAGCTGGGTATTGCTGCCCGTCAGCGACATCGCGGTGCCACCGACGCCGAGCAGCACGCCAACGCTCGCGCCTGCGTTGACGGTGGCATGAACGTTGTTCGCGCTGTTCGAATAGCTCGGCGCCAGCGGGTTGGCGACCCCGGAGCAGGTCACCGTCGTGCCCGCCGTGCTACAGGTCGCATAGGCGGGCACGATACCGGCGCCGGACAGCGCCAGGAAAACGCCCGTCGGCAACAGCAATTTCGGAAACGGTTCGCCGGATTTTTTCGAACGCGCAAGATTCATGCTTTCCCTCGTCATGTTATTGGAATTGGCATTACCGTGAAATCGAACAGCCGGCCGCAGAAAATCGCGGACAAAAGCGTACCCCCCGGCTGTCGCGATGCGACGCCGGCTAATTCATGGACGAATCTTTAATTGGCCCTGGCAGGCAGGCGTGAAACTAGTCGAATGACATGTCGGTGGCCCCTGTTTTTTCTGCAGCGATTTTCTGGTTGATTTGATTACCGCCCTGCTTTTGTCAGACAAGGCTAGTTCAAAAAAACAGGCTTTTCCAGTCGATCTTTACCCTTGCATATCAGGGGTGCAGCGAGCGCGTATTTTTTACTTATCGGGGCGCTTCAGACAGGCAATTTCGTATGCCGCTTGCCCGCTAATTTGATATTTATCAAAAAATACGGGAATCAACCGCCTCGGTGAAAATACCGATATCCGTGCGATTATCACGATGATTTATTGCAACGCAATATCCCCACGCCCGGAAAATATCGACACGAGATAATCTCCCCGCGCCGTTATTCATCAGACAAAAGGAAAGCAAATCCGACATTTAGCCGATCCTTTGGATCTCCGTCGCGGATCGGCCGAACACCATCCCCCGTTACGAAAACAGGCTCAACAGATAAAGCATCGGCCGGAACGAAACCGGTCGCGCATCGGGGTTCACCCACAGCCGCGCCGCATACACCGCGTAGGCCGGCACTTCGCGCCAGCTCGAATAGACGTCGCGCAACTGGAAACGGCGCGGATACGCGGCGGAGATGTCCGCCCGCGCGATGCCGACGCGCTCGAACGCGAGGCGCGCCCGCGCGAGGTGGTAATACTGGCTGACGATCACCACGCGCGACACGCGATGCGCCTGCAGATAGGCGAGCGTGTGCTGCGCGGTCGCGAGCGTGTTGTCGCCCTGGTCGTCGACCGCGATCCGGTCGGCCGGCACGCCGCGCGCCACGAGATAGTCGCGCATCGCGGTCGCCTCGTTCAGCCCGGGGCCGTCGATCGCGCCGCTGACGAGGAACGCCGGGCACTGCCCCGTGCGGTAGCAGCGCACGCCGACGTCGAGCCGGGCGGCGAGCACGGGCTTCGGCGCGCCGGCCTCGTCGAGCGCGTTGCCGAAGATCACGGCGACGTCGGCCGGCTCGCTCGGCATCCGCATCCCGGACGCGACGAGCGCAACGGCCGCGACGATCCAGAGGCACGCGACGACGGCCAGCAGGCGGCCCAGGCGGGCAAACACGCCCCGTTTGGTGTGGTTTTTCAAGGTTTTCGGTCTCTCAGGTCGTCGGGCGTAGCGGCTTGCCCCGCCCCGGACGGGCGCGTCACGCTAGCACGGTGCGCGTTCGGGTGTCCACGCAACGGACCGATGCCGGACGGCGGACGGCCTTCCTGAAAGTCGACCGGAGACACCTACCCGGCGAAGCGGGTACGCAATACGGAGATCGAATGGATGCACATGCGCGCGCCGCTCGGCGACGCCCGGCCGGCACGACCCGGATCAGTCGACCTGGCACATCGTGAGCCGCCCCATCGCCTCGCCCGCGCCGCGCACCGCGCAGGTGGCCGGCTCGTCGGCGATCCGGGCGACGAGCCCCGTCTCGTCGTACAGCAGGCGTTCGAAATCCGCGAGCAGCGCGCCGCCGCCCGTCAGCACCACGCCGCGATTCGCGATGTCGGTCACGAGCTCGGCCGGCGCGTTCTCCAGCACCGACTTCACTGCACCGATCACCTGCTTGAGCGGCGCGGCCAGCGCGTCCGCCACGTCGTGGTTGGACAGTTCGATCGAGCGCGGCAGCCCGTCGCCGACACCCCGCCCGACCGCGCGCGTCGACCGGCGCGGCACCGCGCTGGTGGCCGAGCCGATCGTCTGCTTCACGTGTTCGGCCGTCTGTTCGCCGAGCAGCACGCCATACAGGTTGCGCACATGGTTGACGATCGCCGCGTCGAACTGGTTGCCGCCCACGCGAATCGCCTCGCGGTAGACGATGCCGCCGAGCGCGATCACCGCGACTTCGGTGGTCCCGCCGCCGATATCGACGACCATCGAGCCGACCGGCTCGGTCACCGGCAGGCCCGCGCCGAGCCCGGCCGCGAGCGATTCCTCGATCAGTTCGACCTCCGATACACCCGCGGCGAACGCGGCCTCGCGGAGCGCGCGGCGCTCGACGGCCGTCGCGTCGGAGGGCACGCACAACGTGACTTCGACGCGACGGCCGAAGCGCGAACGCGTGCGCGACATGTCGATGAAGCTGCGGATCATCTGCTCGGCCGCGTGCGCGTCGGCGATCACGCCGTGCCGCATCGGCCGCACGGCTTCGAGATGCCCCGGTTCACGGCCGAGCAGCGCCTTCGCGAGCTCGCCGACGGCCTCGAGCGTCGGCCGGGCGTCGGTCGCACCAGTACCGGCCTTGCGGAAGCAGACGACCGACGGCTGGTTCAGCACCACGCCGCGTTCGTGCGTATAAATCCGCGTACTCGCCGTTCCAGGGTCGATCGCAACGGGTTGCGCAAACAACTTTCCGAACAGCGGTGTCGACATATCAAACCTTTGTAATCGAACGGACCAGGGCAGCCGCGCTGCATTTCGCGGCGCGTCCATGCCGCCCCATCACGAACTTAGCGGCAAATCGTTCCGATACTTTAGGCAATTCCGATGATTTTTTCGCGAAACAATTGTCAAAAGTGCCGACCAGGACACCTCCGGCTACGCAACAGCCTCTCGCATTGCGCCTGTAAAACACGGTAATCTCTCGGTCTTGCCTGCTCCCGGCAGGCCTCAGACGCCCGATCACGCCAGGTATTTCCTCCATGACAGCGACCGTTTCCTTCCGCTGGGCGCGGGTGCGCCCGCTTTGCACGACGCTCGTCGCCTTCTGGTGCTGCACGGTCGCCGCGCAACCGCTGCCGGCCGCCGACTCCGCCGCCGCCCCGGTCACTGCCGCCAGCGCGCCGGCTGCCACGCCCGCCGCATCCGGGCACACCTGCGAAGCCGACGGCGGCCCGGCCGGCCGCCCGTCGATCGGCCTCGTGCTGTCCGGCGGCGGCGCGCGCGGCTACGCGCACCTCGGGGTCCTGAAGGTACTGGAAGACAACCGCATCCCGATCGACTGCATCGCGGGCACCAGCATGGGCGCCGTGGTCGGCGGCCTGTACGCGAGCGGCATGGCTGCCGACGAGATGCAGAAGCGGCTGTCGGAGGTCAACCTCGCGGACATCGCGTTCGACGTGACGGAGCGCGCGGACCTGCCGCAAACCAGCCGGGAGGACGAGCGCCTGTACATCAACGGGCTGACGCTCGGCTTCGGCAAGAAAGGCGTGAAAGTGCCGGTCGGCCTGGTGCAGGGCAACCGGCTGCAGGCGCTGCTCGCGAGCTGGACGGCCGCCGTGCCGACCAACCAGCCGTTCGACCGCCTGCCGATCCCGTACCGTGCGGTCGCGACCGACCTGCAGACGGGCCAGATGGTGGTGCTCGACCACGGCTCGCTGCCGCTCGCGATCCGCGCGAGCATGGCGATGCCGGGCCTGTTCGCGCCGGCCGAAATCAACGGGCGCGCGCTCGTGGACGGCGGGCTCGTCAGCAACCTGCCCGTCGACACCGCGCGGCAGATGGGCGCGAACGTCGTGATCGCGGTCGACATCGGCTCGCAACTGCGCCCGCTCGACGCACTCGCGTCGCCGGCCGACGTGATGCAGCAGATGGTCGGCATCCTGATCCGCCAGAACGTGACCGCGCAGCGCAAGCAGCTCGACGCGCAGGACGTGCTGCTCACGCCGGACCTCGGCGCGCTCGCGTTCACCGATTTCCAGAACGCGAAGCAGGCGATCGCCGCAGGCGCCGCCGCCGCGACCGCGGCGCTGCCGAAGCTGAAGCGCTTCGCGCTCACGCCGGAACAGTACGCGGCCTACCAGTCCGCGCACGCGCAGCCGCTGCCGCCGCCGATCCGGATCACGCGCATCGACATCAAGACCACCGGCGGCGTGCCGAAGCGGGTCGTCAGCAACGCGCTGCACGTGAAACCCGGCGACACCTACGATCCGAACACCGTCAGCCAGGATCTGCTCGGGCTCACGACCGGCGGCAACTTCGAGAGCGTCACGCAGCAGATCGTGAGCCACGGCAACGAAAACGTGCTCGAGATCGATGCCCGCGAGAAATACTGGGGGCCGAATTTCCTGCTGTTCGGGCTCGGCATGTCGAGCAGTTCGACCGATGAGGGCGGCTTCCGCCTGCACGTCGGCTACCGGCGGCCATGGCTCACCGAATCCGGGCTCGAATTCCGCGCGGACACGACGATCGGCAGCGACCTGCAATCGGCGCGCATCGAGTTCCGCCAGCCGCTGTCGATGGCCTACGGTGTCTATCTGTCGCCGTATGCGGAATACCAGCGCCGCTACGCGAACCTGTACGACGACACCGGCGACGTGAAGATCACGCAGTACCTGATGCAGACCGCCCGCGCCGGGCTCGATTTCGGCCTGCCGATCGGGCGCCTCGGCGATTTCCGGATCGGCCTCGGTTACGTGACCGGGCACGGCTCGCCGACCTACAACGTGCCGTTCGACGACGGCAGCGGCCGGTCGCTGCTGTGGCCGAGCTTCACGTCGCAGGCGCTGACCGCGCGCGCGCGGCTCGTCATCGACCAGCTCGACGATCCGCTGTTCCCGCGCAAGGGCTATTTCACCGAACTGCGTATCGAACGCTCGCTGGTGTCGCGCAACGGGGGCTCGGCGTCGGACTTCGACGACAGCATCAACAGCGCGCCGTACACCGAGATCTACGGCAAGGCGATGGTCGCGCAGCAGTTCGGCCGGCACAGCGTCAGCGCGACGATCGAAGGCGGCAAGAGCATCGGCGGCACCAACCTGATCAACGCGTTCAATTTCACGCTCGGCGGCTTCCAGCATCTGTCCGCGTATGCGGCCGACCAGCTGAACGGCAACGAGCTCGCGTATGCGCAGGTGACCTACATGAACCAGCTGATGACGTTCAACGCGTCGCCGATCAAGGCGCTGTCGGTGGGCGCCAGCGCGGAAGTCGGCAACGTCTGGTCGAGCGGCCAGCAGATCGGCGGCGGTGCGCTCAAGCAGAGCTATACGTTCTTCACGAGCCTGTCGACCGCGTTCGGGCCCGTGTACATCGGCGTCGCGCTGGCGCCCGGCGGCCGCCGCAACTTCTACCTGCAGCTCGGCCGTACCTACTGAGCGTGCGCGGATGCCGCTTCGGCGGCCTCCGCGTCTGCCTCGCGCCGCCCGGCCGGGTCAGAACTCCGCCGCCATCGCGACCGCGCGGGCTTGCGCCCGCTCGATACTGTCGCTTGCGCGTGCCCCCCACGTGTGTTCGACGGTCAGGCTCCTGACCTCGCTCACGCCGATGAACCTCAACCAGAATTCGATGTAGTCGGCCTGATGCCGGAAACCGGGATTGTCGGCGCCCGCGCCGGGTTCCCGGCTTTGCCCGCGAACATGGATCACCAGCGCGCGCGGAATCTCCAGCAACGGCGCGTACGCCGTGCCGTCGAACGTAAACAGCATGTTCCGCTGGCTGACGAGATCGATCAGCTGCTTGAGCTTGTACGGATAGCCGAAATTCCACATCGGCACGCCGACGACGATCCGGTCGGCCTCCTGAAAGCGCGTCACGAGCGACTGGATGCGCTGCCAGATCGACTGCTCCGCGTCATCCATCGGCGCGTTGGCGACGCCCTTGTACTTCGCGCCGATCGCCTCGCTGTCGAAGTCCGGCAAGTCCTCCTCCCAGACATTCAGCGTATCGACGTCGATCGTGGCGCCCGTCTCCCGGTACGCATCGACAAAGGCAGTGGCGACCGCGATCGAAGCCGACCTGGCGCCGCGGGGAGAAGACACGATATTCAACAGCCGCATGATGGGTGACCCGGACAGGAATGCATGAACAAGGGGCGGCCATCGCGGCGGCCCCGGCTTCACTGCTGCGTCGCGGGCCGCCCGCCTAAGGTGCCAGGGATCGGCCCGCCGATATAGTTGCAATTGCAATCGTAATGCAAAGCGCGTACGCGTGGCAAACGAATCGCCACGCGATTGCGGTGTGGGAAGGCATCGAGATGGGGAAGGTACGGCGGGAACGGCCGGCGACGCGCGCGCGTCCGGCGCGCGCGGCTGTGTGCCGTCGTGGTGTCGTGCTGTTATTGCTGTCGGGCTCGGCGCCCGCGACGTGTATCGCTAGACCGGCCAGCTGATCTCGAAGCGCGCGCCGCCAAGCTCGACGGGATCGACGACCGCGATCCGGCCGTTGTGCGCATGGAGCACCTGTCGCGTGATCGACAGGCCGAGGCCATAGCCGCCGGTGCGGCGGTCGAGGCGCACGAATGCGTCGAAGATGCGCTCGCGTTCGCTCTCCGGCACGCCGGGGCCATCGTCCTCGACGAAGATCCCGATGTTGCCGTGCACGAGCGAGATCCCGACGACGATCCGCGATTTCGCGTACTTGCTCGCGTTGCGCAACAGGTTGCGCATCGCATACGACATCAGCCGCCGGTCCATCTTCACGCGCAGGTCCGACGCGATCGCGATGCGCGACTCGATCGCGCGCTCCGGATACAGCAGCTGCGCATCGCTGACCTGATGCTCGAACCACGCGACGGGGGCCGTCATCTCGAGGTTCGACTGCAGCGAGCTGTATTCGAGCCGCGCATACGTGAGGCTCATGTCGATCAGTTCCTCGAGCTCGGTCACGTCCTGCGCGATGCTCTCGAGCGCGCCCTGGTATTCGGCCGCGGAACCCGGTTCGCGCAGCATTTCGAGCGCGAACCGCACGCGCGCGAGCGGCGTGCGCAGCTCGTGCGATATCCCGTTCGTCAGGTCGCGCTGCGCGGCGATCAGCCGTTCCATGCGCATCGCGAGCGCATTCAGCGTCCGCGCGAGCGGGCCGATGATCACGCTGTGCGATTCGCGCGCACGCGTGTTGAAGCGCCCGCCCGTGAAGTCGATCGCGCGCTCGCGCACCATCACGAGATCCGACCACACGGGCCGCATCCACCGGTACGCCGCGAGCGCCGGTGCGGCGAACACGAAGACGAGCACGATCCAGATGTCGCCGGGCAGCGAGTCGAACGCATGCCACACGACCTGCGGCGACAATTCGACGCAGAGCGCGAGCGCCGGCACGAGCGCGGTCAGCAGCACGAGGCCAAGCAGATGCAGGTACGTGCGCACGTAAAGGCGCGACCAGCTCGGGATGCGGTCGGCGCGCGTGTCGGTCCACGCGCGGCGGAAATGCAGCCAGCGCCACTTGACGTAGCGCAGCGTCGGCAGCGGCGGTGCATCGGGGTGCGAACGGGTTCGTCGGATCATCTCGGCTCCCGGCCGGCGGGTGGAATGCCCGCGCGGAACGTGACGGCGTCGTGCGACCGCCGCGTCATTCCCACGCGTGCTTGCTGAATTGATAGCCCTTGCTGCGGATCGTCTTGATCCGCTGCGGGTTGCTCGCGTCGTCGCGCAGCTTGCGGCGCAGCTTCGAGATGCGCCCGTCGATCGTGCGGTCGAGGCCGTCGAATTCGACGCCGCGCAACTGCAGCATCAGGTCGTCGCGGCTGACGACTTCGCCCGCATGGCAGACGAGCGCCCACAACAGATCGAATTCGGCCGACGTCAGGTCGGGCGTGCTGCCGTCGGGCAGCACCACGGAGCGGTCGGTGCGGTCGATCGAGAACTTGCCGAACGCGTAGCGCTCGGGCTGCGGCGCGGTGCTCTCGGTCACACGCGCGGGCGCGCGGCGCAGCTGGGCCTTGATCCGCGCGAGCAGGATGCGCGGCTCGACCGGCTTGTGCACGTAGTCGTCCGCGCCGAACTCGAGGCCGAGCAGTTCGTCGAACGGCTCGTCGCGCGCCGTCACCATGATGATCACGCCGTCGTACTGCTTGCGTGCCTCGCGGCAGATTTCGAAGCCGTCCTTGCCCGGCAGGTTCACGTCGAGAATGACGAGATCGGGACGAATGGACAGGATCGCCGGCACCGCGGCGTCACCATGCAGCACAGTGTCGACTTCATAGTCGTTCTTGCGCAGGTAGCCGGCGATCAGCGTGGACAGGCGGGTGTCGTCTTCGACGAGCAGGATGCGAAAAGACATGGGCAGCGGTCGGGTCATCGGGGAAGCCGCGGCGGCGGCGCCGGCCCGTGCCGGACGCCGGCCATTGGCCGAAACGTACCGCATGATACTGCGCCGGCCGATTGCCTGTTCAGAGGTCTTGAAAATAAGGGTTCGATATCGTCCGAGCTTGACGAATCGGCGCCGGGACGGTTCCATACGGGCTCGCCTGAATCCGGCCACTCACCTACCCGCCTGACTTGATGAATTACCAGACGATCCTCGAACGCATCCACACCGAACTCGCCCCCTGGATTGGCCAGGGCCGGGTTGCCGACTACATCCCCGAACTCGCGAAAGTGCCTGCCGACAAGTTCGGGATGGCCGTCGTGACGCTCGACGGAAACGTTTGCACGGTGGGCGACGCGTACGAGCGCTTCTCGATCCAGAGCATCTCGAAGCTGTTCGCGTGCACGCTTGCGTTCCAGCTGCTGGGCGACGAATTGTGGGAACGGGTCGGCCGCGAACCGTCCGGCACCGCGTTCAACTCGCTGGTCCAGCTCGAGAGCGAGCGCGGCAAGCCGCGCAATCCGTTCATCAACGCCGGTGCGCTGGTCGTCACCGACGTGCTGTGCCGCCGCTTCGTGAAGGCCGAGACGGCGCTCGTCGAATTCGTGCGGCGGCTGATCGGCGCGAACGACATCGACTACGATTCGCGCGTCGCGCAATCCGAGCTGCAGCACGCGGAGCGCAACCGCGCGATGGCGCACTTCATGGCGAGCTTCGGCAACATGCAGATGCCGCCCGACACGGTGATCGACGCGTATTGCCGCCAGTGCGCGATCACGATGAACTGCGTCGAGCTCGCGCGCGCGGCGCTGTTTCTCGCGAACGGCGGCGTCGCGCCGGTCACCGGTGAGCGGATCGTCGATTCGAGTTCCGCGAAGCGGCTGTCGGCGCTGATGCTGACTTGTGGCACCTACGATGCGGCGGGGGATTTCGTGTATCGCGTCGGGTTGCCTGCGAAGAGTGGCGTCGGCGGCGGGATCGTCGCGGTGCTGCCGGGCGAGATGGCCGTGTGCGTGTGGGCGCCGGGGCTCGATGCGAACGGGAACTCGCTGGCAGGGACGCTGGCGCTGGAGTGGTTGACGACTTATTCGGGCAGGTCGATTTTTTGAGGGGCGAAGGTGGGCGAGCCTCATCTGGCGCAATGGCGGCAGGTGAATATCGGCGCGCTCAATGGAGAACTCGCCATTCGGCAGCAATCGCCCGCACAGAGACATGCAGCCGTCCACACAACAAAACCACGAAAAATGAAAATATTCCTCGTCGCTTCATTGGGCGTGTCATTGCTTGCGCAAACATCACCCGCCTTCGCGGATAGTGATAACGGGAAAAAGATTTTCCTGGCGAGATGTGCGATGTGCCATGGAGCAGATGCCAGGGGAACGGGACCATTGGCCAAGAAAAGCAACCCGCCCACGCCCGACCTCACGACGCCCGCCTTCAAGAAACGACTCAACGATTATCCGGGCGTCATTGTCTCGTCGGTCATCCTTCGCCCCAATGGGGACCTGATTCCGAAAACGTTGCGAGAGAATGGCGTAAAACTCCCGCCCCACTCCTGGACAGTCCAGGATTTCCGCGATTTGAATCAATACATGAGTGGATTGATTTTTAAGAATTAAATATGTTGACGCGGGTTTGCATTGCCGACGTGCCGGCACTTTGGCTTTGGAGTGGTTGACGACTTATTCGGGCAGGTCGATTTTTTGACGCGGCGGGGTTAGGCGAGCGCCACCTGGCGCAACGGCGGCAGAGTCATATCGGCGCGTGCGCTTGATGGGGAATTCGGCCATCGGCTGCGATCGACCCGACTGGGCCGCACAAAACGCCGACCTCCAAAGGGCCGTTTCCGAAGGTAAAACGGTCACTCGCATGCAGGCCGATGTCGATTCGGTGCAAGCCGAGTCGCTAGAAATTGTGCGCCACGCCGACCATGAACATGTCCTGGTCCTTGTCGTTGCCGGTTGCGACACGATTGAAGCGTAAGCTCGCCGCCCAATCGTTCGTTACCTGATAGGTCACCTGCGCGCTGAGCAAGGCATTGAGTCTCGTTTTACTCGCGACCTCGTCCCGATCATGCGAGAGATACGGGCCCACACCTGCCGAAAGCGTCCATTTGCTCTTGATCGGCGCGACATACCAGAATTGCGCCGCCACACCTCTTCGGCCGGCGACGCCGTTATTGCCTTCGTAGACGAAGCTCGCCGAATAGGCCCACGCATTGCCGAGCGGCCGCTTGACTTCGACCATATACCCTTTTTCGATGGGCACTTGGGGACGGTTCGTCTGCGATGTCCCGGCCCAAACGCCAACCTGCGTCTTGCCGTCCGAAAAAGCCGGGCCAGGATCGCCGCCAAAATCCGAGCCGATGCCGAAGAGCACCGCGTCGGAGTTGAATCCGTCGATCATCTGCACGTGGTTGTACTGCACCTTGAGGAAGAAGCGGTTGGGAACGAGGTAATACCGCACCGCTGCCGAGGCGCGCACGCCCCATCGCTTTTCGTTGCGCGGCTGGTCGTTGACATGTGTCGTATCCATGCTGAAATACGGCCCCGCCGACAACTCGAGCGCCAGGCGATCGCCGACCGGCCAACGAAACGAACCTATGGCGGCGAAGCCGTCACGGTGGTGATCGAGCGGATGCCCCTCGTTCAGATACGCGAGGTAGACCGAGAGGTAGTCATTCAAGACATCGCCGAAGCCGACTTCGTACGCACGCCAATGCATATCGCCGCCGTTGGTCGCGCGTCCGTCGCCATACACCGCATAGACGTTGATCGTTCTTTCCGATGGCTTGAACCCGGTCGGCGCGCTCGAAGGACTGTCCTCTGCGTACGCGAGGCCTGCGCCTGCCAGACATCCCAGACCGGCGATCGAGCTTGCGAGGACGAAGCGCGAATAGATGCGACGGCACTGTCCCATTTGGACACCCCCTCACCTTGGTAACCGCGATTTCTCGGGCAAGTTGATGACGATTATAGGCAGCCTCGGGTAATAGGGGTAATAGGGGTAATAGGGGCAATCCGCACACCTTCGGCCGCTGCCCCTTATAGGCAAAGGTCGGGCGGCCATGATCCGATCCGTCGTCATCGCTGAATTCCGGATTCAGCTATCGGCTATCGTCGGAGACGATGAAGGCGACCGCCAGTACATTGCCGGCCGGCAGGCATGCGACGCCGGCGTGACGGTCGCCGGCTCGCGGCACGATAAAACCTACGAAAATCGCATCGGCAGCCGACCCGATTTTCCGGTACAAATCGGGGACGCTGACATTCCCCGCGGGCTATCGGAGACTCTCGTTCATGACTCGGCAACACGCACCGGATATCGCAACGACCACCCGCACGCACCCCGGCGACAGCCCGTCCGCGCCGGTTCCCGCCATCGTGCCGTCGGGCACCGCGCTGCTCGTCATGCATTACCAGACCGACATCCTCGGCCTCTTTCCGTCCGTCGCGCCCGAATTGCTCGCCAACACGCGCCGGCTCTGCGATGCGGCGCGGGCCGGCGGCATCGGCGTCTGGTTCGCGAACCTCCGGTTCAGCCCCGGTTATCCGGAAGTCAGCCCGCGCAACAAGAACGGCCAGGGCATCAAGCAGCTCGGCCGCTTCATCAACGACGGCCCGTGCCCGGAACTCGGCCGGCAGCCCGACGAGCCGCTGATCGTCGCGCACCGCGCCAGCGTGTTCTTCGGCACCGATCTGCAGGCGCGGCTGGTCGAGCAAGGTGTCGATTCGCTGATCATGGTCGGCATCGCGTCGACGGGCGTGATGCTGTCGTCGATCGCCCACGCGAGTGATGCGGACTTCCGCTTGTATACGGTCAAGGATTGCTGCTACGACCCGGACCCGGTGGTTCACGAGCATCTGTTCGCCACCGCCTTCGAATCGCGCACGACGGTGCTGTCGCTCGCGGACGCGTTGCGGCTGCTCGAGTAAACAATCGGTCGCGCGGGCGATGCGAAAGACCGGCCGCGACTGCGCGCCGTGCTCGCACGGCCCGACGGTATCGTCGAGAGAGCCAGTGGCGATGCGTCGAACGTCGACGAAGCCGCGCACGCGGCCATGCGATGGTTCGGCACACCCTGCGCCAGGCGTTGAACGCTACCGCTCTTCGTCTGAAGAATCCGGTGTATATTGCCGCCGATACGCCTGCATGCGCGCCATCGACGGCGCGCCCGACCTCATCGAATGCCTACGCCATCCGCCCTGCCGACGCCTGCCGAACTGAACCGCACGCTGCTGTTCGCAGCCGGCGCGCGGCCGTGGCGGCTCGTCCGCTATGTGTGCATCGACTGGCTCGGCATCCTGCTGGGCTGGGCCGCGATCCGGTTCGTGCCAAATCCATTCGTCTATGTCGTGGCCGTGCTGTTGATCGCGGGCCGGCTGCAGGCATTCGGCGTGATCCTGCACGATGCCTGCCACCTCCCGATGCGGCGCATGACGCTGCCGCTCGCGCTCGTCGAAGCGCTCGCCGGCTGGACGATCGGTTCGTCGATCGCCGCGATGCGCTATCACCACCTGCGTCACCACCGTGCGGTCGGTACCGCCGAGGATCCGTACCTGCACCGCCTCGCCGCGCGCGGCGGCTGGGTGCAGCGCGTGATGATGCTGCGCGGCGCGCTGCTGCCGGTCTGGTGGCCGCTGCGCGCGCTGATGGCGCCGCTCGCGCTCGCGTGGCCGGCGTTCCGGCCGTGGTATGCACGCGGCTTCATGCAGGACCGCTCGCGCCAGGATTTGCGCCGTCACCCTGAAGTCATCGCCTGCGCGCGCGCCGACCTGCCGCATTGCGCGGTCTATCTGCTCGCGATCGCGGCCGTCGTGCACTGGGATCTGCCGTTCCTCACGTACTACGGACTGCCGTGGATCGTCGGCGGCATCATGAATGCGAACCGCGTGCTGCTCGAACATCAGCACGTCGAGATCGAAGAACGCGCACCGGAATCGATCTGGCACATGACACGTACGATGACATTCGGCTGGATCGGCAAGCTCGTGCTGTATCCGCGCAACATCGGCTATCACCAGGTGCATCACGCGTATCCGGCGCTCGCGCTCGAGCATCTGCCGGCCGTGCACCGCTACCTGACGGACGGCACCGCGTTCGCGCCGCCCGACTCCGGCCAGGCCGGCTCCACGCGTTAGACGTCCTTCGCCGCGCGGCGCCTACAGCTCGAACCGCATCACCTTCTCGCCGCACTGTGCGGCCGGCAGCGGCTCGCCGCGTTTCACCGCATCGAGCAGCCGGTCGATCGCGACGTGCACGATGTCGGCGCGCACGTTGTGCGGACGGAAGCCCGGCGCGTTGTCGAGGCCCTGCCGGTGCGCGCGCATGATCCGCACGTCCTGCTGGATCACGAGGTGCGTGTACAGGTTCAGCAGCGGCCGCAGCGCGCGCAGCATCCAGCGCGGCAGCCGGAAGCGATATGCGATGTACGTATAGACACGCGAGCGGCGCGCATCGATCGGCGTGATCTGGCTGACGATCAGGAACCCGGAGCGTTCACCCCACAGGTAGTCGCAGCGCGTCACGTTCGGCGCGATGAAGCGGTCGACGTGCGCGAGCGGCACGCGATCGGGGTTCGTGAGCCAGTCGAGACAGAAGCCGATCTTGTCATCGCCGTCGTGATAGGTGACGGCCACGCTGTCCCGTGTCGTCGCGACCGTCGCTTCCATCGCCTGGCCGCGGCTGCTGCGAAAGATCCCGTCGTGTACGAACACCGTATGCGGCACGTCCATGAAATTCTGCGCGAGCATCGCGATGTCGCCGTCGAACGTGTTCACCATGAAGTACGACTGCCACGGCGTGACATCGCGGAACGGCATCCGGAAGATCGCGCGCGCCGACGGATCGCCCGTGCCGAGATACACCCACACGAGCCCGTCGAGCAGTTGCACGGGCAGCGTGCGCTGTCGGAACGGATAGCGGCCGGGCATGCCCGTCGGCTGCGTGCCGTCGATGCTCGGCACATGGACGACCTGCCCTTCGCCGTCGTAGCGCCAGCCGTGATACGGGCACACGAGCGTGTCGCGATCGACCTTGCCGGCCGACAGCCGCGTGCCGCGATGCACACACTGGTCGATCAGCGCGGTGATCCGGCCGTCGCGCTGCCGGAACAGCACGATGCCGGTATCGAGGATCCGCACGCCGAGCGGCTTGTCGCGCGGGAGTTCGCGTTCGGTGCACGCGACGAACCATTGCTCGTGCAGGCCATCGGCCGGCGGCGCATGCTCGTGCGCCCCCGCCGCATCGCGCGACGGGCAGTCGTGCCCGCATCCGCGTGGCTCGATCATGTCGTTCATCGCGTCAGTCATTCGTCATCGCCAGCAGCGCGCCGGCCACCGGCAACCGCGTCACGAGTGCGCATGGCTTCACGTCGCCCGCACGGATGCCGGCCCGTTCGAACGCCTGCTGCTGCAGGTCGCCGAGCCGCGCCGGCGACCGGCCCAGTACGCGCACGCGCAGCGGGCCGAGCTGGCCGAGGCGGCGGGCGTGCGCGTAGTGAAACGCCTGCACCAGTTCGGCTTCGACGGCTGCGCACATTGCGTCGGCTGCATCGGTGCCGATGTCGCCGGCAACGCACAGCACGTAGTGCTGCAGCTCTTCGTTCGCCACGCACGGCACGATACATGCGCCGACTTCGCGGTGTTGCCCACGCGCGCGGTTCAGCGCGTCGGCCGCAAGCTGTTCGTCGAGCTTCTCGCCTACGAGATCGACGCTCGCCGCCGCGCGCCCGACGAACGCAATGCGCGGCGTGCGGGCGGTCATGCCGACCACGCGCACGCGATCGCCGAGCGCATATCGGTACAGCCCACCACCCGTGGTCAGCAGCACCTGCGCGTCGCCGCCGGGGCGCAGCCCTTCGACGTCGCACACGCTGCCGTCGTCGCGCACGAATTCAAGGTAGTGGCTGCCGATCGCGAGCGGGCAACCGCCGCCCGTGCCGAACGGAATGCTCGCGACACCTTCCGTCGCGAACAGCCCCTTCGGCAACCATTGCGCCTGCGGAAACCGCACGCGCAACGCGTCGGCGTAATGCTTGCTCGGGCCGTCCAGCCAGCAGCTCACGGCGGCCAGGCGCGGCCACAAGGCATGGCAATCGCCCGCCTCGATCGCACGGCGCAGCGCGGCGCGGCGCTCGGCCGGCAGCGATGCGTCGACCCATGCGAGATCGCGCGCGCTGTCGACATCGTCGCGATCGAACAGCGGGCGCAGCACGCTCGTCAGGAACGTCGGGCTCCATACGCTGATGAAGGCGAGCGCTTCGTCCGCGACGAGCGCACGCAGCGTCTCGCGTCGCCACGTCGACGCGTTACCGGTCAGCGGCGGCACGAGCAGCGTCGACGCGAGCGCGGCCGCGCTGCTGTCGCCGAGATAGTCGAGATCGCTTGCCGAGCCGACCGGAATCCCGTTGGGCGCGACACCGGGCGCCTGCAGCGGCGGCGACATCGACCAGTACGCGCGCCCTTCGCCGAGCGCCGGACAGGCGCGATACATGTCGGCCAGCCATACGATCATCGCGGCCTGCAGTTCGCGCAGGAACGCGGGCGTATAAGGAATCAACTTCTGGCGCGCGGTGCTGCCGCTGGTGCGCTCGAGGAACACCGGGCGCTCGGCGGTCAGCACCGTTTCCGTTTCGTGCGACACACGATCGAGCCACGGCAGGAAATCGGCGGCCGCATGCACGGGCACGCGCTCACGGAACTGCGCGGGGCTGTCGATCCGGTCGAAGCCGAACCGGCGTCCGAATGCGGTATCGCGGTTCGCGGCGAGCAGCGCCATCAGCCGCCGCGCCTGCGTGTCGCCCGGTGCATCGAGGCCGGCTTGCCAGCGATCGACGTCCGGCTGCACGGCGCACGCGAACGTGCGCCATGCGTCGGCCGGGCTGCGGGCCAAGATATCCATCAGAAATAGGTCTTGTCGAGTTGCGCGAGATCGTCGGGCAGCCGGCGCGGCGGCGCGAAGATCGTGAGCCAGCCGTACCACAGCGGCCGTGTCTCGCGCAGATCGGACACCGCGTGCATGTCCTGCCAGCGCAACGCGGGGCGGCGATGGTGCGTGAGGTTGTAGTTGAAGTTCAGCAGCAGCCAGCGCACGGGTGTCGGCGCGCGCATGTTGTACGTGCCTTCGACGACGTCGAGCGGCGTGCGCATGTGGTACACCCATTGCAGCGACGACCACGAGAACGCGAACGCGACATACGCGACCAGCACCGCCGACACCGACCAGTCGAGCAGCCAGCCGGCCAGCAGCCCGGCGCCGACCGCGGCGAGCGTTTCGTAGCGGATGCGGCGGAAGTCGGCCGTCGTGAATTCCTTGAAGGCGGCCGCGTAGGTGTTGTCGTCGCCGCGTGCGGCGAGCCGCTGCATCGTGCGGCCGGGCACCAGCGCCAGCACGAAGCTGCCGACGAAACTGCCGAGCCAGATGCCACCGAGGATCGCCGCGTAGTATTCGATGCGCTTGCGCAGCAGCGATTCGTCCGCCGTCGCGAAATCCGCGCGCTCGGCACGCGTGCGGTTGCGCACGTGATGGCCGAGATGGTTCACGTGGATGAGCGTCGCGGCCGCGCCGAACATCGTGGACGCCCACCACATCATCATATAATTCGCGATCGGCCGGCGATGCCCGAACCCGTGGAAGGTTTCGTGCATCATCGAGAACACGCCCTGCATCACGAGGCAGAACGGCACGAGCACGAGCCATTTGATCGCGCCCACGCCGGTATGCGAGAGCCACGTGAGCGTGCCGGCCCATACCACGCTCTGCAGCGCGAGCACGAGCAGGTTCGCCCGGTCGTAACGTCGGGTCTGCGCGGCGGCGGCTTGCGCGCTCGGTCGGTTCATGGCTCGGAATGGCGGTTGTTTGCACGGGAGGATACAACAGATGCGTCAGCCGCCGGTAACGGCCCGCGGCCCGTCCCTGGCGGGGCGGAACTAGCATGCGGCCGTTTCGCCACCCGAGCACCGACAGCCCCGCGTCGCGCATGCCGACCCGCGACGTGCGCTTCGCGATCGACGAACGCATTCCGCGCTTCTGGTATCGCGGCACGTGCCATGTCACGCGCTTCTTCGACGCGTTTTCCGTGATGTTCCCGCTCGGCGAGCGCTTCTTCATCGAAAGCGTGCGGCCGTTTCGCGACCAGGTGGGCGGCGACGCTTCGCTCGCGGCCGACGTCGATGCGTTCGTGCGGCAGGAAGCGTCGCATATCCGCGTGCACCGCCTCTACAACGCGCGCCTCGCGTCGCAGCACGTGCCGGTCGACGCGCTCGAGGCGCTGCTCGAAACACGCCAGCGCAATGCCGCGCGACAGGTGGCGCCCGTCACGCGGCTCGCGCTGACGGCGTGCCTCGAGCACTACACGACGATCCTCGCGCACCGCCTGCTGAGCGACCCGGCGATCCTCGACGGCACCGATCCGACGATGGCGGCCGTGTGGCGCTGGCATGCGATCGAGGAAACCGAGCACAAGACCGTCGCGTTCGACGTGTTCACGGCGGCCATGCCGAACGCGGTGCGGCGCTATGTCGTGCGCTGCGCGGCCATGCTCGGAATCTCCGTCTACTTCGTGATCGACCTGATCTATTTCGTGCACCGCCTCGTCGCCGTCGACGGGCAGACCTGGAACCTGCGCGGCTGGCTGCAACTGCTGCGCTGGCTGTTCGTCGCGCCGGGCATCTTCACGCGCGTGATGCCGATGTGGCTGTTCTGGTTCTCGCCGCGGTTCCATCCCGACCGCCTCGACAGCGATGCGGCATTGCACGCGGCACGCGCCGCACTCGAACCGTATCTGGCCACTGCCGAACCCGAACCGGAGTCGCACGCATGACACGCGCGCCGTGGACGCCCGACGGATTCGACGACTGGCGGCGCCACTATCCGGCGACGCCGTTCACGCGCGCCGTGCCGAACCTCGACCGGACCGACACGTTCATCGAAGGCTGGACACGGCGCGCCGCCCGCCTGCCGCTGACGACGACGGTCGTGCTCGTCGCCGGGCTGTATTCGGAATGGCTGCCCGGCTGCAATCGCGGCGCGCGGCAGACGCTCGGCGCGGCCGGCTATCGCGTGCTGACGGTGCCGGTGCGTTCCGCACGCGGCGTGTTTGATCAGGGCGCGCATATCGGTGCATACCTGCGCAAGCACCTGCCGGCCGGCGGCGAATTCGTCGCGCTTGCGCACAGCAAGGGCGGCATCGACACGCTCGCCGCGCTCGTCGTCGACCCGGCGCTGGCGGCGCGTTGTGCCGGCCTCGCGCTGATGCAGCCGCCGTGCGGGCCGTCCGCGATCGTCGATACGATCTTCCGCCACGGCATGCCGTCGCACGTGGCCGCACCGTGGCCCGACCGCATCGCACGCCGCATGCTGCGCACGCGCTGGGCCGACGCCGGCACGCGCGACATCAGCAGCCGGCGCGATCCGCGCGTCGGCGCAATGCTTGCCGCGCTGCCGCCCGACCTGCATCTCGTGCACGGCGTGAGCTGGTCCGTCGAGGCGTCCACGCGCTTCGATTCGCATCACGGGCGGCTGAACGGGCATCGTCCCGGCTGCGCGCACGACGGACAGTTCTATCTCGACCACCAGGTGATGCCCGGCATCCCGCAGGTCTGCCTGCCGCGGCTCGACCACGGCCAGCCCGTGCTTGGCGGGCTCGGCTTCGACGCCGGCCGCTTCTGGCTCGCGTTCGCCGACCTGCTGCACGTCACGCGCGCTCAGACCAGGTAGATCTCGAAGCCCGGCACGCGGCCGGCCAGCAGGCCATCGACCGGCGCGGCCGGCTCGCCGGTCGACAGCGTATAGAGATCCATCGGCGTACGCGCCGCGTGGTATCGCACGAGCGCCGCCCCGAGCGGATCGCCGTCGTACAGGCACAACTGCATCAGCGCATGGCTATTGCGCACGCGCAGCCACGCGGCATCGAGCAGCGCCGCGAACACGGACGGATCGCGGTCGCGCACCTGCAGGTGCGTCAGATAGACGTCTCGCAACGGCTCACCGGGCGCCGCGATACGCGGGCGGCGCAATGCGGGTGCGACCGCATTGAATGCGACACGGACCGCCCGCAGAGGCAACGGCAGCCGTTCGAGCACGATCCGTTTGATCTCGCCCGCATCCCACGGCGCGACGCAGCCGACCAGGTTGTCGTGCGCGTCGAGCGCCAGCAGGAACGCGTCGATGCCGAACGATGGCCACGTGTCGAGCCGTCGCGCGAATTCGTCCGCGGAGAACACGCCGCCGAACGGCTGGCGGCGCGATTCGGCATCGAGAAACGCGCGCAGTGCGTCCGCATGATGCGGCTGCGCATCGACGATCCGCACGCCCGGCACACAACGCGGCACCGACGACAGCCCGCGCTGCGCGTAGATCGACACGTTCTCGTAGCCGTGCCAGTGCGTGAAACGCAGCCGGTTCTCGCGCCGCGAGCGGACCAGCGACTGCACCGCGAGCCGGTTGTCGCGGATCATGCAGCAATACGCATGCTGCACGCCGGCGTCGGCGCGCAGCGTCGCGAAGCGCGCGCGCACCGAGTCGGTCCACTCGCGCGACAGCCGCCGGTCGTGCATCAGCCGCAGGTCGCCGAGATAGGCGACCGGCTGCGCGCGCTCGCCGAGATAGCCGTCGCGCACGACGAGGCTCGCAAGCCCCTTCAACGACGCACGCTCATCTTCCGCGAGCCAGACCTCATGATGCGGAGCGTGGCAGCGATGCAGCGCGAAGTAGTCAGGCGCACGATCGAAGCGCAGCGGCAGGCTGCCCTGCATCGCATGACGGGACTGGAAATCGAGAATGCGCGCGTTGTCGGCCGATTGCGCGAGACGGATCCGCATGCGCGTGGCTCACACCCCGTCGAACAGCCGGCGCGCAAGCGGCCGCAGGTTCGACGCCGACAGTTCGCACAGGCACACGAGTTCGTCGCCCTGTGCGTAGCCGGGATTGCGTGCGAGGAAGTAGTCGACGTCGGCCAGCCGCCGGTGCGCGGCCGGCACCTCCGCGAGCACGGGCGCAAGCCGGCCCTGCGGCGTGTCGAACGACAGCAGGCCGGTGGCGGAGTCGTACGCGTGCCCGTAGCGGCTCGCGGCCAGGTAATCCATCAGGTCCTGCGTGGCCGGAGCGGTCAGGTGATCGGCACGCGGCGCGTAGTCGCGCGCGAACGCGCGCAGGTAGCGATAGGTGCGATGCCCCTTGCAGATCAGGAACCAGTACAGCGGCACGGCGGGTGCCTGCCGCCACACGTTGCCCGCGTGGCGGATCCACGCGAACGCGAGATGCTGCGTGCCCCAGTGCGCGGGATCGATGATCGTGTCGCCGGAAAAGATCACGCGGATCGACGCGTCGCGCCAGCGTGTCTCGTACTGCTTGAGCGTCGAGAAGCCCTGGATCGCGCCGCCGCCGTCGCGCAGCACGATGCAGTGCGTCTTGTCGCCGAGGTCGCGGTCGAACTGCGCACGAACCGTGTCGCAATAGGACGCCGCATACAACGAGAACATCCGGTCGATGTCGTCCGGGCCCAGGGCCGCACGTTCGACGGCGGTGGCACGCAACTCCATCGGGTACTCCTGCAAGACTGAACAGCTTGCTATGATAGCCCGTTACCCGCCTGCTCCCGCCATGCCCAACGCCGTTTCCCGCCAGGATGCGAACGACGCGCCGATCGCCCGGCCATGGCGGCTGCTCGTCGCCTATCTCGTCGTGACGGGCGCGTTCTACTCCTTCGTCACGCACCTGCCGCTCGGGCCGGTCACGATCATTCCGGCGAGCACACTCGATCGCGCGGTTCCGCTGCTGCCCGGCACCGTGCCGCTTTACCTCAGCTACCTGTTCGTGATGCCCGCGCTCGTGTGGCTCGGGCGTGGCCGTGCATGGCTGCTGCCGGCGCTCTTCGCCAGCACGCTCGCGGCCGGCATTTGCCTCGTGTGCCATCTGCTGCATCCGACCGCCGTCGCATGGCCGCCCGCTCATGACGGCTGGATCGCGTGGCTGCAGCGGATCGACACGCCGCTTGCCGCGTCGCCGAGCGGGCACGTCGCGCTGCCGGTCGCGATCGCCATCGTGCTGCTCGCGCTGCGGCAACGGTCAGCCGTGCTGTTCGCCGCATGGAGCGCGCTGCTGATGGTGACGGTCCTGACCACCGGCCAGCATCGTGCCGCCGACGTCGCGTGGGGCGGCGCGACCGGTATCGCGGCCGGCGCGCTCACGCTCGCGCTGCTGCGCGCCAAAGTCGACCTGCGCACGATGGCGGCCGCGCTGCTCGAATGGGCGTGCATCGTCGTGGCGATCCGGGTGGCCACCGCGCTCGGCACGTGGTACCTGTATGCGCTTGCCGTACTCGTCGTCGCGACGCGGCAGCATGCGCTGTTCATCCTGTATCACGACGCGACCCACTATCACCTCACGCGCCGCCGCGGTTTCAACGACTTCCTGATCAACGTCGCGATCGGCGTGCCGGGGCTCGTGCCCATCGAGTTCTACCGGCCGCTGCATCTCGCGCATCACCGGCATCTCGGCACCGCGCAGGACCCAGAGCGGCAGTTCCTCTATCACGACCAGCCGTGGCAGTTCCGGCCGCTCGACGCATGGCCGCTTGCGCGGCAGTTCCTCGGCGACCTGCTCGTGCTGAACATGGTGCGCAACATGGCGGCATTCCGGCGCGCGGGCGGACAGAACACGCGGCTCGGCCGGCCGTTCCTGGCAGCCGCGGCGGTATGGGGAGTCATCGTCGCGCTGCTCGTATGGGCCTGTACCGTGCAGACGATCCTGCTGGTCGCCGCGCTGTGGTTCGTGACGCTGCTCACGCTGTCGGTCCTGCTGCAGAAGATCCGCAGCATGGCCGAGCACAGCGGTGGCCCGCACGCGACGCCCGGCTGGGCCGACTGGACGTATTCATGGCGCACGGGCTGGATCGGCCGCGTGTTCGTGTGGCCGTATCACATCAACCTTCATCTGCAGCATCACCGGAATCCGGCGGTGCCGTGGCATGCACTGCCCGACGCGATCGACGAACACGAGCCGCAACTCGACGCACCGGAACTGGCCCGGCTGCTGTGGTCGGGCATCCCGCCGAAGCCGTGACCGGCGACGGCGTGCGCGATGTCGCACGCCGTCGCCCTCCTTCCCCGTTACTTCGCGATATACACGCCCGACGTCGGGCACGTGCCCTGCGTATTGCCGTCCGTCACGAGCGAGGCGGCGCTCGGGAACTGCGCGGCCGCATTGGTCTTCACCGCGATCCATGCTTCGGTGAAGTAGCTGACGCCGTTCGTCTTCGTGCACTTCAGCGACACCGCGCTGCGCGTGTTGCTGCCGAACGCGCCTTCGAACGCCGACAGCAGCTGGCTGCGCGTGACTGTCTTGCCCGCGTTCGCCTGCAGGAACGCGTTGAACGACGTGTTGCCGAGCCGGCTGATCATGCCGGACGCCTGGTTCCAGTACGCGTCGGGCGATGCCGAGTTCGAGCAGGTGCCGTGCTTGAACCACTCGTGCTTGTCGAGGCACGACGCGACGCCCGGCATGTACGTCGACAGCGTGTTGCGGGTCGCGCTGCTGATCGGGTACGCGTCCATGCTGCACCACTGGTGCGCGTTGTCGAGGTCGATGTCGTTCTGCGGCACGCCGCAGTAGAACGGCTGGTTGCCGTCGTAGTTGTTCGGCCACAGGCCATGCAGAGACAGGCTCGTCGCCGCGTACGTGCCGGCGAGGTTCGTGCATTCGGGCGTGTCGTGCGACGCGCAGAAGCCGGGCTCCCACGACGCGGCGAGCAACAGGTAGTCGTAGCTGGTCTGCGCGGTGGCGTGCAGTGAAGCGGAAGCGACGGCGAGTGCGGCAGCGGCGCGGGCGAGCGTCTTGAGCATGGCGTTTCCTCGGAAAAGGCTTGCGGTCGCGGGATGCGCCGCAAGGTTGTCGAATGTCTGTCCGCGATTGTTGCCGACGCAACGTGGCACGAATGTGAAGGTGGACGAAATAATTCGCGGTGCGGCGCAGATGCACGCCATGCGCTGAAACGACCACCGTCGCCAGGATCGCCGCGTGCCGCCAAGCCTGTTACGAACGGTACCGGTACCGGCGCTTGCCTTCCCCGGCAAACAACGCCCGCGTACGCTGTCGCTACTTTCATCCCGTAACGGATCATCGCCATGGTGACTGCGACCCGGCTGGGCAAGCGATACTGCGTCGAAATCGGGAACGGGCGCAGCGTCGTGCGCGCGGATACGCACAAGGCAGGCAAAGGCGGCGACGCTGGCATGCGGCCGCACGAGTTGCTCGAAAGCGCCCTCGCCGCTTGCGTCTGCATGTCGATCGATATGGCCGCGGAACGCACGGGCATGACGCTGCCGGCCTGCACGGTGGACGTGGCCATCGATCGCCTCGATCACGAAACCGGCTTCGACATCGCGCTGCGCTTCGCGGCACCGCTGTCGCGCGCGCAGCAAGCCCTTGTGCGCGACGCGACGCAGGCTTCGCCGGTCGCCCGCACGCTGGGCAAGCCGGTGCGGGTCAGGCCGGCCGCAATCGCGAGCGACTGATCGTCCGGCATCGTCGCGTACACGGCACTATCGACGCCGGCTCGCACACGCGCACGGCACGCCGCCCGTCACGACCCGGCGCCCAGCTGCGTGCACGCGCGAGTGATCGATTCGGGGCCTTCGAGCGCGAGGATCTGCCACACGCCGATGCTGACGCGCTGGCGCGCCGCCGTCGACGCATCGGTCAGCAACGCCTCGACGCGCGGTGCGGCGTCCGGCGCCTGCTGCTTCAGCGCCGCATGATGCCGCGCGCGCGACGCCGGCCCGGATTCGTAGACGTCGCACAGACGCACCATGCCGGCGAGACCGGCAAGGTCGTCGTCCTTGTCGATCGCGCCCGGCTCGACCGGCGCGAGCCCCTTGCGCTCCGCCGCCGGCAGCTTGTTGCGCGCGCCTTCGTCGATCGACGTGGCGGACGCCGGCGGCAGGCCGCCGATCGCCGCGACGATCCGGCTGCCCGCGGCGATCATGTCGCCCTGGCACTCGATCTTCTCGGCGGCCGCGACGTTCGAGCAGAACGACACCGACATGCGGTACACGTCGTTGCTCATGCGCGGCACCTCGTCCGCGCTCGCCTGCGCGAAGCCGGCGCTCGTCAGCGCCAGCGCGGCCGGAATCAGGATGCGGAAAGCTCTCGTCTTGTTCATTGTTGTTTGCGTAGGGGGGGGTCTCGTGGCGGGCAACCTCGCGCGGCCGCGCGGTAGCGACCGCAGTGACGCCGGGCCCGCGTCCGGCGGCACGCGATCACTTCATCGACGCAGCCTCCGATCCGCCGGGCGACAGCGCCGCGTGGTCCTGCTCGCGCCACGTGCGGCGCGACGCCATGATCGCCTTCACGGCCGAGCGCGCGACCTTCCACCACGCGAACGGCCGCGGGTCGGCGAGCATGCTGAGCGCGCGCGCATAGTCGAGCGTGAGCCCGGGCGTCCACGCCATCGTCACCGCGCGCTTGCGGATCTGCGCGGCGACCCACAGCTCGGGCGTGAGCAGCAGCCGCACGAACGCGCCCCACCCGGCCCGCGCGCCCTTCAGCCGCCACACCGCGCCGTCGAGTGCGGCTTCGAGCGCGTTCGACACCGTGCTCGAGCAATTGCGATGCGTGAGGTTGTACGTCAGGTTCTGCCGGTACGACGTCCAGAAGGCATCCAGCTTCGACGGATCATAGTTGCGGATCCGCACGCGCACGGTCGACGGGCACCACGCCTTCGACTCGGTCGCGTAGTCGGGCTGGAACAGGCCCGGCACGTCGTTTTCGCGTGTCGCACGCAGGATGCGCGTGAATTCGTCCGGAGAACGATCGATTTCGACGCCCGGATACAGGCTGATATAGATGCCCTCGGGCGACTCCAGCGCCGCGTGCCCGGTCGAGATCACGCCATTGACGTCCACCGCCGCGATATAGCGGTCGATCACCGGATAGCGCTGCGCCTCGGCCTTCGACGTGCCGGTCGGCGTCCACACGTGCACGGTGAGCGCATGCTCGCCGTCGGCCGGCGGGCCGTCCCATTCGGATTGCGCGAAATGCGGCCGGTCGCGCGCATCGTCGAGATCCGGCGCGAGCGCCGGCGCCGGCGACGTCGCGAACGCCGGATTGCGCGTCAGCCGCCGCACGCGCGCGGCGAGGCTCAGCATGTGCATCCCGCCGAACATCAGCAGCAGCCCGAGGCAGTACGGCACGGTGCCCACGTAGTGCGTCGGGTACGGCTGATAGAAGAAGATGGCCAGCAGGATCTCGACGACGCCCCAGGCGAATGCCACGTTCCAGCGGCGATACCGCACCATCCACGCTGCAGTGCACTGCAGCAGCCCGTCGACGAGGAACAGCGTGCCGAAGATCATCGACAGCAGGAAATGGCCATGGTGATGCCCCGCGAACACGAGCCCGGCGGCGACCACCACCGCGATCCCCTTCACATAGCGCAGGATGCGCTGCCCGCCGACGCCGCTGCCGGCCACGGCAAGCGTCGCGAGCCCCTCGATCAGGAACAGCCACGCAAAGATCTGGATCGGGAAATGCAGCGCGCCGTCGAGCGCATCGACGAAGATCACGACGCCCGCGACGACCCACACCCAGCCGAGCACGGTCAGCCCGCGCCAGCGGGTGCGCAAGTATTCGATGCCCAGCAGCAGCAAGACCAGTCGTACCATCGCGCTCTCTCGTCATTTTTTGGGATACGCGCGGGTCACGCGTTTCCTGTCGTTTCGACCGTGCCTCGTGCAGAGTGCGGCCGAAAGGCGGTAATTCGTACCGGCGCGTCATGCCTCGACATGACCGTGGGTGGCCGGTATCCCTCCACACTGGCCGAATAATAAGATATGCAGGAGACGGTTGAAAGCGGCGGCGACAACGTTGTCGGCACGGCACGGACAGAGGCCATCGACCGCTGCCACGGCAGATTTCCCGTTCGACAACGCGCGGCAGATACGCGAGAATCCGGCTTCCGAGGGCGAAAGCCACTGAACTGAACTGAACCGCACAGACGGGACAACAACAATGAACGTATCGATCACGCGCCGGCGCCTGCTGGCCGCCGGCGTGGCCGCCAGCAGCCTCTCGCTGTCGGGCTGCTTCACGCCGAAGCTGTACAAGGAAGACGGATACAGCGAGCACGTGTCCGGATTCATGATGACCGAGGACGGCAAGAAGCTCGTCGTCCTGGGCACGGACTACCATTACATCTTCGATCTGCCGGCGCAGTTGCGGCCGGTCTTGATGTCCAGTTACCGTAAATCGCTGCGCACGACGTTCGCCGCCTTTCATGCGAGCGGCGGCAGCATCACGGGCCAATACCGTATCTTGCTGCCGAAGGACGCGTCGGACGACGATCGGCAGGCGGCCGCTGCCGACGGCTTCACCGCCGCGCAGGCCGGCCTCGTGCTCGAAGGCGACATCAGCGGCAAGCGCTATTCGACGGAAGGGTTCGTCGAAAAGTACAAGACGAGCACGCAGCCGTTCAACCGGCCGTACTCGGTCTATATCAGGCAATCACCGTCCGCGCTCGGCATGGGGCTGCGGATTCTCGCCACGCCGGTCACGGTTGCCGCCGACGGCGTGCTCGTGCTGGGCGGCATCGTGCTCTTGCCGTTCGCGGCAATTGCGATCAACGCGAACGGCGGCATCCGGATCATGTAAAGGCGTGCGGTACGAGCGCAACAGGAGCACCACCATGACCGCCTCACCGCTTCACGCCCCGCCGCTCGGCCCGCAACTCAAGCGCTGGCGCGCGCTGCATCGCGTCAAGCAAAACCATGCGGCCGAGCTGTTCGGCGTCGCGCAATCGACGATCTCGCGCTGGGAGGCCGGCCGCCAGCAGATGTCGCCCGACGAGCGCGCGACCGCCGAGCGGTTGCTCGCCGCGCGCCTCGATTCGGCCGGCGATCACGCGCTCGCGCGGCTCGTCGCGGGCAGCGCGGGCCGCATGCATCTCGTGTGCGACCTCACGCACCGCCTGCTCGCGTCTTCTCCGGCGCGCGCGGCCGAATTCTCGCAACCGCTCTCGATGTTGCTCGGCACGTCGCTGTGGCGCTACGCGACACCGCAGATCGTCCGCATGGAAACCGCGCTCGACACGCTCGGCTGGCATGACCACGCGGGGCCGCCGAGCGTCGAATTCGACACCGGTGCGAATGCGTCGCGCGTCGTGCCGATCCGCGGCAGCATGTGCCGGTGGACGCGGATGACACTGTCGGACGGCTCGGCCGTGCGGCTCGTGGAGACGCTCCAGGACGCGTGATTGCCGGGTCGCGATGAAGCACCGCATGCCGGCAACGGTGCGGCAACCTTCAACGTGTCCGGCATGCCACGCAAAAAATACCAACGTGAATGGCAGCACGCCCAGGGGACATGCCACATGTCGACGCTTGTCATGCGAGAACTCGTGATCGTCGCGTTCATTCTCTATACGGGCGCGGCGGTGTTCGTTGCGCTTCGCTCGGGTGTGGCCAACGCCGGCGGCAGGCGGGTGGCGCGCCGCAGCAGCCCCTGGCTGTTCAGCCTGATCGTCGGTGTTCAAACGGGCTTCTTCGCGCTGTTCTGCTGGGCCGGACTTTTCGTGAAGTAGCGGCCCGGCAAAGCGCCACCGCCACGCATATTTCATGCGTGGACGAAGCACGCCCACCCGCATTACGCTAGGCGGCTCATCGCAAGGACGCCGACCATGACCCCCGATACGATCCACGCGCGGCTCGCTTTCCTGCGCGAAGCCGAACGCCTGAAGGATGTGCTGCGCAGCGGCCACACGTCGTCCGGGCGCGCGGAAAGCACGGCCGAACACAGCTGGCGGCTGTGCCTGATGGCGCTCGTGTTCGCCGACGCGCTGCCCGGCATCGACACGCTGAAGCTGCTGAAGCTGTGCGTCGTCCACGATCTCGGCGAGGCGCTGCACGGCGACATTCCCGCGATCGAACAAGCCGCGCACCCCGACAAAAGCGCGCAAGAACGCGACGACCTGCTGACGCTGACCGCATCGCTCGATCCCGCGCGGCGCGACGAGATCGTCGCGCTGTGGGATGAATACGAGGCGGCGGCGACGCCGGAAGCACGCGCGGCGAAGGCGCTCGACAAGCTCGAGACGATCCTGCAGCACAACCAGGGCAGCAACCCGCCCGATTTCGACTACGCGTTCAATCTCGGCTACGGCCGCCGCTACACCGACGCCGCGCCGCTGTTCAGCGCGATCCGCGACATCGTCGACGCCGACACGCAACGCCGGATCGACGCGGGCGGGCAGCGCGCGTAAGCTCGCGGGATCGGGCGTGCGGCACCACGCACCCTGCCCGCACGAGGCGCTACGCATGACGCAGAACATCTACGACGACCCGGCCTTCTTCGAAGGCTACAGCCGCCTGAACCGCTCGATTCGCGGCCTCGACGGCGCACCCGAATGGCCCGCGCTGCGCGCGCTGCTGCCCGACCTGCGCGGCCGCAACGTGCTCGACCTCGGCTGCGGCTACGGCTGGTTCAGCCGCTGGGCGGCCGATCAGGGCGCGGCAAGCGTGCTCGGCATCGATGTCTCCGAGCGCATGCTCGAACGCGCGGCGTCGACCGCCGCGCACCCCGCGATCACGTACCGCCGCGCCGATCTCGAAACGCTCGCATTGCCCAACGCCGCATTCGATCTCGCATACAGCTCGCTCGCCTTCCACTACGTCGCGCGCCTCGACACGCTGCTGCGCACGATTCATCGCGCGCTCGTGCCCGGCGGGCGGCTCGTGTTCTCGATCGAGCACCCCATTTATACGGCGCCGCGCCGGCCCGGCTTCGTCGTCGATGCGCAGGGCAACCGCGCCTGGCCGCTCGATGGCTACCAGCGCGAAGGCGAACGCGTGACCGACTGGCTCGCGCCGGGCGTCGTCAAGCAGCACCGTACGCTCGGCACGCTCGTGAACCTGCTGATCGGCAGCGGCTTCACGCTTACGCACCTGGACGAATGGGGACCGACGCAGGCGCAGGTCGATGCGCTGCCCGCGCTCGACGAGGAACGCGACCGGCCGATGATGGCGCTCGTCGCGGCGCAGCGCTAACGCACGTCAACACACGCCGCGACACGCACACGGGCCCTCGCCCGCCGCGCTCACCGACCGCGGCAATCACGCCGCACGGCCTCCGCTCCGGTGCGGCGTTCGCACAATTCAGCACAATTTCCACACGATTTGGCGTGATGTCCTCGCTTACCATGAGCGGCTGATTCGACTCGGCACGCCCGCGCGATGCGTACGCGGATGCCGTCGCGGGCAACCTGCCCGACATGCGACGCCGACCGGATCGTCCCGCCTGGCCGCACGCATCGCCGGCACTGCCTGATCCTCGCCGCACGCTCATGACTCAGAAGACCCATCGCCGCCGGCGCATCGTGCTGGCTACCCTTGCCGTCGTGGCGATCGCCGCCGGCGCCACGCTGAAGGCGTGCGCGCCCGACAAGCATCCGCAATACCTGTCCGCGCCCGTCTCGCGCGGCGATCTCGAGAACGCTGTGCTGGCAACCGGCGCACTACAGGCCTTCCGGCAGGTCGACGTCGGCGCGCAGGTGTCGGGGCAGCTGAAATCGCTGAAGGTGAAGCTCGGCGACAAGGTCACGAAGGGCCAGTGGCTCGCCGAGATCGATCCCGTGATCTCGGAAAACGCGCTGCGCCAGGCGCGCGCCAGCGAAGAAAGCCTGCGCGCGCAACAACAATCGACCGCCGCGCAACTCACGCAGGCGGAACTCGCGTTCAAGCGCCAGCAGGCGATGCTGCCCGACGATGCGACCTCGCGCGAATCGTTCGAGGCCGCACGCGCAACGCTCGACGTGCAGCGTGCGACCCTCGCGTCGCTCGCCGCGCAGATCCGCTCGGCCCGCATCCAGATCGAGACCGCGCAGGCGAACCTGGGCTACACGCGCATCGTCGCGCCGATCGACGGCGAGGTCGTCGCGGTCGTCACGCAGGAAGGCCAGACCGTGATCGCACAGCAGCAGGCGCCGGTGATCCTGAAGCTCGCCGATCTCAACACGATGACCGTGAAGGCGCAGGTGTCGGAAGCCGACGTGATCCGCGTGCGTGCCGGCCAGACCGCGTATTTCACGATCCTCGGCGAACCGGACAAGCGTCACTATGGCAAGCTGCGCGCGATCGAGCCGGCGCCGCAGAACTACGCGGAAGCGCAGAGCCCGCTCGGCGGCGGTACCGGCGGCGGCACGAAGCCGAATTCGGCCGTGTTCTACAACGCGCTGTTCGAAGTGCCGAACCCCGAGCATCGGCTGCGCATCTCGATGACCGCGCAAGTCAACATCGTGCTCGGCAATGCACGCAACGCGCTCAGCATTCCGGCCGCCGCGCTCGGCGAAAAACGCAAGGACGGCACCTACACGGTGCGCGTGCTGCGCGCCGACGGCAGCACGGAAACGCGCAACATCCGCATCGGCATCAACAACAACGTGCGCGTCGAAGTCCTGGCCGGCCTGAAGGACGGCGAACGCGTCGTGATCGGCGAAGCGGCCGGTGACGACCACGCGCCGCTGGCGGACGTGGTGTGACGATGAACCAGCCCCTGCTGAAACTCGCCGCCGTCACCCGACGCTTTCCGGCCGGCGACAAGGATGTCGTTGTCCTGAACAACGTCAACCTGTCGATTCACGCGGGCGAGATCGTCGCGATCGTCGGCGCGTCAGGCTCCGGGAAGTCGACGCTGATGAACATCCTCGGCTGCCTCGACCATCCGAGCGAAGGCACCTACACGGTCGGCGGCCGCGACACGCACATGCTCGACAGCGACGAGCTCGCGCAACTGCGCCGCGAACACTTTGGCTTCGTGTTCCAGCGCTATCACCTGCTGCCGCACGTCGACGCCGTCGCGAACCTCGAAATGCCCGCGATCTACGCCGGCACGCCGCGCGCCGAGCGGCACGCACGCGCACGCGAACTGCTCGCGCGCCTCGGGCTCGCGGATCGCGCGCACCATCGCCCCGGGCAACTGTCCGGCGGACAGCAGCAACGCGTGAGCATCGCGCGTGCGCTGATGAACGGCGGCCAGGTGATCCTCGCCGACGAACCGACCGGCGCGCTCGACACGAAAAGCGGCCAGGACGTGATCCGCATCCTGCACGAGCTGAACGCGCTCGGCCATACGCTCGTCATCGTCACGCACGACAAGGCCGTCGCGCGCCATGCGAAGCGCATCATCGAGATCAGCGACGGCGAGATCGTCGCCGACCGGCCGAATCGTCACTACGCCGAAGCCCTCGCGGAAGCGGGCGTGGACACCATGGAAGCAACCGACGCGGCAGCCGGCGCACCGCCCGCCGGTGATCACCACGACATGCCGCCGCCCGCTGCCGTCGACACCCATGCGCATGCCGATACCGGCACCCGCACGCAACGCTTCGCGGCCGGCTCCGGCCGCTTCGCCGAAGCCTGCCGGATGGCATGGATCGCACTCGTGTCGCACCGGCTGCGCACGCTGCTGACGATGCTCGGCATCATCATCGGCATCACGTCGGTCGTGTCGATCGTCGCGATCGGCGAAGGCGCGAAGCGCTACATGCTCGACGAGATCGGCAGCATCGGCACGAACACGATCAACATCTATCCGGGCACCGACTGGGGCGACAGCCGCGCCGACGCGATCCAGACGCTCGTGCCCGCCGACGTCGCCGCGCTCGCCGAGCAGCCGTACGTCGACAGCGCGACGCCCGAAACGTCGCGCACGCTGCTGCTGCGCTACCGCAACGTCGACGTGAACGCGCTCGTGAGCGGCGTCGGCGACCGCTTCTTCCAGGCGCGCGGGATGCGCTTCGCGCTGGGTGTCGCGTTCGACGAGGACGCGGTGCGCCGCCAGGTGCAGGTGGCCGTGATCGACCAGAACACGCGCCGCAAGCTGTTCGGCGCGACGCGCAACCCGATCGGCGAAGTGATCCTGGTCGACAACGTGCCGTGCGTCGTGATCGGCGTGACGGCCGACAAGAAGAGCGCGTTCGGCAGCGTGAAGAGCCTGAACGTGTGGGTGCCGTACACGACCGCGAGCGGGCGCCTGTTCGGGCAGCGTTATCTCGACAGCATCACCGTGCGCGTGCGCGACGGGCAGCCGAGCGCCGCCGCCGAGAAAAGCCTCGAAAAGCTGATGACGCAGCGCCACGGCCGCAAGGACTTCTTCACGTACAACATGGACAGCGTGGTGAAGACCGTCGAGAAGACCGGGCAGTCGCTCACCTTGCTGCTGTCGCTGATCGCGGTGATCTCGCTCGTCGTCGGCGGGATCGGTGTGATGAACATCATGCTGGTGTCGGTCACCGAGCGTACGCGCGAAATCGGCATCCGGATGGCGGTCGGCGCGCGCCAGTCCGACATCCTGCAGCAGTTTCTCGTCGAGGCCGTGCTCGTCTGCCTGCTCGGCGGCACGATCGGCATCGCATTGTCGTTCGGGCTCGGCGCGCTGTTCTCGATGTTCGTCGCGCAGTGGAAGATGGTGTTCTCGGCCGGCGCGATCGTGACGGCGTTCGTCTGCTCGACGCTCACCGGTGTGATTTTCGGCTTCATGCCCGCGCGCAACGCATCGCGGCTCGATCCGATCGATGCGCTCGCGCGCGATTGAAGAAAGACCTGTCATGACGCATTCCTCACCGCTTCACCGCCTGGGCGCAGTCGCGTGCGCGGCCGCGCTGCTCGCCGGCTGCGCAGGCGCGCGCCACGAACCGCTGCCCGCCGTCGCGATGCCCGCGAACTGGGAGGCACCGGTCGCGGCCGGCGCACCGGCCACCTCACGCGACTGGTGGCGCAGCTTCGGCGATCCGCAACTCGATGCGCTGATCGACGATGCGCTGCGCGCCAACAACGACCTCGCGATCGCGGCGATCCGCGTGTACCGCGCGCAACTGCAAGCCGGGCTCGCGGATACGAACCTGACGCCGAACGTGTCGGTCGGCGCGAACGGCGCCGTGTCGCGCACGCTCGATACGCACCGGATGAGCCGGACGAGCGGCGGGACCGGTTCGCTCAGCTATGAAATCGACCTGTGGGGCCGGCTGGCCGCGCTGCGCGACGCCGCGCGCTGGGAAGCCGACGCGACGGCCGCCGATCTCGAAGCCGCGCGGCTGTCGCTGATCGGCACGACGGCGTCGCTGTACTGGCAGATCGGTTATCTGAACCGGCAGATCGCGCTCGGCGACGCGAACATCGCCTATGCAGTCCGCACGCTCGCGGTCGTGCGGTCGCGGCACACGGCCGGCGCCGTGTCGGGGCTCGATCTCGCGCAGGCCGAACAGAGCCTCGCCGCGCAACGCGCCGCGCAAACGCAACTGATCCAGCAGCGCACCGAGAATCGCCACGCGCTCGCGATCCTGTTCGACCGGCCGCCGCAGCAGCGCGCGGCCGAGCCGGCCGCGCTGCCCGTCGCGGCGCCGCCGGAAGTCGTGGCCGGCCTGCCCGCGAGCCTGCTCGGCCGGCGTCCCGACCTGCGCGCGGCGGAATTCCGGCTGCGCGAGTCGCTGGCGCAAGTCGACGCGACGCGCACGAGCTTCTATCCGACCTTCACGCTGACCGGGCAGGCCGGCACGTCGAGCACGAGCCTCGAGCGCGTGCTGATGAATCCGGTCGGCACGCTCGGGCTGGGCCTGGCACTGCCGTTCATCCAGTGGAACACGATGCAGCTGCAGATCAAGGTGTCGAAGTCGCAGTACGAGGAAGCCGTCGTCGGGTTCCGCCAGAAGCTCTACACGGCGCTCGCGGAAGTCGAGAACGCGCTGTCGGCGCGTGTGCAGCTCGAACGCGAAGCCGAACAGCGCGCGCTGTCGCTGGCCCAGGCGCAGCGCGCCGAACAGCTGGCCGCCGCGCGCTTCGCGGCCGGCGCGACCGCCGTGCAGCCGTGGCTCGACCAGCAGCAGCGGCTGCGCGATGCGCAAAGCGCCGACGAGCTGACGCGCCTGAACCGGCTCAACAACCAGATGACGCTGTACCGCGCGCTCGGTGGCGGGATGTCCTGACCGAAGCGCGCACCGGGCCGGCCGCGCCGACCATGCACGCTGTCATTCGCACACGGGCGCTCTGCGTCGGGCCGGCGCGAACGCCACCGCGCTCGCCGTCGCGAGCACGGCCACGCCCGCCGCGCCGTACACCATCACCCAGCCGAACCCGTGCACGAGCGCCGCGTGCAACGCCGCGCCGCTCGGGTCGGCCTGCGCGAGCGCCGGTGCGATCTCGTGCAATCCGTCGGTCCGGCCGGACGCAATCTCCTGCGCGAGCCGGCGCAGCGCCGCGTCGCCGATCGTGCCCGCGACGCCGCCCTTCAGGCTCGCGACGATCCCCGCGACCAGCACGAAGCCCATCGCCGCGATGTTCAGCGCGAGCGAGATCATCCGCGCGCTCATGTCGATGCCCGACGCCATCCCCGCCCGCGAGCTCGGCACCGCGCCCGTCGTCGTGTTGGTCACGGGGGTATTCGTGAGCCCGAGCCCGATGCCGGCGATCATGCAGCCGGGCAGCATCGTGATCCAGCTGGCAGGGTCGGCCGCGCTGCCGATCCGCATCAGCGCGAACCCCGCGGCGATCGTGAACAGGCCGCCCGGGATCACGACGCCCGGCCCGTAGCGCAATGCAAGCCGTTCGCCGAACGGCGGCGCGACCAGCGTCGGCAACGTGTACGCGAGCAACGCGAGGCCGGCCGTCACGCTGTCGTAGCCGAGCGCGACCTGGAACCAGATCGGCAGGTAGATCATGAACGGCCAGAAGCTGAAGTTCATCCCCATCGAACCGAAGATCGCGCCGGTGAACGCGCGAATCCGGAACACCGAGAAATCGAACATCGGCCGCGCACTGGCGCGTTCCGCGATGAAGAAGCCGGCCAGCGCCAGCACGGTCGCGCCGAGCACGCCGAGGCCGGCCGCGCTGGTCAGCCCGAGCGCCGCGCTTTGCGTGATGTAGAACGCCAGGCCGAGCACCGCGAGCGACAGCGTGACGATGCCTGCGACGTCGAGCCTGCCCGCGTGCGGATCGCGCGACTCCTGCACCGCGCCGCCGATCAGCACGAGCGCGACGGCCGCGAGCGGCGCATGGACGAGGAACACCCACGGCCAGCTTGCCAGCGCGACGATCGCGCCGCCGACGATCGGCCCGAACCCGAGCCCGATGCCGAACACGATCCCCCAGATCCCGAACGCACGGCCGCGCTCGCGGCCCTCGCGGAACTGGTGCGACAGCACCGCAATCTGGCAGATCAGCATCGCGCCACCGCTGGCGCCCTGCAGCAGCCGCCCCGCGACGAGCACCGGCACGTTCGGCGCGAGCCCGCACAGCAGCGACGTCGCGCCGAACAGCACGGTGCCGATCACGTACACGCGCTTGCGGCCGAACCGGTCGGCGAGCGTGCCGGCCGCCATCAGCACGGTCGTGCACGCGATCGTGTACGCGTTCATGATCCACTGCATGCCGTTGAAATCGCCATGCAGCACGTGTTCGAGCGTCGGCAGGATCACCGGCACGCTCGAGATTTCGAGGCCGAACATCAGCGACGTGAGACAGACGGCCGCGAGCGCGACCGCATTCCTGCGGGAGTCGGATTGCGTCATGCGTATTGCGCCGCGACCCGGCAACGGGCCGCGCGCCTCCAGGTAAGAGGGATGCTCCGCGTGCGGCCGGCGACGCACGCTGGACAGGAATCGGTACTATAGTGAGAATCTTCATCCCCATTGACGCATGCATTTCTCCAGACTGGGGAATCACAGGACTCAATCCCGCCCATGACCGACAGACTCGACGGCGTGACGACCTTCGTCCAGGTAGTGGAATCGGGCAGCTTCGCGCTCGCCGCGGAGCGCCTCGACATGACGCGTTCGGCCGTCGGCAAGGCGATCGCGCGACTCGAGAAGCGGCTCGGCGCGCGGCTGTTGCAGCGCACGACGCGCAGCCAGAGCCTGACCGACGACGGCCAGGCGTACTACGACCGCTGCGTGCGCGCGCTCGCGGAGCTGGAGGCGGCGGAGGCCGACCTCGACTGCGGCCGCAACGAGCCTCGCGGCAAGCTGCGCCTGAGCGTGCCGCTCGCGTTCGGGCATCACTGCGTGACGCCCATCGTGCTCGACCTCGCGCGCACCTATCCGCATTTGCGGATCGACGTGTCGATCACCGACCGTTTCGTCGATCTCGTCGAGGAAGGCATCGACCTCGCGGTGCGAATCGGCACGCTCGCGGACAGCACGAGCCTCGCGGTGCGGCGGCTCGGCACGCAATACGGCAGCCTCGGCGCGGCGCCGTCGTATCTCGCCCGCCACGGGATGCCGAAGACGCTCGACGACCTGAAAGACCACCGGACGATCGCGTATTCACGCTCGGGCGTGGTTCAACCGTGGGACTTGCGTGCGCTGGACGGCTCGACGGTGCGGGTCGACATGCCGCACCAGCTCAGTTTCGACGACGTGCAGGCGATCGCGGCGGCCGGCGCGTCGGGGTTCGGGATCGCGTGGCTGCCGAGCTGGCTGCTCGACCACTACGTGAAGCGCGGCGAGATGACGGTCGTGCTCGACCGCTGCTTCGTCTGCGAAGGCGACATCCACGCGATCTGGCCGAAGACGCGCTACCTGCCGCGCAAGACGCGCTGCGTGATCGACGCGCTCGCGCAGGCGGTGCCGCCGATGATCGAGCGGTGAGATGAGACGGGATGGGATGAAATGAATCCGACGCGCCGCGGGGGCGCGTCGGAGCATCACGCGGCGCCGAGATCGGCCAGCGGATGCGCGAACAGCTTCCACGGCGACGTCAGGAAATGCCGCACGCGTTCGGCGCGCAGCTCGACGAGCGACGCGGGCGCCCAGCGCGGCTTGCGATCCTTGTCGACCAGATGCGCACGCACGCCTTCGCAGAAGTCGCCTTCCTCGATCGCGCGCGCGACGATGCCGAGCTCCATCCGGAACGATTCGGCCAGCGTCATCTGGCGGCCGCGCAGCAGCGCCTCGCGGGTCACGCACAGCATCGTCGGCGAATGGCCGGTGAGCGCATCGAGCGTCGCCTGCAGCCATTGACGGTGCTCGCGCGACAGCTCCTCGCGCGCAAGATCCTGCGTCAGCGTCGCGACGATCCGCTCAACCGTCGAGCGCTTGTCGAAGTGACGCACGATCCACGGCATCTGGCTGTCGAGCGCCGCGTGCGGCACAACGTTGCACGGCGGCTCGAACACCTTGCGCAGCAACGGCAGCGCATCGCCTTCCCACTTGACGCTTTCGATGCGCGTCTCGAACGTGTCGAGCCACGCGGACGGCACGCACAGATCCGCGAGCTTCGCCGTGAGCGCGTCGGCGCCCGACAGCATCGCGCCGGTCAGCCCGACGTACAGCTCGAGTTCGGCCGGCATGCGCGACAGGAAATGCGTCGCGCCGACGTCGGGCACGAGGCCGATGCGCGTCTCCGGCATCGCGATCTTGCTGCGCTCGGTCGCGACACGCAGCGCCGCGCCCTGCGCGAGGCCCATGCCGCCGCCCATCGTCACGCCGTCCATCAGCGCGACCACCGGCTTCGGGAACGTATGGATCGCGTAGTCGAGCCGGTATTCGTCGACGAAGAACGGCAACCAGGTTTCGCGCTGCGCGACCATCCGGTACAGCGCGCGCACGTCACCGCCCGCGCAGAAGCCCTTCTCGCCGGCGCCGCGCAGCACGACCGCGACGATCTGGTCGTCGTCACGGCAGCGCTCGAGCAGCGCGGCCAGCTCGCCGATCATCGGGTACGACAGCGCATTGAGCGCGGCCGGCCGGTTCAGCGTGATCAGCGCCACGCGGTTCACCACGCGAAACAGCACCTCCGGTGCGTGCTCCGCGAACGCGTCGTGATTCGTCACCGGCGTGCTCATCGTTGCGGCTCTCCGTCGTTGTGCCACTGCGGCGCGCGCTTGCCGAGGAACGCAGCCACGCCTTCGCCCGGATCGTTCGTGTCGAACAGGTCGACGAAGCGCTCACGCTCGACCGCGAGCGCCGCGCTGCGCGGCACGCCGCGGCGCGCGAGGCCGATCAGCTCCTTGCTGTAAGCAACCGCATGCGGGCTCTGCCGTGCGACGTTGCGTGCCAGCGCCAGCGCGGCATCGCGTGCCGCGCCCGACTCCACGACGTCCTCGACGAGGCCGATCCTGAGCGCCGTGGCCGCATCGACACGCGCGCCGGTCAGGATGATCTTCTTCGCCCAGCCTTCGCCGACGAGCCAGGGCAGCGTCTGCGTGCCGAGGCCGCACGGCAGCAGGCCGACCGACGGCTCGGGCAGCGCCATCTGCGCATGCGTCTCCGCGATCCGCAGGTCGCACGCGAGCGCGCATTCGAGCCCGCCGCCCATCGCATAGCCGTTGATCGCCGCGATCGTCACGACGCGCGCGTCGTGCAGCGCCTCGAACGCCGCGCCGAAACGCGACGCCATCGCGCGCGCAACCGCGCGGTCGCCGTCGGCGAACGTGTTGAGGTCGGCACCCGCGCTGAAGAACTTCGGGCCGTCGCCGGTGATCACCAGCGCGCGCACGCGCGGGTTCGCATTCAGTTCGGCGACGGTTTCCTGCAGTTGCCGCAGCCCGTCGGCGGTAAAGGCGTTCGCGGGCGGACGCTTGAGCGTCGCGCACGCGATCGCGCCGTCGTCGACGTAGTCGAGTTCGATCATGAGGCGTCCTTCTTCGTTGCCGGTTGATACAGGCGGATCACCGCCGAGAAATCGAGCTGGCCGTCGCCACGGCTGCTCATCGTCTGGTACAGCTGCTGCGCGAGCGCGCCGAGATAGACCGGCTGGCGCGCCTGCTTTGCGGCATCGTTCGCGAGGCCGAGATCCTTCAGCATCAGGTCGGTGCCGAAGCCGCCCGAGTAGCCGCGCGACGACGGCGCGGTCTCGATCACGCCCGGATACGGGTTGTAGGTATCCGAACTCCAGCAGCGGCCCGTCGACGTGTTGACGATGCCGGCCAGCACCTTCGGGTCGATGCCGAGCGCGACGCCGAGCGACATCGCCTCCGACACGGCCGCCATCGAGATGCCGAGCACGAGGTTGTTGCAGACCTTCGCGACCTGCCCCATCCCCGTCGCGCCGCAGTGGACGATGTTCTTGCCCATGCCCGCGAGCACCGGCTTCACGCGCTCGAAATCCGCATCGCTGCCGCCGACCATGAAGGTCAGCGTGCCGGCCGCCGCGCCGCCGGTGCCGCCCGACACGGGCGCATCGACGAACGCGCCGCCATGCTCGCGCACGAGTGCGCCGAACGCCTGCGCGCTCGCCGGGTCGATCGTGCTCGAATCGATCACGGTCGCGCCCGCGCCGAGGCCGGCGAGCACGCCGTTCTCGCCGGACAGCACCGAGCGCACGTGCGGCGCGGCCGGCAGCATCGTGATGACGAACGTCGCGCCCGAGGCCGCATCGCGCGGCGATGCGGCCACCTGTGCACCGGCGTCCTGCAGCGCGCGCAATGCGTCGGCGCTCAGGTCGAACGCATGTACTTCATGGCCTGCTTTCAGCAGGTTCAGCGCCATCGGCGCGCCCATGTGGCCGAGGCCGATAAAACCGATTTTCATGTTCGTGTCCTCCGCTGCTCAGTGCAGCCGGATCGTCGTATTCACCGGGCCGGCCGTCGTGTCGTCGTCGAACCAGCGCGCGGTGACCGTCTTGGTCTGCGTGTAGAACTGCACGACCTGCTTGCCGTATGGGCCGAGATCGCCGAGCTTCGAGCCGCGCGAACCCGTGAAGCTGAAGAACGGCACGGGCACCGGGATCGGGATGTTGATGCCGACCTGGCCGATGTCGATCTCGCTCTGGAACTTGCGTGCGGCCGCGCCGCTCTGCGTGAACAGGCCCACGCCGTTGCCGAACGGATTCGCGTTGACGAGCGCGATCGCGTCGTCGAGCGTGTCGGCTTCCATCACGACCAGCACGGGCCCGAAGATTTCATGCGTGTAGACCGACATGTTCGTCTTCACGCCCGAGAAGATCGTCGGGCCGACGAAATTGCCCTGCTCGTAGCCGGACACCTTCACGTCGCGGCCGTCGAGTTCGAGCTTCGCGCCTTCCTTCACGCCCGCGTCGATCAGCGACAGGATGCGTTCCTTCGCGGCCTTCGACACGACCGGCCCGACGTCCGTGCCGGCTTCCGCGCCCGCATTGACCTTCAGCGCCTTCGCCTTCTCGACGATGTCCGGCAGCCAGTCGCGCGCGTTGCCGACGAGCACCGCGACCGACGTGGCCATGCAGCGCTGGCCGGCCGCGCCGAAGCCCGCGCCGACGAGCGCGTTGATCGCCTGCTCGCGGTTCGCATCGGGCAGCACGACGGCGTGATTCTTCGCGCCCATCATCGACTGCACGCGCTTGCCGTGCGCGCTGCCGAGGTTGTACACGTGCGTGCCGACGGCCGTCGAGCCGACGAACGAGATCGCCTTCACGAGCGGATGCGTGCAGATTGCATCGACGACTTCCTTGCCGCCATGCACGACGTTCAGTACCCCTTTCGGTACGCCGGCCTCGACGGCGAGCTCGACGAGTTCCATCGTCGACAGCGGGTCCTGCTCCGACGGCTTCAGCACGAACGTGTTGCCGCACACGATCGCCATCGGGAACATCCACAGCGGAATCATCGCGGGGAAGTTGAACGGCGTGATGCCCGCGCACACGCCGAGCGGCTGGCGCAGCGTGTAGGTATCCACCCCGCCCGCGACGTTCTCCGCGAACTCGCCGAGTTGCAACGAACCGATCGAGCACGCGTGCTCGACCACCTCGAGGCCGCGGAAGATGTCGCCTTCGGCATCGGGAATCGTCTTGCCCTGCTCGGCCGTCAGCGTCTTCGCGATGCGCTGCTGGTTCGTGCGCACGAGATCCTGGAACTTCAGCATGATGCGCATGCGCGCGGCAATCGGCGTGTTCTTCCACGTCGCGAAGGCGGTGTGCGCGGCCTGCACGGCCGCGTCGACTTCCGCGACGGTCGCGAACGGCACGCGCGCGAGCACCTGCTGCGTCGCCGGGTTGACGATGTCACGCCACTCGTTCGTGGCGGACTCGACGAAGGCGCCGTCGATCAGCAGCTTGACCGTCGGCACGTCTTTCGAATTCGCGTTCATCGATCCTCTCTCCTTCCAGAGGGCCGCGAAGCGCGATATCGCCGCGCGGCCGGTTCAATTCGGCTGCGGGCAGCGGCCGCGGAATGCGGCGCGCGCGGCCCGCGGTCACGTCACTTCAGTTCGGCGGCGAAATCCTCTTCCCAGTATTCGCCGGGCATCCGTTCACTGGCATCGTCACCACGCTCGAGCTCGCGGCGACGCAATTCGACGCGGCGGATCTTCCCCGAGATCGTCTTCGGCAGCTCCGCGAACTGCAGGCGGCGAATGCGCTTGTACGGCGCGAGCTTCTCGCGCGAGAAGCGGAAGATGTCCAGCGCGAGCTCGGGGCTCTCCTCGTAACCCTGCCGCAGCGTGATGAAGGTCTTCGGCACCGACAGCCGCACGGGATCGGGGCTCGGCACGACGGCCGCCTCGGCGATCGCCGGATGCTCGATCAGCACGCTTTCGAGTTCGAACGGGCTCAGCCGGTAGTCGGACGACTTGAACACGTCGTCCGCGCGGCCGATGTACACGTAGTAACCGTCGTCGCGGCGCATCGCGATGTCCGACGTGCGGTAGTGGCCGTCGCGCATCGCGTAGGCCGTCGCGTCGGGATTGTTCGCATAGCCCTTCATCAGCCCGACCGGGCGCGCGACGTCGACGCCGAGCGGCAGCGCGACCTCGCCTTCGGTCACCGGCGTGCCGTCCGGGTCGAGCAGCGCGATGCGGTAGCCCGGCAGCGGCCGGCCCATCGAGCCCGCGACGACCGGCTGGCCCGGCGAGTTGCCGATCAGGCAGGTCGTCTCGGTCTGGCCGTAGCCGTCGCGGATCGCGATGCCCCACGCCTTCTTCACGCGCTCGATGATCTCGGGATTCAGCGGCTCGCCCGCACCGACGATCTCGCGCAGCTTCACGTCGAACGACGCGAGCGGCTGCTGCACGAGCATGCGCCACACGGTCGGCGGCGCGCACAGCGTCGTCACCTGGTATTTGACGAGCGCATCGAGCACCACCTTCGGCTCGAAACGCGCGTAGTTGAAGGCGAACACGCACGCCTGCGCATTCCACGGCGCGAAGAAGCAGCTCCACGCGTGCTTCGCCCAGCCCGGCGAGCTGATGTTCCAGTGAATGTCGCCCGGCTGCAGGCCGACCCAGTACATCGTCGACAGATGGCCGACCGGATAGGTGCGGTGCGTATGCTCGACGAGCTTCGGCTTCGACGTCGTGCCCGACGTGAAGTACAGCAGCATCGGATCGTTCGCGTGCGTGATGGCGTCCGGCTCGAATTCGGCGCTCGCCGCGTAGCCGTCGTTCATCGCGAGCCAGCCCGCGCGCGGCGCGCCGGCGACGATCTTCTGCACGAGGCCAAGATCCGGCTGTTCGAACTTGGCGGTTTCGTTCTCGTCGACGATCGCGTATTTCGCGCCGCCGATCTGCACGCGGTCGCGCACGTCGTCGGGCGACAGCTGCGTGGTGGCCGGCAGCACGATCGCGCCGAGCTTCATCGCGGCGAGCATCGCATCCCACAGCTCGACACGGTTCGGCAGCATCAGCAGGATCCGGTCGCCGCGCACGACGCCGATCGAGCGCAGCCAGTTCGCGATCCGCGACGAGCGCTCGGACATCTGCGCGAACGAATACGGATCGCCCGTGCCGGTCGCCGCATCGACGATCCACAGCGCGGGCTGGTCGTTGCCGCGCGCCATCGGGTCGAAGTAGTCGAGCGCCCAGTTGAATGCGTCGAGCACCGGCCACTCGAACGCGCGGTACGCGGTCTCGTAGTCGGTGCGATGGCGCAGCAGAAAGTCGCGCGCGTCCAGGAATGCCTGTACCGTCATCGTGTCCTCCAGTCTCCATGCCTCACGGTCAACCGGGCATGCGCTGCAGCCCATGCCCGGTTGCCTCTGTTGCGGCGCACGGTCACGTCGTTGCGTGCCGCGTTCGCCGCGCTGCCCTCGTGCCCTGCGTGATGTCGTCGCCGGGGTAACCGTCGTGGCTCAAAGCTGCCGCGCGATCACCATCCGCTGCACTTCGCTGGTGCCTTCGTAAATCTGCGTGATGCGCGCGTCGCGATAGTGACGCTCGACTTCGTAATCGACCAGGTAACCGTAGCCGCCGTGGATCTGGATCGCGTCCGAACACACGCGCTCGGCCATCTCCGACGCGAACAGCTTCGCCTGCGACGCTTCCGACAGGCACGGCAGCCCGGCGGTGCGCAGCTTCGCCGCGTGATGCACGAGCAGGCGCGCGGCGTTGATCTGCACGGCCATGTCGGCGAGCTTCTGCTGGATCGCCTGGTGCTCGGCGATCGGCTTGCCGAACTGCACGCGCTCGCCCGCATAGCGGCGCGCCTTGTCGAATGCGGCGCGCGCGATGCCGAGCGCCTGCGCGGCGATGCCGATGCGCCCGCCCTCGAGGTTCGACAGCGCGATCTTCAGCCCTTCGCCGCGATTGCCGAGCAGGTTCTCTTCCGGAATCGCGCAGTTCTCGAACGTGATCGGGCACGTATCCGACGCGCGGATGCCCATCTTCTTCTCGGGCTTGCCGACGATGAAGCCCGGCGTGTCGGTCGGCACCAGGAACGCGGAAATGCCGCGCTTGCCGGCTTCCGGGTCGGTCATGGCAAAAACGATCGCCACGCCGGCGCGCTGGCCGTTGGTCACGAACTGCTTCGCGCCGTTCAGCACCCATTTGCCGTCGCGCAGCTCCGCACGCGTGCGCAGGTTGTTCGCCTCGGAGCCGGCGTGCGGCTCGGTCAGGCAGAACGCGCCGATCACGCGGCCGGACGCCATGTCGGCCAGCCAGCGATCCTTCTGCGCGGGCGTGCCGAAACCGAGGATCGGCCCGCAGCCGACCGAGTTGTGCACGCTCATCATCGTCGCGCACGCGGCGTCGCCGGCGGCGACCTCTTCCATCGCCAGCGCGTAGGCCACGTAGTCCGTATACGAGCCGCCCAGCTCCTGCGGCACGATCATCCCGAGCAGGCCGAGTTCGCCGAGCTGCGCGACGATCGCGTCGGGCAGGTGCGCATCGTGGTCCCACTGCGCCGCGTTCGGCGCCAGCATCTCGGTGGCAAACGCGCGCGCGGCGTCGCGGATCATCCGCTGGTCTTCGGTGTAAAGCTCGTCCATGGTGCTGCTGTCTCCCGCGGCCGCCGGGCGCGACCGTCCTTGCGTTTCGATGCAACAAGTGTAGGCAAGCAGGCGCGACTGTTCGATGCTCGCGTCGCTCATTTACACTGAGCGTTTTTGCCACACCGGCGGCATGGATGAAGCAGGAAGACAAGGGAACCGTCGCGATCAGCCTCGTCGCTTACAGCGTCGCGCTCGCGACCCGGCGCGGCGTCGCCGCCGAGCCGCTGCTCGCGCAGGCCGGCATCGCGCCCGCGCTGCTCGGGCAGCCGCGCGCACGGGTGTCCGCGCAACAATACGGCGCGCTGTGGAACGCGATCGCGCGCACGCTCGACGACGAGTTTTTCGGGCAGGATCGCCACCCGATGCGCAGCGGCAGCTTCATCGCGATGAGCCAGGCGGCGCTGTCCGCACGCGACGGCCTGCACGCGATGGCGCGCGCGGTGAATTTCATGCACTGCGTGCTCGACGACCTGCACGCGGAGCTCGACGCGAATCCGCAGCGCGTGCGGCTGCGCTTCGTGCACCGCAACAACGGTGCAACGCCCGCGATGTTCACGTATGCGACCTATTTCATCATCGTGTATGGCCTCACCTGCTGGCTGATCGGGCGGCGCATCCCGCTGCTGCATGCGAGCTTCCGCTGCGACACGCCGCCCGCCGACCACGAATACCCGTCGATGTTCTGTGACGACATGCGTTTCAACGAGCCCGATTCGTATGTCGATTTCGATCCCGAATTCGCGACGCTGCCGGTCGTGCAGAACGCGAAGACGCTGAAGACGTTCCTGCGCAACGCGCCGGCGAGCTTCATCGTCAAGTACCGCAACCCGAACGCGCTCGCGCAGCGCGTGCGCGCGGTGCTGCGCGGGATGCCGCCCGCCGCGTGGCCAGGCGCCGGCGGGATGGCCGCGCGGCTGCACGTGGCCGAGGCGACGCTGCGCCGCAAGCTGCACCAGGAGGGCCACGCGTACCAGTCGATCAAGGACACGCTACGGCGCGATCTCGCGTTCGAGGCGCTGGCCGACCCCGGGCGCACGATCGCCGACGTCGCGGCCGCCACCGGATTCGCGGAACCGAGCGCGTTCTACCGCGCGTTCCGCAAATGGAGCGGGCGCAGCCCGGCCGACTACCGCGACGAAGTGCTCGCACGGGGCGGCGGCGCGAGCTGAAGCCGGCCGGCACGGCCGTCGCTTCGCGCTTTGTGCCGAAACCGCCTAATCTTTAAGCATCGGGCCCAGGCCCTTTCCGCCAGCCGGACGGCACGCGGCCGCGCGCCGCCCGGACGCCGCGATGCACTTTCATCGTCACGGGCCGTCTCCGGCGCCTGCCACGCCCGGCGGCCACCCTCGTCACCCGCTGTCCGCGCGGGTCGCGCGCGCCGCGCTGTTCGCGGCGCTGCTCGTCGTATGCGCCGCGGTCGCCGCGCCGCCGCCCACCGAAGCCCCCGCCGCCGCCCGCCCGGTGGTCGTGATCCCGATCAACGGCGCGATCGGCCCGGCCAGCGCCGACTTCATCGTGCGCTCGCTCGATCGTGCGGCCCGCCAGCACGCGCCGCTCGCGATCCTGCAGCTCGACACGCCAGGCGGCCTCGACACGTCGATGAGGCAGATCATCAAGGCCATCCTCGGCTCGCCCGTGCCGGTCGCCGCATTCGTCGCGCCGGGCGGCGCGCGGGCGGCGAGCGCGGGCACCTACATCGTCTATGCCAGCCACTTCGCGGCGATGGCGCCCGGCACCAATCTCGGCGCGGCGTCGCCCGTGCAGTTCGGCATCGGCGGCGCCGCGCCGCCGGGCGGGAATCCTGCGGCACCGCGGATGCCGGCCGGCACCTCGGGCGCGTCGGGCGCGTCCGATGCGGCCGCTTCGCAAGCCGCGCTGCCGACCGATACCCAATCGACCGAGATCCGCAAGGCGATGCAGGACGCCTCCGCGTATATCCGCGGCCTCGCGCAACTGCGCGGGCGCAATGCCGAATGGGCCGAGCGCGCGGTGCGCGAGGCCGTGAGCCTGTCGGCGAGCGAGGCGCGCGCGCAGCATGTGGTCGACCTGATCGCGCAGGATCCGGCCGATCTCGCCCGCCAGCTCGACGGCCACGCAGTGACGACCACCGCCGGCACGGTGCGGCTCGCGACCGCGCATGCGCCGCTCGTCGTGGTCGAGCCCGACTGGCGCAGCCGCTTCCTGGCGATCATCGCCGACCCGAACGTCGCGCTGATCCTGCTGACGATCGGCATCTACGGCCTGTTCTTCGAGTTCGCGAACCCCGGCTTCGTACTGCCGGGCGTCGCCGGCACGATCTGCCTGCTGGTCGGGCTGTTCGCGATGCAGTTGCTGCCGATCAGCTATGCGGGCCTCGGCCTCGTGCTGCTCGGTCTCGGCTGCCTGGTCGCCGAGGCGTTCCTGCCGACCTTCGGCGTGCTCGGGTTCGGCGGGATCGTGTCGTTCACGATCGGCGCGCTGATGCTGATCGACACCGACGTGCCCGGCTACGGGATTCCGTGGCCCGTGATCGCGAGCCTCGCGCTCGGCGGCGGGCTGCTCGTCGCGGGCGTATCGAGCGTCGCGCTGCGCGCGCGCCGCCGCCCGGTCGTGACGGGCGCCGAGGCGATGGTGGGCAGCATCGGCGAAGTGCTCGACGACGGCCTGCTGGCCGACCAGCCGCACGGCGCGGCCGGCGCCGCGCCGTCCGCCGCCGGCTGGGCCCGCGTGCGCGGGGAGCGCTGGCGCGTGGCCAGCAGCGCGCCGCTTGCCGCCGGCTGCCGCGTGCGCGTCACCGGCCGCCACGGGCTGCTGCTCACGGTCGCCCCGCTCTACGACGTACCGGGGCAGGAACCCCATCGAGAACGACACCAGGGAGAACCTTCATGATCGGTTTCACGTTCGGCTTCAGCAGCATCCTGATCGTCTTCGTCGTGGTGCTCATCGCGTCGTCGATCCGCATCTTCCGCGAGTACGAGCGCGGCGTGGTGTTCATGCTCGGCCGGTTCTGGAAAGTGAAGGGGCCGGGGCTCGTGCTGATCATCCCGATCGTCCAGCAGGTCGTGCGGATCGACCTGCGCACCGTCGTGTTCGACGTGCCCGCGCAGGACGTGATCACGCGCGACAACGTGTCGGTGAAGGTCAATGCGGTCGTGTATTTCCGCGTGGTCGATCCGGAGAAGGCCGTGATCCAGGTGGCGCGCTTCTTCGAGGCGACGAGCCAGCTCGCGCAGACGACGCTGCGCGCGGTGCTCGGCAAGCACGAACTCGACGCGCTGCTTGCCGAGCGCGAGCAGCTGAACGCCGACATCCAGAAGACGCTCGACGCGCAGACCGATGCGTGGGGGATCAAGGTGTCGACGGTCGAGATCAAGCACGTCGACCTGAACGAGACGATGATCCGCGCGATCGCGCGGCAGGCCGAGGCCGAGCGCGAGCGGCGCGCGAAGGTGATTCATGCGGAAGGCGAGCTGCAGGCGTCGGAGAAACTGCTGCAGGCCGCGCAGCGGCTCGCGCTGCAGCCGCAGGCGATGCAGCTGCGCTACCTGCAGACGCTGACGACGATCGCGGCGGACAAGAACTCGACGATCGTGTTTCCGCTGCCGGTCGATTTGCTGGGGGCGTTGCTGGAGCGGTTGGGGGGGAAGCGGGAGGGGTGAGCGCACGCAGCCTTGCGTACGCCGATCGCCTCCCCTAGGCCGCCGATGCCAGGATTGCGTCAATCAGTTCAACACCGCCTTCGACGTCCTCGTTACCCACGAATCGGGAAACTTCCATGTGTCCGTCATCGAACACGTCGATCTCGATGCGCTGTCCCACGACCGTCACGGAAACGAGAATGGTGTCGGGACGATGGCGACTGAGCGCATAAGCCACATGTGCGCTGTCCAGCTTCGTCAGCAGGTCAAAAATCGGATGAGTCATGCTGGATCCTATTTCTTGAATCGGTTGTCGTTGAGCAGTTTAAGTGCTTTGCGCGCGTCCTTGACCCCATTGCGTGCATCGCTCTGAATATCGTCCAGCTTCACGCCAAGATACTGGCTCGGAAATTCGCGCAATACGGAGCCTTTGCATTCCGCGGAAATGACATCGCAGGCGAACATTTCTCCTCGATTGGCCGATGCGATCTCGATCGCGTCGCCAACAGCCTCGCCAGGCACATACGGAAACGGTTGCGCATTGCCGAGCGCCGTGGCGATCGTGCCATCGGGCAGCACATCCCCCGGATTCGCAAACCAGACGGCGATTCCATCCTCCGCAGGCAACTTGCGCCTCGCGAGAACAGGTGCAAATCGGTCGACCGTGGCCCTGGTAACGCGCCCAAAAAGTTGAGATGGCGTGAGCGTGATCGATCTCGGCCGCAGCCGTTCCTCAGACCTGGGCCCCGGCACGCCGATTGACCGTAGCGGCTCAACCACTGCAACCACATCACCACCGGTTACGGCGCGCTGCAATCCGTGCAAAAGCCGCATCGGTTCGGCGACATCATGTGCGGCGGAGGCAACACGGCAGTCGCGCAGGAAATTGCTCAGGGACGACAGCTGCTCCTTATTTCGCGCCAAATCGCTCGCGACTGCGGATCCGATGAACGCCTTTCCCGTTTTTTCCCCCGGTGTGCCGGTCGGGAAGCGCGCGCAATATTCATTGGCCGAATACAACGTGCAATGTCGGCCAACACCTATTTCGAGTTCAAAGGACATGGCGTCTCCGTGCCGAGAGCGCTCAACAGGTCATCCGGGAATCACGATCGTGCCCCGACGTCACGCGCTCAACGGCTGCATGGTAGGGACGGACCGGCCACGAAACAGGCGTTGGAGACTCGCGCGCCACGCGTGAAATGGCGGCAGACGTCACGAAACAGCGTGGCAGCGCGGATGCAGGCCCGTGCCGAGTGTCTTTTGCGGTGAGCCAGAACCATCAACAAGTGTCATCGGAGCATCCCGTGGGGCACCAGGCTGGCCACGATCCCGGCACCCCGACTCTAGAGCCTCCCCTCCATTTCCCCCTTCCATTAGGACAAATCCTCACCCTTGAGGGCTGGCGCGCGCCCCGGAACCGTCTATGATCATTACATCGCTCAATGACACATTAAATGCTGACTGAATAACCCGTGACGGTGACGCCGGCGGGCGCATTCCGGATCAGCGCCCCAAACGGAGACGCATCATGGCTGACCATCCCCCGCTGCCGGAAGTCCACCTCGACGAGCTGCCGCAATTCCGCGCGGTCCAGCAGCTGGCGTACCGCTGCGTCGAAACCGTCGGCGCGATGCTCTACCCCGGCATCACCGAAAAGGAAGCCGCGCGCCTGCTGACCGAATGGCTGCAGGACAACGGCGTGCACGACTGGCTGCACAAGCCGTTCGCGTGGTTCGGCGACCGCACCGCGTTCGAAGGCTTCTCGGGCCTCAAGCACATGGGCGGCTTCAATCTCGCGTTCTTCCCGAGCAACCGGCAGCTCGAAACCGACATGCCGGTGATCCTCGACGTCGCGCCGGTGCTCGACGGCATCGTGGCCGACGTCGGCTACGCGCACTGCCTCGGCCACAACCCGATCCTCGAACAGCTGCAGGACGACCTGATGGACCACCGCGACATGATCGTGCGGCTCGTGAAGGCACGCCGGCCGATGGCCGAGGTCGCGCAGGAAGTCGACGCGCTGTGCCGCCGCCAGGGTGTCGAGCCGCGCCACAAGGCCTATCCGTTCAAGGTGCTCGCGCATCGCGTCGCGAAGATCCACAAGCTGTCGAAGCCGCGCTTCGTCGCGCGCTTCGGGCTGAACGCGACGCGCAACCTGCTGCTCGACCAGGGCCGCGCGGCGAAACAGCAAGGCTGGTCGCCGCTGTGGTCGATCGACCGCCGCTCCGAGCATGCGCCGGTGCCGGGCCTGTGGGCCGTCGAGCCGCATCTCGGCTTCGCCGGCGTCGGCGCGAAATTCGAAGAGCTGCTGGTCATCACCGAAGACGACGCGTACTGGCTCGACGACGACCTGCCGCACGTGCGCCGCTGGCAGCGCCGCCAGGCCGAGCGGATGCAGGCCGCCGCGACCGTGCCGGCCGCCGCCTGACCCGCACGCGCCCATCCTCCCGACTCCCTGAACGACGGACTCACGATGCAGCCTCTTTCCGACGAAGCGCCGCTGGCCCTGTTCGAATCGGTTCATAGCGAAACGGCGGTCGCCTCCGGCGACCTGACGCTCGCGGTCAAGACCTGGGGCGACCCGGCCCGCTCGCCGGTCGTGCTCGTGCACGGCTATCCCGACGACAGCAGCGTCTGGCAGCACGTCGCGCCGCTGCTCGCGCGCAAGCACTACGTGATCGCATACGACGTGCGCGGCGCGGGCCTGTCCGGCGTGCCGAAGCGCACGGCCGACTACCACCTCGCGAAGCTGACCGACGACTTCGTCGCGGTGATCGACGCGCTCTGCCCCGGCCGCGCCGTGCACCTGGTCGCGCACGACTGGGGCTCGATCCAGGGCTGGGAGTTCGTCACCGATCCGCGCCTCGCCGGCCGCATCGCGTCGTACACGTCGTGCTCGGGGCCGTGCCTCGACCACGTCGGCTTCTGGCTGCGCGAACGCGTGCTGCACCCGACACCCGCGTCGCTCGGCAAGCTCGGCGGCCAGCTCGTGCGGTCGTGGTACGTGTACCTGTTCCACCTGCCGTTCATCCCCGAGCTCGGCTGGCGGCTGTGGCTCGGCCGCGCGTGGCCCCACCTGCTGCGCCGGCTCGAAAAAACGCCCGCCACGCCGCGCCCGACGCAAGCCGACGACGGCGCGCGCGGCGTGCGCCTCTATCGCGCGAACTTCATCCGCTGCCTGTTCGCGCCGCGCGAACGCTACGCGCATGCGCCGGTGCAGACGATCGTGCCGCTCGGCGACAAATACGTGAGCCCGGCGCTGTCCGAGAACCTGTCGCGCTGGGTGCCGCAGTACTACCGCCGTGAAGTCGCGGCCGGCCACTGGCTGCCGCTCGCCGATCCGACACGCTTCGCGGCGCTCGCCGGGCAACTGATCGACGCGGTCGAATCGGGCAACGAACCGCCCGCGCTCGCGAACGCGCGCCGCCGCGCCACGAGCGGCCGCTTCAGCGGCAAGGTCGCGGTGGTGACCGGCGCGGGCAGCGGCATCGGCCGCTGCGCGGCGCTCGCGTTCGCCCGCGAAGGCGCGACGGTCGTCGCGTGCGACATCGACCTCGCGAGCGCCGAACGCACCGCGCTGCTGATCGGGCTGACCGGTGCGCACGCGCACGCGAGGCGCGTCGACGTCGGGTCCGCCGACGACATGGAAGCGCTGGCGACGTGGGTCGGCAGCGAACTCGGCGGCGCGGACGTCGTGATCAACAACGCGGGCATCGGCATGGCCGGCGGCATCCTCGACACGAGCACGCGGCACTGGGAGCGCATCCTGCACGTGAACCTGTGGGGCGTGATCCACGGCTCGCGGCTGTTCGCGCAGCAGATGGCCGCGCGCGGCACCGGCGGGCACATCGTCAACACCGCCTCGGCCGCCGCGTTCGGGCCGTCGCGCGACCTGCCCGCGTATGCGACGACGAAGGCTGCCGTGCTGATGCTCAGCGAATGCATGCGCGCGGAACTCGCGGAACAAGGCATCGGCGTGACGGCCGTGTGCCCCGGCTTCGCGGAGACCGGAATCATGGCGTCGACGCAATACGCGGGCGCCAACGCACAGGACGAAGCGCGGCTGCGCAAGCGCGCGACGAAGCTGTACCAGATGCGCGGCCTGAAGCCCGAAACCGTCGCGCAGGCGATGGTCGACGGCGTGCTGCGCAACCGCCCCGTCGTCGCGGTCGGCGGCGAGGCGCACGCGATGCGCTTCGTCGGCCGCTTCATGCCGTGGCTCGGCCGGATGATCGCCCGCGTCAGCATGGCATCGCATTGACGGCGCACGACGCCGCACAGGGAGACACAGATGACCGATACCGCCGACTATCACAAGATCAAGGCCCGGCACGTGAAGTTCGACTTCAGCGACACGCCGGTTACCTGGGTGCCGAACGACCCGGGCAGCACGCACATCATCAACACGCTGAACCTGCTGTTCCCGGAAGGCGAGCTGTGGTTCTGCCGCGTGTACAACAAGGCGTTGCCGCTGATCACCGATGCGCGCCTGCGCGACGAGGCCGAAGGCTTCCTGCGGCAGGAAGCCGTGCATTCGCGTTCGCACGGCGGCGTGCTCAAGCACTACTACGACCGGCACGGAATCGACACGAAACCGTTCACGCAGAAGCTCAATCGCCTCTTCACGCGCGTGCTCGGCGAACAGCCGCTCGGGCTGAAGATCGGCCACACGCGCTTCTGGCTGCGCCAGCAGCTCGCGGTGATCGCGTCGCTCGAGCATTTCTTCGGCTATCTCGGCAACTGGGTGCTCAACGCGCACGGGCTCGACGAAGGCAAGGCCGACCCGACGATGGTCGACCTGCTGCGCTGGCACGGCGCCGAGGAAGTCGAGCACCGCACGGTCGCGTTCGACATCTACCGGCACCTGGGCGGCACCTATCCGGAGCGCTGCGTGCACATGGCGTTCGTGATCCTGCTGCTGCTCTACTACATCACGACGGGTGCGAAGTTCATGTACCGGCGCGACCCGGCCGCCGGCCGCTACCCGGGTTTCGTGCTCGCGTGGTGGCAAGGCTCGCGGCGCGGGCACCTGCCGTCGTTCTGGAAGGTGATCGGCGCGGCGCTGCGCTATTTCAAGCCGGGCTATACGCCGCACCACGAAGGCTCGACCGAACAGGCGCTCGCCTATCTCGCCCGCTCGCCGGCGGCGCAGGCGGCCGCGCACGGCGGCAACTGGGGCACGACGAAGGGTGCCTGAACGGGTTTCCCGCGGGCTCGGCGGGCGTCGCCCGCCGAAATGCGTACAATCGCGGCTTCATTTCCCGGAGGTGCCGCGATGGCCATGAAGAAAACCGATCTCGAAAAGAACAAGGCGCTCAAGCTGACGCACGCGCTGAAGCAATCCAGCTCCGCGCGTTTCGGCAAGGGCGCCGAAGAAGCCACCAAGCTCGACCGCCGCGCGCAGCGCAAGCTCGACCAGGAACAGGGCCTCGTGCCGTTCGCCTGCAAGCTCAATGCCGACCTCGTCGAACAACTCAAGGCCCGCGCGGCCACGCACCCGGAAGGGATGACGGGCCTGCTGTCCGAGCTGCTCGTGAACGGGCTCGCGCAACGCGACGCGTGACCCGCGCCCGCGTCGAACATTGCCATTGACGCCGCCGCGCGGCGACGCACGCGCTCGCGTGCCTGTGTTCGCGCTCATTGCCATCGCGATCCATCGCCAGGCACAGGCACGAAACGGTGCGTCATCGACGGCGCTGGCGCGTCAGCGCGCCGATGGGTACCGCCGCACCTCACACCAGGCCTCGCCGGAAACGGTCGAGGCTTTTTTTTCAAATTTGCGCGCCGTCCGTCCGGTCCAGTGAATCGAACGGAGAACACGACGGGCCGCGCAAGCACGTTGCCCGTCAGCCGCCCGCGACGCTCGCGCCGGCGGGAACACGGGACCGAAAGCACCCGCGTATTGAGATTCTCTTCAGGAAGTTGGTCGCATCGATGCGGCGCGGACACACTACGAATCCCGAACGCCTTGTGTCACCCGAGAAGGCGTTCCCACCCATCGAAACCGGAGATTATCTGATGAACGCATCCCGAGTGATACTTGCTCTCGCCGCAGCATTCGCCGTCAGCGGCAACGCCGTGGCCTGCGACGATCCTGACCACGACGCGCCCGCTGCCCAGCAACAGACCAGCGACCACGCGAACGACCAGGCAAGCGCGGAGGCCGCCGGCCACTGAGCGCCGTGCGCGTTGCCCGAGCACGCCGGCGTGATGCCCGGCCGGCCGGGCATCGCCGACGCGTTCACGCCATGCACTGAACCGGACTCGCACTCGTTGGTCACGTACGTACGTGGTGTGCGGATCTTCCAAATTATTCGCATACCGAATCAACATGACAAAACGAATGCTGCTCCGGTTGACCGTGCTTTCGAGCCTGCTCGCGAGCCTCCCCTCCATCCTGAACGCGGCGCCCGCACCGGCAAGTCACGGCGCGCCCGCAGCGTCTTCCGGCGCGCTCACGCTGCTCCCCGGCACCCGCATTGCGGCGCGCGACACCGGCGCGGTTCTGGCGTCGATGGCGCGCGCCCACGCGATCCAGACGGTCCGCGGCAACGGCAAGCGGACGCTCTACGTCTTCTCCGATCCGGATTGTTCCTATTGCAAAAGACTGGAGCGCACGCTGGAACGGATCGACAACGTGACCATTCACACCTTCCTCTATCCGCTCGAGGGACTCCATCCGCAGGCCGCCGCGCATGCGCGCGGCGTCTGGTGCGCGAATGACCGGAATGCGGCGTGGAAAGCGTGGATGATCGACAACGTGCAACCTGCCGCCGGCACGTGTGCCGCACCGCTCGCACAGATCCGCTCGCTCGGCCTTGCGTTGGGCCTGCGCGGCACGCCGACGCTGTTCAACGCGAACGGCCGCATGATGTCCGGTGCGGTTTCCGCACCCGCCATCGAAACGTTGCTGAATGACTGAATCGAGGAAATGCACGCACCCGCGACGCGCTATCGCATCGCGGGTGCGCTTTCAATGACGCGGCACGCCGGTGCGTGCCGCGACCGATCGCGCGCCGTGCGCAGCGACGGGATGCAGCAGGTGCATCAGGTGCTGGCGGCGAGACGCGGGCCCGTGCTTCGGGGAGTGGACTCGAGGTCGGGACGTTGCGCTGCCTGCGAGGTCACCCACGGATCGATGCCCTGCTTCTGCACCTCCTCCAGGAATGACACACGTGTACGCCAGTAATCCGCTTGTAATTTCGCGTCGATGACGCGCTGTTCGGCTGCGAACAGTTCCATGCGCGCCGTCACGAGCATCGACGCAGCGGTTTTTTCCGGCGTGGGGGCGTGTCGCATCGCCCAACGGCTGATCCAGTTCAACATGCTGACCTCCGTGATTACGGACGAACCCGCATCGGGCAATCGCAAGCGGCCGTGCCTGCCCGAACACGCAACGGCCTTGACCGCACTTCACCGCCCGGCCTGCACGGACTGCGACTCCCCCGCGTCGGCAATTACTGGCCGGCGTGTGCATGCGCGGTGTATCTATCCTAGAAAGACTTGCCGGTTTATGCGATGGGGTCTTGCAATCTTTTACACAGAAACCACAGTCGCGCCCGCTTCGCGAAATGACAGTTGCGGGCGGGACGGCTTCGGCGCACGATAGCCCGATATCTGCACCCGCCTGGACTGACGAATGGCCGCTGCACGCCGCTGCCGGGCATCCGCACCGGCCACGCACGTGCGTTCGCGTGCACGCGCCGCCTGCCCCGCGTTCGTGCAGCATGCGGGCGCTCCGTTTCAGTCGGATGTCATCGTCCCGCATCCACGCCGCGTGATCCACCGCGCGTGCCGTCTTGCTTGCCGTTGCGCACGCATCGGCCGGCGTCGTTCGCGCATCCCGCTCCCGTTTCAGCCATTTCTGCCGGCCCGTTCCGCCCGAACCGGTAAAATGCGCGCCTTCGTCGCGCGGCCGGGCTGCCAGACCGTTCGCGCGCAGGCAGCCGATCGATCTTTCGATCGTGCCCTCCAACTATATCGTCCGAGCTATCCGCGCTATTACAATCCGCCGATAGCCGGGCAATAGTGGCTGGTTACAGTAAGCCGGCCGCGCTGCCTTTACAACAATTCGGCACAACAAGCAACACGACAACCGACCGGAGAAACGCCTTCATGGAATCCATCAAGCGGTATTTCGGCTTCGCTGAAGCCGGCACCGACTTCCGCACCGAAATACTCGCGGGCGTCACCACGTTCCTGACGATGGCCTACATCATCTTCGTCAACCCCGCGATCCTCGGCGACGCCGGCATGCCGAAGGAATCCGTGTTCGTCGCGACCTGCCTCGTCGCGGCGCTGGCGTCGCTCATCATGGGGCTGTACGCGAACTACCCGATCGCATGCGCGCCCGGCATGGGCCTGAACGCGTATTTCGCGTACACGGTCGTCAAGGGAATGGGCTTCACGTGGCAGGCCGCGCTCGGCGCGGTGTTCATCTCCGGCTGCCTGTTCCTGCTCGTCACGCTGTTCCGCGTACGAGAGGCGATCGTCAACGGCATTCCGAAATCGCTGCGGATCTCGATCACCGCGGGTATCGGCCTGTTCCTCGGCATCATCTCGCTGAAGACGTCGGGCGTGATCGTCGGCAACCCGGCCACGCTCGTCACGCTGGGCGACCTGCACAAGCACGACACGATCCTCGCGATCGTCGGCTTCTTCACGATCGTCACGCTCGACCACCTGCGCGTGCGCGGCGCGATCCTGATCGGCATCATCGGCGTCACGATCCTGTCGTTCTTCTTCGGTGACAACCAGTTCCACGGCGTGTTCTCCGCGCCGCCGTCGATCGATGCGACGCTGTTCAAGCTCGACATCGGCGCCGCGCTGTCGACCGGCATCATCAACGTGATCCTCGTGTTCTTCCTCGTCGAGCTGTTCGACGCGACGGGCACGCTGATGGGCGTCGCGAACCGCGCGGGCCTGCTCGTCGAAGGCAAGATGAACCGCCTGAACAAGGCGCTGCTCGCCGACAGCACGGCGATCGTCGCGGGCTCGGTGCTCGGCACGTCGTCGACCACCGCGTATATCGAAAGCGCGTCGGGCGTGCAGGCCGGCGGCCGCACGGGCGTGACGGCCATCACCGTCGCGGTGCTGTTCCTCGCGTGCCTGTTCATCGCGCCGCTCGCCGGCGTCGTGCCGGCCTACGCGACGGCACCGGCCCTGCTGTACGTGTCGTGCCTGATGCTGCGCGAGATGGTCGAGGTGCCGTGGGACGATGCCACGGAAGCCGTGCCGGCCGCGCTGACCGCCCTGCTGATGCCGTTCACGTACTCGATCGCGAACGGCGTGGCATTCGGCTTCATCGCGTACGGCGGCCTCAAGCTGCTGACCGGCCAGGCCCGCTCGGTCAAGCCGATCGTGTGGCTCATCGCAGCCGTGTTCCTGTTCCGCTTCTTCTATCTCGGCAGCGAATGACGGCGGCGCTTCGGCGCGCGGCATGATGCACGATGAAAAAACGCCACCTTCGGGTGGCGTTTTCGTTTTCGCATGATTCTTCTGCGATCCTGACGAATCGACACGTCCGGCCATGCCGACGGTCGGGCAAGCCGGTGCGGCCCGCATACGAAAATGCCGCCCGGCCCCGCCGAACGGCATTGCGTGCAAGGCAACGTCTTCGCATGCGCAGCGTTCAGCGACGTGCGCCGCCAGACGGGCGTCGTGTCGTCAGCGCCAGTTGGCCTCGTAGAAGCGGACGTAGCCGCTGCGCAGCGTCACGCATTGCGCGCGCGTCTCCGACAGCAGGCGGCGTGCAGCCGCCTCGATACGGTCGCGGTGCTGATCGAACGCGCCGACCATGTCCTCGAAGCGCGGCGACGCCGCGCCGAAGTGATCTTCCAGCGCCTCGGCGGTGATCTGACATTGGACGCGCTCGCCATTGACCAACGCCGTGAACGCCAGCATCAGGTCGCGCCCCGAATACTCGGGCTTCTCGTTCGTGAAATGGATCTGCATGGGAGCCGCCTCGACCGGTAGAAAACGAATGACCGCGTCCGTCGTCCGCTACCGGCCGGACGAAATGTACGCGGGCTCGCCGGCGGAGGCACCGCCCGCGGGGATAGGCGCGGACAATGCATGCCGGTTGATTTCCACTTTAGACGGTTTCGCGCAGGAGACAAATTTTCCGGCGTGCGTCGTTCCGACGCGCCTTTCATCAGATCAGCGCGGCATCCGGCACCGTTTCGGAAACCGGCGTCAGTGAGGGTCGTTCGGCCAGACGTTGAGGGCGATGGCAGCCGTCGTGGCGCCCACCGCGATCGCGGCCGCCCCGTATCGCACCGCATCGGTCAGATCGAACAGCAGCCCGTGGATCGCCACGGCGATGCCGCCCAGCATGATGAATGTGGCGATGGCCGCCAGCACGACTCTCAGTTCCGTCCGAACCATGATGCGTCTCCCGAACGGATGCATGTCGCGTCGCATGCATGTTGCAATGCGGAACACGGCGCGTGCGTGCTCCATTTCCATCATTGCAGGCGGGCATTTAAAAGCAAGGGGATTTTGTTCGCGGTCGCGCTTCGTACGCGGCGCTTGTATGATGATGCGTACCCGGATGGTTGCCGTTCGCACACCGATGGTGCGCCGCACGCGAAGGCGGGAATCCGTAGAGGATTTCGGTGCGTATGCGTGCGCCGGATCGGCCGATTTCGAGGAGCATGGGGCCTGAGTGAGTGTTGAAATGCTCACCGGGTTCGACCGCGAAGCATGGGACCAGAGTAAGCGCTAAAGCGCTAACTCTGGTCGACCGCGAAGCATGGGACAGCAGTAAGCGCTAAAGCGCTAACTGCTGTCGACCGCGAAGCATGGGACAGCAGTAAGCGCTAAAGCGCTAACTGCTGTCGACAGGAGACAAGTCATGCCGCAACCCTTCGTGCTGCCCGCCACCGCGGGTCGCACCGACCTGCTCGCGCAGGCGCATGCGCGTTCGACCGCGGTCGGCCTGCGCGCGCACGAACGCCCGGATTTCTCGCCGCTGTCGCGCCTCGCGCTGCGCGAACTGCTCGACACGAATCACGCACTGTTCTCGCACGCACGCCCGGTGATGGAGAACCTCCACGCGCAGATCGCCGACACGCAAAGCCTCGTGCTGCTGACCGACGCCGACGGCGTGATCCTGCACAGCATCGGCGACGCTGACTTCATCGAGAAAGCCAACCGCGTCGCGCTGTGTACCGGCGTGTCGTGGGCGGAAGGCGCACGCGGCACCAACGCGATCGGCACCGCGCTCGCATCGGGCCAGGCCGTCGCCGTGCATGGCTCCGAACACTTCCTGCGCGCCAACCACATCCTCACCTGCTCGTGCGCGCCGATCTTCGATCCGTTCGGCCGCACGCTCGGCACGCTCGACGTCAGCGGCGACCCGCGCGGCTCGAGCCCGCATACGCTCGCGCTCGTGCGGATGTCCGCGCAACTGATCGAGAACCACCTGTTCGCGAACCAGTGCGCGGAAGCGTTGCGGCTGCGCTTTCATGCACACGAGGAATGCGTCGATTCGCTGTTCGCCGGGCTCGTCGCCTTCGGCCCCGACGGCGGGCTGATCGCCGCGAACCGCAGCGCGCAATTCCAGCTCGGCGCGTCGTTCGACGCACTGCAGCATCAGGCCAGCGACGCGCTGTTCGGCATGCGCTTCGGCCAGCTCGCGCAGCAGGCGGGGCGCGCGCCCGGCGCGATGTTCCGCCTCACGCTGTCGACCGGCGTCCGCGTGCTGGCGCGCTGCGAATTCGCGGAAGCGCACAAGACCACCGTCGCCGTCACGCCGCCCGCGCCCGCCGCACGGGTGCGCACACCCGACCCCGACACGATCACGTTCGCGACGCTCGACACGGGCGACGCACGCATGGCCGCCATGCTCGAACGCGTCGCGAAGATCCGCGGGCGCGACCTGCCGCTGCTGATCCTCGGCCAGACCGGCACCGGCAAGGAATGGCTCGCCCGTGCGCTGCACCAGGCATCGCCGCGTGCGGACGGCCCGTTCGTCGCGGTCAACTGCGCGGCGCTGCCCGATTCGCTGATCGAGGCCGAGCTGTTCGGTTACGAGGACGGCGCATTCACCGGCGCACGCAAGCGCGGCAGCCCCGGCAAGATCGTGCAGGCCGACGGCGGCACGCTGTTTCTCGACGAAATCGGCGACATGCCGCTCGCGCAGCAGGTCAGGCTGATGCGCGTGCTGCAGGAACGCGCGGTGATGCCGCTCGGCGGTGCGCGCGCGGTGCCGGTCGACGTGCGCGTGGTCTGCGCGACCCACCGCGACCTGCGCGCGATGATCGCGGAAGGCACGTTCCGCGAAGACCTGTTCTACCGGATCAACGGGCTCGCGGTCACGCTGCCGGCGCTCGCCGCACGCACCGACCTGCCCGCGCTCGTCGAGCGGATTCTCGCGCGGCTCGCGCGCAGCGAACCGATGCCGCGCCGCATCGCGGCCGACGTGCTCGACGCGTTCACGCGCCACCGCTGGCCCGGCAACCTGCGCCAGATGACCAACGTGCTGCGTACGGCCGGCATGCTCGCTGAAGACGAAGCGGAAATCACGCTCGCCCATTTGCCCGACGATTTCTGGCTCGATTGCGACGACGCACCGGCAGCCCCCGCCGCCGCGGCGCCGGCCGCATCGGCCGCCACGCACGAAGGCACGACACTGCAAAGCCATCAGGCCGCGGTGATCGACGCCGTGCTCGCGCGGCATGGCGGCAACGTGTCGGCGGCCGCGCGCGAGCTCGGTCTCGCCCGCAATACCGTGTACCGGCACCTGCGCCGGCACTGACGCCGGCGGCCGGCCGGCGCCGGCCGCCAGCACGTTCGGGTATGCTTGGCGCGTTGCCGCCGAACCGCCGCCCGCCTCTGCCTCCGCCATGACCGATCCGGAACACCTGCCCCTCGTGCGCATCGAACCGCTCGGCGCGACCTTCGATGCGCCCGATTCGCTGACGCTGCTCGAAGCCGCCGCGTTCGCGCACGTGTCGCTGCCGCGCTCGTGCCGCAACGGCACGTGCCGAAGCTGCCTTTGCCGGATCGTCAGCGGCAGCGTACGCTACACGATCGAATGGCCGGGGCTGAGCCGCGAGGAAAAAGCCGACGGCTATACGCTGCCGTGCGTGGCCGTCGCGACGTCGGACCTCGTGCTCGACGTACCCGACGCGGTCATGCTCGACTAGACGCGGCGTGCGCTCGCGCATGCCATCCAGCAAAGGTTGATCCGGAGTGGAGAACGTCATGACCCAGCAAACCGATCGCATCGAAAAACAGGCCCAGCTCAACGCATCGCCCGACCGCGTGTGGGAAGCCGTCAGCAATTCCGGCGAATTCGGCCAGTGGTTCGGCGTCACGTTCGACGGGCCGTTCACGGCGGGCCAGCCGCTGTTCGGCCGCATCACGCCGACACGCGTCGACGACGACGTCGCCAAGGCGCAAGAACCCTACGCGGGCACTGTGTTCGAAATCGTCGTCGACCGCGTCGAGCCGAAGCAACTGTTCTCGTTTCGCTGGCATCCGTTCGCGATCGACCCGAATTTCGATTACGCGTCCGAGCCGATGACGCTCGTCACGTTCACGCTCGCCGCACAGGCCGGCGGCACGCTGCTCACGGTCACCGAAACGGGTTTCGACCAGTTGATCGAAACGCGCCGCGCGAAAGCGCGCGAGATGAACGACCAGGGCTGGGCCGCGCAGATGACGCTGATCACGAAATACCTGGCGAAGCACGCGTAACGCGCCGCCACGCCGCAGGTTCGTGCCGACATGCGCATCGACGTGCGTGGCATAATCCGCTCCATCGTCGCCTGTACGTCACCGCGCATCGCATGCTGAGTCGTCGCCTACGGAAGATCGGCAGTCTGATCGGGATGCTCGCCATCCTGATGACGGCGCTCGCGCCGACGATCTCACAGGCACTGACGACGCAGCAGCGCGTCGAGACGCTGCTGGCCGGCTACTGCTCGACCGCGCCGGCCACCGGCGAGCGCGCCGCCGATTCGTCGCAGAAGAGCCTGACGGCCCACCTCCAGGCATGCGGCTATTGCAGCCTGCTTGCTCACACACCCGCACTGCCCGCGCCCGAACTGACGTTGCGGCCAACGTGCACGTCATTCAGCATCGCGAAGCGACCCGCTTCGACAGCCTGCGCCGCGCGCTGCCACACACAGCCGCGCAACCGCGCGCCCCTCCGTTCTCGTCCTGATTCGTCGTCAAAGCCCGTGATGCCATCAAGCATCGCGTGGCCCGCGCACGCCGCCGGCGTGTGCGACCTGTCACGTTTCGAAGGACGATCATGTGTCACCGTATTGCGCGCGGCGTCGTGCCGTGCGTGCGGTTGGCGGCTTCCGGTTCGTACTGTCGCGCCGACATTCGCTCGCGGGCGAACGTCCGGCCGCGCACGCTCGCGCTGACGCCAGCCGCCCTCGGTGCTGCTGCGAGGGTACGCGTGCATCCGTCCGTCGAATCCGTGTTGCGCCATCCGATTCGCCACTCGCACATTCGACCATGACTACCCCCTCTTTCGTTCGCGGCGCGCTCGCCGCACTCGGCTTCGTCATCACCCTGGCCGCCCACGCCCACGCGCTCCCGAAGACCCAGGAACCGGCCGCCGACGCCGCGCTTTCGACCGCGCCGCACGCAGTCACGATCGGTTTCAGCGAAGCGCTCGAGCCCGCTTTCAGCTCGATCGCCGTCACCGACAGCCATGGGCAATCGGTCGTCGACGGGAAATCGTCCGTCGATGCGCGCAACCGGAAGCGCATGCAGGTCGCGCTGACCAATCTGACGGCCGGCACGTACACGGTCGCGTGGATCGCGGTGGCCAGCGACGGCCATCGCACGCAAGGTCACTACGCGTTCACGCTGAAATGAGGTCCGCGATGCGCATCGGCGTTCCGTGCCGGCCGCGTTGCCCCCTTTTCCACTGCATCTACCCATCAGGAGAACCAACCATGAAGCGCTCGATTCCGACCGGCCTGCTGTTCGCACTGCTGGCGCTGCAAGCCCCCGCCACGTTCGCCGCGCCGGCCGTGCAGGCAGAAAACTGCTGGATTCGCGCGATGCCGGCCACCGTGCCGTCGTCCGGCTACTTCACGCTGAAGAACGACGGCGACGCGCCCGTCACGCTGACCGGCCTCGACTCGCCGGCGTACGGGATGGCGATGCTGCATGAAACGCAAACGAGCGGCAGCACCGCGAAGATGGTCCATGTCGACGCCGTCGAAGTGCCCGCGCACGGCACGCTGACCTTCAAGCCGAAGAGCTATCACGTGATGCTCGAGCAACCGCGCCAGGCCGTCGCGCCCGGCGCGAAGGTGCCGTTCCGGCTGCATTTCGCGGACGGATCGACGGTGTCCGTGACCTGCGACGCCAAGGCGCCGACCTACGCCGGCCAGTAACGTCCACCGCCCCCGATCGAAGGAGATGCACATGAAACATCGCCTGCCGCTGGCCGACCTGATCGTCCGCTACCGGACACCGGTGAACGTCGCCGTGATGATCGTCTGCGGGATATGGGCCGGGTGGATCGCGTGGATGACGCGCCCCGCCGCGATCGATACGCCGCCGTCGATCCCGGCGTACTGCATGCGCGACGCCAGCTGACGCACCGCGACGGCGCGGTTCCGGCGCGAGCCTGCGCCCATTATTGGCGTGGCATCATCGCTTCATCCCGACCGCCGGAACCGCCTCTCGGAGCGCCGCATGTCCATTCAGACCTGGATACTGTTTGCCGCAGCCTATCTCGCCACGACGCTGTCGCCGGGGCCGAACGTGCTGCTCGTCATCCGCAACACGGTGCGCTACGGCACGCACGGCACGGCCGCGACGATCGCGGGCAACCTCGTCGCGCAAGGGGTGGTCGTGGTGCTCGTCGCGCTCGGCGTCGGCGCGGTGCTGGCCGCGATGCCGCCGCTGTTCGTCGCGATGAAGGTGGTCGGCGCCGCGTACCTGATCTTCCTCGGTGTCCGGCAACTGCGCGGCGACCGCAAGGCCGCCGCTGCGACCGGAGAAGCGGAATTCGCCGCACCCGACCGCGGGAAACTGTTCCGCGAAGCGCTGTTCGTGTCGGGCAGCAATCCGAAGACGATGATCTTCCTGTCGGCGTTCATGCCGCAGTTCATCGTGCACGACCGCCCGCTCGCGCTGCAGTTCGTCGTGATGTACGCGACGATCGCGTGCACGGTGGTGATCGTTCACAGCGTCTATTCGGCCGGCGTGCGCCGCTTCCATCGCGGCTTCGGCATGAGCCGCGCGGTGCGTGCGCTCAAGCGCGCCAGCGGGCTGCTGTTCGTCGGGCTGGGGATCAGGCTGCTGACCGCGCGTCAGGCGTAAGCCGACGCGCGCCCGTCAGCGCGTGTGTGCGGCCAGCTCGGCCGCGATCTCGCCGAACGACGGCCGCGCATCGACGTCTTCATTGAGGCAGGCCACCGCGAGCGCATCGAGCACGTTTCGGCTGGCCCACGTGCGCGGCTCGCATCGCTCGAGCAACTCGCCGAGCAGATGGCCGAACGCCCGTACCTCGATCCGTTCGAACGCCGTAGCGCGCGTGCAATCGTTCACGTCATAGAGCGACGCCGCGCCGAAATCCCCGAGCAGCGCGCCGCCTTCGCCATCGTGCAGGATGTTGTGCGCGTACAGGTCGCCATGCATGATGCCGCGGGTGTGCAGATGGCCCGCCACCGACGCGATGCCATGCGCGATCCGCACCGCCTCCACCGGCGTGAATTTCGCGTCGGCCGCATACACGTCGCGCGTGCAGGTCGCGAAGCTCGGTGGCCCGGCGAGGTTCGTGAGCGCGGGATCGACCAGTTCCATCACGAGGCCGTGCGTGCCGTCCGGATGCCCGCTCACCTTGCCGATCACCGGGATCATGCTCGGATGGCGGCCGGCGTGCAGGCACGCGGCCATTTCGCAATCGGGCAGGCCGTCGCTCGTCACCGCGCCCTTGAACAGCTTGACCGCGACCGCCCGTGGCGAATGCCCGTCCGCGCGCCACTGCGCGCGGTAAATGACGCCCGATGCACCCTCGCCCAGCTTCTGCTCGCAGGCCAGCGATGCCCAGTCGACGTTCGCGACCTCGGGCCCGGCCGACGCCGCGGCTTCCGGCGCGGCGCCGAACGGGTTGCCTGCGGTGGCGAGCCATGCGAGGCGCGGCAGGCGCAGCAGCCAGTCGGGCAGTGCGTCCAGCCGGTTCGCGGACAGGCGAACCAGTTCGAGCGCGCGGCATGCGGCCATTTCCGCCGGCAGCACGCGCAGCCGGTTGCCCGCGAGCATCAGCTTCTGCAGCCGCGAGCAATCGCCGATATCGGCCGGCAATGCGTCGATGGCGTTGTCGGTGAGGATCAGCCAGCGCAGCGCGCGCGGCAGCGACCCGCTCGGCACCGTTTGAATCCGGTTCGCCTTGAAGCCGATCATGTCGAGCTGCCCGCACGCGCCGAGCACGTCGGGGAACGCGGTGAAGCGGTTGCCGGACGCGAACAGGATGCGCAGGCGGTGCAGCCGCGGCAGGTCGTCCGGCAGTGCGGACAGCGCATTGCCGGTGAGGTCGAGCACTTCGAGCGTGTCGGCGAGATCGAAGATCGCGCGCGGGAATTCCGTCAACCCGCATGCGAGCTTGAGTTGCCGTGCGCCGGCGAGCTGGCCGGCCTGCAGTTGTTCGAGGGTGTGTGTCACGCGGGGAAAACGGGTGGCGGTTGCGACGATCGTCGGGTCGATCGCCCGAATTCTACCGGGATCGCCTGCGTGCATTCACCGATCTTGTCACACCCCCTTCACAAACGCGCAACGTCGCGCTAGAATTGCGCCCCTTGCAGTGCCGACGTGGTGAAATTGGTAGACACGCTATCTTGAGGGGGTAGTGGCGAAAGCTGTGCGAGTTCGAGTCTCGCCGTCGGCACCAGGATTTCTTCTCTCATCGTTGCGCGACATGCGACAAACGCATTCCGGCAACGATCGACGATCATCCCGCGCAATCGCGCACCGCTGTTTCCGATTCCCACATCAGGCTGCAACCAGGCACCATGCTGCTGCGAATTCGCGCGCGCTCCCGACTGCCGTCCGGACAGCCGGAAGCGTATGTGTACGCCGCGTCACTCACGACGCCAGCGCATCCTCCCCCTTCACCGCATACGCCGCCTCCCGCCGCCGCAACCGCATTGCGATCAACGCGGCCAGCACCGCCAGCGCCACACCGGCGAGAAACCCGCCCGTATAACCCACCTTCGCGGTCAGCGACAAAATCGTCGACGACGCGATCAGTTCGCCGAGATCGCGCGTGCTCTGCACGGCCGTCACGTCGGTGCCGGCCTGGTCGCTGCCGCCCGCGAAGCGCATGCCGGCCGTCATGATCGACACCGACGTGATCCCGGTCGCCAGCGAACCGAGCACCGTGCACAGCCAGGCCCACGACGACGCCACCGGCAGCCATCCGCTCGCCTGCGCGAACCACAGCAGCGCGGCCGCGCCCGCACAGCTCACGCCGGCCGTAAACGCAGGCCACAACCCGAGCCGCCGGACAAGCCACGCACCGCCGCCGCACCCGAGCACGACCGTCACGATGCCGCCGGCCATCCCGAGCTTCCCGATCGCGTCGAGCGACCAGCCCGCGTCGTTGAGAAACAGCTTCGACAGGCCGAAGCCCGACACGGCCGTCATCGCCGACAGAAGTGCCAACGACAGCAGCGACCACGAACGCGGCCGCTTCGCGAAGCGCACGAGGCTCGCGTTGGGTTCGGCTTGCACACGTGCACGATCCGCATCGCGCGGCAGCACCCACAGCACGCACGCGAGGCTCGCGAGCGGCACGGCAGCCAGCGCGAGAAACGCGGCACGCTGCCCGAACAGGCCGATCAGCGTCAACGTGCCGGCGCCGCCGCCGAAGAAGCCGATCATCACGCCCGCGATCTGGATCGCGTTGATCTTCGCGAGCGTGTCGCCGCTGAAGTGCTCGGCCGCCATTCCGTCGTTCGCGATGTCCTGCGTCGCGCTCGCGAGCGACGCGACGGCCAGCAGGCCGACCGCCCACCCGGCCGTCGCGACCGTCATGCCGATCTGCGCGAGGCTGCCGAGGCACAGCACGACGAGCGTCTGCATCGGCAGCATCCAGCTGCGCCGCCGGCCGATGCGCGGCGACCAGCGGTTGTCGACGACGGGCGCCCACAGGAATTTCACGACCCACGGCAAACCGACGAGCGGCAGGAACGCCAGTGCGTGAAGCGGCGCGCCGTCGTGGCGCAGCAGGGTCGGCATCGCGTCCATCGCAATGCCGATCGGGATTCCCTGTGACAGGTAAAGCAGCGTGATCGTGATGACCAGGCGCCGATGTTCGAGCAAATCGCGCATCGAAGTCTCCAGTTGCATAACATTAAAAAGGTTCGGCGCCGGCCGGCATGCGCGCGGGCCGCAGCGCATCCCGGCGCGGACGACGTGCGGCACGCAGCAGCAACGCGCCGAATGCGACGAGTGCCGTGTCGATCGGCCAGTACACGGGTTCGCCCGCGCCGAGCAGCGCGATCGCGCAGTGCGTCACGCCGGCCAGCCCGTACGCTGCGCCGGCCGCGCGCATCAGCCCGCGCAGCCAGGCCGCGCGATCGGCCACGCACGCCGCCAGCGCGACCGCGCCGCCCCACACGGCCCAGAACAGCATCGCGAGCAGATGATCGACGTGCACGCCAGCGGGTAATGCACGCCCGGCGAACAGCAGTACGCCGCCCGCGAGCACGAGCCCGCCGCAGGTGCCGACGGCGGCGGCGGCCAGCACGTTCGCGGAGCGATCCTGCTGCGCGCGCCGCCGCTCGATCCACAGATGCAGCCCCGTCGCGCACAGCGCGCACGCGGCGAGCCCCATCAGGAAATGCACGACGCGCAGCACGCCGCCCATCGCCCCCACCCAGTCGTATTGCGCGAAGTGCAGCGGCTGCACCGCGATGAAGGTGCGCAGCCAGAAGCCTCGGCCGCGCGACGTGGCATCCGCGAGCCACAGCCCGTCCGCCGCGCGAAACAGGTGACGCTCGAACACCGCCGTACTCGGCAGGCCGGCAGTCGTGCCGGCGATCTCGACGCGCGCGTTCGCATCGCCCCAGCCATGCAGCACGACCGCTTCGGGCCGGAAATCCGGCATGCGCGCCGCGTCGCGCCGCAGCAGCGCATCGAGATCGGGCGCGCGTTGCCACGCGCCGCCGGCTGTTGCAGGCGGCGGCCCGCCGAGCAGTTCGGCGAACGCGCGCTGCGGCTGCCCCGGATACGCGACGCCCGCGAGCGACACCGTGCCGAGCGCGCCGAGCCCCGACATCGCGCCGGTGAATGCGAACAGCACGAGCCACGGCGAGCCCCACAGGCCGATCCACGCATGCAGGTCGAACAGCGCGGCGCGCAATCCTTTGCCGCGCCGGATGCGCGCGGCATCGGGCCAGCGCCGGTGATGCACGATCAAGCCCGCGACGATGAGCACGAGCAGCACGATCCCCCACAGGCTCACGAAGATGCGCCCGGGAAAGCCCGCGAACAGCGTCTTGTGCAGCGTGACGAGCAACGCCGCGCGTCCGCCGTCGGCCAGCCGCTCGCCCGTCGCCGGGTCGAGCGCCAGCGTGCACGCCTGGCGCGCGTCGCAGAAACGGATCGCCGGATCGTCCGGTCGCGGCAGCACGACGCGCGCCTCGCGCAATGGCACGCCGAGCGCCGCGGCACGCGCGACGAGTTCATTCAGCGAAAGCGACGGCCGCGCGACGGCGACCGACGACGGCCGCCACCAGCCCTGCATCGAATCGGTCGCGAGGCTCCACGTGCCGCTGAACAGCACGACGAACAGCACCACGCCGAACAGCGCACCGGCGCCGCGATGCAGCGCGCGCCAGCGCGAACGCAATGACGCGTCCATGTCAGCACCCTCCCCAGCACATCGCGCACGGCATGAGCACCGCGAGCCATGCGCCCGCGCGCCACGCGGCCTGCCGCCGCCCGGGCGCGACGAGCACCCACAGCAGCGCGGCGACGCCCGCGGCAAGCGACAGCAGCACGGCCGCGTAGAGCCGGTTCAGGCCGTCGGCCGGGTAATGACGGGCCAGCGTGACCGCGAGCGCGACCGCGCCCGGCAGCACGCCGCCGATCGCCAGCACCGCCCGCGTCCCCCAGCCGCCCGCCATCAGAACTGCCCGCGCACGGTCAGCATCACATTGCGCGGTTCTCCGTAACGGTTGTTCCAGCCCGGGTTGCTCAGGCTCAGGTAGTACTTGCGGTCGAACAGGTTGTTGACGTTGACCGCCGCGCTCCAGTGCTTGTCGTAGCGGTAGCCGAGCCGCACGCTCGCGAGCGCGTAGCCGCCCTGGCTCATCGTGACGCCGTTGGCCTGCGCCGAGTAACTGCTCTGCACCTGCACGCCGCCGCCGACGCTCCAGCGCCGCTCCTGCCACGGCAGGTCGTAGTTCGTCCACAGCCGGAACAGGTGGCGCGGGTTCAGCAGCGGCGCGAACGACGAGCCCGCGTTCGCGAGGTTGTCCGCATAGCGCATCGTGTCGTACGTGTAGCTCGCCCATACGCTCCACCACGGCGTGATGCGGCCGTTCGCCTCGAATTCGAAGCCCTGGCTGCGCACGCTGCCGCCGTTCACGTAGTAGCAGTTCGGCCCCGCGCACGGATGCGCGAGATCGACCTGCGGGTTGTTGTCGAGGTCGATGCGGAACGCCGCGAGCGACACGTTCAGCTTGCCGCCCGCGAGTTCGCCCTTCACGCCCGTCTCGTAGGTGCGCCCCTTCACCGGCGTCAGGATGCCGCCGCCCCACATCGACTTGGTTTGCGGCTGGAACACTTCCGCATAGCTCGCGTACCACGACCAGTCGCGCGCGAAATCCCAGATCAGCCCGCCGTACGGCGTGAACTGGTGGCCGGTGTTGTAGTGCGCGCCGAGGCTGTCCTGGTTCCACCAGCTCAGCCGCCCGCCGAGCACGAGCGTGACGGGTTCCGCGAGCTTGATGCGGCCGAGCCCGTACACGCCCTTCTGCGAGATGTCGTTCTGCTGCGACTGCTGGTACGGGCCGACGTCCGGCTCGGGCACGCTGCTCGGGTTCCAGCGGTACACGTTCACCGGCGTGCCGACCACGTTGCCCTGCAACTGCGCCGACATCTGCCCGCTGCTGCTGTTCGCGTAGGTCACGCCGAACAGCAAATCGTGCGTGAGCCCGAACGCATGCACCGGGCCCTGCACGTTCGCATCGAGGCTGCGGCTGTAGCTGCTGAACTGGTACGCTCCGCCCGTGAGCGCACCGCCCGCGCCGGTCGCCGGGTTGATCGCGCCGAACGAGCCCGCGTACTTCAGGTCCGAGCGCACGCTCTGGTATTCGCCGCTGACCTTCGCCTTCCAACCCGCGCCGAGCTTCTGCTCGACCGACGCGAACGCGCGCGTCGTGTCCCAGTCGAAGTGGCCCCACGCGGTGTCGAGGAACGTCGAGCGCGACAGGCCCAGGTTCGAGCCGTCGCGCGCCATCGGCACGCCGGACATGTCGGGTATCGATCGCGTCGTCTGGTACTGCGCGCCGAACGTGAGCAGCGTGTCGCGCGTCACGTCGACTTCCGTGATCCCGTAGATCGAGCGCGTGTCCTGCTTCGCATGGTCGTAGAAGAAATGGCGATCCTCGTACGCGGCGACGAGCCGGCTACGCACGGTGCCGGCCGCGTTGAGCGGGCCGCCGATGTCGGCTTCCGCGCGATAGCGGTCCCAACTGCCGACGCTCACGCTCGCATTCGCCGAGAACTGGTACTGCGGCCGCTTGCGCACGAGGTTGACCGTCGCGGCCGGGTTCCCCGAGCCGTGCAGCAGGCCATTCGCACCGCGCAGGATTTCCACGCGTTCGTACACGGAGATGTCCTGCGGCGCGCTCGCCATGTCGCCGATCACCACCGGCACGCCGTCGAATTCGAACGAGTCGACCTTGAAGCCGCGCACGAAATACGCGGTGGTAAGCAGCACGTACGGCTGCACGGTGACGCCCGCCGATTGCTGCATCACCTCGTCGAGCGAGAACAGGTTCTGCTGGTCGATCCGCTCGCGCGTCGTCACGCTGACCGACTGCGGAATCTCCCGCAACGCCAGCGGCATCTTGCCGACCGTCGCCACCGACGGATCGTCGGCCACGCCGCGCGATGCGGTCACCGAAATCGCCTTCAGCTCGCCCGCGGCGGGCTTCGCGGCGGTCGTGTCCTCCTTCCGGACTTCCGCGGCGGACGCCGGCGCAGAGGCCGGCGCCGTCTCGGCGAACGCCGCCGCCGGATGCGCGGCGATCAGCAGGCCCAGATACAGCGACGGACGCCAGCGCCGTCGCTCCAAACGGGCGACGCGCGCGCCCTTCGTCCTTGATCTCTCAGGTTCCAGCACCTCGTACCGCATTCACGCCCCCGTATTTGATAATCATTCTCATTATCAAATAGAACCGGCGGGCGATTTTTCGATCGAGGGGCTTTTCCTATCGATTCCGGGCATGCCGGATCGCATTGTTCACGTCAGTGTTCGGATTCGGCCGGCCGGGCTTCCGCGTCCAAATCGACCGTCGGCGACACGTCGGACGGCCGCCCCGCGCGGGCGAACGTCGCATACCACGCGTCGGTCTCGACCAGCTGCGCATGCGTGCCGGTCGCCCGCACCCGGCCCGCGTCGAGCACGACGATCGTGTCGGCGGCCGCCGCGAGTGCCGGCTGGTGCGTGACGACGATGCGCGTGCGCTGCCCGCGCAGCGCGACGAGGCTGTCGCGCACGCGCCGCGCGCTCAGTTCGTCGAGGCTCGCGGTCGGCTCGTCGAACATCAGCACCGGCGCACGCGCCAGCAGCGCACGCGCAAGACACGCGCGCTGGCGCTGCCCGCCCGACAGCAACTGGCCGCCCGGCCCCACGTCGGATTCGAGCCCGTCAGGCAACCGCTCGGCGTCGCGCAGCAGGCCGACCGCGTCCAGTGCATCGCGCAGCTCGGCATCGGTCGCGTCCGGGCGGCCCATTCGCACGTTCCACGCGAGGCTGCCGCGAAACAGCCCGTTGTCCTGGAACACGAGGTTGCGCGTCGCGGCGAGCGTCGCCTCGCTCAGGTGCCGCACGTCGGCGCGGCCGAGCAGCACGCGCCCGGCGGCCGGATCGTCGAGCCGTGCGAGCAGGCCGAGCAGCGTGCTCTTGCCGGCCCCCGTCGGGCCGACGATCGCGACGAAGCCGCCCGCCGGGCAATGCAGGTCGACGCCGTCGAGCAGCGTCGCACCGGCGGCCGACCGGTAGCCGACGCGCACCGCGTCGACGCTCGCATCTTGCACCGGCGTGCCGCGCTCGGGGCTGTCGAAAAGCGGCGCATGCAGCACCGCGAGCACCGTGTCGAGCGCGCGCCAGCCGCCGCGCAGCGCCTGGTCGAGCTGCGTGAGCTGCGCGAGCGGCTCGATGAAGCGCACGAGCAGCACGAGCACCGCCACGGCCGTCGCGGCATCGAGCCAGCCGGCGGAGACGGCCCACGCGCCGCCGACCAGCATCGCGACGAACACGCCCTGCACCGCGCCCGCGAAGCCGAGCTCGATCGGCAGCGAGCGCCGCATCAGCGCACGCGTGCGGCGATGCTGCTCGTCGAATGCGTGCTGCAGCGCCGCGCGCGCGTCGCCTTCCTGGCCCGCGAAGCGCAGCAGCCCCTGATGCGCGGCGAAGGTCTGAAGCTGCACGGCCATGTCGCGATCGCCCGCCGCGCGCGATTGCTCGAACGCGAGCGTGCGCGTGCCGCCGCGTTCGAGCAGTGCGAACAGCAGCACGGCCGCGGCCGCGAGGCACAGCGCGATGCGCCAGTCGATCCACGCGAGCCCCGCGACGACCGCGAGCGGCGTCACGACCGCGCCGATCAGCGGCCCGAGCAGGTGCGCGGGAATCCCCATCGCCTGCATCACCGGCCCGCGCAGCAGCCCGGCCGGATGACTGTCGCGCACGGCCTGCCACGACGCGATGCGCGGCAGGTGCCGCACGAGGCGCTCGACGAGACCGGCCGCGAGCGCGCCGCCCGCGCGATAGCCGCCGCGTTGTGCGACGTACAGCACGAAGGCGTGACACAGCGTCAGCGCGCCGAGCGCGATCGTCCAGTGCAGCACGGCCGCCTGCGCGCCGGCAAACCATGCGCGGATCAACGGCACGAGCAGCAATCCGCAGGCACCGTCGAGCAATGCGGCGGCCACCGCCCAGCCCGCGCCGCGCCACAGCGCGCGACGGGTTTCGGCGGGCAGGCACTGCAAACGTTTGAGCGACTTCATCATCATGCGGCCTCCTCGCCCGCGGCACCGCGTTCGCGCCATAGCCGCGCATACAACCCGCGCGTGGCCAGCAGCGCCGCATGCGTGCCGCGCTCGACGATGCGGCCGCGATCCATCACGAGAATCTGGTCCGCATGCCGGACCGCGTCGAGATCGTGACTGACGATCACGCGCGTGCGCATGTCGCCGCGCAGCGCATTGCGCAATGCGCGCCTGGTTTGCGGATCGAGCGCCGAGGCCGGTTCGTCGAGCAGCAGCAGCGGCGCCGGCGACAACAGCGCACGCGCGATCGCCAGCCGCTGCAGTTCGCCGCCGGACAGCCGCACGTCGCGCCCGCACACGCAGTCGTAGCCGCCCGGCAGCGCGTCGATGCGTTCATCGAGACAGGCCGCACGCGCGGCCGCGCGAATCGCGTCGCGATCGGCATCGGGCCGGTAAAGCGCGATGTTCGCGGCCATCGACACGTCGAGCGCGGCGGCCTGCTGGAACACCATCGCCATCTGTTCGCGCCGCGTATCCGACGCGAGCAGCCGCAGATCGGCGCCGCCGAGCCGCACCGTGCCGTGGTCCGGATCCATGAAGCGGGCGAGCAGCATCAGCAGCGTGCTCTTGCCCGCGCCTGACGGTCCCACGATCGCGGTGGTCGTGCCGGCCGCGATCGTCGCGTCGATGTCGCGCAGGATCGGCGTGCCGTCGATGTCGACACGCACGCCGCGCAGCTCGATCGACGCATCGCGCGGCACCTGCGCGGCGCCAACGGCAGGTTCAGGCAAGACCGGCAGTGCGAGCAACGCATCGACGCGTACCGCGGCCGCGCGCGCCTCGCGCAATGCGTCGGCACCGTGGCCAAGCGCGCGCACCGGCGCGGCCACCGCCCAGATCAGCAGCGCGAACGCGCACAGTTCGCCGACCGGCAAGCGGCCGGCCGTGAGCCACATCGCGCCGAACACGACCCACGCGAGCAGGAACGGCGTGCCGAGCAGCACCTGCGTGCACGCACCGGGCCCGCCGACGCGGCCGACCCACGCCGAAAACGCCTGTTCGAAGCGCCCGGTCGACGCGAGCGCGGCCGCCTCGATGCCGGCGCCCGGATACTGCCGCACGAGCGCCGGGTTCTGCGCGAGCTGCGCGTAATCGCCCATCAGCTGTTCAAGCGCCGCGTTGCGTGACGCGACGGCCGGCACGAACCGCGCCGAACGCATCCAGCGAAACAGCGCGGCGCCCGCGACGAGCGGCACGAGCGCGAACGCAAGCAGCGCGGGATTCAGGTAAAGCAGGCACGCGAGCGCCGCACACGGCACGACGATGAGTTGCGTGACATCGGCCGGTGCGTGCGCGACGAGCTGGTGCAGCGCACGCACGTCCTGGTCGACGTGACGCGCGACGCGATCGCTGCCTGCCCGCGCGAACCAGCCGAGCGGCAGGCGTTGCAGATGATCGGCGAGGCGCCTGCGCAAGCGGTCGGCGAGATCGGCGTCGACCCGGTGCGTCAGATGCAGCGCGACCGTCTGGCCGCCCAGCCAGCACACGCCGGCCACCACGGCCGCGACGAGCCAGCCGCGCGCCGTCGCGTCGAGCTGCGCGGTTGCCCGCCATGCGTCGGCGACCCGGCCGAGCGCGAGCCACGGCACGAGCGACGCGACACCCGCCAGCGCCTGCAACACGACCGCCGCGACGAGCGGCACCGCGAACGGCCGCAACATCGAAAGCAAGGGCCCCTTCATGCGGCACGCTCCAGCAGCATGCCGAGCGTGGCCGCGCGCGCGTCGCCCGGCGGCTGCTCCGGAAACCCGAGCTGCATCGTCAGTTGCTGCCAGACACGTGTCACGTCGATGCTGCGCTGGTTGCACGCGTGCAGCCCTTCACCCGACACGAGCCGATCGACCGCGCGCACGGCCGCTTGCGGCCAGCTGCGCGCATGAATCGCGCCCCACGTGTCGCGCGCGTCGTCGCAGATCTGGATGCTCGGCATGTCGCTGCCCGCCGTCTCGCCGAAGATCGGGAACAGCCCGTGTTCGTCGATCTCCGGCTCACGCAGCGCCGGGGCCCACCACAGCGGGCCGTGCGGCGACGCGAGCGTCCACGTGCCGGCGTCCGTCGTCAGCGTGATGCTGAACAGCAGGCTCATCCGGCCATCGTCGGCCGCCGCCATCTCGTTGTGCACACGCAGCGACACGGGTGTTTCGGCGAGCACCATCGCGCATTCGCGCATCGACGACAGCGCCGGCCCGACCGGCTCGACCGACCACGGGCCCACGCCCTGCAGCGCGGCCGCGAGCACGTCGAGCGCCGCGAAACTGGCCTGCACCGAGCACACGACATCCGCATGCACGGGCGCGCTCGTTTCGCGCAGCCGTCGCGCGACGGCGATGAAACGCGAGACGACCGGCAGGTTCGGATAGAAGCTGTTGAGCAGGCAACGGCGGCCATGACGAGACGCGGTGCGCAGCACGCGGCTCCATTCGTCGGGCAGCAGCGGATGCTCGATCACGACATCGATCCCGCGTTCGAGCAGCCGGCACGCGAGCCCGGCCCCGTCGGCACCGCGCGCCGCGCCGCCGACCGCGACGCACGCGACCCGCACGTCCTCGGGCAGTGATTCAGGCGCATCGAACACGGGTGCGCCGACACGCGCGGCCAGCGCGGCAGTGCGTGCGCTGCCCTGCCCCAGGATGCCCGCGACACGATACGCGCTGGACGCCGCGAGGCCCGCCGCATAGAACTGGCCGAAGCGTGAGCCGGCCACGACGACCGGCAGCGGATGGACCTTCATTGCGCCTCCTTCAGGCGGGTGTCGACGAACGCGGTATTCAGGCAGTCGAAATGACCACCGGGGATATCGACGGCCGTGATGCCGCCGAGCGCCTGCGCCGTCCAGTATTCGGTGAGCGCCGCGCGCTGCTGCGGAATCAGCGGGTTGCAGCGCTCCGGCACGAACAGCCGCAGCGCGCCCGCATACGGCGCGTCGCCGGCCCAGTGGCTCGCCTGCACCGAATGCATGAAGAGCCGGTACAGCCGTTCGCGTTCGTCGAGCAGCGGATGCGCGACCGCATCCTGCATCGACAATCCGGCCGCCGCGCGCAGCACGCGGCGGCGCAACGCGTCGAGCGGCTCGCAGCGATCGCCGAAGATTTCCAGCTGTGCCTGCAGGCTGCCGGGCGCGAGACGCGCGGGGTCGGCCTTCAATGCGTCGGCGAGCGCGTCGGCCAGCACGTACGTTTCCGGAAACCCGAGCGCGTCGAGCGGCAGCCCGAGCGTCGCCGCGAAGTTGAACAGCACGAGCCGTTCGTCTTCGATCAGGTACGGAATCCGGTAGCTCGACACGATGTCCAGCGTGCGCACGTCGACGCCGAGCTGCACCAGCGACTTCGCCATTTCGAGCGCGACCAGCCCGCCCGAGCAGTAGCCGAGCACGTCGACTTCGCGCACGCCGGCGCGCCACAACGCATCGGCATAGCGCCGGCCGAGCGTCGCGTTCAGGTGGCGCGCCGGCACCTCGAGATAGTCCTGCGCGTCGCGCACCGCGAAGCCGAGCACCGGGCCAAGCCGCGCGAGCGCCGGCATGACCGGACGATACGCATGCACGGTGCCGAGCCCTTCGTGGACGATCACGCGCGGCACGCCGTCGCCCGGTGCGAGCGGAATCGGGCGTACGTCGGCACGCACGCGTGGCGCAGGTGCGTGGATGACCGCCGACGCGTGAGTCGTGCGCGGGACAGCAGGCGATGTCGCGGCCGCCTGCTGCTCGCCCGCATCGCGCAGGCACTGCGCGAACGCAGCCGGCGTCGGTTGCGCGAGCACCCAGCGCAGCAGCCGGTCGAACGGATGCGCTTGTGCAAGCGGTTCCTCGCCACGCAGCCGCGACACGAGCTGCGCGATCAGCAGCGAATCGCCGCCCGCCGCGAAGAAGTCCTGATCCGGCGTGACGTTACGCGTATCGAGCACCGCTTCCCACAAGCCGATCAACCGGGCCAGCAACGGATCGGCGGCGGTCTGCGTGTGGACGGGTCGCGCGGCCGCCGGCTCCGGTTCGCGGATGTCGGCGATGCCGGCCAGCGTACGGCGATCGATCTTGCCGTTCGACGTCACCGGCAGACGGTCGAGCACGCGCAGTTGCGACGGCACCATGTAGCCCGGCACGCGCTCCGCGACGAACGCCAGCAGCGCGTCCGGCGCGATGCGCGCCGCGCCGCGCTTCACGTGCGCAAGCAGGATGTCGTAGCCGAGCGCGTCGAGCGGCGTGCCGGGCGCCACGCAACCGAGCGCACGATCGCCGCCGTCCGACTGCAGCCATTCGAGCCACTGCACGCGCGGCACGAACAATCGCGCCGACTCGGCACGCGCGTCGTTCGGCGTTTCCATCATCAGCCCCTGGCTGATGCTGATCTCCGGATGCTCGGTCGTCAGTTCCTGGATCACCCACCACGCATCGGCCGACGACAGCGCCCGCAGCCCGGCGACCAGCGCGACCGTGTCACGCGCATTGTTCAGCGCGCCGGAGCTGATCGTGACGTCGATCGAATGCGGCGCGATGCCCTGCGCGTCGGACGGCGCGTTCATGTCGAACCGCACGAACCGCATCCACGGATACGCGGCGAAGCGCTCGCGCGCCGCGGCAAGGAAATAGCTCGACACGTCGCTGAACAGGTAGTCGATCCGCGCGCCGGCTTCGACCAGCGGCGCAAGGGCGTCGACGATCGAGCGCGTCGCCGCGGCCGTTCCTGCGCCAATCTCTAGGATGCGCCACGGACGCTGCGGCTCGCGTGCGACGATCGCGCGCACGGCCTGCGCCATCCCGTCGTGCAGTGCGTGCGCATGTTCGCCTTCGCTGTACATCGCGTCGGCGATATGCGATGCGCCTTCCGGGAACATCAGGCCGGCGGGCGACACACTGCCGTCCACCTGCGCGTCGAGGCATCCCGCGCTGTCGCGGAAGTAGTCGACGAGGACGGCCGGCCACAGTTCGGGCGATGCGTGCTGCGCAAACGCATCCCAGCACGCGTGAGCATCGGCGATACGGGTATCGGGCCGCAGACGCCAGCCTCCTGCTTCGGCATCCGCGTGCAGCACGCCATGCTTGTCGAGCATCGCGAGCCAGTGACGCAGCAGATGCTGTCGCGCCGCCGGCACGCGCAACCGCTCACACAACGTCGCGAAATCCGTCGCAGCCTCCTCGATCAGCTCGCCTGCCGGCACGATCCACGCGGCCAGCGACGCGACGCAGGCCGCTTCGAGCTGGGCGACCGACTTCACCACGTCCGCATGCGCGGGCCAGCGCGCGGCGTCGAACACAGTACGCACATGCTTCACGATCTCGTGCAGCGCGTCGTCCTGTGCGTTCGGTGCCGATTCCACGCTCTGCAGCGAAGCGAAGCTCGCGAGCCGGCGCTCCGCGCCTTCGCCGAGCACGATCGTTGCAGCCGCGCCGACGAGCGGATGCGCGGTCAGCGCCGCATCGATCTCGGCCAGCTCGATCCGGTAGCCGCGGATTTTCACCTGATCGTCCTGCCGCCCGAGGAATTCGAGCGAACCGTCGGCGCGCACGCGGCCAAGATCGCCGGTGCGATACAGCCTGCGCCCGTCGCGATGACGGATGAAACGTTCGGCCGTGCGCACGGGATCGTTCGCGTAACCCGTCGCGAGCCCCACCCCGCCGATATGGATCTCGCCGCGCACGCCGGGCGGGCACGGCCGGCCGAGTGCGTCGAGCACTTCCATCGTCTGCCCGGCCAGCGCACGGCCGTACGGAATGCTGGCAAGCCGCGTGTCCGCCGCACGGATCGGATGCTCGATCGACCAGATCGACGCCTCGGTCGCGCCGCCCAGGCTGAACAACGCGCTGTCGGGCCAGCGCCGCCACCAGCGCGCGGGTAGCGTCACCGGAATCCAGTCGCCCGACCACAGCACGCGGCGCGGGCCCGGCACGTCGAGCGCCGGTTCGCCTTCGAGATAGTCGATCAGCATCTGCCCTTGCGCGGGCACCGAGTTCCACAGCGTCACGCGGTGGCGCACCATCAGCTCGGCCCAGTGCGACGGATCGTTGCCGCGCGCCGGATCGGGCAGCACGATGCACGCGCCGCGCGCGGTCGCGCCGAAGAAGTCGTAGACGGACAGGTCGAAGCTGAGTTCGGCCAGGCCGAGCACGACGTCACCGTCGCCGACTTCATGGCGCGCGCTGATGTCGGCGAGCGTGTTGCACACGGCCGCGTGGCTCAGCATCACGCCCTTCGGTTCGCCGGTGGAGCCCGACGTATAGATCACGTAGGCGAGCGCGTCGCCGTCGATTTCATGCGCAGCGCGCGGCGGCCATTGCGGATCGGTCGGCAACGTGTCGATATCGATGCGCGTGCAACCATCATGTTCGAAGTCGAGCGCCTGCACGCTGACGACCGCGCGCACGCGCGCATTGCGCAGGATCGACTGCTGCCGCAGCGCCGGCTGGCGGCTGTCGACCGGCACGTACGCGGCGCCCGCCTGGACGATCGCGAGCACGGCCGCGAGCTGGTGCGCGCACTTCGGCATCAGCACCGCGACGGTGTCGCCCTCGCCGACGCCGGCTTGTTCAAGCGCTGACCGCAACGCCGCCGCGTGCTGCGCGACATCACGATACGTGCGTGTCCCCTGTGCATCGATCACCACCGGCGCATCGGGCGTACGCAACGCCTGCGCGGCGAAGCCGGCCGCGACATGCGTATCGGCATCCGGATGGATCTCGGCGGCGGGCGCGGCGGACGGCAGCACGATGTCACCCTCGCGCGACCACCACTCCGCTTCAGCCGCGAGCCGGCCCAGCAGCGCGACGTACGCATCGAACATCGCCGCGGGCATGCCGTCCGGAAACAGGTCGTCGCGCACGTCCCAGCCGATTTCCAGTCCGCCGAACTGGTCGGTCACCTGGCAGTCGAGCCAGACCTGCGGCGTCTGGCTGATCATGTAGAGAGGCGGCTCGGCGCGGGTCGTTTGCTCACCGAGCAGGCGGCCCACACTGCCGATGCCGCTCGTGAACACCACCGGCATCAGCGCCGCATCCTTGCCGCGCCGCCGCGCGAGTTCGCGCATCACGTCGACACCGGTAAACGCGCGATGGTCGAGGTCGTCGAACATGCGCGCGCCGATCGTGCGCGCACGCTCGACGAAATCGCGCCCTTGCGTTACGTCGACCGCGAGCAGGCTCAATGCGGTGAAATCGCCGAGCACCGCGTCGATGCGCGGATGCACGGGCGGACGGTTCAGCACCGTCAGGTTCAGGCAGAACGCGGGCGACTGGCTCCAGCGGCCGACGACTTCGGCGAACGCGGCCAGCGCGACGCTTGCCGCGCTCAGCCCGAAACGGCTCGCGTAGTTGCCCAGCGCAGCCCATTGCGCGCGATCGAGCTGCGCATGCCGGTGCGTGAAGCGCGGCCGCGCGTCGGCACGCATCGCGGGCACCACCGGCAGATCGGGCCGCGCGGGCAGATCGTCGATGCGCGCGAGCCACCACGCCTTGTCACGCGCATGATCGGCGCGCGTGCCGGCCTGGGCTTCATTGACGACGTAATCGCGGAACGTCGCGTCGAGCGGCGCGGGCTGCCATTGCGGATCGTCGTAGCGTCGTCGCCATTCGGCGAGCAGCAACTGCAGGCTCGCGTAGTCGATCAGCGTGAAATCGACGGACAGGTGCAGCACCGCGCCATCCGGCCCGAGGCTCACTTCCGGCTGCAGCACCGGCCAGCGGTCGAGCGCATGCACCGCATGATCGAGGCGCTCGCGCATACGCGTCACGTGCGCGTCGAATGCGTTCGCATCGGCCTCGCGCAGGTCGTGCACCGCGAGCGGCTGCCACGGCACGTCGGGCAGCACGCGCTGCCATGCGTTGTCCTCGACGATCGCGCGCAGCATCGGATGCCGCGCAACGCACGCATTCCACGCCGCCTCGAAGCGCACGCAGTCGAGATTCGCGGGCTCGCCGTATTCGACATACAGATGGCACGCATTGCCGCCGAACTCGAACGATTCGTGCCGGCCGAGCACATACGCGGCCTGCACCGGCGTCAGCGCGAACCGCTCGTGCCGGCGCGCCGGATCGCTGCGCCACGCGCCGTCCTGCAGGAAGCGGATAAACGTATCGCGTTCTGCCTTGATGCGCGCGGCCAGGTCCGCATCGAGTGCGCCGGCCGGCGCGCGATAGCGCAATTGTCCGCCGTCGTCGCACCACAGTTCGATCTGGCGTTCGCGGCAAAGATCGAGCACGTCATCGAAGCTCACAGCACGCCCTCCTCGATCGTCGCAACCGGCGCACCGCCCGCAGCGTGCGAGGGCGGCGCGGCCGGTGCGGCCTCGTCGAGTTGCGCGGCGAGACCCGCGAGCGTCGGCTGCCGGTAGAACGCCGCCATCCCCACCCGCACGCCGAGCCGCTCGCGCAGCTGCGCGAGCAGGCGCGTCGCGAGCAGGCTGTCGCCGCCGAGCGCGAAGAACGTCGCGTCACGCGCATTCGCCGGGCGGCCGAGCGCGCGCTCCCAGCACGCGAGCAGCGTCGCCTGCCGCTCGTCGGCCGGCACGAACGCATCGTGTGCGGCCGGTGCGTCGCCGAGCGCCCGCGCGAGCGCATCGCCCACCGCTCGCCGGTCGATCTTGCCGTTCGCGTTGAGCGGCCAGCGCGCGAGGCACCACAGCGCATCGGGACGCATCGCGTCGGGCAACCGGTCGCGCAGCCAGTCGGCCAGTGCCGCTTGCGCGACCGGTTCGCCGACACGGCGCGCGTCGATGCAGGCAAAGGCAGTCGAGCGCCAGCTCCGTGAATCATCCAGCACAAAGCCGCATGCGTGTGCCGCCGACGCCAGCGCATCGGGTGCAAACAGCCGCGGCAGCGACGCATCGCCCGTCACGCCCGCGACGAGTTCGCGCAGCGGCGAATCGCGCAGCACGTCGGCGAGCAGCAGGCGGCCATGCTGCGCCAGCAACGCTGCCGCGATCCGGAACGTCTCGCGCGGATCGTCACGCAGGTGCGCCGCCGCGAAGCTGATCACGCAATCGAACCGGCCGAGATGGCGGGCGGGCAGCAGGCCGTCCTGCATCGCCTGCAACGTCGGCATCGTTCGTGTGAAGTACGCCTGAGCGTTGTGCAGCAGACCCGGCGACGCGTCGAACAGCGTCACGTCGAAGCGCGGATCGTCGAGCACGCCGAGCCCCGCATCGAACCATTGCCCGGCGCGCGCGTCGAGCACCGCGACCCGCATCGGTTCGGTGCGCGCGGCGGCCTGGGGCTGCAGCGCATCGCCAAACTCGCGCAGTGCGCGTGCGCCGTCCGGCAGACGCGCCGCGAACGCCAGCGGTGCGATCCTCGGATCGAGCGGCACACGCCGCGCGGCGCCTTCCGGGTCCGCCGCGAGCGCACGCAGCGCGCCGGTCAGGTCGTCGAGATCGGCGGCAAACCAGTCGAGCCGATCGAGCGCGCCGTCGATCGACATCGATACGTCATCCTTTGCATGCCAATGCGCGCGCAGCGACGGCGGCAAGCCGGCATCGCCGTCGAGCAGCCGAGCGGCGACCGCGCGCGCGACGGCCGCTTCCGCGTGCAGCGTATCGGCAACGTCCGCTTCCGCGAGTACGGGCGATGACAGCGTTGCATCCGGTGCGCGATCGGCCAGCACGAATGCCGCGGCGATGCGCGCGGCCTCGCCGCCGACCACGCTCGCACACGCACCGTCGATCAGCGGATGCGCGGCCAGCGCGGCCTCGATCTCGCCCAGTTCGATCCGGTGCCCGCGCACCTTAACCTGGCGATCCTCGCGCCCCAGGAATTCGAGCGTGCCGTCGGGCCAGTAGCGGCCCCGGTCGCCCGTGCGATACCAGCGGCCCGACGCTTGCTGCACGAAGCGCTGCGCGGTCAGCTCGGGATCGTTCCGGTAGCCGCGCGCGAGGCTGTCGCCGCCGATCAGCAGTTCGCCCGGCACGTAGTCCGGCACGTCGCGGCCGTCGGCATCGACAACGCGATAGGCCTGCCCCGGCAACGGCCGGCCATACGGAATCGAGCGCCAGTGCGGCGGCACATCGCGCACCGTCTGCACGTTCGACCAGATGCCGGCCTCGGTCGCGCCGCCGAGCGCATGGAACGCACACGCGTCGCCGCACCGTTCACGCAGGCGCGCCGGCAGATCGAGTGCGATCCAGTCGCCGGACAACAGCGCCGCGCGCACGCTGCGGCACGCGTCGGCCGCGGCCGGCACCGCCAGCGCCATCTCCAGCAGCGCGGGCGCCGAATTCCACAGCGTCACGCGATGCTGCGCGATCAGCTCGATCCAGCGCGCGGCGTCGCGCGCGTCGTCCTGGGTCGGCAGCACAAGCTCGGCACCGGCACCGAGCACGCCGAACAGGTCGTACACCGACAAGTCGAAATCGAGCGCCGATACCGCGAGCAAGCGATCCTGCGCATGCACGCCGAGCAGCGCATCGATCGCATCGATCGTGTTGAGCGCCGCCGCATGCGTCATCTCGACACCTTTCGGCACGCCCGTCGAACCGGACGTGTAGATCACGTACGCGGTGGCCTGCGGTGCTACGGCGAGCGGCGCGGCCAGCGGTTCGTGCCGCATCAGCGCCGCGACGCCGACATGCGGCAACGCTGCATCGGCGAGCGTCGTGTCGCCGATCACGGCCTTTACCCCGGCCGCGCGTTCGATCAACGCCTTGCGCGCGGCGGGCTGCGCGATGTCGAGCGGGACATAGCACGCGCCGGCGGCCAGTACGCCGAACACCGCGGCCACCTGTGCGGGCCCGCGCGGCAGACTGATCTCGACGGCGTCGCCGTGACCGATGCCGGCCGCACGCAAGCCGCCCGCGATCGCGAGCGCCCGTGCGGCCAGTTCGCCGCGCGTCACCGCTTGCTCGCCGCACCGCAACGCGACGGCTGCCGGCTCGCGCGCGGCCAAAGCGAAGAAGTCGGCATGCAGCGTGCGCGGCCGCCCGGGTGCGGGCACCGCGTTGAGCGCCTCGCGCACGCGGCGCGGCGCGGACGGCAGCTCGACGGCGATCGGCAGCCGCCAGTCGCGATCGCACAGCGCCTGCACGAGCGCGACATACGCGCCGAACATCGCATCGATCATCCCGTCGGGAAACAGGCCGTCGACGCTGTCCCACGCGAGCAGCGCGCCGTCCGGCACGCGATAGAGCTGATGGTCGAGCCACACCTGCGGTGTCTGCGAAATCATGTCGTGCAGATCGCCGAACACGCGCGCGAATGCGTCGGGCACGAACGGCGCGTCGCCGAGGTTGCACGAGAACACGACGGGCGCCGCACGCGGCGCGCCCTGCCGGCGCGCATCGCGCAGCACGTCGAGCGCCGGATACGCGGCCTGCGCGATCGCGCCGTGCAGCCGCTGCTGGAACGCGCGCACCGCGTCGGCCGCGCTCGCGTCGGCGCGCAGGTCGCATTCGACGAGCAGCAGCGTCGTGAAATCGGCAATCACGCGGCCGAGGTCGGGCGCATCGCCGTGCCGGTCGAACAGCGGCACGTTGAGCAGGAACGCGTGACGGCCGCTCCAGCGCGCGAGCACCGCGGCGAACGCCGCGCCGAACACCGACGACAGCGTGACGCCATGCTGCGCGGCCCGCGCCTGCAGGCGCGCGAGTTCGGCCGTGCTCAGCGTATGCGCGACGCGGCTGAAACGCGGCGCACGGATCGTTTCCGGCGCACGGGCGAGCGGCAGCGCCGGCCCTTCCGGCAGCGTGGCGAGCCGCGCCTGCCATGCGTCGCGCGCCGCGGCCCGCGCATCGCGCGTATCGGCCGCGCGACGCGCGAGCCAGGCCGGGAACCACGTCGACGGTGCGTCGGGCAACGCCGACGGCTCGGCGTAGGCAGCGCCGATTTCCTGCATCAGGAGCCGCACGCTGTCCACGTCGGCCGCGAGCAGGTCGACGCTCAACCACACGCGATCTTCACCACCGGGCATCTGCACGAGCCCCATCATGAAGACCTGCGCGCGCTCGACGTCGAGACATTCGTGCGACCGGCGCGCGCGCAGCGACGCCCATTCGGTTTCCGCCTCGGCGGCCGTCCTGTCGCGCCAGTCCGCATGCGCGAACACCGGCGCGTCCGGCGCCGCGACGATTTGCTGACGGCCACCGGTGAAGCGCGCACGCAGCATCGGATGGCGCTCGCGCACGAGCCGGCATGCCGCGTCGAGACGAACGGGATCGATTGCACGGCAGCGAAACTCGAGGAACGCATGACAGCTCACGTTGCCGAGCACTTCGCCATCGCCGCGGCCGAGCCAGTACGCCTGCTGCACCGCGGACAGGTCGAACGGCGCATGCACGTCCACCTCGACGACCTCGGCCGTCTCGACGTCAGGCGCCGCGGGAACGACGCGCGGCGCATTCGCGAGCAGTTCGGCCCACGCGCCGAGCGTCGGCGTACGCGTGAGCGCATCGAACGTCAGCGCGTAGCCGAGGCGGTTCACGCGCGTCTGCAGATACATCAGCCGGATCGAATCGAGGCCGCAGCTCAGCAGGTCCTCGTCATCGTCGAGCGACGCGATTTCGTCGACGGGCTCGTCGAGCAGCTCGGCGATCATCGCGACGAGCTGCGAGCGAAAGGCAATGGGAGAAAAACGGGAAGGATCGGAATGATCGATGCTGGAATCGACAGCGGTCTGGCTCATGGGCACGCCTTGTATGGGTCGTTCGATGGCGGATCCGCGCGGCGGCGGCCACCCGTGAATGAGAATCTATCTCATTCACTCCCATGAGCCTTGTCGATTGCTTTAGGCTGCCGGTCAGTTGTTTTAGATTGCCGCGCGCTCCGTCTCGACGTCGTCGATCGCGTTCGACGACGCACGAATATCGCTCGGCGAAATGCCGTAGCGCTTGCGGAATGCGATCGAAAAATGGGCCGGGCTATAGCCGACGCGGTACGCCACGGTCGACACGTTCGCGTCCTCCGCGCACAGCATCGCGTGCGCGGTCCGCAGCCGGTATTCCTGCAGGTACGCATACACGCTCGTGCCGAACACCTTGCGGAAACCGGCCGTCAGCTTGCGTGAATTCATCCCCACCCTACCGGCGAGCGCGTCGAGCGTGGGCGGTTGCTGAAGCTCGCGCGTCAGGATGTCGCTCGCCGCATACACGCGCTCGACGTCCGACGACGTGACGCGCACGTCGGCCGGCGCGAACTGCCGCTGCGTCGCCAGCAATTGCGCGCTCAACGCGGTCAGTTCGAAAGCCTTGGCCTTCAGGTAGTACTCGCGCACCGCGCCCTCGAACGGGCAGGTCGCGATCTGCACCGCGAGCGCCTGCAGCGCCTTCGACGCCGGGCAACTGACGATACGCGGATCGCCGCCCGTCGGCGCGAGCATCTTCTCCGGCAACAGGCTCAGGTTGCGGTCGAGCGCGTCGAGACCGAGCTGCACGATCGTGTAGCGCAGCGGCGTGTCGCGGTCGTAGATCTGGTGCGTCGTGAATTCGCCGTCGTTGGCGATCACGCACAGGCCCGGCCCCTTGATGCACTGCTCGGGCTGGCCCGGCACACGACAGCGCAGCTGCCCGCTCTGCACGAGGACGAGCTTCAGCCCTTTTTCGAGCGGCTCCTCGTACCAGTCGCGGCTATCCGAGCACAGCGTGCCGCTCATGAGTTTCATGCCCGCGTCGATGTGCACCACGCCCGGATGATTGCCGGGCACGAGCACCGGCGGGTGACGTCGTGACGAAGCGAAGGAGGTCGAGCTCATCGGAGGTCCGTTGGTTAGGCGGCACGCGCGGCCCGGCGCGCGCCGGCGGCAACCGGCCGATTGTCCGGCCGGGCCGGGCGGGCGCCGCGCGACCGGCGCCCGATCGAATGAAATTGCCGCGATATCGAAAGAAACGGCGCTATCGCAGCACTTGTTACAAATGATAATACCTCTCATTTACATTTTCTGACAACTTGCCGGAACCCAAGGTCAGCGCATGCAATCCTCCCTTCCGTCCGTGGCGCCGGCCTTCCCGGCCGACGCGCCCGACTGGCCCGACGACTTCGCGCGCCGCTACAGTGACGCCGGCTATTGGCAAGACACGACTTTCTTCGATGCGCTCGACGCACAAGTGCAGCGCGATCCCGATGCGCTCGCCGTCGTCGACGGCGCCTGCCGGCTCAGCTATCGCGACCTGCTCGCGCGCATCCGCCGGTTGGCGGGCGGCTTCGCGCGTCTCGGCCTGACGCGCGGCGACGCGGTCGTCGTCCACCTGCCGAACGGCGCACGCTTCATCGAGACGTGCTTCGCGCTGTTCCAGCTCGGCGTGCGGCCGGTGCTCGCCCTCCCCGCTCACCGGCACTACGAGATCGGCGCGTTCTGCCGCTTCGCCGGCGCGCGTGCGTATCTGGGCGCGGCGCAACTCGGCGAATTCGACTGCCGCCCGCTCGCGGCCGCGTTGCAGGCCGATTGCCCGACGCTCGAGCACGTCGTGATGGCCGGCGACGATCACGCGTTCACGCCGTTCGACGCGCTGTACGATGCGCCGCGGCTGCGCGAATGCGCGGCACGCGCCGACGACATCGCGTGCTTCCAGCTGTCGGGCGGCACGACCGGCACGCCGAAGCTGATCCCGCGCCGTCACCGCGAATACCTGTACAACGTGCGCGCGTGCAGCGCCGCGAGCGGCTTCGACACCGACACCGTGTATCTCGCCGCGCTGCCGATGGCGCACAACTTCACGCTGTGCTGCCCCGGCACGATCGGCGCGCTGCTCGCGGGCGGCCGCGTCATCACGACCGGGCGGCCCGAGCCCGAACAGAGCTTCGTGCTGATCGCGCGGGAGCGCGTCACGCATACCGCGCTCGTGCCGCCGCTCGCGCTGCTGTGGCTCGACGAACAGCCGCAACGGCAGGCCGACGTGTCGAGCCTGCGCGTGCTGCAGGTCGGCGGCGCACGACTGATGGACCACGCGGCCGCGCGCGTGACGCCCGTGCTCGGCTGCACGCTGCAGCAGGTGTTCGGGATGGCCGAAGGGCTCATCTGCTGCACGCGGCTCGACGATTCGCCCGAACGGATCGCGCACACGCAGGGCCGCCCCGTGTCGGACGGCGACGAAGTGCGCATCGTCGACGATGCCGGCGAACCGGTCGCGCCCGGTGAAATCGGCGAACTGCAGGTGCGCGGCCCGTACACGATCCGCGGCTACTACCGGCTCGCCGAGCACAACGCAACCGCGTTCACCGCCGACGGCTTCTATCGCAGCGGCGACCGCGTACGGCGCACCGCGGACGGCGACCTCGTCGTCGAAGGCCGCGACAAGGACCAGATCAATCGCGGCGGCGAGAAGGTCTCCGCCGAGGAAGTGGAGAACCTGTTGCTCGCCCACCCGCAGGTGCACGACGCGGCGGTGGTCGCGATGCCCGACCCGCTGCTCGGCGAGCGCACGTGCGCGTTCGTCGTCGCCCGTGCGCCCGCACCGTCCAGGCTGGTGCTGAAACGCTACCTACGCGACTGCGGGCTCGCGGCGTTCAAGATTCCCGATCGCATCGAGTTCATGCCGCGCTTCCCGGAAACCGGCATCGGCAAGACCAGCAAGAAATCGCTGCGCGACCTGCTGCGCCGCCAGTTGCAGGCGGCGGCCGCATGAGCGCGCGGCCGACCGATTCGAACTGGATCCGCGAACTGCGCCTGTCGCCGTGCCCGCGCGCGCAACTCGTCTGCTTCCCGCACGCCGGCGGCACCGCGAATTTCTTTCGCGGCTGGAGCCGCGCGCTGCCGTGGGACGTCGACCTCCTCGCGCTGCAGTATCCGGGCCGCGAGGAACGCTTCGGCGAGCCATGCCTGACGTCGATCGACGCACTCGCCGGCCCCGCCGCCGACGCGCTGCAACGCTATGCCCACGCGCCGCTCGTGCTGTTCGGGCACAGCCTCGGCGCCGCGCTCGCGTACGAGGTGGCGGCGCGACTCGAAGCGCGCGGCGCGGCGCCGCTTTACCTGGCCGTCTCCGCGCTGCCGCCGCCGCATCGCCAGCGCCTGTCGGACCTGCACCTGCAATCCGACGATGCGCTGGTAGGCGATGTCGCGCGGCTGTCCGGCGAGCACGCCGCGCTGCTCGCCGATCCGGAAATGCGCGCGCTCTACCTGCCGATGATCCGCAGCGACTACCGCGCGATCGAGACGTACCGCCGCGACCGGCCGCCGCGGCTCACGACGCCGCTCGGCGTGATGCTGCCGCTTGCCGATTCCGAGCTCGACCACGACGAGGCGCATGCGTGGCAGGACGTCGCGTCGCGCCCGATCCGCATCGAGACGTTCAGCGGCGACCACTTCTACCTGCGCCACCAATACTCGGCGGTGATCGCGCACCTGGTCGAACGGATCGACCAATCCCTTCGTTACGGAAAGGAGTACACATGAAGACACCGGACGCCTGCACGGGGCTGCCCGACATTCGCGAAGCCATCGATCGCCTGGACGCCGACATCATCGACGCGCTCGGCCGGCGCATGCAGTACGTGAAGGCTGCATCGCGCTTCAAGCCCGACGAAGCGAGCATCGCCGCGCCGGAACGGGTGGCCGCGATGCTGCCCGACCGGCGCCGCTGGGCCGAACAGGCCGGCCTCGATGCCGACTACGTCGAGACGCTGTTCTCGGGCCTGATCGCGTGGTACATCGCGCAGCAGACGCAGTATTGGCGGCAACAGCGGGGGCTCGCATGAACGCCGGCCTCCCGCTGCTGCACGACACCTTCGCCCGCGCGGCCCGGCGCGCCGCCGACACCGGCACGCCGACACTCGCGTCGGTGTCGGTGCCGCTGCGCCCGCTCGACTTCTTCGACCTGATCGCCGCGTGGGACGACGGCGCCACGCCGTGGTGCTTTCACGAAGCCGGCGATGCGTCCGTCACGCTGTTCGGCTGGGACGGCGCGCTCGAACTGACCGCCACCGGCGACACGCGCTTCGCGCAGATCGATGCACGCTGGCGCACGCTCGTCCGCGATGCGGTGACGGCCGGCCCGCAACCGCCGCGCCTCGTCGGCGGCTTCCGGTTCGATTCGCATGGCCCACGCAGCACGCACTGGGCGCCGTTTCCCGACGCGAGCATGACGGTGGCGAAGCTGCTGATCGTGCGCGAAGGCGATGCGCACTGGGCCGTCTGCCAGCACGTCGTCGCCGCGCACGACGATCCGGCCGCGCTCGCGCATGCGTGCCTCGCGCGCATCGAGTCGCTCGGCACGCTCGCCGCCGCCCATGACGACGATGCCCCGCATCTGCTGCACACGCAGGCGCTGCAGGCAAGCGAATGGCAGCACGAAGTCCGGCGCGCGGTGGACGCGATCCACGGCGGTGCGTTCGGCAAGGTCGTGCTCGCGCGCGACGTGCTCGAACAGTACGCGCGGCCCGTTGCCATCGCGCCGCTGCTGCGCCGGCTGCGCAAGCGCGACGCGCATGCGCACCTGTTCGCGGTCCGCCGTGAAGGCGCTTGCTTCGTCGGCGCCACGCCGGAACGGCTCGCGCGTGTCGCGGCCGGCGACGTGCGCACGCATGCGCTGGCCGGGACGATCCGGCGCGGCGCCACGCCCGACGACGACCGCGCGCTCGGCGCGGCCTTGATTGATTCCGCGAAGGAACGGCTCGAACACGCGCTCGTCGTCGACGCGATCCGCGCGGCGCTCGCGCCGCTGTCGCGCACGCTCGACGTGCCCGAGCAACCGTCGCTGCACCGGCTGCCGAGGCTGCAGCACCTGAGCACGCCGATCCGCGCGACGCTGAAGGCGGACGCGACGCTGCTGCAGGTCGTCGCGGCGCTGCATCCGACGCCGGCCGTGGCCGGCCATCCGCGTGCCGAAGCGCTCGACCACATCCGTGCGCATGAAGGCTTCGATCGCGGCTGGTATGCGGCACCCATCGGCTGGATCGACGCGCACGGCAACGGCGACTTCATCGTCGCGCTGCGCTCCGCGCTGGTCGACGGCGGCGCGTGCCGGTTGTTCGCGGGCTGCGGCATCGTCGCCGATTCCGATCCGATCAACGAATATCAGGAGACCGAACTCAAGTTGTCCGGCATGCAGGCGGCGATCCGCATGCGCGATGCGGCGGCGGATGCCGACGCACGCGGCCCGGCCACGATGTCGGCCTCGTCGACGGTCGAGTGATGCGTCGGCACGGCGGCCGCGCGCATCACAACAGCGGCAGCGTGAGCCGGATATGCTCGGCGAACGCCGCCGTCAGATGCGACGGCCGCTTGCGATCGAACTTCAGCGTAATACCCACGGCCGGCAACGGCGGCAGGCGAGGATCGCCGGTGACGATCGCCAGGTCGGCCGGTACCGCCGTCTGCGTCATCACCGCGAACGCCTGCCCCGAACGCACCAGCGCGATCAGCCCCGCGAGACTGCTGCTCGCATACGCGACGCGGTAATCGCGGCCCGCACGACCCAGCGCCTCGCAGGCCGCGAGGTGATCGAGCGTGTCGCGATCGGACAGCGCCAGCGGCAACGGATCGAAATGCGCGGGTTCGAGCCCCGGATAGCCGATCCAGACCAGCTGCTCGCGGCGAATGATGTCGTCGTTCGCGCCGTCGTCCGGCAATGAAATCATCGCCAGATCGACTGCGCGTTTGTCCAGTTGCTCGATGAGCCGCGGCGTCGGCCCGCACACGACCTCGACGATCGCCTGCGGATGCTGGCTCGAAAACTGCCGCAACAGCGCAGGCAGCCAGACTTCCGCGTAATCGTCCGGGCAGCCGAAGCGGATCGTCCCCGACAACCCCGTGCCGCACAGGTCGGCCATCGCCTCGTCGTGCAGCCGCAGGATGCGCTGCGCGTGCACCAGCAGCCGCTCGCCCGGATGGGTCAGTACCACGCCGCGCCCGGTGCGCTGGAACAGCGGCTGGTCGACGGCCTCCTCGAGCCGCTTCATCTGCTGGCTGAGCGCGGACTGGGTCCGGCCGACGCGCGCGGCCGCGCGGCTGAGCGCGCGCACCTCGGCAATCACGACGAACGAGCGCAGCAGGTCGATTTCGAGCGAAAGCGCCAAGGTATTAGCTCCTTTTCTACCTTGCATAAGAACTATTCGTTTCCATCAAACCAGACGCGCACCTAGACTGCAAGCGCCCCCTGCCCCTTCCTGGAGACGCCCGATGTCCCTGAACGACGACCCGACCTTCTGGCGCAACGCCACGCAGCACCTGGTCCGCTACGGCGGCACGTTCGAGCCGATGATCATCGAGCGCGCGAAGGGCAGCTTCGTGTACGACGCGGACGGCCGCGCGATCCTCGATTTCACGTCGGGCCAGATGAGCGCGGTGCTGGGCCACAGCCATCCGGAGATCGTGTCCGTGATCGGCGAATACGCGGGCAAGCTCGACCACCTGTTCAGCGGGATGCTGTCGCGGCCGGTCGTCGACCTCGCGACGCGCCTCGCCGACGTCACGCCCGCCGGGCTCGATCGCGCGCTGCTGCTCAGCACCGGCGCGGAGTCGAACGAAGCGGCGATCCGGATGGCGAAGCTCGTCACCGGCAAGTACGAGATCGTCGGCTTCGCGCAGTCGTGGCACGGGATGACCGGCGCGGCCGCGTCGGCCACCTACAGCGCCGGCCGCAAGGGCGTCGGGCCGGCCGCCGTCGGCTCGTTCGCGATTCCGGCGCCGTTCACGTACCGGCCGCGCTTCGAGCACAACGGCGCCTACGACTATCTGGCCGAACTCGACTACGCGTTCGACCTGATCGATCGCCAGTCGAGCGGCAACCTCGCGGCGTTCATCGCGGAACCGATCCTCAGCTCGGGCGGGATCATCGAACTGCCGGAAGGCTACATGGCGGCGCTCAAGCGCAAGTGCGAGGAACGCGGGATGCTGCTGATCCTCGACGAGGCGCAAACGGGCGTCGGCCGCACCGGCACGATGTTCGCGTGCCAGCGCGACGGCGTGACGCCCGACATCCTGACGCTGTCGAAGACGCTCGGCGCCGGGCTGCCGCTCGCGGCGATGGTGACGTCCGCGGCAATCGAGGAACGCGCGCACGAACTCGGCTACCTGTTCTACACGACGCACGTGTCGGATCCGCTGCCGGCGGCCGTCGGCCTGCGCGTGCTGGACGTCGTGCAGCGCGACGGGCTCGTCGAGCGGGCGAACGTGATGGGCGACCGGCTACGGCGCGGCCTGCTCGACCTGATGGAACGCTTCGACTGCATCGGCGACGTGCGCGGGCGCGGGCTGCTGCTCGGCGTCGAGATCGTCAAGGATCGCCGCACGAAGGAACCGGCGGACGGGCTCGGCGCGAAAATCACGCGCGAATGCATGAAGCTCGGGCTCAGCATGAACATCGTGCAGTTGCCGGGCATGGGCGGCGTGTTCCGGATCGCGCCGCCGCTGACCGTCAGCGAAGCGGAAATCGATCTCGGGTTGTCATTGCTCGACCAGGCGATCCGGCGCGCACTGTAACGGAACACGCGATGCAACGCCGGGCGCCTCGAATCCTAGTCGAGCCGCCCGGCCCGGAACACGCTGCGCAATTCGTCATGATTGTGGACGTTGAGCCGGCGATAGATCTTGCGGACATGATCGACGACCGTGCTGTCGCGCAGCGCGAAGTCGCGCGCAATCTCGCTGTGCGAGCGGCCCAGCACGAGCTGGACGCAGAGTTCGCGTTGTCGCTCGGTCAGGCCGAACGCGAAGCCGAGGCGTTCGACCATCAGCCTGAGCGGCGGAAAGTGTTCGATATGGATCACGATCGCGGCATCGCGTTGCAACGCGGCCGCGTCGGTACATCGATAGGCCTTGAAGCGGAAACGCCCCGCAGGGTTGCGACGCTCGAGCGTCGCGGGTGGCGCCGGGTAGCCGAGCCAGATCCGGTTGAGGTTCGACCGCAGCGGCGCGAGCCAGTCCGGCAAGCGTTCGTGACGATAGAACGCGAGCGGCTCGCCGGTCGCGAGCGCCAGCATCCGGATGCTGTCCACGTTGTGCAGCAGGAGCCGGCCATCGTCGTCGACCACCAGGGTCGCGGACTCGCTGCATTCCGATTCATGCAGCGTGGGCCGCACGGGCCGCGACAGCGCGTGGGCCAGATGCCGCGCCATGGGTTCGATGTCGCGATGGTTATTTTCCGAGAACGGACGACAGCCCGGTGCGCGCGACAGCAGCAGGCTGCCCCAGCCGCGCGTGCCGTCCGTCGCGGTCAGCTCGAGACAGTGGCGCATCGACACCGGCTGCCACAGGTCCGCATACATGTCGCTCGCGAGCAATGCATCGTCGTAGTGCGCGCTGTTGTCGAAACCGCGGCCGCGGCGCATCGCCTCGGAAAACGTGATGCCCAGCACCTGCTGCCGAGACGTGTTGTGGATGTTCGCGAAATATGTCGGCAATAGCGAATAGACCTCCTCGTTTTCGCTGCACACGTCCGACACGGCGTAGTGTTCGTCGGCATAGAAGAACATGCCCCAGTCGGCGCCGACGATGTGCCGGGCCGCCTCAATCACATGAGGAATGACGAGATGCGGCTCGACGGCAAGCGAACAGAGCCGGCGAATATGGCTTGCAAGCGCGACGTGTTTGTCAGACATGAATGCGCTCCTCGAACATGCACCGGATTCGTTCGCGGGTCGCGGCGAGACGCTCGACTTCATACACTCCGCGACGTCTGTGCAGTGTAGGCATTCCACATGACAACTACGGCAATTGCCCCCTTTCAAGAGGGCGTTAAACCGGCATGCGGGTTCTATCATTCCGCCATTCCGGCTGCATTCGCGTGACGAACCCGCTCCTGCGTTCGGCATGGGGGATTTGTCCGGCGCGATGCCATGAAGGCGGAATGACCCGATTCACGATGCGCGAGTCAAACGCGCACAGGACGACTCGACACGCGCGACAGAACCATCGCGTGAATCCGCGCATGCCGACGCGTCAATCGCCGTAAAACCTTGATGAAATGCCCGGGGGAGGATCGCCGTTGCGCGTACGGGCAGCCTGCGCAACGTCGACATACGCGGACGATGCAGCATCCGCGTCGTGGTTGTTGCATTGCTTGTTCATGTGAGGTGCCACGATGAAGAGCATGGTCAAGGCGGCGTTGGCCGCCATTTGTGTGTTGGGTGCGTCAGGCCTCGCCCGGGCGCAGGACGATGGCGCCGCGGCGGCGTCGAGCAAGCCGTCCGACTCGGCGATCAGCGCGACGTCGATGGGCAGCATGCCCAGCGGCGGGGCGCAGGCAGGCGGGCCGACCGGGCTCACCCGCGCACAGGTCAAGGAGGAATACCTGCGGATGCAGAAGTCGGGGGATCTTCAGCGTCTCAACCAGCTGTACCAAGGCGGCCAGTAGCGGCAGAGGCCCGGCTCGGCGTGGTCGCGCGTGTATCGGGTGGGGGTAGCTGGCGCGACCGTGCAGGGCCGGCGGATAGACAGGCAGCGAGCAAAGGCGCGCCCGGCGTTCTTTCATGCCGAGCGCGACAGGCAGAACCGCACGGATCGCATCCGTCCGTGATGCATGCACGTACGTGCATGCCACCGCGCCGGCGGCTCGTTTCAAGCCGGAGGCATCCCGCCTCACTCGCGCAAACGAGCTTGCCTGATCCGTTTACCGGCAAGCCGGTTCGCCCCATGTCGGCGAGCCTCAGCCCGCTTCCGCCGCCCACGCGACGGCATCGGCGCCGGCCGGAATGCGCATCGGGCTCGACGGATCGGTCGCCGCGCGCCATACCGCTTCGGCGACGTCCTGCGCGTGGGTAATCGGCGCGGATTCGTCGACGATGCGCGCAAAGACCGCCGCGGCAAATTCCGCATAAGCCTCGTGCTCGAAGCCATGCATGTGGGCGCGCGCGTTATCGGCGAAACGCGTGTCGGGCGCACGCCCCGGCAGCACGAGATGCGCACGCACGCCGAACGGCGCGAGTTCGAGCGCCACCGATTCGGTGTACGCATTGACCGCCGCCTTGCTGGCGCGATAGGCGGCGAGCAGCGGCAGCACCTTCAGCGTGACGCTCGACGTGACGTTCACGACCACGCCGGCCCCGCGCCGGCGCAACTGCGGCAGCACGGCCTGCGTGACCGCGATCGTGCCGATCGTGTTGGTCTCGAACAGCGCGCGCACGGTGTCGATCGGCATCAGTTCGGCCGGTGCGGCCGCGCCGAAACCCGCATTGTTGACGAGCACGTCGATCGGGCCGGCGGCGTCGATCGCCGCGCGGATGCTGTCGGGGTTCGTGACATCGAGCGCCAGCACGCGCAGGTTCGGCGACGGCGGCAGCACGCCCTCGCGCGGCGTACGCATCGTCGCGACGACCTGCCAGTCGCGGGCCAGGAAATAGCGGGCGATCTCGAGGCCGAAGCCGGAGGAACAGCCGGTGATCAATACGGTCTTCATGCGAACTCACTCCTGTGACGTGTTGAGCATGTGTTCGTACGATAGATGGCCGGATCCGTATTCGCTACAATCGAAAATCCGATTTTCATTTGCGAGAGTCCGGCGATGATCGATCCGTTGGCCGAGGTCGTGACGCTGCTGCAGCCGAGCACGCGGTATTCCAAGCTGGTTCACGGCGCAAGCCCCTGGCGCATCAGCCGGACGGTCGCCGGCGAGCCGTTCTATTGCGCGGTCCTGGATGGCGGGTGCCGCGTCGCGATCGACGGACATCCGCCGATCGAGCTGCTGCCCGGCGATTTCGTGTTGATTCCGGCTGCCTACGGCGTGTCGATCTCCAGCTTCGAACTGCCGCCGCCGGGTGTCGAAACGGCCGCCCCGGTCATGCTCGATAACGGCGAATACCGGATCGGCGACGCGGACCGCCCGGTCGACACGCGCATGATGGCGGGCAATTGCAGCTTCAGTTCGCCCGACGCTGCGCTGCTGGTGTCGCTGCTGCCGCAATACGTGCACGTGCGCGGCGAGCCGCGCCTGACCACGCTCGTGCAACTGGTGCGGGACGAATCGCGTGCGCAGCGGCCCGCGCGCGAACTCGTGCTGTCGCGTCTCGTGGAAGTGCTGCTGATCGAGGCATTGCGATTCTCGGCCGGCACGGATGCGTCGCCCGGCCTCGTGCGCGGGCTCGCCGACAGCCGTCTCGCCGCCGCGCTCCGCGGGATGCACGCACGCCCCGCGCACCCGTGGACGGTCGTCGAGCTCGCCAGGGAAGCCGCGCTGTCGCGCTCGACCTTCTTCGAACGCTTCAGCCGCGCGGTCGGCGTCGCGCCGATGGAATACCTGCTCACCTGGCGCATGGCGCTCGCGAAGAACCTGCTCCGCCGCAACGAGGGCCGCATCGCCGAGATCGCCGGGCGCGTGGGCTACAGTTCCGCGAGCACCTTCAGCGTCGCGTTCACACGCCACGTCGGCCGGCCGCCCGCGCAATACGCCCGCGACGAACAGGCGACGGCAAACGAAGCATGATGCGCGCCCGTCCCCACTGCCCCGCGACCTGCGTACACTATTCGTCATGCAACGACGAAGCGCGACGCATCCGATGACGACACCCGCGAAGCACATCGACACAACCGGCCACTGGCTCGTCGCGCGGCGCGATGCGGAAACCGGCATCGAAAGCCTGCATGCGCATTTCAACGGCCATGCCTACGATGCGCACGATCATGACGACATGCTGGTCGGCTTCACCGAACAGGGCGTCCAGCAATTCCAGTGCCACCGGTCGGTGCATACGAGCGTGCCGGGCCGCGCGATCCTGATCGAGCCGGGCGCGCTGCACGATGGCCATGCGCCCGAAGCCGGCGGCTTCACCTACGGGATGCTGTACCTGCCGCAAGCGTGGGTCGAGCGCGCGGCGCGCCGGCTGGACCTGCCGGGCCTCGGCGGCGTCGAGGCGTCGTTCGGCCATACGCTCGTCGACGATCGCGGCCTCGTCGACGCGATCCGCCAGGCGTTTCTCGCGATCCACGGCAACGAAGGCAAGCTCGCGCGCGACCAGACGCTCGACCGCCTGCTGATCCGGCTCGGCGGCGAACTGCGCGGGCCGCTCGTGCTGGAAAGCACCGTCGTGCCGCCCGCGATCGCACGCGTGCGCGATCTGCTGCATGAACACATGGACGACAACATCGGGCTCGATGAACTCGCGCATGCAGCAGGGATCGACCGGTTCCGGCTGACGCGGCTGTTCCAGCGTGCGTTCGGCACGTCGCCGCACGCGTACCTGGTGCGCTTGCGGCTGCGTGCCGCGCGCCGGCTGCTGGCGGCCGGCCGCACGCCCGCGCAGGCGGCCGCGGACGTCGGCTTCGCCGACCAGAGCCACCTGGGCCGCTGGTTCCGCCGCGCGTACCGGATCACGCCGGCCGCTTACCGGCAACTCTGCACAAACGTTCCAGACTGATCGCGCGCGGCAGCCGATCATGAGCGTCTCTACAAGGAGCACTCATGTTCGATACCAAGGTCGCGCTGATCGTGCGCGACGATCTCGCCGCGTGGCAGAAACTCAATGTCGTCGCGTTTCTCGCGACCGGCGTCGCGGCCGAAGCGCCCGAAGCGCTCGGCGAACCGTACGAGGATGCGGCGGGACGCCGCTACGGCCGCATGCTGGGCCAGCCGATGCTGGTGTTCTCGGCCGACCTGAACGGCCTGCAGGCCGCGCACCGGCAGGCGCTGTCGCGCGAGCTCACGATCGTGCCCTACGTGCACGCGATGTTTTCGACCGGGCACGACGCGGCCAACCGCGACGTGTTTCGGGCCGGCGACGCGGAGAATCTCGACTTCGTCGGGCTGGCGCTGCGCGGGCCGAAGAAGGCGGTCGACAAGGCGGTGAAGGGGTTGGCGTTGCATGCGTGATGCACCGACGTTCGGGCTACCCGATACAGCCCGCGTGGCCGATTTTGTCCCGATTCGGACGAATTGCCCGGATGTAGCGCATTTCGCTACGATCGAAGCCGATTGGGCTACACATTGACTTCGCCCGGTACGCCCTCCGTCATGCCCAGGCGTGACCGGGCACGACGCAGCCCGCCGCGATGTATTTCGGAATCAGCGATGCGCAAGCACGTTGACCAGCTTGCCGAACGGATCGCGCACATAGAACCGCCGCACGCCCCACGGCTCGTCAGCCGGGCCGTACTCGACCGGAATCCCGGCCGCAAGCACGCGTGCGAGTGCGTCATCGACGTCGTCGACCTCGATCGACAGATCGGGGGTCGGCGTGCCCGATCCGCCCTCCGATGCGAAGCTGATCTGCACGTCCATCTGCTCGGCATTGCCGTAGGTCGCGATCCAGCCGTGGTCCATCAGCAGGTCGAGGCCGAAGATCCGTTGGTAGAAGCGCTTGGCGTCGTCGACTGACCGGGTGTCGATATTGGCGACGATCCGTTTGACTTTCATCGGGTTCCTTCGCTGAGCATGACAGTACCGCGACGCTACACCGGAACCGCGCGCGCAACCAGTGGATCAACGGCCGGCCGCCCCCATGTTCGCCCGCCGCGCCCGCGCGGGCCGCGCCACGTGCTTGCCGGCCAGCCATACGCCGATCGCGACGACCACGATGCCGAGATAGGTCGTCACCTCGATCCGGTCACCGAACATCCACGCGGCCCACATCAGCGTCACGGGCGGTTCGAGATAGACGAGGGTCGCCACGCGCGTCGCGGGCATCCGCTTGAGCAACGCCCACAACGACAGATAGGCGATGAAGGTCGAGAACACGGTCAGCCACACGACGGAGACCCACACGTTCGGCTGGGTCGGCACGTGCAGGTCGCCGGTGACGATCCCGCACACCGCGAACAGCACGAGGCTCACGCAGCCCTGCACGAACAGCGGCAGGAACAGCCCGTCCTCGTTGCTGCGCGCGGCCGTCAGCGCACGGCGCCGCTGATAGATCGTCGCGATCGACAGCCCCAGCGCGGACACCAGCGGCAGCAGGTACATCACGAGCCCGACCGACCCGGCCGGCAGCGCATACTGCCCGCCGATCACGATGCCCACGCCGACGAATCCGACGACGAGCCCGGCCCACTGGCGCGCCCCGCTGCGCTCGCTGCCTTCGAGCGACGTCATCGCGGCCGTGATGAGCGGCTGCATCGCGGCGACGATCGCGGCAATGCCGGGCGGCAGGCCATGCTGAATCGCCACGTACACGCAGGCCAGGTAAAGAAACTGCGACAGGAAGCCGATCACCGCGTGATAGCGCAGCTTCTCCCACGTCAGGCGCGCGAGTTGCCGGTTGAGGACGATCGCGAGGCACAGCGTGACGAGCAGGAACCGCCAGAACAGCAGGTTGAACGCGCCGGCCGTCTCCGCGCCGAGCTTGGCGCCGATGAAGCCGGAACTCCACGACAACACGAAAACGAGCTGGAGCAGGAATAGCTGCATGGGGCGACGGCTCTCAGAAAGTTGCCGGGGACAGGCGCGGGTCCGCCAGATCCCCGGGGCGAATCGGTTCGAGCCCGAGGCGGTGATACTGCAGTTCGGCGTCGTCCCGGAGCGCGCGCTGCAGCGCCAGCCAGTTGACGACCGTGCGCGGGATGCCGTCGTCCGACGCGAGATGCCAGAAGCCGTTGTCGTCCTCCCGCGTGGTCGGGCAATGAAACGACAGCACCAGCGACATGCGCCGGCCCGACTCGACCGGTTCGACGCCATGAAACAGCTTGCTGCCATAGATGAGCAGCGCGTCGCCCGCGTTGTCCAGATTCGCGGTCTTCACGTGCCGGCGTTCGCGATCATGGCGATCGAACGTCTCCGCGGTCGATTCGTAGAACAGAAAGTTTCCGCCCTCGTAGTCGGATCGATCCGACAGCACGATGTTCAGCACGAAGCTGGTGCCGTCGGTGTGCCACATGCCCAGCTGTTCCTTGCCGTCGCGCTGGCTCGTCGGGTAGTAGTAGTTGAACTGCGAGCGCGCATTGACCATCGGATACGGAATCAGCGGCACACCGGCCAGACGCGACACCCGCAGCAGGAACGCACGGTCGTGCATCATGTCGTCGATGAACCGCGAGCGCTCCGTCACCGCACGCACGCGCTTCGAGATGATCCAGTTGCTGCTCGACGCGCTGCGCTCCAGCGCGCGGCCGATCTCGCGCAATGCAGCAACCGCCTCGTCGGAAAACAGCCCGCGAAGATGGCACACCGCGTTGAGCGCATCCGAGCGCGTGCCGCGCATCGGCACACCGCGATAGCCGAGCGCGTCGAGATTGCGCCGGTATCGCACTTCATAGTCGTCGCGCAGGCAGGCGCTGCTCCAGCGCATCGGTTCCGTCGCGGCATCCAGCGAGCCGTCGACATTCGCGCCGCCGGACAGCGACGTCTGCAACGCAAGCCGCACCCGATCGAACCCGCGCGCAAACACCGGCAATGCATTTCCCTTGTTCATCGCGTGCCTCGCTGTCGTGGTTGCGGCATTCAGGCCTTGAACTGGGCGATCTGGTACACGACGCTGCCGTCGCCGCTGTGCAGTTCGTCGATCACGCGGCAATTGGCGTGGCTGTGGCGCACGTGGCGGAATTGCTCCGGCGTGTATTTCAGGCAGACGTTGGTGATCAGGTGCCCGTCGGCCCCGGCTTTCGATACCGGTTGCAACGTGACTGCCACATGGAACTGGTCGCCGAGCAGGTTGAGCCGGACGATCGACACATGGTGCTCACCGAGCGGCTCGAAGCCCTGCTGCCGGCTGACGACTTCGGAAAACCGCACCATGTTCTCGTTCCGGTAGAAGTTGTAGATGGGCTCCTCCCTCCCCTCGACCAGCAGCTGCATCTCCGACACGACGTAGGTCGACCTGCCGCCGAGATTGCGGATCAGCCGGCCGATCGTCACGGGCAATTCGTTGCCTTCCTGGAAACCGAGCATCGTGATGAACGTCACGTCCTGGCCCACGTCGATGTGGTTCCATTGCACGTTCCGGTAATCGTCGGCGATGTAGTTGAAACAGCCGGGCGTTTTCAGGAACGGCATGATCGCGTGCCGCATCGCGTCTTCGGACGACTCGTTGATGTCGACGGCCGTATAGCGCAGATGGTCCGGGCCGCCGCCGCTGACGGCCTTCACGAGTTCGGTCGTCTTGACCGGCTCCGGCCCGAGCTCGATGTAATGCACATCGCGGCCGCGCGACAACGTCGCGAGCCGCTCGCTCAACTGGCCGATCGCTTCGCGCAACGAACCGTTGCCGTCGCGGTCCGCGCACAGCGCGGGGCTCCGCACGCCCAGCTCGTTCAGGTTGCGCATCAGCGCAAACACCTCGCGCCCGGCTTCCTTCCTCCTCGCGTCATCGTCGCTGCGCTTGAGCGTCGAATACTTTTCGTGATTCTCGACCGTCCATACCGACTCGGCCTTCAACTTCCTGTCCCGCACCAATGCATCTACAACGAAATCATTGATCGACATGAATCGTTCCCCGGATACGTGCAACGCGCGACCGGCTGCCTGCCGTTGTCTGCCTGTTGACCGAGAATATGGGATGCTCAATAATTCCGTCAATCGACATTACCTGAATCACTGATTCGGAAAAACCAAATCATGCCGCGCACCCTGGACGTCGACCTGCTGCGAACCTTCCACGCCGTCGCGAAGCTCGGCCGCTTCAAGGATGCGGCCGCTCATGTGAATCGCAGCCCGTCGTCGGTCACCGCGCAGATCCAGAAGCTCGAGGAGATGGTCGCGCAGCGTCTGTTCACGCGGAACAACCAGGCCGTCGAGCTCACGCAGTACGGCCACAAGCTGCTGAGCGACACCACCGAGTTTCTGCTGAGCCACGACCGGCTCGTCGAATCGCTGTCGCCGCAGATGCTGACCGGCAAGCTGCGGCTCGGCATCCCCGATTCGTACGCCGCGCACTTCATGGCGGAATTCCTGCCGCGCTTCGCCGCCGACCGGCCGCTGCTCGAACTGACGGTCGAAGCACGCTCCAGCGAAGAGCTGCAGTCGCTGTTCGCGCGCGGCCAGCTGGACATCACGATCGCCGTGGTGCCGAAAGCGACGCCGCACGGCGAGCTGCTCAGCAAGACCCATCCGGTGTGGGTCACCGCGCGAACCTTCAAGTTCAATCCCGACGCGCCGCTGCCAATCGCCGTGCAACTGCAGGGCTGCCCGTACCGCGACACCGCGCTGAACGCGCTGAAGAAGGCGAAGATCCCGCACCGGATGCTGCTCGAGAGCGCCAGTTCGCCGGCGGTCGAGGCGTGTATCGCGAACGGCCTCGCGGTCGGCCTCATCGAACACGATCGCGTGTCCGGCAACCTGACGAGCCACGTCGCCGGGATCGTGCTGCCCGATCTCCCGCCGCACCTGATCACCATCCTGACGGACGACAGCAATCGCGCCGCGCTGCATCTGCGCGACGTTCTGAAAAGCACCTTCAGGATCGGATGAAGACAAGGCCGGGAACCGGCCTTGCATGAGAAAGCGAAGAGGACGCGCCGCCGGCCCGTTGCAGGCCGGCGGCGTTCGGCATCAACCGCCGAGGTACGCCTGCTTGATGCGATCGTTCGCGAGCAGGTTCGCGCCCGTATCGGCGAGCACGACGCGCCCCGTTTCGAGCACGTAGCCGCGATCGGCCACACCCAGCGCCTTGTTCGCGTTCTGCTCGACGAGGAACACCGTGACGCCTTCGTCGCGGATCGTGCGGATGATGTCGAAGATCTGCGCGATCACGAGCGGCGCGAGGCCGAGCGTCGGCTCGTCGAGCAGCAGCAGACGCGGCTTGCTCATCAGCGCGCGACCGATCGCCAGCATCTGCTGTTCGCCGCCCGACATCGTGCCGGCCCGCTGCGTCGCCCGTTCCTTCAGGCGCGGAAACAGCTTGAACACGTGCTCGATGCCGTCGTCGATCTCATGGCGGCTCGCGAAGAAGCCGCCCATCTTCAGGTTCTCGAGCACCGTCAGGCTCGGGAACACGCGCCGCCCTTCCGGCGAGATCGCCATCCCCTGCCGCATGATCTGGTGCGTCGACATCGCGGTGATGTCCTTGCCCTCGAACAGCACGCGGCCCGACGACGCGCGCGGCGTGCCGCACACGGTCATCATCAGCGTCGTCTTGCCGGCGCCGTTGCTGCCGATCAGCGTGACGATCTCGCCCTTGTTCACCTCGATCGACACGCCCGCGAGCGCCTCGACCGCGCCGTAGTGCGTATGGACCTGTTCCAGCTTCAGCATCACTCTTCCCCCAGATACGCCTTGATCACGCGCGGGTCGTTGCGGACCGCTTCCGGCGTGCCGATCACGATCGGCCGACCGTGCTCCATCACGAGGATGCGGTCGGACACGCCCATCACGAGGCTCATGTCGTGTTCGATCAGCAGCACCGATACGCCGAACTCGCGGCGCAGCTTGTCGATCAGGTGCTGCAGCTCGATCTTCTCCTGCGGGTTGAGGCCGGCCGCCGGCTCGTCGAGCATCAGGAGGCGCGGCTCGGTGATCATGCAGCGCGCGATCTCCAGGCGCCGCTGGTGCCCGTACGACAGCGTGCCCGCCGGCCGGTTGGCGACCGACGTCAGCCCCATCCGGTCGAGCCACACGGCCGCGCGTTCGAGCGCTTCCTTCTCGGCACGGCGATACGCGGGCGTCGAGAACAGGCCGGGCAGCAGCCCCGCCTTCACCTTGCGGTGCTGCGCGACGAGCAGGTTCTCGACGACGGTCAGCGACTTGAACAGGCGGATGTTCTGGAACGTCCGCACGAGGCCCTTCAACGCGATCTTGTGGCTCGGCAGCCCGCCAATCGCGTGGCCGTCGAGCACGACGTCGCCGCCGGTCGGCTTGTAGAAGCCGCCGACGCAGTTGAACACCGTGGTCTTGCCCGCGCCGTTCGGCCCGATGATCGCGAACACCTCATCGCGACGCACGTCGAAATCGATCCCGTCCACCGCGAGCAACCCGCCGAAGCGCATCTGCAGCCCGGCGACCTTCAACAGTTCCGTATTCGCGCTCATTGCGGCAGCTCCACGTGGGGACGGCTCGCGGGCAGCAGGCCCTGCGGACGCCACATCATCATCAACACCATCACGAGACCGAAGATCAGCATCCGGTACTCGGCGAAGCCGCGCGCGACTTCCGGCAGCACGGTCAGCAGGATCGCCGCGAGAATCACGCCGAGCTGCGAGCCCATCCCGCCGAGCACGACGATCGCGAGGATCAGCGCCGATTCGATGAAGGTGAACGATTCAGGATTCACGAGGCCCTGGCGCGCCGCGAAGAACGCGCCGCCGATACCGGCGAACGCCGCACCGAGCGTGAACGCCGACAGCTTGATGCGCGTCGGGTTCAGGCCCAGCGAACGGCATGCGATCTCGTCGTCGCGCAGCGCTTCCCACGCACGGCCCATCGGCATGCGGATCAGGCGGCTCGTCACGAACAGCGTGAAGCCGACCAGCACGAGCGCGAGCAGGTACAGGAAGATCACCACGTGGTCGCCGCTGTATTCCAGCCCGATCAGTTCATGGAAGGTCTTCGCGCCTTCGACGCTCGCGCTGCGCACCATCTCGTAGCCGAACACGGTCGGCTTCGGGATGCCCGAGATGCCGTCCGGGCCGCCCGTGAGGCTCGTCAGGTTGTTCGCGAGCAGGCGGATGATTTCGCCGAAGCCGAGCGTGACTATCGCGAGATAGTCGCCGCGCAGCCGCAGCACCGGGAAACCGAGCAGGAAGCCGAACGTCGCGGCCGCGATCGCGGCGAGCGGCAGGCATTCCCAGAACGACAGCCCGAAGTACTGGTTCAGCATCGCGTACGTATAGCCGCCGACCGCGTAGAACCCGACATAGCCGAGATCCAGCAGCCCCGCGAAACCGACCACGATGTTCAGCCCGAGGCCGAGGATCACGTAGATCAGCGCGAGCGTCGCGACGTCCACCGCGCCGCGCGAGCCGAAGAACGGCCACACGAGCCCGACCGCGAGCAGCACCCAGACGATCACGCGCTGCTGCTGCGCGCCCATCGCGGGCAGCGCCGGCAGCTTCACCGACGATTTCGCGCGCACGAGCCACGGCTTGAACAGCTGGAACAGGAACACGCCCGCGACCGCGATCCACACCGGCCGCCAGTGCGGCGTGAGCACCACCTGGTAGCCTTCGAGCTTCAACTGCAGCCCGAGCACCGGGATCGTGAGGATCGCCGTCAGGAACGCGGCGGCCACGGCATTTTTCAGCGCCTGGCCGATCGAAGCGTCGGCGGCCGGGCGGCGAACGGAAATGACTTGACTCATCTGCGTCTCCCTCAAACCTTTTCGATGTCCGACTTGCCGAGCAGGCCGGTCGGGCGGAAGAGCAGGATCAGCACGAGCAGGCCGAACGCGACGACGTCCTTGTACTCGGCCGGCATGTAGCCTGCGGCGAAGGTTTCCGCGAGGCCGAGCAACACGCCGCCGAGCATCGCGCCCGGGATGCTGCCGATCCCGCCGAGCACCGCGGCGGTGAACGCCTTGATGCCCGCGACGAAGCCGATATACGGGTTCAGCTTGCCGATCGTCAGCCCGATCAGCACGCCGCCGACGGCCGCCAGCATCGCGCCGAGCACGAACGTGAACGAGATCACGCGGTTCGTGTCGATGCCGAGCAGGTTCGCCATCTTCATGTCCTCGGCGCATGCGCGGCACGCCCGGCCCATCCGCGAATGCGAGATGAACAGCGTGAGCGCGATCATCAGCACGAGCGTCACGCAGACGATCATCAGGCGCGAATACGGGATGGTCACGTCGAAGTCGCCACCGAGGTGAATGTCGAATGCGCCGGAGATCAGCACGGGCACGGACACGTCGCGCGCACCCTGGCCGATCTGCACGTAGTTCTGCAGGAAGATCGACATGCCGATCGCGGAGATCAGCGGCACGAGGCGCGGGCCGCCGCGCAGCGGCCGATACGCGACGCGCTCGACCGCGAAACCGTACAGGCCGGTGACGATCACCGACACGATCAGCGCGGCGCCGAGCACGAGCGGCAGCGGATAGCCGGCGGAAATGCCGATGGCAGTGAGGGTCACGAGGCCCACGTACGCGCCGATCATGTAGATCTCGCCGTGGGCGAAGTTGATCATGCCGATGATGCCGTAGACCATCGAATAGCCGATGGCGATCAGCGCATAGATCGCACCCAGCGTCAGGCCGTTGACCAGCTGCTGGGCGAATTGGGGAAAGAAGTCAGTCATGTGCGGGAAGCTCCCGTTGGCGTCGTGTCGCCTGCCGTCGCCGGATCACGGCGTGGCCGCGCGCAACGCACGGTGTCGTCTCGGGCCGCCCCATGGCCGCGCAATGGGCAGATGCGCGGCCAATACGCACCCGCCCCGTCCGGGTCTCGGACAGGGCGGCATGCGCGGGCGGGTACTCCGTCTTACTTGGCGGCGGTCTTCGTCGCGTCCTTGTGCCACGTGTACACGACGAACTTGAACGCCTTCAGGTCGCCCTGTGCGTCATACGCGACCTTGCCGATCGGCGTGTCGAACGTCGTCTTGTGCATGTACGCGGCGACCTTGGTCGGATCGGTCGTCTTCGCTCCGGCGATCGAGTCGGCGATGATCTTCACCGCGGCGTACGACGGCATCTGGAACGGGCCGTTCGGGTCGCGCTTCTTGTCCGCGAACGCCTTCACGAGCGCCGCGTTGGCCGGATCGGCCGAGAAGTCGGCCGGCAGCGTGACGAGCATGCCTTCCGAGGCCGGGCCGGCGATCGCCGTCACGTCCTTGTTGCCCACGCCCTCAGGCCCCATGAACGTGGCCTTCACGCCCTGCTCGCGCGCCTGGCGCATCAGCAGGCCCATTTCCGGGTGGTAGCCGCCGAAGTAGACGAAGTCGACGCCTTGCGACTTCAGCTTCGTGATGATCGCCGAGTAGTCCGAATCGCCTGCGTTGATGCCTTCGAACAGCACGACCGGAATCTTCGCGGCTTCGAGGTCCTTCTTCACCGACGATGCGATGCCCTGGCCGTACGACTGCTTGTCGTGCAGGACCGCGACCTTCTTCGGCTTCACGTTGTTGATGATGTAGTGCGCGGCGGCCGGGCCTTGCTGGTCGTCACGGCCGATCGTGCGGAAGATGAAGTGGCGCTTCTTGCCTTCCGTCAGTTGCGGCGCGGTGGCCGACGGCGTGACCATCACGATGCCTTCGTTCTCGTAGATGTCGGAGGCCGGGATCGTCGAACCCGAGCACACGTGGCCGATCACGTACTTGATCTTCTGGCTGACGATCTTGTTGGCGACGGCGACGGCCTGCTTCGGTTCGCATGCGTCGTCCATCATCACGACTTCAAGCTTGTTGCCGCCCGCACCGCCTGCAGCGTTGACCTGCTCGATCGCGGTCAGCGCGCCGGCCTTCACCATGTCGCCGTATTGGGCGACCGAACCGCTCATCGGACCAGCGATGGCGATCTTCACGGTTTCCGCTTGCGCGGCGGCGGCGCCGGCGGCGAACAGCACGGCGGCGGAAATGGACGTAAGACGGGACAGCGTCATCTGGGAGCTCCTCGATGTTGTTTAGTCATACGGGCAAAGGCGGCATGACTTGCGCAATCGAACAGCACCCGGGGCGAGGACATGGGACACGCCCGAGACACATAGAAGACGGAACTCCAGCGGAATGTTGCGTAGCGGGGCCCGGCTCTTGCAGTCCCCGAAAGGGGACGTCTGGTTCGGAAAGACATCGTGATGCGTCTTGCATTGCGCAAGCGTTTCGCCTGCCCCGCTTGCCAAATCGCTTGTTCGGAGGGATGGTCCGACAGCCATTGGCAAGGCAGTCGAAATTATATGGGCGTTTTTAAATCGTCTGTCAAAAATGCCGGTCGACCGAGGGAAAACACGGAGGGTTTTGGGGGTAGCGGTGGCGATGGGGGCGCAACCGCGTGAGTGGCGAGAACGTTTGGTTGGGGTGCAATTGGGTTGCTATGGGGTGGGGCTGATTGGGTGGGTGCCTTGCTGCGCTTGGCTTTTGGCGGTCTCGGATTTCGTGCGGGGCGTTTTCGGGTTGTTGAGGGTCGGACCGCTGAAACTTAATCAACTGATGATTGCTTTGCTGGGCACCAATTCGGGGCGTTCGATCGAGGCGGTCAATCCTACTGTTTACAAATAAAACTAAACATCTGGAAGCTGATTGTTATTTTTATGAAATAATACGAATTCGCTTCTGCAATCCAGCCAGCCTTCCTGTGAGTCGCGTACCCAGCGCCTCGCAGTCGCTTCAGGGCCGCTTCGACGCCCGTCCGTCGCCCAGTCGCCAGCCAGTGATCTGCCGTTTTTTTCTCATCGCATATCACCTGCTTCGGAACGCTGATGAATCATCCTCTCTGCCTCTCTTCCGCCGCCGCGATCGCGTGTGCGCTTTCTGTTTCTGCCGTCGATGCTTCCGGACGCGATTCGCTGACCGATCGGTCGGTGGGTGCCAATGTGTTTCGGTCGGAGCGTCGGGCTGCGGCTCGGGATGACGGGCATGCGGCGCGAATGGGCCACAGTCGCCTGGAATACGCCGCGCCGATGGAGCGTGGTCCGTTCGATACGCCTGATACGCGGCCGTTGCGGGTGACGAGCGATGCGCTTGTGGTGCCGACGCCTTCGGGTGAGCACGAGCCCGATTTGGTATTGCCCTCGAACCGCGTTGCGCTTGGTGCGGGTGGGAGTGACAGTTTTGGTCGTGCAGTGCCTGGATATGAGCAGCGTGAGCAGAACTGGAATGAGTATCTGCGCGCGAATGGCTCAAGGCCGGCTGGTAGTGGCGGTTCGTATGCGCCGCAGCGGCCGTACGATGCGCCGCGCGGTCCGCATGGCGCGCCGAATCCGTTCGATCCTTCGGTGCCGCAACCGGAAACGCGGACGTTTTATGACAACGGCGCGGGGACGAAGTGCACGGCGACGGGCGGTGCGGGGACGTCGCGGTCGTCTTGCAATATCGGGTGGTGAGGGGTGATATCGGGCGGCTGCCATTGCGGCTGCCCAGCCCGGTCATCCGCAGCACTGCGCTTACAGTTGCGCTGTAGTCAGCCGACCAGGCTCAATATCGATCCACGCCTTACGGCTGGAATAAAACACAGGCGATCATCTTTCGACGTCATTCTGCTTGTTACAACGAATCACGACCGGCCGTGAAGGCGTTCCCGTCGTGGTCATCGGCTCGCGCAGCCCGAGGCGCTCGTCTTCTGCAACTCGGTCCAGCACGTCAGTGACATGGCCAAAATAGCGACAAACGTCATGCCAGTCGCCATCGAAATCGATGGTCGGGCAGGCACCTAGCTCAGGGTGCCCTCCCCAAGTAAGGTGAATTATCGAGTAACGCCCCGACTCGTCCGTGTGAGCGCAAAGAACGTCGTCGGTACCCGTGGCATGCGCCATCACCCTCAGCTTATGTTCATAAAATGGGTGGTCAGGGTGAAGCTCGACTTCGAGTTCTGCCTGGATTCGCACATGGTCGACATCACACTCCGAGCGGGGACACGCAAACTCGCACCAATCCTCGGGCAACGTAAAGAGGTGCTGTTGTTCCATCATGCCTACCCCTCCCACCACCATTCCCCGAATTCTAAAGAACCCTGTCCCATAAGCCGTTGTCCGCCCTCTCCGGCTCCACGAATACCCAGATGGAATGACATCGGGTGCAACGATAGTACATTGCAGAACCAGCCGACCCGGGCCCCTCGGAATCAAAAGGAGGGGGGGCAATTTCCGCGAGGACTCCGCTGGCAACCGCGGCGTCGCGGCGTTGCGAATATTGTTGATATTCCTGGCGGGATACGAATTGTTTGGGCGAACCAACACTAAGACAGTACCCGCATGCCGGAAGCAGCTGCGCCACCGCTCCATTGCTCTGTGCTTCGCTTCCTCGCTTGAGCTTGAGCAATTGACCCCGCGGAATTTGTGCGTCGACACGTGCGCGCTCGCTGTCCAACCACGCTCGCAATTGCTGCAAATCAATGTCCTGATCGCGATAACGGCGAAGCATCCGTTGAATATCCTGATCCATATCATTCACACTCATTTTTCGACCGGAATAATCCAGTCGTCAGACCACGATTTGGTTGTTCCCATGAACTGATTCTGTCCGCCGGATCCGGCCGCTGGATAGAACGATGTCTCGGGTTCCCATCCAACCGACAGCTTTCCTCCGAGCGGTCTTGGAACGGTTGCGGAAGACAGCTCCGATGTCGGAATTTTCAATAATACGTCGGGCGGTCCCCAATGCTGGAAAACCTGACCGCGATCCATTAGCACACCTTGATTCGTCCCGACATAGTCCGTCGACATGTACGTCCCCGCACCCTTATAGCCACTGATGCTGCCTTGCTTGCGGTAATTTTCGATAGCCCTCCACGTGGTCGCGCGATAGACATAGTCCTGAGACGCAATCTTCTGATCCAAAGCAGCCTGTAGCGCGTCGCCCTGATTTCGATTGCGCATCAATTCACGATACCGCTCCTTCGTCAGCGAACGTTCGCCGGGTCCCGGGCGCACACCACGGCCGCTCAAACCCTTATCGACTGGAGGGTCGTTGGTGCTGCAAGTCGCGAGGCCGAGAGGATCGAATTCGGCGAAAGGATCGGTAACGTACCCTTGCGTCCGCAGTCCACCCTCCAGTCCGATTGGATCGGGACTGAGATACTGTCCCGAATCGGGATCGTAGTACCGGTTCAGGTTGTAGTTGAGCCCCGTCTCGTCGTCCGCCCATTGGCCGGGAAAGCGCAGCGTCGTATCGATCGGTACGACGCGCGCATCGTTCGCCGCCCGCTTTGCCGGCAGCAATTTCCCCCACAAGGAATATGCGGCCCTCCATACCGGCTTACCGTGCTCGTCGAACGCAGCCTTTGGCATGCCAATCTGGTCCGTCAGAATCGGATATAGGCCTTCGTCGGTCTCCTGCGCGAACGGCAAGAAACTGCCCGGCTCGATATGCCACGTCACCACCTGCCCCGTCGTGCCGTCCTTCTGCTCGACCCAGCGCTCGGCAACCGTCGGACCATCCCACAAGAATCTCACCGCTTCGCCGCCACCAACCTGATGCTTCTCCATCCGGCGATTGAAAGCATCGTAACGATACGCCCAGACGCCGCATTCGGGCGTCACGACCTTTACGAGCCGGTTGAGACCATCCCACGTGTATTGCCACGTTTTCGGCCGGAACCCGGGTTGTTCAACCGTCTTCTCGATCGTGCGGCCACGGGCGTCGTATCGATAGCGCGCATAGCCGACCCGTTCCGGCAAGCCGCCTCGACGGTAGTGATGGACATCCACGGGCGCCTGCTGCCCGTGTGCGGCAATGTTCATGGCCGCGTCGTAACGGAAGTGCTCCGTCGGCTGCAGCAGACCTTCCGCGGAAACGATCTGGCCGCGCACATCGCGCCGGTACGTAAGCGTATCGGCGTCGGTGTCGATGCGCTCCAGTTGCCCAGCCATATCGTAGTGATAGACCTGCCGCATCAGTTGCTCGAACGCACGAGCCGGATCCACTTGCAAGGCATCGAACGCCACGGCAGGTCCTGCAATCTGCCGGTGGATACGGCCAAGCGCATCGTACTGTTGCCGTGCGACAAAGTCTCCCGCCTGTCGGCCGATTTCGCGCCCCAGGCCATCACGCTGGATCGTCAGTGCCCCGACCCGCATCAGCGCCCCCGACTTATCGTACGCATAGGCCGTCTCGCGCCTGGGGGTCATCCGCAGACAGCGTTGCCCATCGGCGTCGTAGACGTGCCGCAACAGTTCGCCATGCTGATCTTCACCGATCAGGCGGCCGCTGCTGTCGTACGCAAAGCGTGTCACATGAGAGTGCCCCCCCTGAACCTCCGCCGATGCCAGCCGTCCGCCCGCATCGTAACGATAGGTAAGCTTCACGTCGCCTGCATCGATTTCGGCAAGCCGGTCGTGAGCATCGTATCTATAGCGCCACTGCCCACCGTCGGGCAGTGTCTTCACCAGCAAGCGACCGGCGGCATCCCGCTCGTATTGGGTCGTGCGGCCACCCCAGTCGATCTCGGCGGCGAGTCGCCCGGCCGCATCGTAGCGGTACGAGTAGGCTTCGCCCAGTGCGTTGATGACCTTCGTCAACCGGGTCGCGTGGTCGTACTCAAAACGCGTTGCATGTCCGGCGGCGTCGATCGACGCCGTGAGCAGATCGAATGGGCCATAGGTCCGCTGGATCGTACGTCCAAGTGGATCGATCCATTCGACGGGCAGGCCTTCACCGTTGTATTTCGCATGCGACATCGAGCCGTCGGGACGGATGACCGTGCTCAACAGGCCGCGCGGATTATCAGGGCCTTCGATATAGCGAAAACGCGTCACATGTCCTTCGGGCGACGTTTCCTCCAACACCCGCCCCAGTACGTCGGTCTTGCGCCGGAAGTGCGCTCCTCCAGGCAATTCGATGTCCGTCAGTCGCAATCGGTCGTCGTAGTCCAGGCGCGTCTCGCGATCGCCCTGAATCACTCGCAGCAGTTCTCCACCGGGACCGTACCGATAGGTCGTTCTGGCGCCGTCTGGTTCGGTGCGTGCAATCAATCGGTACAGATGGTCATACTCGAGCCTGATCCGATCACCGTTCGGCAAGCGCGCTCCGGTAAGGCGCTGCTCGTCGTCATATTCGAAGCCAATCGTGCGTCCAGAACTTTCGGCTACCGAAATCAGCTGGCCGAAATCGTCATAGTGATAATCCGTCCTGCGCCCCAGCGGATCGATCCGTGCCATCAAACGACCGAGTTCCCATTCCGAGCGCACGCAATGGCCAAGCGGATCGGTTTCGGCCGTTACAAGACCGTCATCGTTATAGTCGTAGATCCATTCGCCATCGACATCACTCACGCGTGTGCGACCGGCTTCGTAAATGAACCGCCCCGTGTGATAGCCCTGCCGTGTACCGGTCTCGACAACACGGCCCGCCGTGTCGTACCGATATCGGACATCGGTCTGATCGGTATCCCGCCATTGAGTCATCCAGCCGTGCGCGTCGTACGCGTAATGGAACTGCCCAAACTGGAAGCTCGCCACATGGGTAAGCATGCCGTTCTGGTAGTCATAGTCCACGAGTGTTCGGGAATCCCCGTCCGCATCGTGAAGAACGATCCGTTGCAGGCGACGGTCGTACCCGTGATAGGTCACCTCGAGCCGATAGCCATCGCTATGAGCCATGCCGCTCAAACGGCCAGTAGAGTCGTAAGAAAAAACGATCGCGTTACCGTCGAGGTCCTCGATCCGCTCGAGGCGAGAAGAACTGCCATAGACAAGAGGCGAGAAAATACGCAGTTGCCGCGTATCGCGATCGAAGATACGCGGCTCGAGCCGGCTTCCGAGCAGCCGATAACGCGGTTCGCGCAGATTGATACCGTTGAGCGCCATGTCGGGCGCGTCAAAGCCGATCACAAGACCTGCACCGTCATGAAATCGGACGAAGCGACCGTCGGCGAATGTCAGATGCTGCGACCAGTTATCCGACCAGCGGTGACCGAGCAATCCGCGATCGTCCGATCGAGTCCGATAGCGTCGTTTGAATTCAAGTGGCAGGATGCCCGGAATGGCGAGATCCGTGCGAATCTCCAGCATTTCCCCGGATACCGGATCAACCGGATCCTTGCACTTCGGTCGATTCTCGTCCTTGATGCCGCTCTGTTCGGCGGATCGGGTGGGCTCGGGCCTGAATCTTTCGCGCAACCCCTTGCCGGCAAATCTTCCGACACCGCCGCCGACTATCCCCCCGAGCAAACCCGCCAGGAATTCCTGAGTCGCGGACAACTCCGGGTTCTTCGGGCCGTAGTGTCCGGTCGTCTTGTCGATCCAGATGCTGTTACGCCCCGAATTGACTTTGCCGCTACAGTGCGTTTCGTGGCCGATCCGCACCAGCGGCAGGCCGTTGACGAACACGGTTTTGCTGCCGTCAACGAGTGGCTGCGGCACGCCGGAATGATGCTCGCAACTCACCAGGTCCGTGACGCGCGCCACCTTTTTACCTTCAAAATACACGTTGCTCGAACCGGTGACGATCTCGCCACAGTTACTGCCCATGCTTTGGCTGGCCGACGCGAGCGCACCGCCCAGCGTCAGGCCGCCCGCCATGCACGCGCCGATGATCAACGCCCCGGCGAGTCCCCCCGTCGCCACGGTCGCCGCCACCGCCACGCCAATCGCGACCCCTACGGCAATGCCGGCGAGGATCCCCATAAATCCTGACGAGTGCGCGATCCGATCGCCGATACACGCGGGATGCGGATCACCGCGGCCGATCGTGAGGCCTAGTGCGTCACCGACCTGCGTGAATTCCTTTGAGAGCCATCCCGTCACGCCGACTTTGTCGAGCGCCCACGCGCCACCGACAGCAATCGCCAGCGGCAGCATCACCGTACCGGCCGCGACCGCACCCGCCCCTAATGCCGCTCCGCCGGTTGCGCCACCCGCCAACGCCGTACCCGCCGCACTCAACCCGGCTGCCGTCCCCTCAAGCGTGGTCAGGCCCGCGTCGGCCCCGAGCATCCCGTAGTTGAGGTTCTCGTAAAACGGCTGCTCGGCCGCTTTGGCGGCGTCACCGTCCTCCAGCTTGGCGATCTGAGCGAGACGCTCCTGTGCGCTGCCGCTCGGCTCGTTGTAATTTGGCGTGTCCGACATTGCGGCCTCAGATCGGATCGCGCAGCTGAAGGCTCTGAATCACTGCCCGGATTTGTTCGCGCTGGGTGTCGCTCAACGTACCGGGAGCAGTGAAGGTCAGCATCAGGACGACCGGTCCGTATTCCACCATCGTCAGCCGCTGATGAATCAGCGCCTGATTGTTCGTCCACGTAAACTCGTGCACGTGCGCAGCGCGCCCGGACACAGTGGCGTCCTCATTTGCCACCTCGGAATAATCCGGCACCTGCTTCGCCACCTTCCGGATTTCGCTTGCCACATATTCGGCAAACTTCATGCCCCATGGCAGCCGCTCGCGCGTGATCACGAAACTCACGCCCTCCGTGCCGGCCGCCGCCGACACGAATACGTTCATCGTCTTGTCCTGCCACTCCACGGGCAACGCCAACGTGCCTTCCTGCATCTGGTACATGCTTTGTGATCCTGATGGTTGTTAGCCGTTCTTCGGATTGATGTCGGTTCGGGACGCCTGGATATTGATGTTGCTGTCATCGAGGTGAATCACCGAATCGCCCTTGTAGATGTCGATCGAGTCAGCCGTCATGTGGATCCGCGTGCCGCCGTCGCCACCGATCTTGATCCAGAGTTCCTTGGCTTCGAGTGTATGCACGCCCTGCGGCGTCTTGTGCAGCGTATTGCCCTGCACGACAACGTCCGACAGGTTGCCAACCGCGACGGCCGTCGTATGGTTGCCCTTCCCCACCTCGACGGTCCGGTCGCCTTTGAGAACCTGAGTCCACTGCGCGTCCTCGACGACGGTATGCATGTCCTTCTGCGCATGCATGTAGAGCATCTGCGCGCCATTCACGTCGCTCATCAAGAGCTCGTTGGACCCGGCACCCTTGTGCGTCTGACTCTTGATCCCCATCGTCTGACCGGCCGCGCCGTGATACGGGTTGCCCTGTTCGCCATTGAACACACGACCGACGATCACCGGGTTATCCGGGTCCCCCTGGTTGAACGCCACCAGCACTTCCTGCTTGATCCGCGGAATCGCGGCCGCGCCCCAGCCGTCGCCTGCCCACGGCTGCGATACGCGTATCCACATCGAATCGGAGCCATCCTTCTTGCCGCGCCGGTCCCACGGAAAGTGCACCTTCACGGCGCTCCCGTTGGTGTAGATTTCCTCGCCCTTCGGCCCGACGACGATCGCCGACTGCGTACCGTGAATCACAGGCTTCGGCGTGCCGCGCGGCGCACGGTACGGAATCTTCTTCGGCAGCAGCGCGAAGCTGTTGCGATACGGCAGCTTCGCGCTGTGCTGCGTGTAGTCGTTCACCGCCTCGTGACGCACGTGCAGGATCACGTATTCCTGGTTGTTCTCGAGCACCGGGTGATTCGCCACGGTGACGGCGCCCGCCGTGGTCATGCGCCACGCGTAGCCGCCGCCGGTATAACGATGGGCCTGCGCCTCCTCGGCCTCCATCGCGAAACGCGCGTAACGGTTGCCGTCGTCGCCGTGGTCGTACAGCGACTGGTGCTCGAACCGCTCGGTCGCGTCGAGCCGCGCATGCTTGAGGTTCTGCGGCCCGGCCTCCACCAGCATCAGCGGCGACGACGGGTTCTGATGGTTGAAGTCGCGGAACGTGACCTTGCCGACGCCAAAGCGCCGGCCTTCATGCAACTGGTCGATGCCGCTGTCCTCGCTCGCCTCGGTGGCCGCGAACGGCACCGTCGCGAGCCCGTCGATCGGGCGGAACAGCAGGTTCGAATCACCGATCACCAGGATGTGCTTGTCCTTCTCGTAGCGGTGTGTCCAGACCAGCCCCTCCTGCTCCATCAGCCGCGCGCAGAAGTTGTAGTAGCTCTCCTGGTACATCACGACGTACTCGAGCGGCTTCTGGGCCGTGCGGACATCGAATACGAAGTCGGAGAAGCCGTGCTCCTGGAAGATCTCGGTGAGGATGTCCTGCGCGGTCTTGTTCTGGAAGATCCGGCAGTCGGTCGAGCGCGTCAGGAACCAGAACCACGGCACCGCCGTCAGGTGATATTGCGTGACGTTGCCGGGGTTGCCTGCGCGGTCGAACGACGCGACGTAGCCGTCGAAGTAACGATCGTTGTCGGCAGCGCCCGATGCGACGACGCGTTCGAGCGTCGACAGGCGCGCCTGCTGGTCGAACCGGATCTTGACCTGCTGGCCGATCAAGTCCTCGGGGCGCAGGTCGTGGCGATGCGACAGCAGGTCGAGGTGGATCTCCGGCAACCGGTTCACGTGCTCGTCGACGACGGCAGCGCTGACCAGCAGCACGTCCGGGCCGAGCGGCGTATCGAGCGTCACGTAGCGGTTGAGCTGAGTCAGGCGCGCGGGGTTGGCGGCGCCGTTGATCGCCTCGGCAATCGCTGCGGGCGTCTTGTCCATCAGCGAGAAGCCGGTCTGCGCCAGTTGCATCGCGCGCTGGACGGTGTCGACGTGCCCGGCCAGGCCCGCAAGCGGCCCGAGGCTGCCGGCGACACTCGACGCAATCGGACCGGCGAGACCGCCGAGCGCGCTCAACGAGCCGAGCGGACTACCGCCCATTCCAGTGGGAATACCCCCGTTCGGAGCGAAACTCATGCTTGTTCCTTCTTGTGTTCTCAGGTTCCTGGTGCCGGTTGACCGGCCCGAAGCCCCGATAATGTAGGACAAAATCCCCACGCGTGAAAGACACCTGCAAACGTTTCCGTTCAGGCCCTCGATAGCCCGGAAACAGGCCGGCGGCATGGCCGCCCGGACGCGGCGCCCATGCCGAATCCCCGCGCCAGCACGCGCGGAACAGGACACAATCTGCATGAAACGTGTGACAGATCCGTACGGGGCGAGGCATCGCCCCCAGTCACGATGAAATAGTGCGAACGCTCGGAACGGAGCGCGCGCTGGCAAACGCTGCCGTGCCGCTACGCACTGCCGGCCGCCGCGTTCGATCGCACGTTTTCTTAAACTTTCAAATTACTTTCATCCGGCCCACGGAAACCGCCGCGATCACCGCGGCGACACCACGATCGCCGCCCGCCGGTTCTGCGCCCTTCCTCCCGGCGTCTTGTTGTCCCCGACCGGATCGCTCTTCCCTTTCCCGACGACCGCGATGCGCTTCGCATCGAGCCCCACGTCGACCAGTTCAAGGGCGACGACCTCCGCCCGCCGCCTGGACAACTCGACGTCATACTTGTCCACGCCTTCCTGGTCCGAATAGCCATAGACCCGTACCCCGTTGATCCCCGCCGAGTGGAGCGTGCGACCGATCCGTTCGACGATCCGCCGCACATCGGGCTTGAGGTTGTAGCGATCGAAATCGAACAGGATCGGCCCGGTCGAGCCGAACTCGAAACCCTGCTGGGTTTCCTGGAAACCGGCCGACTTGAGCGCGGTGACCTGCGTCTGCGTCAATCCACGATGAAGCGGCGGCGTATTGCAGCCTCCCAGCAGCATGCACAAAAGCAGCGCGCTGCCGACGCACATGCGCCCAATGCCCACCGGAAACGTGTTGTTCATCATTGACCCCTTCGATTGCACGCGCATCGCGAGCGCTCTTCCAACCCACTGCCGCGGCCTCGCCCGCAGCGTGAAACGATGGACCTCAAGCCGCCCCCGCGACCCCTTCCGCCAGTTGCCACGAGCCTGGCCGGGCGCGCTTGGCGCGGTACATCGCGGCATCCGCCGCCCGCAGCAAGCCGCTCGCGTCCGACGCGTGATCGGGATACAGCGCAACGCCGGCACTCATCATGGTGGCCACCACGCGGCCGTCGGACAGCTCGATCGACGGCGCCATACCGGACAAGATCTCGTCAGCAATACGACATACGCTACCCGCGTCGCGCACGGCCGGCAGCATGACCGCGAATTCGTCGCCGCCCAGGCGCGCGACCAGGTCGGTCTCGCGCACCTGCGTGCGCAGCCGTGACGCGATGCCGATCAGCACCGCGTCGCCGGCGTCGTGACCGAGGCAGTCGTTGATTTCCTTGAAGCGGTCGCAATCGAGATACAGGATCGCGACCCGCTGCCCCGTCACCCCGGCTTCGCCGAGAGCGAGTGCGAGACGCGACTCGAACTGCACGCGATTGGGCAGCCCCGTGAGCGCATCGTGCGTCGCCTTGTGTTCGAGCGACGCGTTCTCGTCGCGCAGCGTGTTCTGCCACTCTTCGAATTCGTCGAGCAATGCATTGAAGTCGTCGCCGAGCTGGTTGAGTTCGGCAATCGATGCGGGCTCGACGCGCTGCGCGAACGCACGTTCGCGCCGCACCGCGTGGGCGACGCCCGCCAGCGCGCGCAACGGCGAAACGATGCTGCGCAGCAGGCGCTGCGAGCTGATATACGCACCGATCACGCTGACGGCCAGGCAACCGAGAATGCCGCCCACGCCGCCAAGCAGGAATCCGAAGAACTGATGCCCACGGCCGCGCACGACGACGTGGCCGACGACGATGCCGTCGTGCACCACCGGCGCGGTCACGGGCCCCGGCAACGCGAGGTCGGCGACGACGCGCTCGAGCCGCGCGATCCCGCTGCCGGCAGGCAACTGCCACGTCGCGAACGACTGGCCCTTGCTATCCGTGACCACGACCTGCGCGACATCCTCATCGCCGGCGATCATCCCGATCGCCTCGGCCGCCGCGACGCGGTCGCCGAACACGAGCGCGGCCTCCACCGTATAGCCAAGCGAGCGCGCCAGCAGGTTCAGGTTGTTGCCGGCATACGCACGCAATGCAATCACGGCCACCACGATCAACGACACGGCGGCCATCGTGACGGCGACGAATGCGAGGCGCAGGTGCGCGCGACGCAGCACGCTTTGCAGCGTCGGGCGCGGCACGCGCGACAGGGAGACCGGAGGGGCGCGCCGTGTCATGGTGCCCCCGGCCGTCGCGCGAGATTGAGCACGTTCGGATGCACGCGCACGCCACTGCGTGCGACCGCGTCGAGATTGATGTCGAACGACACGCGCTCGCCGTCGACGTTGAGACAGAACATGCCGCCCGCGGTGCAGGATGGATCGTGTTCCGAAATTGTCAGCACCGGATGGCCGGCCACCGCCGCCCCCACGCGCGCGCGTTCCTCAGCGCCCAGGTTGCCGAGATAGACGATGTCGCAGGCGATGCCGAGCGCGGGATCGTCGAAGCGCACACGCTGCACGTCGAGCAGCGTCGAGCCCGCCTGCAGCGTATCGGTCAGGCCGCGCGCATGGTCGGGCCGGCCCGTGACGCACAGATGCAGGCGCACGGGTGTCGTCGGCCAGCGGGTGAAACTGATGATGCCCAGCACGACCTGACGCACGGCCGTGTCGGATGTCGCCCCGCCCGGACCGACGGGATCCGCGGGGCTTGCGGGCGCAACGATGCGCACCGTGTCGGCGGGATCGAGCGCCTCGGCGGAAGCCCCGGCAAGCACGGCCTGTGCAGCCCCCAGAACGCAAACGATTGCGACCAGCGCATGGCGCAGCGGAGCGGTTCGACCCGGGCAGCCGGGCACCGTTCGCGCGGCGATTGCCGCCGCGTCCGCTGGCGTCGCCGCAGTCGCGAGACTGGCAGCCGACGCGCACACTTTCGCATCCATGATGGCAACATCCGCTGGCGTCGCTCCGGCGCTGCCTCCCGCCTCCCTCCATGCACGTGCAGGCACCGAATTACGCGCATGATGGCTTCATCTTAGGTAAAAATTCGCATCACCAACCAGTGGGAAACACCCGCGAGCAGCGCGAGAACTTGTGCGGAATCGGCGCTTGCGCGCGACGATGCGGGCGAACGCATGCGCCGACGACGATCCGGCTGCGACGTCGGCGCATTGATCAGCGGAATGGCGGCCGATGGGAGTCAAACTTCATACGTTCGGTCACGCTACGCCACCGCCGACAAATCGAAAGGCGTCTCCCGCAACCGCTTCCCCGTCAGCCGGAATACCGCGTTCGCAATCGCCGGCGTCACCGCCGGGCTCGACAGTTCACCGACACCGCCCGGCTTCGCCGGATCGCCCTGCACGATGTGAATGTCGGTATCGGGCATGTCGCTCATCCGCATCACGCGATACGTATCGAAGTTCGACTGCTGCACGCGGCCGTGCCGGAAGTCGATGCGATCCGACGTCGCATGGCCGAGCCCCCACATCAGGCCGCCGTACAGTTGCTCGTCGACGCCGGCCGGCGACACCGCGATCCCGCAATCGGCGACGCACGTCAGCTTCTCCACGCGCACCGCGCCGTCCTTGCGCACGACCCGCGCGACCACCGCGACATAGCTGTCGTACGCCTGGTTCGTCGCGATGCCGAGCGCGACACCGTCCGGCAGCGGCTGGCCCCACCCCGCTCGTTGCGCCGCTTCACGCAGCACGGCCGCATGGCGCGGCCGGTCGCGCATGTGCGCGAGCCGGAACTCGACCGGGTCGCGCTTCGCCGCGTGCGCGGCCTCGTCCATCACCGATTCGACCGCGAACACGTTCGCGATGTAGCTCACCGCGCGGAACCAGCCGGTCGGCACGCCCGTCTCCATCCGGATCCAGCCGATGTCGCGATGCGGCGCCGCATACGCGAACTCCCATTTCGTGATGGCCTCGGTCGTGCTGAAATCCATCCGGTCGGCGCGCTCGAGGTAGCCGGGCTCCCACTGCTGCGGCGAGGCGGGCATCACGGCGCGCAGCCACAGCGACGCGAGATTGCCCTGCGCATCGAGCACCGCGCGCGCACGGTGGTAGCTTGCCGCGTGATAGAACAGCGCACGCATCTCGTCCTCGCGGCTGTTCATCAGCTTCACGGGCTTGCCGGTCTTCACCGCGAGCCACGTCGCCTCGAACAGCCAGTACTTCGATTCGCGCGCGCCGAAGCTGCCGCCCGACACCAGCTCGTGCAGCGTCACCCGATGCGAAGGAATGCCGCCGATCACCTCCGCCGCTTCCATCGCGGTCGACGGCACCTGCAGCCCGCCCCAGTATTCGATACCGCCGTTGCGTGCCCACACGGTGAGGTTGATCGGCTCCAGCGGATTCGCGGCCTTGTGCGGCATCGCATACGACGCCTCGATCATGCGCGCGCCGGCCGCATGGGCCTTCGCCGGATCGCCGTCGGCGATCGTCGGCACGACGCGCGCGGCCGGATCGTCGAGCCACGCGGCCTGGCGCGCGGCGAGCGTGCTGCTGTCGAAGGTTTCGAACAGGCTGTCCTCCCATTCGATCGTCAGCGCGGCCTGCCCTTGATGCGCGGACCAGTAGTCGTCCGCGAGCACCGCGACGCCGGCCTGGTTGCCGCCGAGCACGTCGGGGCGCGGCGGAATCTGCAGCACGTCGCGCACGCCGGGAATCGCGAGCGCCGCCTTCGCATCGACGCTGCGCACGCGGCCGTCGATCACCGGCGCACGCGTGACGACCGCGACCAGCATCCCCGGCAGCGACACGTCGATGCTGTACGGAAACGAGCCGTCGGCCTTCTGCGCGGCGCCGCGCTTCTTGCGCAGCTTGCCGATGTAGCGGAACTGCGCGGGATCTTTCAGCGCGACCTGCTTCGGCGCCGGCAACTGCGCGGCCGCCTGCGCGAGCGCGCCGTACGTCGCCCGGCGGCCGCTCGACGCATGCAGCACGGCGCCGTCTGCCGTCGTGCACGCAGAAGCGGGCACGCCCCATTGATGCGCCGCCGCTTCGACGAGCATCGCACGCGCGGTCGCGCCCGCTCGACGCAGCCGGTCGTACTCCATCGCGACACTCGTGCTGCCGCCGGTCGAGAACACTTTCCACAGCGGATGCAGGTAGTCGGCGAAGAACGGATCTTCCGGCGTGATCACGTCGACCCGGAACGGATCGACGTCGAGCTCCTCGGCCACCACCGCCGCGAGCGCGGTGCGCGTGCCGGTGCCCGAATCGTGCTTGTGCACGACGAGCTTGATCGTGTCGTCGGGCAGCACGCGCACCCACGCGTTCGGTTCGAATTCGCCGGCGGCCGGATGCGGATCGCCGCTCGCGTGCCTGCCCGCGGCCGCCGCGTCGGGCATCCGGAAGCCGATCGCGATGCCTGCGGCCAGCAGCGCCGAACCCTGCTTGAGAAAACGCCGGCGCGGCGTGCCGTCGCCATGCGGTGCATCCGCTGCGTGATCGTCGCGCATGTCACGCCTCCTTCGCGGGTTCGGCCGCGGCCTTCAGCGACGGATCGCCGGACGCCGCACGCTTGATCGCGCGGTGAATGCGTGCGTACGTGCCGCAGCGGCAGAGGTTGCCCGACATCGCCTGCACGATCGCATCGTCGTCCACCGGCTGCCCGCCCTTCAACAGCGCGGCCGCCTGCATCAGTTGCCCCGGCTGGCAATAGCCGCATTGCGGCACGTCCTCGGCGACCCATGCGAGCTGCAGCGGATGCCGCCCGTCCGGCGACAACCCCTCGATCGTCGTCACGTGCCGCCCGTGCGCGGCGACGGCCGGAATCAGGCACGCGCGTACGGCCTGCCCGTCGAGATGCACGGTGCACGCGCCGCACAGGCCCTTGCCGCAGCCGAACTTCGTGCCGGTGAGCTTGAGCCGGTCGCGCAGCACCCACAGCAACGGCATATCCCCCGGTACATTCTCGAGCGAATGGCGTGTATCGTTCACGACGATGTCGATCATGCGCGGTCTCCTGATTCGCATTCCTGGGTCGGCCCGCGCCCATCGCGCGGTTCCGGAGCATTATCGAAACGCGATGCACGGGTGCGCCAGCGATCATTTCGTCGAATCCCTGTCAGTCGGACTAACAGATGCTCAAGCGATACCCTTCGATCCAGTCGATGCAGGCGTTTCTGCAAGCGGCGCGGGTCGGCAGCTTTTCCAGCGCGGCACGCCAGCTGGCGCTCACGCACAGCGCGATCAGCCAGCAGATTCGCTCGCTCGAGGAATTCATCGGCCAGCCGCTGTTCGCCCGCGCCGGCGGCCGCGTGATGCTGACCGATGCCGGCACGCTGTTCGCGAACCAGTTGTCGGACGGGCTCGAGCAAATCGATCGCGCACTGTCGTCGGTGAAGGGGCGCACGGCCGGGCCGTCACTCCGGCTCGACGTCGATCCGGAACTGATGCAGGGCTGGCTGCCCGCGCGGCTGCCGGCATTGATGCGCACGCTCGACGGCACGACACTGACGGTGCTGTCGGCGCCGCGCCATGATCGCGATGCATTCGACCACGTCGATGTCGCGCTGCGCTATGGCTATGGCGAATGGGACGGCGTGGACAGCGCGCTGGTCTGCCCCGACCGGCTGACCGCGATGGCCGCGCCGGCGCTGCTCGAACGTTACGGGCTGACCGCGCCGCTCACGCCCGAACAGGTGCTCGAACTGCCGCTGCTCGGCTATACGAAGCGGTCGTGGATTCCGTGGCTCGACGCGGCGGGGCTCGAACCGGTCGAACCGGACACGATCGCCGTGTTCGACAACGCGGCGGGGCTCGTCGCGACGCTCGCGTCCGGGCTCGGCGCCGGGCTGGTGCGCGGGCTGCTCGCCGCCGATGCGCGCCGCGACGGCCGGCTCGTCGAACTCTGCACGATCGCGATTCCGACGCACTACAACCTGCATGCGATCTGGCCGCGCGAACGGCATGCGCGCGTGAAGCCGCTGATCGACGCGATCGGTACGCTGGTCGCGCAGTCGCTCGGGCGCTGATACGCGCCGCTACGCGCTGAACTCCGCCGCGACCTCGCGCACGGTGTCGAGGAACGCGCCGAGCACCGCGGACGTATCGTCCGCGCGGTAGCGCGCCTGCAGCGACACCTCGAGCGCCGGCGGCAGCAGCGGCACGAACGCGACGCCGCCCGTCGAGATCTGCCGCGACGACGCGGGCAGCAGCGCGACGCCCAGCCCTTCACGCACCAGCGACAGCAGCGTGTGCACCTCGACGACCTCGTGCGCGATCCGCGGCGTGAAGCGCGCATCGACACAGCTCTGCTGCAGGAAGCGCGCCAGTTGCGAATGCCGCAAGCCGAATGACACGAACTGCTCGCCGGCCAGCTCGCCGAGCGCGATCGCGTCGCGCGACGCGAGCGGATGGCCGGACGGCAGCACGGCCACGGCCGTTTCGCGCACCACGATCTCGCTGCGGATCGACGGATCGTCCTGGAACAGCCGGAAGAAGCACACGTCGAGCCGCTTCTCCTTCAGCGCGTCGATCTGCGCGGCCGGCGTCATCTCGTGCAGCGACCAGTGCACGTGCGGATGGCGCTCGGCGAACACGCGCAACGCACGCGGAATCGGCACGACCATCGCCGAGCTGATGATGCCGACCGCGAGCCGCCCCACTTCGCCGCGCCCCGCGCAACGCGTGAGATCGATCGCGCGATCGAACTGCGCGACGATCAGCGGCACCTGCTCCTTCAGTGTTTTCCCTGCCTCGGTCAATTCGACGCGATGCTGCGAGCGCACGAACAGCGCGGTGCCGAGCTGCTCCTCGAGCAGCCGGATCTGCTGGCTCAACGGTGGCTGCGAGATATGGAGCCGCGCGGCCGCGCGCCCGAAATGCAGTTCGTCGGCCAGCACCGCGAAGTAACGCAACACACGCATGTCCATATCGCAAACGTATCAAGAGCGTCAGTAAAAAATATTGTACAGAGCACATTCGGCTGGTGACACTCGGTCCCAAGCAGCAGTGCACGTCGCAGTGTGTCACTCGATGCCGGCGAGGGGAAGGCGCAAAAAAAAATGCGCCTTGCAAAGGGCCGCATGAATCCGACCGACAGGTCGCTTCATCGACGTGCCTGCCCGCGATACGGCAACCGGCCTTTCCGGTTCCTCTCAAGGAGATCGAGTAGATGATCATCGACACCAGCTGTTACCCGACGAATCTCGTCGACCTCGCATGGCGTCACGACGGCCCGCCGTTCACCGGCGAGCGCCTGATCGAGACGATGAACGGCCCGTTCCTCATCAACGGCAAGCCGCGCCGCGTCGACAAGGCGTTCATCCAGCCGCCGCAAGGCAACACCATCTATACGTATACCGACGGCGAGAAGTCGGGCACCGAATCGATCGACGCGTACATGGCGTACACGGTCGAGATGGTGCGCAAGCACCCCGACCGCTTCATCGGCTGCTTCGTCTACAACCCGCGCTGCGGCGTGGAGAACGGCGTGAACGCGATCGATCACTACGTGCGCAAGCTCGGCTTCAAGATGGTGCAGTTCCAGGCCAACATGCATGCATACCGGCCCGATCGCGCACTCGACTGGCTGCGCCCCGCACTGAAGAAATGCGCGGAACTCGGCGTGCTCGTGAAGCTGCACACCGGCGACGGCCCGTACAGCATCCCGACCGAGTGGGTGCCGATGATCAAGGAATTCCCGACGGTCAATTTCATCATGGCGCACTTTGGGGTGCAGACCGGCGGCGTCTACTGCTTCGAGCCGTTCCAGCTCGCGATGGACCTGCCGAACGTGTATTGCGAATCGGGCTGGTGCCTGCAGTCGCGGATCGTCGAATTCGCGAAGGTGCTGCCGAAGCACAAGATCCTGTTCGGCTCCGACACGCCGCCGAACGAACCGGGCATGTGGCTGCGGCTGCTCGAGGTGCTGTGCTTCGATCCGCCGCAAGGGATGAATCTCGACGAGGACACGCTCGAGGATTACCTCGGCAACAACACCGCGCGAATGATCGGCCTCGAACCGACGCCCGCGCCGCGCACCGTCGACGAAGCGAAAGCCCTGCTCGCCGCCTGACGCCCGCGCCCCTCTCTCCCGATTCCGGAGCATTGCATGATCATCGATACGCACCTGCACCCGACCAACCTCGTCGACGAGGCGTGGCGCCACACCGGCGAACCGTTCACCGGCGAACGCCTGCTGAAGATGATGGACGGCCCGTACATCATCAACGGCAAGCCGCGCCGCATCGACATGGGCTTCATCCAGCCGCCGCCGGGCAACACCGGCTATCGCGACGGCAACCGCCGCGGCCGTGAAGGCATTCGCGACTACATGGCGTATATCGCCGAGCTCACGCAGAAATACCCCGACCGCTTCATCGGCAACTTCACGTACAACCCGCGCTGGGGCCCGGAGAACGGCGCGGCGGAGCTCGAATTCCACATCAGGGAGTACGGCTTCAAGATGGTGAAGCTGCACGCGAACATGCACGGCTACCGGCCCGATCGCGCGCTCGACTGGCTGCGCCCGGCGATGAAGGTCTGCGCGAAGTACAACATCGTCGTGCTGATCCATACCGGTGACGGACCGTACACGATCCCGACGCAGTTCTATCCGATCATCCGCGAGTTTCCGATGGTGAACTTCATCATCGGTCACTTCGGAATCCAGACGGGTGGCAACTACTCGTTCGAAGCGTTCTGGATGGCGATGGATACGCCGAACGTGTACTGCGAATCGGGCTGGTGCTACCAGTCGCGGATCGTCGAGTTCGCCCGCGAGCTGCCGCGCAACAAGATCGTGTTCGGCACCGATTCGCCGCCGAACGAACCCGGCATGTGGCTGCGCGAGCTGGAAATGCTGTGCGGGCCCGCGCCGCAGGGGATGGATCTCGACGAGGACGGCCTCGAGGACTACATGGGCAACAACATCGCCCGCCTCGTCGGCATCGAGCCGACCAAGCCGCCGAAGGATCTCGACGAAGCGCAGAAGCGCCTCACGTCGACCTACCTGTAACGCGCCGGCAGCCGGATCGCGTGCCGCTCTGAACACGCGCGCGATCCGGCCTTTCCCCTTCCGCATCCGACGGAGTGCATCATGGCGTCCAGCCTTTTCGCCGAGCAGCAGGATTTTCATCACTTCGCGAACGCCTATCGCGAACGCTTTCCGGACGACGTGCTGACGCTCGCGCAGCCGCTGTCCGCCGACCAGGACGTCACGGCCGTCGTCGCGTCGCTCGCCGCGCGCGGGCGGCACGAGATGCTCGTCTGCGAGCGCGTCGACGGTCTGTCGACACCGCTCGTCACCAACGTATTTGCGTCCCGACCGCGCATCGGCCGGCTGTTCGGCGTCGATGCGAACGGCCTGTTCGACGCGTGGCAGCAACGTGCGAACGCACCCGTCGCGCCGGTCGTCGTGCCGCACGGCCCCGTGCTCGATCAGGTGACCGAAGGCGACGCGGTGGATCTCGCGCAGTTGCCGATGATCCGCCACTTCGAAACCGATCGCGGGCCCTACGTGACCAATGCGGTGATCGTCGCCGAAGATCCGGTGACGGGCGTCGCGAATCTCAGCTACCACCGCTCGATGCCGCATGCGCGCAACGCGCTGGCGACGAGCCTGCATTCACGTGGCCATCTATGGCGGATGCTGCAGACCGCGAAGGCGCGCGGCGACACGCTCAAGGTAGCGATGGTGATCGGCGCGCATCCGCTGTTCATGCTCGCGGCCGCCGCGCGCGTGCCGTTCGGCGCGGATGAGCGCGCGATTGCCGGCGGCCTGTTCGGCGCGCCGCTGCAGCTCGTGCGCACGCCGCGCCACGGCATCGGCGTGCCGGCCGCCGCCGAGTTCGTGCTCGAAGGCACGATCGATCCCGACGCGCATGCGGAAGAAGGCCCGTTCGGCGAATTCACCGGCTACTCGTCGGACCGTTCGACCAACAACGTGCTGCGCATCGACGCGATGATGCGGCGCAAGGATGCATGGCTCGTCGACGTGGTCGGCGGCCCGTATGCGGAGCACCTGACGCTCGCGCGGCTGCCGCGTGAAGCCGAGATGAGCGAGAAGCTGAAGGCGCGCTTTCCTTCCGTCACCGCGATCCACTATCCGAATTCCGGCACGCACTTCCACTGCTACGTCGCGCTGAAGCAGTCGCGCGACGGCGAGGCGCGCCAGATCATGCTCGCGCTGCTCGGCTGGGACCCGTACCTGAAGAACGTCGTCGCGGTCGACAGCGACGTCGACATCACCGACGACGCGCAGGTGCTGTGGGCGATCGCGACGCACTTCCAGCCGCACCGCGACCTGTTCGTCGTCGACGGCCTGCCCGGCAGCCCGCTCGATCCGTCGTCGTCGGCCGACGGCACGACGTCGCGGATGGGGATCGACGCGACGCGCGGCTCGCGTTTCGACGGCGTGCGCGCACGCGTCGGCGACGCCGCGATGCAGCGCGCCGCGCACGTGATCGCGCAACTCGGCGGAGCGTCGCGATGAGCGCGCGGCGGCTCGTGGTCGGCATCAGCGGCGCATCCGGCTTCGTGTACGGGATGCGGCTGCTCGCGCTGCTGCGCGACCTCGACATCGAGACGCACGTGGTCGTGTCGCGCGCCGCCGCGCTGACGATGGCGCACGAGACCGACTTCCGGCTGTCCGACATCACCGCGCTCGCGAGCGTGCTGTACCGCAGCGACGACATCGCGGCGCCGATTTCGAGCGGATCGTTCCGCACGCTCGGGATGATCGTCGCGCCGTGCTCGATGAAAACACTCGCCGAGATCGCGAGCGGCCTTTCCTCCGGCCTGATCTCGCGCGCGGCCGACGTCGTGCTGAAGGAGCGCCGCCGGCTCGTGCTGCTCGCACGCGAGACGCCATACACGCTCACGCATTTGCGCAACATGGCCACCGTCACGGAGATGGGCGCGATCGTCGCGCCGCCCGTGCCGGCGTTCTACGCGCGCCCCGCTTCGCTCGACCAGATGATCGACCACACGCTCGGCCGCGTGCTCGACCTGTTCGACCTCGACTCCCGCACCGTCCATCGCTGGAAAGACAACGCATCACAGCCGAACCCGCAGCCCAACCGCCTCAACGGAGATGCATCATGACCCACATCCACACCACCCACAGCGACGTCGAGAAGATTCCGGTCACCGTGCTCACGGGCTTTCTCGGCGCGGGCAAGACCACGCTGCTGAACTACATCCTGCGCGAGAAGCACGGTCGCAAGATCGCGGTGATCGAGAACGAGTTCGGCGAGATCGGCATCGACGGCGGCCTCGTGCTCGAATCGACCGAGGAAATCTACGAGATGACGAACGGCTGCGTGTGCTGCGTCGGCGCGGTGCGCGAGGATCTCGTGCGGATCGTGCGGATGCTCGTCGCGCGCCCCGACCGGCTCGATCACATCATCGTCGAGACGAGCGGCCTCGCCGATCCGTATCCGGTCGCGCAGACCTTCTTCCTCGACGATCCGATCGCGAAGGAGGTCGCGCTCGACGCGGTCGTCACGATGGTCGACGCGAAGCATATCCGCGCGCACCTCGACGATCTGGTGCTCGATGGCCGCGACAACCAGGCGGTCGACCAGATCGTCTGCGCGGACCGCATCGTGATCAACAAGGTCGACCTCGTCGACGCACCGGACGTCGATGCGCTGACCGCGCGGCTGCGCACGCTGAACACGACCGCGGAGATCGTCACGTCGAGCTACGCGCAGGTCGATCTCGATCGCATCCTCGGCATCGGCGCGAACGAGTTCGCGCAGATCCTCGTCGAGAGCGACGGGCTGCAGGCCGATGCGCCGCATGCGGACGAACACGCGCATGAGCATGAGCATGACGACCACGCACACGCAGCGCACCAGTCGCACGCACACGACGACGATCACGACCACCACGAACACGACGCCAGCGTGTCGTCGGTCGGCATCGAAGTCGATGCGGACGTCGATCTCGACGCGCTCGAAGCGTGGCTCGGCGAGCTGCGTCGCGCCGATACCGCGAACCTGTTCCGGATGAAAGGCATCCTCGCCGTGCAGGGCCGCGCGCAACGCTACGTGCTGCAGGGCGTGCACGGCGTGATCGAGCTGCGCGCCGCGCAGGCGTGGGGGTGCGAGCCGCGCTCGTCACGCATCGTTTTCATCGGCCGCGATCTCGATCGCGCCGCGCTGACCGACCGTTTCCATGCCTGTCTCGCCGCGGCGGTCGCGGCCTGACGGGCACGCCAGGCGGGCGCATCGCGCGCCCGCCCGCAAACGAACCTCAGGAGACTCGCCCATGAACGCTGCTTCACATCCCGTCGATCGGGTCCTGCCGCGCCGCCAGATGCTGACGCTCGGCCTGCAACACATGCTCGTCGCCTATATCGGCGCGATCGCGGTGCCGCTGATCGTCGCATCGGCGTTGAAGATGTCGCCCGCCGATACGACCGTGCTGATCAGCACCGCGCTGTTCTGTTCCGGCATCTCGACGATCCTGCAAACGGTCGGCGTCTGGAAACTCGGCGTGCGCCTGCCGATCCTGCAGGGCGTCGCGTTCAGCAGCGTCGGCCCCGTGATCGCGATCGGCCTGACGCCGGGCGTGGGGTTCGCCGGCGTGTGCGGCGCGGTGATCGGCGCGGGCATCATCACGACCTTCGCCGCGCCGCTGGTCGGCCGGCTGCGCCGGCTGTTCCCGCCGGTCGTGACCGGCTGCATCGTCACCGTGATCGGGCTGCAGCTGTTTCCGGTCGCGTACCAGTGGGCCGGCGGCGGCGACGCGGCGAAGCTGCAGTTCGGCGAACTGTCGTTTCTCGCGGTCGCGCTCGTCGTCGCGGTCGTGATCCTCGCGGTCAACCGCTTCGCGAACGCGTTCCTGCGCAACCTGTCGGTGCTGATCGGGCTCGTCGCGGGCAGCCTGCTCGCGATCGCGCTCGGGATGGGCAACTTCACGAACGTCGCCGCCGCGCCGTGGTTCACCGTGCCCTACCCGTTCCACTTCGGCACGCCGGTGTTCGCGATCGTGCCGGTGCTGACGATGGTCGTCGTGATGATCGTGCAGATGGTCGAGTCGATGGGCCTGTTCGTCGCGATCGGCGACATCGTCGAGAAGCAGGTGAGCGAGGAGGATGTCGTGCGCGGGCTGCGGGCGAACGGCGTCGCGAGCGCGATCGCCGGCACGTTCGCCGCGTTCCCGTTCATCGCGTTCATGGAGAACGTCGGGCTCGTGATCCTGACCGGCGTGCGCAGCCGCTGGATCGTCGCGGTCAGCGGCGTGCTGATGTGCGTCGTCGCGCTGGTGCCGAAGATCGGCGCGATCGTCGCGTCGACGCCGTCGGCCGCGCTCGGCGGTGCCGGTATCGCGATGTTCGGCGTGGTGGTCGCCGCCGGCGTGCAGACGCTCGCGAAAGTCGACTTCGAAGGCAACCGCTACAACGTGCTGATCGTCGGCTTCACGATCGCGACTGCGCTGATCCCGGTGATGGCGCCGAAGGTGTTCGCGCACATGCCCGACTGGACGCAGCCGTTCCTGCACAGCGGCGTCGTGCTCGCGTGCCTCGTGTCGGTGCTGCTCAACGCGATGCTCAACGGTGTGCCGGCGGCCGCCCCCGTTGAATCGCACGTCCACGCCGACGCCGCGCACGGCAGCCCGATGGCGCGCGAGTGCGACTGACGGGCTGCATGCCGCGCGCGGCATCGAGCCCGCGCGCGGCGCCTGACGAACAACAACCCGACTATCCGTATCCGAGGAGACCCGACCATGAGCGTTCCTTCTTCTTCGCTGCTGATCCGCAACCCGATCGCGGTCATGAGCGGCCGCACCGGCGACGCCGCGCGGCTCGGCCAGGCCGACCTGCGCATCCGCGACGGCCGGATCGAGACGATTGCGCCCGATCTCACACCGCTGCCCGGCGAACGCGTGATCGACGCGACCGACTGCGTCGTCTACCCGGGCTGGGTCAACACGCATCACCACCTGTTCCAGAACCTGCTGAAGGCCGTGCCGGCCGGGATCAACGCCGGCCTGCAGGAATGGCTCGCGGCCGTGCCGTATCCGCGCGTCGCGCGCTTCACACCGGCACTCGCGCGCATCGCCGCACGGCTCGGCTTCGCCGAGCTGCTGCTGTCCGGCGTGACGACCTGCGCCGATCATCACTACCTGTATCACGCGGGCGGCACGACCGAGACCGGCGACCTGCTGTTCGACGAAGCGGCCAGCTTCGGGATGCGCTTCGTACTGTGCCGCGGCGGCGCATTGCAGGCGGCCGGCGATCATCCGGGCTTCGCCGGCACGGCATTGCAGCCCGAGACGCTCGACCAGATGCTTGCCGACATCGAGCGGCTGAAGGCGCGTTATCACGACGCGGGCACCGCATCGATGCGCCGCGTGGTCGTCGCCCCGACGACACCGACCTTCTCGCTGCCGCCCGACCTGCTGCCCGAAGTCGCGCGCGCCGTGCGCGGGATGGGCCTGCGGCTGCATTCGCACCTGTCGGAGACGACGCGTTACGTCGACTTCTGTCGCGAGCGCTACGGCAAGCTGCCGGTCGAATTCGTCGCCGAACACGAATGGCTCGGCCCGGACGTGTGGTTCGCGCACCTCGTCCATCTCGAGGAGAACGAAATCGCGCTGCTCGCCGAAACGGGCACCGGCTGCTCGCACTGCCCCGTCAGCAATGCGCGGCTCGGCAGCGGGATCGCGCCCGCGCCGCGCATGGCGGCGGCCGGCGTGCCGGTGTCGCTCGGCGTCGACGGTGTCGCGTCGAACGAATCCGGCAGCATGACGCACGAAGCGAATTTCGCCTGGCTCGTGCATCGTGCGGCGCACGGTGCGGCGGCCACCACCGCCGAGGAGGTGCTGCACTGGGGCACGCAAGGCGGCGCACGCGTGCTCGGGCTGAACGCGGTCGGCACGCTCGAAGCGGGCCAGGCCGCCGATCTCGTGCTGTACGACGTGAGCGGGCCGCGCTTCAACGGCTTCCACGATTACGCAATCGCCCCGGTTGCGGCCGGCGAGCCCGTGCCGGTGAAGTACAACATCGTGAACGGCCGCGTCGTGGTGGACAACGGCGAAATTCCGGGCCTCGACCTGGCCGCGCTGCGCCGCGAGGCCGTTGACGCCGTGCGGCAGTTGCTCGATTGAACGGACGCCCCGCGATGAATCCGCGCATCCGCATCGGCATCCTGACGCCGTCGTCGAACACCGCGCTCGAACCGTTGACGACCGCGATCGTCGCCGGGCTGCCAGGCGTCAACGTGCATTTCGCGCGCTTCACCGTGACCGAGATCCGACACGCCCGACGCCCGAAAAGCGCCGGGCGTGTCTCATCATCGCTTGTCGGCTTCCTCGACGAACATCTCGAACCACGCGTTCATCACGGCCCAGAAATCCACGGGCTCAAGCTCGGTCGGACGCTCGTGCCACCATAACCACCCGGCCAGGTTGCCACCGCTGGCCGCTTCACTCGAATCGACGCACAGCCAGTCACCGCTGCCGTTATGAAACACGGTGCGCACGAGATCCGGGTTCACGCCGAGCTTGCGTATCTCGACAGGCGTCAGGTCGAGCTTGCCGGCAAGCGCAGCCTGATCGGCGAGCGGCAACGGCCCCATCGAATTCGCGGGAAAGAACGTCCAGCCGTCATGCACGGTTTGATGGAAACGCCGCAGCGCTTCAGGCAGCGCAGTCCACGGTGGCGCATCATCCGGCCACCGCTCGCGCAACGGCGCGCGGCCGATGAAGAAATTCAGGTCGTCGTGCTCGACGGTGTACGGATACAGCAGCGCGACGTCGCCGCCGTCGTTGCGGAACACGGCCGGACGCGCGAGCTTGTCGCGAAAGAACTGCGCGACGCCCGGCAATCGATCGATGATGCCGGCCCACATCTGCACGAGCCTGTCCGCGAGCAGGTCGTCCGGCGCGGCGAGCAACGCGCGCCATGCAGGCGGCACGTCGACATCGGCCGGCATCTCGTCCGCCGCGAGCCAGACGCTGCCGGTCGCCCGAAAGCGCTTCAACTCCGCCGCATAATCCGCTGCGGTCAACTCGATCATCGCGTGTCACCCTCGAAGGCCGGAATCCGCGCATTCTACTGCCCGCGTCGGCACGACGATCGCGAATCGTCGCGCGCGGGCCACCTGCCATGCGCAGGCCGCGCGCGTCCTCTTGGTGCCCCACGCCGCCGCGAGTATGCTTGCAGTTCGAACTGCTCTCCAACCCGGGCGCATCCGCGTCATCGCGGGCACGCGCCGCTCACCGTCACTCACCACTGATGGATTTCGACGTCATCGTTCTCGGCGCAGGCATCGTCGGCGTCTCCGCGGCACTCCACCTGCAGGATCGCGGGCGCAAGGTCGCCCTCGTCGATCGCGGCGCGCCCGGCGAAGGCACGAGCTTCGGCAACGCGGGGCTGATCGAGCGCTCGTCGGTCGAACCGTATCCGTTCCCGCGCAGCCCGTTCACGCTGATGCGCTATGCGCTGAACCGCTCGACCGATCTCTACTGGCACAGCGCGTCGCTGCCCGCATTCGCGCCGTGGCTCGCGCGTTTCTGGTGGGAATCGGCGCCGCTGCGTCACGCGGCGGCGTCGCGCGACATGCTGCCGCTGATCGAGCGCTGCATCGTCGAGCACGACGCGCTGATCGCGCGGGCCGGCGCCGGCGAGCTCATCCGCGCGAACGGCTGGCTGGAAGCGTTCCGCACGCCCGCGGCATTCGAACGCGGCGTGACCGAAGCCGGACTCACCGCGCGCCGTCACGGGCTCGGCATCACGCCGCTCGATGCGGCCGCGCTGAGCGCGCACGAACCGAGCCTCGCGCCCGGCTTCTGCGGCGCGCTGCATTGGCTCGATCCGAAAAGCGTCGTCGACCCGTCCGCGCTCGTCAAGGCGTACGCGCAACTCTTCGTGCAGGGCGGCGGCACGCTGCTGACGGGCGACGCGGCGAGCCTCGACGCGCTGTCGCCGGGCTGGCAGGTCAGGACGCAGGACGGCATGGCGGCCGCGCCGGCCGTGGTCGTCGCGCTCGGCCCGTGGTCCGACACGGTGTTCGGCAAGTTCGGCTACACGATCCCGCTGCGCGAGAAGCGCGGCTATCACATGCACTACGCGCCGTCCGCGCGCGGCGTGCCGTCGGCGCCGATCGTCGATCGCGAATACGGTTACGTGATCGCGCCGATGAAGCGCGGGCTGCGGCTGACGACCGGCGTCGAGATCGCGCGGCGCGGCGTGCCGCCCACCGGCGTGCAGCTCGAACGCGCGGAACGCGTCGCGCGGCCCGTGTTCGGTTTCGGCGAGCGGCTCGACCCGCAACCCTGGCTCGGCTTCCGGCCGTGCACGCCCGACATGCGCCCGGTGATCGGCCCCGCGCCCGCGCATCGCGGGCTGTGGTTCGCGTTCGGGCACAACCATCACGGGCTGACGCTCGGCCCCGTCACCGGCCGCCTGCTGGCCGAGATGATGACGGGCGAAGCGCCGTTCACCGATCCGGCGCCGTATCGCGCGGATCGCTTCTGAACGGGCAACCGGCCACGCGTCGACCCGCGCTCAATCGAGCGCGCGGCCGAAGATGCGGATCACTTCGTCGAGATGCTCGGCCATCGCACGCCGCGCGGCGTCCGGGTCGCGTGCGCGGATCGCATCGAGGATCGCGCGGTGTTCGAGTTCCGACCGGTGCGGCATGTCGTTCGGCATGTACAGCGACTGCAGCCGCTGGAACATCAGGTCGTACTTGTGCGCGAGCAGCTGCTTGATCATCAGCGCATACGCGGCGTTGTCGCTCGCCTCCGCGATGCGGATATGAAACAGCCGGTCGCCCGGATGCGTGAGCGAGCCGCTGAGGTTGTCTGCCTGGTTGCGCAGGAACGCCTCGTGGATCCCTTCGATCTGCTCGTCCGAGCCGTGCTTCGCGGCCAGCGACGCCGCTTCCGGCTCGATCAGCCGGCGTGCCTGCAGCAACGCGAACGGCGGGATTTCGGTATCGAGGTCGAGTGCGATGCCGAGTTCGGGATCGATCTCGACGATCGTGAACGGCACGGCCTTCTCCGCAGCGACAGGCGCGGGCTCGGGTGCGGCGGCCGTTTCGGGATGGCGCACCTTCACGCCGTCGCCGACGCGCACGCTCACGAGTCCGCTCACTTCGAGCGCGATCAGCGCCTCGCGCACCGAGGTGCGCGACACACCGAACTGTTCGGCCAGTTCGCGCTCGGGCGGCAGGTAGCTGCCCGGCGGAAAATCGCCGGACTCGATCATCGCACTGAGCTTGTCGGCGATCTGCTGGTAGAGGCGGCGGTTCTGAATCGGCTGGATGGACATACGTCGGGACTGGTGATCGGTTTCGTTTCGGACGGCCGCGCGCGCATCGCACGCAACCGTTTGCGCCTATTCTAAAGGTTCGGCCCCGGGCATCGGCTGCAGCATCGATGCGACCGCAACCATCGACACACCGTGGCACCCGTCGCCATTCGTCCGACGAAGCCACGCCCCAACGCGCACGACCGCGCGCTCACGTCGGCACCGCGTAGCAACGCGCGGCGGTGCCGCCCCACAGCGCGGTGCGCTCGGCCGCCGACAATCGCGATTCGGCCCAGCGCTCGATGATCGAAGCCACTTCGTCATACGACGCGGCCAGCAGGCACACGGGCCAGTCCGACCCGAACATCAGCCGCTGCGGGCCGAACGCGTCGAGCGCCGCGTCGAGACACTGCTCGATACGCCGGACGTCCTTCCCGCGCAGCCCGCGCTTCCAGTCGGCCTCGGTCACGAGCCCCGACAGCTTGCACACGACATGCGGCAGCGCGCCCAGCTCGCGCAACGCGGCGCGCCAGCGCGCGAGCGCCGTGTCGTCGCGCTCGAAGTCGGCGAGTGCGGGCTTGCCGACGTGATCGAGCACGAGCCAGTGCGCGTCGTGCCGCGCACAAAACGCCCACACCTCGCGCAACTGGCGCTCGAACACGAGCACGTCGTACACGTAGCCGTTCGCCTGCAGCCACGCGATGCCGCGGTTGAAGCCCGGCTCCGCGACGAACGCACCGGCATCGGCTTCGTCCTGCACCTGGTGACGAAACCCGCGCAGCTTCGGGCTGCGCCATTCGGCAATGCGATCCGCGAGCTGCGGCGCGGCGAGATCCTCCCAGCCGACCACCGCCGCGATGCGCGCATCGTCGCGCGCGAGATCGAGCAGGAACGCCGTCTCGTCGCGCCCGGCGCGCGCCTGCACCGCGATCGACGCACCGAGCGCCTGCGCATGCATCAGCGGCCACAGCGCATCGGGCAGGTAATCGCGCGCAAGCACGCCCATGCCGGGGCCGATCCACGGGTAATCGGCGGCGCGATAGCGCCAGAAGTGCTGATGCGAATCGATACGCACTGCGCCCATGATGCCCTCGTGTCCGGTCGCCGCGGCGGCGTCGCGCGCCACCGCCGCGCGACGCAACGTTCAGTCGTACAACACCGCCGTGATCTTCGGATCGTCGATATTGGTCTTGTCGTACCAATAGAAACCGGTATCGATGACCTTCGGCAGCTTCTCGCCCTTGATCGCCTTCACGGCCGCCTCGACCGTCTTGTAGCCGATCCCGACCGGGTTCTGCGTGATCGCGCCGGCCATCAGCCCGCTGCGGATCGCGTCCTTCTGCTGCTTGCCGGAATCGTACCCGACGATCACGACCTTGCGCTTCATCTCGCGCACGCCGTTGACCACGCCGATCGCCGAGCCTTCGTTGGTGCCGAACAGCCCCTTGAGCTTCGGATACGCCTGCAGGATCGACTTCGTCACCTCGGTCGACTTCAGCTGGTCGCCTTCGCCGTACTGCACGGTGACGACCCGCACCTTCGGATGCGCCGACTTCATCCGTTCGAGGAAGCCGTCGCGGCGGTCGATGCCGGTGCGGCTCGTCTGGTCGTGCGCGACCACGGCCACCTCGCCCTCGTCGCCGATCAGCGCGGCGAGCTTGTCGGCGGCGAGCGCCGCGGCGGCCTTGTTGTTGGTCGCGGCCGTCGTCACCGGGATGTCGCTGTCCACGCCCGAGTCGAACGCGATCACCGGGATCTTCTCGGCCTGCGCCTTCTTCAAGAGCGGCAACGCGGCCTTGCTGTCGAGCGCCGCGAAGCCGAGCGCGGCCGGCTTCTTCGCGATCGCGGCCGACAGCATGTCGATCTGCTTGTCGACCATCGCCTCGGTCTCCGGCCCTTCGAACGTCACCTTCACCTTGTAGTCTTTCGCGGCCTGCGTCGCGCCCGCTTTCACGGCCTGCCAGAACTGATGCTGGAAGCCCTTCGAGATCAGCGGGATGTAGGTTTCCTGCGCCTGCGCGCCGGCCGTGACGCCGACGGCGAACGTCAGCCCGACGATCGCGTTCAACACCTTGCTCCTGATCACTTCGCGTCTCCTTTTTTCGTATCGACTCAACCGACTGGAACGACTGGGACGCCGGCCGGAACCGGCGATGAAGCACCTGCCTGCGTGAATGCAACCGTCAGCGGCGCCGACGGCGCAGGATATCGACGTAGACGGCGAGGATGATGATCACGCCCGTCACGACCGTCTGCCATTCCTGCGCGACCGACATGATGCGCAGGCCGTTCGTCAGCACGCTCATGATGAACGCGCCGATGATCGTGCCGACGATGCTGCCCGCGCCACCCGACAGCGACGTGCCGCCGATCACGACGGCCGCGATCGCATCGAGCTCGTAGCCCTGCCCGAGCGCCGGCTGCGCGGAATTCAGCCGCGACGCGATCAGCAGCCCGGCGATCCCGCACACCGCGCCGCTGAACGTGTAGACCGCGATCTTCCACGCATCGACGTTCACGCCCGACAGCCGCAGCGCTTCCTCGTTGCTGCCGAGCGCGAACGTGTAGCGGCCGAAGATCGTGCGGTTCAGCACGATCGACGCGCCGATCGCGACGAGGAACAGGATCAGCACCGCGTTCGGAATCGGCAGCGCCGGAATCAGGTTGCCGATCAATGAATCCTGCGCGATCGACGTGAAGCCCGGCGTGTCGTTGAAGTAGATCGGCCGCGTGCCCGAGATCACGAGCGACAGCCCCTTGAGCAGCATCATCATGCCGAGCGTCGCGATGAACGGCGGCACCTTCATCTTCGCGATCACGAAGCCCGATACGCTGCCCGACAGCGCGCCGAAACACAGCGCGGCGAGGATCCCGAGCGGCAGCGGCATCCCCCATTTCGTCAGCACGACGCCGGCCATCACCGCGCAGAACGTCATCAGCGTGCCGACCGACAGGTCGATGCCCGACGTGATGATCACGTAGGTACAGGCGACGGCCAGCACGCCGTTCACCGCGGTGGCCTGCAGGATCGCGACGAGGTTGTCGACTTCGAGGAAGTTCTGCGACGCGACGCTGAAGAACACGATCAGCAGCACGAGGCTCGCGAACGCGAGCAGCTTCTGCCGCGCGGCCGGGTTGAAGAAGCGCGACTTCAGGCTCGATGCGCCGGCCGGCGTGTCGCCGGACGCGAGGGGCGGAACGGGATGCGTATCGTTGGACATGATCGGGTGAGCGTCTCGGCATCTGATTCAGGACAATACGGTCGACTCGCGCTGCGTCGCGAGCTGCATGATCTTTTCCTGCGTGGCGTCGGCCGCGTGCAATTCGCCGGTCACGCGCCCTTCGCACATCACGAGAATCCGGTGGCTCATGCGCAGCACCTCGGGCAACTCCGACGAGATCATCACGATCGCCTTGCCGTCGGCGGCGAGCGCATCGAGCAGCTTGTAGATCTCGCTTTTCGCGCCGACGTCGATGCCGCGCGTCGGCTCGTCGAAGAACAGGATGTCGCAGTCGCGCAGCAGCCATTTCGCGATCACGATCTTCTGCTGGTTGCCGCCCGACAGCAGCCGCGCCGGCTGCGCGACCGACGGCGTGCGGATCGCGAGCTGCCGCACGTACGACTGCGCGGTGTCGCGCAACGCACGCGCGTCGAGGAACACGCCGCGGCGCACGAAGCGACGCATGCTCGACAGCGCGATGTTGTTCTGCACGTCCATCCCGACCGCGAGCCCGAAGTGCTTGCGATCCTCGGACAGGTAGCCGATCCCGTGCTTCACCGCATCGGCCGGCGTGCGGATCGTCACGGGCTTGCCATGCACGCGGATCTCGCCCGCATCGACCGGGTCCGCGCCGAACACCGCGCGCGCGACCTCGGTGCGGCCGGCGCCCATCAATCCGGCGAAGCCGAGAATCTCGCCGCGCCGCAGCGTGAAGCCGACATCGCGGATCGCGCGACCGCGCGACAGCCCGCGCACTTCGAGCGCGACGTCGTTCGCGGACGTATCGGGCGGCGTGCGGAATTCGGTCGCGAGCTGGCGGCCGACCATCATCGCGATGATCGTGTCCATCGACGTGTCGGCCATCGGCACGGTCGCCACGTACTTGCCGTCGCGCATCACGGTCACGCGATCGGCGATCTGGCGCAGCTCGTCCATCTTGTGCGAGATGTAGACGATGCCGACACCATGCGCGCGCAGGTCGCCGATGATGCGGAACAGCTCGGCGATCTCCGCGTTGTTGAGCGCGGCGGTCGGCTCGTCCATGATCAGCACGCGCGAATCGAACGACAGCGCCTTCGCGATCTCGACCATCTGCTGCTTGGCCACCGTGAGCCGGCCGACCGGCGTACGCGGGTCGAGATCGAGCCGCATCCGCGCGAAGATCGCGGCCGCGTCGCGATTCAGCTTGTCTTCGTCGACGAACACGCCGAAGCGGCCGCGCGGCTCGCGGCCGATGAAGATGTTCTGCGCGACACTCAGGTGGTTCATCAGGTTCAGTTCCTGATGGATGATGCCGATTCCGAGCGCCTGCGCGGCGCGTGGATCGGCGATCTCCACCGCGCGGCCGTCCATCCGGATCTCGCCTTCGTCGCGCGGGTAGACGCCCGCCAGGATCTTCATCAGCGTCGACTTGCCGGCACCGTTCTCGCCCATCAACGCATGCACTTCGCCGGCACGCAGGTCGAAGCGGCAGTCGTCGAGCGCCTGCACGCCGGGGAAGCGCTTGCCGATGCCGGTCAGTGCGATCAACGGTGGCGCGGCGTTCGGAGTCAGGTCGGGTTGCATGGATCGCCGCCCTCAGCTGATCGCACGGTCGAGATGCGTATAGCCGCCGTCGACGAACAGCCACTGGCCCGTCGTGTGCGACGCACGTTCCGACAGCAGGAACACGGCCGTATCGGCGATTTCGTCGGCCGTCGTGAAGCGTTGGCCGAGCGGCACCTTGCCCGCGATGCCGGCCAGCTTCGCGTCGGGGTCGTCGAAACTGTCGAGCCATCTCCGGTACAGCGGCGTCATCACCTCGGCCGGAATCACCGCGTTCACGCGCACGCCGTCGTCGCGCAACGCGACGGCCCATTCGCGCGTCAACGCGAGCTGCGCGCCCTTCGACGCGCAATAGCCGCTCGTGTTGCCCTGCCCGGTGACGGCCGTCTTCGACGAAACGTTGACGATCGCGCCGCGCGTCGCCTTCAGGTGCGGCACGCTGTAGTGCGCCATCACGTAGTAGTGGATCAGGTTGCGTTCGAGCGACGCGACGAACGCGTCGCGCCCGGCATCGAGCCCGATGCTGTCGTTGACGCCCGCGTTGTTGACCAGGCCGTCGAGTCGGCCGAAGCGCGTGACCGTTTCCGCAACGGCATCGCGGCACTGCGCATCGTCCTGCAATTCGACCGAGAGGCACGCGGCCTGCGGCTGCTTCTGCACGACGGCGCGCCAGAACGCATCGTCGGGCGCGTGGCGCGCGAACACCACCGGAATCGCACCTTCTTCGGCCAGCCGCATCGAGATCGCGGCGCCGATACCCGACGCGCCGCCGGTCACGATCACGACCTTGTGTCGCAGATTCAAATCCACTTCGCGTCTCCGTCGTTCATGTTGTCGGCACGCTCGACGCGTGTCAGCCGCGGAACCGGTACTGCTCCAGCGATTCGGGCTTCATCTCGATCGAGAAGCCGGGCGCCGTCGGCGGCATGTACGCCGCGCCGCGCACGACGCACGGTTCGACGAAATGTTCGTGCAGGTGATCGACGTACTCCGTCACGCGCCCTTCCTTGGTGCCGGCGATGCAGATGTAATCGATCATCGACAGATGCTGCACGTACTCGCACAACCCGACGCCGCCCGCATGCGGGCACACGGGCAGCCCGTACTTCGCGGCCATCAGCATCACCGCGAGAATCTCGTTCACGCCGCCGAGCCGGCACGCATCGATCTGCACGACGTCGATCGCGCCGCGCGCGATGAACTGCTTGAACAGCACGCGGTTCTGGCACATCTCGCCGGTCGCGACCTGCACGGGCGCGATCGCCTCGCGGATCTTGCGATGCCCTTCGACGTCGTCGGGGCTGGTCGGCTCCTCGATGAACCACGGCCGCGCGAACGCCAGCTCGCGCACCCAGTCGATCGCCTCGTCCACTTCCCACACCTGGTTCGCGTCGATCATCAGCTTGCGGTCCGGGCCGATCACCTCGCGCGCGATCGTCACGCGGCGAATGTCGTCCGCCAGGTTCGCACCGACCTTCAGCTTCACGTACTCGAACCCGGCGTCGACGGCTTCGCGGCACAGCCGCCGCAGCTTGTCGTCGCTGTAGCCGAGCCAGCCGGCCGACGTCGTGTAGCACGGGTAGCCGTCGCGCTCGAGCAGCGCGATCCGTTCGGCCTTGGCCGGCGCCTGCCGGCGCAGCAGGTCGAGCGCTTCGTCCGGCGTCAGGCAGTCGGTCAGGTAGCGGAAGTCGATCGCGCGCACCAGCTCCTCGGGGCTCATGTCGGCCACGAGCCGCCACAGCGGCTTGCGTTCGGCTTTCGCCCACAGATCCCACACCGCGTTGACGACCGCGCCCGTCGCCAGGTGGATCGCGCCCTTGTCGGGGCCGATCCAGCGCAGCTGGCTGTCCGACGTCACGTGCCGCCAGAAGCGGCCCATGTCTTCGCGGATCCAGTCGAGATCGAGGCCGACGACGAGGTGACGCATCGCGTCGATCGCCGCGCAGCAGATTTCGTTGCCGCGTCCGATGGTGAACGTGAGCCCGTGACCTTCGAGCCCGTCATGGTCGGTTTCGAGCACGACGTAGGCCGCCGAATAATCGGGGTCCGGATTCATCGCATCGGAGCCGTCGAGCTGGCGCGAGGTCGGAAAGCGCACGTCGAGGACGCGCATCGATCGAATGATAGGCATGACGAACCGTCCGTTAAAGGAAATCAGGCCTGCACGGTGCGCTGGCGTTGCTCGCCGAGCCCGTCGATGCCGAGCGTGATCACCTGTCCGGCGCGCAGATAGACGGGCGGCTTCTGCCCGAGGCCGACACCCGGCGGCGTGCCGGTCGAGATCACGTCGCCCGGCTGCAGGCTCATGAAGCGGCTCAGGTAGCTGATCAGGTGCGGCACGCGGAACACCATCGTCGCGGTCGTGCCGTTCTGGTAGCGATGGCCGTCCACTTCCAGCCACAGCCGCAGCGCATGCGGATCGGGCACTTCGTCGGCCGTCACGAGCCAGGGGCCGATCGGCCCGAACGTGTCGTTGCCCTTGCCCTTGTCCCACGTGCCGCCGCGTTCGAGCTGGAATTCGCGCTCCGACACGTCGTTCACGACGCAATAGCCGGCGACGTGCGACAGCGCGTCGGCTTCCGCGATGTAGCGGCCGCCCTGGCCGATCACCACGCCGAGCTCGACTTCCCAGTCGGTTTTTTCCGAGCCGCGCGGAATCTCGACGTCGTCGTTCGGCCCCGAGATCGCGCTCGTCCACTTGCCGAACACGACCGGCTCCTTCGGCACGTCCATCCCCGATTCGGCTGCGTGGTCGGAATAGTTGAGCCCGATGCAGATGAACTTGCCGACGCGGCCCACGCACGCGCCGAGCCGCGGCGTGCCTTCGACCAGCGGCAGCGACGACGGCGGAATGTCGCGCAGCCGCGCGAGCGACGCCGGCGCCAGCACGTCGCCGGCGATGTCGTCGATCACGCCGGACAGGTCGCGGATATGGCCCTGCGCATCGAGCAGGCCCGGCTTTTCATGGTGTTTGTCGCCAAATCTCAGCAGTTTCATGTCGTGTTGAGCCGATACGGAAAGTGAATGGGAGGGGCGCGGTCAGTTTGACCAGCCGCCGTCGATCAGGTGGATCGCGCCGGTCGTGAACGACGCTTCGTCGGACGCGAGGTACAGCGCGAGCGCGGCCACTTCCTCCGCGCGGCCGATGCGTCCGATCGGCTGGCGCGCGACGAACGCCTGGCGCACCTCGTCGGTCGACACGTGGCGCGTGCGCGCCTGGTCCGCGATGCGTTGCTCCAGCGACGGCGATTCGATCGTGCCCGGGCAGATCGCGTTGCAGCGGATGCCCCGCTCGACGAAATCGGCGGCCACCGCCTTGGTCAGGCCGATCACGGCCGCCTTGGTGGTGCCATAGACGAAGCGGTTGGGCACGCCCTTCACGCTCGACGCGGCCGACGCCATGTTGACGATCGACGCGCCGCCGGCTTCGAGCATCGCGGGCAGCAGCGCGCGGATCAGCCGGTACATCGACGTGACGTTCAGGTTCAGCGAGAACGCCCACGCTTCGTCGTCGCAGTCGAGGATCGAGCCGTGGTGCACGAAGCCCGCGCAGTTGAACAGCACGTCGAACGCGCGTTCGCTCGCGGCGAGCGCCGCGACGTCCTGTGCATCGGTCACGTCGAGCCGGCGCGTGGCCAGCCGGCCGCCCGCGCGCTCGGCGTCGGCCTCGAGCCGCACGAGCGCGGCTTCGTTGATGTCGGTCGCCAGCACGTCGGCGCCCTCGCTCGCGAACCGCAGCGCGGTCGCGCGGCCGATGCCCTGCCCGGCCGCCGTCACCAGCGCGCGTTTGCCCTGCAATCTCATGAGCACCTCCCGAAGAAGCCGGCCACCCGTCGGCCGATTGGCACAAAGGACCAAAGGTCCAACCAATCTTAGGAAGTGATTCCGCGTTTGTCACGGAATCGGGATTCAGTATTTACCCGGGTGGGGAAATCGGGCTGTTGAGCAGGGATTCGACGTTCGATAGCGCCCCGGGAGCACACCCCAGGATTCGGACAAATCCAATACCGGCGGGCCTTCCAGTCGATTCTTCCGCACAAGCGGGGCTCGACATCCCGCCAAACTGACGAAAAAGTCATGTTCACGTCAGGGTCTCAACGGGATGCGCGCGCCATCATGACGTACCGGACTGCGCATCCGGTCCATCGCCACCCCGCCCGCGTTCGATCCCTGCGGGCACCTCCGTCCCCCCGGCGATGGGCTCCGTGACTGGGCGAGCAGGCACGGCGCGCAGGCCGATTTTCCGCCCCGGGCTTCGTGTCCGGGGCGTTTTTGTCTGTGGTTTCCAAGAAAATAAGCCTGGATTGTTTCTAAATCGGCAAAAGGTAATTTGAGCCAGACAGGATGTTTTTTCCGGTCACAGACGCTTACATTTAGCGCACCACTCATGGAAACCGCTACGGATTCGCCCTCGGGTAGTGACATCCACTGCCATGACCGAACCGCACGAGCTTTAGGAAACGGCAAAATGAAGGCCTCCAAATCCCTGCCTGCGCTCGATCCCGCCGACGTTCACGTCGAAATCCTCGAACGTTCCGATACGCTGCTCGTCGTCCGCTGGGTCGAACCCGGCCGCTGTCACTACGGTGAACAGCGCTGGCGCCGCCGCTTCGCCCAACGCACCGGCACCTGCGCGCTGTCGCGCCAGGTGATCCACCGCGGCGACGAAGTCTTCCGCCCGGCCGAACGCCCGGCGCCCGCGAACGCGGCCGCGATGATCTCCGCCGCCGAAGTGCTCGCGCTGGCCGGCGGCAGGTAAATCCTGCCGGCCGCGCGTCGCCGCACGCGGCGCCATCCGGTGCGCCGGCCCTAGAAGCGCCGGTCTAATTCCCCCGCTTGTCTGCCACGCCCGCGCGCACTATCGTTACACCACTCAATGTAATGATTACGTGCCGCGGCCGCCCGGCCGCGCCGATGGAGGCAGACATGCATGCATGGAGCGCGCGCCACGTCCCGGCGCAAGGCGGCAAGGTCGCGATCGTGACCGGCGCCAACAGCGGGCTCGGCTGGCAGCTGGCGGAAACGCTGGCCGCGAAAGGCGCGACGGTCGTGATGGGCTGCCGCGACGCGGCCCGCGCCGCACAGGCGGCCGATGCGATTCGCCGGCTCCATCCCGATGCCCGCGTCGAAGTCGACGCGCTCGACCTCGCCGATCTCGCGTCGATCGCGCGCTTCGCGGCCGATGTGGCCGAACGCCATGGGCGCGTCGATATCCTCTGCAACAACGCCGGCGTGATGTTCCTGCCGCTGCGTCATACGCACGACGGCTTCGAGATGCAGTTCGGCACCAACCACCTCGGCCATTTCGCGCTCACCGGCCATCTGCTGCCCGCGCTGCGTGCCGCGCGCCGTGCGCGGGTCGTGACGATGTCGAGCGGGCTCAACCGCGGCGGCCGGATCCGCGTCGACGACCTGCGCGCCGAGCACCGCTACAACCGTTATCTCGCCTATTGCGACAGCAAGCTCGCGAATCTCGTGTTCGCGATCGAGTTGCAGCGTCGTTTCGAGCGCGCGGCGTTCGCCGGGATCAGCGTGGCCGCGCACCCGGGCTACGCGGCGACCAACCTGCAGTTCGCGGGCCCCGCGATGGACCGCTCGCCCGCCCGTGCCGCACTGATGCGCGCCGCGAACCGTTATCTCGCGCAGCCGGCCGACCAGGGCGCGCTGCCCGCGATTCATGCGGCAACCTCGCCCGATCTCGCCGGCGGCGCGTACATCGGGCCGTCCGGCTGGTTCGAGTCGCGCGGGCTGCCGGCGCCTGCTAGCGTGCCCCGCGCGGCGCGCGACGTGGCTTCCGCTGCGCTGCTGTGGGAAGCCTCGGAAGCGGCGACGGGCGTGCGTTTCCTCAGTTCGGGCGCACCGGCCGGACGCGCGCCGGGCCGGTCGTTCGACACGGCGGCCGAGGTGCGTTGAACCGCGCTTCGCCGTCCGCAATATTCGTGATACTTGTTGCACCAACCGGAAAGAAAGCCGGTTGAAAGACTGATTCGACGCGCGACTGTTACCACCCAGGAAACAATTTATCGTCAAAACCAGCGTTTACCCTGAACCTTCCGATGACTAAGATTTGATCAATCGCTTAAGACATGGTGTCGAGAGCGAACTCAATAAAACACCGGAGGTCATCATGAAATCGCTCGTTTCCGCAGTCGTTGCCGCTGCCGCCCTGTCCGCTTCGTTTGGCGCATTCGCTCAAAGCACCGTGACCCGCGCTCAAGTGCGCAATGAACTGGTCCAGCTCGAACAAGCCGGCTACAAGCCGGGCGTGGCGAGCCCGTACTACCCGAACGACATCCAGAGCGCCGAAGCGCGTGTTCATGGTGCCGACACCAGCGGCTACGGCGCACAACCGGCTCCGGCCGTCCACTCGGGCGCCCCGGCTGCATCGTCGAACGCTCGCGACTCGATCTTCTTCGGCCAGTAAGCCGATGCGCCCTCGGCGGGCGCCGCGCGTCGCGCGATGAAGCAATATCCGGACGAGCCCCCTTGCGGGGCTCGTCCGTTTTTATGAAACGCATACCTCCGCCGCCCGGCAACGGGGGGCTTCGCCCGGGCGCCTGGCGTCCGGGTGTTTTTTCATCGGCGAGGGATGCGTACGAGCAGGACGAAACCGCGCGCGCCCGTCAGCGCGACGCGGCCGCGGCAGGCGCCGAGCGCGACAGCACGCGCCACCGCGACAGCAGTTCGTCGCGATCGATGTAGCAGCCCTGCAGGTGCCGGCGCCCGGTAGACGGATCGAACTCGGTGCGCGCATGCAGCACGCGGCGGTTGTCGAACGCCCACATGTCGCCCGCCCGCAGCCGGCGCTGCACGCGAAAGCGCGGCTCGCGCGCCAGCGCGAGAAACCGCCGGTACGCGCGATAGACGGCCGCGACCGAGCCGGACGGCGCATCGAGCGGCCCGCGCAGGAAGTTCGCGACACGCACCTCCGTCACGTTGCCGCGCGCATCGAGCCCGATCACCGGCGCCGAGCAGCGGTAGTCGCTGTTCGCGCTCTTGTTCCAGAACTCGAACGGCGTCGACGCGAGCTGTTCGAAATCGGCCGGATGCTCGCGCCGCAGCGCATCGGCCAGCGCGAAGCCGTCGAGGAACACGCTGTCGCCGCCGGTCGCGTCGTTCGCGAGGCAATGCAGGAACTGCACACCCGGCTGCAACTCGCGAGTCGGCAAGTCGGTATGCGGCGGCAGGTTCAGCGACGTATACGCATTGCTGTCCGGACGCGGCTTCGATTCGACGTCGAACAGCACGCCGAAATTGCTTTCGCGGATCAGGCCGATACGGCGCGCGATCTCGTCGACACGGCCACGCTCGGCCGGCACGCCTTCGACGAGCGTCAGCCCCGTGCGTTGCAACGCGGCGAGCCACGCGAGCAATGCGCCGTCGTCCTCCATCAAGTCGCGCCACGCGAACACGCCGATGGCCGTCGCGTCGTCACCGGCCCACACGTGCCGCCCGTGCGCGGCCTGCCGCTCCGCGCGCGACGCGTCGTCGTAGGCATGCGCACGCAACCAGCCCGGCGACCACGCGCTGCGATGTCCGTCATTCCATTCGACATGCAGCGCGCCGTCGGTTTCGACGTGCACCGTGAGCGCGGAGAGATCCTCGCGCGCATCGGCGATCTCGAACACCTGTTCACGCGTGACGGCATGCACGCACGCGGAACACGCGCAGTTGTCGCGCAGCCAGTCGAAATGAAACGGCGATCGTCGCGTGTCGCTCCATTCGACGTCCACCGCGCCGTCGCCAATCGTCGCCGCCGCAATGGCCGCGTCGGCCGAAAACGTCCGCCAGTCCTCGATACGGTGTTGCGCTGCCTGCATCGTTGCCTCCCGGAAACGCCCGCTACGCGTGTGGTGCGAGCAGAAACCCGCCGACCGTCCGGTGCAGCCGCGCCGCCTGCGGGCTCGTTCCGAGCGCGCGCCAGCAGCCGTGCACCAGCCCCTCTCCCATCCAGTAATGCGCGGCCCCGCCGGCCGCGCGAATCCGTTCGACGTACACGCGCGCGTCGTCGCGCAGCGGATCGTGTTCCGCGCCGATCGCGAGCACGGGCGGCAGGCCGTCGAAACGCGAAGCCGCGAGCGGTACCGACGCGCGCAGCAGCGGGTCACCGTCTCCCAGCGCATCGACCAAGGCGCCTTCCCAGTACAGCGCGCGATAGCGATGGACGTCGTCGAGCGTCAGCATCGGCGCGTGCGCTTCCGTTTCGCGCGCGGGCGATTGCGGTTCGAATCCAAGCATCGGGTAGACGAGCGCGATGCCGTCAATACCGCCTTCGCCCGCATCGCGCAGCGCGGTCGCCACCGCCGCCGCGAGCATGCCGCCCGCGCTGTCGCCCGCGAGCGTCAGCGGATGCATGCACGGCCCGAACGGCCAGCGTGCGTCGCGCGCGGCGCGCGTGACCTCCAGGCAATCTTCGAGCGCGGCCGGCGCGCGATGCTCGGGCGCGAGCCGGTAGTCGACCGCGATCACGTCGAGCCCCGTATCGGCCGCCAGTTGCGCGGTGATCAGCGCATGACTGTCGAGCGAGCCGACGACGAAACCGCCGCCATGAAAGAACAGCACCGTGCCGCGTGGCGTGCGGTGCGCGGACGTGTAACGCCGCAGCGCGATCGCACGGCCGTCGGCGGCGTGCCAGACGGCGTCCTGCTGCACGATGCCGGCCGGCAGCGCGGCCGGCGTCCATTCGGCCGCGAAGCGGTCGTACAGGCGACGCTGTTCGGCGGGCGAGCGCGCCGCCGCGTCGGCCGGATACCACGCGTCCACGGCGGCAACGAACGTCGCGATTTCCGGTTCGAGCATCGTGTGCGTTCCGAGGTCGAAGGTTCGCGCAGGTTATCGGCGCGGCGGCAGCCCGATCACGCGGCCCGCATACGCGGGCGCCGCGCACTCGCGCTGCAACGCATGCAGCTCGGCCACGCGTGCGGCCACGTCGTCGTCGAACGGCGCCGATTTCGCGCCGTCGCGTGTATCGACGTGCAGCAGCATCTGCTCGCTCGCCGACACCGCATCGTCGTGCCCGTCAGCAAACAGCTCGAGATACAGGTGCAGCCGCTTCGCGTCGTGTGCGAGCACGCGCGCGTCGACGCGCACCGGCGTGCCCTCCTTGATCTCGTGCAGGTAGTTCACGTGCGCTTCGAGCGTATAGACCGAGCGACCCCGCTCGCGACGCGCGACGTCATCGAGGCCGATGCGATCCAGCAGCGCATCGGTCGCGAAGCTGAAGATCAGCAGGTAGAACGCATCGCGCAGGTGGCCGTTGTAGTCGACCCATTCGGGCCGCACCACGTCGCGGTAAATCGTCAGCGGGGTATCGCCGGTCATCGTCTGTCGTCCTCAGTCTTCGAATCGCATCCCGTGCCGCGCCTTCACCGCGGCGATCGACTTCAGCACCTCGGTGATGCACTCGTCGCGATAGCGCTCGAGTTCCTTGATGCTGCGCGTGCCCTGCTGTTCGGTCGTGCCTTCGACGACGCTGTCGATCAGCGCGTCGGTCAGCGTGGGCGCGACCAGCTTCGTCCACGGCAACTCGAGCGCGGGGCCGAACTGCTGCATGAAGTGTCGCATGCCCGCATCGCCGCCCGCGAGCGTGTAGGTCAGGAACGTGCCCATGAACGACCAGCGGATGCCCGCGCCGAAGCGAATCGCGTCGTCGATCTCGCCGGTCGTCGCGACGCCTTCGTTGACGAGGTGCAGCGCCTCGCGCCACAACGCTTCGAGCAGCCGGTCGGCGATGAAGCCCGGCACTTCCTTGCGCACGTGCAGCGGCCGCATGCCGAGCTTGCGATAGACCTCCATCGCGCCTTCGACCGCTTCCGGCGACGTGCGCGCGCCGCCGAGCACTTCGACGAGCGGCAGCAGATAGACGGGATTGAACGGATGGCCGACCACGCAGCGCTCCGGATGCGTCGCCCGCGCGTAGAAATCCGTCGGCAGCAGCCCCGACGTCGACGACGCGATGATCGCGTCAGGCTTCGCCGCGCGGCTGATCTGCTCGTGCAGTTCGAGCTTCAGCGCCTCGCGCTCGGGCGCGCTTTCCTGGATGAAATCCGCATCGGCGACGCAGGCCTCGATCGTCGAGACGAAACGCAGCCGCGCGGGGTCGGCGCCCGGTGCGAGGCCGACGCGTTCGAGCGCGGGCCACGCGTTCGCGACGTTCGCGCGCAGCCGCTCCTCCGCGCCCGGTGCCGGGTCCCATACGACCACGTCGAGACCGTGCGCGAGCGCGCGGGAAATCCATCCGCTGCCGATCACGCCGGTGCCGATGGCGGCGAACGTCTTGATGTCGGTCTTCACAGCCATGTCAACGCATCCTTCAAATCAGGGGAAATCGGTGGGCGGCCGCGCCTGTGCGTGCCGCCGCGTCATGTCAATCAGTCTGGCAAAAACTCACGCGAACTCGGCGATCGCACGGCGTTCGAGCGGACGCTCGCCGCGCGCCGGCAAGCCGAGCTTGCGGCGGCCTTCCGCCGGCGTCAGCACGCGGGCCCCGAGCCGTTCGATGATCTCTCGCGCGCGCTCGACGAGCGTGCCGTTGGTCGCATGCACGCCGCGATCGAGCCAGATGTTGTCTTCGAGGCCGACCCGCACGTGGCCGCCGAGCAGCATCGCCTGCGCGACCATCGGCATCTGCATGCGGCCGATCCCGAAGCCGGCCCAGTGCGCGCCCGGCGGCAGGTTGTCGACCATCGCCTTCATCGTGCCCGTGTCGGCCGGTGCGCCCCACGGAATGCCGAGGCACAGCTGGAACAGCGGCGGATCGTCGAGCAGCCCTTCCTTCAGCAACTGCTTCGCGAACCACAGATGGCCCGTGTCGAAAATTTCCAGCTCGGGCTTCACGCCGAGTTCCTGGATGCGCTTCGCGCCGGCGCGCAGCTGCGCGGGCGTCGATACGTAGATGTAGTCGCCGTCACCGAAATTCAGCGTGCCGCAGTCGAGCGTGCAGATCTCGGGCAACAAGTCCTCGACGTGCGCGAGCCGCGTGAGGCCGCCGACCAGGTCGGTTCCCTTGCCGAAACGCATCGGGTCCTCGCCGGGGCCGATCTCGAGATCGCCGCCCATGCCGGCCGTCAGGTTGATGATCACGTCGACATCGGCCGAGCGGATGCGGTCGACCACTTCGCGGTACAGGTTCGGGTCGCGGCTGCCGCGCCCCGTCTGCGGATCGCGCACGTGGCAGTGCGCCACCGTTGCGCCGGCCTTCGCGGCCTCGATCGCGGCGGCCGCGATTTCCTTCGGCGTGACCGGAATCGCCGGATGCTTGCCGACCGTATCGCCCGCGCCGGTGACGGCGCAGGTGATGATGACTTCGTGGTTCATGCTGGTTGCCTCGCTTGAATCGGGTTGTATCGCAATGCGAATGTTTCGTCGGCGCGCGCCGGGTGCGGCGCGCGGGTCATCCATCACAGGCCGAGATACGCCTTCACGGCCGGCAGGCCATCCTTGCCGTCGAACGTCTTGACGCCCGCGAGCCACGGATCGAGCACCTGCGGGTTCTTCTTCAGGTACGCCTTCGCGGCCTCGGCCGGCTTCGTCTTGTTCATCACCGACTGCATCAGCTGGTTCTCGAGCTGCGTCGAGAAGCGCAGGTTCGTGACGAGCTTGCCGGCGTTCGGGCAGCGTGAAATGAAGTCGGGGGCCGTGAGCGTGTACACGCGCGCCTCGCCGTAGTTCGGCCCGAACGACGCATCGCCGCCGGACAGATAGTTCATGCTGATCTGGATGTTCATCGGATGCGGTTCCCAGCCGAGGAAGACGACCCACTTCTTCTCGCGGATCGCGCGCTCGACCGTCACCAGCATCCCGGCCTCGCTCGATTCGACGAGCTTGAAGCCGCCGAGCCCGTACTGGTTCGTGTCGATCATCTTCTGGATCGTCGCGTTCGCGCTGCTGCCCGGCTCGATCCCGTAGATCTTGCCGTCGAGTTCCGCGCGGTGCTTCGCGATGTCCTCGAAGGTCTTCAGGCCCGCCTGGTATTCGTAGCTCGGCACCGCGAGCGTCGCCTTCGCGCCCGACAGGTTCGGCGGTTCGACGACGTTGATCGACTTGCTGTCGAGGAACGGCTGGAGCTGCTTCTGCTGCACGGGCCACCAGTAGCCGAGCGATATGTCGAGCTGCTTGCTCTTCAGGCCGGCGAACGAGATCGGCACCGACGCGATCGTCGTGGTCGGCTTGTAGCCGAGCGCCTCGAACACGGTCGACGCGAGCGCCGTGGTCGACGTGATGTCGGTCCAGCCGATATCCGCGAAACGCACGGTGCGGCAAGTGGCGGCATCCGTTTCGGCCTGCGCCGCGTGCGTGAACGCGCCGGTCGCCAGCACGGCCGCGACAAGCGCGGCGATCTTCGTCGACTTCATGGTTCGTTACCTCCCGGTTTGACTCGCGGCAGCCGGTGCGCGGGGTGTGCCCGGCCTGCATCGTGGGAGTAAAAGTAACGAGCCATATTGGCCGCGAGAAGACCGGCGGCGACCTGTTCTTGACTATTTGCGACTATGAGTGGAAACCACTAGGTTTCTTGAGAGGCTTGGTGGGCGGGGTTTTCACGCGAACTTCAGATGGATCTGGTTTGTCCACATGCGGCGCGATGCTTTCGGTTCGGCCCGGACGAAACGGCATGCCGGCGCGGCTTCGGTTCAGCGCCGCTCGCATCGACCCGACGAACGGGTGTCACGGGTGCGTGTGAAGCTGGCCTGATCTCCAGCAGCCGAAAGAGCGTTTCGTATTGCGGAATCCACGCCGAATTCCCGCGCCGACACCTTTTCGTCGCTTGAAAACTTGTTTTGCATTGCAAAAATCGCTGCGTAACTCATTGAAAATCAAGCAAAAATAATGTCTTATGTCTTATATAAGACATCACCAAAAGCTCGATGGGCGGCGTTACTATTTATCCCATGCAGTCCGCTTCGACAGACGTAGCGGGCACGCTCAACCCGTTACTCAAACGCGCTTTGCTCCCAGGAGATTGACATGGCCCAGTATCAAGACGACATCAAGGCAGTTGCCGGTTTGAAGGAAAACCACGGCAGCGCGTGGAATGCGATCAGCCCCGAGTACGCCGCCCGCATGCGTGCCCAGAACAAGTTCAAGACGGGCCTGGACATCGCCAAGTACACCGCGAAGATCATGCGCGCCGACATGGCCGCGTACGACGCCGACCCGGCCAAGTACACGCAGTCGCTGGGTTGCTGGCACGGCTTCATCGGCCAGCAGAAGATGATCTCCATCAAGAAGCACTTCAACAGCACCGAACGCCGCTACCTGTACCTGTCCGGCTGGATGGTCGCCGCGCTGCGCTCCGAGTTCGGCCCGCTGCCGGACCAGTCGATGCACGAAAAGACCTCGGTCAGCGCGCTGATCCGCGAGCTGTACACGTTCCTGCGCCAGGCCGACGCCCGTGAGCTCGGCGGCCTGTTCCGCGAACTCGACGCCGCCAAGGACGCCACGGCGAAGGCCGCGATCCAGGAGAAGATCGACAACCACGTCACGCACGTCGTGCCGATCATCGCCGACATCGACGCCGGTTTCGGCAACGCGGAAGCCACGTACCTGCTGGCCAAGCAGTTCATCGAAGCAGGCGCATGCTGCATCCAGATCGAAAACCAGGTGTCCGACGAGAAGCAGTGCGGCCACCAGGACGGCAAGGTCACGGTGCCGCACGAGGACTTCCTCGCGAAGATCCGCGCGATCCGCTACGCGTTCCTGGAGCTGGGCGTGGACGACGGCATCATCGTCGCCCGTACCGACTCGCTGGGTGCCGGCCTGACCAAGCAGATCGCCGTGACCAACACGCCGGGCGACCTGGGCGACCAGTACAACGCTTTCCTCGACTGCGAAGAACTGTCGGCCGACCAGCTGGGCAACGGTGACGTCGTCATCAAGCGCGACGGTAAGCTGCTGCGTCCGAAGCGCCTGCCGAGCAACCTGTTCCAGTTCCGCGCCGGCACGGGCGAAGCGCGCTGCGTGCTCGACTGCATCACGTCGCTGCAGAACGGCGCCGACCTGCTGTGGATCGAAACCGAAAAACCGCACATCGCCCAGATCGGCGGCATGGTCAGCGAAATCCGCAAGGTCATCCCGAACGCGAAGCTGGTGTACAACAACAGCCCGTCGTTCAACTGGACGCTGAACTTCCGCCAGCAGGCGTACGACGCGCTGAAGGCCGAGGGCAAGGACGTGTCGGCCTACGATCGTGCGCAGCTGATGAGCGTGGAATACGACGACACGGAACTGGCCAAGCTGGCCGACGAAAAGATCCGTACGTTCCAGGCCGATGCATCGCGTGAAGCCGGCATCTTCCATCACCTGATCACGCTGCCGACGTACCACACCGCCGCGCTGTCGACCGACAACCTGGCCAAGGAATACTTCGGCGACCAGGGCATGCTCGGCTACGTGGCCGGCGTGCAGCGCAAGGAAATCCGCCAGGGTATCGCCTGCGTGAAGCACCAGAACATGTCCGGCTCGGACATCGGTGACGATCACAAGGAATACTTCAGCGGCGAAGCAGCGCTGAAGGCGGCCGGCAAGGACAACACGATGAACCAGTTCTGATACCGGTCATCGCCACGCGAAACGCCAACCCGTTACGTTACGGGTTGGCGTTTTTTTATTCGCCGATCACCCGCACGAACGCGTCCGCCAGCACCGTCGGCGCGACCGGCAACACCAGCGCGCACACCGACCTGGCGTCTTCATCCGAAATCGGCACGAAGACGACGCCGTCGATCCCGAGACTCGCCATCCGTTCCGGCACGATCGCGACGCCGTGCCCCGCCGCGACGAGATTCAGCATCGACGTCTTCGGCGACACGATCCGGGCGATCGCCGGCACGAAGCCGCGCTTCAGGCAAAGATCGATCACGACGCGCGCGAGCCCGCCCCGCTCCCGATACACGGCCGATACGAACGGCTCGTGCCGCAGCCGCGCGATCGCCATGCGCTTGCGGCCCGCCAGCGGATGATCGGCCGGCACCGCCGCGCACAGACGTTCGGCCGCGAGCTCGACGAAGCGCACGCGCGGATCGCGGCGCAGCACCGGCAAACGGACGATCCCGATATCGGCGTTGCCGCTCGCGATCTCCAGCACCTGATCCTCGGACGACGCGCGGTCGAGATCGATCCGTGCGCCCGGACACGCGCGCATGAAGCGCTCGAGCACCGGCATCAGGCTGCCGACGGGAACGGTGCTCGAATGCAGGAGCCGCAAGACGCCCGCTTCGCCGCGCGACAACTGCGCGCCCTCGTCGGCCGCTGCGGTCAGGGTCGCCGGAATCGACGCCACGCGATCGCGATAAAGCGCGCCGGCCGGCGTGAGCCGTACCCCTCTCGGCTCCCGGTCGAACAGCGGAAACCCCAGCTCGTCTTCCAGTTGACCGATCTGCCGGCTGAGCGCCGACTGCGCGACGTGGAGCGCGCTCGCGGCCGGCGTGAAGCCGCCGAGATCGGCCACGGTCAGGAAATACTGGATTTGCCTCAGGGATGGCATGCCGAAAAGAGATGGATAAGCGCCCGATTTGATATTTGCGTTATACCGTCGCGCTTTCCAGAATGGAAGCCTGCCGTGCCGGAGCCACCGTCACGGCCACTTCGCCGGAGCCTGCCTCGTCGTGACTACTCTCCTGTCCTATCTGCTGGTCGTTGCCGCCGGCGTCAGCGTGGCGTTGCAACAGGTGCTCAACGCCAATCTCCGTGCGCAGCTCGGCTCGCCGTGGTGGGCCGGGTCGGTCAGCTACCTCGTCGGCCTGGCCGCGATGCTCGCGGTCGCGCTGCTGACCCCGCATCCGCGCTTGAGCGGGGGCGCCACCGGCGCCGCGTCATGGTTCAGCTGGACCGGCGGGTTCTTCGGCGCGGTATTCGTCGGCATCGCGATCCTGATGGTGCCGCGCCTGGGCGCCGCGACGACGCTCGCGCTGATCGTCGTCGGGCAGATGACCGGCGCGCTCGTGTTCGACCACTTCGGCGTGCTCGGCATCCAGCAGCATGCGGCCAGCCCGATCCGCCTGGCCGGCGCGGCGTGCCTCATTCTCGGGGTGGTGCTGGTTCGCGCGTGACGACGTCTCGCGTCGCTGCCCCATGCGTGTGCGTTGCCGAACCGCCGGCAACGCATGCACCCGCCGCGACGCTCACGCGTAGTTCATCATCACCGACTTGCTTTCCGTGTACTGGTCGATCACCGCACGGCCGAGTTCGCGACCGAAACCCGACTGCTTCATCCCGCCGAACGGCATCGCGTTGTCGAGCAGCGAGTGGCAGTTGACCCACACCGTGCCGGCCGCGATGCGCGGGATCAGCTTGTGGATCGCGGAAAGATCGTTCGACCAGATGCTCGCGCCGAGGCCGTACGGTGTGTCGTTGGCGAGCTGGACGGCCGTCTCGACGTCATCGAACGGCATCGCGACGAGCACCGGCCCGAAGATCTCCTCGCGCACGACGCGCATCGCCTGCGTCGTGTCGACCAGCACGGTGGGTTCGACGAAGAAGCCGGGGCCGTCGATCGCGCGGCCGCCCGCGACGGCGCGGGCGCCCTCGCCGAAGCCCGAGTCGATATAGCCGCACACGCGCTGGCGCTGCTTCGCCGAGACGAGCGGGCCGATCTGCGTCGACGGGTCCATCCCCGGGCCGAGCTTCAGGCTGGCGGCGATCTTCGCGACGCGCTCGATCACGTCGTCGAACACCGTCGCATGGATGTACGCGCGCGACCCGGCCGTGCACACCTGCCCCTGGTTGAAGAAGATCGCGTTCGCCACGCCCAGTGCGGCCTTGTCGGGATCGACGTCGGGCAGCACGATCACCGGCGACTTGCCGCCGAGTTCGAGCGACATCCGCGTCATGTTGTCGAGCGCCGCGTGGCCGATCGTCTTGCCCGTCTGCGTCGAGCCCGTGAACGCGATCTTGTCGACGCGCGGATCGCGCGACAGCGCGGCGCCGGCCGTGTGACCGTAACCGGTGACGATATTGACGACGCCGTCGGGAAAGCCGGCCGCCTGAATCAGCTCGCCGAGGCGCAACGCGCTGAGCGGCGTATCTTCCGCGGGCTTCAACACCACGGTGCAGCCCGTGGCCAGTGCGGGCGCAAGCTTCCACGCGGCCATCAGCAGCGGGAAATTCCACGGAATGATCGCGCCGACCACGCCGACGGGCTCCTTGCGCGTATAGGTAAAGATCTCGCTGTCCGGCATGTAAGGCATGCCCGCGTCGATCACGCTGCCTTCGATCTTCGTCGCCCAGCCGGCCATGTAGCGGAAGCACTGCGCGGCCATCGCGACGTCGAGCCCTTGCGCCACCATCACGGGCTTGCCGTTGTCGAGCGACTCGATCTCCGCCAGCTCGCGCGCATTCGCTTCGACCAGGTCGGCGAGCGCGAGCAGCAGGCGTTCGCGATCGGTGGTCTTCGCGGTGCGCCACGGCCCCGCGTCGAATGCGCGCCGCGCGGCGGCGACGGCCTGCTGCACGTCGTGCTCGTCCGCTTCGGGCACGTGCGCGAGCACGGTGCCGTCGGCCGGGTTCACGACGTCGAGCTGGCGGCCCGACGCTGCGTCGCACCACTCGGCGCCGATCAGCATCTTCTTCGGCTTCGCGAGAAACGCGCGCGTGGCGTCGAGCAGCGGGAAATGTTCGTTCGTCTCCATCTTCCTGATTCCTCGATTTCCTGAATGAGTCGGTCAATAGCGATCCGTGACGCCGTCGATCCCGCGCGCCTGCAACGCGCGCACGAGGCCGGCGCGCACGGTCGCGACGTCGGACAAGGCGGGACGGCGGTGCGCGGCGACTTCGGCGGCCGTATAAGGCTTGAAGTCGCGCGGCAGTGCGTCGCGGTTCATGGTGGTGAGTACCCAGTTGAGCACGTCGGCGAGATCCTGGTCCGACAGCGCCGAGTTCGACGCGCCGGGCACGCGCATCACGTACTCGCGCCCGGCGGGCAGATGCGTGAAATAGCCGAGCGAGTTGGCGAGCGGCGGCACCTTGCCGGGAATGCCGCCGCCCGTCGCCGTGTGGCAACCCATGCAGTTGAGCACCCAGTGCTGCCGCGCGCGCGCCGCGTCGGCCGCGCCGTCGGCATGCGCGGGTGCCGTGGTCAAACCTGCGACTGCTCCGGCCAGCATCAGCAACGACGACAGCCGACGCGACACGCTGCCGAGCCACGACGACATCGCACACCGCGTGCAGGCCGCGGCGTCGCCAACACGGGGCGCGCACGCGAGCGTCACAGGCCGAGCCCCTTGACGACGACTTCGCGTTGCGCATGAACGGCCGTGCCATCCATCGCCTTCGCGCGCGCCGCACGGATATCCGCCGCCGTGAACGGCTTCGCGTCACCATGCTGCGCGTTGAGATCGAACACGACGTAGTTGAGCACGTGCGCGATGTCGTCATCGCTCGCGCTCGCAAACGACGGCATCTTGAAGTTGTAGTGCTTGTCGCGCACCTTGATCTCGCCGAACATCCCGTGCAGCAACGTTGCGACCAGTTGCGCGCGCCCCGGCTCGGCCGTCGCGTACTTGCCCGGATACTCGGTCAGCGGCGGCGCGAGGCCGTCCTGCCCCTTGCCGCCCGCCTGGTGGCATACCGCGCACTGCGCGTCGAACAGACTCTTGCCGGCCGGGTAATGCACGGTTTCCTGCGCGCCGGCGGCGGCCGGCAATGCGAAGGCCGTCACGGCCGTCATGCATGCGACGGCGAACTTCCCTGCTTGCTTCCCTTTCATTGTTTTGCCGCTCCCAGCAGAACCGAAACCGAACAGTGATAGTTCGAATTTCCGTTGGCCATGCACCAGTTGATGTCGTTGTTCAGCGACAGCTTGTACAGCGGCTTCTCGCGCTCGTTGCGGTTGCAGAAGCACTTGCCGCACGACGTCTTGCCGCAGCAGTCGTTGTACGACACGATGTAGTCCGAACCGTCGTGCGGATTGCGGCAGGTGCCGATCCACGTGATCGGCGAAGGCGTCGTGCCCGGTGGGCAACTGCTCGACGTGCCTCCGCAGCAACTGCACAGCCAGCCGTCGATCGCGCAGTATTTCCAGTAGTCGCAGCTCATCGGATCGTCGCTTGCCGCCGTCGCGGCGCCGCCGGACGCAGCCGACGCGCCCGATGCCGCATCGGCCGCATACGCGGTGCGATCGACGGGCAGCAGCGGCAGCATCGCCGATCCCACCAGCACCTTGCCGAGCTTCGCCATCGCGCTGCGCCGCGAACTGTGCTGCGCGACGCCGCGCGCCGACCGCTCGAACCATGAATCAAACAGGCCCATGTCGTTGTTCTCCCTTGACGTTGAAAGAGGGGCGGCCGGTCATGCGTGCTGCGCGTGCGCGTCGTGGTCGTGGCCATGATCGCCGTGCACGAACTGCTGCAGCGACGCGACGCCGCGCTCCTTCGCTTCGAACAGGCTCTCGAGATGCTCGCGCGTGTTGACGAGCCCCTTCGCGCGCACCGTGCCGGTTTCGTCGAGCAGCACCGCGTACGGCAGCTTGCCGATCTGGTACGCGAGGCCTAGCTCCTGCGACAGCACGTACGGGAAGCGCCCGAGGTCGTGCTTGCGTGCGAAGCGCGTGTGTTCGTCGGCATCGCCGTCGCTCACGAGCACGATGTTCACCGGCGTCGCTTCGCTCGCCTGCAGCGACGGCAGCAGCGGCAGCAACTTCTTGCAGGCGGGGCACGTCGGCGACAGGAAGAACAGCAGCGTCGCCTTGCCTGACGCATCGAAGCCGCCGACCTTCACCTGCGCGCCGCGAATGTCGGTCAGTTCGAACGTCGGCGCGATCGTGCCGACCGCCGGCCCCTTGTCGATCATCAATGCGCCGGCCGGCATGATGCGTTCGTACAGGATGCCGATCTGGCGCACGAGCGCGAGACAGATCGCGCCGAGCGCGACGACGGCCACCCACAGCAGGGCGGTGGAAACGGTGAGAGCGGTTTGCATCATGAATTCCTCAGGTGGGAAAGGCGCGGGGCGTTGGCGAGCAGCACGTCGACGGTGAGCAGCGCGCAGACGATCAGCAGCACGGAGAAGAACAGCGTCAGGTAGTCGAACCACACGACCGCGCGTGCGCCCGGCTCGACGAGCGCGGTCGCGGCCAGCGCGGCGAGCAGCAGCACGCGCGCGACGTGCAGCCAGCCGATGCCGCGCGGCGCATCCGTGCGCGCCGCCGCGAAGCCGGAACAACCGCAGTCGATGTCGGTGTGGCCGCGCAGGAGATTGATCGCAATCGCGGCGGCGAAGGCCACGAGCAACGCGACCAGGCCGATCGCACCGGCCGTGCGCGTATCGGGAAACAGCAGCGCCGCGGCCCCGATCGCTTCCGCGAGCGGAATCGCGAACGCGACGGGCGCGGTCAGCGCGTCGGGCAGCAGCCGGTAGCCGGCGAGCGCCTGGCTGAACGCGGCGGGCCGCCGCATCTTCGCGAACGCGCCGAGCAGCACGACGACGGCGGCGCCGGCCTGCGCGCTGGTGGCAAGTACGGGATCGAGCGTCATCGCGGCCTCACGGGTTGACGAGCAGCGACGACGTGTTGCCGATCTGCTTCTCGACGTGCTGCAGCTTGCCGGTGCGCGCATCCATCACGACGAGGTCGGACGTCGCCGTCAGCCCATAGAACAGCGGCTTGTCGTCCTCGCTGACCTGGATCGACACGAGCGGATCGACCTTCTGCTGCGCGAGATCCCAGCGCGCGACACGCTGCTTCGACTTCAGGTCGACCACCCACACCTGCGTGCCGGGATCCTTGTGCGAGCCGTCGCCGCCCTTGTGCATCAGCACGTAGTAGCGGTTTTGCCGGGCCTGCACGGCCGTCTGCTGCATGCCGCCCGGGCGCCAGCCTTCGGCGCGCTCGGCATCCGTCAAGAGCGGCCACGGCTTGCCGAACGCGGGCTTGTCGCCGCTGAAATCCGCGCTGCGCACGTTGCCGCCGTACGTCGTGAACAGATAGGCGCCCTGGTAGCGCGACGCGTTCACGAACGCCGGATCCTTGTCGACGTCGATGAACGCCTCCGACATCGTGCGCTTCACTTCCTTGCCGTTCGCATCGAGCGTGACGGTCAACGCCTTGCCGCTTTCGCACAGCGCGGTGAAGCGGTCGTTGCCCGACGGATACGCGAGCACGCAAGCCGCCGTGTCGATCTCCGACAGTACCTGCTTCGACACCGCGTCGATCACCGTCACCGAGGCCGCCGGCGTGATGTTCGCGACGTACAGCCGCTTGCCGTCCGCGCTGAACGCGGTGTTGTACGGCGACGGCACATGCTGCGCATGCTTTGCCGGAATCACGATCTCGCCCGCATGATCGAGCGTCGTGTTGTCGGTCATCTCGACGACGTCGGTGCGCGTGCCGTGCGAGCCGCGCGAGAAGTAGGTCGTCGCGACGAAGCTCGTCTTGTGGTCGGGCGAAATCGCGAAGCCGGGGCCGAAGCCGCCGTCGATCTGGCCGAGCAGTTTCTTCGCATCGGCGTCGTATACGTAGATGCGTCCGTCGGTCATCGACGGCATCGAGATGTCGACGATATAGACCTCGTGCGGATGCCATGGCGGCATCTTCTGCACGACCAGTTCCTCCGGCTTTTCCGTCGCGTTCGCGCTGCCGGCCCATGCCGCCGCGAACGCCAGCGTCGCCGCGAGCACCGCGGTTCGTCGCCTTGTCCTCATGTCGCCTCCAGTTGGGGAATCACGTGATGTGGGGCGACTGTAGTTCGACAATAAATCCGGTCAGCACCCGGACCGGCACCGCGTGCTTGCCGATTCGGGATATTGGAAAACCGCCTGAAAGCCGCGCCGGCCGGACGCTTCCGACCCTCTGACAAATGCGCGCGGAATAGCGCTCCCCCTTATTGCGCCGACCAGGCGGTCGGTTTAATCTTGCGCGGTCCTGATCGACGCACCCGGAGGCGCTGTGTTCGTGTTTCACGAGAGGTTCGACAACGCGGACCGGCATGCCGAGGCGCTGCGCGGCTGGAACCAGCGCTACGACCAGATCGGCTCCGGCGCGTATCGCAGCGCGGTCAAGCACGCGGTGCTGGACGGCATGCAGCTGTTCCAGGAAACCGCCAACGTGCGCATCATCCAGCGCGGAAGACTGCCGCACGACCATACGGTGTTCGGCATGCCGCTCACCGGCTCCGGCGCGTTCGCATTCGGCGGTGCGCGCATCGAGCGCGGCACGATGGTGATGGCGCGCGGCGGCGCGCCGTTCGAGCTGCATTCACCCGACGACATGTCGCTGATCGGTGTCGTCGCCGATCGCGCGCTGATGCAGCAGGTCGAGGATGCGGCCGATGTGCGCGTCGACGAAGCCACGTTGCGGCGCGGCGTCGTCGACATGCCCACCGCCGTGCTGATGCGCGCGAGCGTGCAGGTCGCCACGCAACTCGAGTGCGTGCTGGCGGCACCCGATGCCTACCGCGACGCACGCGCGCAGCGCGAACTGCGCGGCGAGATCGGCAACGTGCTCGTCGATCTCCTCACGTACCGGATTCCCGAGCCGTCGAACCGCCTCACGCACGCCTGTCGCGCCGACATCGTGCGCCGCGTGCACGACTACGTGATCGGCCATCCCGAAGCACCGGTCGACGTGCTGAGCCTGTGCACGCAATTGCGCGTGAGCCGGCGCACGATGCAGAACAGCTTCCAGTCGGTCGTGCAGACCAGCCCGTTGAACTACGTGCGCTCGCTGCGCCTGTCGCAAGTGCGGCGGATGCTGCTCGATACGCGGCAGGCCGACCTGCCGATCAGCGACGCGGCCGCACGCTGGGGCTTCATGCATCTCGGGCATTTCGCGAGCGCGTACAAGGCGCAGTTCGGCGAGTTGCCGTCGACCACCGCGCGCCGGGCCGTGCGCGACGCGAAAACGCGCTGAGCCCGCGCAAAACCCGCGATAATCTCCCGCTGACCGTTCGGCGCGCGCGAGCCGGTCGCGGCGCCTGCCCATCCGCTCGCCGCCCCGCACGATGCGCGACGACGACTACCCGATTCCATCTCCTGCCCCGATGCCCGAGGATTTCCATTTCCTGCTGCTGCCCGGCTTCTCCGCACTCGGCTTCATGTCCGCGGTCGAGCCGCTGCGCGTCGCGAACCGCTTTCGCACCGAGCTCTATCGCTGGCACGTGATCAGCGCCGACGGCGCGCCCGTCGCCGCGAGCAACGGCATTCCGGTCGCCGCCGAGGCCGCGTGCGCGGAGGTCGACAAGGTCGATACGGTGTTCGTCGTCGCGGGTTTCGATCCGCTCGTGTGCTACACCCGCGCGATCGGCGACTGGCTGCGCCGCCAGCACCGTCATGGTGCAACGCTCGGCGGCATCGACACGGGCAGCTTCGTGCTCGCGGAAGCCGGGCTGTTCGACGCATCGCAGCCGCTCACGCTGCACTGGGAAGCACTGGCCGCGTTCCGCGAACGCTACCCCGGGCTGAACGCGACGCAGGAACTGTTCGAGATCGACGACCGGCGCATCACGTGCGCGGGCGGCACCGCGTCGATCGACATGATGCTCGACCTGATCGGGCGGCGGCACGGCGCCGATCTCGCGGCGGCGATCTCCGAGCAGTTCGTCGTCAGCCGGATCCGGCAGCGCTCGGACAGCCAGCGGCTCGAGATCGCCGCGCGCTACGGCGTGCACAACCGCAAGCTGATCCAGGTGATCGGCACGATGCAGCGGCACATGGAAACCCCGCTCGGCTCCGATGCGCTCGCGCAGGAGGTGTCGATCACGCGCCGCCAGCTCGAACGGCTGTTCAGCGCGACGCTGAACGACACGCCAACGCACTTCTACCTGAACCTGCGCCTCGATCGCGCGCGTGAACTGCTGCAGCAGACGGACATGAGCATCACGTCGGTTTGCGTCGCGTGCGGGTTCGAATCGCCGTCGCATTTCTCGCGCACGTATCGGACGCGATTCGGGCTGAGCCCGCGCAACGACCGGCGCGCGACGCGCTGATCGTCGCCGGTTTCACACACAATCCGGCGCGGAATTGCGCGTTCGGGCAGCGATTCCCGCCGCTTGCTGAACAATGCCGGCGATTGATCGACGGACCGAAGCGGTCGTCGAAAATAAATTGGAATGTCGTTGAAAATATTCTGTAACATACCAAAAAAAGTTAGATAGGCAGCCTAACGACATGCATGCCGCATCGCCACGTGCGTCGCGCCACGCGGGCTGCCACCGATATCGATCCGATCCGAGGGGTATGACATGACGATGCTCGCTTCGCCGTCGCCGCACCTGCCTGCCGTTCGCTTCTTCTCCCGCTTCTCCCCCTCTTCGCCTGCCTGTTTCTTTTCGACCTGACATTTAGGGTTCCTTAGTCAGTCGACGCTCCCAACACCGCTTCGCCGCACCGGCGCCATCGCGCCGGCGCGCGGGCCGTGTCGTGCCTGCGCGCCACGAACGCGCGGGCGTATCCAACCGTTGAGATGAGGATCACGTATGCAGACATCACGCAAAGCACTGCCGCTCGCCCTGGGTCTCGCGCTCGGTTTCGGCATCGTCGGCGGCACCGCGGCCGATACGAAAGTGTCGAACCCGCAAGCAACGAGCCTGCGCGAAAGCCTGACGCGCGGCATCGCGCCGCCGGCCGCCAAGGCCGACACGGCCGCCGGGCAGTTCCGCGCGGACGGCGTCGCCGTCACGCTCTACAACCCCGCGTATCGCGCGAAGAAAACCGCCACGACGCCCGCCGCCACCGCGCGCGACTTCGTCGCGTCGCAGGCCGCGCAGCTCGGGCTCGACGCGACCGCGCTCGCGAGCCTCGTCGTCACGTCGGAGCGCAACGATGCCGATTTCACCGTCGTGCGCCTGCAGCAACAGGCGGCCGGCTTGCCCGTCTACGGCAGCGATATCGCGGTGACGGTCGCGAAGGACGGCCGCATCCTGTACGTCGCGAGCAACACGATCAACGGCGTGGTCGCGACGTCGCGCAAGTCGCAGGCCGTCGACCAGCAGCAGGCGCTCGACCGCGCCCGCGCGTATCTCGGCGTGAGCGGCTTCACGAACCTGGATGCGCAGCTCGTCGCGTTCGTCGACAAGACCGGCACGCATACCGCGTGGAAGGTGCGCGGCCGCCCGAACGACGGCCCGAAAGGCGACTGGGAGCTGCTGATCGACTCGGGCAGCGGCGACGTGCTGCGCGCCGAGGACAAGGCGTTCTACGCGACCGACGGCACGGGCTTCGTGTTCCGGCCCGACCCGCTGTCGCCGACCAGGAGCAGCTACGGCAGCACGGGATTCAAGGACAGCAACGACGCTGACTCTTCGCAGCTCACCGCCGCACGCGTGCGCGTGACCTTGAAGGATCTCGCGCAGTCGGGCGGGCGCTACACGCTGACGGGCCCGTACGCGTCGTGCATCGATTTCGACGCGCCGCTCGACAAGGCGTGCCCCGTGCAGTCGACGCCCGCGTTCGAGTTCACGCGCGGCAACCTGTATTTCGAGGCCGTGAACGTGTATTACCACATCGACACATTCCTGCGTTACGTGAACCAGACGCTCGGTATCAAGGCGCTGCCGTACCAGTACACCGGCGGCGTGCAGTACGACCCGCACGGCGAATCGGGCGACGACAACTCGTCGTACTCGTCGAGCAGCGGCCGGCTGACCTTCGGGCAAGGCGGCGTCGACGATGCGGAGGATGCGGACGTCGTGATCCACGAGCTCGGCCACGGCATCCACGACTGGGTGACGAACGGCGGCCTGTCGCAACAGGAAGGGCTGTCGGAAGGCACCGGCGACTATCTCGCCGCCGCGTACAGCCGCGACTTCAACCAGTGGAGCCCGTCGGATGCGCAATACCACTGGGTCTACAACTGGGACGGCCACAACGAGTTCTGGGGCGGCCGCGTGACCAACTGGAACGTCGGGCGCACCTACGCGCAGGCACGCGGCGCGGAGATCCATACGGCCGGCCAGTACTGGGCGTCGTGCAACCTCGTCGCGCGCGACGCGATCGGTGCGCAGGCGATGGACAAGGCGTTCCTGAAAGGGTTGTCGATGACCAACAGCTCGACCAACCAGAAGGCCGCCGCGCAGGCCGTGCTGACGGCCGCGTCCGCGCTCGGCTACAGCAGCGCGCAGCTGACCGCGATCGGCAATGCGTACAACCAGAGTTGCACGTACGGCGTGACCGTACCGAAGAAGTCGTAATTCCGCAGCAGGCGGGGGCGCCTCGCACGACCTGCGGCGCGCCCTCTTCCTCGACATCGCCATCCTCACGAGATCGAACATGCCTACTCTGAAACTGACCCGCCTGAGTGCCGCGCTGGGCGGCATGCTGCTGACCGCCGCCGCACACGCGACGCCGGTGTGGATCACACTCGGCGACGCGGCGTTCCGCCAGTTGCAACGCATCGACGCCGGCGCCACCGCGCAGTACAGCACGACCCTCGACGCCGGCAAGACGGCCGACGGCGCCGCGCGCCGCGAAACCGTTCACGTCGTCGAAATCGATGATTCACGGCTCGGCGAGCTGGCCCACGCCGTCCACCATACGCGCGGCCACGGGCCCGGCTATGTCGTGCACGACTCGTTCGACGACGCGCGCCAGGCACTGCAGCCGTTGCCGCCGACGCTCGCGAAACAGGCCGCCGCCTCCGTGTACAAGGTATCGAACGCGCCGCAGATCGGCACGTGGATCCAGCAGCTGCAGGCCAGCAACATCGTCGGCACGATCACGTCGCTGTCCGGCTTCACGAACCGCTACTACACGACGTCGCACGGCGTCGCCGCATCGGACTGGCTCGCACTGCAGTGGAAGCAGCTGGCGGGCTCACGCGCCGACATCACCGTCGAACAGTTCGCGCACACCGGCTTTCCGCAGAAATCCGTGATCCTGACGATTCGCGGCAGCGATCCGGCCGCGGGCACCGTCGTGCTGGGCGGCCACCTCGATTCGACGGTCGGCCGCACGACGGAGAACACGCGCTCGCCGGGCGCGGACGACGATGCGTCGGGCATCGCCAGCCTCACCGAAGCGCTGCGCGTGCTGCTGGCGAACAACTACAAGCCGAAGCGCACGATCAAGTTCGTCGGGTACGCAGCCGAGGAAGCCGGGCTGCTCGGCTCGAAAGCGATCGCGAAGCAGTTCCGCGCGCAGAATGCGAACGTGGTCGGCGTGCTGCAGCTCGACATGACGAACTACAAGGGCGATCCGAAGGATATCTACCTGATCACCGACTACACGAACGCGTCGCAGAACACCTACCTGACGAATCTGGCGAAGACCTACCTGCCGGAACTCGCGATCGGCACGTCGCAGTGCGGGTATGCGTGCTCGGATCACGCGTCGTGGAATGCGCAAGGGTATCCGGCGTCGTTCCCGTTCGAGGCCGACCAGAACGACAGCCCGTATATCCATACCGTGAACGACACGCTGGAGAATTCGGATCGGCAGGCGAATCACGCGCTGAAGTTCGGCAAGCTGGCGCTGGCCTACGCGGTCGATCTCGGCGGAAACGGCAGCGCGACCGTCAAGCGTTGACCCGGCGACGGCCGGGGGCGGTGGAACGGGCGCGTGGTGCGGGCGCGCCCGTTCGAACCCGGCCGAACCCGTTAGCCGTTCCGGATAGAATCGTCATTCGCTCACTTCAGCAACACGGTGCAATGCCATGACCGATATCTCCCGCTCGTTCGACGATCTCACGCCCGAACGCGTCACGACCGCATTCGACCTGCCCGGCCACACGACCGTCCGCTCGCTCGGCGTCGCGCAGGGGATCATCGTGCGCTCGCGCTCGATCGTCGGCTCGTTCGGCGCGTCGCTGCAAACCCTCTTCGGCGGCAACATCACGTTGTATACGTCGCTGTGCGAGAAGGCGCGCCAGCAGGCGTTCGACAAGATGCTCGGCGACGCGCGCAAGCTCGGCGCGAATGCGATCGTCGCGATGCGCTACGACTCGACCGAGATCGGGGCGGGCGTCACGGAAGTCATCTGCTACGGCACGGCCGTGCGGGTCGCGCGCGACGCCGGCGCCTGACCGTCAACCGTTACGCGCCGGCCGCCCACACGATCGCAGAAACGGCGTCGGTATCGCTTCAGTGCTCTCGTTCCAGCGAAGTCATGTTTCGCAGTTGCGGGAACAACCGCATCCACGTGAGCGCGACCGCAATCGTCGCGGCGCCACCCACGACGATCGCCGCCGGCGCGCCCCACCATGCGGCCGTCACGCCCGACTCGAATTCGCCGAGCTGGTTCGACGTACCGATGAACAGCGAATTGACCGCGCTCACGCGCCCGAGCATGTCGTCGGGCGTACGCAGTTGCACGAGCGACAGCCGCACCACGACGCTGACGACGTCCGACGCGCCGAGCGCGGCCAGCGCCACGAGCGACAGCGCGAAGTGCCGCGACAACCCGAACACGATCGTCGCGATGCCGAATGCGATTACTCCGCCGAACATCGCGCGGCCCGGCCGCCCCTTCAGCGGGAACCGCGTGAGCCACAGCGTCCCCGCGAGCGCGCCGACCGCAGGCGCCGCACGCAGCGCACCGAGCCCCCACGGGCCGACCTGCAGGATGTCGCGCGCGTAGATCGGCAGCAGCGCGGTCGCGCCGCCGAACAGCACCGCGAACAGGTCGAGCGACAGCGCGCCGAGAATCGCCGGCTCGCGCCGGATGAACGCGATGCCCGAAAACACCGAGCGCAGCGTGACCGGCTCGCGGGCGGGCGGCGCACTGCGCAGCGGAATCGTGCCGCTCAGCACCGCCGCGACCGCGAATGCAACGACGCTCGTACCGAACGCGGCGGGCGCGCCCACGCCATACAGCAGCCCGCCGAATGCGGGCCCGAGGATCTGCGCGGCCTGGTTCGCGGACGTCGACAGCGCGGTTGCGCGCGGCAGGTCGGTGCGCGGCACGACGGCCGGCAGCAGCGACGACACCGACGGCGATTCGAACGCGCGGGCCGTGCCGACGATCGCCGCGAGCGCGTACACGGCCGGTGCGGCCAGCCACCCTTGCGTGGCGCCGAGCAGGAACACGCCGGCGGCCAGCGCCTCGACGCCCTGGCAGATCGTCGCGATGCGTCGACGATCGTAGCGGTCGGCCACCTGCCCGACGACGAGCGTCAACGCGAACATCGGCACGAACTGCGCGAGGCCGACGAGACCGAGCGCGAACGCGCTGTGCGTGAGCGCGTAGACGTACCAGCCGATGGCAACCGACAGGATCTGGAAAGCCAGGGAGGACATGACGCGCGTGCCCCAGAAACGCTGGAACGGGACATGGCGGAACAGGTTGGCGGGTAACGGGGATAAAGGGCTGGGGTCGGGCACGGAGTCGGTCATCGAGGTCTCGGCAGGCGGCGCTGTGCGCCGGTACCGTTCGAGAAACGACGGCGCACGCCAACGCGTGCGCGCGACAACGGTGCCGACGCGGCCAAAGCGCGATGATATGCCAACCGCGGAAAACGGGCCGCGGGTGTGGGTGCCGACGATTCCGGCGGCCACGCTGATCGCGGCCGCCGGGTCGATGCGCGGCTGCAGGATCTTCCGATGCAGGCGGCCCGCGCGCTTTACTGCGGCGGGCCGCCTGCCTCGCTCGAACCCATCGCCATGCCGAACAGACGTTGCCCTTCCGGCGTGTCCTCGACTCTCCAGCCCTCGGCGCTCAACGCTTCCCGGATCCGGTCGGCTTGCGCCCAGTCCTTGTCCGCCCTCGCGCGCTCACGCTCACCGAGCAACCCGCGGACATGTTCCGGAACGTCGAATGCAACCGGCCGCCATTCGCGCAACCCGAGGCCCAGCACCGCGTCGAAGCTGTCGACGGTCGCTTTCAGGGTGGCAGGCGGCAGGTTGCTCCTGACGAGATCCCACAGCACCGCGAGCGCCCTCGGCAGATTCAGGTCCTCGTTCACTTCGGCATCGAAGCGCGCGGCGAAATCCGCATCGACGCGGCCGCCGTCCGGCCAGCCGGCATGAAGGTGCCGAAGTCGATTCAGCGCGGTGTGCGCCGCGTCGAGCGACGCCCACGTGAAATGCAGCTTGCTTCGATAGTGGGCCGTCAGGCACAGGTAGCGGTACGCGAGCGGATCGACACCGCGGCGCTGCAAGGTCTGCAGACGAACGAAATCGCCGCTCGACTTCGACATCTTCGTATCGGTGTCGAGCGTCAGGAAGTGCCCGTGCATCCAGTAGTTCGCGAGCTGCGTGCCGTGGGCCGCCCGCGTCTGCGCGATCTCGTTGCTGTGATGCACGGCGATATGATCCTCGCCGCCGCAATGGATATCGAACAACGTCCCGAGATACTTCGCCGACATCGCCGAGCATTCGATATGCCAGCCCGGAAAGCCGCGCCCCCACGGGCTGTCCCATTCCATTTGCCGCTTGACGCCGGCCGGGCTGAACTTCCACAACGCAAAATCCGTGATGCTCCGCTTCCCGCCCAATGCCACCCGCTTGCCCGCCTGCAACCCCGCGCGCTCCAGCCGCGCGAGATACCCGTAGTCATCCTGCCGACTGGTGTCGAAGTAGAGGCCGTCGTCCGTCCGATAGACGTAGCCGGCCCGGTCGAGCGTATCGATGAACGCGATCTGTTCGGCGATGTGATCGGTGGCGCGGCACCACACCGTCGGCTCGAGCAGGTTGAGCGCGCGCCAGTCCCGGACGAACGCCTCGGTGTAGCGCCGCGCGATGGCCCACGCCGATTCGCCGGTCCGACGGCTGCCCTTCTCCATCTTGTCTTCGCCTTCGTCCGCATCCGACGTCAGGTGGCCGACGTCGGTGATGTTGACGACGTGCCGGACTACGTAGCCGTTGCGTTCCAGTACGCGGCGCAGGAGATCCTCGAACACGTAGGTTCTCAGGTTGCCGATGTGGGCATCGTCGTAGACCGTCGGGCCGCAGCAATACATGCCGACCTGCCCGGCCCGGATCGGCGTGAAGGGGCGCACGGTACGCGACCAGGTGTCATACAGCGCAAGCGGCATCGAGTTTCTCCGTCTGGAAAGTGTCGGCCCAAAAACAAAAAGGCCGCCTGTCTTGCATCACAGGCGGCCGGAAGGCGATTGCTTGAATGTTCAGCGAATTCGCTAGACGCAACGTCCCCCTGGCATGTTCTGACAACATGCACGGATGAACGAGGAGGGGGAAATGGCGCGATTCAGCATGCGGACGATGCTAGCGCCTATAGACGGCAATGGTCAATACCATCCGAGCGCTTCTCCCCGGGCGGTGGCCACGCTGCCGGCACGGGCCGGACGGCTTTCGTGCCCGCTCACGCCGGCAAAAAAAAAGCGCGAACCGAGGTTCGCGCCAAAGAGAGACCGCTCGCTGAAGACGTCGCTGCCCCACCCCATCCCGCTCAGAACGAATGCCGCATCCCGATCCGCACGTCGGCCTGCGTCTGCGTCGTCGACGGCGTGAAGCTGTAGCCGATCACCGCATCGACGCCCTGCGACGCGCGCAGGTAATCGCCGGAGATGTAGATGTCGGTGCGCTTCGACAGCAGGTAATGCAGGCCGGCCGTGCCCTGGTTCCAGTGGTGGCCTTCGAAGCGCGTGTGCTGGTAGCCCGCGATGAGGCTCAGCGCCGGCGTGAACTGGTACAGGCCGCCACCTTCGTACACCTGCATGTGCGACGACTGGCCGAAGCCCTTGATCGTCGTGTACGAGTAGTTGGCGTCGAGCGTCAGCTTGCCGATCGTGTAGCTGGTGCCGATGCCGAACGTGCCCTGGCTGTCGACGTCCATCGCGGTGTTCGAGAACAGGTCGGTGCGGGCGCCGGTCGCCGGATCGACGGTGACGGTCTGCTGGCCGAGGAACGTATGCGTGCCGATCATCGCGTACGGGTCGAACGCATAGATGCCGTTCGGGTTGTTCAGGCGCGTGTACGCGGCGCCGATCGAGAAGTCGCCCTTCGTGAAGCTCGCGCCCGCGCTCCATGCGCTGTTGCGGTGGAAGTTGCCCGCGACGTTGCCGAACGAGTACATCGCGCCGAACTTGAAGCCGCTGAGATCGTTCGACAGGAACTTCACCGAGTTCGGCAGGCGGTCGCCGTTGAAGCGGTCGAAGTCGCCCTGGTGGATCGCATAGCCGCTGCCCCACGCGGAGATGTTGTAGATCGATACGAGCTCGTTCGTGATGTCGAGCTGGTTGCCGAACGACAGCGTGCCCCAGTCGTTCTGCAGGCCGACATACGCCTGGCGGCCGAACTCCGCGCCGCCGAAGCCGAGTTGCCCGTTGCCGAGGTGGAAGCCGCTCTCGAGCGTGAACACGGCTTTCAGGCCGCCGCCGAGATCTTCCGTGCCCTTGAGGCCGAAGCGGTTTCCGTACGCGACGCCGTCGTCGAACTTGACCACGTGCGAGCCGCCCGTGTTGTTCACGTACGTGATGCCGGCGTCGAGAATCCCGTACAGCGTCACGCTGCTTTGCGCATGGCCAATGGCGGGAATACAGGCCGCGCATGCAAGCGCGGCGGCTACGGCAACTTTCGTATGCTTCATTATCGACCACCCTCCCTGAACCGTTCGATGGATAGAATCTCGTCCCGGCGCGTGCCGCGATGCGCCGGTGGATTCGAATTCGGTACGCCCGCTGGCTTTGGTATTTCGTTTTCCGCAATAACGCAGCCATTGGCGAAAAATACAAACCCATATTTCGGGTCACCCGTCTGAAGGCGACACTAAATGGTCACGATGCGACGGATCGGGAAAACACGTAGACAGGCGGCACGGTAAAAACCGGCCGCCCGAAGGGAGGGAATCAGCGGCCGTCGAGGGCCGCGCGCACGGCCGGCAGGCCCGGTGCGCCGGCCGCCGTCGTCACGCCGTCGAGCCAGCCGGCGACCAGCGCCGGGTCGGCCTTCAGCGCATGCTGCGCCGCGAGCACGGGCGACGTCTTGTGGTCGAGCATGTCGGCGATCATCCGGTTCTCGACGTCGACGGAGAACGTCATCTGCCGGAACAGCCTGGCGAGGTTCGCGCACTGGCCGGCGAACCCGGCGCGCGTGACCGTATTGACCGTCGCGCCGCCGTAGTTCGGGCCGAAATACGCGTCGCCACCCGACAGGTAGGTCAGGTGGAACTTCGTGTTCATCAGGTGCGGCTCCCATGCGAGAAACACGATCCAGCGCTTGTCGCGCACCGCGCGCTCGACCTGCGTGAGCATGCCCGTCTCGCTCGATTCGACCAGCGACCAGTTCGCCGCGCCGAGCGCATGGTCGGACAGCATCCGCTTGATGTTCTGGTTCGCGGGCGCGCCGGGCTCGATCCCGTAGATCTTGCCGCCGAAGCGGTCCGCGTAGCGCCCGAGATCGGCGAACGTATGCACGCCGGCGGCCGCCACGTAATCGGGCACCGCGAGCGTGAACTTCGCGCCGCTCAGGTTCGCGTGCAGCACGTCGATCGATTTCTCGTCGACGAACGGCTTCACGAGCGGCGCCTGCGCGGGCATCCAGTTGCCGAGGAACACGTCGACCTGCCCTTTCTTGAGCCCCTGGTACGTGATCGGCACCGACAGGTTCGCCACGTCCTGCCGATAGCCGAGCGCCTTCAGCACGACGCCCGCCATCGCGTTCGTCGCATCGATGTCGGTCCAGCCGGGCGCCGCCATCTTCACGTCGCTGCACGTCTGCGGGTCGGCCGCGTGCGCGGCCTGCGTCGTCATCAGGCACGCGGCCGCGGCGAGCGCCGCGCCGATCCTTCGGATTGCTGCATTGCGTTGCCGTTTCATGGTTCGCTTCCTCCGTCGCTCTTCAATGATCACGATGCGGTACGCTCAGCGCCCGACTCGCGGAAACCGCGCCATCGCCTCGAGCGTGTCGAGTTCGATGTGATTGCGCATGTAGCGCTGGCTCGCGTCGGTGAACGGCTGCCAGTCCCACGCCTGAATGCGGCCTTGCGTCGTGGCCGCGTAATGGAAGCGCCGGCGCCGCTGGCTCGCGCGCACCTGCCGGTCCAGCTCGGGCAGGTTCCAGCGCTGCGCGGCCTGCGCGCGGAACGCGGCAAGCACGTCGGCCGCTTCCGGCGTGTCGGCCAGGTTCGTCAGCTCGCGCGGGTCGTCCGACAGGTTGTACAGCTGGTCGGGATCGAGCGGGCAATGCACGTACTTCCAGTCGCCACTGCGGATCATCACGACCGGCGCGACCGCGCCTTCCGCCAGGTATTCGCCGAGCGCGACGTCGTGCGCCGGCGTGCCGTGCAGGTGCGGCACCAGGCTCGCGCCATCGATCGGATCCGGCCAGCCGCCGGCCGGCGCAGCGCCGGCGAGGTCGACAAGCGTCGGCAGCAGGTCGACGTGCGACACGGGCCCGCGCACGCGCGCGGCGTCGAAGCGGCCCGGCGCATGGACGATCAGCGGCACGCGGCAGCCGCCTTCGAAGAACGTCATCTTGTACCAGAGCCCGCGTTCGCCAAGCATGTCGCCGTGGTCGGACGTGACGATCACGATCGTATCGTCGGCGAATCCGCACTGTTCGAGCGCGGCCAGCACGCTGCCGAACTGCGTGTCGACGTAGGACGTCGCGCCGTAGTAAGCGCGGCGCGCGGCGCGGATCTGCGCGTCGGTGGGCGGCGTGCGGTCGTTCTCGCAGACGAAGCGCAGCCGCTGCGAATGCGGGTCGCTGTCCGCCGCATCGAGGTGCACGGCCGGCATGTCGATGTCGTCGTCGCTGTACAGATCCCAGTAGTCGCGCGTGATCGCATACGGGTCGTGCGGATGGGTCAGCGACACGACCATGCAGAACGGCCGCGCATCGTGCCCGGCCGCGCGCTCGCGCGCGACGTCGTACAGCTTCTGCTTCGCGGCGAACGTGACCTCGTCGTCGAAATCGAGCTGGTTCGTGCGCACGCACGGGCCGGCCTCCAGCACCGAACTCATGTTGTGATACCAGCTCGGCCGCTCGGTCGGGCTGTCCCAGTCGGGCACCCAGCCGAAATCGGCCGGATAGATGTCGGTCGTGAGGCGCTCCTCGAAGCCGTGCAGCTGGTCGGGCCCGCAGAAATGCATCTTGCCGGACAGCATCGTCCGGTAGCCGCCCGCGCGCAGGTAGTGCGCGAAGGTCAGCGTTTGCGCCGGCAATTCGGCGGCGTTATCGTAGGCGCCGATCCCCGACGGCAGCTTGCCCGTCAGCAGCGAGAAACGCGACGGCGCGCACAGCGGGCTCGCGCAGTACGCGGCGTCGAACACCACGCCTTGCGCGGCGAGACGGTCGAGCGTCGGCGTGCGCGCGACGCGATTGCCGTAGGCCGGCAGCGCAAACGGCGTGAGCTGGTCGGCCATCAGGATCAGGATGTTGGGTGTCGGGTTCGTCATCGGCTGTCGTGGGGAAAACGGTGTTCGAATGGAGCTGCGCGCCGCTCGCGCAGCGGGACGTCCGGCATGACGGAAGCGGCTCGACGAAAGTGCCGCACGGGCGGGCCGCGCTGGCTAGAATCGCGGAATGCGTGGCGCGGCGCCCGTGAAGCGGGCTTTGAAGCAGGTTTTGAAGCAGGCCGCGAAGCGCAGGTACCGCACCGTCCGAAGCACTATCACCCGCCCGAATTCGCGCGGGTAGGCGTCCGGCCCTTATGGGGCCATTAGAGAGACTTATGTCGAAATCCGAACCGTTACCGTCGATGCAGGCGCTGCGCGCGTTCGAATCGGCCGCCCGGCTCGCGAGCTTCACGGCCGCCGCGCGCGAGCTCGGCTCCACCCAGCCGGCCGTGAGCCAGCAGGTGTTCCAGCTCGAAGCCGAACTGGGCGTGCCGCTGTTCGAGCGCAGCCCGCGCGGCGTCACGCTGACGGCCGACGGCGAGTGCCTGTACGAAGCCGTGCGGCTGAGCCTCGACACGCTGCGCGGCGCGACCGCGACCCTGCGCGCGCGCCGCGAGCACGGCGCGCTCACGATCGTCACCGACTTCGGCTTCGCGACCTACTGGCTGATGCCGCGCCTGGCCGGGCTGAAACGCGTGATGCCGGATGTCGACGTGCGCGTCGTCACGTCACAGGATTACGACGCGCAGCGCGACCATGGCGACATCGCGATCCTGTTCGGCGACGGCCACTGGCCATCGTGCACCGCCGCACGCCTCTTTCCGGAATCGGTCACGCCCGTCTGCTCGCCCGCGTTCCGCGACGCGCACCCGCACGTCGCGCGGGCCGAGCACCTGCCGGCCCTGCCGTTGCTGCACGTGCAGCCGACGCGCCCCGAGCGCTGGCTGTCGTGGTCCGGCTGGTTCGACGCGCACGGCCTCGATACGGCCGCCGCCGCGCGCGGCGTGACCTTCAACAGCTACGCGCTCGTGATCCATGCGGCGCTGCTCGGCGAGGGCGTCGCGCTCGGCTGGTCGCCGCTCGTCGACGAACTCGTCGCGTCCGGTCAGCTCGTGAAGCTCGTCGACGCGCCGGTCGTCACGTCGCGCGGCTACTTCCTGGTGCGGCCGCCTCAGCGGCCCGAGCCCAACGCGACCCACGTGTTCCGGCGCTGGCTGCTCGACGCGTGCGCGAGCGCGTGACGGGCGCACCGCGCCCCCGCGTGCTGGCGCGCCGATACCAGCCACACGGCGCGTTGGTTCTATCCGCCTCGAAATCGTCCTGATTTACTTGAGCCTCCCGCTACCCGCGCGGCGCGGCGCTTTCGTGCGCCGCCGCACGGCCGTGCGCCCATGCCATCCGAGGAGTCTCATGACCGCCGAGCACCGCCCCGATCAATTCGTCCTGACACTGTCGTGCGCGAGCGCGGCCGGCCAGGTCGCCGCCGTCGTCGGCTTTCTCGATCGCCATCGCTGCTATGTCGATGCGCTGAACGTGTTCGACGACGATCTCAGCAACCGCTTCTTCGTGCGCTGCGTCTTTCATCCGACGGATGAAACGCTGCAGATCGATGCGCTTCGCCACGAATTCGCACCGATCGCAGCCGGGCTCGGTGGCCAGCAGGGCGACATGCAGTGGGCCATCCACGACGTGAACGCGCGGCCCAAGGTGCTGATCATGGTGTCGAAGCTCGAGCACTGCCTCGCGGACCTGCTGTTCCGCTGGCGGATGGGCGAGCTGAAGATGGACATCGTCGGCATCGTGTCGAACCATCCCGACTTCGAGCCGCTCGCCGCGCAGCACGGGCTGCCGTTCCGCCACTTCCCGATCACGGCCGAGACGAAGGCACAGCAGGAAGCGCAGTGGCTCGACTTCTTCGAGACGAGCGGCGCCGAACTCGTGATCCTCGCGCGCTACATGCAGGTGCTGTCGCAGGAGACGAGCGCGAAGCTCGCGAACCGGGCGATCAACATCCATCATTCGTTCCTGCCCGGCTTCAAGGGCGCGAAGCCGTATCACCAGGCGCATGCGCGCGGCGTGAAGCTGATCGGCGCGACCGCGCACTTCGTCACCGACGATCTCGACGAAGGCCCGATCATCGAACAGGTCGTCGAGCGGGTCGATCATGCGCTGCGGCCGGAGCAGCTGCTCGCGGTCGGGCGTGATGTCGAATCGCTCACGCTGGCGCGCGCGGTGAAGGCGTTCATCGAGCGGCGGGTGTTCCTGAACGGGGACCGGACGGTGGTGTTTCCGTAAGCGGAAAGGCGTCGCGTTCGACACGCGGCAGAAACGAGAAAGGCTCGACGGGTAGGTACCGGCCGAGCCTTTTTTGCTCTCGCGTTGCGCGCGATGCGCCACGCGACGCTCCGTGTGCGGTTTTCGGAGCCGCCGCGCGCCGCAACGCGTGCGTTACCGCATCACTTCACCCAAGCAAAGTAATACGACAACCAGATCGTCAGCCCCGCGCCAACCAGCGCAACGTAAGGCATCAGATTCAGCCACATCGCACGCTTCGGCACTTCGAGTTCCATGTCGCGCTGCATCTGCGCCGGAAAGCGGCCACGATCCTGCCAGTAGTGGCGGAACAGGAACACCGGCACGATCAGCAGCATCGCGATCAGCCCATTGCGCAGCGTGCCCTCGCCCTGCAGGTTCGCGCCTGCACCGACATACACCAGGTTCGCGTAACCGCAGATCGCACCGCCGACGAGCAGCCACGTCGGACAGCGGAACGGCCGATCCCAGTTGCCGCGATCCATCCGGTGGATCCAGCCCGACTGAAGATTCAGGAATACGAACAGCATGTAGCAGACGTTCGAGATCGACAGCACCGTCATGTAGTCCGACATCATCAGCAACACGAGGTTGAAGCCGAGATCGGTCCACATCGCGCGTGTGGGCGAGCCGTGCTCGTTCACGTGCGACAGGTACTTCGGCAGCCAGCCGTCGACCGATGCCTGGTACAGCGTGCGCGACGAGCCCATCATCGACGTCATCACGATCAGCAGGATCGACAGCATCAGCATCACGACGACCGCATTCGCAACCCATGCGCCACCGCCGACGATCTTGGCCATCGCGGCCGCGACGCCGGTGCCGTCGCCGATCGACGGATCGAGCATCGCCTGCGTGCCGAGCGCGCCCTGGAACGCCATCGGCACGAGCGTCATCACGACGAGACACAGTGCGCCCGACCAGAAGATCGCCTTGGCGGTATCGCGACGCGGGTCACGGAATTCACGCGTGTAGCAGACGGCCGTCTCGAAGCCGTACGACGCCCAGCCGGCCATGAACATCGCACCGAGCGCCATCGTGACGCCTTGCCCGTTCCACGAGCCGAACGTCGCGGCCGTGAGATTGCCGTGCGCGTCGTGACCGAGCGGCAGCAGCGGGAGCAGGTTCGACATCGGCACGTCGCCCGTGACGAACGGCACGATGCCAACGATCAACAGCGGCGTGAGCGACGCGATGCCGAGAATGCGCTGCGTACGCGCAGCCTTCGATGCACCGCTGTGCTGAAGCTTGAACGTAATGAGAAGCAGGATCGTCGCGATGATGAACGTCGCATTGATCCGCAGGGACAGACCCGGCTTGATGAACCCGAGATCCGCAACCTTGAGCTGCCAGTGCAGCACCGCCGCGTCGGCGGGAAAGAGACTCGTGAGCGCATAGCTCGCCGCGAGGCCGCAGCCGAGCGCGAGCATCGGCGACCACGCGAGCCAGTTGCACCACACGGAAACCGGGGCAATCAGCTTGCTGTAACGGACCCAGCCGATCGCGCCATACACGGACGCGCCGCCCGATTTATGGGGAAATAGCCCCGATATTTCCGCATAAGTCGCGCTTTGAACCAGCCCCATCGTGATCGCGGCGATCCAGATCGCCCACGCGGGCTGGCCGATCGTCGCGCATACGCCGCCGATCGTGAACAGCACGCCTGCCGGCACGCCGCTCGTTACCCAAAAAGCGTCTTTCCAAGTCAGGCCACGATGCAGCGTGTGGCCCGGCGAATCATGTGAGATGGTTGCCTCAACATCACTGGTGCGATTCGCACGCAGTCCTGCCTGACTCATCCAATTCCTCCTCTCGAGCAGAGTTAGCGCTTCAGCGCTTACTCTGGTCCGATGCAAAGCAGATGACTCCGCACAAGGGCGCTAGTGTAACAACTTACGCACTTTTCTGCAGAATCAAAAAAATAATTCCGGGATAAGGTCGTGTCGCAGTGCAATTATTTCGCATTACTACCGACCTTTCCCGGACTGTCTCTTCATCTATTTATCGAGGCGATTCACTGCCGGCTTACTGCACGCCTTCCGTCCACGCATTCACGCGATCCGCATGGGCTGCAATCCACGCATCGGCGGCCGCTTCCGGCTTCGAGCCGTTCTGGATCGCCAGCATCACGCTGTCGATTTCACCCGGCTTCCACTGGAATTTCTTCAGGAACGCGACCACCGGCTTCGCCTTCGTTTCGAGCCCCGGATTCACGACGCTGTCGACGTGCTCCGCGCCGCCGAACACTTTCTTCGGATCCTCAAGGAAGCGCAGCTTCCACTTCGCGAACATCCAGTGCGGCGCCCAGCCCGTCACGATCACCGGCTTGTTCGCACCGACCGAACGCGACAACTCAGCCGTCATCGCACTGCCCGAGCTCGGCATCAGCGTGTAGTTCAGCCCGTAGCTCTTGATCGCGTCGTCGGTCTTGCGCATCACGCCGGCACCGGCATCGATGCCGACGATCCGGCCGCCGAAGCTGCCCTTCTCCGCGTTCAGGTCGTCGATGCTCTTCGCCTTCACGTAGGCAGGCACGATCAGGCCGATCTTTGCATCCGGGAAATTCGCGCCGAGGTCGACGACCTTGGCCTTGTATTCATCCCAGTACGAGCCGTGCGTGACCGGCAGCCACGCGGACAGCGTCGCATCGAGATCGCCGCGCGCGACGCCCTGCCACATGATCCCGGCAGCAACCGGCACGAGCTTCACTTCGTAGCCGAGCTTCTTCTCGATCACGCGCGCCGCGACGTTCGACGTCGCCACGCTGTCATCCCAGCCTTCGACGTAACCGATCTTCAGCGTGGGCTTCGTATCGGCAAGTGCGGACGCGCTCAGCGCCACCATGGCCGACAGTGCGCCGGTCCACAACAGTTTTCCGAACAGCTTCATGGTCGATCTCCTTGATATGCGCACCGTGCGCGTTGCCTCTCTAGGTTCTTCAACCACAAATCCGCGGTATCGTTGTTTTCCGACGGATGCTTGTCCGGACGCGACGCGCCCGGGCAGCCGATGGCGTGTTGCGACTACTTGTCGATCACGAGATCCGACAGCGGCTTGCTGCAGCACAGCAGCACCATCCCCTGGTCGATCTCGCGCTGGCGGATGCCGCCGTTGTGCTTCATTTCAACCTGCCCCGACACGAGCTTCACCTTGCAGGTGCCGCACATGCCCTGCGTGCACGAGGCCGGCAGCCGCACGCCCGACTGGCGCGCCGCATCCAGCACGTGCTGCTCCGAGCCGCACGAAATCTCGCGATTGCTCTTCGCGAAGCTGACCGTGTACTGCTTCGTTTCGGTGTCGGTGTCGGCGCCGTCGGCCAACGGGGCGAGATCGGCGAGCAGTTCGTCGCTTGCGGTTTCGGCAAGCGTTTCGAACGAGAAGCTTTCCTCGTGATACTGCTTGCGATCGAAGCCGGCTTCGTCGAGCAGGTCGCGCACGGCCTTCATGTACGGCGCGGGGCCGCACGTGAAGATTTCGCGCTCCATGAAATCCGGTGCGATCAGCTTCAGCAGCGGCAGCGTCAGGAAGCCCGTGACGCCCGGCCAGTTGGTGCGGGCGCCGACGCGCTCGACGACGAACGACGTGCGGAAGTTCGTGTGGTTCGACGCGATCAGGTCGAGCTCGCGCGCGAAGATGATGTCGTCCGGCGTGCGCGCGCTGTGCACGAACAGGATGTCGCGATCCTCGGCGAGATCATGGTGCGCGCGGCTCATCGACATCAGCGGCGTGACGCCCGAGCCGGCCGACAGGAACAGGTACTTGCGCGCCGGATGCCGTGCGCACGTGAATTCGCCGGCCGGGCCGAGCACGCGCACAGCGGCGCCCGGCTGCAGGTTGTCGTGCAGCCAGTTCGACACCTTGCCGCCCGGCACACGCTTCACCGTGATCGACACCGTGTGCGGCCGCGCGGGCGACGACGAGATCGTGTAGCAGCGGTTGATCGTTTCGCCGTCGATGTCGAGCTCGAGCGTGAGGAACTGCCCGGGCTCGAACGAGAACGAGCGGCCCTGCGGCGAACGGAAGAAGAAACTCTTCACGTCGTGCGTTTCCTGCCGCACGTGGCAGCACACCAGCGTTTCCTCGACGTCGCTCGTCCAGCGCTCGGGAAGGCCATTCCAGAACGCCGGGCGCGTCACCCGGCTGTCCGTCGGCTCGAAGTTGGCCGCATCTCGCATCATGTCTAGCTCCGCTTGTCCGCTGCTGTACGCTTATTCGCCGGTTTTTTCGGCGAGTCGGCCGATGTACCAGGCCGAGAATTTTTCGACGAGACCTTCCGTGAACGGCGAATACGGGCCCGGCTCGTACGCGCTGCTGGTCGCGCCACGCTGCGAGAATTCGACGAGCGCGCGATCCTGGTCGTTGGTCGCGTTCCACACGGCCGTGAGGTTCTTCACGTCGTAATCGATGCCTTCCTTCGCGTCCTTGTGCACGAGCCACTTCGTGCGCACGAGCGTCTTGCCGGCCGACAGCGGGATCACCGAGAACGTCACGATGTGATCGCTCATGAAGTGATGCCACGAGTTCGGCTGCGTCCAGAACGACAGGCCGCCGAGGTCCGCCTTGTCGAAGCCGCCGAGCAGCTTCTTCGACGCGACCCTCGCATCGAGCGTCTGCGATTCGCCGTGACGATCGAGCGGCAGGCGCTGCGTGCGGAAGCCCGTCACGTCGAGCAGCTTCTCGATCTCTTCGGACGGCAGGCCCATTTCGGCCCACTCCTTCCCGCGTCGCACGCATGTTTCGGCGAACGCATCCATGCCTTCGGCGTTGGCGTCGGAGCGCTGGTAGCCGAAACCGTATTCGTACAGCGAGATGGTGAGCTCCGGATGGTTCGCGACGCAGTGATAGCACTCGCGGTTGTTCTCCATCGTGAGCTTCCAGTTGCCTTCCTCGATGATGTCGATCTGCGCGGCGATCTTCGTGTTCGGCAGATCGTGCGGCAGCAGGTACGGCTCCATCTCGGCGCGCAGCTGCGCGAAGTCGGCGGGCGGCTCGTCGGCGAGGCAGATGAAGATCAGGCCCGCGAGGTTCTCGACGTGCACCGACTTCAGGCTGTGCTTGCAGCGGTCGAACTTCTCGCCCATGTGCTCGGCGAACATCAGCTGGCCCGTCAGGTTGTAGGTCCAGCTGTGGTACGGGCACACGATGTTGCCGACCGAGCCTTTGTCTTCATTGCACAGGCGCGCGCCGCGGTGACGGCACACGTTGTGGAACGCGCGGATCGCCATGTCGTCGTCGCGCACGATCAGGATCGAATCGCTCCCCAGTTCCACGGTCACGTAGTCGCCCGGCTCCGGAATGTCCGGCTCGACCGCCACCTGGATCCAGTGCTGGCGGAAAATCGCCTCCATGTCGAGCGCGAAGATGTCCTCGCTCGTGTAGAACGGCGCTTCGAGGCTGTGCCCTTCCTTGCGCCGCTCGATCAATGCACGAATGTCTGCCGATACTTTCATCGTTTGCTCCGGATTCCTTGCATCCCTGGGTTCTTGCCGACAGGCATCAAAATCAGTAGTCGATGAGCTGATGCTCGCGCAAATACGCGAGGATCACTTGTGCTTTTTCGACCGAACTCCCTTCATTTACGACGTTGCCGCCACGGCTTTCGGTCGTCGTCGCGGACAGCATCCGGGCATGCCCGGAGCGCTTCTCGGCGGCGACCAGCTTTACGGGTTTACGCTCGATCGGGCCGACCTTCCACGCGGCCGCGTCGGCGTCCGCGCCGGGCGCCGCGAGCGCCGGCCGGATCGCGCCGGCGCGCAGCCGCGCATACGCATAGCGCGGCTCGGCATTGGCGAGCGGATGAACGGCGACGACGGCCGGCAGCGCCGCGTCGACGCGCCGCCGCAGCCCCTTCGGCAAAAATTGCCGGACGGCCACGCGGCCGCCTTCGACCGTCACGTCGACGGCCGAACCCACCAGCGGATAGCCGAGCGCCGCGGCGACGCGATACGGCAGCATGCCGGTGTCGTACGCGCCCTCGGCGCGCGTGCCGGTCAGCACGAGGTCGTAGCCCTCGACGCGCGCGGCGAGCGCATGCACGGCGTCGTCGCCGTCGCGGCAGGCCAGCACCTCGACCTCCCGGGCGCCGAGCGCGAGATATTCGGCAAGCGCCGCATTCGCGGGGTCGCCCGCATGGATCACGTCGAGCTTCGCGCGATGCCGCTCCGCGAGCTGGCGGCCGGTTTCGAGCGCGGCCGCGTCGTTGCGGCTGTAGCGCGCGACACCGCTGACCGGATGACGGCCGACGGACACGAGCACCGCGATGCGTTGCAAGGGACGGGGGGCGTTCATGCAGCGACTCCTTCCGGTTCACGGGTGCCGACCGCGGCCGGCGATTCGCCACGCGCGGCGCGCGCAGCCTGCACCTGTTCGATCAGTGCGGCGATCGTGCCCTGCGCGTCGCCGACCACCGTCAGGTTCGCGCGCTTCGCGATCGGCGCGCTGCCGTCGAGGTTCACCGCGATCACGTGGCGGCAATCCTTGATCCCCTGCAGGTGCTGCACCGCGCCCGAGATACCGAACGCGATGTAGACGCTCGCCTCGACCGTCTTGCCGGTCGCACCGACCTGCTTGTCGCGCGTGAAGTGGCCGTTGTCGACCGCGACGCGGCTTGCGCCGATCGCCGCGCCGAATGCACCAGCCAGCCGCTCGAACGCGCCGATGTCGGACACGCCGTTGCCGGCCGACACGATGAAATCGGCTTCCTCGAGCGCGACCTGGGCCGCGTCGATTTCGTCGAGACCGAGATCGCGGTACGGTTGCGCGGCGTCGTGCGCCGGGCGGATGAAGTCGGCGGCCAGCCGTTCGCCCGCACCGACGAACGGCAGCTTCGCGTCGACCGCGTTCTGCGCGAGCAGGATCACGTCGGGCAGCGCTCGGGTGGCAAACGCGCGCCCGGCCTGCGCATACGCGCCGACGTGCTTCGCATCGATCTCGACGACGTGCGTCGCGACGCTCGCGCCGGCGGCCGCCGCGTAGCGCCGGCCGAGATCGCCGTCGCCCGTCGCGTTGTCGGGCACGAACACGTGCCTCGGCGCGAGTGCCGCCACGCAGGCCTGCAGCGCTTGCAATTCGCTTTCAGGGTCGAACGTACGCCGATCGAAGCCGGCGAGTTCCAGCAGCTTGTCGACGCCCAGTTCGGCCACGTCGTCCTTCAGCTCGCCGAACGCGAGCAGCGCGACTTCGGTCTGCGCATCGGCGAGCAATGCGGCGGCGGCGATCGCCTGCCGCGAATGATCGTCGAGCGCGCCGCGTTCACTGTGCGCGACCACCAGCATCACGTGCTTCGGATCCTGCACCGCGCGGCGCGGCTTCGCGGCCGCTGCGCCATGACCATGCGCGAACCCGTGCACGGCGTTCGCATCGGCGCTGCCTTCCTCGCCGAGCGTGATGCGCTTCAGGCCGGCGGCCGTGATGATGAACGGCCGGCGCGGATCGATTCGTTTGATCGTGTTCATCGATTCACTCCAGCGAGGCGGCAACGAGTTCGGCCACGTCGAGCACGTCGGGGCGCGGGCCCACGACGCCTTCGAGCATCGCCGTGCAGTTCGGGCAGGCCACCGCGACCACGTCCGCGCCGATCGTGCGGGCGTCGGCGATGCGGATGTCGGGAATGCGCTGCTTGCCGGGAATGTCGGTCAGCGGCGCACCGCCGCCACCGCCGCAGCAGCGGCCGCGCATGCCGTTGCGCTCCATCTCGACGACCTGGATGCCGATCGTCTTCAGCAGCTTGCGCGGCGCGTCCGTCTCGCCGTTGTAGCGGCCGAGGTAGCACGGATCGTGATACGTGGTGCGCTTGTCCTGCAGCGCTTCGACGGCCTTCGGCGCGATCTTGCCGCTGTCGGCCAGTTCGGCGAGGAAGGTCGTGTGATGCTTGACCGTCACGCGCAGCCCGAGCGCACGGTATTCGTTGCGCAGGCTGTGCATCACGTGCGGGTCGGCCGTCACGATCTGCTGGTACGACAGCGTGCCGAGCGTGCCGATCAGGCGCTTCGCCATCTGCTGGAACGTCGCTTCGTCGCCGAGCCGGCGGGCGACGTCGCCCGTGTCGGTCTCGGTCGAACCGAGCACCGCATAGTCGACACCCGCCTTGTTCAGCACCTTGACGAATGCGCGCAGCGTGCGCTGGTAGCGCATGTCGAACGCGCCTTCGCCTGCAACGAACAGCACGTCGACCGGCTTGCCGGGTTGCGCGACGGGCGCGCTCAGGTCGACCGACCAGTCGTAGCGTGCGGCCGTGTCGTAGCCGCCCATCGTGCCCGTCTCGCGCAGGTTCGCGAGCACTTCCTGGCCCTTGCCCGGCACCGTGCCGTGCACGAGCGTGCGGTTGCGGCGCATGTCGACGATCGCGTCGACGTGCTCGATCAGCATCGGGCATTCCTGCACGCATGCGCGGCAGGTGGTGCACGACCACAGCGTCTGCTCCTCGATCAGGCCCGACACGATCGGGCCGTTCGGGTCGCCGCGATGCTGGCCGACCGGAATGCCCGGCGACGGGCTGCCGGCGTACGCCGCATCGGTGCCGCCCGCCATCCCGACGACCAGATCCTGGATCAGCTTCTTCGGGTTCAGCGGCTGGCCCGACGCGAACGCGGGGCACGCGGCTTCGCACTTGCCGCACTGCACGCACGCGTCGAAGCTCAGCAGCTGGTTCCAGCGGAATTCGACCGGCTTCGCGACGCCGTACTCCTGATGCTCGATGTCCGGCAGCTTCAGCGCCGTCGGCGGCGTGGCCGTGCCGTTGCCCGTGAACGAGTCGCGGGTGGCCGCGAAGCGTTCCTGGCGCGGGTGGAAGGCCAGGTGCAGCAGGCCTGCGATCGCATGCTTCATCGGGCCGCCCTTCGCGGCGCCGACCGTCATCGTGAAGGCACCGACACCGATCAGCACGGCGCAGAGCACCGCGAACGCACCCGACATCGCGCCGGTCGGCACCAGCATGAACAGCACGAGACCGAGCGCGAACGAGCCGAGCAACCAGGGCAGCGTATTCCACGGGCCGCGCGACAGGCGGGCCGGCACGTCCTTGGCCGCGCGCCGGCGCCACACGAACACCGCGCCGACCAGCATCGCGAGCGCCGCGAGGAAGATCAGCTTGTCGAGCCACGGCGAGTAGATCGCGAGGCCGTAGTTGACGAACACCAGCGCGAGCGCGCCGATCGCGCCGCCGGCCGTCGCGACGTGCGTCTTCGCGATGTACGGATCACGGGCGACCACGTGGTGCAGGTCGACGAAGTAGCGCTTCGGGATCGCGAACAGGTTCGCGACGCCGAACGAGCCGGGCGCGGTGGCCCGGCCCAGACGCCAGTAGGACGAGCGCTTCGCGACCGCGAACGCGAGCCCCGCCACCGACAGCCACAACAGGGCGGTAATGAGGAAGGACGGGTTCATCGTTTAGAAATCCTTCACGAGACGCAGCGAGTCGTAGATCGCCCCGTGGACGTTGTGCATCGAGATGCAGTCGCCGACACGGAACAGCAGGAAACGGCCGTTGCCGAGTTCTTCCGACAGGCACGGCTGCGGCTCGGCCGCGAACAGCGTGTGCGGATCGATCTGGCCGCGGTTCACCGATTCCGGCTTGAGCTTCCAGTACAGCTCGTCGTTCGGCGACGAGCCGTTCTCGATCACCACCTGGTCGACCGCGCGCTCTTCCAGCTCTTCCGTGTACTCGTTGCGCAGCACGGCGATCAGCTTGCCGTCCTCTTCGTAGACGCGATCGAGCATCGTGTTCGGCGTCGGGATCACGCCGAAGGCGTACAGGCGGCGATAGAAGATCGGGAACGTCGTGCCGCCGCAATCGTCGGCGACCTTCACGTCCGGCGTGACGACCTCGACCTTCGAGCCGCGGCTCGCCATGAAGTCGGCCACGCCGGCGCCCGCATGCGTGCTCACGCCGTCGAACAGCAGCACGTTCTGCTTCGGCTCGACCTTGCCGGTCAGGATGTCCCACGAGCTGACGGCCAGCCCCTCGGCCACGCCCCAGCCCGGCACCTGCCACGTGAAGCTCGACCCGCCCGTCGCGAGCACGACGATGTCCGGCTTCTCGGCCATGATCATCTTCTCGTCGGCGGCCACGCCGAGGCGCCGGTCGACGCCCAGGCGCTTCGTTTCCATGTCGAACCAGCGGATGATCCCCGACATCTGTTCGCGCTGCGGCGCCTTCGCGGCGATCATCACCTGGCCGCCCACTTCGGCATTCTTCTCGAACAGCACGACGTCGTGGCCGCGCAGCTTCGCGACGCGCGCGGCCTCGAGCCCCGCAGGGCCCGCGCCGACCACCACGACCTTGCGCTTCGGGCCGCGCGACTTCTCGATGATGTGCGGCATCGTCGCTTCGCGCGACGTCGCCGCGTTCTGGATGCACAGCACGTCGAGGCCGTTGTACTGGCGGTCGATGCAGTAGTTCGCGCCGACGCACTGCTTGATTTCGTCCTCGCGGCCGTCGCGGATCTTGATCACCATGTGCGGATCGGCGATCTGCGCGCGCGTCATGCCGACCAGGTCGATCATGCCGGTCGCGAGCAGGCGCTCGGCCTGGCCCGCATCGCGGATGCTCTGCGCGTGCATCACCGGAATCTTCACGACCGACTTGATGCCGGCCGCGAGGTGCACGAACGGCTCCGGCGGCAGCGCCATCGGCGGCATGCAGTTGGCGATCGTGTTGTGCGTGTCGCCGCCCGAGCCGACCACGCTCAGGTAGTCGATCAGGCCCGTCTCCGACATCGCCTGCGCGATTTCCTTCAGCGCTTCGTGATCGAGGCCGTCCTCGTGGAATTCGTCGCCGCACATGCGCAGACCGACGCAGAAGTCCTTGCCCACCGCCTCGCGCACGGCCGTCAGCACTTCGATGCCGAAGCGCAGGCGGTTCTCCAGGCTGCCGCCCCATTCGTCGGTGCGGTGGTTCGAACGCTTGCTCCAGAACTGATCGATCAGGTGCTGGTGGGCGGCCGAGATTTCGATGCCGTCCATGCCGGCCGCCTTCACGCGCTTCGCGGCGGCCGCGAAGTCGCCGATGATGCGGCGGATTTCCTCGATCTCGATGATCTTCGCGTTGCCGCGGTGCACGGGTTCGCGCACGCCCGACGGCGACATCAGATGCGGCCAGTGCTCGCCGTGGAACGACGAGCGGCGGCCCATGTGCGTCGCCTGGATCATGATCTTCGCGCCGTGCTTGTGCATCGTGTCGGCGAGGCGCGTGAGCGGATCGATGATCTTGTCGGTCGACAGGTTCACCGATTTCCACCAGCCCTGCGGGCTGTCGATCGACACCGGGCTCGACCCGCCGCAGATCGCGAGGCCCACGCCGCCCTTCGCCTTTTCTTCGTAGTAGCGGATATAGCGGTCGCCCGGCAGGCCGCCCGGCTCGGCATACACCTCCGCATGCGCGGTGCTGACGATCCGGTTGCGCAGCGTCAGCTGGTTCAGCTGCATGGGTTTGAACAGGTGGGGATAACGCATCGCTGGCGACCTCTGGCGTTCGAATGTCTCGTGTTGCGGGTGTTGTTGTGCTTCGGTGAATCCGTGCGTCAGGGCTTCAGTGCGCGATCGGCGACACTTCGAAGACGCAGTGGTCGTGATGCTCGGCCGCGCACTGCACCTCCAACGATCGCGCACGCGGCGCGCCCTTGCCTTCCGGCGTCGTGTCGTTGACCCAGTCCATCGCGCCGGCGAACCAGCCCGCGAACATGTAGCAGAGCTTGCCTTCCTTGCCCGGCTGCTGGAGCACGAACGACGAGTGGCGCAGCTCGATCTTCGCGCGCGCGCTCGCCGGGTCGGCCTCGATGATCGAGAACAGCCCCCAGCCGCGCTGCGACAGGCGCTTCAGGTAGTGCTCGAATACGGCCATGCCGGTCAGGCCGTGCAGCTTCGCTTCCTTGTCGCACCAGTGGTAGGCGGACTTGTAGCCGGCCTTGTACAGGATCTCGGCATACGCTTCGACGCCGAGCGCTTCCTCGACGGCGACGTGGTTGTTCGTGAAGAAGTGGCGCGGCACGTACAGCATCGGCAGCGCGTCGGTGGTCCAGACGCCGGTATCGGGATCGACGTTGATCGGCAGTTGCGGTTGCATCGTGGTGACTCCGTGAGGAAAGTGGCCGCGCGGCTCAGTGCACCGGCGCGACATCGTCCGCGCGCCCGTGCGGCTTGCACGGGCACGTCCCGATTTCTTTTAATGTTGAATCGCTGAAGGGGGTTCGGCGTTCGCGGCGCTTATGCGCCCCACACGTCCTTGAACACGCGCACCCAGTTCTCGCCCATGATCTTGCGGATACGCGACTCCTTCCAGCCGTGGCGTTCCATCGCCGCCGTCAGGTTCGGGAATTCGCCGATCGTGCGGATGCCGTCCGGGTTGATCACCTTGCCGAAGTTCGTCAGCTGGCGATAGCGGCCCTTGTCATGCGTCAGCATGTCGAAGAATTCCTTCGCGTAGTCCTGCGTGAAGTCCGTGCCGATGCCGACCGCATCCTCGCCGATCAGGTTCACGACGTAGTCGATCGCCTCGATGTAGTCGTCGATGTTCGCTTCGATCCCGCGCTTGAGGAACGGCGCGAACATCGTCACGCCGACGAAGCCGCCCGCATCGGCGATCTCCTTCAGCTGTTCGTCGCTCTTGTTGCGCGGATGCTCCTTCAGGCCCGACGGCAGGCAGTGCGAATAGCACACCGGCTTCTTCGAGAACGCGATCGCTTCCGACGACGTATTGCCGCCCACGTGCGACAGGTCGACCATGATGCCGACGCGGTTCATCTCGGTGATCACTTCGCGGCCGAAGTCCGACAGGCCGCCGTCACGCTCGTAGCAACCGGTGCCGACCAGGTTCTGCGTGTTGTAGCAGAGCTGCACGACGCGCACGCCCATGTCGGCGAACGCTTCGATGTAGCCGATGTTGTCCTCGAACGCATGCGCGTTCTGGAAGCCGAGGATCACGCCGGTCTTGTCTTCCTTCTTCGCGCGGAAGATGTCTTCCGTCGTGCGCACCAGCGTCAGCAGCTCGCTGTTGTCGCGGATCTTCTTCTTCATCACGCCGATGTTGTCGACGGTCTTGGTGAAGTTCTCCCACACCGACACCGTGCAGTTGGCGGCCGTGATGCCACCCTTGCGCATGTCTTCGAACACCGGCTTCTCGAACTTCGAGATGTTCAGCCCGTCGATGATGATGCTGTCTTGATGCAGCGTGCTCATGTGTTGCTCCAGTATTGTCGGGTCGGTGGGATCAATAGATCGGGAAGCGTTCGCACAACGCGAAGATCTCGCGGCGCACGCGCTGTTCGGTCGCTTGGTCACCTTCCGGGTTCGCGCGCAGCGCATCGAACACTTCCAGGATCAGGCGGCCCACCTCGCGGAATTCCGCGACGCCGAAGCCGCGCGTCGTGCCGGCCGGCGTGCCGAGGCGGATGCCCGACGTAACGGTCGGCTTCTCGGTGTCGAACGGAATGCCGTTCTTGTTGCAGGTGATGCCCGCGCGCTCCAGCGCCTGCTCGACCGGCGCGCCCTTCAGGCCCTTCGGACGCAGGTCGACCAGCAGCAGGTGGTTGTCGGTGCCGCCCGTGACCAGATCGACGCCGCCCGCCTTCAGCACTTCGCCGAGCGCCTGCGCGTTCGCGAGCACGTTGTCGATGTAGGTCTTGAAGTCCGCGTGCAGCACTTCGCCGAACGCGACGGCCTTGCCGGCGATCACGTGCATCAGCGGGCCGCCTTGCAGGCCGGGGAACACGGCCGAGTTGATCTTCTTCGCGATCTCCTCGTCGTTGGTCAGCACGAAGCCGCCGCGCGGGCCGCGCAGCGTCTTGTGGGTGGTCGACGTGACGACGTGCGCATGCTCGACCGGGTTCGCGTGGCGGCCCGCGGCGATCACGCCGGCGATGTGTGCCATGTCGACCATCAGCTTCGCGCCGACGCTGTCGGCGATCGCACGGAAGCGCGCGAAGTCGAGCGCACGCGGGTAGGCCGAGAAGCCGGCGATGATCAGGTTCGGCTTGTGCTCGTGCGCGAGCGCCTCGACCTGGTCGTAGTCGATCCGCATCGTGTCGCGGTTCACGCCGTACTGCACGGCGTTGAACCACTTGCCCGACAGCGCCGGCTTCGCGCCGTGCGTCAGGTGGCCGCCCGCGTCGAGCGACATGCCGAGCACCGTGTCGCCCGGCTTGGCCAGCGCGAGCATCACCGAGCCGTTCGCCTGCGCGCCCGAGTGCGGCTGCACGTTCGCATAGCCGGCATTGAAGATCTGCTTGACGCGCTCGATTGCCAGCGCCTCGACTTCATCCGCGAATTCGCAGCCGCCGTAATAGCGCTTGCCGGGATAGCCTTCCGCGTACTTGTTGGTCAGCACCGAGCCCTGCGCCTCGAGCACGGCGCGCGACACGATGTTTTCCGACGCGATCAGCTCGACCTGCGACTGCTGACGCTCGAGTTCCTTCAGGATGGCGCTGCGCACCGGCGCGTCGCGCTCGGCAAGGGGCTGCGAGAAGAAAGGCTGGGTGTTCGACATAGTGCGTCCGTGACGAAGAATAAGGGGCTGAAACCGAAGCTCAAGGCCCGCCCTGCCTGGGTTTCCCGCTCGTCCCGTACAAGGCTGCCGACGGCTCTATTCTTGTCGTTCGGATTTTCGGCGGATTGATGAATTTAGACGCGTTCTTTGCCTTTTCCGCCATCCGCGTCCGTTTTATACAAGTGACCGGTCGTGCTTTTTCGGATGGCCAACAAAAATGGTCGAGGCAGTTCACCTATGAACAGGCACGCCGGCGGTGCGATTGCCGCCCGGTCGGGGTGCAGCCCGTCACGAATACGGTGCAGTGCAGCATGCCGCTTTCAGCCAGACAACGTATGGATCTAGGGTTTAGCCGTATGGCACGCTTGTTGCGCTGGCTCACACAATATCGCAGCCCGATCGGTGCCCCCGGGCGTAAAGCTATTAGAGATTCTAGGAACGCTCCCCATGTCGCCCGACCGCACAGCGTCGCTGTCCCACTTCGCGTTCATGCCGTTACCGAACTTCACGATGATCGCGTTCACCAATGCGATCGAGGTGCTTCGGATGGCGAACTACCTGAGCGGCCAGCCGCTCTACCGCTGGTCGGTCATCAGCCCGGACGGCGGCCCGGTCACCGCGAGCAACGGCCTGACGGTCGACACCGGCCCGGCCGAATGCGTGGGCCAGCCCGACATCGTGTTCGTGTGCGGCGGCGTCGACGTGCAGCGCGCGACCACGCCCGCCCATCTGTCGACGCTGCGCCGCTTCGCGCGCGCGGGCATCCCGCTCGGCAGCCTGTGCACGGGCACCTATGCGCTCGCGAAGTCGGGGCTGCTCGCGGGCTACGCGTGCGCGATCCACTGGGAGAACATGTCGGCGCTGAAGGAAGAGTTTCCGGACACGCGCTTCCTGAAGGAGCTGTTCGTGATCGACCGCGACCGCATCACGTGCACGGGCGGCGTCGCGCCGCTCGACATGATGCTGAACCTGATCGCCGCGCGCGTGGGCACCGCGCGCGTCACGCAGATCGCCGAGCAGTTCATCGTCGAACACGTGCGCGACACGAGCGCGCAGCAACGCATGCCGCTGGTCGCGCGCCTCGGCTCCGCGAACAAGTCGCTGTTCGAAGTGATCTCGCTGATGGAGAACAACATCGAGGAGCCGCTGTCACGCGAGGAGCTCGCGCGGCTCGCGAACATGTCGCAGCGGCAACTGCAGCGCCTGTTCCGCGAACACCTCGGCATGACGCCGACGCACTACTACCTGACGCTGCGGCTGCGCCGCGCACGCGAACTGCTGCTGCAGACCGACATGTCGATCATGCACATCACGATGGCGTGCGGCTTCCAGTCGGCGTGCCATTTCAGCAAGAGCTATCGCGACGCGTTCGGCGTCGCGCCGACCCGCGAGCGCCGCAAGCAGGTCGCGCCGCTTGCGCAAGGTGCGACGAGCGCCAGCCCCGCGTTTCCGGTGCACGTGCTGCATGCGTGATCCCCGCCGCGCTTGACGAAAAAAAAGCGACCTCGAAGGTCGCTTTTTTCTTTCCGCTTACGATCCCCACACCTGCATTTCGTCGAGCGAATACCCCCACGGCGTCGCGCGCTTCGTGCCGAGCATCCGCACGTAGCGGCCATGCCCGTTCAGGTTCGGCAACGTCACGTGGCCGTACGACACGCCGTTGTTCGTCGAGTAGATCGTCGTCCAGTTCGCATTGTCGTTCGACGTCTGGATCTGGTACACGAGCGCGCCCGCATCCCAGTAGAGATCGATGCTGCTGATCGTCTTCGTCGCACCGAGATCCACGGAGATCCATTGCGGATCGACGCCCGCGCCTTCCGGCGAATCCCAGCGCGTGCTCGTGGTGTTGCCGTCGAACGCCTTGTCGGCCGTGAGCGACGCGTTGTAGCTCGCCGATGCGGCAGCCGGACGACCCTGCGACAGCAGCGTCGGCTGCGCGGCGGCCGGGCCGCCGTAGTAGCTGGACCCGAGCTTGGCCTTCGTCGTGTCGGCGTTCACGCCGAACTGCGACAGGCTCCAGCGCTGGCCGGTCGTCACGTCACCGACGTAGAGCTGGTAGCCGCCCGCCGTCGTCGACGAGAAGAACACGTAGTTGGTGCCGGTCACCGGCGCCGGATCCGAGTTGTTGCTCACGCAGTCGTTGATCGGCAACGCGTTCGGCGTCGACGCCGGGTCCGCCGTCTTCGTATAGATCTGGTCGGCCTGGCCGCTGTCTTTCCAGCGCGCGTAGAACACCATGCCGTCCCCACGCACGATCGGGTAGTACGTCTGCAGCCCGGCCGGAGCATCGAACACCGCAGTCGCGCCGGTCGCGAGCGTGCGCTTCATCAGCCCCATGTTCGCGCCCGTGCCGGTCGCGTAGTACACGGCGCTCGCATCGGGCGCGAGGAACGGCATCGAATATTCGGCGCCGGAGGGTGCGTTCGTCAGGCTCACGACCGACGTGAACACCGGGCCCGCGCTCGTATACGACAGCGTCGCCTGCTTGACGTCGCCGTTCTGCTTGAACACGAGCGTCTTGCCGTCCGTGCTGAATTTCGGGTCTTCGTTGCGGGTGGCGCCCGTGCTGTTGGTCATGTTGACGGGCGGCGTGCCGGCGCCGAGCTGCAGCATGAACACGTTCCATGCGCCGTTGCTGATGCCCATGAACGCGAGCCACTTGCCGTCGGGGCTGAACACGCCGTTCATCGGATCGGTGATGCCCCACGCGCTCTTGCTCAGTTGCGTCAGCGTACGGGCCGAGAAGTCGTACAGGAACAGCTGGCTCGTGCCGTCGCCGTACTTGACGTAGCTGTGATAGACGAGCTTGCCGGTCAGTGCGGCGGGGAACGTCGCGTTGGATTGCGTGGGCGGATTGCTGATGCAGGCGGCCTGCGCGACGCCGCCGAGGAGGTTGAGGGCAACGCCGGCCACGAGGCCCGCGACGAGAGTATTCAATTTCACGCTGAAGTTTTCCGGTTAGGGTCATGACACCGCTGACTACACCTCGCACGCCCAGGCGCACGGGGCACGGATCAGCCGGCGGACAGCGTGAATTCCGTATCGGTCAATGTCGGGAACAAAGATTGCTCGAGGGGCGAAAGCATGCCAGCGCGTCGCGCCGAAAAACAGGATCAGAGCCCGTGAAAAACGAGCGGATCACGGGATAACGACCCTGTGGCGCAGCGCGCGCCGTGCTACTCTTTTTCGGCACAAAGCTGCTCGACTTGAGGCAGGCATGAAGCGTTATGCGAAGCTCGCCCGGACGATTTCCGAGTCGATCCGGCGGGGAGATCTGGCCCCCGGTACGCGCATCCCCACCGTGCGCGCCGCATGCCGCGCCTATGGCGTGAGCCCGTCCACCGTGTTTCGCGCGTACTACGCGCTCGAAGGCGAGGGTCTGATCGTCGCGCGTGCACGGTCCGGTTATTTCGTTGCGAACCTCGACGACAAGCGCGTGCGGTTCGGCCATGAACCGCCGCGCAAGCCGGCCGCCCCGCCCGCGGGCAACGGCGATACGTTGTTCCGGCTGCTCGACTCGCTCAGATGCGAAAACATCGTCCCGCTCGGCTCGGCCTTCGCCAGCTATTCGCTGTTCCCGATGAGCAGCCTGTGGCGCGCGATGGCGTCGGCGGCCCGCAACATGGATCGCACGGCCCTGCTGTCCGGCGCGCCGCCCGGCCACGACGGGCTGCGCCGCCAGATCGCGCTGCGCTACCTGAATGCGGGTGCGGCGTTGCCGATGGACGAGATCGTCATCACGACCGGCGCGCTCGAAGCGCTGACGCTCAGCCTGCAGGCGCTGACACGCCCCGGCGATATCGTCGCGATCGAGCGACCGGCGTTTCATGCGGCCCTGGAGGCCGTGCAGCGCCTGCACCTGAAGGCCGTCGAGATTCCGGTCGACCCGCGCACCGGTCTCGATCTCGACGCGCTCGAGAAAGCGCTCGACACGCATCCGGTGCGGGCGTGCTGGTTCATGACGTCGTTCCACAACCCGACCGGCGCGACGCTGACCGACGAGCGCAAGCGCGCACTGATCGACCTGCTCGCGGCACGCAACGTGCCGCTGATCGAGGACGACGTCTACGGCGAGCTGCATTTCGGCACGTCACCCACGCGCCCCGCCAAGCTGTACGACGACAGCGGTCTCGTCCTGCATTGCGGCTCGTTCTCGAAATGCCTCGCGCCCGGGTTCCGGATCGGCTGGGTCGCGGCCGGACGCTACGTGCGGCAAATTCGTCAGGCAAAGGGCGCAAGCGCGCCGGCGGCCGACGTGCCTGCGCAGATGGCGATTTCGAGCTACCTGCGCGACGGCGCGTACGACCGCTTCCTGCGCAAGCTGCGCCGCAATCTCGCCGCGCACCAGGCACAGATGCTGGCGGCCGTGCGCGCGTATTTTCCGGCCGGCACTGAAGTGTTCGCGCCGCGCGGCGGGTATTTCCTGTGGATCGAACTGCCGCCGCGCGTGGATGCGATGCACCTGTTCGGCGATGCGATGGAGAGCGGCGTCAGCATCGCGCCGGGGCCGATCTTTTCCGCGACCGGCGGATTTCGCCGCTATCTTCGGCTCAATTACGGCCGGCCGTGGACGCCGGCGGTCGAGCACGCGATGGAGACCATCGGGACGCTCGCGGCCCGGCAGCGGCGGGACGGTTAGCGTGGAACCGACGGCTCACGACAGCCTGTTTGTGCCTTGCGTTTCACGCGCCGGCGACCAAGAATGAAGCGGTAGGCCATCACGGACGAACGTGTTCCGCGCACCCGATGTCACGGAGAATCCCATGAACACCGCATGCGAACGACAGTCGACGAGGTACGCTCCCCTGCATTCCGGCACGGGCCGATCGGCTGCCGTGGAGGAACGGATCATGACGACCGGCGAACGTTCGCCTCGTTGACGGCGCCCGCCCGCTTCCAGCGATGCGAGTCCTCCCCAATCGCACCATTCGCTCACGCGATGACTGGCGCGCGATCCTGACCGCGCGAGCCGAAGCGCGGCGCACCGCCAGCTTCCGCTGCAGGGAATGCGGCTTCGTGGCCTTCCGTGCGCTCGAACATTGCCCCGTCTGCGGACGGCGGAACTGGCCGTTCGATTCGATCCCCCGCGCACCGGATGCCACGCATGCTCCGCGCGCCTTTCACACGTGGTCGTCGCGCATCGCGCGCGCGCTTCGCAACGCGGCGTTCCAGCAGCCTCGCGCATCGACCGCGCCGATCCTGAGCATCCTGACACTCGTGCTGCTGGTTGGCGGCTATGTGGTGGTCGACCGGACATGCAAGGCCGATCCCGCCTGTCGCGGTTCGAATGATTCGCGCGCGATGGCGAGCGATGCCGCCCCGTACGCATCGAACGACCCCGTGCTGCCGGTCTTGCCCGCACCCGTCTATCCGTTTCATTCGACTGACGGAACGCAGGTGGCGGTCGCCCGGCCGGGCAGCCCGGGCCCCGAGGCCGCCCGCGCACCCGCGGGACGGACGGCAGTCGCGCGAGCGGCGCCGGCCATGCGCGCCCCCGACCGGCCGCACCCCGGCGCCACGGTTCGCCTGGCGGGCTGGAAAGGCAATCACGGTGCCGCGCATCGCCCACATACCCTCCACCGCGTGAGCACGCACACCGCACGTGCCCGACGCCCCGCCAGCAATACGCAGCAAATCGCGCAGCTCTATCGCGGCCACTGAGCGCGCAGGCGCGTTCGTCGATTCATTTTTCTAAACCACCCGTCACAAAACCTCGTTTGCGTCGCGACTCACGCGTGACGTTCAATGGGTCATTCGCCCGCGCCGGCGCATCTCGCATCTCGCATCTCGCATCTCGCATCTCGCATCTCGCATCTCGCATCTCGCATCTCGCGTATTGCGTATTGCGTTCCCGGCCGGCCGCCTGATCCACCGAACGGAGTCGTTGATGAATGCACTGCAACTCGTGGCCCTTGCCGCCATCTGGGGCGCGTCCTTCCTGTTCATGCGCATGGGCGCGCCGGAATTCGGCGTCGTCCCGCTGATCGCGCTGCGCGTCGCGATCGCGGCCGTGCTGTTGTCGCCGGTGCTGCGCAACGCGCAGGCGCGACAGGAATTCCGCTCGCATGCGTTGCCGCTGTTCGTCGTCGGCATCACGAACTCGGCGCTGCCGTTCTGCCTGCTGACCTACGCGGCGCTGTTCGTGTCGGCCGGCACCGATTCGATCCTGAATGCGACGACGCCGTTGTGGACCGCGATCGTCGCGTACGTGTGGCTGCGTGCGCCGCTGACGAAACCGCAGGCGCTCGGCCTCGCGCTGGGTTTTGCGGGTGTCGTCGTGCTCGCCGGTTCGGCAGTCGGCGCCGGCACGCCCGGCGCATCGCGCGCGATCGCCGCCGCGATGCTCGCGACGCTGTCGTACGGGTTCGCCGCGCATTACTCGAAGCGCAGGCTGGCGAACGTCCGGCCGTTCGTGTCGGCGTTCGGCAGCCAGTTGTTCGCAGCGGTCGCGCTCGTGCCACTCGCGCTGCCGATGTGGCCGCACGGCCCCGTTCAACCATCCGCGTGGATCGCCGTGGTGCTGCTCGGCGCGATCTGTACGGCCGTCGCCTATCTGCTGTATTTCGGGCTGATCCGCAACGCGGGCGCGCAATATGCGGCGTCGGTCACGTTCCTGATTCCGATCTTCGGTGTCGTATGGGGCGCGATCTTCCTGCACGAGACCGTCACCGTGCAGACGCTCGCCGGGTGCGCGATCGTCCTGCTCGGCACCGCGCTCGCGACCGGCAAGCTCAAGGGCTTCGCGACCGCCACCGTGCGCGGGTCACGCCAGTAGGTCGCGCGGGCCGTCGCCGTCGTCGTCGCCGCCGATCTCGCTCGCGAGCCAGTCGCGGAACGCGGCGATCTTCCACTCGTGCTGGCGCGCTTCGCTGCACACGACGTAATAGGACAGCTCGGTCGGCCAGGGCCGTGCGAGCACGCGCACCAGCCGGCCGGCCGCGACTTCGTCCCGCGCATAGATGTCGCGCACCAGCGCCACGCCCTGCCCGGCAGCAGCCGCCTTGATCAGCAACGCATCCTCGCTGAAGCTCGCGCCGCGCGGCGCGCGAGGATCCTCGATGCCCTGCGCGCGCAACCACAGTGCCCAATCGGCGCGATCCGCGTCCTGCAGCAGCGGATACGACAGGCAGTCGGCCGGCGCGGCGATCGGGCGGGCGGGATCGAGCAGTCGCGGGCTGCAGACGGGCCACAGCTCGGGGGTCCAGATACGGAACGATGCGTGCCCGGGATAGCGGCCCAACCCGTGCCGGATCGCGACGTCGACATAGTCGCGCCGCAGGTCGACCAGCTGCGCGCGCGTTTCGACGGTGATTTCGATGTCGGGGTACGCGGCATTGAATGCGCCGAGGCGTTGCACGAGCCACGTGTTCGCGAAGGATGCGGTGGTCGTCACCGCGAGGCGGACGACGCGCCGGTTCGCCCCGTGCACGTTCGCCCATGCGGCCTCGATTTCGTTGAAGCCACCGGCGAGCTGGTCGAACAGCGCGCGGCCCGTGCCGGTCAGCTCGAGTTCGCGGCCGGTGCGCTCGAACAGCCGCACGGCGAGGCGATCCTCGAGATTGCGGACATGCTGGCTGACGGCGCCCGGCGAAATGCAGAGCTGGTCGGCCGCCTGTTTCATGCTGCCGCAGCGCGCCACTTCGACGAACGTGTGCAACGCTGCGAGGGGAAGTGACTTGGCCATCCGTGGATACGCCGCCGAACGGCGGCGATGGGGTCGGGAACGGGCGATGATTATCGCAGCAATTGCGCGTCCCCGGGATCGCGGGGCGCCCGTGTTCCGGGCCGCGCCGAACGTATGCGTGGCCGGCTCTCCCCTGCACCTCCCCGACAAAATACGGCGGCCCGTTTCGCGCGACGCGTCACGCGCGTCGAACGCCTGCGCATCACGCACCCGCCCCGGCACGGACGATGCCACCGGCGCACGCGCCTTGCGTTCTGGCCGGTGCGCGACAAAGAATGAAATCGGAAGGCGGCGTGACGACCGTGACGAAGTGAACGGCGCGCGGTCGGCACGGCCGCGCGGCGGTTTCAGCGGAGGAATTCCATGAGCACCGAGAGCACACTCCAGGCGACGATCCAGGCACTCGTTCAGGATGGCAAAGGCTTGCTGGCGGCCGACGAAAGCGGGCCGACCATCGCGAAGCGCTTCAAGACGATCGCGGTCGAATCGACCGAAGAGAACCGCCGCGCATGGCGCACCCTGTTGCTGTCGACGCCGGGCCTCGGCGAATTCGTCAGCGGCGTGATCCTGTATGAAGAGACGCTCGGGCAATGTGCGGACGATGGCACGCCGTTGCCCGAACTCGCCGCCCGCCAGCAGATCGTGCCCGGCATCAAGGTCGACGCGGGCAAGATTCCGCTCGCGCTCGCGCCCGGCGACGAAATCACGCAAGGGCTCGACGGGCTTGCGGCACGCCTCGACGGCTACCAGCGGCAAGGCGCGCGGTTCGCGAAATGGCGCGCGGTGTACAACGTGTCCGACACGCTGCCGGGCCACGCAGCGATCGAAGCCAACGCCGAAGCGCTGGCGCGCTATGCGGCGATCTGCCAGGAGGCCGGCGTCGTGCCGATCGTCGAGCCGGAGGTGCTGATGGACGGCGATCATTCGATCGGCCGCTGCGCGCAAGTGACCGACGCCGTGCTGCACGCCGTGTTCGACGCGCTGCACCGGCACCGGGTCGCGCTGGCGCACATGTTGCTCAAGCCGAGCATGGTCGTCGCGGGCAGCACGCACGCCGTGCAGGCGGCCCCTGCCGAAGTCGCCGAAGCCACGGTGCGCCTGTTGCGCAGCACCGTGCCGGCCGAAGTGCCCGGCATCTTCTTCCTGTCCGGCGGACAGACGCCCGAGGAAGCGACCGCGCATCTCGATGCAATGAATCGCGTTGACGGGCGGCCGTGGGTGCTGAGCTTTTCCTATGGACGCGCGCTGCAGGAGCCGCCGCTGGCCGCGTGGAAGGGACAGGCGGCCAACGTACGCGCCGCACAGGAGGCGCTGCTGCTGCGCGCACGCCTGAACAGTGCGGCCTGCTGCGGTCAGTACGACGCCGCGATGGAGCGCACCGCGTGAACGGAGCCGGGCGAATGTCGCCCGGTCGATCGTTCACGCGTGAGCTTCCCGCCCGGTTCCATCGCCGGCATTGAGCGCGCGCTTCCGGAACGACAAAGGGCCGAGGCGCTTGCACGCCCCGGCCCCTTCGATTGCCGCGCGGTGGTCGGTCGCGTTACGCCGCCAGCAACCCGTGCGGATCGATGACGAATTTGCGCGGCGCGCCGCCGTCGAACTTCTTGTAGCCTTCCGGCGCCTGGTCGAGCGAGATCACTTCGACGTTGACGATCTTCGCGATCGGCAGCCGGTCAAACAGGATCGCCTGCATCAGGTTGCGGTTGTACTTCAGCACCGGCGTCTGGCCCGTGAAGAACGAGTGCGACTTCGCCCAGCCGAGGCCGAAGCGGATGCTCAGGCTGCCGTGCTGCGCGGCCTTGTCCTTCGCGCCCGGATCGTCCGTCACGTACAGGCCCGGGATGCCGATCGCGCCGGCCGGGCGCGTGATTTCCATCAGCGAGTTCAGCACCGTCGCGGGCGCTTCCTCCGCATGGCCCGACGAACCGTGGCCGTGCGCCTCGAAGCCGACGCAGTCGACCGCGCAGTCGATCTCGGGCACGCCGAGGATCTGCTCGATCTGCTCGCCGAGCGATGCGTCCTTCGACAGGTCGACCGTCTCGAAGCCCATCGCCCGTGCGTGTGCGAGGCGTTCCGCGTTCATGTCGCCGACGATCGTCACGGCCGCGCCGAGCAGGCGCGCCGAGGCGGCCGCCGCCATCCCGACCGGGCCCGCGCCCGCGATGTAGACCGTCGAGCCCGGCTTCACGCCCGCGCTCACCGCACCGTGATAACCGGTGGGCAGAATGTCGGACAGGCAGGTCAGATCGCGGATCTTCGCCATGGCCTGATCGCGATCGGGGAATTTCAGCAGGTTGAAATCGGCATACGGCACGAGCACGTACTCGGCCTGGCCGCCGATCCAGCCGCCCATGTCGACGTAGCCGTAGGCGCCGCCGGCACGCGACGGGTTCACGTTCAGGCACACGCCCGTATGCGTGTCCTTGCACATCGCACAGCGGCCGCAGGCCACGTTGAACGGCACCGACACGAGATCGCCGAGCTTCAGCGTCTCGACGTCTCGGCCGATCTCGACCACCTCGCCCGTGATCTCGTGACCGAGCACGAGGCCGACCGGCGCGGTCGTGCGGCCGCGCACCATGTGCTGGTCGGAGCCGCAGATGTTCGTGCTCACCACTTTCAGGATCACGCCGTGGCCGATCGCGCGGCCGCTCGGGTCGACCATCTTCGGATAATCGATTTTCTGGACTTCGACCTGGCCCGGCCCAAGATAGACGACACCTCGATTGCTGCTCATCGTATTGTCTCCATGTCTCGTTGGATGGCGCCGCGGCGCGCCGGCGCCATGCGGCGCACGCGCAACGTGCTGTTCGAGAGTAGTCCCGGAGGCAGGGGCGCCGATGTCTCAAACGCGACACGCGTTTGAACAGCGCCGACATCGATGGCGGAAATGCGAAAGTCGGGGCGGGAAACGACGGGAAAGTTTGGTGCGTGGGGTGACGCGCTGGATGGTGATGGTGCTGGAGGTGCTGGAGGCGCTGGAGGCGCTAGCGAACGCCGCAACGCGCCGGGCGGCGGGCCGGTCGTGACAACCGGCCGCCCCCACTCTCGGGCTGGCGTTACCCGCCCTGATTGTCGCGGATGATCGCGGCCGCGGCGCTTTCCGCGTCGCTCGCGACACCGTCGTGCACGCGCGTGCTGACGGCCGGCGTCGGCGGCTCGCTGTCGAGCGCGTGGCCGTTGCGATCGTGCGTGTCGACCGTCGCGCGCATCGACAGCCCGACGCGCAGCGGATGCGCGGCGAGATCGTGCGCATCGAGCGCGATCACGACCGGCACGCGCTGCACGACCTTGATCCAGTTGCCGGCCGCATTCTGCGACGGCAGCATCGAGAACGCGCTGCCCGTGCCCGCCGAGAAGCCCTGCACGCGGCCGCGATAGGTCACGCGCGAGCCGTACAGATCCGACACGACCTCGACCGGCTGTCCGATGCGCATGTGGCGAATCTGCCCTTCCTTGAAATTCGCCTCGATCCACAGCTGGTTGAGCTGCACGATCGACATCAGCGGCACGCCGGGCCCGACCTGCTGGCCGACCTGCACCGAACGCTGCCCGATCGTGCCGTCGACCGGCGCGACGATCGTCGTGCGCTTCAGGTTCCGGTACGCGAGCTTGAACTGCGCGGCCGCCTGCACGACCGCCGGGCTTTCGTCGACGGGCAACCGGGTGCCGAGCGCGCGTGCCGCATCGAGCTGCGCCTGCGCGGCCGCGAGATTCGCCTGCGCACCGGCGACCGCCGCGCGCGCACGCGCGAGTTCCTCGGGCGCGACGATCTCGACCGACGCGCCCGAGCGTGCGGCGAACGCGCGCTGCGCGAGCGCCAGGTCGGCGCGCCGCGCATTCACGGCCTCGACGTACATCGTGTTCGAGATCTTCGCGTTCGCGACCTGCCGCACCGCCTGCGCGAGTTGCGCCTTCGCCTGCGCGAACGCGACGGACGCCTCGGTGTCGTCGAGCTTCACGAGGGTCTGGCCGGCGCGCACGGCCTGCGTATCGGCCACCACGACGTCGGTCACTGATCCGGGGATCTGCGCGGCGACCTGGACGATGCTGCCGGCGACGTAGGCGTCGTCGGTGTCTTCGTAATAGCGATCGCTCAGCAGCCAGTACGCGATCCATGCAAGCGCGGCCACCAGCAAGACCGCGAAGAACGCGATGAAGCGCTTGCGGCGCGTCGCGCGGCGCGCGTCGAGTGCCGGGTCGTTCAGTGCGGCCGGCGGCGCGGCGGTATGGAGGTTGTCGTGGTGCATCAGTCGCTTTGCGTAACGATCAGACGATCGTGCTGGAACAAGGGGATCGGCGGCATGACCGACGGGCTCGGCGCCGGATTCGCCGCTGCCGTGTGCGCGAGAACGGCGGTGCTGGGAGGTGTCGCGGCGACGGCCGGCGTACGTGCCGCGTCGTCGCGTCGCGTGGGCCCCGCATTCGATGCAGCGACGATCGGTGGCACAGCCACGCTCGCCGCACGCACATCGGCCGACGGCGCCGCCACCGGTCGGGTCGCGGTCGATACAGTCGCAGCGGCCAAGGCCGGCGCGGTAGTCGAAGCGCCTCGCTTGCCCGCCCCGCTACGCGCCCGATGCGCGGCCGGCGCCTGCGCAACCGTCGCACCTGCATCGAACCCGCCGCCCAGCGCGCCGATGAGCCCGATGCGCAGCGACCGCTGCCGGCCGAGCAACGCGATCATCTGCGCGCGCTCGTCGATCAGCGTGAGATCCGCGACGTCCACGTCCTTCTGCATCAGCACGCCGCGCCGGTGCCGGTCGGTTGCGATCTCAACGATCTTCTGCGCGGCCGCGACCGCGTCCTGCTGCTGCGCGACGAGCGTCTGCGACGTCTGCAGCGACGTGACGAACTGCGCGACCTGGCCGAGCGCGTCGTCGACGGTCTTGTTGTACAGGCCGATCGCGACGTCGGCCTGCGCGACATCCGCACCGAGCTTCGCCTTCAGCCGGCCGCGATCGAAGATCGGCAGCGAGATCGCCGGGCCGATGGAACCGGCGAGCGCATCGCGCGAGAACAGCGACGCGGGCGTCAACGCGAACACGCCGCCGAGCGCGACGAGGTTCACGTCCGGATAGAACTGTGCGCGCGTCGAATCGGCATTCGCGAACGCGGCTTCGACACGCAAGCGCGCGGCGACGATGTCGGGCCGGCGCCCCAGGAGATCGGCCGGCAGCCGCGCGGGCAGCGCGCCGCCCGCGAAGACACCAACGCGTGGCCGCTGCAGCGCGAGCCCGCGCTCTGGACCACGGCCGGACAGCACGCCGAGCTGCAGCTGCGCGAGCTTGATCTGCTCGTCGTTCATCGCGATCTGCGCGAGCAGCTTGCTGCGCTTGATCGATGCGTCGCTCGCGTCGTACGCGTTGTCGAGCCCGCGCGCGGTGCGCTCGCGCAGCACCGTCGTCACGCGCTGGCTGACCTTCAGTTTCTGCTGCAGCAGGTCCTCCGTCGCATACGCCTGGTCGAGCTGGCAGTACACGGTGACGATCGCGACCGCCAGCGTGAGCCGCACCTGCTCGGCCTCGACCCGCGCCGCTTCGCGCAGCGACATCAGGCTCTTCGTCGCGGCGCGGTTCTTGCCCCACAGGTCGAGCTGGTAGGTCAGCCCGACGAACACCGACGACGGTGACGTGTTCGGATCGCCGAAGATCTCCACCGGCACGCGATAGCCGCTGACCGACACGTTGGCGACGTCGTCGCCCGGCTTCGGCATCCGCGCGCGGCTGACCGTCGCGCCGGCCGTGCCCGTCAGCCCCGTCAACGAATCGAACTGCTGAAGCTGCGCCTGCGCGATCCGCAGCCGCGCCTGTGCGACCTGCAGGTCGGGGTTGTTTTGTGCAGCCTCGGCGACCAGCGCGTCGAGCTGCGGATCCTGCAGCTGCTTCACCCAGTCGGGCGCGGGCCATGCGCCGTTCACGCCGGGGCCGGCCGTATGCGCGAGCGCATCGTCGGCCGGCGCGCGCAACGACAGCGACGGCAGGAAGCCCGACGGCACGCATCCGCTCAACGCCAGCGACGCGGCCGCGGCGACGATCATCATCGAGCCGCCCTTCATGCCACGCGTCACGTTCGCCGCTTCATTCATACGCCGCATCGCGTCCCTCACCCCTGCTGAACGCGTTGCGCACGCGCGGCCAGACGCGGCCGCGTGCGTTCGAGCGGGCCGAGCCGGCCGAACAGGCCATCCGCGATGCCGAACAGAATGCCGGCGAGCTTCGCGCGCTTGTCGCGTTCGACGAGCGCGATCTGCACGACCTGCCATATCGTCAACAGGTTCGGCACGATCGCCACCGGAAAGCGCAACCCGTACTGCATCCCGAGCTGCACCGCATTGCGCGCGCTGTAATAGCGCCGTTGCCACGAGTGATTCATCGACGTCATTTCAAAAGGGCCGAGCGCATGACGCTGCTTCGCGCCGATGCGGTGCGGCAGCACCAGCGACGGCACGACATAGAGCGGCACGTTGCGCGACAACGCGCGGAAACTGTATTCGGTATCGACGTGATCGATGAACAGCGTCTCGTCGAAGCGGCCGAGCACGTCGAACGCGTCACGCGACACGACGCAGCCCGACGAAATCAGGAACGCGCAGCGCTGCAACGACGCACCCGGCTCGATGCGCAGGCGGCGCAGCCCGATCCCGTTGGTCGACAGTTCCGGCAGGAAGCTACGCGCGTTTTCGTCGAAGATGCGCGGGCCCGCCAGGAACGGGCGCCCGCCAAGCCCCGCGCAGACTTCGCGCATCGCGGGGAAATACGCGGCCGGCACCGACGAATCCTGGTCGAACAGCGCGACGGCGTCGATCCGATCGCGAAACAACGCCGCGAGCCCCGCGTTGTACGCGCCCGCGATCCCGCCGCGATTGCCGTGATGCAGCAGCGCGATGCCCTCGCGCGCGCACAGCTCGCGGGCCCGCGCATCGGGCTGCGGCGTGTTGTCGACGACGAGCAGCGCGTCGCACGCGTGCCGCCATGCGCCGAGCGCGTCGAGCTGTGCATCGCTCGGGTGATACAGGATCACGAGTGCGCCGAGTGTCGTCATGTTCCTCTCCTCAATGCCCGAACGACGCCGCCGCGCCGCGTTTCGGCCGCGTCAGCCACATCATTGCCGCGAGGGCGAGACACGTCATGCTCGCCATCCAGAACATGTCGTTGGTCGCCATCATGTAGGCCTGCTGCATCACGACCTGGTGCAACGTCGACAGCTCGCGCACGCCGTCCACGCCCATCGCGTTCAACGTGTGCACGAAGCGCTGCGTGTTCGCCGACGCGTGCGTGACGGATTGCGACACGACGTCGTAGTGATAGGTCGCGCGGTTGTCCCACAGCGTCACGCTCATCGCGGTGCCGAACGCGGCGGACAGCGTGCGCAGGAAGTTCGACAGGCTCGACGCGGCCGCGAGCCGGTCGTCCGGAATGCGCGACAGCGTCGCGGCGGTCAGCGGAATGAAGAAGCACGGCAGCCCGATCCCCTGGATCAGCCCCGGCGCGGCGATCTGCGCGAACGTCATCTTCAGCGTGAAATGCGCATCCCACGCGAGCACGGCCGCGAACACGAGGAAGCCGAAGGTCGCGAGCACGCGCGCGTCGAAGCGATGCGCATGCAGCCCGACGAGGATCGAGAACACCAGCGCGAGCACGCCGAGCGACGCGGTGGCGAGCCCCGCGTGAAACGCGTTGTAGCCCATCACGGCCTGCATCCACAGCGGAAACACGACGCCGACCACCGAAAAGCTCATCATCCCGAGCGAGATGATCAGGACACAGAACGAGAACGTGCGATCGCGGAACAGGCTGAGATCGACGACGGGATGCGCTTCGCCCGCCTCCCAGATCAGCAGCGACACGATCGAGAGCGCCGCGACCACCGCGAGCGTGACGATCAGCGGCGAGCCGAACCAGCCGCGATCGTGGCCGAGATCGAGCATCGCCTGCAGCGAGCCGACGCCGATCACGAGCAGCACGATGCCCGGCACGTCGATCGGGCCGGCCGTGCCGCGTTGCGCGTCAGGGCGCAGCATCGCGGTGCAGACCGCGAACGAGAACAGCCCGATCGGCAAATTGATGAGGAAGATCCACGGCCACGAGAAGGTGTCGACGATCCAGCCGCCGACCACCGGCCCGAAGATCGGCGCGAGCAGCACCGTCATCGCCCACAGCGCGAGCGCGATCGTGCGCTTGTCCGGCGGGAACGTACGCAGCAGGATCGTCTGCGACAGCGGCACCATCGGCCCGGAAAACAGCCCCTGCAGCGCACGGCAGATCACCAGCACGTGCAGGTCGCGCGCGAGCCCGCACAGCAGCGACGTCAGCGTGAACAGCAGGATCGCGCCGACGAACAGCCGCAACTCGCCGACGCGGCGCGCGAGCCAGCCCGTCAGCGGCACCGCGATCGCAGCCGCGACCGAATACGAGCTGATCACCCACGTGCCCTGGCTGTTCGATACGCCGAGACTGCCGGAGATCGCCGGCACCGCGACGTTCGTCACGGTCGAGTCGAGCACCTCGATGAAGGTCGCGAGCGACAGCGCGAACGTCAGCAGCGCGAGCCGGACGCCACGCACCGGCCGCGCGGCCGGCGCTGGCGCCGGCACGTCGAACGCGGACGGCGCGACCGGCCCGTCGTGAAGCGGCGACGCGGTGCTCATGCGCCGGCCACCGCGGCTTCGGGCCGCGCGGCGGCCTGCCCGTGCGCCGGTGCGAACCGTTCGATGAAATCGGCGGCGGCTTCGCAGCCGTCCCGCTCGGCGGCAAGCAGCGCGCGCGTGCGCGCCGCGTGCACCGCGAACGACGGTTCACCGAGCACGCGCGCGAGCGCCGCGCCGAGACGCGCACCGTCGACCGGGCCGTCGACCCGCACGCCGCAGCCGCTCACGGCGACCCGTTGCGCGTTGTCGAACTGATCGTGCGCGAACGGCGTGACGACCTGCGCGATCCCGGCTTCGAACGCGAGCGCCGCGGTGCCGACCCCGCCGTGATGCACGAGCGCGCGGCAGCGCGGCAGCAGCGTGCGCATCGGCACGAAGCGGCGCACGAGCAAGCGGTCACTGTCCGGCGCCGCATCGTGCGGCGTCAGCAGGATCCCGCGCGCGCCGGTCGCGCGCAGCGCGTCCGCCACCGCGCGCGCGTATGCCGCGTGATCGACGCGTGTCGAACCGGCCGTGAACACGACCGGGGGTTCACCGGCCGCGAGATACGCATCGAGTGCCACATCGTCTTCAGGCGTCGCAATATCGTTGAACAACGGGAAGCCGCTTTGCAGATGATTCGACGGCCAGTCCGGCTGCGGCGGCGCGAACCAGCCGGGAAACAGGCACAGCACGCCATCGGTCGAATGCAGCCAGCGGCCCAGCACACGCCGCGCCGGCGCGAGCCCGAGCGCGCGGCGCACCGCGTTGAGCGCGGGGCCGCACGTGCGATCGAGCACCTGCCGCTCGATCAGCGTCATCAGCGCCGCCTTCACGGGCAGCGGCCAGCGCGCGGGAATCGTCAGGCGCGGGTGCGTCGGCGGCGCATGCGCGGACAGCAGCGTCGACGGCGACACCTGCACCGACACGTACGGCGTGCCGTGCAGCTCCTGCATGATGCGCGCGGAGAACGCCCACAGCGTGCCGACGAGCACCGTATCGTCGTCGGTCAGCGCGCGCAGCGCGTCGTAATGCGGGCGCACCGTCGGCGCGATCACCGCCCACAGCGTGCGAAACGACGTGCGCGAATCCCACAGCGCGGGGTTCGCCATCGCGGCCTCGTAGTCGGCCGCGGTGCCGATCGGCACGAAGGCGAACCCGCACCGGCGCACGGCTGCCTCGAACGGCGCATGCGTGCAGAACACGACGTCGTGACCGCGCGCCGCGAGCGTGCGGGCGACACCGAGCAGCGGATGCACGTCGCCCGCCGAGCCGATCGCGGTCACGATCATCTTCGCCATCGCGCGCCTCGCGGGGTTCAGTAGAAGCCGGGAATCAGCGCCGCGACTTCGCGACGGTACTGCGTGTACGCCGGCCCGAAATACCCGGTCAGCCAGCTTTCCTCGACGCGCACCTTGTACGCGAGCGACGCGAACACGAGCAGCACGCCGATCGCGCCGCGCCATTCGCCGCCGATCAGTGCGGCGCCGACGAGCGCGATCAGGCAGCCCGTATAGATCGGGTGACGCACGAGCCCATACGGCCCCGTGCGGACGAGCTCATGGTCTTCCTTCAGCGTGACCGACACGCTCCAGTTCGTGCCGAGGTGCAGCCGCGCCCACACCGAGAACAGCAGGCCGGCCACCAGCACCGCGAGCCCGCACTGCGCCTGCAGGCCGAAGCGCTGCCAGTCCGGCACGAGCGCCTGCCACGACGGATCGGGCAGGATGATCAGCGCGCCGCCGACGATCAGCGGAATCGACTGCAACGTGCGCGAGCGCGACGCTTCCTTGCGCACGGTCGTCTTCACGCCTTGCGAAGTGGCGATCCAGTAGGCGAGCCACACGGCCCACGGAACGACGATGGCGATGGTCTGAACGATATTCACGGCGGGCCTGCCTCGTTGGGATGGGAGTTCGGGAGCGCCGCGCGTATCGGACGCACGGCGGATGGTGTCACGACGACAGCGCGTGCATCGGTGCGGGCACGCACGACTGCGCGGCGGCGAGCGCCATGCCGGCGGCGAGCTGCGACCCGCCGCAGAAAAAGTCGAGCAACGCCGAGCGCGTGTATTCGCGCTGCGCGCGGCCTTCGATGTCGAGGAAGTGGCCGGCGTCCGGCACCGTCGCGAACCGTGCGCGCGGCACGTGCGCGCCGAGCTGGCGCACGTCGGCGGGCGTCGTGTACTCGTCGCGCTCGCCGTTCAGGAACAGCAGCTCGCAGCCGATGTTCGAGAACTCGCTGAGGTAGCGCTCCGGCTGCAGCGACAGGATCTGGTCGACGTGGAACGCGACCTGGTCCTGCTCGTCGCGCGGCAGGCGCGTGAGATACCGGTAGTTGTACAGCTTCATGATGCGCGGCAGGTAGCGGCCGACGGTGTCGTTCAGCAGCTGCGCGGCCTTCAGGTTCTCGCCGGCCGCGATGTGGTCGCGGGCGCGCGTCACGTAGTCGACCATCGCGTCGTTCAGGAACGGCGAGAACGAGCAGATCGCCGCGCGCCGCACGCTCGGGCAGCCGCGTGCAAGCGCGAACAGCGACGCGACGCCGCCCCACGACACCGACACGAGGTACGCCGGCGCGAAGCGCTCGACCAGGTGCTGCAGGATCGCGGCTTCGTCGTCCTTCGTCAGGATGAAGCAGCCCGGGTTGTGCTGGCGCGACTGCCCCGCATACGGCAGGTCGAAGCAGATCGTGTTCATCCGCTCGCCGAGATACTGGACGGTCTGCCCGAACGACGCGGTCGTCGCGAGCGCGCCGTTGACGAGCATTGCCGTGTCGAACGCCGGGTCGAACACGTTCCGTTCGACGTAGACCTTCAGACCATTCGGCAACGGGACCACGTGTTTTTCGGTCAGCATCGTCGTTCTCCGGTGGATGCGGCGTCTCGACGTCGCGGCATGCTGCAGGTGCGCAATGACTGCGCCGGTTTGTCACGCGCGTCCGAATCGCGCGATTGGCCAATGCACCGCGGCAATACCGGCGGCATCGATTCATTCCTCGTAGTGCGGCGCCATACTAATACGGACAATATTACTGACTCAAGTCATTCCAACGATACCCTCTACTCTGTTAGGAAATACGTCGGATTCAAATTATTCCAGCATTTTTTATGGTAAGCGGAATCCGATCGAGGGCGGCCGCAATCGTTTGCGGAGCGGCAGTCGATCCCTGTTTAATTGACAGATATCCATTTAAAATCAATACGTTAAGTCGTTTCATTCGTCTATTTCAAACGGATTTTCATGAATGAATCGTGACGCTGTTTCGCGTGTCGACTTCTACGCTTAACCAAATATCACACAGCTCATTATTCTTTCATTCCGTAATCGATTCGACACCTGCAACGATTAACCGGATTGATTGCTCGCTTCAGAAAGCGTTTTAAACAAACTCCATCTTTCTTAATCATCTTTCAATCATTTTTCCGCACCTGCACAACGCACGATCCGGGGCCCTCGCTCACCCGCCGGGTACCGTCGTCACCGTCAGACCCCGATTTTTTGTTGATTGAACGATCAATAAAAAACCGCTAAGCTCTCGACTTCCATGGACGGCCCGTCCGGGCGAAGGGAGTCGCGATGCCGAAAGTCGGAATGCGGGAGATACGCCGCGCGCAGTTGATCGACGCCACGCTGCGCTCGATCGACGAAGCGGGCCTGCCCGGCACGACGCTCGCGTCGGTCGCGCAACGCGCGAACATCTCGACGGGCATCGTCAGCCACTACTTCGGCGACAAGGACGGCCTGCTCGAAGCGACGATGCGGCACGTGCTGCGCGACCTGTGGTCGGCCACCACGCGCCGCCGCGTGGCGGCACGCAAGGACCCGCGCGCCCGGCTGCGCGCGATCGTCGCCGCGAACTTCGACGTCACGCAGGTCAGCGCGCCTGTGATGAAGACCTGGCTCGCGTTCTGGTCGCAGAGCATGCACGACCCGATGCTCAAGCGCCTGCAGCACGTCAACACGCGGCGCCTCCACTCGAACCTGTGCGCCGAATTCGCGAAGGCGTTGCCGCGCACGCAAGCGCGCGAAGCCGCCAGCGGCCTCGCCGCGCTGATCGACGGCCTGTGGCTGCGCGGCGCACTCGCCGGCGGCCCCATCGACACCCGGGCTGCATTGAAGCTCGCCCACGATTACATCGACCTGCTGCTCGCGTCCGACTGACGCGCGACGCAGTCGCCCTCAAGGAGATCCTCATGTCCGTATTCGGTTTGCAGCGCCTCTACATCGGCGGCGGTTACGTCGACGCCACGAGCGGCAAGACTTTCGACACCTTCGATCCCGCCACCGGCGAACTGCTTGCGCAGGTGCAGCAGGCCAGCGCGGCCGACGTCGATCGCGCGGTGGCGTCCGCACGGGAAGGCCAGCGTGAATGGGCCGCGATGACCGCGATGCAGCGCTCGCGCATCCTGCGCCGCGCGGTCGACCTGCTGCGCGAGCGCAACGACGCACTCGCGGCGCTGGAAACGCGCGACACGGGCAAGCCGATCGGCGAGACGCTCGCGGTCGACATCGTCACCGGCGCGGACGTGATCGAGTACTACGCGGGCCTCGCGACCGCGATCGAAGGGCTGCAGGTGCCGCTGCGCGCCGAATCGTTCGTCTACACGCGCCGCGAGCCGCTCGGCGTGTGCGCGGGCATCGGCGCGTGGAACTACCCGATCCAGATCGCATGCTGGAAGACGGCCCCCGCGCTCGCGGCCGGCAACGCGATGGTGTTCAAGCCGAGCGAAGTCACGCCGCTCACCGCGCTGAAGCTCGCGGAAATCTATACGGAAGCCGGCGTGCCGGCCGGTGTGTTCAACGTCGTGCAGGGTGACGGCTCGGTCGGCGCGCTGCTGACGGGCCACCCGGACATCGCGAAGGTGTCGTTCACCGGCGGCGTCGAAACCGGCAAGAAGGTGATGTCGCTGGCCGGCGCGTCGTCGCTGAAGGAAGTGACGATGGAGCTCGGCGGCAAGTCGCCGCTGATCGTGTTCGACGATGCGGACCTCGACCGCGCGGCCGACATCGCGGTGACCGCCAACTTCTTCAGCTCGGGCCAGGTCTGCACGAACGGCACGCGCGTGTTCGTGCACCGCTCGATCAAGGATGCATTCACGCAGCGTGTGCTCGAGCGCGTGAAGCGCATCCGCGTCGGCAAGCCGACCGATGCCGATACCAACTTCGGCCCGCTCGTGTCGGCCGCGCAGCTCGACAAGGTGCTCGGCTTCATCGAAAGCGGCAAGGCAGAAGGCGCGAAGCTGCTCGCGGGCGGCACGCGCCTGACCGACGGCCACTTCGGCAGCGGCCAGTACGTCGCGCCGACCGTGTTCGGCGATTGCCGCGACGACATGAAGATCGTCCGCGAGGAAATCTTCGGGCCGGTGATGAGCATCCTCGATTTCGAATCGGAGGACGAAGTGATCGCCCGCGCGAACGACACGCACTACGGCCTCGCGGCCGGCGTCGTGACCGAGAACCTGTCGCGCGCGCACCGCACGATCCATCGCCTCGAAGCCGGCATCTGCTGGATCAACACGTGGGGCGAATCGCCGGCCGAGATGCCGGTTGGCGGATACAAGCAATCCGGTGTCGGACGCGAGAACGGCATCACGACGCTCGAGCACTACACTCGAATCAAGTCGGTGCAGGTCGAGCTCGGCCGCTACAACCCGGTGTTTTAAGGATCACGAAAGGAGACTGACCGTCATGACGACACGCGAATACGACTACATCATCTGCGGCGCAGGTTCCGCGGGCAACGTGCTCGCAACGCGCCTGACGGAAGATCCGGACGTGACGGTGCTGCTGCTCGAAGCAGGTGGCCCCGACTACCGCTTCGACTTCCGCACGCAGATGCCGGCCGCCCTCGCCTACCCGCTGCAGGGCCGCCGCTACAACTGGGCCTACGAAACCGACCCCGAGCCGCACATGGACAACCGCCGGATGGAATGCGGCCGCGGCAAGGGGCTCGGCGGCTCGTCGCTGATCAACGGCATGTGCTACATCCGCGGCAACGCGCTCGACTACGACAACTGGTCGACGCACAAGGGCCTCGAGAACTGGACGTATCTCGACTGCCTGCCGTACTTCAAGAAGGCCGAAACGCGCGACGTCGGCCCGAACGATTATCACGGCGGCAGCGGCCCCGTGTCGGTCACGACCAGCAAGCCGGGCGTGAACCCGCTGTTCGAGGCGATGGTCGATGCAGGTGTGCAGGCCGGCTATCCGCGCACCGACGACCTGAACGGCTATCAGCAGGAAGGCTTCGGCCCGATGGACCGCACCGTCACGCCGAAGGGCCGCCGCGCCAGCACTGCGCGCGGCTACCTCGACCAGGCGAAGGTGCGGTCGAACCTCGAGATCGTCACGCACGCGCTCGCCGATCGCATCCTGTTCGACGGCAAGCGCGCGTCGGGCGTCACTTACCTGCGCGGCAGCGAACGTGCGACCGCGCATGCGCGCCGCGAAGTGCTCGTGTGCAGCGGTGCGATCGCGTCGCCGCAACTGCTGCAGCGCTCGGGCGTCGGCCCCGGTGCGTGGCTGAAGGAACTCGACATTCCCGTCGTGCTCGACCTGCCCGGTGTCGGCCAGAACCTGCAGGATCACCTGGAGATGTACATCCAGTACGAGTGCAAGGAGCCGGTCTCGCTGTACCCGGCGCTCAAGTGGTGGAACCAGCCGAAGATCGGCCTCGAATGGATGCTGAACGGCACCGGCCTCGGCGCGAGCAACCACTTCGAGGCGGGCGGTTTCATCCGCACGCGCGACGACGATCTGTGGCCGAACATCCAGTATCACTTCCTGCCTGTTGCGATCAACTACAACGGCTCGAACGCGATCGAGATGCACGGCTTCCAGGCGCACGTCGGCTCGATGCGCTCGCCGAGCCGCGGCCGCGTGAAGCTGCGCTCGCGCGATCCGAACGACCATCCGAGCATCCTGTTCAACTACATGGCCGAAGCGCTCGACTGGCGCGAATTCCGCGATGCGATCCGTGCGACGCGCGAGATCATGCGGCAGCCGGCACTTGATCGATATCGCGGCCGCGAGCTGAATCCGGGTGCGGACTGCAAGTCCGACAAGGAACTCGACGCGTTCGTGCGCGCCCGCGCGGAGACCGCGTTCCATCCGTCGTGCTCGTGCAAGATGGGTTACGACGACATGGCCGTGGTCGATGAAGAAGGCCGCGTGCACGGGTTGGAGGGGCTGCGCGTCGTCGATGCGTCGATCATGCCGATCATCACGACCGGCAACCTCAATGCGCCGACGATCATGATCGCCGAGAAGATCGCGGACAAGATTCGCGGGCGCAAGCCGCTTGCGCGCGTGGACGTGCCTTACTTCGTCGCGAACGGGGCAATGGCCCGCAATATCGCGAAGGCAGTGCGGCAGCCGGAGACGGTCTGACGACGGCGGGCGTGGTGCCCGCGCATCGACGTACTTTTGAAACGCCGCCGACAGCGATTGTCGGCGGCGTTTTGCATGGATTCGTCAGCCGCTGTTCACTTCCCGCTTCAAGCGCTCGACGTCGACGTTTTTCAGGTAGTTCGTGATGTTCTGCCAGACCGGATGGAACCCGTAGCCGCCGTGCTGCAGTTCATCGAGCGCCTGCTCGCGCGTCCAGCCCTGGTACACCATCCGGTACAACGCCGACACGAGGCCGGTGCGATCAGCGCCGTGCTGGCAGTGGATCAGCACCGGGCCGTCCTGGTCGGCCGTGCGCAGCGCCTTCAGCGCGGTCACCATGTCCTCGTCGCGGATGTCCCACGTGTTGATCCGGATGCGCTGCATCCGGATCTGCGTGCCGGCCAGGATGGTGTCGTCCGCGTGAAACGAACGGAAGCTGATGACCTTGCGGATGCCGAGCTTCTGCAGTTCCGGCACGTCCGAGCGCGACAGCTGGGCGCTGCGATACAGCGTCGGCGTGATGCGATGCAGGTTGTTCACATGCGCGTCGGCCACGCTCTGCGCCCATTTGATCGGCCGGGCGGACACCTCGGAGGCCGGGTCCGCGTGGGCCGGCTGCACGCGCCCGGCAAACGCGACGGCGATCGCGGCAATGATGGCGATTTTCATGTCGGGTCAGGGATCAATAAAAGGCGCGCTTGCGCTCGCGGGAAAGCATGAACAGCACGATCGCGGCGGCGCTCATCGTCCAGTAGTCGGTCGGGGCCACGCCCAGCCAGTGGATATGCCACGGCACATTCGCCGGATTGAAGCGGGCCAGGCCATACGCCGGATTCAGCACGAACCACAGGAAATCCTCGGTCAGCCAGAACACCATGATGCACGCGATGGTCCGCGCTTCGATGCGCCACGACCACCGTCCGTTGAACACGGCCGGCAGATGAAAGAACAGCGCGACGAACGGGAACACCCACGCGTGGTAGCCGGTCATCGGCCGCCCGCCCCAGAAGAGGTCGAGCAGCCAGTGATGCTCGATGCGCCACGTCGGCAGGTTGGCGGCCCAGCCCGCGCTGCCTTCGATCTGGATCTCGACGTTCGCGAAGAAGTACGCGAGCAGCACGACCCACGCAACGACGAACACCGTATGGCGCGTCGGCACAAAACGCGCGCCGCTCATGCGGCCGGCTCCAGGCCCAGCACGCGATCGAGCACGAAGCGGCCGGCGAGCGGCCGCCCGAGCGGCGCGAGACGGCGGCGCATGTCGGCGAGACGCTCGGGCGTCTGCAGCAACGCGCGGATCCGGTAGACGAGCGCATCGTCGTCGATCGCCTTCAGCGCGACACCCTGTTCGAGCAGGAAATCCGCATTGCGCTCTTCCTGGCCCGGAATCGGCGAGTTGACGATCATCGGCAACTGCATCGCCAGACACTCGGACGTCGTCAGGCCGCCCGGCTTCGTGATCACGAGATCGGCGCAGGCCATCAGGCGCTCGACCTGCTGCGTGAAGCCCTGCGGAAACAGCCGGCCCGGATGCTGCGCGGCGAGTTCCTGCAACGACGTCAGCATCGCCTTGTTCTTGCCCGCCAGTGCGATCAGCTGGAAGTCAGCCTCCATCTCGAGCAGGCGCGCGGCCAGCACGTCGAGCCCGCCGAGGCCCGCGCCGCCGGACATCATCAGGAACGTCGGGCGCGCGGGATCGAGGCCGAATTCGGCCGCGCAGGCGGCGCGATCGAGCGGCTGGCCGAACGCCGGCATGATCGGGATACCGCTCACATGCACCGTGTCGGGCGCCATGCCGCGCGCATGCATGCGCCACGCGATCTCGTCGTTGGCCGCGAAATAGCCGCGCATGTTTGGCACGACCCACATGCTGTGCAGGTCGAAATCGGTGACCTGCACCCACACCGGCGTGTCGACGCGCCCCTTGCGGATCTCGCGCGACAGCAGCTCGGCGGGCAGGAAGTGCGTGCAGATGATCGCGTCAGGGCGCTGCCGCTCGATCTCCGCGAGCAGTGCCCGGCAATTGAGCCGCTCGATCGCGCGCCGGATCTTCTGCGACGGCGCGGCGGGATCGACTTCGTCGGTCTTCTGGTACAGGTAGCCCCACAGCGCCGGCTGGCTGCTGACGAGCTTGATGTAAAGATCGGTGTACAGCTTGCGGAAACCGGTGGACACGAAATCCATCACGTCCAGGTGGGTGGCTTCGATGCCGGCGGGATGGTGGTCGGCGAACGCGCGGATCGCTTCGGCCGCCCGGGTATGGCCGGCGCCGGCGCTGACGCTCAGGAGGAGGATCTTCTTGTTTTGCTTTGACATCTGACTGACCGTTTCGATGAAGGGGGTCCGGCGGCGGGTTCGCGGCGGCGCTCTCACGCGGCGGCTGTTTGCGTCCGGCTTACAACAAGCTTGGCGGATCTTGGGCGGTGCGGGCGGGCCGTTATAGCGGAGCGATCGCCGGCACCGTCTGCGGAATCATACTGCGTTCGGTCGAGGGTGCCTGGATCGGGGGTGGCACGAGACGGTCTGACGGTCTGACGGTCTGGAAGGATAGATGGCGTGGACGGCGTGGCGCGCGGCCAGCGCGGACGCCGACGGCACGAAGGCTCAGCGCGCCGCCTGACGCCCGTTCGCGCGTACGAACGAGGCCCGCCATTTCGGCGCGAGCCAGGGTACTCGTGCGCGATTCGTTTGGAATCCTTGCGTATCGATTCGGCAAAAGCGATGCATTAGCCTGCCGCGTCCCCGTGTTCCTCAAATCAGGGCGTTACAACACCCCGCTTCCGCTTCCGCATCCGCTTCCCGCGGACGATCGGATTCCATCGCGACGTCAGGCTCATTGCACCGCGCAGGCCTTCGAACGCGACGTCCTCCTTCGGCCCGAATCGACTGACCGCCGGCCACGCGAGCACGTGATCGAGCCACGCCTGCCATTCATCACCATGAAAGCGGCGACCGACTTCCCGAACGGCGTCCGGCGCTGCGATCACGATGCCTGCCAGCAAGTAGTAGGCCCAAAAGCTGCCGGCGCCGACTAGCCGATCGAGCCGGCACACGGACAACGCCGCGAGCAGCCCGTCCACCGACGCGAGATCGGCACGATGCGTGCGGATCGCCCGGGCAACGAGGTTGTGCTGACCGCCATACGCGGCAACAGAGGCCCCGTCGCCAGCGGCGAATGCGGCCGAGAACGTCACGAGCGCCGCCATCTCGTCGATGCGCGATGCATCGTCGCGCGGCCCGCACACGCGCAGCACGATCGCGTCGATGACGGCGCCCGGCATGGCTGCCGTTTCCCCACCGGCAGCCGCGACCACGGCCAGTCTTTCTCTCAGGTTCTTCGCAGGCGACGTGTCGCCGTGCACGCCCTGTTCATGTTCGCTACATGCACCGTCATCGCCCCCGTTGCATTCGACACCGCCGGCAATCCGCCCGAGTGCGGCCCAGCCAACATCGGGATCGTCGAACGCGCATGCATCGATCACACCGTACGCGGTGTCGAACACGGCGCGCGAGCCGGGGCAGCTGCGTTCGGCTTCGGCGAGTTGCTGCATCGACGGCACATGCGAGCACGCGCCGCGCGGGTCCGTCAGATCGCATGCGCAGGCGCCACTGTCCGATGCGATCCACGGCGCAAGCCGGCCAAGAATCGCTGCCGTTTCTCGAGACAGGTTCGCGCCCACTCGCATACGTATCGCGTGTGACGAGATGACGGTCGTGTCGCCGGCGTCACCCGTGTCCGCCGCGCACGCGGCGGCGTCGAGTCGTTCGATCAGATACTGCAGCCACGCGGCCGTGCGCAGCCGGTCAGGCGTCGCGCCGCGGGCATCTCCATACTTTGCTGGATCGGTAAGCATGGGTCTTCCGGGAGTGTTCTGGCCAATTTGAATTTGGTTGTTTCAATTGAATCGAGTGGCGCTGTACGCCACGCCGGCACTGCAATCCCCCGTATCGGATCGCGATACGGGAGGCCAGCCGGCCGTCACGCTGATAAGCGCGACAACGCGAACAAATCGAGGAAGCGGAAACCCACGTTCATACCGGATGGTCCTCACGCGTGGCCCGCGCCCGGCGTCCTCGGATACGGTTACTGCACATGGAACTTCGGCGCCGTAACAGTCCTGCCGGCCAACGTACAATCAGGTTTCCATTCCGCGTTATTGAACGTCATCGACGAATTCGAATCGTCCCATGACGACACGAGCTTGCTCGGTCCGCAAGGTCCGAGAAGCGCGATGCCCACCTGCGCGTTATTGACCGAGAGCTGCGTAGTGCTGTCCAGCTGCCCTGTCCAAGGCACCGCGCTGCTCGCAGTGTTGCTGATCAGCGGGCACCAGTTGCCCCCGACGAACTGCGTCGACGTGATATTGACGATACCCGTCGACGTAATCGTTCCGTTGAATATCGCGGTGCAGTTCGTGACGGCCGTCTTCTTGACAAGCGTTACCGGCCCCGCCGCCGAAAACGGCTCACCGTTCGGATTCATCGGCTGCCCATCCGCGCGCGAAACGGTCACCGCAAAAGCAGGCACGGCCGAAACCGCGGTAAATACCACTGCAGCAACAAGCGATGCAATTTGACGAATTTCCATTTGTACGGCCCTCTCTATTGATATATGGCGGCCTTACACGAGAAACGCGGCCGCTCTGCAGAATGAATCCGGCCGCCGCGCCGATACACGCGACGGCACGAACCCAGCGAAACCGCGGAAGCCCGCCGCACATACCGCGCGGCCCTCGCGCGCGGCGGGCATCCGCTTCGATCCGCGATCGCTTACTGCACGTGGAACTTCGGCGACGTCAGAACCGTGCCAGCCACCGTGCAGTCCGGCGTCAGCACGGAGTTATTGAACGCCAGCGACGAGTTCGTATCGCTCCACGTCGTCACGACCTTGCTCGGCCCGCAGGTGCCGAGCAGCGTGACGTTCACCTTTACGTTATTGATCGACAACTGCGTCGTGCTGTCAGCCTGCCCCGTCCACGGCGACGTACTGCTCGCGCTGCCGCTGATCAGCGAGCATGTTGCGCCACCCGTGAACGTCGTCGACGTGATGTTGACGATACCGGTCGACGTGATCGTGCCGTTGAAGGTCGCGGTACAGCCTGCGGTGATCGCACCCTTGCTGAGGTTCGTGAGCCCGGTCGCCGAGAACGGCTCGCCGTTCGGGTTCATCGGCTGGCCGTCGGCACGCGTAACGGTGACAGCGAAAGCAGGCGCGGCCGAAACCGCGGTGAAAGCCACTGCAGCAACAAGCGATACGATTTTGCGAATGCTCATTTGAACTGCCCCCTCTCTTCACAAATGGCGGCACGCCGCCAGGAACGCGACCTTCCTGCCGGAAGGGTCCGGCCAGCCGGTCGCAGGAAGCCGCCGACGCGCGTCATGCGCGCCGGACGGCTCAGAATTTGTACGAAATCCCGACGAACGTGATCAGCGGATCGGCCTTCAGCCGCGTGCGCGTGGTGGCGAGCGTCGAGCCGTCGGCCGCCTTGATCACGAGCGACGAGTAGGTCTTCAGCGGCATGTACGTCAGCGTCGCCGTTAAGCCCCAGTGCTTGTCGATCGCATAGCTCGCGCCGACGTTGTAGACCGGCGTGAACGACGACGACGCCTTTCCCTCCACCGATGTCGGCCCCGGCTTGCCGGCGCCGGCCGCGAGCACGCTGCCGAGGTTCTCGTTGATGTCCTTCGCGAAGTTGCCGTTCAGTTCGATGTTGCTGAACCAGCTGTAGGCCACGCCGATCCCGACGAACGGGCGGAACCGCGCCGTCGGCGAATTGAAGTAGTACTGCAGAATGACCGTCGGGCTCCACTGCCGCGCGTTCTTCACTGCCGGCTGGTTCGCCGGGTTGTCCATGTTGACGCTGCCGAGCGCACCGGCCGGGCCGGGCGGCCGAATCGAGCCGTGCCCGGTCAGCGTGAACTCGGGCGGTACGCCGAGCACCGACGTCACCGCGATATGGTCGGTGAAGAAGTGCGTGAGCGTAAGGCCGACGGTATCGGCGTTGTTGACCGTCAGGCTCGTGCCCGGCGACGTGAACGACCCGGGCAGGCGCAGCGGCCCGTTGATCGGCATGCCGGCAAGATTCGTCGTGAGCCCGTTGGTCGAATCCTGCGGCATGATGTGCAGCCAGCCCAGCGTCGCGACGTTGTCGCCCGCCTGCTGGGCCGATGCGAGCGTCGACACGCCTGCGACGACACCCGCGACAATCAGCTTCTTCATGAAGTCTCCCCTCATTCTGTCCGGGCGCCGCGCATCTGCGCGCGGCGCCACCGTGTCTCCATCCAGGCGTGCGTCACTGCACGAATGCGCCGACCGTGAAGTACGGGTTGCTCGTATCGTTCATGTCGAGGAACCCGAATACGCCGCCGGTGAACACGAACTTGCCGGTCGCCGGCCCCGACGCCGCGTCCGCATGCACGGTCGTCACGACGCCCGGCATCTTCTGCGTGTAGTCGAGGTTCAGCGCACGCGTAAGCGCGGCCTGCGACGCATTGAACGGATCGAGCAGCGTGGCCTGCGCGCCGACGAGCGCGGTCGCGCGGTAGTTGAACGCGCTGTCGACGCCCGTGTACTCGCCGTTCTGCGAGCCTTGCGCGATCGCCGTCTGCGGGCTCAGGAACGAGATGCCCGATTCGTCGTCCGCGCTCGGCGGGCCTTGCGTGAGGTCCGCGTTGGCCGCGCCGGTGCGGATGAAGATCGGCACGAGCTGGTTGCGCAGCTTGCCGACGATCAGGATCCCCTTGCCGGCCTTCGCCGGATCGACCGCGGCGAGCGTCGGCGGAATCTGCGGCAGGTAGTTGAGCGACTGGAACGCCGGCGCATCGGGCCGCAGCGTGAACGGCTGGTTCACGGTCGCGCTCGATGCAAGCGGCTGCCCGCCGTTCTTCTTGCCGAAGTTGTCGGTTTCGACATAGCTCCCGTCCGCGTTGATCGTCACCTGCTGGTCGAGCGCCACCGGCTGGAAGCTCTGCGACGGCACCTGGTGATAGCCGAGCTGGTTGTACTTGCCTGCGATCTTCGTCAGGTCGGTTTCCAGCGACGAGAAGCTGATGAACGGGTAGTACGGGAACGTCGTCTTCGTGATCTTGCCGACGCCGATCACGCCGTCGAACTGAATCGTCGCGCCGGGAATCGCGCCGCCCAGCACGCCCTCGCCGAGGAACAGCCGCGCGGGCCGGTTCGGGTCGAGGCTCGCGTTCTGCATCCGGAACGTGCACTGGTTCAGCTTCACCGTCGGCAGCCCCGTTTCGTCAGCGAGCGTGCCGTCGACCACGTTGGCCGGCGCCGTGTCGCGGGTCGGCTGCACGGTGCCCGTGGTGGTCGGCACCGGCGATGCGAGATACGTCATCCGGTACGTCATCTTCGTCGTATCGAGCTGCACCTTCACGAGCTCGCCCGATCCCGACCCGCCGATGAACACCGTGTTGTAGTCGATCGTCTGCGGGCACAGCCGGACCGCCGGTGCGGGCGGCGGGTCGCCGTCTCCGCCGCATGCTGCCAGCACGGGCGCGAGCGAGGCCGCGGCCATCCATTGCTTCAAATTCATAGGAATCCTCTTGAAATTCGATTCGCCGGCGGCGACGCATGCGCCGCCGGTGTTACGTGTTCAATGCAGGGTTACTGGACGAATGCGCCGACCGTGAAGAACGGATTGACCTGGCTGTTGTTGACGACCATCGCGTAGACGTTGCCGGCCGTCACGATCCAGCCCGTATCGCCCTTCTTGAAGATCGCCACGTCGCCGCCGGCGCCCTTCGCGTTGAAGTTCTGCGTGGCCGTGACCTTGATCTTGCCGGGTGTCGCCTGCGTGTAGTCGAGCCCGAACTGCGAGGTCACCGACGACGTCTGCGGATCGATGAACGCCGCGGTAGCCCCCTGGAACAGCGTCGACGTATAGTTCGCGGCCATCGTCGACACGGCAGTACCGTCGTTGCAACTGCCTGCTACCGAATAGAAGGCGTTATTGGTGAAGGTACCCGGCAGGTCAGGGTGCGGCACGTTCGGGTTGAAGCTCGGCCCCGCCGACGTCAACTTGTTCCCCTGGCCACTGGAGGTCACGATGCCGCATGCGGATGCACTGGTCGCGCCGATATAACCGCCCTTCAGGGAGTTCGCGGCAATCGCTTTCGTCGACGAAAGCATCGAGATACCGACTTCGGCATCGGCGACCGATGCGAGCAGATTGACCGTATCGACGTGCGTGTAGCCCACTCGAATCACAATCGGCACAAGTACGCCGTTCAATCTGCCGACGATCATGATGCCCTTCGCCTGACTCGGTGCAATGATCAGCGTCGAACCTTGCCCCGCAATCGGATACCCCTGCCCCACAGCCGGATTGCTCACGAATACGTTGTCGGCCGATCCGTCCGCGTTGTTGCGCCGCGTCCACGGCGTCCCGGTCGTCTGACACGAGTAGTCGCTGCCTTGCGTGATCGAACACGAGCCGTCCGCATTGAACGTCTGATTCCAGTTGACGACGTCGGACTCCCAGCCGACCGGCCCGGTCGGGCTCTGACCATCACCGCCGATCGGCGACAGATGGATGCCTACCTCGTTGTAGTTGCCCGCCACTTTCGTGAAGTCGGTTTCGGTGTCGGTGAAGCCGATGAACGGATAGAAATCGAACGTGCGCGACGGTACGACGCCGAGCGTGACGCCCGGGAGCAGCGGAATACCGGCGAACGCAATCGTCGCCCCCGGAATCCCCCCGCCCACCACGCCATTGCCGACGAACAGCATCGGCGGATCGGCACGGTTGATCGTCACCGAATACGCACCGTCGCTCGTCGCGCCGCTGTCGAGCACGAATGCGCAGCGGTTCTGCTCGGCCGTCGGGAGCGTGGTCGGATGATGGAATGCGCCGCTGATCGTCAAGCCCGCGCGGGTATTGTTGACTTGCCCGGCCGACGTCGGCACCGACGATTCGATGAACTGCATCTGGTAGGTGAGCTTCGTGGTGTCGAACTTCACCTTCACGTACTCGCCGCTGCCTGCGCCGCCCGTATACGTCGTCGTGTAATCGAGCGCGTCCGGACACAGCTTCGTCACGACCGGCGGCGTCGTTTCGGCACCGCTCGGCCCGCATGCGCTGCCCGAGCACTGCGGCACGTTGATCGGCCCCGGATCGTCGCCGCCGCCGCAACCGGCGACGAACGGCAGCGCCAGCACCGCGCACGACAGGATCGCTTTCCGCCATTCAGGAATGCAAATCATCAACCCCTCCTTTTCAGGTACGACAAGTCTCTTCCGGACAGGCTGCATGGCCCGCCGGTTGGTATCGCGCCGCGGCACGGACGCGCGGCGCATGACGGTGCGCGCAAGACGGCCGCGATGCCGGTCAGGCACATGCGGCACACGCCGCGGCGGCAGGCAAGCGCGCTCCCGCGGCGCCGTCAAGTAGCAAGGCGCCGTGAGAACGATCGAAACGGGAAATGGTTCGCCGCTACACGGCGACAGGACAACGCAGGTACGCGATCGGCATCGCGCCTGCATTCAGCGAAAAAACGGGAAACGGCAGTCCGACTGGCCCCGCGGATAGGCGTCTCATGTATGGGTCTCCATCCGTACGCTTGATTCGTTATCGTGATGCGTCGTTGGTGGAGACTATGATCGGACGATACCCACAAGTAAATGGATGCAGAGTTCCAAACGACCGAAACCACGCAATCCTAGCGTTTACACGGTATTTGACAGATTTTCAAACAGCCTTCATTTTATTTGCTCAGACAAATACCCGGGCGGTATAACACGCGTTTGAATGGCGGCCGCCAATCCGCGCCCGGCCAAGCCAGCCGGGCCTCAGCCGGCCGCCTGCATGTTGCGGCGCAACCTTACACGTCGATGATCGCGAGCGTGCCGTGGCTGCCCGGCAGCACCGCATGAGACACACCGGCGTGCGCGAGGTACATCTGCCCGGCCTCCACGATGATCGTCTCGCCTGCGACCTCGAGCATCATCCGGCCGTCGAGCACCAGCAACCCCTCGTTGTAGTCGTGCACTTCCGCTTCGTAAGCCTGCGCATCCATGCGCAGCACCTTGATCCTGGCCGGCCCGACCTCGCCGACGATCGTGGATTTCCACGCGACCGGCTGCGCCGCCGCCACGGATTTGAAATCGATCAAAGACATGCGCCCCGCTCCGAGAACGATGAAAGGAATGCATTATCGCGAGCACCGCGCACGCCGTCCCGGTACGGCGCGACGGCCTTCGGGCGGCACAGTCGGCCGGCCGGCCGCGCCGCCACCGAGCGGAAACACGATCGCAGCCCGGCTCGCCGAAAACGGCACCCATTGTTCACGCACCGCAAATAAATCGCCGCGTTATTCCGCGATGCTCGGTCAATTCACGCAAATCCGGCACCGGCAACCCACGCCCTTTCCACGAGAATGCATTTCCATCTACCGATTGCTAATATGGCGGTCCTGCGATCCCGCACCACAACGCCGTTCGACATGACGCCCGTTCGCCATGCCGTCCCCGATCCCGGCCGCTTCGCAGCGGCGGCGATGCCGGGCACGCGCGGCGCGCACCGTCACGCCGGCCGGCCGTGCCCTCCGTGAGCATGCACCCGATCCTTTCCGTCTCCGACCTCTCCAAGACTTACGCGTCCGGCTTCCAGGCGCTGAAGCACGTGACCCTCGACATCCGCCCCGGCGAGATCTTCGCGTTGCTCGGGCCGAACGGCGCCGGCAAGACGACGCTGATCGGCTCGATCTGCGGCATCGTCACGCCGACCGAAGGCCGCGTGACGGTCGGCGGCCACGACATCCGCGATCACTACCGCGCGGCCCGCGAAATGATCGGCCTCGTGCCGCAGGAACTGACCACCGACGCGTTCGAGACCGTCTGGGCGACCGTGTCGTTCAGCCGCGGCCTGTTCGGCAAGGCGCCCGATCCCGCGTACATCGAGAAGACGCTGAAAGCGCTGTCGCTGTGGGACAAGCGCGACAACAAGCTGATGACGCTGTCGGGCGGCATGAAGCGCCGCGTGATGATCGCGAAGGCGCTGTCGCACGAGCCGCGCATCCTGTTCCTCGACGAACCGACGGCCGGCGTCGACGTCGAGCTGCGCCGCGACATGTGGAAGCTCGTCGATTCGCTGCGCGAGAGCGGCGTGACGATCCTGCTGACCACGCACTACATCGAGGAAGCCGAGGAAATGGCCGACCGGATCGGCATCATCCTCGGCGGCGAGCTCGTGCTCGTCGAGGAAAAGCACGAGCTGATGCGCAAGCTCGGCAAGAAGCAGCTCACCGTGCAGCTCGAGCACCCGCTCGCGGACGTGCCGCCCGCGCTCGCGCCGTTCGGGCTCGAACGCGCGGCCGACGGCGCCGCGCTCGTCTACACGTACGACTCGCAGCGTGACGACGCGAGCATCGCGAAACTGATCAACGCGCTCGGCTCGGCCGGCATCGGCTTCCGCGACCTGCACACGACGCAGAGCTCGCTCGAGGACATTTTCGTCAGCCTGATCGACAACCGCCGCAACGGCGTGCAAGGAGCCTGAGTCATGAACCTGCATGGCATCCGCGCGATCTACCGCGCAGAAATGGCCCGCACGCGCCGCACGCTGATGCAGAGCATCATCGCACCGGTGATCTCCACATCGCTGTACTTCGTGGTGTTCGGCTCCGCGATCGGCTCGCGCATCAGCGACGTGAACGGCATCGGCTACGGCTCGTTCATCGTGCCGGGGCTCGTGATGCTGTCGCTGCTGTCGCAGAGCATCTCGAACGCGTCGTTCGGCATCTACTTCCCGCGCTTCACGGGCACGATCTACGAGATTCTGTCCGCGCCCGTGTCGTACTGGGAGATCGTGATCGCGTACGTCGGCGCGGCCGCGTCGAAGTCGATCCTGCTCGGCGTGATCATCCTCGCCACGGCCGGCCTGTTCGTGCCGCTGCACATCCTGCATCCGTTCTGGATGGTGCTGTTCCTCGTGCTGACGGCGGTCACGTTCAGCCTGTTCGGCTTCGTGATCGGCATCTGGGCCGACAGCTTCGAGAAGTTGCAGCTCGTGCCGCTCTTGATCATCACGCCGCTCACGTTCCTCGGCGGCAGCTTCTACTCGGTCGACATGCTGCCGCCCGCGTGGCGCGTCGTCACGCTGTTCAACCCGATCGTCTACCTGGTCAGCGGCTTCCGCTGGTCGTTCTACGGGATCGCCGACGTGCACGTGGGCGTCAGCCTCGGCGCGACGTCGCTGTTCCTCGTGATCCTGCTGGCGATCGTCGCGTGGATGTTCCGCACCGGCTACAAGCTGAAGAATTGACGCAAGACGGCCGCTCCCCGCGCTGCTGCCGATGACGCATTTGGGCAAGCAGGCGGCGCTTTTCCTCTGATGCGGCATTTTGTGGTCGCGTCTACTGAAGATGAAGCATCGGGGCCGCGAAGCACGCGCTTCGCGGCCCCTTTTCATTTCAGAGGACGCCATGCCCGCCGCCACCGCTCCCGCCTCCGCCGCCGCCCGGCTCGAACGCCTGCCGTTCTCCGGCTATCACAAGCGGATCTTCTTCATCATCGCGATCGCATTCTTCTTCGACTCGGTCGACCTCGGCACGATGACGTTCGTGCTCGGCTCGATCCGCAAGGAGTTCGGCCTGTCGACCGCGGCCGCCGGCCTCGTCGCGAGCGCGAGCTTCTTCGGGATGGTGCTCGGCGCGGCCGTCGCCGGCCTGCTCGCCGACCGCTTCGGCCGCCGGCCCGTGTTCCAGTGGAGCATGGTGCTGTGGGGCGCGGCCTCTTATCTGTGCTCGACCGCGCAGAGCGTCGACGCGCTGATCGTCTACCGCGTGCTGCTCGGGATCGGGATGGGGATGGAATTCCCGGTCGCGCAGACCTTGCTGTCGGAATTCGTGCCGACCGAGAAGCGCGGCCGCCTGATCGCGCTGATGGACGGCTTCTGGCCGCTCGGCTTCATCACGGCCGGCATCGTCGCGTACTTCGTGCTGCCGCAGTTCGGCTGGCGCACGGTGTTCGCGCTGCTCGCGATTCCCGCGGTGTTCGTGCTCGTCGTGCGCCGCATCGTGCCGGAATCGCCGCGCTGGCTCGAGCATGCGGGCCGGCACGCGGAAGCCGACACGGTGATGCACACGATCGAGGCGAAGGTGATGCGCTCGGCCGGCGTCACGACGCTGCCGCCGCCGTCGCGGCTCGCCGAGCCGGTCGTCGCGCGTGGCCACGGCGCGCTGCGCGAAATCTGGAGTGGCGTGTACCGCCGCCGCACGGTGATGGTGTGGCTGCTGTGGTTCTTCGCGCTGCTCGGTTTCTACGGCCTCACGTCGTGGCTCGGCGCGCTGCTGCAGCAGGCCGGCTTCGAGGTCACGAAATCGGTGTTCTACACGGTGCTGATCTCGCTCGGCGGCGTGCCGGGCTTCCTGTGCGCCGCGTGGCTCGTCGAACGCTGGGGGCGCAAGCCGACCTGCATCGCGTCGCTGATCGGCGGCGGCGTGATGGCGTACGCGTACGGCCAGAGCGCGCTGTACGGCGGCAGCATGGCGCTGCTGATCGGCACCGGCCTCGCGATGCAGTTCTTCCTGTTCGGGATGTGGGCCGCGCTGTACACGTACACGCCGGAGCTGTACGGCACCGGCGCGCGCGCGACGGGCTCGGGCTTCGCGTCGGCGATCGGGCGCGTCGGCTCGTTGATCGGGCCTTACGTGGTCGGCGTCGTGCTGCCGGTGTTCGGCCAGGGCGGCGTGTTCACGCTCGGCGCGCTGTCGTTCATCGCGGCCGCGCTGGCCGTGTGGACACTCGGGATCGAGACGAAGGGCCTCGCGCTGGAACAGCTCGCCGCGGGTGATGAAGCGGGTGGCGGTGGCAGGTACGCGGCGGCGGCGGACTAGGTGTCCTGAGCGCCCGATCGAACCGGATGTTCACGATAGCCGGGACGGTGCGCAGCGCCGTGCCCGACTGCTGCGCGAAGCGGCCGGATTCGCGGCCGGACCGACGCTGCCGGACCGAGCCGAGGCACCGTGTCGCGCGCCTGCCCGGCACGGTGCCGACGCCCCGCTCCGGCGTCGAACTCGTGCCGATCTTCACGAAACACGTACATCAGTGGAATGGGTCAGTCGGGTACCTGCCGGCGTACAAGGCGCTGCTGTCGTCGGGCATCCTGATGCGCTTCGGCCGTGAAGCGACGGACGGCCCGCTGCCGGCGACCGTCGATTCGAGCCGGCGCCCGGACTACCTGCCCTCGCTCGCCTGCCTGGCCAGTGCGCTGTGCCCGATCCAGCCGCTCGATCTCGACCTCATCCTGCCGAGGCACGGCCCGGCCCTCACGCACGACATCCCGCGCGTGCTCGCCGGCGCGATCGCGCATTGCGAGGCCGCCGCCGCGTAAGGGGCGGAGGCGGCAATCCAGCGAGGGTGCAGCAGGGTCCGGTCAGGCGCCGGCGACGACGAACTCTTCGGCCGCCTTGCGCTGCACCGCGGCCATCACCGCCAGTTCGCGCTTGCTGCGCGTGTCGCCGGACACGACACCCGTCGCGTGCTTCGCCTTCGCACCCAGCGGGAAAAAGACAAACGACGCGCCGGCCGGAGCCGCCGGCTCGGCGCGCAGGCGTTTGTTCAGGATTTTCAGGTACTTCTTCTTCGAGACTTCCTTAGCAGCCATGGCGCCCTCCGCGTGAACGTGGTGAGGATCAGCATACCAGTTTTGACGACGGGCTCCGGAACGGCGCAGCGTCGCCGCACGAATCGATCTGCCCTAGAATGGAGCACGCTTTCGCGACTTGTCCCCCGCCCGAGACCGCATGTCCTCATCGGAGCGCTCCCATGCATGTCGAGTTGTTCGCGCAGCATCACGCTTGTACCGGCTGGCAGGGCGACATGGCCCGGCGCATCGCCGCATTCGACTGGGCCGCCACCGGGCTGGGCCCGCTCGACGGGTGGCCGGCCAGCCTCGTCACGGCCGTGCGCACGGTGCTCGCGTCGCCGCTGCCGCTGGTGATGCTGTGGGGCCGCCCCGGCTACATGATCTACAACGACGCGTATGCCGGGTTCGCCGGCGGGCGCCATCCGTATCTGCTCGGCAAGCCGGTCGAACTCGGCTGGCCCGAAGTCGCCGATTTCAACCGCAACGTGATGGACACCTGCCTCGCCGGCGGCACGCTGTCCTATCGCGACAAAGCCCTCGTGCTGCTGCGCAGCGGCCGCCCCGAAGACGTCTGGATGGATCTGCACTACAGCCCGATCCCCGACGACGACGGTGCACCGGGCGGCGTGCTCGCCGTCGTCGTCGAGACCACCGAACGCGTGCTCGCCACGCGCCACCGCGATCGCGCGGAAGCGGCGCTGCAGGCGTCCAATGCCCGGCTGCGCGACCTGACCGAGACGCTCGAGCAGCGCGTGACCGACGCGATCGCGGAGCGTGCGGCGATCGAGGAACAGTTGCGTCATGCACAGAAGATGGAAGCGATCGGCAACCTGACCGGCGGCATCGCGCACGACTTCAACAACGTGCTGCAGGTGATCAGCGGCAACCTGCAGATCCTCTCCGTCGAGCTCGGCGCCCATGCGGGCGCGCAACCCCGGATCGAGAACGCGAACAACGCCGTGCGGCGCGGTGCGAAACTGGCGTCGCACCTGCTCGCCTTCGCGCGCCGCCAGCCGCTCGCGCCGACGACGCTGAATCCGCGGCAACTGATCGTGGACATGAGCGAGATGCTGCGCCGCGCGCTCGGCGAAACGGTCCGGATCGTCCCCGCACTGTCGTCCGATGTCGGCAACGTGCTCGCCGACCGGCACCAGCTCGAAAACGCACTCCTGAACCTTGCGCTCAATGCGCGTGACGCGATGCGCGGCGACGGCACGCTGACGATCGCCGCCTACAACGTGCAGTCAGGCGATGCGTCGAACGCCGGCCGCGCGCCGACGCCACCCGGCGAATACGTGACGCTCGAGCTCGCCGACACGGGCACCGGCATGACGGCCGACGTGCTCGAGCGCGCATTCGAACCGTTCTTCACGACCAAGCCGGATGGCGAAGGCACGGGGCTCGGGCTCAGCATGGTGTTCGGCTTCGTCAAGCAGAGCGGCGGCCATGTGTCGATCGACAGCACGCCGGGCCAGGGCACCACCGTGCGCCTCACGTTTCCGCGCTGCCACGGCGCGGCCGAGGAGCAGGCCCGCATGCCGCAGCACGACGCGGTGCGCGGCCACGAGACCATCCTCGTCGTCGAGGACGATGCGGACGTCCGCCTGACCGTGGTCGACATGCTCGCGCAGCTCGGCTACAAGGTCATCACGGCGTCCAGCGGCGAAGCCGCATTGCGCGTGCTCGACAGCGAGACGCCAATCGACCTGCTGTTTACCGACGTGATCATGCCCGGCCGCGTGAAGGGCGGCGAACTCGGACGCCGTGCCGCGCTGCGCAAGCCGCCGTTGCCCGTGCTGTTCACGTCCGGCTACACGCGAGACGAGATCTTCCATGCGGGACGGCTGGACCCCGGCGTGATGCTGCTCGGCAAGCCATACCGGCGCGACGAACTCGCCGCCCGGATCCGCAGCGCGCTCGATGCGGGCGCCGGCACGACATGACGGATTGCCGGCGCAACGCCGCACACGCCGTTCACCCCTGAGATTTTTTCCCTGCGATGTCGATTCGCGCCGCCGTCGCGCGTCGTGTTGTCGTAACCGCTCGTTTTGCCGTCGGAACGACCGGCGGCGCCCCCTCATTCTTGTTCAAGGAGAGTCCACCATGCGCGTCCTCGTCATCGTCAAGGCCACCACCGATTCCGAATCCGGCCGGATGCCCGACCCGGAAATGATCGCCGCGATGGGCCGGTTCAACGAAGAACTGGCGCAAGCCGGCATCCTGCTCGCCGCCGACGGGCTGCACCCGAGCATGCGCGGCAAGCGCGTGCATTTTGCCGGCAAGAACCGCACCGTCAGCGACGGCCCGTTCGCCGAAACGAAGGAACTGGTCGCCGGCTTCTGGCTGTGGCAGGTGAAATCGATGGAAGAGGCAGTCGAATGGGTGAAGCGCTGCCCGAACCCGATGCCCGGCGACTCCGACATCGAGATCCGCCCGCTGTTCGAGGCGGAAGACTTCAGCCCGGCGTTCACGGAAGCATTGCAAGAACAAAAGGCGCGGCTGAGCGCGCAAGCCGAGGCCGGAAAACACGCGTAAATCGCGGCGGCGCCGGACGGTTTCGCCTCACCGCCGGACGCCGCTCCTACCCGCTGATGCGTGCGCGGCTCACCCGCGTTTGCGCGGCACCGCGAGCCGCTCGACCGCGCCGCCGGTCACGTCCCGGAACATCCCGGCATTGCCGTACGCCCGCGCGGCGAGCATCGCGCCGTAGACCAGCGACACGAACGTCGCGGCCTCGGTCTGCACCGATATGTCCGGCTGCACGACGCCGTCTTTCACCCCCGCCTCGAGCACGCGCACCAGCCATGCGGCGAGGTCGTCGAAATGCGCCCTCACCGCCCGCGCGACCTCGTCGGGCAGCGCGGGCAGCTCCGCGCCGAGCATGCCGGCGACGCAGAACGGCGCGCTGTCGTCCGCGATGCAGCGTTCCCAGTAGCCGATGTACGCGCGCATCTGCACCAGCGCGTCGGCGCCGCTCGCGTCGAGCAGCGACATATCGGCATCGAAATTCGCCTGCGACTGCTGCAGCACCGCGACCGCCAGATCCGCCTTCGTCGGGAAATGGTGATGGATGCTCGCCTTCCGGATGTCGATCGCGTCGGCGATGTCGGCATAGCTGAACGCGCTATAGCCGCGCCGCATGATCAGTTGCCGCCCGGCCTCGAGAATGCGGCCCGCCGTACTGTCCCCCGATACCGTCATATCTGCCTACCATCTAGTCGGATGAAAAACAGCGATAGTTTACTGCCCTGAGATAGTCTTTTCCAGCCGCAAATTCTCCTTGTCGATCATCCTACCTACTAGTAGGATGACTTCATCGACGGAACAAGACGCCTGTCGATATCCGACGGTTTCCCACCCTGTCTTCCTTCTGGAGAATGAAAATGAAGCGCTTTTCCCAACTTCGCCACATCGCCGCGGCACTCGCCGTTTCCGCCGCCGCATTCGGTTCGCACGCGGCCGTCGCCGCCCCCGTCAAGAACGTCGTGCTGGTTCACGGCTACTTCGCCGACGGCTCGGGCTGGCAAGCCGTCTCGAACATCCTGACGCGCGACGGCTACAAGGTTTCCGTCGTTCAGCAACCGGAAACGTCGTTCGACGACGACGTGAAGGCAACCCGGCGTGTCGTCGACGCGCAGGACGGCCCGAGCATCCTCGTCGGCCACAGCTACGGCGGCGCGGTGATCACCGAAGCCGGCAACGACGACAAGGTCGCGGGCCTCGTCTACGTGGCCGCGTTCCAGCCCGACACCGGCGAAAGCCCGCTCGACCTGACCAAGAAGACGCCGCCCGCGACGAAGGCGATCAAGGCCACCGAAGACGGCCATCTGTATTTCGACGAAGCGTCGTTCCACGCCGACTTCGCGGCCGACGTGCCGGCCGCCGAAGCGAAATTCATGGCGATCTCGCAGGTGACGCCGGCCGCGCAGTCGTTCGGCGTGCCGATCACGCATGCCGCATGGCGGACCAAGCCGAGCTGGGCAGTGGTCGCCACGGCCGACCGCGCGATCAACCCCGAGCTCGAACGCTTCATGACGCAACGCGCCGGCAGCAAGACGATCGAACTCAAGTCGAGCCACGTCGCGTACATCTCGCACCCGGCCGAAGTCGCGAAGCTGATCGAACAGGCAGCCAAGGGCGCAGGCAAGGAGTGAGCCAACGTCTTGCCCGATTCCGCCTGTTGACGTCCCCTCGCCGAGTAACGTATCGTTTTGATACGTTACTTGGCGAGTTCCTTCCGTCATGCATTCCCGTTTCGACCGTTTCCGCACCACGCCGCTCGGCGTCCAGCTCGAAGCGCTGATCGCGCAACCCGAGCGCTACGTCGAATTCGCGGCGCTGTCGCGCGTGGGCGTCGCCGCGATCGGCGCGATCCAGCACGAGATTGCACTGAAATTCCCCGAAATCGAAACCGACACGACAGCCCGCCAGTTCTGCGGCGCGATGGTCGCGGAAGTCATGCGCCGTCACGGCCACGACGTCGTGCAGGCGCGCGGGCGGCTCGGCGGCACGCTGTTCAGCTATGGCGCGGTGTTCAGCGCGTATCCGCAACTGCTGCCTTTCACCGACGTCGTCGCCGCGCTGGCCCGCCTGCCCGATCGGCTCGCCGCGTATGCGGCGCACGTGCCGGCCGCGCTGTGGACACGCCGCCCCGACGGCACGGGCTTCTCGCTCGTCGAGCATGCGTGCCACCTGCGCGATCTCGACGCGGTGTTCGCCGAGCGCATCGACGCCGTACGCACGCTCGACCTGCCCGTGATTGCATCCGTCGACGGCACCGCGCTCGCCGCGCAACGCGACTATCTCGCGCAACCGCTCGACGCTGCCGTCACGGCATTCCGCACGGGCCGCGCCGCGCTGTGTGCAACCTCGGCCGCGCTCGATTCCGCGCAACTCGCACGCTGCGGGCTGCGCGACGGCCTGCGCCGCATGTCGCTCGACGAACTCGTGCGCGAATTGCTCGACCACGACCGCACGCACGTGCTCGAACTCGACGAACTGCTCGCCGAACTCGAATTGCCGCCCCTTCCTGCCGCGCCCGCTCCATGACCCAGCCCACGCCCGTCGTCTTCATCCACGGTTTCATCGGCACGCTCGACGTGCGCGGGTGGAACGGCCCGCATCTCGCGCCCGACCTGCTCGGCTACGGCGCGCATCGCGCAGTACCGCTCGACTTGATCACACTCGCCGCGCAGGTCGAGCACCTTCGGCATACCGTCGATACGCACTTCGGCGCGCAGCCGGTCGATGTCGTCGGCCACTCGGTCGGCGGCGCGATCGCGATGCTGTTCGCGCATGCGCACCCGCAACGCGTGCGGCGGATCGTCAACATCGAGGGCAACTTCACGCTCGACGATGCATTCTGGTCGGCGTCGGTCGGCCGCATGACGCCTGCCGAAGCCGATGCGATGCTCGACGGCCTGCGTGCCGATCCGCACGGCTGGCTGCGTGGCGCGATCGACGCGCCGTCGCCGGGCCTCGTCGACGACGCCCGCCGCTGGCTCGCGCATCAGCCGGCATCGACGTTGCGCGCGATGGGCCGCTCGGTGGTCGCGACGACGGGCGAACCGGGCTATCTGCAGGCACTCGCGCACGTGTTCGCGCGTCATCCGGTCTGGCTGATGGCCGGCGAACGCTCGCGCGCAGGCTGGCACGTGCCCGACCGGGCGCTCGCGCGCTGCGCCGGCTTCGACACGATCGAGCGCTGCGGGCACCTGATCCCGGCCGAGCAACCCGATGCGTTTCGCGCGGCGCTCGAGCGCATCGTGTCCGCGCCGCCCGCCTGACAACCCGTAGGATTCGCCGAAATATGGTTGAAAGGCGCGGTTGCTAGAGTCGTCCGAACAGGGTTTTCCCGGCGCCCGGCGCCGGATGGGGTCGACACATGCGAGGATCGATGTACCTGGCACGCGCCTTCTGGCTGCTTCTGCTGGTCGCCATTTCAGGCCCTGCTCTCGCCTTCCACGCGCGGGTCGTCGTGATTCCCAGCGCCGCGATGAAGGAGACGCTCAAGGCCACCGTCGTGCTGCCCGACGCCTATGCGCGCGGCACCCGCGACGGCGACCGCTATCCGGTCGTCTATCTGTTGCACGGCTCCGGCGGCGATCACACCGACTGGACGTCGAACACGCGCATCGCCGCGCTGGCCGACCGCTACCACGTGATCCTCGTGATGCCCGACGGCGGGCACGAGAGCTGGTACATCGACAGCCCGTTCGATTCGGGCAGCCGCTATGAAACCTTCATCGGCGACGAAGTCGTGTCGTACATCGACTTGCACTTCCGCACGATCGCCACGCAACGCGCCCGCGCGATCACCGGGCTCAGCATGGGCGGCTTCGGCGCGCTGCGCATCGCGCTCGACCGGCCCGACACGTTCGGCGCGGTCGGCAGCATCAGCGGCGCGGTCGATCCGCGCTGCTGCGCGGACGAGCCGGGCATCGACCACGTATTCGGCGACCCCGGCCGCCATCCGTCGTTCTGGGACCGCAACGTGATCGCCGCCAGCGCCAGCGCGTTCGTGCGCGCGCATCTCGACCTGACGATCGACTGCGGCCGCGACGACGCGTTCGTCGGCTCGAACCGCACGCTGCACGAACGGCTCGTCGCGCTCGGCGTGCCGCACGACTATGCGGAACGGCCGGGCGGCCACACGTGGGATTACTGGGCGAATGCGATCCGCTACCAGATGCGGTTCTTCGCGACGTCGTTCCAGCAGCGCGGCTATGCGTACCGTCCCGCGCCCCATGCGCCGGGCATGACCCGCGCGGGCTGACGCGCGCCGCATCGCCGCGACACGACGCGGCCCGGCGAACCCGGTGGTACGATGCGCGGGCATCGACCACCCGACACCTTCCATGCCGCGCGACAACTTTGCGGATCTCCTCGCCTTCATCGCCGTCGCGCGCGAGCGCAGTTTCACGCGGGCGGCCGCGCAGCTCGGCGTCTCGCAATCCGCGCTCAGCCATACGATCCGCTCGCTCGAAACCCGCCTCGGCGTGCGGCTGCTCACGCGCACGACACGCAGCGTCGCGCCGACCGAAGCCGGCGAGCGCCTGCTGCTCAATCTCGCGCCGCGCTTCGACGAAATCGAGGCCGAACTGGCTGCGCTCGCGGAACTGCGCGACCAGCCCACGGGCACCGTGCGCATCAACGCGACCGACTTCGTGATCCGCACGCTGCTGTGGCCGAAGCTCGCGCCGGTCCTGCGCGACTATCGCGACCTGAAAGTCGAGTTCGTGAACGACTACGGGCTGTCCGACATCGTCGCGGAGCGCTTCGACGTCGGCGTGCGGCTCGGCGACCAGGTGGCGAAAGACATGATCGCCGTACGCATCTCGGCCGACATGAAGATGGCGATCGTCGGCGCGCCCGCGTATTTCGCGGAACGCGCGCGGCCCGTGTCGCCGCAGGATCTGGTCGCGCACGACTGCATCAACCTGCGCCTGCCGACGCATGGCGCGCTGTACGCGTGGGAGCTCGCACGCGGGGACGAGATGCTTCAGGTGCGCGTCGACGGGCAGGTCACGTTCAACGGCACCTACGAAACACTCGATGCGGCGCTCGCGGGCTACGGGCTCGCCTACGTGCCCGCCGAACTCGCGGCGCCGCATGTCGCCGCCGGCCGCCTCGACAGCGTGCTCGCCGACTGGTGCCCGACGTTCCCCGGTCATCACCTGTACTACGCGAGCCGGCGGCAGTCGTCGCGCGCGCTCGCGGTAATCGTCGAGGCGCTGCGCTATCGCGCATGAGCCGACCGTGCGCCGCCCATGCGCCGCGATTCATGAATCGGGTCGATAAGTGCATGCGGATTGGCGGGGATTATCGATAGACGCATCGGTGGCTACCATCGACGGTGTTCCCCACTTTCCCCGGAGCCCTCGATGTCCGAACCGACTTCCGCCGCACGCAAAGCGTTCGGCGCCATCGCCCCCGCCCTCGCCGACTACACCGACAACGTGCTGTTCGGCGACGTGTGGCAACGCCCCGGCCTGTCGCCGCGCGATCGCAGCCTCGTCACGGTCGCGAGCCTCGTGTCGCTGTATCGCGTCAACGAGCTGCCGTTCCACCTGAAGAAAGCGCTCGACAACGGCCTCACGCGCGACGAGCTGGTCGAAGCGATCACGCACCTCGCGTTCTACTCCGGCTGGCCGACCGCAAGCTCGGCGGTGACGATCGCGCAGCGCGTGTTCGACGAAGCCGGCGTGTAAGCGCAGCATCCCTACATTCAACCGGCGGGCACGCGCCCGCATGGAGCCTTCATGGATTACCGCTATCTCGGGCGCAGCGCGCTCAAGGTGTCGCCGCTGTGTCTCGGTGCAATGATGTTCGGCGGCGAAACCGACGGAGCGACATCGGCGCGCATCATCGACAAGGCGTTCGACCAGGGCATCAACTTCATCGACACGGCCGACGTCTATCACGCCGGCCGCTCGGAAGAAGTGGTCGGCCGCGCGATTGCATCACGTCGCGACAGCTGGGTCGTCGCGACGAAGTTCGGCTATCCGGCCGGGCCGGACGCAGGGCCGAACCGGCAGGGCCAGTCGCGCAAATGGATCGTCGAATCGGTCGACGCGAGCCTGAAGCGGCTCGGCACCGACTACATCGACATCCTCTATTTCCATCGCGCGCTGACCGATGCGCCGCTCGACGAAGGCATGCGCGCGATCGCCGACCTGATCCGGCAAGGCAAGGTGCGCTACTTCGGGCTGTCGAACTTCAAGGGCTGGCGCATCGCCGAGATCGTGCGGCTCGCGGACCAGCTCGGCATCGATCGCCCGGTCGCGAGCGAACCGCTGTACAACCTCGTCGATCGCACGGCCGAGGTCGAACAACTGCCGGCCGCCGCGCATTACGGGATCGGCGTCGTGCCGTACAGCCCGCTCGCGCGTGGCGTACTGACCGGCAAATATGCAGTCGATGCGCAGCCGCCCGCCGATTCACGCGCGGGCCGCGGTGACCGTCGCATCCAGCAAACGGAATGGCGCCCCGAATCGTTGCACATCGCGCAGCAGGTGGCCGCGCATGCCGCCGCGCGCGGCACGACGTCGGTTGCGTTCGCGCTCGCGTGGGTCATGAAGAACCGCATCGTCAGTTCGACGATTGCAGGGCCGCGCACCGAAGCGCATTGGGACAGCTACGTCGATGCGCTGAAGCTCGAACTCGGCCCGGATGACGAACGGTTCGTCGATTCGCTCGTGCCGCCCGGGCATGCCTCGACGCACGGCTATACCGATCCCGGCTATCCGGTCGAAGGCCGCAAGGTTTGAAGTCGGAACGGGATGACTGAATGACATGCCGGGCGCGATACCCGGCAAGATGATGAAAGCGCGTCGCCCGACGCGCTTTCACGTTGATGCGGCTCGATCAGTTGTCGTGCGCTGTGTCGGCGCTGACGACGCGATCGAAAAATTCCTGCGCACGCGCCAGCTCGTCGAGCGCACGATCGAGGCGCGACATCGCAAGTGCGTATTCGGCCGACGAAACGTCGTCGTCGCTTTCGCCGCGCACGGCGCGAAACGCCTGATCGACGTTGCGCGTGGCTTCGACGAAGCGCTGCGCGGCCCGGGCTTCCCGCGAACAGATGTGGGTCGACATCGACACTTCTCCCTCAGGGTTGCAGTGTGAAGCACGCCGACGCTCAGTGTGCGTGGTGCGCATGTCGGCGGCGGGAACCACGACCCATCGAGTATCGACGCATCGGCCGCCGCGCAGCGCGCTTCGTGCCGATTGTCGCTCTGCGCTCGCCGCTCCGCTATGGCGAGATTGCAACAAATTCTTGCGCGATCTGCGTCGCGCGTTTCATCACGCGCGCCCGATACGGGGATGCGCAAGGCCCGCGAACGCGGCCGCTTCACCCGGCGACAGGTCGAACAGGTCGCCGGTGAGATCACGCGGATGCTCGGCCGCCGGCCGGTTGCGCAATCGCGCCGCGTGCGTGGGCGCAACATACGCGGCGGCCGTTTCGATCGGCGGCACATCGAACAGATCACGCGTGACGCCGCGCACGGCATCCGTCGGCGAACGGCCGCGCAAACGCGCGACGAGCTCGACGAAGCGATCGAAATCGCCCGCGCGCGTGGCCTTGTTCACTTCCGCGAGATCGCGTGCCTTCAGCACGCACGGTTGTGCGAGCCGCACGAAATACGGTGCTTCGAGTTCGACCGACAGCGCGAGCGGATAGCTCTTGCCCGTCTGCTCCTTCGCACGCCCGACGCAATCGACCACGGCCGCGCCCTGTGCGGCCCCAAGCGGCTGGCCGGTGCTCACGCTGCGCAGGTGATCGGGAAACACGCGCAATTGCGTACCGACCGTCAGCGCGGTGGACGACGCGCACACGAGCGCGTAGTGCTGTTCGCGGCGCCGGCCCGACGGCAGGGTCGAGCGGCTGGCGATGAACGTGTGCGGCGGCAACGGCCGCACCTGCCCGCTCGCATCGACCCACGCGTTCCATAGCAGCATGTCTTTCCGCTCGCCCGCCCGCGGGCGCGATGCGACCGGCGAAAACAGCGCGAGCAGCGAGCCCGTGCGATGCGCGGCGACTTGCGCGCTGCTGCCGAGCGGCTGGTTGATGCCCCACAGAAAACGCCCGCCCCCAAGCCGGCGCTCCCATTCCTTGCGGAGCACGACGGTCGGCAAATCCTCGCCGGACTCGGTACCGATCTTGGTCCAGCAGAACGTGGGTGGGAGGTGTTTCAGTGTCATCAACTTTCTCGGGGATACAGCCTCGCTGGTGACAGCAAGCCCATTCAACAGCCGTAACTGTATAGGTATAATGCATCGCATGGAAGCCCCGGACCAAGATTTTCCCGTTCAAGACCTGTTGCGCCGCCTGATGGCAGATACACGCTCGTCCAGCGAAATCGCGCGACTCTCCGGGGTCAGCCAACCGACCGTATCGCGCCTGAGGCTGTCGAACGGGCACCGGCTGCGCCGCAGCGCGCCATTCAATAAGCTATGCAGTTTCTATGGTGTCGATACCGGGCCGTCGCGCCGCCAGTACAACGACCTGCTGCGCGACGCGATCGTCGACGCATGGGACGGGTCGGATGAGCACGGGCGCGCGCTGCTGGTCGTGATACAGGGGTTGAAGGGGCTGCAGGCGAAGGCGGATGATGGGTGATGGGGTGGGCGGGGCGTTACGCGCCCGCGGCTACGGCAAGCGCCGGAAGAGAAGAAGAAAAGGCGCGTTGGCGATTGCAATGGATGTTGCCTGACGCCCCGCAAGAGACATGCAGCATTCTTGAAATGCCGCCACTCGGCCGAACCCAGCATTGGCTTCGATGTGCGGCATCAGCAATCGAGGCAGGCTGAATCGGTGCTGCCAACCCGGCCTGCAAACCGGGCAAGTTGCGGTCTCTTGTCAATCGAGATACTTGCCGAAATACTGCTTCACGGCAGCTTCGTTGTATTTGTCCTCTCCGCGCCATTGCTCCATGAAATGCCAATCGTGCCTGCCTCGCGAGGGCCTGTCGTAAGACGACGGTCGCAGAATATCAACGCACGCCAGAATTTCCATCAACACGCCGCGCTCGCTTTTCGACGATTTGATGACCGGCGCGAGGTTGTCCCTCAACGCACTCGGGTAGTCATCTGGCTGGCTATGAGCAATCACTGACAGCATCGATTTGAGAATGTCGATGTCGGCCTGCGTGGGCTCGGAAATTTCTTCGCGCAGGAATTGCTGCAAATCGAACAAGGTATACATCCGGTCGCCGAGACGCACGCCGCCCCATTTGATGCGCTCGAAATTCAGTACGCTCAAGTCCACCGCCTCATACTCCCGGGATCCGTCGCAGACGCCGCAGCGATAGGCGGTGTGCGTGATGACACCGTTCGTGTACCCGTGTCCGCTCACCTTCGGTACGTATTCATGCGGCGGCGACAATCGTTGCGCGCACACGAAAGAAGCCAACGCCGAACGCCATTCCAGCCGCCGCGTCGAGAGGCTGCTTAAAAACGCCCTGGCTACGGCATCCTGCGCGACCTTCGGCAGAATTTCCTTGATTGCCGTAATGCTCTGGTCGTGCGTCAGCGTGACGGGGGCAAACATCACGCCTTGTTCCGTTGCATAGGCAAGATCGGCGTCGCTGATGTTCCTGTCCTTTCTGTCAACCCATCCCTTGCTGTTCCAGTAAGTTCTGACCAGGATGTTTCTTGCTTTCTTGTCCATAAGGCATCGCATAAGTGGACTGCATGGATCAGCAACAGCTTCCGAGGTTCCGATATTGCCGATATCGGCGGACGATGACGTTCGACGCTCTCGTTATCGATGGTCGGCAATCTGCGCGCTGATGTCGAGCGACTGATTGCCGCCCAGCACCACACACTCAGTCGACGCGATCGATACGGCTCACATGGCGCGACCATAGCGTTTCGAAATCTTCCAGCGTGATCTCTCTTCCGTCGAATTCAGGATCGGCGTTGATCTCGACCAGCGACGGCACGGGAACCGTTCCAAGCTCCGTTCCATGCGACGACCTCACATCGTCGGCAAATCCCACCCGGCCGTCGCGAAAGAATTCGAGCTTGCGCACCTCATAGCGATCCGGATCCAGCACCGAAACGAGCCGAACCGGCTCTGTCTCGAAAGCGTGCTTCCACGCGACGTCGATTGCAATCATTTCGTTTCTCGTTGCGCTGTTGTCGAACGATGAATCCGGCCGAATGCCGACAGTCTGCCCCATGTCCGCGGAAATCCTCCCAGCACAGAAGCGGTCGACGCAGTCACCCGGCGGCAACCCGGGCGACAGCCACGCAACGCCTACTGCTCCAACCCCACCGCCAGCGGCCGCTGATCGCTGCGCCCGTGATCGTCAACCACCCGCACCGTATAACTACCGGCCGTCCGCGGCTGCCAGAACAGCGCATCGCCCGGCACACCGCGCCCGACGAACACATCGTTGACGAACCAGTACAGCGCGTGCGCACTCGCATCGGCCGTGGCGTTGAACGCAATGCGCGTCTCCTCCGTACTCTTCACACGCATCGCATACGTACTCCCGCGCAGCGGCGACGTGATGCGCGGCGGATCGCCCTCGACCTGCCCCGCGTCGCGACAGTCCGCATTCTGCGGCGGCCGTCGGCGCGGAATGCCTGCCTGCACGAACACCTGCTGCAGATCCGACGGCCAGAACTCGAAGATCTCCGCATGCGTGCGCTTGCCGTCGTACGGCGGGCACGCCGCCTTCCCCGTCGCATCGTCGATCACGACCGGCCGGTGCACGGTACTCACGCGAATCGGCGACGTACCCGGAATGAACCACGTCCAGCCCTGCTGCGGGCACCACTCGTTCGGCAAGTCGCCGCTCGCGAGGCAGATCCGCACGCGCTTCAGCTTCGGCGGCATCGCACGCGGCGGCTCGACGAGCGTGCGCTCGGCATTCAGCGCATCGACAACCTGAAAGAACAGCGGCGCGGCCGCATCGACGCCGACGAACGCCGTGTTGGTCGAGTTGTCGAAGTTGCCGACCCACACGACCAGCACATACGGGCCAAACACGCCTGCCGTCCACGCATCGCGGAACGACCATGACGTGCCGGTCTTCCAGTAGACCGGCACGCTCGACGGCTGCGCGCCGGTCGTCTCGTCGGGGCGCAGATGCTGGCGCAGCATGTCCATCGTCATGTAGCTCGCCTCGGCGCTCAGCAGCCGCTTGCCAGGCAGCGCCGGTTCGTCCGCGCGCAGCCGCAGCGGCCGGAACTCGCCGCGATTCGCGAGCATCGCGTAGAGCGCCGCGAGATCCTGCATCGTCACTTCGCCGCCGCCGAGCACCAGCGCGAGCCCGTAGTGCTGCGCGCTCGCGAGCCGCCGCACGCCGGCTTCCTGCAGGAAACGGTACAGATCGGGCGACTTGAGCTGCGACGCGACCCACACGGCCGGCACGTTGCGGCTGCGGTTCAGCGCATCGGTCGCGGTGATCGGCCCGAGGAAATGACCGTCGAAATTCTCCGGTGCATACGGGCCGAATGCGGTCGGCACGTCGCGCAGCACGGTCTGCGGATGCAGCACGCCCTGGTCGAAACCAAGCGCATAGATGAACGGCTTGAGCGTCGATCCCGGCGAGCGCCGCGCGAGCGTGCCGTTCACCTGCCCGTCGATCGTGCGGTCGAAGAAGTTCGCGGAACCGACGAGCGCCTTCACGCCCATGTCGCGCGTGTCGACGAGGATCGCCGCCGCGTTGCGCACGCCGCGCGTATCGTTGCGCGCGACATAGCGTGCGATCTGCCGTTCGAGCGTGTGCTGCAGGTCGAGATCGAGCGTCGTCACGAGCCGCGCGTCGGCGTCGCTGTCGTTCGCCGTCGCACTCGAGGACGTACGCCACGCACTGCGTGCGGCGAGTGCCTGGTCGACCGCATGCGGCGCATCGAACGGCAGCGCGGACAGCGGCCGCATCGCAAGCGGCAACGCGAACAGCGGCTTGAACGACGCATCGCCCGGATGCGTCGTCAGCCAGCGCGCATACAGCCGGTTGCGCGACACGGTCAGCGCGCGGTTGATTTCATCCTGCCCGCCGCGCACCCGTCGCGCCGGGTCCTGCGGAATCACCGCCAGCGCGAGCGCCTCGGGCAGCGTCAGCGCGTCCGGCATCCGGTCGAAATAGACGACGCTCGCGGTGCCCGCGCCTTCGACGTTGCGGCCGTACGGCGCATCGTTCAGATACGCTTCGAGGATCTGCCGTTTCGAATAGAACAGTTCGAGCTGCACCGCGCGCGCCACCTGCTCGAGCTTGCCGGCCGGCGTGCGCGTGTTCAGCCGCCAAAGCGAGCGCGCGAGCTGCATCGTCAGCGTCGAGCCGCCCTGCGGATTGCCGCCGCGCACGTACGTGATCCACGCGCCGCGTGCGAGCCCGTACGGATTGAAGCCGGGATGCCACCAGAACCAGCGGTCCTCGTGCAGCATCACGGCTTCGACGAGCTGCGGCGACATCCGGTCGAGCGGCACCCACAGCCGGTAGCGATCGTCCTTCGCGAGCGTGAGCCGCAGCAAGTGGCCCTGTGCGTCGGTTACCGCGACCGACGACGGCTTCCAGTCGCTTAGCGGCGGATGCGGCCACAGCCGGCACGCGGCCAGCGCGCCGAACACGAGCAGCACGCCGGCGATCCAGTTCTGCCAGCGATGCAGCCAGCGGCCGGCGCCGTGCAGCACGCGCCGGCGCACCGAAACGTCGTCAGCCACGCGCGGGCGCTCCTCGCACCCGGCGCGGCCGGCAACGACGTTGCAGCCTCATCGTCATCGCACGCGCTCCACCGTCAGTGTCGACCCGCCGGGCGCCTGGGCCTGCAAGCGGCGGTCGTACATCGACTCGCCGTAGGCCGGCGGCGCGATGAAGCGGCCCGCGTTGCTCGCCTTGATCCGGTAGACGAACTCGCGCACGTCGGTCGTCGCGGTGCCGTAGATCACCACGCGATCCTCGCGCACGTCCGCGAACTGCGGCTGCCACGTGGAACCCTTCACGCCGATCGGCGAACGCCACGGCGCATCGGCCACCGGCGCCGACGCGCGGCCGTCGCCGTTGCTGTCGCCCTCCTGCGAGTCGGTGACGGGCGGCGGCGCGATGACCGGATCGAAGCCGCCCGGCAACAGGTCGACGATCGCGAGGTTGCCGACGCTCGCCGAGCCCGTCGCACGGATCTTCAGGTGCACGTCGATCTCCTGGCCGACCGTGATCTTGTCGAGCGGCTTGCCGTCCGTGTCGGTGTAGTCGCGCACGATCTCCAGCCCGTTCTTGATCGCCTTCGTCGACGTGCCGCGGTCGTAGCCCGACTGGCTCGTGATCCACCATGCAGGCAGCGAGCTGCCGTTCACGAAGTCGACGCGCGACGCACCGGCCGACCACGTGCCCGAACGCACGAGATTCGCCTGGATCGACGACACGTCCTTCGGCGCGGCGCCCGCGCGCACCTCGTCGATCGCGAGCTGGTCGAGCTGGCCCGCGCTCGACGCCGCATACGCATCGAGCGCGAGGATCGTCATCGCCGACGACAGCGTGTTGTAGCGGTTGTCGACGAGCGGCGCGGCGAGGTTGTCCATCGCGCGCGGCGACAGCTTGCGCACGCGCTCGGGGAAGTGCTTCGCGATCAGGTACAGCACGCTCGCGTCACGCGTCAGCGGATCGAGGTAGTAACCCGTCACGTAGCCGCCGTCGGATGCCCGCTTGCGCTCGAGCAGCGCCTGCGGCCCCGCGATCAGCGCCGCGGCCTCCTTGTCCTGCTTCAGCAGCTGGTACGACGCGGCAAGCCATGCGGCTGCGAGATCGTTCTTCCAGTCGTTCGGATACGCATCCTGCAGCCGCTTCTGCACGGCCGCGAGGCTGTTGGTCGTCACGTTACCCTGGCGCGTCAGCAGATACACCGCGTACGCGCGCTGCCGCAGCAGGTCGAGCGAGCCGAGCGAATCGTTCGCCGCGAGCTTCTGCAGATACTGACTACCCGCGTCGAGCATGTCCTTCGGCACCGCGATGCCGCGCTCGCGCGCGTCGAGCAGCAAGTGCATCGCGTACGCGGACACGAACGGATCGGCGTCCGGTGTGGCGCTCCACAGCCCGAACCCGCCCTGTGCGTTCTGCCGGCCGCGCAGCACCCCGAGGAACTGCGTGATCGCCGCCGCGTTCGTCGCGTCGGCACCGGCGTCGGTCGCATGCATCGCGCTCGTCAGCGCCCGCACCGACAGCCACTTCGCCGCGAACACGCGCGGCACGGCCGCACTCACCAGTTGCTCGCTGCAGGTGTGCTCGATGTTGACGAGATACGACGACAACCCTTCGGACAGCACGAGCGGCGCGGTCGAGATGCTCGCGTCGCGCGATGCATACGCGTCGTACATCGACCGCAGGTTCGGCACGCTCGCCTTCTTGCCCGGATCGAGGCGCGCGATGTCGAGCTGCGTGCGGAACGCGGCGGCCGGCCGCACCGACACGTCGACGCGCTGCTGCGCGCCCTTCGCGCCATAACGCGCGCCGAACGACAGCGAGCCCGAGCCGAGCGTGTCGGTCGCCTTCACGCGGAACATCGCGACACCCTCGTGCTGCGGCGGGAGCGCGACGTTCTGCGTGGCCGGCCCGACCACCTGCAACTGCGGCCCCGTCTTCAGCGTGACCGCGACCGGCACCGGCTGGTTGCCGACACCCGTCAGGTTGTTCGCGACACCGACGCTGACGTCGGCCTCGTCACCCGGCGCGAGTGTCGTCGGCACGTTCGGCGACAGCACGAAATCGCCGCGCACCGTCGTCGCGCCTTCGAACGTACCGACCAGGTCCGGCGATACCGACACGGCCATCACGCGCAGCTTGCCGTTGAAGTAGTCGGGCACGGTGTAGCTCAGGCGCGTGTCGCCGTTCACGTCGACGATCCCCGACCAGTAGACGACCGGCTTGTCGCGCTTGCGCTTGAACGGGTTCAACTGGCGACCGATTGCATCGTCGGCGTCGCCGCCCGGCGCGGCCATCGCCATCAGCTTCTCGAAGTCCGGCAGGATCAGGTCGAGGATCTGCGACGTGCCGACTTCGAGCATCCGCTTGCGGAAGAAGAACTTCAGCGGATCGCCGAGCTTGTAGCGCGCGACCTGCAGGATGCCCTCGTCGACCGCGAACACCACGACCTTTGAAGGCTTCGCCGAATGCACTGTGAAGTTCACCGTGTCGCCGGGCTTCACGAGCGCCGGCGCATCGACCGACACCGCGTTGCGGCGCGCGTCGAGGTTCACCGAGAACGGCACGACGCCGTAGCTCAGCGGGCTCATGAAGATCTCGTCCGACGACGGATCGCGAATGTACTGCACGTTGATGTAGCCGTTGCCCTCGAAGCCGGCCGGCACCGTGATGTGCTGGATCGAGCTGGTCGTGTCCGCATGGAACCACGCGTGCGCATACACCTTGTCGCGCTCGATCGTGATCAGGCCGCTGCCCGCGTAAGGCGCGCGGATCGCGATCTCGACCTGCTCGCCCGGCTTGTAGTCGTGCTTCGCGAGCGTCACCTGCAGCTCCGCGTTGCGGTCGAGCGAGCGCGTGACGTTCGCGTCGCCCGTGACCGAATACTCGATCCGGTTCACCGCCGCGCCAGCCGCGTTGCGGATCACGAGCGCATAACTGCCCGGCTTGTCGGTGCGCAGCGTGAAGTCGAGCCCGGCCGCCGGAATCGCCAGCGGCTTGTCGTCGACCGGCACTTCCTTCAGCCGCGAATCGTATTTGTATGCGCCGGAATCCTGCTTGGTCAGCACCGACACGTAGCGCTCCTCGACAAGCTGCGCACGCAGGTCCTTCACGTCGATCGCCTTCGCGGTCGGATCGATCGCGACGAGCCGCACCGTGCGCGGGCTGCCGCGCTTCACGTAGCCGAGATCGTCGACCGACTTGTAGCCGACGAGCCAGTCGTTGTTCGACACGAGCGTCTGCGCGTTCGCGGCGACGTTGCGACCGCCTTCCGCTTCATAGGCCTTCGCCTGGAAGTAGAGCTGGTAGGTCGCGTCCGCGTACTTGTCGAGATCGAGGTCGAACTCCGCATGGCCCTTGTCGTCGGTCGTGCCGTCCTGCAGCGTCGTCGTATAGCCCTCCTTCGCGCGGCGCGCGTCGAAGAAGTGATAGCCCTGCCAGCTGCGGAACGACGGCCACACCGGGCGCAGCGTCAGCGTCGCCGCGACGCGGCGCTTCTCCGCCGGCGTGCCGAACAGGTTCTGCGCATCGACGATGCCCTTCAGCCCCTTTGGCTTCACCCAGCCTTCGATCACTTGCTGCGACAGCTTCGCGTCGACCTTCATCCGGTCGGGCAGGAACTCCTTCACCTGCACCGTCGTGCTGCCGATCGGCTCCGCACCGGGCTGGCCGTCCTTGACGATATACAGGTTGACGGTCCACGTGCCGGTCGGCGCCGTTTCGGCCGTCGTATAGCCGAGCTCGGTGAAGCCGGTCGCATCGACCGTCACCGGCTTGCGCTCGACGGTGATCCCGCGCGGGTCGACGATCTCCGCCTGCAGCGGCACGCCGGCCGGGCTGCGCGCCCAGCTCGCGGCGCGCACGATCAGGCCGATGTGGAACGGATCGCCGGGCCGATACAGCCCGCGATCCGAGAACAGGTACGCGGACAATTGCCCCTGGCCCGTCGCATTGCGCTCGCCGTCGACGTCGAAGCGCGAGAAATCGAGCTGGCGGTCGCGGCCGGCCACCGGCAGGAACGACAGGTCGGTGTCCTTCTTCACGACGTACAGCTGCGGCCGTTTCTCACGGTCGAGCCCCTTGAACGCGGGGAAATGCACGATGCCATCGGCGCTCGTGGTCTGCGTGAACAGCGCCTGGCCGTTCACCGCGAGCACCGATACCGTTGCACCTGCAACCGGCTTGCCCGTGCGGATCGACTGGATGAATACGTCCTGGCTGCCGTCCAGCGCCTTCTTGACCAGCATCCCGAGATCGGTCACGACGATCAGGCGCGTGTCGCCGAGCGCGTTGTCGCTGTCGTCGCCGTTGCCGCTGCTGTCGCCCGAATCGGCGTTGTCCGACTGATCCTGGCTGCCGTCGCCGGACGATGCATCGCTGTCCTTCGCATCGTCGGCTTTCTTCTTCTCGGCCGCAGGGTCGTACTTCGTCAGGTGCAGCAGAAACACGCCGCGCTTGCCGCCCTTCAGGTACTGGCCGAGATCGATGCCTTCGTAATGCGCCTTGCCGGGGTCGCCGGCCGGGAACGCACGCGTCTGCACGAAGCGCTCGACGATGTGATCCTCGCTGAACGAATACGACAGCTCGGGCCGCGCATACGTGCCGTTGTTGAAGCTCACGAGATGCTGGAGCTGGTCGGGCAGCACGCGACCGATCTCGACCTTCATCCCCGGCAGGTTGCGCGACACGACCGACAACCGCTTGCCGCCGCTCATCGAGAGCAGCGAGCCGTCAGCCATGAAGCGCAGCAGCTTCGGATAGTCGGGCACCGTGAACGCGGTCGTCACCGGCTCGGCGAGCAGGTAGCCGCCGGCCGATTTCAGGTCGCCCGCGAAACGCACGACGATGCGATCGCCCGGCGTCGCGTGGTACTTGAAGCTTTGCAGCGTCGCGTAGTCGCTCTCGGTCGGCACTGCGTCGAGCGGCAGCGGCTTCGACTGCTTCAGCACCGCGTCGCTGATGTCGGCCACGTTCCATTCGTAAGGCGGATCGTCGTCCGACTGATCGACACCCGGCTTGCGCTTCGGCAGCACCCACGCCTTGGCACGCGCAGCGAGATCGGCGCTGCGCACGCCGTCGGATGCCTCCGCGACGAGCACCTGCTCGGGCTCGAAGCGCTCGTTGTCGACGAGCGTCGGCGCGATGTTGGCGATCGACAGGCTGTAGAGCCCCGGCACGGCGACCGACGCATGCAGCACGTCCAGCGTGCCGTTGCCGCCGCGCGCACTCTTCACGCCCTTGTCGACGTCGAGCCGTGCCACCAGCGGATCGCGCGGGATCTCGAGCGACTGCGAGCGGACCCATGCGCTCGTCTTCATCTTGTCGTAACTGACGGTGTAGCGCAGCGGCGTCGTATTCTTGCCGTCGCGGCCGACCAGCACGAGGCCGATGCGTTTCTCGAACTCGGCGGGATCGACCGGATAGTTGAAGCGCAACTGCAGCAGCGCCTGCTTCTCCGCCGGATTGTCGGGGTTCTGGTAGAACTCGTTGTTGCCGACTGTCGCGGCGAACGCCGGCAGGTCGAAAGCGAAACGGTCGTCGTGCATCAGCACCTGCGGCGCGAACACCCGGTGCACCGCGAAGCGCACCTCGACGTGCGCGCCGACCGGCCAGTCGGTCGCCGGCGTGAAGCGCAGCGTCTTGTCGTCGGCCCACTCCCATGCACCCTTCAGCGCGGGCGTCATCTCGATGCCGTCGCCGGCCGGCTTGCCGACCTGTTCGATCGGCGCCGCCGATTGCGCGAACACGACTTCGAGCGGATGCACGGTGATCTTCGGCTTGTCGGTGTCGTCCACCTCGTAGGTGGTGATCGCCGGCGCCTTCACGGTGAAGCTGACGGTCGCGGGCTCGGGCGGCTTCGGGCGATGCTTGAACCAGTAGCCGCCGTAGCCGAGCGCGGCCGCGAGCAGCACGAGGCCGCCGGCATGCCACGGGCGGCGGCGCACGGCCGCGGCGGTCACGCCCATCCACGCGGGCGCCGTCCACGACACGTCGCCCACCAGCGGCCGCAGCGCGCAGCCGAGCAGCCACCAGACGAAGCCCGCCACGCGAATCGGCAGGAGCAGCAGGAAGCGCAGCAAATCCATTGTTATTTCCTTGTCAAGGACATGCTGCCGGGTGCGGCAACCTTCCCCGAATTGTTATGGGTCTGTGACGGCGCGGCCCGGTTGCGCCGTAATTGCTTGGTATGTTCGACCGGATGCTGGGCGCCATTATCGATCAGACCCGAAACGATGGAAATATCGGTGTGCCGGCACGCAACGCCGCCGGATGACCGGCCGGTCGGGCGGATCTCGGTCGTCCAGGGCGCAACCTCTGCACACGGCGGCGCCGCGTTCGCTAGAATGCGCGGCTCGGCAGGATCGAATCGAAATGAAAGGAAACCGCTTGAAACTCCCGTTCGAATGGCAGATCGGGCTGCGCTATGCGCGCGGCGGCCGGCGCTCGGCCGGCGACGGCTTCGTGTCGTTCATTGCCGGCGCCGCGATGGCCGGCATCGCGCTCGGCGTCGCCGCGCTGATCGTCGTGCTGTCGGTGATGAACGGTTTCCGGACCGAAGTGCGCGACCGGATGCTGTCCGTGCTCGCCCACGTGGAAATCTTCTCGCCGACGGGCGCGATGCCCGACTGGCGGCTCACCGCTCATGAGTCACTGCAGAATCCGGCGGTGCGCGCCGTCGCGCCCTATGTCGACGCACAGGCGCTGCTGACGAACGCGGGCAGCGTGACGGGCGTCGCGCTGCGCGGCATCGATCCCGTGCTGGAGCCGCGGGTGTCCGAGATCGCGCGCAAGCTGAAGACCGGGCGGCTCGACGCGCTCGTGCCGGGCGAGATGGGCATCGTGCTCGGCTCGGCGCTGGCCGACGCGCTGCACGTGAAGATCGGCGACCGCGTCACGTTCTTCGCGCCCGGCAACACCGCGCGCATCGGCGACGCGCTGCCGCGGTTCCGGCAATTCAACGTGGTCGGCACGTTCGAGTCGGGCCACTACCAGTACGACAGCGCGCTCGCCTACATCCACCTCCGCGACGCGCAGACGCTGTTCAACGTGCGTGCGCCGACCGGCATCCGGCTGCGCCTCGACGATCTGCAGCGCGCGCCGGACGTCGCACTGGAACTGTCGCGCACGCTGTCGGGCGACCTCTATATCCGCGACTGGACGCGGCAGAACCGCACGTGGTTCGAGGCCGAGCGGCTGCAAAAGCGCATGCTGTCGCTGATCCTGATGCTGATCGTCGCGGTCGCCGCGTTCAACCTCGTGTCGTCGCTCGTGATGACCGTCACCCAGAAGCAGGGCGACATCGCGATCCTGCGCACGCTCGGCGCGCCGCCCGGGTCGATCATGAAGATCTTCGCGATCCAGGGGATGACGATCGGGCTCGCCGGCACGCTCGCGGGTGTCGCGCTCGGCTGCGCGATCGCGGTGAGCATCCCGTGGGTGCTGCCGGCGATCGAGCAGTTGCTCGGCATCCGCTTCCTGACGCCGTCCGTGTACTTCCTCAGCTCGCTGCCTTCGAAGCTCGCCGCGACCGACGTGATCGAGATCGCCGCGGCCGCGTTCCTGATGTCGTGCGTCGCGACGCTCTACCCGAGCTGGCGCGCCGCGCGGGTGCGGCCGGCCGAGGCGCTGCGCGACGAATAGGCGCGCGGCGTGCGGCTCCGTGACGCGCGTGGCTACGCGATCTCGTGAAAGCCGATGCTGTTGCGGCCGTTCAGGATGTTCTCGAACGCGGCGCCGAAGCCGACGTCGATCAGGCTCGCGCGCCGACCGTAGGTCTTCTGCCCCGACTCGTCGACGAAGATCGCCGCACCCGACGACAACTGGCGGTCGGTATCCAGCAGCGCCAACGTGCCGCGCGCGGTGCCGGCCGACTGATCGAACGTCAGCCGCGTGCCGTCCTGCGTGGTGAAATGCCCGCCGACCTCTTCGAACCGCTGGTTGCGCGCGACGGACGCGTTGACTTCCTTCATGAAGAGGAAGTCCGCGTCGGCGCGCTGGCTGGCCACCTTGCGATCGTCGTCCGTGAACGTCTCGCCTACGGCGGCCGCGCCCTGCTCCGCGAAATCGACGGCCTGCTGGTGAAACGCGCGCGTCGCGAGCACGAGGCCCGCGTTCGCGTTCAGCGTCGACTCCACCCATGCGCGATCGCTTTCCGTCATCGTCTTCGACACGACCTTGATCTGACCGTTGTCGGTCATGAAGTCGAACTGCGCGTCGGCCAGGTCCGGACGCTTCGCGATGATCTCGTGCAGGCTCGTCGCGAGCTGGCTGGTGACGTCGCGCAGCTTCGTCGACAGGTTGCCCAGGATCGACATCTGCTTCATGCGCGCCGCCTGCATCGCGTCCTGGTCCAGCGCCCGGATGGTGATCGGCGTGTCCTGCGCTTGCCCGGTCGCCGCGTCCGCCTGCTGGCGCCCGTCGAGCGCAGCCTGCTGCGCCATCTGCACGAGCGAAAGGCCGCTCGCTGCCGTGACTGAAGTCGTCATGCCCTCTCTCTCCTTTCAATCTGTTTTTTACCGTTTACGGACAGATTTCCCGGAAATTTAGACCGATCGCAGGTCCATCGCCCCGCACGCTTAAAACTTTGTTTGACTCAAACTAAAAAAGTTTGACACCGAGATTTCACTGAGATAAGTTTTGCGCAAGCTTCCGGAAAGCATTCCGGCCGGCCCTGCCGACTCGCGTCGCGCTTTCCTGCCGTTGCAGCACCGCCGTTCGCACCATCCCCGCCTCATCGCATCGTGCCGTTCCGTTTCATCTGAAACCTGAAGGAAGATCGGGCATGCCCGCATTTGATTCGCACTCCTGTATTCACTTCGTGCCGCCGGCCTCGCTTCGACCGGGCGGCCCGAATCAGCCGCCGCGCTGACGCTTTGCGGTCGAGGCGATGCAATCGCCCCGATGCTCGCCGGGTCGCGCGATGCATGACGCGCGTCGACACCGGCCGTGACACCCGGGCATCGCGCCCGGCGCTTTCGAAGGTGCAGTTCCGTTTCATCCGATGCAGCACCCGGCCGGGCCGCAGGGGGCATATCGCGGGCCGTCCGGTTCCAGACAATCACAACAAGAGGTCGACAATGGACATTCATCGAACCGGATTGCGTCGCGCGTGGCTTCCCGCGCTCGTTGCGGCCGCAACGCTCGCCGCGTGCGGCGGCGACGACGGCGGCAGCGTGGCGGGCGCCTCCGCGCTCGCGCAGGGCCAACAGGAGGGGGCCGCCGCATCGGCAGCCGACAAGCAGTCGCTCGCGTCACGCATATCGCCGTCGGGCGTGCCGTACGCCAACCCGGCCAGCGGCGGCCGCTACCGGCCCGTGATCACGAACGGCCAGGTGCAGCCGTCGCTGTCGGGCGGCACGATCGAGGAGAACGCGTGGGTCGACACGCCGGTCGACTCCGACGGCGACGGCACGCGCGACCGCATCCACGTGCGCATCGTGCGCCCGACCGAAACCGCGAACGGCGCGCGCACGCCCGTCATCGTGCTCGCGAGCCCGTACTACGCGGGCCTCGCCGACAGCCCCGACCACAACGTCGACGTCGAACTCGACGGCACGCCGCATCCGGCCGCCACGGCGGCCGCGGCAGCGACCGGCGCCTCCGCGCGCATCATGGCCGCCGCGCCGCAGGTGCGGATGCTGCAGCAGGTCGAGGCGGCCGCCGCCGGGCGCTCGTGGATCGAGGGCTACTTCATCCCGCGCGGCTTCACGATCGTCTACGCGGATTCGCTCGGCACGGCCGGCTCGGACGGCTGCCCGACGATCCTCACCCGCGACGAATCGGTCGCGATGGCCTCGGTGATCCGCTGGCTCGGCCGCGACGCGACCGCGAAGGACGCGAACGGCAAGACGGTCGTCGCGAACTGGTCGACGGGCCACGTCGGCATGTACGGCGTGTCGTACGACGGCACGCTGCCGAAGATGGTCGCGAGCCTGCGCACGCGCGGGCTCGACGCGATCGTGCCGGTCGCCGGGCTGACGAACATGTACGGCTACTACCGCTCGGGCGGGCTCGTGCGTGCGCCGGAAGGCTATCAGGGCGAGGACGTCGACGTGTACATCAAGGCGCTGCTGACGAACGCGCATCCGGAGCGCTGCACGCACCTGATCGACGAAGCGCTGCAGCAGGAAGACCGCAAGACCGGCGACTATTCGCCGTTCTGGGCCGCGCGCGATATTCCGACCGCGTACGCGGTCGCGCCGGCGCTCGTCGCGCAGGGGCTCACCGATGACAACGTGCGGGTCGACCAGTCGACGCTGTGGCATCTCGCGATGCGGCGCCAGGGCGTGCCGACGCAGCTGTGGCTGCATCGCCTGAAGCACACCGACCCGACCCGCGTGCCGGCGATGGCCGATGCGTGGACCGCGGAAGTGAACCGCTGGTTTACGCGCTACCTGATCGGTTTCGACAATGGCGTCGAACGTGATCCGCGCGCGGTGATCGAGCAGGCGGACGGCACGCTGCTGAAGGAAGCGGACTGGGCCGCGCGCCATGCCACGCCGGTCACGTACTTCGCGGGCGGCGACGGCGCGGGCACCGGCACGCTGCTGCGGCTGCCGACCGGCGGCCCGCTCGCGCGTTTCACCGACGATGCGCGCATCACCGCGCTCACGCTGGCGAACGCGCCGACGGGCGAGAACCGCAGCCGCTTCGAAACCGCGCCGCTCACGGCCGCGACACGCCTGTCCGGTTCGGCGACCGCGCGCGTCAGGCTGACCTTCACGGCCGTGGCCAACGTGACGGCCCTGCTGGTCGATCGCGCGCCGGACGGCACGGCGACGATCGTCACGCGGGCGTGGACCGATCCGCGCAACCGCGTGTCGGAGTGGGTCTCGCAGCCGGTTCTGCCCGGCATGCCGTACGACCTGAAGCTGACGTTCATGCCGCGTGACTACAAGCTGGAAGCCGGCCACCGGCTGGGGCTCGTCGTGCTGTCGAGCGACAACGAGGCGACGCTGCGGCCGACGCCGGGCACCGGGCTGACGCTGGACCCGGCCGGTACGTCGGTGACGGTGCCGCTGGCTTCCTGAACGGCGGCATGCCCGTCCTGAAGCCGTCCCGGGACGCCAGCGCACCGGCGTCCCGGGATAGCTTCATTCATTCGGTTCCATTTCCCGATGCTTATGGAAATAGAAGCAACGGCTCTTTAAAACAACAATTCCACGCTTCATCAATCAATTACATTATTGAATCAAAATCAGAAACAATCTGATATCGCTTGACATCGATTCCCCGCCGGCTAGATTTAAAAGTCAATAATCCGGACATTTGTAGCCGGTCGCCGCGGGGAAATGGCAATGAACAACCTGGTTACCGGCACAACCGCCGCATCTGCTTCGCCATTGAACGATCGGCGTAACCCGCCATTCGCGGCAATTCGAGGCCGAGAGCGAAACGATTACGAATCCCGGGTCGTGGAGGCCTACCAGGACGACCCGTTGAACTGGAGCAAGGCCATCGGCGATCGCCTCTGGTTCCAGTTCGGCGTCTTTGACCATCCCCAATCGCCGAGGCCGGTCGATCTCGATGAATCCGGCCTCAGGTATTTCGAACGGCAATTGAAGATCGCCGGCCTGGAGACGCCCGGGCGCCAGCCGATCAACCGGGTACTCGATATCGGATGCGGATGGGGAACCGTGCTGCGCGATCTGTCCGAGCGGTTTCCCGGCTGCCATCGCCTGGACGGCATCAACATCAGCAGCCGCCAGCTCGAATACTGCGCCGAGGTAAACGCCGCGCGGCGATTGTCCGACAGGATCAACCTGTTCCAGTGCAATGCGCTGGACATCGACCTGCTGCCGGATGTCGACCAGCCCTACGACCTCGTGATCATGCGCGGCGTGATCTCCCATTTCCCCTACGATCTCTTCGAAATCGTGATGGCCAAATTGCGTCAGCGGCTGGGTGCAAACGGGACAGTCATCGTTTCGGATAACTTATATAACGTCGATCTCTCCGAATACCGCTCCGATACGCCTGACCTGGTCGACAGGCTGGCGTGCAAGTATCGCAAGACGCCCGCGTACCTGCGCCAGGTATTCGAGCAAAGCGGTTTCCGCGTCCAGGACATGCAGGTCCTGCCGAACCGGACGGACGCGACGCGATGGCTGCTTGACGTTCAGGACAACATCGAGCGCCATTTCCCGACGGGTGCGGTCGGCGCGCTGGAAGAACTCCGCGTGATGTGCGAAAGCCTGGCCGTCGCCATCGTGAAGCATCAGGTTTCCATCTATAGCTTCGTGCTCAAGCACGGTCGATGAAGGCCGCCCGTTCCCGCCGCCGGACATCAAGCCCGAGAACCCGCCATGACAGATATTCCCAACTTCGTCCGCAACCTGCCTGGCCTGCCGAAGCCCGGCGAGACAATCTTCCATCCGGACTTCCATCTGCAATTGAAACCCATGTGGCATCCGCTCCACGACGAGGCGGAACGGCGGATCGCGCTCACGGACAGCCCGTACATCCTGGCCTACTACGGCAGCCAGAAGGCCGTCGAACATTATCTGGCGCAAAGCATGCCGTCATTCGGCGGGCTGTGCTATCCGCACACCCTGAACGACAGGATCTACGATCTGGAACGGATGATGAGCATCACCACGCTGATCGACGACACCATCACCAACCCCACGATGCTGGATCAGGCGCAACAGCGCTCGACATTGCGCCAGCACTACTTCGATGCAATCGCCGGCATCCGCCCGCCGGACACCGCGCCCATCGCACAATTGCTGTACGAGGGGCTGCTGCCCGTCAAGGCGCACCTGGCGTCGAAACCGCGTGTGTGGAAACGCATGGAGGACGCGCTGCATACGCTGATCATCAGGCAGACGGATCCGCTGGCCCTGAAGATGGACGAGTTCACGTTCGATGCCTACCTGGAGATGCGGCGCATCGACAACTACGGGGAATGGGCGGCCATCATGACGGAGTACGCCATTGACGTCGACATGACCGAGCATTTGGCGGCCGACCGCTCGTTGGCGGAAATGAGAACGGCCGCCATCGATTCGATTACGCTGGTCAACGACCCGTATTCATTCCGAAAGGAAATTCATATCGCCGATTCGGTCAACTCCGTCTGGCTGCTGATGTACCGGGAGGGCCTGAAACTCCAGGATGCGCTGAACAAGCTGGCAACGCTGGTTGCGGAGAACGAGCGCAATCTGATGGCCGCGCGCGATCGCGTCCTTGCCGGTCCGCTCGGAAATCGGGCGGATGTGCGCGCCTACGTGACCGAGCTCGAGCATCTGGCGTCCGGCAATGCGGAATTTCACGCGATCAGCACGCGCTACCATGGCCGCGATGCCAAGGGGAAACGGTTCATTTCCGGTGAGGTGACCATTCGGCCGCTTCCTTCCACGGATGAAATCGCGGCGGCCGATCTGGCCGGTGTCCGCCCCGTGAGCTGATGCAAGCGGCGCCATTACGCGCGCCGGTTCCGTACAAATTCGCGCCGATACGCGGTGCGGTGAAGCTAAGCCGCCGCACCTGCCACACGGGCCGCGCTCACACCGGCGTCAACACCGGCCGCCCTGAAAAGTGCCGCTCGGCATTGTCGATGAACTGCCGCACCGACCGATCGAGCGCCTCGGGCGACCAGCCGCCCATGTGCGGCGTCAGCACGACGCTGTCGAGATCCGTCAGCGCGCGCGGCGGCTCGGGTTCGCCCTCGTACACGTCGAGCCCCGCGCCCGCGATGCGTCCTTCACGCAACGCGTCCGCCAAAGCAGCGGTATCGACAACGCTGCCGCGTGACACGTTGACGACGAACCCGCCGGGGCCGAGCGCGTCGAGCACCGCGCGATCGATCAGGTGCCGCGTGCCCGCGCCGCCCGGTGTCGCGACGATCAGGAAATCGGCCCACTGCGCGAGCGTGTCGACGCGATCGAAATAGCGGTAAGGGACGTTCTTCTCCGACCGGTTGTGATAACCGATCTCGATGTCGAAGCCGGCCGCGCGGCGCGCGCACTTCTCGCCGATCTTGCCGAGCCCGACGATGCCGAGCTTCTTGCCCGACACGTTCGGCGGCATCGCCAGGCCGTCGCGCCACACGCCCCCGCGGGTTTTCGCATCGAGCTGCACGACGTTGCGCACGGCCGCGAGCAGCAGCGCGAACGCATGATCGGCGACGCAATCGTCGTTGGTGCCGGCGCCCGTGACCACGGTCACGCCGCGCGTCTTCGCATGGGCGACATCGATGTGCTCGTAGCCGGCGCCGAGCGCGCTGACGAACGTGAGTTGCGGAAGACGATCGATTTCGGCGGCGGTGAGCCCCGTGCTGCCGTTGGTCAGCACCGCGCGTATCGTGCCGCCGTGTTCGGCGATCGCGCGTTCGCGTGCTTCGGATGTCGGGGCGTAGCGCACGTCGAACGACGCGGCGATCTCGCGATGCGCGTCGCCGCGCAAAGCGATGAGAACCAGCAACTCGGGCTTCATGTCAGGAAGTGTCGGCAAGGCGGGAACGGATTCAGTGTAACAAGCCTGCAACACGGATGCGGGTAATCCCCACACGGGCTGTGGGCACGCCGCCGCACGTGGTTTGCCAAAGCCGGCTCAGTCAAGTAACTTTCGGCGTACGCCCTCGTCCTGGAGATTGGCCCGTATGAAGCTCGCCCTGCCCGCCCGGATCCTGGGCCTCGCGCTCGCCGCCGCGATCGTCGCGCCCGGCGCGCATGCCGACACGCCCGTCGTGGTGTCGTCGAAGATCGACACCGAAGGCAACCTGCTCGGCAACCTCATCGCGCAGGTGCTGAAGGCCCACGGCATCCCCGTCACCGAAAAGATCGCGCTCGGCACCACGCCGATCGTGCGCAAGGCGCTCACGAGCGGCGAGATCGACGTCTACCCCGAATACACCGGCAACGCCGCGTTCTTCTTCAACAAGGCGGACGATCCGCTGTGGAAGAACGCGAGCCAGGGCTACGACACCGCGAAGCAACTCGACTACGCGGCGAACCATCTCGTCTGGCTCACCCCGGCGCCCGCGAACAACACGTGGGGCGTCGCCGTGCTCGCACCGGTCGCGCAGTCGCAGCACCTGAAGACCTTCTCCGATTTCGGCAAGTGGGTGGCCGGCGGCGGCAAGGTGAAGCTCGCGGCGTCGGCCGAATTCGTGAACAGCGCGTCGGCGCTGCCGTCGTTCGAGAAGGCGTACGGCTTCAAGCTGAAGCCCGACCAGCTCGTCGTGCTGTCCGGCGGCGACACGGCCGCAACCATCAAGGCCGCGGCGAACCAGACCGACGGCGTGAATGCCGCGATGGTCTACGGCACCGACGGCGGCATCTCGTCGAGCGGCCTCGCGGTGCTCGACGACGACAAGCACGTGCAGCCCGTCTATGCGCCCGCTCCGGTGATCCGCGAAGCCGTGCTGAAAGCGCACCCGCAGATCGCCGACTACCTGAAGCCCGTGTTCGCGAGCCTCGACCTGAAGACGCTGCAGACGCTGAACGCGCGCATCCAGATCAACGGCGAACCGGCCGCCGGCGTCGCGAAAAGCTACCTGAAAGCGAAGGGCTTCGTTAAATGACGGATCGCGCGGCAGCGTCCGCGCGGCGCATCACGGCGGACAAGGTCGGCATCCTGATCGGGGTCCTGACGATCGTCGCCGTGCTCGGCCTGCCGTTCGCGGTGCTGCGGCCGAACCGCATCGCGGCCGGCACCGACCTGTCGGTGTTCGCCGCGCTGCCGGCCCTGCAGGGCGCCGGGTTCGCCGCGCTGTGGATCGTCGGCGCGCTGTGGGCGATGACGGCCAGCCGCCCCGCGTGGCGCCTCGCGGCCGGCTGCGCGTGGCTCGCCACGCTCGCGTACGCGGTCGGCGCGGCCGCGACGCACCTCGTCGCGCCTGACGACACGCTCGCCCGCGTATCGCCCTCCTCCGGCGTCTGGCTGCTGCTGTTCGCGTGGGCCGTACTCGTCGCGGATGCGCTCGCGCGGCTCGCCTTCGGCCCGTGGCGGCGCCTCGCCGCGCTCGTCGTCGCGATAGCAGCGATTTCGGTGCCGCTCGCGAGCGGCTGGTGGGACGGCCTTTCCGTGATGCGCGAATACGCGGTGCGCAGCGACGACTTCTGGATCGAGGCGATCCGGCACGTGTCGCTCACCGGCGGCTCGGTGGCGGCCGCGCTCGTCGCGGGCGTGCCGCTCGGCATCGCCTGCGCGCGCATCGCGGCGGTGCGTACCGTCGCGATGCCCGTGCTCAATATCGTGCAGACGATCCCCAGCATCGCGATGTACGGGCTGATGATGGCGCCGCTCGGTTTGCTCGCCGCCCACGTGCCGCTCGCGGCCGCGCTCGGCATCCGCGGCATCGGCGTCGCTCCTGCCGTGCTCGCGCTGTTCCTGTATTCGCTGCTGCCGATCGCGTCGAGCGTCGTGGTCGGGCTCGGCCAGGTGCCGCCGCACGTGACCGAAGCGGCGCGCGCGATGGGGATGACGCGCGCGCAGCGGCTGCTGCGCGTCGATCTCGTGCTCGCGCTGCCCGTGATCCTGAGCGGCGTGCGCATCGTGCTCGTGCAGAACATCGGGCTGACCGCGGTCGCCGCGCTGATCGGCGGCGGCGGCTTCGGCACCTTCATCTTCCAGGGGATCGGGCAATCGGCCGCCGATCTCGTGCTGCTCGGCGCGATCCCGACGATCGTGCTCGCGCTGGTGGCGGCCGTCATATTCGAAGCCGCGACCACGCTCGCGAAGGGGCGTGCAGGATGATCGAGATCGAACGTGCGGGCAAACGCTTCGGCGATATCGTCGCCGTCGACGACGTGTCGCTGACGATCGAGCGCGGCACGATCACCGCGCTCGTCGGCGCATCGGGCAGCGGCAAGTCGACGCTGCTGCGCATGATCAACCGGCTGATCGCGCCCACCAGCGGCACGATCCGCATCGACGGTGTCGATACGGCCACCGTTGCGCCCGAGCAGCTGCGGCGCGGCATCGGCTATGCGATCCAGGGGCACGGGCTGTTTCCGCACTGGAGCGTCGCGCGCAACATCGCGACCGTGCCGCGCCTGCTCGGCTGGCCGGCCGATCGCATCGACGCGCGCGTGAACGAATTGCTCGACCTGTTTCATCTCGCGCCGGCCGAGTTCGCGGACAAGCTGCCGCACGAACTGTCGGGCGGGCAGCAACAGCGCGTCGGCGTGGCGCGTGCGCTCGCGGCCGAGCCCGCGATGCTGCTGATGGACGAGCCATTCGGTGCGCTCGATCCGATCATCCGCAACAAGGCGCAGGACGACCTGTTTGCCTTGCAGCGCCGCCTCGGCATCACCGTCGTGATCGTCACACACGACATCGAGGAAGCGCTGAAGCTCGGCGACACGATCGCGGTGATGGACGGCGGCCGGCTGCTGCAGGTCGCTGCGCCGGCCGAGATTCTCGGCAAGCCGGCAGCCGGCGTCGTCGAACAGTTGGTCGCCGGCGTCGATCGGCCGCTGCGCCTGCTCGCGCTGACACCGATCGATGCGGTGGCCGAACCCGGTCATGCCGATGGCGAACCGATCGCCGCGACGCGCACGCTGCGCGATGCGGTGTCGGAGTTGCTGTGGCGTGGTGTCGATGTGCTTCCAGTGGAAGATGGCGACGGCCGCAACACGCGCCGCATCACGCTCGATGCGATCCGTGCGCACGCAAGGAAGCCCGCATGACGACGCACGGCAGCACACGGCCCGGGCGGTCCGCACTTCCCGCCTACCTCGCACGCGCGGCCGCGCTCGCGCTGCTGCTCGTGCTGCTGTTGCGACCCGCCTGGCTGCAAGGCTTGTTCGCGCCGTTCGCCGACAACGGCGCGCCAGTGATCTACGATCGCGCGAGCCTGCTCGACCTCACGCTCGCGCATCTCGGCACGGTCGCGTTGTCGAGCCTGATCGGCACGATCGTCGCGGTCGCGGCCGGCATCGCGGTCACGCGGCCGTGGGGCGCGGATTTCCTGCCGGTCGCGCGCAGCGTCGTCGACATCGGCCAGACCTTCCCGCCCGTCGCGGTGCTCGCGCTCGCGGTGCCGGCCGTCGGCTTCGGCTTGAAGCCCGTGCTGATCGCGCTCGTGCTGTATGGTCTGCTGCCCGTGTTCGAAAGCACGATCGCGGGGCTCGAGGACGTGCCGCGCGACGTCGTCGACGCCGCGCGCGGGATGGGGATGAGCGGCTGGCAGCAACTGGTGTCGGTCGAGCTGCCGCTCGCGTTTCCGGTGATCGTCAACGGCGTGCGGCTCGCGGTCGTGATCAATCTCGGCACCGCGACGATCGGCTCGACGGTCGCCGCGCGCGGGCTCGGCGACGTGATCATCGCGGGGCTGCAGACGTCGAACACCGCGTTCGTGCTGCAGGGCGGCGTGATCGTCGGGCTGCTCGCGGTGCTCGTCAGCGATGCAATCGGCACGATTGCACGGGTGGCAGCCGCACGCCGCGCGTAGAAGCCGTTGCGCGATTTTTCGAAGGAGAAACCATGACCGTTTCGGACACCGGCCCGTTTTTTCATGGCACGAAAGCGGATTTGCGGATCGGCGACTTGCTGACGGCAGGCTTCCGATCGAATTATCGCGATGACGTCGTGATGAATCACATCTACTTCACGGCGTTGCCCAAAGGCGCCGGCCTGGCTGCGGAAATGGCCAAAGGCGACGGCCGACCGCGGGTCTACATCGTCGAACCCACCGGCGAATTCGAAAACGACCCGAACGTCACGGACAAGAAATTCCCGGGCAATCCGACGCGATCGTACCGGAGCACATCGCCTTTGAAGATCGTCGGCGAACTCGAAAGCTGGGAACCCTACGATCCGGCGTTCATCCAGCAGCTCAGAATCCGCATCGAAACCGGCATCGGCGAGATCATCAACTAGCGTTCGTCCGGACTCCGATGCGTGTCCGCGCAACGATCGGTTCCTCGATCGGCTCGCCGCGACACAAGCCTACATGCCGCTTTCATTCGAACCGGCACTCGACCGCCGGCGGCAATTGGCCGATATACTAGGCGCCTTCCCATTCCCCGCACTCCACCATGCGACGGTTTTTCTGGCTGATCGTGCTTTCGCTCGGCATCGCGCAACAGGCGTCGGCGCAGCAAGCGCCCGCACTGCCTGCGTCCGCGCCCGAAGCAGCCGCATCGGCGCCGTCCGTCGCCTCCGCGCCGCTCGCCGACGCCAACGATCAGCCGAACGAAGCAAACCGCCGCATCACGTCCTACCTGACGAAGAAGTTCGGCGTCGCGAAGGAACGGGCCGCGAAGCTCGCCGATATCGTGAGCGTCACTGCGACGAAATATTCACTGCCTCCCGCACTCGTTTACGCCATTATTTCGATCGAATCGCGCTTCCAGGAAAAGGCGCGCGGCCAGCACGGCGCGACCGGGCTGATGCAGGTCGTGCCGACCGCGCACCGCGGCCTGGTGCGCAACGTGAAGGACCTGACCGACCCGAACGCGAACGTCGAAGTGGGCTCCGCGATCCTGTCGGGCTACGTGAGGGCGGCCGGGGGCGACGTGCGGGCCGGCCTGAGAAGCTACAGCGGCGGGTCGAACGCGTATGCGGCGAAGGTGATGCAGCGCGTCGATTCGTTCCGCTTCGTGCTTGAACCTGACGACGATGCGAAAGCCTCGAATCCCGTGAATTCCGCGAACGATGCGAAGGCCCGCATGGTGCCGGTCAGCGAAAGGACGAGCCCGACGTCGGCCCGCGCCAACTAGTCTCCCCCTTCGATCGACGCGCATGCGCCACGCCACCCGCTTCCTTGCTGTTGCCGCGCTGGCGATCGGCCACACCACCGCGTTTGCCGCCGTCGATTGCGAGAAACATGCGCTGACGATGAACGACGTACGGACCTGCGTACTCGGTCAGGACGATCAGGCCGTCGAGCGCGCGTACCGATCGCTCGAGCACAAGCTCAAGCAGCGCAACCCCGATGCCGCCAGCGCGCTCGCGAAGTCGCAGGCAAGCTGGACCCGCTTCGCCGACGACACCTGCGACTACGTGAAAGCCGCCAATCCGCAGCAGATGATCCCGGAAGACGCGCGGATGAACTGCTGGGTCGATTTCAGCCAGGCACGCGTGCGCATCCTGAAGAAATGGGAAGCGCAGCTGGACGCACCGCCACCGGCGCAGAACTGAACGACGAACGGCTACCCGCCCGTCACGCCTGCGCGAAGCGCTCCCGCAAGAACTCGATGAAATGCTGCGTCTTCGCGGGCAGCAGCCGCGTTTCCGTCATCGCGTAGACCGGAATCGGCTCGCCCTCCCATGCGGACATCACGCGGCGCAGCCGGCCGGCGGCCAGGTCGTCCGCGACGATCGCCTCGGACAGCACGATGATGCCCGCATCGAGCGTGGCCAGGCGCCGCAGCATGCCGACGCTGTTTCCCGCGAAACGACTGCTCACTGGCACCGCGACGGAGTGCGTGCCGTCATGCAGCGTCCACGTGCCGGCCCTCGCCAGGCTGAGGCACGCGTGCCGCGCCAGGTCGTCCGGCGAGCGCGGCTCGCCCTTGCGCGCGAGATAGCCGGGCGACGCATAAAGGTAGTTCCCGAGCGTGGCCAGCCGCCGCGCGATCAGTTGAGAATCGTCGGAATCGCCCAAGCGGATCGCCACGTCGAACGGTTCGCTCACCAGATCGACCCGCCGCGACGTCAGCTCGAAATCGAATGTCAGCTTCGGGTAACGCGTCGAGAACTCGACGATCAGCGGCGCCAGGTAGGTCACCGCGAAATCGACCGGAAACGACGCACGCAACACGCCGGTCGGCTCCGCCAGCAACCCGCCGAGCTGCTCGTGCGCGAGCCGCGCCTCGTCGACGATGCGCTTGCAGCGCTCGAAGTAGAGCTGGCCGGCCTCGGTCAGCTCGATCCGGCGCGTCGTGCGATGCAGCAGCCGCAGCCCGATCGCCTTCTCCAGCGCGCTGATGCGCCGCGACAGCGTCGAGTTCGGCATCCCCAGCGTCTCCGCCGCACTGCGAAACCCCTTCGCCTTCACGACTTCGACGAACAGCGCCATGTCGTTCAGCAGTTCCATGCCCACTGCTCCATCAATGGATCAATGTTATCCAGATTACCCGGTTTATCCCGAAAAGGAAGCAATGGATGATGGGTGCGTGGAGGCGAGGTCGGCACACCCGTGCGCGGCCGGCGCCCGAGGCGGCACCGACCCGGTGCCACCGTCCCGACTCTCGAGGAGCTGACGCATCATGAGCCAACTGTTCACCCCGGTCCGCGTGGGCCGATATACGCTGGAAAACCGCCTGGTCATGGCGCCGATGACCCGCAGCCGCGCCGCCTTCGACGGCACGCCCGGCGAATGGGCCGCCGAGTATTACGCGCAGCGATCGAGCCTCGGACTGATCGTCAGCGAAGGCACGCAGCCGTCGGACGACGGGCAAGGCTACCTGACGACGCCCGGCATCTATACCGACGCGCACGTCGCCGGCTGGAAGGCGATCAGCGACCGCGTGCATGCCCGTGGCGGCCGGTTGTTCATCCAGCTGATGCACGTCGGGCGCATGTCACATCCCGACAATACGCCGCATCACCGGCAGGCCGTCGCGCCGTCGGCGATCGCGCCGAATGCGCAGATGTTCACGATGAAGGGGATGCTGGACATCCCCGCGCCGCGCGCGCTGACGCTCGACGAAGTGCGCGAGACCGTGAACGACTTCCGCATCGCCGCGCGCCGCGCGATCGAGGCGGGTGCCGACGGTGTCGAGATCCACGGCGCGAACGGCTACCTGATCCAGCAGTTCTTCGCGCCGAATGCCAACACGCGCACCGACGCGTACGGCGGCTCGATCGAGAACCGTGCGCGCTTCGCGATCGAGGTTGCCACGGCGATCGCCGACGAGATCGGCGCGGATCGCACGGCTATCCGCGTATCGCCCGGCAACACGCTGGGCGGCCTCGACGAAGGTGCGGAGGGGCCGGACCTGTATCGCCATCTCGCGACGGAACTCGACCGGCTCGGCCTCGCCTACCTGCACGTGATGCATCAGGGCAACGAAGCGCTGCTGGCCGACCTGCGCGCGCGCTGGAGCGGCACGCTGATCCTGAACCGTCCGGGCCGCACGCGCGACGCGATCGGCACGGACGTGACGTCGGGGCTGGCCGATCTCGAAGCGTACGGGCAGATGGTGCTAGCGAATCCGGATTTCGTGACGCGGGTGAAGACCGGCGCGCCGATGAACGACGCGCGGCGCGAAACGTTCTTCGGCGGCGATGCGCGCGGGTATGTCGACTATCCGGCGCTGGATGGGGTGGCGGCGGCTTGATGCTTCGGCTCAGGGTGATCGCAACGACAGGCTGGAACGGATGTCGCTGCGATCGCCCGGTGAATGCCCGATTTCAAAGCAGATCGATGTTCACCTTGGACACCATAGGCGCAATACGCAGCACGCGGTCGGCCTGAGTACGCATACGCAAAACCGTAGTCATCCTGACGGGCGTCGTAAGTCAGTTGCCCGACGGGCGAACCGTTGGTCGAGATGCGCAGGCGATGAACCATCACGCGCCCTCCCGCGACTCCGCCGGAACAGCCGGCTCGGCAAGTTCATGCAATGCCTTGCGAGCGACGGGCACTTCGCGCTTCGGTACGACGAGCAAATTGAGTCCCAGACCGTCGAGCACCTTGAACAACTTGTCGAGGCTCACCGCCCGGCCGTTTTCGAGCCGCGACAGCACGTCCTTGGAGACGCCGAGCATGTCGGCTGCGTCGTCGATCCGCATCTGGTTCTGCGCCCGCCGGTTGCGGACGAGCGCACCCAGCGCCGCGAGATCCTGCGCAAGCGGGTCGGGTGATGCAATCGGGCGGGGTAAGGTGCGGGCCATAATTCCGGGATACCAGGAACAAAACGCCGACGAACGGTATCGACGGCATTGTTACGAGAATCTCGGAATTAAAGACTTGAATGTCAGCGACGGCGAATTGTTCGCATATTTCAGGAACTATACAGACCAGCAAGTGCCACGGCCGGCAGCCGACCGGCATCGTTTCGATGCGCTCGTCGGCCGCCTCTCCTGCGTCAAAACTGCCCCGCCGCCCCCGTCCACCGCAAATAATCCCCGCGTGTCCAGTCGAGCGACACGCCGACCCGTTTCGTGCCGGGCCGGATCTTCGGCTTGTACACCGACAGTGTCAGCGACTCCAGCGCCGGCCATTCACGGAACGACAGCACCGCGATATCGGCGACGAGCGTCTCGAGCAGCCGCGTATGCGGCTTGTGCGACAGGAATGCGGCAAGGCGCGCGCAATAGCCATCGTAATCGATCCACTCGCCCTGCTCGCTCGGCTCGCACCGATAGCCGAGCCGTGCATCGATCACGATCGGCTGCGGCGCTTCATGCTCGTGCGCATGAATACCGATCCGCGCGGGCACCTTCAGTTCGTCGACGAACACGCTCCAGCCGCGCCCGCGCAGGCGCGGCGCGTCGATCGCCACGAACGGTTCGTCGAACGGCTTCATGATGCGAGCGGCGCGGCCGCGTCGAGCATGATGCGCACGAAGTAGTCGGCGAAGCTGCGGCGCAGGACGATCTCGAACGCATCGTCACCGGTCGGGATCAGCACGATCGACGACTTGAAGTAATGCGACTGCGCGCACTGGCCCGGCTTGAACACACGCGGATGGAGATCGAGCGGGCAGCCGCGGGCGAGCACGTCGCGCACGCGTTCGCCGCTGATCTCGACCACCGTATAGCCGCTGCCGACGTCGACGGCCGCCGCATACGAACCCTGCACGGCCTCCGCGAGCTGCGCCTCCAGCACGCCGGCCGGCACCGGCCCGTTCGAGCGCACGAGCCACTCGTCGGGGCCGAGCCACAGCACGTCGTACTCGGCGCCGCGCGCGACCGTGTTCGGCGCCGCGGGCGGCCGGCAGCCGACCACGCGCTCGAACGCGCTCACGAACGCCGGATCGCTCAACTCGCCGCGCACGTTGACGAGATCGAGGAACGGCCGCTCGCGCAGCGTGAACTTCTTCGATGCGCGCGCCTGGTGCGGCTTCAGCACGTCGGCCGCGCCGACGAACGGCGATTCAAGCGTCACGCCGCCCGCGCCCGCCACCTGCGTCTGGTTTCTGGTTTCATTCCACATGCTGGCGCACCCCTTCGGTATCGTAGAAAACCGGGCTCGAGATCGTCGCGGTGATGCGCTTGCCGTTGGCCAGCGGAATCACGACGCTCTCGCCCATCTTGTTCAGGCCGCCCTTCACCACCGCGAGCGCGATCGAGCGCTTCAGGATCGGGCTGTAGTAGCTCGACGTCACGTGGCCGAGCATCGGCGTCGGATCGACCGCCGACACCTGCGTGTCCTTCGCGATGATCTGCGCGCCTTCCGGCAGCACGAACTGTTCGTCCTCGGTCAGCAGGCCGACGAACTGCTTGCGGCCTTCCTTCGCGGTGTCCGAACGCGACAGCGAACGCTTGCCGAGGAAGTCCTTCGACTTCGCGACGACGCCGCCCATCCCGAGGTCGTACGGCGTGATCGAGCCGTCGGTGTCCTGGCCGACGATGATGTAGCCCTTCTCCGCGCGCAGCACGTGCATCGTCTCGGTGCCGTACGGCGTGATGTCGAACTCGGCGCCGGCCGCCATCAGCGCTTCCCACACCGCGCGGCCCGCATTCGCCGGCACGTTCACTTCATACGCGAGCTCGCCCGAGAAGCTGATCCGCATCACGCGCGCCTTCGCGCCCGCGACGGTGCCGTTCCGGTAGCTCATGAACGGGAACGCCTCGTTGCCGAAATCGATGTCCTGGCACACCTTCTGCACGACCTTGCGGCTCTTCGGGCCGACCACCGCGAACGTCGCCCAGTGATCGGTCACCGACGACAGACGCACCTTCATGTCGGGCCATTCGGTCTGCAGCCAGCGCTCGAGCCACGTCAGCACGCGCGCCGCGCCGCCCGTCGTGGTCGTCATCATGAAATGCTGGTCGGCGAGGCGCACCGTCACGCCGTCGTCGAACACCATCCCGTTCTCGTCGAGCATCAGCCCGTAGCGGCACTTGCCCACTTCGAGCTTGTTCCACGGGTTCGTGTACATCCAGTTCAGCAGCTTCACCGCGTCCGGACCCTGGATGTCGATCTTGCCGAGCGTCGACGCGTCGAGGATGCCGACGCTGTTGCGCACCGCGAGGCATTCGCGCTTCACGGCCGCATGGAGATCCTCGCCGTTCGTCGGGAAGTACCACGGCCGCTTCCAGTTGCCGACGTCCTCGAACAGCGCGCCGTGCTCGACGTGCCACTCGTGCACGCAGGTCTTGCGGATCGGATCGAGGAAATCGCCGAGCTCGCGGCCCGCGAACGTGCCGAACGACACGGGCGTGTAGTTCGGGCGGAACGTCGTCGTGCCCGTTTCCGGAATCGTCTTGCCGAGCGCCCCCGCGAGGATCGCCATCCCGTTGATGTTGCCGAGCTTGCCCTGGTCAGTGCCGAAGCCCATCGCCGTGTAGCGCTTCACGTGCTCGACCGACTCGAAGCCTTCGCGTGCGGCCAGCAGGATGTCCGCGGCCGACACGTCGTTCTGGAAGTCGACGAACTGCTTCGGCCCGCGTGCCGCGGCTTCGCGGCTGCCGACCAGCCACAGCGGCTGCAGTGCGCCTTCGACGGGTTCCGCGACCTGCGGCGCGACCGCGCGCTGCGCAGCGGTGAAACCCGCTGCCTTCGCGGCTTCCACGCCCGCATCGACCGCGAGCCGCAGCGCGCGCGCCAGGCCGAATTCGCCGGCTGCTGCGCCGATGCTCGCTTCCGCCTGCACGGGCTTGCCCGGCAGGAAGCAGGCCTTCTCGTCGTTCCAGCAGGCCTTGCCGCCCGACTGCGCGAACAGGTGCAGCACCGGGCTGAAGCCACCCGACATCGCGACGAGGTCGCACGGCAGCGTCTGCAGCTTGCCGCCGGTCTGGCCGTTCGAGTAGGACGCGACGTCGACCGACGATACGCGCCACTTGCCCGATGCACCCGTCACGACCGCGCCGCTCATCACCGTCACGCCCTGCCGCTTCGCGGCGGCCGGCAGCGCGCCGTTCGACGACGCGCGCGAATCGACGACCGTCACCTTCGCGCCGCACGCCTTCAGGTCGAGCGCGGTCTGGTACGCGCGATCGTTGTTCGTGAACACGACCGCGTTGCGGCCCGGCAGCACGCCGAAGCGATGCACGTAGGTGGACACCGCACCGGCGAGCATTACACCCGGCAGGTCGTTGTTGCCGAACACGATCGGCCGCTCGTGCGCGCCGGTCGCGAGGATCACGCGCTTCGCGCGGACCTTCCACAGCAGCTCGCGCGTGCCCTTGCGCATCGACACCGGCAGGTGATCGGTCAAACGCTGCGTGACCGTCACGAGGTTGTGGTCCTGGTAGCCGAACGCGGTGCTGCGCGACAGGATCGTCACGTCGGGCAGCTTGCGCAGCTCGGCCTCGATCTTCTCGACCCACTGCAGCGCGGGCTTCGCGTCGATCTCGGCGCGGCACGACAGCAGGCTGCCGCCGAGCTCGCGCTGGTCGTCGACGAGGATCACGCGCGCGCCGGCCGTGGCCGCCGCATGCGCGGCCGCGAGGCCCGACGGGCCACCGCCGACCACGAGCACGTCGCAGTGCGCGTAGCACTTGTCGTAGCGATCGGCGTCGAGCGCTTCCGGCGCCTTGCCGAGGCCGGCGGCTTCACGGATCTTCTCTTCGTACTTCGGCCACATGTTGCGCGGCCACATGAAGGTCTTGTAATAGAAGCCGGCCGGCAGGAAGCGCGACAGCTTCTGGTTGATCGCGTACTTGTCGTTCTCGAGCGACGGCTCCGCATTCACGCTGGACGCGACGAGCCCCTGGTACAGCTCGATCTCGGTCGCGCGTGCGTTCGGCACCGTGTACGGGCCCGATTCGAGCTGCACGACGGCGTTCGGTTCCGCGACGTCGGCCGTCACGATCCCGCGCGGGCGGTGGTACTTGAAGCTGCGCGCGACGAAGTGCACGCCGTTCGCGAGCAGCGCGGACGCGAGCGTGTCGCCCTGGAAGCCCTGATACGTGCGGCCGTTGAACGTGAAGGTCAACGGAATCGCGCGATTGATGCGGCCACCGGTGCCGAGGCGGTCTTTCTGGCTCATTTGCTCGTGCCCTCTTCGTGTGCGTTGCCGGCAGCTTCGCCACCGAACTTTTCGTAGCCCTTGATATCGTAGGTCACCGTGTCGCGGGTGGCCTTGAACCAGCGGCGGCAGCCCTGCGTGTGCAGCCATTGCTCCTTGTGCAGCCCACGCTTGTTCTCGCGCATGAACACGTACTCGCCCCATTCGCGGTCGGTCATGTTCTCGTTGTTCACGGGGCGCACGATGTCGGCTTCACCGCCGCACGAGAACTCGGATTCGGCGCGCGGCCCGCACCACGGACATTCGATCAGCAACATGTTTCTTTCTCCTGTGTCTGTGCGGTAGCGGTCAGTGCGCGACGGCGGCAGCGCCGTGCTCGTCGATCAGGTGGCCCGTGTAGAAACGGTCGAGCGCGAACGGCGCGTTCAGCGGATGCGGTTCGTCGCGGGCGATCGTGTGCGCGAACACCCAGCCCGAGCCGGGCGTCGCCTTGAAGCCGCCGGTACCCCAGCCGCAGTTGAAATAGAGGCCCTTCACGTCGGTCTTGGTGATGATCGGGCACGCGTCCGGCGACACGTCGACGATGCCGCCCCACTGGCGGTTCATCCGCACGCGCGAGAACACCGGGAACATCTCGACGATCGCCTGCAGCGTGCTTTCGATGATGTGGAAGCTGCCGCGCTGGCCGAAGCCCGTGTACTGGTCGATGCCGGCGCCGATCACGAGGTCGCCCTTGTCGGACTGGCTGATGTACGCGTGCACCGCGTTCGACATGATCACCGAGTTGACGACCGGCTTGATCGGCTCGGACACCAGCGCCTGCAGCGGGTGGCTTTCGATCGGCAGGCGCACGCCGGCCATGTCGGCGAGCGTCGTCGTGTTGCCGGCCGCGACCACCGCAACCTTCTTCGCCTTGATGAAGCCCTTCACCGTATCGACGCCGACCACCGCGCCGCCTTCGCGGCGAATGCCCGTCACCTGGCAGTTCTGGATGATGTCGACACCCGCGCGGTCCGCGCCGCGTGCGAAGCCCCAGGCCACCGCGTCGTGACGCGCCACGCCCGCGCGGCGCTGGATCGACGCGCCGAGCACCGGGTAGCGGCTGTTCAGGTTGATGGTCGGCTCGATTTCCTTGATCTGCGCGGGCGTCAGGAATTCGGCGTCGACGCCGTTCAGCCGGTTCGCGTTCACGCGGCGCTCGGTGTCACGCACGTCCTGCAGCGTGTGGGCCAGGTTCATCACGCCGCGCTGGCTGAACATCACGTTGTAGTTCAGGTCCTGCGACAGCCCTTCCCACAGCTTCATCGCCTTCTCGTACAGCGCGGCCGATTCGTCCCACAGATAGTTCGAGCGGACGATCGTCGTGTTGCGCGCGGTGTTGCCGCCGCCGATCCAGCCCTTCTCGAGGATCGCGACGTTCGTGATCCCGTGCTCCTTCGCGAGGTAATACGCGGTCGCGAGGCCGTGGCCGCCGCCGCCGACGATCACGACGTCGTATTCCTTCTTCGGTTCCGGGCTCTTCCACTGCTTTTCCCAGTTCTCGTGATACGAGAGGCCGTTGCGGAACAGGCTGAATATCGAGTAGCGGCTCATGTGAGTGATCCTTCGTTTAGCATTCGATGACGTTCACGGCCAGACCGCCGCGCGACGTTTCCTTGTATTTCGTCTTCATGTCGGCGCCCGTCTCGCGCATCGTCTTGATGACCGAATCGAGCGACACGTAGTGCTGGCCGTTACCCTTGAGCGCCATGCGCGACGCGTTCAGCGCCTTGATCGCGCCCATCGCGTTGCGCTCGATGCACGGGATCTGCACGAGCCCGCCGACCGGGTCGCAGGTCATCCCGAGGTTGTGCTCCATGCCGATCTCGGCCGCGTTCTCGACCTGGTCGGGCGTGCCGCCCATCACCGCGGCGAGCGCGGCCGCGGCCATCGAGCACGCGACGCCCACTTCGCCCTGGCAACCGACTTCCGCGCCGGAAATCGACGCGGTTTCCTTGTAGATGATCCCGATCGCCGCGGCCGTCATCAGGAATTCGACGATGCCGGCTTCGTTCGAGCCCGGCACGAACTTCACGTAGTAGTGCAGCACCGCGGGAATCACGCCGGCCGCGCCGTTGGTCGGCGCGGTGACGACCCGGCCGCCCGCCGCGTTCTCCTCGTTGACGGCCATCGCATACAGGTTGACCCAGTCGAGCATCGACAGCGGGTCGCGCAGCGACTCCTCCGAGCGCGCGCGCAGGCGATTGTTCAGCTCGGCCGCGCGGCGCTTCACGCGCATCGGGCCCGGCAGGTCGCCCTCGACCTTGCAGCCGCGCTCGACGCAGGCGGCCATCGTGCGCCAGATCGCGAGCAGCCCGGCGCGCACTTCGTCGGCGGGACGCAGCGCGCATTCGTTGCGCATCATCAGCTCGGCGATCGACAGCCCGTGCTCGCGGCACTGGCGCATCAGGTCGTCGCCGGTGCGGAACGGATACGGCACCTCGACCGCCGCGCGCACGCCGTTCACGCGATCGCCGTCGCGGTTCACGACGAAGCCGCCGCCGACCGAGTAATACTCTTTCTCGACGAGCAGCTGGCCGTGTTCGTCGAACGCCTGGAAGCGCATCCCGTTCGGGTGCACGATGCTCGTGCCGCTCATCAGCTTGCGATAGAAGCCGATGTGCTCCTTTTCCTCGAAGCGGACGGTCTGCTTGCCGAGCAGCGACAGCGATTTCTCCGCGCGGATCGCGGCGAGCCGCGGCTCGATCAGGTCCGGATCGATCGTGTCGGGCAGGTGGCCCTCGAGACCGAGCAGCACGGCCTTGTCGGTGCCGTGGCCCTTGCCGGTCGCGCCGAGCGAGCCGTATAGTTCGACCCGCACGCGGCGCACGAAACCGAGCAGGTTCGCGTCCTCCACGTGCGACGCGAAGCGGCACGCGGCGATCATCGGGCCGACCGTATGCGAACTGGACGGGCCGATGCCGATCTTGAACAGGTCGAAGACGCTGACGTTCATCTGGCTTCCTCTGGGTGGGACACACGTGAAATGACGTTGGCGCCAGTACATCAAAGCGTAAAATCGGCCGATAGAACAAAAACGGCATCGGCGTGGGATACCGCCGCCAAGCGCCCTGCCGGCAGGCCCGAAAGTGCGTTTTGGCGATGGTTCGCGACGGAAAACCACAAGTCGTGCCGGAACCGATCAGCGACGCTGGCTGCATCCGCCCCGCCCGGCCGCCGTATCCGCATGACCCGTATCAACAGACTGAGTGAGACCGCCCGCCCGGCGTGAAGAGATTGGCCGCGATGACAACCGACGTACCCGCTTCCCCCCTCGCAGAACCCACGCCGCGGCGTATCCGCTTCGGCATCGTGCTGCTGCCGAACTTCACGCTGACGGCCTTCTCCGGCTTCGTCGACATGCTGCGGCTGTCGGCGGACGACGGCGACTACAGCAAGCCCGTGCGCTGCGCGTGGAGCGTGATCGGCGAGACCCTCGCGCCGGTGCGCGCAAGCTGCGGGATCCAGATCACGCCGTGGGAAACGTTCGACGCGGCCGAGCCGTTCGACTATGTGGTGGTGGTCGGCGGGTTGCTGCATTCGGGGCCGCAGGCGGGCCCCGAGACGCTCGACTTCATCCGCCGCGCGGCGGCGGGCGGCGCGACGGTCGTCGGCATCTGCACCGGCGTGTTCACGCTGATGCGCGCCGGCGTGCTCGACGGCTACCGCACCTGCGTGAGCTGGTTCCACTACTGGGATTTCATCGAGCGCTTTCCGGCTGCCGATCCCGACCTGCTGATCGCCGACCGGCTGTTCGTGATCGACCGGCGCCGCATCACCTGCTCGGGCGGCCGCGCGTCGATCGACGTCGCCGCCGCGATCCTGCTGCGCCACTTCGATCACGCGACCGTGCAGAAGGCGCTGCGCATCCTGCTGGTCGGCGAGATGCAGAAAGGCAACGCGCCGCAGCCGCATCCGCCGGGCCTCGAGCCGGCGACGCACCCGAAGGTCAAGCGCGCGATTCTCCTGATGGAACAGCATGTCGGGCGTGCGCTGTCGCTCGACGAGCTCGCGAGCAAGCTCGATTTGTCGACGCGGCAGCTCGAGCGGCTGTTCAAGGCGGAGACGGGCAAGAGCCCGCAGGCGTTCGCGAAGCAGGTGCGGCTGCGCACGGCCGCGTGGCTGCTGACGAGCTCCGACCGCACGGTGGCCGATATCGCGTCGAGCTGCGGATTCGCCGATGCGTCGCACCTCGGGCGCGAATTCCGCAAGCAGTTCGGCGTGCCGCCTGCGACGTATCGGGAGCGTGGCGGCGAAGTGGCGGAAGCCGGCGCGGCAATCGCGGCGGACGCCGTCGAGGACATCGCCGACTGACGGCGACGGGCCCCCGCTCCTTTTCCAACCGTTCGCGCATCGACACTCGAACGCATCGGATTCGATTCAATTGGAACCGGTTCCAGTCAATTTAGCCGACGTTGCACTCCGTTAACCGAGGGTTATCCCGGATGCTGACGCCCATTCAAATTTGTATGATGACCACATAACCTTACAAACCAGAGCGCCATGTTCGAGAAAATTCCCGCCCGTGCGATGAGCGACCATGTCGCGCAGCAACTGCTCAAGCAGATCGAAGTCGGCAGTTTCTCCGCCACCGGCAAGCTGCCCACGGAGGCCGTGCTCGCGCAGGAATTCGGCGTGAGCCGCACCGTGATCCGCGAGGCGATCTCGCGGCTGAAGAACGAAGGCGTGGTCGAGCCGCGCCAGGGCAGCGGCGTGTACGTGAACCAGCACGGCGCGATCCGGCCGCTGCGGATCGACTACGCGGAGGCCGTCGAAGCCACGTCGCTGCCGCACCTGCTCGCGGTGCGCCGCGCGATCGAGGCCGAGGTCGCCGCCGAAGCCGCGCTGAACCACACCGATGAAGACATGGCCGACATCGACGATGCGCTGCGCAAGATCGACGACGCGGTGGCCGAAGGGCGCGATGGCGTCGCGGAAGACGTCGCGTTCCACCGCACGATCGCGGCCGTCACCGGCAACCCGTATTTCCTGAAGACGCTGCAGTTCCTGAACCAATACCTCGAAGCCGGCGTGAAGGTCACGCGGCGCAACGAAGCGACGCGCGAGGACTTCTCGCGGCAGGTGCGCGAGGAACACGCGGCGATCGCCGACGCGATCCGCGCGCGCGACCCGATGGCCGCACGCAACGCGGCGCGCACGCACATGTACAACGCCGCCCGCCGCCTCGCGGAAGCCGGTATCTGCTGAACCCGGCGGCCGCCGCGCCGCCCCTCTCCCGAATCGATCAAGGTTGACCATGTCACGAAATGTTGGAGTCATCGGCCTGGGCGCGATGGGCCTCGGCGTCGCCCGCTCGCTGCTGCGCGCCGGCTTGCGCGTGCACGCATGCGACGTGCGCGACACGGTGCTGCAGGCGTTCGCCGCCGAAGGCGGCATCGCCTGCGCGACGCCGGCCGAACTCGGCGCGCAGTGCGACGTCGTCGTCACGCTCGTCGTCAATGCCGCGCAGACCGAAACGGTGCTGTTCGGCGAGCACGGCGCGGTCGCGGCGATGAAGCCGGGCGGCGTCGTGATCGCCAGCGCGACCGTCGCGCCCGAATTCGCGGTCGCGCTCGGCGCGCGGATCGAGGCGGCCGGCCTGCAGATGCTCGATGCGCCGGTATCCGGCGGCGCCGCGCGCGCGGCCTCCGGCGAGATGACGATGATGACGTCGGGCCCGGCCGCCGCGTATGCGGGCTGCGAGGACGTGCTCGCGGCGATCGCCGGCAAGGTCTATCGCCTCGGCGACGCGCACGGCATCGGCTCGAAAGTGAAGATCATCAACCAGCTGCTGGCCGGCGTGCACATCGCGGCGGCGGCCGAGGCGATGGCGCTCGGCCTGCGCGAAGGCGTCGATGCCGACGCGCTGTACGACGTGATCACGCACAGCGCCGGCAATTCGTGGATGTTCGAGAACCGCGTGCCGCACATCCTGAACGGCGACTACACACCGCTGTCAGCCGTCGACATCTTCGTGAAGGATCTCGGCCTCGTGCTCGATACGGCCCGCCGCAGCAAGTTCCCGCTGCCGCTGTCGGCCACCGCGCACCAGATGTTCATGAGCGCGTCGAGCGCCGGCCACGGCGGCGAGGACGACTCCGCCGTGATCAAGACTTTCCCCGGCATCACGCTGCCGCCCGCCCGCTGATTCGACCGACGTACTTGCCATGACCGCTTCCGCTTCCCGTCCCCTGCTCGGCTGCATCGCCGACGATTTCACCGGCGCGACCGATCTCGCGAACATGCTCGTGAAGAGCGGCATGCGCACCGTGCAGACGATCGGCGTGCCCGCCGACGGCGCCGCAGGCACCCCGCTCGACGCCGACGCGATCGTCGTCGCGCTGAAGTCGCGCACGATCCCCGCCGCCGACGCCGTCGCGCAATCGCTCGCCGCGTACGAATGGCTGCGCGCGCAAGGCTGCCGGCAGTTCTTCTTCAAGTACTGCTCGACGTTCGATTCGACCGACGCGGGCAACATCGGGCCCGTCGCCGATGCGCTGCTCGATGCGGCCGGCGGCGGCTTCACGATCGCGTGCCCGGCGTTCCCCGAGAACGGCCGCACGATCTATCGCGGCCACCTGTTCGTCGGCGACGTGCTGCTGAACGAATCGGGGATGGAGAACCATCCGCTCACGCCGATGAAGGACGCGAACCTCGTGCGCGTGCTGCAACGGCAGACGAAGTCGCCGGTCGGCCTGATCCGCTACGACACGATCGCGCTGGGCGCGGCCGCCGTGCGCACGCGGATCGAGCAACTGCGCGCGGAAGGCGTGCGCTTCGCGATCGCCGACGCGCTGTCGGACCGCGACCTCTACGTGCTCGGCGAAGCGTGCGCGGGCTTGCCGCTCGTCACCGGTGGCTCGGGCATCGCGCTCGGCCTGCCCGCGAATTTCCGTCGCGCGGAGCAACTGCCCGAACGCGACAACGCGGCGTCGCTGCCGCGCATCGAAGGACTCTCGACGGTGCTCGCCGGCAGCGCGTCGAAGGCCACCAACGCGCAGGTCGCCGCATGGCGCGCCACGCGGCCGAGCTTCCGCATCGATCCGCTCGCGGCATCGCGCGGCGAACCCGTCGTCGAGCAAGCACTCACCTTTGCGCGCTCGCACCTGCCGCAGCCCGTGCTGATCTATGCGACCGCGACGCCCGACGAAGTGAAGGCCGTGCAGCAGGCGCTCGGCGTCGACGCGGCCGGCCATCTCGTCGAAGCCACGCTCGCGGCGATCGCGCGCGGCCTGCGTGATCTCGGCGTGCGCAAGTTCGTGGTCGCCGGCGGCGAAACGTCCGGCGCGGTCGTGCAGGCGCTCGACGTGAAGTCACTGCAGATCGGCACGCAGATCGACCCGGGCGTGCCGGCGACGGCCACCATCGACGCGCAGCCGCTCGGCCTCGCGCTGAAGTCCGGCAACTTCGGCGCCACGGACTTTTTCGACAAGGCGCTGCGCGCGCTGGACGGAGCCGCACGATGAGCGACGAAGCGAAACTGCGCGAAGAGATCTGCGTGGTCGGCGCGAGCCTGTATGCGCGCGGCCATGCGGTCGGCAGCGCGGGCAACATCAGCGCGCGCCTGCCCGACGGCTGGCTGATCACGCCGACCGATGCCTGCCTCGGCCGGCTCGACCCGAACGACATCGCGAAGGTCGGCCTCGACGGCCAGCCCGTATCGGGCGGCAAGCCATCGAAGACGCTCGCGCTGCATCGCGGCATCTACGCGCGCAATGCCGAAGCGAACGGCGTCGTCCACACGCATTCGACGCATCTCGTCGCGCTGACGCTCGCGGGCGTGTGGCACGACACCGACGTGCTGCCGCCGATCACGCCGTACTACGTGATGAAGGTCGGCCACATTCCGCTGATCCGTTACCGCCGCCCCGGTGATCCGGGCGTTGCCGCCGAAGTCGCGGCGCTCGCCGATCAGGTGCGCGGCGTGCTGCTCGATCGCCTCGGCCCGGTGATGTGGGGACCGTCGGTGTCGCACGCGTCGTATGCGCTCGAGGAACTCGAGGAAACGGCGCGGCTGTGGCTGATGACGCACCCGAAACCCGAGCCGCTCGACGACGCCGCGCTGGACGAACTACGCGCCAGCTTCGGCGCGCGCTGGTAGCGGCGCGCCGCGCAACGATTCCCATGCCTGCCGTGTGCGCGGGCCCTTCCGTCAGCACACACACGACCGGCGACGTACGCGCCGCCGGCACACGACATCATTGGAGACGACGATGACTGCTCTCGACGCGGCCGCTGGCCGCTCGCCCGCCGCGCCCGCCCATGCCGCGGAACTCGACCGCACCTACAAGAAAGTGTTCTGGCGCATCGTGCCGTTCCTGATGCTCTGCTACGTGGTCGCGTATCTCGACCGCGTGAACGTCGGCTTCGCGAAGCTGCAGATGTCACAGGACCTCGCGTTCAGCGAAACGGTGTTCGGGCTCGGCGCCGGCATTTTCTTTCTGGGCTATTTTCTGTTCGAACTGCCAAGCAACCTGCTGATGCACCGCATCGGCGCACGCATCTGGATCGCACGGATCATGATCACGTGGGGCCTGCTGTCCGCATTGTTCGCGTTCGTGCAGACGCCGACGCAGTTCTACGTGCTGCGCTTCCTGCTCGGCCTCGCGGAAGCCGGCTTCTATCCCGGCGTGATCCTGTACCTCACGTACTGGTTCCCGTCGCATCGCCGCGCGAAGATCATCGCGGTGTTCATGTCCGCGATTCCCGTGTCGGGCATCTTCGGCAACCCGCTGTCGGGCTGGATCATGGAGCGCTTCCACGGCGGCTCGGGCTTCCACGGCTGGCAATGGATGTTCATGATCGAAGCCGTGCCGGCCGTGCTCGTCGGCATCGCGACGATCCTGTATCTCGACAACAGCATCCGCAGCGCGAAGTGGCTCGACGAGCGCGAGAAGCAGCTGCTGGAGGACGAGATCGCCGCGCAGCCGCAGGAACAGCAGAAGCACGGCCATTCGCTGAAGGCCGTGTTCGCGGACCCGCGCATGTGGTGGATGTCGCTGATCTACTTCGCGTTCGTCACCGGCCAGTACGGGCTCACGTTCTGGATGCCGACGCTCGTCAAGTCGACCGGCATCACCGATACGCTGCAGATCGGCCTGCTGTCGGCCATTCCGTTCCTCGTCGCGATCGTCGTGATGAACCTGTTCGGCCACAGCGCGGACAAGCGCCGCGAACGCCGCTGGCACCTGATCGTGCCGGCGCTGATGGGCGCAATCGGGTTTGCGGTCGCCGCGTCGTACTCGCACAATACGGCGGTGTCGATCGTGTTCCTGTCGCTCGCGGCGGGCGGCGTGCTGACCTGCGCCCCGCTGTTCTGGTCGCTGCCGACCGCGTTCCTCGCGGGCTCCGCGGCCGCGGCCGGGATCGCGATCATCAACTCGGTCGGCAACCTCGCCGGGTTCGCGAGCCCGTACGTGATCGGTTACCTGAAGGACGTCACGCACAGCACGGCGTCCGGCATGTACGTGCTCGCCGCGATGCTCGTGATCGGCGCGATCGCGGTGTGGCTCACGCCCGCGAAACTCGTGAACCGCTGATTCGCCAAGTCGCCGATCCGGCCGCCATTCGACGCGGGGCGCCGTGCGCGCCCCGCCCCATTCATTCACAGGACCCGCTGCCATGCCACGCTTCGCCGCCAACCTCTCGATGATGTACACCGAGCACGCGTTCCTCGAACGCTTCGCCGCTGCCGCCTACGACGGCTTCAAGGCCGTCGAGTACCTGTTCCCGTACGACTTCGCCGCCGAGGACATCCGCGCGCGCCTCGATGCGCACCACCTCGAGCAGGCGCTGTTCAACGCGCCGCCCGGCGACTGGGCCGCGGGCGAACGCGGCACCGCGTCGCTGCCGGGCCGCGAGGACGAGTTCCGGCGCGGCATCGACCAGGCGCTCGACTATGCGCGCGTGCTCGGCAACAAGAAGCTGCACGTGATGGCCGGCATGGTGCCGCCGGGCGCCGATCGTGCGCGCCATCGCGACACGTACCTCGCGAACCTGCGGCATGCGACGCAGGCCGCCGCCGCGCATGGCATCACGATCCTGATCGAGCCGATCAACCCGCGCGACATGCCCGGCTATTTCCTGAGCCGCCAGGACGACGCGCAGGCGATCTGCGCGGAAGTCGGCGCGCCGAACCTGAAGGTGCAGTTCGACTGCTACCACTGCCAGATCGTCGAAGGCGATCTCGCGATGAAGCTCAAGCGCGATTTCGCGGGTATCGGCCATATCCAGATCGCGGGCGTGCCCGAACGCCACGAGCCGGATATCGGCGAACTCAACTACCCGTATCTGTTCGCGCTGATCGACGCGCTCGGCTATGACGGCTGGATCGGCTGCGAGTACCGCCCGAAGGCCGGCACGTCCGAAGGGCTCGGCTGGCTCAAGCCGTACCTGTAATTCCAGCATTCTTCCGAGGGTAAAGAACATGAAAGTACTGATCACCGGCGGCGCCGGCTTTCTCGGCCAGCGTCTCGCACGCAAGCTGCTCGAGCGCGGCGAACTCACCGGCCCCGATGGCCGCAGCGAGAAGATCGACGAGCTGGTGCTGCTCGACGTCGTCGCAGGCAGCGATTTCGGCGACGCACGCGTGACGTCGATCGTCGGCGACATCGCCGAGCGCGCGGTGCTCGACCGAGCGATCGACACGCAAACCGGCGCGATCTTCCACCTCGCGGCGATCGTCAGCGGGCAGGCCGAAGCCGATTTCGACCTCGGCATGCGGATCAACCTCGACGCGTCGCGCACGCTGCTCGAAGTGTGCCGCGCGCGTGGCCATCGGCCGCGGGTCGTGTTCACGAGCTCCGTCGCGGTCTATGGCGGCACGCTGCCCGACGTCGTGCAGGACGACACCGCGCTGAACCCGCAATCGTCGTACGGCGCCGAGAAGGCGATCGCCGAGCTGCTGCTGTGCGACTACGCGCGGCGCGGCTTCGTCGACGGCCGCGTGCTGCGGCTGCCGACGATCAGCGTGCGGCCGGGCCGCCCGAACGCGGCTGCGTCGTCGTTCGCGAGCGGCATCATCCGCGAGCCGCTGAACGGCGAGGAAAGCGTGTGCCCGGTGCCGGGTTCGACGCGGCTGTGGCTGCTGTCGCCCCGCGGCGCGATCGAAGCGCTCGTCGCGGGCTGCGAGATCGACGGCGCGAAGCTCGGCAACAAACGGGTGATCAATCTGCCCGGCCTGTCGGTATCGGTCGACGAAATGATCGCGGCGCTGCGCGAAGTCGCGGGCGACGACGTCGTGAAGCTGATCCGCCATGTGCCGGACGAGCGCGTCGAGAAGATCGTCGGCAGCTGGCCGGGCCGTTGGGATACGTCGCGCGCGGAAGCGCTCGGGCTGACGGGCGATACGTCGTTCGCGGACGTGATCCGCAGTCATCTCGCCGACGAACGGCGCTGAGTCCCGCGCGGCCCGCCGCGCGGGCGCGGGCTCCCCGGTCGCATCAACGCGGCCGGGCGGATTCCCCGATGGGCAGCGGCGCGGCTTTCGTTCCGCCCGGCCGCTTCGCCGAACCGACCGCCCACTGCCATGCCAGCAGGCCCGGCAGATAAAACAGCAGGTCGCGCACGCGGCGGGCGCCGGCCAGTGCGAGACAGGTCGGCGGGTCGAACCCGAGCAGCCCGCCGATCAGCACGAACCCGCCCTCCTGCACGCCGAGCCCGCCCGGCATCAGGAACGCGATGCTGCTCACGAGCTGGATCAGCGCCTCGATCGCGAGCGCCTGCGCGAACGTCGGCTCCGCGCCGAGAAAATACAGCGCGAGCCAGATTTCCAGCGCATAGCCGACGAACTGCAGCGTCTGCCAGATCACGAGATAACGCACGACGATGCCGGTCTTTCTCCAGATCATCCGGATCGATTGATCGGTGCGCGCCGATTCGCCGACCAGCGCCACCACCTTGCCGCTCGTGACGCGGTTGAGCACGCGCATCGCGCGTTCGAAAGGCCGCGCGTGCTGCACCAGCGCGAACAGCAGCAGCACCGGTACCAGCGCGGCCATGCCGATCGCGAGGTTGCCGGCCACCCGCGCGGCGTCGGACGACACGTGCTCGAGCACGTAGCCGATCGCGACCAGCGCGAACACGAGCTGGCTGATCAGCGTCAGCTGCATGTCGGCGACGAGGCTGGCGACGGCGGTGGCCGGCCGCACGCCCGCCTGCCGCAGCAGGCCGAACGACACGATCTCGCCGCCGATCCGCGCGACCGGCAACAACCCGTTGATCGATTCGCGGATCCACACGAGCTTCAGCATCGTCGCGAACGACGGCCGGCGCGGGCCGCGGATCAGCATCCGCCAGTCCCACGCATTCGCGAGCATCGGCAGGATGTGCGCCAGCGCCGCGAGCAACAGCCCGGCCCCGGCGATCTGCAGGCGATGCAGGATGTCGAGCGGATGCTCGCGCCAGATCAGCCACACGGCGAGCGCGAGCCCGCCCAGCGCCGCCGCCTGCCCCACGTGGCGCAGCCGGGCGTCGCCCCGCGCGGCGTTCCGCTCCGCGGCATCGGCAGCGGGGTTCGTTGGGGTCGTCATGATTCGCTCGCGGGCGACAGCAGCCCTTCCCGGTCGACGCGAAAACGCGTGCCGCGCCACACGACATGCGACGAGAAGAAGCTCGACACGAACACGACGAACTGCAGGAGATCGACGAACGGCAGCCACAGCGCGCCGCGCAGGCCGGCGCCGGTCGCCCGGCTCGTGTTCAGCATCAGCAGCGCCCGCGCGGCGAGCGCCGCGACCGTCAGCCCGCACGCGACGGCCGTGCCGCCGGAAAACAGCAGCGCCAGCAGCGCGAGCGGCACCGGGTGCATCAGCACCGAGCCGGCGTGACCGAGCCGGTCCGCCGCGCGGATCGTGCAGCTCCACCGCAATTCGTGTGCGTACAGCTTCGCGAACGTCTCCTCGACGCACGCATGCCCGACGACGAACGGCGGAATGACGACCTGCGCGCCCACCTGCCGCACCGCCTCGCCCAGCGCATGATCCTCGGCCAGGTGATGCGCGAAACGCGTGAGGCCGCCGATGCGTTCGAGCGTCGCGCGCGTGATCGCAATCGTCTGGCCAAAGCATGGCCGTGCGCGCCCGAGGAAGAGCCCGGTGATCACGCCCGGCAGGAAATGGTAGTTCGTCATCGCGACGGCGACACCGGGCCAGAAGCCCGGCGATGCGATGCCGCGATACACGCTCGTCACGATGCCGACCTCCGGCTGCTGCAGCGCGCCGACGACGGCGCGCAAATAATCGCGCTCGACCCGAACGTCGCTGTCGGCGAGACAGAGCACCGAATACTCCGCGTGTTCGAGCATGTTCACGAGATTGGCGATCTTGCGGTTCGGCCCATAGAGCCGCGCATCGGCGACGACCTTGATGTTCGCTTCAGGGTAGCGCGCCCGCAGCGCCTCGACGGCCACGAGCGCCTTGTCGTTCGCGTCGTGCACGCCGAACAGGTGCTGGACCGGGCCCGGATAATTCTGCACGAAGAAGCTTTCGAGATGCTGTACGAGTTGCCACTCGTCGCCGTGCAGCGGCTTCGCGACGGTGACGCCCGGATAGTCGCGCGGCTCGGCCGGCGCCCGGGAAAAGAACCGGCCGACCAGCACGCTGGCCGTGATCGTGTAGGCAATGCCCAGTAACACGCCCAGCCCGCAGACGATCGACATTGCCCCGGCCAGCGCGCGCAGCACATGCAGCAAAACCATGCTTCTCCCCAGTGGTGACCCGTGCGACCACGACACCCGGGAGCCGCCGCGCGCACGCAGGGTCAGCCGTGCACGCCGCCGTATCGATTCCCGTGGAGCCGGATGTGAAGGACGACCAAGCGACGATACGCGCAATCAGATGACACGACTACCGTGCGGCGATCGATTCCTGTCACGCGCACGTAGCCGCAGGCGAGCGCGGCGCGGAACGCGACGTCGGCAAGCTTGCGGGCCGAAAGGATCGCGGTGGCCAACGCGATGGCGACCCAGATACGAAACGTCATCGTGGTGAAAAATGCTTCGGGTACGTGCCATGCAAGCAACGACACCAGCATGAAACCCTGGATGAACATGCCGGCCAGCGCGGCGATCAGCAGGTGGGCACGCCATCGCTCGATCGTCGAAGGTGCCATGATGAAAGAGTCTCCCGTGCGGACGACCGCTATCGATCTGAAAGATTCGAAAGGTCGCGTAGGTCAGGATGAAGAAAAGCGACAGTCCAGCGGAGAACGATTGTGGCGACGCCTGCTTAACGTTTCGTTAAGAAAGCGAACGTAGAATCCGCTCGACCGATATCGTCCCCGTCGTCCGCAGGAGTCTCCATGTCCACGCCCGCCCGATATGACACCGTTGCGCGCTTGCTTCACTGGCTGATCGTCGCGCTGGTCATCGCGCAATATGCGATCGGCTGGACGATGCCCGACGTGCATCGCGACACGCGGCCCGTCGGCCTGATCGCCGCGCACCTCCTCGTGGGCACCGCGCTGCTCGCGGCGATGGCTTGCCGCGTGCTGTGGCGCGTGACGCATCGCCCACCCGCGAGTGACCTGCCGCCCGCGATGCGTGCACTGTCGGGCGCGACGCATTTCGCGCTCTACGCGCTGCTGATCGCGGTGCCGCTGCTCGGCTGGATCAACGCGTCGTCGCGCGCATGGAGCGTGACGTTGCTCGGGATCGTGCCGTTGCCCGCGCTGTCGGCGGCCGGCTCCGCGTTCGGCCACGCGATGGGCGACGTGCACGGCATCCTCGCGTGGGCACTGTTCGTCGGCATTTGCCTGCACGTGGCGGCCGCGCTCGCGCACCGCTTCGTGCTGCGCGATCAGGTCATGCAGCGCATGATGCCCTGGTGATCGCCATGCTGGCGGCACCGCATGCCATCGTGCGCATGTGCCGGATTGCCGCCGATACCGCTACCGTCTGCGTTCCGCTTCGTCGCACGCCCGACCGGCCGCTCATCGCGCGCGGCCGATGAGATGATCGCGCCGCCGCGCGAAGCGGCGCGCGATGACCGGCGGCGCGGCCGGCGCCCTTCTGCCGCGTCGAGCGGCACGAAGGGCGGCCGTTCGGCCGTGCCGCGAACACGACGGCCTGAAGTCGCACAAGACCATGTCGACACCTAGTTGCTGGTCTGCGCCGGCATACCGGCGGCCGGCGCGTGCGCGGCGTCAGCCGCCATCCGGGCCCGGTCCTGCTCGGCAAGCTTCGCTTCCGCCGCCTGGATGTCCGCCGGATACTCCCCTTCATCTCCCTTCGCCGGGTCGTACCCGGCTGCTTCCAGACGCATCAATTCGTCGCGAACCTGGGCACGCGTCAGCGGCGCGGCCGATTGCGCGAAGGCCGACTGACCGACGATCGCGCCGATCATCATAAGTACTGCGATATATGTTTTCATCATGAACTCCTTCAATGTTCCGTATCGATCAACCGTGTTGAATCCCTCGAATGCCTGACCTGCGAACGCAGGCGGCTGCGTCAGCTTCCGAAATAGACCGCGCAGAAGCTCGCGGGGCCGACGCATGCGGCGGAACCCTGGCGCGGCGACATCGTCGCCGGCCTGCCCGCTTCGGATGACGCGGCCGGATCGCTGCCGACCGCCGTGCTGGCCTGATGCGTCGGCATCTGTTCGACCTGCCGCTGGAACAGCGGGCTCACGTCCGGATACGACGTATCGGTCACGAAGCGCAGCCCGTTGTTTTCGGCGTCGATCAGTTCCTGCCTGACCTGCGCGCGCGTCAGTGCCTGTGCCGACGCTTGCGTCGCGACACCCGCGAGAGAAATCGCCGCCACCGCGGCGGCCACCAGCCAATGCGTGTTCATGTTCCACTCCTTGAGAAGTCAACGAGACGACGTGCTACACCCGTATGACGACGGAGCGCGTGCGTTTATTCCCGCGCGTCGCGCAACCCGGATCACGCGGCGTCTCGAGCGCCGGGCGCGCCCGGCACGGACGTTCATGCAACTGTCATTCTTTCGTCAGCCGGCGTAACCTGACGTAACGCAGCGCCTGCCGCGCTTCGGGCAGACTGACGTCACCCCTTACGGATCGCCCTTCGATCGATCATGTCTGTCGCCTACGACTATGCAGCCGGCCTGCTGCGCACGCTGTTCGACCGCCATATCGACGGCGGCGCGGTGCTCGACACGGCCGTGTTTCCCGACACCGAGCGTTTCGTCCGTGCCTGGACCGACATCCAGGCTGAGGCATTCGCCGTGGCGCGCGACATGCCGCGCATCCCGCGCTTTCACGAGATCATGCGCGAGCAGTACGACATCTCGGCCAACGATGCACGCGACTGGCGGATGTTCATCATGCAGGCGTACGGCCAGCCGTTCCCGCGCAACCTGTCGCGCTGCCCGACCGTCGCGTCGATCGTCGCGGCATCGCCGGACGTGCTGTCCGCATCGCTGTCGTTCCTCGCGCCCGGCAAGCACATTCCCCCGCATCGCGGGCCGTTTCGCGGCATCCTGCGCGGCTATCTGGTGCTGTCGATGCCGACGCGCGCGGACGGCACGCCGGCCGCCGTGCTGAAAGTCGACGGCCACGAATACCGGCTCGAGGAAGGGCGTTTCCTGCTGTGGGACGACACGTTCCTGCACGAGGTATGGAACGACAGCGACGCGGTGCGGATCGTGCTGCTGCTCGATATCCGCCGGCGCGGGATGCCGCGCCTGCTCACGTGGCTGTCGAATGCGGTGATCGGTGTCGTGCGGATCGGGATCAGGATGCGCGGGCGGTCGATTCCGGTTTAGCGCGTGTGAGCGGCGTGGCTTCCCGTCACGCCATGCGCGGCGAATCGTCCTGTGCCAGTTCCGCCAGGATCGACGTCAGCGCGCGAATCTTGGGCTGCATCGCACGCGGCGACGGGTACACGAGGAAATAGCCGAGACCGTTGTCCACGACCTCGCCAAACGGGGCGACCAGCGTCCCGGCCGCGAGCCGGTCCCGGGCCATGCGCGGGTCACCGATCGCCACGCCGTGCCCCTGCTCGGCGGCGGTGAGCGTCAATTCGAGCGTGTCCAGTACGAGCCCGGCTTCCGGGTCGACCTGCGTCGCGCCGACGGCCGCGAGCCAGCAGCGCCACTCGTCGTGCCCGTGGGCGGGATGAAGCAACGTGGCCTGCGCAAGGTCGGCGATCGATCTCAATGAAGCGGCCAGCGTGCCGGTACACATCGGCGTCAGCCGCTCTGCAAAGAGCGGAACCGACACCATGCCGGCCCAGTGCCCGGCGCCTCGTACGACGATCGCGTCGACGTCGGTTCCGGCGAAATCCGGCGTGTCGTCCGCCGACGTCTGGATCCGCAGCTCGGTCTGCGGGAGTGCGCGATTGATCGCCGGGAGACGCGGCAGCAGCCAGCGGATCGCGAAGGTCGACGGCAACCGCAGCGTGAGAACCGGCGCGACGCCGCCATGCGCCTGCGCGTGGCGTGCCAGTTGCGTCAGGACGTCGACGGCCACCGTCAGCAACGCGCCGCCTTCCGCAGTCAGTGTCAGCCCCGACGCATGACGCACGAACAGCGCACACCCGTAATGCACTTCCAGTTGCTGCACCTGACGGCTCACCGCCCCCTGGGTCCGGCACAGATGATCGGCAGCCCGGCTGAAGCTGCCGAGTTCGGCCGCGGCAACGAAGGCCTGGAACGCCGTCAACGGCGGCAGGGCTCGCGTGAGTTCGGCAAGCGGGTATGCACGGGCCGCATGCCTGGGTTGCGGATTTTTCGATTGTTCGGACATCTGTGCATCGCTATCGTGGTTGCACCGGATCCGCCTCACCTGTCGCGGCCCGGCTCGTCAACAACCCGCGGAGAAAGAGAATGGACCCATCGTCGAAAGCACTATACACGCGGCAGGTCGACACCTACCTGAAGGCGCTCGAGCGCGGCGACGTCGCCGCGATCTGCGCATTGTTCACGCCGGATGCGCGGATTTATTCGCCGTTTCTCGGCTGGATGCAGCCGACACCGTTTTTCGAAAAAGTCGTTTCCGCATCCGGACAAAGCCGCATCACGGCGATCGACATCTGCGTCAGCGCGACCGGCGCGCGACGGGCAACCGGTTACTTCGTGTACGACTGGGGGCTGAAGGACGGCTCGGCGGTGCAGTTCGAATGCGTCGATGTGTTCGAATTCGACGAAAGCGGACGCGTCGAGCGCATGGTCATCGTCTATGACACGCATCCGGTCAGGGCGGCGGTGGGTGACAAGTACGCGTAATACGACTGCACGATATCTGCCCGGCAAACCATCACCGATGGCTCTGTCGTTCCCGGGCGCGGGAGTCAGGATGCATGACGCTCCGGGGTCTCCAGTGCATAGATCCCTCGTTTCGCTGCGCATCGGAATGGCGGATCGATCGCCCGCACGTTCGTCAGTTCCCAGCACACGTATCCGGCACACCATTGCTTGCCTTGCGCGCGGGCTTCATCCGGCGTCCAGTCGTGTACCCCCACGACGTCGACCAGCGCGAGCGCGATCCCGTCAGGGTCCTCCTGTCCGTCCTGACGCAGGAAGATCGTGTTCTGCACCAGCACGAGATCACGCAACGGTATGACCGGCGGCGCCCACGACCGGATTTCGACCCGCTTGCGGCCCGCGACGATATCGTCGACGGCGGGTTTGACGATCGACAGCGCGGATCGCGGCATGGCAAGTATTTCCTTCATCGGCAAATGGAAAGCGTACGACTGACGGTCGCATGGCGGTCGATTCCTGTATGCGATGACGATCCGGCAAGGATTGTTGCCGATTCGCCGGAACGTGTCGACCCGGCCGGATCGGACACGCCGGCGCACCGCGACTACGCGATGCCGGCTTTCCGCCCCCAAAGGATCGCCTAAACTACAGACCGTCCCCTCAGCGAGGCTCCTGCCAGCCACCGCCATGGCGCACCTCTTCTTCGCCGCCTCGATCCAGCGGCATATCGAAACGCCCGAGCGTGAGATCGACGCCCACTCGGTCGGCGAAGCATTCGACACCGTTTTCGGCGAGCAGCCGCGGCTGCGCGGCTACATCCTCGACGACCAGGGTGCGCTGCGCAAACACCTGTCGGTATTCATCGACGGCCAGCCGATCCGCGACCGGCAACACCTGTCCGATGTGCTCGGCGACGCCAGCCGGGTCTATGTCGTGCAGGCGTTGACGGGCGGATAAGGGGACATATGCACAAGCACCGGCCGCGCACCCCAACGTCAAGCCGGGCATCCGGAGACATCGCAAATGAACGATCGACTGCTCGTCGCCACCCGCAAGGGCCTGTTCGTCCTGCAGGCCGACGGCCACGGCGGCTGGACGCTCGGTGAGCCGCACTTCGCCGGCGAGCCGGTCAGCATGGCGCTCGCCGACCCGCGCGACGGCACGCTGTATGCGGCGCTGAACCTCGGCCATTTCGGCGTCAAGCTGCACCGCCGGCGCGCAGGCGCCGCCGACTGGGAAGAATGCGCGGTTCCCGTCTATCCGCCGCAGCCCGCCGACGCCCCACCCGCCGGTGCCAGTGTGAATGCCGGCACCGGCGACGACGACGACGCGCCACCCGGCACGCCGCAACCGCCATGGACGCTCCAGCAGATCTGGGCGCTCGAAACCGGCGGCGCCGACGAACCCGGCGTGCTGTGGGCCGGCACGATTCCCGGCGGACTGTTCCGCTCCGACGACGGCGGCAGTTCCTGGGTGCTCAACCGGGCACTGTGGGATCGCCCGGAGCGCGCCGAATGGGGCGGCGGCGGATACGATGCGCCGGGCATCCATTCGGTGATGGTCGATCCGCGCGACAGCCGGCACGTGACGGTCGGCATCTCGTGCGGCGGCGTCTGGCAGACCGCCGACGGCGGCGCGACGTGGCGCGTGACCGCCGACGGCATGGAAGCCGACTACATGCCGCCCGAGCGGCGCGGCGAGCCCAACGCGCAAGACCCGCACCGCGTCGTGCAATGCGCGGCCAACCCGGACGTGCTGTGGACGCAGCATCACTGCGCGATCTTCCGCTCGACCGATGGCGCCGAACACTGGCGGCGCATCGAGGCGCAGCCTTCGAGCTTCGGCTTCGCGGTAGCCGTGCACCCGCATGAACCGGACACCGCGTGGTTCGTGCCGGCCGTGAAGGACGCGTGCCGGATTCCGGTGAACGGTCGGTTCGTCGTCACGCGCACGCGCGACGGCGGGCGCAGTTTCGAGCAGTTTTCGAACGGGTTGCCGAGTGCACCGGCGTACGACCTCGTGTATCGGCACGGGCTCGCGATCGATGACACCGGTACGCGCCTCGCGATGGGATCGACCACCGGCGGGTTATGGACGTCCGGTGACGGCGGCGAAAACTGGCAACTGGTGTCTGCGCATTTGCCGCCGGTTTATTGCGTCAGGTTCGGGTGACGGTGGGTGTGCGAGCGGGTCGGTTCGCATCGGCCTGCACGGCCCGCTTTACCGCTCAACGCCCGCCCCCATCCGCCCCACCGCCTCCCGCGTCTGCGCAATCTCCTCTTCGAGCCAGTCGAGAAACGACCTGACCTGCGGCTCGCGCTCCCGCCCGGGCCGGCACAGCGCGACAAAACGCGCGCCCTCGATCCGCACCGCCGGCTCGATCGGCATCAGCGCCCCGTGCTCGACATGCTCGGCGGCCAGCACCGAACTGAGCAACGCGATGCCCTGCCCATGCAGCACCGCCTGCAATGCGTAATGCTCGTCGTCGTAGTGGCGAAACACCGCGCGCTCGAGCCACGCGTCGCGGCCGGCCGCGCGACACCACGACACCCAGTCGACCGACACCGGCAGCGGCGTATCCCACACGGTCTCGATCAGGTCGAGCGGCTCGTCCGTGCGATGCGCGTCGAAGCCGGCGGCCGCATACGCGCCGAAATACTCGTCGATCAGCGCAATCTCGTGCAGTGCCGGAAACGTGCGCGACGTCGCGCGAATCGCGAGATCGATCCGCGCATCGCGTTCGAGATCCGCAAGCGTGTTGCCGGTTTCAACCTTGATGTGCAGTTGCGGATCGACCTGACGAAACCGGCCGAGGCGCGGAATCAGCCACATCGCGGCAAACGCGGGCGTGGTGGTCAGCACGAGCGTGCGCTCGCCGGCCGCCTCGGGCCGCACCGCATCGAGCCCGCGGCTCAATGCGAGCAATGCATCGTGACTCGCGCGAAACAGGCGCTCGCCTTCGTCCGTGAGCCGCACGCCGCTCGCGCCGCGCTCGAACAGCAGCACGCCGAGCCGGCTTTCGAGCGACTTGATCTGGTGCGACACGGCGGCCGGCGTCACGGACAGTTCGTCCGCGGCGGCCTTGAATGCGCCGAGCCGCGCCGACGACTCGAATACACGCAATGCAGTCAGGGGGATTTTCGAGAACACGGGGCCTCGCGGGCCGGCTCGGGCCGGGTTGAATTCAATTGAATCCGGGTGAGATTAGGTGAATTGAAGCAGGCGTGCAACGCGAATAGCCTTGCGGGACGTCGCGGCACGGTGCCGCGTCGAGTGACGTCCCTCCGGAGCAACAACGTGCAAGGCCTACCGCGCAGGATCACGCAGGCGGTGCTCTACGAAGCGATCGCGATTTCCTGCATCTCGCCCGTGATCGCGGCGATCTTCAAGCAGGACCTCGTCTATTCGGGCGCGCTGTCGGCAACGATGTCGGCGATCGCGATGCTGTGGAACATGATCTTCAACGCGCTGTTCGAGCGCTGGGAAGCGTCGCGTCGCCAGCCGACACGCACGCTCGGGCGGCGGATCCTGCACGCGACCGGATTCGAAGGCGGGCTGATCTTCATTCTGGTGCCGGTCGTGGCGGGGTGGCTCGACATCTCGTGGCTCGACGCGTTCGTCGTCGACATCGGGCTGTTCGCGTTCTTCTTCGGCTACGCGTTCGTGTTCCAGTGGGCGTTCGATCGGGTGTTCGACGTGCCGGCGGCGACGAAGGGGCAATGAGCCGAACGCTCACGCCCCGGCGGCAATTTTCGGCAATTGCCAGCCGAATCGTACCGCCGCCATCCGCAGCGCAAAGCATGCGACGCCGCCCAGCGCGGCCGCGACGATCGGCGAGCAACCGAGCCGTCGGCACGATACGACGACCACCGCGCCGAGCAGCGCCGCGCTCGCATAAATGTCCGTGACCAGGACGACCGGGATCCGTGCAAGCAGCACATCGCGCACGACGCCGCCGCCGCAACCGGTCACGGCGCCCATCAGCGTCGCAATGAACGGGTGAACCCGGAATTCGAGCGCCTTCACCGCGCCCGCGACCGCGAACAACGCAAGGCCGGCCGCATCGAGCGTCGTGAGCAGCGACGGAGAAAACGCGGCGACCCGCTCATGAAACACGAACGCGAACAGCCCTGAAGCGAACGCAAGCGCCGGATAGCGCCAGTCGCTCACGGCGCTGGGCGGCCGTGCGCCGATCAGCAGATCGCGGATCACGCCGCCGCCGAGCGCGACGACGAGCGACAGCACCATCACACCGAACAGGTCGAGCCCGGCGCCGATCGCCGCATTGGCACCCTCGACCGCGAACACCGCCGTGCCCGCGAGATCGGCGGCCAGCACCACTTGCTCGATGCGCTTCATGTGCGTGAATGGCCGCAGTGCGGCATCGTCCGGTTGCAGCCTGCGTCGCGACAAGCCGACGCGCCGTTCGGCCTCGGCCGCCTGCCGGCCACCTGCCGCCATCCGGATACCTCAAGCGCACTGCGTATCATTGCCGCCTCCTCGATCGGGATCGGGCAGTCTAGCGCATCGCCCGTCCACTGACGGGCCGAACCTGAAACCGGAAGCAAAAAGCCGGCGGAAGCAGGATGCGCACCCTGCTTCCACCGGCTCGGAAACACGTCAGGCTTCCAGCCGAAGCCGCGACGCCCGACGCGTTACGTTCAATGCACGCCGAGATAGGCCTTCACCGCCGGCAGGCCCGGCTTGCCGTCGAGCGTCGTCACGCCGGCGAGCCACTTGTCGAGCGCCTGCGGGTTCGCCTTCAGCCACTCGGCCGCCGCCTTGTTCGGGTCTTCCTTGTTCATGATCGGCATCATCACGTGGTTCTCGATCGACGTCGTGAACTGCAGGTTCGACACGAACTTCGCGACGTTCGGGCAGCGCTGCGCGTAGTCGGGCGGCGTCGCCGTCAGCACCTTCGCTTCGCCGTAGTTCGGGCCGAACACGTCGTCGCCGCCGCTCAGGTAGTCGATCTTCATCTGCACGTTCATCGGATGCGGTTCCCAGCCGAGGAACACGATCCATTGCTTGTCGCGGATCGCACGATTCACCTCGACCAGCATCCCGGCCTCGCTCGACTCGACCATCTTGAACTTGCCGAGGCCGAACTGGTTGCCGTCGATCATCTTCTTGATCAGCAGGTTGCCGTCGTTGCCCGGTTCGATCCCGTAGATCTTGCCGTTCAGCTTGTCCGCATACTTCTGAATATCCGCGAACGACTTCAGGCCGCCCTGGTACACGTAGTCGGGCACCGCGAGCGTGTATTTCGCGCCGGTCAGGTTCGGCGTCGACAGCACCTTGATCTGGCCGGCCTTCGTGAACGGCTGGATGATCGGGTCCATCGTCGGCGACCAGTAGCCGAGGAACACGTCGATCTGCTTGCTCTTGATGCCGGCGAACGTGATCGGCACCGACGCGATCGTCTTCGTCGGGCTGTAGCCGAGCCCTTGCAGCATCGTCGATGCGAGGCCCGTGGTCGCCGCGATGTCGGACCAGCCGACGTCCGCGAAGCGCACGTTCTTGCACACGGGCGGATCGGCCGCATACACGGCCGACATCGGCGCGGTTATCCCGATCCCGCACACCGCTGCGATCAATAGGCGCTTCATCTTGCTTCTCCTCAAAGTGATGTCGTTTGCTTGAATGCGGGATCGTTTATTGAAGCCGCGCGCCGCGATCCCGGCGGCGTCGCGGACCATTGGATTAGTCAGCGCCCCGGCAACCGGCGCTCGTAGCTCGGTGCGTGGCCGAACTGCGCACGGTAGGCCTTGCTGAAATGGCATGGCGAATGAAAGCCGCAGACCGTCGTCACGCGTGCGATCGACGCGTCGGTCGTGCGCAGCAGGTCGCGTGCGCGCTTCAGGCGCAGCGTCAGGTAATAGTGAGTCGGCGATACGTTCAGGTACACCTTGAACATGCGCTGCAGGTGCCGCTGCGACAGCCGCACGAGCCGTGCGAGCTCCTCGAGCGACAGCGGCTCCTCGATGTTCGCCTCCATCAGCCGCACGACCTCGATCAGCTCCGCGCGCGAGAAGCCGACGCGCGCATCGACCGGAATCGGCTGCGTGTCCGTCGAGCTGCGGATGCGCTCCAGGATGAACTGCTCGGATACCTGCGCGGCCAGCTGCTGGCCGAAGCGCATCCCGACGAGGTTCAGCATCAGGTCGAGCGGCGCGGTGCCGCCGGTGCAGGTCAGCCGGTCGCGGTCGACGACGAACAGTTCGTCGGCGAAACCCACTTGCGGAAACTCGGCATGCAACGCGGACAGGTTCTCCCAGTGCACCGTGCAGCGATAGCCGTCGAGCAGCCCGCTCGACATCAGCGCATACGCGCCCGTGCAGATGCCGCCGAGCGGCAGACCACGTTCGGCGAGCGCCGCGAGCGTATCGCGCGCGCCCTCGTCGACCACGTCGCGGATGCGGATGCCGCCGCACACGATCATCACGTCGGGCAGGTTCGTGTAGTCGAGCGCCTGCGTGGGCCGTACCGCGATGCCATTGCTCGCGTGCACCGGACTGCCGTCGAGCGAATAGATCGACCACTGGTAGTGATCGGCGCGCCCGACGTAGTTCGCCATCCGAAGCACTTCGACGGCGCTCGAGAACGCGATCATCGAAAAGTTCGGCAGCGTCAGGAAGCCGAAATGGGCGAGCGATGAAACCGGTGAAACGCAGGCTGCGGGCGCGACAGCGACGGCGGACGTCACATCGGTCTCCTGGCGAGGAGGTTGCAGGGGGCCAGCCCCGCGGCCGAAACCGCGGAAGCCGTTATTCATTCAGGGTGAGCGGCCGGGGATGCCGGCCGCCGGAGGTCAGGCCTGCGCGGGCGCGGCCTTCACGCGAAACAGCTGCTTGAGACCCGAGAACAGCGGCGCCTTCACGGTGCCCGGCGCACGGCCGAAGCTTTCGGTGATGCGGTCGAGAATGATCGCGAGCAGCACGACCGACAGGCCGCTTTCGAAACCGAGGCCGATGTCGAGGCGCTGGATACTGGCGAGCACGTCGTTGCCGAGGCCGCCTGCCCCCACCATCGACGCGATGATCACCATCGACAGCGCCATCATGATCGTCTGGTTCACGCCCTGCATGATCGACGGCAGCGCATTCGGGAACTGCACCTTGTACAGCAGTTGCCACGGCGTGCAGCCGAAGGCCTGGCCGGCTTCGACGATCTCGCGGTTCACGTGGCGGATCCCGAGGCTCGTCAGGCGCACCGCCGGCGGCATCGCGAAGATCACCGTCGACAGGATCCCCGGCACGCGGCCAAGACCGAACAGCATCGCGGCCGGAATCAGGTAGACGAACGCGGGCATCGTCTGCATCAGGTCGAGGATCGGGCGCACGATCGCGGCGACCCACTTGCTCTTCGCGGCCCAGATGCCGAGCGGGATGCCGAGCACGAGGCTGATGATCGTCGACGACAGCGTGAGGCCGAGCGTGATGACCGTCTGGTCCCAGAAGCCCGTCGCGAAGATCAGCAGCAGCGACAGCGTCGTGAACAGCGCGAAGCGCCAGCCCACCCGCCACAGCCCGACGCCGATGAAGATCGCCATCATCAGCCACATCGGGATCGCCTGCAGGCCGTGCTCGACGAATGCCGCGAGCCCCTCGATCGCCTGGCCGATCGTGTCGAACGTCTTGGCGTCGTGGTCGAGCAGGTAGTGAACGGACTGGTCGACCCAGGTACCGAGCGGAATCATTTCAGACATGGGAACCTCGCGAACGCGTGATGGCCTTCAGGATGAGCGCACGATCGACCGAGCCGCAGTAGCAGCCGTCGTCGTCGACGACCGGCAGCGCATTCGGGCTCGCGACCACGCGCGCGACGACATGTTCGAGCGACGCGTCGCGCCGGATGGATTCGATCGGGCTCACGGACGGCGTCGCCTGGCCGATCGCTTCCCGCGTGACGAAGCCGCGGATCTTGCGTTGCGCATCGAGCACGAACGCATAGTCGGCACTGCCGTTCAGCGTCGCCGCGACGTTCGCGGCATCGCACTTCGACACGATCGGCACGGCGCCCGTCTGCATCAGGTCGCCGGCGGTCAGGTAGCGGCTGGTGTCGATGCCGTCGAAGAACGCGCGCACGTAATCGTCGGCCGGGTTCGCGATGATGTCCTGCGGCGTGCCGACCTGCACGAGCCGGCCACCTTCCATGATCGCGATGCGGTTGCCGATGCGCAGCGCTTCTTCCAGATCGTGCGACACGAACATGATCGTGCGGCGTTGTTCCTTCTGCAGTTGCAGCAGCACATCCTGCATTTCCCGGCGCTTGAGCGGATCGAGCGCGGAGAACGCCTCGTCCATGATCATCAGCGACGGGTTCACGGCCAGCGCGCGGGCAAGGCCGACGCGCTGCTGCATCCCGCCCGACAGCTCGGACGGCAGCTTGTGCGAGAACGGGGCGAGGCCGACCTGCTCGAGCACTTCCATCGCGCGGCGCTCGCGTTCCTTCTTGCCCATGCCCGCGACTTCCAGGCCGAACGCGGCATTCGACACGACGGTGCGGTGCGGCATCAGCGCGAACGACTGGAACACCATGCTCATGTCCTTGCGGCGCAGCGCGGTCAGCGCCGAGCGGCGCGCCGACGCGACGTCGAGCCCGTCGATCATCACCTTGCCGGCGCTGGGATCGACCAGCCGGTTCACGAGGCGGATCAGCGTGGACTTGCCGGAGCCGGACAGGCCCATCAGCACGAAAATTTCGCCTTCCTGCACATCGAAGGAGACGTTGTGCACGCCGACGACCTGGCCGGTGCGCTTGAGCACATCGTCCTTCGTCGCGCCGGCGGCGAGCATGTCGAGCGCCTGCTGCGGGTTGCTTCCAAACACCTTGCACAGACCTTCGACCACGACCTTGGGGGCATCCATCGAAACCTTCTCCTCGTGTAGCGGGGACTCGCGCTTGTCTTAGCGTGCCTACATAGTTGCCAGAAAAAACCCCGACCTGCCGACGAATTACGACAAACGCTTGCGCAAATACGACACGGCTGCCAGCCCCGCCGGGCGGGGCGCGGCACGCGACGGCACCCGATTGCGGCGGCGCAATACGCGCACGGCCAGCAACGGCGGGCATCGCGCGTCGGACTTGTGCGCAGCAACGCGGCGCGGATCGTGTCGCGCCTTGCGCCAATTCGCATCGGGCACGCGTCGCTTTACGACAATTTCACGTCCGATCACGCGTCGATCTGCTCAGACGAAAGCGCCTCGCCTCCACCAATAAAAAGCATGACCGTGCAAAAAGCCGCGCGGCGACACCGGACGGTGCACGCCGCGATACCGCGCCAACCCGGAAAATCCCCGACAGCCGCTGTGATACATTCCCCGCCAATACGCTGATCGCGACGCAGGCCGCCACGCGGCCACCGTGGTCAGCAGCGCATGCCGGTTCGCCTGCCGGCCATGCCGACACCGCCTCGACGGGCACACATCCGATCGCAGGCCGATAACGATACGAGAGAGGGAGCAAGGCGAGATGAACTGGGCTTTTACCGCAATCGGCTTCATCGTGGGCGGGATTGCCGCATGGATCGGGGATTTCTCCGCCATCACCGGCGCAGTGCTCGGCGCCGCGATCGGGTTCTGCCTCGACAACACGCTGCAACAGCGCAAGCGCAAGAACAACGGCACGGCCCCCGATGCGTTCGCGATGCAGGCACCGCCCGCCCAGCCGCCGGCTCCCCTGGCCGAGCGCGTCGCGCGCCTCGAGGCGACAGTCGAGACGCTGACGCGCGAAGTGGCGTCGCTGCGCGGCCAGCTGGCTGGTGCGAAGGCCGGCACGGCCACAACTGACGCGACCGTGCACAAGCCCGCCGGCACCGCCTCCGCCACCCCATCCGCACCCGTCCCGCCTTCGGCCGCCCTGCCGCCGCGCGCGCCGGCCCAGCCGGCCGTCGCACGCGCGGATGCACCGGCGTCCGTATCGGCACCGGCTCCCACTCCCGTGCGCGCCGCCACGCCGGCGCCGACACCGGCCGCCGCGATCCGCGCGAGCGAAACGCCTGCCGCCCCGGCGCCCGCACCGTCGGCGCCTCCCGCGCCGCCCAAACCGCGCGAACCCGACCTCGTCGAGCGCGCCTTCCGCGCCGCACGCGACTGGCTGCTCGGCGGCAATACGGTCGTGCGCGTCGGGATCATCGTGCTGTTCTTCGGCGTCGCGTTCCTGCTCAAGTACGCGGCCGACAACAACATGCTGCCGATCGAATTCCGCCTCGCCGGCACCGCGCTCGCCGCGGCCGCGCTGCTCGCGATCGGCTGGCGCGTGCGCGCGCGCCGTGCGGCGTACGGGCTCGTGCTGCAGGGCGGCGGCGTCGGCATCCTGTACCTGACGATCTTCGCCGCGACCAAGCTTTACGCGCTGCTGCCCGTCGGCGCCGCGTTCCCGCTGATGGTGGCCGTGTGTGCGCTGAGCGCGTTCCTCGCGGTGCGGCAGAACGCGCTGCCGCTCGCGTTCATGGGCACCGCGGGCGGCTTTCTCGCGCCGGTGCTGCTGTCGACCGGCCAGGGCAACCATGTTGCGCTGTTCAGCTACTACGCGCTGCTGAACGCGGGCATCTTCGCGATCGCGTGGTTCAAGGCCTGGCGTCCGCTGAACCTGCTCGGCTTCGTCTTCACGTTCACGATCGGCTCGGCGTGGGGCGTGACGGCCTACCGCCCCGCGCTGTTCGCGAGCACCGAGCCGTTCCTCATCCTGTTCTTCCTGATGTACGTCGGCATCGCGCTGCTGTATGCGGTGAAGCGCGAACTCGCGCTGCGGCACTACGTGGACGGCACGCTCGTGTTCGGCACGCCGATCGTCGCGACCGCGCTGCAGGCGTCGCTCGTGAAGGACATGCCGTTCGGGCTCGCGTGGAGCGCCGTCGCGCTGTCGGCGTTCTACGTCGTGGTCACCGCGTGGCTCGCGCGGCGCCGCGACCGCCTCGCGCTGCTGTTCGAATCCACGCTCGCGCTCGCGGTGATCTTCGCGACGCTGGCCGTGCCGCTCGCGTTCTCCGGTCCGACGACCAGCGCCGCGTGGGCGATCGAAGGCGCGGCCGTCGTCTGGCTCGGCGTGCGCGAGAAGCGCATGCTGCGGTTCGGCTTCGGACTGCTGATGCAGGTTGCCGCTGCCGGCGCGTTCTTCACGAGCCTGCTCGGGCCGGCCGACGCCACCGCGCTGCCGGTGCTCAACAGCCCGTATATCGCGATGCTGCTGATCGCGCTCGCCGGCCTGTTCACCGGCTGGTGGCTGCACGGGCGCGGCGAAGCCCGCGCGTGGCATGCGTGGATGCCCGAGATCGGCGCCGCGGCCGCCGCATGGGGGCTGCTGTGGTGGGTGAGCGGCGGCCTGCACGAGATCCTCGTCTACGCGAGCCGTCACGTCGACCTGCATGCCGACCGCTTCGTCGTCGATTCGACCGCGCTGTTCGCGGCCGGCACCGCGTGGCTCGCGCACGTCGCCCGCCGCCGGCTGGCGTGGCCGCTCGCCGAATGGCCCGCGCTCGCGCTGACGCCGGTGCTGGCGCTGCTCGCGCTGCGTGTGTTCGATGCGCACGAAGCGCCGCTGTCGGGGATGGGCGCGTTCGCGTGGCCCGTCGCCGTCGGCGCAGGCCTTGCGCTGCTGTGGCGCCAGTCGCGCGGCACCGCAGGCGCCGATTCCGCGCCAGGCTCGGCGCGCGGCGTCGCGCCATCCCTCTCCGCAGGCATCATCGCGCCGCTGCATACGCTGATGTTCTGGACCGTGTGCGGGCTGCTGTCGCTCGAAGGCTTCTGGCGCCTGCGTGCGTACGTGCCCGAAGGCGCGTGGAGCTGGAGCGCGTGGGCCTACGGCTTCGGTGCGCTGCTCCTGCTGGTGTCGGGCCCCGGCTCGCGGCTGCGCTGGCCCGTCGCGGCGTTTCCGCGCGCGTACCAGGTGTGGGGTGCGGCGCCGCTCGCGGCGTTGCTGTGGCTGTGGAGCATCGCCAGCGTGATCAGCGACGGCAACGCGGCGCCGCTCTTCTGGCTGCCGCTGCTCAACCCGCTCGACATCGCGCAGTGCCTGGTGTTCATTGCATTCGCCGTGTGGCTGCGCCGGCTGAAGACGCTCGGCATCGCGTGGCATCCGCGCGTCGTCGACTACGTGGCCATCGCCACCGTGTTCCTGTGGTTCAACGCACTGATGCTGCGCACGCTGCATCAGCGCTTCCACCTGGCCTACGGCATCGACACCGTGCTGTCGTCGTTCGGCATCCAGCAGGTGTTCATGGTCGGCTGGAGCCTGTTCGCGTTCGCCGGAATGTGGCTGACGCGCCGCGACGGCATCGCCCGCGTGTGCGCGCTCGCGTCGCTGCCGCTGATCGTCGTGATGTGGGCGTGGACCTTCTACGCGAACTTCACGCAGGACGGCGGAAGCTGGGCGCGCGTGCCGCTCTTCAACCCGCTCGACCTCGTGCTCGCGGTGGTCTATGCACTCGCCGCATCGTGGTTCGTGCGCGCCCGCAAGCTCGGCTGGTCGTTCGGCAAGTATCGCGTCGAGCTGCTGAGCGCGGCCGGCGCGACCGCGTTCCTGTGGCTCAATGCGATCCTGTTGCGCACGCTGCATCACTGGGCCGGCGTGCCGTACGAACTCGGCGCGATGGCGGAATCGACGCTGGTGCAGGCATCGGTGTCCGTGTACTGGACGCTTTGCGCACTGGCCATCACGATCTGGGCCACGCGCCGCGGACTGCGTCCGCTGTGGTTCGTCGGCGCCGCGCTGCTCGCGCTCACGGTCGTCAAGCTGTTCCTGTTCGACCTGTCGCACGTGACCGGCATCGAGCGCATCGTGTCGTTCATCGGCATCGGCGTGCTGCTGCTGTTGATCGGGTATTTCTCGCCGCTGCCGCCGAAGGCCGCCGCGCCGCAGGACGACACGCCATGAAACGACTCGCCGCCCTGCTCGGACTGAGCCTGCTCGCGTCGTTCGCGGCGGCCGACGCGCGCGTCGCGCAGCGCTTCTCGCTCGACCTCGACGGCACCGCCGCGTATTACCAGCTCACCGTGCCGCAGCCCGTCTATGCGGCGAGCCGGCGCAACGACCTCGGTGACGTGCGCATCTTCAACGGCGCGGGCGAACCCGTGCCGTATTCGCTCGATGCCCCCACGGCGGCCGCGCCCACCGTCCAGCCGAAGCGCACGCCCGTGCACTGGTTTGCGCTGCCGCCCGTCCGCGCCGACAACGGCAACGCGCCGCTCGGCGTGACGGTCGGCCCCGACGGCGCACTGCGCGCGGGCGCCGCCGCACCGGTGCGCGCGAAGCACGGCGCGGATCTCGTCGACCTGTCGCATGCGGACGGCGAGATCGACGCGCTGCTCGTGCACGTGAGCGACGACAGCTACCAGGGGCGTGTCACCGTTGAAGCCAGCGACGACCTGCGCAGCTGGCGGTCGCTCGGCAGCACGCAACTGCTGAAGGTGGGCCACGGCGACGCAATGCTGGTGCAGGAACGCATCGCGCTCGAAGGCGCCGCGCCACGCTACCTGCGGCTCGACTGGCTCGACGGCGCACCCGCGATCGCGTCGATCGACGTCGAGACGCACCCACGCGATGCACGCGGGACCGACACCGCCTCCGTGCCGCGCCAATGGCGCGACGCCGTGCGCGTGCGGGCCGGCGCCACGCCAGGCGAGTATCTGTTCGACACCGACGGCGCGTATCCGGTCGACCGAGTGCGCATCGACCTGCCGCAGCCGAACACCGTGGCGCGCGCGACGCTGCAGAGCCGCGCCGACGCGCAGGCGCCGTGGCGCGACGTCGCGGGCGCCGTGCTGTTCCGGCTGCAGGGCAAGGCCGGCGAACAGCGCAATCCGCCGCTCGAATTCGCGGCGAATACGGATCGCGCGTGGCGGATCGTCGTCGACATGCGCAATGGCGGATTCGGCGGCGGCCAGCCGGCCGTCGCGATCGGCTGGCATCCGGCCGCGCTGACGTTCGTCGCACGCGGCACGCCGCCGTTTACGCTCGGCGTCGGCGACGCGTCGCTCGTGTCGTCGGCCGTGAGCCGCGACGCATTGCTGGTGGGCATGGCGCCCGAAGTGCGGCCCGCGCGGGTCGGCGCGGCGTTGCCGGTGTCGGCGGTCGCGCCGGCGTCAGCCGCCGATACGGACGCACCGCGCCGCTACGTGCTGTGGGGCGCACTGGTCATCGCGGTCGGCGTGCTCGGCACGATTGCGTGGCGCCTCGCGAAAGGTGGCGGCGATACGCACGGCCGCGACGGGTGACGCCGCGCGGTCATGCACACCGCCCGTCCGCCCGTCTTTACGCGCCGTTTATCTCGCTTGCCGGTTTCTTTCGACGGTCGCAATGCATAACTGCGTACAGTCGTCGCATCGGAACCACGATGCGACGACATGCAGGAAACCTATCCATCGTATGACCGGCCGCTGCCACGCACGCGCGTGCGCCCGGCCCTGCGGCTGAAGCAGCTTCTGCTGCTCTTCCCGATCGTGCTGCCGCTGTCGATCGCATGGCCCGCGCATGCCGACGACACGCCAGCGGCGCCGGCCAGCGCAGCCAGCACGCCCGAACCCTCGCTTCCTCCGACGCTCGACACGATCGTCACCGCGCTACGCAACCGCTTTCACCTCGCGTATGCCGACGCGCGCACGATCGCGCGCGCGGTGCAGACCGAATCGGATCGCTACGGGCTCGCACCGGCGCTGCTGCTCGCGATCATCGCGGTCGAGTCGGGCTTCGATCGCCACGCGGTCAGTGTCGCCGGCGCGCGCGGATTGATGCAGGTGATGCCCACCGCCCATCGCGATCTCGTCGCGCATGTGAAGGATCTTTCCGATCCGGCCACCAACGTGCGGATTGGCGCGGCGATCTTCCGCGGCTATCTCGACGATGCGGACGGCGACGTCGAAACCGCGCTCGTGCGCTACAACGGCGGCACGAAGCGCTATGCACAGCGGGTCGCGCTGCGCGTGCAGCAATTCGATGCGCAGCTACGCCGTTCGAACGGCGCGGCAAGCGACGCGCTGCGGACGGCCGCGAACCCTTGAGCGCGTCGCTACCGCGCGCCGTCGAGCCGGTAGCCGGCGCCCGTCTCCGTGACGATGTACGCGGGCCGCCGCGGATCGCATTCCAGCTTGCGCCGCAGGTGGCCGACATACACACGCAGGTCGTGCGCATCCTTGCCGTGCGCCGCGCCCCACACCTCGCTCAGCAGGCGGTCGTGCGTCAGTAGCCGGCCCGCGTGATGCGCGAGCGCGGCCAGCAGCCGGAATTCGATCGGGCTCAGATGCACGCGCGCCCCACCGCGCAGCACCTGGCGATCGCCGAGATCGACGGTCACGTCGTCGAAGCGCACGCACACCGCATCGATGCGCCCGCCGCCGGCTTGTCGCCGCAGGTGAGCACGCATCCGCGCGATCAGCTCGGCGGCGCCGAACGGCTTGGTCAGGTAGTCGTCCGCGCCCGCGTCGAGCGCCGCCACCTTGTCGCTTTCCGCACTCAGTGCCGACAGCACGATCAGCGGCGCGGCCGAGCACGCGCGCAGCGCATGGATCAGGTCGGTGCCGCCGACGTCGCACAGGTTCGTGTCCGCGACGATCAGGTCGGGACGTCGCGCGCCGACGGCCGCCACGCCCGCCGCTCCGGTCGCGGCCTCGAAGACGTGCATGTGTTCGGCCTTCAGCGCGACACGGACGAAATGCCGGATGAACCTGTCTTCGTCGACGATCACGATGACGACGCTCGGTTCGCTCATGCGGCAGCGCCTTCGTCCGGTGCATGGTGCGCGCCCATGCTCAGGCCCATCCGCATGCCACCAGCACCATGTCGATCAGCTTGATGAACGGGAACGGCAGCAGTACGCCACCGAGGCCATACAACAGCAGGTTCCTGCGCAGCAGCGGCGCGGCGCCGAGCGGGCGATAGCGCACGCCCTTCAGCGCGAGCGGAATCAGCGCGACGATGATCAGTGCGTTGAAGATCACCGCCGACAGGATCGCCGACGCCGGCGACGCGAGGTGCATCACGTCGAGCACGCGCAGTTGCGGATACGTCGTCGCGAATGCGGCCGGGATGATCGCGAAATACTTCGCGACGTCGTTCGCGATCGAGAACGTCGTCAGCGAACCGCGCGTCATCAGCATCTGCTTACCGATCTCGACGATCTCGATCAGTTTCGTCGGGTTCGAGTCGAGGTCGACCATGTTGCCGGCTTCCTTCGCCGCCTGCGTACCCGTGTTCATCGCGACCGCCACGTCGGCCTGCGCGAGCGCCGGCGCGTCGTTGGTGCCGTCGCCGGTCATCGCGACCAGACGGCCCGCCGCCTGATGCTCGCGGATCGTCGCGAGCTTGGTTTCCGGCGTCGCTTCCGCGAGGAAATCGTCGACGCCCGCCTCCGCCGCGATCGCCGCGGCCGTCAGCCGGTTGTCGCCCGTCACCATCACGGTCTTGATGCCCATCTTGCGCAGTTCCGCGAAGCGCTCCTTGATACCGCCCTTCACGATGTCCTTCAGCTCGATTACGCCGAGCACGCGGGCAACGCCGTCGACGCGCTCCGCCACCGCGAGCGGCGTGCTGCCGCGACGCGCGATGTCGGTCACGACCGCGTCGACTTCGCGCGTGACGTGGCCGCCGTGGGACTCGACATAGTGCTTGATCGCATCTGCCGCGCCTTTGCGGATTTCACGGCCGGGCGCCCCGGAGGAAGTCCCGTCGGGGAACAGGTCGACGCCGCTCATCCGCGTCTGCGCGCTGAACGACAGGAACACCGGGTGCAGCGCCTGCATGTCGCGCTCGCGCAAGTTGAAACGCTGCTTCGCGAGCACGACGATGCTGCGGCCCTCCGGCGTTTCGTCGGCAAGCGACGACAGCTGCGCGGCATCGGCCAGCGCTTCCTCGGTCACGAACGGCGCGGGCACGAACGCCGACGCCTGGCGGTTGCCGAGCGTGATCGTGCCGGTCTTGTCGAGCAGCAGCACGTCGACGTCGCCGGCGGCTTCCACCGCGCGGCCCGACGTCGCGATCACGTTCGCCTGCATCATGCGGCTCATCCCGGCCACGCCGATCGCGGACAACAGGCCGCCGATCGTCGTCGGGATCAGGCACACGAGCAGCGCCACCAGGGCGGTGATCGTCACGCCATGGCCGGCCTTCATCGCCTCGACCGCGAACGTCGAGAACGGCAGCAACGTGGCGGTTGCGAGCAGCATCACGATCGTCAACGCGACGAGCAAGATCGTCAGCGCGATCTCGTTCGGCGTCTTCTTGCGCTTCGCACCTTCGACCATCGCGATCATCCGGTCGAGGAACGCCTCGCCCGGATTGACGGCGACGCGCACGACGATCCAGTCGGACAGCACGCGCGTGCCGCCCGTCACCGACGAGAAGTCGCCGCCCGCCTCGCGGATCACCGGCGCGGATTCGCCGGTGATCGCCGATTCGTCGACCGACGCGACGCCTTCGATCACGTCGCCGTCGGCCGGGATCGTGTCGCCGGTTTCGACGAGCACGACGTCGCCCTTGCGCAGGTCGGTCGACGCCATCACTTCGACGACCGCCTTCGCACGCGGCGCCGAGAGCTTTTTCGCGACCACGTTGTGTTTCGCACTGCGCAGCGAGGCGGCCTGCGCCTTCGAACGCCCTTCCGCGAGCGCTTCGGCGAAGTTCGCGAACAGCACGGTGAACCACAGCCACAGCGCGATCGCGACGATGAAACCGGCGGGCGCTTCGGCCTGGCCGAACAGCGCGGCGATCCACAGGATCGTCGTCAGGATGCTGCCGACGTACACGCAGAACATCACCGGGTTGCGGAACTGCGTGCGCGGCGTGAGCTTCCTGAACGAATCGGCGATCGCGGGGCGCACGAGCGCGGGGTCGAACATCGAGCGCGCGGCCGTGCGCGGATGGCCTGGCTGCGCGGGGCGCGGACCTGTCATGGGTGAGAGAGACATGGCGGTTTCCTTTGCCGGCACGCCCGCGCATCGGCATCCGGCATCGGTCAGGCGAGCCGGCGGCCTTCACGCATGCTCGCGTGCGGCTTCCGTTTTCCACGCAACCATCTTATGAAGGTTCGCGTGAAGATCGCGGCAAAGGATCGCGTCACGGTATAAAAAGCGCGTAAACGTCCGTTTCGCCGCGGCGCGGCGGGGGTGTCTCAAGGGCCGTACACGAGCGGGAGCGCCACACTCCGCTCATCCGACGCTTACGCGGCAAAGCAGGAAAACGAACCGGGGCGCGGCGTTCAGCCGAACGTGTAGCGCCCGTGCTGACGCGGACGCCACGGCGACGAGCGGCAACTCGCAGCACCGGCCGCGCGTCGTGCCGCCCAGCCTGCGCCGCGGCGCACGTGCTGGCCGCGCCGGGCCACGGCGACCACGCGCGACGGCAACGCATACGCAAGACGCCGCACGGCCGCCACGCGCGCGGCCATGCGCGACGCCGGCGACACGCGGCGCGCGAGGTGCGCGACGGGCCGCTTGCAAAGGATCGCGCTGTCGTAGCGCTTGCCGTCGAAGCGCATCACGTCGACGACGTCGAATCCCTGCGCGCCGTAAAACGCGAGCAGGTGCGAAGCGGGATGCGGCGTATCGAGTGCGAGCAGCGTATAGCCGCGCAGCGCGGCCCACTGTTCGGCGAACGACAGCAGCAACGCGCCGATCCCGCGGCTCTGGCAATCGGGGTCCACCGCCACCTGCCGCACGCTCGCGACGCCTTCGCGCCGGTACAGCGAGCACGCCGACGACGGATCGGTCGCATACAGCGTGGCCGTGCCGATCACGCGCCCGCCGCACACGGCGACGTAGCACTCGCCCGCTTCCGCGCGGCGGCGCGTGACGTCCTCGCTCTGGTCGACACACGTGCAGTTGAGTCCCATCGCGCCGAGCCGCGCGAACGCGCGATGCAGCATCGGCGTGAGTTGTGCATAACTGTCGAAGGCCGGATCGAAACGCCGCACGATCACCCGATCGGCGCGCACGGAAGGCGGCACGGCGGGGGTGTGTTCGGCGATCGCGTTCCAGGGTATCGACATTGCCTTGCTCCGTGGTTGGGATGCCCGAAGTCTATGAGCGCGCCAGCCGCCCTCGCAAGAAAAAATGTCGTAAAAGTTTGGGGAAATGCGCGCGGGAGAGACCCGTGCAACGGTGCGAGCCGCGGCGCTGCGCGGGTCGTTGCGAACGGATGAAAGTGCGCCGATCGTTGTTTGCGCAAGCAACGCATCTCGTGGCCGGATCACGCGTCGGCATGTGTCGTTGACACATGCGGCGGCGCCATCCAGACTCGCTGGATCCTCCCCGCTCCGAGCGCGCTCATGATCACCTGCTACCTTCGCTACGTCATCGATCCGTACAAGCTCGACCAGTTCGAAACCTACGGCAGGATGTGGATTCCGCTCGTCGAAAAGTTCGGCGGCACGCATCACGGCTACTTCCTGCCGTCCGAAGGGGCGAACAACATCGCGCTCGCGATGTTCTCGTTCCCGAGCCTCGCCGAATACGAGCGTTACCGCGAACGCTCGATGGACGATCCGGCCTGCCAGGCCGCATTCCGCTACGCGGAGGAAACACGCTGCATCGTCAGCTACGAGCGCAGCTTCTTCCGGCCGGTGTTCGAGTAATAGGTAACGGGCAACGGGCAACCGCCCGCCACATCGCGCCCCTTTTCCTGACCGGGACGAAAAAAAGCCCCGCCTGCATCCGCGCGGCGGGGCCAACCCATGTCAGTAGAGACATCATGGAGGAGACGGGCCCATCTTATCGACCGCGGCCCGCCGTCCCAACCAAGCATTTCTGCTATCGATCTGGGCGCCCGCGCACACGATTGCCCCTGCCGCGCGGCATATCGATAGAACGAAAAGTCGTTTTCAGAGTGGCGGCGGGGTCGTTACCATCTGGTTTTAAGCCTGTGCTTAGCCGGGCAAGCCATCCCCCAGGAGCGCCCCTTGACTGCATTCGATCAACACCGCCGCCCGTTCGTCGTCGGCATTGGCGGTACCACCCGGGCAGCGTCGTCGACCGAACGCGCGCTGTCGTTCGCGTTGCGCGGCGCGCAAGCGGCCGGCGCGCGTACGCGGCTGTTCGACGGCCCGTTCCTGCATACGCTGCCGCACTACGCGCCCGAACACAAAACGCTGACCGACGCGCAGCGCGAACTGATCGACGCCGTGCGCCAGGCCGACGCGATCATCATCGCGACGCCCGGCTATCACGGCGGCGTATCCGGCCTCGTGAAGAACGCACTCGACACGCTCGAGGAACTGCGCGCGGACGATCGCCCGTATCTCGACGGCCGTGCGGTCGGCCTGATCGTCACGGCCTACGGCTGGCAGGCGGCCGGCACCGTGCTGACGTCGCTGCGTTCGATCGTGCACGCGCTGCGCGGCTGGCCGACGCCGTTCGGCGCGACCGTGAACACGCTCGAAACGCGCTTCGACAGCGCCGACAGCTGCTCGGATCCGAAGGTCGTCGCACAGCTCGAGACGGTCGGCACGCAGGCGGCCGAGTTCGCGCTCGCGTTCGCCTCGCATCGCGCGGCCTCGCATGCGGCATCGGTCGATGCGCTCGCACCCGTGCTGAAGATCGCCAACCAGTAATTCCCCCGCCTTCCACCGCCCGCGCCCGGACGATTCCATTCGCCGGCGCGGGCGGTGCACATTCGGACGCGCGGCCACGCGCCGTGTGCGTCGGCGCCTCTCCCTGCTGCCCCTTTCCCCGCGCCGATAAGAATTCGGCCCGCCGCGTGATTTGCATTGGCCGAAAGATTGGTTCACGCCGCGGGCGGGTTTTCGTACGCTGAACCTCCGAACTTTCTCCGCGCACGCCATGAACCGTACGATCCGCTACAAGGGCTACGAAGTCGCCCCCGCTGCTGCCCGGTTGCCGAACGGGCTGTTCGCCGCCAACCTGACGATCGAGAAGGCGAGCGGCGGCCCGTCGCCGCGCGCCGTTTCGTTCGACGCGATCGATTTCTTCTTCGAGGAAGAACACGCGCTGGCCTACGCGTCCCGCTGGGGCCGCCTCTGGGTCGACACGAACGCGTGACGCACGCCTGGCCGGCGTGCGCATGGCCGCTCGAAAATACGCGTTTACGGAAGCTATGCAAGAATCTTTCGACCCGTAATCGCATAACAACAGCCATGAGTGACACGCTGCAGGAACAGCATGCAGCCGCAGATCACGCAATGCGCAACTGGACCTTCGAGAGGCAAGGTCCGGTCCGGATCGGTTCCGATGCGCACATGCAGATGTTCTGCCGCATGCTGCTCGACACACACAATCCGTACAAGCCGGCCGTGATCGACTGGCCGGCGCTCACGCCCGCCGAGCTCAAACGGCTCACGTCGCTGCCGATCTGGGACATCGCGGTGCAGACCGAAGGCCGCGCATCGATTCGCGTGGCCACCTATGCGGCGACGATCGGCAATCCGCTATTGCGCCGCGCGCTCGAGATGGACGGCGGCGAGGAAGCGCGGCACAAGGTCGTGCTGTCGAAGCTCGTCGAGGCATACGGCATCCGGCTCGCCCCCGAGCCCGCCTACCCTGCACCGAAAGATCCCGAGTGGTGGTGGATCGTCACGGGCTTCAGCGAATGCATCGACAGCTTCTTCGCGTTCGGCCTGTTCCGTTCCGCGCAGCGCTCCGGCTATTTCCCGCCCGAACTCGTTGAAACCTTCGAGCCGGTGATCCAGGAAGAAGGCCGCCACATCCTGTTCTTCGTGAACTGGTACGCGTGGTACTGGCGCTCGCTCCCGTGGTGGCGCCGGCCGTGGTTCTTCGCGCGGGTCGCGGCCGTGTGGGTGCATTTGATCCGGGAGCGCATCGGCATCGCGCGCGGCATCGATTCCGACGGCGTCGCACGTGACGCGAACTTCCCGGCAACCGGCACCGCCGATATCGGCGACGCACTCAATCCGCGCGAGCTGATCGAACTGTGTCTCGCCGAGAACGACCGGCGGATGGCCGGCTACGACAAGCGCCTGCTGCGCCCGATGTTCGTGCCGCGCATGGCGCGGTTTGCGCTGCGGTTTCTCAAGAAGTAAGGGCGCCGCGCCGGGCAGCAGCCCGGTTGCCCCGGTTGTCCGGTCGGGCAACCGGGCAACTCGAGCCCGCCCCATCGCACGCGGTGCGGAACCTCGCTGACCTTCATCGACCTGCCTGATGTGGCGCGGCTGACACACTCACTCGCGCCCTTTTTTCTTCGGCGCTTCGGCACGCGCGGACAAATTGTCACACCCGGGATTTGACGTTTCGGGGACGTCGCCACCGATGCCGGACAGCCCCTTTTAACAACCTGTCGCCGCCAGGCGCACCATCGACGTCGGTCACGCCTGCCAGACGGATTCGCCCCGTCGCCGAATCTCATCCGATTGTCACCATCGTCGAAATAGTCAATAGGACAAATTCGAAAGATGAATGGTGACGGTTCGGTCCACCGCCCTGTAGCACTTTTTTACAAATTGGACGGGCCAACCGGCCCGAAACGCCCGTCTCGCGGGCCATCGCAGTGGACCCGATGCGTAAATCAGCACAGCCAGATGTTCGATATTACAAATTAATTTGATTTAAAGATAATCGATAAAATCAATATAAAAACGAAACACAAATCTTGAATTAACAAATTAACAAGATGGAAATCATATTATCCCCCGGCACATCCACATACATTACATGTCTGAAAGAATTCTCCGCTCCGCAAACGTTTGCTATTTCATCCATCTTACAATTGAGCGTCTCCGTTGTGTAAGACAACGCACAAAACTACCATAAGCACATGATTTTTATACGAAAAACCAAGGCACCCCTGGAAGTTTCAAACCCTGCACCAAACATTCTTACAACTTTCAAATACATTCCGCACAGATACATCAAAACGCGACTTATTAACCATCCTTTAACTTTCAAAACCCACTATTTATCACTTTTTATCAATCTGAAAAATCCCCCTCCAATAAACTCCGCCCATCAATTTTGAGATTCGCGCGAGCGCACGGAGTATTCCTCTAACAAAAGAGACCGGTGTGTGGCGTGCATATTTGGAGGTAGCAGGACATGAACCGCACATACCGCTCGATCTGGAACGAATCCCTCGGCGCGTGGGTCGCCGCATCGGAACACGACTCGGCACGGGGCAAGCCGAACAAGTCGGCCGTCGTCAAGGCCGTCGCGGCCGCTGTGCTCGTCGCGGGGGCGGCCGCCGGCAACGTCGCGCACGCGCAGTACTCGGCCGGCGGCGGCACCGTATCAGGCGGCGCCACCCAGGGGATCGCGATCGGTGGCAACAGCGGCAGCACGACGACGGCCAGCGGCGCGACGTCGATTGCAATCGGCGCGAACGCAACGGCATCGGGCAACTACTCCCAGGCATTCGGTCAGGCCACGACGGCTACCGGCTTGAGCGCGATCGGCATCGGCTCCGGCGCGAAGGCGCTGAACACGGGCGCGACCGCCGTCGGCAACGACTCCACGGCGTCGGGCTCCAGCGCGATCGCGATCGGCGGCGGCAACAGCTCGGGCACGGGCGGCGCGGTGGCGTCCGGCACCAACTCGATCGCGCTCGGCCGGTTCTCGAATGCGTCCGCCAGCGGCGCGAACGCACTCGGCTCCAACGCGACTGCCACCGGCGTCGACTCCATCGCTTTCGGCACCAATGCCACGGCGAACAATACGTCCGTCGCACTCGGCCGCGGGGCATCGGCCACGGGCACGAACGGCTCGGTTGCGATCGGCAATTCGGCCACGTCGACAGGCCTGGGCGCAATCGCGATGGGCAACGTCGGCAGCTTCGCGGCCACCACGGTGGCGACCGGCTCGGACGCGGTTGCACTCGGTAACGGCTCGACGGCCAGCGGCAGCTCCGGCGCCGTGGCTGTCGGCTCGGCAGCCGTGGCGTCGAACTCTTACGCAACGGCCTTCGGCTCGAACTCGACCGCTTCGGGGGCGGGTTCCGTTGCATTCGCGCAAAACGCCAATGCAACGACCACCAACGCCATCGCCATCGGCGTCGGCTCGACCGCAAACGTCGCAAACTCGGTTGCGCTCGGCAGCAGCTCGGTAACGAACAGCACCGCGTCGACGACGACGGGCGGCAACACCGCCGTCAACAGCACCACGATCGGTGGCCAGACGTTCGGCAACTACCAAGCCGGGACGCCGACGGGCGGCATTGTCAGCGTCGGTCAGGTTAACGCGGAACGCCGAATCCAGAACGTCGCCGCGGGCCTCGTCAGCGCGACCAGCACCGATGCGATCAACGGCAGCCAGCTCTACGCAGTGGCGAGCACGACGACGTCGAACATCACGAGCCTGTCGACGTCGGCATCGACCGGTTTGTCGTCGGCCAACAGCTCGATCTCGTCGTTGTCCACGTCGACTTCGACCGGGATCAACTCGCTGTCCACCGGCATCAGCTCGGTCAACAGCTCGGTCACTTCGCTGTCGGCCTCCACGTCGACGGGCCTGTCGTCGGCCAATAGCTCGATCACCTCGCTGTCCACGTCGACTTCGACCGGCATCAACTCGCTGTCCACCGGCATCAGCTCGGCAAATAGCTCGGTCACTTCGCTGTCGACCTCCACGTCGACCGGCCTGTCGTCGGCCAACAGCTCGATTACGTCACTGTCCACGTCGACTTCGACCGGCATCAACTCGCTGTCCACCGGCATCAGCTCGGCAAATAGCTCGGTCACTTCGCTGTCGACTTCCACGTCGACCGGTCTGTCGTCGGCCAACAGCTCGATCGGTTCGCTGTCCACGGGCCTCAGCTCGACGAAAAGCTCGGTGACGTCGCTGTCGAGCTCGACCTCGACGGGCCTCTCGTCGGCCAACAGCTCGATCGGTTCGCTGTCCACGGGCCTCAGTTCCACGAATAGCTCGGTGACGTCGCTGTCGAGCTCGACCTCGACGGGCCTCTCGTCGGCCAACAGCTCGATCGGTTCGCTGTCCACGGGCCTCAGCTCGACGAATAGCTCGGTGACGTCGCTGTCGACTTCGACCTCGACGGGCCTCTCATCGGCCAACAGCTCCATCGGTTCGCTGTCCACGGGCCTCAGCTCCACGAATAGCTCGGTGACGTCGCTGTCGACTTCGACCTCGACGGGCCTCTCGTCGGCTAACAGCTCGATCGGTTCGCTCTCGACCGGCCTCTCGTCGACCAATAGCTCGGTCACCTCGCTCTCGACCTCGACCTCGACGGGTCTCTCGTCGGCCAACAGCTCCATCGGTTCGCTGTCCACGGGCCTGAGCTCGACGAATAGTTCGGTGACCTCGCTGTCGACTTCCACGTCGACGGGTCTGTCATCGGCCAATAGCTCGATCACCTCGCTGTCCACGTCCACATCGACCGGTATCAACTCGCTGTCCACGTCCACGTCGACCGGTCTGTCGTCGGCCACCAGCTCGATTACCTCGCTGTCCACCTCGACCTCGACTGCGATCGAAGCCGCGAAGACGCACTACTACAGCGTCAACGACGGTGGTGTGCAGCAAGCCAACTACAACAACAACGGCGCAACGGGCATCAACTCGCTCGCCGCCGGTGTAGCCGCCACGGCCGCGGGCGCCAGCAGTGTCGCCGTCGGCAATGCTGCCAACGCAGCCGGCGCAAGCGGCGTCGCCGTCGGCAATGCTGCGAGCGCGAGCGCAAGCAACGCGGTCGCGATCGGCCCGAATGCCGTCGCGAGCAACGTCGGCAGCGTCGCGCTGGGCAGCGGCTCCGCTACGGCCCCAGCCAACCCGACGCCTACCGGTACCGTCGGCGGCGTAACCAGCACGTTCGCGGGCGGCAATCCGACGAGCGTGGTCAGTGTTGGCAGCTCGACCAACCAGCGCCAGGTCACGAACGTTGCGGCCGGCGCGATCTCCTCGGCCAGTACCGACGCAATCAACGGCTCGCAGCTCTTTGCAACCAATGTGGCCGTGGATTCGCTGTCGACGACGGTGTCGTCGTCCAGCAGCGCAATCTCGTCGCTGTCGACTGGCCTGAGTTCGACCAACAGTTCGGTCTCGTCGCTGTCGACTTCCACGTCGACGGGGCTGTCGTCAGCCAACAGCTCGATTACGTCGCTGTCCACCTCGACCTCGACCGGCCTGTCCTCGGCTAACAGCTCGATCGGTTCGCTGTCCACCGGCCTCAGCTCGACGAATAGCTCGGTGACTTCGTTGTCGACCTCGACTTCGACCGGCTTGTCTTCGGCTAACAGCTCGATCACCTCGCTGTCCACGTCAACCTCGACCGGCTTGTCGTCGGCCAACAGCTCGATCACCTCGCTGTCCACGTCAACCTCGACCGGCTTGTCGTCGGCCAACAGCTCGATCACCTCGCTGTCCACCTCGACCTCGACGGGCTTGTCGTCGGCCAACAGCTCGATCACCTCGCTGTCCACCTCGACCTCGACGGGCTTGTCGTCGGCCAACAGCTCGATCGGTTCACTGTCCACCGGCCTCAGCTCGACGAATAGTTCGGTAACTTCGCTGTCGACCTCGACTTCGACCGGTCTGTCGTCGGCCAATAGCTCGATCACGTCGCTGTCCACCTCGACCTCGACCGGCCTCTCGTCGACCAATAGCTCAGTCACCTCGCTGTCCACCTCGACCTCGACCGGCTTGTCGTCGGCCAACAGCTCGATCACCTCGCTGTCGACTTCCACGTCGACCGGCTTGTCGTCGGCCAACAGCTCGATCACCTCGCTGTCGACTTCCACGTCGACCGGCTTGTCGTCGGCTAACAGCTCGATCACCTCGCTGTCGACTTCCACGTCGACCGGCCTCTCGTCGACCAATAGCTCGGTCACCTCGCTGTCGACCTCGACGTCGACCGGTCTGTCCTCGGCTAACAGCTCGATCACGTCGCTCTCGACCTCGACCTCGACCGGCCTGTCCTCGGCTAACAGCTCGATCACGTCGCTCTCGACCTCGACCTCGACGGGCCTGTCGTCGGCCAATAGCTCGATCGGCTCGCTCTCGACCGGCCTCTCGTCGACCAATAGCTCGGTCACCTCGCTCTCGACTTCGACGTCGACCGGCTTGTCCTCGGCAAACAGCTCGATCACTTCGCTCTCGACTTCCACGTCGACCGGCCTCTCGTCGGCTAACAGCTCGATCACTTCGCTCTCGACGTCGACCTCCACCGGCCTGTCTTCGGCGAATAGCTCCATCACGTCGTTGTCGACCTCGACGTCGACGGGCCTCTCGTCGGCTAACAGCTCGATCACTTCGCTCTCGACGTCGACCTCCACCGGCCTGTCTTCGGCGAATAGCTCCATCACGTCGCTGTCGACTTCGACGTCGACGGGCCTCTCGTCGGCTAACAGCTCGATCACGTCGCTGTCGACCTCCACGTCGACCGGCCTCTCGTCAGCTAACAGCTCGATCACTTCGCTCTCGACGTCGACCTCGACGGGTCTGTCATCGGCCAACAGCTCGATCGGTTCGCTCTCGACCGGCCTCTCGTCGACCAATAGCTCGGTCACCTCGCTGTCGACTTCGACCTCGACCGGCTTGTCCTCGGCTAATAGCTCGATCACATCGCTCTCGACGTCGACCTCGACGGGTCTGTCATCGGCCAATAGCTCGATCACGTCGTTGTCGACCTCGACGTCGACGGGCCTCTCGTCGGCCAACAGCTCGATCGGTTCGCTCTCGACCGGCCTCTCGTCGACCAATAGCTCAGTCACCTCGCTGTCGACTTCGACCTCGACCGGCCTGTCCTCGGCCAATAGCTCGATCACGTCGTTGTCGACCTCGACGTCGACGGGTCTCTCGTCGGCCAACAGCTCGATCGGTTCGTTGTCCACGGGCCTCAGCTCGACGGATAGTTCGGTGACCTCGCTGTCGACCTCGACCTCGACGGGCTTGTCCTCGGCCAACAGCTCGATCGGTTCGCTCTCGACCGGTCTCTCGTCGACCAATAGCTCGGTCACCTCGCTGTCGACCTCGACCTCGACCGGTCTGTCCTCGGCTAACAGCTCGATCACGTCCCTGTCCACGTCGACCTCGACGGGCCTGTCGTCGGCTAACAGTTCGATCACGTCGCTGTCGACTTCGACGTCGACCGGTCTCTCGTCGGCCAACAGCTCGATCGGTTCGCTCTCGACCGGTCTCTCGTCGACCAATAGCTCGGTCACCTCGCTGTCGACTTCGACGTCGACCGGCTTGTCCTCGGCGAACAGCTCGATCACGTCGTTGTCCACCTCGACCTCGACCGGCCTCTCGTCGGCTAGCAGTTCGATCACGTCGCTGTCGACCTCCACCTCGACCGGCCTCTCGTCGGCTAACAGCTCGATCGGTTCGCTGTCCACGGGCCTCAGCTCGACGGATAGTTCGGTAACCTCGCTGTCGACCTCGACCTCGACCGGCCTGTCGTCGGCTAACAGCTCGATCGGTTCGCTGTCCACGGGCCTCAGCTCGACGGATAGTTCGGTGACCTCGCTGTCGACCTCGACCTCGACCGGCCTCTCGTCGGCTAACAGCTCGATCGGTTCGCTGTCCACGGGCCTCAGCTCGACGGATAGTTCGGTGACCTCGCTGTCGACCTCGACCTCGACCGGTCTGTCGTCGGCTAACAGCTCGATCGGTTCGCTGTCCACGGGCCTCAGCTCGACGAATAGTTCGGTGACGTCGCTGTCGACTTCCACGTCGACCGGCCTCTCGTCGGCCAACAGCTCGATCGGTTCGCTGTCCACGGGCCTCAGCTCGACGAATAGCTCGGTGACGTCGCTGTCGACTTCGACCTCGACCGGCTTGTCGTCGGCTAACAGCTCGATCACCTCGTTGTCGACCTCGACCTCGACCGGCTTGTCGTCGGCCAACAGCTCGATCACCTCGCTGTCGACCTCGACCTCGACGGGCCTGTCCTCGGCCAACAGCTCGATCACCTCGCTGTCGACCTCGACCTCGACGGGCCTGTCGTCGGCAAATAGCTCGATCACGTCGTTGTCGACTTCGACCTCGACCGGCTTGTCGTCTGCGAACAGCTCGATCGGCTCGCTGTCGACCTCGACTTCGACCGGCTTGTCGTCGGCAAACAGCTCGATCACGTCGCTGTCGACTTCCACGTCGACCGGCCTCTCGTCGGCTAACAGCTCGATCGGTTCGCTGTCCACGGGTCTCAGCTCGACCAATAGTTCGGTGACCTCGCTGTCGACTTCGACCTCGACCGGTCTGTCCTCGGCCAACAGCTCGATCACGTCGCTGTCGACCTCGACCTCGACCGGTCTCTCGTCGGCCAACAGCTCGATCGGTTCGCTCTCGACCGGCCTCTCGTCGACCAATAGCTCGGTCACCTCGCTGTCGACTTCGACGTCGACCGGCCTGTCCTCGGCGAATAGCTCCATCACCTCGCTGTCCACGTCGACCTCGACCGGCCTGTCCTCGGCGAACAGCTCCATCACCTCGCTGTCGACCTCGACCTCGACGGGTCTGTCCTCGGCCAACAGCTCGATCGGTTCGCTGTCCACGGGTCTCAGCTCGACGAATAGTTCGGTAATCTCGCTGTCGACTTCGACGTCGACGGGCCTGTCGTCCGCGACCAGCTCGATCACCTCGCTGTCGACCTCGACCTCGACCGCGATCAACGCCGCGAAGACGCACTACTACAGCGTCAACGACAACGGCGTGCAGCAAGCCAACTACGACAACACGGGCGCAACGGGCACCAACGCCCTGGCAGCCGGCGTGAACGCCAGCGCGGCAGGCGCCAGCAGCGTCGCGGTCGGCGACGGTTCGAACGCGCAGTCGGCAGGCGCGGTCGCCATCGGCCAGAACGCATCGGCAACGGGCGGCAAGGCCGTGTCGATCGGCTCCGGCAACACGGCAACCGGCGACGGCGCGGTCGCGATCGGCGACCCGAGCATCGCAACGGGTACCGGCGCGGTGGCGATGGGTGCGAACGACACGGCGACCGGCAACGGCGCAGTGGCGCTCGGCAACGCGAACACGGCCAACGGCGCGAGCGCGCTCGCCCTCGGCAGCTCGAACCAGGCCACCGCGGACAACACGATCGCGCTCGGCAACCAGGCCACGGCAAGCGCCACCGGCGCGCAAGCGTACGGCTCGGCTGCGAAGGCAACCGCCGCCGACGCACTCGCCTTCGGCACGAACGCACAGGCCAACGTCGCCAACTCGATCGCACTCGGCGCGAACTCGGTCACGAGCGCCGCGAATCCGACGTCGAGCGCCACGATCGGCGGCGTCACGTACCCCTTCGCAGGCGGCTCGCCGGTCGGCGTGGTGAGCGTCGGCGCACCGGGCCAGGAACGCCAGATCACGAACGTCGCCGCGGGCCGGATCTCGGCCAGCAGCACGGACGCGATCAACGGCAGCCAGCTCAACGCGACGAACAACGCGATCAACACGCTGTCGACGTCGACCGCGTCGAACGTCGCGTCGCTGTCGACGGGCATCAACTCGTTGTCCACCGGCCTGAGCGCGACGAACAGCAACGTGGCGTCGCTGTCCACGTCGACCTCGACCGCGATCAACTCGCTGTCGACGGGCCTGAGCACGACGAACAGCAACGTCAACTCGCTGTCGACGTCGACCTCGACCGGCATCGGCTCGCTGTCCACCGGCCTGAGCACGACGAACAGCAACGTGGCCTCGCTGTCGACCGGCGTGACCAACATCAACAACACGTTGAACTCGCTGTCGACGACGATCAACAACAACACGATTCGTTCCAACAACAACAACGGCGTCGCCGCCGACCTGAACGGCAAGGGCAACGACCTTCCGGTCGTCACCGCGGGTTCGAACTCGGTGGCGATCGGTGCGGGCTCCAACGACGGCGGCCGCTCGAACGTGGTGTCGGTCGGCAACGACCAGCAGCAGCGCCAGATCACGAACGTCGCGCCGGGTACGCAAGGCACCGACGCGGTGAACGTGAACCAGCTGACGCAGGTGCAGACGACGCTGTCGACGGCACTGTCGGGCCAGCAGGCGCAGATCAACTCGCTGGGTTCGCAACTGCAGCAGACCGACCAGATGGCGAAGCAGGGTATCGCGGCCGTCGGCGCGATGGCATCGATCCCGCAGCTCGATCGCGATGCCAACTTCGGGATGGGCGTGGGTACGTCGACCTTCCTCGGCCAGAAGGCGATGGCGGTCAACATGCAGGCTCGCATCACGGAGAACCTGAAGGCGTCGATCAACGGCGGCTTCAGCGGCGGTCAGAAGGTGATCGGCGCCGGCATGCTGTACCAGTGGAAGTAACGCGTCGCGCCGCCAGGCCGCCCGGCTCGCCAGCCGGACGGCCCGCGGCGGCCCCGACGGCCGGACGAGCCCGCCGCGCCACCCGTGGCGGGCTTCAGTCAACCCAAGCATTGAGGATGTAACCGTGAACAAACTCGCTCTTGCGCTCGCACTTTCCGCAACGGCCCTCGCCGCGTGCTCGACCGCATCCGGCCCGACCTTCAGCGCTTCCGAACTGCAGCCGCGCGACGGCGTGCGGACCTTCCAGGTGGACTGCCACGGCCTGCTGTCGGGCCCGCAGACCTGCATGAAGGCCGCCCGCAAGATTTGCGGCGAAGAGCCGGTGCGCGCCGTCGACTCGGCCCGCGCGCTGCGCGACAAATCCGATCCCGCGACGCTCGTGTTCCAGTGCGGCGCGGCGCCGGCCGAAGCGGCGTCGGCCGCCGCGCCGGCGGCTGCCGTCGTCGAACAGGTGAACCTGTCGGGCGACGCGCTGTTCGCGACCGACCACGCGACGCTCGCCCCGACCGCGCGCGAATCGCTCGACCGGTTGCTGAGCGAGCGCGCCGACCACACGTACTCGCAGGTGAGCGTCACCGGCTTTACGGATTCGGTGGGCAGCGACGACTACAACCTCGCGCTGTCGAAGCGTCGCGCCGAATCCGTCGCGGCGTACCTGAAGGCGCACGGCCTGAAGACCGACTCGCTGACGGTCACGGGTCGCGGCAAGGCCGATCCGGTCGCGTCCAACGCGACGCCGGAAGGCCGCGCCAGCAACCGCCGCGTCGAAATCCGCCTGCAGCACTGAGCGGGCCGCCGCCGCGCGCGGCGCCCCGATCCGGCCGGCCGCCAGCGCCGCGCCGGGCTCGCACCCGACCGCCGCCGGACCGCCCGGGCGCCGCTTCGCCGGCGCCCGTTTCCGTTGGCCGGCGGCTATGTCAAAGTTCGTCACGTCCCGCCAAAACCGGTGGTTTCCGTGCCACAATCGCCGCAGACAGTCGCCGGGGCAGCCTGCCCGACTCGCACGCCGTGCCAGGCGTACCCGACGACACGCCGGAAACCGGCTGCCGCCCTCGCGAACCCGGTCGCCCGATTCGCCCGCCGCGGCGCACCGGCGCACATGCAACCATGACGATCCACGGCGCGCCGCTTCCAGGCCAGACGCTCGACGCGATGCCCGGACGCACGACGCCGCAGAGGAAACCAACCGGTGACGGACATCAATGAAGCCGCCTCGGGCGGCACCCGCAAGCAACGGCCGGCGGTCGGCATCTCGCTGTTTGCGCGCGACGGCCAGGCGATCTGGGAAAACGGCATACACCAGAACATCGCGTTCCTCGCGATGATGCTCAAGCGCTCGGATCGTGTCGGCCCCGTCTACTTCCTGAACGGCGGCGACGCCAACGCGCTGCCGGCCGGCCTCGAACTCGACGGCCTCGACATCCCGCTCGTGAAGCCCGCCGACGTCACGCACGAACTCGACGTCGTGATCGAAATGGGCGCGCAGCTGCCGGTGGAATGGCTCAGGCACATGAAGGCGCTCGGCAAGAAAATCGCCGCGTTCTTCTGCGGGCACGTGTATGCCGGCCTGTGCGAAACCCCGATCTTCGGCAAACCGTCGGGGCACATCTTCAACGGTGCGCCGTTCGACGAAGTGTGGCTGCTGCCGCAATACGACAAGACCGCCGCGCCAATGCTGCAGACCATCCTGCGCGCGCCGGTCCACCTGATGCCGCACATCTGGTCGCCGTACTTCCTCGATCGCCGCATCGCCGCGCTCGCCGCGGAAGGCGCGACGTTCGGCTATCGGCCAGGCCGCCGCCCGTGGCACCTGGCGATGCTCGAACCGAACATCTCGGTCGCCAAGTCCTGCCACTACCCGATGCTCGCGTGCGACGAGTTCTACCGCGCGCGCCCGGACGCGGTACAGCACATGTTCGTCGTGAATTCGTTGCACATGAAGGAGCATCCGACCTTCGTGCACTTCGCGAACAGCCTCGACCTCGTGCGCCAGCACAAGGCGACCTTCGAGCCGCGCCTCGACCTGCCGGGCTTCATGGCGCGCCATGCGGACGCGGTCGTGTCGCACCACTGGGAAAACGGGCAGAACTACCTGTATTACGACGTGCTGTACGGCGGCTACCCGCTGATCCACAACTCGACGCTGATCGGCGACGCCGGCTACTACTACCCCGACTTCGATTCCGCCGCGGGCGGCCGAGCACTGCTCGAGGCCTGGCTGCATCACGACGAACGCCTCGACGACTACCGCGCGAAGGCCGGCCGGCTGCTGCAGTCGGTCTCGATCGACAACCCCGCGAACCTCGACGCGTTCGTCTCGCGTCTGGTCGCCTGAACCGGAGCATACGCATGTCGGACTCCAATGCCCGTCAAGCGCCCGGCGAGGGCAAGCGTCTCGTCGTCGGCGTGTCGCTGTTCGTGCGCGGCGCCGGCCAGTCGCTGTGGGAAAACGGCATCTTCCAGAACTGCCTGCTGCTGATCCTGCTGCTGCGCCAGTCGCCGCTCGTCGCGGAAGCCGTGATGGTGAACGGCGGCGAACAGGTCGCCGATCCGCAGATGATGCTCGGTGAATGGGACGTGCCGCTGCTGTCGATGGACGAAGCGCTGCAGCGCTGCGACGTCCTGATCGAAATGAGCGCGCAGTTCGGCGCGGACTACCTGCGCGCGTTCCGCGAGCGCGGCGGCAAGGTCGTCACGATGCGGGTCGGCAACGACTACGTGATCGACATCGAACGCGCGATGTTCAACAAGCCGTCGGGTTTCCTGTTCTCGGGCGCGCCGTACGACGCCGTGTGGACGATCCCCGAGTTCGAGCGCTCGTGCCTGCACTATTACCAGACGGGCCTGCGCGCGCCCGTCACGATCGTCCCGCACATCTGGCACCCGATGCTGTTCGACAAGGCGCGCGCGACGCTCGGCGCCGGGCTGTCGTTCGGCTATGCGCCCGGCAAGCCGCGCTGGCGCGTGACGATGTTCGAGCCGAACATCTGCATGGTGAAGACGAGCGTCATCCCGATGCTGGTGGCCGAGGAAGCGTATCGGGCCAAGCCTGATTTCCTCGAGTTCGTGCGCGTGTGCAACACGCTGCACCTGAAGGAACACGCGACGTTCGTCCACTTCGCGAAGAGCCTCGACATCGTGAACCACGGGATCACGACGTTCGAAAGCCGCTATGCGGTGTACGAGTTCATGGCCGCGTACGGCGATGCGGTGGTGTCGCACACGTGGGAAAACGCGCAGAACTACCTGTACTACGAGCTGCTGTACGGCGACTACCCGCTGATCCACAACTCGCCGTTCCTCGGCAAGGCCGGGTATTTCTATCCGGACTTCGACTGCCAGGCCGGCGGCCGCGCACTGCTGAAGGCGTTCACCGAGCACGACGCGAACCTCGAGGCGTACCGCGAGCAGTCGCGGCACGTGCTCAGTTCCGTCAGCATCTACAACCCCGAGAACGTCGCCGCCTACACGGACGCGATCGCCACCCTCTATCGCGACGCGTGACGCGCCGCCCTTTCCGGACTCCGACATGAACGCACGCCCGTCCCTCACCCGCGCCAAATGGCTGATCGGCTGCGCCGTCGCTTCGCTCGCGCTCGGCGCGCACGCGCAATCCGCCGGCGAATCGGCCGACGCGCTGCTCCACGACTCGGATGCGGTGTTCAAGCAGCTCGATGCCGGCCAGTACGGCGCGGTATGGGCCGACGCGGCCCCGTTCGTGAAGGCGCGCATCAAGCAGGACCAGTTCGCGGCCGACATGCAGCATGCACGCCAGTCGGTCGGCACGGTCAGCCGTCGCGGCTGGGCGCAGGTCACGCGCATCCGCTACACGAACGCGGCGACGACGCCCGACGGGCTTTACGCGAACGTCGACTACACGACCACGCTGACGAGCGGCGCGACGGTCTACGAGAAGCTGAGCTTCCGCCTCGAAGATGACGGCCGCTGGCACCTGACGGGCTACGTGCCGCGCCAGTCGCAGAATTTCGCGCAATAACCCGCGCGCCGCGCACCCACGGAGCCGATCCGATGAAACTCAATGTCGCGATAACGATGAACGTGCAGCGCGACGCGACGCAGTCGATCTGGTACAACGGCGCGAACCAGCACTGCGTGTTCCTGTACATGCTGCTGAAGCAGTCGCCGCTGATCGGCGAGGTCTGGCTCGCGCACGACGACGGCATCACCGACTATCCGCAAGCGCTGATGATGGACGCGTTCGGCGACGCGCTGCGGCCGCTGTCGGCCGTCGTCCACCAGACCGACCTGCTGATCGAGATGAATGCGTTCATCGACCAGACCCACACGGATGCCGTACGCCGGCGCGGCGGCAAGTGCGTGTCGTACCGCTTCGGCAACGACTACGTGATCGCGGTCGAGACGATCAACTTCGAGAAGAATCAGTGGCGGCCGAACCCGAACCGCGTGCAGTTCGACGAGATCTGGACCAACCCGCAGCACATGCACACGTGCGCGGCGTATTTCCGGGCCGTCTATCGCGCGCCGGTGATCGAGCTGCCGCACATCTGGTCGCCGTATTTCATCGAGCGCAGCCTCGACGCCGATCCTGAACTGAAGGCGCGCTTCGGCTATCGCAACCACGGCACCGCGAAGCGCATCGCGTTCTTCGAACCGAACCTGAACGTCGTGAAGAGCTCGATCGTGCCGATGCTCGCCGCGAACGCGTGCTACGTCGAGCATCCGGCGCTCGTCGAGCACGTGTTCATGACCAACACGTTCGACAAGAAGGAAAACGTCGCCTTCAAGCATCTCGCGCTCGGGCTCGAGATGGTGCGCGACGGCAAGGCGACCGCCGACGTGCGCGCGCCGTTCGTCGCCTGGGCCGCGCATCACACCGACATCGTCGTGTCCCATCACTGGGAAAACGGCCTCAACTACCTGCTGTACGACGCGCTGTACGGCAACTACCCGCTCGTGCACAACTCGCCGTTCCTGCGCGACGTCGGCTACTACTACCCCGACTTCGAGATCTTCGATGCGGCGCGTGCGATCGCGACCGCCGCGCAGACGCACGACGCTCGGCTCGACGACTACGCGGCCGCGGCCCGCCGCTGCCTGCATCAGGTCGACACGCTCGCCGAGCACAACGTCCACGCATATTCCGCGCAGATCCGGCAGCTGTTCGACGGCCGCGCACTCGGCTGACCTCCTTCGCACACGCCCCGCCCATGAATCAGACCGTCCGCAATTTCGTCGTGATCGATTCGATCCACGGCCCGTTCGTCATCAACCGGCACTGCGCGTTTCAGGCCGAAGCGCTGATCAAGACCGGCCGGCCGCACATCCAGGGCGAGCTCGACACGATCCTGCACGTGATCGACCAGTTGCCGGACGATGCGATCGCGGTGGACGGCGGCGCAAATGCGGGGCTCGTGTGCGTGCCGATCGCGCACCGGCTGCGTGCGCGCGGCGGCCGCGTGTATGCGTTCGAGCCGCAGCGCACGCTGTTCCATGCGCTCGGCGGCACGGTCGCGCTCAACCAGCTCGACAACGTCCATCTGCTGAACATGGGGCTCGCCAGCGCCAACGGGACGATGAAGGTGCCCGACGTCGACTACGGACAGGAGGCCGACTTCGGCCAGGTCTCGCTCGTCGGCGGGCAGGCTGACGGCGGCACGCCGACCCCGGTCGTGCGGCTCGACTCGCTGGGGCTGCCTCGGCTGGATTTCCTGAAGCTCGACATCGAAGGGATGGAGATCGACGCGCTGCGCGGCGCGCGCCGGCTGATCGAGACGCATCTGCCGTGGTGCTGGATCGAATACTGGAAAGTCGGCGAGGCGCCGATCATCGCCACGTTCGCCGGCCTCGACTACACGTTCTACCGGATCGACGGCCTGAACATGCTGTGTGTGCCGAACCCGCGCTGGGACCGGCAGAAGCTGATCATCTCGGGCGAACCGCTTGCCGTCACGGCGGAGGCGGACAACGATACGGCGCTCCCGGCAGCGACAGCCGCAGCCGCCGACGCCGATGCGCCCGAAACGAACTGGAATCTCGCACTCGACCACGAGTCGCGCGGCGAATGGGGCCATGCCATCGACCGCTGGCAGCGTGCGCGCGGCCGCGGGCTCGACGACGATGCGATCGCGCTGCAGCTCGCGTCGTGCTACGGCTTCGCCGGCGCGCCCGAAGCCGGGCTCGCGGCGCTCGAACGCTTCGGCGATCCTGCCGCCCTGCCCGACGCAACGCGCGGGCGCATCGAACTCGCGCGTTCGGCGCTGCTGCTGCGCGCCGGCCGGCGCGACGAGGCCGCCCTCGCCACCATCGCCAGCGAAAACGTGCTGACGGCCGCCCAGTTCGGGCTGGCGACGGAGCGGCTCTACCAGGGCCAGCCGCTGCACGGCAAACGGCTGCTCGTGCTCAGCTACGGCGGCGTCGGCGACCAGCTCCAGTACGCGCGCTACCTGCCTGCGCTCGGCGCACTCGGCTGCACGAGCGTGACCGTCGTCGTGCCGGACGCGCTGACGGGCCTGCTGCGTCACACGTTCCCGCACATCGAATTCATCGGCACACAGGGCGCATGGGTCGACACGTCGCCACTCGCGCACGACTACTGGTGTTCGTGCCTGATGCTCGCCGCGCAGTTCGGCTATGCGCCGGCGCCCGCAGGCTCGGCGGCCGCCTACCTGTCGTGCCCGCCCGAGCGCGCCGCCACGTGGCGCGAGCGCGTGTCGCGCGACGGCCATCCCGCCGGCACGCGCCGCATCGGGCTCAACTGGCGCGGACGCGACGAAAGCGACGTGCGCTTCCATCGCGCGGCCAGCCTGCGCGACTTCGCGCCGCTGACGCGGATGCACGGCCACGCCGCGTACTGCATCAACCGCGACCTGTCCGCGCAGTCCGAGCAATCGGACCTGCCGGTGACGTTCCCGCATCACGCGATCGGCGACTTCAGCGACCTGGCGGGGCTGATGCTGGCGCTGGATGCCGTGGTGACCACCTGCACCGCGCACATCCACCTCGCCGGCGCGCTCGGCGTGCCGGCCGTGCTGCTGCTCAGCCCGAAAGCCGACGCGCGCTGGGAAACCGGCTCGCGCACCGCGCTCTATCCCGGCATCCGGATCGTGCGCGCCGCGCGCGTCGGGCAATGGGACGACGCGGTCGACCGCGCGATGGCGTTCGTGCTCGGCGGATTCGGGAAGGATTGATCGACAGGATGTTGATCGGGGCCGCGGCGCGCGGACGATGTCGACGCGGGCCGCGCGTCTCGCGCTGTGGCCCGTGACTGGCGTGAACAGACGCTAGACCAGCACCCGATCGCCGCTCTGCGCGGCGAACGTACGGCCATGCCGCCGCCCCATCCGCGCGAGCACCGCGAAGCAATGCGCCACCGGCCGGCTGGCGCCGCCGGATGGCTTGACGAGGCTGTCGGACACGCCACGCGCGATGGCCGAATCGTCGCCGCACGCGCCCGCGATGACGGCCGCGTAATAGTGCCGCGCCGCCAGCTCGCGGCCGCCGGCGTCGAGCTGCGTCATCCGCTGAATGCGGCGTGCAATGGCTTTCAGGCCGTCGAGATACGGTGCGACGTCGATCGGCACCTCGGTCGATTCGGCGCCCAGTTGCCACAGCATGTCGGCCAGCTCGGTGATCGCGACGAGGTCGCGCGCACCGGCCGCCTGCGTGCCCGTTCCGCCTCCGGCCTTCGTCCCTGCCATGCTCAGCCCCTTTGCGATTCGTCCCGGCCACGCGCCGATCACGCCCGACATCGGCGTGCATCGTGCACGCCACCTCGCCTGTTCCCGCGCCGTCACGCGGCGGCCGGCGACCGCCACGAAAAACGGATGCCCTGCGCCCACGCGACGCCGGCATCCAGGATGATCTGCCGGTCGACCTCGCTCTCCACGCCTTCGACGACGACGTGTCGTGCCCCTTCATGCGCGAACGCGATCAGCCGGCGGAGCTGGTAACGCCCGATCGCGTTGCGCTTGATCATCGACAGGATCGACCGGTCGAGCTTCACGATGTCGGGATTGCCGACCACCAGGTTGTTCAATGCGCTGAAGCCGACCCCGAAATCGTCGATCGCGATGCGGCACCCGGCCTGCCGGAAGCGGTTCACGAACGATCGCCCCGCGACGGGGTTCAGCGGCCCCGTCTCCGTGATCTCGACCACCAGCCGCGCCGCGACCGACGGCTCGCGCTCGAGCCGCCTGAAGAGGGCCAGCCACGCGTCGTCGACCACCGCGCTCGCCGCCGCCACGTTGCAGCCGTAAACGGCAGCCGGATCGGCACGCAACGCATCGATCGTCCGGCCGACCACGAGCCGGTCGAACCACCGCATCAGCCCGAGCGCCTCGAGGCGCGGCAGGAACGCGACCGGCGGCAGCGTATCGCGCTCGCCCCACCGCAATCGCGCCAGGCATTCCTGGTACAGCACACCACCCGACAGGTCCGCCCGGCACACGGGCTCTTGCGCGAACCCGAGCCGGCTTTCCACGAAACTGCGTACCGACGCAAGGTCGGGATGATCGTCGGGGGCGCCGAACACGAGATCGATTTCGTCACGATTCGCTTCCCGATTCGCCTCCAGGCGAGCTTCGACCGCATTCATCCGGCGCTCCGGCAAATGGCGAGCCGCCGATCGCGGCTCGACCTCAACAAACATGCGGAGCAAGCCGACCCATGACGCGCTCCGCCGCCTACCCGGCCCATCCTGTTATGTCGATCTTTTCCGGGAGCGTACTGTTCGCTTCGGCGCGCCGTCAAATTCGATATTTTTCAACGATATTCAGTTACTGGAAATACACCATGCGCGCACGATACCGAATGTGCGACAGGTCACACTAACGCAAATTACGGAACCCCGATTCGGATACTGTTTATTTCCCCCGCCTAAACAACCCGGCCCGATTCAATTCCCCTGTCATTTACGGATCTCGAAATCAGGAAACCCTGAATTGATCAGATAAATACCGCCCCGTGAAGCATCGTGTCATCGCCCACTGTCGAGCCTCTAGCAAAAGCCGGCACCTACGTCGAAAATCGGCTACCGCACGTCATTCGATCATCACAGCATTCAATTTTATTGTTTCAAACGAATTATTAAATTTTCAAACATGAATCAAACAGCCTTTAATCGATAATATCAATTTAATTCATATGATGATTATCGATTGAACCATTTTTAACAATCTTAAATACTTGTTAACCTCTAAAATGATTTCCGACGGACTTCCCTCGGAGCCGTCAAATTCGTGCCTTCAAAACCGTCGAACCGATCGGGTTCGGCGGTTTCTTTTTTAACGGCATTATTTCGTCAGACATTAGGGCGGGACAATCCCGATGGCGGGATTGGGCGCGACGGTGTGCGTCGCGCGAAACATCGGGCCTTATGCGGCCGAGGCGCCGATCAGGTTCGCCAGCAGCGCATCATATTCGGCGACGAGTGCCGGATTGGCCGACGTATAGCGGCCGAGGATCTCGCGCTGGCGCCGCGTGTACGCTTCCCAGTCGTCATCGTGCGTATGCAGCGCGCGCAGCAGCGCATCGGCGCCCTGCTGCACGTCGTTGTCCGGATAGTAGTAGCCGAGATCGGGCGCGAGGCTCGCGTTGTGCACGAGCGGATAGCCCTGCCAGCACACGTCGAAATAGAAATAGTTGAGCGGGTTCGACCATTGGTGCGACACGACGATATCGGTCAGGTCGGCCAGGAACAGCGGCGTATCGAAGCGCCCGACGAAGCTCGCCTTGCCCGCGCGCACGATGTCCAGGTAGTTCATCAGCATCACGAACTCGGGGCTGTCGTGTGCGAGATGGAGGGCATTCGTCACGTGCGTGAAGCAGATCGCGTCGGGGTCGCGCCGATACGCTTCGTCGATGATCAGCATCGGATACACGCAGAACTTCACCACGTCGTGGTTCGGCTCCATCACCGTCAGCCGCTTGCCGGGCTCGCTGCGCGGCCGGTATTCACCGTGCTCGGGCAGCGGCGCGGCGCGCGCACTCAGGAACATCGGATCCCACACGAACGGCACGACGCGCCCCGGGCAGCGGCGCAGCGACTGCAGGAACGGCAGCGACGAGGGCGCGATCTGCGGAATCGCCCACACCTCGTCGTAGCCGCGGTTGATGAACAGCGAATCCCACAGCCGGCGGCCGAACAGCATCGACTCCATCACGTTGATGTACTCGACGCCGCAGCAGTAGCTGACGAGCTTCGCGCCGCGCGCCTTCAGGTAGGCCGTCTGCTCCCCGTTGACCTGGCCGCCGAGCTCGATCACCACGTCGAGCGAATCCTTCATGTCGTCGAACGTGCGCGTGTCGAATACGTGGCGATCCCACTGCAGCGCATCGGTGAGCGGCACATCGGTGGTGTTGACCAGCGTCACGCGGTAGCCGTGCGGCGACGCCATCAGCAGCTTCGCGAGAAACAGCGCGTTCTGCTTGATGCCGTTGATCCACAGGCTTTCGTCGGGGGCACGCAGTCCGATCGTGATACCGATGCGCAGGCCGTTCAGGACAGGAGACGTCATCGTCGGCAGGATGGAAGGTTGGATGGGGATGGAATGGACGCAGTGTAGCGCGCGATGCGCCGCCCGCGTCAAGCGGCGCTCGCCGGCGGCAAGCGGGCATTCTAGCGGAGCGCCGGCCGCATACTGTCAGGGATGGTCAGCGCACCGCCGGCGCATGCCAATCGGCGAGACGGTTGTGCGATACTCCGGCGACCCGCCGCGCTACCGGGATGCCGGGGGATGATCGGACGGTATCGGCATCCGGCGCGGGCAGACAACGACCTCGCAGCCACGCTGCGGAAAAAATGGCTGACAGAATGGAACGCGACGCCGCGCAAGTCTTCCGGGCAATCCATCATGAACAGGGGCGGCATGCGCCGGTACGCGTGCCCGGCCGCGATGCCGTGCCGACACGTCCCGCGCCCGGCGCCCGCCGTGATCCGCTTCGCGGCCTCCGGAGCGCGCGATGATCGTCCTCAGCCATTTCAGTCACGACGCGCCCGCCAGCCTCGAGAATCACCGGCAGTACGCGCAGGCGCACGGCTATCGCCACGTAATCGTCGACGCCTCCGCGATGCCGCAGGCGCTGCCGCTGCGGCCGCTCCATCGCTACGAATCACTGCTCCATGTGCTGCGCGGCGCGCAGCCCGACGAACTCGTGCTGCTGCTCAGCGAAGATGCGGCAATCATCGAGCCCGTCGCGCTCGATCGCCTGATGCACGGCCGCGACATGCTGCTCGTCGACGCGTTCGCGCCCCCGTTGCCGCAGGTCGACGTGCAGATCTGGCGCAATACGGCGGCCGCGCGGGCGATCGTGATGCAGCTGGTGCAACGCTGCAAGCTCGGCAGCGAACCGCGGCTGACCTCGGAGGCCGCGCTGTTCGCGGCGCTCGACACGCATCACTACATGACCCCGATCGACGGGCTGTATCCGGTCATGCCGAGCAGCCCCGACCTCGATCCGATGTGGAGCCGCGAACCGACGTTCGCGATCAGCATCGACGACACGCCGGACGATCCCGAACGGAAAGGCACGACGCCCCGTTTCCGCGACACGCTCGTCGCGTACGTCAATCGATGCCGGGCCGCCCGCCGGCCGATGTTCTCGTTCGATCATGACGCCGCCAACACGCCGGACGAAGCCGCCGAGCGCAGCACCTACAACCCGGGCCGCCCGATTGCGTTGATGACGCTCTACACGCCGAACATCGGCAGCTATGCGCGCGTCGCCGAACGGAATTTCCGGCGTTACTGCGACACGCACGGCTACACGCTCTACGTGCATCGCGACATTCCGGCCGAGATCGGCCTGAACGCGACCGGCAACTGGTTCAAGCCGTGGCTGCTGCATGCGTACCTGCAGCATCACGAATGGGTCGTGTGGCTCGATGCCGACGTGCTGATCGCGGACCAGCAGAAAGCGCTGGCGCCGCTGCTCGAAGGGCGCGACTGGCTGCTCGCGCACGATCTCGGCCAGTGGGCGTTCAACTCGGGCGTGATGGCGTTCCGGCACACCGAGCGCAACGACGCGATGCTGCGCGACATGATGACGACGATCGCCGCGCTGCACGACCGGTCGAGCGTCTATGCGAGCGACGGCGACCAGCTGCATTTCATTCGCGCGATGGAGCGCGACGGGCAATTGGACGGCGAAGGCGTGGCCGATCTCGTCAGCTTCAACACGCCCTGGCTGTTTCGCCGCGCGGACAGCTACATCGTCCACTACTACGGGATGTGGTCCGCGATGCGTGCGCTGATGATGGCGCACGACGACGGGGTGCTGGGCTGATACCGGTGTTCGAAGCGGCAAAAACCGCTGGATGACTACAATCAATCCCCCGAGCGACGGCGCTCATCGCGTGCCGGCGAGCCGCCGGCACGCACGGGCCGCGGTCAGATCGCCGTCACCGTCGGCGCGACGGCGGCCGGATCGGTAAGGCTGGGCTTGCCGGTTTCCACGTGCCCCGCAATGCGTCGCGTCCAGCCGGCATTCCCCGCCACCGCGAACTGCAGGTCGTACCAGTGGCTGCTGCACGACAGATCCCAGCGCGCCTCGATGCGCTGCCCCGCCGGCACCGTCAGCGTGCGCGCGGCGCTACCGTACGCGACATCGGTCACCGTGACCGTGAGCGCGCCGGTACCCGCGTTGGCGATCGTCACGTACACGTCGCCATTGGCCGTGTCGTAGCACGGCGTGATTTCAGGCTTCGCGCCGGCATCCGCCGCGGCCGAACCCGCGAAGCGCCGGAAATAGCCGTTCGGCCCCCACACGCTCACCAGGTAGTTGCCGTTCGCGTCGAGCGCCCACGTATCGGTCAGCTGCTTGCCCGCTTCGACCGTATAGCGGCGCGGCATCGCGGTCGCGTCACCCGTATAGACCCAGAAGTGCGCGCCTTGCGTGCCGGTATTCGCGAACGTCAGCGCGTAGCCCTGCGCCTGGAGCTGGCCGGTCACATGCAATTCGTACGGCAGCGCGCGCGCCGGCCGCGTGCCGGGTTCCTGCGCGGTCACGACCTGTTGCACGGTGCTGGCCGGCGCGGTCTGCGACGACGCGCGCGAGCACTGCAGGTCCGCCTGCGCGACATACGCCTGCGTGCTCGGCAGGGTCGGCAGCGTGGCATCCGATTTCGAGAAGTCGAGCGCCGACGTCAGGTCGCCGCAGATCGCGCGGCGCCACGGCGAGATATTCGTTTCCATCACGCCGAAGCGCTTCTCGATGAATTGCAGCACCGACGTGTGATCGAAGACCTGCGAGCAGACGAAGCCGCCCTTCGACCACGGCGAGACCACGAACATCGGCACGCGCGGCCCGAGGCCATACGGCAGGTTGTCGGCCGTGTACGTGCCGGTTTGGGTCGAGGTCACGACGTTGTGCCGCTCGAGCGAAACGTCCACGGTGCTCATCCCGGAGCCCGGCAGCGTCGGTGCCGACGGCGGCACGACGTGATCGAAGAAGCCGTCGTTCTCGTCGTACATGATGAGCAGGACGGTCTTGCTCCACACGTCCGGATTGGACGTCAGCGCATCGAGAATCGTCGACAGGTAGTACGCGCCGTAGAGCGGCGTGAACTTCGGATGTTCCGAATACGCGGCGGGCGGCAGCAGCCACGACACCTGCGGCAGCGCGTTCGCCTGTACGTCGGCCTTCAGCTGCGTGATCGGCCGCGTGCTCATCCCGCGCGTCTGCAGCGACGAACCGGCCGGCGCATTCACGAAGTTGTTGAAGCACGCGAGCATGTTCGTGCCGTAGTTGCCGGTGAAGTTGTCGAACCCGGTGCCCTGCTGATAGATCTGCCACGAGATGCCGGCCTTTTCGAGCCGTTCCGGGTAGGTCGTCCAGTTGAAAGGCGGCAGCTTGATCTTGTCGAACTGGTTGTCGATGTAATCGGTGTTGTCGAGCAGCGGGCCGCCGCCCGTGCCGAGCGGGTCGACCATGCCCGTCATCAGGTACATGCGGTTCGGGTGCGTGTTGCCGGGGATCGAGCAGAAGTAGTTGTCGCACACGGTGAACGCATCCGCGAGCGCGTAATGGAACGGGATGTCGTCGCGGACGTGATAGCCCATCGTCATGTTCGACTTCTGCACCGCCCACTGGTCCGCGCGACCGTTGTCGATCGCGCCGTGCGTCGTCGCCCACGTATGCGGCAGGCCGCCGATGCACTGCGCGTTGACGCCCGGGTTGGTCGTGTCGTAGCGGAACGGCGCGATCACGCTCGACGTGTCTTCCTGACGCGGCTGGAACCACACCGGCTTGCCGTTCGGCAGCGTGACCGGGAAGCGGTCGTTGTAGCCGCGCACGCCGCTCAGGTGACCGAGGTAGTGGTCGAACGAACGGTTTTCCTGCATGAACACGACGATGTGCTGGACATCCTGGATCGTGCCCGTCACGGTGTTCGGCTCGATCGCGAGCGCCTTGCGGATCGATTCGGGCAGCAGTGCGGTGGCGGCGGTCGCACCGGCGAGGCCGGCGGAGAACTTCAGAAAGTCGCGTCGCGAATGGGTGGCCATGCTGGTTGCTCTTGATTGGATTTCTGGTGGAAACGGCCGGGATCAGGAAGCGGGCGAGGAGGCAGGCGCGGTGAAACCGGGCGGGCAGTGCATCTGCGCGGTGGCGACCACGCCGCCGCCACAGGCGGCCTTCTGCTGCGCGACGGGTGCGGCGGGTGCGGTCACGTCGTCGTTGCAGGCGCCGAGGAGTGCGGTCAGCGCGATCAGGCCAGCGACCGCGACGGGCCGTAGGGCCGAGTTTCGCATAACGTCTCTCCGTGGATGTGATGACGTGACCCAGGCGCGGATACGCTCCGGTCATATCGACGGCGAGATGCTAATTTCGACGTGTTACACGATGGTGTCGAGTGGCGGGAGGATCGACGTGCGCGCAGCGCGCGCCATGCGGGGATACGGAAGGGAGGATGACAATCGCAAGGTTATCGAAATATCTTCGTTAGCCAAGCGTTTTTTCGAGCGGTTACATCGTCCACCGGCCGGTTTCAATCGCGGTCTCCATCATCTTGATCGTGAGCGGACGCTCCAGTATTTTGTCCCTGGCGTCGGCGCTGAATGGCGACCTGAATACCGTCAGCAAGAATCGGCCCAGCCCCAGTTTCCGGGAAGGGTAATAATAATCAACGTCGAAATCGGAAATATCGACACCAAACGTTTCCGAAAATCTCCGCATCAATCTCAACATGGCCCTGTCGGAAATTTCAAGGTCGATGCAAAGATCCGTGTCCTCGGTAATCTCGAGCTCGCCCCATAGTGGCGAATCGGCCTCATCCCGCACCAGCTCTATCAGACGACCGTCCATTAAAAGCGATCCTCCTGCTTGACCAAGCCATTGTACGTGACTGTAGAGCGGTACATGATGACTGATATATCGATAGCGGTAATGATCCAACCGACCACCGGTACAGCCCGCCCGACAAAGGCGCCGAGCTCCCGGGTAAATTTGATCTTGAGCAGCAGGAGACTCTTGAATGACGTTACCGTTGGCAGAATTTTGTACTTGAGTTCATAGGGCAACACCTTTCTCGATACCCTGGACGCGATCGAGGTTCCCTTGACTGCTCCGCCGAATTTCCCTCTGGTCGGCATGAACCTTTGACCTAATAAAATCATTGCGATCCCGACAGCATCGTCGATACCCAATTCATCACAGGCCACGTCGATAACAATCAGGCAGAAAAGTTCTGGCGGAGTAAGGTCGATGTGAATTCCGTATTTATACTTGTTCGCCATCTCAGTCTTTCTCTCGGCTACATTGCGCAGGACACCGGGCCGCACATCCCGGCGATTACGCTAACGCAACCATGTCGCGCACCGGCAGGAACGCGGGACTGTTTCTCCAATCGAGCCTGTTTTTCTGGACACACCGGAAAGCAGTCGCGATCGCGCGCGGCCTTTCTCCACAAGAGGAAGCAGTCAGTTCGTTTTGGCGAGGAAGTCCGGACGGGGCCGGTTTCGATCTTTGAACAACTGTTGCAACGGACAAACCGGTGCAAGGCAGCGCGACAGCGCACGTCGAGCGGCCGGTCGCCGACGAGAATCCCGGGATTATTCAAGAATCCTGAAGCTGCGACACGCAAATTATTCTTTTTTGTCTACGCGCGACGACAGCGACGATCACAACACAGAAATGCGATGTCGTCCTGATGCAGGACATCAGGTATTCGCAGCCGGATGGTGTCGGAGACGATCGGATAATACGGGGCACGTGGTCCGTGCGTGAGAGCCGGAAACGGCTCTCACGCATATGCAACGCTCAGCCTTCCGCCATCATCAGCAACTGCGCGCCATCCGACACCTGGTCGCCGACGCCGTACAGCACTTCCGCGACCACGCCCGCGCTCGGCGCGCCGATCGTGTGCTCCATCTTCATCGCCTCCATCACGATCAGCGGCGTGCCGGCTTCGACCTTCTGGCCGGGCTCGACCAGCACCGCGATCACCTTGCCCGGCATCGGCGCGGTCAGGCGGCCACCGCCCTGCTCCGCGTCACCCGCATGCGCGAGCAGGTTGCGCCATTCGAACGTCTCCGCCGTGCCCTGCGTGAACACGTGGAAGTGGTCGCCGTCCGCATACACGCGGCCGCTGCTGCGCACGCCGCCGAGCGTCACGTCGAAATCGAGCGGCGTGGCGCCACGCGTCCACGCGAACGGTTGCGCGGCGGCGGCGCCGATCGCGAGGCGCGTACCCGCGCCGTCGTCCTCGTACGTCACCGTCACGTCCGCTTCGCGCTCGGCCGCGTGCCATTCGAGCGTGCGGCGATAGCCGCCGTTCAACCGCCAGTCCGGCAGCGCGCCCCACGGCGACGAACCCCGCGCAGTCGCGCCGCGTTCGCGTGCGAGCAGCGCCGCGCACGCGAGCGCCAGCATCGCGCGCGGCGGCTCCTGCGGCGCGAACAGCGCGTCGTGGTTGCGCTCGATCAGGCCCGTGTCGAGATCGGCCGTCGCGAACGGTGCGCACGCAACGATTCGCTGCAGGAACGCGGCGTTCGTGTGCAGGCCGACCACTTCACAGGCACGCAGTGCGCGCAGCATCAGGCTCAGCGCTTCCGCACGGTCCGCGCCATGAACGATCAGCTTCGCGATCATCGGATCGTAGAACGGCGTGATCGCATCGCCTTCGCGCACGCCGCTGTCGACGCGCACCGACGCACCGATCGCGAACTCCACGCCGGCCGGCAGCCGCAGGTGCTTCAGCGTGCCCGTCGACGGCAGGAAGCCGCGCGCCGGGTTTTCCGCATAGAGACGCGCCTCGAGCGCATGACCCTGCACGCGCAGTTCGTCCTGCTTCAGCGGCAGCGGCTCGCCGGAGGCGACGCGCAATTGCCACTCGACGAGATCGAGCCCCGTGACCATCTCGGTGACCGGATGCTCGACCTGCAGGCGCGTGTTCATTTCCATGAAGTAGAACGCTTCGCCCGTCATGATGAATTCGACGGTGCCCGCGCCGACGTAATTCACCGCACGCGCGGCCGCGACGGCCGCCTCACCCATCGCCTGGCGCACGTCGTCGTGCAAACCGGGCGCCGGCGCTTCCTCGAGCACCTTCTGGTGACGGCGCTGCACCGAACAGTCGCGGTCGAACAGGTACACGGTGTTGCCGTGCGTGTCGCCGAACACCTGCACCTCGACGTGGCGCGGGCGCGTCAGGTACTTCTCGATCAGCACGCGATCGTTGCCGAAGCTGCTCGCGGCTTCACGCTGGCACGACGCGAGCGCCGCCGGGAAATCGTCGGAGCGCTCGACCACGCGCATTCCCTTGCCGCCGCCGCCCGCGCTGGCCTTCAGCAGCACCGGATAGCCGATCGCGTCGGCTTCGCGATGCAGGTTGGACGCGTCCTGGTCGTCGCCGTGATAGCCGGGCACGAGCGGCACGGCCGCCGCGTGCATCAGCGCCTTCGCGGCCGCCTTCGACCCCATCGCCGCGATCGCGTCGACCGGCGGCCCGATGAAGACGATGCCGGCCGCTTCGCACGCATGCGCGAAATCTTCGTTCTCCGACAGAAAGCCGTAGCCGGGGTGGATCGCCTGCGCGCCGGTGGCGCGCGCGGCTTCGATGATGCGCTCGATGCGCAGGTAGCTGTCCGCGGCGGCCGAGCCGCCGATGTGCACGGCTTCGTCGCATGCGGCCACGTGTTTCGCGTTCGCGTCCGCGTCGGAATAGACGGCGACGCTCGCGATCCCGAGACGTTTGCACGTCGCGGCGACGCGGCACGCGATTTCGCCGCGGTTGGCGATCAGAATCTTGTCGAACATGGCTTCGGTGTCGTCCGGAAAGAGGGGGTCACGCGCGCTGCGCGATCATTCACGCCACGACGGCGTGCGCTTTTCGAGGAAGGACGCAATCCCTTCGCGCGCTTCCGCGCCGGCGCGGGTGCGCGCGATCCAGTCGGCGGTCTGCTCGATCAGCGTCGCGTCGAGCGGCCGGCCGGCGACATCGGCGACGAGCCGCTTGCACGCCTTCACCGCGTCGGGGCCGTTCGCGACCAGCGTCGCGGCCAGCTTCGCGACCGTGTCGTCGAGCGCGTCGGCCGGCACCGCGTCGTGAATGAAGCCAAGCGACGCCGCGCGCGTGCTGTCGAACACCTCGGCCGTCGTGAAGTAGCGGCGCGCCGCGCGCTCGCCCATCGCGCGCACCACGTACGGCGCGATCGTCGCGGGGATCAGCCCGAGCCGCGCTTCCGACAGGCAGAACTTCACGCCGTCGGCGGCGATCGCGATGTCGGCCGCCGCCACCAGGCCCACGCCGCCCGCATATGCGTCGCCATGCACGCGTGCGATCACCGGCTTGCCGCAGCGATGGATCGCCTCGAGCATCCGCGCGAGCTTGCGCGCATCGGCACGGTTCTCGTCGTCCGAGTAGCCGGCCATCTTCTTCATCCAGTTCAGGTCGGCGCCCGCGCAGAACGCCGCGCCTTCCGCGGCGAGCACGATCGCGCGCACGCCTTCGTGCGCGTCGAGCCATTCGAACGCGGTGGTCAGCTCGGCGATCGTCGTCTCGTTGAACGCATTGCGCACGTCGGGACGCGCGAGCGTGACGGTCGCCACGCGGCCGGCTTCGCTTACCTTGATCGTTTCGTATCGCATCGTTCAGCCCTCCCGGCCGTTACATGCGGAACACGCCGAAGCGTGTGTCCTCGATCGGCGCGTTCATCGACGCGGCGAGGCCAAGCCCCAGCACGTCACGCGTCTGCGCGGGGTCGATCACGCCGTCGTCCCACAGCCGCGCGCTCGCGTAATACGGATGGCCCTGGCGCTCGTACTGATCGCGGATCGGCTGCTTGAACGCATCCTCTTCCTCGGCCGACCACGAACCGCCCTTCGCCTCGATGCCGTCGCGGCGCACCGTCGCGAGCACCGACGCGGCCTGCTCGCCGCCCATCACCGAAATGCGCGCGTTCGGCCACATCCACAGGAAGCGCGGGCCGAATGCGCGACCGCACATCCCGTAGTTGCCGGCGCCGAACGAGCCGCCGATGATCACCGTGAACTTCGGCACCTTCGCGTTCGACACGGCCGTCACCATCTTCGCGCCGTGCCGCGCGATGCCTTCGTTCTCGTACTTGCGCCCGACCATGAAGCCCGTGATGTTCTGCAGGAACACGAGCGGAATCTTGCGCTGGCAGCACAGCTCGATGAAATGCGCGCCCTTCACCGCCGATTCGGAGAACAGGATGCCGTTGTTCGCGACGATCCCGACCGGGTGGCCCCAGATGTGCGCGAAGCCCGTGACGAGCGTCGTGCCGTAGCGCGCCTTGAATTCGTCGAACTCGGAATCGTCGACGATGCGCGCGATCACCTCGCGCACGTCGAACGGCTTGCGCGTATCGACCGGAATCACGCCGTACAGGCTCTTCGCGTCGTAGCGCGGCGGCTTCGGCTCGCGCAACGCGACCGGCGACGCGATCTTCGGCGCGAGGTGACCGACGATGTTGCGTGCGATCGACAGCGCATGCGCGTCGTTCTGCGCGAGATGGTCGGCCACGCCCGACAGGCGCGTATGCACGTCGCCGCCGCCGAGATCCTCGGCGCTCACTTCCTCGCCGGTCGCGGCCTTCACGAGCGGCGGCCCGCCGAGGAAAATCGTGCCCTGCTCCTTCACGATGATCGACTCGTCGCTCATCGCCGGCACGTATGCGCCGCCCGCCGTGCATGACCCCATCACGACGGCGATCTGCGCAATTCCCGCCGCCGACATCGTCGCCTGGTTGAAGAAGATGCGGCCGAAGTGGTCGCGATCGGGAAACACGTCGTCCTGGTTCGGCAGGTTCGCGCCGCCCGAATCGACGAGATACACGCACGGCAGCCGGTTTTCCGCGGCAATTTCCTGCGCGCGCACGTGCTTCTTCACGGTGACCGGGTAATACGTGCCGCCCTTGACCGTCGCGTCGTTGCACACGATCACGCATTCGCGGCCCGCGATGCGGCCGATCCCGGTGATGACGCCCGCGCCCGGCGCGTCGTCGTTGTACATGCCGTTCGCCGCGAGCTGCGAGAACTCGAGGAACGGCGCGCCCGGGTCGAGCAGTTGCGCGATGCGGTCGCGCGGCAGCAGCTTGCCGCGCGACAGGTGCTTGTCGCGCGCGGCCTGGCCGCCGCCCTGCGCGAGCTGTTCGATCTTCGCGCGCAGGTCGGCGACGACCGCCTCGAGCGCGGCGGCATTCGCGCGGAAGTCTTCCGAGCGCGGATTCAGTTTCGATTCGATGATCGGCATCGACGGGGCTCCGTTCGCGTGACGTGGGGCGTTACATCGTTTCCGCGAACAGCTCGCGGCCGATCAGCATCCGGCGGATCTCGCTCGTGCCGGCGCCGATCTCGTACAGCTTCGCATCGCGCCACAGGCGCCCGACCGGGTATTCGTTGATGTAGCCGTTGCCGCCGAGGATCTGGATCGCCTCGCCGGCCATCCACGTCGCCTTCTCGGCCGTGTAGAGAATCACGCCCGCGCAGTCCTTGCGCACCTGGCGGATGTGATCGCTGCCGGCCGAGTCGAGGTGGCGGCCGACCGCGTACAGGTACGCGCGGCATGCCTGGAACGTGGTGTACATGTCGGCGATCTTGCCCTGGATCAGCTGGAATTCGCCGATCGCCTGGCCGAACTGCTTGCGGTCGTGGATATACGGCACCACCGCGTCGAGGCACGCGGCCATGATGCCCGTCGGGCCGCCCGACAGCACCGCGCGTTCGTAGTCGAGGCCGCTCATCAGCACCTTCACGCCGCCGTTGAGCTGGCCGAGGATGTTTTCCTCCGGCACTTCGACGTCCTGGAACACCAGCTCACCCGTGTGCGAGCCGCGCATGCCGAGCTTGTCGAGCTTCTGCGCGACCGAGAAGCCCTTCATCCCCTTCTCGACGATGAACGCGGTCATGCCGCGCGGGCCGGCTTCGAGGTCGGTCTTCGCGTAGACCACCAGCGTGTCGCAATCCGGGCCGTTGGTGATCCACATCTTCGTGCCGTTCAGCACGTAGCGATCGCCGCGCTTGTCCGCGCGCAGCTTCATGCTGACGACGTCGGAGCCGGCATTCGGCTCGCTCATCGCGAGTGCGCCGATGTGTTCGCCCGACACGAGCTTCGGCAGGTATTTCTGTTTCTGCGCGTCGGTGCCGTTGCGGTGGATCTGGTTCACGCACAGGTTCGAGTGCGCGCCGTACGACAGGCCGATCGACGCCGATGCGCGCGAGATCTCTTCCATCGCGACCATGTGCGCGGTGTAGCCCATGTTCGCGCCGCCGTATTCCTCGGCCACCGTCATGCCGAGCACGCCGAGATCGCCGAACTTCTTCCACAGATCCATCGGAAACTGGTCGGTGCGGTCGACCTCCGCCGCGCGCGGCGCGATTTCCTTCGCCGCGAACGTCGCGACGGCGTCGCGCAGCATCTCGATGTCTTCACCGAGCATGAATTGCACACCGGGCAGGTTGATCATGTCTCCTCCGTCTCCAGAAAGTGTGGGGCACTCACCGATTTCTGAGTTTCGCTCAAATCGAATGAATACCTAGATTCATTGACCGATACAGCGTAAATTTGGCACAGTTTCGCGCCTCGTCGGGTTCGGCGTCAATAGTTTTTTGAGTGACACTCAGATATCATGCCGAGATGACAGCCGCTACCGCCGACACCATGACCGCCACCGTCAAAGCCGACCGCGCCGACACGCCGCGCGCGCCCGCCGGGCGCAAATCCCAGCAACGCGTGCAGGACATTCTGCGCGCCGGCCGGGAAGTGTTCGCCGAAAAAGGTTACGAGCATGCGACGGCCGCCGAGATCGCGCAGCGCGTGGGGGTATCGGAAGCGACGGTGTTCAGCTATTTCCGCGGCAAGCGCGAGCTGTGCGCGCGTGTCATCGCGGATTGGTACGACGAAAACATCGCCGCGTTCGAGGAAGGGATGCCGCAGGACGCGTCGGTCCGGCAGCAGTTCGCCTTCATCGTGCGCACCCATCTGCGGCTGATGCTGGTGAACGGCACGGGCCTGTGCGCGCTCGTGCTGTCGGAAGGCCGTGCGAAGCAGCACGCGCTGAGCGACGAGCTCACCGCGCTGCAGCGCCGCTACACCGCGCCGCTGATGGACGTGCTCGCACGCGGCCAGGCGGCCGGGCAGGTGCGCACCGACCTGCCGCTGAGTCTGCTGCGCTCGATGGTGTTCGGGCCGATCGAGCACGTGCTGTGGGACGCGATCCTCGGGCACCGCAAGCTCGATACGGAAACGACGGCCACGCAGCTCGTCGACATGCTGTGGGCGGCCGTGCAGCCGCCGGCGCCGGAACAGGCGGCGCTCGTGCGCTTCAGGAACGAAGTGGCGGAAGCCGTGCGGCGGCTGGAAGGCGACAGCACGCGCGGGTGACGCACGGCGGGCAGCGCGCCCGCCGCTTCCCCGCCGCTGCTGGGCGTCGAGGGCGTTACGACTCGTCGCCAACGCGCAGCGGCGCGCGGCTCTGCTCGTTGTTCAAATGGACGAACTTGCGCAACAGGCGCACCAGTTCCTGCGAATCGTCCTCCCCCATCCCGTCGAACAGGCCGGCGCGCAATTCCTTCACCGACGGAATCAGGTGCGTAAGCAGTTCGACGCCCGCCGGTGTCAGCAGCAAGCGGCGCTGACGCCGCGGCAGCACTTCGCGCACGATCAATCCTTTCGCTTCGAGCCGGACCGCGAGATCCGCGGTCGTCGACGTGTCGAGCGCGACCCGCTGCGCGAGTGTCACCTGATCGAGCCCCGGGCACTCGTACAGCATCCGCAGGACCGCGTACTGCACCGGCGTCACGTCCCGGCCCAGCTTCTCGTAGAACATCGCAACCGCGATCTGGTGTGCGCGCCGGATCAGGTGCCCGGGTTCGTCGTACAGATCGAGCGGGAAAACCGGCAGGTCGGCGGGATTCGTTTTTTCCATGAATGAGTCGATGACATAAACGGCGCATGCCGGTTGCACGCGCCGACGGCATGGCGCTGCCTCGCGCCATTTCCCGGGAAAACCAGTATACCGCCCGCCTTGCTCCAGCCAATCTCGATGAGTACACTGAATCTCATTCAGTACACGGAATGAAGAGATGCCGCGTACCGGCGGCATCGACCTGAAGGAGACGACGAACGTGTTTCTCAAGAATGCTTGGTACGTGGCGTGCACGCCCGATGAAATCGACGGCAAGCCGCTGGGCCGCCAGATCTGCAACGAGTCGATGGTGTTTTATCGCGCGGCGGAGGGCCAGGTCGCGGCGCTCGAGGACTTCTGCCCGCACCGCGGTGCACCGCTGTCGCTGGGATTCGTGCGCGACGGCGTACTCGTGTGCGGCTATCACGGGCTGGAAATGGGCTGCAACGGCAAGGCGGCCGGCATGCCGGGCCAGCGTGTCGGCGGCTTCCCGCCGATTCGCAGCTTCCCGGTGATCGAGCGATATGGATTCATCTGGGTCTGGCCGGGCGATGCGTCGGCAGCCGATCCCGCGAAACTGCCCGTGCTGGCGTGGGCCGAGGATCCGGCCTGGGCCCATGGCGGCGGCCTGTACCACATCCGCTGCGACTACCGGCTGATGATCGACAACCTGATGGATCTCACGCACGAAACCTACGTGCATGCGTCGAGCATCGGCCAGAAGGAAATCGACGAAGCGCCGCCGAAGACCACCAGCCACGGCGACGAAGTCGTCACGAGCCGCTTCATGGAGAACGTGATGCCGCCGCCGTTCTGGCAGATGGCATTGCGCGGCAACGGGTTGGCCGACGACGTGCCGGTGGACCGCTGGCAGATCTGCCGCTTCGCCCCGCCGAGCCACGTGATGATCGAAGTGGGTGTCGCGCATGCTGGCCACGGCGGCTACGACGCGCCGGCCGACCTGAAGGCGTCGTCGATCGTCGTCGATTTCATCACGCCCGAGACGGACACCTCGATCTGGTATTTCTGGGGAATGGCGCGCAACTTCCGGCCCGACGATCACGCACTGACCGCCGAGATCCGCGCAGGCCAGGGCAAGATCTTCGCCGAGGATCTCGAGATGCTCGAGCGCCAGCAGCTCAACCTGGAGAAGTGGCCCGATCGCAAGCTGCTCAAGCTCAACATCGACGCCGGCGGCGTGCTGTCGCGCAAGGTGATCGAGCGGCTGCTCGCCGACGAGCAGGCGTCGAGCCCGTCGCGGCCCGTGATTCCGGTCGCGCAGGTCAGGGAGGCGTCATGAGCGCCGCGACGCTGACGGTCCGCGTGGCCCGCAAGTGGCAGGAAGCACGCGACATCTGCGGCTTCGAATTCGTCAGCGATGACGGCTCGCCGCTGCCGCGCTTCGACGCCGGCGCCCATATCGACGTGCATCTGCCGGGCGGCCTCGTGCGCCAGTATTCGCTGTGCAACCACCCGGAGCACGGCGATCGCTATCAGATCGCCGTGCTGCGCGATGCCGACGGTCGCGGCGGGTCGCGCACCATTCATGATGCAGTCCGGCAAGGCGATACCGTGCGGATCGGCGTGCCGCGCAATCAGTTTCCGCTCGCCCCCGACGCGCCGCACCACCTGCTGCTGGCAGGCGGGATCGGCGTCACGCCGATCCTCAGCATGGCGGAACGGTTGTTCTCGTCCGGTGTCGCGTTCGACATGCATTACTGCGCGCGCTCGGCCGACCGCATGGCCTTCGTCGAGCGGATCAACGCGGCCGGATTCCGTGATCGCGCCCGCTTCCACGTCGACGACGGCGCGCCCGAGCAACGCTTCGACCTGGCCGCCGTGCTCGCCGCGGCGCCCGAAGGTACGCACCTGTACGTATGCGGGCCGCGCGGCTTCATGGATGCGGTGTTGAACGCCGCGCGCGAGCGCGGCTGGGCGGAAGCGCGACTGCACTACGAGTTCTTCGGCGGCGCGGTGGCGGCGTCCGGCGCGGATCGCGCGTTCCAGGTCCGGATCGCGAGCAGCGGCCAGGTGATCGACGTGCCGGCCGAATGCACGGTCATCGCGGCGCTCGCGGCAAACGGCGTCGACGTGCTGACGTCGTGCGAGCAAGGCGTCTGCGGCACATGCCTGACACGCGTGCTGCAAGGCGAGCCCGATCACCGCGATGCGTATCTGACCGACGAGGAAAAAGCCGCCGGCGACCAGTTCATGCCCTGCTGCTCGCGAGCGCGAACCGACCTGCTGGTACTCGACCTGTAGACGGACACGCCCGACTCGAGGCGGCCCACCACCACAATGGAGACGATCAATGGCGCAACCTGCCCGGCCATCAATCAATACTGCTAAATTCCCGGTCGACCGATGGTGGGTCGCCGCACTGTCATCCGAACTGACGGACAAGCCCATCGCCCGCACGCTGCTCGGCCATCCGGTCGTCCTGTTCCGGCTGCCGTCCGGTGAAGTCGGTGCGCTGGAGGATCGCTGCTGCCACAAGTCGTTGCCGCTGTCGTGCGGCTCGCTCGAAGCGCGCGGCCTGCGCTGCGGCTATCACGGCCTGTTGTTCGACCGCGGCGGCGCATGCGTGGAGATTCCCGGGCAGGACCGGATACCGGCCAAGGCGTGCGTGTCGGCGTATCTGGTGCAGGAGCAGGACGCGATCGTGTGGATCTGGATCGGCGCCGACGCGCACGCCCAACCGACCTGCGCGCCGCCGCGCTACACATTCCATACGGATCCGCAATACCGGTTCGGCGGCGGCCAGTACCATTACGACGCGCCGTATCAACTGATTCATGACAACCTGATGGACCTGAGCCACCTCGGCTATGTCCATCTGAAAACGATCGGCGGCAACGCGCCGCTGCATATGGGCGCGGAAACCCGCGTCAGCAGCGACGGCGACACGGTGACGCTGGTGCGCCGGATGCCGGATTCCGTCCCGCCGCCGACCTACACCGCCGCATGGCCGTTCGCGGCCCGCGTCGATCGCTGGCAGGAAATCGAGTTCCACGTGTCGCACATCCGGATCTGGACCGGCGCGATCGACGCCGGCACCGGCGACCTGCACGATCCGGCACGCGGCGGCCTTCACATGCGCGGCTTCCACGGTATCACGCCCGAGACGGAAACGACGACGCACTACTTCTGGACCGTCGCGACCAATCCGCAGCACGACGTCGAGCGCATCGCGCAAACGGTCATCGAGCAATCCGCGGCGACGTTCGACGAGGACAAGGCCGTGATCGAAGCGCAATACCGGAATCAGCTGCGCTTTCCGGACGGTCGACAGCTCGACATTCACGTCGACGCGGGCCCCAATCGTGCGCGGCGCGTGATCGAGCGGCTGCTGCTGCAACCCGAACCCGCGTAAGCATCTTGCCGGCGCACTAGCGGCGCCTGCCGGCAGCAGCGGGGGTTCCCGGGGGATGCCCGTCAACCCCACGCGTTCGCTTTCGTCCCATTCGCTACCCGGCTTCAATGCCATTCCATTTGATTAGTCATACTATTTTATGAAGGGTCTTTGACGTGAGCGCAAATATCCGCAATACGATCGACGAATCCCCGATGAGCGCGTTCCAGACGATGGCGGTCACGGCCTGCGTCGTGCTGAACATGCTCGATGGCTTCGATGTGCTGGCCGTCGCGTTTGCCGCACCGCACCTGGCGGCCGAATGGAAACTGAGCGGCAAGGAAATCGGCCTGCTGCTGAGTGCCGGGCTGGCCGGCATGGGCATCGGCTCGGTGCTGATCGCGCCGCTGGCCGACCGCGTCGGCCGCCGCCGCATCATCCTGCTCTGCCTCGCCGTGATCTCGACCGGGATGCTCGCCTGCGCGGCCACGCACAGCACGCTGCAACTCGCCGTCGCGCGTGCGTACACGGGGCTCGGCATCGGCGGCATGCTGGCGAGCCTGACCGTGATCAGCGGCGAGTACGCATCGAACAAATGGCGCAGCGCCGCGATCGGCATGCAGTCGACCGGCTACGCAATCGGCGCCACCGCCGGCGGCGTCATCGCCGGTTACTTGCTGTCGACGTGGGGATGGCGCAGCGTGTTCGCGTTCGGCGGCATCCTGACCTTGCTGGCGATCCCGATGGTGCTCGCGCTGCTGCCGGAATCGCTCGATTTCCTGCTGGCGAGGCGTCCGGACCACGCGCTGCAGAAAATCAACCGCATCCTCGCGAGAATGAAGCGCGCACCGATCGACGCGCTGCCGCCCGCGGCCTCGTCGATCGACACCGCAAGCCCCGCGTCGAGCTGGACGGCCGTGCTGCGCGCACCGCTCGCGCGCCGCACGATCGCGTTGTGGATCGCGTTCTTCCTCGTGATGGGCAGCTTCTATTTCGTCGTGAGCTGGACGCCGAAGCTGCTGGTCCAGGCCGGGCTGTCGGCATCGCAGGGCGTCACCGGCGGCGTCCTGCTCAACCTTGGCGGCATTGCGGGCGCCTCGCTCTTCAGCCTGCTGTCGACGCGTTTCGGCCTGCGCAACCTGTTGGGCGCGACCCTGCTGCTCGGCGGCGCGCTGATGGTCGTGTTCGGCGCGAACACGGGCTCGCTCGGCATCGGGATGACCGTCGCGGTGTTCCTCGGCGCGGTGATCAATGCGTGCGTGGCCGGCATGTATGCGCTGTCGCCGACGCCGTACCCCGCCGAAATCCGCACGACCGGCATCGGCCTCGCGGTCGGCATCGGCCGCCTCGGCGCGATCCTGTCGCCGATGACGGTCGGTGCGCTGCTGGACGACGGCTGGTCCGTGCCCCATCTCTATCTCGCGTTCCTCGTGCCGATGGCCGGCGCGGCAATCGCCGTCGTCATGGTGGGCTCCCGGGCCGCGGCGCCGCGCCGGCAACGCGACCCGGCGATGTCGTAACACGCGGCGCCAGCCGTCTTGCCGATACCTGTCGGCATCCCGGATTCGTCCGGGTCACTATAAAAATCGATAAGTATTTCTACATACTGTTTGGAGACAGCCATGAAAAATAAACTGGGCGTCGCGCTCGCGACGGCGATGGCACTGGCCGGACCGGCCTGCGCGCAAAGCAGCGTCACGCTGTACGGGATCATCGATACCGGCGTGTCCTACTACAACAACGCCGCGCACGGCGGATCGTTCACGGGCATGCCGACGCTCACCGGCGAGGTGCCGTCACGGTGGGGGCTGCGAGGCACGGAGGATCTCGGCGGCGGCTACCAGGCCTTCTTCGTGCTCGAAAACGGTTTCCAGCCCGGCACCGGCGCACTGAACTACGGCGGGCGCCTGTTCGGGCGACAGGCGAACGTCGGCGTGAACGGTCCGTTCGGCGCGCTGACCCTCGGCCGCCAGATGAACATGTCGATGATCGTGCTGACCAATGCGGACGTGATCGGCCCGTCGATTCACTCGATGGCTGATTTCGATTCCTATCTGCCGAACGCGCGCAGCGACAATGCGATCGGCTACAAGGGCACGTTCCACGGCGTGACGCTCGGCGCCACCTACAGCTTCGGCCGCGACGCAGCCGGCCCGGCAGGGCCGTCGGCGACGGGCTGTGCCGGGCAGGTGCCAGGCGACATCGTCGCCTGCCGCCAGTACACGGCGATGCTCGCGTATGACGCGAGCAACTTCGGGCTCGCCGCGTCGCACGACGTGATGCGCGGCGGCGGCGGCGCGCTCGCGCCGCTGAACAATCCGGCGTACACCGACACGCGCGACATCGTCGCCGGCTACGTGAAGATCGGCCCGGCGAAACTCGGCGCCGGATGGATCCGCCGCAACCTCGCGGCGGCCGAACACCTGCAGGCCGATATCGTGTTCGCCGGCGGCACGTACTACGCGACGCCCTACCTCGCGCTCGACCTTCAGGGCGTACGCTACCTGCAGCGCCGCGAAAACAGCGAAGGCGGCACGAATGCCACGCTGCTCGTCGGCCGCGCGAACTATTTCCTGTCGAAGCGGACGACCGTCTATACGTCGGTGGGCTACATGTTCAACAGCACGCTGGCGGCGAACGCGGTCGCCGCCGGCGGGACGGTCGGGACCGGGATGAACCAGCTCGGCGTGATGGCCGGCATCCAGCAGAAGTTCTGAACGCCGGACACCGCGCCGGCGCAGGTCAGTTGGCGAGCTTGCAGTGCGAGAGCTTCAACCCCGGCAGCACCGGCGCATCGATATAGCCTTCGTTCACGCAGCTGAAGCGGAACGCCGCCGACGTGACGAACGGCTTGATCTCGCCGCCGGGGAATTTCGGCTTCAGCGCATCCTGGTCGGCCACGTCGAAATGCGTGTCGAACTGCTCGCCGTCCTTCGTCAGCGCGCCGAAATAGGTGCCGCCCGGATCGCTGCCCATCCGGATCACGGCGCCGACGAACACGAGCCGCTTGCCGTCGTACTTCGTCTTCGCGGCGGCCATGTCCTGCGTGTAGGCCTCGATCACGGCGCCGTAATGCGCGTCGATCGCGGGCTCGGTGTCCGATGCGGCGCAGGCGCTCTGGCAAACGGCCGCCAGCATCGTGCATGCCGCAAGCGCGGCCGCCGCGAACGGCGCGGAAATCTTTTTCATGGGTGGTCTCTCCCGTCTAGCGTGGTGGTTGAAGTAATTGAAGCCCGGCGCTTGCGCCGGACGAATTCGCTTCCGTTGCTTTAATCGTTCGAATGGCGGAACACGGCTGCGATCACTTCTCCACCCGCATGGTCGTGTGCGGTGCGCAGCGTCGCGCTGAACGCGACGTGACAGGAAGGTGACATGGTGCGGCCCCCGGCTCTCTCATTGAATTTCACTGCGTCTGATTTTGGTCGCTACGGTAGCAGACGGCCGGCAGGCCGGCAACCGAGGTCCCCGTGGGGCAGATCACCTCATTACAATTGCAAATGATTCTCATTACATATATTATTCGCGTCCTGGTCATGGCGAAACGCCGCGGCCCGCGCCCCGATCCTTAGCACTCCGTCCTGCATCGATTCATGCCATCCCGCCGAACACCCCGCCGTGCCCGGACCCTGCGTCCGTGGCGCACGAGCCTGCCTGCCCTGATCACCCTGTGCGTTGCGAGCGGCACGCATGCGTCCGCCGCAGAACGCGCTGACGCCGAATCCGCCGCCCCTGCTTCCGCTTCCACACCCGCGCCGACGGCCGCGCGCGAACTCCCGGCGATCAGCGTCAGCGCATCGGCAACCGCCGATCCGACAGTCGGCTATCAGCCGCGCACCACGAGCATCGCGGGCGGCGACAACCGTTCGATCAAGGAGATTCCGCAATCGGTCGCGGTGGTCAGCAGCAGCGTGATGCAGGACCAGCAGGCGCGCTCGCTCGACGACGTGCTCGGCAACATCAGCGGCGTCACGCAAACGAACACCCTCGGCGGCACGCGCGACGCGTTCATCAAACGCGGCTTCGGGTCGAACAACGACGGCTCCGTGCTCGTCGACGGCGTGCGCACGCCGGTGCTGCACAGCTACCTGGCGACGATCGACCGCGTCGAAGTGCTGAAGGGCCCGGCGTCGCTGCTCTACGGGATGCAGGATCCGGGCGGCGTGATCAACCTCGTCACGCGCAAGCCGGAAGACGCCTTCGGCGGCTCGATCTCGGCCTCGCGTACGAGCCACGGCGGCAGCAGTGCGACGTTCGATCTCACGGGCCCGCTCGGCAAGCCGGGCCAGGTCGCGGGCGGCACGCTCGCGTTCCGGCTGACCGGCCAGTACGACACGAGCCGCTACTGGCGCAGCTTCGGCCGCCAGCGCGACGCGCTGATCGCGCCCGCGCTGTCGTGGCACGACGCGAACACGTCGATCGACGTCAGCTACCAGTACGTCGACTACACGACGCCGTTCGATCGCGGCACCGTGCTCGTGAACGGCCAGCTCGACGATGCGCTGCGCTATCGCCGCTACGAGGAAGCGTGGTCGCAGAGCACCGGCATTCAGGAAACGCTGCGTGCGCGCGTCGAGCACCGCTTCTCCGATGCGTGGCGCGTGCGTGCAACCTACGGCTGGGGCCGCGATCGCTACGATCAGTACATTACCCGCGCAACCGCGTTCAACAGCACCACCGGCGCACTGACGCGCTCGTCCGATGCGAATCTCGGGCGCAACGATTCCGACCAGATCGCGACGCTCGGCCTGCTCGGCAACGTGACGCTCGCCGGCATGAACCACGCGATCTACATCGGCGGCGAATACGAGCGGCAGCGCAGCTTCCGCGGCGACACGATCCGCGGCAAGGCGACGAAGGGCTTCAATCTCTACGATCCCGTGTACGACCTGCTCGCGCCGGGCGGCACGCCCAACCCGAAGCAGAGCGATTCGCGCTCGGTGGTGCATGCATATTCGACGATCGTGCAGGACTCGGTGAAGCTCACCGACCGACTCACCGCGGTAGGCGGGCTGCGCTGGGAAAACTGGCAGCAGGAATCGGGGATGGGGCGGCCGTTCGTGTTCGCCGACCGCTCGCGCGGCAGCGTGTGGCTGCCGCAGTTCGGGCTCGCCTATGCGCTCACGCCGGCGTTGACCGCCTACGCGAACGTCAGCCGCTCGTTCAAGCCGAACGTCGCCACGAACGTCGCGGCGCCGCTCGCACCGGAATACGGCCGCGTGCTCGAGGCCGGGCTGAAGTTCAGCCTGAAGCCGGCGATCACCGGCACGCTCGCGGTCTACCAGATCGACAAGCGCAACGTCGCGGTCACGGTGGGCGATCTGACGTCGACGATCGGCACCGCGCGCTCGCGCGGGATCGAGCTCGACGTCGCGGGGCAGATCACGCGCCACCTGAGCGTGATCGGCAGCTATGCGTACACGAATGCGACCGATCGCGACAGCAACACGCCGCTAACCAACGTTGCGCGCCATACGGGCAGCCTCTTCGCGGTATACGACACGGCGATCGCGAACCTGCCCGGCCGCTGGCGCTTCGGCGGCGGCGCACGTCTGGTCGGTGCGCGCTCCGGCGACACTGCAAACAGCTTCACGCTGCCCGGCTATGTGACCGTCGACGCATTCGCCGCCTACGAAACGACGATCGGCAAGTTCCCGACGCGCTTCCAGCTCAACGTGAAGAACCTGCTCGACAAGACCTACTACCCGTCGAGCAACAACAACCTGATCATCGCGGTCGGCGAGCCGCGGCTCGTCACGCTGACGACGACGGTGTCGTTCTGATGGGCTGATGGGCTGATGCGGGCGTGGGCTGGCCGGCAAGCGGCGGCCCACCCGCAAGCCCGCATCGCATTCGTTGGGGCGATTATACAAGCCGACCATTTGCTCCCCTCGCCTTATAATCAGTCATCCATATCAATAATCAGGTCAATTCGTCGACCGCAGCCGGAACCGTCCGCTGGATGCTTCCGACGACCCGGCGCTGCGAAGAAGGTCGGATGCAACGCTCGCCCCGACGGTCGCCACGCCGTTCGCACCGCCCCCGCCCCCCGTCCAATCATCAGACGCTCGAATACCTCCCATCCGATATCGCGATTTTCCGTATCGAGCACGCGCCGCTAGACTGGCTACGCATTCGCGACGCCGAATCGCCGCACGGCAACGCGACACGCCCCCCACAAAAACGATTCCGGGAGATAAGCCATGTCCGACCGGCATGCACGCCGAGGCGCGCTCAAGACACTCGGCCTTGCGGCCGGCACCGCGCTGCTCGCCGCCGCGCGCCCCGCTCACGCCGCCACGCCCGACACCGGCGCGCTGCTGCCCGGCGGCGCCACGCACCTCGCCGACCTCACGCGCCGCCTCGCGGCCGCGCCGAGGCGGCGCGACTTCAAGACGGTGCCGATGATCCTCGAACGCCCCGACCAGTGGGATCACGCGGCACTCGCCGAAGTGACCGGCTACCGCGGCGGCCCGAAGCAGGTATGGGACAACACCGAGCTCGGCGGCCCATGGCTGAACCTGATGCGCAATTCGCTGAATGCGCAGATCTGGTCGTACCGTCATCCGGATTTCCTCGTCGTTTCGGCCACGCACGGCAGCGCGCATCTCGCGCTGTTCGACCAGGCCGCGTGGGACAAATACGGCCTCGCGAAATTCGCCGGCGCCGCGTTTCCGTCCAACACGCTGCTCGATGCAAAGCCCGCGCAATCGAAAAGCGCGCAAGACCACGAGTTACCCGACGGCGCGTTCTCGTCGCACGACAACAGCATCGCCGCGCTGCAGCAGCGTGGTGTCGTGTTCCTGTCGTGCCACAACGCGATCTGGGAACTCGCGGAACGGCTCGACGGCGCAAACGCGAATCCCGACAAGCTGCCGCTCGATGCGCTTGCGGCGGACCTGACCAACCACGTGATCCCGTCGGCGATCGTCACGCCAGGCGCGGTCGGCACGCTGCCCGAACTGCAGCAGGCCGGCTTCACGTACGCAAAATGAGCCCCGCGATGACATCGATCCCGCTGCAACTGCAACCGCCGTCGCGCCGCCGTCGGCGCACGCTGCGCGCCGTGCTGGCCGCGTGGCTCTGCTGCGCGTCGGCCCTGTCGCTTGCCGCGCCCGCCGATACCGCCGCGACCGTCTTCCCGCCCTGGCAAAACGGCCGCAACAACGACGCGACGCACCGTGGCCTCGAATTCACGGTGCCGCAGGTCGACGTACTCGCCGATTTCCACGGAGACCTCACCGCGCCGAAGCTCGTGCTGTTCGTCGGCGGCAACTATTTCTTCGCGATGGCGCCGCTCGTCGCGAAGTTCGAGGAAGATCACCCCGAGTACCGCGGCCGCATCTACTGGGAGACGATCCCGCCCGGCCTGCTCGTGAAGCAGATCCAGGCCGGCGGCACGATCACCGTCGGCAACATGACGTGGACGGTCAAGCCCGATGCGTATTTCGCGGGGCTCGGCAAGATCGACGGGCTGATCGCGGACGGCACGCTCATCGGCCCGGCCGTGCCGTACGTGACGAACCAGCTGACGATCATGGTGCGCGCCGGCAATCCGAAGCGCATCGCGTCGCTGAACGACCTCGCGCGGCCCGACGTGCAGCTTGCGATGCCCAATCCTGCATTCGAAGGCGTCGCGCGGCAGATCCGCGCGTCGCTCGTGAAAGCCGGCGGCGACGCGCTCGCGCGTACCGTCTACGACGACAAGGTGCGCACCGGCACGGCCGAGCTCACGCACATCCACCATCGGGAAACCGCGCTGTTCCTGATGCAGGGTCGCGCGGACGCGGGCGTGCTGTGGCAATCCGAAGCGGCGTTCCAGGAACAGGTCGGGCATCCGCTGATGCACATCGACATTCCGGCCGAGCAGAATACGACGGCCATCTATGCGGGGGCGATGGTGAAGGACGCGCCGCATCCGGAGGCCGCGCGCACGTGGCTCGCGTTCATCCGGTCGCCGGAAGCGTTCCGGATTTTCCAGCGCTACGGCTTCGGCCGATACGATGCGGCGACACCGACGCAGCACCTCGCGCCGGAGCAGCAGCAATCCGACGCGGGCTGACCGCGCGGCCGCGCCGGCAGTCCGGCGGCGCGCGAGCGACCTACAACAAGGAGGGGACACGTGAACGATACGGTGGACACACCGCGACGCCGGTTCGCACCGCTGCTGCTCGCAGCGGCCGCGTTGCTGGCCGGCCAGGCGCGCGCAGACGACGCGGCGCTCGGCAAGACGATCGCCACACAGGGCACGACGACGGGCGTCGCCGCGTGCATCGGCTGCCACGGCAGCCAGGGCGAAGGCAACGCGGCGACCGGTTTCCCGCGCCTCGCGGGCACCCCAGCCGCCTATCTGTCCGCGCAGCTTGCCGCGTTCGCGGACGGCAGCCGCCAGAACCCGGTCATGCAGCCGCTCTCGACACTGCTGACGCCGCACGAGCGCGATGCGGTCTCCGCGTACTTCGCGAGCCTGCCCGCGCCGGCCGGCATCGTGGCCTCCAACGACACGTCGATCGACCCGGCGAACACCGGCGCGTGGCTCGCGACGCGCGGACGCTGGTCGCAGGGTCTGCCCGCGTGCGCGCAATGCCACGGCCCCGGCGGCCTCGGGGTGGGCACCGCGTTTCCGCCGCTCGCGGGCCAGCCGGCCGCTTATATCGCCGGCCAGCTGAACGGCTGGAAACACGGCACGCGCCTGCCCGGGCCAATGGCGCTGATGCCGGCGATCGCCGGCAAGCTGTCCGACGCCGACATCGACGCGGTGGCCGCCTACTACGCGCGCGGCGGCGCGGCACAAGGAGACAAGCAATGATCGACCGCACGACGCTGATCCGCCGCACCCGCGCGGCCCTGCTCGGTGCGGCCTGGATGCCCGCGCTGGCGTTCGCGGCTACCCCGCAGGATGCACCGGCCGCGGCTTCCGCACCCGCGCCGGCCACGATGGCAACGGCCGCCAGACCCTTCGCGCCGCCCGCCGAATCCGCGATACCCGCCGACGAATTCGGCAAGACCGTGAAGCTCGGCGAGCAGATCTTCCTGCACACGCCCGAGTTCGCAGGCAAGTACGTCGGCAACAAGCTGACCTGCGCGAGCTGCCACCTCGACGCGGGCCGCCGGCCCGATTCGAGCCCGATGTGGGCTGCCTACCTGCTGTATCCGGCGTACCGCAGCAAGAACGGCCACGTGAACACGTTCGCCGAGCGCCTGCAGGGGTGCTTCCGCTACAGCATGAACGGCAAGGCCCCACCGGCCGGCGACCCGATCCTCGTCGCGCTCGAGACCTATTCGTACTGGCTCGCGAAGGGCGCGCCGGTCGGCACGAAGCTGCTGGGGCAGGGTTTCCTGAAACTGCCGCCGCCCGCGCAGAAGGCCGACTATGCACGCGGCGCCGCCGTCTACACGCAGCACTGCGCGCTGTGCCACGGTGCGGACGGCCAGGGGCAGTCGAGCGGCGGCAAGGCGGTCTTCCCCGCGCTGTGGGGCGCGCGTTCGTTCAACTGGGGCGCCGGGATGGGCGACATCCGCAATGCGGCCGGCTTCATCAAGGCCAACATGCCGCTCGGGCTCGGCGGCACGCTGACCGATCAAGAGGCGTGGGACGTCGCGACCTTCATGGACAGCCACGAACGTCCGCAGGACCCACGCTTCACGGGCTCGGTGCAGGACACGCGCGCGAAGTTCCACGATTCGCCCGATTCGATGTACGGGCTCAGCGTGAACGGGCGCGTGCTCGGCGCACCGTGATGCAAACGCCGTGCAGGCCACCGGGCCCGCACGGCCTGCACGTTCACGGATGCCAGCGATACACGATCATGCTCGTGCCGTTGTAGTTGTCCTTCGTGATCACGTATTCGCCGGTCGAGCGCAGGTACGCGCGGATCCCGTACATCGAGTCGACGTCATTGCCGACGTCCATCGCCGATGTGTTCGAGTTGGTCAGCGTCGTCACGAGCGCGCCGGTGTTGAGATCGAACACGTCGACGTTCGGCACCGTGTGCACGTAGCCGACGAACAGGTAGTGGCCGGCCGCCGCGATCGATTTCGGGTTCGCGCTGGTCAGGTTGATCACCGGGTTCGGCGCGGTCGTGTTGCCGTTCTTCCAGCCGTGATAGACCTCGATGTGCCCGTTCATCGCGGTCCAGTCCCAGTTGTTCGCGAGGCCCTGCGCGAGGATCATCGTGTCGCTGTCCGCCTGGTAGACGATGCGCGTCGTCGGCGCCACGGTGCTCGGCACGGGCGTCGTCACCGGCTTGCCCCACGACGGCTTGCCGGTCGCATCGAAGCCCGTCATCGGGTAGCGGGTAATCGCGTTGGTGCCGTTCAGCCCCGCCCACACGTCGCCATTGCCGTCGATGTCGAAACCGGTCGTGACCTGCAACGTCGTGTTGAACGGCTTGCCCGGCAGCGAGCCGGCCGGATTCGCGATATAGCCGGTCGCCGGCGTGAAGTAATAGAAATTGAAGTTGCCGGGGTTCTGGCCCGACGCGACGAGAATCCGGTTCCCGCCCACCATCACGAGCTGGCCGAAATGCTGGCCGCGCTGGTAGTCGTTCATGTCGAGGCGCGGGTCCTTCGGATAGGTGAACGGGTCGACCGTGTTCGCGACGAACGTGCCGCCCGCCGAGCCCGTATACACGTTGTTGCCGCTATAGAAGAACGCGCCGTCGGTCGCCGGGTCGGGCGCGGCGATCGCCTCGAAGTTCAGCGCCTGCAGCTTCCATTGCAGCGCGCCGGTCGGGCTGTACGAATGAAGATCGGTGCTGCCGTTGCGCCCGAGATCCCAGCCGCCGCCCCACGCGTTGTTGAGCACGTACAGGTTGCCGCCCGAATCCTTGCCGATGCCGACCACGCGCGTGAAGCGCTTGTCGCCGACCTGCCCCTTGATGCCCGAGGTCGTGTCGAGATAGCCGCCCTGCACGCCGAACGTGCCGATCTGCTGCGGCAACCCGGCGAGGCTGTAGAGCTTGATGTTCATGTCCGGGCCCTGGTCGCCCACCAGCAACTGCCCCGTTGACGCATCGAAATACAGCGCCGACGGCCGCGCGCCGGCCGCCATCTGGATCGTGTTCATCAGCGTGCCGGTCGCGCTGTACTGCGCGACCACGCCCGCGCCCATGCGCGCGACCCACAGGTTGCCCGCCGCATCGAGCGCCAGCGCGCCGGGCCCGGTCACGCCGATGTCGCGCTGCCAGACGCCGTCGGTCGTATAGACGCGCACGCGGTTGCCGTAGAAATCGCTCGCGTACAGCAGGTTGCCGGCCGTCGCGAGGCCGGTGATCACGTCCGGGTTCGGAAGGCCCGTCCACGTGCTGACCGGGATACGCAGGTCGCGTTTGTTCGTACTGCGATCGTAGCGGCCGACCGAGCCGCTGCCGAAGGTGCGGTTGTAGCCGAGCGCGACGAAGATCGACGTCGCGTTGCCGGTAATCGCCCCGCCCTGGAATTCGTCGTGAATACCGATCGTGCCCAACGTCTGGCCGTTCTGGTAGAGCGCGACGCCGCCCGCGTTCTCGTCCCAGCGCGACGACGTATAGATCACGCCCTCGGGCGCGACCCACATCGAGCGCGCGGCATTGCCGACGTGCTGGGCCAGCGTGCCGTACGTGTTCGCGAGCCAGTCGGTCGAGTATTGCACCTGCGCGTGACTCGCCGGCGCCAGCATTGCCATGCACATTCCCAGCAACGCCGCCCGAATTTGTTTCATTGACATGAATAATGCTCCCGAACGTTCAATGGTCGACACTGTAAATCGCGGCGCGTGAAATATTGGTGATTCCGGCTAAAGCGCATTCGCCGCCCTCCCGAATTATTCACTCCGTTCTTTTTGCCGTCCGGCGCTTTTCCGTCAACGATGGTCAAACCCGCTCACCGCGCCGCAGCAGCTTGCCGGGCGCACGGTTTCGGCGCTTTTTCCCCGGCATTTTCTTCCGGTTCACGCAATGCGAATGCGTCATTTTTTCTGAAATGCCCGCATTGCCTTTTTCATTCCCCGGAAATGGGCCAAATGATTACAAATCGAAATTGAAATGAAAGAGAAAAAATAATATCCGGCGCAATCGCGTCATCGCGATTCGGCACGGCGGCATGCAGCGGGAGGAAGGGAGAGGAAAGCGGGATACGGTGGAGCAAACCCAAAACCCGCGCGCCGGCCATGCCGGCACGCGGCCGCGATCGTTCAGTTCGCGTCGTCGAGCGTCGGGCCAGCCCGGCCGTCGAGGAATTTCGGCCGCGCGTCGACGATGTCGATCATGCGGTACCGGTAGAAGAAGAAAGGAGAAGCGACAGGTCAGGAGCCTGCATGCAACGTTGCCGGCATCGGCGGCGGGCAACGTTGCGGCCGCAACGATCGCTGCGCGTCAGAACTTCTGGCGCAGGCCGAGGCTGACGATGGCCTGCGAGCGGGAATCGGACGAGTGGCCGTTCGCCTTGTCCGACACCGACGCGGTCGCGGCCACCGGGTGGCCGAGCGCGTCGAGCGTCATGCCCGATGCATGCTGGTACGCGCCGAGCAGGTACACGCTGGTGCGCTTCGACAGGTCATACACGGCGCCAAGCGTGACGTTGTGATACTGCGCGCGGTCGTCCACGCCGTCGACATCGCTGCCGCGCGTGTAGCTGTAGCCCGCGAACAGTTGCGTCTGCGGGCGCACGTTCCAGCGCGTGAACACGCCCGCGACGTTGAACGTCGCGTGGCCCGTGAACAGCGACTGGCCGCCGCTGCGGTACTGCACGTTGCTGTAGTTCACGCCGACGACGGCCGGCCCGAAGTCGTAGGTCGCGCCGGTCGCGATGATCTGCTGCGACTGCGCGCTCGCATAGCCTTCGTTGATCGACGAGTTGAACAGCCCGTCGTCGGTGCTCTGCCACTTGCCGGCCGTCGGGTCGGTCGCACCCGTCTTGCTGTTGTCCGACCGCTCGTAACCGACGCCGACGCGCAGCGGGCCCGCCGCGTATGCCGCGCCGACGCTCCACGTGTTGCGCTGCTTCATGCTGCCCGGCTGGCTGCCGAAGCCGTACAGCGCGCCGAACGTGAAGCCCGAGTAGTTGGCGCTCGTGTACTTGATCGAGCTGTCGACCCGCGCGGTCTGGTCGAGGTCGTCGATGTCGCCCGGGTGCGCGCCGAAGCCGCCGATATACGACGACGGGCCGACCGGGCTCACGAAGTCGTCGAGCGATGTGTACTGGCGGCCGAGCGTGACCGTGCCGTAGCGGTCGCTGCCGAGGCCGACGAATGCCTGGCGGCCGAACTGGCGGCCACCCTGCCCCGACGTGCCGTTCGTGATGTCGAAGCCGTTCTCGAGGACGAACAGCGCGCGCATCCCGCCGCCGAGATCCTCGGAACCCTTGATCCCCCAGCGGCTGCCGGACAGGTTGCCGGTCGTGAGCCCGACGCTCGAGTGGCCGGTGTACGCGCCCGCGGAGCCGACCCGCTCGTTGCTGCGATAGGTGACGCCCGCATCGACGATGCCGTACAGCGTGACGGAGCTTTGCGCGGCGGCGATGCCCGCGAGCGAGAGCAGCAGCGGGGCTGCGATCAGTTGCTTGTTCATGATTATCGTGTCTCCGGGCGTTGAACCCGTTGTTCTGGCTGTCAGTTGCGAGCAGCGCGCGGGCGGCGAGATGTGCCGGCGGTGCGAGGCCGGCCGCGTCCGCGCGCGACGACGCGGCGGGCATGCCCACTGCGGCCGCCATGGTAGATGGAACCGGTTCCCGTCGAAAGCACAATAATGAAAACAGTTTCTTGCCAAAATCGAGATAGTCGCGCAGCCGGCCGTGTGCGCAACGCGTCTCACCTGTACAGCCCGGGCGGGCGCAACCGATAATCGAACGCGCCGCCATCCATCGGGAGTGCCTTCATGCATGAAACGACCCTGCTGATCTTCGCCGCCGTCGCGTTCGTCGGTATCGCGACACCCGGCCCGACCGTGCTGCTCGCGCTGACCAACGGCTCGCGCTACGGCGTGCGCCGCGCGGCCTACGGCTTCGCGGGCGCGATGCTGTCCGACTTCGTGCTGATCGTCGCGGTGGCGCTCGGCCTCGGCGCGCTGCTGATGGCGTCGGCGTTCTGGTTCTCGGTGGTGAAGTGGCTCGGCGCCGCGTATCTCGCGTACGTCGGCATCCGGCTGCTGATGTCGAAGGGCTCGCTCGACGTCGCCGCCGCGCACGGTGGCGACCCATCCGGGCGCAACGCGTCGATCTTCGCGAAGAGTTTCCTCACGGCGGTGACGAACCCGAAGGGCTATCTGTTCTTCTCCGCCTTCCTGCCGCAGTTCCTCGATCCGTCCGCGCCGCTCGCGCCGCAATACGTCGCGCTCGCGATCACGTTCGCGCTGCTCGACGGGGTCGTGATGTTCGGCTACGCGCTGCTCGGCGCACGCGCGGTGCGGCTGCTGAAGCGCGCGGGGGCGCTGTGGCTCGAACGTACGTGCGGCGCGATGCTGCTCGCGCTCGCCGGGTCGCTGGCGCTGTACCGGCGTCATGCGGCATAGGCGCGGATGCCGATGAAAATCGCTGCGCCGCCCCGCTCCGGCTTTCCCGGCCTGTCGCTCCGCCAGATCGAACGCGCCGACCTCGACGCGTGGTATGCGTACCTGACGAACCCAGACGTCTACCGCCATACGAGCTGGAACCTGCGCTCGCCCGACGATCTGCTGCCGCTGTTCGACGCCATCGAATCGACGGACCCCGACTCGATCCGGCGTCTCGCCGTGATCGACGACGCATCGGGCGCGCTCGCCGGGACGATCGGCCTGCATACCGTATCGACCGTGAACCGCTCGGCGGAGATCGCATACGACCTCGCGCCGTCGCACTGGGGGCGCGGGATCGCGAGCGCGCTGTGCACGGCCGTCACCGAGTGGGCATTCGCCCACAGCGGCTTCATGCGCATGCAGGCCGTCGTGCTGACCAGCAACGCAGGCTCCGCGCGCGTGCTGCAGAAATGCGGCTACCGGTACGAAGGGCTGTTGCGCGCGTACAAGATGGTGCGCGGCACGCCGGGCGATTTCGCGATGTACGCGCGCCTCGCAACCGACTGACACACCCATCGCGGCTTCACGTCAAACCGCTCACCGCGTCGCCTGCGCCCGCCATTGGACGGCCTGCGCCGAATTGGCGACAATCGCCGTTCCCTTCCTCGCCGACCCGCCATGAAAATCGCCGCGCTGTCCGACATCCACGGCAACCTCGCCGCACTCGACGCGGTGCTCGACGACGTCCGCCGCCGCGGCGCCGACGTGATCGTCAATCTCGGCGACATCCTGTCCGGCGCACTCCATCCGCCCGAGACGGCCGACCGCCTGATCGCGCTCGACCTGCCGACCATCAAGGGCAATCACGAGCGGCAACTGCTCACCGGCGATCGCGAGTCGATGCGGCTGTCGGATCGCTGGGCGCACGACACGCTGCGCGCCGATCATCTGGAATGGATCGCCGCGCTGCCCGAACGCATGACGCTCGACGACGACGTGCTGATGGTGCACGGCACGCCCGACAGCGACCTCGTCTATTTCCTCGAAACGGTCACGCCCGACGGCTGCCGCGCGGCCACGCCCGATGAAATCGCGCAGCGCGCGGGTGACGAACCGGCATCGTTGATCCTGTGCGGCCACACGCACCTCCCGCGCACGGCCAGGCTCGACGACGGCCGGCTGGTCGTCAACCCGGGCAGCGTCGGGCTGCAGGCCTACACGGACGACCTGCCGCATCCGCACCGCATCGAGACGGGCTCGCCGCACGCGCGCTACGCGATGGTGACGCGCACGGCCGCCGGCTGGAACGTCGAATTCCATGCTGTCGAATACGACTGGCACACGGCGGCCGCCACCGCGGCCTCACGCGGGCGCGACGACTGGACCGTCGCGCTGCGCACCGGCCGGTGCTGATGCGTCCGGCTCACGTCACGCGCCCTTCCGCTTCACTTCACTTCACTCACCGGGAAATCGCACCGCCATGCCCGTTCCGTCGCAACTGCTTTTCCTGCCCGGCGCATCGGGCAGCACCGCTTTCTGGCAACCGCTCGCCGGCCTTCTCACGCATCCGGCCGAGCGCCGGATCGTCGGCTACCCGGGCTTCGGCGACACGCCGCGCGATCCGGCCGTCGACGATTTCGACAGCCTCGTGCGTCATGTGCTGGAAACGATCGACCGGCCGACCGCCGTGATCGCGCAATCGATGGGCGGCGTGATCGCGATGCGCGCGGCGCTCGACAAGCCCGCACTGATCACGCACCTCGTGCTGACGGTCACGTCCGGCGGCCTCGACATGGCCGGGCTCGGCGCGCAGGACTGGCGCACCGGTTTCGCGGAAGCGAACCCGCAGCTTCCCGACTGGTTCCTGACGTTCCGTGCCGACCTGTCGCGGGATATCGGCCGCATCGCGCAGCCGACGCTGCTGCTGTGGGGCGACGACGACCCGATCAGCCCCGTCGCGGCCGGCCGGCGCCTGCTCGAACGGCTGCCCGACGCGCATTTGCATGTCGTGCCGGGCGGCCGGCACGATCTCGCGGCCGTGCATGCGACGACGCTCGCGCCGCTCGTCGATGCGCATCTGCAGCGCGGGTGACGCCGCGCGCTTCGGCTTCAGCACAAACCTGAAGCCGAAGTGCTCACACGCCGCACGCGGTCACCCCGCATTCCTCAACGTCAGCCGCGCCTCGAGCCCGCCGCCGTCCGCCCGGTTGGTCAGCGTGAGCGTGCCGCCCATCGCCAGCGCAAGCTGCCGCGCGATCGCGAGGCCGAGCCCCGTGCCGCCCGTCTCGCGGTTGCGCGACGTCTCCACGCGCCGGAACGGCTCGAACACCGCGTCGAGCTGATCGTCCGGAATGCCGGGCCCGCGGTCGAGCACGGCGATCACCGCGCCGCCGTCCGGCGCGGCGTGCACGTCGATCTCGGCCGCGCCCGCGAACTTCAGCGCGTTGTCGACGAGGTTGCCGACGATGCGGCGCAGCGCCTTCGGCCGCGTGACGAGCGCGAGCGGCGCGCGGCTGTGCAGCGCGACGTCCTGCCCCGCATCCGTGTAGTCGCACACGATGCTGTCGAGCAGCGCATCGAGATCGATCCGGCGCGCGGCTTCCTCGTTGCCGTGCAGCGTCCGCGCATACGCGACGCCCTCCTTCACCAGATGCTCCATCTCGAGCAGGTCCTGGCGCAGCTTCGCGCCCTGCGCGTCGTCGTCCATCATGTCGGCGCGCAGGCGCATCCGCGTGATCGGCGTCTGCAGGTCGTGCGAGATCGACGCGAGGATCTGCATGCGCTCGGCCATGTACTGCGCGATGCGATCCTGCATCGCGTTGAACGCGCGGGCGGCGCGCGCGACTTCCGACGGCCCGCCCTCGTTCAGCCGCTCGCCCTTCAGGTCGGGGCCGAGCGCATCGGCGGCCTGCGCGAGCTGCTTGAGCGGCCGCGTCGCGAGCCGCACCGCGAGCCAGCAGCACGCGGCCAGCACCGCGAGCTGCAGCACGAGCACGACCGGCAGCCAGCCCGACAGCGGCACCGTCGACATCGGATGGATGTCGATCGTCAGCGGCGATCCGTCGGTCAGGCGCAGATGCACCTGCAGATGTTCGCGATCGCCGGGAATCGCGTTCGCGGTCAGCGGGTAGTCGCCGCCGATGCCGTCGGAAATCGAGCGCTCGACGCGCGCCGACAGCCGCGCTTCCGGCGGCGTGCCGGTCTCGCCGGGCCCGAGGATGAACGCGTAGCTGCGCCGCGCGAGGCGCGGCACCCACGCGGCCCGCTCGGCCGGCGGCAGGTGGTCGAGCAGCGCGACCGAGCTCGCGACCTCGCGCTCGATGTAGCCCATCATCAGGTTGGTGGTCGCCTGGTCGCGCTCGGTCACGGTGAGCCAGAACGACAGCGTCTGCGCGAGCGCGAGGCCCACGCACAGGATCAGCGCGAGCCGCGCGAACAGCGAGCGCGGCCAGCGCCACGGGATGCGCGCGCTCATGGGGCACCGTCGACGGCGGTCACGGCCGACGAGAACACATAGCCCTCGTTGCGCAGCGTCTTGATGTAGCGCGGTTCGCGCGCGCCGTCGCGCAGGCGCTGGCGCAGCCGGCTCACGAGCAGGTCGATCGACCGGTCGAACGGATCGGACTGCCGACCCTGCGTGAGATTGAGCAACTGGTCGCGCGTCAGCACGCGTTGCGGGTTGTCGAGGAATACGCGCAGCAGCCGGTATTCGGCGCCGCTCAGCGCAACCAGCGTGCCTTCCGCATCGAGCAGGTGGCGCCCGGTCGTGTCGAGCCGCCATTCGCCGAACGCGAGCATCTCCGCGGTTTCCGTCACCTGCATGCCGGGCGGCAGCATGCGCGCACGGCGCAGCACCGAGCGGATCCGCGCGAGCAGTTCGCGCACCGCGAACGGCTTGGCCAGGTAATCGTCGGCGCCCATCTCGAGGCCGATGATGCGGTCGGTTTCCTCGCCGCGGGCGGTGAGCATCAGCACGGGCACCGTACGGAACTTGCCGGCGCGCAGGTCGCGGCACAGCGTGAGGCCGTCCTCGCCCGGCATCATCAGGTCGAGCACGATCAGGTCGGGCGCGCCGTCGTCCAGCACGTTGCGCATCTCGCGGCCGTTCGCGGCCAGCGACACGCGCATGCCGTTCTTCTCCAGGTAATCCGCGATCAGTTCGCGGATCGCGCGGTCGTCGTCGACGATCAGCACGTGGTCGATCTTGTCCATGAGTCGTGGTCGGTGTCGAGGTATTCGGGCAGGTGATGTCCGCTTTTATACCTCACGGCGGGCATGCGTTTGTATCCCAATGTATCGCGCCGCCGTGACGACACACAACATTGCACACGCGTGGCTCGCCGGACACATCGCAGATACGTCGGCGCCGCTTAATGGGGCCTGTCGAAACCCGTCCGGCCGCCGCCACCGCGCGGCGGCCTCCCGCTCAGGAGAACGCCATGCTGCCCCGCCTCAAGATCGCCGCCCTCGTCTTCGCCCTTGCCGCCACGGCCGGGCTCGCCGCCTTCGCGGGCACCCGCGACGACGCGGGCATGCCGACTTCGCAGGCCGGCATGGCCGCACCCGATTTCACCGGCATCGACCGCTGGCACAACAGCGCGCCGCTGACGCTCGGCCAGTTGCACGGCAAGGTCGTGCTCGTCGATTTCTGGACGTACTCGTGCATCAACTGCATTCATACGATTCCGTACGTGAAGGAATGGGACCGGAAGTATCGCGACCAGGGGCTCGTCGTGGTCGGCGTGCATACGCCCGAGTATCCGTTCGAGCGCGACGCGGGCAACGTCGCCGATGCGATCAAGCGCTTCGGCATCCGGTATCCGGTCGCGCAGGACAACCGCTACGACACGTGGCGCGCGTACGGCAACCAGTACTGGCCCGCGCTGTACCTGATCGACGCGAACGGGAAGGTCGTCTACACGCGCTATGGCGAAGGCGGGTACGACAAGACCGAGGCCGCGATCCGCGGCGCGCTCGCGCAGGCCGGTGAAGGCGCGAAGGGCGCGACGCGCACGCAGTGACGGGCCGGCGTGCGGGCGTGGCGCTTGCCCGCGCATGCCTGCCCGTCGCCGGCGCTCACCCGCGCTTCGCGTCGGCCGCCGCGATCATCGCTTCCCCGATCGCGAGGCTGCCGTTCGCGACCAGCGCGTCGCCGGCGCCGCGGATATCGGCCTCGTCCTTGTTCTGCCCGAGCTTGCGCTTGCCGACGAGCCGCGTGATCTCGATCTGCAGCCCGACGATCGCCTGCAGCATCGCGTCGAGATAATCCGCCGGCGCGTCGCCCATCTTCCACGGCACCGGCTGCGACGCCTCGTGCGTGCGCGTCAGCCGGGCGACCACGCCGCGCACGAACTTCGCGTCGTCGCGCACCGTGATGCGGCCGTGCGCATGCACGACCACGTAGTTCCACGTCGGCACCTGCCGGTGCGCGACATGCTTGCTCGGATACCAGGTCGGCGAGATATACGCGTCGCCCGCGCGGAAGATCACGAGCACTTCGTCGCCGTTCGCGACGTCCTGCCAGACCGGATTCGCGCGCGAGACGTGCGCATGCAGTTCGCCGAGCCCGCCGTCGCTCGGCAGCAGCTCGAACGGGATGTGATTCGCGTCGAGCCCGCTCTTGCCGTGCGTGATCAGGCTGCCGAACGGATGCTGCACGATCAGCTCGCGCAGCGCGTCGGGGTTGGGTTCGTTGAAATCGGCGGGGACGTACATGGCGGCTCCACGGTCATGCGGGGGTGGGAATGGATCGGGCGCTGGCCCGTCATGCGCCGATTGTCGCGCCAAACTGGTTTATGCTGTAGAGCCGGTTTGAAACAATTTCAGCAGACCAGAATCATGGCAAGAACGGCCCGGTACGTCGACATCCCGTCGCTCGGCGCGCTCGATCGTGCAGCCGGCGACCTGAGCCGCCAGCTCGCGCAGGCGCTGCGCGACGCCGTGCGGCGCGGCGACGTCCACCCGGGCGACGCGCTGCCGTCCACACGGCTGCTCGCCGCGTCGCTGCAAGTGGCGCGCGGCACCGTCGTCGATGCGTATGCGCAGCTCATCGCCGAAGGCTTTCTCGAATCGCGCGGCGGCGCGGGCACGCGGGTCGCAAACGCGCTCGCGCTCGCCGAGCCGCCGCCCGTCAACGCCCCCGAACCGCCTGCGCGGCGGCGCCCGCCGGCACGTGCCGGCCTGCCCGAGCCGGCCGCCACCTTCGCGCGAATCGCCGGCGAATTCCGCCCGCTGCCGGCCATGCCGTTCGCGATCTCGGTGCCGATCGGCCTCACCGCGCCCGACGACATCTGGCGCCGGCTCGGCAACCGCCTGCGCGCGCGCGGCGCCGGCGCGCCGTCCGGCTATGCCGATCCGCATGGCGCGCTGCCGCTGCGCGAGGCGATCGCCGACTACGTGCGCCGCTCGCGCTCGGTGCGCTGCCATGCCGACCAGGTCGTGATCACCAGCGGCACGCAGCAGGGGCTGCATCTCGCGAGCCAGGTGCTGCTCGGCGCGGGCGATCAGGCGTGGGTCGAGAATCCGGCCTATCGCGGCATCACCGCGCTGCTCGACAGCACCGGGCGGCGCGACGCGATGGTGCGGGTGCCGGTCGACGCCGACGGCATCGACGTCGACGCCGGCATCCGTCTCGCGCCGCATGCGCGGGTCGCGTTCGTCACGCCGTCGCACCAGTATCCGCTCGGCATGCCGCTCAGCATGGCGCGGCGCAATGCGCTGCTCGCCTGGGCGCGTGGGCAACGCGCGTGGGTGGTCGAGGACGATTACGACAGCGAGCTGCGCTACGAAGGCCATCCGTTCCCGTCGCTGCAAGGGCTCGACCCCGACCGCGTGATCTACCTCGGCACGTTCAGCAAGATCCTGTTTCCGTCGCTGCGGCTCGGCTACGTGATCGCGCCCGACGATCTCGTGCCCGCGTTCTGTGGCGCCCGCGTGCTGATGGATCGTCATGTGCCGACCGCCGACCAGCACGTGCTGGCCGCGTTCATCGCGGAAGGCCACCTCGACCGCCACATCCGCCGCGTGCGCGGCGTGTATGCGGAACAGCGCACGCTGCTGATCGACACGCTCGGCGCGCGGCTGCCGCGCGAACGCGCGTGGGTGCAGCCGGGCGATCAGGGCATGCATGTCGTGCTGTGGCTCGCGGAAGGGATCGACGATCTCGACGTGGTCGAGCGCGCCGCGCAAGCCGGCGTCGCGGTGCGCGCGGTGTCGCCGATGTTCGCGCCGGGCACGGCCCGCCCGGGGCTCGTGCTCGGCTTCGGCGGGTTCGGCCGCGCGCAGATGGAAGCGGCCGCGCAGCGGCTCGCGGAGGTGGTCGCAATGGCCGCCGACGGCGCCGTGCCACGCTGACCCGACGGCTTCGAGCACGGGCGGGCCTGGCGCGATTCGTCGGGAGAATCGCGCCACGCCGCGCCGTAAAAGGTTGTCGGCGGGCAACAAACGTAATCGTCTGTAAATCCTGCAAGCAAACGGCTGTTTTGGCGGGCGTCGCACGCGTGCCGTTTGCTAGGATCGCGCCTCTTCCATCCGCGCTCCTGCCGCCTTGAATCGCTTCGTGCCGCTTCTCCGAGACGCCTGGCTCCGTTGCCGCGCCCGCGTCGTACCGTTCGCCGCCGCCTGCGGCGTGCGCCTCCGCGCGCTGGGCGCCGGCGTGCTGCATCGCCTGCGTCATCCGACGCGACGCGGCGTCGCGCTGACGCTCGCCGCGATCCCGGTGCTGGGCCTGCTGGTGCTGCTCGCGTTCGTCCCGTTCACGCCGAGCATCGGCGACATCCGCAAGGCGCGCATCGATCGTCCCGCGCGCGTGCTGTCCGCCGACGGCCAGCTGATCGCCGAGTTCCGCCCCGTCAACCGCGAATGGGTACCGCTCAAGCAGATCTCGCCGCACATGGTCGACGCGCTGATCGCGACCGAGGACCACCGTTTCTACGCGCATCACGGCATCGACGTGCGCCGCACGCTCGCGGCCGGGCTGCACACGTTCTCGGGCGACCGCCAGGGCGGCTCGACGATCACGCAGCAGCTTGCACGCAACCTGTATCCGGATGAAGTCGGCCGCGCGCCGACGCTCACCCGCAAGGTGAAGGAGCTGATCACCGCGTTCAAGATCGAGTCGGTGTACAGCAAGGACGAGATTCTCGAGACCTACCTGAACACCGTGCCGTTCCTGTACAACGCGTACGGCGTCGAAATGGCCGCGCGCACCTACTTCGGCAAGTCGGCCGACCAGCTCGACATCGTCGAAAGCGCCACGCTCGTCGGGATGCTGAAGGGCAACAGCTACTACAACCCGGTGCTGAACCCGGAGCGCGCGGTACAGCGACGCAACATCGTGCTCGACCGGATGGCGCAGATGCACATGCTGACGCCGCAGCAGCTCGCGAAACTGCAGCGCCAGCCGCTGCGCGTCGACTTCGAGCCGCAATCGGGGCAGCCCGGCCTCGCCCCGCACTTCGCGGTGCAGTTGCGCAAATGGCTGATCGCGTGGGCCGATCGCAACAACTACGATCTGTACTCCGATGGACTCGTCGTGCGCACGACGCTCGACGCGCGGCTGCAGGACATGGCGACGCAGGCGCTGACGCGGCAGACCGAACGGCTGCAGGCGATCGCCGACAGCGCGTGGCGCGGCCCGTCCGGCTGCGGGCTGCGCAACGACCTGTTCCGCGGCTTCATCCGCCAGACGCCCGACTATCGGCAGGCGCGCGACGCGGGGCTGACCGATGTCGTGGCGCTGAAGCGGCTCGGCGCCAATCGCGATTTCATGCGCGCGCTGTGCGAGCGCAAGACGCAGGTGCAGGCCGGCTTCGTCGCGATCGATCCGCGCAACGGCGCGATCCGTGCGTGGGTCGGCAGCCCCGATTTCGGCAGTGAGCCGTTCGATCACGTGTCGCAGGCGCGGCGCCAGCCCGGCTCGACGTTCAAGCCGTTCGTCTATGGCGCCGCGTTCGCGGACGGCATGCGGCCGGGCGATACGTTCATGGACCGCCCCGTGGCGATCCCGATCGACGGGCGCGCGGTCTGGCGCCCGACCGATGCCGAGCCGCCGACCGATGAGCCGATGACGCTGCGCGATGCGCTCGCGCTGTCGCGCAACCGCATCACCGCGCAGGTGATGCAGCACGAAGGCGCCGCGAAGGTCGCGCAGCTCGCCCGCGCGATGGGCGTGCGCGAGAGCCCGCTCGACGCGGTGCCGTCGCTCGCGCTCGGTACGAGCCCCGTCACGCTGAAGGAGATGGTGTCCGCGTACGGCACGATCGCGAACCGCGGCGTATACGTCGCACCGCAGACGATCACGCGCATCGAGGATCGCGACGGCAAGGTGCTCGCCGTCTTCGGCAGCGCGCCGCCCGAACGTGCGTTGCCCGAGCCCGCCGCGCAGACGCTGGTCGACGTGATGCGCGATGTCGTCGATCGCGGCACCGGCGCCGACATCCGTTCACGGTATGGCATTCGCGTCGACGTCGCCGGCAAGACGGGCACGACGCAGGACAACGCGGACGGCTGGTTCATCCTGATGCATCCGCAGCTCGTGGCCGGTGCGTGGGTCGGCTTCGACGATGGCAGCGTGACGCTGCGCAGCGACTACTGGGGCGCGGGCGCGCACAGCGCGCTGCCGATCGTCGGCAGTTTCTACGATGCGGCGCTGCGCGCGCGGGCGATCGATCCGCACGCGCAGTTCTCGCCGGATTTCCGGCCGCGCAGCGCGCCGGCGCCGCGGCGGCGCACGCCGCATCCGGGCCTGTTCGACTGGCTGAAGTTCTTCCGCTGATCGGCATGCCGGCGCGCCACGCCGGCCTCCATGACAACGGCTCGGCCTATCGAAGCGTCGTCGTCGCTTGCCCGTCCGCGTACAGCCATACGGGCACGCCGTCGTCGCGCAAGGCGGCGACCGGTTCGCCCAGGCTCCAGTTCTGCGCGACCGCGACACGGCGGACGAACCACGGCATCAGCATCGCGTGTCCGTCGGCGGCGTCGCGATCGTCGTCGAACAGCGCATCGTCACCGATGCGCGTGTAACGCGCCGGATGCAGCACGGTGCCGTCCGCGCGAAGCACCGTCGCACGCACGTCGTTGCCGCCCTCTTCCTCCACACACGCCAGCCAGCCGTGACCGGCGCCCCAGAACAGGCCGGCCACGTCGTCGTAGCGCCCCTGCACGAGCGTCGCGCCCGTCTCGAGATCGCAGATCGCGAGCTGCACCGGCTCACCCGGCAGGACACCGATCGCGTAACGCGTGAACAGCTCGCCCGGCACGGCTTCGTCATCGGGCAACCACGGCAGCGCCCCAATGTTGACGAAGTCGAACGGCGTCAGCACGCGGCCCTGCCCGTCGACGATCGCGCAACGCCCGTCGTCGCGCCGCACGATATGGCGGATCGCGCCGAGCTCGGTCAGCATGTCCGTTCGTTCGTCGTCGGTCAGCCTGGCGACTTCCGCATAATGCGGCTCGACGACGACGCGGCCTTTCGCGTCGACGAGGCCGACGTGACCGTTGCGCCGCGCGACGAAGGCGCCGCATTCGGACGACCATTCGAGCGCGTCCCACTCGGGCTGCGCGCGCCATTGTCCGTCGCGCCCGATCAGCCCCCACCGTTCGCCCTCGGATACCGCCGCGACGGTGCCGTTCTCGAACTCGTGCGCATCGTCGAAACGCGGCGGAATCGCCCACGCACCGCGCGTGTCGACGAAGCCCCAGCGGCCGTCCAGGCTCGCGGACGCGACTCCGCCCGTGAAGTCGCCGAAATCGTCGAGCGACGGTTCGAGCACCCACGTGCCGTCCGTGCGCACGAGCCCGAATCGCTCGCCGACGCGCACGCAGGCAACGTCGCCGCTGAAATCCCACACGGCGTCGAACGACGGTTCGCGCACGATCCGCATCTCGTCGCCGTCGCCATCGCCGTCGCGGTCGACATCGCCATCGGCGAACAGCAGGCCGACCTTCCCGTCGCGTTCGGCCCACAGGAGCCGGTCGTCACGCGCGCCGCTCGTCCACAGGTTCGTCCACTCGGGCGGCACGATCACATGCCACGCATCGTTGGTTTCACGTCGCACACCCCACAGCCCGTTGCGTGCGCGAAAGCTGAACGTGCCGTAGCCGAGCCGGTCGCCGTGCACTTCGCCGGCATCGAACAGCTCGGCAAACGCCACGCCGCGCGGTTCCTGACGAACGAAATAGTGATGCAACAGGCCGCCGAACCCGAAGCCCCACGCCCAGTCGCGCCAGTCGGGCGGCGACTCGATCTCGAGCGCATCGCGCACGCCGCGCACGTCGCGGAAATCCATGCAGTTCGCGACCTGCCACCACAGCCGCGTGCAAGTATCGCGTTCCTGGTCGATGTAGTCGTTCGGATCGCCGCCGTCGAGCCACGACAACTCGTCGAGATTCGCGGAAAACCGGGGAGCGCCGTGCGTGTCGCCGAGCGCATCGATCGATTCGCCGAGATGCCGGACGACCGCATCGAACTGGCGCGCGAGCGCCGGATCGTCGCCGGGCAGCGGATACGCGACGACGAACGACGCGAGCCGGCTGAGTCGCGCAAGCGCGGCGCGCGCGTCGCTGGTGAGATTCGGCGTGCCGGCATCGCCGAACACGCGCTGATCGGTGATCGCGTCGCCCGCGCCGCCGTCGGCGAGCAGTACGCGCCACAGCAGCGGAAAGTGATTGTTGGATTCCGCCAGCGCGATCGTCCGCGCGTCGTCGCCGTCACCGGCCTGGAGATACAGCCATGATCGATTGCCCATTGGAAGGGTCGCCCTCGTTCTTGTTGTCGTCGTATTGCGTCGGTTCGCCCGCCATCAGCGTGCGGTGGATGCCTTCAGCAGCCGCAGGATCTCCGGCGTGTCGGCCGCATCCGCCAGCACTTTCGCGGACGGCTTCACGCCGGCGTCGAGCAGGCGCTGCACGCCGTCGACACGGCGCGCAGTCACCTCGCCGTCGAGCAGTGCATCGTCATGCAGCACGTCCGGGTTCGCATCCTTCGCGAGCAGCACGAAGACCGAAGCGGCCACGGGCGGATTCAATGCGTCCGGCAATGCGACGTCGGCAAGCCGGTACGGGTTGTTGTCATGGAGCTGCCAGCGCAGCACGCCGCGCGCCTGCAACTTGCCGAGCGCGGCGAGTGCCTCCGGTTCCGGCAGTTGCACGATTTCGGCGATGAGGTCGCTCGCGTGCTCTTCGCGGCCATCGCGCAGCGTGTCGGGCGGCGGCAGGTTCGGCACCAGCGCGTCGAGCACGAGTGCCTGCCGGCGCGCGCGATCGGGCGACGCCTGCGCGCCTGCGTCGGGCCGGATCTGCCGCAGCAACTGGCCGGCCACGCGCCAGCGATCGTCGCGGCCGAGTTCGTCACGCGGCACCTGGTGCGCGCGCAACAGCATGCCGAGCCGGCGCCACATCGTATCGATTTCCTTGTCGTCGTTCGACATCAGGCCGTCGCCAACGATCTCGTCGAGCGTCTGGCCGCACACGAACGCGCGCTGCCGCACCGGATCGAGTTCGGCGAAATACGTGTGCGCGGCCTCCGGTAGCGCATCGAAGTCGGCCTGGCTCATGTCGGGCGGACGGTGGCCCGGGCACGGGCCCGCGCCGGCAATCTCCCGCCCCGCCACCGCCTTCACGGGCTCCGGCGGCGAATCGCCGCTGCGCGCGACCGGATACAGTTCCATGCCGTTGACCTGAAAACCCTGTATCGCCAGCATCACGACGCCAGTCGTCGAATGCTTCGTCTCGAAGTTCTTGCCGGCAATCGATGTGACCTGATACGGCGCGCCGATCGGCAGCTTGATCAGTTCGCCGCCCGGCACGTCGAGCACGCAGGTGCCCGGCGGCGCCTTGTCGGGACCGTCGGTTTCCAGCTCGGCCTCGTGCGTCGGCGCCGTTTCGACACTCCACTGGCCGGCGTCGCGCACACGCAGCACGATCTCGCCGCCCACTTTCTCGACGCGCAGCGTCGCGGGTTTGCCGGCCGCCGGCGCGTAATCGCCGAGCAACGCATCGCAGGCAGTGCCGGCCCGCGCGGATAGCGACGCGAGCAACAGCAGACAGAACAAGGGGGTACGCACGGCTGAAGCCTCTCTCTTCGAATTGTTTTGGGAATATCCGGCGCGACAGCGCACGGCGGCTGCGACACGACCAATCGCTACCGGACGCCAATATAGCGAACACGGGCGACGCGTGCCAGCGGGCGCGTGCCCATGACGGCGATGTGCAGGAAATGAAAAGGTATGGAGAGGCGTGTGCCGGCTCAGGCCACCCGGACGAAGCGGAGCCGCCGCGCACCATCGTCGTCATCGCTCAACGAGAGAAGAGCCCGCATGACCCAGAGCGCAGTCGCGATCGCGAACCTGCTGTACCGCTACGCGGAATTGCTCGACGCCGGCGGCCTGCCGGGCGTCGCGAAGCTGTTCCAGCACAACGAGTCGCCGGCCGGTTGAAGCACCGGCCGGCGTAAAACGCCGCCGCGTTCAGGCCGCCGCGAGCGTGGCAGCCAGCACGTCGAACTCCGGCGCCCACGCCGCACGCCACGCAGCCTTCGTCGCGTCGTCCACCCATGCGCCGTCGATCCCGTTCAGCATGAACTGCTTCAGCTCGGCCACGGTGAACCCGAAATGGCTGAACATCAGCTCCCATGCCTCCGACGGATTGACCTTGTGCAGCGTCGGATCGTCGGTGTTCGGATGGATCTTCAGCCCGAGGCCCGGCATCTTGCGCATCGGGTGAAGTTCCGCCCATTGCTCCGGCGGCAGCGTGCGCAGGTAGTACGAGTTCGTCGGCACGACGGTAAAGACGATCCCGCGCTCCGCATAGCGCGCGCACAACTCCGGGTTGTCGACGATCGTGTAACCGTGATCGATGCGATCGACCTGCAGCAGATCGACGGCCGTCTCGACGTTGCGCCACGGCATCCCGAACTCGCCCGCATGCGCGGTCGTGCGAAAGCCCGCCGCGCGTGCATTGCGGTAAGCCTTCCAGAACAGCTCCGGCGGCCGGTCGTTCTCGCGATAGTCGATCCCGAGCCCCGCGACTTCGTCCGCGCGGTTCGCCTTCATCCATTCGACGATCGCCACCGCTTCGTCAGGATCCTGCTCGCGGTCGATGCTCGGGATCAGGCGCGCGCCGATCCCGAAGTCGCGTGCGGCGTCGCGAATACCCGTCACGATCGCGGCCTGTGCATCCGCATACGCGATCCCCGACACGCGCACCGTACCCGTCGGATTCCAGAAGAATTCCGCATGCCGGACGTGGTGCGCGGCCGCATCCTCCAGATACTCGTACGCGATCCGCCGCAGGTCGTCGGGCTGCGTGAGCAGATGCCGGTCGAGCGCGCGCAGCACATGCAGCACGCCGACCGGCTTCTCGCCGCGTGCATAGAACGCGTCGATCTCCGCGCGCTCGATCGGCGCGCCGCTGCGCGCCGCGAGCGCGACGAACGTGTCGTGCCGCACCGCGCCGAGCAGGTGGCAATGCAGCTCGACCTTCGGCAGCGCGTGGAAGAAGGCCTGGTGGGCCGGCGTGATCTCGATGCCCGTGCGCGCGGCCGGGACGTTACCTGGTGTTGCCTTCATTGCAGTCTCGTTATGGGTAGTGCCGATGCGTCGCGAAAGCCGTCTCTCAGTGCGGCTTCACGACGGTCCAGAAGTAGTAGCCGAGCGGAAGCGCGAGCACGACGAGCCCCCACGACACGTCGCGCCAGCGGCCGGCCAGCAGCTTGACGAGCACGTAGCACAGCAGCCCGCCCGCGATGCCGGTGCCGAAGCTGTTCGACATCAGCGTGAGCAGCACCATCGACATCACGGGCAACGCATCGGTGAAGTCGTCGAAATGCGTATGGCGGATCGTCGCGAACATCGACAGCCCGATCAGGATCAGCGCCGGCGCGGTCGCCTCTTTCGGGATCGCGAGCGCGACCGGCACGAACAGCAGCATCGCGGCGAACAGCACGGCCGCCGCCAGCGACGACAGCCCGCTGCGGCCGCCGGCCTCGACGCCCGCCGCCGATTCGATCAGCGCGGTCAGCGCGGGAATGCCGAACACGGGGCCGAGCGTCGCCGCGAGCGAATCGACGAGGAACGGCCGGTTGATGTTCGGCAGGTTGCCCTGCTCGTCGAGCAGGTTCGCCTTCGCGCCGACCGCGAGCGCGGTGCCGAGCGTCGAGAAGAATTCCGCCGCGAAGAACGCGAACAGGTACGGTGCGGCCGCGAGGCTCAACGCGCTGCCGATGTCGAGCTTGAACGCGATCGGCGCGATGCTGTGCGGCAGCGACACGAACGACGCGGGCAGATGCGTGACGCCGAGCGGCACGCCGGCCGCGGCCGCCACGAGGATCGCGATCAGGATCGCGCCGGGCACCTTGCGCGCCTGCAGCACGATCGCGACCGCGAGGCCGATCAGCGCAACGAGCGCGCCCGGCCGCGAGAAATCGCCGAGCGCGAACGCGTTGGTCTTCGCGTTCGCGACGACCATCCCCGCGTTGCGCAGCCCGAGCATCGTCACGAACAGCCCGATCGACGCGCCGAGCCCGAGCTTGATCTGCACCGGAATCAGCCGCACCACCACGCCGCGCGCGCCGAGGATCGTCAGCAGGAAGAACAGCACGCCCGATACGCAGGCGATGCCCAGGCCCGTTTGCCAACCGACGTGCTCGGTCGTCGCGAGCGTCACGCCGATGATCACCGAGCCGCCGATGCCGGGGCCGACGAGGAACGGCAGGTTCGCATAGAGCCCCATCAGCGTGGTGAACAGCACGAACACGATGATCGTCGCGGTCGTCGCCGCGCCGCGCTCCATGCCGCCCGTCGCGAGCAGCGACGGGATCACGACGAGCAGGTACGCGGCCGCGAGAAACGACGTGACGCCCGCGATCGTCTCGGTGCGCACGCTCGTGCCGCGCGCGGCGAGCGCGAAGCGGCGTTCGAGCCAGTTGGCCGGCGCGCGCGCCGGCATCGTGTCAGTCGCTGACATGGTGGTTCTCCTGTGATTCCGAATATTGTCCTGTGTCGATTCACGCAGCGCGGTCTTATACTGCCGCGTACCGCATCCCGACCGTCATTGCCCGATGTCGTCCGACCGCTCGTCGCTGCTGCCCGCGCTCACGCTGCGGCAGGTCCAGCACTTCGTCGTGCTCGCCCACGCACGCAGCTTCACGCAGGCCGCGCAGGCGCTGTCGCTCACGCAGCCCGCGCTCACCGCGTCGATCCGCCAGATCGAGTTCCTGCTCGGCGGGCGCCTCTTCGCGCGCTCCGCGCACCGGCTCACGCTCACCTCCGCGGGCGAAGCCGTGCTGCCGCTCGCCGAACGCCTGCTCAACCAGGCGCGCGGCACCTTCGACGACATGACGCGGCTCATCGGCGAACGCATCCAGACCGTGCGCATCGCGTTCATCCCGTCGGTCGCGGGCCGCCTGCTGCCCGCGCTCAATGCACTGCGCGACGCGCATCCGACGCTGCGCTTCACCCTCACCGATCTGCCGAACAGCGCGCTCGTCGAAGCCGTGCGCGACAGCGTCGCGGATCTCGGCATCGGCGTGCGCGAACCGGACAGCGACGACGGCACGCTGCGCTACCAGCAGCTCTTCGAGGACGAGATCGTGATCGTCGTGCGGCATGACGATCCGCTTGCCCGCGCGAAGAGCGTCACGTGGGCCAGGCTCGTCGATCGCGAGCTCGCGGTGTTCGTGCGCGGCAGCGTCAGCGAATCGCTGCATCGCACCGGCGGCGCCGAGAAGCTGCGCCTGAACGTCACGTACCGGATGGAATACACCGAGCCGCTCTACGCGCTTGCGCGCAACGGCCTCGCGACCGCCGTGCTGCCAAGCCTTTACACGATGCATCTGCACGATCCCGAACTCGTCGCGCTGCGCGTCGACAAGCCGCGCGTCACGCGCGCGATCTCGCTGATCTCGCTCACCGGCGACGATCGCGGCCCGCACGTGCGGGCGTGCCGCGAATGGATTGCAAAGCACATCTGAATGTCTTCAGGGCAGCTTCGCGATGCGCTCGACGAGCGCCGCGTAGAAGCGGTCCGCATCGACCTCGTTGATCCACGTCGCGTTCGCCGTACGGCCGCTGCGCCCGTTCCAGTCGACGACCGTCTCACCGAGCGTCCACTGCCCGGTCGTCTCGACCATCACGTTCACCTTGCGTCCGCCGAACAACGTCGGATCGACGAGATAGCCGACCGCGGTCGGATCGTACATCGGCGCATCTTCGACGCCGCGCCGCTTCTTGTTGTACGCGAGTTCGGCCTCCATGATGTCCGCGACGATCGCGCCGCAGCGGTTGCCGAGCGCGCGGAACGGCGCGACGCGCGCCGGCGTGATCGGCGCTTTCACCGCGACATCGCGCGGCAGCACGACGATCGGCACGCCGCTGCCGAATACGACTTCGGCCGCCTGCGGATCGACGTAGAGGTTGAATTCGGCGGCCGGCGTGATGTTGCCGCGCTCGAAGAACGCGCCGCCCATCAGCACGATCTCGCGCAGCGCGCCGCGAATCTGCGGCGCTTCGACCAACGCGGTCGCGAGGTTCGTCAGCGGGCCGAGCGCGCACAGCGTCACGCTGCCCGGCGCCGCGCGGCTCAGCGTATCGACGAGATACGCCACCGCGTGACCGGCGGCAAGCGGTGCGCGCGGCTCGTGCAACTCGACGCCTTCGAGCCCGGTCTTGCCATGCACGTTCGCCGCCGTCACGAGGTCGCGCACGAGCGGACGCGGGCAGCCGGCGTAGACGGGCAGCGTCTTCGTGCGGCCGGCCCAGTCGCGAATGATCCGCGCATTGCGTTCGGTCAGGTCGAGCGGCACGTTGCCGGCGACGGCGGTCAACGCGCGCACGTCGAGCCTGTCGTGCGCGCCCAGCGCGAACAGGATCGCGATGGCGTCGTCCTGCCCCGGGTCGGTATCGATGATCACCGTGCGGCGCGCGGCGTCGCCGCCGGCCGCGAACGCGCCCGTTTCGGGCAGCAGCGCGGTGCCGGCCAGCGCGGCGGACAGTTTCAGGAAGGTGCGGCGGGATGCGATCGGATGGGTCATGGTCGGGCGCTCAGAAAACATGCCGGACGCCAAGCGTCGCCATCATCTGGCGCGTGCCGGTCGACCGTGCGTACGCGAAGATCTGCGCATGGTCCGCGTCGCCGGCCGCCTGCTGCGCGATCACCGTCAGCGCGACGTCGGTGCGTTTCGACAGGAAGTAATCGGCCTGCAGGTTCACCTGGTGCCATTTCGGCCGCTTGTCGATCACGTCGTACTTGCCGTTCGTGAACGCATACGCGGCGCCGAGGAAGAGCTGCGGCGTCATCGTATAGACGACGTTCACGCCGAGGTTCTGCAGGTGCAGGTGCGAATTGTCGAGGTAATCGTAGCGCACGTCGGTAAACATCGCCGCGAACTGCGCGCGGCCGATCGTGTAGAAGCCGCCCGTGCCTGCGATCCGCTGCCGGCTCGCGTACGCCGCCGGCGACATCGCGCTCTTGCTGAAGATCAGCAGCGGCGACGCATAGTCGTTCGCGATCGCGCCGTCCTGGTTCGTCGCGCTGTACGGATGGTTGTACTGCGCGTAGACCACGCTCCAGCGCAGCGGGCCCTGCTCGTAGCCGAGCCCGAAGCTGTATGCGCTGTTGTTCGCGAAGCCGGTCGCGTTGCTGAAGCCGTACAGCGCGGTGAATTTCAGGCCGTAGTAGACGGGGCTCACGTACTTCACCGAGTTCTGCACGCGGATGTCGTTGTAGCCGTTGTCGTTGTCGCCGATGTTCACGCCGTTGCTCGCGATGATCACCGGCCCGATGTAGTCGTGGATCGCGTCGTACTGGCGGCCGAACGTCAGCGAGCCGTAGGTGCGGTCGGCCAGGCCGACGTAGGCCATCCGCCCGAACTCGCGGCCGTTCTGCGCGGCCGTGCCGGTCATCACGTTGAAGCCGTTCTCCAGCTGGAAGACCGCGGACAGCCCCTGCCCGAGATCCTCCTTGCCCTTCAGCCCCCAGCGCGGGTTCTGGTTCGTGCCGGACAGCGCCTGCCAGGCGTTCTTGCCGCCCTGGTTGGTCGCGAACCCGACACCGGCCGAGATGAGACCGTACAGCGTGATGCTGCTTTGCGCACAGGCATGCGTCGCGAAGGCGCCGAGCATCGCGAGCGGGGCGAGCTTGTAGAGAGTTTTCATCGGGTCGTGTGATCGGTGGTGGTCCAGGCGCGGCAGGGTTCCGCGAAACTGGCCTCGACTATACGAACCCGGATCGGATAATAAAAGTTTGCTTTTATTATGGTTCAATAAAACGGATTTATTCTCATCCGCATCGCTCCCGTGCCAGCCTCGCCGGCCGTCAGTCCGCCGTGTCGCCGCCCTTCGGCAGCTTCGACCACGCCTTGCGCCCCGGCAACGGCGACCATCCCGGCCGCGTCTTGCGTGCGCTGTCGATCACGACCAGGTAGCGGCCCGCGATCGGCGTGATGTCGCGATCGCGCCGCAGCACCCACAGCGACTTGCCGGCCTCGACGCGCGCCTGGTAGTCGTCGTCGAGCAGGCCGTGCTGGTCGAAGAACGTGTTCAGCGAGGCGGGAATGCGCACGCACCCTTTCGAGTGCCGGATGCCCAGCAGCGCTTCGAGGCGATCGGGATCGGTCGCATGCATCTGGAAGCGCATCGGCGACACGCCGCCCTTGCCCCACCCACGCTCGCCGTCCACCCAGCCGAAATCGTAGATGCGCATGTCGCGGTGCCCATAGCCGCGAATGCCGTTCTCGTTCGTCGTGCCTTCCGCGCGGAAATCCATGTTGTCCGGCGAGTGATGGAACACGCCGAGCGGCGTCAGGAAATGGTCGTACGTGCCCGGCAGCCCGGTGCCGACCGGCGATGCGCCGATCATCATCCACGCGTTGGCCGGCGTCGCGCGGAAGTAGATGAACAGCGCCTGGACGTTCGGCGCGCGGTCGACCATCGCGATGTATTCGCCGGCGAGGTCGCCGAGGTCCGCATCGACGAGCGCTTTCTGGAGGCGCTCGCCGTACGCGCGTTGCTCACTTGCGGGCACGTTCAGGCGCCGCGTGACTTCCTGCGTGAAGCGCTTGCGCATGTCGATCGCGTGCGCCGTCGCATTTTTTGCCTCTTCGGCCGACAGGGGAGGATGCTGGCGCGGCGGTGTCGGTGCGGGTGGCTCGGCTTCGCTGGCGGGCGCAGCGGAAGCGGCCGATGCAGGTGCGGCGGTGGAAGCTGCGGAAGCGGCGGAAGCTGCGGATGCGCCCGATGCACTCGATGCGCCCGACGCCGGGCTGGCAGGCTCCACGGGATGCGCGTGTGATGCGGCAGGCGCGGGCTTGGCCGTCGACGCACCCGACGATGCATGCGCCGTCGAAGCGGGATGCGCCCGAGAAGCTGCCGATGCGGGTGACTCGACTGATGAGGACGACGTAGCGACGGGCGCCGATGCGTCGGACGCCGCAAAGGCAGGCCGCTCGACGAGCATGGAGATCGGCAGTGCCGCGGCGATCCCGATACACGCAGCGGCGACACGGGCAAGGCAACGCGGCTTCGCAAATCGCCGCGTGAAGCTGAAAGGCATCATACGTTCGAAGCCATCGGCCGATCCGGCCGCCGCATGCTGCTGTTGCGGGCGGCGCATCTTCCGCGCAAGCCATCGACACGTCCGGCGCATCGTGTGCGCCCGGCGCCGACGCCTCTTCGCGGCGGAGCCGTTCGCTGTTGCAACGCGGTCGGTCCGATGGCGGCTAATGAGTCGTCAGGCCCTTCATTTTACGCGTCCCTGCAGGAATCGGTAGGGGCGAACGTCGTGGTTTTGCGCTTCGTCACGCTTTGTTTCAACTCGTTGCCGCTTGCTTGTTCGTTACGTGGCAGTCTGATTTATTGGGCGTTTGCGATCGATACAGGAAGCTGTGTGTTTCGCCAAGGCATGACCTGGTCTTCAAATCAATTCGGATACCAGATTACTCCCGATACGCGGTACATGCCGTACGCACGATGCAATCGCCATCGCATCGCACGCACGCCGCACGAACCATGCGGCATGCGTGCGCAACCACCGGTTACTTCGAGATGGTTTCGAGCGCGATGCCCTTCGTGCGCGGCCCCATGAACCCGATCGCGGCCATCACGATCACCATCGCGCCCGCGATGAACGCGAACACGCCGAACGTGCCGAATCCCTTCAGCACCGCCGCGATCACGAACGACGAGAAGATCGCCGAGAAGCGGCTCCACGAATAGACGAAACCGACGGCCCGTGCGCGGATCGACGTCGGGAACAGCTCGGCCTGATACGCGTGGAAGCTGTACGACATGATGTTGCTGGCGAGCGTGAGGCCGATGCCGAGCACGATCAGGAATGCACCCACCGTCGTCTGGCTGAACAGCAGCCCGCAGACGACGATCGCCGCCGCCATCGCGACGATCACCGACTTGCGCTCGAAGCGGTCGGCGATCACGAGACCGATCAGCGGGCCGATCGGCGCGGCGAGCGCGATCACGCTCGAATACATCAGGCTCGACGTGATGGTGATGCCCTGCTTGATCAGCAGCGTCGGCACCCAGTTCGCGAAGCCGTAGAAGCCGACCGTCTGGAACACGTTGAAGATCGTCATCATGATCGTGCGGCTGCGATACGGCTGCACCCACATGTCGCGGAAGCTGCCGCGCGGCGGCACGGGCTCGGCAGGCGCGGGCGGCGGCAGCGGCCGGCCGTATTCGGCTTCGACCTTCGCCTCGAGCGCACGCATGATGCGATCGGCTTCTTCGACCCGGCCCTGCTGCGCGAGCCAGCGCGGGCTTTCCGGCAGTTCGCGGCGAATCCACCACACGAACAGCGCGCCGTGCGCGCCGATCAGCACGACCCAGCGCCAGCCGTCGAGGCCGAACGGGGCGTGCGGCACGAGCAGGTACGCGAGGAACGCGACCACCGGCACCGCGACGAACCCGACCGCCTGCTCGCACGCGAATGCGCGACCGCGGATCTGCTTCGGGACGAGTTCGGAGATGTACGTGCCGATCGTCACCATCTCGACGCCAAGGCCGAGACCGACGACGAAGCGCCAGAAGTTCAGCCCGGCGGCGGTGTCCTGGAACGCCATCACGACGTTGGCGGCCGTGTACCACAGCAGCGACCACGTGAAGATCGCGCGGCGGCCGAAACGGTCGGCGAGGAAGCCGCAGGCGATCGTGCCGATGAAGAGCCCGGAGAACAGCGCGGCGATGAAGCTCGCGACGCCCGTGGTGCCGAACAGGCCGTGCGTCGTCGCCGACAGGATTCCGCTTTTCACGAGGCCGGGGGCGACGTAGCCGCTATAGAGCAGGTCGTAGAGCTCGAAGAAGAAGCCGAGGCTCAGCAGGACGACGAGCTTCCAGACGGTGCGGGTGGGCGGCAGGCGGTCGAGGCGGGCCGAGATGGAGCCGGGGTCGATCGCCGCGACGCGGGTGGCGCCCGCTGCGGCGAGCGGGTCGGGCTGGGTGGATGCCATGGTGGCAAGTCTCCGGATTCTTGATTGTCCTGGCGCTACCAGAGGGGCGTTGGCGAGCGGCTTCGCGCATTTTAGCGAGGCGAGCGGCGGAACACATCAGTCATCTGACGCGCGGTCGCGCGCCGCAACGCATAGGAGCAGCCTTGATCAAGCCAGTTCCACCGTCACTGGCGATCGGAGCACAACGACATACGGGCTTCACCGCCGGCCAATCGACGCTCTCTGCATCCAGAAATTCGACTCCCTTGATGCCACGCCTGATGGCTTCGTCGTGAAATTCTTCGGAGCAGATCAGCGAGTTGCTGCTCCCCTCCATGCCATTCAGCTTGAAGACAGGACATACGAAATCGTCGAATACAACCAGCTTCCTTATTCTTGCGATTCCGCCAAAATTTCCCGCCTAAAAACTTCGACTCGCCGCCATCCGCCTCTTCAGGCCAAAAGCTCGGGAAGATCGCAACTCAATAGCCGTCTCTCGATGCGGGCTCTCCTTCCAAAGACAAAATCCTGACCGGTGCGACGTCCACCATCGGGACGTTCAGCTCAGAGACAACAGCGCCAAATCTTTCGCTCATCAGGTAATAAAAACCCAAGTCTGCGCGGACATCGAAATCGTACCGATCGTCTTGGGTGATGAAGACGACGCCATCCGGAAATTTTTCGTGCGCCTTCCCGCGCGACGGGTTTGCATACCAGGGGAAGTATCCGACGCCTACACTCGTGGTGTCCTGATAGTACTTGTCGTACAGCGCGCCATTCAGCATGCCGATCGGGCATCCCGGGTCCGCTCTTTGAGACAGAACGTAATACTTCACGGCAGACAGTTCCTCGCCCGGCAAATCCAACTATCGCTAATCCCAAGCATCAGCAGAAGTACTCACGCCCCTTTTGTACCACCGGCCTCATCTGGCCGTCTTGCTTCTCACATTGATATTGGGTCCGTGCGCACAAACAACACCAAGCCACCGGACTTTTGATCAACGGCTCCGAGTGGCGCGACCTTGGGCTCACCTCTCCCCAAGCGTCAAGCCTTTGAGATTCACCAACAGATCGGTCAGCGAGTCAGCCGATTTCTCCAAAAAATTCGGGTTCATTACCCCCATCCCCACTTCAAATACTTCTCCGGCAGAGTTAATCAGAATTGCTTGGCCACCGCTATCATCCCCGATCATGAAATATCCAGGAAGATACTTCTGGACTTCATATTCGACATTTCTCTCAGGCAAAATTTCTATTTCATGAAGAGCCAAGCAACCCGCCGAATTTAGACCGTTAGTAATCGAAAGAAAGTCAACGTATTCTTTAGGAAAAGACAACCCAGACTTCGCCTCTGCAACATTAATCTGGCTAAGGGTCGCCGGGATTCTGAGTTCGAAGTGTTGGCCAAGATACGCTTTATTTAGCATTGAAAGCTCCCAAACAGTCGAAATATTTGTAATTCTGCCGTATCGCTCGTCGCACGACAGCTTCTGGGACACCTGCTGCCCTCATCTGCCGAGCAGCCTCGTTAAACTCTGTCCGTACATCGGTATTGAAGCCGTTTTGATTTCGGAATGCCCGCTGCATACCTGAGATTTGGGCGTGGACGGATCCCGAAGTGCTCGGCAGCAAAACCGCCGGAGCAGCTCGTGAACTATAGGTCCCGTTGGGGAACACCTGCTGCTTTGCCCATTCCTGCTGAATCGCATGATGCGACTGCACCAGCCCGTCGGCAACCGTATTCGTGTTACCCGGCGCTCGATTCGCTTGTGGGCTAAGGTTGCCGTGTTGATCTGCATCATTCACGCGATAGCCGCCCGGTCGGCGGCATGCCAAGCCAAGCGGGTCAATCCAGCTTATCGAGTTAGGCGCGTACTGGTAAACATTGATCCCTCCTGCCAACCCGATCGGATCCTTGCTGACGAATCGCCCACTACTCGGATCATAGTACCGATTCCGGTTATACCTCAGCCCCGTCTCCGCATCCTCCTGCTGCCCTTGAAACCGAATCGGGTTCCTCGCCACGATACCTGCCCGCTGCGACACCCGCGCGATCACCTCCCGTGCTTCGCCCCAGGCCCGATACGCCGCCTCCCACACTACCTCGCCGGCCTCGTCCGTCATCAGCAACGGCGTACCGATCTGGTCACAGTGGTAGTAAAACAAATGCGCGTCCGACTGCCGTTCCGGCACACGTTGCAGCGGATCATTCTCCGGCACATACGGCTCACCTTCCTGCCACACCGGCGTCTGAATCCCCGCAACCGGCTGCGCCGTCACATATTGGGCAAGCGGCACAAACGATTCCGGCTCGTACACATACTGCGTCGCGCCGCCCTCGCTGCTTTCATAAGCAAGCTGATCGCCATCCCAGCCGAACACCGTCCGCACGCCATCGACATCCTTGCCGATCCGACGTCCAAAGGGATCGTAGAAATACCGCGCTTCATGCTGCCGCTCAGATTCCTCGACATGCGCGACTCTCAACCGGTTGAATCCGTCCCACTCGTACTGCTGCCTACCCGACGGCGAACGCTTCCCGATCAAATTCCCGCGCGCATCGTATTCGAAGTGCGTGCCAGCGTATTCCTTCAACAGATTGCCGAGCACCTTCGGCACTTCGGGCGGCAACGTGCTGTCCACGCTGTCCGGCACCACCGGGCTCGCTTTCGCCAGCCCCGGCGTGCGCGCGTGCTTGGGACTGCCTGGATCAACGATGTTGCTCGCCGGGTCGAACGCAAAATGCTCCGCGCCGAGCGGCCCGATCGCCGCAATGAGGCGGCCGATCGGGTCATAGCGATAACTGATCAGCCCCTTGCGGCTGTCCTCGATATGTTCGAGCTGTCCAACGGCATCGTACCGATACCGGCGCTCGGCCAGCGCAGCCGGCGCGTTCGATCGCCGAACCGCCTGCCGGGCAATCCGGCCGGCCGGATCGTATTGCGTCTGCTGAGCCAGCTTGCTCGACAGCGTCCGCCCCGTTTCGCGGTGCAGATCGTCACGCTCGAACTGGATTCGCTCCTCGCCATCGAGCACGAGCCCGTGTACGTGACCAGAGCCATAGGTCAGCCAGTCCAGCACATGCCCATCGGGTCGAACCGTCTTGATCCGCGTGCCGATTTCATCGTATTCGTGATGCCAAACGTAGCTGCGCGATTCGCCGAACAACCGGTAAGCGTGATGCTCGCGAACCGGATTACCGACCGGATCGAAGAACACCTGCATCCGGCTATGACTGTTGCGCGCCTCGATGAGCCGACCGCTCGCGTCGTACGCGAACCGCTCTTCGCTAGCACCCGAGATTCGGCGCGTAATCCGGCCAGCCTGATCGAACTCGAGTTCCGTCACCTGCCCGGCCTCATCGATCTTCACCGGCTGCAGCGTGCCTTCGGCGTATCCATACGTCGTCCGCTTGCCGTCGAAACCGATCTCTTCCAGCAAGCGCCCCGCAGGATCGTAATGGAACTGATAGGTCGCGCGATTCGCATCGGTCAATGCAGTCAAGCGACCGAGACGATCATAGCGATATGAAAGCGTATAGCCGAGCGCATCGACGCGGCTTGCCACACGCCCCGCCACGTCGTACGAAAAACGCGTGACGCGCTCCATCGGATCGGTTTGGGAAAGCAACCGGCCTTCTGCATCATGCGTGAATCGGATAGTGCCCGCCGCCGACGAGACCTCGCTCAACTCGCCATTCTTGCCATACTGGTAGACCGTGGCATTGCCCGCAGCGTCGATCGACTGCGCGAGTCGCCCATCGGTATCGTAGCGCCACTTCGTCACCTTGCCGGAACAGTCGGTGTACTGCAGCAATTGCCCGGCGGCGGCGTAGACGAGCGCCTTCGCGCCACCCTTGGCATCGACCATCTTGACCGGCATCCCCGCCGCGTTGTACGCGTACTTCGTCTCACGCCCGAGCGGGTCCTTCTGCCCCACGAGATTGCCCGCGTCGTCATACGAACGCTCCCACACGTACCCTTCGGGATCCTTGAGCCGAACGAGCTGATCCTTGTCGTCGTACTCCATCGCGACAACCGCCCCATCGACGCGATAATGCTTCGTCAAGTTCCCGCGCGCGTCGTAGTCCATCTCCTCGATGCCGCCGTCGCGATGAACGTGCATCACCAGGTTGTTGTCCTGGTCGCGCCGCATCCACTCCTCGGTCCCATCCGGATACGCGATCCGGTACATGTACCCGCGGATGTTGTAGTAGTACCGCGTGACGTTGCCCAGCGCATCGGTCACATACGTCAACCGGATATTCGGATGCCACATCAGGCGAATGTCGTGACTGCCGTCATCGGCATATTCACGCACGCACCGTGCGTTCGTATTGTCGTCGCGCTCGGCCCCCTCCCACTCGAGGTTCATGCCGCGGCCCGTGCGATCCGTGTAGCGGGTAATCAGGTGGCGATGGTACGCATACTGGCGTGCATTACCGTAACGATCAGTTGCCCGAACCAGGTCGCCGTTCACGTCGTATTGGTACTGCGCGAGTGGCCTGCGGGTGTTCGCGTCGACGATCTGCTCGATCGTTGCGATACGCCCGTGACTGTCGTGATGAAACGCGAGCGTATGCCCGGCCGAGCTGACGAGCCGCGCCAGGCGATTCGCGTCGTCGTAATCGAGCGCGATCGTATTTCCCGCGCGGTCCTTCTGCAATGCGAGGCGGAACGAATCGCCGCGCTTCTCGTAGACATGAAGCAAATCGTGACCGTACGCGACAGTCACCCACGTGTCGTCGAGCCGGCTCAGCGTGACGCCTTCCACGCGATCGTCGTGAACCGCACCTGCCGCGAGCGCCGGATATTCGATGTTGCGGCCGGTTGAGTCGCTGTAGATCCACTTACCGCCCCGAACATCGATCCGCGTCATGTACGGCGACAGCCAGCGCGCACCCAGTTCGCCGTCGTCGTATCCGGCCAGCCGGGACCGATAGACCCGCATCCACACAACAGGCATCGCACCCTGCAATTCAAAATCGGCATGGGAAAACGTCTCGTCGCCGAACGAATAGCTGATCGAACCGATCGATACGCCCTTACCGCACTCGTCGCAATGGTTGACGCCAGAGCCCTTCGCCTTGGCCTCCTTCTTCGCCGCTGCAAGCGGTACCTGCGGCCGCCGGGCCTCTGCTTCCGTCGTGCCCTGCGACTTGATCGCTGCCGTCCGCATCGCTTCACGCTTGTGCCGCAGTGCATTGATCAGCTTCAGCAGCAGCCACATCAGCTTGCCTTCGTCGCTGCCCTTCAGTTCGTTGATCTTGCCGACCACCACCGGTGCCAATGTGCGCAACGACGCCGCAATCGAGCGAATCGGCGCGACGTACTTCTCGGGAACGAGCCCTGCCGCCGTGCTGCCGGCCGAGTTGGCATTGCGCTTGCCGAGTGCCACACCGGACTCGGACAGATAACCCCACGCCCCCTTTACCAGGTCCTTGCTGAGCCATCCGCTCTTCTTCATCAACTGCCGGTATTCGGCGGCTTCCCGTTCGTTCTTCGTCGGATCGAACAGCTTGCCCGCCACCACCGCGTCGATGCCGTCGGCCAGACCCGTGAAGATCTCCTGCGCTTTCGCCGCGCAGTGATCGATCAGGTCATTGACCACGGCCTGCAGCTTCGTCAGGAAATCCTCGACCTCGGTCGAAAACGACGCCTGCACGTGCGTGACGACGATCGACACGACCGCGGCCCCGATGTCGCGCTTGTGAATCAGAAGCTGGTTACGGATCAGCGCCAGCAGCGGCCGTGCCGTGAGGCGCATCGGCGCCAGTACCGGCGGAAACGGAATCACGCCGATCAGGTTGATCGCCAGCCCGAGATAGTCGAGCAGTTCACCGCCACGCTTGCGGATGATCGAGACGATGTCCGTCAGCGCGTCGGCCAGCGCCATGAGGTTGTTGAGGACCGGAATCATGCTGGCCACCGTCGCCAGCCGGTCGACGTTCACGTAGCCGTCCGTCACGCGGATCAGCCACGCGTTGAAGCCTTCGCCGGACGCCACGACGTCGTCCGGATGCACATCGGTCAGCCACGGGGTGGCCTGCTCATATTCCGCGCCCGGCGGGAGTTTTTGATCTGCCATGCTCTCAGGATTCTTCTCGTTGTTCGTTTTTTCGGCCCGCGGCAGCCGTCCCTGGTTCATCTCGTGGACGTCGTGCCAGCGACCCGCGGCATTGTACCGACGAATGGACGACTGGAAAATGAAAGGTCACGGCTCGCTAGCCCACCCCCGAAACGGGCCATTGCACCCTATTTGTTGGCACGCCTTGCCCCGAACGTTATGTAAATTCGGTAACCATCTATCTGGCCGATCAGCGTCACCGGGCACCACGAACCGCGACCTTTCCTGCGTGGCACGATCGACGCAAGCCCGGTAAACCGGGGCACAAGCCGCCGGACGTGGCCCGTCACCGCCTCACTGCGCCCCAATTCCGCCCCCGCAGATTCGGACATCGCTCGTCCCCACACCCCGGTAACATGCTACCGGGCCAACCACCGGCTTCCGGGCGCCTTTCGGCGACCTGAACTGTCGGCAAATCGTAAGCATTCCATGTCCATACAACGACTATCCACCTACGCTCGCCGGATCGCCCTGATCGCCTTGCTGCAGTTCGCGGCGATCGCGACCGCGTCGGCGTTTCCGGCGGCCGCCTCGGCCCCGAACGCGAGCGGCGTCGGCGCGCCCGTCCCGGCCATCTCGCTGAACGACGCCGTCGCGCAGCTCAAGCAGATGCAGGCCGAACTCGACCGCATCAAGCAGCAGACCTCGACCGCGTCCAACAGCAAGGAGCTGGACGGGCTCAGCGACTCGACGCAGGAGCTGAGCACCGATGTCGAGAAGCTGCAGAGCGATCTCGTGCCGCAGCGTGCGCAGATCCAGGGGCAACTCGACGTGCTCGGCCCCCCGCCCGCCGACGGCGCCGCACCGGAAACGCCGGCCGTCGCGAAGCAACGGGCCACGCTGAACGCGCGCAAGACGCAGCTCGACGCAGCGCTGAAGCAGGCCGCCGAGCAGAAGGCCAGCCTCACGAACCTGAACGAGCAGTTCGCGAAGCTGCATCGCGGCCTGCTGAAGAACCAGCTCGCGTTCCGTTCGGGCGGCATTTTCAGCGCGCAGTTCTGGCTGCCGTTGTTCCATCTTTCGCCGGACGACACCCAGCGGCTCGGGGATTTCGACGAAGAAATGCTCGACATGCTGCGCTCGTCGTGGGTGCCCGGGCAAAAGGCGATCACGGTGGTGCTGCTGGTTGCCGCGTTCGCGGCATGGTTGGGCGGCCGCCGGCTCATCGAGCGCGGGCTCGCGTGGTTCTGCGTGAACCGCCTGCCGGCCACGCGTTTGCGCCGCAGCGCGCTGGCGTTGTCGACCGCGCTGTCGACGCTGCTGGCAACCGCCGTCGCTGTCCAGATCTTTTACCTCGCCGTCGCGCGCCATTACGACCTCACGCCGGCGCTGAACGATCTGTGGGACCAGTTCGCGAAGCTTGCCGCGACCTGCGCGCTGATCGCCGGGCTCGGCCGTGCGCTGCTCTGCACGAAGCATCCGTCGTGGCGCCTGCCCGCGCTCGCCGATCCGGTCGCGCTCGCGATGAAGCCGTTCCCCGGCATCCTGGCCGCGCTGCTGCTGGTATCCGGCACGCTCGAATCGATCAACCGGATCGTCGACACCAGCCTGTCGGTCACGCTGTTCGGCCGCGGGATCGTGTCGCTGGTCGTCGCGGTGACGGTCGGTGCATCGTTGCTGCGCTCGAACCGTGCGCGCAGCGCGCTCGCGGCCGCCGGCGAAGCGCCCGAGCAGCGCTCGACGCTCGCCGGGCTGATCCATGCCGCCGTCACGCTCGCCATCATCGCGACCCTGATCGCACTCCTGATCGGTTACATCACGGTCGCGCGCTTCATTACCTACGAGCTCGTGTGGTTCGAGATCGTGCTGGGCGCCACCTACATCCTGATCCAGTTGACGCGCGACGCGAGCGAAAGCCTGTTCTCGTCGAGCCTGACGACGGGCCAGCAGATCAAGCACCTGTTCGCACTCGAGGATCGTCACCTCGACCAGGCTCGCACGGTCCTGTCCGGCTTCGGCACGAGCCTGCTGATGCTGATCGCGGCCATCGCGCTGCTGACGGGCGGCTTCGGCACGACGCCGGGCGACCTGATGGACAGTGCGGTCGCGATGATCGGCAGCCAGCGGCTGCAGAGCCTGAACATCATGCCCGACCGGATCATGAACGCCGTGATCGGGTTCGCGATCGGCTTCTACCTGCTGCGCTCGCTGCGCCGCTGGCTCGACAGCGAGTTCATGCCCGCGCTCGGCATGGATACCGGAATGCGCGTGTCGCTGATCACGCTGTTCACCAACGTCGGCTACGTGCTGCTCGTGCTGATGACGCTCGGGCTGCTCGGCGTTCGGTGGAACAACCTCGCGTGGATCGTCAGTGCGTTGTCGGTGGGTATCGGTTTCGGCCTGCAGGAGATCGTGAAGAACTTCGTGTCGGGGCTGATCCTGCTGACCGAGCGCCCGGTGAAAGTGGGCGACATGATCAGCATCGCGGGCGTCGAAGGCGACATTCGCCGCATCAACGTGCGTGCGACCGAGATCCAGCTCAGCGACCGCTCGACCGTGATCGTGCCGAACTCGCAATTGATTTCGCAGAACCTGCGCAACGTGACGATGGGCAACAGCACGCAGGGCGTCGCGACGCTGGTGCTGACGTTCCCGCTGAACACCGATCCCGAGCAGGTGCGCGACCTGTTGCTCGAAGCCTATCGCTCGCATGCGGCGATTCTCGAGAAGCCGGCGCCGTCGGTCACGTTCAGTCAGCTCACGCCGGACGGCATCACGCTGAGCGTGACGGGCTACGTGTCGAGCCCGCGGATCGCCGGCTCGACGAAGAGCGACCTGCTGTTCGAGATCCTGAAGCAGTTGCGCGCGGCGGGCATCACGCTGTCGAGCCCGCAGATGCTGGTCGTGCAGAACATGCCGGCGGCGGGAGACGCATGACGCGGCTCGCACGCTTGCCGTCGCGCAGATGAACGAAGGGCCGGCACCGCAACGCGGCAGCCGGCCCTTTCTCCTTCCACGCAGCGCCCGTCCGGGCGCCCCGCATCACACGTCGAACTTCACGCCCTGCGCCAGCGGCAACTGACGGCTGTAGTTGATCGTGTTCGTCGCGCGGCGCATGTAAGCCTTCCACGCATCCGAACCCGACTCGCGGCCGCCGCCCGTTTCCTTCTCGCCGCCGAACGCGCCGCCGATCTCCGCGCCGCTCGTCCCGATGTTCACGTTGACGATCCCGCAGTCGCTGCCCGCTGCCGACATGAACTGCTCGGCCTCGCGCATGTCGTTCGTGAAGATCGCCGACGACAGGCCTTGCGGCACCGCGTTGTGCAGTTCGATCGCGTCGTCGAAGTTGTCGTAGACCATCACGTACAGGATCGGTGCGAACGTCTCGCGCTCGACCACCGCCGATTGCTTCGGCATCCGCACGATGGCCGGACGCACGTAGTACGCATCCGCGTGACCGACGTCGACGCGCTCGCCGCCCTTCACTTCGCCGCCCTGCTCGCGTGCATCGCCCAGCGCCTTCTGCATCGCATCGAACGACGCGCGATCGACCAGCGGACCGACCAGCGTGCCTTCTTCAAGCGGGTTGCCGACCTTCACCGACGCGTAGGCCTTCTCGATGCGCGGCAGCAGCTGCTCGACCAGGCTGCGATGCACGATCAGGCGGCGCAGCGTCGTGCAGCGCTGGCCGGCCGTGCCGACCGCCGCGAACGTGACCGCGCGCACCACGAGATCCAGATCGGCGCTCGGCGCGACGATCATCCCGTTGTTGCCGCCGAGTTCGAGGATGCCGCGCGCGAGACGCTGGCTCAGCACCTTCGCGACTTCCTGGCCCATCCGCACGCTGCCCGTCGCGCTGACCACCGGCACCTTCTTCGATGCCGTCAGCACCTCGCCGACATCGCGCATGCCGAGCACCAGCTGGCTCAGCTCCGCCGGCGCGACGCCCGGGTGGGTCTTCTCGAATTCGCGGATCGCCTTCTGCAGCAGCACGTGGCATGCGATCGCGGTGAGCGGCGTCTTCTCGGACGGCTTCCACACGACCGAATCGCCGCACACGAATGCGAGCGCGGCATTCCAGGCCCACACGGCGACCGGGAAGTTGAACGCCGAGATCACGCCGCACACGCCGATCGGGTGCCACGTTTCCATCATCCGGTGGCCCGGGCGCTCCGAGGCGATCGTGAGGCCGTAAAGCTGGCGCGACAGACCGACCGCGAAATCGCAGATGTCGATCATTTCCTGCACTTCGCCGAGGCCTTCCGACGTGATCTTGCCGGCTTCGAGCGTGACGAGGCGGCCAAGCTCGGCCTTGTGCTCGCGCAGCACGTTGCCGAACACGCGCACGAGCTCGCCGCGCACCGGTGCCGGCACCGTGCGCCACTTGAGGAACGCGTCGTGCGCGGCGTCGATCTTGCGCTCGGCGTCGGCGGGCGTGTCGACGGCCAGCGTCGCGAGCGTCGCGCCGTCGAGCGGCGAACGCGCGGTCAGCGCATTGCCTTTCCACTGGGCGAGATCGATGTCGAGCGCGGCAAGAATGTCGTTGAATTGCATCACTTCCTCTTCAGGGACAGATTGATCGGTGCGGCGGCAACGCCGCCCGCGTGATTCGATTGGAGCGCGTTCGCGCGCCCTGTGCAAGCGGATGCGCCGCGCGGCAGGCCCGGTGCGCCGTCGGGCGCATCGCGCCGCGCCGCCGCCGGAAGCCCGCCGGACGGCGCGCTCCCGCCTCGCAGGGCACGATCCATGAAACACATTGTCGGTGGCCACAAGTCGGGCCGCTATTGATATTAACTCACGACTTCATTCCGAAAACGCAACACCCGGGCGCGATGACACCGTGCGCTTCTTCGCTGATATCAGACTTGCCCAAGGCCCGTGACCGGGCATCAGCGATGCCGTGACGGTGCACAAGTTGATGACAAAGCCGCATCACCCTGTTCTGAAATATCGTTTGCCGCCCGTGCACCGCGCACACACAATCGTTGCGACGTCGGGGTGCACCGCACCCGGCGCGCCGCCGGCCGCCATCACGGCCGCCGGACGACAGACGAAGGCGACACGCATCGCGGCCCGCTCACCCGGCCCGTTTCAGCACCGCATCACCGCTGCCCGGCAACGCGTCGCGCTTCGTCACCGAAAAAACAATCCCGGAGACAGCGCCCAGCGCCCGCCATGCATTCAGATGCCCGCCCCGATTCGCCCCGCCCCTCCGGCTCGCCACCCGCGAAGCCGTCCCTCCACCGTGCGCTGCAGGCACGCCATCTGCGGATGATCGCGATCGGCGGCTCGATCGGCACGGGCCTGTTCGTCGCGTCCGGCGCGTCGATTTCGCAGGCCGGCCCCGGCGGCGCCATGCTCGCGTACATGGTGATCGGCCTGATGGTCTATTTCCTGATGACGAGCCTCGGCGAGATGGCCGCGTTCATGCCGGTGTCGGGCTCGTTCGCGACCTACGGCGCGAAGTTCGTCGACGAAGGCTTCGGCTTCGCGCTCGGCTGGAACTACTGGTACAGCTGGGCCGTGACATTGGCCGTGGAGCTCGTCGCCGGGCAGCTCGTGATGAACTACTGGTTCCCGCATGTGCCGGGCGTCTGGTGGAGCGCGCTGTTCCTCACGCTGATCTTCGCGCTCAACGCGCTGTCGGTGCGCGGCTTCGGCGAAGCCGAATACTGGTTCGCGCTGATCAAGGTGCTGACGGTGCTCGCGTTCGTCGGCGTCGGCCTGCTGATGATCTTCGGGATCATGCAGGGTGGCCCGAGCGCGGGCTGGGGCAACTTCACGATCGGCGACGCGCCATTCGCCGGCGGCTGGGCGACGATGCTCGGCGTCGCGATGATCGCGGGCTTCTCGTTCCAGGGCACCGAGATGATCGGTGTCGCGGCCGGCGAATCGGAAAACCCGCGCACGACGATCCCGCGTGCGGTGAGCCAGATCTTCTGGCGCATCCTGCTGTTCTACGTGCTGGCGATCTTCGTGATCGGCGTGCTGATTCCCTATACCGACCCGAGCCTGCTGAAGAGCGACGTGACCGACATCGGCGTGAGCCCGTTCACGCTCGTGTTCCGTCACGCGGGCCTCGCGTTCGCGGCCGGCGTGATGAACGCGGTGATCCTGACGGCCGTGCTGTCGGCCGGCAACTCGGGCATGTATGCATCGACGCGGATGCTCTACAACCTCGCGGTCGAAGGCCGTGCGCCGAAGATCTTCGCGAAGCTGTCGCGCGGCGGCGTGCCGCGCAACGCGCTGTATGCGACGACGGCGGTTGGCGCCTTGTGTTTCCTCACGTCGCTGTACGGCGACAAGACCGTGTACCTGTGGCTGCTGAACACGTCGGGCATGGCCGGCTTCATCACGTGGCTCGGCATCGCGGTCAGCCACTACCGCTTCCGCAAGGGCTTCCTGAAGCAGGGCTACCGGCTCGACCAGTTGCCGTACCGGTCGAAGTGGTTCCCGTTCGGCCCGCTGTTCGCGTTCGCGCTGTGCGCGGTGATCGCGCTCGGCCAGGATTACCAGGCGTTCCTCTCCGACAAGATCGACTGGGTCGGCGTCGCCGCGACCTACATCGGCCTGCCGTTCTTCCTCGCGATCTGGCTCGGCTACGCGATCGTGCGCAAATGCCGTCTCGTGCGCTACGAAGACATGGAGATCGCTCCCTGGATCGAACGCAACGCGACGCCCGAGCCCGCCCGCCAAGCTGAAACCGGCTACGCGAGCTACGGCGCCCGTCCGGCCAACCCGACGCCGGGCGCCTGATCGCGCGGATCGGCCTGCACCGCACCGGCCGCCGCCCAGGCGCGGCGGCCGGTGCCCAGACAACCCCCATTCGACGCGGCGCGCACGTTCAGGCAAGATCGACGCGCGCCGCCTGTTTTTCCGCCGTCAAGAGTCAACGAAATCGCATGCAGAACTTCTACGAAGCCACCGTTACCCGCCAGCCCTACCCGCAACTGACCGGCACGATCGACACGCAGGTCTGCATCGTCGGCGGCGGCCTCGCCGGCCTGTGCACGGCGCTCGGCCTCGTCGAGCGCGGCGTGCATGACGTCGTCGTGCTCGACAGCGAACGCGTCGGCTTCGGCGCATCGGGTCGCAACGGTGGCTTCGTCTTCGGCGGCTACAGCCTCGACAACGCCGACCTGCTGCGCACGCTCGGCCGCGACGAGGGGCGCCGGCTGTACCGGCTCACCGTCGACGCGGTCGACCTGATCCGCGCGCGGATCGCGCGCTACGGCATCGACTGCGACATCGTCGACCAGGGCGTGATGCTCGCGAACTGGTTCGACGATCCGTCCCGGCTCGACAGCGTGCGCACGCTGATGAAGGACGAACTCGGCGTCGACTGGGAACCCGTTTCGACGGACGCGCTGCGCAAGCGGCTGAAGACGCAGCGCTACTACGGCGGCCTGTTCGAGCCGAACGCCTTCCACTTCCATCCGCTCAAGTACGTGCTCGGTGTCGCGGCGGCCGCGTCGCGCGGCGGTGCGCGGGTGTACGAACGCTCGGCCGCGCTCGGCATCGCGCGCGAAGGCGCCGGGTACGTCGTGCGCACGGCGCAGGGCACGGTGCGCGCGAAGGACGTCGTGTTCGCCGGTGGCGGCTACGCGCGCGGCGTGTCGCCGCGCATCGAGCGCGCGGTGCTGCCGATCGCGACCTACGTGATCGCGACCGAACCGCTCGGCGCGCGCCTGCCGGACGCGATCGACGCACCGTACGCGATCTACGACACGCGTTTCGCATTCGACTATTACCGCCCGCTGAAGGACACGCGCATCCTGTGGGGCGGCCGGATCTCCGTGCTCGACCGCGGCCCCGACGCGATCGCGCGCCTGCTGCGGCGCGACCTGCTGCGCGTGTATCCGCAACTGGAAGGCGTGAAGGTCGACTACGCGTGGGGCGGACTGATGAGCTATGCGCGGCACAAGATGCCGCAGATCGGCCGCGACGCGGACGGCGTGTGGCACGCGATCGCGTTCGGCGGCCACGGGATGGCGCCGACCACGGTGGCCGGCGAAGTGCTCGCGGCCACGCTGGCCGAAGGCCGGCCGGTGCCGGAAGGCTTCAACGCGTTCGGGCTCACGCGCACGTTCGGGCTGGCGGGCCTCGCTGCCGCGCAGCTCACGTACACCGCGTACCAGGCCCGCGACGCGCTCGCGTCCTGCCGCCGCTGAGCGGCGGCCACGGCGGCCGAAACCGCCCTGCCGATTAGAGCGGAAGGTCGGCCGGGCGGGAATTTCCCACATGCTAGAATGGCTTTTCCAAGCCGCCGAAGCCACAATAAAGCCACATGAAAGCAGGAAGCAAGGCCGCCACGTCCGACCCCCGCGCGCTTCCGTCCGATGCGCGGCGCAAATACGATCCCGAGCAAACCAAGCGCAACATCCTCGACGTCGCCACGCAGGAATTCTCCGCGATGGGCCTCGCCGGTGCGCGCGTCGACGCCATCGCCGAGCGCACGAACACGACGAAGCGAATGCTCTACTACTACTTCGAAAGCAAGGAAGGCTTGTACGAGGCCGTGCTGGAGAAGGTGTACGGCGACATCCGCGCGCTCGAGCAGGAGCTGCACGTCGGCGACATGGAGCCGCGCGAGGGCATGCGCCGCCTCGTCGAATTCACGTTCGACTATCACGACAAGCATCGCGACTTCGTTCGCCTCGTGTCGATCGAGAACATCCACGGCGCGAAGTATCTCGAACAGCTCAAGTCGTTCAAGAACCGCAACGTCAGCATCATCAAGACGCTCGAGGAACTGGTCGAGCGCGGCGCGGCAAGCGGCGCGTTCCGCAAGGACATCGACGCATTCGACCTGCACCTGCTGATCAGCTCGTTCTGCTTCCACCGCGTGTCGAACCGTTACACGTTCGGCGCCGCATTCGGCCGCGATCCGTCGGCGCCGCGCCTGCGCGCACGGCACCGCGACACGATCGCCGACGCCGTGCTGCGCTACGTCGCCGCGTAAGCGGCGGCGGCAGCCGGTTTCCCTGCCGGACTGACACCGGGCGCGCGACATCCGCGCCCGGCCTTCTCGCGTGGGTCAATCCGTCGGCGCGGTCGACGCCAGTGCGATCCGCGCCTTCGCCTCCGGGCTTCCCGCCACGTAATACTTCTTCGCCCAGCTCGAATCGGGTGCAAGCGCGAGTCGCGCATGCGCGCCCGTGCCCCCGTCCGTGCCGTGCTGCTTCGCGTTGATCGCCAGTGCCCGCGCGCGGTAGTGCTCGTACAGCCGCAGGAATTCCGCGAGATAGATCGCCGCGATCCGCTGGTCACGGATCTCGAGCAGGTTCTCGTCGTTGTACTGCTCGGAATTGCGGCTCATGTTCGCCGAGCCCGTATAGACGACCGGATTCGCGCCCTCCGCATCGATCACGATGAACTTGTGATGGATCACGACGGGCGGAAAAGCCGGCGCCGGCTCCCCCGGGAACAACCGCAATTCCGGCTCGAAACCCTGCGGCACGGTGGCCGGCGAGAAATACTGGGCATCGATCACGTCGTGGTTGTCGCGGCTGCGGTGATATAGCTCGAGGTTCGCGAGCGTCGCGGCATCGAGCGTCTGGCCGGCCTGCTGCCCGGCATCGGCCTTCGTCGCGCTGCCGACGTTGATCTTGTTCACCAGCCCGAACATCATCAGCCCGCGGTCGCCGGCCGCGAAACACGCGTCGCGCAGCGCCGCGTCGGTCGGCATGAACAGGCAGAACGACACCGAATGCTTCGCGGCCGCGATCGCGGCGACGATCGTGTCGATCTCGGTGCGCTGCCCCGCCGGCTCCGGCGAAAACGCGAGCCGCACCTGCGCGCTGCCGATCGTCATCGGTTCCGACCAGCCCGTCGACAGCTTCGCCGTCTCCGCGATCGACGGATTCCCGGCCAGCGCATGCGCGCGATCGTTGTACAGCGCGGCGAGCGCGGGCGAGTCGAATGCATGCAGCACGTTCGCCTGCTCCGTGAGCCCTTCGGTCGTGAAGTTCGCGGAACCGGTCAGCACGCGTGAGGGCGCCGCATTCGACGACGCATCGGTCACGATGAACTTGTCGTGCATGATGTGCGTCTTGTCGCGCGGCGCGAGCGTCGCGAGGCCTTGCAGCGCGTCGACGGCCGGCTGGTTCGGCGACGGCAGCGGCGGCTTGCCCTTGCGCGCCGTCGTGTGCGCGTCATAGACGATCGCGAGCGACGCTTCGCCGTGCTGGCGCCCGAACGCTTCGAACGCGGGCAGCGCCCACAGCGTGTCGGTCAGGTGATAGACGGCCGACGCCGCGCGCGACGCGGGGTCGAGCATCTCCGCGAACACCTGCTCCATGTCGTTCGCGAGCCACGTGCGCAGCTTCAGCGCCTGCGCGGCGCTCGGCGCCGCATTCGGCGCGAGGCCCAGCGCCGCCACCTGCCTCGCGAAGGCCTGCGAGCTGACCACCGCGCGGTTGAACCACGTGCCGATGCCGTCCTCGATGTGCGCGGGCAGCACCACGTCGCACACGCCGGCTTGCGCGTCGAGCACCTGCAGGTTCGCCGGCGTGCCGACGACCGGATACACGTCGTAGCGGAACGCCGCGCCGCGATCCTGCGGATCGATGCGTGCATCCCACCACATGAATTTCTGGATCGGCGCCTGGTCGGTCGGCGCATCGCCCTGCGTGTGTGCGGCGGGGCCATCGAACGTCAGGCGGTTCGGCAGCCAGCTGTTCGGCGCGCGCGTCTTGCCGTCGGCCGACCAGAAGCCCGGCGTGCGCCGGATCGCGAAGCCGAGGAAATCGGATCGCGACGCCGCATCGGGCCAGTCGAAGGCCAGCAGGACCAGAGTGGGGGAAAGATAGCTGCGCACGCTGACGGTCATTCGTTGCTCCCTGGCCTGGCGGCCGGTCGAGGTGAATGGGTCAGTCTTGACGGCAGTTCTTCCCTGCGGATGACGGTTCGATGAACCTTGTATGTCGGACGCGCGTCAGTCGCACACGAGCAGCTCGATCCCGCGCGCGGTCAGTGCACGGCGCACGGCCTTGTCGGGCGCGCGCTCGGTCACGAGATAGCGGGCCGCCGCCGTGCCGTTGATCCGCACCGGCGTCACGCGGCCGAATTTCGAATGGTCGGCGACGATCATCGCGGTGCCGGCCGCCGCGATCATCCGGCTGCGCACCTCGGCCGCGAGCCGCGAGTAGTCGGTGCATTCGCCGTCGGGCGTGATGCCGCCGGCGCCGACGAACGCGAAATCAACGTGGTACTGCGCAAGCTGCTGGATCGTGTCGAGCCCGAAGGTGGCGTCCTCGTCGTCGGACAGCTCGCCGCCGAGCAGCGTCACGCGGTTGCCGTTGCGCCGCGCGAGCACGAACGCGGTACGCCAGTCGTTCGTGTAGATCGACAGCCGGTGCCGGTCGGCGAGCGCGAGCGCGACCGCATGCGGCGTACTGCCCGAGTCGATCAGCACCGACGCATCATCGGGCACGAACTCGGCCGCGCGCCGCCCGATCGTGCGCTTCGCCTCGGCGTTCGCGGCTTCGCGTTCGGACAGGCTCGGCTCGCGGCGATCCGCGGCCAGCGCGCCGCCGTGCGTCATCACGAGCAGGCCGCGTGCGGCCAGTGCGTTCAGGTCGCGCCGCACGGTCTCGCGCGACACGTCGAGCGAGCGGACGAGTTCCGCGACCGACAATGCGCCCGACCGTCCGAGTTCCGACAGGATGAATTGATGACGTTGTTCCGCCAGCATCGCGTGTGCGCCCGAGGCGACTGGTTATGGGTAAGCCGACCATTGTATTACGGCCGTTTGACCGGCATTTGACTGCGGCGGGAAACCCGCCGGGCCGCGTTTCCCGAAAGCGAAATTCTGTATTGCCTGACGCGCGCGAATCGGCGCGGCGCCGGTTGCTACACTTTGCGCTTCGCCGAACGACCGACCAAGCAAAGGGGCTCGCGCCATGTATCGCAAAGGCAGTGTGATCGAAATCCAGTTTCCGCCCGAACGTCTCAATGACGCGGCCGGCGATCCGTACTGGATCGACCTGACGCTCGACGAGGCCCGCCGGCTCTACGAACAGCTCGCCGCGCGCTTCGCGACCGACGCACGCGCCAACCAGCCGCTCGACACGTTCTCGATCGACTGATCTCCGCGGCGTCACGCTCGCCCGCTCCGCGTCCCGGGGCGCCCGCCTTCTCCCGGCACCGGCGGCCGCCTGCGCGGCACGCGGCTTGAGTGCAGGATTCGACAAGACGCCCGCATCGCTTCCCCCGATACTGGCCGACTTCACGATTCTGTCCGGCCGCGTCGCGGCCCGCCACGCATGCTGACCTCGCTCGTCGCCGCCGCTTTCGTCGCCCTCTGGTCCACCGGCTTCATCGTTGCGCGGGCAATCAAGCCCTACGCCGATCCCAACCTGTTCCTGCTCGCGCGCTTCGCGGGCACCGCCGCGCTGTTCGGCGCGGTCGCGCTCGTCTCGCGCGCGCCGTGGCCGGCCCGGCGCGAATGGCCGCGCCACCTGATCGCGGGCGCGCTGCTGCAGGGCGTCTATCTCGGCGCGAGCTACTGGGCCGTCGCGCAAGGGCTGAACGCCGGCGTCATGGCGCTGCTCGGCGCATTGCAGCCGCTCGCCACCGCCGTGCTCGCCGTCCCGCTGTTCAACGAGCGCCTGCCGGCGCGCGGCTGGCTCGGGATGGCGCTCGGCCTCGCCGGCGTCGCGCTCGTGCTGGCGCCGAAGGTCACGGGCGGCGTCGCGCCGCCGCCGGGCGCCACGCCGGCGTGGCTCGTCGTCGCCGTCTCGGTGCTCGCGGTCGGGTCGATCACCGCCGGCTCGCTGTACCAGAAAGGCAAGCTCGCGCAAAGCGACCTGCGCACGGCGGTGGCCATCCAGAACTTCGGTGCGGCGATCGTCGCGGCCATCTTCGTCGTGCTGCTGCACGAGACGCGCTGGATCGGCGCGCCGGCGCTGTGGGTGTCGCTCGTGTGGGGCGTCGTGTTCCTGTCCGGCGGCGCGGTCACGATGCTGATGTGGATGCTGCGGCGCGGCAACGCCGCACGCGCGACGTCGCTGCTGTTCCTCGCGCCGCCGCTGGCCGCGCTGCAGGGCTACTGGCTGTTCGGCGAAACGCTCGCGGCGATCCAGCTCGCCGGCTTCGCGCTCGCGCTGGTGGGCGTCGTGCTCGCGCGGCGCTGACGCGGCCGACCGTGTGGGAGCACATGCAACCGCGCCCACACCAGCCGCCACGCGCATCGCATACCGGCCGCTCGAACGCCAGTTACGCGGCATCGTCGCACCCGCCCGGCGCACCGTGCACCACGACGACGCGGCCCGTCTCGCCGATGCAACGCGAAATCGCCGGATCGCACGCCCGGCGCGGCGCCGCGCCGCGATTGCGCTTATGATGGGCGCCTTGATTTCGTTCCGGAACTCCTTTCATGACATCCGCCGATTACGCCAGCCGCCAACGCGCGATCATTGCCGAACTGAACGTCGCCCCGCACTTCGACGCCGAGGCCGAAATCGCCCGCCGCGTCGAGTTCCTCGCGCAATACCTGCGTTCAACCGGCCTGCGGACCTACGTGCTCGGCATCAGCGGCGGCGTCGATTCGTCGACGGCCGGCCGGCTCGCCCAGCTGTCGGTCGAAAAGCTGCGCGCCGGCGGCTACGATGCCCGCTTCATCGCGATGCGCTTGCCGAACGGCGTGCAGAACGACGAAGCCGATGCACAGCGCGCGCTCTCGTTCGTCCGTGCGGACGAAGAATTGACCGTCAACGTGAAGCCGGCCGCCGACGCGATGCTCGCCGCGCTGGTCGCGTCCGGCCATGCGTTCGAGACGCCGGCCCAGCAGGACTTCGTGCACGGCAACGTCAAGGCGCGCGAGCGCATGATCGCGCAGTACGCGGTGGCCGGCGCGCGGCGCGGCATCGTGATCGGCACCGATCACGCGGCCGAGTCGCTGATGGGTTTCTTCACGAAGTTCGGTGACGGCGGCGCGGACATCCTGCCGCTCGCGGGGCTGAACAAGCGTCGCGTGCGCGCGGTGGCCCGTGCGCTCGGCGGCGACGAACTGATCGTGATGAAGGTGCCGACGGCCGACCTCGAGGAACTGCGCCCGCTGCGCCCCGACGAGCACGCGTACGGCGTCACCTACGACGAGATCGACGATTTCCTCGAAGGCAAGCCCGTCGCCGACCACGTGTACGAAACCGTGCTGCGCTTCTACGACGCGTCGCGCCACAAGCGCGCGCTGCCGTACACGATGTTCGACTGGCCGGCCGCGTAAGCCGGCCGCCCACGCCAAAAAACAACGCCGCGCGCACCGTCACGGCTGCGCGCGGCGTCCTGCCGACGGGCACCGTTACGCGTGCCCGCCGGTCTTCGTCGCCTGCAGCGCACGAATCCGCAGCCGCGCACCCGTATCGCTGACCGTCGCGTCGTACATCGCCGCGAGATCGCGCTTGAGCGCGGTGCGCGAGCCGCCGTCGAGATACACCATGTGCCCCGACGGATAGAAACGCGCGGACAGGTTCTGCCGCACCTTCTGATCCTCGAGCGGCATCTGCTGCAGGTCGATCACGGTCTGGTAGAACGGCGTGACGAAATCGTAGAGGCCGTTCGCCGACAGCACCTTCAGGTCGACGTTCAACGCCATCACCGCCGCGAGATCGCCGGCCGTGTAGAGGATCACGTTCCCCTGCGCGTCGATGCCCTGCTGCGCGCCGGTCGGGTCGGTGTGATGGAAATCCCAGTTCTGGAACGCCTGGTCGTTCAGGTCGGTGAACGCGGAACTCGACGTGAACTTCAACTGCTCGTTCAGGTAACTGTTCCACATCGCCGTATAGACGCCCGTCACGGCCGTCATCGTCGGATCGTTGCCGCCGGAGTTCGGGTCGATCTTGCCGGCGATGCCCGACGAGATCCCGGTCACGCGGCCGTCGTACGAACCGAGCGCCAGCCCCTGTGCCTGCAGCAACGTCGTCAGGAACAGTGAATTGCCGCGCGCGTTGTAACCCGCAATGTCGAGCCCCCACGTCTGCAGCGTCGCCGTGTCGATGCCCGTGTATTGCGACAGCTTCTTCACGGCGGCGGGGTCGGCATGCGGCACGTTGCGCAATGCGGTCAGATAGTCGGTGCGCGCGAACTGCGCGACTTCCTCGACGAACGCGCCGAGATCGGCGGGCGCCGGCGTGACGCCGAGTTTCTTGTGATACCACGCATCGGCCGCGGCGGTCGGCAGCGCGCCGACCGGGTTGCCGGCCTGCCGGTAGTCGAGGATCGACGACTGCAGCGTGATGCCGTTCAGGTCGACGCCGTCCTCGTGCAGCTTGTACGCGAGCACGCAGCTGCGCGCGGTGCCGTACGATTCGCCGAACAGGTATTTCGGCGAATTCCAGCGGTTGTTCTTCGTCAGGTAGCGCTTGATGAACTGCTTCAGCGAATCCGCATCCTGGTCGACGCCCCAGAAGTTGCGATTCTTGTTCGGCGCAACCGCTGCCGAATAGCCGGTGCCGACCGGGTTGATGAACACCAGGTCGCTGTGGTCGATCATGCTGTCCGGGTTGTCTTCCATCTGGTACGGCGCGGGCGGCGTGAAGCCCGGCATCGACGTCTTGATGCGCTTCGGCGCGAACGAGCCCAGCAGCACGAACACCGACGACGAGCCCGGCCCGCCGTTATAGAAGAACGTCACGGGCCGCGTTTCTTCCTTCGCGCCGTCGGCCGTGAACGCGACGTAGAAGAGCTTCGCGGCCGGCTGCGAACTGCTCGGGTCGACCGTCACGAGGTGGCCGGCCGTCGCCGTGTACGCGATGCGCTTCCCGTCGATCAGGATCGTGTGATGCGTGATCGCGGCTGCCTCGGTCGTGTCGGTCACCGAGTCGTCGGGACCATTGCCGTACGCGACCGGATCGAAGAACGGCTGGTCGCGACCGTGGCTCAGCGCGACCGGGTTGATGGTCGGCGGCACGCCATGCGAGTTGTGGTCGCCGTGATGCAGCGGATACACGCCGCCGGAAGATGCGGAATCGATGCCCATCGTGCTGCTCCTGGAGGTGAGAAAAAGGCGCGGACAGGAAGCCCGCGCCATACGGAAAGACGTGTAACGCGGCCGTCAGCTCGACGGCTTGCGCGTCAGGATCGCGGCGAGTTGCGCGCCGTTCGGGCTGCCGAGGCCCGTACACGCATCCCAGCCCTGCGCGGCCGCGTACGTACCGTTCGATCCCTGCGTGATGTCGCGCAGCGCACCCGGATTCTTGTAAAGCACCGGATTGATCCAGCCGGCAGTCGCACCGCCCGCCGCCGCACTCGCCGCCGCACTCGCCGCCGCATTGATCCGCGCAATCAACGCGGCCCACAGCGGCGCGACCGCGCTCGTGCCGCCCATCACCGTGGCCGTGCCCGCGATCGACACTTCGTAGCCCGTCTGCGGCGACGCGTCGCCGGCCACATCCGGCACGCCGCGTTTCGCGAGCGGCGTGCTGCTGCCGTCGGCGCGCGTGAGCTTCAGCCCCTGCTGCCACGCCGGCAGGTCGAACAGCGTGCTGACGCCACCCCCGCCCGCGCCGCCGGCCGCCTCGTCGTTCCACGTGACCTCGCTGCGGATGCCCTGCCCGGGCAGCGCGTCGAGTTGCGTGCCGCCGCAGCCGAGCACGTACGGGCTCGATGCGGGGAAGTCGACATGATCGGCGCCGTCCTGCAGCCCGTCGCCCGAACCGCTGTCGCCCGATGCCGCGCACACCGTGATGCCCTGCGCGGCGGCCGCCTGCAGCACGCGGTTGAACGCCTGCGCGGACTGCGCCTGCCAGATCGCTTCCGGGCCGCCCCAACTGATCGAGATCACCGACGGCTTGTTGGTCGTGTCGTTGACGGCCGCGTTGACGGCCTGGATGAAGCCCGCGTCGCTGTTCGGCGCGAAGTAGACGGCGATCTTCGCGGCCGGCGCGATCGCGCCGGCGATCTCGATGTCGAGCGCGACTTCGCCGTCCGGGCCGCTCGGGTCGCCGGTCGGCGTGTTGCGGCCGGTGCCGACGTTCACGTCGACGAGCGTCGGCGGCGTCGTGATGCCGAGCCCGCGGAAATACTGCTGGATGTCGGCCGCGCGGTAGCCGCCGCCGAGCTCGATGATCGCGATGCATTGCCCGGCGCCGTCGCCGGCCGGGAAGCCGTACAGCGAGGCCAGCTGGATCGGGGTGAACGTGACGCCCGCCGCGCCGCCGCGCGCGGGCTTGAACGGCGGTCGCAGCCGGAAGTGCGGCCGCGCCTGCGGACGGCTGTCGAGGCCGAGCACGGCCGTGACGGCATCGCCAAGATCGTCGGGCAGCGCGATCGGGCCGGAGCGGCCGCGATACTGGCCGATCGACCGATGCTCGAAGCGCTCGAGCTTGACGCTGAACGCGGCTTCGAACTGCTGGATCGTGCCGGACAGCACGACGACGCTTTCAACGGGATCGACACGATCGACCGTCAGCTGATGACGATGCGCGAAGTCCTCGGCCTTGCGAATATCGTCGGGATTGGCGGAAAAGCGTTGCGCGAAGGTGGCGCGCGACACCGGTTTCGCTTGCGCGTCGCCGGTGGCGAGCTGATGAAGCAGCGTATCGAGTTGCCCTTCTTCCTGCCGCCGCAACATGATCGTGACGTGGATGCGTTCTGCCGGATCGCACGGGCCGAGGCACTTGGACTCGGCGACGATTCGGGGTTCACGGTCGGCGTGAAGATGCCTTGCCATGTTCAGACCCTCCTTGGTACCGCGTTGCACGGAACAGCCAGGAAATCGGACAGGGCCGGCGGGAGACGGTTCCGTTCGGTCGGTCGGGTTCGCGCAGCGCGAAGTAACAGGGAGTTTAGAACAGTCAGACGATTTGCGCGCACGCCCTTCTGCGACGGGGCGCACGCGCGGGCCGGCGTTGCACACGGCCCTCATCCGGTGCGGCGACGCGCCGCGCGACCTGCGCCGGCGAGACGCCGCATCGGCACTCAGTCCATCGACAGACGCAGCGCGAAGCCGATCAGTGCAGCAGAAAACGTCCAGCGCTGCACGGTCTGCGCGAGCGGATGCGCGCGCATCCACGCGGCGATCCGCGACGCGCCGAACACGCACGCGAGGTCGAAGCACACGCCGGCCGCCACCAGCAGTGCGCCCAGCTCGAACATCTGCAACACGACCGGCCCGGTCTCGGGACGCACGAACTGCGGCAGCAGCACCGAGCAGAACAGCAGCGCCTTCGGGTTCAGCAGGTTGGTGAGCAGGCCCTTCACGAACGACTGGCGCAGCTCGCCCGCCGAGGCCGCCGCATCGCCGTCGCCGAGCGCGAACACGGGCGAGCGGAACACCTGGATCGCGACATAGGCGAGATAGAGCGCGCCGCCGTAGCGGATCACTTCGTACAGCCACGGCGCGCTGCGAATCAGCGCGGCGACGCCGCAGGCGGACAGCGTCACGTGCGCGGTGCGCGCGAGCGACAGGCCGGCCGCCGCCGCCATCCCCGGCCGCACGCCGCGGCCGATGCTGGTCTGCAGCACCAGCGCCATGTCCGGCCCCGGCACCGCGTAAATGGCCGCCAGCGCGGCGAGATAAATCAACAGCAAATGCGTGGAAATCATGGTCTGCCCCTGTCCTCTTACGACGATATGTTGCCGCCAGAGGGCGAGGGATTATTGGCCATCTTTGGTTCAGGATTGGCGATCCGTAGGGGAATCCGCCACAATCATGCAACCCATAAAAGGATTCCGCCAACATGACCGAACTCGACAAAACCGACCGCGCCATCCTTGCCGCGGTGCAGCGCGACGGCCGCCTGCCGATCGCGCGCCTCGCCGATTCCGTGGGTCTTTCCGAGACGCCCTGCGCGCGGCGCCTGAAGCGCCTCGAAAACGACGGCTATATCGAGCGCTACCGCGCGCAGTTGTCACGCCAGGCGCTCGGTTTCGGCGTCGTCGCATTCGTGCTCGTGCGGTTCGCGACGCACGATCGCAAGACCGCCGACCGCTTCGAGCGGGAAGTCCTTGGCATCGAGCGGATCCTGGCGTGCCACAACGTGGCGGGCACGGCCGACTATCTGCTGCAGGTCGTGGCGCGTGACCTCGACGACTACGGCACGTTCCTGCGCGAATCGCTGCGGATGCTGCCGGGCGTGACGTCGATCGAATCGGCACTGTCGCTGCGCGAGGTCAAGCACGACGCGGGGCTGCCGGTACCGTGATGCCGGCGGGTGGCCGCCACGCACAAGCCGATCCCGTCCGCCCGGTCCGTCACGTCGACGCCGATCGATGTGGGCCGCGTCGGGCTGCACCGCCGCAACACTCGTTCACATTGTTGAGGCCGGCAGCCTATGCGATGTCGGGCGGCTGGTGCGCGCGTTCGAGATCCTCGAGAAACGCTTCCACGAGCGGATTGCCGCGCCCGTTGCGCGCGACGACCATGTGGAACGTCACGTCGTAGCGCAGTTGCTCCGGATTGAGCGGCGTGAGCAGCCCCTGCGCGACGTACGGCGCCGCGAAGTGCTGCGGCAGGTAGCCGAGGTGGTGGCCGGACAGGATCAGCAGCGCGACGGCCTCCATGTTGTCGGCGGTCGCGGTCACGCGGTCGGGCGTCGTCGACATCTGCGCTTCGGGCAGCGGATACGAGCGCCACGCCCATTCGAAGCCCGCGACGTCGGCCGGCGTCAGCGCGCCGGCGCCGTCGAACAGCGGATGGCCGCGCCCGCAGTACGCGACCTGGCGCTCGATGAACAGCGGCGTGTAGTGCAGCGACGGCACCCGGTGCCAGAAGTAGCCGACCGCGATCTGGATCTCGTCGCTCAGCAGCTTCTCCTCGAGATCGCCCGGCGCGCGCACGGAAATCGAGAAACGCACGGCCTCGTCGCGGGTGCGGAACGCGGCGATCGCCTCGGCGATCCGCGCGTTCTGGCTCACCGGCGTATGGCCGATCAAGCCGATATGCAGCGTGCCGACCAGCTGGCGGTCCATGTGCCGCGCGGCCATCCCGAATTCGTCGAGCGCGGCGAGCAGCTTGCGGCTCATCGCATGAAACCGCTCGCCCTTCGGCGTGAGCCGGAAACCGCTGCGGCCGCGCTCGCAGAGCCGGTAGCCGAGCCGCGTCTCGAGCGACGAAAGCTGCGCGCTGATCGTCGACTGCCCGACGTTCAGCACCGCCTGCGCGGCCGAGACGCCGCCCGCGTCCGTGACCGCGAGAAACACGCGGATCAACCGCAGATCGAGGGTCGACAGATTCCCCAGCACGTTCATCCCCTTCCATACATCGATGAAAATCGATGTTTACGTCGATATCTTCGCATTCTTCTTTGCGGGCCGAGCGCGTAAAACTGTGCGTCAAGCCGCGTCGCATGATACGGCAACCCCACATCGGAAGAGACAGCCCCATGAACGACCACACCCATTTCCAGCCGCTCGGCGGCAATGAAATGCCGCGCTGCGGCGGCATCGCGACGATGATGCGCCTGCCGCACGTGGCGAGCGCCGAAGGCCTCGACGCCTGTTTCGTCGGCGTGCCGTTCGATCTCGGCACCTCCAACCGCACCGGCGCGCGCTTCGGCCCGCGCCAGATCCGTACCGAATCCGTGCTGCTGCGCCCGTACAACATGGCCACGCGCGCCGCACCGTTCGATTCGCTGCAGATCGCCGACATCGGCGACGTCGCGATCAATCCGTACAACCTGCACGATTCCATCGCGCGCATCGAAGCGGCGTACGACGCGATCCTCGAGCACGACTGCAAGCCGATCACGCTCGGCGGCGACCATACGATCGCGCTGCCGATCCTGCGCGCGATCCACCGCAAGCACGGCAAGGTTGCATTGATCCACGTCGATGCACACGCCGACGTAAACGACACGATGATGGGCGAAAAGATCGCGCACGGCACGCCGTTCCGCCGCGCGGTCGAGGAAGGCCTGCTGCACGGCGACAAGGTCACGCAGATCGGCCTGCGCGGCACCGGCTACGCCGCCGAGGATTTCGACTGGTGCCGCGAGCAGGGCTTCCGCGTCGTGCAGGCCGAGGAATGCTGGAACAAGTCGCTCGCGCCGCTGATGGAAGAAGTGCGCGCGCGCGTCGGCGACACGCCCGTCTACATCAGCTTCGACATCGACGGCATCGACCCGGCCTACGCGCCGGGCACCGGCACGCCGGAAATCGCGGGCCTCACGGTGCCGCAGGCGCTCGAGATCATCCGCGGCGCGAAGGGGCTGAACATCGTCGGCTGCGATCTCGTCGAAGTCGCGCCGCCGTACGACCCGTTCGGCACCACGGCGCTGCTCGGCGCGAACCTCGCGTACGAGCTGCTGTGCGTGCTGCCGGGCGTCGCGTACCGCGACTGATCCCCGCGCCGCCACCTATTCCAAATCAGAGGATTCAGAGGAGCACACATAAAGATGGGGACTTCCGTCAAGCAACCCAAGCGGGCGGCGCTCGCGTCGTTCGTCGGCACCACGATCGAGTGGTACGACTTCTATAGCTACGCGACCGCCGCCGCCATCGTGTTCGGGCCGCTGTTCTTTCCCGGCGAAAACCGCTTCATCAGCCTGCTCGCGTCGTTCGGCTCGTTCGCGGTCGGCTTCTTCGCGCGCCCGCTCGGCGGCGTGATGTTCGGCTACCTCGGCGACCGCTTCGGCCGCAAGCGCTCGCTGCTCGCGACGCTGATGCTGATGGCCGTGTCGACGGTTGCGATCGGCCTGCTGCCGACCCATGCGCAAGCCGGGGTGATCGCCCCGATCCTGCTCGTGCTGATGCGCGTGCTGCAAGGCATCGCGGTCGGCGGCGAATGGGGCGGCGCGGTGCTGCTCGCCGGCGAGCATGCGCCGGAAGGCAAGCGCACGTTCTTCGCGTCGTTCGCGCAGCTCGGCAGCGCGAGCGGCCTGATCCTGTCGATGCTCGCGTTCGGCGCGATCAGCACGCTGTCGAAGGAAGACATGATGAGCTGGGGCTGGCGCGTGCCGTTCCTGGCAAGCTCCGTACTGCTGATCGTCGGCTTCGTGATCCGCGCGAGCGTGTCGGAGTCTCCCGAGTTCGAGGAAGTCAAGAAGAGCGGCAACATCGCGCAAAAACCGCTGCGCGAGGCGCTCAAGTACTGGCCGCTGCTGCTGCTCGCGATCGGTGCGAACGTGTACGGCATCGCCGGCGTGTATTTCAGCAACATCTTCATGATCAGCTATGCGACGCAATTCCTGTCGCTCGACCGGTCGATGGTGCTGCATTGCATGACGATTGTCGCCGTGCTGCAGTTCGTCGTGCAGCTCGCGGCCGCGTTCCTCGCGCAGCGCTTCGGCACCACGCGCGTGCTGCTGATCACCGGCGCATGGGCCGCGATCGTCCCGTTCGTCATGCTGCCGCTCGTGCACCTGGGCACGCCGCTGTCGATCACGGTCGGCGTCGGCCTCGCGACGCTCGCGGAATCCGGCTACTACTCGGTGGTCGCGGGCTTCGTCAGCGGCATCTTCGTCGCACGCATCCGCTACACGGCGATCTCGATCGCGTACCAGGTGTGCGGCGCGCTCGCCGGCGGCCTCACGCCGCTCGTCGCGACCATCATCGCGCAGAACACCGCGCCGCAATGGTGGCCGCTTGCGCTCCAGTACACGAGCGCCGCGATCCTGTCGTCGCTGTGCGTGTGGCTGATCTCGCGCCGCGTGAGCATCGACGATGCGGGCGCGGCGAACCGGAAGGAAACGCCGCTGCCGCGCGGCGCACGCACCGCGTAATCGCTCGCAACGGGCAGGCCCCTCGCCTGCCCGTTTTTCGTTGCACGCCCCGGCGGTGCGTCGCACCGCCTCCCGGTTCCACGCTATTCATCGCTTGCCACGCGGACGTCGCGGCAGGCGGGCGCACGCGGTCGCCCCGCCGAACCGCGCACGACCCAGGAGACAAGTCGTCATGACCCGCCCCGACACCCTCGATCTCGGTCGCACCGAATCGGCCCGCCTTGCGATCGAGCACCACTCGATCGACTACATTCCCGAACACGAGCGCCACGCGAAGCTCGCCAGCCAGGGCCCGTTCTGGTTCCTCGGCAATTTCCATTTCTTCACGATCTCGATCGGCTTCGTCGGTCCCGGCATGGGCCTGTCCGCCGGCTGGACGACGCTTGCAGGCGCGCTCGGGATCATGTTCGGCACGATCTTCATGGCGTTTCACGGCTCGCAGGGGCCCGAGATGGGGCTGCCGCAGATGATCCAGTCGCGCGCGCAGTTCGGCTATCGCGGCGTGATCGTCGCGCTGCTCGCGACGTTGTTCGTGTTCGTCGGCTTCAACGTCGTCAACGTGTCGTTGATGGTCGACGGCGTGCACAACGTATTCGGCATCGATGGCGGCTTCGTCGCCGTCGCCGCCGTGACGACGGGCGCGCTGCTCGCCATTTACGGTCATGACCTGATGCATCGGACTTTCACGTGGGCGCTGATCGCGACACTGCCGCTCTATGCGCTCGTGACACTCACGCTCGCGTTCGGCCATGTGACGCCGGCACCCACCACCGTTGCGCCGGTTGCCGCGCCAGGCTTCAACTGGATCGCGTTCGCCACGCAATTCGCGATCGCCGCGAGCTACAACATTTCGTATGCCCCGTATGTGTCGGACTATTCGCGCTATCTGCCGAAAAACACGCGCCGCGCGAAGCTGATCGCCGTGATCTTCGCCGGCGCGTCGCTGTCGGGCACCTGGATGATCGGCCTCGGCGCGTGGCTCGCGCAGAAGCTGCATGCGGCCGATGCGCTGGTCGCGATGAACGACGTCGGCACGTCACTCGTGCCGGGCCTCGGCAAGCTGATCGCGATCGTCTCGCTGGTCGGCTTCCTGCCGATCATCGCGCTCAACGCGTACAGCGCGATGCTGACCGTACTGACCGCCGCCGATTCGATCGTGCCGATCCGGCCGACGCGTCGCGCGCGCGTCGCATCGATCATCGCGATCAGCACGTTCGTGCTGGCCTGCGTATTCGCGATCCGCGGCAACGGCATCGCGCTGCTGCAGACGTTCCTCACGCTGATGCTCTACTTCCTCGTGCCGTGGACCGCCGTGAATCTCGTCGACTATTTCTTCGTGCGCCGCGGTCACTATGCGATCGCGCACTTCTTCATGCCGAACGGGCTCTACGGCGCGTGGCAACCGCGCGGCATCGTCGCCTACCTCGTCGGCTTCGCGGCGATGGTGCCGTTCTTCTATATCTTCGACGCCGAAGCAAACCGCGAGATTTTCGTCGGGCCGTTCGCTCGCATGCTCGGCGGCGTGGATATCGCGTGGCTCGTCGGTCTGGTCGTCGCGGGTGCGGCGTACTGGCTGCTGTCGCGGTCGCTCGACCTCGCACGCGAACGCCGGATCATTGCCGAGACGCCATCACCCGAGACGCTCGCGGGCCCCCTCGAACACGAACGCGCATGATCCCGCACTGCCCGTGACACCGGGCCCGCCCGTCACGGCATGAATCACGCCGCCGGCCGCCCCGCCCGACCATCGAGCGCGGCGGCCGGCACGCAACCTGCGCGCGTTATTGCACCGCGTTGCGCAGCGTCTTCGCGGCGGCGACCATGTTCGTCAGCGCCGGAATCACCTCCGCCCACTGGCGCGTCTTCAGGCCGCAGTCCGGGTTCACCCACAGGCGTTCCGCCGGAATCCGCTCGGCCGCCTTCTTCATCAGGCCGACGATGTGCTCCTGCGTCGGGATGTTCGGCGAATGAATGTCGTACACGCCCGGCCCGATTTCGTTCGGATACTTGAAGGTGTCGAACGCGTCGAGCAGCTCCATGTCCGAGCGCGACGTCTCGATCGTGATCACGTCCGCATCCATGTCGGCGATCGACGCGATGATGTCGTTGAACTCCGAATAGCACATGTGCGTGTGGATCTGCGTATCGTCCCGCACGCCGTTCGCGGTGATGCGGAACGATTCGACCGCCCACTTCAGGTACTCGCCCCACTGCGCGCGGCGCAGCGGCAGCCCTTCGCGCAGCGCGGCCTCGTCGATCTGGATCACGCGCACGCCGGCCTTCTCGAGATCGAGCACTTCTTCACGGATCGCCAGTGCGAGCTGGTAGCACGACACCGAGCGCGGCTGGTCGTCACGGACGAACGACCAGTTCAGGATCGTCACGGGGCCGGTCAGCATGCCCTTCATCGGCTTGTTCGTCAGCGACTGCGCGTACGTGATCCATTCGACCGTCATCGCCTTCGGGCGGCTGATGTCGCCGAACAGGATCGGCGGCTTCACGCAGCGCGAACCGTACGACTGCACCCAGCCGAACCGGCTGAACGCGTAGCCGTCGAGCTGCTCGCCGAAGTACTCGACCATGTCGTTGCGCTCGGCTTCGCCGTGCACGAGCACGTCGAGTTCGAGCGATTCCTGTTCGCGCACGCTGCGTTCGATCTCGGCCTGCATCGCCGCGCGGTAACCGGCTTCATCCAGCGCGCCGGCCTTGAACTGGCTGCGGGCCTGACGGATTTCGCCGGTCTGCGGGAACGAGCCGATCGTCGTCGTCGGGAACGCCGGCAGGTTCAGGCGTGCCGACTGCTTCGGCGCGCGCTGCGGATAGGGGCTCACGCGGTTGCCGAGCTGCGCGTCGATCCGGGCGATTGCAGCCTTCACCGCCGGGTTGTTCACGCGCGGCGACTGGCGGCGCGAATGAATCGCGGCGGCGTTCGCGGCCAGCGCCTCGGCCACCTTGTCGCGGCCTTCGTTCAGTGCGGTCGCGAGGACCTTCAGCTCGTCGAGCTTCTGCAGCGCGAACGCGAGCCATGAACGGATTTCCGCATCGAGCTTCTCCTCGCTCGCGAGATCGACCGGCACGTGCAGCAGCGAGCACGACGGTGCGAGCCACAGGCGATCGCCCAGTTGCTTCGCGAGCGGCTCGAGCCAGTCGAGCGTCGCGTTCAGGTCGGTCTTCCAGATGTTGCGGCCGTTGATCGCGCCCACCGACAACACACGCCCGGCCGGCAGGTCACGCGCCAGCGCGTCGACTTCGTCACGTGCGTTGATCGCATCGACATGCAGGCCGTCGACCGACAGCGAGCTCGCGAGCGCCAGATTGCCCTGCAGTTGGCCGAAGTACGTCGCGAGCAGCACCTTGATGCGACGCGTTTCGAGCGCGGCGTATGCGGTCCTGAACGCTTGTTGCCACTCGGCGTCGAGTTCGGTGACGAGGATCGGCTCGTCGATCTGCACCCATTCGACGCCCTGCGCGGTCAGCGTGTCGAGCAGCGCGCCGTACACCGGCAGCAGCTTCGGCAGCAGTGCGAGGCGGTCGGAATCGTCCTTCGCCTTGCCGAGCCACAGATACGTGACGGGGCCGAGGATCACCGGCTTCGCGGCCACGCCCTGCGCCTGCGCTTCCGCCAGTTGCTGGAGCAGGCGCGACGGGTCGAGCGAGAAGTTCGTGTCCGCGTGGAATTCCGGCACGATGTAGTGGTAGTTCGTGTCGAACCACTTCGTCATTTCACCGGCCGCGACCCCGCCGCAGCACGCGGCATGCGCTTGTGCCGACTGCGCCGAACGGCCGCGCGCGACACGGAAATAGTTGTCGAGCACGTCGCCGTGGAAACCCTGCACGCGCTTCGGCAGGTTGCCGAGCGTGAAGCTCATGTCCAGCACCTGATCGTAGAACGCGAAGTCGCCGATCGGCGCCAGGTCCAGGGCGCGCTGGTCGTTCCAGTGACGCTGGCGCAGCTCGGCGCCAAGCGCCTTCAGCTCGTCGCGCGACGATTCGCCTTTCCAGTAGCGTTCGAGACCGAACTTGAGTTCGCGCTTCGCGCCGATGCGCGGAAAACCGAGGTTGTGTGTCGTGACCATGGGCTGCCGTCCAGAAGAGAAATTGAATGTCCGGGAGCCATGATAGGGATTTCAAATCATGAAATAAAATGGCATTATTTCATTCATCCATTAAAACTACTCATGTATTTGTCGCGCGAGCGATATCCATGCTGGAACGATTCCATCTCGTCGTCATTCGTGAGGTCGAGCGCCAGGGCTCGCTGACCGCGGCCGCCCATGTGCTGCACCTCACGCAATCGGCGCTCAGCCACACCGTCCGGAAAATCGAGCAGCAGCTCGGCACGCCGATCTGGGATCGGGAGGGTCGCGGCCTGCGGCTCACGCAGGGCGGGCAGTATCTGCTGAAGCTGGCGCACCGGCTGCTGCCGCAGTTCGAGCTCGCCGAGGAGCGGATGAAGCAGTACGCGAAGGGCGAGCGCGGCACGCTGCGTATCGGGATGGAGTGCCACCCGTGCTACCAGTGGCTGCTGAAGGTCGTGTCGCCCTACCTGTCGCGCTGGCCCGACGTCGACGTGGACGTGAAGCAGCGCTTCCAGTTCGGCGGCATCGGCGCGCTGTTCGGCTATGACATCGACGTGCTCGTGACGCCCGATCCGCTGAACAAGCCGGGCCTGCGCTTCGACCCTGTGTTCGATTACGAGCAGGTGCTGGTGGTCGCCGATTCACACCGGTTCGCGAACGCCGACTATGTGACGCCCGAGCAGCTGACCGACGAGATCCTGATCACCTACCCGGTCGAAACCGACCGGCTCGACATCTACAACCAGTTCCTGACGCCGGCCGGCATCGTGCCGAGGCGACACAAGTCGATCGAGACGACCGACATCATGCTGCAGATGGTGGCGAGCGGGCGCGGCGTGGCCGCGCTGCCGAGATGGCTTGCCGACGAATACGCGGACCGGATGCCGGTCGTGCCGGTCAAGCTGGGCAAGAAGGGGATCGCGAAGCAGATCTTCCTCGGCATTCGCGAAGCAGATGCATCGATCGACTATCTGGCCGCGTTCGTCGCGCTGGCGCGCGAATCGACGTGGAGCGCGCCGCGCATGCTGCGCTAGGCGCGCCCGAGAGGAATGTGTCAGGCGGCGCGCATGCCGATGCGTTCGCCGCGCTCGACCCATGCGCCGAACAGCAGGCCGATCGTCGTCCACATGATCACCTGCATGCCGATGGCCGCCACGCGGAACTTCCACAGCAACGCCGCCGGGAAATCGGCCGGCAACTCGCTGACCGACGGCAGCCCGATCTGCACGGCCGCGATGATCGCAACGAACACGAGCCCGGCGACGATCGACGCGTTCCACTGCCCGAGCTTCGCCAGCAGATGGCGGCGCACGCTGACCGAGAACACCATCGTCGCGACCGAGATCGCGATCATCAGGAAGAACAACCCCGTGCGATAGCCGATCGTGTCGGGGTCGCCAACCGACGGCGGATTGGCCGGGTACTTGAGGTTCGGCACGATCACGAGCGCGACGAACGACGCCAGCGCAAGCCACGCAGCCAGCGGCCGTGCCGGGAGACGGCTGCCTCGGCCATACGCATACGCAAAGACGAGCGAGAACAGCCCGCCGAATGCCGCGCCGTAGGTCACGACGCCCGTCAGCAGACCGAGGCCGGCTTGCGTGTGGCGGCTGACCAGTTCGGGTTCCGGTGCTTCGCCTCGGGCGGCTTCGGTTTTTTCCTCGAAGGAGATTGCCTGATCGACTTGCGGTTCGCCGACGATTTTGGCGAAACCGAACGTGAGGAGGCCTGCGGCGATGCCTGCGAGCATCCCGCGCATGAGCAGCTTTCCGACCATCGTGAACTCCGCGTCAGTGGCAGGGGAAGCCGAGCAGATGGCGGCCGTCGTGGACGAACTCGTGGACATACATGCCCGGCACCAGCGACGTCGCGCCTTGTTCCGCACCGACGAAATACAGTGCGAGCAACAGGATCAGGCCGACGAACACGGCCCACGGCAACAGTTCACGGACGGGGATGGGTGCCGGCACGACCGCCGGCTTCAGCACTGCTTCGCTCATGGATGCACCTCAGGGGAATCGCGCCCCGACAAATGTTGGATGGGTACGAAGGCAGGTCTGGCTTCCGGGATCATGGATCACCGGTTACAGTGGCGCGACCGCGCCGGGATTGCACCGGCTTCCGCGTTTCGTATCGGGCGAATTGTACGCGCGAACGTTCGCGTATTGAAGCGGCGACGGGTGATCGAACTCACTCGTCCCGGATCATCCGAAACACGACATGAACACGCCTGCCTCGCTGCGCCTGATCGCACACGCCTCGACCCGGGCGATGCGCACCGGGACATTTCCCGACGACGATCCGCTCGACGCGCACGGGCTCGCCGACGCCGCGGCGCTGCACGACCGATGGGCACGCGTGACCGGCGCGCTCGTGCTGTGCAGCCCGGCCCGCTGTGCGGTGCAGACCGCCGATGCGCTCGGCCTGCATGCCGACATCGATGACGCGCTGCGCGACATCGACTACGGAAACTGGCGCGGCAAGCGGCTGCACGACCTCGCGCGCGACCTGCCTGCCGAATTGGGCGCGTGGATCGGCGATCCCTCCGCGTCGCCGCACGGCGGCGAATCGTTCGATGCAGCGATGCGCCGCGTCGGCACATGGTTGAACGCGCTGCAACACGGCCGCGACATCGTCGCCATCACGCATGCACCGATCGTTCGCGCGGCCGTCGCGCATGCGCTGCGGATGGATCCCGACGCGGCAATCCGCATCGACGTCGCACCGCTGTCGTGCACGACATTCGCTGCGTCGCCGCACGGATGGACGTTGATCGCCGACGACGATCGGCGCGACACTGCGACCTGGCCGCCCGCCGTGTCGCGTTCGTGATATCGACCACGACACGAGCCGACGTATCGCGTCGTATCGCAATTGCCTGGCGATGTTCACCTTACGTCGCTGTAAGACACCCCGTTCGTTGTCCCTGCTGTCATCAAACTGACTGCTAGCCGAAGCTAGGATCGGTCGCGGTTCCCTTACGAGATACCGTCATGAATCAACCTGCTTCGTCTGCCCCGAGCAATTCGGGTTCCGTCGAGCGCACCAAGCAGCTCGGCTATGCCGTCTTCCTGCTGGTGCTCGCGATCGGCGCGATCTATATCGCCACGCACCTGATCGACGATCTGTCGCCGATGCGCGAAGGATCACTGTTCCCGTACCTGATGCTCGGCGCCGCGCTGCTGATCGCGCTCGGCTTCGAATTCGTCAACGGTTTCCACGACACCGCGAACGCGGTGGCCACCGTGATCTATACGCACTCGCTGACACCGAACGTCGCGGTGATCTGGTCCGGCCTATGGAACTTCCTCGGCGTGATGATCTCGAGCGGCGCCGTCGCGTTCGGCATCCTGCAACTGCTGCCGGTCGAGTTGATCCTGCAGGTCGGCAGCGGCGCAGGCTTCGCGATGGTGTTCGCGCTGCTCATCGCCGCGATCGTATGGAATCTCGCGACCTGGTATTTCGGGTTGCCGTCGTCGAGCTCGCATACGCTGATCGGGTCGATCATCGGCGTCGGGCTGATGAACCAGCTGATGCACGGGCCGTCCGGCACGAGCGGCGTCGACTGGGGCCAGGCGCTTGGCGTCGGCAAGTCGCTGCTGCTCTCGCCGCTCGTCGGCTTCCTGTGCGCGGCGCTGCTGCTGCTCGTGCTGAAAACCCTCGTGCGGATTCCGGAGCTGTACAAGGAGCCGCCGAAGGACCAGCCGCCGCCGTTCTGGATTCGTTGCCTGCTGATCCTGACCTGCACGGGCGTGTCGTTCGCGCACGGCTCGAACGACGGCCAGAAAGGGATGGGGCTCATCATGCTGATCCTGATCGGCACGGTGCCGACCGCCTATGCGCTGAACAAGGCCGTCACGCCGGCCGAGACACAGACCTTCGTGGCGGTCGCGAACCAGGCAGCCGCGACGTTCGGGAAGTACACGAACGGCGTTGCAGCGTCCGCGAACCCGCGTGCCGACGTCGAGCTTTACGTCCAGCATCGCGAACTGACGCCAGCCGTGATCCCCGCCGTACAGCAGTTGTCCACGTCGCTCGCGACCGCCGTCGGTGCATCGGGCTCGATGGCGGCCGTGCCGCAACGTGACGTCGACAACGTGCGCAACACGATGTATCTGGTATCCGAAGCCATCCGCCTGATCGAGAAGTCCGGCCGTCCCGCGTTTGCCGCCGACGACAAGCTCGCGATCGACAACTATCGCAAGCAGCTCGACCACGCGACCAAGTTCATTCCGACGTGGGTGAAGGTGGCGGTCGCGATCGCACTGGGCCTCGGCACGATGGTGGGCTGGAAGCGGATCGTCGTGACCGTCGGCGAGAAAATCGGCAAGCAGCATCTGACGTACGGACAGGGCGCATCGGCCGAACTCGTCGCGATGCTCACGATCGGCGCGGCCGACGTGTACGGATTGCCGGTGTCGACGACGCATGTGTTGTCGTCGGGCGTCGCGGGCACGATGGCGGCGAACGGATCGGGCTTGCAGTGGGGCACGGTGCGCAGCCTCGTGCTGGCGTGGGTGCTGACGCTGCCGGCGTCGATCGTGCTTGCCGGCGGGCTCTATTGGCTGTTCCGGTCGGTGGCGTAAGCGGTGATGCAGCGGGTAGCCGGGAGGAGCCGGCTACCTGCTGGGAAGATTCGACCCTCGTCCCTCGCCGTCCCGTCTCTCCGTCTCTCCAATTCGACTCGTCGAGGCATTCGGTGCGCCCATGCCGTCGCGAATGCTCACCCTCTTCCTTTCCCGAATTGAAGCGCAAGATCTGGAGCGCGCCGGCGCATGGACATCCGTAGACTGGGCTCATCAACATTTATCGTGGACTCAACCGTGCGGACGACGTGCCCGAAGCATTCCGCACGACTGCATGGCGCCACATTGCTGACGAACCGAGGAATGCCCGTGAACATTGCCGACCTGCAACCTGCCGTCGAATCACTGGAAATTGCGCAACGCGTCGACGCGATCGACTGGATGACTGTCGATGCCGATCTCGATCGCTACGGATGCGCGCGCGTGCCGGGCCTGCTCTCGGCCAGCGAATGTACGACGCTCGCGTCACTCTATCCACACGATGCACTCTATCGCTCGCGCGTCGTGATGGCGCGGCACGGGTTCGGCCGCGGCGAATACAAGTATTTCGCGTATCCGCTCCCCGCGGTCATCGCCGAGCTGCGTGCGACGCTCTACCCGCATCTCGCGCCAATCGCGAATCGCTGGAACAAGGCACTCGGGATCGACGTCCGCTATCCGGCAGACCACGCGGCCTTCCTCGATCGCTGCCACGCAGCAGGACAGACGCGACCGACGCCGCTGATCCTGCAATACGGCGCCGACGACTACAACTGCCTCCATCAGGACCTGTATGGCGAGCACGTCTTTCCGCTCCAGGTCGCGATCCTGCTATCGGCGCCCGGCCGCGATTTCACAGGTGGGGAGTTCGTGCTGACGGAACAGCGACCACGCATGCAATCGCGCGCGGAAGTGGTGCCGCTGACACAAGGCGACGCCGTCATCTTCGCCGTGCACGGCAGGCCGGTGCAGGGAACGCGCGGCGTCTATCGCGTCAACCTGCGCCACGGCGTCAGCCGGATTCGAAGCGGCCACCGCCACACGGTCGGCATCATCTTCCATGACGCGCAGTGACGGCGAGCGGAATACGCACGATGCTCGCAAGCCATCCGTCACGCAGACGGATTTGTGCGGGAAATGCCGCGCATCCGACGTGCCAATCGCTCGTTACCAATCCGGATTCTTTGCAAAGGACATCAGCGCGCGACCAGTTCACCCATCCAATCCGGCAGATGATCGCTTTCGATTCGCGCCAGACCGTCGCGACTCGTCGGATCGACGTTTCAAGTGAGCGACAGGAAGCAGAAGCACTCACCTGTCGCAGCACAAGGTCGATGGGAACCCGACCTACCCGCGCGCCACATTCGCCCGCAATCGATCACCCGCGTCGGAGGCGAGCCGTGCGTATCCCGGCAACGTCAGCAATGCGAGCACGCCCGCTGCGACGAACGCCCAGCGAAAGTCGTCGAGTACGTAGTGCATGCCGGCCGCATCGCCCCGCACCAACGCCGCGAGTCGAAGCGACAACGCACCGAACGCGATGCCCATCCCGATCGTCATCTGCTGAGCAGCACTCCACAACGTGCTGGCCGCGCTTGTCTGCTGGGCCGGGATATCCGCATAGGCCAGCGTCGCGAGCGTCGTGAACTGCATCGACCGCGTCAGTCCGTAGACGAATACGACGAACAGCGTAATCGCCAATGGTGTCGATGCAGTCAGCCAGCCGCATGCGATCGTGAAGAGGCCGACTATCGTCACGTCGACGAGTGCGACGCGCCGGAAGCCGTAGCGGTCGAGAATCCACGACGTTCCCGCCTTCATCCCGAGATTGCCGAGCGCACTCGCGAGCAGCAGCAGGCCGGACTGGAACGGCGACAGCCCGAAACCGATCTGGAACAGCAGCGGCAGCAGGTACGGCACCGCATTGATGGCCATCCTCGTGATCGACCCGGTAATCACGGTCACCGAGAACGTCGGCACGTTCAATGTCGTGAAGTCGAGCAGCGGATGCGCGCAACGTTGCGCATGCCACCAGGCGGCGATGCCGAACAGCACGCTCGCGCCCACCAGGACGGCTGCGCGCGTAAAGTGGACGTCCTGCTGGCCGGCCGCTTCGGTGCCGATCAGCAGACAGGTCAGCGCGCCCCCGGCGAGCACGAAGCCGCCCCAGTCGAGCGGTCGTTGCTCGTCGGCCCGCGTGTTCCGGACGATCAGCCAGGTGCAGACCAGTGCGGCAATGCCGAACGGGACGTTCAGCAGGAAGATCCACCGCCATGATGCATAGGTCGTGATGAAGCCGCCGATCGGCGGCCCGACGACAGGCGCGACGATGCCTGGCCACGTGATCGTCGCGATCGCGCGCATCAGCTTCGCCTTCTCGGTGCTGCGAACGACGATCATGCGCCCGACCGGCACCATCATCGCCCCGCCGACGCCTTGCAGCAGGCGCGCAGCGGTGAATGTCACGACACCCTCGGACAACCCGCACAGCACCGACGCACCGGTAAAGACGACGATTGCACTGGCGAACACCGTGCGCGAGCCATAGCGGTCCGCGATCCATCCGCTGATCGGGATGAACACTGCCAGCGCCAGCATATAGGCGGTCATCCCGAGGCTCAGCGCGTTCGGCCCGACATCGAACGAGCGCGCCATTTGCGGTAGCGCGGTCGCGATCACGGTCGTGTCGAGGTACTCCATGAAGAACGTTGCGGCGACGAGATACGGCAAGAAGTCGGTCGTCCGACCACCTTGGGCAGGGCTATCAGTCATGAACGGTGCTGGAGACGGGATACGGCGGACCCCGACCGCCGGCGGTTGCGTGGAAGCACCGGGAATCGGGACGAATGGTGATATTACCCCGAAGGGCTTGCACCCCGCTCTGCAGGGCATGTCGCCCGAATGGACTTTATGCGCATAGATTTTTATGACGATTTGGCGCTGAGTTTGTTGTGTGCCGGCGATCACGTCGATACACCGCGTCGAAGGACCGGTAGATGGTGCAAGATGCCTTTTGCCCGAACACATCAATTGCCAGCCATTTTCGACAAACGTCGCCCATCGTCAGCCATCATCGCGCCATTCGTCGATAAATCGACGTCTGATGGGGACTAATTGCAGGCCGATGGATGTATGGTACAGAGAGAGCGTCGCGAGAACATTGGAGGCCTGGGTCGACACATTCGCCCCCCGGTTTCCGCCAGATTGACGTGTGGCGCCGGGAAACGTGCCTGGAGGTAGGGGTGACGCGGAGCTGTATCCAGCCTGCTGTCCATCCCGTCCCCCGAAGCATTTCCTCCGCCCAAATGCAAAAACCCCCGCCTTTCGGGCGGGGGTTTCTGGCTTAGGGAGCCTGACGATTACCTACTTTCACACGGGAATCCGCACTATCATCGGCGTAGAGTCGTTTCACGGTCCTGTTCGGGATGGGAAGGGGTGGGACCGACTCGCTATGGTCATCAGGCAAAGAGGGTTGTTGTGCTGGCTTCGCAGCACAACCAATCCGGGAAGAAGCAGTAATCTTGAGTTGTGTGTATCACACACGAGAATCAACCAGTCCGACGCGCTGTTTTCAGCGCGAGACAGACTTGTTATAGGATCAAGCCTTACGGGCAATTAGTATCAGTTAGCTGAACGCATTACTGCGCTTACACACCTGACCTATCAACGTCCTGGTCTCGAACGACCCTTCAAGGGG